>NZ_PGEL01000001.1 GCF_002896715.1 Agrobacterium bohemicum
CTAGTTGTTTAGTCCCAGAGTGTGATGGTGTATCGTTATCACGATCACGGAGGGAAACTCTATGGGCCAATTTCTTCATGGCAGCGCCAAGACGACGCACGCCGTTCGAGCAGAATTACAGCGATCGAAAGCTCCAGTCGCGGCGCTCGCGCGGCGATACGGCATCAACGAGAAAACCGTAAGGAAATGGCGGTCTCGACCAGGTGTCGAGGATGAGGCGATGGGGCCGAAGAAGCCGCGAAGTACAGTTTTACGGCCTTGGAAGAGGCGGCGATAGTTTCTTTGAGAGTCAAAGCCCGGCTACCGTTGGATGACGTTTACATCGCTCTGAAGGACGTGATCCCACATCTGTCCCGCTCCAGCCTTCACCGTTGCTTGCAACGACACGGCATCTCGCGGCTACCAAAAGCCGACCGCGAGAAACCCAAGCGGTTCAAAACATACGAGATCGGCTATTTCCACATCGACATTGCCGAGTTGCGATACGAGGGTGGTAAGGCGTTTCTCTTCGTAGCAGTCGATCGCACCTCTAAGATCGTCGTTGCCAGGATTTATCGCAAAGCGACGAACCTCGTAGCTGCCGGCTTTCTTAAGGCTCTGATCAAAACGGCACCCTATAAAATCCACACGGTTCTCACCGATAACGGCGTCCAGTTCGTACAGCATGATAAACGAGCAGAGCGTGGGTTTGTCGGTCATATCTTCGGTGCGGTGTGTGTCGAAAATGGCATTGAGCACCGGNAAACAAAGCCTTACCACCCCTGGACCAATGGTCAGGCTGAGCGAATGGTCAGAACGATCAAGGAGGCGACCGTCAAATCATTCCATTACGCCTCAATCACAGACTTACGCTGTCATGTTAGGGACTGGCTGCTGGCCTACAACTACGCCAAACAGCTCAAAGCCCTGCGCTTCAAAACTCCTTTCGAAGCCATACGGCAACTGAGTGAGAAAAAACCTGAAATCTTCACTCAAACCCCAAGCCATGACATGCTGGGACCAAACACCTA
>NZ_PGEL01000026.1 GCF_002896715.1 Agrobacterium bohemicum
GCAGAATTATGAATTTAAAGATTTTATATCTTTGCGTTTTATCCTTCGATTCCACCTCTTTCCTTCACCAAGAAACACTTATTCGTTCACGCAACTCATTGAGCTCGCGTCATCACTTTCGTTGCTCGTCAAACCATAAGCTAAACAAGCCATTTCAACGGGGCGCTGAAAGCTACCTCGCAACTGTATATGTGTGGCACCTCTCAGCGCCCCCATTTATCAAACCACATTTCCAGCCAGCATCCGGGCCCGCACGCCAGGCTGAAATCTAATTTCCTCGTCTTCCTACTCTTCTCTGCCACTAACCGCATTCCAAACTCAGCCCTGCGCGAAATACATCGATTTGCAATAAGAAGCCCGTCCTGCCCATAGGGTCACCAACGGGTTATTCCGCCTGCAAAGCGAGCATTTCATTTATCGAGTTCGGCTCCGATGACTGAGTACCATCAAAACAAAACCCGCCACCTTCTTCATCTGGGTTGCCAGCACAAGAACGCGACTTCAGGCACTATAAAGGAAAGATATCTCGTCGTAAATCAAAATGTGAATATTTTCCTATTTATCTAAGATGATATAACGGCTCCAACGTTGTGATTCTTTAAATTCATCGCAAAGCCTGTGTCCATAGAGACATACTCTTACCGACAAACCCCTTAACCTGCCTTATGACCTTTCAGATATCGTGAAAAATGGCGATGGAAGATCAAACGAATGTCAGGTGGAAATTACGACAAGGCAAACCGGGATCACCCTATGGGGGAATGCTTGCTAAAGGCGGCTTAACTACCCCTCGAAAAAGTATTTAGNTTTTGCGATCAGAATATCGTCGAAATCGCTCCTAGCAGGCACGGAACTTATGCCAAACTACTTGCCGAATCAAACCTGTGCGTGTGTACTAGCCTCTCAACAATCAATGCTGCGAGCAAGAGATCATGCGTATGTCCGGTCCCCGTCTTCCCGCACTCCCAACCTTAAGTGAAATTCTTCCCGATGGAACGGAAGGAGGAAAGGAATTCGGCCGAATTATTGATCTACTTCNTTTCAATGAATGGCGAGGTGAAGGAAACAAATTTCAGCCCTTGGATGATTCCGCCGGGGATTTTCGCGGCCTCGATAGCTATCGCTATGGTCGTAGAGGTAACAAAATAACGGGATACCAGTACAAGTTTTATCGATCCCCGCTAAGTAGTCAGCATAGAAGCATTATTTCAGCCGGAATCGAATATGCAGCTGAGGATTCCGAAAATAAAATCTCAACCTATGTTCTTGTAACGCCTGATGATCTGACGAATTCTGGAAGACGAAAAGAAGGCGGCGATATAGCTTGGTTCGAAGCCTTGCGAGAAAAGTACCGATCCCGATTTGAGATCGAGCACATTGGCCACACAAAAATTTTGTCAATGTTTTTACGAGCGAGGCACCTTTGCCTTTTTTATTACCCATCTTTGGTCCCTCTAGGAGAAGCGCGAAGAAAGACAATTCAGGAGGTGCGAGCGCAATATGACGNAAACATGCGACGCAGATTTGGTCGCATAGAATTTGTAGGTATGTCCGTCTACAAGGAAGAAGCGTCTCGCCGGGTACCATTAGAAAATATTTACATTCCCTTATCCCTAGTAACTGAATCTTCGCCAGAAGAGAATGATGAAACGCCTCGGATTGAGCCAGTTTCATTGATTGCTCCTGGCNAAAAATCAATCATACTAGGAGATCCCGGATCTGGNAAATCAACGCTTGTTTCGTTCCTCGCGTTGGTCGGTATTACTCCTGCACTTCAGAAACGGTGCGCAGGAGCATCAGACGATCGCCTTCCAATTGTCATAACCTTAAGACGGTACGCTGACGAAATAAAAATCCGGAAGAACTTGTCCCTCATAGATTATATCGTCGAAAGCGTTCAAGCGGACTTCAGTATAGGCGCGGCCGACAAAGAANTTTTTGAAGCCTATATAGAGAGTGGGCGAGCAATAATATTCTTCGACGGGCTTGATGAACTTCCCGGGCCGCAATTCAAGGGATTAATGCGGCGGCGAATAGACTCGTTTTGTACCAGCTACCCTATAAACACTGCTATAGTGACTTCTCGTATTGTTGGCTATGAAGCGGATGTTCGTTTCGACCAACCATATCGCCATTTTCGAGTTGCGAAACTTCGCCTAAATGAAATCGAAGAGTTTGTATCAGACTGGTACGAAGAGAGGATAGTAGAGGAAGTAGAGCGGAAAAGAAACATCGCAGACCTCGTTAAGGTAATTAACAACCCCGACAATGATGCGATAAGAGATCTCTCCAGAAACCCTCTTCTTCTAACAATTGTTACTCTAGTTCACAGAATAGACGCAGTTCTCCCTGATCAACGGGTAGTTTTGTATCAAAAATGCACAGAAACACTTCTAAACACTTGGAGTAAGGCNAAAAAACAAGATGACGAGCCGATAAAAGGACGCATTGAACAACGGAATCGGTTAAGGGTCGAAGCAATTGCTTACTGGATGCATAGGAATAGCCTCCAGGCTAAGGGGCGAGCGGTCGCACCGCACGGCGAGATAGTCAAATTCCTTACAGAGCATATCGAGACCAAAGAAAAAAGACGCGACAGAGATGAGCCGTCTGAAGATCAAGCAGAAGAGNTTTTTACNTTTGTGAAATCATCGGCAGGGCTGATGATCGAAGCAGGCGATGGTCTTTACAGCTTTATTCATCTAACGTTTCAAGAATATCTTTCAGCTACATATCTCACAACCTACGGCGAGGTGGGTGGAGCTTTGTCCATCTGGAATGAGTTGAACGGTGATCTTGAAAACCCTCGATGGCGAGAGGTTGTTCGCTTGTTGGTCGCTAGCTTGAAATCGGCCGCAGCCCAGGCGTTTTTTGTTGAGAAATTATGTGAAGCCAATCTCTCGAAACCTTCTCGTGATTGCACGTTGTTGCTGGTTGGACTTTTAAGGGACGGTATCGAACCTGCCGAGGAAAAGGCTGAACAGATTTGTCATCAAGTATTTGACATACTCATAAAGACAGAGTCGCGCGACGATATTCGAACTATAAACAACGCTATTAGGTCTTGGACTCTCAAAGAACATTCGAACCTTGAAACTGCTAAGTTAGNTTTCAAACAAATATTCGACCACGCCTCGCCACTAGACAAGCTAACGTTGGCCTTGATTAACCAAAGTGCCGACCTTGGGCCTCTTGATCCGGAAATTCGCGCAGCGGTAGACTTCGGTAGACACAGCTTCGTCGAGCCACTTTTATTTGGACCCGAAGGAGCTAGACCTACTTCCCCGATTTGGGGGGAAATGTACCTCAGACAGACCATTGATGCGTTCCAAGATCCGGATTCGAACGCTGCTTCGGCCATCGGCCTAGGGATTTCAATCCTACTCGACCCAAATGAAGTAGGAGAAAGACTCTTGAGNCGTAGTCTGAGCCTTCTGAGTAGCATTGGACGAGGGCCGCATCGTGATTACACAATGAATCTAATCGCACTGGCTGGGGAGGCGAACCTTCACCCATCGCTTCGGGAGGCTTTAGCGTATTGCATTAACCCCGCAAATGGATACGAAGAGCGAGTAGAACGAGGGGAATTAATCGAAGAGTTTTTCCACCGTTGGCTAAGTCATGTTCCGCAGTTGAATCTTCGCGGGAACGAAAACACTTTGAGCGAAGCCGTACGACAACGGTTGCGCTTTTTCTACAGGAAACCAGGAAGCAGAGCGACACTACCTGGAACGCCGAAGAATGGTAAACCGAGGCGAACACGCGAGATGGCGTTGATACGGCGCTCGCTGAAGACGGTAAATGTGGATGCTGGTGGTTATACACGCATGATCCTTGCTTCCGACGTAATGCGGGAAACCATTGTTCCGTCATTTGTCAAAGAAATGAATCTGACGCCATCAGGCCATTGGGAGGAAACCTTAAAGGCTACGCTGAGTGCGCTGGTTCCGCAGGCCATTGGCCGGTATTTCGACTACAACGAGTGGCAAGCCCTTACCGCGCGCTTGTCTGAAAGTCTTGCAACAGAAGACGATTTCAACTGGGCTTGTTGGTTAATGCTGGTCGATGTTTGGGTGCGAGCAAACCGAGCTGCATCTACTGACGCCCCTACGGGACTGGAAGACCTTGTCATTGCCTCCAGAGAATGCCGCTACAATCCTCTCCAATTTGCTGTGGCATTTAGGGATTTGTATCTTGGTGACAAGGAAGCGCTTAGCAAAGCGATCGAGCTGTGTGAGACAGAGAGCTCTCGTACGTATGAGATGCTAGTATCTGCCGGTTGGCCAGACAGGTTTACGACTTACACGTCTGAACCTGAAACAGGCTCGTCTCACACTCGCAAGAAGGTCAGTCGTCGAAACCCGACAGCCTAGTATTACGATCCAGAGTCGGCTTGATTAATATGTCTCCAACTCTGGAGGCTAGGTGGATGGGCGCTCTCTCCGGGCCCTCCACCATCATCGCTTAAACACACGGCCAATGAATGAAGCACCAAGACGCCAATCACAAACGAACCCTACGCTTCAAACGAATACAACACAAAAAATCCATCTTGCAGCAGCGCAATTTACGGCTACTTTACAACCATGACCTCAATGCAAACTCGCGCTCTGGATTCGGACATAATCGGCGTAGGCTCCTACACCGCGCCGGAGGCTGCGCGCCTGCTGAAAACTGCTCCTCTTAATGTCAACCGCTGGCTGCGTGGTTACACATACAAGCGTGACGATGCTGTGCGGCAGGTTCCACCGCTGTGGACAGCACAACATGCCAACGTTGAAGAGCATCTTGAAATAGGCTTCCGTGACCTGATCGAATTGCGTTTCGTGAAAGCTTTTCTGGATGCGGGCGTCGGTTTGCTGGCCATTCGCAACTGCCTTGAATATGCGCAGGATTGCGCTGGGGAGGACCGCCCATTTTCAACGCTGCGTTTCCAGACGGATGGGCGCACGATTTTTCTGGAAAGCATTGAGCGGGTTGGGGACGCCAAGATGCTCGACCTCAAAAAGAAGCAATATGTCTTCAAGCAGGTTATCGACCGAACATTTAAAGACCTAGATATTGAAGATGACGCTGTTGCGCGTTGGCGTCCTTTCAACGGCAAGAAATCCATTGTAATCGATCCGGCCCGGTCTTTCGGCCAGCCTATCGCGTCAGACTTCGGAGTCCCGACGATAGCGCTTGCTCAAGCGGTTGAGGCGGAGGGTTCGGTGGAAGACGTGGCGCGGATATACGATGTGCCGGTTTCTGTTGTGCGTGATGCGGTGCAATTCGAAAACGATTTGAAGAGGGCCGCTTGAAGGTTTTGGTAGATGAAAATCTTCCTCCTGCGCTTGCTCGCTCTCTCAATGCTTTATTCAATGGNAAACACGATATCATCCACGTCCGGGAACGGTACGGNCCCGGCGTAACAGATTTGCAATGGATTCGAGAGCTAAGCGCCGAAGGCAGGTGGGTGGTTCTTTCAGGGGATCGCCGGATTACTCGTAACAAAGCCGAGTACAATGCCTTTCGCGCGTCACATCTCGTCGGCTTCTTTCTTTCAAAAGGGCTTTACAAGTCTCCTCTCGTCAAACAGATGGAGCGCATTTTGGCGCTGTGGCAAACGATAGAGGCTCAATCTGCGCTGGTGCAAGGCGGTGCCATGTTTGAACTGCCTATGTCGAGTACGCGTATCAAACAGATATAGTCAGCATAGCGCTTTTGTGCGGCTGGCTTTCTCAATCAAGCACGTCACCACTTTTACGGATGCATCAGCCGATCCGTTCCTTCGCAATTTTCATACTCCGCCGTTCCCAACTCACAAGCACAAGGCTTGCCGCGACGATGAGGATTGCGCCGATAAAGACGTTGATTGCCGGTACTTCCGTCCAGATGGCGTAACCATAGATGAAGGCCCAGATGAGGCCGGTATATTCCACTGGTGCGAGCGATGATGCGGGCGCATGTCTGAAGCCTTCGTAGAGAAGATATTGCCCGATGGTCGAGACGAGCCCGACCGCGATCATAAGAAGCCAGCCCTGTGCATCCGGGTTTTTCCAAAGCCAGGGCAAGGACAGTGCGCAGGCGATGCCGAACAGTGCGCTGGTAGCATACATCTGCGTTAATGTCGTTTCGCTTCTGCTGACGAGGCGGATGAGGATGGTGCTCCATGCCCAGCAGAAGCCTGCGATGATGCAGAGTGTTGCCGGAAGCCAGTTTGGAGAGTTGGCGGGATTGGCAGCTATGACGACTCCAATGAAACCGACCGCGCAGGCTATCCAGCGGCCTGCGCCGACTTTCTCCTTCAGTACGAAGATGGACAGGACCATGACCATGATGGGTGCGGAGAAATAGAGGGTGGTGAGTTCCGCCAGCCCAAGATATCTCGCGGAGCTGTAGAACAGCATCCATGCGGTGAGCATGAGGGCTGCGCGAATAACGACGGTACCGCGATATTTACNTTTGAGGATGGAGGGGTGGCGATAGCGATATGCCAGTACGCCGGTAATCAGAACGATGACGGCGCTTCGCACAAAGAGGATCTGAGGAACCTCGTAGCTTTCGACAAGCCATTTGACGAGCGCATCCTGAAGAGCAAAACAGGAGTAGCCCATGGCCGCCAGCCCGATGCCGAAAAGCGGCCTTGCTTCCAATGATCCTGCCATGCACTTCACCACGATACTGCTGATAATCTGTACTAGCCGAGTCCTGTGTTACGATCTATCAAATTACGGCAGCGTATTTCGGAACGTTCGGTCGATGAGCTGGTCCAGGCAGTCAGGGTTCGAGAGCCGATGTCGCGGCTTTGCAAGACAATCGACGTCAAGGTGCAGGTGTTTCTCGACCGCGTCAAAGATGAAGGGAATTACATCTGGATCGATGCCACTGACACCAATGTGAGAGGGGCGGTGGGATCGTTTCTGTCGCAGCCGTCCATCGGCGCGCATCAGAAGCCGCTGGCAAAGGCGGAATTCGGGCGCTTCGGGTTATTGCCCGGCAAAAAGTGCTGGCATCCGGTTGGGCAAAGATAACGTTTTCGCGATGGCGGGGGAAACATCTCGTGCTTACAAGTAACCGTGTCTATGTAATTTGCTCAGGTTAGNAAAGGGAGAAGGTATGAGCGAGAAGTATGGCCCCTACGTCCAAATGGGAACACTTGCAGAGCAAATGGCGGCTCATTACCAGACGGATGCAAATCTGGAACTGGGCCCGCATCTTTCTCACTACATGGAAGAGGTCGAGGTGAACATTGCTGCTCACAGCTTCGACCACGTTGGGTTCATGAGCAAGATTCACGACCGGCTGGNAAAGACACTGTTGGCAACGTCTGNCCCCCGGCGCAACGCATTCTTGCAGGCCGTTGTTGCCGCACTTCGAGACCGGATAGACCGGCATAAGACAGTGGCCGCAGGGTAGTGGTGGCACGGGCTGCGGCAAAACGACAGGTTGTTGAAGCTGCAGTTTGGGGGTAGCGCTATCTCCGCAGATAGCGCTGCGTGAAAGCCGGAAAGTATTCNAAATGATGGATTCGAGTTGGGTCGATTGGTTCCCCATAGTCCTCTTGCCGCTCAAGATTATTGTGCTGGGCGTGGGGATGTTCTACGCCATCAAGTGGCATCATGATCAGGCGAAAAAGGACAAGGAAGCCAGCTGAAACAATGATCCACTCTCTCCCCAGCACAGACTGGGTGAGACGGCACCACCCTTCGCGGAAGACAATAGCGCGAGTTCGACCCCCGATCTGTTGAACATCAAGTAGACGAAGGCCAAAGCGAAGCGCTTGACTGAACCCGAGTCGAAAACGGTTGTTGCCACCAAGCCTTAACCTGGGAGCGCGATTGCGCGATTAAGCCGAAAATCGGTCAGATGTGCTGCGATCTATCGTAGCTTCAGTTCATCCTGCCGTGGGAAACACGCCAGTTTTGAGTGACTTTGTCGAGCTGGAGCCGCAGCGCACACGCCATCAACGGCGTGACCTGTCACTCAACTGCGGCCGCGGCTACTGAACATTCCAGAAAGGGCTTTCCATGTCGCTTATCACCCGTATTGACCCCAACCCGCAGACCACGCCGAAGGAAGCAACGCCAACGCCTGAAAGGCTGATTTCCGGCAATCCATCCTTCAAGACCTGGGCGCTGGACGATTGCCGCGATGGCACCGTTCATACCGGCATATGGGAAGCCACGCCTGGAGAGACGCATTCCATCAAAGGCACGACATACGAGTTCTGCCACATCATTTCCGGCGTTATCGAGTTGGAAGAAAAAGACGGCGACACCGTTACCTATCGCGCAGGCGACAGCTTCATGATGAAGCCCGGCTTCGTCGGCGTCTGGCGCACGATAGAGACCGTTCGCAAGATTTATGTGACCGTAACCGACCCGGCATAGGGGACGACAGGCGATGACGCTCAGTTTCGACCCAGACACGATTTCGCTGCCGCAGTATCATTTCATCGGCGGCGAAAGGGTGATGGCCAGCGAAGGCATTGCCATGCACCGCCCGTCCGATGGCGTTGCATTCGGCTATTGCCCGATTGCCAGTGCCGACCTGGTGGATCAAGCGGTTCAGACGGCCAAGGCTACGCTCAAGAGCAGCAACTGGGGCGGTGTGCGACCGCGCGACCGTGTCAACGCCATGCAACGCTGGGCCGATCTGATCGAGCGAGATGCCGAATATCTGGCGAAACTTGAGGCGGTATCATCTACCCGNCCCGTCGGGCATCTGATCGCAGGCGATATCGCTGTGACTGCCGAACAAATTCGTTTCTTCGCGGAATTTGCAGACAAGGAAGGCAGCGATCTCGTTCCAACATCCGATGCCAGCCTCGGCATGATCATGACCGAGCCTTACGGTGTCGTCGGTGCCATCACGCCATGGAATTTCCCTCTGTCTATGGCCGGGTGGAAGCTGGGGCCAGCTCTGGCAGCGGGCAATGCCGTTGTGCTGAAACCCTCCGAAATGACGCCGTTTTCGACACTGCATATTGCAGAGCTTTCGGTCGAGGCCGGTATTCCTGCAGGTCTCATCAATGTCGTTCTGGGGGATGGCATGGTGACGGGCAATGCCATGACCGGTCACACGGATATATCCAAGGTCAGCTTTACCGGCTCCACAGCAGCAGGTTCTGCCATCATGCAGAATGTCGCGCGCACCGGTATCAAGCCGATGACGCTGGAGCTTGGCGGCAAAAGTCCGCAGGTGGTTTTTGCCGATGCCGATATCGACCGCACGGCGAAAGCGGTTGCGCAGAGCATCANTTCCAATGCAGGGCAGGCCTGCGTCGCGGGTTCACGCCTGATCGTCGCCAAGGAGATTGCGGAGGAACTGATTGCAGCGATCACCTCCATCATGCGCAAAGTCGAGACCGGCCCGACATGGGATGAGAAAACCCAATACAGCCCGATCATTTCGCAAAAGCAGATCGAACGGATCGACGCGATTGTGCGTGCAGCCATCGGTGCCGGCGCCGAGTGCTTGTCGGGTGGACAGATTATGGATCGCGACGGTTACTTCTACGCCCCGACGCTGCTCGGCAACGTCACGCAGGATTCTCCTGCCGTCACCGAGGAAATCTTCGGGCCGGTGCTGACCTTGCAGACCTTTGAGGATGAGGAAGAGGCCCTGGCCTTGGCCGATCATCCCACTTACGGTCTGGCAGCAGGCGTCTTCACGCGCGATCTCTCGCGGGCCATTCGAGTGACCAGACGGTTGCAGGCGGGCACGATCTGGGTCAATCGTTATGGCCGCTCTCGCGATCATATTCTGCCGACCGGCGGCTACAAAAGCTCCGGCATCGGCAAGGATCTGGGACGGGAGGCCTATATGGCAAACCGGAAGTCCAAAAGTGTTCTCATCGATCTCTAAGGCGGATATTGCACATGAAAAACCACTCCATCGCACTCATTCCCGGTGACGGCATCGGCACAGCCGTGACCGATGCCGCCTGGGCTGTGTTGCAGGCCGCCGCCAGGAAAGACGGAACCTTCACGTTGACAGGCAAGACGTTTCCGTGGTCCTGCGCCTTCTACAAGGAAACCGGCGCGATGATGCCATCAGATGGCATCGAAACTCTACGCGGATTTGACGCCATTCTGTTGGGTGCCGTCGGCTGGCCAGCCGAGGTTCCGGACGCCGTTTCACTCCATGGTCTGCTTCTGCCGATCCGCAAAGCCTTCGTGCAATATGCCAATATCCGTCCCCACCGCCTGCTACCGGGCGTCGAGGGGCCGTTGAAGAAGGAAGGTTTCGACATTCTCTGCATTCGTGAAAACACGGAAGGGGAATATTCCGGTGCGGGTGGTCGCGTTCACGTCGGCACGCCGGATGAAGTTGCCGTCGAAACCTCGATCTTTACGCGCACGGGTGTTGAGCGCATTCTGCGGTTCGGCTTCGAGCAGGCACGCTCCCGTCGTNAAAAACTGGCGTCTATCACCAAGTCCAATGCCCAGAAATATTCTATGGTGTTCTGGGATGAGATGACCGCGAAAATCGCTGCCGAATATCCCGACGTGGAGGTTACGAATTATCATATCGACGCCATGGCCGCGCGCATGGTGATGGCACCGGAAAGTCTCGATGTCGTCGTTGCTTCCAATCTGTTCGGCGATATTCTCACCGATCTGGGTGCAGCCATTCAGGGCGGGCTCGGCTTTGCGGCCTCGGCCAATATCAACCCGGATCGCTCGGCTCCGTCGATGTTCGAGCCTGTGCATGGCTCGGCGCCCGACATTGCGCATCTCGGTATTGCCAATCCCATCGCCGCCATTTGGTCGGGTGCGATGATGCTGGATCATCTGGGCGAAAAACAAGCAGCCGCCGATATCATCTCGGCAATCGAAGCCGCAACGGCAAAGGGTATCGGCACCTTGCCCGGCAAGGACAAGACGGACACTATTACAGCCGCCGTTCTGGCAGTGCTGGCTTNAAACGGAGGAGAACGGCATGAGNTTTCTGAAAGATCAGGATCTGTTCAGACAGCAGGGACTTATCGGCGGCCAATGGCTGGATGCATCATCGGGCAAAACGGTCGATGTAATCGACCCCGCCACGCAAAAAGTGCTCGGCACTGTGCCGGATATGGGCGGTGGCGAAACCCGCGCAGCCATCGATGCGGCAGCAAAAGCCTTTGCTCCATGGAAAGCCAAGACCCATGCGGAGCGCGCAGCGCTGCTGGAAAAATGGTTTGCGTTGATGATCAAGCACGAGGACGATCTCGGGCTTCTCTTGACCATGGAACAGGGCAAACCGCTCTCCGAAGGCAAGGGTGAAATCCGCTACGGCGCGTCTTTCGTCAAATGGTTTGCCGAAGAAGCCCGACGCATCAACGGCCACACCATTCCCTCGCCCACTGCCGACCGCCGCATCGTCGTCCTGAAGGAAGCGGTTGGCGTTTGCGGCATCATCACGCCGTGGAATTTTCCGAATGCCATGATCACTCGCAAGGTCGCGCCTGCGCTTGCCGCCGGGTGCACGGTCGTCATCAAGCCATCCGAGTTCACGCCCTATTCGGCGCTGGCACTGGGTGTATTGGCAGAGCGGGCGGGCATTCCCGCCGGTGTCATCAACATCGTCACCGGTATGCCGACCGAGATTGGCAACGAATTGCTGGCCAATGAAACGGTCCGCAAGATTTCCTTCACCGGCTCCACCCGTGTCGGCTCGCTTCTGATGCGCGGTGCAGCTGACAGCATCAAGCGCCTGAGCCTTGAGCTCGGCGGTAACGCGCCCTTCATCGTGTTCNACGATGCCGATCTTGATCTTGCTGTTGAAGGCGCCATCGCGTCCAAATTCCGCAATGGCGGCCAGACCTGCGTTTGTTCAAACCGTATTCTGGTGCAGGCCGGTGTTTACGATGCCTTCGCGTCCAAGCTCTCGGCGCGCGTGTCGGCGATGAAGGTTGGACCGGGCACAGAGGCGAACATCGACATCGGCCCGATGATCAACGCCGCCGCCATCGACAAGATCAACCGCCATATCGAAGACGCACTCTCCAAGGGTGCGGAAATCCTTTCGACACCGCCCAAATTACCAGAAGGCGATCAGTTCACCGCCCCCATCGTGCTGGGCGGTGCGACGACCGATATGCTATTGGCAGGAGAAGAAACCTTCGGGCCTGTCGCGCCGCTTTTCCGCTTCGAGACGGAGCAAGAGGCCATCAAAATTGCCAACGGTACGCCGTTCGGCCTTGCCGCCTATTTCTATACCGAAAGCCTGAAGCGCTCCTGGCGGGTCGCGGAAGCGCTGGAATTCGGGATGATCGGCCTTAATACCGGTTCCGTTTCTACCGAAGTGGCGCCATTCGGCGGCGTGAAGCAATCCGGCCTCGGTCGCGAAGGCGCGCAATGCGGTATCGAAGAATATCTTGAAACGAAGTCTTTCCACATCGGTGGATTGAACTGAAACAAAACAGCCCGCAACGTCACCGTTGCGGGCTTTCTTTTCACTGAAACTTGTCCAACATTTTGTAGTAGAAGCCGACGACGGGAAGGAACCACGGTTTGCCGGAATAGCCAGGCACAGCGTTCCAAACCAGCCCCTTCAACGGGTTGCGGTCTGGCTTGCCGAGCAGTTTGTCTGCGAGAAGCGTTCCCATATGGATCGACATCTGTGCGCCGTGGCCGGAATAGCCCATGGCAAAATTCAAGCCTTCAACTTCGNCCGCGCGCGGGAACCTATCGCTGGTCATGCCCACCAGACCGCCCCAACAATAGTCGATATCGACGCTGCGCATTTGCGGGAAGATGTCAGCCAGTCCGCTCTTGAGGATTTCACCGCTTTTCGCATCCGAACGCGCATCGGACGTCGCGGAGAACCGCGCGCGCCCACCGAAGATCAAACGGTTATCCGGTGACAGCCGGAAATAGTTGCCGATATTCATGGAGGTAACACAAGTGCGGTTGCCGGGCATGGCGGAGGCGACTTCGGCATCACTCAACGGCCGTGTCGCCACGATGAAGCTGCCCACGGGGATGATGCGGCGCTTGAAATAATCGAATGGCCCCGCGGTATAAGCGTTGGTGGCAACGATGACATTGCGTGCCTCGACAGTACCGCGCGGTGTGGTCAGCCTGTGAATACCGCCCTGTTCGCTGCGATCCGTGACCGGTGCTTTTTCGAAGATCGTCACACCATGGCGCACGCAGGCTTCCGCGATGCCATGCACGAAACGACCCATATGCATCATGCCGCNTTTTTTCGAGAGCATCGCACCATGGAAATTATCCGAGCCGATCTCGCTTTTCAGATCAGCCTTGGAGAGAAGCGCCGTGTCAGGGTCGATCTCTCGGTTGACGACCTCGAAGNTTTTGGCAATCGCGTCGAAATGTGCTGGCTTCGATGCCAGTTTCAGTTTGCCGGCACGCCGGAAGCTGCAATCGATGCCCTCTTCGGCGACGATTGCCTCGATCGTATCAACGGAATCATCATAGGCGCGGTAGAGCGCGCTAGCGCGCTCTACACCAAGATGCTCCTTTGCGGAGACGAAGCTGTGAGCGATGCCGTTGTTAAGATGTCCGCCATTGCGGCCGGAGCCGCCGAAGCCGACATGCTGGGCCTCCAGCACAACCACTTTGGCTCCGCCCTTCGCCAGACTGCGGGCAGCGGACAGACCGGTAAAGCCGCCACCGATAATGGCCACATCGAAGGTGCCTTCGACCTGTCCCGTCGCAGCAGAGGCAAAGATCGGGGCCGTGTCGTGCCAGTAGGATTTGAACTGCATCGTCCTCATTCCCCTCTATNAAATGGATTAAAGCCCAACGACGCCCGGCAAGCCCGAGATATCCTTGATTTCGGTGTAGCCGTAATAAGGATTGGCCGGTTCGTGGCCACGGTTGACCCAGACCTTGTTCTTGATGCCGAGATCATGCGCCGACATCAGATCGTAACGGAAGGACGAGGAGACGTGCAGAACGTCTTCCGGATTGCAGCCCAGCATATCGAACATATATTCGAAAGCCTGGAAACGCGGCTTATAGGCATTGGCCTGCTGGGCGGTATAGACAGCATGGAATGGCGCGCCCAGCTTTTCCACATTGTGCATGATCTGCTCATTCATGGCGTTCGACAGAATGACCAGCGGAATTTCCTTGGCGACTTTTGCGAGACCAGCAGGCACATCCGCATGCGGACCCCAGCTCGGCACCTGCTCATACACGAAACGACCGTCTTCGTCCTTGAAGGTGACACCGTTCTTGCGGCAGGCGCGCTCCACGGCATTATGGACAACTTCATTGTAGGGCTTCCAGTCTCCCATAATTTCGTCGAGCCGATAGGCGGCAAAGTTCTTGATGAACTGCGCCATTTTTTCAGCATCCAGCTGCTCGCCGTAGAGCGTCTGTGCCGCTTCCGCCATCTGGAAGTTGGTCAGCGTGCCGTAGCAATCGAAGGTGATGAATTTCGGGCGAAACTGGGTCATGTCGTTTGTCCTCATGGATTGGCCATATGGCTGCGCTCTCTTATAAGGTCATCATAAGCGTAGGATTTCGGCTGCGCTCACCGCAATTACCATTCCGCGAAGCAGATTGTTGCGTATCGAAGCACAGCTTTGGCAGAGAGTTCCGCAGAGCCCTGGCTTGAGCGACGCTGCCAACATCGAAGAGTATTCCCCGCAGCAGAAGATGCGGCGCGCACTATTGCAGACAGCGCAAACTGATCGAACAAGTGTCAAGGTCGGGACGATCTTCTTCGCTCAAGGGTCTATCAAAGAAACCAACCATAGCACGAGGAAAACGCCATGCTGGCAAGCCAGATCGATCTTGTCGAATTTAAGCCGCACCATCTGGAAGGTGCGCTGGCGCTTTCGCAGCAAGCGCAATGGCCGCACCGGATCGAGGATTGGGCGATGGGCTCGTCGCTCAGCAAAGGCGTTGCTGCTGTTCACAGGGATCGCGTTCTAGGAACGGCCATGGCAACACTTTATGGAGATGATGTCGCGACCATCAATATGGTCATCGTCGATGAGGCCATGCGTGGACTGGGCATCGGCAAGCGTCTGATGGANTTTGCGCTGAATGCCGCAAGTGGACGCGAATGCAGACTGGTTGCCACGCAAGACGGGCTGCCGCTCTATCAGAAGCTGGGATTTCGCGAAGCGCACCGCATCGTTCAGCACCAGGGCCTGATATCGTCCGTCCCACCGCCTGACGGTGTGGAGTGGGCAAATGCTTCGGATGTAGCGGAATGCATGAGCCTCGATCACGCCGCCTGCGGCATGGATCGTCGCGACCTCATCACCTATCTCGCCAACAATGGCCGCCTCGCCGTCATTCGTCGCGATGATCGCGTTGTCGGTTTTGGGGCCATACGTCGCTTCGGACGCGGCGAAGTCATCGGNCCCGTGGTAGCGGAAAACGCCTCGGAAGCCAGGATGCTGTTGTCATTTCTCCTTGCCGGAAAACAGGGGCAGTTCCTTCGCGTCGACACGAGCGAACAAAGCGGTCTTGCACTCTGGCTGACGGAGCTTGGCCTGTCCCATGTCGGCGGCGGCATAGCCATGGTCCGTGATGGAAAGCCGCGCGACACCACCACAACCCAAACATTTGCCCCTCAAACATTTGCATTGGCCAGTCAGGCCCTCGGTTGATCCTGGAGAACATTATGCTCAGCAATTCCCTTATCGAACTCGACCGCGCACATCTGATTCATCCGGTTGCGTCCTACCGCGGCCACGAAAAACTCGGCGTGCGCGTTTTAAAGTCTGCCAAAGGTGCCACCGTCACCGACATGACCGGCCATCAGATGATCGATGGGTTTGCGGGCCTTTGGTGCGTCAACGCTGGTTACGGCCACGAGAGCATCGTGGAGGCGGCGGCAAAACAGATGCGCGAGCTTCCCTACGCGACAGGCTATTTCAGCCTCGGTTCGGAACCGGCGATCCGGTTGGCATCGGAACTTGCAGATCGTGCGCCGGGTGATCTCAACCATATCTACTTCACGCTTGGCGGGTCCGATGCGGTGGACAGTACGGTTCGCTTTATCCGATATTATTATCACTCGCTCGGCACGCCGGAGAAGGACCAGTTCATCTCGCTCGAACAGGGCTATCACGGCTCCAGCACAGTCGGCGCTGGCCTCACGGCACTTCCGGTCTTCCATGCAGGCTTCGGCCTGCCATTTGACTGGCAGCACAAAATTCCGTCTCACTATGCTTATCGCAACCCTGCCGGCACCGACCCGCAAGCCATCATCGCCTCTTCCGTTGCTGTACTGAAAGCAAAGATAGAGGAGATCGGTGCGGAGCATGTTGCGGCATTTTACGTGGAGCCGATCCAGGGTTCAGGCGGCGTTCTCGTGCCACCGACGGGATGGCTGAAAGCGATGCATGAGGTCTGCAAGCAGTATGACGTACTGCTGGTCGCCGACGAGGTCATCACCGGCTTTGGTCGGACCGGACCGTTGTTTGCGTGTTCGGACGATGATGTTGTGCCGGATTTCATGACAACGGCGAAAGGTCTGACCTCTGGCTATGTNCCCATNGGGGCCGTATTCATGTCGGACAAAGTCTATAATACCATTGCAGATGGTGCAGGTGCGGCCGCAATAGGCCATGGCTATACCTATTCGGCACACCCGGTCAGCGCCGCCGTGGGTCTGGAAGTCTTGAGACTTTACGAGAACGGGCTTCTTGAAAACGGGGTGAAAGCTGGCGCTCGGCTAATGGCCGGACTGGAAAGCCTTAAGGACCATCCGCTGGTGGGAGACGTGCGCGGGCGCGGGATGCTGGCCGCCATCGAACTGGTGACGGACAAGCAGAAGAAGACGCCTCTACCCGCTGCCGCCGATCCATCGCGCCGTATTTTCGACCGCGCCTGGGATAACGGCCTCGTCATCCGCGCATTCGGTAATGGCGTTCTCGGCTACGCACCACCGCTGTGCTGCACGGAAAGCGACATAGATGCCATCATCGAGCGTACCCGCTTGACGCTCGATCAAACGCTGAATGACCCGGACGTTCGCTCAGCTATGGCGTGAGGGCTGTGCGGGAAATACCGCTTTGGCAGGATATTCGGAATATTCTGCCGCAGCGGTTCGATCATTCAGTGTATCTCGCCAGTGATTGTTGCGATGATGGCTGGGAAGAAAGCAGAATATGGCNAAAAAGCCGTAGAAGAAGCGCTTGAGGGTAAAAAACGGACAGCATAGAATTCTGTGAGGGCAACCAAAATCATCCGCGATCCGCNTTTTTTGAAACAGGAGAATGATATTGCCGAAGAGTTTAGCAGACTTCAAATATCTGAGCTTCGACGTGGTTGGCACGCTGATCGATTTTGAAAGCGGCCTGACACACTGCCTGAAGCAGATTGGTACGGAACGCGGCGTCGACATCGATGGCGAGGCCGCTCTCGCCTTGTATCGCAAGGCCCGTTATTTGCCGGATGTCGGTCTGTTTCCCGATGACCTCGTTCGCGTCTACCTGGTGATCGCTCCAGACCTTGGCTTGCCTGCCGAGCGTGCTCTTGGTGAACGGCTCCGCGATTCTGCAAAAAGCTGGAAGGCGTTTCCCGATAGCGTACAGGCACTGGCCCAGCTTGCGAAACGCTATAAGCTGATCGCGATGACGAACGCCCAGCGTTGGGCCTTCGAATGCTTTTCCGAAGAACTTGGAAATCCGTTTTATCAAGGTTTCACTGCGGATGACACGGGCACCGAAAAGCCGGATCCTGCATTTTTCCAACATGTCTTCGAATTCGTTCAATCCGAGGGCAGCACCAAGGACGACATCCTGCATGTCGCACAAAGCCAATACCACGACATCGGGATTTCCCGAAAGCTCGGGATGACGAACTGCTGGATCGAAAGACGCCATGCTCAGAAGGGCTACGGCGGAACGATCGAGCCCGAAAACTTCACGAAGCCCGATTTCCACTTCACCTCCATGGCCGCACTTGCTGATGCCGTCGGGGAGAAAAGTGACGCCTGAAACTGCCCGCAATGGGTAAAAAGCGGCGCCATAAGCCGTTCGACCCGGATGAACTCAACNAAAAGGGGAATGAACATGACAGACAATTCCATGATGAACTGGACATCCACCGACGATGCGATGGTCGAAAACGCCATCCGCCGTGGCGCGAGCCGACGCGACCTGCTCAAGATGCTGACGGCAGGGGGCATTGCCATGTCTGCAGGCTCTGCCATTCTCGGACGCGCCGGTCAGGCGCTCGCCGCAGCACCCGTGTCCGGCGGTTCTCTCAAGGCAGCTGGCTGGTCATCCTCTACCGCCGATACGCTCGACCCGGCCAAAGCATCGCTTTCAACCGATTATGTTCGCTGCTGCGCTTTCTATAACCGCCTGTCCACCATTGATGAGGCGGGCATGACAAAGATGGAGCTGGCGGAGAGCATCGACAGTAAGGACGCCATGGTCTGGACCGTCAAGCTGCGCAAGGGCGTGACGTTCCACGATGGCAAATCGCTGACATCGGCGGACGTCATCTATTCTCTCAAGCGCCATCTCGACCCCGCCGTCGGCTCTAAAGTCAACTCCATCGCCAAGCAGATGACAGGCTTCAAAGCCGTTGATGATCTGACCATCGAAATTACGCTTGCAAATGCGAACGCCGATTTGCCGACCATTTTGGCGCTGCACCACTTCATGATCATTGCCGATGGAACCACGGACTTTGCCAAGGCCAACGGCACCGGCGCTTTCGTCTGCGAGGTTTTCGAGCCGGGTGTTCGTTCCGTCGCCACGAAGAACAAGAACTACTGGAAGTCGGAAGGTCCATATCTCGACTCCTTCGAGTTCTTCGCGATCTCAGACGATACCGCCCGCGTCAACGCGCTTCTGGCAGGCGATATTCAGCTTGCCGCGTCCGTGAACCCGCGCGCTATCCGGCTTATGGAAGGGCAGCCGAACGTTGTTATCTCCAAGACGACTTCCGGCAACTACACCAACCTCAACATGCGCCTCGACATGGCTCCCGGCAACAAGGCCGATTTTGTGCAGGGCATGAAATATATGGTCAATCGCGAGCAGATTCAGAAGTCTGTGCTGCGTGGTCTGGCCGAAATCGGCAACGACCAGCCTGTCTCGCCAGCCAACATGTATCACAACAAGGATTTGAAGCCGAAGGCGTTCGACCCTGACAAGGCGAAGTTCCACTTCGAAAAAGCCGGCCTCATCGGTCAGTCCATCCCGATTGTCGCCTCCGAAGCCGCAAGCTCCTCTATCGACATGGCCATGGTGGTTCAGGCCGCAGGCGCCGAGCTTGGCATGAAGTTCGATGTCCAGCGCGTGCCGTCCGACGGTTACTGGTCTAACTACTGGCTAAAGGCACCGGTCCATTTCGGTAACATCAATCCGCGCCCGACGCCCGATATTCTCTTCTCGCTTCTTTATGCGTCCAATGCGCCTTGGAATGAAAGCCAGTACAAGTCGGAGAAGTTCGACAAGATGCTGGTGGAGGCGCGCGGCTTGCTGGACATCGAGAAGCGCAAAACGATTTATAACGAGATGCAGGTCATGATTGCGGAAGAAGCTGGAACAATCATCCCGGTTTATATATCCAACGTCGATGGCATCTCTTCCAAGCTCAAGGGCCTGCAATCAAGCCCGCTTGGCGGAATGATGGGTTACGCCTTCGCCGAGCACGTATGGCTTGAGGCCTGATCCCTGAACTTTTGCCCGCCGCAGTGACGCTGCGGGCAAAAGTCCATCTGCTTCAGAGCATTGCCATCGGACCCGTTTGGCCTGACAGTGATATGCGACGAAAGCGGGATCACTTCCGAAAGAGAGGCCACATGAACAAACATGTCCTTGCACTTGTCATAAATCGGCTTTTTGTCGCTGTCATCACATTGCTGATCGTCTCATTTGCCGNTTTTTTTGCAACCGAAATGCTACCGGGCGATGTTGCGCAAATCCTGCTCGGGCAATCGGCAACGCCTGAAGCAGTAGCGGGACTGAGAACCGCAATGCACCTCGATGATCCCGCAATCTTGCGGTTCCTGCGTTGGCTTGCGGGCCTTTTTATGGGAGATCTTGGTAAATCCTACGCAAATAATATGGAGATCGTTGATCTCATCGGTGGGCGACTGGCCAACACGATGAAGCTGGCCGCAGTGACTGCGCTGNTTTCCATTCCTATTGCGCTGACACTCGGGATAACGGCTGCCATTATGCGCGGCACGCTCTACGACCGCATCGTCACCACCGTCTCCATCACCGTCATTTCCGTGCCGGAATTCATGGTCGCGACGTCCGCCGTCCTGATTTTCGCCGTCTACCTCAAATGGTTGCCCGCGCTTGCTTTCGCCAACGAGGTTCATTCCCTTGGAGAACTTCTGCGTGTTTTCGCGATGCCCGTCATCACACTGAGCTTCGTGATTTCCGCGCAGATGATCCGCATGACACGTGCGGCGGTTATTGAAACGCTTGATACGCCCTATGTGGAAATGGCACTGTTGAAGGGCGCGTCACGGTCACGCATGGTTCTGCGACATGCGTTGCCAAATGCGCTTGGCCCGATCGTCAACGCGGTTGCACTTTCGGTTTCCTATCTGTTGGGTGGTGTCATTATCGTTGAGACCATCTTCAACTACCCAGGCATCGCCAAGTTGATGGTCGATGCCGTATCCACCCGCGACCTCCCGCTCATCCAGACATGCGCCATGANTTTTTGCCTCGGTTATCTCGTCCTGATCACCATTGCAGACATTATTGCCATCGTTGCCAATCCGAGGCTTCGCTGACCATGACATTCTCTGTTCTTTCTCCGCGCAGGCTTGGCTATCGTTTCAATGCTGTCGGTATCGCCGCGCTCACGATCATCTTGTTCTGGGCAGCCATCGCGATCTTCGCGCCGCTGTTGATCCCCTACCCCGTCGGCGAGATTGTCGATTTTGATTATTTTGGTCCCATGTCCCAAAAGTTCATCATGGGAACGGACTATCTTGGTCGCGACATCTTTTCGCGCATCCTTATGGGTGCGCGCTACACGGTTGGCATTTCGCTGGCGTCCGTTGCCATCGCCTGCTTTACCGGTGTAACCCTCGGCATGTGCGCTGCTGTTTCCGGCGGCTGGTTCGATACATGCCTATCGCGTTTTCTCGATGCACTGATTTCCATTCCAAGCAAACTTTTCGGTCTCGTCATCGTTGCAGCGATGGGGCCCTCCATCCCCGTTCTGATCATGACGATGGCAATCATCTATACGCCCGGATCCTACCGTTTTGCTCGCTCGCTTGCCGTCAACATCAATACGATGGATTTCGTGACAGTGGCCCGCGCACGCGGCGAAGGCGTACTGTACATTATCCGCTCGGAAATCCTGCCCAATATAATGGGGCCTGTGCTCGCCGATCTTGGCTTGCGTTTCGTGTTCATCGTGCTGCTTTTGTCGGGCCTGTCGTTTCTTGGGCTTGGTGTACAGCCCCCGAATGCAGATTGGGGCGCATTGGTCCGGGAAAACATTGGTGGCCTGTCCTTCGGCGCACCAGCCGTAATCTTTCCGTCAATCGCGATTGCCACCCTCACCATCAGCGTCAACATGCTGATCGACAACCTGCCGCAGAAAATTCGTGACCGGAGTGCTTGATGGCAAATCTCGTTGAAGTTCGTGATCTCAAGGTTGAGGCAAAAACCGATACAGGCCGTACCGTCGAGATTATTCGCGGTGTCAGTTTCGACATTGCGGACGGCGAAATCGTTGCTTTGATCGGCGAGAGTGGCTCGGGCAAAACGACAATTGCCTTGACAATGATGGGCCACACCCGCCCGGGCTGCAAGATCGTTGGCGGCTCGGTGCGATTGGGCAGCAGCGACATGGCTGCGACCTCGCAGAAAGGTCTTTCGAAACTGCGTGGCACGGAGGTCGCATATGTCCCGCAAAGTGCTGCTGCCGCCTTCAATCCAGCGCAGCGCGTTATGGATCAGGTCATCGAAGTCGTTCGTATCCATGGGTTGATGAGCGATGCGGAGGCAAAGTCCAGAGCTGTCGAACTGTTTCGCGCTCTGGCTCTGCCCAATGCCGAGACCATTGGGAATCGTTACCCGCATCAGGTCTCCGGCGGGCAATTGCAGCGGCTTTCGGCGGCCATGGCGCTGATCGGTAATCCGCGTCTGGTCATTTTCGATGAGCCAACGACAGCACTTGACGTGACCACCCAGATCGAAGTGCTGCGTGCTTTCAAATCCGTGATGAAGGCAGGCAATCTTGCGGGCGTATACGTATCGCATGATCTTGCCGTCGTTGCGCAGATCGCTGACCGTATCGTCGTTCTGAAAGGTGGAGAAATCCAGGAAATCGGCACCACCGACCAGATTCTAAACCACCCCAAACACCCCTATACGCAAGAGTTGCTCGCAGCCTTCAAACCCCGCATCCACGCAAGCGCGGCAGATCGGGATGCTGTGACTGGCAAGAAGCCGTTGCTGGAAGCAAAGGGCATCGTCGCAGGTTACGGCCCCATCCAACCAAACGGTATGCCACTGGCACTAGCCCTGAAGTCGGTCGATATCTCGCTGGAAGAAGGCCGCAATCTAGGCATTATCGGCGAATCCGGCTGTGGAAAATCCACGCTGGCCCGCGCCATTGCCGGAANTTTGCCCCCAGTATCAGGCCACGTCATTTTCGACGGCAGGGAATTGGCGCCGAATGCTCGTGAGCGTCAGCGCGAAGAATTGCGCAAAATGCAGATCGNTTTCCAGTTTGCCGATACGGCGCTCAACCCGTCCAAGTCGATTTCCGACATTCTGGAGCGTCCGCTGGCATTCTATTATGGCATGGACCGACGCGCACGCGAGGCACGGGTGAACCAGTTGCTGGACATGGTGCAATTGNCCCGCAACATGAAATTCCGGCGCCCTGCCGAATTATCCGGCGGGCAGAAACAGCGCATCAATCTTGCACGAGCGTTGGCAGCCAACCCCAAGGTTATTCTCTGCGACGAGATTACCTCGGCACTCGACACGGTCGTCGCCGCTGCCATCATCGATCTGCTGAAGGAATTGCAGCGCGAGCTGAAGCTCTCATACATTTTCATCAGCCATGATTTGTCTGTGGTTCAGGCAATCTGCGATGAGATCGCTGTGATGTATGCGGGCGAAAAGGTCGAACAAATGCCGCCATCCGCCATAGGCAACGCCAATGCACACCCCTATTCCAAACTTCTGTTTTCGTCCGTTCCCAAACTCGACACGGGCTGGCTGGACGGGTTGGAGCGAGATCCTGAGCTGGTTCGTGTTTTCGCACAGCGCTGAACGCGGCGACGTTATATCGGGAAGAGGCTGGTCAGCGGAATATGCGGTTTAACGATAGGTGACTTCAGCACGACGAAGCTGAAATATTTGTCGACACCGATATTTAAATCTATCAGTCGTTCCATTGTAGCCTGATACTCGCCGATGCTGGCGGTGACGAATTTCAGCAGATAATCGTAACCTCCAGACACGAGATGGCATTCGATGACGGAATCCAGTTTTTCCACGGCTGCGAGAAAGCGGGCAAAATCAATCTGGCGATGATTCTTCAAGGTTACTTCGGTGAAGACGGTAAGGGTTTGACCAAGTTTGACGATATTGATCTGCGCCGAATAGCTGGTGATGAAGCCTTCCGCTTGCAATTTCTTGACGCGCATGAGGCAGGGGCTGGGTGACAGGCTTACAAGTTCTGCCAGCTCGACATTGGTGATGCGACCGTTCTTCTGGAGTTCATGGAGAATCTTGATATCGATCCGGTCAAGTTTCATTTTGACACCATCCTGTTACGAAACAACTGAGCAGCATAATATGCGGCGTGGCAAGTTGCACAAGCTAAACCGCCCGCATTTTTCTTGCAGAAAAACGCCGAAAGTGTTTTTGGCAGAATGATGCGACACGGCGCAGGGCTACAGAATAAAATGCTACTCAAGCCACCTCTTGCGGCAGGTGCGAAACGGCGAGACTGCTAGAATGACTCATCTGTAGGAGAACGCAATGCCCGCACCGCTTTACCGGATAGAAACCTCATCCCAATTGCCCAAGGACGCCGACGCTGTCGTGATCGGCGGCGGCGTGGCCGGGGTATTTTCCGCCTACTATCTGGCACAGCGCGGACTGAAGGTGGCGCTGATCGAGAAGGGCCTCATCGGGGCCGAACAGAGCAGCCGAAATTGGGGCTGGTGCAGACAGCAGAACCGCGATGCTCGCGAATTACCGATGTCCACGCATAGCCTGGCCCTGTGGGAACGTTTCGCACAGGACAGCGGAGAAGAGACAGGCTTTCGCCGGTGCGGGTTGCTCTATCTCAGCAACAATGAAGCCGAACTCGAAGGCTGGGCGCGCTGGCGTGATTTTGCCCGCACAGCCGGTGTGACCACACATATGCTGAGTGCGGATGAGGCAAGGGAGCGTGGACGCGCCACCAACAGGGATTGGAAGGGTGGCGTGTTTTCGCCCACAGACGGTATCGCCGATCCATCACGGGCAGCACCCGTCGTGGCGCGTGCGATCATCAAGCTCGGCGGAACCGTGCACCAGATGTGTGCCGCGCGTGGTCTGGAATTGCAGGGGGGCAAAGTTTCAGGCGTCGTCACCGAACATGGAACGATCACAACCAAAACAGTGGTGCTGGCGGGCGGTGCATGGGCGTCGTCCTTGTGCCACCAACTCGGCATCCGGTTTCCCCAAGCCGCCATTCGTTCATCTANTTTATCGGTGACTCCAGGCGCACAAGGTCTGCCTGATGCTTTACACACGGCAGAGGTTTCCATCACCAGCCGGGGCGATGGCGGCTACACGCTGGCGATCAGCGGCCGGGCTCGCGTCGATCCCACACCGCAACAGCTTCGCTTCTCCCGTGAGTTCGTGCCGATGTTCCTCAAACGCCGAAAAAGCCTGGCACTTGGTGGGCTGGAAGGCTGGAAGGCCGGTCATGAGACCCTGNAAAAATGGCGCATGGACGCCATAACCCCAATGGAGAAGAACCGCATTCTCGATCCCAAACCCGACCAGGCGCAAATAGACGAAACCTTTCGCCGGGCGCAGGATTTGCTGCCGGAACTGCGGAAGACGACAATTGCCAATGCCTGGGCCGGTTTTATCGACAGCACGCCGGATGGTGTGCCAGCCATAGGCGAGGTCGAAACCGTTCCGGGTCTCATTTTGGCCGCCGGTTTCAGTGGACACGGCTTTGGCATCGGCCCGGGTGCCGGCCATCTGGTGGCCGATATTGTCACCGGGGCACGACCGCTTGTCGACCCGGTCCCATACCGCCCAGCCCGCCTTAACACATCCGTCTGGGGCAAGGTCGCGGAGTTTTGAGTTCGGTGCTCATGGCATCAAATCGAATGAATGATGGCGACTCAAACCATTGCCCCCTCGGCCTAGATTGCAAAACCGGTTCGGGTGGCACGAGGGCATTGGGTGCAAAAATGTCCTTATTGTGCGAAGCCGTGTGACCCTTTTCGCGGCCACAGACTTCAAAAGGACGGAATTTGCTAGGCATCCTCGACCCATGCGCCGATCGGAAGCGGACGAACCGGTCCCTGCTCACGCAAGCGGCCCACCTCGCAAGCTCTGACACCCGCTTGAGCGGCTATGAGCTCAGCACCAGCAATCTGACAGAACCGTCCTTGGCATCTCCCCATCCCGACCCGTGATAGAGATTTTACGCGGTTAACCTCCGAACCTCCATAAATGACATTCTCGCGCAGCTGCCCAGCGGTGATTCCCTCGCAGCGACATACAATTGTTTCATCTGGTACGGCCCGAACCATATCACGCGGCCATGGAAAGGCCCGAGCCATGCCCCGTGCAAAGCGCTCATAACGACCCAGCAGGCTGACATCGCGTGCCGTGCCAGGCGCAGCCACGCCCATGTCGATAAGACATCCGGTTGCGGCAAGTCTGCCGGCGATCTCTGCCCCGTCTGCGCCGAGTATTTTCAACCCATCGCCGGCAAGATACAGCCCGTTGCCCGCTCTGCCCATTCGGTCAGCGCGCGGGATCCACTGAGCCCAATCGTGGTCGTAATCGAAACTGCAACCCGCAAGTCCGGCCAGATGTGTTTCCGAACGCAGGTGCCAGCCAAGCCCGACCATATCGCACGCGGTGTAGCGTGTCTCACCGGAAATGTTCTTCCAGCGAACGCCAGTCGGCCCATTTGCGTCACTGACGATCTCCTCCAACCGCACGCCCAAATGGTAGAGACGACCCAGCTTCGCACGCAAGAATAAACCGCGCAGCACCACGCGGGGTCTGGCAAGCATTCCCCATAATCCAGAGAGTTGGGTGGTCAAGCTCGACGTATCGAGAACGGCGCGAATATTTGCTCCGGCCATCAGCAATTGTGCCGCGACAAGGGTCAACAAGGGACCCGAGCCCGCGAGAACAATTTCACGGCCGAGAGCAACACCCTGCGACTTCAGCGCAATTTGCGCAGCGCCAAGGCTGTAGACGCCTGGCGCCTGCCACCCCGGAACCGGCGCCACCCGGTCCATCGCTCCGGTCGCCAGAATGAGACGATCATAGGCAAACTCCCGTCGTCCGGCTGGCGTCAGGACGTAGAGAATGTTTTGCGCGACCGCCAGGACCGAGCATTGTGGATGATAATCCAGCTTCCCCGATGCGACCAACTGATCAAACACGCCATGAAGATCGACAGCCTTGCGAGCCTCCGATCCGTAAAGCTTTTCAGGCGGACGCTGAAAGCCATCTGGAGGACGCCGATAGATTTGNCCCCCAGATTTAAGACCCTCGTCAATGATGACAGGCGTTACGCCTGCAGCGACCAAGGTTTCGGCGGCCCGCATGCCGGCAGGCCCCGCACCCACAATCACTACTCTTTCTTCGCTTTTCATCGTCATTGCCATTCCTCCGGTGCGTCTGTTTTCAGACCCATTCCTTCAGCAATAAACGTGGTGCATGCCCGTAACCGGCTTCCATCTTCCTGCCATACCCAACAATCCTGGCAGGTACCCATCAAGCAGAATCCAGCACGCGACTCTGGGCCAAATTCAGAGCGCCGCAGGGCTTTTTCCGAAAGCAGGATAGCCGTCAGCACCGTATCACCGCTCAGAGCCTCGCATTCGGTACCATTGAGCCGGAAGCGGATGGGCGGCCTGCCCTGCTCGGCAAGCCTGACGATCCGGCCGGTATCAGTCGCTTTTGGCCATTTCCGGATCATTCGGCCGCCTCTTTGACAGGCCGCGTGAGTATCGGCATTCCAGGAAACCGCACCCGCACCTCTGCCAGCGCTTGAGCCACCCCGTCTTGCCCCGCTCTTCCCTTCATACGGCGAAATATCTCGGTCTTGATGAAAAACCGCCAATGAATTGGAAGAGCCGCCAGGGTGTCCGTCAACAGTGCATATGCATCCGGCGTCCACTGCGCCTCATAGCCTTCGCGCTCGGGACCGTAGTGAAAATGTGCGCTGGATTTCGTCCGTGACGCTCTGAGCTTAGCGGTAAGAGCCTCGTTGATCTCACCATTCTGGATAACGACGCCGTAGTCCCTTTCGGCGGCCTCCAGGGAAACGTAGCCGCGGTCGACGTCCTGCAAGACCCGCCAGGCTTCCCGCTCCATCGGATTCCCGCGACCACCTCCGCCTGCCGAACGGATTGCCAGAACGTCACCTGGCTGAAGAACCGCAGTGTCTATATTTCCGAGGCGATGATGGTCCTCGCCGCCTGGATTGACGACCATATCGGACAGGCCTGCGGCCTTTCCACCCAGCACGCCCCATGGACGGAAGAAGCTGCGGTCGCGGTTTCGCGCCGTGATGCGGCTGCCGGGAGCGAATACCCGGAACGCGAGTTCGGTTGCCAGTCCACCGCGCCACCGTCCTGCGCCACCACTGTCGATCGCGAGCCCATACCTGACAAACTCGATCGGAACTTCAGTCTCGGTAATCTCAATCGGTGTATTTTTCAGATAGGCGGCATCCGCGCCCGATCCATTGGTGCCGTCGCGATNGGGCATGNCCCCGCCGCCGCCGACAACAGGATTGACCGCCGCAATAATTGTGCGGCCGTTGCGCTCATCAGTGGTCATGACATTGACGATGCAGTTATTGCCCGCAGGCGCTGCCGGAAGGAGATGAGGTACCACTTGAGAGAAGGCACCGAAGATGACGGAACGTAGACGTGCGCATGTCAGCGAACGCATACCGACGGCTGCGGGCGACACCGGATTGAGAACGCTACCCTCCGGGGTTATGCAGGTGAAGGGGCGCGTCAGGCCTGTGTTGAGAAGGATTTTCGGGTTGAGCGTGTAAAGGACATAATAGACGCCAACCAGAAGGATCGTGTGCCGCGGATCACCACCGGAGGGAACATTGAGGGAAGAGCCGAGCTGTGGATCTGACCCGGTAAAATCAAGAATGGCGTCGCCACCTGTGATCGTCAGTCTCAGTTTCAGGCGGCACGGGTTTGCCTCTACGCTGTCTTCATCGGCATAGTCGACAAACTCCCATGTCCCGTCAGGCATCGAACGCAGAATATCGCGCGCTTGGGCCTCAGCGTGGTCAAGCAGCACCTCTGCGCCTTCCAGAAACGCCTCCTTACCAAATTTTTCCACCATGGCGAGGATCTTGCGCTCCCCCGTATTGAGCGCGCCCACAAGCGCCTTGATATCCCCAATGTTGAGATCGGGCTTGCGCACATTGGTGGTCATGATCCGGAGGATATTCTCGTCAAACACTCCCTCGTTGACCAACTTCATCGGCGGAAAGCGGATCCCTTCCTGATGTATTTCCGTTAGCGCACGCGATAGCGAAGCTGGCACTGCGCCGCCCATATCCGTGTTATGGATATGGCCTCCGGTCCAGGCGATGATCTCCCCTTCGAAAAAGACCGGCTTCCAAAGATGTGTATCCGGCGCGTGGGTGGCGACGAAGCACGAATAGGGATCGTTGGTGAAGGCCACATCGCCGGGCTTGTAATCGGCGATCATGTCGATCGCGCGGGTGTAGGTAAGACCGGGATACCAGGTTGCGCCGAGCCCGAGCGGAACACCGAACGTCTCGCCTCTGCGGTTGACGAGCATCACCGTGAAGTCTTCCGTCTCCTTGACGAAGGCGGAATGGGCCGTACGTTGCAGCGTATAGGCCATGTTTTCAGCGGCAGCCCGCGTGTGGTTTGCAAATACCTGGAGGTTCAATGGATCGAGCATTATCTGTTACTCCGGAAATGTCAGATGCATATTCAGATGACGGTCGATCTCGACCAAGGTCCCGGCGGGAATGGCGAAGGTCGTATCTTCCTGGGCCACCACGGCCGGACCGTTGAAGCATCCGCCGGGCCGAAGCAGATCGCGGCGGTACAGCCCGATCTGTTCGACCGTTTTGCCGGTAAACACCGAAATGGTCCGGTCCGGTTGCGGGATCACCGCAGGTTCTTCCGCTTGAATAGGAAACTCGAGTACTGGGCCAGCGCCAATTGCCGCCAAGCGCAGATTGACAATTTCGATAGCACCGTCCGGATCGTGAAAATCGTAAATCCGCGCATGCATGGCATGGAACGCCTGCTCCATCGCGTCGATCCTACCCTGAGCGATCCATTCCCACTCCAGTGGAACCTCGATCTCGAAACTCTGTCCGACATAACGCATGTCAGCTGAGATGTTCAGGTCGGCCGGGCCGGTCTGCCCCTGTTTTTGAAGCCAGGCCTTACCCTCCTTGGCAAGTCCTTCCAGCGTGTCTCGCAAAAGCGAAGCCACCGAGCTATCAAGATGCGTAAAGACCGTTCGGATAAAATCTCCGCGCAGGTCCGCAACCAGACCGCCAAGCGCCGAGACAACGCCGGGGCGCCGCGGCCCGATGACCTTGGCCATGCGAAATTCACGCGCTAGGAATGCACCAAGCATAGGGCCGCCGCCGCCAAAAGGCATCAACGTGAAGTCGCGCAGATCGACACCAGCCCTGGAGGCGAGTTTTTCGACTTCGACGAACATCTCCGAAATGGCGATGTCGATTATCGCCTGGGCAGCTTCCTCGACCGAGCGACCGGTTTGGTCGGCAAGTATGGCGACGACAGCGCGGGCGGCATCGACGTCGATTTGCAGTTGCCCATACGCCATCTGGCTGTGCCCGAGCCAACCGCAAACGGCCATCGCATCGGTCACGGTAGCGCGTGCACCCCCGCGACCGTAACATGCCGGACCGGGTGTGGAGCCGGCCGATTCCGGCCCAACGCGCAGAATGCCATGGGAATCGATGCTTGCAATGGAGCCACCGCCGATGCCGATCGAACTTACCGAAACCGAAGGGACATGCAGTGGGAACTCACCGATCAGCTCGCCGGTACCAAATTGCGGCTCGCCATCGATGATCAGGGCAAAGTCCGCCGACGTGCCGCCGATATCAAGCGTCAGTATGNTTTTTTCACCGGCACGACGCGCAAGCCACGCAGCACCTATGACGCCTGACGCAGTCCCCGACAGGAGCATCTGCACGCATGAGCGCTTGCCTTCCGTCGCGTTCATGACGCCACCATTAGACTTGGTCAGCAGTGCGGGCGCCGTCACACCGTGTGCCACCAGCTTTTCCTCCAAAGCGGTCAGGTAACCCGAAACGCGAGGATGAACGTAGCCGTTGAGGATTGCCGTTGTCGTGCGTTCATATTCGCGAATGACTGGCCAAACCTCTGACGAAGCGAAAACAAAAAAATCCGGAGCGATCCGCTCTATTTCCGCCTTCACGGCTTCCTCCTGCGCACCGCCACGCCAGGAATGAAGGAATGAGATGATAATGCCGGATGCACCCTTCGACCGTGCGGACGATACCGCAGCGGCGACCGCCGTCATGTCCGGAGCTTGCGCTTCACTTCCATCCGCCCGCAGGCGCACCGGAATGCCGAAGATCATATCACGGGCAATTAGTTGTTCGGGTCGAGAGCAGAAGAGTGAATAGACGTCCGGCATGCGCAATCGCGCCAGTTCAATGACGTCTTCGAACCCCGCATTGGTAAAAAGGGCAAGCGCGGCACCGCGCCGCTGGATAACTGTGTTGATCCCAACGGTCGTTCCGTGGACGAAACGGGTGACACTTGCCGGATCAAGCCCTTCACGCTCAGCGAGTATGGTCAGCCCGGTCATGAGTTCCGCACCGGGCTCGTCGGGCGTTGTCAGCACCTTGAGTGACGCAACACGTCCCGATCGCGTTTCAAGGGCGCAAAAATCCATAAAGGTTCCGCCTATATCGACGCCGATCTTCCAGTTCTGCGCTTCTTTGATCTCCGTCACCGGTGCTGCGGCATTTGCCATGTCCATTCCCTCTCACATTGCTCGCCCCGAAGCTTGCATGGGAGACGTATCGCGGTCCAAGCGCGAAACGATTACCTCTCATAGGGTTTGGTTATGGGCTGCGTCGTAAGTGGTCATAGCCCTGACTTATGGGAGGTGGGCGATCTCGACTTTGACAAGCGTACTCGCGATTGCGAACGGTAACGCCACTTCGAAGATGGAGGACGAGATGGACGTGATCGTTTTGGGCGGCGGCTTGATGGGCTCCGCTGCTACCTANTTTTTGTCGCGTCGCGGATTGCGCGTCACCCTGATCGAGCGCAACAGGGTCGGCAGCGGTGCAACGGTCGCTTCTTTTGGCAACATCCGCCGTAGCGGGCGCTACCTGCCACAGCTTCCGCTGGCAAACAGGTCGCTTGAACTTTGGGCAAAGGCTGCAGAAATGCTGGGGCGTGACGTCGAGTTTCGCGCAACTGGTCATCTGCGACTGGTATTCAGCAAAAAGGGGCTCGCGGATATGCGCAGCTTCGCCCAGGATGCCCGCCCATGGGGTCTTGATCTCGACGAACTGACGCCAGCCGAGATACGGGCCCGNTTTCCCGGTCTGGGGCCAACCGCCATAGGCGCGTCCTACTCGCCAAAGGACGGCAGCGGAAATCCGCGCCTGATCGCACCAGCTTTCGCCGATGCGGCACGACGGCTGGGTGCCGACATCATCGAAGAGGCAAATGTCTCGGCGATCAGGAAGACGTCCAGCGGTTTCGAGGTCGACACGTCCAAAGGCTCTTACGGCACGCAATATCTGCTCAATGCGGCTGGCGTTTGGGGGGCCGCAATCGCAAAACAATTTGGTGAGCCGGTTCCTATCACGGCTCGGGGGCCGCAGATGGGGGTAACCGAACCACTCCCTCATCGGATCATTCCGGTTGTCGGCGTTTGGGGTCACGATCATGGTGGCGGCTACCTTCGGCAGGTTGAACGCGGCAATATCGTGTTCGGCGGTGGAGCAGAGCGCACTGATGTTTCCATAGACACCGGTCACGCATTCGCAGATCCTGCCCGCCTGCCTGGCCAGTTGCGGTCGCTCTTGCCAATTCTCCCCGCGCTCGCCAATGTCTCTGTGATCCGAACCTGGTCCGGATGTGAGGGCTATGTAGAAGATGGCCTTCCTGTTATGGGGGCCTCCTCCACGATGCCCGGGCNTTTCCATGCATTCGGTTTCAGCGGACACGGTTTTCAGCTTGGGCCAGGGGTTGGCGACGTGATGGCCGAAATCATCCATACCGGCAGGAGCGACGTTCCGTTACACGATTTTCGTCCCGGGCGCTTTCGTGCTGTCAAGCAAACACTAACGGAGAGTGCCGATTAATCCATGAACCGCGGAATCCGCAAAGGACGCCATAGCGGTCAGCGAATCTGCATCTCAAGTGCACTTCGAAGTGAAGCCATAAACGGCTTGAAGAAACGCGATGTCGGCCGGGCAGTATTCACCGAAACGGCGAGGTGCATATTGATGGCAGGGTAAAAGGGACGTGCCGTCAATCCCGGAAAGTCATTCCATCGAACCAGACCGTCGACCAAAGCGATGCCGAGCCCGCCGGAAACGAGCGGCATTGCACCGACCGACGATGATAGCTGGATTGCAAGGTCGCGGCTGTAGCCCGCTTCTCTGAATGCATTCTCGATCTGGGGGCCGATCGAGGAATTGTTGTCATACGATATCAGCGAGCGACCTTCCAGAACATCAGGCGTAACGCGGTCAAGCTTAACCAGTGGATCGTCCTCACGCATGACGGCCATCAACGGCACAACGCTCAGGATTTCCGAACGGATTGTTGGCGCCTGGATCGATGAAAGCGTCAATGCGAGATCAATGTCACCAATGATCAACTGCTCTGCAACTTCCTTTTTTGGCAGGGCCTGGAGATGGACCTTCACGGTCGGGTGATTTTGCCGAAACTCCAGCAGCGCTTGGGGAATGATCGAGTAGGTAATCGGTGGACTTGCACCGATGCGCAAGAGCCCGAGCTTGCGTTCGCGAATTGTGCGTGTCAGCTGCTTCAGCACTTCAAGCTCGCGAAAAATCCGATCCGCATCTTCGTAGATAAGATGAGCCTCCATCGTGGGGATCAACCGTCCACCGATCCGCTCGAATAACTTGTAACCAAGCTGGCTCTCGAGATGGTGAAGCACTTTACTCGCAGCGGGCTGGGAAACACCGAGCGAATTGGCGGCCGCGGTCACTGATCCATCGCGCATGATGGTGCGGAAAATTTCGAGTTGGCGGGCATTCATTGAAGGTACTCCGGGAAACAGCCTCACATAACCGAAGGCTTTCATCAAGCTGAATAGCCCGCGAGCTTCGTATACACTCTCAGGTTACGTTTTTGCTGCTTTTCGAACGTAACAGGTGACAGCCGGTCGCATCGCCGACGTCAAGCCAGGGTGAGCGGAAATTCGCAACGCGTATAATTTGANTTTCCATGTGATCGAACCGCATCACGCTGCGACCATGATGATCCGAAGCAGCATTTATCGACAGGAACCGGACAGTTGCTTGATGGTTATCAGAAGCAGAACATAACGTTTTAACGAGGCCGATACCCATGAGCATGCAGACTGAACATTTCATGGTGACTGAAAGCGAATGGGTGCCGAACAACCCAAATTTTCCTGTGATCGTCTACCGGCAGATTGAGATGGCCTCTAGCTCTCATGCCATTGAAACAATGTTCTCCTCAAACGGATGGACGGGCATCTGGCGCAATGGCGTGTTCGACTATCACCACTACCACAGCGGTGCGCATGAGGCTCTATGCATCGGGCGAGGCCACGCAAAGCTTCAGATCGGGGGACCTGATGGCCCCGTGGTGGATGTCGGCCAGGGGGATTGCGTGATATTGCCCGCCGGAACGGGGCACCGCAACATTGAGAGTTCGCCAGACTTTCAAGTGGTCGGCGCCTATCCTCCAGGCCAATGTGCCGATATCCAGCGCTCTTCTGCGACATCCCCTATGCTGGCCACAATAGAATCCTTGCCGAAACCGAACAGCGATCCCGTTCTTGGTGCGTCAGGTGGCTTGAATGATCTATGGCAGCCGACAAAGTTTGATACCACACAGCGATGATTGGCGAACAAACAAAAAGGTTTGCAAAGCGAGATGCTCTTCACCAAGATGCGCGATGGCCTGACGGAACAAATAACCACCAGGTTTGTTGTTTTCGACTACCCGAAATTGCTCATATGCGGTGCAAAATGGATCCTCGCGTTGCCAACGCTTCTCTTCCTCTGCTTTCGTCACATGATCTTCAAGAAATAGACCGGTTTCATACTGCCTGGTGTGAAGAGAACCACGTCAGCAAAACAGATGAGAGAGCGGTCGAGGTGGCATCAGCCTTGATCGACTGGTATGTGAAGAGCCCCTCCTATCGCCAGCGCGCCAAACTGGATCACCCGCCTGATGTCCCTGTCTCGCAGGAAATAGAGGCGCTGCTGGAAGACCTTGAACGAACGAAATAGGCGCTATAGCCACAAAAACCTGCATCACCACCATCGGAACAGACATCCGGCTCCTGCACGAGAATAAGGTGGCCATATTTCCTATCAGTGTAAAATTATTTCATTTGCAGCCGTATTCTTGGAAAATCTCTCCTCGCCGAGAGCGGGCCCTTTGTCTATTTTGCCGGAAACAGGGAGTCATCGATGTTTGCCAAAGCCATTACCAAAGTTATTTTCGGGGTTTCCATTTCGCTCGCAACACTGGCGAGCACTCAGGCTTTTGCAGACGCAACGCTGGATCGGATCAAGGGCCGGGGCAAGCTGACTGTGGGCGTTATTCTCTCGGGCGCGCCGTTTGGCTTTATCGATCCAAAGTCGCAGGAGCAAAAAGGCTACAATGTTGACCTGGCGAAAGCGCTGGCCGCAGATCTCGGTGTCGAGCTGGAGACAGTCACCGTAACACCGCCAAACCGCGTGCAGTTTCTGCAGCAGGGCAAAGTCGATATCCTTATCGCCAACATGCAGTACACCGAAGAACGCGCAAAAATCCTTGATTATGTGCCAACACCCTATGACCGTGCGGGTGGCGCTGCCGTTGTGCGCAAGGATAGCGGCCTGAAAGACTGGGCTGATCTCAAGGGCAAGCCGGTTTGCATTTCCCAGGGTTCGAATTACGCCCAGCCACTGGCGGAAGAATATGGAGCCATCGTAAAGGCTCTGCCAAGCCAGCCTGAATCGCTGCTGGCACTTCAGGGCGGCAACTGCGTTGCAGCCGTCCATGTCGGTGCGACCGTGGGCTTGCTGCTTGTTGACCGGGCCGACGAGTGGAAAGACTTTGCCATTCCGTTTCCGACAGAGTTGATCCCGTCCGACTCCGTGATCTGGCTGCGCAAGGACGAAAAAGACACCAAGACCGCTCTCGATGACGCTGTGAAGAAGCTTCACACATCAGGCAAACTGCTTGAGATGGCGAAGGAAAACCGCTTGCTCAATACCAAGTACCTCGAGGAAGAGAACAAGAAGCTTTCTGCCGTACAATGAGCGGAAGCCAGCGGTAAATCCTGATGAATGATGTAAATTTCACGAGCCTGTTCGTCGATCTGACGAGCAGGCTTGGTCTCAATTATGAATTTCTGGCGACGGGTTACGAGGCGCAAATCTGGCGAGATGGTTTCATCACCACGCTTTATCTTGTTGCCGTCACCATTCCCGTCAGTCTGGNTTTCGGATTGANTTTTGCAGCCTGCCTGACTTCAGGCAGGCTTTGGCTGTCTGCGCCGGTGCGTGCTTTCGTAGAACTCACGCGCAACACGCCGACACTTGTGCAACTCATGTTCAGCTTTCTCGTGCTCAACACATTTGTCTCCAACCTATTCGGTGGCGCACAGAACAATCCGCTGTCTCCTTTCTTCTGGGTGGTTGCCGTGGTTGGGCTGCATGTGGCCGCGTTGCATGCGGAAGCGATCCGTGGCGGCATCGAAGCGGTGCCCTCGTCTATGATTGAAGCCGCAAGAGGCATGGGGTTTAGCCAGTTCGAAATCCTGCGTTACGTGCAGATACCCCTCGCGTTCCGCGCCTCGTTGCCCGCCATCGTCAACGGGCTTATCAGCCTGGTCAAATCGACAACCGTGGGCAATGCCATTGCCGTCAGTGAAATCACCTATGCATCGATTATGGTTTGGACACAGCGCGACAACGTCGTTGAGCTGATGATTGTCCTTCTCGCCTTTTTCAGCCTGATCAATTTTCTGATCGCCCGCGCCGGTTCGTGGGTGGAGCGAAAGCTGGCCGTTCCGGGATATGGGTTATCAGCATGACACAGAACCATGCACCCAAGAAAAGCAGCCGTATTCTGCGTTATGCCGGCTTTTTTGCCATGCCGCTGCTGGTCGTTGTCTGGTCCCTTATTGACCTGACTCTGGGCAAGGAACTGGTGATGTGGCTGCCCTATCTTGCTTCCGGCTTTTCGATGAATATCGTGATCACGCTCTGTGCGATCACAATCGGCACGACGGCAGGTGTTTTGCTCGGCCTCATGCAACTGGCGCCCTACTGGTTCATTCGCTGGCCGGCTGCCATCTACGTTCAGATTTTTCGCAACGCACCGGCGCTCGTTCTGATCTTTGCGACCACCTATATCTTTCCCTTTGAGATCGTGGTGTTCGGCAATTATCTGGCGTTTCCGGACTGGATCAAGGCCGTGATCGGCCTTGCCATTCTTGCCAGCGCTTACATAGCCGAAATCACCCGGGGTGCCGTGCTCTCCATACCGACGACGCAGTGGGAAGCGGCCAAGGGGCTTGGCTTTTCCCGCAAGCAGTCGTTGCGCTTCGTCATTCTGCCGCAATGTGTGCGCCGCTCACTGCCGCCATGGATGAATGTCGCTTCTTCGATTGCCATGGGCACATCGCTTGCATCCCTGGTGGGCGTCCACGAATTGATGCATGCGGCAACCGATGCCAGCACAGCGGTGCGCAGACTTGATTTCACCATTATCGCCTATGTTGTTGTCATGGCTGCGTTTTTCACGCTCTGCTACCCGATATCCCGGCTTACCCGCCGCCTCGAACAGCGTTTCAACGCGGGCTGAAGGATTTTGACGATGACTACATCCACAGATACCGCGATCGTGAAACTGGAAGACGTTCACCTGTCTTTCGGTAACACGCAGGTGCTCAAGGGCATTGATCTCACCGTCAACAAAGGTGATGCCGTTTCTATCATAGGCCCCTCAGGCTCCGGCAAATCAACCCTGCTGCGTTGTATCAACGCGCTGGCCATGCCGCAAAGCGGTCGGATCACCGTGGCGGGCACACGGGTAGACACGCTGACGAAAGAAAGCGAGCGCATTGAACTGCGCAAGCGGGTCGGCATCGTGTTCCAGCAGTATAATCTGTTTCCGCATCTGACCGTTCTCGACAATATCGTGCTTGCGCCGACGCGCATTCTGGGTGCCGACCGTACCGCAACCGAGAAACTTGCGCGTGAATTGCTGGAGAAAGTCCGGCTGTCTGAAAAGGCGGATGCCTATCCCGGCCAGCTTTCCGGCGGCCAACAGCAGCGTGTGGCAATCGCACGCGCATTGGCCATGAAGCCGGAACTCGTGTTGTTTGACGAGGTGACATCGGCGCTCGACCCTGAAACGGTGGGCGAGGTTCTGTGGGTCATCCGTGACCTCATCCGCGATGGCATGACCAGCATCCTCGTTACCCACGAAATGCGTTTTGCCGAAGAAATCAGCGACACGGTGGTGTTTACGGAAAACGGCCGCGTCGTTGCTCATGGTTCGCCGAAGGAGATTTTTCACGATTCCGACAATTCCCGTATCCGACAATTCGTCGGCGGCTTGTCCGGCGCCCGTGCCTCAGTGCGTGACGGCGAAGGTATCTGACCATGGAGAATGCCAAATTCACGACTGCCTTTGCCAAGGCAATCGTCCAATCCGATCCAAGCGGGGATCAAGCCGCAATGGATGCGGCGCGCACGGCGATAACAGATTTTCTTGCCTGCATGATCGCTGGCGCCAACAACCGCACGGCGGGTGTGCTCGCGGACGTCATCGGCGCAGATTTGCCGGGAAAGGCAATCCTTGTCGGTCAGGCAAGACGAACAGATCCGCTGGTTGCGGCAGTGTTGAACGCCTATGCGGGCCATGTGCTTGATTATGACGATGTTCATGCGAGCCTGCGAGGGCACCCAACAACGGTCATTGTGCCAGCACTGCTGGCGCTTGCCGCTGAAAGGACCTTCAGTGCAGATGCTTTCATCGCGTCTTACGTTGTGGGGCTGGAAGCTATGGCGCGGCTGGGGCTTTCTGTGGGCTCCAAGCATTATGAAAACGGATTTCACGCCACCGCAACGCTTGGTCCTGTGGGTGTCGCAGCCGCGATCTGTCACCTGAGCGGCGCTTCGGTGGAAGAGACAGCCATTTCGCTTGGACTGGCCGCAACACAGGCCGCCGGGCTGCGATTGCAGTTCGGGTTTGATGCAAAGCCATATCATGCTGGCATGGCGGCGCGGTCCGGCCTGCTCGCGGCGCGATTGGCAGCGGCTGGGTTCGGTGGCGCGCCCGACTTTCTGGACAACCCGGTCAGTTTCTACGCCGCCTATGCGTTTGGCGCAGGACAGCCAGAACTGACGAGCAAAAACTNGGGCGACCCATGGCAGATCCTCTCCCCCGGCCTGACGCTCAAGGCCTATCCCTGCTGCACGGCCAGCCATCCTGTCGCGTCACTCGGCATCGAACTCCACGCTGAAGGGCTAAAAGCCGAGCAGATTGACAGGATCACCTTCACCTATCCGCCCGGTGCGGATGCGGCGTTGGTCGTGACAAAGCCTGGCAATGGCATCGAAGCACGGTTCAGCCCGGAATATGTGTTTTCCGCAGCCTTGCTCGACGGCGCTTTGCGGCTTGACCATTTCGATGAACGTCCGGTCGAGAACCGCATCATGGCGCTCGCCAGCCTTGCCAGCCGCCAACATGATGAAACGGCGCCGCGGATGACGAGTGATCCGACCACGCGTTTCGTCGTTCTGGACATTGCGCTCAAAGATGGCAGCACCATACAGCGCCGCTTCGATGGCCTGCCGGGCGTGACCGATCCAACCCAAAAATTCCAGGACGCGACAGCGGGTAACCCGGCTTTTGCAGATATTCCAGACCTTGTCCGCAGCATGAGGAGTGAGGCAGATTTTGCCCGGCTTCTTGAACTGCTCAATCAGAACTTCGTTTGACGAGAGATTTTACCATGAGTGCCAAGAGACAAATTCATCTGGGTCTTTTCCTTCAGGGTGCGGGCCACCACGTTTCCGGCTGGCGTCACCCGAAGGCGGAAGCAGGCAGCGAAAACTTCGATCTGCTGCGCCGCGTGTCGCAAATGGCCGAGCGGGCAAAGTTCGACATGGTTTTCCTGGCGGATGGCCTGACCAGCGGCGTGGACGCGCATCCCTCGACCATCGCTCGGTTCGAACCGCTGACATTGCTTGCAGCCCTTGCGCTTGTCACTGAGAAGATTGGTCTCGCTGCAACGTCCTCCACCACCTATGGCGAGCCTTACCACACGGCGCGTTCCTTCTCCTCAATCGACCATCTGAGCCATGGCCGCGCCGCCTGGAACATCGTGACGACATCCTATGCCCGCACGGCGAATAATTTCTCAAAGTCTCACCCCGAGCATGACGAACGTTACGCGGTGGCAGAAGAATTTGTCGATGTCGTCCGCGGCCTGTGGGACAGTTGGGATGATGACGCCTTTATCAAGGACAAGCAGAACGGCATCTATGCCGACCCGAACAAGGTGCACATGCTTGACCACGCGGGCAAATATTACTCCGTCAAGGGTCCACTCAACATTCCCCGTTCTCCGCAGGGCCATCCGATCCTTATCCAGGCCGGTTCATCAGGCCCCGGACAGGATCTCGCCGCCCGCACGGCTGACGTGGTGTTTACGGCACAGCAGAGCCTTGCCGAAGCGCAGGCGTTCTACAAAAGCCTGAAATCCCGCGTCGAGAAATTCGGTCGCAAGCCCGATGATGTGGCCGTCATGCCCGGCTTTTTGCCGGTCGTCGGGCGCACCTCCAAGGAAGCTGCGGAAAAACTTGCCGAGCTTGACCAGTGGACCGAGCTGAAAAGCGCGATGCCGCTTCTCGAAGAGCGCATTGGCCACAGCCTTGCCGACTACGATCCCGATGGTCCTCTGCCGGATCTGCCGATATCGGACCAGTTGCGCAGCCGGGCCGAACTCTTGACCGCTCTCGCACGCCGCGAAAGCCTGACGATCCGTCAATTGGCCCTGCGTGTGGCCGCCGGTCGCGGTCATCATATCGTTCTTGGCACGCCAGTCGAAATTGCCGACCGTATGCAGGAATGGTTTGACGGACGCGCCGCCGATGGCTTCAACGTCATGCCGCCCTTCTTCCCGGAAGGGCTTGAGGATTTCACGCAGCTGGTCGTCCCGATCCTTCAGGAAAGAGGCCTGTTCCGCACGGAATACGAGGGGTCAACTCTGCGCGATCATCTCGGTCTGGCGCGCCCGCCGCTGTGACGACGGCTGCCACCGCCAATTCAGTCGATACGGTCGCCCTTCGCGTCGAAGACATGTAGTTTTTCCGGCGGCAATCCGACAGTGATGGACTTGCCCGGCTGCAAAAGCGCCCGGTCTGACGAAAACAGCTTGAAGGGCATTCCGTGGACTGCCAGATGCAGGATGATGCCAAGGCCCGTTGGCTCGACAAGGTCAACCTTGGCCTCAATGCCTTCCGCATCAGGAGCGACGACAACGTGTTCGGGTCGAATTCCGAGCGTTATCGCCTCGCCGTCTTGCACGGCAATCCGTCGTCGAAGTGGCAACACGCTGCCATCCGGCAGCGCCATTGCGCTTTCATCCGGCCCCTGGACGCACCGGCCTGCAATGAAATTCATTCCGGGTGAACCGATAAAGCCTGCGACGAACAGATTGGCCGGACGATCATAAAGATCGAGCGGCGCGCCGATCTGCTGAACGTAGCCGTCATTCATGGCAACGATCCGGGATGCGAGCGTCATGGCTTCGATCTGGTCGTGGGTCACATAAACGGAGGTGGCGCGCAGATCGGCCTGCATGCGCTTGATTTCTGCCCGCATCTGCTCGCGAAGGCGCGCATCCAGGTTCGAGAGCGGTTCGTCGAAGAGGAATGCTTTCGGCTGGCGCACAATCGCTCGCCCCATGGCGACGCGCTGGCGCTGTCCACCTGAGAGCGCCTTTGGACGCCTCGCGAGATAGGGGTCCAGCCCAAGCTTGCTGGATGCCGAGGCAACCGCTGCCGCGATTACCTCCTTGGGGCTTTTCCGCAAACGCAGGCTGTAGCTCATATTGTCTGCCACACTCATATGCGGGTAGAGCGCATAAGACTGAAAGACCATGGCTATATCCCGGTCCTTCGGCTTGAGATCGTTGACCAGTTGTCCGTCGATAATGAGCGTACCGGAGGTGATCTCTTCAAGACCCGCGATCATGCGCAGAAGCGTGGACTTTCCGCAGCCCGATGGGCCGACGAGGACGACGAATTCGCCATCGGCAATGGAAAGATCGACACCGTGCAGGACGGGATGATCACCATAGGATTTGGCGACGCGATTAAGCTCGATGGAAGCCATGGATTATCCTTTCACCGCACCGGCCGTCAGGCCCTGCACGAGGTATCGTTGAATGAGCAGGAAGAAGAGGCATGCGGGGATCAACGCCAGCACACCTGCCGCCATCATCTGTCCAAAATCGACCGAAAACTTCGAGACGAAGGTCAGCAAACCAACCGGGAATGTGGCGCTTTCGTTTCCGGAAATCAGCATCAAGGCAAAGAGCAGCTCGCTCCACGCTGCCGTGAAGACAAAGCCGAGCGTTGCGGCAATACCGGGCAGGGTCAGCGGCAGAATGATCTGCCTGAACGCCGTGAAGCGACTGGCACCGTCGATCATCGCCGCCTCCTCGAGGTCCTTTGGAATACCGTCGAAAAACGACTGCATGAGAAAAGTCGCNAAGGGTACGTTGAACGCCGTGTAGACTATGACGAGGCCCGTCAGGCTGTTCGTCAGGCCCAAGGGCGAAAGCATCTTGAAGATGGGCGCGACCAGCATGACGAGCGGAAACATCTGCGTGACAAGCATCAACCCGATGATCCAGTATTTGCCGCGAAAGCGGAAGCGCGACAGCGCATAACCGGCCAGCGAAGACAGGATGGTCACCGCAAACGCTGTCGAGCCTGCGACGATGACGCTGTTCTTGAAGAAAGTGGGAAACGCGCTGTTCTCGATGACGTAACGATAGTGATCGAGCGTCGTATGCGACGGCCACATCCGCACGCCTTCACTGTAAAGAAGATCGTTGGGCGTAACCGACACCTTGAGGAGCCAGAAAAGCGGGAATAGCGCGAAGATAACGTAGAGAAGAAGCGCGAAGCGATGCGCGATGGTGAGAAAAATCCTACCTGTCATGGATCAATCCTTCTCGATGAGGCGCTGGCGCATGATGACGATGACCATGGAATAGGCGAGCAGAAGCACGAGCAGAGCCAGCGCGATGGCGGATGCGTAACCGAAGTCGAGCCGCTTGAAGGCTTGCGTGAAGATGTAGCTTGCAACGATCTGCGTTCGGTCGGCCGGTCCGCCATTGGTCATGACGATGATGAGGTCGGCGAAATTGGCGATCCAGACTGTGCGCAGCAAAACGGTGATCGCTATGGTCGGCGCCAGAAACGGAAGCGTGATGGATGTGAAGCGCTGAAGCGGCGTTGCGCCATCAATCGATGCGGCCTCATAGAGATCACGGGGAATTGCCTGCAAGGCGGCCAGCAACGTGATCGCNAAAAACGGAATGCCCCACCAGACATTGGCGATGATCGGACCCCACATGGCCAGATGCGGATCCGCGAGAATGTTGTTGGGCGCAGAGAGTAGCCCCAGCGACGTCATCCAATGCGGCAGCGGACCGATGACCGGATTGAACAGCCACGCCCAGTTGAGCCCGGCAAGAAAGGTCGGCACGGCCCAGGGAAGGAAGACGAGCGCCTGCACCACCCCACGGCCCGCAAAAGGCTTGTCCAGAAGCAGGGCGAGGATAAGCCCGAAGAAGAATTGGAGAAAGACCGAAGCCCCGGTCCACCAAAGCGTGTTCTTCAATGCGCGATAAAAAGCGACGTCCTGCGACAGCTCTCTGAAATGGTCTAGCCCTATAAACCCTCCGGAGAACGGGTTGAGCAATTGAACGTCGCGAAAGGCGTAAGACAAGCCCAAAACCAGCGGCACCATCATGACCGTGATGATAAGGACCAGGACGGGTGCACTGTAGAGCCACGGTTCGGCGGCTCTTGCCAGACGTTGCAATGCGGGTTTACGCGGAGCCACAGGCCCGGCGCTTTGGGTATAGGACATCAGATGCTCCCCAGCGAAAGACGGCAACGGGTGGCGCCATGCGCTGATCTCGTTTGTTTCTCAATCGAAGCGGTGATCAGGCAGCGCGTGGATCTTCACGCGCTGCCTGTCTCGATTATTTCGATTTCAGGAACTTCTGCTGAGCCTCGGTCATGTAGTCAGCCCACTGCTTGGCGAGTTCTTCCGGGGTGATGTCACCCAGAAGAGCCTCCTGCGATGACTTGATGACAAGCGAGTCCTTGAAGAACGCGAATTCTTCGAGATAGGTCGGCATGGTCGTCGGTACGGCATTCTTGTCTGCCAGTTCATCGAACCAACCCTTGAACTGCTCGCTGGCATAGAACGGATCTTTTTCTGCCGAGGTGTGAACGGGAAGCGCACCGGTTTTCTTGTTCCACTCGATGTTGCCTTCAGGCCCCTCCAGTGTTTCGATCAGCTTCCAGGACAAGTCCTTGCTCTTGGACGACGCCATCATCGACCAACCTGCAAAGCCGATTGTCGGGAACGTCTTGCCATCTGGACCCTTCGGCATCGTCATCACGCCGAAATCTTCGGCTTTCATGCGCTGCGCAATAGCAATCAGAGCATCCGGGTCCTGATCGAGGAAAGCGCATGTACCGGAATAGAACCCTGCGACGATCTCATTGAAGCCCCAGTTGACGCTGTCTTTTGGCGCATAGCCGTTCTTGTAGAGATCGACCACATAAGTGAGACCCTTCACCCAGCCGGGGCTGTCAAAGGTGGACTGTCCGTCCTTTGTGAAAAACTCGTTGGAGCCAGCCATGGACGCGCCAAACATGACCCAGCCGTTCAGCCCGCCCGGGCCGCCACGCAGGCAATATCCGTATTTTCCGGGGATGGCGGCAATCTTCTTGGAGGCATCGGCGAATTCTACGAGCGTCTTCGGCGGTTCCTTCACCCCTGCCTGCTCAAGCAGCTTCTTGTTGTAGAACATGGCACGCAGGTNAAAACCGTAGGGCAGCATATAGGCTGTGTTCTTGACGTCGCGGCCAAGCTCCAGAGTGCGTGCGCTCAGACCGGCGGTGTGTTCCCACTTTGCCAGATAGGGCTCAAGGCTTTCAAGCAAGCCATTATTGGCATAGAGCGACAGCCACGTGTCTGGCATTTCAATCACATCGGGAACGTCGCCAGCCGAAACCATGGTGGCGAACTTCTGGAATGCCTCGCTCCATGGAAGGGAGACGATCTCAACCTTTGTGCCGGGATTGGCGGATTCGAATTTGGAGACGAGGCCCTTGAGGGTCTCGGTGCGTTCAGGGCTCGTGATGACTTCCACGAGTTTCAAGGTCGTGTCCGCCAGTGCCGTTCCGGCCATCAAGACGGTAAAGAGTGTTGCTGCTACCAGTTTTTTCATTGCGTTCTCCCGNTTTTTTGTCGTCGTTCGTCAACGCGTCAGGCGGTGGCAGATGCCTCCCTGATCGCAGGTTCAAGATCGTTCCAGAGCGCTTCAGTACCCTCAAGACCGACATGCAGGCGCACGGAGCGCGGGCTGATACCGAACGTATGCGCTGAATTCGGCTGCGCCTTCTGTTCGAGTACCACTTCGCCGGGGACGATCAGGCTTTCATGTCCTCCCCAGGAAACACCAAGTTTGAAAAGTTCGAGACGATCCGCAAAGGCCCTGACATTCACGCCCTCGCGGAAGATGAATGAAAACAGGCCGGACGTTCCGTTGAGGCCAGGCGGCAGGCGGTTGACCAGACCGGGATGGCAAACGGTTTCGACGACATCGAGCGTCTGCAGACGCGAGGCGATTTCAAGCGCCGATTCCTGATGCGCTTTCATGCGGATGGGCAGGGTGCGCAATCCGCGGATCNAAAGCCAGGCATCGAACGGAGACATCTTGCCGCCCAGATACGGATAGGCCTCGGCACGGATAGTATCGATCATGGCTTTCGAGCCCGCAACGATACCGGATACCACATCGCTATGGCCGCCGAGATATTTCGAGGCGGAATGCACGACCAGATCAACGCCGAGAGACAGGGGCTTTTGAAAGATCGGGCTCGCCCAGGAGTTGTCGATCACCGAAATCGCGCCGTGACGGCGCGCAATCGCAGCCAGTGCGCCGACATCATGCGCTTCCATGACCCAACTCGTCGGGCTTTCCATGTAGAAAAGCTTCGCACCGGGCATCGCCTTTTCGACGGCGGCCTCATCACGACCGTCGACATAGGTCACGCCGATGTTCATGCGCTTCATCAAGGTGCCGAAAAGACGGAAGGCATCCGGATAGACGTGACGCACGGCAACGATACGGTCCCCAGGCGAAACAAAAGACAGAACAGTGGAGGAAATTGCCGCCATGCCGCTGGCAAACCCCAGCGCATCCTCGGCGCCTTCAAGCTTCGCCAGCATCTCCTCGAACATCCGAACCGTAGGGTTCAATCCACGCGTATAGACAGGTCGATTCCTCTCGCCGCGATAGGTGGCCACCATTTCGTCGTAGCTTGAGAAGGTGAAAAGCGAGGTCTGGACGATAGGCGGCACCACAGCCTCGAAAGCATGTGTTGCATCATGGGCAACGATGAGAGATGCGGGATCATAGAGATCATTGCCTTGGCTCATTTGGACATGTNCTTGATATCTTCCTCGACAATGGCGAGAATTTTCAGCGTTTCTTCGCGCGCTGCAACCGCATCTGCTGCGACAATCGCGTTGAAAAGCGTGCGATGGAAAGGAAAGGAGCGTGCTGCGAAGTCCGGCCTATCGAAAGGTTTCAACCAGAACCGCTCGAAGCCTTCACGCATTTGCTCCAGAAGCTGCTTAAACAGCGAATTGTGGGTGGCGTCATAAATGGAGAGGTGAAAGGCCAGATCGGCCTTGCCCGACGTGCCCTCGGCGAGATGGACACGCTCCATCTCCTCAAGCCGCAGTCGCATGGTCTCGATATCGCCGTCCGTTCTGCGACGCGCGGCAGCCATCGAGGCCTCGACCTCTATTCCGCGGCGGACCTCCAGCGTCATCAGCAAGGCGTCGCGCAGGCTTTCCGTCTCAATGGAAATCGGCATATGCACGGTGGCACTGGAAATCGGCTTGAGCAGGTAGTTGCCGCTACCCTTGCGACTATCAATGACGCCAAGCGCCTGAAATTTGCGAATGACCTCACGGATGGTGGAACGGCCAACACCCAGAGCTGTCATGAGTTCGCGCTCGGCAGGCAGGCGACTGCCAGCTTTCAGCCCTGCCCTGTTCACGAATTCGGCAAGTGCCGCCTCGACCTGGCGCACCCTGTCAACCGTTGGCAAAGGCGTCATCAGGTGATTATCTGCCGATTTGTCCATTCCAAAACCCCGACTCCACAGTCAATAATTGGTCTGACATCTTACCGATTATCAGATGTCAGNAAATTATCAAGAACATTGCTTTCATGAAACAACCGCTTTTACGTTTTCACTTCACTGAGAGCCCCTGCTGGATTTACTCAGGAGAACACGTCACAAACTCATCGTCGGCGTTGTGCGCCGCATCAATTCCGGACGATTGGACATGAATTTAGGATTTTAAGATACAGATCATCCTGAAGAGTCGGTTTATAGATGTCTGCGATGTAGGAGACATAGATATGACGGACACAACTTTACAGCTCGATGAGCCAATCGGTGATTGTGAAGCGGTAGAAGACACCGCGTGGACAGCAGCGACCTGGCTTGCCGTGCTTTCCATGGCCGCTACCAGCTTTGCTCTGGTGTCTGCCGAGTTCTTGCCAGCCGGACNTTTAACACCGATGGCGCGCGATCTGGGAATAAGTGAAGGAACTGCGGGACAGGTTGTCACGGCCACCGCTTCCGTCGGTGCCGTAACGGCTTTGTTCAGTAACGTTCTGATCGGAAAAATTAACCGAAAAACGGTGCTGGTTGCCCTTACTGCGCTCGCGGTCGGCTCCAACATCCTTGCCGCCACAGCCGGCGAATTCTGGTTGTTGCTGGTAGGCAGAGCTGGACTTGGCATTGCGCTGAGCGGTTTCTGGGCACTTTCCGTCGCCGTTGTTGCAAGGCTGGTTGGTGCCAATGCAACAGGTCGCGGCATGGCCATCGTGACCCTCGGTGTCTCGCTGGCCACCATAGCAGCACCATCCATGGGCGCGTTGATCAGCGATTGGCTGGGTTGGCGAACCGCCATGGCCATGACGGCCGGGCTTGCGGTCATTGCCATGCTGATGCAGGCGGTCAGCCTGCCCACTCTGCCTGCAAGCACAAGCAACAGCTTGGCCGACGTGTTCAAGCTGACGCGACGGAGGGGCATTCAATTGGGCATGCTTGCCATCCTGTTGCTCATGACCGGACATTTCGCTGGTTCGATCTATGTACGGCCTTTCCTGGAGCAAGTGACGCTGCTTGATACGCAATCGATAGCCCTTGCCCTGCTTGGTTTCGGCATCGCCTCCGTCCTCGGCAATGTTGCTGGCGGTAAAATGGCCGATGCGAGTGTCAGGATGGCGCTTACGGTCACCGCTGCCCTGATGGCATTCGCGGCACTCATTCTGGTGATTGGGGGCGCGTATGCAGCCATTGCATTTACGCTCGTCGCACTCTGGGGCTTCGCCTTCGGCATGGCACCGGTCGTGCTGCCGACCAATTTGTCTCGCAGCGCGCCGGACGCCTTGGAAGCAACCGGCAGCCTGATGGTGGTCTCATTTCAGGTCGCCATCAGCATCGGCGCGGTGGTAGGAGGTTATGTCGTTGACAACTATGGTGCAGCAGGCCCACTAACCCTAACGGCCATACTGGCAGCCTCAACCGTCGCTTTGGCACTCCTCCAGCCTCGCAATTGAGGGCTTGAGCAGAAGCAATCAACCCACATCAGGACGAGTGTATCTTGTCCTGATGTGCTGCACGGTTTTGGCCCGTGGAACTGGAACTAAAATGTCAGATATAGTCCGATGCAGACGCGGGCTTGTCGGCGTGGAGGTAGACTTCCTCATATTTGATCGAACACCAGAGCCGTTCGACCAACACGCGCCGTAACTCTGGCCCAACGTCTAACCAGATTCTTCATAAACACTACGGATTTTACGGGTAAATTCATCACTCTTAAATTCATTTAACGTTCTATAGCGCAGACGATGCCAGCATAACTTATGAGCATTATGGAGCCATCGGCTATGCTTGCCCTTATAGACCGTTACGTNAAAGAGGCATGCTCGACAAACCGCTTCGAGACCCGTCGCGACGTGCTTTCGTTTGCGTGGTCTATAACGCTTTGCGTGACCATCGTAGCGGATGTTCTAAATGTGTTGGCCCATTACAGCCTGGATGCGCTCGGATGGCTCCCCTATGACGTTGTTGCAGCAGCAACCGTTGGCGTCATTATCTCCACATTGGTCGCGTCAACTCTGACTTTTTCCATCGTCTATGTTGTCGGCCTCGCTATCCACCATCTCACCATCTCGAGAGCCACCTTCGAACGGTTAAGCAGAACGGACATGTTGTCCGGGCTTCTCAACCGCAGGGCTTTTCTTGAGGAGGCGACGCGCGCGNCTGAGAATTCATCACTGATTTTGTTCGATATCGATAAGTTCAAATCGATCAACGATCAATATGGCCATGACATCGGCGATCAAGCCATCATCGCTGTGGCGGCCAACCTCTCGGAAAACTTTGCGCAATGCAAAGCCGTCGCTCGAATTGGCGGAGAGGAGTTCGCGGTTTTGGTGTCGGCGATGACACCTACGGAGCGTTTCGCGCTGGCTGAGCGGTGCCGGGAGCTTGTTGCCGCCCAACCATTTATCGCAGGAGCATCGCGTTTTCGCATGACGATTTCCGGTGGCGTGGCAGATCGGGAAGACCATTCCACATTTGAAGCGCTTTATACGGCCTGCGATAAGGCGCTTTATATTGCCAAAGCATCGGGAAGAAATCGCGTCGTTCACAGCAAGGACGTTGAACTGCTGGCAAGAGCCAAAGCCGCGAAAACACGCGTTGCAGTGAGAAAAACTTAGGTTCAAAGCCGCGCATAGTCCTTTCGTTTCCTGTTCNAAATGATGATATCGTCGATATCAAAGGAACAAGGTGGACATTATGAGCACGCACTATCCTCGAATTTTTCTGGTTCGACACGGAGAGACCGAGTGGTCACTTTCGGGACGGCACACAGGGCGTAGCGACATAGCTCTGACAGAAAACGGCGAGGCTGCCGCGAGACGTCTGGAAAAACGAATACCCGCAATTGGCTTCGACGCGATATTCTCCAGTCCGTCTCAACGGGCGCGAAGAACGTGTGAGTTGGCGGGCTTTGGTCCTGAGGTCGAGATAGACGATAATCTCGCCGAATGGGACTATGGCCGCTATGAGGGGATAACCACCAAGGAAATCCAGATGCACAATCCTGGTTGGAACGTCTTCCGCGACGGGTGCCCGGATGGAGAAATGGCTTTTGATGTCGCCGCGCGTGCTGATGCCATCATTAAGAAAATCAAGGCCGTTGACGGCAACGTCCTGATCTTCTCAAGCTCCCACTTTCTACGGGTTTTGGCGGCCAGATGGCTTGGTTTTGGGGCAGAAGCAGGGTCATTTTTTGTTTTGGACACGACGAGCATCAGTGTTCTCGGCTATGAACACAATCTGGGTGAACCGGTTGTTCGAAGCTGGAACGAGACATAGTCTGGTCTGAAACCTGATCTAGCGTTCTCACAGCTACATTTTACCCACAATGCCTCTCGCGACTGTTGGAGATCTGATTTTGGACGCTGCACCTGCCCCTCCGGTTACACTCGTCATCTTCGGTGCCACTGGCGACCTCACGCGCCGCCTCCTGATACCGTCATTGGTCAATCTCACACGCAGTGGACTGGTGGGTGACGATCTGCACATCCTCGGCGTAGGGATCGAGCCTGGCGACGAAACCATGCTTGTAGAACGGCTCGAAGCTTTTCTGGCGGGGCTTGGCGGGGCAGAAGCTGTTTCTGGCGATCAGGCTTGGCTTCGCTTGAAACAGCGTATTTCCTACATTAGCGGCGATTTCACGAAGGATGAGGTGTTCCTGGAAATCTCCAACCGTCTTGCCTTAACCACGGTTGGCAATGCCGCTTTCTATCTGGCCGTTCCACCACAATTCTTCGGAACGATTGTCGAGAAACTTGGGAAACACGGACTTGTAACGGAAAACGACGCTGCATTCAGGCGGATAGCGATCGAGAAACCTTTCGGAACCGATCTGGCCTCTGCACGCGCGCTGAATGCGCAAATCCTGAACACGGTGTCCGAGAAACAAGTGTACCGGCTGGATCACTTCCTTGGCAAAGAGACCGTCCAGAACATCATGACGGCGAGATTTGCCAATATGATGATCGAGGCTCTCTGGAACAGTAACTACATCGACCACGTACAGATAACGGCCGCAGAAGTGGTCGATGTCGGTTCGCGGGGCAAGTTCTATGATGCGACCGGCGCTTTGCGCGACATGATCCCCAACCATCTCTTCCAGCTTCTGGCCATGGTGGCCATGGAACCGCCAAACAGTTTCCACGCAGAGGCTATCCGCAATGAAAAAAGCAAGCTGCTGGAAGCGCTGCGGATTTACACGCCTCAGGAAGCGCAAACCCACTCGGCGCGAGGTGCATACACCGTCGGAACCATGAATGGCGCGACGATTCCAGCCTACAGGGAAACCAAGGACATCGCGCCTGAATCCAATACCGAAACCTTTGTGGCTCTGAAGCTTTACGCGGATACCTGGCGCTGGGCGGGCGTTCCGTTTTATCTTCGGACAGGCAAGGCAATGGCAGCCCGCGATACGGAGATCGTGGTTACCTTCAAACGGGTGCCATTTGCCCAGTTTCGTGAAACGGACGTATCGCGAAAGCTTCCTCCCAACCGCCTCGTCATTCAGGTTCAACCGGATGAAGGGCTCAGCATGGAGTTGTCGATCAAGTCACCGGGCCAGTCGGTCGATACCGTGCCTGTGTCGCTGGANTTTCGCTACGCAGACCAGTTCGACATCAGCAAGACCACCGGCTACGAGTCTTTATTGTACGAGCTGTTTGTCGGTGACCAGACGCTCTTTCAACGCGCCGATGGCATCGAGGCCGGATGGGCCGTTGTTCAGCCTTTCCTTGATCTTTGGGCGAAGGGCGGATCACCTGAAGACTATGAGCCGGGGAGCGACGGACCCAAATCTGCGCANGACCTGATTGAGCGAGATGGGCGCACTTGGCGTCCGTTGGGGGAGACGCTCCGGCACAACGAACGGTGACGTCACGCAAACCCATCATCCAACAAAAAAGCCGCTACGAGAGCGGCTTTTCAAGACATCAAAATTTGGTTTTAGAACTGGCGTCTGAAACCGGCAACAACAGCGTGGCTGCTGAAATCCGTGCTGGATGCTGAACCATCGCGCGCCGTGAAGTTGAAGTCATCAGCTGCGGTGTAGCGATATCCGATGTCGAACGTCGTGTTGCTGAACAGCGTGCTGTCTCTGAAGAACGAGATCGTGTTGAGATCGATACCAACGCCTGCATCGAGATGGTAGGCAAATTTGGTGTCGTCATCATCCATGACTACGCCTGCAACACCTTGCTTATGCAGTTCGAGGTTCATCGCGCCGATACCACCACCGAAGTAAGGCGTGAACGCCGTGTTCGTGGGAATATCGAGGTAAGCGTTCACAAAACCTTGGATCGTGCGCGCGTCGCCGAACGAATCTGATCCGAAGTTTACACCGCCACTGCTGATCTCATTGACATCGGCTGTACCGTAACCAATTTCAAGTTCAAGGCGTGGAGAAACGAAGCCATATGAACCGAAGCTGTAGCCGGCGCGCAGGCCGCTATACATACCGAGATCATAATCCGTATCGAACGACGCTCCGCCGGAGGAGAAGCTTGTATTGTCCGGGAACGTCAGGCTGCTGATAGAGCCGAGATAAAAACCGCCTGGATTGGCAACGACGGCAGGCTCAGTTTGAGCAACCATGTCAGCAGCAGTTGCGGAGGATGCGAGGAGAGCTAGCAAGCCTGCCAACTTAACGACCTTTTGCATTTGGTAGACCTTTCGAAAGAATCGGCCCCCGCCGCCATTTGATTTAGCCAGTTGTCGGGTCTTCCGTCCAAAATATCGTAAGGAATTCGCCTTGGTGATCCAACGTTGCGTGAGTGCGTTGCGTATTAGCAACGGTGAAACAACCCCAAGCCCCAATCTCTTGCCACATGGGACCCGTCTAAAACGCGACCAAATTCAACATCGGTTTTGGTCAGCACATTCATATATTTGCGGTGCGCAAGCTCATCTGGCAGGTCGATAGCAACTGTATGGAGGCCACCGTCGACATCAGCGCGCATCGACAGACGTGGTGCTACAACGATAAGGGCATCGTCGACTGCGACCCGCGCATAGGCCACGATGCATTCTGCACCATTACCTATAACTTTCAGAGGCAAATAACGCCCTGCGCCAAACAGCTCGGGTGCTGCACGGCGTATATCGAGAGCGTTTGCGATAAGGCGCTGCTTCAGTTTTGCAGTCTCGTCTTTCTTGTCGCCAATTGCTGCAAGTTGCGCGTCAAGCGCTTCGAAAGCCGGTTCACGTCTGTTATCGGGGTCAACCAGACTGAGGTCGATGCCTTCGCTTCCCTGGTAGATGTCCGGCACCCCAGGAGCTGTGAGTTTGATGAGGGTTTGAGCGAGACTGTTTGATGATCCGGCTTTGATGAAGGGGACGAGCGTTCGGGCGAAGTCTTTCAGGAAGGTTTGGNTTTCCGATGAGAGCAGCTTGCGAGCGTAGCCAATGACGGCGTCTTCATAGACGTCGTTGCTATCGCCCCAATTTGTGCGCAGCTTGGCTTCGCGCAGCGCCTTTTCGACATAGGCGGCAAATCGGTCTTCGAGAGACTGCAAACCTCGCCGATCCGTCGTTTCCAGTTCGCGGGGCCAGGCACCAGCCAAGGCTTGATAGAGCATCCATTCGACGGCGGGCTCCGGGGCGGAGCCGTCGTCCAGCATCTGTTTGAAACCGGCATTCATGGACTGCCAGCGCTTAACGGCATCTGCCCAGAGTTCCGGTGCTTCGGTTATGGCGTAGAGCCGAGCACGCGCGTCCTCACCTCTCTTGGTATCGTGAGTTGAAGTGGCGGACAGAGCATCTGGCTGCTGCGCAAGTCGCTCCGCCATTTCGGCATGAAACCGTTCGACCGAATACGGGTGAGGGAGAGGTTCTGCGCCGACTTCGTTGAGGGCGAGTGCCATGTTGTGTCTGTAGAAGAGCGTGTCTTCTACAGACTTTGCCATGAGTGGGCCGGTAAGTTGTTGAAAGCGAGTTCTGAATTCCTGAGCGGTTTGGCCTTCGCCGCTGCGCAAAATGCGCTGCAAGCTGCTTAGGGCATCCGCATCCGGCGCGTTGGGGCCGGCGCTGATTGTGTTGACGACCTTGGCCAGCACCGCATCGCTTTGCGGCGGCAAGCCATCTTTAGTGCCATAGGTTCGGTAAACTGGAAACGACACGACAAGCTCGCGTAATGCAGTCCGTATTTTCTCTTCGTCGGGATGTGGCTTCCCCGTCTCCTCACCCAGAATTTTCATTGCCAGAGCGAGAAGCGTAGCAAACTCGCCTGCGAAGTTCTTGTCCGCCATCAGCAGTTTTGCTTCGCGCAATTGCGACGGCATATCAACGGGCTGGCCGGTGGTGGCTTCATAGGCTGCTTGCAATCGGGCGAGCTTGTCATGGTCCACGAAAAGATTGCTGAGGGAGGCAATGAATTCGTAACCGGTGGTTCCGGAGACAGGCCAATCGGCGGGCAATGACTCGCCTGCGCCAAGGATTTTTTCAACGGTAATATAGCAGTATGGCCCGGTTTCGCGACGCAGGCGCTCCAGATATTCCTTGGGGTTTGCCAGGCCATCGACATGATCGACGCGCAATCCATCCACAGCGCCATTGCGAACCAGCTCCAGCGTAAGGCCGTGAGTATCTTCAAAAATTTCGGGATCTTCGACCTTCACGCCAGCCAGACCGGTGACCTCGAAAAAACGCCGATAGGAGAGATCGTGGCTGGCATCACGCCAGCATGTGAGGCGGTAAGGCTGTCGACTATGGATATCTGCGATACACTTTTTGTCAGTCGTTTCGAGCAAATCCGCTTCTTGGTCAGCATAGGAGCAAGGGTTGAGCGGATAGTGGGCGTCATGGTAACAGAGCGAAGGTTTGCCAGTAGCCGGATCTGCCTTGATCTGGATTTCGTCTGCTTCAAGTGCGACTTCGAAATCGGTACCGAGGAAAGGCAGCGTCAGGCGGCGGGACCAATCAATATCGAAATGGTGGGCGTATCGGCTTTCCGCGCCGTGTTCGATCACATCCTTCCACCAGGAATTTTCCAGCGACGCCGCCATGTGGTTCGGCACGATATCCAGAATGAGCCCGAGCCGCTCCGCCTTCAAAGCCTGCACCAACCTGTCGAAACCTTCGCGACCACCAATAGCAGGGTCGATTTCGTTGGCATTGGTAATATCGTATCCGTGTGTCGAACCGGTCGTCGCCGTGAATATCGGCGATGCGTAGAGATGGCTGATCCCGAGCTTTTTGAGATAGGGGATTATCGCGGCGGCGCGATCGAAGTTCATGCCATTGCGGAATTGAATGCGGTAGGTCGCTGTCGGGATGGTCATTCGCGGCTCCAATGGGAGAGGAGCCGAAACCGGATGAGCGCCATCTGGTTCCACCGTCTTTGACGAAAGATGTCTGTTTACATCAAACGCGATCTTTTTCGGCCGTGCTGACCAAAAAGGCCGCTGCCGCATTTGCCTTGTGGAGAGCATCGATCATTGCTTTGCCGGACGCGAGTTCCGCTGCGAGAACGCCGATGAATTCATCTCCAGCACCGTGGGTGCTTTGAACCTCTACTTTTATCGCCGCAATCACAGTTTCATCGCCATTTCGACTTGCATAGGCGACGCCGGCTCCACCAGCGGTGACGACGACCTCTGGATAGGATTGCGCAAGGATTTTGGCAGCGGTCAAAGCGCCATCCAGCGTTTCCACAACGGGTGTATCTGCCAGCATTTCCGCTTCGATGGCGTTGACGACAAGAATGTCTATCAGCGGCTGGAGCCCCTGTGAAAGAACTCGCGCAGGGGCCGCATTGATCAAGACGCGGCCACCGGCAAGTTTTACGGCTTTTGCGCCGACAACGTTGGCGGCATCCGGGATTTCGTTTTGCAGGACAAGAAGCGTCGTTTTCGACAGCACGTCATGGGCAGCGGTGACATCGGCTTCCCCCAGTGTCAGATTGCTGCCTGACACGATGACAGCACCATAGTCTCCTCCGCCATCAAAGATGGCAACGCTCATGCCTGTGGATTGGGTGGCATCACGCCGGACAAAGGTATGATCGACGCCTTTACGTTCAAGATTTGCAAGCAAGAACCGCCCGAAATCATCATCGGCTACAGCACCGATCATCGACGTGGAAATGCCGGTGCGGGCCGACGACACCGCCTGATTGCCGCCCTTGCCGCCGCTCTTGGGATGCCACGACGTGCCTGTCACTGTCTCACCCTTGCGTGGGCGTGAAGGTCCCATGACCGCAATATCATAATGAAGGCTGCCGAAAACGGTGACGAGCGGCGATGATGTCATGAAAGTCTATCTTTCCGTTTGGATTTGACGGCGGACATGGTGCGATCAAGGTTTCGTTCGGCGGATTCGTAGTCGCGTTGCGCCACCGCCATGAAGACCGCATCGAGAATATTCAGTTGTGCGATGCGTGCGGCGGCGTTCTCACCCATCAGCGGAGAGCCTTGCGCGGTGGAACAGAGGACGACGTCGGCCGCCTGCGCGAGGGCTGACGAATTGTAGTTGGTCACCGCAATCGTCTGCGCGCCATTGCGCTTGGCGAGTTGCAGCGCTTCGATGATGGCAGTGGTGTTGCCGGAATGAGAAAAACCGATGGCGATATCCCCCTCTGTCAACAGCGCCGCAGACATCAGCATCATGTGCACATCATCGAATACGGATGCGCGCACGCCGATGCGCAGGAACTTGTGCGAGACGTCCCGGGCGATCTGCGCCGAGCCGCCGACGCCGTAGAAATCCCGGTGCTTTGCGCTGTGGATGAGGTCCGCCGCCTTGTCGAAGGCGACCATATCCAGAATGGAAAGCGTTTCTTCCAAGGCATTGATCGAGGTGCGGAAAACCTTCTGGACGATTTCCCGAGAGGTGTCTTCGACCGAGAGTTCCTGGTGCATTTCGGCAGTCGGCTGACGGTTATACTGGCTGACGGCGGTGCGGAAATCTCGGTAGCCGGAAAAACCGAGCTTCTTGGTGATTTTCACCACCATAGCTTCTGATACCCCTGCATCGTCGGCGATCTGTTTCAGCGACGTTTCATCGCTGAAATCACGCATGGCGAATACGGTATCGACGACCTTTGCTTCGAGCGGCGTCAGCAACGGCATCATCATGCGAATGCGCGGGCCGACGGCCTTTGTGTCGAAGCTTTCGGAATTCATTCTCTTCCCCTTGTCGCGCGATCAATCATCATTGCGACGAGGATTATAAGGCCAGTGGCGAGCAGTTGATAGAAGGCCTGAACATTCATCAACGTCAAACCGTTGCGCATTGCACCCAAGATGATGGCGCCCAGTATCGTGCCGAGAATGCTTCCCTTGCCGCCCATCAAAGACGCGCCGCCAATGGCCGCTGCCGCGATGGCATCAAGCTCCCAAAGATTGCCAAGGATGGGTTCAGCGGCACCAAGGCGACCGATGAGGATGAGCGAGGCCAGTGCGGCCAGTCCACCGGAAATCACATAGGCCGTGATCTTGGTGCGGGCGATTGGAACGCCAGCGACATAAGCGGCTTCTTCATTGCCACCGACAGCCATCAAATATTCGCCAATCGGCGTCTTCTTCAGGAGTGTCCAAGCCGCGATGGCGACGACAGCGACGATCAGCACAGGCGTTGGAATACCGAGGAGATTGCCGTTGAATAGAGACCTGAAACCNGGGGGAATGCCGAGAACGGGATTGCCGCCAGTATAGATGAGCGCGATGGCGCGGTAGGTGCTGAGCGTTCCCAATGTAACGATGAAGGGTTGCAAGCCGACATAGGCGACGAGCGCGCCATTGATGAAACCGCAGAGGACGCCCACGCCGAGGCCCGCCAGGATTGCCAGCGGGATCGGCGTGCCGGCCACGAGCAGGCTGGCGGTGACGACCGCAGAGATGGCAGCCGTTGGGCCAACCGACAAATCAATACCGCCGGNAATGATGACGAGCGTCATGCCAAGCGCCAGACACGCATTGATGCTGGACTGCTGCAGTATATTGACGAGGTTTCTCTCGGAAATGAAGCCCGGAACGAGTGCGGCAAACACCGCCATGATGACGATGAGACCGATCAACGTTCCCGCATCACGCAACGAAAACGAGAAACGGCGGAAGGCGGGGGCGGATTTGGCGGGTGCATGGGAAGTTGTGGTCATGAATTGTCCTGTCGGTTCACACGGGTCGCGCAATGCGCGCGTCGTCCGCGTCGGCATTCGCCCCTGGAATGGCATGCGCGACAATCGCGCTTTCGCTCAGTTGATCACGCGGAATGTCTGCCGCAATCCGCCCTTCCCGCATGACCAGCACGCGGTCGGAAAGGCGAATGACTTCCGGCAGCTCGGAGGATACGACGATAATGGAATGGCCCTCGCGGGCGAGGTCTTCGATCAGATGATAGATTTCCGACTTGGCACCGACATCGATGCCGCGTGTCGGCTCATCGAACAGCAGGATTTGCGACTTGGCCGCCAGCCAGCGCGCAATAATTGCCTTCTGCTGGTTGCCGCCGCTGAATAGCCGGATCGGACGATCCAGCTGGAAAGGCCGGAGATTGACGCGCTTCAACAAATCCTGCGCGGTGGCGCGTAGCTTGGAATTGTTGATCATACCGCCGGATGAGAAACTGCCGAGGGAGGCCAAAGCCATGTTGGTGGCGACAGGGCGCAGGGGGATGATGCCCTCGCGCTTTCGCTCTTCCGGCACCAGCCCGATCCCGGCGGCAATCGCATCACGCGGATTGGCGAAGCTTTGCTCCTTGCCGTCGATACTGATCGATCCTGCGCTCAAGCGATCGGCACCCGCCAGCAGGCGCAACAGTTCTGTGCGCCCGGAGCCCACCAGCCCGGCAATGCCGAGGACTTCGCCCTTGTGCAGGGTAAAGGACACATCGCGGATTCGCGTGGCCGACGACAGATTTCGGGCTTCGAGCTTGACGGTATCGGTGACGAAGGAATTATGCTCTTCCTGCATCAATTCGCGACCGACCATCTTGGCGATTACGTCTTTCTCCGAAACCTTGGCAAGGTCCACGATATCAACGAGCTTGCCATCGCGCATGATGCTGGAGCGTTGGCAAATACGGAATACCTCATCCATCTTGTGCGACACGTAGATGATCGAAACGCCGCTTGCCGACAGGCCGGCGATGACTTCGGCCAAACGGTCAAACTCGCTGGGCGTCAGGCTCGATGTCGGCTCGTCCATGGCGATGACCTTCGCCTTGTCGAGAAGTGCGCGACCGATCTCGACGATCTGGCGTTGCGCGACCTTGAGCGACGATATCGGCGCTGATGGATCGATGGTCTTGTCGATCATCGACAGCGCTTCGGCAGCGCGGGCTTCCTGCTCGCGGCGGGATACGAACATACCGCCCATATGCGTCAAGGAATGGCCAAGAAACATGTTCTGAGCAACACTGAGGTGTGGCACCTGCTGAAGTTCCTGATGGATCATCGCGATACCGGCAGCACGGGCATCCATCGGCTTCTTGAAGGCGACAGGCATGCCATCAACAAATACGGTGCCGGATGTCGGGCGAAACACGCCGGACAGGATGCGCAGAAGCGTGGACTTGCCAGCGCCGTTTTCGCCGAGGAGTCCGTGGATTTCACCGGGGGCCACGTCGAAGGAGACATCCGTCAGCGCGTTGACGCCGGGAAAGCTCTTGGAAATCGTTTCGAATCTCAGTCGTGGCGTCATCGTTCCACCTCTCAGGCTGATGGGGATGCCGGCGAAACCGGCCTCCCCTGAGCACTCATTACTTGGCCGTCTTGGCATCTTCCATCAGCACGGCGCGCAGATCGACGCCCTCGCCCTGATAGCGGCTGAGATTGTCAGCAGTGATCAGCGCCTGCGGGGTGGCGACCACGCGCGGCAATTTCTGACCGGCAACAAGGCGCAACGCGGTTTCGAGTGCGACTTCGCCCGTCAGAACCGGGAAGCTGTCCACGGTTCCGGTGAGTTCGCCAGCCTTGATGGACGCGTAGGCATCGGAAATGCCATCCGTGCCGAAAACCGCGACCTTGCCTGCAAGACCGGCAGCCTTGACCGCTTCGACAATACCGAGCGCCATGCCGTCATTGTTGGCGTAAAAGCCGATTAGATCAGGGTGCTGGTTGAGAATGTTGGTGGCGGCATCATAAGACGTCTGGCGATCCCAGTTACCGGGAACGCTGGCGACGACCTGGAACTTGCCGCCTTCGCTGATGGTCGACTTGAAGCCATCGGTACGCTGCACGGCGGCATAAACGCCAGCCTGGCCTTCAACGATGGCCACCTTGCCGCCTTCAGGGCGGTTTTGGATGAACCACTTGGCAACACGCACGCCGTTGTCGCGCTGGACGTTACCAACATAGTGTTCCGCCTGCGGAATGACCGCGTCGTTGACGTTGACGACAGGAATATTGGCGGCCTTGGCTTGTTCGATCACCGGCTGCAGATTGGCATCCGTCTGCGGCGATACCAGCAAGACATTGAAACCCTGCGTGATCATTCCTTCTGCAATCGTCAACTGGCCCAACTGGTCACCCTCGCTCTGGGCGGCCTGGTAAGCAACGGGAACGTTGACCTTCTTGCCGAAAGCCTCATATCCGAGACCGAGCGAGCGCCAGTATTCGTTGGTCAGCGTCTTGGAAACCGCGCCAGCTTTCGTACCTTCAGGCAGTTTCGGGAATGGGCCGAGCTTGGCTTCAAGCTGCGACCAGTCCATGCGGTCNTTTTCCGTGTCGGAATTAAGCGGCGCAAGTTCCTGCGCAAAAGCGGCGCTGAACAGGAAGCTGGCGGCAAGCCCGGCAGCCATCGTGGNTTTCAAAAAGGTCTTCATCGGTTTCCTCCCGGATGGTGTTGTTTTCGGCAAACCTTCGGCATGCCTTTGGTAAAAGGTTCAGATTTCGAGAATGTCAGCGGTCTTGCTTCAGCCGAGCATAAGCTCCTGAATGACGGCTTGGGCGGAAACGGCATCCTGCCGCTCCACGGCACCGGACAGGCGATTGTCCTGCTCGATGCGATCCACGATTTTCAACATCCGCTTGACGGTCTGGATATTGACCTCGCATTCGTGAACGGGGTCTAGGCCAGTCATATCCGGGAACGTGTCGAAGTAGATGGCGCCATCGTAGCCGTCTTTACGGATCTGACGCAGAAGCTCGATGGTTTGCTGCGTGTGGACAGCACCGACCATCAGGCCATCATCACGCTTGGCATAACCATCGTTCNAATGAACACCGAGGACGCGGCTGTAACGGGCGATCAGGGCCGCTGCAAAAGCGGGCTGCTCGTCGGCATAAAGCACATGCGCGAAGTCCAGCGTGACGCCGAGATTGGGCATATCGACGTCTTTGATTGCCAGAAGTGTCGTCGCACAATCGGGCATCAGGCTGTAGGAGCGAGGCTCGTTTGGCTTGTATTCGATGCTGACAAGGCAATCGGGATCATGCGCACACACTTCACGAATACCATCAATTTCGTGTTGCCACAGAGTGTGGTAATCAGCCTGGAAGGCATAATCGAAACCATCCTGGCCAAGCCACAGGGTCATCAGATTGCTGCCAGCGGCACGCGCGGCATCAATGCCCTTTTTCGTCAAGTCGATCGCTTCGCGTCTGACAGCAGCATCCGGGTTGGTAAAGGCACCAATCTTAAAGGCAGGATTGGTGTAGTAGCGCATGGCAAAACCGTTAATTGCCAAGCCCAAATCTCCGATCTGACGCGCGAGAAGTGCAGGATCTTCGGCTACATGGTCAGGGTAGTTAAGGTCGAGATCAGTCAGACCCTGCACCTTTGCAGCGCGCTTTGCCATCTGCAGCATTGTCGGCTTGCCGGATAGGTCAGGCCACTCGGCAGCCGGCTTCGAGGCGAAGGAATTCAGTCGGGTGGCGAATTTCAATTGGGTCACAGATCTAGCTCACTTCCGTCGTTGTGAACGTAACTTCACAAATTAATTTTATTTTGTAAAGCTATATATGTTGTGCGACGCATCAAATCGGTGNTTTTTCGAGTCCGCTGCACAACACAGAGGCATGCGGAGAAGGGCCGCCGAGGTTCCAGCAGCTATTGATGACAAGATGTGAAATGAGCCTCGAGTCTTGCCGTCAGAACAGACGACAATCCCATGGCGTCAGCGCGCCATGACGGCCTCTATTTCGGCAAGCATCGGCATTGCAGGCGCTGTACCACGTCGTGTCACGGCGATACCGGCTGTCGCACAGCCAAACCGCGCGGCTTGGCACGGCCCGGTTCCTCGTGACAATGCTGCTGCAAAGCCACCCACGAAAGCATCGCCAGCGCCCGTCGTGTCCAAGGTAGGACCGCATGAGAAAGCAGGCAAATGAACGGACTGCCCTCGCGCATGAAACAACACACCGCGACCACCTAGCGTGATGATTGCGACGCCGACACCGCGAGACAGGAACTCATCACCGGCGCGCTGGGCATCGTCAATGGTATCTATGGGAAAGCCGACCAGGGCTGCGGCCTCCGTCTCGTTCGGAATGATAAAGTCGCAGAGGCGATAGATTTCCGCCGGAAAGGGCTCGGCTGGCGCGGGGTTGAATATCGTTTTGACACCGGCGTTGCGGGCGATTTGAAGCGCGTGCTGTGCCGCCTGCGCGGGCTGCTCCAACTGAGTCACGAACACCGCCGATTTCTCGATGGTCTCCCGCGCCGCCTCGACATCGCTGACATCGATCGTGCCTGCGGNCCCCGCATAGACGATGATGGCATTATCGCCCGTGCTGTCATTGACGTATATGAAGGCTGCGCCTGTCGGCTGATCATCCATGATCGTCAGATTGGTCGTTACACCAGCCTGCTCATATGNTTTCAGCGCGAGGTCACCGAATGTGTCACGACCAATCTTGGAGATGAAGGAAACCTCGGCACCAGCGCGCGCAGCAGCGACCGCCTGATTGGAACCCTTGCCTCCTGGCCCAACGGAAAAGCCGCTTCCGGTAATCGTCTCGCCGACGGCTGGCATGCGCGGAGCAAGATAGGCGGTATCGGCAACGAAAATTCCGAGAATGGAAACTCCAGACTTCATGGTAAACCTCAAACTTTTCAACCAGGCAAAATGCTGGCGTTCAACGCTGTATCGAGCATTGTCTTCTCATTAACGTCGTTTATTTGACCGCCCCGGCCGTCAGACCCTTCACGATGTAACGTTCAAGGAAGATGCCGACCAGCACCAGCGGCATGATGGCTGCGGTTGCGATGGCCGCCATGGACCACCAGTTGATGCCTTGCGAGCCTGTCTGGCTTGCTACCATCACCGGCAATGTCTTCGCATTCGAACTCGTAAGGAGTGCTGCGAAGAAATACTCGTTCCAGCATAGAATCACCGAGAGGATGAAGGCCGCGACCATACCTGGGAGCGCGATGGGCAGAACGATACGCATGAATGCACCCCAGATCGAGCAACCATCAACCAGCGCCGCCTGCTCCAGTTCCACGGGAATAGTGTCGAACTGGTCACGCATGATCCAGATGACGATGGGAAGCACCATCAGCGTATAAACGAGGATGAGGCCGACCAGAGTATCGAGCAACATGAGGTGCTTGTAGAGTACTAGAAATGGCATGGCCAAAACGACGGGTGGCAGGATAAGCTGCGACAGAAAGAAGAAGGAGATATCCTTGTTCTTCATCCAGAGGAATTTATAGGAGAAGCGGCTAAGGCCGTAAGCTGCAAGAGAGCCGATGACAACGGCGAGGAACGAAGCGCCGGCAGAAGCGACGATGCTGTTGAAAAAACGCCGGACGAACTCGTCACGGACAGTCGATTGAACAAAAATCGTATCCGGCGATAGCCCCAGCGAGCGCCAACCCTTCCAGTCCGGTGTGAAGTCAACGAAGGGAATAAGATGTCCCTGGGTGACGTTGACAGCCGTCTTGAAGGACGTCGTGATCGTCCAGTAAATCGGAAACAGCGAGACAAAGGCCCAGAATACCAGCGCCGCATAGATCAGCAGGCTTTTGGTCAGAAACTGCGGACGGCGGGACCACAAGCTTGGCTGCGTGGTGGATATCTCAACATGTGTTGCCATTGGGTCCAGCCTCAATTGTCGCGTTGCATCCATCGGCTCGCCCCTTTGAGGATGAGCGCGACGNAAATGATGATGATGACGAGATAAAACTCCGCCAGCATGGTGCCGTAACCGACATTCGAGCGGTCCCGGTATTCGCGGAAGATGAAGCTGGACACCGTGTCCGTCGCGCCCCCTGGCCCGCCAGCGGTAACGTTGATCACGATATCGGCGAGNTTCAGCTGAAAGATGATGCGCAGGATGATGACGGTGATGCTGACAGGCAGCATGAGCGGAAAAGTGATTTCCTTGAAGCTCTGCCAGCCCGAAGCACCATCCACTTTCGCGGCTTCCTTGATTTCGGAAGGCAAAGCCTGAAGGCCTGCAAGCAGCAGGATCATCATGAAGGGAATGGACACCCAGGCATCCATCGCAATGATCGATGAACGGGCAAGCCATGGTGTCGAGAAGAATGCCGGATTGTCCCAGCCGAGATAACGCGCAAGCGTAGCCGCCGGGCCGAAGCGATACTCCATCAACGACTTGCCGATCATCCAGCTCACGGCCACCGGGCTGAGCATCAGCGGTAACAGGAAGGCGACGCGGAAGAATTTGCGCGCCTTGATCTCAGCGTTGAGAAGCAATGCCAGCCCGAAGGCAATGGCGTATTGCACCAGCACCGACAGAACGTAATAGACCATGTTCAGCAATGCGTTCCAGAAATAACGATCTGCAAAGAGGGTGCGCAGATTATCCAGACCGTTGAAACGACGACCGGCAGCGGCGCTGAGGTTCCAGTCAGTAAAGGCGATATAGAGGCCAAATACCGTGGGAAACACGACCATGGCGACGGTGAAGAGAACGGCGGGGAGCACGAAGGCCGCGCGCTGGCCCGCTTCCCCTCGGATCATCACCTGTGCGGCGCATAGCGCCACAGCCCATATGACATAGGCAAACAGCAGCGGCCGCCAACTGATGAAACCAAACGCGGTAAAGCCCGCCGCATCCGATATCTGGAGAGCAAGGACAACAAACATAAGAACGGTCGCGGCCAACAGCAAAAGCTTGCCGCGCTTGGCGGCGCTCCGTTGAACGGTGGTCTGTTCGACGGGCTGCAAAGTTGGCGTGATCGTATGCGACATGGGCAACCTCGAGGCTGGAAAGCCGTATTCAAACGGTCGTTGCTCAGGCGGTACAATGCTGGACCGCCTGAGACTATCGGTTTAGGCATCAAGCTCCGAGTGAAGCCTTGTAAAGCGCGATCTGCTTTTCGCGACCAAGCTGGTCGGTGACCTTTTCCCAGGCTGCGGCGATAGCATCTGCCCCTTCCTGCGCACTGGCCTGTCCGGCAAACACCTTGGCCAGTTCATCTTCCGCCACACTGTAATACTGGAAGATACCCGGTATGCGTGGCTCGATGGCGGCATTGGGGTGGTTGTAGGAGTTGGACTGGGAAGCGAGATAGCTCGAGATAAACGCCTCGTCATACCCGGCCGTTACCCATTCCTTGATATCGAACTGGCTTTTGCGATAGCACTGGAAGCCGGATGGATAGGCAGCAGTCCACAACGCCAAATCCTTGCCGCCGAGATGGGCTGCAGCACTCCAGGCCGCTTTCTTCTTTTTCTCGTCGCTGTCGACACGGGCCATGACATAAACACCCCAACCGAGATAGGCCATGTTGGGCGCAAAGTTGGGGCCGCTGGCAAGTTTGTCCCATGTGCCGGTCTTGGAATTGTAGACATCGTCAGAGCCAGGCAAAATATCAAAGCCGATGCTGTCGCCGATAACAGAGGTATCGCTGGTGCGTGCAGCTGCACCGACATCACCCCACCACGACACCATCGATCCGGTGCCAGCCAGAAATTGCTGGAAAGCTGCCGTGCCGGGATCGGCGTTCAGCTGGTCGCCCGCTTCAGATGGCAGCGCGTCGATCACATCCTGAATGGCACGAACCCAGGCTGGGTTGTTGATTCGTGGCTTCATGGTGTCGGTATCGAACAACCAGGCCTTGTCGTCGGGGTGCTTGGCATAAGCCGTTGCGCGGCTGCCGAGGAAGTAGAACCCGAAACCACCCCATGCCTTTGGCGAATCGAGATAGCCGATGGCATCGGTGCCACCAATTTTCTTACCCTTGAGGAACTTAGTGACTTCCTGCACCTTCTGCCAAGTTCTCGGCACGGCCCAATCGCCTTCATGGCCTTCGTCCTTCCAGGCCTTCGCCAAATCGGCATCGGTGAAGTAATCGGTACGATAGTTGAAGTTGTGGCAATCGCCATCGACGGACACACGGTAGGTCTTGCCATCCCAGGTACCGACGGGCGCTTTCAGGTAATCGACGTAATCGTCCATATCGATCTGGGTCTTGACCCAATCCGGCATTTCCGATGCCAGCCCCTTGCCGCAAACATCGCCTTCGAATGGCGCGCCCATTTCGAGAAGGTCGAAATCGACTGTGCCGGTGGCGATTGCCTGCTGGAGGCGCGGATTGTAGTCGGCCTGCGCCAGATCGATCCAGGTGATCTTGGCGCCGGTGTAGTCTTCCCAAGGCTTGAGGAAGCCGCGGAACAGGACGTTGTGGAGGTTCTGGTTGTTTAGGCCCATGAAGGAAAGTTCGACACCAGCAAACTCGCCCTGCTTCACGCTCTTCTTGGTGGCCTCAAGGCACATCTCACCGACTTTTTGCCAGTCGGCATCCGTTGGTGAGCCCTTGCCCACACCCGGCACCTGCAAAATCTGGGTACGCAAGGATGCATCCTGAGCGAAGGCCGATCCAATCGGGCCGAGCATGCTACCGGACGCAGCCACTGCACCGAGGCTCGCGCCGGTTTTCAAAATGGCGCGGCGGCTCAGCCCAATCGCCATCATTCTTTCGAAATCACTGACTTTCATGTGGTTCTCCTCCCGTTATTGATACGCCACTTTTGTGGTTGCTGACGCTATCTCCTCAAAGCGTCAGGTAGAATTCATTCCAGCCGCTGCCCGCTTTCGCCATCGAACAGATGGACCAATTCGGCATTCGGCGTCATTGCAATGGTGCCACCCGAGGGTTCTTCCACCCGGTCACGAAACACGCCGATGATCTTCTGCTGCCCGAGTTTCGCAAAGACCTGTGTTTCCGAGCCGGTCGATTCCACGACAGTGACTTGCGCGTTGACGGGACCGCCGAGCGCGAAATGCTCTGGCCTGATGCCGTAAAATGCGGATTGACCATCGGAACCAGCAGGTGCGCGGACAAGCGGCAGACGGATGCCCTCATCGGTTTCGAAATAAGGCTCTCCGCCGCTACGGATATGACCCTTGATGAGGTTCATGGATGGAGATCCGATGAAACCGGCAACGAATGTGTTGGCGGGCTTATCGTAGAGCGTCAGAGGCGAGCCAATCTGCTCGACCCGTCCATCGCGCAACACAACGATACGGTCCGCCATGGTCATGGCTTCGACCTGATCATGCGTTACGTAAATCATGGTCGTGGCCAGCCGCCGCTGCAATTCCTTGATTTCCGCGCGCATCTGTACACGCAGCTTGGCATCGAGATTGGAGAGCGGTTCATCGAACAGGAAGACCTTGGGATCACGCACGATGGCGCGTCCCATCGCCACGCGCTGGCGCTGGCCGCCCGAGAGCTGGCGAGGGTAGCGGGCAAGATAGGGAACGAGATCGAGAATTTCGGCGGCTTTGCGGACCCGGGCATCGATATCGGCTTTCGTCTCGCCCCGCATTTTGAGCGCGAAACCCATATTTTCCGCCACCGTCTTATGCGGATAAAGGGCATAGCTCTGGAAGACCATCGCTATATCACGGTCCTTCGGTGGCAGGTCGTTGACCACCTTGCCGTCGATCTGGATATCACCAAAAGTAATCGGTTCGAGACCCGCGACCATGCGCAGCAGCGTCGATTTTCCGCAGCCCGACGGGCCGACCAGAACGACGAATTCGCCGTCGGGTATCTCAACGGAAACGCCATGGATAACCGTCAGGCTGCCATAGGCNTTTCCGACATTGACGATATTCATCGATGCCAAAAGTTCTTCTCCTCCCAGAGCGTCGCATACTCCTCGCGACACGGACATCACCCCCGTTTATGCGGCGGATACAACAACTTGCTGCACCCGCCGCCATGTCGTTATCCCGGGAGGATATCGTCCGATACCCGAACTTCACACAATTATATCTTATTGTAAATTACATCTTCCCGAGTTTGTTAAATATTTTGGACCCTCGCTCTCCCATCTCGGAATAATCGCGANTTTACGAATAAAAACAGTTGAAATAGAGCGGCGGCCATCTAAGATGTGGCCTCTCTGTTGCGCAAGGATCCACTACATTACAAAAAGTTCACAATTCGTGAAGAAAAATTGGGAAGGCATGTGAGATGCTTAAAGGAATAGATCCGGCCTTAAATGCAGAGCTTCTTTATGCCCTTATGTTGATGGGCCATGGCGATCAATTGGTCTTGTGCGACATCAACCATCCCGCCCAGACCATTGCCAAACAAACGACATACGGTCGCCTGATCGATGTTTCCGGCTGCGGGCTTACGCGTGCAGCGGAAGCGATACTGACGCTTTTTCCGCTAGACACATTCGTCGATGCACCGGTTAAACGCATGCAGGTGGTCGGCGANCCCGAAGGTCAGGTTCCGATTTTTGCGGCTATGCAAGCCGTGGTCGATCGTTCCGAAGGCCGCGCGGTACTGATAGAGCCGCTGGAACGGTTTGCGTTTTACGAGGCCGCCAAGAAGTCCTTCGCAATCGTCAGAACATCAGACCCCGGGCCGTATGGGTGCTTCANTTTCAGCAAAGGCGTTTGCTAGGAAAAACAAAGCAAAACCCGGCAAAAAGATTACCGGGTTAAAAGATATCGCTTTTAGTATTCTGTTGAAGGTCAGATGGCTGCAACGGTAGACATGGTGTCGCCCATGTGGTTGGCGAGAAAATGCTTGGCCCGGTTAACACGGCTCTTGACGGTTCCAACCGAGANTTTGCATTCACTTGCAGCATCGTCATAAGCTTTGCCATCCTCGATAACGAGATGAAAGACGTGACGATAAACGGTCGGCATTGCTTTCAACGCACGATCATATTCGATCTTGCGCACNGCCCACTCCTGTGGAAATGGCGCTGCGGGAATGCGATGCTCCATGTTGTCAGTCCCAACCGTCGTGCGCTTGCTTTTCTGGTAGGCGGTGTGATGCGCATTGCGCATGATCGTAAACATCCAGGATTTTAGACTGGTACCGGGCGTAAAGGAGTGCATCGCTTTGAGAGCCTTGAGCAGCGTTTCCTGAACAAGGTCATCCACATCGGTCTGCGTGCGATGAAAACGCCATGCGAACTTTTGAAGTGCTGGGATAAGAGCGACAATTTCCTGCTGAATCTTTAAGTCTGAGGACATGCTTGATCTCCTTGCTAGAGGTAGATCAAGTCGTAGAAACCGTCATCGTTCCGATAAAAGGCACAACAGTACGCTAGCGTACGATCTGTCTAATATACTTGCATCCACGGTGATTTAGAGTAAGTGCCGCCAAGAGAATGGGGTATTTTTGGTATGGAAAATCCTTGGATTACAAAGGTAATAAGCAGGTTGCTCTTTATTTTTCTCGCAGACCCTTTTCCTCATCCCATTCTCACGGCCGTCCGGAATGGAACGGTTCCGACGATATCACCGNTTTCGGTGGTAATCTCAAAGATTTCTCCGTCGATAACCTCGCCCTGTGCCAAACGTTCAGCCAGAATTTCACGGGCAGCATGAAAGGCCTCATCACATGCCGCTTCGAGTGTTTCGAACTCCGCGCCTTCTGGATCTCTTGCCAGTTTTCCATGGGTACGGACGTGAAAGTAATAGCGCATCTCAAATCTCCGATTTCACTTCGAACCATCGGCACTTGCTAAAGTTTCATCGAATTCTGACATGCCGCGGAAATGAGAGGTCGCTTTGAACTCTGCTTTGCCGCCGCATCATGCCTTACCGACATCAAGAAAGGGTGCCCCATTGACCTGGACCAATAATGGTTTGCTTAAAACTCTGTCCGCAGAAGACATCGATCTTGTGCGACCCCATCTCGAACCTGTTGCTTTGGAGCAGGAAGCGTCGTTGTTCGAAAGCTACGAGCCAATCAAGCATGTCTACTTTTTCGAGAGTGGGCTTTCCTCAGAGGTCGTCGTAGCCAGCAAATCAATCGAGGTGGGGTGTATAGGTAACGACGGCTGTTCTGGCGTGCCTGTATTACTGGGTGTAGACTCCAGCCCTCACAAGGCGTTCATGCAGGCTGGAGGTAAAGCACTCAGGATCGCTTCGCCTGACCTTGTCGGGCTCATGGATGACAGTCGCACGCTTCGCGAGCTTCTTCTGCGATACGCACATGTGTTCATGATCCAGATCGCAGCGACGGCGCTGGCAGACGGGCGATACGGCGTGGAGCAGCGGCTCGCCCGCTGGCTTCTGATGTGCCAGGACCGTCTCGGTGACGAACTTCCCCTGACACATGATTTTCTGGCTGTTATGCTGGGTGTAAGACGGCCGAGCGTCACAGATGCCCTGCATAAGCTGGAGGGTAATCTGGCCATTAAGGCAGAACGTGCGCTGATTACCGTCAGAGACCGCAGGATTCTCGAGGAAACAGCCGGGGATTCTTACGGAATACCGGAAGCGGAATATCGACGCTTGATCTCGCATCGCTAACGGGGGGCTCTGGCCTGACCGCATTCTGCGATCGGGTCACGTGCGTTTTCAATATCCGGTCATTTCCAGATAGCCAACGCCGGTGGTGCTTCCTGTGAAGGAGATCGGCCCCTCCCAATAGGATGTGGAGGTCGCCATCCATGCCTGATCATTCAGCGCATTGGTGGTGATATCCAGCCCCTTGCTGGGAATTCGAACTCGCCAGGTTACAGGTATGTCTTTGCCATCGACCTTTGCTTGTCGCAACGGCTCAAGAGAGACGTCATCTCCAGAGAGCGGCGTCGTTTTTCCGTCGTTCGATATCCAGTTTGCCGAGATATAGCCTCCGCCGCTGTCTCGGAGGCGAAAAGCCATTAGCTTTTCTCCAGAGGCAAGATGCAGTGAAAACCAGTCCCAGCCCGTCTGATCTGACGCGAGCGGCTGCGAAGACCATTCCCTATCAAGCCAGGCTTTACCGCTGACCTTGACCGGTGCCCCGCCCATGGTGACCGTTCCGCTCACCTTATAAAACGGCTGGGAATAGTAATAACTCGCCTGCCCCGCCAATGATTTCACCGAATATCCACGATCACCCTGCAAGACCAGCGGCCCGCTAGCGGATAGATTCAACTGATAGCCGAAGTCCTGGCCGCTAGCGCCCAGCTCGACATTATCCAGTTGGTCTCCTCTATCGGGTGGCAAGGACGTCATGCGCCAATCATCGACCCATGCTTCGAAAGGGCTGGCGGTAACGCCAGCCTGCCCCACCCCGCCTCTAGCCAGCCGTTCCGCTACGTAATGATGCTGTGCAGTTGTGATCGCCGCATGTCCCAGCCATATCTGTCGGCTGGACCAGCCGCTTTCTTCACCCGGCGCAAGCGCCGAACGAAACAGGGTCCATTGAGCACCCAAAGGGGTGCCATCCTCCGTTTGAAGATTTGCAGTGACGTACCACCACTCAATCCTGAAATCGGAGTGCGGTCCATGGTCCCGGGGAAAGGACAGCATCGTGCCGCGTTTGGGTATCTGAAACCCTTCGGCATCCGACCCCAGACCTGCAAATCCCTGAGCCCGAACGCCGCCGGGAAGACAGATCAGCATCGATAACAGAGCGAGAGAAGCGAAGTGCCTAGCGTTCATTGGCAAATACCCGAAGCAAGTCGGAGGGATTGATCGTCGCCAGCCTGATGACAGGCAGCAAAACGGAAAGTGTCGCCGCGACCAGCGCTATTGCGCCAAGTCTCAACCAGTCACTAGGGAAGATCATCATCGGCAATCTCCAACCGAAGGCCTCAACATTGACGATGACAAGCAACACCCAGGCGAGCGCAAGCCCGACTGGAACGGCAAAGACGAAGGTCAGGAACCAGAGAGCGAGCGTTCTCAAAATCTCCATCAAAGCAAGATTTCTGCGACGTATACCCATGGCCCACACGGGGGCAAGCTGCGGCAGCCTGATACCGGAAAGGGTCAAAAGGCTGGCGAACATTGCAAAGCCTGCCACAGCAAGGGTGAGCACATTCAGGGCGGCAGTGACGGTGAAAGTCTGCTCGAACACGGCGCGTGATTGTTGCTTGATGGAAGCCTGATCCACGACATTGCTTGCCGGAATAGCCAGTTCTTCCACGATCTGACGTTTGAGCTCTGGTGCTCGCCGTGGGTCCACGCGCACTCCATATCTAAGTTTAGGAATGTCGGGATAATGACGGAGAAGGGCATCCGCGCCAACCATCACCTGTCCNTTTGGATTTCCATAATCGGAGTAAACGCCTGATACGGTAACCATCCATCCATCGGGCAATGTGATGTTCTGGCCGAGTTGGACGCCTTTTTCGCGCCATAGCTGCTCGTTGATCAAAGCACCTCGCCCCTGCGCGACCATATCCCAGGTGTCGGGCGACCGTTCTATGAGTGGCCAATGATCCCGGTAGGTCGAATGATCGGCCACACCTGTGATCTGCAGTTCGTTTCCCAGGATATTACCCTGCGTACTCCAGATTGGCAGCACGGCATCAGCGTGGGAGGGCAACCATTGCCGGAGCCGGGCAGCTTCCGTCTCGTCACGCGCGGTGACGTAGAGTTCCGCAACCAGGCGCTGATCGAGCCAACCAACGAAGGTGGTGCGGAAACTCGACACCATCGTGCCGACCCCGACATTGGCCGATAACGCCAGAAGAAGGGCCATGAGCGCGAGCGACAGCCCGGGCAATTGCAGCCGCGTATCCGCCCAGAACCATTCCGTCATGGCGCCTCCCGCCCGCCGCTCAGCGAGACGCAGAATTGTGGACAGGACGGCTGGAAGCAGAAGGGCAAAACCGAGCAGAAGAGTGCCCAACACGATGAAGCCGGACACCAGACCAGTACCTGCCAGAGCCAGAGCAACGGACATAATCAACAGCGCGGCCCCGGCAAGAGACTGAACCTTCAATCCTGTTTTCGATGCCAGTGCCCAGGCCTNGGGTTGAGCGCCAGCCAGAATGGGCATCTGACGTACCCGCCAGAGGCTCTGCGCCGAAGATATTGCTGTTCCCGCCAACGCCATACTCATTCCGGCCAGCCACCATTGTGGCCTGAGAGACAGGCTGCCTGTGACCTCTGCGCCGTAAAGCCCACGGAGCGTCGCCGCAACACCCGGCAGCAGCATCGATGCCATGACGTAGCCGAGGACCACGCCGATGACGCCGGAGATGAAAGCAAGAGCCATGATTTCAACGACCAACATTATCGTCAGCGCCCGCAGTGAAACACCTAGACAGCGCACAGTGCGGAATGTGGCTCGGCGCTGCTCGAACGAAAGGCCCGTTGCAGAGTAGACGATGAACAGGCCGACGATAAATGCGAGGAAACCGAAGGCCGTCAGATTAAGGTGGAAACTGTCCGTGAGCCGCGCCATATCTGGCCGTTCTGTGGTTACCAACTGGAGTTCAGGCGCAATCGTTTCCAGCGATGACAGGCCTTGCCTTTGTGTGGACGCTATCACAAGTCTGCTGAGAACTCCGTTTTTCTCCAGCAATCGATCCGCAACACCGATATCTGCAAATGCAGCACCATCCGGAATATCATCTGAAATTTTCAATCGTATTCCGTCCACACCGGCCAGACGAGTCGCTGTGGCTGGTGAGACGACAAGCAGATTCGTCCCGCCGATAAAATCCACCAGCTCGGACGAACCTGAAATCGTCACCACTCGGCCTTCACTGGGCATGGACAGGAGATCAATCCCGACAAGCCTGATGCGGACCGAACCGAAACGGTGATCGCCCTCAATCACCGGTGAAACATTCCACCCGGCGCGTCGCAGTCTGGCGAAGCTCGCCAGCGGTATTCCATCACCATTTTTCGCGACGAGTTGTGAAAGGCCGCTTTGTTCCAGAATGGCAGCGGAGCGCGCATAACTTGCCCGCGCTTCGGCATTGATAGCCTGAACGCCGGACCACAAGGCAGTCGCCAGAGCGATGCCAAGGACCAATGTTACAAGCTGAAGCNGGCGATATCGCCAGTAGGAAATCAGGACGAGAAAAGTCGCCCTGTTCATGCGACGATTTTTCCGTTGCGCAAAAGGACCTTACGATCCAGCTTATCCGCGAGCCGCATGGAATGCGTGACCAGCAGAAGTGCGCAGCCCGCAGTTCGGCTTAGCGACAACATCAGATCAAGCACAGCATCACCCGTGGACTCATCCAGATTACCGGTAGGCTCATCTGCCAATACGAGCGGCGGCGTTGCTGCCAGCGTCCGAGCGATGGCAACACGTTGCTGCTGCCCGCCTGACAACTGCTCGGGATATCTGTGCGTCAGTGCGTCGAGACCAAGTTGCCCGATCAACTCTCTTTGCCAGGCAGCATCGAACCGACCAGCGAGTTTTGCGTGAAATGCAACATTGGCTGCCACATCCAGTGAGGGAATAAGGTTGAATTGCTGAAAAATTAATCCCACCTCGGTGCGCCGATATTCCGCGCGCCCGAGCTCATCCAGAGCGGTGATATCGCGGTCGTTCATCAGAATGCGACCACGGTCCGGCCTGTCGAGACCACCTGCGAGATGGAGAAGCGTGCTTTTTCCGCTACCCGACTCGCCCGTCAAAGCAACACTCTGGCCACTCGTTACAGACAGGTCGATGTCCTTCAAGACTTCGACCTGTCCCTCCGGTGTAGTGTAAGACTTGGCTATGTTGGAAAGGGATATCAGCATCAGGTCCAGTTTCGCACTCTACACATCGATCGGCAAGCTGTGACTGATGCCACCGGATGCGCGGACAATTGTATGAAACGCTCCGGTAAAACCCATAAAATTCCTGGAACGCTATTCTGCTAATGTATCATCAACCACGTCTGTTTGGGGCCGATCACCACCGCGTACGTGCTGCGTTAGCCATTGGCCGTCCGCCAGTTGAAAGGAGATATCAAGTTCTTCCCCACCAATCTGCTGACGACGCGCCGCATCCTTGGCCGCTTTGAGCGCGGTATCGTGATCGGGAAACGTCTCGGACCAGACATCGCCAAGCCGGTACGCATAACCGCCATCGTGTTCGCCAACGTGATAGGTAATTGCCANTTTCATCTCCATTGTAAGCGTTGGAAAACGTGACCAGGAGACAGATGTTCCTTGCAACCCGAAGATAGCGATGTTCTGGCTAGCCGCCGCACGACTCAAATTATGTCATCAACCATATAAAATATATCTNAAACCTCTATTANTTTTATATAAATATAATTTTTGTTAGCTTTGGAATACGAGTCGACTTAGTTCGTACGCATCCGGCTTCTATATGATCTCTCAATGCAAATTTCGCGCAAAACGCAATACCGCCAGAGATACGCCGGCTGAAAAAGATTTAATGATACGGTCTAGGACATAGAAAAATTGAACCGGACGAATGGGATGTCAGCACAATTTACTCCCTTACTCAGGAGCTTGCCACCGCAATATCCTGCCATGCCTCGTAAGCTGCCATCACCGTCTGCATCTGGGCCGTGTGCCCTGTAATGAAATCATCGCCATAGATGGTTTCGTCCGGATACTCGGTTATCAGCGTCATCGGCACGGTATGTCGATCATCGATCGATGAAAGGCAGGGGAAGCCGTTGATGAGGCGGAAGCCGGTTTCACCAGCGTGGATTTCATAGAGCGCTATCTGTCGGTCATTATAATCCAATAGGCCGGGAATGCTGCCCAGATGGCGGGTGACTTTGTCGAGCAATGTTTCGGCTTGCTCAGCCCATCCGGCATGGTGCCGTACGACCAAGAAGAAGCCTTTTGGTAGTGTCCACATTGCGAAATTGCGCGGCACATAACCGGAGAGCGGGCGGGTCCATTCGTGTGATGGATAGCCGTGGAGGTTTACGTGCAGGGTGGCGCCGCTCAGTTCCTGTGCATCGAAACGGATTGCCTTCTCGTTGAGATGCGCTCCCGAATTCTCGACTGTGCGGTATTCGAGATCGTCGCCTAACGCGGTATAACGGGCGGCATGATGCATGTGTCTTGGGTTGTCGATACGAAGACGCTGATGAATGGCATAACCATCCGGGTTTTCAAGCGGCGAAATGGTGAAATGAGCACCCGTCTTCGCTTGCAATGCGCGAGCCGCACGAAGCGCGCCGACAATGCCCGTCGTTTCATTGGGATGTTGTCCACCGCTGATCATCACAGCAGCGTCGCTTCCCTTAAGATAGCGTGCCGAAACCTGCCTACCTGAACGGGCGTGTGCGATGAACCCCTCGCCACCGACCTCGATCAGCAGTTTTGAAATCTGGTCCGCCGCAAGCGGTGCGGTGGCCATGTCGAGTGCCTGATCAGCACCATCCAGAAATGTCGTACCGAGTGGCCGGGTTTCAATACGAACCGAAATTTCCGCATCACTCTTGATAATTTCAGGGACGATCTGGCCGGGCCTCAAGCCGCGATCACCCAGCGGGCGACCAGACTTCTTCTGGAAGAATTCGAGGAGCGAAAAGTAGAAATCCTCATGCAAGGCTTCACGCAAGCTGACGACCTCATCGCCGACAGCGAGTGACAAATCTTCAGACGGAAAGAGAACACGAATGTTCAACTCTTCGAAATAGGGCTCATCATTTCCCCAATCATGCTTTGCGACTGCATCGATTGCCGTTTCAAACAGACGCTCATAGTCCGTTTCCAGCCGTTCCCCGGCCTCGTCCCCTTCGCCGCGCAACCAACCGGTTAGCGAAACATTCGTTTCTCCGACGACGTCGACATGAACGCGATTGGGCGCCAACACCCTCACCGTCTCGGCTCCCTCAACACGGTTCAGAACCACGTCGTAGNAAAAACCACCGTCGTCACGTGGGATGAAATCGATTCTGGCGTTCCCGACCAGCGCCGCCAGCGGATAAGCTTCCAGCCGGAACCGGTTTGCAGGTGCCGCAGCGTGAACGGGGTAGCTGATTTGAACGCGCTCGAGGCCCGTCAGGTCGATCTCTTCCAGGAAGGCGTGGAGCAGAGGTTTATATGCACTGCGTATGCGTGCCGTAACACCTTTTTCTGCCAAGCGTTGCTCGTAATCACGACGGCNTTTCAAATCATCGAACGTCCATGCTTCGAGAGACTGACCAGGCACTGCCTGCCTTAACAACTCATCGAGAGTGCGCTCAAAAGTCTGGCTGAAAATCTCTGTCATTCTAGTTTACCTTGAAGTTCTTCCAGTCGGGTCAAGACTATCGCGCAGCCAGTCGCCGAGAAGATTGAGGCCAAGCACCGTTAGCAGGATTGCCAGACCGGGGAATACACTGACCCACCATGCGATTTGCAAATAAGTGCGCCCATCTGCCAGCATACCGCCCCAGCTTGGAATTGTCGGGTCCACGCCCATGCCGAGGAATGTCAGGCTGCTTTCCAGCAAGATGTTGTTTGCGACATTCAGCGTCATCAAAACGATGACCGGGCCTATGAGGTTTGGCAGCAGATGCTGGGCTATGATACGCCAGTCTTTGACGCCGATCGCGCGTGCAGACAGGATGAACTCCCGCTCACGCAGTGTTAGAACCGAACCGCGAACGAGTCGCGCATATTGCACCCACTGCGAAACGATCAGCAATATGATGGTGTTGGTCTGGCTACCGCCGACAATGGCAATGAACGTGATAGCCAGAAGAATAAAGGGCATGGCAAGCTGGATATCGGCAAAGCGCATGACGACCATATCCCAAAAGCCGCGGTAGTAGCCTGCAATCAAACCCATCAGCACACCGAAAATGACGGCGCCGATGACGGATGTGAAGCCGACCAGCAGCGAAATCTTGCCACCTGCCACGACGCGCGCCAGAACATCCCGGCCAAGTGGGTCGGTGCCGAAGGGATGCGCGGCACTCGCGAAGGGCTTGGCAAGACGTGCCATCAGATCGATCTTCTCGGCACCGCCGGGGAAAAGCACGTCAGACAGAAGCACGGCAGCGCAGATGACCACGGTCAATGTCGCACCAAGCACGAATTCAAGGCTGTAGAACCGCGAAAGGCGGGAGGTTTTGGTTGCCATGTCGATTACTCCGTGCGGATACGGGGATCGACCAGCCCGTAGGCGATATCGACCAGAAGGTTGATGCCGACGATCATCAGCGACAGCACGGTAATGACGGCTTGCAGCACAGGATAATCGCGCGCGCCGACGGCATCGAATGCCAGAGAGCCCATACCCGGCCAGTTGAACACCCGCTCAATAACGACGATGCCACCCAGCAATCCGCCGAACTGCAATCCGAAATAGGTGATGAGCGGGATCGCACAATTGCGCAGCGCGTGTTTGTAAAGAACCTTGCTTTCGCTTAGCCCCTTGGCGCGGGCGACCATGATGTACTGCGATTGCAGCGTGTCGAGCATAGCCGTGCGAACGAGCCTGACGTTGGTGGCGGTGAGAATGACACCCATCGTGACCGCCGGCATGATGTAACTCGCAAAGCCACCCATGCCACTCGGTGGCAGCCAGCCAAGCGTGATTGAGAACAGCAGCACGAGCATCAACGCAAGCCAGAAATTCGGAAATGACAGGCCGAGAAGCGAAAAAATCCGTATGGCCTGATCGACGCCCTTACCCTTCGAGGTCGCGGCTTTGATGCCGAGCGGGATGGACAGAGCAATCGAAACAATCATGGAAATGAACGCGAGCATCAGCGTTGCCGGTAAGGCATCTCCGATCAAGCGCGAGACAGGCGTACCGCCAATGAAGCNTTTGCCAAGGTCCAGTGTCACAAGGCCTTTCAGGAAGTTCATGTATTGCACGAAGAACGGTTGATCCGTGCCGAGTGCCACACGGATGCGCATCAGATCCTCTTCCGTCATGCTGCCACCACCCTGAAACATCGTGACAGCAGGGTCGCCGGTCAGGCGAATGGCAAATGAGACGAGCAGCGTGATGGCGATGACGACGAATAACGCCTGCAACAATCGCTTGATGAGGAAACCGGCCACGTTCTTTTCCTTGCAATGGGGATGGTGACGCCGCCCCGAAGGAGCGGCGTCAAACAATGATTATTCGACGGTGACGTCGGTCAGTTTCAGGCGGTTATCCGGTGGAGCGACGAAGCCCTTGACCTTCTTGCTGACGCCATAAATCGCGTTGCTATTGTAGAGCGGAAGCTCAAGAGCNTTTTCGGCAGTCGCTTTGCCTATTTCCTTCAGGATGCGCTCACGCTCCGCGCGGTCCGTCAGCGGCCGCTGGGATTCCAGCAGCTTGTCCAGCGCAGCGTCCTTTTCGTAAGGGTTCCACTTTTCACCGGAGTGGTACATGGAATAGGCGGTGTTATCGTAATCGAAGGTCCAGCCACCCCACTTCTGCTGGAACATCGCGCCGGTCTTGCCCTGCGGAATGATATCGTTCAGTAGAACGTTGGTTTCGTAAGGCTTGATGGTGGCGGTGATGCCGACCATTTGCAGATAGCTGGCGATGACCTGTGTGACCTCGTTCATCGTCGCGTCATTGCCACGAATATCGATCTGGATCGTCGCGCCCGCCTTCACGCCAGCTTCCGCCAGAAGCTTCTTTGCGCCTTCCGGATCGTAAGGAAGCGGCTTCAACTCGGGATCGTAACCGAAGGAGAGCGCGCCCTGGAAGCTTGCGATTTCGGACCCCTGCCCCGCAAGGATCGACTTGACGATTGTGGCACGATCAACCGCCATGATGATGGCTTTGCGAACCTTCGGGTCGGCAGTGATGCCATCACGCGTATTGAAACGAAGGGCATCGACGGTCGGGCCGGGAACGCTGACGATTTCCAGATTGGAGTCGCCCTGAATGACCGGCAACATACCAATGGGGATGGTCGGCGGAATCACGAGATCGACGCGGCCAGCCTGAAGCTCGGCAACGGCTGTCGCTGGCTCAGAGATAAAACGGTAATCGAGTTCGGAAAGCTTCGGTGCGCCGCCCCAATAATCCGCATTGGCTTCGAGCTTGATATTCACTTTCGGCGCATAGGACACGAACTTGAATGCACCCGTGCCGACGGGATTGGTGTTGAAGTTGTCTTCGCCCTTTTCCTGGATGTATTTCGGCGGCACGATCATGGCACCGTAGCCAGCAAGCTTGGTCAGAAGAACGGGATCAGGAGCCTTCAGCTTCATGTCCACGGTGTTTTCATCAACGATTTCGACGCTTTCAATGGCCGTATAATTGGAACGTTGCGGACCCTTCGCACCCTGTTCGCCCAGCAGGCGATCGAAGGTGAACTTGACGGCTTCGGCGTTGAATGGCTCGCCATTGTGGAACTTGACGTTCTGGCGAAGCTTGAAGCGGATGCGCTTGCCTTGATCCAGCTCTTCCCAGGATTCAGCAAGGCCCGGTACGAGCTTCAGATCAGGACCGCGATAGGTCAGGCCGTCAAAGATGTTGGTGGCAACAGCAGCCCACTGAACCAGAAACGTATCGATAGGGTCCCAGCTGCCAGGGTCCTGCGGGGTGGAAATGGTCATCTTTCCCGCAGCCAGTACAGGTGTTGCAGAAAAGGCCACGCTCGAAAAAGCAAGCGCTACGAAGGCCGTCAGCCCCTTATTTATTCTATTCATTGATCTGTTCCTCTCAGATAGATGCGATTTTTCGCGGNTTTTTCAGGCCCTTTTTGCAACAAAGTGGCCTGGATTGATTTCCTCGTGAACGAGAATGGCTGGCTCATCGCCAACGCGACGAACCGGATTGGGTATTTCACCCTCGATCATCGCTGTGTGCCTGACGGCAGCAGGATCGGCGACCGGGACTGCGGACAGCAACCGGCGTGTGTAATCATGCGTCGGCGTTTCGAAGACCTGCCGACGACTGCCCAATTCCATGATCTGGCCGAGATAGAGAACGGCCACGCGGTGGCTGATCTTTTCAACCACAGCCATGTCATGGCTGATGAAGAGATAAGCTAGACCGCGCTCGGCCTGCAAATCCATGAACAGGTTTATGATTTGCGCCTGAATGGAGACGTCGAGCGCCGACAGCGCCTCGTCGGCGATGATGAGCTTCGGATCTGACGCCAGTGCACGCGCAATACAGACACGCTGGCGCTGCCCCCCGGNAAACTCATGCGGATAGCGCTCGGCTACAGCGGAACTCAGGCCCACGCGTTCAAGTAGCTCATCGACTCTCCGGCGAACCGCCTTGCCGCCAGAGATCAAGCTGTGGGTGTTGATCGGCTCGGCAATCGAAAAACCGACAGTCTTGCGCGGATCAAGTGAGGCAAAGGGATCTTGGAAGATGTACTGCACGTCCTGTCGCATGCGAAAACGTTCCGCTGCAGACATGGATGAATAGGTGCGCCCGGCGAAGGCGATCTCGCCGCCCATGGATGTCTGAAGCTGCTGGATGGTGCGGCCAATGGTCGACTTACCGGAGCCGGATTCGCCGACCAGCGCGAGAGTCTCACCCGGATGTATATCGAAACTGACGTTCTGGACGGCGCTGAGGCGATGGGTCGCCTTGCCGAACAGGTTCTTCTTCACATCNAAACGAACGAGCAAATCTTTCACCGCCAAAAGCGGCTTTTCATCGTATTTCGCGGTGTCCTGTATTCGCTCTTCCCCGACGATCCTGGGCTTTCCATCTTCCAGCACGGTAAGAGGCGTGCGCTTGGGAAAGTCCTCCCCCGTCATGCTGCCCAGCCGCGGCACGGCCGACAAAAGCATGCGGGTGTAGGGATGCTGCGGGTTGGCAAAGATTTGCCCAACCGGGCCATCCTCGACCTTTTTACCTTTCCACATAACGACGACATCATCGGCCATTTCAGCGACGACACCCATGTCATGGGTGATGNAAACCATGGCCATACCGAGGTCTTTTTGCAGGTCGCGCATGATGTTGAGAATTTGCGCCTGAATGGTGACGTCGAGAGCGGTCGTCGGTTCGTCTGCGATGAGAAGCTTAGGTCGGCAGGCCAGCGCCATGGCAATCATGACGCGTTGGCGCATTCCACCTGACAGTTGATGAGGATAGCGATCAAGAAGTGCTGCCGAATCCGGCAGGCGCACCATATCAAGAAGCCTGCGCGCTTCTGCCGAGGCCGCTGCCTTGCCCATTTTCTCGTGTAGGATCAATACCTCGCAAATCTGATCACCGACGGTGAAAACAGGATTGAGTGAGGTCATCGGCTCCTGAAAAATCATGGCAATGTCTTTGCCACGAATGGAGCGCATGTCTTTTTGCGAGACTTCGAGCAGATTCTTTGCGCCGAACATGATGCGTCCGGTTGGAAATCTTGCCCCCATCATATCCGCCAGGCGCATGGTCGACAGCGATGTGATGGACTTCCCGGACCCGGACTCACCAACAATTGCGACGGTCTTGCCAGCAGCGACTGTAAACGAGAGATCATCGACGACCCGACTAGCGCCAAATTCTACACTCAATCCCTCAACCGAAAGGAGCGGCGTGAGTTTGTCTGCTGCGTTCGTCATCTATGCGTCTCCGGCGTCGCTTGCGCGGTCTCATTCAGAGCTGCCCTCGTCGTTGCGGATGGAAATGCGAGACGAAAATCACGCTCACGCCCATTGTCCCAACGCCAGCGAAACAGGGTCTGACTTGCTAATGTAGACGCTACCAAAGTAGGACAATCATGTCCATACTGTTGAACAATATTCTATCATTGCCTAACAAATATGCATTTGCGTATTCATCCAGCAATGTCAGTCTTCTGACCGGACGAACCGCCCTAACCGCTCTTCCCTTCGATAAGCTCCATTGGCCAGACCTTGCGTTTGGTGGCATCGGGATAATGCGACTGGTATTCTGGCATCACCGACAGCAGAGTTTCTGCAAGACCGATGCCGAGATCGCGAAGTGACAGCGCGAAACAGGTGAGGCGCGGTTGCAGGAACTGCGCCTGCAAACTTTGCCTTCCAACGATGGCGATGTCCTTGCCAGGCGTCAGGCCACTTTCTTCAAGCCCGCGATAAAGCCCGGTGACCAGAGTTTCGTTCACAAGCACGACGGCCGTCGGGCGGGTTTTGCAGGCCATAATATCGCGGGCCACGCCATAACCACCGGTTTCGCTAGGCGTTGCGCGGAAAATGTGCTGGTCCGCGAGGGATAAACCGTGTCGGCCAAGAACCTCCCGCGCCCGCTGTACGAACAGATGACTAAGATTGAGATCGCCGTAGGGCCAGATGAGACCGATATGCTTATGTCCATTTCCAACCAGCCTTTCGATCGCGATTTCCGCCATGCCCTCGAAATCCAGATCGATCCATGGCTGACCGACATCGGTCTGGCTTCGCCCCAATGTGATGAAGGGGATGCCGTGGCGGGCCAGCAGTTCAAATCTCGCATCGTGAAGACGCGTTGCAGAAAGAATAATGGCGTCGGCAAAACCCCGTGCCACCACACGTTGGAGATAAGCGTCCGGGTCCTCGTCAGATGAACACAGCAGTGCCACCAGATCGAGTTTATGACGCGCAAAAACAGTCTGTACGCCATCAAAGACACTCATGAAAAACGTATCGCCCTGACCCGTGATCTCAGGCCCCGTCTGCATCATGAACCCGATGATACCAGTCGAGCCCTTGCGAAGAGAACGGCCTGATTGGTTGGCCACGTAACCAAGCCGGGCTGCGGCCTCCAGCACGCGACGACGCGTTTCCTCATTCACATCCGCTTTTCCATTCAAAGCACGGGAGACCGTACCAATAGAAATATCAAGATGTTCTGCCAGTTGGCGGATGCCCTTCATGAAGTGTCTTTCCACGGTTCCTAAAGCGATTTTACAAACAGTATTGACAAAAATAGGCTCCTGTCCATAGTATCGTAAACGTTTACGGNAAACCGGAAGAGGAGTTTCGGTTGCCGTAGGAGGAGGATTTCAGTGACATACAATGCCGTTTTGTGTGGGTGCGGAGCCATGGCCAAAGGTTGGTTGAGAGCTCTTCAGGCCACACCGGAGATGCGAGATGCAGTCAGGATCGTTGGCTTGGTCGATCTGGACCGGGCGACGGCCGAGGCCATTGCGGCCGAGTTCAATATTCAGAATGCTGTCATAGGGACCGATCTGGAATCCGTTTTGACGGATACGAAGCCCGACATTCTTTTCGACGTGGTCATTCCCCTTGCTCGTCATTCCGTTGTCAAAACCGGTCTGGCGCACGGTTGCCATGTGCTGAGCGAAAAGCCGATGGCAACGTCGATGGACGAAGCGAATGACTTGCGCCGTGCCGCCAAGGATGCAGGCCGTGTTCACGCCATTGTTCAGAATCGACGGTTTATTTCAGGTGTGCGCCGCATGCGCCGTCTGGTCGAAAGCGGTGTCATCGGCACGGTGACCGGCATTCATTGTGANTTTTTCCTCGCCCCCCATTTCGGTGGTTTTCGGGAGAAAATGGATAATGTCCTGCTTCTCGACATGGCCATCCATACCTTCGATGCCGCACGTTTCGTATCGGGCAAATCGCCACTATCGGTCTATTGTCTGGAAACCAATCCGGCGGGATCGTGGTATGCCCATGGCGCGGCGGCCAATGCTATTTTCAAGTTTTCAGATGATGTTGTCTTTACCTATCGCGGTTCCTGGTGCGCCGAGGGTGAGCGCACGAGTTGGGAAAGCACGTGGCGTATCGTTGGCTCGAAGGGCATGCTGACCTGGGACGGCGAGGAAACCTTTAGGGCAGCCGTAGCAGGAACCGAACCCGGTCTGCTGCACGGCGTTACCCACATCGAGGTGCCGCCCCCTGACAACGATGAGGAAACCCATGGCCACGCCAGCGTGATCGCCAACTTCCTCGATGCCATCCGCACCGGACACGAACCAGAGACAGTCAGCCACGACAATATCAAAAGCCTGGCGATGGTGCTTGGCGCTATCGAAAGCGCAAAGTCAGGCCAATCCGTCGATATCACAGCATAAGGACCGAAACAGTGAGCAACCTACAGGGACAATCCATTCGCATCGGTACCATGGTCAGCGCCACCAAGGGTCAGGCAGCCGAGCGCATCGCGCAGATTGCAGACATGGGATTTGAAAGTTTCGAGCCGTTTTTCTGGCAGACAACCAATGGCCAGGACATCGCCGATCTCGGAAAGCGCTGCCTTGAGGCCATCGGAGACCGCGACATCACGATCTCGACCATCGGCATGTTCGGCAATCCGCTGGAAGAGACCGATATGGACCTTCAGACCTTGCAGGGCTGGAGGGATTGCATCGACAATGCCCATCACTTCGGTGCTACCTGCGTTGCCGGCTTCACCGGTCGCATCCGTAACAAACCCCTCACCGATAGCCTGCCACGCTACAAGCAAATATGGAGCGAGCTTGCCAAGCGCGCGGCCGACAAAGGTGTGAAGATCGCTTTCGAGAACTGTGCCATGGACGGCAACTGGGCGGCTGGCGACTGGAACATCGCACACAACCCTGATGCCTGGGAGCTCATGTTCAACGAGACGCCCGATGACAATATCGGACTTGAATGGGAGCCGTGCCATCAGATGGTCTATCTAATCGACCCGCTGCCGCAGATCCGCAAATGGGCTTCGAAAATCTTCCACGTTCACGGCAAGGATGCGACCATTCGCTGGGACGTCATTCGCGAACACGGCATTTTCGGTAAACATCCGTTTGTGCTCATGCGCACACCTGGCTTTGGTGACAGCAACTGGACAGACATCATCTCAGAGCTGCGGCTGGCTGGCTGGTCCGGCTCCATCGATATCGAAGGCTGGCATGACCCGGTCTATCGCGACGCGCTGGAAATGACGGGGCAGGTTCACGGGCTCAACCATCTGAAACAGGCCCGCGGCGGCAGCTTCGTCGTCGATCCGGTGTAAGTGGAGAAACGCAGGCGCGGCAGGAGGAGGCCGCGACGCGCTATTTGAGAATTCTGGATAACCACAAAGGAGGAGACTATGGGTATCCGCACATACACGATTGCTGTGGCAACGGCTCTCGCAACAAGCGCATCGCTCTTTGCGCTCGGCGCACAGGCAGAAGACGTAAAGCTGACGCTGTGGTCGCTTGACCGCGATATTCAGCCCGCACCAAATCTCATCAAGGAATTCAACGCCCAGAGGAACGGCATCCAGATCGAGTATCGCCAGATACAGTTCGATGATGTGGTGAGCGAAGCCATGCGTGCCTATTCGACCGGCAATGCGCCCGATATCATCACCATCGACAATCCCAATCATGCCATGTTCGCATCGCGAAAAGCGTTTCTCGACCTGACAGACATGATTGCGAAATCAACCACGATCAAACCCGAAAATTACTTCCCCGGCCCCCTCGCCTCCGCCACCTGGGACGGGAAATATTACGGTGTGCCGAAAGCCACGAATACGATTGCGCTTTATTACAACAAGGATCTGTTCAAAGCCGCAGGGCTTGACCCGGAAAAGCCACCGCAGACCTGGGATGAATTGCTGGAAACCGCAAAGAAACTGACCGACCCGTCCAAGAATGTTTACGGTATTACATTCTCGGCCAAAGCCAATGAGGAAGGTACATTCCAGTTCCTGCCATGGGCACAGATGGGTGGCGCCACCTACAAGTCCATCAACAGTGAAGGTGCCGTCCGGGCCCTGACGATCTGGAAGCAAATGCTGGATGGCAAAATGACATCTCCCGACACGTTGACGCGCAGCCAGTGGGACGCAACCGCAACCTTCAATGCGGGTAATGCCGCTATGGCCATCTCCGGCCCATGGGAAATCGACCGCATGTTGACGGATGCCAAGTTCGACTGGGGAACCGCGTTGTTGCCGGTACCGCAGCAAGGGGCTGAGCGTTCTTCTGCCATGGGCGATTACAACTGGGCGATCTTCTCCAGCACTAAACACCCTGAAGAGGCGTTCAAAGCGCTCGAGTTCTTCGCTTCCAAGGATGTTACCATGTACAAGGATTTCGGCCAGATTCCGGCCCGGTCCGATCTGCCGATCCCGCCAACGGGCAACGCGCTCAAGGATGCCGCACTGAAAACCTTCGTGGAACAGCTGAAATATGCCAAGCCGCGTGGTCCATCGCCGGAATGGCCGAAGATTTCCAAGGCTATTCAGGACGCTATTCAGGCAGCGTTGACTGGCCAGATGGAACCGAAGGCTGCGCTTGACCAGGCTGCCGNAAAGATCAAGCTGATCGACGGCTAAGGGCAACCTCGTCTGCTTCAAGAAACCGATGGCATGCACGCCATCTACCTTTCCTCCTGGAGAGAACTGCTTGACACTTCGGTGTCGGGCAGTTCTCCACCGGCGCACATGAGGCTTCCATGNAAAGGATATTTTCCAGCATAACGGATGGACGCGGCTTCGACATCGGTCTGGTCGGTGTACCCTTCGCCTTCCTGTTTATCCTGGCGGGCTTGCCCTTGCTCTATAATATCCTGATGAGCTTTCAGGAAGTGGACATGTTCAGCCTGGGAAGCATCATCAGGCCATTCGTCGGCTTCAAGAATTACATCGATCNTTTCAAGCAGCCTGAAACTCTACCAATTCTCTACAACACCGTCATTTTCGTTGTCGGCTCCATCGCCGGTCAATTTCTCGTCGGCTTCGGCCTTGCCCTGTTTTTCTGGGTGAACTTTCCCGGCTCATCATGGCTGCGCGGTCTGTTTCTTGTGTCCTGGGTCATGCCCGGTCTGGTGGTCGGGGCGATCTGGAACTGGATTCTTTCAGGCGACTTCGGCGTGCTCAATTTCTTCCTGCGCGAGAGCGGCCTGATCGACAGCAACATCTTCTGGCGCTCCGATCCTCACTTCTCCCTCTGGGCTGTTATTCTTGCCAATATCTGGCTCGGAACGTCGTTCAACATGATCCTGCTATCCGTCGGACTATCGTCAATTCCCGACGATCTCTACGAGGCTGCCGAACTCGATGGTGCCAACGCCTGGCAGCGGTTCTGGACCATCACGCTGCCGATGATGCGTTCTACAATCGGAGCCATCATTTCGCTGGGACTGATCTTCACTTTGCAACAATTCGATCTGTTCGCCGCCATTACCGATGGAGGACCGAACAATTCGTCAAATGTCGCCCAATATTGGGCTTGGGACCTTTCCTTCCGGCAATACGACTTTGGCAAGGGAGCGACGATCTCGGTCATCATGACTGTCTTCGTGATGTTTGCCGCTATCGTCTATGTGCGCTCGACACGTCATGAGGTGCGCGGATGAGTGACACTGGCCGAAACCGCATGATGCTCTTGATCGCCATCATCATGGCAGCGATCTATCTGTTCCCGCTTTACTGGATGTATATCACGGCGCTGAAAACCGGCTCCGAGATGTTCGCCAGCCCACCAAGCTTCTGGCCATCTACCGCGCAATGGAACACCTTTGTCTATGTCTGGGAAAGCCGGAACATGGGCCGCTATCTCTGGAACTCGACACTGATTGCCTTCGGCTCGGTGGCGCTGATCGCCGTTCTCGGCACCGGCTGCGCCTATGTGTTGGCGCGTTATCGCAACGGCTGGGTGGATATCGGGCTGTTCCTCATCCTGATGCTACAGGTTTTGCCCGCGTCCTTGATGATCACGCCGATCTTTGTCGGCTTCTCGCAGGTCGGCTTGCTGGACTATCCGCGCTTTGCGGTCATTCTGGCCATTGCGGCAAAGAGCATGCCTTTCTTCGTCGTGCTTGTAAGGGCAACCTTCATGGCGGTGCCGATGGAGCTTGAAGAGGCCGCGCTGGTCGACGGCAATTCCCGCATCGGCGCTTTCTTCAACATCGTGCTGCCGCTTGCCCGCAACGGCATTCTCGTCAGCGCCATCCTCATCTTCATGCAGGCATTCGGGGAGTTCGTCTATTCCAAGTCGATGATCCAGAACGTCGAGTTCCAGCCCGCAAGCGTCGGCCTCAACTCGTTCATGGGTCCAAACACCAGCGAATGGAACAACATCATGGCCTATGCCACCATGTATGTGACCCCGATCCTGGCCATTTTCGTCCTATTGCAGCGCCGCATCGTTTCCGGCCTCACATCGGGAGCTCTCAAATGACCAATCAAATCGAATTGTCCGGCGTCAACAAATATTACGGCGCTTATCATGCGTTGAAGGACATTGACCTCACCATCCGCAAAGGCGCTTTCGTCGCTCTCGTCGGGCCATCAGGATGCGGCAAGTCCACGCTGCTGCGCTCACTTGCAGGGCTTGAATCAATCTCGGCGGGTGATCTTGTGATCGCTGGCGAGCGCATGAACAATGTGCCGCCACGCAAGCGCGATCTGGCGATGGTGTTTCAGTCCTATGCGCTCTATCCGCATATGACGGTCGAGGAAAACCTCACCTACAGCCTGCGTATCCGAGGGACGAAAAAGGCAGAAGCCAGAAAAGCAGCCGAGGATGTGGCGGCTATCACAGGCCTTTCAGACCTGCTGCATCGTTATCCGCGGGAACTCTCCGGTGGACAGCGACAACGTGTTGCGATGAGCCGGGCGATTATTCGCAACCCCAAGGCCTTCCTGTTCGATGAGCCCTTATCCAACCTCGATGCCGCGTTGCGCGTTCACATGCGCAAAGAGATCAGAGCGCTGCATGACCGGCTTGGTGCTACATCGGTCTACGTTACGCATGACCAGATCGAGGCGATGACGATGGCCGATCATGTGGTGGTGATGCGTCAGGGCGTTATCGAACAGCAGGGGCAGCCGCTTGAGCTTTACGACCGGCCGGTAAACCGGTTCGTTGCGGGATTTATCGGCTCACCGGCGATGAATTTCATTCCGGCGCTGGCAGGACCGGATGGAAAAAGTCTGATTCTCGACCTCGGTGCGCCGCAGACAATCCGCCTGGACCGCGCACTGCCCGTCAATCGCGAACTCGTGGTCGGCTTGCGGCCCGAGCATCTGAGTATCGCGGAGAATGGTGAAGGCGCAATCAAGGTGCCCGTCGGACTTGTCGAATCCACGGGGTCAACGACCTATGTGACGACTGCAACGACACCCGAACTGGTGGTGGTCGTCAATGGCCGTGTTCTCATCGGAAATGGGCAAACTGTCGGGCTGGATTTCGAACAGGAGCATCTTCATCTGTTCGATGCGAGCACGAATATGCGGATCGAGTAAAGCGGACATACGGCATGTGCGGAGACTAAATCTCCGCCACGAGATGACCCGGAGAAACCTCGCGGAATTTCGGCGGTGCGGCCTCGTAATCGACCGGTCGTATCGGGCTTTTCAATTCCTCGGTGACCGAACCACTCTTGGACCTGCGCCTGTCGGGGTCCGGAACCGGTACGGCCGACATCAGGCGTTTGGTATAGGCATGCTGCGGGTTGCCGAATACGGCCACACGCGGTCCGATCTCAACGATTTCCCCCAGGTACATCACGGCCACCCGGTGGCTGACGCGCTCGACCACGGCCATATCGTGGGAGATGAAGAGAAAGGCTAGATCGAGACTTTGCTGCAAATCCAGCATGAGGTTGATGACCTGCGCCTTGATCGACACGTCAAGCGCCGACACACTCTCATCCGCCACGATGACCTTTGGCTGAAGCGCCAAAGCGCGGGCGATACAGATACGCTGGCGCTGACCGCCAGAGAATTCATGCGGATAGCGCTTGGCCATATCGGGTGTCAGCCCGACCTTTACGAGCATATCGGCGACCACCTCTTTCGCCTTTTTCTTGTCGCCCATCCTATGCTCAAGGAATGGTTCAGCAATGGCAGCACCCACCGTCATGCGTGGGTTGAGCGAAGCGAAAGGGTCCTGGAAGATCATCTGTACGGATTTGCGCATTTCGCGCATCTCGTTTTTATCCATCGTCAGCACTTCGCGGCCTTCGACCATGACAGAGCCGCTTCCCGGCTCGATCAACCGCATGATTGCGCGCCCGGTGGTCGATTTACCGCAACCGGACTCGCCCACCAATGAAAGGGTTTCGCCCGCGTGCAGATCAAACGAGACGTTTTCCACCGCATGAACACGCCCGGTTACCGACCCGAACAGGCCTGAATGGATATCGAAATGCTTGGTGAGGTTCTTCACCTGCAACAGTGGCTGGCCTTTCGCCACGGTGTCACCGACTTCAACAGGGACATCCGACTCACCGGTGGTGACGTCAACGACTGGAAAGCGGCGCGGTCTTTGATAATCCTGCATCGATCCGAGAACCGGAACGGCAGATAGCAGCGCCCGCGTGTAGGGATGCTGGCCGCGATGAAAGATGTCGGTGGTTGCGCCCGTTTCCACCTGTTCTCCCTGATACATGACAACGGTGCGATCTGCGATTTCTGCGACGACGCCCATATCGTGGGTGATGAAGAGGACGGAGGTGCCCTCCTCTTCCTGCAAGGTTTTTATGAGATCGAGAATCTGGCCCTGGATCGTTACGTCGAGAGCGGTTGTCGGCTCGTCGGCGATCAGCAGCTTCGGTTTGGTGGCCAGCGCCATGGCAATCATCACACGCTGGCGCATGCCGCCGGAAAACCGGTGCGGATACTCATCGAAGCGGGACGCGGCTGAGGGAATACGCACCTTTTCGAGAATACGGATGGTCTCCGCTTTCGCCTCGCCTTTGCTCATCGGGGCATGACACAAAAGCGCTTCGGAAATCTGGTCGCCAATCGTAAAAAGCGGATTGAGGCTCGTCATCGGCTCCTGAAAGATCATCGCCACATCATTGCCGCGCACCTTGCGCATCTCGTGTTCCGGCAGCGCCAACAGATTGCGACCACCCAACATTACCTTGCCTTCGATGCGACTGGTATCGGGCTGTAGCAGACGCATGATCGAAAGCGACGTGACTGACTTGCCCGAGCCGCTTTCGCCGACTATTGCCACCGTCTCACCGGGGGCAACCGTNAAAGAGATATCGCGAACGACAGGCTTCCAACTGCCATCGACCATGAAAGACGTCCGCAGCTTTTCGACCGATAAGACCGGATCCGTGGCTCGCGGCGCGATTGGCATGGTCTGAGCAAGATTGGTCATGATCGTTCCCTTATTATCCGTCTTCAGTCGCGTCAGGCGCTCAATCGGGCCAGCGCAATGCACCATCGAAGCGGTGTCGAGATAAATCTTCGATTGGCGTGGCGATGATCTCGTTGGAAGCGCGAGCCTTGTCGAGTTCTTCCGCCAGTCGCGATGCCACAACCGTTTCCTGTCCGGGATGCAGGTTGCAGGGGTCGAGATAGAAGTAGTGATGCTCGACCTCATGATCGCGCACGATGATCGGCTGCGGGCCTTGGCGAAGGGCAGCGGCCAAATCCCAGGCAGTGATGTGCGCTTCCTCCGGCGAGATGATCACGCGCATGCGGTCAAGCGGGTTGTTCGTCGGGTCGGGCTCGATCAACGCGGTTACGCCGGGGCGGTTTTCAAGCGTCTGCTTCCACAGGTTCAGATAGCCGGCCTCCCGTTCGCGGATGCCTGCGTGGTCACGCTTTTCCCACGCTTCCAATGCCGCCATGACACCATAGATACTTTCCTTGCCAACCTTCATGCCGCGGCCGATGCCCATATTTTGCAGGAAAGCATTGCGGACCAGCTCCTTTTTGCCCGCGACTATTCCCGAGGTCGGACCACCGAGGAACTTGTGACCGGAGTAGAGGACGATGTCGGCACCCTGCGCCAGAAACAGCTTCAAATCATATTCGGAGGCCGCATCGACAATCACCGGAACGCCCTTTGCATGGGCGATCTCGACGAATTCCTTGAGATTGAGGAGCCCATAATCGACGACATGATGCGACACCACATAGACGGCCGCCGCTGTACTGTCAGTTATGGCATTTTCCATGTGGTAGCGGTGTGTCGAGGTCGCCTGACCCACCATCACCACTTTGCCACCGGCCAGCCGAATGGACTGATCCACCGGCGCGCCATAACTAACCATATGGCCCATCTGCACCAACACCTCGTTCTTGTCAGTCGAGGTTTCCGGCAATTTTTCGATGGCCAACAGGTCCGGCCCGGTGATGGTTGCCGCCACAGCAAGACTGATACCAGACGAGCAGGAGGCAGTGACAAACCCGGCCTCTCCCCCCGTCAATCGCGAAATGATGGCGCTTGCCTTTCGCTGCAAATCGTTGATCTCAACGAACTGAGGTAGAATCGCCGCCATCGCGGCAATCGCTTCCGGCACCACGATGGAAGCCCCAAGACTGGTCATCGTGCCGGATACGTTGATCACGGGGCGCAGGCCGAGCTTCGTGCGGATATCGTCGGACATTGTCATTCTCCAGTCTGCAAGCCGGTTCGCCCGGCTTTGATTTCGGTTGCCCTGCACGGGACTATACCATAGTAATGCAATAGGTTCTTTAAAGCGCAGGAGCATGGNTTTGGATTTGAAGACATCATCGGAAGCTCTTTCCGAAGAGATCGCTGAAGCCGATGGCAAAGTCCGTCGCTCGCGGGTCAGCGGCATGGACCGCGCCTTGCAGGTGATTGATTATTTGTACGAAACCGGCGCGNCCGCCGGGGCCTATGCTATTGCCAAGGCCGTCAAGGCTCCGCTTTCCACCGTCTATGTGATCATCGATGATCTGGTCGAAAAGAACATGTTGGCCCGCAACGCCGATGGTTTGATCTGGCTTGGCGCGCGGCTCTACCATTACGGCCTGGCCTATGCCCGGTCGCTGGATTTCATGAGTGTTGCGACCCATGAAATGCATGATCTTTGCCGCGAGGCGGGTGAAACTGTTCAGGTCTGCGGCCGCGATGCCGAGCATATGCTTGTTCTGGCCATGGCCGATGGCCCCAGCCANTTTCAGGTCGCATCCCGCGTGGGAACCCGCGTTCCGCTGAACTGGACGGCGTCCGGTCGTCTTCTTGTCGGCCATATGCCGGAAGAAGAGCGTATCGAACTGTTCAAGCGTGGCGCGCGTATTTCGCCAACCGGCCGCGCCACTGTAGATGCGACGACCTTGTCCGATGCAGCGGCAAAGGCCTTTGAGGAGCGGCTGTCGATTCAGGCCGGTGAATCCGATTACTCGGTCGCCTGTATCGCGTCGCCGATTGTCGACAACGGAGGAGATTGCGTTGCGACGATTTCCATCGTGCTTCCAGAACAGAAGGTGCTGGCCGACAAGTCCGGTTATGCCGACCGCGTCAAGGCGTCGGCCGCAAGGATCGAAAAGCTGATGGGCTGGCGCAACCACTGATCGTCTCCTCTAAGCGTGCAGTGCCACGATGGCTTCGATCTCGACCGTAATGTTGCCCGGAAGCGAGCCGAAACCGACGGCGGAGCGGGCATGCTGGCCCGCCTCACCGAACACGGCATTGAACAGATCGGAACAACCGTTGATGACCTGCGGGTGATCCAGAAAATCAGGCGCGGCATTGACCATGCCGAGTAGCTTCACCACCCGCCGAACCCGGGAAAGGTCTCCCAACGCGTCGTGCATCACGGCAAGCAGGTTGATGCCGGTCAACCGCGCATCGGCATAGGCCTTTTCCGTCGAAACATTCGTTCCAACTTTGCCGGTGTGCATGAAACCATCGACCTCGCGCGGACCTTGGCCGGACAAATACAGCATGTTGCCTTCAATGACATGCGTCACGAAATTGGCGATTGGTGGCGCTGGCGGTGGCAGTTCGATGCCGAGCGCAGCAAGCCGATGATAGGGCGTATTCGCCTTCGCTACGGCTGTGATCGGGGACTGGGTCACGCAAACTCCTGTGTCATGCGAAATTCTTTCTTCATGTCTGGCAGCATCAGCGATAGGAATAACCGTGGCTGTGGCGAACCAGTTTGCGTGCGCGTGGGATGTAACGGCTGGCGACAGTCGCCTGCGCGCCGATGACGGCGTAACGCGGCTCGAACAGCTGCTTCAGTTGCGAGACGTCGCCATTGGAATCCGTCGCTTCAAGATCGGAATCGATGACGTCGAATATGGTGAAATCAGCACGGGCACCCACCGAAAGGCGGTTTTGCATATCGAGCTTGATGACCTCTGCCGGGGCGTGGGTGACGGCATTGACCACCTTGTTGAAGGGCATGCCGACAGACATGAGCTTCGACATCGTCGTTGCCAGATCCCAGACAGGGAAGTTCATGGAATGGCCATGAAGATCGGTGGAGATGGAATGCGGTAGCAAACCACGGGCGATAGCGGCTTCCGCCACCTTGAACGAAAACGACGCGCCGCCATGGCCGATATCAAGCCGCACGCCTTCGGACGCGCAACGTTCAGCGAGATTGAACAGGTCCTCGTCTTCCATGATCGATGAACCCGCCTTGCCATTGAAGCAGTGGGTTACGACATCGCCGGGGCCGAGAATTTCCAGCACTTCATCGTAAAGCGCAGGTGGTTCGCCCACATGCACCATCATTGGTATTTTCAGGATTTTCGCAATTTTCTTGCCGAGCTTGACGGGTGTAACGCCCCAGGAGCCGGTGATAACGTGGCTGGCACGTACCTTCAGGCCAACAATATGTTCGCTGTTTTCGGCGTAGCATTCAATAATGCGATCGAGGTCGATGTCTCTGATATCGCGCAGTTCCGCCACACGATTGCAGGCGACGAGGCCGATGGAACCGAGATTGAGAAACGCCTTGATCCGTTCCTTCGAGGGCTCGATGATATATTCCCGGAAACCATGGAAATTGGCCTCACCAGCAGAGCCTGCATCGACAAGCGTGGTAACGCCGCGCTCAGCACCACATTCTGACGGGCGGATCGAAATATCGGTGCCACCGTGCCAGATGTGCACGTGCAGATCCACCCAGCCCGGAGAAATCCAGGCGCCCTTGCCATCGACGCGCACGGCATCTGCAGGAGCGGCGACCGACTGACCGATGGCGGCGATCTTGCCGTCGCCTCCCACCAGAATATCGATCGTGCCTGTCTGTGCGGTTTCGCCAAAAGCCATGGGCTTGACGTTGGTGAGGAGGAGCGGTTTCGCGTTTTCCCCGGTCATATTATAAATCCCTTCGCAGTCTTGGATCGAGCATGTCCCGCAGTCCGTCGCCAACCATTTGCAGCGACAGAACGGAAAGAATGATGGCAAAGCCGGGGAAATAGGTCATCCAGTCGGCCTGTCCGATATATTGGCGGCCGCTGGCGATCATGGTTCCCCAGGTTGGAATTTCCGGGCTGACACCGAGCCCGAGAAAGGAAAGACCAGCTTCGGCCAGCATTGCGCTGGCAAACAGGAAGGTGGCTTGAACAAGGATCGGCGAAAGCAGATTGCGCAAGACATGCCGCGTCATGATGTGGAACGTGGAAATGCCGAGCGCTTGCGCAGCCTCCACGTAAGGCAGTTCACGAATAACCAGCGTCGAAGCGCGCACGATGCGGGCAAGACGCGGGGCATAAACAATCGACAATGCGATGATAACGGTGGTGAGAGATGGACCGAGTGCGGCCACCAGCGCGATGGCAAGGAGAATATCGGGGAATGCCATCATCGCATCAATAAGGCGGGCAATCGGCGTGTCGAGCCGTTTGAAGAAACCTGCGAGCAAACCCAGCGTCACGCCGATTGATGCAGACAGCAGGACAACCGACGCTCCGATCAGCAGGGACAGGCGGGCCGAATAAATGGTTCGCGAGAAGACATCCCGTCCGAATTCGTCCGTGCCGAACCAGAATATCTCGCTTGGCGGCTTCAGCCGGTTGACGATGGAAAGCTTGGATGGCGAGTAAGGCGCAATCCACGGCGCCAACGCCGCCAGAAGAACGAAGACAACCAGAATGATCAGACCAAAAGCCACGGTCTTGCGTTTAATGAACCGCCGCAGGAATTTTGAGCCTTCACTGGCGGCGGGCTTCGGCGTGTTTACTGCAATGTCAGCCATCAATATGTCCCCTCAATACCGTACGCGGGGATCGATAGCCAAATAGAGCATGTCGATCGCGAAATTGATGAGAACATAGAGCGCGGCAATGACCAGCAGAGCTCCCTGAATGACCGGATAATCCCGTCGAAGCACCGCCGAAACCACCAGACTGCCAACGCCGGGAAGACCAAACACTGTCTCGGTCACGACAGCACCCGAAATCAAGACGGCAGCGGTCAGGCCGATGACGGTGAGGATCGGGATCAGCGCATTTTTCAGCGCATGCTTGAGAATGACGCGGCGTTCTATCAGCCCTTTAGCCCGGGCCGTGCGAATATAGTCGTCGCCGAGAACATCAAGCATGGAGGCGCGTGTAAAGCGCAGGATGAGCGCTGAAGAGACGATGCCCAGCGCAAAAGCGGGAAGCGTCAGATGATACATGCGCTCCATGAAGCTGGAGCCCGGACCACCATAACCGGACACCGGGAACATATTGAGCCGCACGGCAAAGAACTGCATGAGAATGAGGCCAAGCCAGAAACTGGGAATACTGGCGGCCAGCATCGCGACGGTCGTCGCGGCCTGATCCACGAAGGAGCCACGGCGATAGGCCGCGTAAATACCGATGGGCAACGCTATCACGCAGGCAATGAGAAGCGAAAACAGCGTGAGAAAAAAGGTCGGCTCCGCACGCGCCATCAGCGCAGACGTAACCGGCATGTTGAGGAAGATCGACTGGCCGAGATCACCCTTCAGCATCTGGCCGATATAGATGAGATATTGAACGACAAGCGACTGATCCAGCCCCAGCCGCATGCGCAGGTCGGCGATATCCTGCGCCGATGCGTCCGGGCCGAGCATGACGGCAGCCGGATCACCGGGCGTGACGCGCACGATGACGAAGACGATGGTCACGACGAGAAACATCACGACGATCATGCCGAACAGGCGCTGGAGAATATAACGGATCATATATGTCTCTCTTCATGCTCCAAGTCAGAACCTTTTTCGAAACCGGAGCCGCCGTAAGGCAGCATCCGGCGCATCGAAAAAACGTTACTTCTTGATCGAAGCATTCCAGAAATACGGCCATGGGGCCGGGTCAACGCCCTCAACCTTCTTCGCCTTCGCGGTCAGGCCGTTGAAATCGCCGATCTTCATGTAGGGAATTTCCGCATACATGGCTTTTTGAACATCGGCCCAAAGAGCAATCCGCTTTTGTGGATCGGACTCGGCGGAAAATGCCTCGACTGTCTGCTTCCGCAGCGGTGTGTCCCACCAACCAGGCGATGACGGAGCAAGCGAACCAATCAATGCCGGTTCCGGCAGGAACGGGCTATGGGTAATGTAGATATCCCAAAGAGCCTTGTCGGCGCGGCGTTGGGTGAGCGTCGCCCAATCCACCACCTGAAGATCGACTTTGAAACCGGCAAGCTTCAGGTACTCCGCAGCAACCTGCGCCATCTTGTAGTGGAACTCATACTGGCGGCTCGTCAGAATGCGGATCGGTTTCGAGCCATCATAACCGGCAGCCTTTGCGGACGCGGCTGCGCCCTCGGGGTCAGCAACGTTATAATTACCCTCGACACCCGCATCTGTGTTCCAGACATAATTCTTGGGGTAGATATCACCATCCAGAGCATAGAAATCCGTGCTGCCGAAGGCTGCCGCCATCATGTCTTCCATGCTGAGAGCTTGGCGAATGGCTTTGCGGATAGCGACATCCTTGGCGACACCTTCCGCCGTGTTGAACACGAAGACGGGATAACCGAAAGGTTTCAGGACGACGGGTTCGGTGGCGGAGGAAGATTTCACCTTGTCGAAGGATTCGACCGGTAGACTGTCAATGTAGTCGTACTGCCCGGAAACGGCAGCCTCGACGCGGGTATTGGCGTCTGGCACCGGAACGAACCGGATTTCATCGAGATACTGGTGGCGTGCACCACCATAACCGTTACTGTCTCCCGAACGCGACGTGTAACCGTCGAAACGGGCGAGCTGGATATACTGGTCTGCCTTACGCTCTTTCAGCATATAGGGACCCGTGCCGATGAACTCCTTCATCGGCTCGTCCTGCNTTTCCGATGGCAGAACGATCGCAGCCGAATTGTTGAACGCAAGCAGCGACACCAAGGGAGCGTAGGGTTGTTTGAGCGTGATCGTTACCGTCGACGGGTCAGTTGCCTCGATCNTTTCAATGAACGACGCCGCCTGCTTTCCGCGTGACGCAACCTTCATCCAACGATTGAGCGACGCCACGACATCATCGGAGGCCATGTCCGAGCCGTCATGAAATTTGATGCCGGACCGCAACTTGATCGCATAGGTTTTGCCATCTGCGGTGATATCCGGCAGGCTTTCGGCAAGCAGCGGCGTCGGCTTCCAGTCCTTGTCGAATGTGTAAAGCGTCTCGAAAATGTGCTGCGTAACAATCCCGACCAAATCGGCGGTCGATGCCATGGGGTCAAGTGTCGGTGGCTCACCAATCGTGGCGACGTTGATCACACCACCCNTTTCCTGAGCGGAAAGGAGTGACGGTGCTGCAACGAGGGCGGTGGCAATCAGAAATGCTAGCTTGAGTCTCATACAAAGCTCCCGGTTTTCGTTTGTTCCATTATTATGTTATTTAAGACTTTATAACAGAATATCGAAATGACCGGGGGTGTCAATCGTGTTAATGACGAGATTGAAATGTAACCGATGCCGTTCAGGATTGCTCCACTTCCAATCTGGCGGGCTTATCTTAGTCTGGTCGGATAAGGCATCGCATTGGGCGTGCCGAGGCCCTGACTTATGAAGACACTTCATCCCCTCATCCTGACGGCCAAAATCGCGGATGCAGACCTTCAACCCTTTGATGACCTGCGCCAGAAACACTTTCCACCAGATCGAAATTTCCTGCGTGCTCACCTGACGATGTTTCACCGGTTGCCAGGGGAATACATCGATAAGATTATTGAGGATCTTCAGGACGTTGCGGAGGTTCACTCAGCAACAGCTGAGGTCAGCGGCATCCGACATCTTGGGGCAGGTGTCGCGTTCACGATTACCAGTCCTGAGCTTCTGGAGATACATTTGCGTCTGAAACAGGTCTGGAGGCCATGGCTGGGTGGACAGGACATGCAAAAATGGCAGCCGCATATCACGATCCAGAACAAGGTTTCACGAACGACCGCTGATGCGACTTACCAGAAGCTTGCTGCCGAATTTCGACCTCACTCCATCGAGATTGTTGGTCTTGATCTCTGGCGATACATGGGTGGCCCGTGGGAGCATAACACCTCCCAAGCCTTCAGGCCTTGGCTCGACCGCTGACCGCCAAATCCGATCAGCCTAAATTCGATTAGCGCGCCATAGCGATGACAGCACCGTTTGACGGTTGGCGGATGATATCCATCGGAACATCGTAAATACGCTGTAGTTCGCCAGGACTCATGAGATCGTCGGGTGTGCCGTGAGCGACCAAGTGGCCAGAATGAAGGGCGATGATCTCATCACNAAACCGCGCTGCCATATTGATATCGTGCAGCACCATTATGATGCTGATACCCTTCTTGCGGCACAAATCCGCTGTCAGGCTAAGGACTTCCAGTTGATGTCTAATGTCGAGCGCCGAGATGGGCTCATCAAGCAAAAGGCAACTCGCATCCTGCGCAACCAGCATTGCAAGCCATACCCGCTGCCGCTCGCCACCCGACAAACTATCGACCATGCGATCTGAAAATTTACCGATACCGGTCAACTCAATGGCTTCTTCCACTTTGAGGTGATCGTCTTCGCCAAAACGGCCAAGCGCCCCGTGCCATGGGTAACGACCAAGTGCAACCAGTTCCTTGACCAGCATGCCGGGCGCCGCAGGTGTCCGTTGCGGCATGTAGGCCAGCCGACGCGCAAAGTCTCGGTTTCCCCATTCGCTCAACGGCTTGCCCTCGAACGTAATCTGACCACCGGTCGGAGCCTGCTGACGCCCGATCAGTTTGAGAAGTGTCGATTTTCCCGACCCGTTATGGCCAATCAGCGCGATCGACCGACCAGAACCGAGTTCCAATGTCAAAGGATGTAGCAGCGTGCGACCTTCAACGGCAAAGCTCACATCTGAAAGAGACAGCAGTGGTGCAACAACATCTGTCGATCTTTGCTGAGCATTCAAGAGCATTTCGATTTCCACATGTCTGCATTAAACGGAGGACCTGCCGGATGTTTGGCCAATTTATCATCGACCGTCAACACCACCAGTGTGCACAGCCAACCAGCGTCATGACTTGATATTCGGTATCAAGACACGGCCTTCTTGAACGCTCATAAAAAACTTGATAATTAGATGAAACTTTTACTTCGTTTCAGGTTTCGAGAATGATGTTTCAGCCGAGAATGCATAATAAGATAGAAGGCTTCTCCGTTCTCGGTGGCCTTCGTCGGCGATATTGGAATGGAATTACTGCGGATCTCTGGGACGTGGAGTGCGCGAGTTATGCCGGTGGTTACTACGTCGCGCGCGATCCGCGCCTATTCANTTTATTGGACCACAGGGGCGCAGGCAGACCAACTGTGAAACGCACGGCTGGCGAAAAGGGAATGTCACAAGACAGCAATCTCAGCCCGATCTCTTACATACCTGCCGACGTGGAGTTATGGGTCGATATCAGGGATGTTCAATATGTCCGCCATCTCGACATCCATTTCGATGTGGATGCCATGAACCGTCGCCTAGGTGATGACCTCGATCCACAACGGTTGAGAGAGCCCAGATTATCCTTCACCGATAGTCGGATCGTCACGCTGTCCCAATTGATCGCGACCGAAATTGCCAACCCCGAACCGCTGCATGATCTTTACGGCGATGGGCTGGCGCTTTCGCTTTTGATCGACGTCCTGAAACTCGGCAAAACGGAGCCCCGTAGACGGGGGGCGCTTGCTCCCTGGCAATTGCGCCGTGCAAAAAACTTCATCGAAGAACATTGCCTGCGCAACATTCGGCTCGAAGAACTGGCAGCCATTACCGGCCTGTCGCAATCGCATTTCAGCCATTCCTTCAAAGCTGCCACCGGCATGGCTCCGCACGAGTGGCAGATGAGTGCGAGGCTTGATCGTGCCAAGCATTTACTGAAATCCGGTGGCTATATGCTGACGACGATTGCCGCGGAGACCGGTTTTGCAGACCACGCCCATTTCAGCCGCACATTCCGCAAATATGTGGGCGTTACGCCGTCACAATGGNAAAAGTCACACATTGAATAAATGTGTGAGCAAATGCGCGTTGGCGTGAGATTTGCCCAAAATCATTCAAGTGCCGCGCATAGCGGCAAGCGGCAGATTTAAAATTGATTTATCCACTCATCTTATTGGGCATCGGCGCGAGTGGGGCGTGAAATGAAGAAATCGATCAAATCTCCCTTGATCAGGGTAGGCTTATGGGCGGGCGTAGCAGCATTGGGACTGAACGCCGGATGGGCGCTTGCGCAAAGCACGAATGAAGACGGAAGCACCGTGCTTGAGCCCATAATCGTTCAGAGTAACGGAGAGCAAGGCGGTACGGGGCCAGTAAAGGGTTACGTTGCCAAGCAGACCACCACAGGTTCAAAGACCGCGACGCCACTGAAAGAAATTCCGCAGTCGGTCTCTGTCGTAGGACGCGAGGAACTCGAAGACCGTGGCGTCGTGGACAAGGTTGATCAAGCCCTGCTCTATACGCCGGGTGTTTTCGCACAGCCCTATGGCTCAGATCCTGACACAGACTGGATATACGTGCGTGGCTTCAACGCCAGCCAAACAGGCCTGTTTCTGGACAATATGGCACTCACCAGCCACGCCTTCGGAAACTTTCAAGTCGATCCGTTTATGCTTGAGCGCGTCGAAGTTTTGAAGGGCCCGGCTTCGGTTCTCTTGGGTGGCGCAAATGCCGGTGGCGTCATCAATATGGTGCGCAAACGTCCAAGTGATGAGCCTTACGCCTATACGGAAGTTGGTATCGACAATAACGGCAACGGTTTTCTCGGCTTCGACGCTTCCGGCAAGGTATCGGACAATGAGGGGATCGACTACCGCGTGACGGGAAAGCTTGCTGGCGGCAATGGCTATTCGGATGAGCAAAAAGACATCCGTGGCATTTTCATGCCGCAAGTGACATTTCAGCCCGATGACAATACAAGTCTGAACATCTGGGCTTATGTCAGCCATCTTGACCAGACGCACACATCCAACGGCCTTCTGCCCTATTCCGGTACGGTCGTTGCCAACCCTTTCTTCGGTAAGATCGACCGCGACGCATATTTCGGAAATGCAGATTTCGATATCGGGCGATCTACACAAGCAATGGTGGGTTACGAATTCCAGCATGAATTCGACGAAGGCTGGAAATTCACGCAGAACCTGCGTTACGGGTATCTCGACAAGCGTGAACGGCAGTTATATCCGTTTGACTATGCCGACCAGACCGACGCTGACGTGCTAATGTACGCCGACGACGTCCGGTCGAAGGCAAACTCCTTCAATGTCGATAACCGCATTGNAAACCAGTTTGATGTCGCAGGCATCAATCATAAAGTTATGATAGGCTTGGATTACCGCAACTACCGTCTCGACAATAACCAGTTGGCGACACCGTTCGGTTTTTATCCTAACCCGGTTAACCCTAACGACCTACCGTATAGTTTTCCTATACCTCCACTGACACCATCTACACACCAGATTTACTCCATCAATCAGGTTGGTATATATGCGCAGGACCAGATCAAGTTCGGCAATGGCTGGATCGCTACCCTGAATGGTCGCTTCGACTATCTGGACAGTGAAGTTGACGATCGCCTGGGAACAGGAGACTACTCACTGAGTGAGACGGCCTGGAGTGGCCGTGCGGGTCTGGCCTATGAATTTGATAATGGGCTCACCCCCTATGCAAGCGTTTCAACGTTCTTCAGCCCACTTGTCGGCACAAGTGCTGACGGAGCGTTGAAGCCTGAAGAGGGCGAGCAATACGAAGCGGGTGTCAAATACGAACCAAACTGGCTCGATGGTGTGCTCACGGCGTCTCTATTCCAGATCGACAAACAAAACTATACCGTCTCCACTCCCACTTTTGTCAGCAGACAGCTTGGTGAGGTTCGATCGCGTGGGATTGAAATCGAAGGCAAGATCAATTTGAATGAGAACTGGAAGACAATCGCATCGGCATCCTATACCGATCTCGAATTTACCNAAAACCCGAGTGATCCGAGCTTGCAGGGCAAGACGCCTCTGCTGGTACCAAACTCCCAGGCTTCACTCTGGTTGGATTATACGGTGACCGATGGTGCCTTTGAAGGGTTCGGTCTTGGCGCAGGCGCACGTTATCGCGGCAAGTCATGGGCTGACGACGCCAATAATTTCCGTGTCCCGGACGCCGTCGTTTTCGATGCGGGTATTCGGTATGAAAAGAACGGTTGGAAGACTTCGCTCAACGTCACTAATCTGTTTGACAAGGAATATGTTGCAGGCTGCAATACGACGATCTTCTGCGGTTATGGTGAGGCACGCACCGCAACCTTGAAAATCAGCAAGGTCTGGTAAGTCGATCATCTCACATAAGTACGCGAGGAAGCTTTGAGGGGATGGCCAGACAAGGCCATCCNTTTCACATCACCGGAGACTAAAACTGAAATCGCAGGCTCATATCTCCCGCAGAGNTTTTTTGGCAGGTGCCGGCACTTTGGCTGCCTCTCTTCCTGCCTTTGCACAGGAGCCTAGCCGCACTTCCCGTCCCAAAACCGCAACCCTTGACTGGGCTCTTCTCGAAACGCTTCTCGCCCTCGGCGCAAACGTCGTTGCCGCACCTGAGTTGCACCAATTCCGCGAGGTCGCGGTCGAGCCTGTGTTGCCGCAAACCGTTACCGATCTTGGCCTGCGTGGTCTTCCCAATCTGGAAACGTTGTCCTTTGCGAAACCGGACATGATCTTCAACTCGAATTTCTACGCCTGGGCCGATCCGCTGCTGGCAGGCATCGCACCGACGTATAACCTCGGCATCTACCTTCCCGGCGAAGACCCTTATCTAATGGCAGAGAGGGCAACGCTCGCGATAAGCGAACATCTCGAAACCGGGCCGGAAGCGCAAGCCTATATCGCGGCGACCACCAGTCGGCTGGATGAACTGCGATTAAAGCTGGCCAAGGGCGATGGAAGAGCAATATTGCCCATCAATCTGGGTGATGCCCGGCATTACCGCGTCTTTGGCAATGACAGCATGTTTGGCTGCGCGTTGAAGCGGCTTGGCATCGAGAATGCATGGAAGGGTGCTACGGCCTACTCCGCGACAGCTCCGATGGGCATCGAAACACTTGCTTCGATGCCCGATGCGTGGATCGTCATGATCCCGCCTCACCCGCTCGATGCACTGGCGACGCTTGACCATAGTGCATTCTGGAATGCTCTGCCTGCCGTGCGGGNAAAGCGGGTTATCACGCTTGGTTCGATCAATCCTTACGGCGCGCTGCCTGCGGCTGGGCGCTTTGCCGAGGAGCTTGCGAAAGGTCTGTCCTATGCCTGGAACGGTTAGTGCTGCCTCCCGTAAGGCCAGCAGCAACCGTGCCGTTATCTCGGTTTTTTCGGTTTGCCTCGCCTGTATGGCTATGCTGGCACTGCTTATCTGGACGCGCCCCACGGTGCCGGGTGATCCCGCCATCGCAGCGGGCCTCGGTGATATTTTGCTGTGGAACAGCATGCTCCCCCGTATGGTCATCGCGCTCCTTGCGGGGGCGGCGTTGGGGTTGGCCGGGGCATTGCTGCAGCAGGTCTTGCGCAACCCTATTGCCGATGCATCAACGCTGGGTATCGCGGCGGGTGCTGAGCTTGCGCTGGTGGCAGGCCTTAGTCTATCGCCGCTGCTTGCCGGATTTTCCCGCGAAATCGTCGCTTTCGCGGGCGGACTGGCCGCCGTTTCTCTGGTTCTTGCCTTATCCTGGCGACAGGCTTTCGACCCGGTAACGGTTGCGGTTTCCGGTTTGATCGTCAGCATGATCACCGCTTCGCTCACCATCACGCTCATTCTGGCACGGGGCGAATACGCAATATCGGTCAGCATATGGGGCGCGGGATCGCTCAGCCAACAGGATTGGCAGGGCGTCATTTCTCTGGCACCCCGGCTTGGCTTTGGTGCCATCTTGGCCTTCGTCCTCGTTCGTCCGCTCAATGTGCTGGCGCTGGATGATGCAAGCGCCAAAAGCCTGGGGCTTTCTCTCGTCTGGCTTCGATTGGCGATTTTGCTTCTGGCCGTCTGGTTGGCTGCATCCGTAACCGCCACGGTCGGCGTCATCGGCTTTCTCGGACTTGCCGCCCCTGCTCTCGCAAAGCTCTGGGGTGCGAGGACGACTGGCCAGGTGTTGATCGCCGCTCCGCTTACCGGTGCAGCGTTACTCTTCCTGACGGATGGCACAAGCCAATTGCTGGGAACCGGATTTTCAGATCTTGCACCGGCGGGTGCAGCCACCGCGCTGATGGGTGGACCCATTCTCTTGTTTCTGCTGCCCCGGCTACACGCTATTGCTCCCGTCACCGCGTCTGCTGCTCCAACGGGATTGCGGCTTACAAGACCAACTCTATGCCTTGCTTTGATAGCTGCAATGATCGTCATATTCGGGCTTGCAGCACTCATCATCGGCCCGTCACCAACCGGCCTACGGTTTTCATTCGGCCCAGCCCTCTGGGAACTTCTACCTTTCCGTTTGCCACGTATTTTAGCTGCCAGTGGCGCTGGCGCCCTTCTGGGCGCGGCGGGTTTTATCATGCAACGTGTAACGGGTAACCCGATAGCAAGCCCCGAAGTCCTTGGTGTCTCGGCGGGCGGAGGAGCGGGCCTCGCAGCCACCCTCTATATCGTCGGCTCACCATCGCCGACGGTCATGCTGATTGGAATGTCGCTTGGCGCACTGACCGTGTTCTCGATCATGATCGCAATCACAGCCGCCCGAGAACTTTCCGCCGAACGTCTTCTTTTGACAGGCATCGCGATGAGTGCAATCTCGATGGCCATCGTTACCATCGTGCTGGCACAGGGCGACATGCAGTCCTTCATTCTCTTGATGTGGATGGCGGGGTCGACAAATCGGGCCGGCAATTTCGAGGCCGTGACGGCACTAATCGCGCTTGCACTGTTCGCCGCACCACTTCTATTCATGAAGAGCTGGCTCACCATTCTGCCGCTTGGTACGGTCGTATCGAGAAGCGTTGGTCTCAGCCTCACATCTTCACGACTTGCGCTTTCGGTACTCGCTGCACTTATGACCGCTGTGGCCTCCTTCCTCGTGGGACCGCTGAGTCTTGCCGGGCTCGTGGCGCCGCATCTTGCACGGCTCATAGGTCTAAGTGGCGCGCGCCATCAGCTCATTGCGTCGCTCCTGATAGGCTCAGCTTTGCTCGTTGGAGCTGACTGGTTATCAAGGGCCGTCATCTATCCCTATCAGGTACCGGTAGGGGNTTTTACGGCTCTGATCGGTGGCCCATACCTCCTCTGGCTTATCGCACGTATGGAAAAGCGATCGTGATCACACACCTATCGCTGTCACGGCTGCAAGCCCGCGCACCGTGCCGTGTTGCGAATATGTGCTTCCATTTCAGCGCGGGCCAAAGACCCATCATTCGACCTTAACGCCGCAATGATGCGGCGGTGTTCGGCAATGGATTGCCGCATTCTTTCCGGGTCAGTGATGGGGATTGGCTGGCGCTGTGTCTCGGTGACCTGATCCCGAACGGTCTGATAAAGCGCCTTCAGCATGGTGTTGGAGCAGGCAGATACGATGGTGCCATGGAACTCCAGATCGGCGTCGACATTGGCAAGCAGGTCCTGATTGGCCCAGCAATCCTCCATCGTCTTGGTCGCTTTCTCCATCTTCTCCAACTGAGTCTGAGACAATCGCCCTGCCGAAAGTCGGGCGATCTCACCTTCCAGCAGGATGCGGGTCTGGAAAACATCGAATACGGAATAGCTCTCCGAATAACGCCACGGTGCCATATGCCCCGCTTGCCCAGCCGTTCCATCGGTAGCGGCGACAAATGTTCCACGGCCCGCCTCAGTTTTCAGCAAACCCAAGGTTTCCAAGGTCAGCAACGCTTCACGAAGGGATGCCCGGCTGATGCCGAATTTCTGGGAGAACTCGCGCTGGGATGGTATCTTCTCGCCTGCTTTCAATTGCCCGGCCTGAATCATGGCCTGGATTTCGCGGGCGACCGATTGTGGCACAAGCGTTTTGTTGAGCATTCGATCCCTGTTTTCCTAAAGCCGCTCCGGCTCTTTCGATATATTTTTCAAGAAGCATCTTGCAAAGTACAAAAGCAAATGCTTGTTTGGTCGGACTGGTCTGACCAGTTAGACCAACGTAGATTGGCTTACGACATAAAACAAGGGGTTCTCGAATGCATCACGTTTCGCGCATCAAAAGCACACTTCTCGCCGGGCTGGTTTCAGCGCTCGGCGTGTTCAACGTTCAGGCGGCCGATCTGACGGTCGGCGCCAATATCGGCAACGTCCCATGGGAATTCGAAGATGCCAGCGGCAAGGTCACCGGCTTCGAGGTCGATCTCGTCAACGAGATCGCCAAGCGCCTCGGCAAGTCGGTCGAGTTCGTCAACACACCGTTCAACGGTCTGTTTCCAGCCGTCCAGTCTGGTCGCATCAATATGGCGATTTCCTCGATCACCATCACTGAAAAGCGCCTGGCATCCGTTAGCTTCGCCCAGCCCTATTACGACAGCGACCAGTCGTTGACGGTGACAGCGGCCTCCGGCATCACCGGCCTCAAGGGCATGAGCGGCAAGGTCGTCGGCGTCGATACGGGATCGACCGGCGATATGTGGGCAGAAGCCCATAAGGCCGAATACAAGCTGGGCGAAATCCGCAAGTTCGAAGGCTTGCAGCCCGCCATGCTCGATCTCGTTGCGGGTCGCGTTGATGGCTATATTTCCGACATTCCGGCCCTGCTGTATTACGCCAAAGACAAGCCGGAACTGAAGGTGGTCGAGCGTATCCCGACCGGGGAGAAATACTCGATCATGTTCAACAAGGGTGATCCACTGGCCGCCGAGGTCAATGAGGTCATCACCACGCTGAAGGGCGAAGGCTTCATCGCCAAGCTGCACGAGACATGGTTCGGCGCAAAGGCCGAGGACACGACATCGACCGTTGCCGTTCTCGACATGCCGAAGGCCAAGTAAGGCTTGAACCGCATCCGGCGGGACCAATCGCGTCCTGCCGGATTGCCAAGGGAGCCTATCGGCATGAACCTCATCAATACCTTCTTCAATGTTCCCGTCTTTCTCAACAGCCTGCCGCAATTGCTTTGGGGCCTGATGGTCACGCTTCAAATCGGCATCACCAGCATCATTTGCGGTCTGGTCGGTGGTCTGTTTCTGGCGGTGGCACGTCTATATGCGCCTGCATTCTTCAAACTGCTGATCCGCGGCTATATCGACATTTTCCGGTCGATCCCGCTGCTCGTGCTGTTGATCGTCGTCTACTACGCGCTGCCCTTCGTCGGCATCCGGCTGTCGCCATTTCTGTCTGCCGTCACCGCCCTGTCGCTGGTCTCTGCCGCCTATACCGCTGAAATCTTTCGTGCAGGCATCGAAGCTGTTCCGCATGGTCAGTTCGAGGCTTCCGCAGCTCTTGGCCTCTCCAACCGCAACACGATGGTCGATATCATTCTGCCGCAGGCGGTGCGCATCGTCATTCCGCCGCTGACCAACAATTGCGTCAACGTCATGAAGGACACGGCTCTCGCCTCTGTGGTCGCCATGCCGGACCTGTTGAAACAGGCAACGCAAACGCAGGCGTTGAACGCAAACCCAACGCCGCTGATCGGCGCCGCACTCATCTATATTGCGTTGCTCTGGCCGATGGTCGCCATCGTGGCACGTCTTGAAAAACACTTTAGCCGGGGTAAACGGTAATGGAAAAGACGGCCGCTCCTCTCATTTCCATCCGTGGGCTGACCAAAGCCTATGGCACCTTTACCGTTTTGCACGGCATCGATCTCGATGTGGCCGAAGGCGAAGTTGTGTGCGTCATAGGCCCTTCCGGGTCCGGCAAATCGACGCTCATTCGCTGCATCAACCACTTGGAAGCCTTTTCCGCTGACAGTACCATCACCGTGGATGGCATTCGCGTTGCGCCCGGTCCGGCGCTTGCGAAGGTGCGTGCCGAAGTCGGCATGGTGTTCCAGTCCTTCAATCTGTTTCCGCATATGACGGNTTTGAAAAACGTCATGATAGCGCCCATGCGGGTGCGAAAAACGCCCGAAGCTGAGGCGCAACGGAAAGCCCGCGAGCTTCTGGCCCGCGTCGGCATTTCGGAGCAGGCAGAGAAATTCCCCGGCCATCTCTCAGGTGGCCAGCAGCAGCGCGTGGCCATTGCCCGCGCGCTGGCGATGGAGCCGCGCGTTCTGCTGTTCGATGAACCGACATCCGCGCTTGATCCCGAAATGGTCGGCGAGGTGCTGGATGTCATGCGAAAGCTGGCTGGCACCGGCGTGACCATGGTGATCGTGACACACGAGATGGGTTTCGCCCGACAGGTCGCAGACCGCGTCATCTTCATGGATGGCGGCAAGCTGGTGGAGTCAGGCACGCCGACAGAGATTTTCGATAATCCACAAGAGGCCAGAACGCGCGGTTTCCTCCGCGCCGTCCTCAATCATTGAATAAAAGACCATTCGGGAGACACCAGGGATGACCACCACTTCACCGCTTAACCTCGACTATGTGCGCAGCCAGTTTCCGGGCCTGTCACGCGGCTGGACCTATTTCGACAATGCCGGTGGATCGCAAATCCTCAAGGGCGCGCTGGAGCGCATCAATACCTTTCTGATCGAGAAAAACGTGCAGATCGGCGGTTCTTACGAGGTGTCGCAAAGTGCAGCTAGCGCGCTTTATGAAGCGCGGACCGCCGCCATGCATCTGGTCAATGCGTCGCGCCCTGAAGAAATCGTCTTCGGCAGCTCCACCACGGCATTGCTGCAAAACCTTGCCCGCGCCATGCAGAGCCAACTGTCTACAGGTGATGAAATCATCGTCACTGTCAGCGACCACGAATCCAACATCGGTCCTTGGGATCGGTTGCAGGATGCGGGCATCACGCTCAAATTCTGGCCGCTCAACAAGGAAACACTGACGCTCGATCTGGCCGACCTCGAACCGCTGATGAGCGAGCGCACCAAGATGGTCTGCGTCACCCATGTCTCCAATATTCTCGGCTCGATCAACCCTGTCCGCGAGATCGCCGATTTCGTGCATGCGCGTGGCGCAAAGATTTGCGTCGATGCCGTTGCCTACGCCCCACACCGCGCCGTCGATGTGCAGGCGTTCGACGTCGATTATTACGTCTTCAGTCTCTACAAGACCTATGGTCCGCATTATGCGCTGATGTATGGCAAGTACGACCTGCTGCTAGAACTCGATACGCTTTACCATTATTTCTACGGCAAGGACAAAGTGCCGGGCAAGCTGGAACCGGGCAACCCCAACTACGAGCTGGCCTATTCCACCTGCGGCATCGTCGATTACCTGACCACACTCGGTGAGCAGGCTGGCGAGACTGGCACGGTGCGCCAGAAAATCGAGGCCGCCTTTTCAGCCATCACAGCGCAGGAAAACCTTTTGACCGAACGGCTGCTGAGCTACCTGCGGTCGCGCAACGATTGCTGGATCATCGGGCAGGTTTCCAACCATGATGAAACCCGCGTGCCCACGATTGCCTTCCGCTTCGATGGCCGCGAGGCAGGAGAGCTTTGCAAGGCAATGGATGGCGAAAAGATTGCCATGCGGTTTGGTGATTTCCACTCCCGTCGCCTTGCCGAATATCTCGAACTGACCGACCATGGCGGCATGCTGCGGGTTTCCATGGTGCATTACAACACGCTGGAAGAGGTTGATCGCTTCACCGCAGCGCTCGATCGGATTCTATCTGGCGATGCGGGATTTGCGAAAGCAAGCTGAGCTGTGAACGATAAGAAGGACATGGAATGATGCGTTTCGATACGGTGATCAGGCACGGAACCGTGGTGACGGCAAGCGACACTTTCGTCAGTGATGTCGGCATCAAGGATGGTCGTATCGTAGCGCTTGCCGCTGAACTGACCGATGCCGAGGAGGTGATCGATGCAACCGGCCTCTTCGTCCTGCCAGGCGGTATCGACAGCCATGTCCATCTCGACCAACCTTCTGGCGATGGCATTGTCATGGCGGATGATTTCGACAGCGGCACCCGCTCTGCGGCCATCGGCGGCAACAGCACCGTTCTGGCCTTCTGCATGCAGGNAAAAGGGCAGTCCCTGCGCGAGGCGTTGAAGGTCTATCACGCAAAGGCCGAAGGCAAATGCCACGTGGACGTCTCCTTCCACCTCGTCATCACGGACCCGACTGCCGATGTGCTGGGGCAGGAACTGCCTGCGCTGGTCGAGGATGGCTACACCTCTCTGAAGGTCTTCATGACCTATGAAGGCCTGCGTCTGCGCGACGACGAAATCCTAGCCACGCTCGACACGGCACGCCTCACCGGCGCGCTCGTCATGGTCCATTGCGAGAATGAAGACGCCATTCGCTATCTCATCGGTCGCCACGAGGAAGACGGTAAATTCGAGCCTAGATACCACGCTACGACCCGACCAATTGCTGCCGAGCGCGANGCAACGCACCGGGCGCTATCTCTGGCCGAAATCGTGGATGTCCCCATTGTTATCGTTCATGTGTCCAACCGCGAGGCTATGGAGGAGATCCGTCGTGCCCGCCAGCGTGGCCAGAAGATTGCCGGTGAAACCTGCCCGCAATATCTGATGCTGACCGCGGATGATCTTGATCAAAGTGAAATGGAAGGCGCCAAATACGTCTGCTCACCGCCACCGCGTGACAAGGCAAGCCAGGATGCCTGCTGGGAAGGTCTGGAACAGGGCGTGTTCGATCTGTTTTCCTCCGATCACTGCCCGTTCCGTTTCGATGATGCAGAGGGAAAACTGAACGAGAAGGGCAAGCGCCATTTTCGCTGGATTCCGAACGGTATTCCCGGTGTTGCCACACGTCTGCCGATCCTGNTTTCAGAAGGCGTGATGAAGGGCCGGATCGACATCAACCAGTTCGTGGCGCTTACATCCACCAACCACGCCAAGTTATACGGCCTCTACCCGCGCAAGGGCACGATCTCTGTCGGCGCTGATGCCGATATAGCCCTGTGGGACCCGAACAAAAACGTCACCCTCAGCAATGACATGCTGCATCACGGCGCAGACTATACGCCCTATGAAGGGCTCGATGTACGCGGATGGCCGGTGCGATTGCTCTTGCGCGGCAAGACCGTTGTGAACGACGGGCAGTTCAATCAGACCTTTCCGCAGGGAGGCTATTTGCCGCGTGAACGCTCCTGTCTAACCCGTCAGCGACAGTAGAGCCGTGAGCGCCCTCCCTTCCCCGCTACAAGGAGAAGAGAGGGACGGAAACCTCTTATTCCGCTGCGATTGACAGGCGGGCGTCGTTCAGCGCGATCAGGTTTTTGGCACGGATCAGACTGGCCGGTTGTTCAGCATGGTAACGACGACCGATTTCCATCATCATCACTGTTTCCGGCAGGAAGGTGAGTTCCGAGAAAATATCCTCCCAGTCGATGTCACCCCAGCCGAGCGGCATGTGCAGATCACCGATTCCAAGAGCGGTATTTTCCTGAATGTGGTACGGCTTGTAAAAGGCCTGCGGGCGACCAAAGCTGTCGTGGACATGCAGGTGACCGGCAACCGGCGCCATTGCTCTTAGCTCTTCACGGAAATTCAGGCCGCGATAGGTCGATTCAATATAGGCATGGCTGAAATCGATCAGCGCCACGAGGTTAGGGTGACCGACAGCTTTCACCGTCTCGGCAATTTGGGTCGGCGTCTGGCGATACTGACCCAGTTCTGTGGTGAAAATGTTTTCAAACGCGATACGCACACCATAAGGTTTGCAGAACTCCGCCAGTTCATGAAGAGCCTCCCGCTCGCGGCTGTCGGCTTCGCCGCGCTCCACCAACTGCTCGGCGCGCAGGCAGCCGCCATGCTGAACGAGGATGCGAGCACCAATGCGGTCACAAACAACAGCCAGTGCCTTTGCCGCATCCAACTGGTAACGGCAGGTGTCCGGGTCCATGAAGTTGGACGAGACGAGGCCGTGGACCGTGTATCGAAAACCGAACTGTTTCGTCAGAGCAACCAGCCTATTGGCACGCTCCTCGATGATACGCCCGCCGGCGATGAGGTCGAGGCTGGTCAGACCCAGTTCGACGGTATCGACACCGATATCGGCGAGGACGCGCAGTTCGTGTTCAAGGCTTGCCAGTTCTCCGTCTGTGGAGCCTGCATTAAAGCCGGTACCGATGATGTTACCCATATTCATATTCCTCTTCAGGCCGGTTGCGTTTGGGATTGGATTTCACGAGACAGCCGGAGAGCGAGGTCTGGCCTGTCGGATGTCAGAAAACCTATTTTGCGCTCCAGCCATGGCCGTATCAGCGCTTCGTCGTTAAGCGTCCACACGCCGAGCCGATCGAGCGGCAACATTTGTGTGATGTGCTCCCATTCGGCTGACATCAGTTCGTGCTCGATGGCAACGATATCGACGAGGCTCTCCACATTTTCTAGGAAAGCCTGCAGGCCACCTTGCTTTGCCGCCCATTCGGCATTCACCGAGACCAAGCGTGCAATATGCGGCGCAACACGACGGCATTCTTCCAGCACCGAAACATCGAAAGACGTCAGGTGACAGCGTTCGGCAAGTCCGAAGCGTTCGATTTCTGCGACGACCNTTTTTGTGATGCCGGGATAAGGCTGCTTCGCCTCATCAGATTTGATCTCGACATGAAGCTGTTTGCTGTCGTTCTTCGCCAACACGGACAAAACCTCTGCAAGCGTCGGCACGGTATCGCTTGAGCCTTCCAGGCGCGTCGCAATCCGGGCGTCCGGTGTCAGGCTCCTCACCAGACCGGTTTTCTCGGTTGTGCGATCAAGCGTGGCATCATGGATGACCACCAGCTCGCCAGCATGTGTCAGGTGCACGTCGAATTCGACCGCATCGACATCGAGAGCCAGCACGTTGCGAAAACCGGTCAGTGAATTTTCAGGCCAGATATTTCTGGCACCACGGTGGCCAACGATTTTTGTCATGGGACTTTCCTCAAGTTAGCGAAGGGTCGGGTCTAGCTTGTCGCGCAGCCAGTCTCCGACCAGCGATATGGACAGCGTCGTCATCATGATGACGAAGGCGGGAGCGAGCATGATCCAGGGTGCACGGGTCAGGTATTCGCGGCCGAAACCGACCATATTGCCAAGGCTGGATTCTGGTGGCTGCACTCCGAGACCAAGGAAGGAAAGCCCGCTTTCCATCAGGATGATTTCCGGAAAGGTGAGGGTCATGGAGACGATCAGCGTCGAGGCGACGTTTGGTAGGATGTGGCGCATGTAGACGCGCGCGGGCGTCGCCCCCAATTGCACTACGGCAGAAGCATAACCTTGAGCACTGGCGGAGATTGCCAAACCGCGGGCGATACGGGCATAGCGCTCCCACCCGTAAAAGCCCATCAGACCGATAAGAAGCGGCATAGACGAACCGAAGAAGGCAAGCACCGCCAACGCCATCACGAGGAACGGCAGCGCCGCCTGGAAATCAGCAAGCATAAGAACAAACTGCTCGATCACCCCACGGAATTTGGCAGCAGCAAAGCCGAGTGCGGTTCCAAAAACGGCTGAAATGATCGTCGCTCCGAAGGCGATGGTAAAGGATACCCGAATGGATTGGACAAGACGCGACAGCACATCACGCCCTAGTTCGTCCGTCCCCAGAAAATGCGCTGGGTTGCCCGGCAGCGACAGTCGAGCACGCAAATCCATGGCGGTGATGCCGTATGGCCGAAGCATATCCGCAAAGAAGGCGATGAAAATCATGGCCGCAAGCCAGACGATGCCGAAGGCAACGGAGAACGGCACCTTGCGCACTTGCCTGATAAGGCGAACGAAGACGGAGCTGTCAGATACATGGGGGCNGGGGGCGTCTGCGATAGTCATCACTCAAATCCTCAATGGGCGCTCTGGCTGCGCAATCGCGGGTCCAGCCATCCGTAGAGCAGGTCTACGATCAGGTTCGAGACGACCATGGTGGCGGCGATCATCAGCAGAATGCATTGCACGACGGCGAGATCGCGGTTGGTGACGGAGACGACCAGCAGACGACCTATGCCCGGCCAGGAGAAGATCGATTCCACCACGACGGCACCAGCAATCAGCGTACCGACCATGAAACCGACAATGGTAACGATGGGAACCGCAGCATTTGGCAGAGCATGCCGCCAGACGACATCCTGCCATTTCATACCCTTGGCGGAAGCGGCCCGAATGTAGGGCTGGCCCATCACCTCGATCATGGCGCTGCGCGAAAAGCGCGCCAGAATGCCGATGCCGCCAATGCTCATTGTCAATGTGGGAAGAATGCCGTGCTGCCATGTGTCGTAGCCGCCAGAGGGCAGAAGGCCAAGCATGATTGAGAAGATCAGCACCAAGAGCAGCCCCATGACGAAGGACNGGATGGTAAAGCCAAAGATCGCCGCAAGAATGACGCCGCGATCAACAGCGCTCTGGCGATGAAGAGCGGCATAGACGCCTGCGGGAATGCCAATCACGACCTTGAGGAAAAGCGCAGGGATGGTCAGTTGCAGGGTGGCTGGAATACGTTCGATGACAAGCTGCATGGCGGAGGCTTTGTCGCGCATGGAGACGCCAAAATCACCGGTCAAGATCGACTTGAGATAAGCGAGATATTGTATCCACAACGGTTGATCGAGACCCCAGGCCTTGCGAAAGGCATCAACCGCATCCTGCGGGACGTCTGGACCCAGCATGATCTGAGCTGGATCTCCCGACATACGCAGAACAACGAAGGCGAAGGTCATCACGGCAAGGATGGTGACGAGCGCGCGTAGAAAACGGATGGAAACGTAACGCAGCATCTTCTTTTCCTTATGCCACGACCGGCTGATCGGCGCCGGTTACCAAATGGCAAGCGGCAGTACGACCTTGGGCAACGTGCCGAAGTTGCGGTACGCCGGTGCGGCACAGATCGATGGCAACAGGACAACGGGGATGGAAAGCGCAGCCGGATGGACGATCGGCCGGGTTGGGTGGCTCTCCCTGCAAAATCGTACGGCTCTTGAGCATCGTGCCCGGCACCGGGACGCTGGACACCAGCGCCTTCGTGTAAGGATGGAGCGGCTTCGCGAAGATGACATCGGATGACGCCTCCTCCACGATGCGGCCCAGATACATGACGGCCACACGGTCTGCGATGTGGCGCACCACTTTGAGATCATGGCTGATGAAAACCATGGCAATGCCGTTCTTTTCCTGAAGGTCACGCAGCATGTTCACGACCTGCGCCTGAATCGACACATCAAGAGCGGAGACGGGCTCGTCACAGACAAGCAGCTTGGGATGCGAAGCGAGTGCACGGGCGATCACGACACGCTGGCGCTGGCCACCGGACAGTTCATGCGGATAGCGGTCAGCCTGATCCGGCCTTAGACCCACCGCAGACATCAACTCGGCCACGCGGGTTGCCCGATGCTCTTTGGGAACGAGATTATGGATGGCCAACGGTTCGCCGATCTGTTCGGCAATCGTCAGCCGCCGGTCCAGAGCAGCCAGAGGGTCCTGATAGACGAGCTGCATCTTTGCCCGAAGGGCGCGCCATTGCGGTGTGCCGAGTTTCGGCATCGGCTGACCCTCGAAGACGGTCTTGCCCGACTGCGGCGGATCAATACCGAGAAGCATTCGGCCAAGCGTGGATTTTCCGGAGCCGGATTCTCCGACGATGCCCAGCGTTTCACCCGGCATCACCGTGAGGTCTATGCCGTCCACCGCGCGTATTGACGTCGCTTTGCCGAACATTCCCTGACGGGCTTCATAAATTTTAACGAGGTCTTTTGCTTCGAGAAGAGGGGTCGTCACGAGATGGCCTCCAGAACGCGAGTTTCTGCAGGTGCCTTCCGGCCAACGGGGTGATGACAGGAGAGAAGGCGACCATCCGNCATGGCATGGAGCTCTGGCTGGCGGGTCCGACAGTCCAGTGCGACGTGAGAACAGCGCGGCGAAAAGGCACAACCATGTGGCAGGTCGCGTGGGTGCGGAACCGTGCCGGGAATAGGGATCAATCGCTCGCGAGGACCATCCAATCGCGGAATGGCGTCGAAGAGCCCACGGGTATAAGGATGCCGCGGATTATCGAACAGAGACGCAATCGTTCCCTGTTCCACGATGCGACCGGCATACATGACACAGGCGCGCTCGCAGACCTGGCTAACGGCCCCCAGATCATGGCTGATGAAGATGGTCGCCATGCCGGTTTCAGCCCGAAGCGCGATCAGGAGATCGAGGATTTGCGCTTGGATGGTGGCGTCGAGCGCAGTCGTCGGTTCGTCAGCCACAAGAAGGTCCGGCTCACCTGCGAGAGCCATGGCAATCATCAGGCGCTGACACTGGCCGCCGGAAAATTCGTGAGGGAAGAGATCGAACCGGCCACGTGCATCGGGAATACCGACCATATCGAGCAGGCGTAGCGCCTCGGTTTTGGCCACTTGCCCCATCATCCCGCGATGGATGGCAAGCGCCTCCGTGATCTGTCGACCCACCCGCAAAACGGGGTTCAATGAGCTGGAGGGGTCCTGAAAGATCATGGCGATACGTTTGCCGCGCACGCTCTCTAAAACAGAACGCGGCGCGCCGAGGATTTCCCTGCCGTCGATTTTCACCGACCCGGTGACTGTTGCCTTGCCCGGTAGAAGACCCAGGGCTGCCAGCCATGTAACCGACTTACCGCAACCGGATTCACCCACGAGGCCGATTGCCTCACCACGGGCGACATCGAGATCGATACCGTGCAGGACCTGGACGCCGTCAAAAGCGACCGTCAAGCCGCGCAGTTCCACGAGATTGGAAGCCATCGGAGCTCATCTCCNTTTCTCAGATAAAAGACGCCGGCCGCACGAAGACGGCCGGCGCAAAAGGTCAGGAATTCCAGTTGGCGGTGGTGAAATCCATCGCAAAGGCTGGAGCGGCCTTCCACTTCAACGACGACTTCATGCCGGTGAAGACAGCGTTCTGGTGCAGGACCTGATAGGCAGGGTCTTCGCGCTCGCAAATTTCCAGCATACGGGTGACGGCCTTCTTGCGCAGGGCGCGGTCCGTGGAGGTTTCCATGACGACTGAGAGCGTGTTCATCTCCTCGTTGGTCCAGTCCTTTTTCTGCTGGGCTTCGCCATTCGGGCCGAACTGCGCCACCAGAGGAGTGATCGGATCGTTGATCGTGTTACCGGCCGACCAGTCGCGAACGCCCTTGACGCCTTCAGGATCATGGATCTGGGCCCAATTTTCCTTCATCTGTATCTCAACGTTTAGGCCGACCTGCTTCCACATCTCCACCATGATCTGCGCCGTGGCAGTCTGGTTGGTGTAGTAGTTGTTGAGCAGGCGATAAGGGATCGGATCACCCTTGTAACCGGCGTCTTTGAGAAGTTTCTGGGCAAGCTCGGGGTTGTACTCTGGTAATGTCCAGCCATCCACGAACATGTTCGTGGCCTTGAAGGACTCGAACTGCAGTCCAGCCGGGACCACAGTCTGACCAGCCCACAACGCGTCCACGATAGCCTGACGATCAATGGAGTGCGTCATGGCGCGGCGCACCAGCGGGCTCTTGAGGATTGGGTTTTGAGTGTTGAAGGTGGAAACACGATGGTTCCAGATAGTCGAATTCTGGACTTCGAGGCCCGGTGCCGACCGCACTGCGGAAATCTGATCCGGCGGCAGGTCACAGGCAAAGTCGTACTGCCCTGAGAGCAAGCCGTTCACGCGTGAAGCGACTTCCGGGACTTCAACGAAGCGGATTTGCTGAAGCGGCGGGCGTCCACCCCAATATTCGTCAAAAGCAACAAGCGTCAGCGAAACGTCCGGCTTGTATTCGCCGACCATGTAAGGACCGGTCGTGATTGGTTTGCGAGCCCAGTCGATGTAGGTCTTTGCCTCATCCCAGGAACGGCGGCTGGTGATCTGGCTACCGAAGGAATAGAGGCGACCCTCAAGCGTGACATCCGGCGTCGCGTTATGGAAACGAACGGTATATTTATCGACGACTTCAACGCCGGCAAGTGCGGGCCAGAGACGACGTCCGACACCAGGAACGATGGCTGGCAATTCCTTGGCGGTCACCGGCTTGTTGTCTGCCTCGAAAACTGTCTTGCCGCCCTTCGGCTCCGTATTGCCGAAGACACGTTCTTTGGAGAAAGAGAACGCCACGTCTTCCGCAGTCAGTTCGTCGCCATTGTGGAACTTCACACCCTGACGCAGTTTCAGCTCAAGGGTCTTTTCATCAACGCGCCTCCATTCAGTGGCCAGCCCGGGCACCGGTCCCTGATCGCCCATCCAGTTCCGGTTGATCAAGCCCTCCCATAGGTTGGGGAAGAACACGCGCTCGCCGACGTTAGACTGCTCATTCCAGATATCGAGCGTGTTGTTATTGGTAATCTTCTGAACAGCTATCGTAACAGACGGGCGAGCGGCCTGACTGAACGAGATGCGCGGCAAGATGATGCTGCCCGCTGCGGCAGACATTAGACCCAACGCATGGCGACGGTTGATAGAAAGCATGGATTTCTCCTGTAGAACCAAAGGACGATACGGACGCGCGAACGAATGCGGAGCGCCGCAGGGCGCCACGTCGGGTTCCGTTAAATTTGACAGTCGATCTTTCCGTAGAGCGGCGGTTTTCGGTGTCTTTACCGGCCCCTCAACTTCGATTACCTCTAGGTTACAAATGTTACGCTGTTGTGACATTTGAGAGGGGGAGCATATGCCTTATCAACAGAGCATGGTGCGGGCGTCTTGGCTCTACCACGTGGAAGGACTGACACAGGCCCAGATCGCGGAGCGCATGTTGTTAACCCGGCGTAAGGTCAACGAACTGCTGGCAGCGGCTCTTGATCAGGGAATCGTCAGTATCAGCTTCAATTCTCCGCTGACGGAAAATATTGAGCTAGAGGCGCAGCTGCGAAAACGCTTCAGCTTGACGGATGTGGTCATCGTCCCGACGCCTGCGGACAAAAGCCAGATGGCGACGGTAATCGGCCGCGCTACAGCCATGTTTATGGAGCGATTGATCCAGGCGAGTGAGCCAGCATCATTGGGCGTGGGCTGGGGTGCAACGCTGCGGGAAACCGTGCACCATATGGCACCTGCAAATGCACCGGATATCAAGGTTCGGTCGATGATGGGCGGGCTTACTCGTGGGTCCGAGATCAATACATTTGAAATCGTTCAACGCTTTGCCAAGGCACTGAATGCCGAATGTCATTATCTGGCTGNCCCAATCTACGCAGATAGTCCAGCATCTCGCGATACGATTGTCACTCAGCCGGTTTTTGCAAGCCTGCTTGCAGAGGCAACCGCCGTCGACGTCTCGATCCTCAGCATTGGCGATGTATCCTCGCAATCACTTCAAGTTCGATATGGCCTGCCCACCGGCACCGATGTCACGGAACTGACCGCAGCTGGCGCGGTCGGTGATCTGCTGGGTCGTTACCTGGACATAAAGGGCGAGGAAATCGATCATCCGTTGAACAGGCAGGTTATCTCTCCCTCCATGGCCGAATACCGTNAAATTCCAACGCGCATCATCGCGTCGGGAGGTGAGCAGAAACGAGGGATTCTAGAGGCCTGTATCTCTGCCAATCTTGCAACAAGCCTGATAACCGACGCCGACAGCGCACTTCACCTCCTGAAGCCAACGTCCAATATCGCATGATCAGGGAACAGAGTCCGGCGCAATCGGTTATCTCTGATGAGCCAAGGGTCTGAAAACGACTATTCTTTGATTAAAATATTGGGAGAAGATTATGGATATTCCACAGAACACCGTTATCGCTGTAGCTGATGGCGAAAAGCTGAGCCTTTTCAAGAATGAAGGCGATGCGCAGAACGTGAAGCTGAAGCCGCTTCCAGAGGCGGGTGTGGATAGTTCAAAAATCCCGTCCGGTGCCCGCCATTCCAGCAGCTCCGCAAACCCTGATGACAGCCAGCAGGATGAAGATGGCTTTAGCGCGGGTATCGCCGACATGCTCAACAAGAAAGTTCTCGGCGGCAATATCAAAGGTCTGATCGTTGTCGCTGCTCCCCGCACGCTGGGTGAGATGCGCAAGGGTTACCACAAGTCCCTGTCTGACGTCCTGTTGGGCGAACTCGACAAGGATTTAACCGGCCACTCGATTCAAGAGATCGAAAAAGCACTCGCTGCCGCATAAACAGATTACGTCGAAATGGAGCGGTTCTGACCGCTCCATTTTTGGTTTCCAATTTCAGAATATTTTCGTATTTTTTTAAAGTGCTAGCCCGGACGCCCGATCAAACACATGCACACGTTCATGGCTGATGTTTGCAGCGAACGGCGTGTTTGTACGAACCAACCGTTCGCCATCCACCACTGCCGTAACGTGATGCCCGGCTAGATCAAAGATGACATGCGTCTGTGCACCCGTCGGCTCCACCAACAGCGTCTGCCCGGACACCGCCACATCACCACCACCACCCATGGCGAAATGTTCGGGGCGTAGACCGATTGTTACGGATTGACCGAGCTTGACCTTGCGGTCCGGCGAAATGCGGATTGCGGTGCCATCATCGAGACGCGCCGCCGGAGCACCCTCCTCACCATCCACAATACATTCGATGAGGTTCATGGCGGGTGAGCCGATGAAGGCCGCAACGAACAAATTAGCCGGTGTTTTGTAGAGTTCCAACGGCGTTCCCTGCTGCTCGATGCGGCCCTGATTGAGGACGACCACGCGGTCGGCCAGCGTCATGGCCTCGATCTGGTCATGGGTCACGTAGATCGATGTGGTGCCGACCTTCTGATGCAAAGTTTTGATTTCGCTGCGCATCTGCACACGCAGCTTGGCGTCCAGATTGGATAATGGCTCATCGAACAGGAACACGGCCGGATTGCGCACTACTGCACGCCCCATGGCCACGCGCTGACGCTGGCCGCCGGAGAGCTGCGAGGGTTTGCGCTCCAGAAGACTGGCGAGATCCAGCATGCGCGCGGCTTCGGCCACACGCTCCTCGATCACGGCTTTCGGCTGGCCAGCGATCTTGAGGTTGAAGCCCATGTTTTCGGCCACCGTCATATGCGGATAGAGCGCGTAGGACTGGAACACCATGGCGATGTTGCGTTCTCGCGGCGTCATCTCGTTGACGACATTGCCGCCAATCATGATGTCGCCATCGGTGATTTCTTCCAGCCCTGCAATCATGCGCAGCAGCGTGGACTTGCCGCAGCCGGAGGGGCCGACGAGCGCGATGAATTCGCCATCGGCAATATCCAGCGAAATGCCGTGAATGACACCAAGCGAGCCATAGGACTTGCGGATATCTTTGAGTTCGACGGATGCCATGTTCTGCTCCTGATCAGGACTTGACGGCGCCAGCCGTCAGACCCGCAATGATGTGTTTCTGTGCAAGGAAAAAGACGATAATGGTGGGCAGGATCGTCATGGTGATGAAGGCCAGAACCAACTGCCATTCCGTGCCGAATTCACCGCGATAGACCATGATGCCGAGCGGCCATGGGTACTTCGATTCCGAATTGAGCATGATGAGCGGCAGGATATAGCTGTTCCAGCTCCCCACGAAAGAAACGATGCCCACCGTTGCGATGATNGGGCGCGAGAGCGGCATGGAAATGTACCAGAAGAATTTCAGGTATCCGCAGCCATCCACAAAGGCAGCCTGAAACAGCTCATCCGGCAGGTTTCTGAAATAGTTGCGAAACAGCAGGATGCTCATGCCCAGACCAAAGGCCACCTGCGGCAGCACCACGCCCCAATAGGTATCGAGAAGCCCAAGATCGCGGATGCGGATGAAGAGCGGCAGGATGGCGGTGGCTGCCGGAAACATCAGCCCTAGCAGAAAGTAATTCAGCAGGAAGTTGGAGCCGAAGAATTTCACATGCGCGAAGGTGAAGGCCGCCATGGCCGACACGACAAGTGTGAGAAACACGGTGAGAACGGCAATGACCAGCGAATTGAAGATTTGCAGCCAGTAGCGTTTGCCGAAAAGAATATCGCCGTAGTTCGACCATTGCCATTCGGCGGGCAGGCCGAAGGGGTTCACGCGCAGATCCCCCAGCGTCTTGAAGCCGCCCAGCGCCGTCGTCAAAAGCGGCACCAGAACGATGGCCGCGATAAGGCCGAGCGATACATAAAGATAGAGCTTCGTCTGCGTGCTCACGCGGATGGATGTGGATGTATCAGTCATGGCGCATGAAAATCCNTTTGTAACCAAAGGCGAGCGTGACGCAGATGACGAAGAGCACCACGCCGACCGCACTGCCAAGACCGACCTGCATGCGCATGACGCCGTATGTATAGAGGAAGGTCACCATGGTCTGTGTGGAATTGGACGGACCACCGCCGGTCAGCGGCATGATCATGTCGAAGAGCTGGAGCGACCCGATCACCGCAAAGAAGATGGACAGGCGCACAGTGGAGCCCAGCATGGGCAACGTCACATAGCGGAACTTCTGCCAGCCGGTCGCACCATCGATTTCCGCCGCTTCCAGCACGTTCTTGTCGACCGATTGCAGGCCTGCGATGAACAGCATCATGTGGAAACCGAAATATTTCCAGACGATGACAGCCAGCACCGCATAGATCGCAACATCCCTGTCGGCCAAAACGTAGGGATTGGCGAAGCCGAAGAAGTTTGAGATTGCGGCGAACAGACCGTAGTCACCGTCATAGACGAAGCGCCAGATCAGGCCCGCCGCCACATCTGCCAGAACGTAGGGCAGGAAGAAGACGAGGCGGAAGGCGACGACACCGGGAATTTTGTGGGCCAGCATCGTTGCCAGCCAGATGGCAAGCGGAATCTGGATGCAGATCGAAATTACGATGATCAGGGCATTGTTGATCAGCGCCTGCGAGAATGCAGCATTGCCGAACAGCACCTGAAAGTTCTTCAGACCGATGAAATCGGTGGGCGTGCCATAACCGTTCCAGCGATAGAGACTATACCATGCCGCTTCGCCCATCGGCAGAATGACGAAGAGGGTGAAGAGAAGAAGTGCAGGTGGCAGGAAGATCAGCAGCGTCAAGGCGCGGTCATGGGCGACCGAGCTTTGTTTACGCTTCACCTTCGTCAGTGGTTTGGCCAATGCAGGTTGTGCATCGATGGAGATATTCGTCATCTTGTCCGCTTTCGTTTTCACGCGGGGCGCGAAGGGGCGCCGCATCTGAGCGCGGCGCCCTCACGTTCATGCGGGATCAGCGAAGCTCGAAGGCATCCTGAATCTGCTGCGCGCCTTCTTCCGATGTCATCTGGCCAGAGACGATTTCGACGGAGACATCATTCACGACGCGGCCAACGGCAGCGCCCAGTGTCTGATCGAAGAAGTTCTGATGCCAGGTGGACTCGGAAAGCTGCTTGGCGGAACCGGCCATCAACGGGTTGGTTACAGCCTCGCTGGCGCCAACGGCGACCGGCAGGATCATGCCAGCCTTGGCCATTTTCTTTTCATTTTCGGCATTGGTCAGGAAGGTCGCGAACTCGATGGCTTCCTTAGACGCATTCTTAGTGACGGCCCAGCCGTTCAACCCGCCCAGCGTATCGGTTGCCTTGCCCGCGCCGCCTTCGACGGCTGGAAACGCGAAGCGACCGAGANTTTCTGGCGCAAGACCCTTGCCGTCACCGGCATTCTTGCGCTGGTTGGCTTCGGTATTATCGAAACCGAGGATCATCGCGGCCTTGCCATCACCGAAAACGCCAAGCGCTTGCGGCCAGGTGGAGCCGAGATAGCCGGGCTGGAAGGGTTCGAGCTTGCCGAATTCCGCCAGTTGTTCGCCAGCTTTGATCATCGCCGGAGCCATGAAGCCTTCGCCCTCACCCTTGCGGGCGGCATCGAACACGGCCTGTCCGCCATTGCGCATGACGAGGTAACTCCAGTAAAAATGGATCGGCCATTTTTCACCGCCACCACCGGCAATCGGCACGATGCCCGCAGCCTTGATGGTTTTGACCGCAGTACCCAGATCATCCCAAGTCTTAATGTCTTCTGCTTTCACGCCTGCCTTGGCGAAAAGCTCTTTGTTGTAGAAAAAGCTGACGAGGCTGACGCGGTACGGCACGGCCCAGACTTTGCCATCGAAGGACAGACCTTCAATGGATGCCGGGTTATAGGCGTTGCGAATTTTGCCGCCATCGGCATCGAACAGTTCAGTCAGGTCTTTCAGAGCGCCGGTTTTGGACTGCTCCTCCAGAACGCCACCGCCCCAGCTGTAAAAGAAGTCCGGTACGTCATTGGATTGCAGCAGCGTCGGTAGCTTTGCCTTGAAGGCTTCATTCTCCAGGAATTGCAATTGCACATCAACATCCGGATGTTTCGCTTCGAAATCCTTGGCAATCTCCTCCCAGACGGCCACGGCTTTCGGATCGAGCTCCACATGCATCCATTTGACGACCGTTGCGGCAGATGCAGCGGCTGTGCCTAACATGAATGTGATGGCTGTGGTCGCGGCAAACGACATCCATTTGCCGCTCAGGCTTGCGCCTGCGTGCTTATGCGTCATGATGATTTCCTCCCGGGGACGTTCCTCACCAATTATTCCCCAATGCGGATTAATTCATATAAGGACACGCTCAATGTCAAGGCATTTTGCTGATANTTTCAGCTTTACGCTTGACATACCCCTGCCCTGCCCGGTTATTTAATCCGCAACCCGATGTAAATACCACGTTGGAATATGGCCTGATCGCGACTGGAAATCATGAAGACCGCAGACCCGGAATTAATGCGTGCGATCAATCGCTTGAACGTCCTCGACACCGTCCGTCGTCACGGGCCGATTTCACGCGTGGAGATCAGCGGGAGAACCCAGCTTTCCACGACGACGGTATCTGCAATCACGGCATCACTTCTGGATGATGGCCTTATTTTGTCTCGGCATCTCGGTGATATCAGAACCGAAGGCGCGCGCGGACGCCCCCGTGTGATGCTGGAGCTTAACCCGGACGCAGCGCGTGTCGTAGGCGCCAAAATTGCGGCAAGCCGAATGGTGTTCGTGGTTACGGACTTCTGCGGCAATGTGCTGTCTACGCTCGCACTGCCGATCCGTATCGACCGCCAGCCTATCGGCGTCATTGCCGATTTGATTGAGGACGGCGTGCGCCGCTGCGTGGTGGATGCCGGGCTGTCACTTGAAGATGTCGATATGGTCTGCCTCGGTCTCCCNGGGGTTATCGAACATCGCACGGGCAGGATCCGTTCCAGCCCCGTATTGCGGGAAGTGAATATCGACTTTGCCGATGAGATGACGGCGCGTTTCGGCACGCCGACGATTATCGAAAGCGATGCCCATGCCGTGACGCTCGGCCACCACTGGTTCGGCAAGGCACGCGATCTGGAAGACATGGTGCTGATCTCGCTGGAGCAGACCTTGGGGCTGGGCGTGCTGCACCGGAACGATCTGTTTCGCGGTGCCGGTGGTCTCAGCCACAATCTCGGGGATCTCGTGCTGGTCGCAAGCCCGGAAGGCACCGTGCGGCTTGCCAGCCAGGCGGGCGNAAATGCCATTTTAGGATCGCGGCCTGCGGATGGGCGCTTTGCGGAGGCCATTCGCCTTGGACGAGGCATGCAGCATGCGCAGACTCTGGTGCTGGCGCAGGACAACGACCTCATCGCTGCTGCAGAGCGCGCGGGTGCGGCCATCGGGCTGACACTGGCCAATATCGTCACGCTGTTTGCGCCGCCACGGGTTATCATCGTCGGGTCGAGCCTCGAGCTTGGCGCGCCGTTCATCGACAGCATCCGCGATGCCTATGAGGCCTCCGTGCCGCCTTCCCTGCAAGGCGTGGCGGAACTGGTTTTCGACAAATCGAGCGACGAGCTGTGGGCGCAGGGTGCGGCCGCCGTTGCGCTCTACGAGCTTTACGAATCGCCGTGGAACACCACGGGTCCGGCTCTCTGAGGAGGGAGCGGGTTCACATCATGATGGGAGAGAGAACATGAAGAAAGTCGGCGTTGGCATCATCGGATGCGGCAATATTTCCGGCGCCTATCTGAAGGCGATGGCATCGTTTCCCATTCTCGACATTCGCGGCGTAGCCGACATGAATGCGGATATGGCCAAGGCGAAGGCCGAGGAATTCAACCTGACGGCGCGAACGGTGGATGAGCTGNTTTCCGACCCGGACATCGAAATCATCGTCAATCTGACAATCCCCAAGGCACATGTCGAGGTGGCGTTGCGGGCGCTGGATGCGGGCAAGCACACCTATTCCGAAAAGCCGCTCGGCATCAATTTCGCGGAGGGCAAAAAGCTGGCGGAAGCCGCGAAGGCCAGAAACCTGCGCATCGGCGCGGCACCTGACACGTTTCTGGGCGGCGGCCACCAGACGGCGCGCACGCTGATCGACCAAGGCGTTCTCGGCACACCCGTGGGCGGGACGGCAACTTTCATGTGCCCGGGCCACGAGCGCTGGCACCCCAACCCCGCCTTCTATTATGAAGTCGGCGGCGGGCCGATGCTGGACATGGGGCCATATTACATCACCGATCTCGTCAATCTGTTTGGCCCTGTGGCCAAGGTCGCGGGCTTTACCTTTTCTCCACGGACGGAGCGTTTGATTACCAGTGAACCCCGCAATGGCGAAAAGATACCGGTGCAGATTGCCACTCACGTTGCTGGCGCATTGGCGTTCAAAAATGGCGCTGTCGTTCAGGTCGGCATGAGCTTCGATGTGGCCGGACACAAGCATGTGCCGCTGGAACTCTATGGCACCGAAGGCACGCTTATCGTGCCGGACCCCAATCATTTCGGCGGCGAAGTGCAGTTGCTGAAGAAGGGAGGCCAGTTCGAAAATCAGGACCTGTCGTCGCCCTATGCAGATGGCAATTACCGCTCCATCGGCGTGGCGGATATGGCGCATGCCATCCGCTCCAACCGGCAACACCGCGCAAATGGCGATCTCGCCTTGCATGTGCTGGAGGTGATGGAAGCGTTCCAGACCGCATCCGACACCGGCACGACCATTTCCATAACCACCGCAGTCGATCGTCCAGCACCGCTGGCGGAATCGTTGATTGACGGCCAGATCGGCAAATAATCCTTGAGGAGGAAGACTATGCGTGAAGCACTGATAGTATGGGGCGGATGGAGCGGTCACGAGCCGCAGGAATGCTCTGTGATCATCAAGGATTTGCTCGAGGAAGAAGGGTTCAAGGTCTATGTCGAGCACAGCACGGAGGCCTTTGCCGACCCATCCGTGCATGATCTGAGCCTTGTGGTGCCGATCATCACCATGTCCAAGATCGAGAAGGAAGAGATCAAGAACCTCGCCGCTGCCGTTGAAAACGGCGTCGGCATTGCTGGCTATCACGGCGGCGCTGGCGACAGTTTCCGCGAATGCGTGGAATACCAATTCATGATCGGTGGCCAATGGGTGGCTCACCCCGGCAATATTATCGATTATGACGTGAACATCACCAAGCCGGATGATCCGATCATGCAGGGTATCACCGACTTTCCCTACACATCCGAACAGTATTATATGCACACCGATCCATCCAACGAAGTGCTGGCAACAACCACCTTTACTGGCGATCACGCTTGGTGGATCGATGGCGTTGTGATGCCGGTGGCGTGGAAACGGAACTACGGCAAAGGCCGGGTGTTCTTCTCGGCGCTCGGTCACGTCGCGAAAGAGTTCGAGGTGCCGCAAATGCGGGAAATCTTCCGCCGTGGCGCGAACTGGGCTGCGCGGTAACAATAAGCGAGACGGAATGATGCCGTCTCATACTGGGAGGTATCATGACAGGTCGCAACATCGTGCTGGTCGATCCGCTGCCACGGACCCTTGAATTGATCATGGAGCCTGATGTTCGTGCACGGCTTGAAAAGCTTGGCGAACTCGTCATCTCGGAAGATCGGCAAATGCCTGCGGAGCAGGTAGATGCCCTTCTTCCCGACACCGTGCTGATCTTCGGCCAGACCGACATGCCGAAGGAACGGCTGGAGCGAGCGCCGAAGCTTAAGGCGATCATCAATGTCGAATCGAACTTCCTGCCGAATATCGACTATCAGGCCTGCGTCGAGCNGGGCATCTGGGTCATTACACCCGCATCCGCTTTCTCGTCGCCGGTAGCGGAAGCGTCGCTCGGCATGGCGCTCGATCTGGCGCGCGGCATAACCATTGCCGACCGCCAGTTTCGAGATGGCACCGAAGAATATGGACTTGCGGGAAACATCGAGACGTTTCGCTATGCTGGCGCGCCCATCGGCATCATCGGTTTCGGGGATCTGGGCCGCGAGCTTCGGGAGCTAACGCGCCCCTTCAAAAACGAGGTCCGTGTTTACGATCCATGGCTGCCAAACGAGATCATAGAACGTCTCGACGGTATTCCCAGCAATCTCGATGATGTCGTTTCCAAATCCCGGGTGGTCTACGTGTTTGCAAGCGTCACCAGTGAAAATCAGGGCTTCATTGGAAAACGCCAGTTCGATGCCATGCAGCCGGGTTCGGCTTTCCTGCTGATGAGCCGCGCTGCCGTAGTGGANTTTCCTGCCATGCTCGGTGCTGTTAAATCCGGGCATATTCGTGCTGCAACCGACGTGTTTCCTGATGAGCCGGTGGCCGTGGATGATCAGGTCCGCTCGATCCCCGGCTTGCTGCTTTCCGCGCACCGAACGGGTGGTACGCGGGATGCCTTTTATAAACTCGGATCGATGGCTGTCGCCGACGCAGAACTTATCATGAAGGGCCTTCCGCCGCAGCTCTGCCGACGCGCCGACCCCGCCACTGCCAGCAGACTTCGCTCCAAGCCCGTCAGTGTTTCATAATTCATTTCTCGTTCTGAAAACCGAGACTTTCGCAATCGATACCCTTATCGTCGCTCCCTTAACTTTCAAGAAACGGACAGGGAGCGATTGCTCGCCCTGCGCGTTTGTGGAAGCCCATATTTTTATCCCGCACACAGGCCCCAATGACAATTCTAGCATCTTATCTCTACCGGGACGGTAGCCGCGCCGAAGAGGTACCACTGACCTCAACGGTATTCGAAGCCAAAGACGGTGAATTCGTCTGGATTGGACTGGTTGATCCGACAGCCGAGGAAATGTCCGATCTGAAGGCGATGTTCGGCCTGCACCCTTTGGCGGTGGAAGATGCGTTGAACGGCAGGCAGGTGCCAAAAGTCGATGTTTACGGCGACCAGCTTTTTGTCGTTGTCAAAACTGCCCACCTCGAAGGCGATAAGATTGCCTATGGCGAGACTTCTATTTTCGTTGGCTCCAACCATCTCATCTCTGTCAGGCATGGCTCGGCACGCAATCATAAGGGGCTGCGGGAGCAACTGGAACATTCGTCCAGGCTATTGCGGCAAGGCCCGGATTACGTACTTCACGGCATCATCGACTTCGTGGTGGATGGTTATCTCCCGATGGTGGAGACGCTGGAAGACAAGGTGCTGGAGCTTGAAAAGCACATCTTGATGTCCTTGCTTCAACCGGAGCAGATCAGACGCATTTTCAGAATGCGACGGCAGGTCATCCGCTTTCAGCGCATCCTCGGCCCGATGGCGGAAGTCGTCGGCAAGCTAAGCCATCTTGAGCTTCCGTGCGTGGATGAAAATGTCCAGCCTTTCTTCAAGGATGTCCATGATCATATAAGGCGTGTGGACGGGATGGTCAGCGGCTTGCGGGAAATCATGACGTCTGNTTTCGAGGCTTCGAACCTGCTCGAACAGCAGCGACAGGGCGCGATTACCCGCCAACTGGCCGCGTGGGCCGCCATTCTGGCAGTGCCGACAGCCATTGCGGGCATATACGGAATGAACTTCAAAAATATGCCGGAACTTGAAACAAGATACGGGTACTTCATAGTGCTTGCTGTCATTGCAACACTGTGTTCGATCTTATACGTGCGCTTCAAAAAGGCTGGCTGGTTGTGATCCACGACCGAAGCGGCTTGGCCAACGAAACAGCCGGGGCATCAACCCCGGCATTTTTGTTTTCAGATACTGCAAGCTCTATCAGGCGACACTGATACGCGGCTGTGGTTTCACACCCACGACGATGCCAATTGCAGCGAGGGCCAGGATCAACCCGCTCGTACCGAACACGCTCAAAGCGCCGTTCATATCGAAAATAACGCCACCAACCGCAGCACCCATGGCTATGGCGAACTGTATAGACGCCACGAGCAGGCCACCTGCGCTCTCGGCCTCATCAGGAATCGTGCGCGCCAGCCAGGTGGACCATGACACGGGAACAGCTCCAAACAGGAAACCCCATACGGCGACCATGACAGCCGCTACCGGCAATGGTGGCTCTGTGGTGACGAGCAGCAGCGCGATGAGCGCCATCAGCAACGGCAGGGCTGCGAGCGAAAATCTGAGGCTACGGCTGATCAATGATCCCGCCAGCAACGTTCCAACGAAATTGGCAAGTCCNAAACCAAGCAATAAAGCCGATACCATGCCGATGCCAGCCCCAATGTTCGCTTCGAGATAGGGTCGCAAATAGGTGAAGAACGCGAAATGACCACCAAAAACGAGCGTTGCCGCGATTAGGCCAAGTGCGATGCCAGGTCGAGCGAGGACCACGCCCAGAGTTTTCAGACTGGTCGAGCCAGATGGGGGAAGCTTTGGCAAGGTCAGAAACTGCATCACAAAGGCAATGACGCCCAGCAGTGCTGTCAACACAAAGACCGAGCGCCAGCCCGCGAGCTCGCCCACATAGCTGCCAACGGGAGCAGCGACGATGGTTGCCGCCGAAACGCCACTAAATATCATCGACAATGCGCGTGGAATACTCGCGGGTGGAACCAGCCGAATGACAATGGCAGTGGACATAGCCCAGAAGCCGCCGAGAGCCACACCCAACAACAGACGCCCGATCAACAGCACCGTCATGCCCGGCGCGGCTGCTACCATCAAGTTGGACACCACAAGCGAGGCCGAGAAGAACATCATCAGATGCCGCCGGTCGATACGTTGTGCGACAGAGGTGATCAGCAAACTCGCCACCATGCCAACAACGGCAGTGACGGTTACCGCCTGGCCAGCGGCGCCTTCGGTAATACCAAGCTCGGTAGCAATGGGCGTCAGCAGGCTTGCGGGCAGAAACTCTGCTGTCACAAGTCCGAAAACGCCAAGTGCCATGGATGTCACGGCGCCCCAGTTGGGCGCTTGCGGACTCGCATCCGTCGAAACACTATTAAAAGTCGGGTTCATAGTCAGGTCCTTTGGGAGGATGAGAATGGCCTTAACATAAACTGGACTTTTCGGACGATCTATGCCAAATAATCCGCCATGATTGATCGAAAGTCCGAAAAACATTCCTTGCCTGATCCTGACCTCATCAGTGAATTGCTGATGGGCATGCGTCTCGTCGGGCTGGATTACCGCCGCATCGAAGCAACCGCGCCGTTTGGCCTGGGCTTTGGGGAGGTGGAAGGACGTGCGCAGTTTCACTTTGTAGCACGTGGACCGGTCTATCTGCGAACGGTGGCCGGCACGCTTCATACCATGAAGACGGGTGACGCTGTGCNTTTGCCGCGCGGCGGCGCGCATTCGCTGGTCTCAAGCCCGGCTTTACCGTGCCAGAACATTCGCTCGCTTGATGCGGCGCCGCTTTGCAACTCGGTCACGAACGTAACAGCCTGCGATCCGGGCATGCCGAACGACCAACGCGTCCTGGTTTTCAGTGGCTGTATGGAGTTCGATCTGGGCGGGTTGCACCCGCTGGTCGGCTTGATGCCAGAGGTCATGTTTGTCGATACGCTCATCACCCGCTACCCGGAACTGCTGCCGATGCTGGAAGCAATGGAACGGGAAACCAGGCAGGAACGAGCAGGTTTCGCAGGCATTCTTGCCCGACTGGCAGATGTGGTTGCGGCCTTTATCGTGCGGGCTTGGGTGGAATGCGGATGCGGAGACTCTTCTGGCTGGATTGCGGCCCTGCGTGACCCTCGGCTTGGTCGCGTCATTCTGGCCATCCATAACAATCCCGGCCACGACTGGTCCCTTGCAGAACTCGCCAGCCAGATGGGTGCGTCCCGCTCGGTCTTCGCCGAACGCTTTCTGGAGGTCACAGGCATTACTCCACTGCGCTACCTCACGGAGTTACGCATGCGCCTTGCCTCGCAATGGATCGGCAAGGAGCATATGCCGATAGAGACAGCAGCAATCAAACTCGGCTACGGCTCCCAAGCCGCTTTCAGCCGCGCTTTCAAACGCATCATCGGCCACCCGCCGGGCTCACTGACCGCTCGAGGAACTATCGAGCGATTAACCAGCGCGCAAATCAGTTAGCTGCAGGGTTTTGGTTTTATATCTCAAGACCGGCAAACGCCATGCGCCTTGTGCAGCGCATGGCGTTTGGTAGTTCAGATTGTACTACTTGACGAGCGCACTCAGAGGGACGGCTTCAGAGATTGTCCAGTTACCGACAACACCCGGCTTACCGTTTTTCGTTTCAACGATGAGATAGCGAGCCTTGTTCTGATGGTGCAGTTCTGCGGTGAAAGTGCGCGGTCCAAACAGGGTAGGCTCATCTTTCATCTTTTCGAGTTCAGCAACGACGGCGTCCGCGTCGGTGGTCCCCGCACGCTCTACGGCTTTTGCCCAGACATCAATCATGGAATAGCCGGGATAGACATACTGGCTGGATGGATCAGAGCCAGTTTTCTTCTTGTAGGCGGCATTGAATGTCTGGACGTCCGGGTTAGGATCGTCACCATATATCGAGCCCTGAACCGGCGTGAAGAAGTTGGAGAGGTCCGGCACCGCCGACAGCCAGTAGCTTCCGTCCACGCCCGAACCGTTGAGGATCATCGAGTTGATACCGGCAGCGCGGATCTGCTTGATCGCCGATACGGCACCCGGCATCATCGTGCACAGCATGATGGCATCTGGCTCCTGAGGCAGTGCCTTGATGCGGGTGATCTGCGCCGCGATGGAGGCATCGTCGTTCTTGAAGGTGTCCTTGCCCACGAGCTTAGCACCCTTGGCCTCAAGTTTCGGCATCATCCAGTCGAAACCGTCGCAGATGCCCTTGTTATATTCCGTCCAGGTATCGAGGAGGCGATAATAGGTCTTGGCCTTCTTCTCGTTGAAAGCCCATTCTGCCATCGTCGCACCCTGCACGCCAGCCAGGACCGATGCGGAGAAACTGTGCGGACCGACACCCTGAATACCCGCTTTCACGGATTCTGCGCAGAGAAAGAATGAAACAAGTCCCGCATCTTCCGCCGCCAGTGCCGCTGGTGCGCCGAAGTCATAGTCGCACGATACCACGACGAGGTCCGCACCCTGGTCGATGACGGACAAACCGGCTTTTGCACCCTCTGCACGGTCGGATTTCGTATCGGCGCTGACAACCTCGANTTTTTTGCCGAGCAAGCCGCCAGCCGCATTTATCTCGTCGATACGGATCATCGCCGCATCCTGCGCCGGTTTGTCATAAGCTTCCATGAAACCGGAAGCACCGGTGGCAAAACCAACGACGATCTTATCGTCGTCTGCCCATGCGGGTAAGCTGGTCATGGCGGTCGCCAGCACCGCAGACAGTATTCTCGTCATATAAGCCATTTCGTTCTCCTTTATTGCCGTGCGGTTTCCTCTCCGCCGGCTATTTGTTACGACTGCGACGAAACAAGGTGATCTCGCGGTTGCCTATCAACCCGGCAGGACGAAGCGCGAGAATCACGATCATGATCACGCCGAGGGCGATTTCCTGAAGCCCCTTGGGAAGGGCAAAGGTCGTAGCGCCAACGGGGACACCGGCCTCAAGCATGCGAAGTGCCTGAATGAGGGCAGAGAGAAGAACCACACCGATGACAGCGCCCGACAGACTGCTCATGCCACCAACGACGAGCATCGAAAGCGTGATGAAGGTGAGGCCAAGATAGAACGTATCGGGCGTGACGACACCAATCGAATGCGCCATCAAGGCGCCGCCCAGCCCCATCACCACACCGGAGATGGTGAAGGCGACCAGCCGTTCTCTAGGAATATCGACGCCCGACGCTGCCGCGGCCGTCGGTTCGTCACGCGCGGCCCGAAGTGCCAGGCCGGATCGGGAGATGGCGTGCGCCCAGGCGATAAATACGGCGATGACAGCGGCTGCGACATAAGGCCAGATGGTTCTGACGATGGGAATGCCGACCACCGAAGACGTCGCGCCGGTGACATCTTCCCAATTGGAATAGACCGTGTTGATCATGGCAAGCACGGCAAATGTCGCAATCGAGGCGGCGATGCCGGAGAGCCGCATCAGCACCTTGCCGAAAATGAGCGCCACGACACCAGCAAAGAGCGCTGCCAATATTGCGGATTCCCAATAGGGCAATCGCGTATCCAGCAACCACTGCGGCAGGCCCGGAAGAGCGCTTTTCTTCATGATCGGATTGATGGTCAACCACGCGGCAGCATAGGCACCGAGGCAGGTGAAGCCGATATGGCCGAAGCTCAGGACGCCGGAGTTTCCGATGAAGATGTAGAGACCGACGACCAGTGTGACACGCACGAAAACATCGATCATGGCCTGATTGAAAGGCTTCGACCCGGTCATCACCGTCAGCACCGCGATTGCCAGAAGCAGCAGCGACAACAGGATCGGCGTTATCATGGTGCGACGCGCCAGCGAAAAAGGTGCTGGTTTCTTCGGAGACGCCAGTTCGACGGGTAGGTCTGGTATGGTCGCTGTGGTCATGTCGTCAGACCCTTTCCTTGGTGCCGCGGGCGGCGATCAGGCCTTGCGGTCGGAATAAAAGCACGAGGATGACAGCGCCATAAACGAAGGCATCACGAAACGGCCGAGCATCAATCGGCAGCACGACCTGCATGACGACGGACGCAGCCCCCAGCAGAAATCCGGCAAGAACGGCGCCTGCCAGACTGCCGAGCCCGCCGATGACGGTTGCGATGAAAGCCATCAGCATGATCGATGCTCCCATCTGAATATCGGCCGTACCCGTCTGGCTGCCGAAGATCAGCGCGATTGCACCGGCCAAGGCCCCGGATAAAGCAAAGGCACCCATGATGACGCGGTTGGCGCGAACACCGAGCATACGGGCCATGGAGAAGTTTTCCGCAGCCGCGCGCATTTCCAGCCCGAAACGGGTGCGCCTCAGAAAGAGCGAAAGCCCGATGAGGATCAGCACCGTTGCGATGATGGTGATCAATTGCAAAAGCGGTAGCCGCGCGCCAAATATCTCGACCGGCTGCGACAGCATTGGCAACAGCGAAATGGATTTCGGTCGGCTGGTAAACAGCATCAGCAGGAAGTAGCGGATCACGAAGCCCAGCGCGAAGGAAGCAATCATCATCGTTGCCGGGCTGGCCCGCCGAAAACGGCGGAACACGACGATTTCGCACAGCACCGACAGCCCAGNCCCCGTTATCAGGACAAGTGGCACCAGCAGGTACCATGGCAGATGACCGGCGAAGACGATGGCCATCGCATCGGTCGAAGGCCACAACAGCGCAAATATGCAAAAGGCGATAACATCGCCATGGGCGAAGTTCACCAGCCGCATGACGCCGAAGATTAGCGCGATGCCGAGTGCACCGAGCGCGTAAAGGGAGCCGAGAGACAGCGAGTCGAAGACGATCTGTAACATCTCAATGATCCTCGTAACCGAAATAGGCGGCCTGAATGGCCTCGCTGTTGCCGAGTGTGCGGGCATCGCCATCCAGCACGATCTCGCCGCCGCGCATAAGGATCATCCGCCCGCCGACCATGACGGCGCGGGCAGAGCTTTGCTCCACGACAAGCAGCGTCAACCGGCGCTCGGCACGCAAGGCGATCAGCCGTTCGTAGACCTGATCTGTAATGTTGGGGGCAAGACCGAGCGATGGCTCATCGATGGCGATAAGCCGTGGATTGGTCATCAGGGCCCGGCCGATGACCAGCATCTGCTGCTGGCCACCGGACAGGAGGCCCGCCTGCCCGTTTCGACGTTCCTTTAGAATAGGGAACGTCTCGTAGACTGCTTCCAGCTCGATTGCGGCACGGGCGCGCCAGCCACGGTCGCGCGCATGCATGCCTGTGCCGACCAGAAGGTTTTCCTCGATGGTCAGTGAACCGNAAACCTCCCGACCCTCGGGCACCATGGAAAAGCCAAGGCGTGCAATGTCTTCCGGCGCTTTGCCGGTGATATCTTGATCTTGGAAGTCTATCCGCCCGGCAGTTGCCGGGGTCACGCCCGCAATCGCCCGCATCAACGAGGATTTTCCAGCTCCGTTAGGGCCGGTGATGAAAAGGATTTCGCCCTCATCCATCGAAAAAGAAACGCCACGCACCGCAGTCAGTCTGCCGTAGCGTATCTCAACGTCGGAAACCGTAAGGATACTCATTGCAGGGCCTCCACAATGGGCAAATCCGTGTCGGCAGTTGTGCCCATATACGCGTGCCGCACCTTCTCGCTGCCGCGGATGGCGGCGGGCGTGCCCTCTTCGATGACCGCCCCGGAATCCAGAACAACGATGTGGTCGCATAGCCCCAGCACAAGGCCGACATTGTGCTCGATGATCAGAACGCCACAACCCAGTTCACGGGCAATACGCCGAACGAGGGACGACAGGTCGGAGGCTTCGTGGCTGCTCATTCCGGCAGCGGGTTCATCGAGAAGAATATAGGATGGGCGGCCAATGAGGGCGCGACCAATGGCAACACGGCGCTCATCCGTATAAGGCAGCGTTCCGGCAATACGCGAACCGAGAGCACCAATGCCCATCCAGTCCAGCATGGCCTGTGCTTCGGCAACGGCGGTTCGCCTGCTCATGCCGAGGCCCACGCCTGTTACCTCGAGGTTATCGATAACGGCCAAATCCCGAAACAGGCGACCGCCCTGAAAGGTTCTGGCGACGCCACGACGGCGTACCATATGCGGTTTGAGCCCGCTGAGCGACGAGCCGTCGAGATTGATGGCCCCTTCCGTTGGAGCCTGAAAACCCGTCAGCACATTGACCAGCGTCGTCTTGCCGGCACCATTGGGGCCGATCAAGCCGCTGATATGTCCAGGCGTTATGTTCAGCGTCACCGACGACAGTGCTTTAAGCCCCGCGAAGGCGACGGACACGTTTTCCGCGCTAAGTTGACCCATTCCCCTGTTCCTTATGNTTTCAGGAGAGGGCATGCTGGAGCGGGCCGTGTTACGGCCTCAAGTTTCCAGCGATGTTCCCCTTATTCTTCCGGCAATCTCTGCGGATCGCTCGGCTAACAAATTCACGCCGTTTACCGGCTTCGTCTTGTCGTTGCGCGCGNCGGATATTGTTATCTGGCGCGGCGGAGAGCCAACATCGGCTGGCCAACCCCTCCCCTTAAATCTCCGGTTCCTCTTCCGGAGACATCCGCATCAGGCGGTCAGGAATTCTTCTGCCTTCGCAAGGGCAGCCGTTCGGTCAGCCCGCGCAGCAAGCGCTTCCTCAAGCGTAACGGGCACGAACTGCGCTGGGGTGTGCGGTTGTAATTGTGCAATACGGTCCATATCCGCAGAAATGACAACACCCAGCATCATGTAGCCGCCGCCAGAAACCGCATCACGGTGCAACACGATCGGTTCCGTGCCGCTTGGCACTTGTACTGAACCATATGGATAGCAAGCATCAACGATGTTGGACGGGTCTGAACCGGCACCGAATGGCTGCACGCGCGGCATGAATTCCAGCGGCGTGCCACCACGGAAACGATACCCGATACGGTCAGCTTCCGGCGCCACTTTCCAAGTATCCTCGAAGAACCGCTTTCCAGCAGCTTCCGTTATGCGGTGCCAGTAAATACCGGGCAGCATACGGAGTTCAGCGGGCATGGCACCCAGACCACGCATATGGGAAGGAAGGGAAAGCCCGGCCTTGCCGGAACCTTCGCCCACAGGAAGCTCATCGCCTGCCTTAAGAACACGGCCTTCAAAACCACCCAAAGCACCCAGCACATAGGTCGAGCGTGACCCAAGAACGATCGGAACATCGATACCGCCAGAAATCGCGATATAGGCCCGCGCGCCGGCTTTCAGATACCCGAACGACAGGCGATCCCCAGCCTGGACGGCGAAGCTTTCCCACGTCGGCTGCTCTACACCATTGACCTTCGGCGGCAGTTCGCCACCGGTTACTGCAACGATCAAAGGCTTGGAGAATTCCAGTTCTGGGCCCATGAAGGTGACTTCAAGGACAGCAGCACCGGGATCGTTGCCCACCAGAAGGTTGGCGATACGGGTGGAAAATCGATCCATGCCGCCGCCTTCGGGAATGCCGGAATGGTAATAACCAGGGCGACCGAGATCCTGAACCGAGGTGGCGAGGCCGGGCGTGATGACTTTAACGGCCATGGAGAAGCTCCATCAGTTGGGCGTTGGTGCCGTAAATATCGTTGTTGAAACTGGTGAGGCTGAAGGTGCAATCGCGCACCGTCGGTTGCCATCTGTTGGCCCCGATCTCCTCCAGCGTTGCGTCGTATTCGTCGCGGGTGATCGACTTGAATTTGACGATATCACCCGGCTTGAACAGACACATTTCGTCTGTGAGATAACGGACCTTGCGGGTCGGATCGTAGATTGGAGCAGGTGTGACCCCGTACATTTGATAACCACCGGCACCGCGTACTGAATAGATCGCCGCAAAGCAGCCGCCATGCCCTACCGTCAGTTTTGGCGTATCCGTGCGCGGGCGCAGATATTTCGGCGCTTCGATCTGCTTTTTGCGTTCTACCATCTGATAGAGCCACGGCAGACCGGCAACGAAGCCGACCATGGAGACAAACCATGGCTGGCCTGAATAGGCCGCAATGAATTCCTCGACCGTGCCGTATCCGTTGATGCGTGCGGAATATTCCAGATCGGTCGAGCTGGGGTCCTGGTGGCGCTCGCGAAAACGCATGCCGGTTTCATGCGTCCATGGGTCCTGGAAATAGACCGGCAACTCGATGATCCGTGTTTTCAGTGCCGCATCGGATTTCGATGCCGCGTCTTCCATGGATTTCAGTTCTGTCAGCAGGTCCTGCGGGGAGATGATGTCAGGGTTGAAACGAATCTGGAAGCTGGCATTGGCCGGGCAGGTTTCGGTCACGCCGCGAATATTGGCCTCACGCACCGCATTGATCATCGATAGGCCGGTGAAAAACGAGGCCAGCGACATGTCTTCGGATACTTCACCGAAGATGTGTTCGTCGCCGCCGAAATTGAATCGTATCGACATCGCTTCTCCTTTTCAGCCGGCGAGCGCCGCTGCGTTTTCGGTGAGCCAGCCTTCCAGCCAGCGCGTGTGCACGTCTCCCACCTGCACCGACGGATCGGCGGCAAGCGCCAGAAACAGCGGCTTGGTGGTTTTCACTCCGGTGATTTCAAGTTCGTTCAAGGCTCTTTTCAGGCGTGCAATCGCAGCTTCGCGTGTTTCCGCATGCACGATCAGCTTTGCCAGAAGCGAGTCGTAAAAGGGCGGTATCTGGTAGCCATTGTAGAGCATGGAATCGAACCGCACGCCCGGCCCGCCGGGGATGCGAAGATTATCGACCTTGCCCGGAAACGGCGCGAAATCCTTGGCCGGGTCCTCGGCATTCAGCCGCACCTCGATGGCATGACCCTTGACCTTGATATCGTCCTGCACAAGTCGTAACGGCTCCCCACCCGCAATCCGCAGCATCTCTGCCACCAGATCGATACCGGTAATGGCTTCCGTTACCGGATGTTCGACCTGAATACGGGTGTTCATCTCGATGAAATAGAACTGATCGGCCGCATCGTCATAGAGATATTCGACGGTACCCGCACCAGAGTATGACACGGCTTTTGCCAGCGCCACTGCAGATGCGCAAAGCTCTTCGCGCAAGGCATCAGACAGTGCACGGGAGGGAGCTTCTTCCCATACCTTCTGGCGTCTGCGCTGAAGCGAGCATTCCCGCTCATAACAATGCACTGCATCATGGCCATCGGCCAGAACCTGCACCTCGATGTGACGCGCCCGACCGATGACCTTTTCCATGTACAGGCCGCCATCACCAAACGCAGCCAAAGCTTCGGCCTGCGCCTGCGGATAGGCCTGTTCAAATTCGGCAGCCGAGTTGGCGATGCGGATGCCGCGCCCGCCGCCACCGGCCGCGGCTTTGATCATCACCGGAAAACCGGTCTCTTCCAAAACACCCCGCGCGGCCTCGATGCTCTCGACGCGACCGGCAGAACCCGGAACCACGGGAACACCAGCTGCTGCTGCCGCAACGCGTGCCGACACCTTATCACCCATAAGACGGATCGCGTTGCCCGATGGACCTACAAAGACAAGGCCGGNCGCCGTTACGGCATCCGAAAACGCAGCGNTTTCCGCCAGGAATCCATAACCGGGATGCACGCTGTCGCACCCGGTGCTGCGGGCCGCGTCAAGAATGGCCTCGATATTGAGATAGGATTTTTTGGCGGCGGGAGGGCCAATATTCACCGCTTCATCAGCAAGTTGCACATGCAGGGCTTCGGCATCGGCTGCGGAATAAACGGCAACGGTCGCAATGCCGAGGTCTTGCGCTGCACGAATAATTCGCACCGCAATTTCCCCGCGATTGGCGATCAGCAGNTTTTTCAACATCAGCTGAGTTCCGCAAGCGCTGCACCGGCCATCACCGGATCTTCGTTATCAACGAGGAAGGCGACGCTGCTGCCGGCAACCTCTGAACGGACTTCGTGAAAGGATTTCATCACCTCAATGAGGCCGATCACGTCACCGATGGCGACGTCTTCACCATCTGCCTTCAGAGGTGGCTGGCCTGGCGCTGCGCTGCGATAGAACGTTCCTGGAAGAGGTGAAAGAATCTGTGTCATGGCAAGGTTCTCCGGTTCCGACGATGCGAGAAGACTGCAGGCATAAAACCGCCGTTTGAGGCGGTTGTCGATCTCAGTGCCAGGGCGCTATGGCTTCGCGCACGGTCTTGGCAATGTCGATGGCGTTCGGCGTATCGGAATGAACGCATATGGTCTCGCACGTGACCGGGAAGAAACTCCCGTCGTTTGCCGTACCCTTANTTTCCTTCAGCGCACGCACACAGCGCTCAGCCATCAGGTCGGGGTCTTTAGCATCATGTTCGCGGGTCACGATCAACGTACCGCCGGGGGCATATTCAAGGTCGGCATAGAACTCCGGAATGAAAGTAATGCCGCGCTGCTGATAGATTTTCTCATGCAGCGTATTGGTCATGCCAAACAAAGGCACGCCAAAAATTTCCGCAGCGTCGCAGATGCCATGCGCAATTTCTTCCTGACGCGCCGCCATTCCGTAAAGGCTGCCATGCGGCTTGATGTGGTTAAGCGGCATATTCTCGGCCTTGAGGAAACCCATCAGTGCGCCGACCTGATAGATGACGCTATTGGCAATTTCCTCGCGGCTCATCTTCATCTCGCGACGACCGAAGCCTTGGAGATCGGGAAGAGAGGGATGTGCACCGACCTTCACGCCGTTTTCCTTGGCAAGGCGAACGGTGGAGCGCATGTGGTCAGGATCGGATGCATGGAAGCCGCAGGCAACGTTGGCGACATTGATAAGCGGCATCAAGCCAGCATCGTCGCCCAGTCGGTAGAGGCCAAAGCTCTCCCCCATGTCACAGTTTAGCGTGACGCTCATGATCGAAATTCCCCTTGTGTATGCTGCCGTCTTTGCGGCGTTGCACAAATCTTGTCTGAGGATTTTGCTCTTGTGAAATAGTAANTTTTTTAATGTATTATCNAAAAAAAAGATAATTATTCAGAGGGTGAACTTTTATGAGCATCACGTTGAAACAGCTTAACTATTTTATAGCGTCGGCTGAAAGCGGCCAAGTCAGTCATGCAGCCGTTAATCTCAATATCTCACAATCAGCCGTGACAGCGGCCATCAAAGCGCTTGAAGACGAGCTCGGCGTCAAGCTGCTGGAGCGCACCCATGCCGGAGTACGCCTTACGATGGAGGGCTCGCGCTTTCTGGAACACGCCCGCATTATCACCGGCGCTGTCGCTGCCGCAGTGCACAGTCCATTGCGTGAGCGTGAAGGTTACGCTGGCAAACTAACACTTGGAATGACCTATACCGTCACTGGATATTTCATGTCTAAATATTATGCGCGGTTTCGAAAGACCTATCCGCAAATCGCTGTCGAGTTGAAGGAACTGCCCCGCGCGGAGCTTGAGCGGCAGTTAGCCTGCGGCGACATCGATATAGCGCTGATGTTGGTGTCGAACCTTGGCAACACAAAAGAACTGGAACAAGAAGTCCTGATGCGATCCAGTCGACGCCTCTGGCTCTCGGCAGATCACCACCTGCTTTTGCGCAACGACATCAGTCTGGCCGATATCGCGCAGGAAGACTATGTCATGCTGACCGTCGATGAAGCGAACGAAACCGCCGGACGATACTGGGATCTGGCAGGACTCACGCCACGCACGGTACTGACAACCAGCTCCGTCGAAGCTGTCCGCTCACTTGTTGCAGCAGGTGTGGGCGTGACCATACTCTCGGATATGGTCTACCGCCCTTGGTCACTTGAGGGACAGCGCATCGAACTCAAGCGGCTGGCCGAGCCCATTCCGAGCATGGACGTCGGCTTCGCCTGGGCAAGAGCCCGCCCCCTTGTCGCCGCGGCTGCAACCTTCCGGGCTTTCATGTCCGTGACCATGGGCGGCGGAGGCTGAAGGTTGGACGCGAAGATCGCGTTACACGAGCCCTTCGTCGGCAATGGCGCCCGTCAAACGGTCCAGAGTGCGCCCCATGCGGACCATGATTTCGTCCACCTCATCAGAGGTGATGATCAACGGCGGGCAAAGAGCCAATTGATCGCCAATGGCCCGGAAGATAAGGCCTTCCTCATGGCCGATCGTCGATGCAATCGCACCCGCCTTGCCGATTTTCTCGAAGGGCTTGCGGGTTTGTTTGTTCGCTACCAGTTCCACCGCGCCAATCAGTCCCGTGCCCCGCGCCTCGCCGACAAGCGGGTGGTCCGCAAAGGAACGCAGGCCAGCCTGAAACTGTGCTTCGAGCCGTGCGGCATTGCCCATCAGGTCACGCTCCTCAATGATAGCGAGGTTTTCCAGCGCAACAGCCGAAGCCACCGGATGGCCAGATGCCGTAAAGCCATGCCCGAAAGCGCCGATCTTCTCCGAGTTATCGGCAATCGCCTGATAGATCGCATCAGAGAACATCACAGCCGCAAACGGCATGTAGGAGGAGGTAATCTGCTTTGAAAGCGTCATGATATCAGGCGTGAAACCGAACTTCTGGCAACCGAATGGCGTGCCCAAGCGACCGAAGCCGCAGATCACTTCATCCGAAACGATCAGAATGTCATTGGCACGGCAAATCCGCTCGACGCCCTCCCAATAGCCAGCTGGCGGCGGCAGGACACCGCCGGCTGCCATCAGCGGCTCGCCGATAAAGGCGGCAATCGTATCTGCGCCTTCGGTTGCAATGACGGTTTCCAGTTCGACCAGCAACCGCGCCGTAAATGCCGCCTCATCTTCGCCCTCGGCACCGAAGCGATAGAAATGCGGGCATGTCAGATGATGTACCGGAATAACCGGCAGATCGAAGTCCCGGTGGTTGATGGGCAGACCGGTCAGGCTTCCCGATGCGACGGTGATGCCGTGATATCCCTTGATGCGCGACAGGAATTTCTTCTTGTTGGGACGCCCCAGAGCATTGTTCATATACCACGCCATCTTCACGATCGTGTCGTTGGCTTCAGACCCTGACGAGGTGAAGAACGCACGGTTGATATTTGCAGGCGTCATCTCCACGAGCTTTTCCGCCAAGCGGATGGAGGGCTCATGCGATTTGGACGAGAACGTGTGGTAATAGGGCAGCTTCAGCATCTGCTTGTAGGCGGCCTCAGCAAGACGCGGCTCTGAGAAACCCACCGCCACCGACCACAGACCTGCAAGCCCCTCGATATATTCCTTGCCACGATCATCATAGACGCGGATGCCCTNCCCCCGTTCGATGACCAGCGGACCCGTACGTTCGTGTTGGCGCAGATTGGTATTGGGGTGCATGGTGGAGGCGATGTCGGCGGCGGCAAGGGAGTTGGAGAGGATGTTCATGTCAGTCCCATAGGCTGGAGTGATTGTGCAGCAATGTCGTTCATTTGGTTTTTGGAGAGCGCTTCAGCGCAATGTATTATCCACCCACGCGGGCGCGATATGCGGATGCGAAGACGATGGTTCCAGATCATGGAGCAGGCGTAAAACCCGCGGTGGCGTGAGCGGCAAGCGTGAGACTGGTTTGCCGATGGCACGTGAAACAGCGCAGGCAATCGCCGAACCGACAGCGAGAATAGGAACTTCCCCTGCCCCTTTCGTGCCGAGCGGCCCGATGGATGGCGCACCTTCGTAAAGATCGGCAACTACGGGAACGACATCCTGCGCCAGCGGCACGCGGTAGGTCTCGAAACCATCCTGCGCGATGCGTCCGTCATCGGTTATCGTCACCTCCTCGTGCAAGGCATAACCCAGTCCCTGAACCACGCCGCCCTGAACCTGTCCCATAATGGCGCGTGGGTTGAGCGCGCGCCCGACATCCTGCACGACGCGATAGGCGAGCACCTCAACATGTCCGGTATCGGGATCAACAGCCACTTCCGCCTCGTGTACAACAAAGACCGGAATATCGAGCGCTTCGATGAAATGCCCCATCGCGCAACCGGTCATGGCAGGCGTGTTCTTGGCTGTGAAGCTGCCGGTGCCGGTGATCGGCCCCGTCGTTGCTTGCGCGTGGGCCACGACCGCCGGGATGGTGACGCCAGATCCCGGACGACCATCGATTTCCACCCTGCCTTCACGCAGCACGAGGCTCCCCGGTGGCGTCTGCAACATCTCGCCTGCAGATCGTAACAGTTTCTCTTTGACCTCAGCGGATGCGCCCATGCTGGCCGCGCCAATAGAGACTGTTGTTCGCCCGCCACCGACACCGGCGTCCAGGCCTGCCGCATCCGTATCGGCTTCCTTCACCACCACCTGATCCGGCTTCAACCCCAATTGGCCCGCCACGATCTGCGGCAAGGATTGCATCATCGTGCCGGAGCCGATCTCCACACCTGATGTCACCAACGTAGCGCTGCCATCTGCGTTCATGTTGATAGTAGCGGCAGACGGGCCAACGAAGATGAACCACGTCCCGACCGTCGTAGCGCGGCCATAAAGGCGGCCATCGGCCTTGCCCTCGGCGGTGCCGGTTTTTGTTCGCAGCGCATCCATGCGCTCCAGCATCGGGCTCAGCACATCGCCTTCAAATATCTGACCCGTTGGCCCAAGATCGCCATCGNCCAGAACGTTTCGTTTACGAAACTCTATTGCGTCCATGCCGATTGCCGCACAAATTTCGTCAGTGTGACGCTCCAGCGCAAAGCCGTTATAGACGCCGTTACAGGCCCTGAATGCGCCGTTTGGAGGCGTGTTGGTGTAGATCGCGCGGCTGACAAGCCTGACAGCACCCAGCCGATAACTACCGCCCAGGGTGTGCGAGGTCATCGTCGTGAGGAAAACTTGCTCACCGCCATAGGCGCCGCAATCCATCAGGACCACTGCCTCGCGCCCGACGATCTCACCATCAACCGTTACCGCCGACCGAATGGTTATCTCCGCGTTTTCCCGGCACAGGCAGGTCGCCATTTCCTCCTGCCGGGTATTTTCCAGAATGACGCCGCGTCCCGTCATGCGGGCCAGCAATGCCGTGATCGGCTCAATGGAGGCATCGAATTTCAGACCGAAGGCTCCGCCCACTGGTGGCACGGTGACGCGAACACGCCCCGGCGGCAGTTGCATGACGCGCCCGGTGACATTGCGCACGGTCCAGGGCACCTGCGTCGACGTCTGGATATGCGCGCGCCCATCCTCCCAGCTACCAATCGCAACACGCGGCTCGAACGGCAAATGGCTTTGTCTGCCGACCGAAAAGCTGCTTTCGACGATGGTCACGTCATCGCGTGCAAAGGCGGCATCGACATCACCCCGCACTGACTTTGCTTCCCAGGCAGTGTTTCGAGAACGCGCACCGCCCTCCGTCAAAACCTCATAGTCACGCCAGTTTTCGTGCACCAGCCGAGCGTCGGGCTCAAGCGCTTCGGCCATGGTCAGGACGGGCTCGAGTGGTTCAATCTCGATAATGATAGCCTTGAGGGCGGCCCGCGCATCCGCCTCTGTTTCGGCAGCGATGGCGGCGATGGGTTCGCCGTTGTAGCGGATCATATCAACGGCGAAAAGCGGATGATCGGCAATACCGATACCATAGTTTCCCGGAGCATCCGCAGCTGTCGCAATGGCCAGCACGCCGGGGCATTCAAGCGCAGTGGACACGTCGAGCCTGATGATGCGACCGGAGGGAACATTGGAGCGCAACAAAACCGCATGCAGCATATCGGGACGGGCGCGGTCGTTGGTATAACAGGTGCGCCCACGCAGCTTGTCGCGGGCGTCGCGGCGCGGAAGGTCCATGACAGTCGTGGAAACCTCAACCATGGGCGCGCACTCCAGCGATAACATCCATGACGGCATCGATGATCCGCTCGTAGCCGGTGCAACGACAGATATTGCCCACCATCGCCGCTTTGACATCGGCACGGCAGGCATCGGGATGATCTCGCAGAAAATGCGAGAGGCTCATGACCATGCCGGGAAAACACATGCCACACTGAACGGCGTCAGCGGCTTCGAACGCCGCCTGAAGCGGATGCAATGGCCCGTCACCGCTCGACATCGCCTCGATTGAGGTGACGCTCGCCCCCTCCAGCAGGCCAACTGGGCGAAGGCAGGACATAACCGCTTCTCCATCGACATGCACGGTGCAGGCACCGCAAAAGCCTTCGCGGCAGACAGCTTTGGTGCCGGTCAAGAAACGCTCGTGGCGCAGTACATTGACCAGAGGCGTCATCGGATCACCATTGAAACGACAGATGGAGCCGTTGATGCGAAGCGTCACCGTCATCTGGCATCCTCCTTGTGCGACAAAGCTTCTAGGCCGCGGCGGACCAGCGTCGGCAGCACCTGACGGCGATACCAGCCATCCGCTTCGATACCGTTTCGCCCTTCGAAATCGTTGCACGTCTCAGCCAGAGAGGCCGCTATCTGCGCGCTTGCCGGACGCCCGCCGGGTTCACGGGAAAATGCTTCTTCGAGCTTGGTCCAGCGCCGCGCAACCTCCTCCACAGAACCGACCGCGATCTGTATCTGTCCCTTGCTCGACAGGGCGCATGACACGATCGCAACCGGATAATCTCCAGCACGGCGCAGCGGCAGCCTCACATGGGCGCTGGCGATGATATCGCGGGAAATAATAACGCTCGTAAGGATCGCGTCTGCCAGCACCTGCTCCCTATTCGCAAGAAAACACGCAAGCGGCATGCGCAAAGGTGCTTGGGTAGCACGCAACTCAACGATGGCATCAACAGCGAGGAGTGCGGGCAGAAGGTCTGCGGCTGCAAAACCCGGCGTACAGAGATTACCGCCAAGCGTCGCCACGCGGCGAATGGCAGGATTGGCGGAACTCGATGCAGCAAGAGCAACGGCTTCAAATCCGGCAAGACCGAGCAGCGCCTGCCCAAGCGCCTCATGCGTGACCGCTGCACCAATGGTGATCGTGTCGTCGGATATGTAGATTGCCTTAAGACCTGCAATTGCGTGTAGCGAGACCAGCGCTTGCGGCAGGTCAACGCCTCTACGCGGATCACGCATCAACCACGTACCACCGGCCAAAATCGCAGCGCCCTGCCTTTTTGCGGCAAGCGCTTCCTCGATAGTGCCGGCAACGGTCAAAGACCGCTCCAGATTATCGAACATCGTTCAGGANCCCTCAGATGCCATCTTTTGCGGCGTTACAGCATAGTGTCCCAGCCGGAACCCCATGTGAAATAGTTGTTTCTTGAAAGTCATATCGATAAATCAGATAGCGCTTGATCGCTGCTCAACGCCGGGCAATGCAGTCACAGCAACGCCCGGTGTGAGGGCGATTACGCCCAGTGAGCAACGCTGCGCTTTTCGAAGCTCTCGCGGAACTGGGCGGTGGTTTTTTCCAGCACCTCGCCGCTTTCCCAATCCAGAATGACGGCAAAACGGCGCACTGCATCGAGGGAATTGATCTCTCCGGCTTTGTATCGCGCGGATACCGTATGCGGATCCATCCGCGCCCAGTCCTTGCGGTTTGCTCTTATTTCGGCGCGTGCAGCCTGTGTCGCAGACGGGTCGATCTCATATTTGCAAAGATCGGGATCGATAGCCTTTACAACCACACCGTAATCGACTTTCGCACGCTCGATCGACACGTAATCGTCAATCACATCTTCCATCACGTGGACGGGATCGCGCTCCAGCGGATCTCCAAACCCACCGCCGCCTGCTGTCGGCCGAGCAAATTCATCACCGGTAAACACGGGATAATCGGNAAACACGGAACCGAGCCACGTGTCGGCATCCTCACCGGCGCGGCGGATGGTCAGGCCGTGTGGCATGGAGGGAAGTCCGCCTTCCACACCCCAGACAACGGCCCTTTCGCGGTCGCAGATATAGGACATGACCGCGCCTTCTGCCTCCAGTAACAGAGACGNTTTTTGCACACCGACGCCACCGCGCCATTTGCCCGGACCGGCAGAATCCCGCTTGATCTGGAACTCAGTGGTGCGGGTCGGATTGACGCGCTCGTTGCCTTCATTGGGCTGAGACATCAACCCGGTTCCGAAACATGCCGTCGTCACGTCAGCGCCATCCTTACCGTTGCGACCGCCCCAACCGCCCGGCAGCCACTCATAAAACATGAAGATCGGCTTTTCAGGCTTGCGCGCATCCCGGCCACCGGCCAGCAGATATTCAAGGTTGAATGCGCAGGCGATGGCGCGTTCCGGCATGATCTGCGACCACATCTCGAAAATGGCGTTCATGATCNTTTCGAACGGCATGAGGAAGCCGGTCACGGCAACTGGCCATTCAGCACTGACGACGCTGTTCTTCGGCGCCGTTACCCGGATCATTCGGTAAAAACCACTATTGAGGGGAAGATCGGGAAAGAACGTCTTCATGCCCGCAACCACCGCTGAGAAGGTCGCGCCGGGAGCGGAGTTGTACATGGAGGCGATTGTGGCGTGACTGCCGGTGAAATCGTAATGAACCGCATCGCCCTTGATCGTCATCTTGATGCGGATTGGAATCATGCCTTCCCCGGCACCCAGATCGCGATCTATATAGTCGACGGTTTCCCACGTTCCGTCTGGCAATTCGGCCAAACGTTTACGCACCGCCCGCTCGACATAGTCCTGCACCTCTTCCATGCCGCGCGTGACCTTGTCGCGACCGTATTTCTTCGTCAGTCGCAACAGTTCGCGCTCCGCCGCCTGCGTTGCCTGCGCCTGCGAGTGAATGTCGCCGATGATGGAGGCAGGGTCGCGGGTGTTGGCGGCAATCATGTTGGCCACATCAGAGCAGAAGCGTCCCTGGCGGAACAGCCGTACCGGCGTGATCCGCAATCCCTCGCGAAACATGTCTCGCGCCGTTACATCGAACGATCCGGGGACAGAGCCACCAAGATCGGACCAGTGGCCGTTGGATTGCGCAAAGCCGATCAGCTTGTCTTCATCGAAGATGGGCCGCACCAGCCGCACGTCACTGAAATGCGTACCACCCGCATAGGGGTCGTTGATCGCGTAGACATCGCCGGGAGCCATATCGCCTTCAAAAACGCGGATCACCTCTTTGCAGGTGTTGTGCAGGGTGCCGACATGGACAGCGATGTCGTAATTGCCCTGCGCAACGGAGTTGCCGTCAGCATCGTGCAGCGCGTTGGAGAAGTCCCTGTTATAGATGACGAAGGAATAGCAGGTGCGTAGCATCTGCTCGGCCATCTGATCGACGGTGGTAATGAATGAGTTCTTCAAAACCTCGAAGGTAACAGGATCGAGGCCGTTTTCCGTTTCCGCAAATTTGGTCATTTCTCAGCCTTTCGTTCCGATCAGAATGTTCAGGAAAGCGTCAACCCTCGCGCTCATGCCTGGTGGGACGACCGTGGTGGAATCAAATTGTTCGACTATGGCGGGGCCAACGAACATTGCGCCTGCCTCGAGAATTTCACGCTGATAGATCGCTGCTTCATGGGATACGCCATCGAACCAGACTGCACGGCGGGCGATCGGCTCCGGTGTATGATCCCTCACCTCGTATTTCGGCAAATCAGCCTTGGGCACGATACCGGCGGCCTTGATGGCGATGCGAAAGACCGATACCGGCGCTTCGTCGCGGCGGTAGTTGAACTCCCGCTCATGCTCTGCATGGAATGCCTCGATCAGCGCGCCGATGCTATCGATTTTGGGCGGTGCGTTGACGGCAAGCGAGCGCCATTGGCCCTGATACATCATCTCCACCGTGCGCTGCAGTGCCATGTCGCCGGGCGCGATACCTTCGTGAGACAGCCGCTCGGTCGCCTGCATTTCCATGCGCTGGAACGCCGCTTCCATCTCATCTGGCGAAACTGCGGAGGCGTCCGCCATGAAGCTTTCGGAAAAATCATGCTGCACATCCACCAGCAGGCAGCCGAGGGCAGAGGTGACGCCAGGATTGGGTGGAACGATAACGGTTGGAATGGAAAGCTCTCTGGCAACCGCTGCCCCATGCAACGCGCCAGCGCCACCGAAGGCAACAAGGGCAAAATCGCGCNGGTCGTAACCCCGGCTGACGGACAGAAGACGAACGGCATTGGCCATATTGGCGTTGGCCACGGCAATGATGGCTTCGGCAGCTTTGTGAAGGCTCATGCCGAAGGGTGTCGCAACCGTTTCCTGAACGGCCTTCGCCGCAAGGGCCGGGTCAAGTGTGATCTTGCCGCCAGCAAGGCTGCTACCCAGCCGCCCCAGCACCACATTGGCGTCCGTGTTCGTAGCAACGGGATTACCGTTACGATAGCAGGCGGGGCCCGGATGGGCTCCGGCAGACTGANGGCCGTTGCGCAGCGAGCCGCCTTCGTCCTGCCAAGCCAGAGATCCACCACCGGCACCAATCGTCAGAACCTCGATCGATGGAAAGCGGATCGGATATCCATATTCAATGTACCAATCCTTGGTGATGCGCGACTGGCCGTTCCATGCCAACGAAACATCCGTGCTCGTGCCGCCCATATCGAAGCCGATGGAGTTGGGAAAACCGCAGAGATTGCCGATGAAACGACTGGCGATGGCCCCAGCGGCAATGCCGGAACCCGCAAGGCGGGCGGAAAACTCCTTGACGCTTGCGGGCGTCATCACGCCGCCGCCTGAGTGTAGAAGCAGCAGATCGCGGCGGTACCCGCCCGCCGCTAGCTTATCGCTGAGGCGCGACACGTAATCGACAACCACCGGCGCACAGACGGCATTCGCCATCGTCGTGGAAAAGCGCTCATGCTCGAAAATTTCCGGCATCACTTCGGAAGAAACCGAGACCGGAATATCCGGCATGACCTGTTTCAGAATATCACGCATGCGCCGCTCATTGGCGCCGTTAACGTAGGAGTTCATGAAGCAGACAGCGACCGACTTCACCTCACGCTTCTTGAGGATTTCGGCCACGCGAATGGCGTCCTCTTCATTCAGCACCTCCAAAATCACACCCTCTGCGTCCACACGTTCGCGCACGGTCAGGCGATCACGACGTGGAATATAGGGCTTCGCGACATCCTTGTAGGTGTCCCAGAGGTCTTCCTTGTTGGCCCGCCGGATTTCAACAACATCACGAAATCCTTCGGTGCACACCATGGCAGCCCGCGGCAGGCGGCGTGTGATCAACGCATTCGTTGCGACCGTTGTGCCATGAGAAAACATCGTGACCTCGGACAGGTCAATGCCGGCCTGCTCCACACCGTTCAGAATGGCGCGCATCGGATCGTCAGGCGTCGAGCCGGTTTTCTCGATACGGATCGCACCGGTATCCTCATCCATGATGCAGATATCGGTAAAGGTTCCGCCGACATCCACGGCAACTCTCGTCTTTGTCATACTCGTGTCCTTAAGGCTGTTTGAGGCCGCAGTTTCCCTGCCCGGCCACACATGCTTGTGGCCGAGGTCGACATTTTCTTGGGAGGAGTGTTTCTACCGCGTCAGTGTCGCTGCATATCCGCGAATGATCGCGCTCGCAGCACTGCCTCTCGACGCGTGTCGCTTGGCGAACATCCAAATCTGGTCCGGTAGTGTCGGCAGAACTGCGACTGGTCAGCAAATCCCCAACGATAGGCGATCTCGGCGATTGTCGCGGTATGGGTTACCGACATCAAGTCTTCAGCGCAGTGGTCGAGGCGGCTATCACGGATGAAGCCATTGATCGACTTGCTGCTTTCCTGAAACAGGCCTTGCAGATAGCGCAATGATATTCCGCCAGCATCCGCAACGGCCTGCGGCCCTAGCGATCGGCTCTTGATATTGTCGCGGATATATTGCTCGGCGCGGTGCAGGTGCCCCGCCCGTATGGAGGAAATGCTGCTGTCCAGAACCCGGTCGTCACTGACGATAGACAGACAAAGCATTTCGAGAATGTGCCTGCCAGTCATTTCTCGTGCCGCCTCGCTGAGATCGGCGACATGCCCGATTGTGGTGCGCACGGTATCGAGAAACAGCGCGGCAACGCCGCTCGTGCCATCGAAGCTTAAGGCACTGAACCTGTCGGTCGAGCCGATGCGCGAGCGGACACTGGCGGATGGCACTTTCAGCACCCACAGAGCATTGGGCCGCCCATGCCAGAATTCATAGGGCGCATCACCGCGTTCCAGCAAAAACCCGCCAGGATCGCATTTGACGCTGCGCGAACCTTGCGAAAAGTTGATTTCGCTGAGTTCTGGAATGGAAACCAGAAGGCTTGCATCGCTCTCGTTGAGAAAATGACGGCGATGTCGGCGATAACGCACGCCGTCACACTGCATCCGCGAAACACCCACGAGACCAAGAGACCAGGTTTCCAGTTGTCCGGTGAATTCCCGCCGACTACGATACTCCGTATCCAGCGGAAAGTATGTTTCTGTCACTGCGGCCTGCCAGGCATCACCTCCAGCAAGACCGCCGACATTATCGACGACGTATCTCATTCTTCGATATTCCCCTGTGGTCCGGCNTTTCCGGTTCCTTTTATTGAGTTCAAGATACATCAATTTCGGGGAGCGTATTGCTAAAAAACGCACAAGTTTCTGAACCCAGCCGCATCGGCCATGTCGGCGGAGATGTTATGCGCTGACTGAACGACCTCATTTCCGAAGAGACTGAATGTAGCCGCGCCAGCCACCCAGTTGGGTGATTTCCTGCGCCCCGGTCACTGCATGCGCTTCGCACAGGAAGCCGGAGACCTGGCTGCCATCGTCCAGCGTGATCTTGCCTATGCCAAGCGGGGCTGGAATATTCTGGACGAAACGACCGAATGCATCGGGCGTGATTTTCCACACCTCGATCTCAAGTCCTTCGCCGAGAAAACCAGGCTCTCTGATAAGGCCGGGCTTGGGTGGCGTGGTGTTGGGAAGCACGAACAAACGATAGTCGCCCGCCGTTCTGCATGTCTTGATGAGAATACCGCCGGGACCGGTCAGTTCGTGGTTCAGCGGCATACCGGACAGATGTGCGCCAACAACGACAATCGGCACCAGCCCGTCATCTGATACGGCCACGCGGGAGGCTTCGGGATGTGCGGCATTCTATCCTTGCCCATACCGCAGGCCACCGCGCGATGAAGCGCATCGGCGAAGGGTGCGAGCGCGTCATCTGAGAAGGAGGGGCCGAACAATGTTACGCCCGATGGAAGATGATCATCGGTGTCGAAACCAGCGGGTATCGCAATTGCCGCATAACCGAACAGGTTGGCAAAATTGGTGTATCGCCCGAAGTGACCGTTCTTTGCGACAGGGTCGGCCAACATCTCTTCCACCGTGTAGGTGGTCGGTGATGTCGGCAGCATCAGCATATCGACCTTTTCCCATTCCTTCAGCGTCAATTGCCGCAGGGCTTCCAGCCTGTAGAGACCTTGGAAAGCATCAACGGCGGTGTAGGCTTCTGCGCCAGCTATGATGCTTCGAACCGTAGGATCGAAGTCTTCGCTGTTTGTCGCGAAGAAATCCTTCACAGCCGCCAGCCGTTCCGCCACCCATGGCCCGTTGTAAAGGAGTTCTGCAGCTTGCCGGAAAGGCGCGTAGTCGAATTCCACGATCTGCGCGCCGAGCGCGTTGGCCCGTTCGATGGCGGCATCATACAGCGCTTCATAGGCGGCATTGCCATAGAATTCTCGTTCGGAATGAGCGAGGACACCGACCTTCAATCCAGATGTGGGAAGCGTGATGGGTTTGGCTGTTTTCGAGAATGGATCGGCAGCGTCATATCCATCCATGACCTTGCGAACCGCCACGCCATCCCCCACCGTTCCGGCAAATACGGTGACCACATCGACGGAGCGGCAGGCGGGAACGACGCCGACATTCGGTACCAGCCCCGGTGTCGGCTTGATGCCGACGAGGTTGTTGAAGGCGGCGGGAACACGGCCCGACCCTGCCGTATCCGTTCCCAGCGCAAAGCAGGCAAGACCGGACGCGACGGCGACGGCTGACCCGGACGACGATCCACCAGATACATAGGCCTTGTCGAACACCGAACGCGGCGCGCCGTGGGGTGAGCGTGTGCCGTTCAGACCAGTAGCGAATTGGTCGAGGTTCGTCTTGCCGATGACAAGCGCCCCTGCTGCCTTCAACCGCGCGACGACTGTCGCATCCTGTTGCTGATCATAGGCAAAGGCCGGGCATGCCGCCGTCGTTGGCAACCCGGCAACGTCGATATTGTCCTTCACAGCNAATGGTACGCCCCACAGCGGCAGGCTATTGACTAAGGGCGCGCGGGCCATGAGTTCCCGCGCGGCGGCACGCAACGCCTCTGCCGGGGTCTTGGTAATGAAGATGGCCGGATCATCACAAGCGTCGATGCGAGCCAGCACTTCCTCCACCAGATCAAGTGGTGTAAGGCCGTTGGCATATGCCTGTTTCAGTGAAGTGAGATCGAGAAACATGGGTAGCATCAGATTGTCTCCAGAACGATGAGGACATCGCCTGCCTTGACATTACGGCCCGGTCCGGCGCGAAGCTCGCGGACGCGGCCCGGCGCATGGGCGGTGACGTTGATTTCCANTTTCATGGATTCGATGATGGCGAGTGTTTCGCCTGCATCAACCTTCTGGCCTTGCTCGACCAGAACCTTCCAGACATTGCCCGGTACGGCACTTTCGATACCGAAGCATCCTTCTGCGATGTCGCCACCAGCGCCGACGCTTGCGCCTTCATCGGGCACGAAACTGTCGAGGCCCTGTTCTTTCCAGCGCTGACGCTCGGCCTCGAATGCTGCCTGTTGCCCCGCTTTGAAAGACCCGATGCCGGAGGCGTCTCTCACGAGATCTGCCTCGTAATCCGCATAGGAAAATTCGCCCTCGTCAATGCGGATGGGATAGCCGCCATGCGGAAAGGCGGCGCGTGCTTCCGTCAACTCCGCATGCGAAACGGGGAAGAACCGCACCTGATCGNAAAAATCCAGCAGCAATGGCTTGTCTTTGCCGAAGACCGGCGTTTGCCGCCAGGTGTTCCACATCTGAATGGTGCGGCCGAAAAGCTGGTAACCACCCGGTCCTTCCATACCGTAGATGCACATATACGCCCCGCCGATGCCGACGGCGTTTTCCGGTGTCCATGTGCGGGCCGGATTGTACTTCGTCGTGACTAGGCGATGGCGCGGATCGAGCGGCGTGGCAACCGGTGCGCCGAGATAGACATCGCCAAGGCCCATGACCAGATAAGAGGCGTCGAAGATGGTGTCTTTCACCGCCTGCTCATCCGCAAGCCCGTTGATGCGGCGGATGAACTCGATGTTGGAGGGGCACCAGGGGGCGTTAGGGCGTACAAGTTCCTGATATTTGCGCATCGCAAGTTCAGCGTCCGGGTCGTTCCAGGATAGCGGTAACCACACAGTCCGGCTTGGTACCTTCACAGACTGCACCGAAGGCATGCCATCCTCGATATCGGACAGCAGCCCAAGCAACCTCGTGCGGGCAAGGCTCGATCCATCATAGTGGATCTGCAAGGATCGTATGCCGGGCGTGAGATCGATCACGCCGGGCAGTTTGGCTTCGTTGACAGCCTGCATCAGCAGATGCGCGCGCAACCTCAGGCCCACATCGAGTTGCATCGAACCATATTCGACCAGCAGATTGTCATCGCCCTGGCGACGATAGGTAACGGGAACCTCGGCATCTTCACGCCGTGCGAGAATGGGCGAACCGGCGTCATCCGAGATACGCTTGGCGACCGGTCCGGCAATCGGGTCCTGCGCACGGGCCACCGGGTGGAAGCGGATTTTGTCGCCGGGCTTGAGTTGCCCCANTTTCCACTGCTCATCGGCTGCAATGACGGCAGGGCAGACGAAGCCGCCCAGCGAGGGTCCATCAGGTCCAAGGATGATAGGCATATCGCCGGTAAAATCGATGGAGCCGATGGCATAGGCATTGTCGTGCAGGTTGGATGGGTGAAGTCCAGCCTCGCCGCCATCCGTGCGCGCCCACTTCGGCGCGGGGCCGATAAGGCGCACGCCCGTGCGGGCAGAGTTGAAATGCACCTCGTAGTCTGTCGAAAACAGCGTTTCGATATCGTCCTCAAGGAAGAAATCGGGCGCACCGTGTGGGCCGTAGACGACACCAACGGACCATTCGCGGGTCAGGTCCACAGGTTCCACCGCGGGCGTGATCTCTGTCTGCACCGCNTTTGCAAGGCGCAACACCTGGCCTGCGCGCAATGGTCCGGTGGCGTTTCCGCCGAACTGGCCAAGCCCGAAGGTGGCGCGGGAGCCGAGCACGACGGGCGCATCAAAGCCGCCGGAAACGGCAAGATAGGCCCGCTGCCCTGCACCTTTGATCTGCCCGATGGCAAGCGTCTGTCCCGCATGTATGCGATGGGGAACATTGTGATCGACCGGTTCGCCATCCACGGTCATCGGCATGTCGGCACCCGCCAGCGCCACGGTGGCGTCTGTGAAAAATTTCAGGACCGGCCCCGACACGGTAAGCTCGAGTGCTGCAGTATAATCATGATTGCCGACGAGGCGGTTGGCGTGGCGAAAGGAGCGCTCGTCCATCGGGCCGCTGGGCGGAACGCCGACATTCCAGAGGCCAAGACGGCCCGGAAGTTCCTGAAGGCTGGATTGCGCACCGGATGAAATCACCTCCACCACATCAGGCACGAAGGCGAAATCTTTGAGCGCAGTCGTTGCCACATCGCCGCTGCCGAACAGGTCGGATTTGGTAATGGCATTGAGATAGTCGAGGTTGGTTTCGATACCGGAAATCGATGTTGCCGATAGCGCCTTTTTCAGCGCGTTGATAGCGTCCTGTCGCGTGTCACCCGTCACGATGATCTTGGCGAGCATCGGGTCGTAAAACGGCGTGACCTCGGTTCCCGTCTCGATCCAGCCATCCACCCGCACATCCGGTGGAAAGACGACCTCGGTCAGCAGCCCCGCACTGGGCCGAAAATCCGCGTGCGGCATTTCCGCATAGACCCGCGCCTCGATTGCCGCGCCCTTCAGCATAAGATTGTCTTTGCCGGTCAGAACATCCTCACCGGCAGACTGGCGGATCATCCATTCGACCAGGTCGATGCCGAAAACCGCTTCTGTTACGGGATGTTCGACCTGCAAACGGGTATTCACCTCGAGGAAGTAGAACGCCTGACGCGCAGGATCGAAAATAAATTCTACAGTACCTGCGGATTGGTATTTGACCTGCGTACCCAAAGCCACAGCGGCCGCATGAAGCTTCTCCCGCATAGCAGAAGACAAGCCCGGTGCAGGTGTTTCTTCGATGACTTTCTGATTTCGCCGTTGCAGCGAGCAATCACGCTCACCCAGCGCAATAACCCTGCCCTCGCCATCTCCGAAGATTTGAACCTCGACATGGCGCGCCTTGGCGACGAAGCGTTCCAGATAAACGCGGGCATCGCCAAAGCTTGCCTTGGCCGTGCGCTGGACGCTTTCGAACGCTGCTTTTAACGCTGCCGCGTCGTCACACAGTTGCATGCCGATGCCGCCGCCACCAGCCGTGGATTTCAGCATCACCGGATAGCCGACGCTATCAGCGGCAACCAGCGCCTCGTCAACCGAGGCCAGCAGATCCGATCCTGGCAGCAGCGGAACGCCGCTTTTCTTCGCCAGCGCTCGTGCCGTGTGCTTCAAACCGAACTCAGCAATGTTTTCCGGCTTCGGGCCTATGAAGACAATGCCTTCGGCCTTCAGTCTTTCAGCAAAGCCGATGTTTTCAGAGAGAAAACCATAGCCGGGATGCACCGCCTGAGCGCCGGTTGCCTTACAGGCGGCAATGACGGCGTCGACATTCAGATAGCTTTCCGCAGCCGGTGCNGGACCGAGACGAAACGCTTCGTCAGCCATCAGCGTTGCCTTGGCAAAACGGTCGGCATCGGAATAGACGGCAACGGACGCAATGCCCATGAGCCGCAATGTGCGAATAACGCGAACCGCGATTTCACCGCGATTGGCGACCAGAACTTTGGTGAACATGGCGATCAAGCCTCCCCATTCCAAACCAGAACGCGGATCGGCGTCGGGTCAAAACCGTTGCAGGGATTGTTGATCTGCGGGCAGTTGGAAATGACGAGCAGCACGTCCATTTCAGCCTCCAGTTCCACGTAATCACCCGGGGATGAGATGCCATCGACTATGGTCATACCGCCGTTGGGGGAGATCGGAACGTTCATGAAGAAGTTGATGTTGGCGGGAATATCACGCTTGCCCATGCCGTATTTTGCGACCTCCGCCACGAAGTTGTCGCGGCAGGCATGCAGATATTTCGTACCGTGCCCGAAGCGTACCGTGTTGCTCTCGCATGAGCAGGCGCCGGCAGAGGTGTCATGCCGCCCGCAGCTGTCTGCCGTCATGCGCAACATGACCCGGCCTTCGCTCGACATAACTTTCGTGCCGGTGGAGATATAGGCGGCATTCTGCTCGCGCACCGTATCCTGGCTGGAATAGCGCTCGGAATAATCGTCTGCGTTATAAAACAGCGTATCGATGGCCTGCTGGCCATAGCTGTCTTCGATGCGGACCGTCTGACCTTTGCGAATGATGGTCGAAAACGGCTTTTCGGCTGCGATGTAATGGTCCTGCGCGGTATTTTCGAGCGTGCGGGACGGAGCGGTCTGGATGAAATTGGTCATGATCGGTCTCCCCGGCTCAAAGTTCGGCGGCTGCATTGTTTTCAAAACCCCGGATCGCCTCTGCGCTCGCGGTGCGGCAAAGATCGTCGGCGGCAACGGTTGTCGCGGCGATGCGCGTGATCGTCACCGGGTTGGGCGCATAGGCAGGGTTCGGATCGAGCGGGTGTGGGCAATTGGACAAGCCTACGACCATGTCCATCTCGGCGCGCAGTTCCACATAATCGGCGCCGTTGAGGAGCGCCGAGTTCCAGAAGAAACGGCCTTCCGCATCTACGCGCACGGGTGCAAACAGGGTCAACGCTGCAGGAATATCGCGCCGGTCGAGACCGATCTTCATGGCGAGTTTGACGAAATTGTCGCGGGTGTCGCGCAACTCGTGGCCTTGATAGCGGGCATTGGTTGCAGCGTTCGAACCGCCCACGAGGCAATCATGCGCGCCAGACGAATCTTCGGTGATAGAGAACATGACCCGGCCCATGTCCGAGAAGATGACACGGCCTTTGGAGAGCCCTGTCGTCCACTGCATCTTGACCGTATCGGGCAGGTTCATGCGTTCCGAGGTGTCGCCACTGGCCCAGGCAATGAGTGCAACAGACGAAAAGCCGTGTGTGAGGCTGACGCGCAAAACCTCTTCGCGTTTGACTTTCGTGGACCAGTACCAGCCACCGGGAATGACCTCACGATGGATGACTCTGGCTTCATCGACTGGAATTTCTGGGAAATCGCTGAAGCCCGGCAAGGCCTTGGGCGCGAAATTCAGCCCCTTTTTCTGGTGTTCTTCGTAGCGCGCACGGTTGGCAGCGATGTCTTCAGGCGAACGTCTTAGGTGCATGAGCCTGCTCCATGGGTTAAGTTCGGGTCGTCCCGCTTGTTTTTTGCCCGTAATGCCGGGTCGTCCCGGCGGGCGTTCAAAGCTGTCAGTCGGTACTTGCCGCCCGGCGCGTCGGCCAGATGTGGAGATCGCGGGTAATCGTCGCGCCGTAGCGCATTTTTTCTTCCGGGCGGTCGCGCGGTCTCTCGAACGCGACCACCCGCGTGGCCAGCGTAAAGGCCTCGCGCATGTCATGGGTCACCATGACCACCGTCATCGGCGTCTCGTTCCACAAGCGCTTCATCAACTGGTGGATTTCCGCCCGAGTGCCGGGATCGAGCGCGCCAAAAGGTTCATCCAGCAGCAGTACTTTGGGTGGCATCAACAGTGCCTGCGCCAAGGCAAGACGCTGCTGCATGCCGCCGGAAAGCTGCGCTGGATATTTGTTCTCGGTGCCTTCAAGACCAACATCGGCAATCATGGCGCGGGCATCTTCAATGGCCGCACGACGTGCGGAACCGAACAGTCTCCCCGCAAAANGGGCTGCCGTAAGCTCTCTGCCGATCAGCACGTTGCCGAGAACCGTGAGATGCGGAAACACCGAATAACGCTGGAACACGACGCCTCGGTCGGCCCCCGGTTCTGGCGACAAGGGCTGGCCATCCATGAAAATGGCTCCCCGCGTTGGGCGCTCCTGTCCGAGGATCATGCGCAGGAAAGTGGTTTTTCCGCAGCCCGATGGCCCAACCAGTGCCACGAAAGCACGGGATTCGATCTCGAGCGAGATGNTTTCCAGAACGATCTGGTCGCCATATTCCTTCCAGACGTTGTCCATCCTGATCGCGCTCATGCGTTTGTCTCCGTGGCCGACCAAGGGAATACGGCAAGCCGCAAACGCTCCAGCAGCCAGTCGGTCAGAACGGCGATCAGGGTTATCCAGACGACGTAGGGAAAGATCACATCCATCGCCAGATAACGGCGCACGAGGAAAATGCGGTAACCAAGCCCGGCATCCGCTGAAATGGCTTCAGCCGCGATTAGAAACAGCCATGCCGGTCCAATCTGCAAACGTATGCAGGTGATAAGGCGCGGTAGCACCTGCGGAAGAACGACGCGAAGCGCGATCTGCCAGGAATTTCCGCCCAAGGTTTCGGCCTTGATGATCTGTTCACGCGGCAGTTCCAGCGCTCGTAGCGCCAGATCGCGGATCATCACGGGAGTGACACCGATGACGATCAAAGCCACTTTTGATACTTCGCCCAGACCCAGCGCGATGAACAGAATGGGCAGCAAGGCCAACGGCGGCACCATGGAGATGGCACCGACGAATGGCGATAGCAGCGAACGCGCATAGGGCAACATGCCGATTAACATGCCAACGATCAGCGCTATCGCGGTTGCGATGCCAAGACCAGAAAACAGACGGATGAGACTGGCGATCGTATCCGTCCACAAAACGATATCGCCTGTGCGGGCATCCGGTATGAAAGCCATGCGGTTGATGGCGTCTGCAAAGCCGGTCAAGTCGGGCAGCAGCTTGTCATTGGCGTTTTCTGCTAGTCGCGTGGCCGAGCCGATGGTGTAGGCGATGAGAACTGCGGCAAATGGCAAAGCTGCAAGGGCAAGCCGCCCTCCGCTTGAAGGCCGTGTGTTGATCCAGCGCATGGAAAAGCTCCTGATTGAGGCTTTATCACTATGCCGGGCGCATATCGCCCGGTCGCGAGGTGTCTGGCGTTGAATGCCTTACAGTGCGCCCTTGGCGGCCGCGTCCATATATTCCGTGGTAAAGCGGAACTTGATGTTGTCCTTGTCGCCGTGAACTGAACCATCCGGGAAGGCGATGCCGATGACATCTGCAGATGGCGCGCCATTGCCCAGAAGGCCTTTTTCGAACAGGAAGTTGCGAACGAGATCCATTGTCTTCGGAAGATTGGGCGAAGCGGTAAACGCGACCGCGTCTGCGGCTTTATCGAAAAGCTTGGTTGCGGCCATCTGCGCTTCGAAACCGGCAATATCTGTTCCCGAGGCCTTGCCCATCGTCTCGCGTGCGGTTTTGCCTTCAGCGCTGTCTGCGGTCATCACCTTCATCGTGTCGTACCAGATGCCTGCAAGCGCCTTGCCGAAATCCGGATTGTCCTTCAGCAAGTTGGTGTTGGCGACCATGAGATCGATGATTTCGCCGGGGATTTGCGCGCTATCGAAGACTTTTTTGGCCGATGGCGTTTCCATAATGGTCGAGACCAGCGGGTTCCATGTAACGACAGCGGAAACGTCAGGCGTCTGGAATGCGGCAACCATATCCGCGTCCGAGGTGTTGACGACTTTCACATCGCGCTCGGTGGAGCCGATGCTTTCCAGTGCGCGGGCGAGAAGATAGTGCGAAACGGAAAATTCGACCAGGTTGACGTTCTGACCCTTGATATCGGCAAGGCTCGTCTTGTCTTTGAGGATGACGGCGTCATTGCCATTGGAGAAGTCACCGACGATGACGGCAGTGGTATCGACACCGCCAGCGGCTGGAATGGAGAGGCCGTCCATATTGGTCAGCGTCACGGCGTCATAAGCGCCCGCCGTATATTGGTTCATCGATTCCACATAGTCGTTGAACTGCGTGACTTCGATGTTGATGCCGTATTTGTCCGCCCATTTCTTGACGATGCCGTGATCGTTGGCATAGCCCCACGGCATCCAGCCGACATAGATGGACCACGCGACCTTGAAATCCTTCTTCGGTGCGGCCTGCGCCGCAAAGGCGCTGGAGAGAGCCAGCGACGCTGCAAGTGCGGTGATGGAGATGGAGATGANTTTTTTGACTGTTTGCATGGTATTCCCCTTTGCTTTTCTACAAAAAGGGATCGGCACGAACCAACGCAGCCAATCCCTTGGCTAACGAGGTCTCCCGGGCTTTTGTCCCGCCGTGCATCCGGGCAGGATTTCTCCCCACCCAGTGGCTGCTCTCGGACCAGTCACGCACAATGCGCCGGAACCCTAGCGGCCAACTCTGATGTTTTGATACAAGCAAATGGCGTGCCAGATGCAAAAANCGCGCGNTTTTCCGGTATTAAGGAGGCAGAACAGCACGTTCAATTTCCGTTTGATGAAATTTGCAGCACGCAAGATGTCATGTGCCCACGAAATAAACCGTGCTTGAAGCACATCTATTCCATCTCGAGTGACGTCATTCAATAAGGCCGCAAGGGTTTTTGTTGTGCAACTGCCTCTGGCTTCATATCCTACCTGAACTGGTCGTNAAAAACATGCGTCCAATACGGGAGGTAAAGCGTTACCGTCTGCAACGATGGCACACGCCGATTGAACAGGAGACATGGATGTCAGATGATAAAACGGTCAAGGATTGGCAGGAACTTGCCGAAAAGGAACTGAAACGTTCATCCGACAGTCTTGTCTGGCAGACGCCAGAGGGCATTGACGTCAAGCCGCTCTACACCGCCGAAGACATCAAAAACATCCCACACCTCGATAGTTTGCCGGGCTTTAAACCCTTCGTGCGCGGCCCTCGTGCGACCATGTACGCTGGCCGCCCCTGGACCATACGCCAATATGCCGGTTTTTCGACCGCTGAAGAATCCAACGCCTTTTACAAACGCAACCTCGCGGCTGGCCAGAAAGGCCTTTCCGTTGCGTTCGATCTGGCTACCCATCGCGGATATGACAGCGATCATGAGCGTGTGGTGGGAGATGTCGGCAAAGCGGGCGTGGCCATCGACAGTGTCGAGGACATGAAAATCCTTTTTGACGGCATCCCACTCAAAGACATGTCCGTGTCCATGACCATGAATGGTGCGGTCATTCCCATTCTCGCCAGCTTCATCGTCGCCGGGGAAGAACAAGGTTGCTCGAAAGCCGACCTTTCAGGCACCATACAAAACGATATTCTCAAAGAATTCATGGTGCGCAACACCTACATCTACCCGCCTGAACCTTCGATGCGGATTATTGCAGACATCATCGAATACACGGCAAAGGAAATGCCACGCTTCAACTCGATTTCGATTTCCGGCTACCACATGCAGGAAGCGGGTGCGACGCTGGTGCAGGAATTGGCCTTCACCCTGGCGGACGGACGTGAATATGTGCGCGCTGCCCTGAAGAAAGGCTTGAATATCGATGATTTCGCGGGCCGCCTTTCTTTCTTCTTCGCCATCGGCATGAATTTCTTCATGGAGGCGGCGAAGCTGCGCGCTGCACGTCTTTTGTGGTCGCGTATCATGGAGGAGTTCGAGCCGCAAAAAGCGTCATCGATGATGTTGCGCACCCATTGCCAGACATCAGGCGTGTCCCTGCAGGAGCAGGACCCGTATAACAACGTTATCCGTACGGCCTATGAGGCACTGTCTGCTGCGCTAGGTGGCACGCAGTCGCTTCACACCAATGCGCTGGATGAAGCCATGGCGTTGCCGACGGATTTTTCCGCCCGCATCGCCCGCAACACCCAGCTCATTCTCCAGCATGAAACCGGTGTGACAAAAGTGGTCGATCCGCTAGCTGGCTCCTATTACGTCGAAAGCCTCACCAACGAACTGGCTGACAAAGCCTGGGCGTTGATCGAAGAGGTGGAAGCCCTTGGCGGCATGACAAAGGCTGTCGATGACGGTCTGCCGAAAAGGCTCATCGAGGAGGCGGCGACCAGACGGCAGGCGGCCGTGGACCGCGGCGAGGAAATCATCGTTGGCGTCAACAAATTCCGGCTGGNAAACGAAGATCCCATCGACATTCTCGACATTGATAACAGTGCGGTTCGTGCCGGGCAAATCAGGCAACTTGAAAAGGTGCGACGTCAACGGGACCCGAAAGCGGCGCAAGATGCGCTTGCCGCTTTGACGGGGGTCGCCCGCAACGGCGACGGCAATTTGCTGGAAACTGCCGTGGAAGCAGCACGCGCGCGCGCAACAGTAGGCGAGATTTCCGATGCGCTACGCGTTGTTTTCGGGGATCACACCGCAGTGCCGGAGGTCGTGCACGATGTTTACGGCGCCGCCTATGAGAACGATCCCGAATATGCCACCCTGTGCACGCGTCTAAGCGAGCTGTCGGCGGCTGTCGGCTGCCAACCCAAAATGCTGATTGCCAAATTGGGGCAGGATGGCCATGACCGTGGCGCAAAGATCATCGCATCTGCTTTCGGCGATATTGGNTTTGACGTCATTGCTGGCCCTTTGTTCCAGACACCGGAAGAGGCCGCAAGCCTTGCCGTGGAAAGCAAGGTTCATGTGGTAGGCATGTCCTCACTGGCAGCGGGCCACAAGACGCTGGCCCCGCAATTGGTGGAGGCACTGAAAGCCAAAGGCGCGGAAAATGTCATCGTCATCGTCGGCGGTGTCGTGCCACGGCAGGACTACCAGTTTCTGCTGGATAATGGTGTCGCTGCCGTCTTCGGCCCCGGCACCAACGTGCTGGAAGCCGCCCGCGCCGTCGTTGATCTGATGCAGGGCCGACTGAGAAACGCCTAACTCGGAAAAACGACAATTTTGCTCGGCGCGCGAAGCTGCTTTGTACGCCGGACACACAAGTACGGACAACACCCAGATATTTGGTCTCGAAAACGGGTATCCGTAATGACTATAACAGTTTTCTATTTGGAGAATATTCACCAATTTCCAGCAGACTTCGCGCAAAGCTGGGGACAAGTACATGAATGCAATACTTCGCACATTATCAGGTAAGCTCATTCTCGCGACAGGAGCGGCCATCGCAAGCATCCTGATTGCCTATACTACCTTCAATGCGATCACCATCAAAGCAAAGACCGAAAACGACGTCATGGTTCTTGCAACGGAGAAGGCGGCCCTTGTCAGCCAGCGCGTGGCTACCGACATTGCTCAGGCCACATCTGCCGGCGCCACTTTGGCCGCCACCCTGAACGGTATCATCACAGACGGCTCAAAAAACCGCACTGACATCATTGCCGCCATCAAGTCCGTCCCGCCGCAATATGCCAACGTATTCGGGGCATGGATGTTTGAAATGCCAGAGGCCAAGGGCCTGACACCCGCCGCAGGCAGCGATGGCGTCAACAAGGAAGGCATCTTCACACCCTATTGGACAAAGGGCGACAATGGCCAGATGGAACTATCGACCTGGAGCCTTGATCCAACGTCCGAATATTATTCGCTTGTGGCCAATTCTGGCAAAGCTGCGATTACCTCACCCTATCTTACCAACATGAACAAGTTGGTGACATCTGTTTCCGTTCCTATGCGTGCAAACGGCAATATCGTTGCCATGGCCGGCGTCGACATTAAACTTGATGACCTGACAAATACGCTGAACCAGATGAAACCATTCGATGGTGGCCGCGTCATGCTACTGGCCAGCAATGGAAAATGGCTGTCACACCCTGATGCTGCCAATCTGATGAAGGATTATGCCGATCAAGGCGCTGACAAGGTCAAGCAGGCGCTGGTGGATGGCAAGCCGCAGATTTTGCGCGATATGGCGGACGGTTCCGTTCGTCTGGTCTACCCATTCTCAGCCCCCGGCATGAACACGACCTGGGCGGCAATTCTCGATGTTCCCGCAGCAACCTTCTCCGGTCCGGTATGGAGCCAGATTTACAGCACCACCATCGGCGGCGTGCTGATCCTGCTGGTGTCACTGGGCGTTATTCTCGCCGCCAGCCGCACCCTCATCGGAAAACCACTTAAGAGCCTCCTCGGCTCCGTTCAGAAAATGGCGGATGGCGATTACCGTGACGACATTCCCCATAATGGCAGTGTAGACGAACTCGGCCGCTTGAAGGTGGCTCTTGNAAAATTCCGCCATGATCTCGCCCGCGGCGAGACGTTGAAACAGGAACAGGAGCAGCTGCAGGAGCAGGTCGAAGAAGACCGCAAACGCCGCAGTAATATTGAAGAAGCGAAGGCAGAAGATCTGCGGAATTTCGTGCAAATCGTCCAGAACAGCTTCAGTGTGCTGGCTTCCGGTGACCTCACGGTCCGTATGGACGCAAAGGTTTCTGCGGAATTCGAAACCATCCGTCAGAACTTCAACACGTCGGTCTCCACGCTCGAAGATACGATCAGCAACGTCGTCCAGGCCGTGTATGCCATCCGCTCTGGCCTCGGAGAAATTTCAACGGCATCGAACGATCTCGCGCGCCGCACCGAACAGCAGGCCGCATCTCTGGAAGAAACAGTTGCAGCGCTGGGTGATGTAACCCGTGGCGTCAACGACACCGCCGATGGTGCAAACACTGCCCNAAAAACGGTCAGCGCCGCGCGCACCGACGCTGAACAGGGCGGCGCAGTCGTCGCCCGTGCCATCTCCGCCATGACGGAAATCCANGGGTCTTCGAGCAAGATCGGCAATATCATCAGCGTCATCGATGAAATTGCGTTCCAGACCAATCTGCTGGCGCTGAATGCCGGTGTCGAAGCTGCTCGTGCGGGTGAAGCTGGCAAGGGCTTTGCCGTCGTGGCGCAGGAAGTCAGAGAGCTGGCGCAGCGTTCCGCACAGGCCGCGAAGGAAATCAAAACGCTGATTTCGCTGTCATCCTCGCAGGTAGAAATAGGTGTTCAACTCGTTCAGGAAACCGGCTCGTCGCTCGATAAAATCGTTGAACAGGTGGTTGGCATGACCCAGACGGTCAACCAGATCGCCTCCAACACCCGCGAACAAGCCGTGAGCCTTCGCGAAGTGTCGTCGGCTGCCGATCACATGGACAAGGTTACCCAGCAGAACGCGGCCATGGTTGAAGAGACGACGGCAGCGGCGCAAAGCTTGTCACAGGAAACCGAAAATCTTGCCGAAGTCATCGGCCGCTTCAAGGTTGGCAAAAACACGTCGCACACCGACCAGCGACGTACACAATATGCCCTGGCCAGCTAATGGCCCGGGCATCCGGCGCTTGCCCTATTCGCCTCTGGGGTAACGCTGGTTGTCCTCAAGGATGTTGAGGTCCATGTGGTTTCGCATGTAACGCTCCGACGCTTTTTGAAGCGGCTGGAAGTCCCATGGGTAATAAGCGCCGTTGCGAAGGGCCTTGTAGACGACCCAACGGCGCGCCTGGCTTTCGCGAACGGACGCGTCGAATGCGTCGAGGTTCCAACGCGTATCGACCTGTTTCATTAAAGATGCCAGAGCATCCTGATGACGCGGATCGTCTGCAAGGTTATGCAGTTCCTGCGGATCGGCCTCGAGGTCGAAGAGCACCGGCGGGTCTGCCTCGCAAATGCTCAGCTTGTAACGCCCATCGCGTATGGCAACCAATGGCGCGATCGAACCTTCGGCGGCATATTCCATTGGAACAGGGCCGCGCTTCGACGTGCCCTCGACAAGCCCGGTCAAGTCCTCCCCGTCCGTCCAACGTTTCAGCGATGTGATATCCAGACCCGCAAGCGAGCAAAGGGTCGGGGTCACATCGAGAGTTGAGACCGGTGCATCGACGCGGTTAGTACTCCACTGTGGAGCGGNAATCATCAAGGGGACGCGGGCCGAACCTTCGAAGAAACACATCTTGAACCACAGCCCGCGCTCGCCCAGCATATCGCCGTGATCGGACAGGAAGACAACGATCGTGTCCTCATCCATTCTCGTCCGTTTCAGCACATCGAGAATTTCACCGACCTTCTCATCGACATAGGAGATGTTGGCGAAATAGCCCCGCCTTGCCCGCCGCACCTGTTCAGGCGTAATATCGAACGCGCGGTGATCGCAAGCTTCCAGCAGCCGTTGCGAATGCGTATCTTGATCGGCAAAGGCAATGGGCTCGACGTGCGGGTCGAGAGCCGGGCAATCCTCGTATAAGTCCCAGAACTTGCGCCGTGCGACATAGGGGTCGTGAGGATGCGTGAAACTGACTGTCAGACACCATGGACGGTCATCGAGCCTGCGCGAGAGGTCATAGAGCTTGCGGGTCGCATGATAGGCGACCTCGTCGTCATACTCCATCTGGTTGGTGATTTCGGCAACGCCTGCCCCCGTGACGGAACCGAGATTATGGTACCACCAGTCTATACGCTCGCCGGGCTTGGTATAGTCAGGTGTCCAGCCGAAGTCGGCCGGGTAGATATCTGTCGTCAATCGCTCTTCGAAACCATGTAACTGATCCGGTCCGACGAAATGCATCTTGCCGGACAGACCGGTATAATATCCCGCCGAACGCAAGTGGTGCGCATAGGTCGGGATGTCTGACGCAAATTCTGCAGCATTGTCGTAGACACGCGTACGGCTTGGCAACTGGCCGGACATGAAGGACGCCCGCGCAGGCGCGCAGAGCGGACTGGCCGTGTAGCTGTTGGCGAAGCGCACGGAGCGCTCCGCCAACGCCTTCAAGTTGGGCGCGTGGAGAAAATCCGCTGGTCCATCCGGGAAGAACGTTCCGTTCAACTGATCGACCATGAGGATGAGAATATTCTGACGCGTCATGCACTGTTATCCTGAAATCACAGACCGACCGCAGCCTTGACTGCAGCATCACCGGGCTTGCCGTCCAGCGTCGTCACACCAAACAGCCAAGTATCGATGACTTTCGGATTGGCTTTGAGCCACGCTGTTGCCGCATCGGTGGACGTCTGGCCGCCAAGGATTTCGCCCATCAGCTTGTTCTCCATGCCCACATCGAATTTGAGGNTTTTAAACAGGCTGGCGGCGTTCGGGCACTGCGCCGTCCAACCGGTTCTGGCCAGCGTGTAAACCTGTGCGCCACCGAAGTTCGGTCCAAAGTAGTCATCACCACCGGACAGATACTCGATCGAGAATTTCTCGTTCATCGGGTGAGGTGCCCAGGCGAGAAACACGACGCCCTTCTTCAACTTACCGGCACGCTCTACCTGCGACAGCATGGCCTGCTCTCCAGATTCGACCAGTTCCCAGTCTTTAAGCCCAAATTTTTCGTCGGCTATGANTTTCTGAATATTCTGGTTGGCAGGTGCGCCGGGTTCAATGCCATAAATCTTCTTGTCGAACTCATCGGCGTGCTTTGAAAGGTCAGCAAAACTCTTGATGCCTTTTTCCGCCATGTAAGATGGAACGGCGAGCGTGAACTTGGCACCCTCCAGGTTCTGGCCGATGACCTCGATTGCCTTTGCGGCGTTCAGATCATCGACGAACGCTTTCTGGGCAGGCATCCAGTTGCCCAAGAACACATCGATTTCGCCATTTTTCATGGATTGATAGCCGATCGGCACCGACAGGGTCTTGACGTCCGGTTCATATCCAAGCGCGCTCAGCACTACGGATGCAACGCCATTAGTTGCTGTAATATCCGTCCAGCCGGGATCGCTCAACCGGATCGCCTTGCACGCAGCGTCATCCGCCGCGTTCGCATTGCCAGCAAAAGCAGCAACAATCAGAAGAATGCCTGTGGTGATGCGTCCTGTACGAGAATTCCTGTTCATCGCTGTTCTCCGATTAATCCAGTATTTTAGTGAACAACGGATTGATCTCTGCCGTGAAGCGGATANTTTTTGATATCTGGCNAAAGGANTTTTTATGGCTGAGCGACCGATCAATCTGGGATGGATGCGGATATTGCTGGAGATCGGCAGGCGCGGCAGCCTGACTGCGGCAGCGCAGGGACTGGGTTTGACGCAGCCCGCGGTGAGTTATCAAATCCGGCGTCTGGAGGAGGAGTTGGGCATTCGCGTTCTGAAACGCCAGCACCGCGGCGTTGAACTGACGCCCGAAGGCAGACGCCTCTACGACACAGTCAGCCGCCATGTCGCCGAAATCGATCTGTTGGCCGATGAGTTCAAAACAGATGAACGGGCGACCGTTCGGCTGCACACGGACTATGCGTTTTCGTCGCTGTGGCTCATTCCGAGAATGCAGGAATTCCGCGCCCGATATCCCGATATCAACATCCAGATAGCAGCGACACAGAACCCGCTTCGCCAGAATACGGGTGNAAATGACGTCTTGGTGATCTTCGGAACCCGAGAAGAGGCCGGTCGTAACGCGACATTGCTGCTGCCGGAAAAAGTCAGAGCCGTTTGCGCCCCGGGCTTTTTGAACGCTTCTCCCGAAATGGCAAAGCCGGAACATTTCGCAAAGCTGAAGCTCATCCATCTCGAAAGCTCTTGGGCATCGACTTGGCACGATTGGCCGAGCTACCTCGCAAGTGCTGGTGTTCAAAGAAATATCGAACACGGCAGAGGCGACATAAGCTTCAACACCTATTCTCTCGTCGTCCAGTCAGCCATCGGCCATCAGGGATTGGCGCTCGGCTGGGCAGGCCTGGTGGATGACCTGCTGAAAAGCGGCGCGCTCGTCGGCGTCGGCCCCGAACTTGAAGCACCAGATCGGGGATATTGGTTGATGGGCTCATCGGGCAGAAAAGGTGCCACGGCAAAACTGGTAGATTGGCTGCGTGAGCAAGCGCCATAGCGATAGCAGATCCNTTTACGTCATGGATGCCTGACTATCCGCACACCCGATGATTTGAGGTAAGCGCTTGGCGAACTGCCCAGCATGCGCCTGAACATTGTGGTGAAGGCGGAAACATTCTCATAGCCCGCATCCAGCGCAACATTCGTCACGCTTTCCCCGTTTGCCAGACGCGGCAGCGAGGCAAAAATACAGGCTTGCTGGCGCCATGTCACGAAACTCACACCAGTTTCGGCGCGAAACACGCGGGTAAATGTCCGCCTGCTCATACCCAGCGTCTGCGCCCAATCATCAATGCTGGCGTTGGCGGCCGGGGCACTCAAAAAATGCCTGCAAAGCGCTGCTATGTTTGGTTGAGACGGAAAGGGAAGCCCCAGCGGCTTTTCGGGAAGCTGACTGATTTCGTCCATCAGCAACTCCATGACCAGTTCACGCCTGCGCGTTGCCGATCGTCTTACGTCATCTTGAACGAGTTCCTCGATCAAGTTTTCAGCGAGAACGGTGACCTCCACGACGCGTGGCCTGTCGGTGTTGATGACATCGCGATGCACGTAGACGGAATGCATTTCCACATCGCTGATCATTTCGCTGGAATGTTGCAATCCGGCAGGAATGATCAGCCCATGGCCAGGCGGGATCATCCAGCGTCCATCACCTGTACTGACGATCACGACACCGCTATGGGCAAACCACAACTGCGTCTTTCTGTGTAAGTGCACCGGGCTCTTGAAGCCTTCGGGATAGACGCGACGAAGTGCTAGCACGGCTTCATTATTGCCATCGATGAAACTGAGCATGGCGTCATGCTCGTCACTGCGCAAAAAGCTCAATCCCTGGGAATGATCGTCAAGCATTTGGCCCACTCTCGTAAAAACTAGACCACACCACAAAAGCAGGCCGAAAACAATGAGGGTAGAAGAGCGCNAAATCATGACGAATATCTGGAGAGAAACCCTATGGCGAGTGTGACCAGCACGAGCTTCAGTGCCGNAAAAACGACGNTTTCCATCATCGCCGCAGCCAGCTTCTGCCATATGCTCAACGATATCATGCAGTCGCTGCTCACGTCGCTGTACCCGCTTCTCAAGGCGAACTATGCGCTGGATTTCGTCCAGATCGGCCTGCTGACCTTCGCCTTTCAGGTGACTGCCTCGCTGCTTCAGCCAGCCGTGGGCATAGCAACAGACAAATGGCCGATGCCATTTTCATTACCAGTCGCCATGCTCTCCACCTGTGCCGGACTGTTCACGCTTGCCTACGCACATAGCTTTGCGGTCTTGGTGATCGGCGCTTGCATGATTGGCATCGGCTCTGCCATTTTCCACCCGGAAGCGTCGCGCGTCGCGCGCGTCGCATCGGGTGGTCGCCACGGTCTTGCACAGTCGTTCTTTCAGGTTGGTGGCAACACCGGCACGGCCATCGGCCCGCTTCTCGCAGCCTTCATCGTTCTTCCGATGGGTCAGCAGAGCCTGAGCTGGTTTTCCGTGATCGCCCTTATCGGCTTTGCCGTTCTGTCATGGGTGAGCGTCTGGTACAGCCGTCACCGCCGCAGCAATGCGGGCCGCGCACCCGTCAGCCGTACTTTGNCCATGGCCNAAAACAAGGTGATCATGACGCTTGTCGTCTTGATTATTCTGACGGCGACCAAGAACGCCTACCTCGCCAGCCTGTCGAGCTACTTCACCTTCTACACGATTGAGAAGTTCGGCCTGTCTGTTCAGGATGCGCAGCTGCTGTTGTTCCTGTTCCTTGGCGCATCCGCTGCGGGCGTGTTCTTCGGCGGGCCGATTGGTGACAAGTTCGGCTCGCGCGTCGTTATCTGGNTTTCGATCCTCGGCGTCATCCCGTTTGCACTGCTTTTGCCCTACGCCAATTTGATGTGGACTGCCATTCTCGTTGTCATGATCGGCTTCATCNTTTCCTCGGCGTTTTCAGCCATCGTCGTGTTTGCGCAAGAGTTGGTACCCGGACGTGTCGGCCTGATCGCAGGCATGTTCTTCGGATTTGCCTTCGGTTTCGGGGGCATTGGTGCTGCGGTTCTAGGCGTCTTCGCAGACCGCGAGGGCATAGATTTCGTCTACCGCCTCTGCTCCTACATGCCGTTGCTTGGCTTGCTCACGGTGTTTCTACCGCAATTGCCAAGCCGCCGCAGGGCCGCTTGAAGTCAATAAAAAGCCGCCCGGAAACCATCCGGGCGGCTTTTCTATATTGCTATCTATCAGGCTGCACGAAGACTCGCAGCCAGAGGAATCTCAACGTCGATCTCCAGCAGCGAGACATGCTCGTCGCTGTCCATCTTGACGTGAACCTTGTCGCTGTCGATCTGGACGTGCTTGGCGATTACAGCGAGAATTTCCTCACGCAGCAAGGCGACGAGCTCGTTGCCAACACCGTTGCGTTCATGCGCGAGCAGAACCTGCAACCGCTCACGGGCAAGGGGTGCCGATTTTTGTTTGCGGAAAAGGTTGAAGATGCTCATGCGGCCCTCCCGAAGAACTTGGCGAAGATGCCACGCTTTTCGCCGGGAATCATCATCGGAACGTCTTCACCGCGCAGGCGGCGTGCCGCATCGAAATAAGCCATGGCCGGTGGAGATTTCGCATCCGCCAGAGTAACCGGCGCACCGACGTTCGACGCGCGCAGAACATCCATGCTTTCAGGGATGATGCCGATCAAAGGAATGGATAGAATTTCCAGAACGTCTTCGACCTTCAGCATATCGCCACGCTCGGCACGAACCGAATCGTAACGGGTCAGCAGCAGGTGCTTTTCCATCCGCTCGCCGCGCTCGGCCTTTAGTGTCTTGGAATCCAAGAGACCGATAATGCGATCGGAATCGCGAACCGAGGATACTTCCGGGTTTGTAACGACAACGGCAACATCCGCATGGCGCATTGCCAAGGTCGCGCCGCGTTCGATACCAGCCGGGCTATCGCAGATGACCCAGTCGAAATGCTTCTTCAGCTCGCCGATGACCCACTCGACACCTTCAGGCGTCAGATTGTCCTTGTCGCGTGTTTGCGATGCCGGCAACAGAAACAGCGTGTCGAGACGCTTGTCGCGGATCAGCGCCTGCGGCAGCTTCGCATCGCCTTGAATGACGTTGACCAGATCGTAAACGACGCGGCGTTCCGCACCCATGACGAGATCGAGATTGCGAAGACCGACGTCAAAATCAACGACGACGACCTTCTCCCCGTTCTGCGCCAGCGCTGCACCAAGCGCGGCTGTCGACGTGGTTTTACCAACGCCTCCCTTGCCGGAGGTAACGACGACTACCTTCCCCATCCTGCTCTCCTATCCGTTTTTGCCGCATACGGCTTAATTGAGTTTGTCCGCTTTGATCGTATCGNTTTCCAGCCATAGCTGGACGGCCTGACCGCGAAACTTCGGGTCGATATCTTCAGCCACTTTGTAGACGCCATCGATGGCCAGCAGCTCGGCCTCCAGCTTCTTGCAGAATATCCGCGCCGAAGCGTTGCCCAGCGATCCCGCCATGGCACGACCGCGCAGCGCGCCGTAAATGTGGATCGATCCACCCGCGATGACTTCGGCACCCGAGGCTACGGACCCGACTATGGTCACATCGCCCTCAGGAAAGATGATCGATTGGCCGGAACGCACCGGCTCGCTGATCATCAGGGACTGAACCACACTGCGGATTTCCGTAACGGGTGGCTTCGAAACATCCTCAGCCGCTTCGGCCGTGGCGAGCGATACGGGTTCCACATCGACGTCCGAAGCTGCCTTTCCACCCTTCAAAGCGGGAGGCATGCCGGGCTCAATCATGGACGGGCGTGCGCCTTCGATACCCATAATGGCGACATTACGGGAAAAAAGCTCTGCCAGAAGGCCTTTCAGCCCCGCCTTGTCGAGCTTCAGTTCCGCAACATCCAGAACCACGGGGCGCGACAGAAAAAACCCGGCAGAGCGTGCTGCCAGATCATCGAGTCGCTCAAGCCATTGGTCCAGAGGCTGTTCAGGAGATAGCACGACCGCAAGAAACGAGCGGCCTTTGATGCGGATTGAGCGTGAGGTGTCTGTTAGCACTTTGGTCATCTTGGTAAAGAAATCATTGACAATGAGGTACCGCGAATGTGGTTAACAAATGGTTAACAGGCACCATGTCAACCAAGAGAAATTAACCTCGACATGGCCTTGACAGACGTACATCTTGCAGCGGCCATAGCGCTGAATTTCCAAGTGATTCTGCCTTCGGACGAAGTATGCAGCTCGCCTTTAGAGAGTGGCCATCCACCCTTCAACCAGTCGACCCGGACGACGCACTTGAGAAGAGAAAAATATTCTCCCAAACTGCATCTTTTTGCGTCTTTGTGCCGTTTAAACCAGCACGATTTATGGGAAGAGACATCAACAGAAAATTCTGAAAGGAATACCATGAGCTGGCTCAAGACAATCACAACCGCAGCAGCCCTGAACGCTGCCATGTTCGCTCCAACATTTGCTGGCGAAAATCTTGACCAGATCAAGTCCGCGGGCGTCATCAAGATCGGCACCGAAGGCACTTACGCGCCATTCACGTTCCATGATTCTGCCAACAAGCTGGTTGGCTTCGACGTGGAGATCGGCGAAGCCGTTGCAAAGAAGCTCGGCGTCAAGGCCGAGTTTGTTGAGGGCAAATGGGATGGCCTGATCGCCGGTCTCGATTCCAAGCGTTACGACGCCGTCATCAATCAGGTCGGCATCACCGAAGCGCGCAAACAGAAATACGCCTTCTCCGAACCTTACATCGCCTCCAAGGCGGTGCTGATCGTCAGCGAGAAGAATACCGACATCAAGGGCTTTGCAGACCTGAAGGGCNAAAAATCGGCCCAGTCGCTGACCAGCAACTTCGGCAAGCTGGCAACGGAAGCGGGCGCTGAGCTCGTTGGAACAGATGGCTTCGATCAGTCGATCCAGCTGGNTTTGACCGGTCGTGCCGACGCGACTGTCAACGACAGCCTCTCGTTCCTGGATTTCAAGAAGAAGCAGGCAAACGCACCCGTGAAGATCGTGGCTGAAAAGCCGGATGCCGATTATTCCGGTATCATCGTGCGCAAGGGTGACGACGATCTGGTAGCCTCCATCAACAAGGCATTGGCCGACATCAAGACCGATGGCACTTACAAGAGGATTTCCGACAAATATTTCGGTCAGGACGTCTCCAAGTAAGCTGACGTGACGTCTATTTTCCTTCGGGNAAATAGGCCATTGTTGAGATAAGATCATAAAGTCCGGCGTCCAGCGCCGGACTTCGCATTTTTAAGGGGTTTACCGTGCCGCATTGGCTTCAACTGATGATGGATTCCCTGCCCACGCTGCTTTGGGCAGGTGTGAAATTCACCATCCCATTGACATTGCTGTCCTTTCTCTTTGGATTAACGCTGGGTCTTGCCACCGCTGTCGCACGATTGTTCGGCCCTACGCCGCTCCGGTTGCTTGCGCGGTTTTACGTCTGGGTCATCCGTGGCACGCCGCTGCTGGTGCAGTTGTTCGTGATATTCTACGGCCTTCCCAGCATGGGCATTCTGCTGGATGCGTTCCCGGCGGCCCTTATCGGCTTTACGCTGAATGTAGGCGCCTACACGTCCGAAATCATCCGCGCTGCCATTTCGTCGGTTTCGAAAGGTCAGTGGGAAGCGGCATTTTCGACCGGCATGAACTGGCGGCAGGCCATGCAGCGTACCATCCTGCCGCAAGCAAGCCGGGTGGCCGTACCACCGCTGTCCAACACCTTCATTTCTCTGGTGAAGGACACCTCGCTCGCCGCCGCCATTACCGTGCCGGAACTTTTTCAATCGGCACAGCGCATCGTGGCCACCACCTATGAACCGCTCATCCTCTATATCGAGGCGGCCATCATCTATCTGGCCCTGAGTTCCGTGCTGTCCAACTTGCAGGCGCGGCTGGAAGTGCGTTTCGCCCGTTACGGCGGCATGATGGAGAACAGCCGATGATCGAGCTTTCCAATATCGAAAAACGTTTCGGCGAAGCGGTCATCCTCAAGGACATTTCGCTCAGCTTTCCTGAAGGCAGCGTAACCGCTTTGGTCGGCCCATCCGGCGGCGGCAAGAGCACCCTGCTTCGTTGCATCAACCTGCTGGAGTTGCCAACGGAAGGGACCGTAAAGATCGGCACCGATGCGGTTTCCTTTACCGCAGGCAAGAAAGTGACGTGGCAGTCCATCCAGAAAATCCGCCGGCAAACGGGCATGGTGTTTCAGAGCTTCCAGCTTTTCCCCCACCGCACGTCCATCGAGAACGTCATGGAAGGACTGCTGATCGTGCAGAAGTGGTCACGCGAAAAGGCAAGAGATCGCGCCATGGAGCTTCTGACCAAGGTCGGCATGGCGCACAAGGCCGACGCCTGGCCCGCCAATCTCTCGGGCGGGCAGCAACAGCGCGTGGCCATTGCGAGGGCACTCGGTCCCTCGCCGCAAGTGCTGTTATGCGACGAACCGACGTCAGCGCTCGACCCGGAATTGTCAGAGGAAGTGGTCGACGTGTTGGGTCAACTCGCCCGTGAGGGAACGACCATGGTCATGGCGACGCACGATCTGCGCCTTGCCTCGCGCATTGCCAATAACGTCGTGTTTCTCGAAGCTGGAAAAGTTGTCGAAACCGGCTCCTCCGAAGCCATTTTCCGCTCGCCCAAGCAAGATCGCACCCGTCGCTTCGTTTCCTCCATCAACGCGGCACAATCCCTTTAGCATGTCGTCGAATCCCTACCGTTGGCCGTAATAGACTGTTTTCAATTCGGGATTTGACCCTTAAGTCTAGAACGACGACATTCGCATCAGGGAGGCTGCATGCAGACGGTTCTTGAGGAAGTGGAAGCGCGCCGGGCGCAGGCACGGCTTGGCGGCGGGCAAAAGCGCATCGATGCGCAACATGCCAAAGGCAAGCTGACGGCGCGGGAGCGTCTGGATGTTCTGCTTGATGAAGGCTCTTTCGAAGAATACGACATGTATGTCACCCACCGCGCGGTGGATTTCGGGGTGGCCGAACAAAAGGTCGCAGGCGATGGCGTCGTCACCGGCTGGGGCACCATCAACGGGCGGCAGGTCTACGTCTTCAGCCAGGACTTTACCGTTCTGGGCGGTTCGCTATCCGAAACCCATGCGCAGAAAATCTGCAAGGTCATGGATATGGCCGCACGTGTTGGAGCGCCTGTCATCGGTCTTAACGACAGCGGCGGTGCGCGTATCCAGGAAGGCGTATCGTCGCTGGCCGGTTACGCAGAGGTTTTCAGGCGCAATGCCGAGGTTTCCGGCGTTGTCCCGCAAATTTCCGTCATCATGGGCCCCTGCGCGGGCGGCGCTGTCTATTCCCCCGCCATGACCGATTTCATCTTCATGGTTCGCGATACCTCCTACATGTTCGTCACCGGACCGGATGTGGTAAAAACCGTCACCAACGAGATCGTCACGGCGGAGGAACTGGGCGGGGCCTCCACCCACACCAGAAAATCGTCTGTGGCCGATGGCGCTTATGAAAACGATGTCGAGGCACTGGAGGCAGTGCGGGCGCTGTTTGATTTCCTGCCGCTCAACAACCGCGAGAAGGCACCGAACCGCCCGTTTCACGATGATCCGGCACGGCTGGAGCAGCGTCTCGACACACTCATTCCTGACAGTTCCAACAAGCCTTACGATATGAAGGAACTGATCCACGCGCTGGCCGATGAGGGCGATTTCTTCGAGATTCAGGAGGCCTTTGCAAAGAACATCATCACCGGCTTCATCCGCCTCGAAGGCCAGACCGTTGGCGTTGTCGCCAACCAGCCGATGGTGCTGGCCGGTTGCCTTGATATAGACAGCTCACGCAAGGCAGCCCGTTTTGTACGTTTCTGCGATGCTTTCAACATTCCTGTTCTGACGCTAGTGGACGTCCCGGGCTTCCTGCCCGGCGTGGCACAGGAATATGGCGGCGTCATCAAGCATGGGGCAAAACTGCTCTTTGCCTATGCGGAAGCGACAGTGCCGATGGTAACGTTGATCACACGCAAGGCTTATGGCGGCGCCTACGACGTGATGGCCTCGAAACATATCGGCGCCGACGTCAATTACGCGTGGCCGACGGCGGAAATTGCGGTGATGGGCGCGAAGGGCGCGGCAGAGATCCTCTACCGCTCCGAACTCTCCGACCCAGACAAGATCGCCGCGCGGACCAAAGAATACGAAGAGCGTTTCGCCAATCCCTTCGTAGCGGCAGAGCGCGGCTTTATCGATGAGGTCATCATGCCGCATTCGTCCCGCCGCCGCATCGCCCGCGCCTTCGCATCACTGCGCAATAAGCAGGTGACGACGCATTGGNAAAAACACGACACGATTCCGCTGTGAGGATAACCCAATGATTTCCAAAATCCTCATCGCCAACAGAGGCGAAATCGCTTGCCGCGTCATTCGCACCGCGAAAGCCATGGGCATCAAGACCGTCGCGGTTTACTCCGATGCCGATGCCAACGCGCTGCATGTGCGGGAAGCGGATGAGGCCGTGCACATAGGCCCGGCCCCGTCCAACCAGTCCTATATCGTCATCGACCGAATTCTCGACGCCATAAAGCAGACCGGGGCCGATGCCGTGCATCCCGGTTACGGCTTTCTGTCGGAGAACGCAGCTTTTGCCGCAGCGCTGGATAAGGCCGGCGTCATCTTCATCGGACCGCCGGTGAAGGCAATCGAGGCGATGGGCGACAAGATCACCTCGAAAAAACTGGCGCAGGAGGCCGGTGTTTCCACCGTGCCTGGGCATATGGGCCTGATCGAAGACGCGGACGAAGCCGTGAAGATTGCATCATCTATCGGTTACCCTGTCATGATCAAGGCATCCGCAGGTGGCGGTGGCAAGGGCATGCGCATCGCCTGGAACGACACCGAGGCACGCGAGGGCTTCAAGTCCTCCAGGAACGAGGCGAAGGCGTCATTTGGCGATGACCGCATCTTCATCGAAAAATTCGTCAACCAACCACGCCACATCGAAATTCAGGTTCTGGGCGACCAGCATGGTAAAGTGCTCTACCTCGGCGAGCGGGAATGCTCTATCCAGCGCCGCAACCAGAAAGTCATCGAAGAAGCGCCCTCTCCNTTTATCGATGAAGCTACACGCAGGGCCATGGGTGAACAGGCCGTGGCACTCGCCCAGGCCGTTGGTTATTATTCCGCTGGCACGGTGGAATTCATCGTGGATGGCGACCGCAATTTCTACTTTCTTGAGATGAACACCCGCCTTCAGGTCGAGCATCCAGTTACGGAACTCGTCACTGGCATCGATCTCGTGAAGCAAATGATCCGCGTGGCCTCTGGCGAACCCCTTGCCTTCAGCCAGAACGACGTGAAACTCAACGGCTGGGCCATCGAAAGCCGTCTTTACGCGGAAGACCCCTATCGCAACTTCCTGCCGTCGATCGGTCGTCTCTCGCGATATCGCCCACCCAAAGAAGGGACCCGGCCTGACGGCACCATTATTCGAAACGACACGGGCGTTTTCGAGGGTGGTGAGATCTCGATGTATTACGATCCGATGATCGCCAAGCTCTGCACCTGGGGAAAAGATCGGGCAGAAGCCATCGATGCCATGGGGGATGCGCTGGACAGTTTCGAGGTCGAAGGCATCGGCCACAACCTGCCCTTCCTCTCCGCCGTCATGCAAAATCAGCGTTTCCGCAGCGGAAACCTGACGACAGGCTTCATCGCCGAAGAATTTCCCGAGGGCTTTGCGAGCGTCGAACCGGATACTGAAACCGCACGGAAACTGGCTGTCATTGCGGTCCTTGCTCATCACCGTGTGCAGACCCGGGCAACGCAGATTTCCGGCACCATCGGTAATCATCGCAGAGTGGTTGGCAATGATTGGGTTGTCACCTTAGCAAAGGCGGACCATCGCATTTCCCTTACACACGCTGAGAACAATACCTCTGCAACCTTTGAGGATGGCACAACTTTGCCAATCGACACGGCATGGCAGCCAGGGCAAACGCTGCAAATGTTTACGGTCGGTGGCCAGTCCATGGCAGTGAAGATCGATCTTTCGCCATCAGCCATCCGTCTTCGCTGGCGCGGCATGGATATATCTGCACGGGTTCGTACCCCACGCGTGGCAGAACTGGCCCGGCTTATGCCGGAAAAACTGCCACCGGATACGTCGAAACTTCTGCTTTGCCCCATGCCGGGCGTCGTGACCTCTATTTCCGTACAGCAGGGCGATCATGTGGAAGCGGGCCAGACGCTGGCGACGGTCGAGGCGATGAAGATGGNAAACATTCTTCGTGCGGAACGGCGGGGGCGCGTCAGCAAAGTGGCGGTCAGTGCAGGCGACAGCCTGGCTGTCGATGAGGTGATTTTGGAGTTTGAATAGGTCGCCGGATCGTTTTAAACAGACACTGCTTTTCAGCCTGACACCAAAGGACCTATCATGCCCAGCGCAACCGACCGCATCGTCTATCTCAACGGTGAATTTCTACCTGAATCCGAAGCCAAACTGTCGATCTTCGACCGTGGCTTTCTGTTTGGGGACGGCATCTATGAGGTTACGTCCGTCATTGATGGCAAGCTGATCGACAGCGATCTGCACATGGCGCGGCTGGAGAGAAGTGCTGGTGAAATCGACATTCCTTTGCCCATCACGACCCAGCAGGTGGTCGAAGCGGAACGACGCCTGATCAAGGAAAACAATTTGACGGAAGGTTTGATCTACCTGCAACTGACGCGTGGCGCGGAAGACCGCAACTTTCTGTTTTCAGATGATCTCGCACCTACGCTCGTCATGTTCCCACAGGTNAAAAAACTGATTGGCAGCCCCCAGGAGGCAATCGGGCTCTCGGTAAAATCTGTTCCGGATCAGCGCTGGGCTCGCCGTGATATCAAGTCCGTTTGCCTGCTGCCGCAGGTCATGGCAAAGCGCATTGCAAAGGCCGAGGGCTGCGATGAGGCATGGATGATCGAGGACGGTTTCGTAACCGAAGGTGCCTCTTCGACTGCCTACATCATCAGCGCAGACAAGAAGCTGATCACACGCGGCAACAGCAACAAGACCCTGCCCGGCTGCACACGTCAGGCCGCTTTGCAATTGATTGAAGAAGCAGGTCTGACGCTGGAAGAGCGCCCCTTTACGCTCCAGGAAGCGTTGGACGCGCAGGAAGCGGTGCTGACAAGTGCGGGCAACTTCGTGATGCCCGTCACAAAAATCGACGGAAAGCCGGTGGGCGATGGNAAACCCGGCCCACTGGTGAAGCGCCTTCGCGAGCTTTACCTCGNAAACGCGATGCGCACGGCTATCTGATACTTGAAGGCGCTCGATTCTCTCAGGTCGAGCGCCTATACTCGACCATACGCGCACGGCTGGAAACCAGTTCCAGGCGATCTTGATCCAGCAAATTGATGCAGACCCGNTTTGTCCATGGACCATCATTCAGCGTAAACAGGAAGCGACCATTCCCCAACGCTGTGATCGGCATCGACTGACGAGTGGGGCCAATGCCCATCGAGAGAACGCCACTCTCGATCACNAATTCAGCCCCTTCTTCTGAAGACCAGCGGCCTGAAAGCGTGGAGGGAACGTCATGCTTCCCCACTGGTATAAAGCGGCGCGGCGCGTGTCCCGCTTCTCCGACCAGCGCGCCATCTTCCAGACGCAGGCGCATAGGCGACGATGCAGAAAGCGACGAGGCCCAGCCATCGCCATCATCATACAGCGTGTCGTCAGCGTCGATGAACGTGCAAGTGCTTCCGTTGATTTCCAACCACCAAGGGCCGGTTTCGGTAACGTAAAGGCCGTTGGGCAGATCGCTCTTGGGTCTTGGCAGCGGCAATCCCGTCAATGCTGCCATGCACTCTATTGCGATTTTAAACCCGTTCGTATCTTCCCGGTTCGAGACGACGGCAAAGCCCGTTCCGTTTTCAGGATCGAGCAGAAAGTAGGTCTTGTAACCGGGATGCGAGCCACCGTGACCGATAAACCGACGCTCGCCCAAATGCGACCAGCGCAACCCCAACCCGTATTCGCTCATTCGGCCATCCGCCAAGGAGCGTTCCGCAGAGAGTTTTTCCAAGACGCCCGCGAAACCCTGCTCGCCTTTCAACAGCGCTTGCAGCCACCGAACAAGCGCCTCGGCACTTCCCGCCAGACTACCGGATGCGGAGATATGCAGGCCTGCGGATGAAAGCTGCCAGCCAGGCTTGGATTTCCAGTAACCCGGCACAAGCCCCGCGACCGGGTCGTTCCAGACATCCGGTGCTTTCAGAACGATGCCGAGCGGTTGGGCAATCTTCTCTTGTACGAAATCATCAAAACGTAACCCGTTTCGCTCAAGCGCTGCCTCGACGAGACGGTAGCCGGTATTGGAATAGGAAATTTCACTGCCTGCCGGAAAATTAAGGCGTTTCAGACGCGAGAGATAATCGAGCAGCGGTCCGGCTTCCGTTTCCGTGTAGACCGACAGGCCCAGAAGTGAGAGGCATTCGCGCACATCCGGCAGACCGCCGCTCATGTCGAGTGCCTGCCCGACCGTCACGTCGCAAAGCGGTGCTTGCAGTTCGGGAATGTGCTTGCCGAGCGGATCATCGAGCAGGATCAGATCGCTGTGTTCCAGCACCATGGCGCAAAACACATGTTTCGTTACCGACGCATAGCGCACGACACTTTTGGGCGTAAACGGCATATAGGTCGACAGGCTTTCAACACCTCCCGAAGAGGCAAACCGCAAGCCTGACAGATCAAAGCCGATGACGGAACCGCCCGGTTCGTTGCTGTTCCATTGCGAAACGAAATCCTCCGCGACCTCAGATGCAGCGTTCCAGTCTTGATTGTCCGTCATGTANTTTTCCATTCAAATAGTCCCTGCAATACCATAGGGCACTGTTCAGCTCTTGCATTTGCACCTATCTGACGCTTACAGCAATGCCGTGTCAGACCCTCCGAAAGCGACCAACATATGACGAACCTCAATGCCGTGCCCGTATTTGATGGCCATAACGACGTCCTGTTGCGTCTGAAACTTTCCGGCTCTTCCGCGCCGGAGACACAGTTCATCGAAGGCGACACGGTTGGGCATATCGATCTGCCCCGGGCNAAAAAAGGTGGATTGGCTGGCGGTCTATGTGCGATCTTTGTGCCGTCGCCACCGGGTTTTGACGCTGACCGCAATTTCACACCTCCGAGCCAACCTGACGCCCTGGCCACCACATTTGGCATGGCAAGCCTGCTGTTTCGCATCGGATCGGCGTCAGATGGCAAACTCAAGGTATGCCGCAGCGCGTCTGATATTCGTGATGCCATGGCGAAGGGCGCGTTTGCTTCGGTTTTACATATCGAGGGCGTGGAAGCTTTCGACGCCGATCTCGACGCTCTCTATGNTTTGCATCAGGCAGGACTTCGAACATTAGGACCGGTCTGGAGCCGACCCAACATATTCGCGCATGGCGTTCCCTTCCGCTTCCCTTCGACGCCCGATATAGGACCCGGCCTGACGGAAGCCGGACAGCGGCTGGTGAAGGTCTGCAATGATCTGAAGATCATGGTCGATCTCTCTCATATGAATGAGCAGGGTTTCTGGGATATTGCCAAAATTTCCAACGCGCCGCTGGTCGCGTCCCACTCCAATGCACACACGCTGTGCAACCACAGCCGCAACCTCACTGACCGGCAACTGGATGCCATCCGTGATACAGGCGGGCTTGCAGGCATCAATTTCGGCGTGCTGTTCGTACGTCAGGACGGCGTCAAGAACCCCGACACCGATCTGGGTGAACTGGTTCGCCATGTCGATTACATGGTCGAGCGCATGGGCATCGATCACGTCGCAATGGGTTCGGATTTCGATGGCACGACGATTCCGGCGGCGATGAAGGATGCGGCTGACCTGCAACTGCTTGTCGATGCGTTGCGAAACGCTGGTTACGATCAAGCGTCGCTTGAAAAAATCTGCCACGGCAACTGGATCAGGGTACTGGAAGCGACCTGGGGCCAATAAGTAGTCTGGAAGGGTAATACTATATAACAACGCGCGGTTGTTGTAGTTATTGCTGCTTCTCGTAATATTCACCGCCACAATTTAGAAAATAAAAATTAAATCTTTATATGACTGAGACGATACCGAACTAGCGTCACAATCCTGTGGTTCGCCAGACGCAATCTGGTTTCGTGGAAAAGCATATGACCGAGAAGAACGACGTCGCAAATATCGAAGAGGCCGAAGCCGGGCTCGAGGGNTTTTTTGAGCGGTACAGGCCGCATCTCACATCGATCGCAGTGACGGTCGTTTTCGTGATGATGACCTTCACAATCTACAAGCTGACGTCAGAAGTCCGCTACGACGACATCGTTGAGGCGCTTGCGGACACAAGCTGGAAGTCGGCGGCGCTTGCGATCCTGTTTACAGGCTTAAGTTTTGCCGCCCTGATCTGTTATGATCTGAACGCCATCGAATATATCGGCAAGAAGCTGCCGACGCCCTCCGTCATCGCCACTGCATTCATTGCCTACGCGGTTGGCAACACCGCCGGTTTCGGGCCATTGAGTGGCGGCGCCATCCGCTTTCGCGCCTATTCTCGCATGGGACTAACCCCCTCGGATATCGCCCGCATAATCGCCTTTGTCACGCTATCATTCGGCCTCGGGCTGCTTGCAGTCAGTGCTTTGTCGACGTTGATCGTGGCTCCGCGCATCGCCAGCATCATCAACGTCGATCCGACTTGGTTGAGAGGCGGCGCACTCGTCGTCATCGGCATCATGGCAACGTTGATGTATCTGGGGCGAAACAGCCGGGTCATCCAGATAAAGCGCCTGAAACTTCGCCTGCCGGATAGCCGGACATCCTCACGGCAGTTTCTGGTGTCGGCCCTCGATATTGCAGCCTCCGCATCCGTTCTCTACGTGCTCCTGCCGGAAACAAATGTCGGCTGGCCCAGCTTCTTTGCAATCTACGCAACCGCTGTCGGCCTCGGCGTTCTCAGCCACGTGCCTGCGGGTCTGGGCGTTTTCGAAACGGTGATGGTTGCGGGTCTCGGCAACGCCATCAGCCTCGATCAACTGCTCGGTGGCCTCGTTCTTTACCGGATGATCTACCATGTGCTTCCGCTTCTGGTCGCGATTATCCTGATGCTTGCTACGGAAATGAAGCAGTTCGCGTCCAAGCCTGTCATGGCCGATATCGGCCATCTTGCCGGGCGACTGGCGCCGTCTCTACTCTCAGCCTACGCGCTCATTCTCGGCACCATGCTCATTTTCTCGAGTGTGACGCCGACGCCGGATAGCAATCTCGATTTCCTCTCCGGCTTCGTGCCTTTGCCGATCATCGAAGCAGCACACTTTTTGTCGAGTATTCTCGGCCTCGTCCTGGTGGTCGCATCCCGTGGCTTGAGCCAACGGCTAGATGGCGCATGGTGGGTTGCACTGGTTGCTGCGGCAGGCGGTCTTTTTCTGTCGTTGATCAAGGCTATCGCTGTTTTCGAGGCGATATTCCTTGGAATTTTCATTGTCGCGTTGTTCTTCAACATTCGCAGTTTTACCCGCCATGCCTCACTTCTGCGTCAGGCGCTGGGCCCGACATGGCTCGCCGCCATGGCTGTCATCGTTGCAGGAGCAGCAACAATTCTGTTCTTCGTGTATCGCGATACCGATTACAGCCAGACGCTCTGGTGGCAGTTCGAANTTTCAGAGGAAGCCCCGCGCAGCTTGCGAGCCCTGCTGGGTCTGGTTCTCGCTTCCTCCACCGTCGCGATCTTCAGCCTGTTGCGGCCGGTCATGTACCGCCCGGAAGAAATACATCCTGAAGATATCGTGAAAGCGACCGAGATCGTCAAAAAGCAGGATGTGGCCGACGCCAATCTTGTACGTATGGGTGACAAGCACGTCATGCTGTCGGAAAGCGGCAATGCCTTCATCATGTACGGCATTCGCGGGCGCTCCTGGATTGCGCTGGCCGATCCTGTGGGAGACGAAAACGATTTCGCAGACCTCGTCTGGCAGTTCGTTGAGACTGCTCGTGCTTCCGGTGGAAGAGCTGTGTTCTATCAGATATCGCCTGCCATTCTCACCCACTGCGCCGATGCGGGCCTGCGCGCCTTCAAGCTGGGTGAGCTCGCCATGGTCGATCTCACCCGTTTCGAATTGAAGGGCGGCAAGCTGGCCAATCTGCGGCAATCGCTCAGCCGTGGCGCGCGCGACGGCCTGACGTTTTCTGTCATCGATACGCCGCAAGTTCCTGAAATCTATGAGGATATCAAGCGGGTTTCAGATTCCTGGCTGGAACATCACAACACGCGCGAAAAGACTTTTTCGCTTGGTTCCTTTGAAAAGGACTACATTCTTTCACAGCCTGTTGCCGTGTTGTACAAGGATGGTCAGGTCACAGCTTTTGCCAACCTGCTGATGACCGAAACGNAAAAAGAAGTCACCGTCGATCTCATGCGCTTCTCACCGGATGCGCCGCGTGGTGCTATGGACTTCCTGTTTGTCAGCATTATTGAATATATGCGCGATCAGGGTTACTCCTACTTCAATCTCGGCATGGCACCGCTTTCTGGCATGTCGAAACGCGAGGCTGCTCCAGTCTGGGATCGGATTGGCGGGACATTATTCGAACACGGTGAGCGTTTCTACAATTTCAAAGGATTGAGAGCGTTCAAATCGAAGTTCCACCCGAAGTGGGAACCTCGTTATGTCGCGGTTTCAAACGGTACAAGTGCCGCTTTGGCGCTGATGGATGCAACGGTGCTCATCAGCGGTGGCGTCAGAGGAGTAATTGGTAAATGACAGGCCTGAAGTTTCTGAAAGCCGCCTTGATAGCAGCGACACTCTCCGTACCCTTTCATGTGTCGGCACAAGACGCTAGCGGCTATCAGACAGGCATGATCCCGCCAGATCATATCATGCTGCCGGACGGTGATGTCAGCGCCAATATTTTCCTCATCTCCGGTGCCACCGGCTGGGGCAAGGCAGAACAAACAGAAGCGGACGCGCTGGTCGAAAAGGGCGCCGTTGTCGTCGGCATCGATTTTCCGAAATATATCGAAGCACTCAAGGCCGATGACGACGAGTGCATCTACATGATCTCGGACATTGAAGAGCTTGCGCAGGAAATACAGCGTAAAGCAGGCGTCTCGAACTATCGGCCACCGATCATTGCCGGCATCGGTGACGGTGCAACACTGGCCCTGGCCATGATCGCGCAGAGTCCGGCGGCAACGATAGGCGAGGCTGTTGCCGTTGATCCCGTTGCAGGTGTTCCTCTGGACAACAAGATACTCTGCACGCCAGCTACCAAGGAAAAGGATGGTGACCGTACAATCTATGGTCTGACCGATGGCCCCTTGCCTGCCCCAGTCAGCGTCGTTTTCACGCCGAAAGCAGATGCCAAGGGCCGCACCCATGTGGAAAACCTCGTGAAGTCTCATGCCGACATCGACGTCAAGGATGTGACGGATGACGCGCAGGCAGCGCTTGCACAGGCGTTGCAGGACCGCATCGATGCGGCCGGAAACAGCGACAACCCACTCGGTTTGCCGCTGACGGTTCTGGAAGCCAAGCCGACAATGGATACGATGGCGATCATCTATTCCGGCGATGGCGGCTGGCGGGATCTGGACAAGGATGTCGGCAGCTTTCTCCAGCAGGATGGTGTGCCAACGATCGGCATCGATTCACTGCGTTACTTCTGGTCTGAGAAAAAGCCAGAGGAAATCGCCAGCGACCTTTCACGCATCATCAATACCTATCGCAAGGAGTGGAAGGTCAAGAACGTCATGTTGATCGGTTACTCCTTCGGTGCGGACGTTCTCCCTGCGACCTTCAACCTTCTGCCAGAGAAGGACAAAAGCCGCGTCGTGCAGATGAGCCTGCTGTCACTGTCCAACGAGGTTTCCTATGAAATTTCGGTCGGCGGTTGGCTTGGCGTCTCTGGCTCAGGCACGCAGGACCCGGTGACGGACCTCGAAAAGATCGACCCGAAGATCGTCCAGTGCGTGTACGGCACTGAGGATGAGGATGCCGCCTGCCCGGCACTGAAAGACAAGGGCGCGGAAGTCATCGGCATAGATGGCGGCCATCATTTCGATGAGGATTATGAAGCGCTCACCAAACGTATCGTCGCTGCTCTNAAAAAACGTCTGCAGCAATAACTTAAGACGGAATTCTTTGTCGACATATTGAATACAGCGCTCCAACTCTGTATCCCGTTGTCATGACGTCAACGAAAGACCAGCCTATGTTTTCCGGTGCGAAGCCAGCCCTGATTGACAATGCCGAACGCGTGCAGAGGATCAAGCGCCTTCGCGCTAAGATGGAGCAGCAGGACGTTACCGCGCTGTTGCTGGGCTCGACCGAAAGCCTGCGCTACTTCACGGGCCTTGTGTGGCACCAGAGCGAGCGCTTGCTGGGCGCTGTTATCACCCCGACATCTCTGCATTATATCGTCCCCGGTTTCGNAAAAAGCCGGGTCGATACGCTGCCTCATATCGATGGTGACGTTCATATCTGGCAGGAGCAGCAGCGCCCCTCCACTCTTGTTGGTTCGCTGGTCGGACGTCAGGGTCGGGTTGCGCTGGATGATGGGCTTCCGCTTTTTATCTACCACAGTCTCGTAAGAGAGCTTGGGCAGGAACGACTGATTGACGGCGGTCCTCTGGTCAGCGGTTTGCGCATTCAGAAATCACTGTCAGAAATCGCCATCATCCAATACGCTATGGATTTGACGCTGGAGGTGCAGAAGCGAGCACACGGGCTGATGAAACCCGGAATCCGCGCCTCCGAAGTAATTCGCTTCATTGATGAACAACATCTGGAGCTTGGTAGAGAAGGCGGCTCCTCATTCTGCATCGTATCTTTCGGGGCAGCCACGTCGCTGCCGCACGGTGCAGATGGCGACCAGACCCTGCAAGAGGGTGACGTCATTCTGGTCGATACCGGTACGCGGATCGATGGCTACCATTCCGATATAACGCGGACCTATGTCCTCGACCAGCCTTCCAGCGATTTTGCGCAGGCATGGTCCATAGAGCGACAGGCACAACAAGCCGTCTTCGATGCCGCAAAACTCGGTGCGCCATGCAGCAATCTGGATAACGCGGCGCGCAGCGTTCTGGTGAAAAACGGGTTGGGGCCTGATTACGCTCTCCCTGGCCTGCCGCATAGAGCCGGTCACGGCCTTGGGCTGGAAATCCACGAAGAGCCTTACATCGTGCGCGGCAACTCGCTTCCGCTGGCCGAAGGCATGTGTTTCTCCAACGAGCCGATGCTGGTCTACCCGGACCGTTTCGGCATTCGTCTGGAAGACCATATTTATATGGGGAGCAACGGTCCAAACTGGTTCACCCGGCCCGCCAAATCACCGACCGAACCTTTCTCCTGNAAACTCGAATAAATTTGCACGATGCATTGCGTCTAAAATATACTTTTCTAACTGCGAATCATATCCCTGGAGCTGACGATGTCCGTTGCCGAAAAAAGAAAAACCAAGACACCTATTCTGGTGGATCGGATCGCGGACTTCATCGNAAAAATAAAAGCCACGAGAAAGCCGGACGGCACATTCGATACGAAAAAAATTGGCGCTCTCTGGAATGAGGAAGTGCGTTTTCATTTTGACAATGGCCGAACGGNAAAGACGCTCGAACTCTACATTGTAAAATATAGATATGCGCTGAAGGATGCCTTCGGTCCAAAGACGACGCCGCTTGCCATCTGCAACATGNAAAAACTACGCGAACGTTTGGATACCTACATTAAGACCGCCGACTATTCTGTGAAAGGTGTTGCCAGTTCAATCGAAGAGAAGCTGGAACGCGCAGGATATAACATGGTTGGGCGCAAACCGCGCTTTTTGCTGCGGGTCTCCGACTTTATCTCGGCCACAAACGGTGTAGCCACGAAACCTGAAATGCAGGCCCTTTGGGATGCCGAGATGGCGTCCATGGGAGACAAGGCGCAAGCCACCGTGATCTCCTACATCACCAAATATCGCAATGCTCTGCGCGAGGCCTTCGGCGACGATCACCCCATGCTGCGTATCGCGGCGGGCACACCCCAGCTTTATGACGAAGCGCGCAAGATCAAGATGGCAAAGATCGCCAACAAGCACGGATCGCTGATAACGTTCGACAACTACGCCGAGGTCATGAGGCGGTGTCGCCGCTATCTGCAATCGTCGGATATCATGACGGTTGCCATCGGGCTGATGGGCACCACNGGGCGACGNCCCTATGAAATCTTCACACAGGCGGAACTGACACCGGCTGCCTATGGCAAGGGCGTTTCGAAATGGAGCGTGCTGTTCAACGGCCAGGCAAAGACGAAGCAGGGCGAAGGCACGAAGTTTGGCGTGACCTATGAAATTCCAGTTCTGGAGCAGTCGAAAATAGTGCTGGACGCCTACAGTCGCCTGCGTGAGAGCAGCGACGGCAAACTGTGGTTCGGTTTGAGCGTGGACGATTTCACGTCCGAGGTGCGTTTGCCATTGCGTGATGCGGTCATCGGCAAATTCGAGGATATCTGGCCGAAGGAAGAACCACCGAAGCCCTATGGCCTGCGCCATCTCTATGCGGAAATCGCCTTCCGCAATTTCGCACCATCCAGCGTCACCAAGAACAGCTATTTCGCCGCCATCCTCGGCCACAACAACAACGACCTCGAAACGTCGCTGTCCTATATGACCTACACGTTTCCAGAGGATGCAGCGGCATCGAAGGCACGCGCCGAAAAGGTCGCTGACCGCACCATCCGCCAAATGGTTGAGGTGAACCGCATCCCGGGCATGCCGCAGACATCGTGATGAGTTCGATGCCTCGCCAGCCGAAGGGGTGGGCAGGATTTACAGCGGCTAAAGATGCGAAATGAACGCGCTTGTTTCTAAATATCCGCGTCTTGCGCCACGGCTTGACAGCCGTGAAATGGCGCTCTAGCAAGATGGAACGTATATTCCAAAAAGGTCCGATGTTCGCATCGATGTTCTACGGACCGGAACCACCATATCGGGAGGAAACGATGGTTACGAGATTGGCTTTGCTGGGCGCCGGGCGCATCGGAAAAGTACACGCCAAGGCGATTGCATCTGACAAACGCGCCAAACTGGTTGCCGTTGTCGATGCGTTTGCCGATGCTGCGCAGGCAATTGCGGATGAAACAGGCGCCAATATCAGCACCATTGATGCCGTGCTGGNAAACGCAGATATCGATGCCGTCATCATCTGCACGCCAACCAATACCCACGCCGATCTGATCGAGCGTTTCGCGCGCGCAGGTAAGGCGATCTTTTGCGAAAAACCGATCGATCTTGATGTCGCACGCGCGCAGTCCTGCATAGATGTCGTTAAGGAAACCGGTGCGAAGATCATGCTCGGCTTCAACCGCCGGTTCGATCCGCATTTCCGCGCAGTTCGCAAGGCCATCGATGACGGTCAAATCGGCAAGGTTGAGATGGTGACGATCACCAGCCGCGATCCGGGTGCGCCGCCACCGGAGTACATTAAGGTATCCGGCGGCATCTTCCGTGACATGACGATCCACGATTTCGACATCGCCCGCTATCTGCTGAGTGAAGAGATCGTCAGCGTTTTCGCCACGGGTTCCGTTCTGGTCGATCCCAAGATCGGTGAACTCGGCGATTACGATAGCGCCAGCATTATTCTAACGACTGAAAGCGGACGCCAGGCAATCATTTCAAACTCGCGCCGCGCCACCTATGGTTATGATCAGCGTATCGAAGTTCACGGCTCGCTTGGCTCGGTTGCCGCAGAAAATCAGCGCCCGGTGTCCATCGAAGTCGCGACCAAGGATGGCTACACCCGCCCACCGCTGCACGACTTCTTTATGACGCGGTATACGGCAGCATACGCAGCGGAAATCACTGCGTTCATCGACGCCATAGAAAATGACGTCGCACCTTCGCCTTCCGCCCAGGATGGCTTGATTGCGCTGAAGCTGGCGGATGCGGCGCTGAAGTCGGTACGCGAAAAAGTACTCGTTCAGATCGCCTGATCACATTCAGGAAGACGCGGCTTATCAGCCTTGCGTCTTCCTGAATGTCATTGACAGCACACTCNAAAAACGACACTTTCCAGACATTCCGAGGGGAGCATCTTAACGATGCTGAGATGGCGCTGAGCCGGACCCTTGAACCTGATCCGGGTCATGCCGGCGTAGGAACGGAACAGTCGCCAACGGCATGCTTTTCTTTTCCGCGCTGAACCTGGGTCTCCGTGATTGTATCTGGAGTTCAATGACCCATGTCGAGNTTTCCAACAGCACAAACCGCAGCAGACCTTCTTGCGCGGTTGCGGCAACGGCGACCAAGGGTTCATTGCCTGATGAACACGGTCGTTCAAAAGTTCACCGCTGATGGCATTACCGCCATTGGCGGTATTCCTTCGATGACCTCCTCGGAAGAAGAAATCGAAAGCTTCGTCTCAACGGTCGACGCCCTGACGATCAATCTCGGCACACTGGACGCGGCGCGNCGCAAGGTCATTCGGATGGCAGTCGAAATTGCCAATGCCCATGGCAAACCATGGATCGTTGATCCCGTGCATTGCGACTACTCACCGTCGCGGCTGGATTTTGCCCATGAACTGATTGCGTTGCGGCCCACCATCGTGCGCGGCAATCTTGCCGAAATAGCGATCATCGGTGATGTCGGCACAGCGTTACGCATCCAGACAGGACCAGAAGACCTGCTTCAGAACACCCATACGAAGGCCAAGATCAGCAACGGCCATCCATGGATGGCAAAGGTTACCGGCACCGGCTGCCTGTCCGGCGGAATTATTGCCGCCTTCATGGCAGTGGAGTCCGACGCTATACTGGCAGCAGCGGCAGCGCTGACCGTGACGGGTGTATCGGCAGAGTTGGCGGCGATCCACGCACGCGGCCCCGGATCATTCGAGGCAGCATTTCTGGATACGCTCTACGCCATAGAGCCCAGCGACATTCTTTCCCTCGCAAGGATTGCTCACCATGAAAATTGATTACAGGCTGAACGCTCTGGTAGACGCATCGCTGGCCAATATCGCGCCTTTGCAGGAGCTTGCGACTGTCGCAGCACGCCACGGCGCGACGATCATCCAGTACCGGGACAAGCATGCCTCGACCCGGCAGATGATCGAGCAGGCGAAACTCATTGTCGACGCCTTGAAGGCAACGGGCGTTCCGCTTGTCATCAATGACCGTGTCGATGTTGCACTCGCTTCAGGTGCAGACGGCGTCCATCTTGGCGCGGACGACATGGATGCCGAGACGGCGCGGCGCTTGCTGGGCGAAAATGCAATTATTGGCCTCACCGTCAAAAACACGGCAGATGCGGAGCGTGCGGCTAAAGCACCGGCAGACTATGCCTGCATCGGTGGTGTTTTCGAGACGGTTTCCAAAGTAAACCCCGACGCGCCGGTGGGGCTGGATGGATTTCGGGAATTGCGCAGCTACCTCAGACACGCCCGCCCTGAAATGCCGGTCGGTGCTATCGCAGGCATTACCCTCGATAGGGTTGCCCCGTTGGTCGACGCTGGCGCAGATGGCGTCGCGGTTATTTCGAGCCTATTTCGTGCTATAGATATTGCTGCCGCAACCGGCAATTTCCGCCGTCAGGTAAACGTCGCTCTGGGAGTGCACGAATGACGTCCATCGCTCTGACGATTGCCGGTTCCGACAGCGGAGGCGGCGCAGGCATTCAAGCCGACCTGAAGACATTTTCGGCACTCGGCGTTTATGGCGCCAGCGTCATCACCGCCATCACAGCCCAGAACACCCGTGGCGTGTCGGCCGTCGAGGATATTTCCATAGCAATGATTGCCGCACAGATGGAGGCCGTTTTTCCTGATCTCGCCATCGGCGCCGTCAAGATTGGCATGGTTTCGCGCATCGAAACCATCGAGACGATTGCCGAACATCTTCGCATCACGAACAAACCTGTGGTGCTGGACCCGGTTATGGTCGCGACATCCGGCGACCGCCTGCTGCAGGAAGAAGCCATCGAAACCCTACGCACCGCTTTGCTGCCTTTGGCCATGCTGGCGACCCCGAATCTGCCGGAAGCAGCGCTTCTCAGTGGCCACCCCATAGCGACAAAGCCCCAAGACGTTGTGCGTCAGGCGGAAGCGATCCTCAAGACTGGCGTTCAGGCAGTACTCATTAAAGGGGGGCATAGTGGCGGGTCGGAAAGTGTCGATCNTTTGCTGGATAGGGATGGGCTGCACGAANTTTCCATGCCCCGCATCGAAACCCGCAACGACCATGGCACCGGCTGCACCTTGGCGGCTGCCATCACCGCAAATCTGGCGCTCGGATATCCCATGGTGGATGCGATAGGACTGGCAAAGGATTATCTGCAGGGCGCACTAGCCGCAGGGCGAGAATTGCATGTCGGCCACGGCCATGGGCCTGTTCACCATTTTTACCGCTGGTGGAACGCCTGACCATCAGCCTCTCGGTTTCGGACTTGCCAGCGCGTTGCGGATGGCAAAGCTGGAGTGAATGCGCGAAACGCCGGGGAGCTTTGAGAGGATATCCTTGTGTACCCGCTCGAAATCGCCAGCGCTTTCCAGCTCGACACGCAGAAAGTAGTCGGAGCCGCCAGTCATCAGATAGCATTCGCGAATTTCCGGATACCTCCGCACCGCGCTTTCGAAACGGTTGAGAAAATCTTCCGTCTGGCGATCAAGTGTAATCTGGATGATCACGGAAATAACGTCGCCGCCAGCGGCACTTCCCGTCAGCGCCGTGTAGCCGCGAATGACACCTTCCCGCTCCAGAATATCGACCCGTCGCAAGCACGCAGATGGCGACAAGCCAACCTCCGCTGCGAGCTTCGCGTTGCTGATGCGGGCATTGAGGCGTAACGCCCTGATGATGTGGCGGTCAGTCGCGTCTAAAGATGACATAGAATCATTTCCATCTGCCGTAGAAAATTGCAATAAATTTGCGATCTTCGAATTATCCACGCATCAAACTGCGAAAATTCGATGATCGTTGCAATAGTCTTGTTTGAAAAATAACAAGGGAACGATGATGGACATGACGATCAGTCGCCAAAAAGCGAGTGGCGGTGCCAGCGGTTATCTAACCATAGATTTGGGTGCCCTTCGCGACAATTTCCTGATGTTGAAGGCGATGGCCCCGAACGCTGTCACCAGTGCCGTGGTCAAGGCCAATGCCTATGGCCTTGGTGCCGATATCGTCGCGCCCGTGCTTTATGATGCCGGTTGCCGCCATTTCTTCGTTGCCCATATTGATGAGGGCATCGCACTTCGCCTTCGCCTGGCAGGCGACGCCGATATCTTCGTTCTGAACGGGTTACAGCCCGACAACGAAACATCCTGCGCCGCGATGTCGCTGACACCTGTCATCAATTCGTTAGAGCAAATGGCACAATGGACGGCCCACGCNAAAATATTGGGCAAGACGTTACCAGCAGCTCTTCAGATCGATACCGGCATGTCCCGGCTGGGCATGGCGCCGTCCGAAGTCGAGACCCTGAAAACCTCGCCCGAATTGCTGGATGGCATCGCGGTGACATTCGTGATGAGCCATCTGGCCTGCGCCGATGAACCGGAGCACATCGCCAATGGCGCGCAATTGACGGTCATGCGGAAGGCGGCACAGATGTTTCCAAATGCCCCGGTGTGTTTCGCCAATTCCGGCGGCATTTTCCTCGGCGCCGATTACCACAATGCCGTCATGCGCCCCGGCATCGCGCTTTATGGCGGCGCGCCTTCCACGCTTAAGCCCAATCCGATGAAGCCAGTCGTGCGGCTGGATGTGGCGGTGGTGCAGACTCGCACCGTGCCCGCCGACACTCTGGTCGGTTATGGCGGTACTTTGCGTACATCAGGTGAAACACGACTTGCCACTATTGCGGCGGGTTATGCGGATGGCCTTCCACGGTCGCTCAGCAGCCGGGGCTCTGCCTATTTCAATGGCGTGCGCCTGCCTATTGCAGGCCGCGTCTCCATGGATAGTATCAGCATCGACATTACCGCGCTGCCGGACGGAACCTTGACCCATGGCAGCCTCGTTCAGATCATAGGGCCTGACCAGTCGCTGGAAGACATTGCCGAGGACGCGGGTACGATTGCCTACGAAATTCTAACGGGCCTTGGCCACCGTTATCGCCGCACATATCTTCAGCCGCAACAGGCTGCCGCAACGAACGCAGACAAGTGAGATGAACATGAACATCACGATTCTCGGAGCCGGTGTCGTCGGCGTCACGTCCGCCTGGTATCTCGCNAAAGCCGGTCACTCGGTCACCGTCATAGACCGCCAGCCAGCAGCAGCACTCGAAACCAGCTTTGCCAATGCGGGCGAGGTTTCGCCCGGTTACTCGTCTCCCTGGGCAGCACCGGGCATTCCCATGAAAGCCGTCAAATGGCTGTTCATGGAGCATTCTCCGCTCATCATTCGCCCGACACTGGACCCCGCCGCCTTGCGCTGGATTGGCCAGATGCTACGCAACTGCACGTCGCAGCGTTACGCCATCAACAAAAGCCGCATGGTGCGGGTGGCGGAATATAGCCGCGATTGCCTGATGGCCTTGCGGCAGCAAACAAACATTCAATACGACCAGCGCACGCAGGGAACACTCGAGGNTTTCCGCACCCAGAAGCAGTTCGATGGCATCGGCAAGGATGTTGCGGTCTTGAAGGCTGGCGGCGTGCCCTATGAGATCTTGGATCGCGATGGCTGTGTGGCAGCGGAGCCGGGTCTTTCCACATCACGCGAAAAGATCGTCGGTGGACTTCGTTTGCCCGGTGACGAAACCGGTGATTGTTTCATGTTCACCACCGAACTTGCAAAGTTGGCCGAAGAGGCTGGCGTCAAGTTCATTTATGATACCGGCATCATGCGACCGATTACCGAAGGCAACCGCGTCAAAGCCATCGAAACGACAAAGGGGATTGTGGAAGCCGGTGTCTTCGTCGGCGCGCTGGGAAGCTATACGCCGCAACTCCTCAAGCATCTCGACATCGATCTGCCGGTCTATCCGGTCAAAGGCTACTCGATCACCGTTCCAATCGTGGACGCCGCACGCGCGCCGATATCCACGGTCATGGATGAAGCCCACAAAATCGCCATGACCCGTCTGGGCGACCGCATCCGGGTGGGCGGTATGGCTGAGATTGCGGGTTACAGCAAGGATCTGCCGGCCAAACGTCAGGCCACATTGACCCATTCCGTGGAGGATTTGTTTGGCGGCGCTGGAGATCAGTCTCAGGCGAAATTCTGGAGTGGTTTGCGGCCAATGACACCGGATGGCACGCCCGTTATCGGCGCCACCCGCTATAGCAACCTCTACCTCAATACGGGGCATGGCACGCTGGGATGGACCATGGCCTGCGGGTCGGCCCAGGTTCTCTCCGATATCATCAGCGGAAAGAAGCCGGAAATCGAAGTCGCAGACCTCGCCATCAGCCGCTATTCGGCGTGATATTCCTTAAAGTGACAGCGCATCCTTGAGGGCCAGTCCCTCTTTGTTGCGCAGGTCGAGATCGGCCTCGATGTGGTCTATATGATGCAGCATCAGGTGTTTCGCCTTGTCGGCGTCACCTGCTTCCAGCGCATCGAGAATGGCCGCGTGGTCACCATNGCCGCAACTCGATATGCCTGAGCGTCCGTAAAGCGCGATAACCAGCGATGAGCGGGCCACGAGCTCGGCCATGAANTTTTCAAGAATGGCGTTACCGGCAACAGCTGCCAGCATCAGGTGAAAATCACCGGATGCCTTGATTTCGGACCGGCGCGCGCTGGGNCCTCGCTCGTGTTGATAGCGCGTTTCTTCGGTCAGATGCGCCCGCATCTCCGCAATGGCCTCCGGCGTCAGACGCTCTATCGCGGCGTGAACAATGCCAGGCTCGATCAGTCTGCGGGACGNAAACACTTGCCGCGCCTCGTCCGGCGTCGGGTTGGAAACGAAAGCACCGCGGTTTCGCTCCGTCTTTACCAATCCCTCAAAAGCCAGCATCTGCAACGAAGCCCGTACGACGGTGCGGCTAACCTCGAACAACGTACCGACCTCCGCCTCTGAAAGCTTCGTGCCCGGCGCCAGACGCCTGTCCACGATGGCGTCGCGCAACGTGTCACGAATGGCCTGAGCTCGATCTTCCTGGCTTGTGTCGGTGTCTGGACTGATATTGGCAATGTTCATGTCGGTATCCGCGCTTCCTTATTCTTTTACTCCGATGTGAGAAAAGTGGAAACAGAAAAGGTTCTCATTTTCTCCGCGGATTGAATACAATCCTTATGCATCATCGCGAACAATCGCATGNTTTTTGGGCATTTCTGCGAGGGCGGCATATCCCGTCCCAAACCGAAAATAAAAATATTATTTTATTTCAATCTCTTACCAGTAACGCACCTGAACTGGCACGGCTTATGCAGAGCACTTTCTGACGAGAAGGGGAACATGCATGAGCAAAGCCGCCGAAATCGATATTGCGTCCGTGTCGAAAGTCTACGGCACCACGACCGCTGTCCACGCGATCAGCCTGAAGATACCGGCGGGCAGTTATTGTTGCCTGTTGGGTCCATCCGGCTGCGGCAAGACATCGACCCTGCGGATGATCGCAGGACACGAGAGCATTTCAAGCGGCGACGTTCGCCTCGGAAACACTGTCGTCACCGATTTTCCACCCGCCAAGCGCGGCACGGCGATGATGTTTCAGTCTTACGCACTTTTCCCGCATCTCGATCTTGTCGACAATGTTGCCTTCAGCTTGAAAATGAAGGGTGTGGGCAAGGAGGCGCGGCGCGCAAAGGCTATGGAAATGCTGCAATTGATGCAGTTGGAGCCCTATGCCAACCGTCGCCCTGCCCAGCTTTCCGGCGGTCAACAGCAGCGTGTCGCGCTCGCCCGTGCCCTCATTACCGATCCCGAAGCTCTTCTGCTGGACGAGCCGCTTTCGGCACTGGACCCGTTTTTGNAAATCCGCATGCGTGCGGAGCTGAAGAAGCTGCAAACAGCGCTGGGCATCACTTTCGTCCATGTCACGCACAGTCAGGAAGAGGCCATGGCACTGGCTGATGTTATCGTCATCATGAATGACGGCCGCATCGAGCAGGCCGCTACCCCGCGTGAGGTTTTCGAGCGTCCCGCCACCAGTTTCGTGGCGCGCTTCATGGGTAACCACAATGTCATTTCAGGCCGTGTCAGGGAAAAGAACGGCGAGTTGGTGACGATGGACGTCGTCGGTGGGGCCTCCTTCAGTGCCGCCGGACAGCCGCCCGAAGATGGCCAGGTGGACATTGCCGTTAGAACCGATCGCGTCCGTATCGGTTCGCAGGACGTGCCGGGTTACGGCTTCACCGGCATTGTTTCCAATGTCGAGTACCACGGCGCAAGCGTCAAAGTCGTCGTCACGGGTGCCGGTATCGAAGACTTCAACGTCGTCCTGAGCGACGTCGCCNTTTTCGNAAAACCAATCAAGGTAGGGGATGCCATAGCCCTTTCCTGGAACCCGGCAGATGCCATCGTGCTCGGCCGAGTCGAGAAATAATCACNAAAATAACCAGAGGAGAATGTGTCATGACCAATACATCCAACACCAAAAAAGGCTTGTCCCGCCGCGGTCTTCTGAAGGCCGGTGCTGCAGCAACCGGTGCCGCCATAGGCTCTGGCCTGATTACCGGCTTCCCGACCATATGGGCGCAGAACCCGATCACGATCCGCCAGTTCGGCACGGGCGTGTCGAACCTCAACGCCATTGCTGAAAAGTGCAAGGCAGACCTCGGCATCACGCTCGAGATGACAGCAACGGATTCGGATGCAGCAGCACAGCGCGCCGTGACTCAGCCGAACTCCTACGATATCGCCGATATCGAATACTGGATCTTGAAGAAGGTCTATCCATCGGGCGTCATCCAGCCGATGGAAATCAAGAAGCTGAAATATTACGACAAAATCGTGCCGCTGTTCAAAAACGGCAAGCTGACGCCAGACAGCGTCATCGCGCAGGGCACCGCGCCGCACACCGTAGGCTATGTAGAAAAGCCGGGCGACAAGAAATTCGCCAAGGGTGAAACCGAATATTTCACGATGGTTCCGACGATCTATAATGCCGACACACTCGGTATTCGTCCCGACCTCGTCGGTCGCGAGATCACCAGCTGGGCCGATATCATGGACCCCGCGTTCAAGGGCAAAGCCTCGATTCTCAACATTCCATCCATCGGCATCATGGACGCCGCCATGATCATGGAAGCCATGGGTAATCTGAAATATGCCGACAAGGGCAATATGACCAAGGAAGAGATCGACAAAACGATCGAGTTCCTTATCAAAGCCAAGAAGGACGGCCAGTTCCGCGCTTTCTGGAAAAGCTTCGATGAAAGCGTCAACCTCATGGCATCTGGCGAAGTCGTCATCCAGTCCATGTGGTCGCCTGCTGTTGCCGCCGTGCGTTCCAAGGGCATCGCCTGCAAATACCAGCCATTGAAGGAAGGCTACCGCTCATGGGGCGGCGGTCTTGGTCTTGCCAAGCACCTCACCGGCGCAAAGCTGGACGCCGCCTATGAATACCTCAACTGGTACACATCCGGCTGGGTCGGCGCTTACCTCAACCGCCAGGGTTATTATTCCGCAGCCATGGACACAGCCAAGGAACACATGTCGGCTGACGAGTGGGGTTACTGGGTCGAAGGCAAGGCCGCACAGGGCGATATCATCGCGCCAGACGGCAAGATCATGGAAAAGGCAGGCGCAGTGCGCGACGGTGGCTCTTTCCAGGAGCGCATGGGCAAGGTCGCCTGCTGGAACTCCGTCATGGACGAAGACCGCTACATGGTTCGCCGCTGGAACGAGTTCATCGCCGCCTGATCAGGCCAAGACGAAAAATGAATGCGCGGATAGTCCTCCGCGCATTCCCTCAACGGGAAACGAGGAGACAGGCCGTGGTAACAGTCAGATTGATCGGCGTCAGCGACAAGACGGAGAAGAAGAGCCGCAGCTTTTCACTTCCACCGAAGCTCGTCGCCTACGTTCAGGCTGCGCCGCTCGCCCTTATTCTCGGATTCTTCCTCGCATTGCCGATCCTGATGATCGCCATCGTCAGTTTCTGGGATTACGACTTTGCCCAGATGTATCCAGGTTTCGTCACCTTCAACTATGGTGAGACGCTGGGCTCCTGGGTCACCTGGCAGACCTATCTCAACACGCTGAAATTTGCGGCCATCGTCTGGGCAATCACGCTGTTTTGCGGCTTCTGGGTCGCCTATTTTCTCGCTTTCCATATTCGCACCACGACCATGCAGATGGTTCTGTTTCTGATCTGCACCGTGCCGTTTCTAACGTCGAACATTATTCGCATGATCTCGTGGATACCGGTCTTGGGACGCAACGGGCTCGTCAACGGCGCCCTCGTCAATATGGGTATAGTGCCCGCCCCGATCGAATGGTTGCTCTATTCGGATTTCGCGGTCGTGCTTGCCATGGTGCACCTCTATACGCTGTTCATGGTCACGCCGATTTTCAACACGCTGATGCGCATAGATAAATCATTGGTGGAAGCTGCCCGTGACGCTGGTGCCACGAGTTGGCAAATCCTCTGGAATGTTATCATTCCCCTTGCCAAACCCGGCATTGCCATCGGCACGATTTTCGTCGTGACACTGGTTATGGCGGATTTCTCGACGGTCCAGGTCATGTCAGGCGGCCAGAGCGCATCCGTGGCGCTGATGATGAAAAATCAGATGTCACTGCTGCAATATCCCGCGGCCGCAGCTAACGCCGTCATCCTGCTGGCGCTCGTCCTGTTGATGGTGGCTGGCATCCTGCGTGTTGTCGATATTAGGAAGGAGCTTTGACATGCATTCTGAAAAACGCGGTCGCGAGTTTTATGTTCTCTGCTTCTTCTTCGCTCTCTTCGTGCTGTTTCTCTATGGCCCATTGTCAGCCATCCTGATCCTTGCTTTTCAAGGCCCCAATGGCGGTTTGACGTTTCCGCTGAACGGACTCTCGGTTCACTGGTTCGGCAATCTCTTCCAGCAACAGGCTGTGGGTGATTTCGGCGGCTCTTTCCGCCGCTCGCTCGCTCTTGGCATCATGGTCATGAGTGCCACGGTGCTGGTGTCACTTCTGGCGGGCCTGGCGTTTCGTCGCAAATTCGTCGGTGCGACGCCGCTGTTTTATCTTTCGGTTGCCAGCCTCGTCGTACCCTCCATCATCATTTCGCTTGGCATCGGCGTTCTCTTCCAGCAACTCGGTCTGGAGCCGGCCTGGTACACGTCCGCNTTTGGCGCGCATATGACATGGACGTTGCCTTTCGGCGTTCTGATCATGCTGGCCGTCTTCAACCGCTTTTCGCCATCCTATGAAGAAGCCGCGCGTGATCTGGGCGCGACGTCCTGGCAGACATTTCGCGAGGTCGTTCTGCCGATGATTGCGCCAAGCCTGATCGGCATTGGCCTCTTCGGCTTTACTCTCTCCTATGACGAATTCGCCCGCACACTCATGACGTCAGGCACTTACAACACGCTGCCACTGGAAATCTACGGTATGACCACCAACGTCACGACGCCGGTGCTCTACGCATTGGGGGCCGTAACAACCCTCTTTTCGTTTCTGGTGATTGCGGGGACCCTCGGTTTCATCGTCTATCTGAACCGACGCCAGTTGAAGGCCTGAACGACACATCATGCGCATTCTCATCGTCAATCCCAATACCACCTCCTCCATGACCGCAACCATTGCCGCTGCCGCAAAAGGCGTGGCCGCCGAGGGCACGGAAATCACAGCCGTCACATCGCTGATGGGGCCTGTCTCCATCGAAGGATATTATGACGAGGTGTTCGCCATTCCCGGCATGCTGGCGGAAATTGCCAAGGGCGAGAAGGCGGGCGCACAAGCCGCCATCATTGCCTGCTTCGACGACACCGGACTGGACGCCGCCCGCGCGCTCGCCAATATTCCGGTCATAGGCATCTGCGAAGCAGCCGTGGCAACGACAGCTTTCATCGCGCAGCGCTTCACCGTCGTCACCACCATGGAGCGGTCACGTCTGCCCATCGAACATCTGGTCCACCGCTACGGCATGAGCGCCCGCGCCAAGGTTCGTGCCGCCGACATTTCGGTGCTGTCGCTGGAAGACCCCAGCTCCAACGCGCTAGAGCGGCTGCGTTCAGAAATCGCCGCCGCCATCCGCGAGGATCGTGCAGAGGCAATCGTGCTGGGCTGTGCTGGTATGGCCGACCTTGCGGCTAAACTCTCTGCCGAATTCGGCGTGCCTGTCGTCGATGGCGTGACGGCTGCGGTCAAACATGCCGAGGGACTGATCACGCTTGGCCTGAAAACCGCAAAGCGGGGAGCATACGCTGCCCCTGTCGACAAGCCGTATCTCGGCATGCTCGATGGTTTTGCACCGGCGGCGATGTTGAACATCTAGCGCGACGACGTCACCTTGCATCGCCACAATTCGTTCAGCACCGGTTCAGCCGAAGGCCATTAATTCTTAACCATTGAATAACAACTGGCAGTTCATTTGCCCTTTGGATGGAAAACGAAAATGGCCTCGTTTGCAGCAAAAACTCTTCTGGCTCTTGCAGTCTCTGCAGCTGTCATCGTTCCCTTGAACTCGGCGTCCGCCGATGACTGGCGTCGCCACAACCGCGATGACGCGCTGCTTGGCGGCGTGCTTGGTCTTGCAGCCGGTGTAGCGGTCGGTTCCGCCCTCGCTCAACCACGTTATTCGGATGAGCGGGTTTATGACGAACCGCCCGTTCGTCACTACCAGACGTACCAGCCGCGCTATACCTATAACGAGCCCGACGATAACTACTATTATCGCCAGGCACCCCGCCCGGTTTACCGCGCGCAGCCTGTTTACAACTCAAGACCTGCCTATCAGCCTCGCCCGACCTACCGCACGATCGAGCCATGGACATCGGCTTGGTATGACTACTGCTCGCAGCGTTATGGCAGCTTCAATTCCCGGACCGGAACCTACATGGGTTACGATGGACAGAACCATTTCTGCGTCGCGGGCTGATCTATCCCACCTCCCCTCACTCCTGTTTCTGTGACAGGGGTGAGGCTTCGGGACCCTATGATGCCTTTTGGACATAGTCCGTCCGGCTGATATTGTGCCGCTGAAGCTTGTCGTAGAACGTCTTGCGGGCAATACCCAGCGCGCCAATGGTCCCGGCGACATCACCGTCGAACTTCTCCAGCGTTTCACGAATGATCTGAGCCTCCTCCCGATCCATTCTTTCGGAAAGTGTTCCTGACGTAACGCGGGCATCGGCGGATGGCTTGTCTGTTGCCGCACCCTCCAGACCCAGAACAATGCGTTCTGCAAAATGGCCAAGCTCGCGGACATTTCCCGGCCAGTCGTGATCATTGAGATAACGCGACACTGTGGAGGTGATGCTCGGCACCGGCATACCGAAACGCGTCGATGCTTTTTTGACAAAGTGTGNAAAAAGCAGCGGAATATCTGCTTTCCGCTCTCGCAGTGGCGGAATGGACAAGGTTACGACATTGAGACGGTAATAGAGATCGTCACGGAAATCTCCCCGCAGCAGCGGGTCTCCCAGATCGACCTTTGCTGCGGCCACCACACGAATATCGACGGCGCGTTCTTCGTTGGAGCCAACGGGGGAAACCTTGCGCATTTCCAGAACTCGTAACATACGGACCTGCACTGCAGGTGGCATGCTTTCGATTTCATCCAGAAACAGTGTGCCGGCACTGGAGTGTTCGATACGGCCAACCCGTTTTTTCTGCGCACCGGTGAATGCGCCAGCCTCGTGGCCGAACAACTCGCTTTCGATCACCGTCTCGGGCAAAGCACCGCAATTCAGAGCAACGAAATTTCCCTGCGCGCGNCGTTTGCTCCAGCGATGAAGGGCCGTCGCAACGACCTCCTTGCCGCTGCCGGTTTCACCGGCCACAAGCACGTCCACATCCGTATCGGCAATGTGGCGCAGCGTGTTGCGCAGCCGCTCCATGGCGGGTGTCTGGCCGATGAGGGGAAGATCGTCTTCCGCCTGCAGGGCCACCCGTTTCAAGGCTCGGNTTTCCATGACGAGATGACGTTTTTCGAGTGCGCGGCGTGCGCTTTCCACCATTCGTTCTGCGGGAAACGGCTTTGAAATGAAATCATAGGCTCCGTTGTGCAGCGCGGCCACCGCCATAGGCACATCACCGTGCCCGGTAATAAGGATGACAGGAAGGTCGGCATCTATCTCACGCACGCGCTCGAAAAACTGCAGACCGTCCATGCCAGGCATACGCACATCGGTGATGACAATACCATCGAAGTCCGTCGAGAGCGCTTCCAGAGCCTGTTCCGCCCTCGGAAACGGCATGACGGTCATGCCTTCCAGCTCCAGCGTCTGGCGCATGGCCTTGCGCAGTTGGGAATCGTCATCGACCAGATAGACAGTACCGATCATCGTCATGTCATGCTCGCTTCAGATAAACNAAAAAACAGGTTCCATTCTCGCTGGTTTCAACATCGACCCGCCCGCCATAATCGGACGCGATATCGCGTGAAATAACCAGGCCGAGGCCAAGCCCCCCTTCCTTCGACGTGTTGAAGGGAGNAAACAATTGTTCGTGGATAGCAGTCTCAATACCCGGTCCATTATCCGCAATGGTCAGAACCACCTCATCAGACATAAGCTTTACCCGCACCTCGACGCGGCCGTTCGGTTTGTCTTCCAGCGCCTCAAGGGCGTTTTGCAGAAGGTTGATGACGATCTGCTCCAGACGAATGCGACTGCCGGACACGATAACGTTTTCATCCGGCAAGATGATATCCAGCGCATCCATGCGCCCTGCAAACCGACTGCGGAGCAGCACAACCGCACCTTCTATCACCAGGCGCAAACTGACCGGCTCCGCCGCCGTGCGGCCTTTCCGCGCCAGGATTTTGAGGTCGCTGGTGATGACGCCGATGCGGTCCGTCAATGATGCGATACTTTCCAGATTTTCATCCGCATCCTTCATGCGATCACGCTTCAGAAAAACGCGGGCATTATCGGCAAAGGCGCGGATGGTCGCGACCGGCTGGTTGATTTCATGCGCGACACCGGCGGCAATCTGGCCAAGAATGGACAGTCGGTTGGCCTTGACCAGTTCGTGCTGCACGCTTTGCAATTCTTCAGCGGTTTGTTCGTGTCTAATGATTTCGGCCTGTAGACGATCCCGTGCCATCGTCAGGTCAATCGTTCTTTCCTGCACACGGCGCTCCAGCTCGGAACGATCACGCTCGGCTTCGGCACGAGCCTGCGCTGCCTTTTGCCTGCGACGCAGCCATATCGCGGAAAAGGCCATCAGCGGCATGAGGCCCGCAGCGGCAATCACCCGGTTGCCACGGATAGCCACGCTCATGGTGGCCTTGACCGGCTGCAAATAATGCAGCGACCATGCCGTGGTCGGAACCGGTAGTTCCAGCCGCAGATATTCACCGCTGAGGGAGGAAGGCGCGTCGATCTTGACGATCGCCACTTGTGGGCCCNGATGGGACAACGTCTCAACCGGCATAGTCGAAAGCTTCTCGTCACCGAACTGCAGGCTTTCGGAAATGGTCTTTCGCCGGGCTTCATCAATTGGTGCAACGGTGTTGAAGCGCCATTCCGGAATGCTGGTCATCAGAACCACGCCATTGGCATCCACGATATAGACAGGGTGCCTGCCGATATTCCAGTCCGCTTCGAGGCGATTGAACTCGACCTTGGCAATAACCACCCCCAGCGGACGACCATCGGGGCCATCTACCCGGCGTGAGATATATAGACCCGGCTTCCGGCTGACATTTCCCAGCGCGTAATGTTCGGCCATGCCGGTGTCCATCGCGGCCCTGAAATACTCCCGNAAAGCATAGTTGGAGCCCACGAAACTCTCCGGCGTTTGCCAGTTGCTGGACGCGATGGTCACGCCATTGGTATCCGCGACATAGATGACCGACGCCTGTGTACCCTCGATCAGCCCTTCCAGCTTTCGGTTCAGACGCGGGACAGCTTCATCGCCATCCCGGAGGGCTTCGATGATATCCCGGTCCCGGGCCAGCACGAGCGGCAGAACGCGTGGACGCTCAAGGGCGACATTCAGAAGCGCCGATTTCAGTTCCGCATCTGTGGTCGCCGTGGCCAGCAGCGCCTTCATGGCCTGAACGCGTCCAAGCCGTTCGGCAGCGACGAAGGCAGCAAGGGCGATGATCAACCACATGACGATGAATGCGGTCCATCGAGCGCGAGATGTATCGAGACTGCGCATAAAGCGAAATGCTCCCAATGTGCGGATTTCCACACAAACTCATGATTTTAATGGGCGGGAACATACACAAATTTATTTCACTGGCAAAGTAGGAAAACTAAAATTATTAAATTTCAAATGGTTACGCCATAAAAATTACTCTGGCACGGGAATTGCTCAATCATAAATAGGCGGTCCTTGACCGTGAACCAAATGCGTCAGACCCGGGAGGCCATAAGGCAGGGTTTTGATCGAGGAGGAACTAACATGATTGATAGCACCACCGTGGCCTCCAGCCACGTAAAACTGCCANTTTATCGGCACCTTTANTTTCAGGTTCTCATAGCCATTGCAGCGGGCATCGCACTCGGCCATTTTTACCCTGCAATCGGCGAACAGTTGAAGCCGCTGGGTGACGGCTTTATCCGTCTCGTCNAAATGATCATCGCCCCCGTTATCTTCCTGACGGTCGCCACCGGCATCGCCGGCATGAACGACATGAAGAAAGTCGGCCGCGTTGCCGGCAAGGCAATGATCTACTTCCTGACGTTTTCGACGCTCGCCCTTATCATCGGCCTCATCGTTGCCAATGTCGTGCAGCCGGGCGCGGGCATGAACATCGATCCGGCCACGCTGGATGGTTCTGCCGTCGCGACTTACGCGGCAAAGGCTCATGAACAATCCATCACCGGCTTCCTCATGAACATCATCCCGACGACCATCGTCGGCGCCTTTGCTGATGGCGATATTCTTCAGGTCCTGTTCTTCTCGGTGCTGTTCGGCATTTCGCTTGGTATCGTCGGCGAACGCGGCAAGCCCGTTGTCGATTTCATGCATGCGCTGATGTATCCGATCTTCAAACTGGTCGCGATCCTCATGAAAGCTGNCCCGATCNGGGCCTTCGGCGCCATGGCGTTCACAATCGGCAAATACGGCATTTCGTCCGTTACCAATCTGGCGATGTTGATCGGTACGTTCTACTTCACATCGATCTTCTTTGTTGTCGTGGTTCTTGGTGCGGTCTGCCGATATAACGGCTTCTCGATTTTCGCCTTGATCCGCTACATCAAGGAAGAGTTGCTACTCGTTCTGGGCACATCGTCTTCGGAAGCGGCCTTGCCGGGCCTGATGAGCAAGATGGAAAAGGCGGGGTGCAAGCGCTCCGTCGTTGGCCTGGTCATCCCCACCGGTTACTCCTTCAATCTCGATGGCACCAACATCTACATGACGCTGGCGGCCCTCTTCATTGCGCAGGCAACCGGTATCGACCTGTCCTGGGGTGAGCAGATCCTGCTGCTTCTCGTCGCCATGCTCAGCTCCAAGGGTGCCGCAGGCATCACCGGTGCGGGCTTCATCACCCTTGCCGCGACGCTATCTGTCGTTCCGTCCGTCCCGGTGGCCGGCATGGCGCTCATCCTCGGCATCGACCGCTTCATGTCGGAATGCCGCGCCCTGACCAACTTCGTCGGCAACGCTGTCGCAACCATCGTCGTCGCCCGCTGGGAAGGCGAGTTGGACGAAGCACAATTGGCCAGCGTTCTCAACGGCGACGTCGTTCCCAACATCGGTGAAGTCGCTCCAACACAGGTACCGCAACCCGCGGAATAAGCCGTCACCACACGCAACGTTAAGAGGGCTGCCCGAGAGATCGGCGCAGTCCTCTGGCGTTATACAGCCCAGCTCTATCCGATAGTATCAGATCGTTCGGTCAACAGCATGGTGGAAGACCCACTGCCCACATTGCTGAGACTGGGCGAAATCGAAGATGGGTGNCGCCGAAGANTTTGCATTGAGAGGCCGAACCTGTAGACATGATGCGGTCTCTCTTGAACGCCATGGCAGCAGGTTATCATGTTTCTATCGAACCACGATCTGGTTGAACTCACAGACATTCGCCACGAACTGCATCGGTTTCCCGAAATTTCCGGGCAAGAAAAGGACACGGCGCGACGCATCTGTGCTCATCTCGAAGAATCGCGGCCAGACAGGGTTTTGACCGATCTCGGCGGCCATGGAGTGGCGGCGATCTTCGACAGCGGCAATGACGGCCCAAGCATGCTCATCCGCTCGGAACTCGACGCGCTTCCCATTCTGGNAAAGACCGACGTACCGTACCGCTCTACCATTGAGGGGCATGGGCATTTGTGCGGTCATGATGGACATTCCACGATATTGCTGGCTTTGGCGCGGGGGCTTGCAAAGCGTCGCCCCGGCAAAGGCAAGGTGATATTGCTGTTTCAGCCAGCTGAAGAAACCGGAGCGGGTGCTGCTGCGGTTATCGCAGATCGTTCTTTCGAGGACATCAGGCCGGACTACGCANTTTCCTTACATAATCTGCCCGGTCTGCCGTTGGGTCACGTCTCGCTGATAGAGGGGCCGGTCAACTGTGCATCCCGTGGAATAAAGATAAAACTTACCGGCAAGACAGCGCACGCTTCGTCGCCCGAACATGGCGTTTCGCCCATGCGGGCGATTTCAGCGTTAATGCCAGCGCTCTCGTCTCTCGGACAAGGNTTTCCGCCTCAGCCGGACTTCAAGATGGTAACGATTACCCATGCCATGATGGGTGAAGCGGCCTTCGGAATAGCGCCAGCCAATGCAGAAATATGGGCAACGCTTCGGACCCTGACGGATGAGCGTATGGCAGAACTTTGCGCTGCCGCCGAAGAACTGGCCACGAAATCCGCTGCCGATAACGCGCTGGCGATCGACATGTCCTATGCCGATATCTTTCATCATTGCGAGAACGACCCAGATGCCGTGGCCCAACTTCGAATGGCACTGGATCAAGAACAGGTGCAGTATGATGGTCGTAGCTTGCCCATGCGCGCATCGGAAGATTTCGGGCGGTTTGGCGCTGTCTCCAAGTCTGCGATGNTTTTTCTCGGCGCAGGCACCGATCATCCCAACCTGCATAATCCCGATTACGANTTTCCCGACGCATTGATCGCGACAGGCGCCCGGATATTCATGCGCGCAATCAGAAACCTGACGGACTAAACCTGCCTCGGGCATTAAACCGTCGCAAACCACAACAGATTTCTACAAAATTCATAAACAATGAAATCCTTTCGCTCCTCGGCCCCTGAGCCCGCTGATATCGTTTGATGACTGGGGACTTGAAGCTTTGGAGAGAACAGGATGACGGCAACAGTGACTTACCTCCACGATGAACGTGAGAAAGCGGCATTCGATTCCAACGAACTGAAGGCGGCCATGCGCAGCTTGGCAGGCGGCGTCTCCGTCGTCACCGCAGGCACGGGGTCGAACCGCACCGGGGCGACTGTGACCTCCGCGACCGCTCTTTCCATGGAGCCCGCTACGATGATCGTCAACATCAACAAGTCCTCGTCGACGTGGCCGATCATCGCACGCTACAACCACTTCTGCGTCAACATTCTGTCCGCAGAACAGCAGGACGTCGCTTCACGATTTGCCGGTGTCGGCGGCTTGAAAGGCGTTGACCGTTATACTGATGCGGAATGGTTCGAGCTGGAAAGTGGTGCTTCTGCGTTGCGTGGCGCGCTCGCTGCCATCGACTGTGCCGTTGAAGACGTCATCGAACGCCACACACACGCCATCATCATCGGACGCGTGCTATCGGTAGAGCGAGCCGAAGGTGCACCGCTCATCTATCACGGCGGGCGATATGCCAATCTTGCGACTGTTTGATAGGCTGAGCACCTAAGCCGTGCGTTCCGTAGCAACGTCGCCCTTGTTGGACGCGAATTGTTCCAGCGTCATGTTGTCCAGAACGGCGGCCATTGCGTCCCGCACGTCGGTCATTGACCTGCGGACCTGACAGGTTTGTGGATCAGAACAGTCTTCGCATGCTTCGAACGCAGTGCGGCTGGCACAGCGGATCGGCGCCAGCGGACCGTCCAGGGCGCGGATGACCTGACCGATGTAAATGTCGGAAGCCGCTTTGGACAGCGCATATCCGCCACCCGGGCCTTTCTTGGAACGGAGCATTCCTTCATTGCGAAGCTCCAAGAGTATGGCGTCCAGAAATTTCTTAGGGATATTATTACGAGCTGCGATTTCGCTGACGAAGGCCGTTTGTCCCTGTGCGAGACCAGCAAGGTCGATCATCGCCTTAAGCCCGTATTTGCCCTTTTTGGTCAGCATCGTCGTCTTTCAGAGAAGAGTATCTGAGAACCACATATAACCCGCCAGATGAACTTTCAATGAACTCCATGAAATCTATCAAAAATACATGAGCTGTATTCAACCGCCTCTTGGGCCATTGCTCGGGCGCGCATCCCTTGCCGCAGACAGGCCTCTGACAGCGTCTCNTTGCCCGGTCGAAGCGGGGCCCTCAAAGACTTGAATGGCCTCGCCGTAGCGTTTCATATTGAGGTAGGCGTACCCCCTGATGACCATCAGATCGGTGCGTTCCGTGGCAAAGCGTGCTCGCTGATCGAGCAGGATCAGCGCCTTTTCATATTGCTTGTTCTGATATGCCGCCAGCGCCCTGTCCGTCAGAATGGCTATCTGAAGTTCCGTCGCCTTGGTTCTGTCCATTCCAGCCTTGGTGGCGGAAATTGCAGCGTTATCCGTCAGCCCCATCCGAAGATAGGCAAGGCTTTGACCATAGGCGGCATCGCTTCTGACCGTTTCCTGACTGCCTTTGAGCGCAGAGCCAAAAGCTTTCAACGCCTCGGCGGGCCTGTTTGCTTCCATCAGGCACCAACCCTGCTGCAACGCCTGCTGGGGTGCAAGACTATCCGGATCAAAACTCGTCACACATCTGCTGGTCTTGCGTGAAGGCTGGCTCTGGCTTGAAATGCGCCCCTGTCTGGGGCTAACGGTGTTTGCGTATTGCGTATAGGCAACATCGTCGCGACGAACCATAACAGCCTGGGCCTGCGGAGCGTTCTCGGCAGGTCGGGCAGTGGCGACACTCGGCGCTTGGGGTTCTGACCGGCCGACATTCGCGATGCGCTGGGATTGCGCACCCCATTGCTGCTGCAGTCGGCGGACTTCGGCAACATTGTTCAATTGCTGATAGGTCAAAGCTAGGCCGTAGGCCGAGGCTTCATCGTCTGCCTTCCATGCCAAGGCCGTGCTGAACCACTGCAACGCCATCTGCGGCTGCTCGAACGCTCTGGAATACCAGCCGAACTCCTGTGCGGTCGCCGCATCTTTCTGCGAGACCGCTTCCTCCGCAATGCGCTTTAGAACCTCGGGCTCAAGGGCCACAGGCGGATCGAGCGCCAGAAGATTTGCGGCCGATGCCAGATAGGTCTTGCGGGAATCATCGGATGACGCCCGCCATTTATACATGACATCCTCGGCATCGCGCGGCGCATCGCGAGCAATCAAAGCAAGCGCAAGGCCCTGTGAAGCGGCTGCGGAATCGTCTGCCGTCTTGGCTTGACGGAACCACTTTTCGGCGTCTTCCATCTTGTCGCGGCGAAGATTGTACCAGCCCAGCAAAAGCGCATCGCTTGCCAGCTTGTTGCTTTCCGCCAGACGTTCCAAGCGCAACAGATAGGTCGTTGGAACAATAGCGTTCTTGTCCTCGCCCGCATTGGCAACAAGCTGCCGGGCCAGATCATCGCGGATCGGCTCGAATTCAAGCTGCCCGTCGGTGCCCGGNTTTTCCTTCGACAGGAGGTCTTCCATCATGGCGATGGGCAAAAGGGCGGATGCTTTTTGAACCGTTGCGAGCCGTTCACCGGGTCCATCACAATTGCTCAAGACATAGGTATAAGCGTCGCGCGCACGTTCTGGCTTATCTGTGCGCACAAAGGCTTCGGCCAGACGCCACAGCACATCCACTTCACCGCACGTCAACAGGCCCGGATTGTTTGAGGCCGTCTCGACCACTGCATTATACTGCTTGAGATCGGACGAGTTGACAAGGCGCTGGCGCGCTTCGGCAAGGTTGACCATCTCAAGCAAATTGGATGGCGGCTGCCAGCTCGCATCTGTCGCCTGCCTGTCGGCAATGGCTTTTCTAACTTCGGCATAACGGCCATTGGCATATAGTTGCCACATGGCATCCATTTGCGGATCGCGCAATTCTGGCACAGCCAATGGATCTGCCGGAGGCGTCCAGCCTGGATAGAGCGCTCTCAAACGTGCGATTTCTGCCTGTAGGCGGGCGGTATCGCCTTGTGCGGCGAAATACCGAAGGGCGCTCTCATCGACCACAGGAGGGTTGGGTGTAGCAGTGTCGGGCGAAACTGGCGCGGCGCGTTGGACGCGCGCCAAAGTCGGCTCCTGCGCACCATCGACAACTGGCACGGTCACGGGCGGTTCTGCTGCCGGGGCTTCAGACTGTGTAACGCGGCTTGCTGCAGGTGACCGCACCGGATTGGTTCGGATTGGATTCTGATCGAAAGACACACGGCTGCCAAGCGCACCCGGATTGATCGAACCCGTCGTGTGAACACTTGAAACCCTGCCCAAAAGCTCGTCACGCCATTGGAACGCTGCAACACCACCAACAACTAAAAGCGCGGCAGATATGTAGAGCGTCTTTCCGTTCATAAGCACTCCTGATGCGCCTGAGTCGCGAATGACAAGGCCAAGAGATGCAACGTAGATGGATAATAAAGTGTTGACGTAAAGCGACGGAGGTCATCCGGGATGGGTTTTCTGTCGATTATACAGGCCGCCAGTGCTGGAATAACGCGATATCCGGCATCGGAAAGAACATCCTTGGTGTCGCCGGAACGGAGATCGAACGTGGCCATATTACCATCGTCCAGGAGGATGGACGCACGTAATCTATCGAGAAGCTTCACATCCGCCAGCCCTGCGCGTGCCAGATAGAGCGGTATGCGGACGGAGTTATAACCAAACTCCTGGGGGAAACCATCTGCCGGACGTGGCTTCGTCCTTACCGAAACCCAGTCTGCTGGCAGCTTCCTGGGACCGAACAAGTATGACGATATCTGAGCAAGCCCGTCCCGCGTCAACGCCCCCCAGAGCGGAGATGGAGCAAGCTCGTTCAAAACAGGAAACGCTTCAAAAATGAAATAGGACGGATTGACGACCGGGCCATCCGGGCGGTCTTTTTCTCCGAAACCAACCGTGCCGGGCAGCAGAAGTGTGCGTCCTCCGCGTACGACAACTGACTTGTCGATTACGGTCTGGGCAATTTTCCGCGCCGCCTCGGCGTAATCCGGCTTGGCCCACTGCTTCGCCGCGAGCGCCAGAGCATAAGCAATAAGAATATCGCCGTCCGTCGCGTTGTTGATATCCGATATGTGTGGGTTGGCCTGCGGGTCCCACTTCCATGCTGCCAGACCATCATCACGAACCAGAAGCTCGGTTCTGGTGAACGACCAGATTAGTTCGAAATCCGCAGGCTTGTCGGCGAGCACAGCCAGCCACATGCCGTAACCCTGGCCTTCACTGTGGCTGATATTGTTGTTTCCGGTATCGATGATACGGCCCGTGGGGTCGAGAAAGGCCGTTTTATAGATACTCCAGTCGGCTTCCGTAATCGAAGCAGCCGTGGCGGTGAATGGNAAAAACATGGCTGCCAGCATCACCAGAAGTTTGAACCGAAAGCGGAGGAACTGTCTCATTTGCCTCGTCCCATGCCGCGCAGCATCAGAAACGTCACACATCCCAACAGCGTCAGAAAACCGATGAAAACGAGGGAGTAGGACAGCGTGTTGGTGGACAGCCAGTTGGCGGCGATCAACCGCCAGTTGGAGAAGCTGAACGGGCGGGTCACGATGAAGGTTGGTTGCTCGGCAGCAATTGTCTCAACCGTGTCGGACGTCGCATCATAGGTCGCAACGCGCCCAGCCAGCGTCGCCCATCGCTTCTGTTCAACGATGGCGGCCACGCCGGTCCGCAAATCGGCGGAGGTCGGGGCGGTGGCCATGGTCCAGACGCCCTCGCCGCCCGGGCTCATGCCCTGCGCCAACATGAATGTAACATTGCCCGGCGGCGTATAGACCTGTTCGGCACCGGGAAGGAACCGCAGCGTATCCGAACTGATGTCGAAATTGCGTTTGAGCCACTCCTCGAAAGACGATACCTGCCCCTGCCAGACGCCTCCATCCACCCGCTGGCGCCAGTCGTTGAACAACTGGTCGGTCTGTGCGGGCTGTACGGCATTGTCGCTTTCTTTCCACGCCACCTGACTGGCGGATGCTAGATCAAGCTGGTTGACCAACCCCTGCGGCATTTGCGCAAGCGTGCCGAAAAACAACGCGTTTCTATCGCCAACTGCCGCCGGTGTCGCCACCAGCTCGACCGGCACCGGTTGACCGCCAGCGACAGCCAATCGGCTGAGCAGCGTGGCCGCTGCGGACATCGTATCCGTGTCCACGCGCTCCAGCCAAAGGGCAACGGGCTCTGCACCGTGCCGATAAGGTTGTCCTACACCGTTCATGGCGGCCAGATCAGGCGCACGACCAATCATCGCAAAGTTCGGAATATGCAGCTCTGAGGTATCGAACAATGCNAAACGAGGGGTCTGATTGGCNGGCGCGCCCGGCAGGCACTCCGTATCCGCCTGCGTCATCAGCACGGCTTCGATGGCGATCGTGTTCACGCCCGGCACGAAATGGCGCATCGTGACGTTGATGGGAAGATGGCGAAATATCCCGCCACCCCGGTTGGAAACCGGCACGGTCGACGCGATGTTGCCATTTACGTAGACATCGATATGGCTGCCCGGCAGAATTTCATTGGAATAGGCCGCATCCAGAAGCAGGGTGGCCTCGCCGTAAGCGGATGCGTNAAAATCTGCTGGCGCGCCGATGGTGAACTCGGTGCGGAACCGTCTGCCTGAAAATTCACTGCTGCGGACGCCGAGTGCCGATAACGGCAAACGCCGATCGGACATGACCAACGGCGCATCTGGCGTGTGCCAGGCCTTGGTCGACAGCGCGGTGCGGGATGTACCGACGGGCCGCTCTACAGAAGAGGAAAGCGACTCGATAGCAGTCTGCACCGCCTGCGCGGTGGGTCCGCTGACAATCAGCGCCGATACGCCACCGACGATGGCGTTCTCAAAGCCCGCATAGGGGCCAGCCAAAGCCTCTGGTGGGACAGACCGCGTGGCGGTGGCAATCTCACGTGACGTTCCCGCGATGACGACCAGCGTTCCGGCTTTGCGTTCCGTGGGAACCGTGGTGCGAAACGTGATGCTCTGGTTCGGCATTTGCGTGCGCAGTGCAAGCGCCTGTGCCAGTTTCAACAGCGGCTGTGCAGAAACAGGATTTGCAAGCCCNNGGGCGACGATCTCGATGGCGGTCAACCCGGCTGGATCGGCACCCGTGGCCTGAATGTCATCGATAATGTCGAATTGGCTGCCAACATCGGCATTGAAGGACATATAGGTGCTGGAAGGACTGACTTCGGTCCACAGATCATAGGTGGATTGAATGGTGCAGTCCGTACGGTGGCGCTGTTGCACGCCAAGAGACACCATGTTTGCACCGGCCTGAAGCGCGCCGGGCGGTATCGTCATCGTCACATTGCCTTCGGCATCGGGCGACGACACGCTTTTGCGCTCCAGCGGTACATTGTTGACAGAAACCTCAAGATTGGAGCTTTCCGGCGCAACGACAATGGCGTTCTGATATCCGATGTTCAGCGACACAGCCGACCGGGCTTGGTCCTGCGTCAGATACAGCGTCCACTGACGCTGATCCATCTCACCGGACAGACTGAGATCGGAAAACGGCAGGATGTAACGACGGCGATCATCCGGGTTGCCGGCGCCCAAACGCGTGACGACCTTTGGCGGGGCACCAGGCGGGGTGGATGCAGCGGGCGGGACCGGAGACGATGGCGCAATCCGACTGGGCAACTGAATTTGTGGCGGTGCCACGGGTGCCAGAGGTGGAGGCGGCGCGGACGTTGCTGGCCGCTCCGGCGACATGTCGAAAGGTGCCGACTGCGCAAAGGCTACGGTTGAAACGGACGCCAAAAATGCGGTGAGAAGAAGCGCCGTTCTCATGACTTCGCCGNTTCCAGTTTCGTTTTATGGGGCCGCTCCGGCTTGAGCGAGCGGAAAAAGTAATACAAGCCGCGCTGCGTCTGAAACACGGCAATTGCGAGGAACGTCGCGGTACCCTTGATAAGCCCGGGATTTTTTCTGCGCGCCCGCTGGAATTCGCTCCATTGTTCGGAATTGGCAAAGATCAGGTCGGCGATCAGCCGATGGTCTATCGCCTGCTTTGGCGCAAAGGTGCACCCGACCTGGGTAAAGCCGTCCTTTTTAACGGATCGGACGATGTCGATGCTCATGGTCGTCGGCGCGCCTGCGCTGTGCGGTTTGACGCGGATGGTGGCCGCAGAACCTTTTTCGACCGTCCCCAGGCCTTGCTCGAAAATATTGATGAGCATGCCGTTAACCGAGACGTTTTCAACAGTCGCTGGCGACCACGCCTCGCTATCACCGATTTGCAACTCGCAGCGACGATTGACGGTGATACGGCGTGACGCGGATTTCTCGCCGCGTTCCGATACAACGCCAAGCGCACAGCCCGCGAAAATGATGTTGAGCAGGTTCCAGCCGCCCACCACCAGCGTGACGTCGGCCTTATAGGGCTCGGCGTAGATCCGGTAGATCGCGAAGATCATGGCAATGATCAGCACAGCGAAGATGACGAAGAATGGCCGACTGATTTCGGAAAGCCGTGCCTCGCTGATGGAATCGTCTTTTGCCGTCACCTTGAAGGTCGGCTTGGACGGATTGAAAATGANCGACACGACCGCAGGCAGAAGATGCACCGTCTGCACATATTCATAGAGTTCGGAAATCCACGGCCAACGGAAACTGCCATAGAGAAAATTCTGCATCATGAGGTTCACCAGCATGTACGCAGCGGTGTACGCCAGAAATTCACCGCCGGACGCGACGAATATCTGCAAGTCGAAGAACAGGTAAAAAAGCGGCGCGAAGAGAAAGATGGTGCGTGGGAAGGGAAACAGCCAGAACAGCGTGGATGACATGTAACAAAGACGTTGCGTAAACGAGAGCCCGCGACGAAACAACGGCTGACGGAAGATCAGGATCTGCATCATGCCCTGCGCCCAACGGCTGCGCTGACCGATAAAGCTGGTGAACGTTGCGGGCTGAAGTCCCGCGATCAGCGGCTTGTCGACGTAGAGGCTGTTCCATCCACGCGAGTGCAATGCAAGCGCCGTTTCGCAATCCTCGGTGATACTGACACCGCTNAAACCATCAGTTTCCTTCAGCGCAGCCCGGCGCAAAACCGCAGCGGAGCCACAGAAAAACGCGCCGTTCCATTTATCGAGGCCGCGTTGGATAATGCCGTAGAACATTTCGTTCTCGCTCGGCATCGTCTCGAACGTACGCAGATTACGCTCGATAGGGTCTGGGTTGAGGAAGAAATGCGGAGTCTGGACGAGGAAAAGCTTCTCGTCCTCCTCGAAGTAACCGACGGTTTCCAATAGAAAATCGCGCGCAGGCGCATGGTCGGCATCGAAGACGGTAATCAGCTCACCTGTGGAATGCTCCAGCCCGTTGTTGAGATTTCCGGCCTTGGCATGCACATTGCGCTCTCGTGTCAGATAGTTGACGCCCAGATCGGCGCATAGTTTCTGCAATTCTTCATGTCGTTTTGCCGCAGCCTGTGCATCGGGGACGCTGGACGCATTACGTTTCTGAACCGTACTGCCATCGTCCAGCAGCCAGACAGTAAACTTGTCTGTGGGATAGTCGATATTCTTCGCCGCAGACAGTGTATTGGCAAGCAATGTCGTATCTTCATTGTAAGTGGGTACGAAGATATCGACCGTTGGCACGTAGCCTGGAGAACCGGGTCGCGTCTTTCTCGACGGCAGCGGCATGGATACGATGACGAGGCTGAGTGCCAGCATCACAACGCTATACATCTCAGCGAGATAAAGCAGGAAACCGGGAATGAAGTTTTCCGGCTGATTAATCGGCGGCAAGGTGCTGGTGGTGCGCCAATAGACGTAGCGCAACACGATGGCCGTGCCAAAGCCAAGCGCTATCAGCCGCCAGGCGCCCTTCCCGTTCAGCGATTTGATGGTGGCAAGCAAAACGAGTGATATCGCCGTTGCGATGAGGTGGGTCTGCAAGCTGACGGGCAGCGTCACGATGACGAGAACGCAAACCGAGACGAACGCCCAGACGACAACGGAGATGGCCTTGCTCATGCAAACCCTCGCTTTCCAATCAACTGAAGGCATAATGCCTCCCAAAACGCGACGTTACGGCCTCTCGACCGCAGCGACGTCGCGATACTTATTACTGNAAACTATACAGAAATGGTTAATTGCATGCCTGCGACCCTGGTCCCGTAGACGGGCAACCGGGTGACGGAATGACGACACGCTTCGTTGCGGGACTGTTTGCAGGCCGTGGCACATCAGCCGGTCGCGAAACATTCGGCAACTCGCCCGTCGGAGATGGTATCAAAACGCGGGGTTGTGACGTCGCTGTAACCGGCGGTGGCTGCAATTGCGTTTGAGGCTGAACGACGGCAGCACGAGCGACAGGACGAATGACCGGGGCGGGAGACGGTGGCGGCGATTGCACCCCCGGCTGCATGGGAACTTCGGTTGCCGTCACCGGATAGATGGGGTTACCGGAACGCCCAAGACCCTCCGGTGGCGCCTGTGCGGTACCGTAGGGGTTCCAGTTTTCGGCATCGTAGCTTCCGGTAATCGTGTAATTATACATGACAGTCAGCAGATCGCGTACTGTCACACCGGATTGGCAGAGACGCAGGGTCACATTGATGCGACCGAGATTTTTGAACCCTTGGCGCATGCTTTCGGGAGAGCGAATTTGTTGCCAGCCATAGATACACGTATCGTCACCAGCGCCTGTACCGGATGCATATGAAAACGCGCCATACGCGTTTTGCAGATACTCGGCTGACGTCGCTACATGTGCCCCCGGAAAGGCGGTACGAATTTCACGCGAGATGGACGATGCGCGCAAACTGCTGCTGGACAATCCATCCTTGCCGGTATCTTCGGCGCGCTGCGGCCCGTAAAGCTCGATCTTCAGATAGTTCTGGCCGGGTGTTCGCGCGTCGGAGCGTAATATGACCTGCTGCTCGACTGCGTTGGAATAGGTGCGATTGATCACGCTGATGACTTCAGGTCCACCGGGTGGCGGNAAAATAAGCGCCTCTTCTGGCGGCAGCATTTTTGGCGCGCCGGATGGCCTGACGCCTCCGGGATTATTGCAGCCTGAAAGCGCCATCGCGATGCCCGGCAAAAGAACGAAAACAGCGGNTTTTGCTGACACNAAACCAGCCGCATTGCCCATGCTGGCAAGGTCACGCGCATGACGAATCAATTTTGAAAAGACCATTGGCATGAAATACGTGAGGATAGTGATTTAGCAATATCATAATTCGCCCACATCTTGTTCTTGGTCATGACCGATGATGGGAAAGAGACCAGTTCCCCGCCACTTTTGGTGGAACTTTGAACGCGGACAGGGATTGAGATTGATGTGGTTTTAACGCACCGGACATATAAACAGGCATAAAACAGGACGAATATGGCAGATCAACCGATGAGCACAACGAGCCAACTTTCTGATGAAGTGAAGCGATTGCGCCGCTGGCTGGACGAAGATGCCCTACCGATGTGGTGGGAAATCGGCGCGAGCAAACCGGATGGCGGCTTTTACGAGCGCATCGGGCAGAACGCAAAGCCGATGCTGGGTGACAATCGCCGCTCCCGGGTCCAGCCGCGTCAGGCCTATTGTTATGCGGCAGCCGGGCAGAACGGCTGGAACGGTGAATGGCAAAAGGCGGTCGGTCACGGCCTGAACTGGTTCGACAAGGTTTATCGTCTGGAAAACGGGCTCTACGGCAATCTGGCCAACTCATCCGGCAAGCTGATCGATCCGACTTTCGACTTCTACAATCAGGCCTTCGCGCTGTTTGCCGCAGCACAGACTGCGATGGTTTTTCCGCAACGCCTGGATGAGATGCGCCAGCGAGCGAATTCCATTCTTAAAACATTGCAAGATAACTATGCCCATCCGGTGGTGGGCTTTGAAGAAGCCAAACCGCCGCGCGAGCCCCTTTGCTCCAACCCGCACATGCANTTTTTCGAGGCCATGCTGGCATGGGNAAAGGTCGATCCCGAAGGCCCATGGCATCAGTTGGCAGACGATGTAGCCCAACTTGCAATGGACAAGTTTATCGATCCCACTTCGGGCGGGCTGAGAGAGTTCTTTGACCGCGACTGGAACCCGATGCCGGGTGACAAGGGCCGCATCATGGAACCCGGCCACCAGTTCGAATGGGCATGGCTGCTCGTACGCTGGGGTCATTTGCGGAACGACACCACGGCCGTCACGAAAGCAAAACGCCTTTTCGAGATCGGTGAAAAATACGGCATCTGCCCGCGCCGCAAGGTGGCGATCATGAGTCTTTACGATGATTTCACAGTTCACGATCCACTGGCGCGTCTGTGGCCGCAGACGGAATGGCTGAAAGCGGCGGTGCGATTGGCGTCGGTGACACATGGCGAAGAGCGTCATCGCTACCTCGCGTCCGCCACGCGTGCCATCGGTGCTCTACAGCCGTTTCTCGACACGCCCATCGCTGGCCTATGGTTCGACAAATGGCCGGAAAACGCACCAATGCTCGATGAACCAGCACCTGCAAGCACGTTTTATCACATTGTCTGCGCGATCTATGAAACGCAGGACGTGCTGAAGAGCTTGCAGTAGTTAACGCGCGTCACCCTCGGGATTGTCCGAGGGTGACGCACCATTGACGAACGTCAAGCCTCCAGCCAGAGCACCTGTTCTGGTGTCAGCTTGATATCCAGCGCCGAGAGGCTGTCCTCAAGCTCCGCAATCGTGCGTGGCCCGATCAGCGGGATAACCGGGAAAGGTTGCGCGATCACATAGGCCAAGGCGATATGGATCGGGCTTCGGCCTAGGTCCTTGCCCAGTTGGATGGCCCTGTCGCGCCGTTCGAAGTTACGATCAGAATACCAGACGCGCACGATTTCCTCGTCATCGCGTTTGTCGCGCCCCGCTCTTTCCGTGAAAAAGCCTCGGCCTTGGCTCGACCATGCGAAATTCGGAATCTGTCGCTCTTTCTGCCACTCTTTCCAACCGTCATCGGATGCAGCAACGCAACCGGCCCAGATCGGGTCCAGCATTTCCGCAAGTGAAAAATTGTTGGAAAGTGCTGCTGGTGCTGCCTTGCCGTTCTTCTGCGCATAAGCCGCTGCCTCGTCCATCCGCTCGCGCGTCCAGTTGGAGCCGCCGAAGATTCCCCGAATACGGCCACGTTTTACTTCGGAGTCCATCGCATCCACAAACTCGCCCACCGGCACAACGGTGTTGTCGCGGTGCATGAAGTAGATGTCGACATAATCGGTTTTCAGCCGCTCCAGCGATTGATCGAGCTGCTTTGCAATCATATCCGGGTAGCAGAGCGGCGAGTGGGCACCCTTGCCGATGACGACGATCTCTTCGCGCGGCACGTTTCGGCTGGTGTGCCAGTCTCCGAAAATGCTTTCCGTCTTGCCGCCGCCATAGACATAAGCCGTGTCGAACAGATTGNCCCCAGCCTCATAGAACGTGTCGAGCGTCAGCGATGCGGAAGCGAAATTCGGGAAGAACTCAAACCCAAGCGCCACCACCGAAGCTGGCTTGGAAACGCCTGGAATCGTGCGCTTAGGTACAGTGCTGCCCGCAACAACGGTGCCACCGACAATATTCGAAACGCGCTTGGCAGAGGTTTCGACACCATACTCAAGACCAACAGAGTGACGCCATTGATCCATGACGCGCAGGTTGCCGAGGCTATCGGCCCAGCTCATGCCGGGATAAGCAAATTCCGCTTTTCCAGCACGAATGGCCTCACCTGCGGCATCGACCTCGAAGGAGTAAAGCCAGCCATCTTCACGCACGTCTACGGTCTGCCGGTCATTGCCCTTGATGATGTCGATCTTGCCAACGCCGCCCTGATGACCGGAGGCGAACCAGAAATCTTCCACCTGAATGCGGCCTTGCGAGCCGATGATGCGTAGCACATTGTCCTGCTGCGCCATGATGGAGCATGAGACTTCCGCGACGATGCCGTTGGGAAATTTCAGCACGGCGGATGCCCATTCATCCACCCCGGACTGACCGAGATGCGCGACACCGGATACTTTTTCCGGCTCCAGAACCGGCTTGTCTGCAACGGCCCCGGCAATGAGGCGGGCCATCGAGACGGGATAGCCGCCGACATCGAGAATGCCACCACCGGCGGCATCATTGGCAAACAAACGGTGTTCTGGTTTGAAGCCGCCCATGTTGAAGCCGAAACTGCTGCGAATGATACGGACCTCCCCGATCACCCCGCTTTTGACGAGCTCGACAATTTTCGCCGTCTGTGGGTGCAGCCGGTACATATAGGCCTCACCAGCAAAAACCCCGGCTTTCTTCGCCTCATGGAAGACAGCGTCAGCGTCATAGGCCGAAAGCGCAATCGGCTTTTCCACCAACACATGTTTGCCAGCGCGCACCGCCTTGATCGCCCATTCGGCATGGCCGGTGTGAGGGGTTGCAATATAGACGGCATCGACTTCAGGATCGCTAAGCAAGGCATCGTAACCATGAACGATGCGAGCGCCGACAAACCCGTCCCCAAGACCTGGCTTATCAGGATTGCGGCTGGCGATTGCCACGAGCTTTCCGGTTTTTGAATGAGCAACGCCATCGGCAAACGTGCGGGCGATTGTTCCGGGGCCGATAATACCCCAACGGATGGGTTGAACGTCAGTCATGATAGATCCTCATTGGATGGTCTTGGAATAGTCTTCAGCGCAGACGAGCGCCCGCGCTGTCAAAAAGGAAAGTCTTGTTGGCGAAAAGTCCGACGGTCAGGTGTTGCTGATCGTTGGAATGTCGGGATTCCGGCCGCTCGATAATCATTGGCGTATCACCGGCCATACGCGCATAGACGTAGCTCGTGTTGCCCAGATGCTCTGCTACGTCGATCTCGACCGTCAGATCGGCATCGCCTTGGCCAGCCTCACCGAAATGCTCTGGCCTGATGCCCAGAACAACCTCGCTTCCGTCCGCGATCTGCGATTTCAGTGGAAGCACGAGTTGCACACCGGCACCGCCAGCCAAACGCACGGTAACTCCGTCAGCTGTTTGACCGACGACGTTGCCGGGCAGGAAATTCATCTTGGGCGAGCCGACGAAACCGGCGACGAAACGGTTGGCGGGGTCATCGTAAAGATCGAGCGGCGCACCGACCTGCTCGATATGCCCTGCTCTCAGCACCACGATCTTGTCGGCAAGCGTCATCGCCTCCGTCTGGTCATGGGTGACGTAGATCATCGTCGTGCCAAGTTGCTTGTGAAGTCGTGAAATCTCCACCCGCATCTGCACACGCAGTTCTGCATCGAGGTTCGATAGCGGCTCATCGAACAGGAAGACACGAGGTTGGCGCACGATGGCGCGACCAATGGCAACACGTTGCCTCTGGCCGCCCGAGAGCTGCTTGGGCGTTCGGTGAATCAACTCGTTGATCTGCAATATGTCGGCGGCACGGCGCACACGCTGCTCCGTATCGGCTTTCGGATTGCCGTTCATCCGCAGGCCGAAGGAAAGGTTTTCTTCGACCGTCATATGCGGATAAAGCGCGTAGGACTGAAACACCATGGCAATGCCACGATCCGTCGGCTCGGCATCATTGACAACCTTGCCACCGATACTGATCTCACCCCCGGAGATATCCTCCAGCCCCGCAATCATGCGAAGAAGGGTGGACTTGCCGCAGCCCGAAGGGCCGACAAAGACGACGAATTCGCCATCGGCAATCTCCAGATCGGCACCGTGGATGACCTTCAGGGCTCCGTAACGTTTGACGACATTTTTAAGCGATAATTCCGCCATGAGGTTCCTCCCGGATTACTTGACGGCACCGGCAGAAATGCCGGCGATGAAATGGCGCTGCAACAGCACGAAGATGACGAGAATAGGGGCGGTCAAAAGCATTGCGCCCGACATGATGCCGCCCCAGGAGACTTTAGTCAGGCCGATGAGAGTTCCCAACGCCACCGGCGCCGTCATCATACCCGGTTTCGAATTGACCAGCAGCGGCCATAGATAATTGTTCCATGATGCAAGGAAGAGGATGATCGACAATGCTGCCATGGTTGGCCGTGCCAGCGGCAGGGCGATGCGCAGGAAAATCTGCCATTCCTTGACGCCTTCGACACGCGCAGCATCGAACAGTTCGCTTGGCATCATCGNAAATGACTGACGCATAAAGAGAACGCCGAGTGAGTTGAACAGTGGCGGTACGATCAGCGCGACCCAAGTATTGGCGAGTTTGAACTCCCGCGCCACCATGATGAACTGCGGAATGACGACGACCGCATAGGGCAAGGTGATGGTACCCAGAATGATGGCAACGACGACCGAACGTCCGGCAAAGCGGTAACGCGCCAGCGCCCAGCCCGCCATGGATGTCAGCATCACCGACAGCACCGTGTAGATGATCGCCACGCCGATGGAGATGAACAGGGCGCGTAGNAAATCCGTATCGGCCTGAAGGTTACGGAAGTTTTCCAGAAAATGTGTCGATGGCAGCAACTCGATGTCAGGGCTGAAAATGCCGTAATCGGGCATGGTGGAGAAGACGAACATCATCCAGATGGGAAACAGCCAGATGATGGCGAGTGGTGTCAAAGCGGCATGGAGCGCAATTTTCTGCCACAGGGCGGATTTGGACTTGGATCTCATTTCGCTTCCCTCCCGATCCATAGGTTGAACAGCGAGATGGCGACGGCAAGCGCCGCGACTGTATAGGCAATAGCCGATGCGTAGCCGAAGTTCAGGGAGGTGAAGCCTTGGCGGTACAGGAAAATACCCAGTGTTTCGGTCGCACCGCCGGGCCCACCACGGTTGGTGATGAGGAAAGGTTCAGTGAACAGCTGCATGGTTCCGATAACGGATAGCACCACGCAAAACATGATGATGGGTTTCAACAGTGGCAAAGTGATGTGAAAAAACTGCTGGCGTCTGCTGACATTGTCCAGCCTTGCCGCCTCGTACACATCGCCCGGAATAGACTGGAGCCCAGCCAGAAGGATGATGGCGTTATAGCCCGCCCACCGCCACGTCACCGCAATGATGATGAGCGCCATGGCAGCCGTGGAATTGTCAAACCATGCGACGGGCGGCAGCCCGACGGATGTGATCAGCTTATTGATGATGCCGAAATCGGTGCTGAACATCAGCCGGAAGACAGCGGCATAGGCAACTTCCCCGACAACGACGGGCGCGAAAAATGCGAAGCGGAAAAGCGGGCGCGCTTTCAAGAGCGGCGAATTCAGCAGCACTGCCATAACCGTGGCGAGCGCAATCATCACCGGAACCTGAACGACCAGAATAACGAGCGTGTTCTGCAGGGCGTTATAGAAAGCCGGATCGCCGACCAGCCGCCCCCAGTTCATCGACGGCGCATAGCGCCAGGGGTTGACGCGCGTATTCTGGAACGACAGCAGAAACGAATTGATGATCGGCCATAGCCAGAACGTCGCGAAGATGAGCAAATACGGGGCAAGGAACGCATAGGCGACCCTATTGCGCAAAGGCATATCGACCTCACAAAGCCAGANGGGATGATGGGAGCCGGACGCCCTTGACAAGAGCGCCCGGCAACGGTCGGCCTGGGAGACTATTCAGCGATCGGAACACCTGTCGCGGTTTCAATCTGCTTGGCGGCATCGTCAAGTGCAGCCTTTGCATCGGGAAATCCGCCTGCAAGGTATTTGGTCTGGGTTACGCGGTAGATACCTTCCGCATCCGACTGGAAAGCCGTGCCACGGCTAGGTACGATTTTCGGAAGCGTGGCGAGAATATCAGACCAGACGGCCTGCCCACCCCAATAGGGTTGCGGCTCCTTGACGAACGGGTCTTTGTCAGCAGTCAGCAGCGATGGAACGAGGCCGAAAGATTTCAGCATCGTAACCTGACCCTCATTGGTCAGAAGCGCATAGTCGATGAACTTCCAGGCTGCTTCCTTGTGTTGCGACGCGGAGCTTATCGCCAGTGACGAACCGCCGAGATTGGCCGCATGTGGGCCATCGGCTGTCAGGCTGGGCATGGTATAGACGCCCCATTTCCCAGCTAGATCCGGCGAGCCTGAGCGAACCGTGCCCTCAAACCATCCGCCATACATCTGCGTTGCGACTTTTCCAGACGTGTTGGACTGGATTTTTTCATCCCAGATAGCAGCCGTGATAATGCCCGCGTCCTTCATCTGCTTGAGCNTTTCAAGCGTCGCAACGCAAGCAGGCTGGTTGATGGTAATGCTCTGACCATCGGTCGAAAAGTAACCGCATCCCTGTTCGTTGGCGATCATGCGGAACCATTCGCTATCGCCGTTGAAATCTGCCTGCGTCATGACAGTACCGGGATTGGCTTGCATGACCTTCTTGCCAGCGGCAATAAAGTCATCCCAGGTTTTGATCGTCGCGGGGTCGACGCCTGCCTTCTCGTAGAAATCACGACGGTAGAACATCGCGACAGGACCAGAGTCCCATGGCACGGAATAGGCGACGCCATCCACCTCAAGCTCTGTCCGCTTGAAGTCCGGAAATAGAGCCTGTTTCTCGGGCGTGTAGCCAAGCTTCGTCGCATCAGTGAAGCAATCGGGGAAGCGGTTCCAGAAAACCTCCGCCTCAAAATTTTCAACGGTCACGATGTCAGGCAGGCCTTCGCCACCAGCAGCACAGGCCGCAAGCGACTTGTCGTATACTTGGCTGTTTCCCAGATCCTGAACATCGACTTTGATATCGGGATATTTCTTGTTGAAACCCTCAAGCGTGGATTTCAGAGCGGATGCTGCAACGTTCCAGCTCCAGATCGTAATTGTCGTAGATTGCGCGGCAGCAGGTGTTGCGGCTAGAAGCGCGAGCGAAACCGACGCGCCGATAAATTTAAAATTCATTGAAAACCTCCCTTTTCAATTGCCGTCCTCCAACGACACGGGCAGATTAGCGGCGCAAAGAAATCTGTCTCGTAAAAAGGGAACATGGATTTGGCGGAAAGTAAGATACTTGAAGCAGCAACGTACCAACCAGGTGCCAGTACCATCGAGGGGTCACCGACCAAGCTGCAGTTCTTTCAAGCGCATCCCGCCATCATGCTCATGCCGCACTGGCACGCGCAGGTCGAGGTGAACTACGTCATTTCAGGCCATGTTCATTACCGGATGGGCGACCATGCGTTGCGACTGGAAGCCGGGCAGATGTGCATCTTCTGGGGTGGGCAGGCCCACCAGATGGACCAGTCTTCCGATGACTCTTTCTATGCCGGCGCCCATCTGCCGCTCGTGCATTTCTTTCGTATGCGTCTGCCGGTGTCGGTATCCAGTATGCTGATGGGTGGCGCGACCATGCTGACATCGGTCACCGATAAATCAGACGAGGAAAATTTCGCCCGTTGGCACCGCTATGTCAGTTCTGGTGATCCGCAAAAGTCTGAAAACGCCGTGGAGGAGCTGCTTTTGCGGGTGGAGCGAATGTTTCTGGAGCCGTATTCAGTGGTCACCAGTCCGTCGCGAGAGGAACAGCCCAGCAACACGGACGGCTATCATTCATTGAGTGTAGTACGGATGTGTGACTTCATTGCTGCCAATTTTCTGGAAGATATAGACGCCACCGATATTGCCCGCTCCGCCAGCCTGCATCCNAAATACGCGATGAACCTGTTTCGCAAATCGACCGGCATGACGCTGATCAAATATCTGACCTTGCTGCGGCTTTCGCGCGCCCAGGCCATGCTGATCAAGGACAACGACAACATACTGCATGTCGCCATGGAAAGCGGCTTCGGTTCCGTCAGCGCTTTCAACAAAGCCTTCCGTCAAGTCGCGGGAATGTCGCCCTCGGACTTCCGTCGCGACACGAGAATCAGCATCGTATGATATACTCAAGCATATGAATTATAATGCNTTTTTTAAGCGATTCATCCGCCACACAGGCCGTCGTTAATCCTTAACAAAATTTAACTATTGCTAGTGCCATAAAGATGGCTATTTTCCTGCTGCGTTGCAGCATGAACTCTCCTTACGCGACGCTGTCGCATGAAATGCCGGTGAACCTGATGGACCCCGGCTCCATTCAATGTCCATTCCAGGGAGATTATTATGACTATATCTATTTCTCATCCAGATTACAGTGACCAGACGCATGCACCANTTGCAGAGAAAATCGCAGTTGCCAGAAAAAGCTCGGGCTACACGGTCGAGCAACTGGCAATTACCTGCGGACTGACGACGCAGGAAATCGATGCGCTCGAAAACGGCACGGACAGCAATCCGTCGCACATTCAGCGCGTGGCGGCGGCTTTGCAAATTCCGGTCTCCGACGTCGTTTGACCATATGCCCTCGATAGTCGAGGGATTTTTTCGCCCGTCATTCGTAAGGACCAGTGCCTTGAGAAGACGGGCGAAACAATAAACGTTTCAATCTACCCCTTCAAAACATCCTCACAATTTACCACATGCGAAGCGCATCAGCTCTGACCTGTGGGNAAATCATGACAGAAGCAACTCACGCTAGCCTGTCCCTCAATCGCGTACCGACCCCGCCCTGGCCATCCCAGCCTTACGAGATATTGAACTGGCTGGTTCTCGAGACCCACGATCAGCGCTTCATCGACAATATTTTCGTCGAACTGTGCCAACGGCTGAATGAAGCAGGCGTCTCCGTTGCCAGAGCATCTTTGAATTTCATGGTCGAGCATCCCCAATGGCGCGGTGCCAGGATTTTGTGGCTGAAAGGTCGAACAGACGTCGAGTTTTCTACATATGCCTACGGCACAGAAGACACGGCAGAGTATCGCAACAGCCCGATCCATGAAATCCATTCGGGTGCAGATGAACTGCGCTACCGGCTGGATACTCCGCCAACAGAATCCGAACCTTCCATCTATGCCGATCTTCGCGCGGAAGGGCTGACGGAATATTGCGCCTGGCCGTTGAAGCACACCTTCGGCAAACGCCATGTCGTTACCNTTTCCAGCAATCAGCCGGGTGGCTTCACCGACGCGGAAATTGAGATGCTGAGAAGCCTCATTCCGGCGATTTCTCTGGTTTCGGAAATTCGCCTCAAAAACCGCATAGCCCGCACCTTGCTGGAAACCTATGTCGGCCCGCACGCCAGTCAGGCCATTCTGGATGGCGCCACGCGCCGGGGCAGCGGCACAACGGTCGGCGCAGCAATCCTGATCTGCGACCTGCGCGATTTTACGCACATATCGGACCTTTGGCCGCGAGACGATGTCATCGAACTTCTGAACGGCTACTTCGATGCCATGTCAGAGCCTATCGAGAAATTCGGTGGCGAAATCCTGAAGTTCATGGGTGACGGTTTGCTGGCAATTTTTCCGCTGAGCGATCCCGATGCCTGCACCAACCTGCTTTCGGCAATCGGAGAAGCACAAACCCACCTCAAGACCTTGAACGAAGACAATATTGCCCGTGGTCACGATCCCCTNGGGTATGGCATCGGTGTGCATGTCGGTGATGTCATGTATGGCAATATCGGCTCGAAAAGCCGGCTGGACTTCACCGTCATCGGCCCTGCCGTCAACATAGCGTCGCGTCTGGAAAGCTTGACCAAACTGATCAAGCGACCGGTTTTGATGTCTGAGCAATTCGTCAGCATGGCAGGCGGGCCTGCAAATTTCGAAAGCATTGGAGCACAGACACTGAGAGGTCTCGAAACCCCGATCAATGTCTATGCCTTGCGGACCTAGGCTTTGACNTTTACACTCGCCTCTTTACGCCTTAGAGAGACGATCAGCGTAAAATCGAAATGCTAGACGGGGACTGATTTCGTTGACTGACCAGGCGGAAGCACAGACTGCTCCCACGAAAAGAATGCTGACATGGGTTCGCAATTCAACGATCTACCGGCTGGAGCGCCGAATGATGACCGAGCGCCAATTGTTCGACGCCATCACGCGCAAGGCAAAGCAGAAATTCGAGGACATCACCCCGGAGCAGATTGAAGCCCTCGCCCATGCCGCAGTAAAATTCGCCTATGACATCAAGGCGTTGGATGACGTCGCTTATGCCGAAAGTGCAACCCGTTCGGCCATTCGCAGCGGCAAGTCACGACGGGCGATAGCCCAGAAGCTCAGCATCAAAGGCGTCAGCAAGGACATCACCGAACAGGCTCTGGTCGATAAGGACGATCTCTATTCCGCCGTCATCATGGCGCGGAAACGTCGCTTTGGGCCATTTCGCCGTGACGAGCCTGATGAAAAGCGCATGCAAAAGGAAATCTCCTCCTTCGCGCGCAATGGCTACAGTTTCGAAATCGCCAACAGGGTCTATAAAATGAGCCTTGAGGACGCAGAAGAGGTTCTGGATCAAAACCCGCTTTAGATTACTGCGGGGCCGGGACGGTTTTCAGATAGGCTATCAGGTCATCGATCTCGCTGTCGCTCCAAAGTCCAAAAAAGCGCATCGAAGTGCCGGGAACGGTTTTCTTCGGGCTGTAGAGAAATGCGTGCAATTTCTCTTCCGTCCATACAAGTCCGCCGCCTCCGGCCTCCGTCATCGCTGGGGAATATTTATAGTCGGAAACGGTTCCGGCAGGCCTTCCGACGACGCCCATTAGATGCGGGCCGAGGCGTGTGCGAGGATGGTCTATGCTGTGGCATGCGGAACACTTGCTGAAAGCACGCTCTCCGCGTTCGGCATCCCCTTCCGCCCAAGATTGCGACACGGGCAGCAAGAGGCATAATGCAGTCAAAAATCTCAACATCACCGCACTCCACCTGAAAGGTCCGGNAAACAAAACGCCCTTCTCGTCATAATACGNAAAGGGCGTTTCATTGAATGCGTCAGATTGACCTGATGCCAATCAGCCGTTGACTGGGTTCAGCGTCACGGACGTGCCAGTTGCTGCAAGGTTGAGGCCAACCTGACCAGCAACGCTCACTGTCTGAAGCTGGATGGAACCGGCGGTTCCGCCAACCAGAATGTTCGCACCGACGCCCAGACCAACTGTGGCTTCAGCTGTTGCGCCCTGATAGAGGCCGCCCAGCGAACCACGGTGATATCCGGCTGTTGGAGCGAATACAGCCCAGACAAGACGACCCTGCGTGGTAAAGCCAAGGTCTACGCCCATCTTGCGGATAGCGCCAGAATAGTGGTCCGTACGGCGTGCACCAACGGTCGACTGGAATGTGCACTCAAGCTCTTTGGAGGAGCCGATAACGTAACCCACACCGCCACCGACGTCACATGTCAGGTAGCCGATCTTGACGCCATTGCGGTCGTCCTCGTCCTGATACACAGCGGAAGAGCGGGCGAGATCTGCGGCAATGGCGCTGGCAGTGCCGCAGAGGCCGAGAATCATCGCTGCGAAAGTTACGGCAAAAGCNTTTTTCATTGANTTTTCTCCTGTTAGATTCTTGACCCGCGGCAGCCCTTTGCCCTTTTCGGATTATGAATGACGCTGCTTTAACGCTCTTTCTGGAAAATCGATCCATAGCGATGGTCAAGTCAGCGAAAACTGGGCGTTCGTGTCAAGAACTGTCTGTGCAGCTAGAAGCGTATTGAGGCACAGTTAGGGCGCTTCATCCGCTTCAAGAGCGGTGGCCTACGCAATTAGAAGCCCGGGCGGGTTACGCCCGGGCTGCAACAGCTCCTCACTCGCGTTTGTAGTCATCCTGCAAACGAATGATGTCGTCCTCTCCGAAATACGAGCCCGTCTGGATTTCGATGAGCTCGAGCGGGATCTGACCTTCATTGGCAAGACGGTGAGGCTTGCCAATGGGGATGTAAACAGACTCGTTTTCGGTCAGCAGCCGCGTTTCTTCGTCAATCGTCACAGTTGCGGTCCCGCGCACGACGATCCAGTGTTCGGAACGGTGATAATGCTGCTGCAGCGAAATTCTGTGACCCGGCTCCACCTTCAGGTGACTGACACGGTACCGTGGCCCGGAGTCGGTCTGTTCTATATGGCCCCAGGGGCGATAAGCACGTTTGTGAATTTCCGTCTTGCGCGAATGGTCGCTCGACTTCAAAGCCTCGACTAGGCCTTTGACGCTCTGGACCCTGTCCTTCGGCGTGACCAGAACCGCATCTTTCGTGGCCACCACAACCAGATCCTTCGCGCCTACCACCGTGGTCAGGATGCTACTGGAGTGGATCAGGCAACCTTCGGAATCGATGAAGATGCCCTGTCCTTCGACAGCGTTGCCGTTCTCCTGCTTGTCTGCAATCTCCCAGATCGCGTCCCAGCTGCCGATATCGGACCAGCGGAAATGACCGCGCACCACAGCCATGCGCTTTGTGTTTTCAATGACGGCGTAGTCGATGGAGTTTTTCGGCGATGCCTCGAAACTCTCTTTGTGAAGACGCACAAATCCTAGGTCGGTCTCGTGCTCATCGACCGAACGGGTAACCGCTTCGAGTATTTCCGGCACGTAAGCCTTGAGTTCGGCAATCATGACATCGGAGCGAAACAGAAAGTTGCCGGAGTTCCAGAGATAACCCTTCTCGACATAGGATATGGCGGTCTCTTCGTCGGGCTTTTCCACGAAGGCTTCCACGACACAGAGGTCTTCATTGCCGTCTATCGATGGGCCNGGGTTGATATATCCGTAAGACGTGCGGGGCTCCGTCGGTGTCAGACCAAAGACAACGATATTGCCCTGCTCCGCCGCGCTAGCGCCCAGTTTGACCGCCTCTGAGAACTTGTCGTTATCGAGCACCACATGGTCGGCCGCCAACGCCAGAACCAGCGAACCCGGCTCACGGCGCTCTGCCAGCACCGCGGCAGCGGCCATGGCGGCGGCACTGTCACGGCGTGCGGGTTCCAGTACGACGGTTGCGGTAAGGTCGATTTCCTCTGCCTGTCTGCGCGCAAAGAAACGAAAATCCTCGTTGGTTATGACGAGTGGTTCGCCGTAGAGGGCTTCATCATTCACGCGCTGCAATGTTTGCTGATAGGTGGACAAGTTCCCCACCAAAGGCTGAAACTGCTTCGGCAACTGATCGCGTGACACAGGCCACAATCTCGATCCCGCCCCGCCTGCCAGAAGAACAGGGATAATCTTTCTTGTCTGTGCGTTCACGTCTTCACCTTTCATATTCCACTCATCATGCTCTATGGCCCTTCAGCAAACATGTGTGATCACGAATTACAGATCGCCACAACCATTTGCTGTATCGAATTCAACGATCACGTGTCCACCGGCCCCTTGACCAACGGCAATGAACGCTCGTGGTTCCGAAATTTCAGGCCAGCTAATCGATTGAAGCGTTCGGAACCACCATGNTTTGTTGGATTTATTGTCATGAATGGCACTCAGCGCTTGGCAGCCTTCCAGAAAATACAATAACTACCACCACGAATTTATAACAAACGATAAGGGGTGGAGCCATGTCAGAAAAAGTGAAATCCGCAACCGGCAAGACGTCGGTAACAGATCAAGAGGCATTGGACTTCCATTCTCAGGGACGGCCCGGCAAACTGGAAATAACGCCAACCAAGCCGATGGCGACACAGCGTGACCTGTCGCTGGCCTATTCTCCGGGCGTCGCCGTTCCCGTCAAGGCAATCGCCGAAAACCCGGATACGGCCTATGACTACACCACCCGTGGCAACATGGTCGCGGTCATCTCCAACGGCACCGCCATTCTCGGTCTCGGCAACCTCGGCGCTCTCGCGTCAAAGCCTGTCATGGAGGGCAAGTCGGTTCTGTTCAAGCGCTTTGCCGACGTGGATTCCATCGATCTGGAAGTCGATACCGAAGACGCAGACGAATTCATCAACTGTGTTCGTTATCTCGGCCCGTCCTTTGGTGGCATCAATCTGGAAGACATCAAGGCACCGGAATGTTTCATCATCGAAAGCCGCCTGCGCGAACTCATGGACATTCCAGNTTTCCATGATGACCAACATGGTACCGCCATCATTGCAGCAGCCGGTCTCATCAACGCAATCGCGCTGACGGGTCGTGATTTCAAAACAACAAAGCTGGTCTGCAATGGCGCAGGCGCTGCCGCCATTGCCTGCATGGACCTCATCAAGGCCATGGGCTTCAACCCTGCCAACATCACGCTGTGTGACACCAAGGGCGTCATTTATCAGGGCCGCACCGAGGGCATGAACCAGTGGAAATCGGCGCACGCGGTGAAGACCGATAACCGCACGCTGGTCGAGGCGATGAAGGGTGCCGACGTAGTGTTCGGCCTGTCCCAGAAAGGTGCCTTCAGCGAAGAGATGATCCGTTCCATGGCTCCAAAGCCGATCATCTTCGCCATGGCAAACCCTGATCCGGAAATCACGCCGGAAGAGGTGGCTTGCATTCGCGACGATGCCATCATGGCGACGGGCCGCTCCGATTACCCCAATCAGGTCAACAACGTTCTCGGCTTNCCCTACATCTTCCGCGGTGCGCTGGATGTGCGCGCCAGTCAGATCAACGATGCGATGAAAATCGCTGCCGCCAAGGCTCTGGCCGATCTCGCACGCGAAGATGTGCCTGACGATGTTGCCGCGGCCTATCAGGGTGTGCGTCCTCGCTTTGGACCGCAATACATCATTCCCGTTCCCTTCGACCCGCGCCTGATTGCAGCCATCCCGGTCGCTGTGGCAAAGGCCGCCATGGAAACAGGTGTCGCCCGCCGCGAGTTGCCCGACCTTGAGGCCTATGCCCACGAACTTTCCGCCCGTCGCGACCCGATGGCATCAACCACACAGCGCCTTTACGAACGCGTTCGCCGGTCACCCAAGCGCGTTGTGTTCGCGGAAGCCGAAGAAGAGCAAGTCATGCGCGCCGCTATTTCCTATACGGCGCAGGGTCTGGGTACTGCCATCCTGCTTGGTCGTGATGACATCATCCGGGCAAATGCGGAACGCGCCGGCATCGATCTCGACCGCCCCAACATCAAGATCACCAATGCCCGCCTGTCGGAGCGTGTCGAGATCTACATCGATTATCTCTATGCGCGCCTGCAACGCCAGGGATTCCTGCTGCGTGACGTGCAGCGCCTTGTTCACAACGACCGCAACCATTTCGCCGCCTGTATGGTGGCGATGGGCGATGCCGATGCGATGGTCACGGGCACGACCCGAAACTATTCCACGGCGCTGGAAGACGTGCGCCGTTGTATCAACACCAAGCCAGGCCATCGCGTTATCGGCGTGTCTCTCGTCGTGTCGCGCAACCGCACCGTTTTCGTGGCCGACACCGCCGTTCACGATATGCCATCGGCGGAAGACCTGGCAGATATTGCCGTGGAAGCGGCCGGTCTGGCGCGTCGCTTCGGCTATGAACCGCGCGTTGCGATGCTCGCCTATTCCACTTTCGGTCACCCGCTGGGTGAGCGTTCCGAAAAGGTGCGCGAAGCCGTTCGCATTCTCGACAAGCGCAATGTGAACTTCGAGGTGGATGGTGAAATGGCGGCAGATGTCGCTCTCAATCACCAGAAGATGCAGAGCCAGTATCCATTTACCCGTCTCTCGGGTGCGGCCAACGTTCTGGTCATGCCTGCCATTCATTCGGCATCCATTTCCACCAAGATGTTGCAGGAACTCGGCGGTGCCACGGTCATCGGCCCGCTTCTCGTCGGCCTCGACAAGTCCGTGCAGATCACCTCCATGGGGGCGAAAGATAGCGACATCGTGAACATGGCCGCAATCGCCGCGTATAATTCAGGACAGTAACGAGATGACGCCCCTGATTGGGGCGTCATCCTGCGGCACCCGATACGCAGACCAGGCAAATAGTTGTGTACGCCTGCCCTTACTCCATGGTTCGGCCACATAGTTCCATTTTGTCACCGCGATAAGATGGGCGACAATCGATTCTGCCGCTTGGCAACGAAACGGATGAGGCATGGATATATCGGGACAACAGGCAGGGACATCGCTGCACTTAAAGACCATGGGGACGCTCAGAAGGTTGTCGTTACGCCTGGCGGACAATCCGAACGCGGCAATCGTGCTGTTCGGCGCCTACTTTCTTTTGCAGATCGTCCTGCGCGAATTGGCGCCTCCCGCTTTGCGCATCGACGAGGCGCAGCAGGTGCTGTTCGCGCAGTGGCTGGCGCTCGGCTATGATGCCCAACCACCACTCTACAACTGGTACCAACAGGCGATCTTTGCCGTTTTAGGCACGTCGATGTTTGCCATCGCGTTCGCCAAGAACTTCATATTGTTTCTTATATTTGCGGTCTTCGTAAAGACGGCCGAACTGGTGCTGGAAAACAAACGCTTCGTCGTCGTTGCCGCAATGGCTCTTTTCGTCATTCCGCAGGTATTCTGGCAGGCGCAACGCGATCTCACCCATACCGCGATGCTGATGCTAACCTTCACTGCACTGCTCTATTCCAGCATCAGGCTGATCCAGCGTCCCACCTTGAATGGTTACCTTCTGATTGGGGTCGTCGCAGGACTGGGAATGTTATCGAAGTACAATTTCGCCCTTGCTTTGCCAGCATTGCTCCTTGCTGTGTGGCTGCACCCACAGGGTCGTGAACGGATTCTGGATCGACGCTTTCTGCTGACAATCCTCGTTAGCGTCATCGTGTTCCTGCCCCACCTGTTCTGGCTGATCGACAATCTCCGNTTTGCATCCGAAGTTACATTGCAACGAATGGCCGAAGACGCGCCTGACAGCCGCTTTCTGCAGGTGGCGCGTGGATTGGCTCGTTTCGTCAGCGGCTCCCTTATCATCTCGGCAGTACCCGCCCTGCTGATCTGGCTGGCGGCCCGCCGAGAAGCGAAACGTCCGCAAACGTCACAAAGCGTCTGGTTCCGGTTTTTACTCCACTATTTCATCGCAATCACCGCGCTGATGGCACTCGTCATCATGATGGCGACGATGACGGAACTGCGGGACAGATGGCTACTGCCGCTACTGCTTCCGGCTCCCATCCTTGCGGCACTTTACCTCGAACGGCACCTTGCCGACACGGCGCGTTTCGTCAGCCGGTTTTTGCCCATCCCCCTTATCATGATGGTGCTGGTACCAGTGGCACTGCTGGCATCGCACCCCCTGATGGCATCTCTGGGACGAACATCGAATTCGAATTACGACTGGCAGAGTTTTCATCGCTATATCGTCGAAACCGAAAAACTCTCGCCATCCGTCATTATTACGCCGAACTGGCCGACCGGCGGCAATCTTCGGTTTCTGTTTCAGGACGTACCCGTCGCCACCAACATCTACGACGATTACGATCCATCCTTCACCCTCTCTGACGAGCATCCTGCCCTTATGGTCTGGACGGGCGATGACAATGACGTCCCCTTATTGACGGAATGGATTGAGGGACAGATGAAAGTAAAGCTGAAGGCGGTGCAGCAATCCACGCTTGATATTCCGATGTATTATCCGGTGAAAGGAAAAACCCTCCGCATCAGCTACGCCATCATCAGGCCGGNCGACATCGAGCACTAAGACTGGCACAGAGTCCTTGTCGACAGTTTGCATTTAAGCGTGCTATCGGTGTGCATCAAACCTCGGGATACCCATGATGAACCCTTCAGAAAAATGCGACGTGCTGGTGATCGGTACAGGTATTATCGGCGTCATGTCGGCGCTTTATCTTCAAAACGCTGGAAAGACCGTCACATTTCTGGAGCGCGGCGACGTTGCCCGCGGCGCAAGTGCTGGCAATGCCGGTATCCTTGCATTCCCGGAGATCATTCCCATTCCAGCTCCCGGCATCATGAAGAAAGCGCCGAAGTGGTTGATCGATCCACTCGGTCCGCTGAGTGTGCCGCCTGCTTACGCATTGAAGATCGCTCCCTGGCTCTGGCGTTTCTGGCAGGCGAGTTCGCCGCGCAAGTTCCAGCATGGTCTCGAAGTCCAGNAAAACATGATGCGGCTTGCCGCCAATGAAATGCAGCATGTCGCTGCGATGCCTGAGCTGGCACAGTACATCACCAACACCGGAACGCTTGATCTTTACGACACTCGGGAGAGCTTCGACGCTGCCCGTCGTGACTGGGACGAAAAGGAGCGTGCCGGCTTCACCTTCTCCCGTGTCGGTCGCGATGAAATCGAGCGCTTGCAGCCGGGGCTTGCGCCGCGGTTTCAGCATGCAATGTTCACACCCGGCGGCCTGCAGGTGAGCGATCCCTACGAGTTTACAAAGGCCATCGCCGATCTCGTCATAGCCCGCGGTGCAACCTTGCGCAAAGGCGAGGCCGTGCGCGTCGAGACGATGGGCGAAAGCACGATCGTTTCCTTGNAAACTGGCGAGAAAATCACGGCTGATAAGGTGGTGATTGCCTGTGGCGCTTGGTCCAAGACGCTGGCGGTATCGCTGGGTAATACAGCGCCTCTGGAAACCGAACGCGGTTACAACACGACGTTGCCGGTTGGCGCCTTCGACCTGACGCGACAGCTCTATTTCAACGATCACGCCTTCGTCGTCACGCCGCTGTCGTCCGGCATTCGCGTCGGTGGCGCTGTGGAACTGGGTGGTCTTGATCTGCCACCGAACTTCCGTCGCTCTGAAGTCATGTTGAAAAAGGCGGCTCAATTCCTGCCGGGTCTAAAAACGGACGGTGGTACGCAGTGGATGGGCTTTCGCCCGTCCATGCCCGATTGCCTTCCGGTGATCGGCCCGTCGAGAGCGAGCCAATCGGTGATTTACGCTTTCGGCCACGGACATCTGGGGCTGACGCAATCGGCAGCAACTGCAAGGCTCGTCACACAATTGGTGAGCGGCGCGGAAACGGCAATCTCGGTCGATCCCTTCAGGGCCAGCCGTTTTTCCTGATTGCTCNAAACGAAAACGGCCCGCTCTCTCAAGCGGGCCTTCATCACGANTTTCCGTATCAGAACGGTGAGTCGGGGAAGTAGAAGCTTTCCGCATTGTCCTTCGTAACAAGCGTTGCATCCAGAATGTAGGTGCCGCTCACGGGGACTTGGTCGTAGAAATTCGCCGCCGTCAGTTGCATGGCGGTTGCGACCATGGCTGGCGGATAAAGCACATCGACCGGGATCATCTTGTCACCATCCATGACCTTCTTGATCATGTCTTTTGAACCGGCGCCGCCGACCACATATTTAATGTCCGTGCGCTTCGCCTGCTCGATGGCCTGAAGAACGCCAACGGCCATATCGTCGTCCTGGCACCAGACCACATCGATCTTCGGATATTTGGTCAGATAGTCCTGCATGACCTTGAAGGCATCATCGCGGTTCCAGTTGCCGAATTGACGGTCCAGAATCTTCACCTTCGAGCCTGCAATTCCCTTGTCGAAACCATCCTGACGTTGCTGATCGATAGGGATCGGCAAGCCGCGAATAACAACGACCTGAGCTTCCGGTGTCGTGTCGGCAATATATTTTCCAGCGACTTCACCCAGCGCCGGATTGTTACCGGCAACATAGATATTGCGAACGGTGTCGTCATTGACGCTTGGTGCGCGGTCAACAAGAGCGACGAACTTACCGTTGCCCTTCACTTCCTTGATGGCATTGACCAGCGGGTCCGGATCGGACGGCAGAATGACGAGCGCATCGATGCCCTGCGTTTCCAGATCCTGCACCGCATTCGCCTGCGTTGCCGCATCCGGCGATGTCTTGACGATGACGTTGAGGCCGGGATGTTCTTCCATCAACAGCTTTGCAACGCGCTCAGCGTGATAGACGACGCCAGCCGTCCAGCCGTGGTCGGCAGCCGGAATGGACACGCCAATCGTTACCTTCTTGTCTTGTGCCTGCGCTCCACCCGCTAGCGCCAACAGCGCAACAGTAACTCCCAATAGTCTTTTCCGCATGTGTTTTCCTCCCACACAAATAAAGGTCTCGATTTCCTCACCCGGGCGACCCGTTAACCCGGTAACTTTATGAACGGCGCATCAGCGACCGCTGAACCAGCATGGCAATGATGATAATCGCGCCCTGGATCGCGCCGATCAGATATTCGCTGATGAAGTTCGACAGCAGCATGATATTGCCGACGAGTTCCAGAATGAAAGCGCCGCAGATGGTTCCCCATACGCGCCCTGCCCCACCTTTAAGCGCCGTACCGCCCACCACGACGGCTGTGATCGCCTGCAATTCCCACATCATGCCTGTCGTCGCAGAGGTAGAGCCGAGACGCGGCACGTAGAGCAACACGGCTATGGCAACGCACAGACCCTGAATGACGAAGGCGATGGTGCGTACGCGGTTGACGGCAACGCCCGAATATTTCGCAACGTCGCGGTTGGAACCGACAGCGGTGACGTGACGTCCGTAACGCATGCGGTACAGCACGAAGGCCGCTACGCAGGTTACCAACAGAATAACGATAATGGGAATCGGCACACCGAGAAACGAGCCGAAATAAACTGGACGATACAGGGTCTGCAATTGTGGATCCCGAACCGTGATCGCGCCACCCTGGGAAAGCCAGGTGGTCAGCCCCCGGTAAACGCCCATGGTACCAAGCGTGGCTATGAACGGTTCTATCTTGCCAACCGTCGTGATCAAGCCGTTTGCCAATCCGCATAACGACCCGGCGACGAGCGTAAACACCACGGCAAGAACCAGCATAAGCGCAGGATCGGCGACCATGCCGGAGTTCATAAGCAGGATCATCAGACTTGCCACGAACGCAACCATGGAACCGACCGACAGATCGAGATCGCCTGCCGAAATAACGAAGGTCGCGCCGACAGCGATAATCGCGATAAACGCGCTTCGCGTGGCAACATTTGCCAGATTGTTGATACTGATGAAGTTGGGATTGACCATCGCCCCGACAATCAGCAGCAGGAAAAGGGCCACGAAGGGTGCGACGGCGCGCAAATCGATATCGCGCAGCGACCGCCCGGCCTTCTTTTCTTTGCTGTCTTCACTCACACTCATACCCAAAACAAACCTCCCGCCCTGTCAAACCGGCCAATTGACCGACGCTACGCCGCCGCCCGCGTTTTCAGCCCGGCCGCATAACGCATGATTTCCCGCTCGTTGATTTCATCGCCTTCCAGCATGCCGACGAGGCGCCCTTCGCGCATGACCGCCACGCGTGTGCAAAGCCCGATGACTTCTTGCATTTCGGATGAGACAACGATGACCGAGTGGCCATCCCGTGCCAACGCCGAAATGAAATGATAAATCTGCTGCTTCGTGCCTACGTCGATGCCGCGTGTGGGCTCATCGATGATGATGANTTTCGGTTCGGTCTCCATGACCTTGGCGAGCAGCAGCTTTTGCTGATTGCCGCCCGACATGCGCCCGACGACCACACTGCCGTCACGCACACGAATGTCGAACCGGCGGCGCGCGCGCTCCAGCGACCGGGCCTCGCTTGATGCGCTGAGATAGCCAAACTTGCCATGCCGCTCCAGCGACTGAAGCGTGAGGTTCAGCCCCATTCCCGCACTCAAAAGCAGGCCTTTGGATTTGCGATCCTTGGTCATATAGGCAAGACCGGCATCTATAGATGCATGCAGATCATGGGGTGGCAACACTTTCCCATTCACCTCGACCTCCCCCGAGGATCGGCTGCGCAGACCGACGATGACCTCGGCAAGCTCGGTGCGACCTGACCCGATCAAGCCGGAAAAGCCAATGATTTCACCTCTGCGAAGCTCAAAACTGGCATCCTGCACGTAGCGCGTCGAGACATTGCTGACCTTCAGAACAATTGCCTCGTCCACGTCAGGTTCGCGCTTGGCGGGGTAAAGGCTGGAAAGCTCTCGCCCAACCATAAGCTGGGCAATGGCCTCACCATCAAGAAGAGAGGTTGGCGCGGTCTTGACCCAATGACCATCGCGCAAAACAGTGACGCGGTCCGTCAACTCCATGACTTCGTCCAGCTTGTGCGACACGAACACGAAGCTTGTGCCTTTATCGCGCAATTTGCGCACTTGCTGGAAAAGGTAGTTGGTTTCCTCACGGGACAGAACCGCTGTCGGTTCGTCCATAAAAACGATGCGCGCATCGCGACTGATCGCCTTTGCGATCTCGACCATCTGCNTTTCCGCGACAGACAAGGTTCCGATCAGGGCGCTCTCATCCACACGGCAGCCGAGCAGATCGAGAACACGTCGCGTCTCTGCCCGCATCGCCTTGCGATCGAGAATACCGAAACGGGTAATTTCCCGGCCAAGATACAGGCTTTCGGTAACTGTCAGATGTTCAGCGAGATTGAATTCCTGATGGATGATGACAATACCGAGCGCTTCGGCGGTCCCGTTCGGTGGAAGCGTGACCGGCTTGCCATCAAGGAGGATTTCACCGGAGCTTGGCTGTTCGAACCCGGACAGTACCTTGACGAGCGTCGATTTCCCGGCACCATTCTCGCCCATCAACGCATGGATTTCTCCAGCTTTCAGGTCGAAATTGATGCTGAACAGCACTTGCACGCCGTTGAACGATTTCGAAACACGACGCGCGGACAGCACGATTGCGCCGTCGTCAGCAATGTCCGTATCCATGATTTCCTCCAGGCGTCTCCCTACGCCTGTGATGGATGTAAACCTTTACACGCTTTATGTAAAGGTTTACATTATGTGTAATCTTTAGATTTGCGTGATCGTATTTGACGCGTCGGCAGGTCTGTGTAGTGTCCGGACGCGCACATATCCGAGGCCTTCCTTGTCAATTCTATCAGCAGCCACAATAGAAGATGTTGCCCGTATCGCGGAGGTTTCCATCGCGACGGTGTCGCGGGCTATCCACAATCCCGAAAAAGTGGCAAATTCCACACGACTCAAGGTCAATCAGGCCATTGCCGTTACCGGTTACACGACCAATGCCATGGCACGCAGCCTTCGGCTTGGCCGTTCCAACATGATTCTCGTTGTGGCACCCGATATCGGTGATCCGAATTTTTCCAACATTCTTGTCGGCCTGGAAAATGAAGCCCGCTCGCACGGCTACGGCATCTTGATCGGCCATACGCAAAACGACGCGCAGCGCGGGCTGGAATATCTCAAATTTCTTAACTCCAACCAGGCGGCGGGGCTGATCCTGTTCACCGGCATCCTGCCGTTTGGACATCAGGCCATGACGGCGCGGCTACCGCCCTGTGTCGGCGTGTTCGAGCCCATTTATAATGGTGGCATTCCCTATGTGGGGGTGGACGACACCGCAGGTGCGCGCAAGATCGTCGACATGCTGATTGCCGAAGGTCACAGGCGCATCGCCTTTATTGGAGATTCGCGCGTACGCCTCGCCTACAACAGGCGTCGAAAGGGTTACGACGAAGGCATGCTTGCGGCTGGCCTGACGCCTGCACCTGCCATGATCATCGAGGGCGACGGAACATTGGAAAGCGGCCGTCTTGCAATCGAGCAGCTTTTCATGCGCGATACGTTGCCAACGGCATTCATGTGCGTGAACGACCAGACGGCCATCGGCGTGATGATCGGGCTCAGCGCACGCGGCTATGACATCCCCGGAGATTTCTCGGTAACCGGATTTGACGACATTCCGCAAGCGGCCTTCATGTCACCGGCGCTCACCACCATCCGTCAGCCCAGAACATCCATCGGCAAACATGCCATGGCACTGCTTCTCGATCTTCTGGGAGGCCAGCAGCCGGACCATCCCGAAATATTGCTGACACCGGATCTTATCGTTCGCAATTCCGTCGGCGCACCCGCCAGACGGCTTTCAAGCAAATAACCAGACCTATCAGTATGCGTCGCGACGTGCAGGCTCGGCCTGGGTGCATGCAGCCCATAGCTCGGTCTGCACCGCATCCTGAAACTCCATCACTTCCTGCCGCATGGCAACGTCGTCATAACCGAGATTGAGGAGATGGGCGGCAAGCCCCCTGCACTCGTCCCGCCAGAAGCGGTTCGCTTCTTCTCCGTGAAGCTCTTCAAGCATTTGAACACATCGCTTTATGTCTGCGACACGGTTTTTAGCGGGAAACGCAATTACTTCTGAACGCTCTGTCACACGCACACCTTACTGCTTCGGGAATCAACCACCTATCTTTACCGGGCGCATAGTTAACGAAGTCTACAGAGCCAGCAGAAAGCCGCTGGCAGTGCGGGAATCACCGCGAAATGTCCGATATTTGCAGGGAACTACGCTGCCAAGGGCGCGATAATGAAAATGCCCTTAACCTTACGACAAGATCATCGAACAGAATCCAGGCGGATGGATCAAAATAACAAAAATTTGCGCAAATTTTACCATTAAAAATTACCGAAATTTCACGCTGGGCGATCTAATGAAAGTATAACTGTGTTGAAACGGCATTCGTTTCGTAATATAAACCCCACNAAAGAAAGCCATAAAGATGCATTTCTCTACAGAGGGACAATGCTTAGCGGAGGAGAAAGATATGTACGCCCCGCGCGNTTTTCATCAGCATGATCTGTGCTCTGCTGGTGTTCGCCATCGCAACATANTTTATCTATGGCTCTTTCTACACAAGTTTTATTCAGACGCTGATCTGTCTTGTCATTATACAAGTTGGATATTTTGTAGGCGTGCTTATTCTTGTTGCAAAAGAAAAGCGGCAGATGCGTGCGACACTTAACTTCCAGAAAGACGTTGCTCCGGCACCGGAGAAGTCAGTGACGGAAACGATTTCTGTCGTTGCTCCACATAGCCCCAAGCTGAGTGACTTCTGATCGCCACCTGTCAGGTGGACCTAAACTTTTCGCAGGTGCGAAATAACCCTCCCATTTCCTTATCCCTGACATTTTCTGCGTCGAGATATCACCGATGCAACGAAGCAGGAGTTGGGCATGACCGGGGAACCGCAATCCATTTGCGTAATTATTGCTGCAAAGAACGCATCTGACACCATTGCAACAGCCATTTCCTCCGCGCTCGCAGAGCCGGAAGTTGCCGAAGTGGTCGTCATCGACGATGGATCGACGGATGCGACGTCCTCTTTCGCGCAATCCTGTGACGACGGAACCGGGCGGTTGAAAGTCGAGCGGTTCGATGTCAATCGCGGCCCCTCGGCTGCGCGCAACCACGCCATTGCCATTTCGTCTGNCCCGCTCATCAGTATTCTGGATGGCGATGATTTCNTTTTTACGGGCCGTTTTGCCGCGATGCTGGAGCATGACGACTGGGATTTGGTGGCCGATAACATCGCGTTCATCCAGCAGTCGGTGGCCNGGGCATCTTCGATGGTCCCAGACCGATTTGCACCGGAAACGCATTTCCTGAAACTGGCAGAGTTCGTTGAGGGCAATATTTCCAAACGCGGTGTCGAACGTGGTGAGACCGGTTTCCTGAAACCCGTCATCCGCCGGTCTTTTCTTGAAACTCACGGCCTACGTTATGACGAAGCGCTGAGACTGGGCGAAGATTACGAACTTTACGTTCGAGCTCTGGCCTGCGGCGCGCGCTACAAGGTCATTCGCAATTGCGGTTATGGTGCAATCGTGAGAGGCGATTCACTCAGTGGCCGCCACCGGACGGATGATTTGCGCCAACTTTACGAAGCCGACCGTNAAATCATGGCCGAATACACTCTTGCACCGCAGGAACAGGCCGNTTTGCAGGAGCATGAACGGCATATTCGTGAAAAGTTCGAGCTGCGTGACTTCCTCGATGCCAAGGCGAAAGCCGGTCTGGGTGGCGCATTGTCTCATACGCTGAAACGGCTGCCCGCAGCGCCTGCCATTGCGCAAGGCCTATGGCGCGATAAGACGGCGCGTTTTCGCAAGAAGCCACAGCAGGTCGCAGATATTCGTTATCTGCTGAGAGCAACGCCGCTCAACCCTTGAGCCGAGCGGCGTCTGTTTTCGTTAGAAGTAGTCTTTCTTGATGCTCTCCAGCACAGCCTGGAAACGCTCTTTACGTTCTTCCAAACGGCCATCGGGGCTGAGACGCGGCTCCGCCCGGCTGGCCTGCCACAAAGCCAATGTCGATGGTGCCGCCAGCACCTGCTTTGCCAGCTTTTTCAAGGATAGTTGTTCCTGCTGCGGACGGACCAGTAACTCACCGTCATGATGAGAGGTCTGGTGCTCGACAATTTCCGCTGGCGGTGGTGGTGGAAAGCTCATGCCCCAGAATTTGGAGCCCNTTTTTGCCGCTTCCGCGCGGGTCGAAACCGGGATGTAACGCGGCTCGTACTTCACGCCGACACTGCCCGCCCAATCGCTCCACTTGAAGCTGTTGATGGAGGTGGAGGTGCTGACCGCGACCCATGGCACCCGAAACGCATCGGCCAGAATAGCGCCGTGCATCGATTCAGCGACGATGAATTCCGACTGCGCGATGTGTTTGATAACCGACTTCGCCTCACCGCGTGGATCGAGATAGGTAAGCCCGGCTGGCTCGCAAACCGTCTCCCACATACCGAATTCAGCCGATTCCCAATGCGGAACAAAGGTCTTCTTGTGCAGCTTTGGTAGANTTTTGAAGTCCGGCATATCGGTGACCATGACGGCGGGATCGACAATGCCCATCTCCGCTGGCAGGCCGAGCTTGGCGGCCGTCATCTCACCGCGCACGCATCGGATGTCCCACAGTTCCTTGTTGGACGTATCCGGCACCGCGCCATAACCATAGCCGCTGCCGATGATCAGCTTGCGTTGGGTGGGCGGGAAAAGAACATCGTTGAGCACGGTGCCGACACCGACCAGCAGGACATCCGGGTGAACGTCACGCAGCCCCGGCAGCAGGAAATCCCAAAGCCAAAGATTGAGGTCGTCGCCGAAATTACCGTGATGCGATTCCCAGTGATAGGGTTTCATGGACTACTCCTGAATAAGAATACTGTTGGCAGCGGGCTCATTTCGGGCNGGCAAATTTGCCGGTTCCCAATTCCAGCGCTGCACGCAAAATAGCCGGGTCACGCATCATCCATTTGAACAACAGGCCAAGTTCCGGTGCCTTGCGCTGTTTCAGCTTGCCCGCTTGGCTCCACAGCGCCTGCTTGCGCGCCGTGTTCTTATAGGATGCGATGGATGCAACGTCTGCGGGACGCTTGGCAAAGCGGCCCTGCAACGTATCCANCGCCACCCAGGTATTAAACTGCTGGCGCAAAAACTCCGGCGACGTGTTGTCGATGCTGTGGAAAATATTCACACCCATGCCACGCATGGCGCCGGCATCGTCACACAAAAGACTACGCTTAGATGCCATGATGCAATCGCAGAAGAACAGAACGTCTTCTGCGGCCAACCGCAATATCGGGTCAAAACGAANTTTTTCAAACAGCGGCCTGCCAATGACCATGCAGGACAGATGCAGGAAGCTCCAGTTGCGCAGCATGACACTAGCCAGATCCGGCAGCTCGATAACCTTTGGTGATTCGGAGAGGCGGGTAGCACCCTCGTTGTTCTCCAGCTCGGAGATCGCGAAGTGATAATAAAACTCGTCACTGGCCTGCATTGAGGCCCAGTAGCACTCACCGCCGAAGATTTCCAGGCTGTACGCCGCGTTCTTCAGGTGATCTGGAATCCAGATATCGTCCGAATCGAGAAAAGCGACATAGGCAGTTTCAGCCGGGACATTATCGAGCCCCGTATTGCGCGCACCGCCCGGCCCGCCATTCTTCTGCTTGACGATTTTGATACGGTTTTTCTGGTCTTCACTCAGTTCGGCGATTTCGTTTTCAATAGGATAGGGCGATTCGTCGTCTACGATGACGAGATCGAAATCCTGAACGGTCTGCGCAAAAACCGATGTCAATGCACGACCCAAAACGCCATGCTGNTTTTGATAATAAGGAATAACGACTGTAAATTTCGCCATTGTTTCGCCCCTTGTGTTGCTCAAGAAGTGTCGGGCCCGATAAGAAGAGCGGCCCCGATGAGTGGCAAACCTCCCGCCAGCCCACCACCCGCTGGCCTCCAAATTTAATAGGATGCACGTATGCCCCCTGCTCCGAGCGTCAAAACGATTACCACGAATGTCGGTTGGAGCGTATTGTCAAAAACAGGCACATTCGGGCTTAAGTTTGTCACGGTGCCAATTCTTGCCCGATTGCTGACACCGGAAGAATTCGGCGTCGTCGCCGTCGGGCTAACAGTCGTTCAGTTCCTGACGATGATTGCAGGTGCAGGTCTTACCTCCGCGCTGATTGTGGAAAAGGAAGAGGATATGGACACGATCCATACCGTCTTCTGGGCAAATCTCGCGATTTCCTGCACAATGGCTGCAATCCTCTACTTTGGCGCGGAGTTTTTTGGGGAGCTCTTGGGGGCCGTTGAAAGCGCCTATTTGCTGCGCATCATGGCCTTTCTCATTCCCCTGCAATTGGCTGGAGATGTCGCATACTCGCTGTTGGCGCGGCGGATGAATTTCAGCAAGGACGCCATCTGGAGTATGACCTCGGAAAGTGCCGCCGCCATCGTGGCCGTCATACTTGCCTTTGCCGGTTACGGCGTCTGGGCGCTTATCATTCAGCTCTTTGCCGCAGCCCTGATCCGGCTGGTCGGTCTATACGCGGTCTCCCACTACAGGCCACGGTTCGTGATGAAGCCAAAGCGGCTGGTTCCGCTTCTCGGCTTCAGCTCCGGCCTGATGGGCTCGGAAATCGCAAATTTCGTCACCTTCCAGTCGCCCATGGTCGTCATTGCCCGTCATCTGGGCCTTGCCGATGCGGGCGCCTATTCCGCCTCCAACCGTTTTGCCAGCATCCCCAATCAGGTGGTTCTATCTGCCGTCATGGGCGTTCTCTTTCCCGCCTTCAGCCGCATGATGGATGACAAGCAGCGCAGACGAGATGCCCTGATGTTCTCGACACAGGTTCTAACCGTGCTGCTGGCCCCGATGATGTTCGGGCTGTGGGCTATTGCAGAACCGGCCATGCTGGTCATCTTCGGACCCAACTGGGCCTATGCATGGCCGGTTCTCGGTTTGCTGGCCCTATCCAAGGCGATTCTGACCCCGTGCAGCACCTTCATCCCATACCTCAAAGGTGCAGGCTACGGCCGTGTGCTGTTCTGGTCGGCAACGATTCGCGCCGTCTTCACCACCCTTGCGGTGTGGATCGCGGCAACTTACGGCACCTTGATCGACGCCATGGTGTGGCTCTGCATCGTCAACGGCGTGACGCTGTTTGCCTATTCCTGGGCGGTGTTCAGGGCCAGTGAAATGCCACTGCTGAAGGGGCTCTACATCAGCAGCCGTCCCATGATCGCCTCCTTCGTCATGGCGCTTGCCGTGCGCTACATATTGCACGTGTTCGAAGGCAGCCTGCCTCACGCCTACATGCAGGNTTTCGTTGGCGCTATCGCCGGTGGCGTTATCTATGCCGTGCTGATCTTGCTGACGGAACGGGAGTTGTTGAGAAAAATTCTGGGCATGGTAAAGGACCGCAAAGCCAAACCCACCGTTGCGTAAGGTATCGAACCTTTTTCGCCACAATCCACTCACCCTGAAGCTAGCTCCTCACGATCCCGTTACGTGAGGTCTGTTTTTATTTTGTGCGCCGCAACATAATCGGACGTTTGTTGACAATGAGAAACCGTCTGCGATTTCTCGGCTCTTCTCATCGTTATTTCATTTTAAACAAACACTTAACTTACATAGACGAGACATATCGACCATCGATCCAGAGATTCACCCCTCACAATTCGATAGACGTTTTTCCCGCGTTGCCACATTTTACCCCAAAGTAAAAACCAGACTCCGCGAGTGGGCTTACGTTCGCTCTTGGTTGTAACGCGGTGAGGGGAGACACCGCCCAATAAAGGGGAACTGATGTGACTTTTGATCAGAACCTGTCTTCCCGCATCAATTTGATGCGTATCGTTTTAATTTCCGGCATTGNTTTCGTACACGTGCCGCACGATCCCGAGACCAGCCCGTTTCTCGGGATGTACGGTTTCTTCGACTGGATGAGGGTATTTCTGGGCGACGCCCTGTTTCGTGTCGGCGTGCCGTGCCTGAGCGCGATCTCTGGCTACCTTCTGTTTCGCCGCGGCATGAGTGCCTTCGATTACTCTGCGACCGTCAAATCGAAAGCAAAAACCGTCTTACTGCCCTTCTTCTTATGGAATGGAGCGCTTTTCGTCGCCGTTCTCATCATGCAGCGGGTTGGCTTGGGTGATGGATATTTCCCGGATTTGTGGAACGCGACGCCGCGTGAAATGATCAGCCATGGCGCTGCCGTAGAAGAGTTCCCGGTCAACGTTCCCCTCTANTTTCTGCGTGATCTGTTCGTCTGCATCCTGCTGTCGCCAATTCTTGCGTTTCTCGTACGGCGCGTTCCGCTGCTGACGCTTGGTGCACTTCTGGTTCTTACCGCATGGCCAGATTTGACGCTGCTTATCGTGCAGAAAAAGTCCATCCTCTTCAGCTTTACCCTCGGCATCGCGCTTGCGCTGTATAAGATCGATCTGAAAACGCTTGACCCCTATGCAATCNAAATCACCGTCGCGCTCTTCGCTGCAACAGCGCTGTTGGCGACGGGCCTGTATTTCACCGGGCCGGATTTCACATTCGAGCTCAACCTGATGCGAAATCTTCTGGCTGTATTCGGCGCGGTAGGACTTTGGGCGTCGTCGTCTTTACTGATCCAGAGCCGTATTGGACGCCGTCTTGCCGACACGGGAAGTCTGAGCTTCTGGATTTTCTGCGCCCACTACCCACTCCTCGTCATCATGTGGATGGTCTGGAACAAGGGCGGCCCGGATTTCTATCCCGCCTTTTATGTAGGTGCCGTGCTGCTTTCCTTCGTTATCCTGATCGTCAGCAATGCGCAGGTCCGCTCCAAGCTGCCGTCTCTCTACGGCGTGTTGACTGGTAGCCGGGCCAAGAAACCGAAGATCGGCTCTGAAAACAAACCATCCGTAAAGGCCGAATCCTATCGGCCTTCCGCAGATACACCCGTTCCACAACGACAAAGGTGAACCCATGACCGCAATCCTCAGCAGCGTTCACGCGCGCTTGATAGCTTCAGCTCTTCTGGTTCTCAGCCTCGGCACTGTCGCAGTGGCACAGGAAGAGAATGGCAAGTCTTTCGTGGAGAACTTCGACAGCATGGACCGGTCCTTCTGGTACGTCTCTGACGGCTGGAACAACGGTCCGCATCAGAACTGCACATGGTCGAAGAAACTGGTGAAATTCGAGGGCGGACAGCTGCAGCTCGGTTACCAGGAAGGCAAGGCTGGCGACCGGAATTATTCCTGCGGTGAAATCCAGACAAAGGGTCGCTATCGCTATGGCACCTATGAAGCCCGCATCAAAACCGCGACAGGCCCCGGCTTGAATTCGGCTTTCTTCACCTATATCGGACCAACCGATAAAAAGCCGCATGATGAAATCGATATGGAAGTTCTGGGCAAGAACACGTCTCAGGTCCAGCTCAACCAGTATATTTCCGCCAAGGGTGGCAATGAGAAGCTGGTGGATGTCGCAGGCGGTGCCGACAAAGCGTTCAACGATTATGCCTTCGTCTGGGAGCCGCAGCGTCTGCGCTATTTCGTGAACGGAAAGATGGTCCACGAAGTCACCGATCCATCCAAAATTCCCCAGAACCCCCAGAAGATTTTCTTCAGCCTGTGGGGTACAGACACGCTGNAAAGCTGGATGGGCAAGTTCGCCTATAACGGCCCGACGGTGATGAACGTCGATCGTATGGCCTTCACGGCTCTTGGCGACAAATGCCAGTTTCCGGAATCCGTCGCCTGCCTGTCGAACTGACACCTTTGACCTCTAGACTGCCCGATGACCCTTCGCTTCAGGACTGTTTTTGATGACGCACGTTCTCTATTTTGCTCATGACCTCGCCGACCCGGCCATTCGCCGGCGGGTTATGACGTTGCAGACGGGCGGAGCAACGGTTAGCCTCGCGGGCTTCACGCGCGGCGAAAACAAGCTGGCGGATGTCGATGGCGTCACACCTATCGTGCTTGGCGAAACCGCCGACGGGCGGTTTGCCCAGCGCATCATGTCCATCGTCAAGTCCAGCCTCTCGCTGCCGCGCGCCTTGCGACAGGTGCGCAAACCCGATGTCATCANTGCGCGCAATCTCGAAATGCTGGCTTTGGCGCGCCGCGCATCGGGTATGTACGGGCGGGACGTGCCAGTGGTTTATGAATGCCTCGATATTCACAGGCTGCTCCTCAACGAGGGGCAGGTCGGCAAACTCGTCAACGCAGCTCAACGGTATTTTGCAAGAGACGCAAAGCTGCTGATCACCAGTTCACCGGCCTTCGTCGCGCAGTATTTCGAGCCCCGCTCCGGTCTGCAGTTGCCGGTACTCTTGCAGGNAAACAAGGTGCTGATGCTGGATTCTGTTGAGCAAACTCCTGCACAGCCACGTGCCTCGAAGCCAGGCGAGCCATGGAAAATTGGATGGTTCGGAGCATTGCGCTGCGTCAAATCCCTGCAAATACTGACCGANTTTGCAGCNAAGATGGATGGCAAGGTCGAGATCATCCTGCGTGGGCGCCCAGCCTATTCCGAGTTCGATGATTTCGATGTCTTGGTCGCCAAAGCCCCGCATGTCAGTTTTCTCGGCGCGTACAAGAACCCCGAGGATCTGGCCTCGATCTATAACGAGGTTCAGTTCACATGGGCCATCGACTTCTTCGAGGAGGGCCAGAACTCGAGCTGGCTGCTGCCCAACCGCCTCTATGAAGGATGCCTGTACGGCACACTGCCAATTGCTGTGGCGGGAACGGAAACGGCGCGCTTTCTTGAGAGCAGGCATATCGGCGAGGTCTTGCCCCACGCAAATGCCAGCACTCTGGAACAGCTTTTCGCGAGCCTGACCGAACAATCCTATATCAAAGCCTTCGCCCGACTTTCTGCGATCGACAAGAAACAATGGGTTACCGAGCGCCAGGACTGCGTTCAACTCGTTCACACACTCGCCTCCCTGGCAGCGCCGCACAATGGCCGCACGGTGGAAGCCGCACTCTCAACCGCTTGACGGGATCTAAGCCATGAAGTTGCAAACCATTCCAGACGTGNAAACATTGATCGTCATACCGTGCCTCAATGAAGCCCGCACGATCGATGATCTGTTGCTGAAGTTTTCGAGCAGCCTGAACCATCCGCAGGACCGCATCATCGTCGCCGATGGCGGCAGCACGGATGGCACGCGCGATATCGTCGCCAGCNTTTCCATGCAGGACCAGCGCGTCATCCTGCTTGCCAACCCCAAACGCATTCAGAGCGCCGGCATCAACCTTGCCGTCGAGATGTTCGGCACCGATTACGATTACCTGATCCGCATTGATGCGCACGGCGATTACCCGGACGATTATTGCCATCGCCTTCTGGAAGATGCGGTGAAGACGGGTGCGGACTCGGTCGTCGTCGCCATGGACACGGTTGGTCATGGCACGTTCCAGAAAGCCACGGCCATCGCCCAGAACTCCAAACTCGGCAATGGCGGTTCGAAACATCGCGAAGGTTCGAAAGGGCATTGGATCGATCACGGCCATCACGCGTTGATGCGCATATCCGCGTTCACCACGGCTGGCGGCTACGATGAAAGCTTCAGTCATAACGAGGATGCCGAACTGGATTACCGGCTGCGCAAGGCCGGTTTCCGCATATGGATGACCGACAAGACCCGCATGACCTATTACCCTCGTTCCAACGTCAGCCCCCTGTTCAAACAATATATGGCTTATGGTCGGGGACGTGCGAAAAACCNTTTGAAGCATCGTTCGCTCCCCAAGATCCGTCAGATGATACCGCTGGCGGTCATGCCGGTTGCAGTCTTTTCTCTGCTCGGCTTCTTCCACTGGGCGGCATTCGTACCTCTTCTTCTTTGGGTCGGCGCTTGCCTCGGCTACGGCTTGTGGATGGCTGTCGCCGAGAAAAATTCCTATGGCCCGCTGGCAGCGTTTGCCGCAATGGTCATGCATTTTGCCTGGTCCACCGGTTTCTGGCTTGAACTCCTTGGCTCCATTGGCACACCAGCGCCCGTGGCGGGAAAGGCAGTTTCATGACCGTAACCTCCCTCCCATCCACACACGTCACGGTCGATATCGGCATCTGCACCTACCGCCGTCCGGCGGTCGTTGCGACATTGAAGTCTCTGTTCGAACTCGATGTGCCCGANGGCGTGACCGTGCGGCTCATCGTGGCGGATAATGACGCAGAGCCGAGCGCAAAACCATCCATCGACAATCTGCGCGAGATATCGCCTTTCGAGATCACTTACGTCCACTGCCCCAAATCAAACATCTCGATTGCCCGTAACGCCTGTCTTTCAACCTCTGAAGCCGATTATCTGGCCTTCATCGATGACGACGAAACCGCGCCACGCGAATGGTTGTCGGAGCTTTTGAAGACCGCACAGGAAACCGGTGCAGAAACCGTGCTGGGACCTGTGACGGCAATCTATAAGCCGAATGTGCCGGAATGGATGCGCAGAGGCGATTTCCATTCCACCCTCCCTGTCTGGGTCAATGGCGAGATCATCACCGGTTACACCTGCAACACCCTGCTTCGCATGTCGGCACCGTCTGTCGCAGGTCGTCGCTTTGCGCTGTCGCTGGGCCAAAGCGGTGGCGAAGACACGCACTTTTTCTCGCACATGCATGCAGCCGGTGGCCGCATCGCCTATGCGCAAAACGCTGTTCTTTCAGAGCCGGTGCCGAATACGCGCGCCAGTTTCAAATGGCTTGCGAAGCGCCGCTTCCGTTCCGGCCAGACCCATGGTCGGCTGCTCGCGGAGAAAAAACCAGGGCTTCGTCGTGTTGCACAGGTTGCGATTGCCGCTGCGAAAGCGACTGCCTGCGCCGGAATGGCGCTACTTGCCATTTTCGATCCGGTTCGTCGTACCCGCCAATTGCTGCGCGTCGCCTTGCATTGTGGTTCCGTCAGCGGTGCCTTCGGCGTGAAGGAAATTCGCCAGTACGGCACCGTGGAGGCTACATGATGGAAGCCTCGATACAGCCGGACGTGACATTCGTCATCGCCGCCTATAATTCCGCAGATACGATCGTTCCGGCCGTTGAAAGCGCTCTGGCGCAGGCACTGGTCACGCTGGAAGTCATCGTCGTTGACGATAAATCGAACGATGCCACCCGTGAGATCGTGAAGGCTTTCGCCATGAACGACCCCCGTGTCCGGTTGATCGAACTGGAGAAAAATCTCGGCCCCGGCGGCGCTCGCAATGCCGGGCTCGATGCGGCAGAGGGACGGTGGATCGCGGTTCTGGATTCCGACGACGTAATCCTCCCGCACCGCACGGCGCAGATGATCGCCCGTGCCGAGGCCGCGACCGCCGACATCGCCGTCGATAATCTCGATGTGGTCTACACGGATGGCCGCCCCAAGGAGACGATGTTTACCGACGCTTTCCTGCGGGAACGCGGCGTTCTGACGCTGGAAGACTTCATCGCGTCGAACGTTCTTTTTCGCTCGACCTTCAATTTCGGTTACATGAAACCGATGTTCCGGCGTGATTTCCTGAACGATCACAAACTGCGTTTCCACCCGACATTGCGGATCGGAGAAGACTACCTGCTTCTGGCATCAGCACTCGCAGTTGGTGGCCTCTGCACCATCGAGCCGTCGCCCGGCTACGTCTACAACATTCGTGAAGGCTCGATTTCCCGTGTGCTCGAACTTCGTCACGTCGATGCGATGATTGCAGCCGACCGCGAGTTCATGACCAGCTATACGCTTTCGCCCCCCGCACGCGACGCGCAAAAACAACGCAGCCGCAGCCTTGTCGAGGCGCGCCATTTCCTGATGCTGATATCCAGTATCNAAAGCCGCTCCGTTTCCGGCATCGTCAAGATAGCCTTCCGCGATCCCATCGCGTTTCGACACCTGCGCATGCCCATCGAGGTACGGTTGAGAAAACTCAAGGATACGATGACCGCAAGATCAGTTTCNAAACGGGTGAACAGACAAGTGTCCTGATCTGCCCGATATCGATACTCAACAATGAATTAAGGAGAATGCCGTGGATTTGAAGAGGACTGTCAGAAAGGCCGTCATCCCTGTAGCAGGCAACGGAACACGGTTTCTGCCCGCTACAAAGGCAATGCCGAAAGAAATGCTGACGATTGTTGATCGTCCCGTGGTTCAATACGCCGTCGATGAGGCCATGCAGGCCGGCATCGAACACATTATTTTCGTCACCAGCCGTAACAAGACAGCCATCGAAGACTATTTCGACAGCGCGCCGGAACTGGTCAGCACCCTGACGAAATCCGGCAAGACGATGCAGGTCCTTCAGCTTGAGAAGATGCTGCCGGTGGCGGGTACCGTCAGCTATACGCGCCAGCAGGTTCCGCTTGGCCTCGGCCACGCCGTATGGTGCGCACGTGAACTCGTCGGCAAGGAGCCATTCGCACTTCTTTTACCAGATATGGTGTCTTACGGTGCGCGCGGCTGCATTGCCGGTCTCATGGAACTTTATGATGAAGTCGGCGGCAATATTCTCGGCGTCGAGGAATGCGCGGCTGAGGAAACCTCATCCTACGGCATCGTGGGCGTCGGCAGCACGGTCAGCCACGGTTTCCGCGTGACGGNAATGGTAGAGAAGCCTGAACCTTCGGCTGCCCCGTCCAATTATTACCTGAATGGCCGTTATATTCTGCAGCCTGAGATATTCGATATTCTCGCAAAGCAGGAGCGCGGCGCGGGCAATGAAATTCAATTGACAGATGGTATGAAACGTCTTGCGGAAACGCAGCCTTTTCATGCTCAAAAATTTATAGGACGCACATTCGATTGCGGTAGCAAGCAAGGCTTTATCTCCGCCAACGTCGCCTTCTCGCTGATGCGCTCTGACATGGAAGCCCAGGTTCTGGCCTCCATTAAGGAATTGGTTCTGAACCATGAGAGCCGCGTCAAAGCGGCCTGAAACTAAAAACAAGAGAGCCGGGATGGCAGGAAAACTGCCGTCCCGCTCGTCANTTTTTTAAACACAGGTGGGTCAATGCACCACAAGACCTTTAGATCGAACATGAATTTCCCGGACCAGTCCAAGGACGCCGACACGTTTATTGACCTCGACCGCCTCTGGGCCGCCGTGGTGCGCCGTGCCAACATCATCGCAGCCTGCGTTATCGCGACGATGGTTCTGGCAGGGCTCTACCTCGTTCTGGCAACACCGGTCTACACAGCTATGACGCAGGTGCTGCTGGATGAAAGTCTGTCGCGTTATGCGGAAGACGAAACGCCCGTACCCGCGGCACAGGTGATAGACAACCGTATCGCCAGCGCCGTTGAAATCTTGAAATCCAAGGAGATGGCGCTGACCGTGGTGGACAAGGCGGGCCTCGACAGCAACGAGACCATCGTTAATCCCCCCAAGAGCCCTGCTGATCTGGTCAAATCGTCGATCAAGGGCGTGGTCGATCTTCTGACGCCAAACTCCCCACCGGCCTCCGAAGAAGCCATGCGTAACGGTCGCCGCGAGAAAGCTGCGGCAGTTATTCAGCAGGCACTGACGGTAGAGCGCGTGGGCCGAAGCTCGGTCATTGCCATCTCCATCCGCTCGATAGACCGGCAATTGGCAACACAGATCGCCAAAACCTACGCCAACTCCTATCTGACCGAACAGTTGAACGCGAATTTCGACGCCACGGAACGCGCTTCCGTCTGGCTGCAGGAGCGTCTGACCGATCTCAACCAGCGTTCGCAGGCCGCATCGCTTGCCGTCGAAAAATACAAGGCCGCCAATAACATCGTGTCGTCGCGTGGCGAACTGATGTCTGAAAGCCAGCTTTCGGACCTGAACGGCCAATTGATTGCCGCACAGGCAGATGCAGCCACCGCGTCCGCCCGCTACACGCAGTATAAATCCATCACCGATCAGGGGCCGGACAATGCCGTCAATAACGCCATCGTCTCGGCGCGTGATACGGATAACACGGTGATCCAGGACCTGCGCAAGCGCTACATCGCCATTTCCGACAGGGAACGCGGTGTCGTGCAGCAATTCGGCAAGGACCATCCGCAAGCAATCGCGCTTGAGGGCGAAAAGGGTGATCTCGCTCGCCAGATTTACCAGGAGCTTCTACAGCTCACCGGCAGCTTCAAGAACGACTTCGATGTAACGCAGTCCCGCGTACAGTCGCTGCGCGAAAACATCGACCGCGTTGCCGGACGCAATTCCGAAGCCAATATAACGTTGGTCAAACTGCGTGAGCTAGAGCAGCAGGCGGCGGCGCTGAAGACTCTCTACGAATCCTACCTCGGTCGCTTCGAAGAGGCATCGCAGAAGCAATCCTTCCCGATTGCCAAGGCCCGCGTCATCTCCGAAGCTGGACTGCCGACATCGCCTTCCAGCCCCAAAAAGACCATGACGATGGCGCTTTCCATCATTCTTGGCTTGATGCTGGGTGGCGGTGTGGCTGCTGTTCTGGAATTCCGCGACCGCTATTTCCATACCGGCAACGATGTGCGCGATAATCTGCGCATGCGCTTCCTTGGTTATCTCCCCTTCATCGGCGAGAAAGGCGTGGAAACGGCTAAATCCGAAACGGGTGCCGCGACGCCTGAAATCCCTGAAACCGATATCGAAGATAACGGACAGGTCTCGTTCCAGAAAATGCTGCGGCTTGCGGTCGATAGTCCGCGCTCCAGCTTCACGGAGACGCTGCGAAATGTGAAACTGACCGCCGATGTCGTCATCCAGGAACGCCAGTGCCGCGTGATCGGCGTCATCTCTTGCCTGCCCAACGAGGGCAAGTCCGTGGTCGCCCTCAACCTTGCGGGCCTCATCGCCACCACCGGCAAGCGCACGCTTGTCGTGGATGCCGATATTCGCAATCCGGGCCTCAGCCGCATGCTGACAACGCGCCAGTCCGCTGGTCTCGTGGAAGTCGTGCTGGACGAGGTCCCTTGGACCAAGGCCGTGAAGGTCGATAGCCGCACCAAGATGGGTATTTTGCCGGTTTCCACCAGCAACCAGTTTGCTCACTCCAGCGAGTTGCTTGCCTCATCCGGCATGCGCAAGTTCATGGATTCGGCGCGCGAAGCCTGCGACTACATCATCGTTGACCTTGCGCCTGTGGTGCCTGTTATCGATGCCAAGGCATTCGCCTCTCAGGTCGATGGTTTCGTGTTCGTCACCGAATGGGGCAAGACACCTATCCAGATGGTGCAGAACCTCATGAGCCACGAACCCCAGATCGCCAACAAGACGCTGGGCATCGTGCTGAACAAGACCGATATGACCGAGTTGCAGCGTTATGCCGGTCCGGGCNGCTCGGAACATTATCACGAGCAGTTCTCCGCCTATTATGGCGACGCGAAAAAACCGGTTTCCGAACCCGCTTAAAACAAGATCAAGATGCCCGCGTCGAGCGGGCATCTTTTTACCCGCTATTGAACAATAATGGCTGGCTTCCGACAGAAGTTTTCCGCATTGATATGACATCACGAATATCAGCGTAGGACACTTCCTTCATGCCATCTCCCATCGCCTTCGTTTCCCGCACCACCGACGCCAACGAAGCGGAGTGGATCGAGATGCTGTCGTCAGCCCTGCCAGGCGAGACAATTCTGTCGGTCAAAACGATGAGTGATGACGAGAAGGCGCAAGCGGAAATCGCTATCGTCGCCAATCCTGATCCAGCCGATATTGCCAAGCTGACCGGTTTGAAATGGATACACAGCCTGTGGGCGGGCGTGGAACGCCTCGTGGCTGAACTCGGCACGACAGCGCCACCCATCGTGCGTCTGACCGACCCGGAACTGACACGCGTGATGGCCGAGGCCGTGCTGGCGTGGACCTATTATCTCCACCGCGACATGCCAGCCTATCGCGACAACCAGCAAAAGGCGCTGTGGAAGGAACTGGAATATCGCCATCCGAGGGATGTTGCGGTTGGCCTTCTCGGGCTCGGCGCCTTGGGAGCAGCCGCCGCTGCAAGATTGCGTGAAGCGGGTTTCAACACCACCGGCTGGAGCCGTTCACCCAAGACGCTGGAGGGTATCGACACGCTGTCCGGCGACAGCGGTCTTCAGACATTACTGGCGAAAAGCGATATTCTCGTCTGCCTCGTTCCACTGACAGCCGATACGAAAGGGCTGCTTAACAAGGTTCGTCTCGGCACCATGAAAGCCAACGCCGCGATCATCAATTTCGCACGCGGCGCAGTCATCGTATCGGAGGATCTGCTGGCAGCGCTGGATGCCGGGCATCTGTCGCACGCCGTCCTCGATGTATTCGAGCAGGAACCGCTGGATGCGCGATCACCTTTCTGGAGCCACCAGCGCGTGACTGTACTGCCGCATATCTCCGCGCCCACCAATCGGCAGACATCCGCCGCGATCGTTGCGGAGAACATCAGCGCATGGCGGAAGACAGGCAGCCTGCCAGCAACCGTGGACATGGCCCGCGGTTACTGAGCCACGCCGACCTTACTCGCTCATGGCCTGGACGATCGCCGAACGGACATCGATTTCATTGTAGGGCTTGCACAGCAAAACCGCGCCCGCCGGTGCATTGTTCGGCAGGAAGTTGTCGCCTGTCGCAAACACCACGCCCACCAAAGGCTTGCGCTCCTTGACTAGCACGGCAAGATCAGCACCGCTCATATCCGGCAAGCCGACATCGGTTACCAGCACATCGACCTCTTCTCTTTCGATGAGGTCAAGCGCCTGCGTCGCGTTTGCCGCCTCAACGACGTCGTGGCCACTTTCGAGAAGAATATCGGATGTATTCATGCGGATCAGCTCATCGTCTTCCACCAGCAGAATACGCATCGCGGCCTTGCTGCGAAGTCTTGCAATAGCGTCCTGATTGGACGCGCGGTCCTTGTTCGACTCGACTCTTTGTTTCTGGTTGGCGATGACATGGCGCAAACGTCTGGCAAGAGCCTCGCGCGTATAGGGCTTCGACAGCAACTCGACGCCTGCGTCAAGCTTGCCTCCGTGAACGATGGAATTTTCCGTGTAACCGGAGGTGAAGAGGATGGCGAGGTTGGGCAGCCGCTCCTTGGCGCGCCGCGCCATTTCACTGCTCTTCATTGGCCCGGGCATGACGACATCGGTAAAGATGACATCAATGGGAACGCCGCTTTCTGCGACCGTCAGGCCTGCCTGTGCATCCCGCGCTGTCAGAACCCGGTAGCCGAGATCCGTCAGCGTTTCAACGACGATGCCTCTTACCTCATCATCGTCCTCCACAACGAGAACCGTCTCGCTGCCGCCGACGATGGGTCCGCTCTGCACCACGATTTCACGGTCTTCGTTGGAAAGCGAACGGGGAAGATAAACCTTGACCGTCGTTCCCTGATCGATCTCACTGTAAATCTTGACGTGGCCGCCGGACTGCTTGACGAAACCATAGACCATGGAAAGGCCAAGGCCTGTGCCCTTGCCTTCCGGTTTGGTGGAGAAAAATGGCTCGAACACCTTGTCGACAATCTCAGGCGCCATGCCCGAACCCGTGTCGGTCACCGCCAGCATGACATATTGCCCGGCTTCGACCTCGGCATGGGTACGCGCATAATCCTGATCGAGCGAGGCGTTGCCGACTTCGATAGTCAGCTTTCCGGAACCTGCCATCGCATCTCGAGCGTTGATCGCAAGGTTCAGCAGCGCGTTTTCCACCTGCGCCGGATCGGCAAATGTGTTCCACAAACCGCCTGCCGTGATAACTTCGACTTCGATGGCTTCTCCGATGGAGCGACGCAACAGATCATCCATTCCGGCGACGAAACGGCCGACATTGATCACGCGCGGCTCGAGCGCCTGACGACGACCGAAGGCAAGCAATTGGCTGGCAAGCTTTGCACCACGGCTGACGCCCGCCAGTGCGTTGCCAACCCGTCGCTCAGCGCGTTCATTGCCGACGACATCCTTCGCCAGCAGTTGGAGATTGCCCGCCACAACCTGCNAAAGATTGTTGAAATCGTGCGCCACACCACCGGTCAGTTGGCCAATGGATTCCATCTTCTGCGCCTGCTGCAAGGCTCTTTCAGCCTGACGACGCTCGGCAATTTCCGATGTAACACGCGCTTCTAGCCCTTCGTTCAGTTGACGAAGCTGGTCTTCGGCACGCCGACGATGTCGAATTTCACGCTCCAGATTGGCGGAATGTTCCTGAAGTGCGGATTCGGCTGCACGCTGGTCGGTGATGTCGGTGTGCACACCTACCCATTCGATGATGTCACCGCTGGCATTCAAGATGGGAACGCCACGAACAGCAAAGGTGCGGTAGACGCCGTCGTGACGCAGAACGCGGTGTTCCCAGACATAGGTGGACTTGGCCGCAACCGCTTCGTTCCAGCTCTTGATCGAGCCGTCGCGATCTTCCGGGTGGACTGCATCCGCCCAGCCATAGTCCTGATATTGCTCGACGGTCTGGCCCGTCAATCCGGCCCAGCCGCCCTGCACACCCAGCATTCTGCCATCAGGGCTATTCGTCCACAACACGCCGTGAACCGCATTGACGGCTGCACGAAAACGGTTGTTGCTGACCGTCAGCTCAAGCTCGACGCGTTTGCGTGCGTCGATATCGATGATCAGGACGTAACAACCGTCAACATCCCCCTTTGCCGTGTGCCGGGGAACGTGTCGGATTTCCGCTGCGCGGGTCCTGCCATCGGGACACAGGATTGCGGCATCGTGGATGACTGTCTCGCCAGCCATAGCCCGCTCGATGTAAGGCAACCGGGCCTGATAGAAGGTCTCGCCAACCACATCGACTGCCCTGCGTCCCAGCACATCCTCGGGGCGACGATTGAACCATTCGAGATAACCCCGATTGGCAAACCGGTAGACATGGTCAAGGTCGATAAAGCCCACGAGAATAGGCAAGGCATCCGTCAGGCGGCTCAGCTCTTCACGGCTGGCAGCAAGGTCGGAAACGGCTTTGACCTTCTCGGTATTCTCAAGCACGGTGCACAACACCGCATCGACCGTTCCACCATCATTGTGAATGGGGGTATAGAACAGATCGAACACGACCTCCTCAGGCTGCCCGTTGCGCTTCAGAACCATTGTCTGGTCGCGGTAGGACTGTACCGCGCCGCCAAAGCCAGCGGCTAGAACAGTCTTGTTCCAGTCCCATATCTCGGGCCATATCGTTGGAACAGTGCCACCAAGCGCTCTGGGGTGATAGTTCCCGGCAATCTCGATGTAACCGTCATTGTAGATCATGACGTGGTCTTTGCCCCACATCAAAACCTGCGGAATGGGCGAATTGACGACCGAATTCACCTTGTGGCGAAGATTGGCTGGCCAAGAGGAGATTGGACCAAGTGATGTTTTGGACCAGTCGAAAGCACGCACGAGGGCGCCAGCCTCACCGCCGCCGATCGGCCATTGGCCAAATGCAGATATATCAGTCATNAAACATCACCAGCGAAAGCAAAGGCTCTCATCCACCACNAAATCAGCCACGNAAACAGACTGGCCGACCTTACCACTTTATTCGAAGAAACTTATCAAGCGNTTTTTTTGGAAGGAAGCAATAGCCAACCCACTATATAATTATCGAGTATGTCCAAGCATATCGATAATACCCTTGGCAGCGGCTTTTCCCGTCGCAAAACAAGCGGTTAACAGGTAACCACCGGTTGGCGCTTCCCAGTCCAGCATCTCGCCTGCCGCGAATATTCCGGGCATGGATTTGAGCATATAGCGCTGGTCGATCTCTCGCCAGTCGATTCCCCCAGCACTCGATATTGCCTCGGCGATGGGACGTGCAGATGTAACGGCAATGGGCAAAGCCTTGATCAGCGCTGCGATGTCAAACGCGGACATGGCAGAGAGCTCAGGTCTGCGCTCTCTCAGCAGCGCGACCTTGACCGGCGAAAGACCAGCCGCCTTTCGCAATCTGTTTGAAAGACTATCCNTTCGGGGGTGCCGTTCGAGATCATGCGTCAGACGTTGTTGCATCCGTCCGGGCGCGAGATCAACCATCAGAGTTGGTCTGTCGGTCCGCTGGAAGGCATCCCGCAAAGCCGCTGAATGCGCATAAACCAGACTGCCTTCGATGCCATGCCGGGTCACCACGAATTCACCCTCGAAACGTCCGGCTTGAGACGTCGTGACAACCGACTTTACCGGCGCACCTGCAAAGCGGCCTCGAAAATGATCACTCCACTCCAAGTCGAAACCGCAATTGGCGGGTTGAAAATCATTGATGGCGATGCCTTTTTGCCGAAGCCACGGCACCCAGGCCGCGTCCGAGCCCAGCTTTGGCCAGCTGGCACCCCCGAGCGCCAGAAGGACGGTGCCTTGCTCAACGGTCACGTCACCGGAGGGCGCCTGGAAGACAAGCGCATTCCCATCAAAACCTGCCCAGCGATGGCGCGTCTTTATCTCCACCCCTTGCGCATTCAATCGGGACAGCCAGGCACGTAAAAGCGGCGAAGCCTTCATGGCAACGGGAAAAACCCGACCGGAGGTTCCGGTAAACGTCTCCTGCCCAAGAGACAGCGCCCAGTCGCGAAGCATGGCAGGCGTGAAATCATCCAGCGCCGATTGAAGCTTTGACTGCGCGTGGCCAAACCGCGTGACGAACCCGTCGTAGTCTTCCGCGTGGGTGATGTTGAGACCCGATTTGCCAGCCATGAGAAATTTGCGCGCAACCGTCGGCATCGCCTCATAGACGGTAACAGTCAACCCGGCCGCAGACAGCACGTCTGCCGCCATCAGCCCCGCCGGTCCGCCACCAATGATCGCCACTGTCTTGCCGTGCATCACACAAATTTCCAACGCGGTTTGATTACATCCGCCTTATACCGATTTGCCCGCGCCGGTACATGCGCTATTGACGGAACATGTTCACGCTCAATCGTCCCGAAACATTTTCGCAAGACATCAAGAAAAGCCGCTTCATTGCCTTTGCCTGTCCCATCGCGGATGAGGAGGCGGCAAAGCGCTTCATCGAACAGCAATCCGACGCAACCGCCAACCACAATTGCTGGGCTTGGCGCGTCGGTCAGGTCTATCGTTTCAGCGATGATGGCGAGCCTTCGGGTACGGCAGGCAAGCCCATCCTTCAAGCCATCGACGGACAATCGCTGGATTGCGTGGCAGTGGTGGTTACACGCTGGTTCGGCGGCATACTTTTAGGCAGCGGCGGCCTGATGCGTGCCTATGGCGGAACAGCCGCCACCTGCCTGAGACAGGGTGAGAAAACGCCGGTCATTCCGACCTTCTCGACGGAAATCGACTGCGGTTTTTCTGACCTGGCATTGGTCAAATCGAGGCTGATGGCCGTGCCGGACCTGACAATCGAAAGCGAGGCGTTCACCGCGGATGGTGCCCGTTTGACGTTATCAGTGCCGATCTCATCTGCTGAAACAGTCGCGAAAATGGTCATGGACCTGACCAGCGGTCGCGTCACCGTTCCTCTTCCAGAATGATGAGCAATCTCCTCGCCATCATCCAGATTCATGCTATGAGGCAGCATGACATCAGAGCTTGAAAACCCGGTCTATAATCCGCCGATGGAACCTTATGTTTCCATCGTCTATCGGGACGACGACCTCCTCGTTCTCGACAAGCCCAGCGGGTTGTTGTCCGTTCCAGGCCGTGACCCGGCCTTGTCCGATAGCCTGGCGACGCGCGTACAAAAGCAGTTTCCGAAGGCGTTGATGATCAACAGGCTGGATAAGGACACATCCGGCCTCGTGCTGATGTCGCTAAACCGCAAGGCACATGCAGTCATCGCCTCTCAGTTCGAAAACCGGACGACCGAAAAAACCTATATCGCCGTGGTCTGGGGCGACGTCAACGGCGAAAGCGGCCACGTCGATCTGCCGCTTACGATCGATCCCGACAACAAGCCGCGCCACCGCGTGGACCACCAAGGTGGCAAGTCGGCGCAAACGGACTGGCACGTCATCGAGCGGCTACCGTTGCCCGCCACACGTCTTCGTCTGCATCCCCTGACAGGGCGAACGCACCAGCTGCGCGTTCATATGAAAGCCATAGGCCATCCTATTCTCGGTGATGCGTTTTACGCGCAAGGTGACGCGCTCGTCGCGTCCGACCGCCTGCTGCTGCATGCGCAAGACCTGCGCTTTCGCCACCCCGATGGTCGCGATATGACAGTAACCGTTCCCTGCCCTTTTTGAGACGAAGATGACGGAAAAAGATCGCAACGAAGGTTTTATCGTTGATTTTGTCGGCGGTGCCGTGGGCCACCGGTTACGCTCTGGCGAAGGGCGCGGCCAAGCGCTCGCAAAGGCAGCCGGTTTGAAAAACGGAAAAACACCCAGAATTGTCGATGCGACTGCCGGATTGGGGCGCGATGCGTTTTTGCTCGCCTCTCTCGGTGCCGAGGTGACGCTGATCGAAAGATCGCCGGGAATGCATGCGTTGCTGGCTGGCGCGATTGCGCGGGCCGATGCGGAGGGCGGCATCTACCGGGAGATCACATCCAGAATGACGCTTCTTCATGGCGATTCCCGCACACTCATTCCAACGCTGTCGCCAGAGGTCGTCATCATCGACCCGATGCACCCTCCACGCCACAATACGGCGCTGGTGAAGAAGGAGATGCGTGTTCTGAGGGAGTTGGTTGGGGCCGACCCGGATCAGGTTGAGCTGATGACGGTGGCCCTGGCATACGCGACGAAGCGTGTAGTGCTGAAGTGGCCATTGCGTGCCGAACCAATGCCCGGCATCCGCAAACCCTCTCATCAGCTTCTCGGTAAAAGTACGCGTTACGATGTCTTCATGGTATTGGGTGACAAACCGACTTGAATATGATCAGCGGAACGTAGCCTTGCGCTGGGCGTTCATCAGCAGCTCATGACGAGAGGCAAAATCTCCAAACAGCTTGCGCAGACGGGACTCCTCGGCATCGTCCAGCCTGTAACGACGGCAAAATTCGACGACGCTGAGGATCGGCTTTATCTCCGTCGTTTCGATTTCCTTGTTGTCGATGATTTGCATGGCACCCTCCTACGATTTGCGACATCACAAAACTCGGAAAGCGACGGAACGTTCCCGACTAATTTTCGCCCACGAAATATAAGAGGACCGAGATTTACACGGCGGAATCAAGTTTTGTTGAAACCGCTAGGTGAAACGAAAAACGTTCCCACATGTTTCCCGCCTGCAAATACTTTATGGAAGGGAGACTTATGCCACGCACTCACCACCTGCTGACGACGACCGTTCTTTCGATGTGCCTCCTCGCGCCGCTTGCCCCCATGGCCACCGCGCAGTCGACAGGCCCAGCCGAAACAAAACAGGCGAATGCACCGGACCAGAAACCGGCGTTTGAAGGTCAGACGCGTGCGGTCCAGCCGGAGAAAATGCCGTCGCTACAGAAGATGGTGGTTGCAGACGATCTGCCGCATCTCTGGTCCATGGAAATTCTGCCTGATGGCCGCATGCTCGTCGCCGCCAAGGAAGGTGCGATGCATATCGTCGCCGATGGCAAGGCAGGTCCGGCTCTGGAAGGCGTCCCCGACGTTGCGTCCTCCGGACAGGGCGGACTTCTCGACATCGCGCTTGCCCCCGATTTCGACACCTCCAAAATGATCTATTTCTCTTTCTCCGAACCACGAGATGGCGGTAACGGAACTTCGGTCGCATCCGCCAAGCTCATGGAGAGTGACGGCAACGCGGTTCTCGAAGATACCAAGGTGATATTCCGTCAGATGCCGACCTATGACGGCGATAAACATTTCGGTTCGCGCCTCGCATTCGGACCCAACAACGAACTCTACGTCACAGTCGGCGAGCGGTCCGACAAGGAACCGCGGGTTCAGGCGCAGGATCTGTCCAGCGGACTTGGCAAGGTTTTCCGCATCGACAAGGACGGCAAAGCATTTGAAGGCAATCCTTTCGCTAGCCAGCAAAACGCTCTTCCCGAAATCTGGAGCTACGGCCACCGCAACGTCCAGTCATCGACTATCGATGGTCAGGGACGGCTCTGGACGGTCGAGCATGGCCCAAAGGGTGGCGATGAACTGAACCTGCCGAAGGCCGGTCTCAATTACGGCTGGCCTGTCATCACCTATGGCATCGAATATAGCGGTGGTGCGGTCGGCGACGGTATGACCACAAAAGACGGCATGGAACAGCCGGTCTATTATTGGGACCCCGTCATCGGTCCATCGGGCATGGCCTATTACGATTCAGATGCCATCCCGGAATGGAAAGGCTCTCTCATCATCGGCNGCCTCGTCAGCCAGGGCCTCGTCGTGCTGAAGGTGGAGAACGACAAGGTCGTGTCGGAAGGGCGCTTGCCGCTTGAGGCGCGCATTCGTGACGTCAAGATCGGCAGTGATGGCGCGGTCTATGCCGTGACCGAAGAGCGCGGGGGCGGAAAGTCACAAATTCTCAAACTGGCGCCCGGCGCCTGATCTCCTGCATCTGATGGGAGCGGTCTAAGCCGCTCTCATCTTGCCTCATCCGGCTGGGAACAGACGCAGGGTTAGGCGCATTAAGCCTCACAATGGTGAGGAGCACAAAAATCCATGAATCAGCTTCCAGTTCGCATCCTGAGNAAAGTCGGATTGACATATGTCAGTGATCAGGAACCGGGTATTTCCCGAGAGAAACGCGGCAAGGGTTTCGCTTACAGGCTTCCCGATGGCATGCTTCTGTCCGACAAGCTGGAGATCAGTCGTCTCAAATCCCTTGGTGTACCGCCCGCCTATGAACGGGTCTGGATCTGCATCGACCCATCCGGCCATTTGCAGGCGACGGGTTACGACGCGCGTGGGCGCAAGCAATATCGCTATCACCCGGATTGGCACGCCTTGCGGGGCGAAAACAAATTTTACCAGCTGAAGACATTCGGGGAGGCATTGCCCGCCATTCGCCGCCGCGCAACGACCGACCTGTCGAGACAGGTGCACGGCGCAGACGTAACGCTCGCCGCCCTCGTCCTGTTGCTGGACGCAGCCTATCTTCGGGTTGGCAACAAGACCTACCTCGAAACAAATGGCACTTATGGTGCAACGACCTTGCTGNAAAAACATGTTTCTTTCGGCGAGACGATAGAACTGCGTTTTACAGCCAAGGGCGGGCAGCGCGTAAACCGCAAACTCAAACATCCACGTTTGCAACGCATTCTGGAAAACATCGCCGACCTGCCGGGTAGGCAGCTCTTTGTCTGGCAGGACGAAAATGGTGTCGTTCACCCCATCGATTCCAGCGCACTCAATGCGTACATCTCGCAAAGTGCGGGCGAAGGCATATCCGCAAAGACGTTCCGCACATGGGGCGGCACTCTTGCTGCCTTCGGGCACGCCTCCCGTGCTCTAGGAAGCGAGGAGCGACCAACGATAAAGGGCATGTGCATGGCAGCCGCTGAAGAGCTGTCCAACACACCCGCAATATGCCGGAAAAGTTATGTCCATCCAGCGGTCTTGGACCTTGCAACGGAAGACAAAGCCGTCAAACGGCTGGAGNAAATCATGGGCAGCGAACTCAAATCCATTGCGGGATTAAGAGCCGACGAGCGGAGACTACTGGAATTTTTGCCGTGACTTAGCGCAAAGCCGCATCGATAATGAACTTTGCCGGGTTGACGATCTCATATGTACATTGGAAAGCAGCCGCTGCAACACGGTAGGTGTCGCTCTCATCCGTTTGCACTTGCACGATAGCATCTCCCGGCAGGGCAACCATCGTCTCATCCCAAGGCGCACGAAAGTTGAACGGACCAATCTCGTCCGTCACGATGAAATAGTTCATCTCGGAGCCCTTCGGCTTGAAAGCGCGGTAACCGGCTGCGTCGGCTTGCGAAAGCGGCTCGCCATATCGGTCCGAAAAATTCCGCTTTTTGACGAGGATTTCTTCGTTGCCCGTCTCTTCGCAGCGATTGCGCACCACCCAATCACCGTCTTCGGCGGGCTTGGAGCGCGTTTCGACCCCTTGCCCCCGGATGTAGGTGATGACGATTTCACCAGGAGATGCGGGGCGGGCGTCAACATCTTTGGTTTTTCGAGCAACACCCACCATGTCGANTTTTTTGAACTCGTCCATCAGGGCAATCTGATCTTTTCGCGGGACGTCCTCGCTCGCAAAGGCGGCGATCGGGAAGAGAAGTTGTACCAAAAGCAGCGTTTTTGGAAAATCCAAGAGAGCCATCTGAATTCCATTCACAGCGGCGAAAAATCGNAAAAAATCATANTTTGCGAAAATTTCAGATGTGGCAGAACCATCCCTGAGAGATCACGTCAGTTTGAATGTACATATCTGGAAACAAACGAAAACCGCACCTTCTAAAGGGTAGATTTTAACATTCGTTAACATGCCCATTTTACCGGCATATGCCTTCCTGGTAGCCTTGCCAGACCCCGTTCAGTTTCATGTCAGCTAGATGACACATCCCCCGCAGGACAAGCAGCGGGAAAACGAGACATATGGCGCTATCATCTCCAACAATGAGAAGCGGGCGTGGCGCTATCGCACGACCAGCCGTGGGCAGCGTTACACTCAGCATCGCAACGGCTCTCTACCTTCTGTTTTTCACCAATCACACATTCTGGGCCAAGATTCACACCTATTTATCGGCCTATCCCGTTGCGATTTTTGGCCTTTACATTGGGATGGGCGCCGCATTTTCTGCGGTTCTCATCCTGTTTTCGGTCAAATACATCACGAAACCGATCTTCGCGGTGCTGATCATCATCGCTGCGGTGTCATCATGGTTCATGGACCGCTTCGGTGCGGTCATCGACAGCGACATGGTGCGCAACGCGTTCGAAACGACTCAGGCGGAAGCGAGCAACCTGATGACGCCGGGTTTTGCCCTGCACCTCGTGCTGTTTGCCGGCATTCCCATCGCCCTGCTGGCGATCGTGAAAATCGATCATAGACCGTTCTTCAGCAAATTCCTGTGGAACGTAGCCAGCATCATCGGCTGCCTTGCCATTGTCTGCGCAATTGCCGCTGCCAACTCCAAGACGTTTACGACCGCCGTTCGCCAGCACAAGGACATCGCCAAAAGTCTCAATCCCTTTACGCCGATTTCCTCGGCGGTTCGCTACATCTCGCAGGCCGATCAGGAAGCCCAACTCACCGTCTCACCCACCGGTCAGGACGCGAAAGTCATGCCCGCTCTCGGCGGCATCACCAAACCCCGCATAACCGTCATCGTTGCTGGCGAAACCGGGCGCGCCGCCAACTTCTCGCTCAACGGATATGGCCGCGACACCAATCCTCAGCTGGAAAAGCGTGATGTCGTCTATTTCCCAAGCACGGTCAGCTGCGGCACGGCAACGGCAATCTCCATCCCTTGCATGTTCTCCAAATTCACTCGTTCGCAATATAGCCACAGCAAAGCACTCTCGAATGAAAACCTCCTCGACGTGCTCGTCCACGCAGGCGTCGATGCACGCTGGTGGGACAACAATACCGGCAGCAAGAATGTCGCAGACCGCGTTCCCTATTTCGACCTGACCGCAGCACAGGACCCCAAATTCTGCTCGAACGGCGAATGCCGCGACGACATCTTCCTCGACCGGCTGGATAGCTGGCTCGACAATGTGACGAAAGACAGCGTCATCGTCCTACACCAGTTGGGTAGCCACGGCCCCACCTACCATCTGCGCTATACCGACGAATTCAGAAAATTCACACCCGATTGCCAGACCGCAGAGCTGCCGGATTGCAAGGATATCGAAATCGTCAATGCCTATGACAACACCATCCTCTACACCGACCACTTCCTCGCCAGCATCATCGACAAGCTGAAGGCCCGCTCGGACAAGCTGGCGACGGGAATGATCTACGCATCGGACCATGGCGAATCGCTGGGCGAGAACGGCATCTATCTCCACGGTGCGCCCTATATTCTGGCACCTGCCGAGCAGACACATGTTCCGTTCCTGGTCTGGTTCGATCCTGATTTCGCCAAGTCCATGGGGCTGGACGCCGCTTGCCTTGCGAATGAGGCGAAGGCGGGCGGGCGCTCCCACGACGACTTCTTCCACAGCATATTGAGCATGATGAATGTCTCGACCTCGGTCTATGATCCCTCTCTCGATGTATTCAGCGCATGCAAACGCAGACCCACAGCTTGACGTGACAAAATGCGAAGCATACCCACTCTTTAGCCCTCCCGCATATGGCTGGAAGTGAGGTATGCTTGCGCGTTCTACTTGTCGAAGACGATCATGTTCTGGGTGAAGCGCTTCGCGACCATGTGGCAGCCGCAGGGCATGCCGTGGACTGGTTCAAGACAGTCGCGGACTCGAACGCCGCAACCCAAACCGTCGATTACGGCCTGATCCTGCTTGATCTGCGATTGCCCGATGGTGAGGGCCTTTCCATTCTCAGAGGCTTGCGCCAGCGCAACGATCCGACGCCGGTCATCATCCTGACCGCCCACGATCAGGTGTCGGATCGCATCGAGGGGCTGAATGCGGGCGCAGACGATTACCTCGTCAAACCCTTCAACCTCGGAGAATTGACCGCGCGCATGCTGGCTGTTTCGCGCCGTTATGACGGTCGTTCGGAACCTGTGGTCAAATTGCCCGGTATCGAGATCAATCAGGTTGCACGCAACATCGTCGTCAACGGCATCGCACTCACACTCAGCGCGAGAGAATGGGCGGTGCTGGNAAAACTGGTCGAGCGTCCCGGTGCGGTCGTTTCCAAGGCGCAGTTGCACGAAACGCTCTATGAATTCGGTGCCGAAATAGAAAGCAACACCGTCGAGGTCTATGTCAGCAGATTGCGCAAGAAGATCGGCTCTGACAGGGTGGAGACAGTGCGTGGCCTTGGTTACACGATCAGGTAGAGACATGAAGCGAAGCGAAAGCATGACACGCCGAATGGTGATCGCACTGACAAGCGTCGTCGCTCTGTCATGGCTTATCGCCTCCGCCCTCGGCGTCATGGTGATGCAGGACGAATTTGCCGAAATTTTCGACAGCGGCGTGCAGGAAACCGCCGAACGGCTGTTGCCGCTGATCGCCGACGATCTGAAGGAACGCAGCCCCGAGGACGAACGCCATCTGGTTCAGCCCGCAGATGGCAAGGAGTACCTGACCTACCAATTGCGCGACAGTGAAGGCGAAGTCCTTCTTCGCTCCCGCGATGGGGCCTATGAGCCCTTCGACGTGCCGTTGACACCCGGCTTTGCCGATACCGCCACGCAGCGCATCTACACCGTCGCAACCGAAGACGGTACTCTTTATCTACAGATGGCGGATGCCTTCGCCAATCGCCGCGAAGCGATCGTGGAGGCCGGAACGGCGCTGATCCTACCTTTGCTGCTGCTCATTCCCGCCAGCATCGTGGCGGTCATCCTCGTCGTCCGGCGCACACTGGCCCCGGTCCAGACATTGCGCGATGAAATCGGCAGAAAAGACAGCGGCAACATGGTGCCGGTGGACGATACGCGCCTACCCAAAGAGCTGAACCCCATAGCCAGGTCGGTCAATCTGCTGCTGGAACGCCTGCGGGCAGCGCTGGAGTCCGAACGCGCCTTTGCATCGAACAGCGCCCATGAACTTCGAACGCCCATTGCTGGCGCACTGGCGCAGGCGCAGCGCTTGCAGGCGGACATCCCTCGCGAATTCGCACCGCGTGTCGCCCAGATCGAGCGCTCTCTGTCACATCTGGCCCAGCTTGCCGAAAAACTTCTGCAAATGTCGCGTGCCGAAGCGGGCATCGGCACCTCGGATGTCGAAACCGATCTCCTCCCCATCGTCGGCCTTGTTCTGGAAGATATCGGCCGTTCGGATAAGGGTGATGACCGCATCGAGCTGCATGTGCCGTCAGGCGGCAAGCTTCGTGGCATGATCAACGGCGATGCTTTCGGGATCGTCGTGCGCAATCTGGTAGAGAACGCGCTGATCCACAGCCCCGCAGGCACGACGGTCGATGTTCACGTTGGAGATGACAATTCTCTTCGTGTCATCAACGACAGCCCTGTCATCGATCCGGCACTGTTGCCAAAGCTGACGACACGCTTCACCAGAGGCACGACGCAGGCCACCGGGTCCGGCCTCGGGCTTGCTATCGTCAAGCACCTCGTCAAGCAAATGAACGGCTCACTCACCCTCTCTTCTCCCGCCATGGGTCGAGATGACGGGTTTGAAGCCAGGGTTTCGCTACCAGGCATAAAAGCGGGATNAAATCATATGAAAGCCAATTGCGAAATTGCTTTCATATCGCGTCCATTCTATCAAATCCCATGCTTTACGATGTGAATCGGCTACCTTTGGACAGATTGATCTTGCCATGCATGCGCGCAACTGACGCGCTGGCGCGGCTGGATGAGCGCATTTCCCGTTCACCTTTCGGGCAGGGTTTTCTCGAACGGCAGGATTTTATCGATGCCGCGTCCTCTCTGTGGATAGATGGCGAACTCGTTCATATCGAAGACCTTGTTCTCCATGATGCCCATATGGATATCCGCGCGCCGACCCACGAGATGGCAATCGCAAGCCGCATCCTGCGCGCACGTCGTCAGATAGCGGGCAATGAGCCGAAATGGGCGTTGAGCCCGGCTGGTCTTTCTCGTCTGCGTGGCGAGGAGGCCGCAAACATCGCGACAGCCCAATCCGACCCCCTACCATCCAAAGCCGAAGCCCGTTCAGACGACGACGAGGATATGGCACTGAGCGACGAGCTTTCCGCCATCGACCGTCTTCTGGCCAGAAGCTCGGCAACGCTTGAGGCCATAACCAAGGACGAGCGCCCCTCCTCCTATTCCCATACCGAAACCATAATCCGCGATCCGGACTGGAACGAGGACGAACGGTTGGAGGAATGGCGGACGGTTGTGAAAAACACGGCAGGGCTTCCTGCTGCGTTGCGCGCAGCCATCGCGCTCGACGCATGGTCCAAGCTCGAAGTGTTGCAGCGAAGCCCCTGGCTTGGCCGCCAGCTTGCCTCTGCCCTGTTACGGCAGGAAGGCATGACCCTCTCCCACCTCACCGCTTTCAACACCGGTTTGAAAGCCGTCCCTCGGGAACGGCGCAACGCCAGTAGCAGGACTGAGCGGCTGGTGGCTTTTCTGGACAGTATCCAAGAAGCCGCAAGCTTTGGCCTGAAGGAACATGACCGTCTGCTGAATGCGAAGAACCGCATGGAGCGCAGACTTGTGGGTCGTAGATCCAACTCACGCCTGCCCGATCTGATCGAGTTGGTGCTGGCGCGGCCCGTGGTTTCCACCTCCATGATCGTGAAGACACTGGGCACCACACCTCAAGGCGCTGTCGGGCTCGCCAACCAGCTTGAACTGCGTGAAATGACAGGGCGCGGACGTTTTCGTGCCTGGGGCGTTATTTAACCCAACCTGCAAATGCAAAACCGCCCGCGACAGGCGCGGGCGGCGTAAAACCTATCAGGTCATCCAAGCCCTACAGCTCAGAACTCCTGCCAGTCGGCCTTGACGGCGGCATTGCCGCTGAACGCGGAGGCAACCTTGCGGCCCAGCGCGCGGGCTGGAGACTGTACCGGACGCTCGGCCTGCGTGGCTTGGCGAGCCGGTGCTTCGTAACCACCACCCAGCTTGAACTGGCCCAGCAGATGGTTGAGCGAAGCCGCTTCCCGCGCCAGACCATGGCTGGCAGCGGTCTGCTCTTCCACCATCGCCGCGTTCTTCTGTGTGTCCTGGTCCATTTGGTTCACAGCCGTGTTGATCTGCTGCAAACCGGAAGACTGTTCCTGCGCGGCATCGACGATGGCCACCACGTGACGGTTGATTTCCTGCACTTCGGTCACGATGGTTTCCAGCGCACGGCCGGTTTCGCCAACCAGCTGCACACCCTGCTGGACCTGCGTATTCGAAGTGGTGATCAGGCCCTTGATGTCCTTGGCAGCGTTGGCGGAACGCTGCGCCAGTTCGCGCACTTCCTGTGCAACCACTGCAAAGCCCTTGCCTGCTTCACCGGCACGCGCCGCTTCCACACCGGCATTCAGCGCCAGTAGGTTGGTCTGGAAGGCAATCTCGTCGATGACGCTGATGATGTTGGAAATCTCCGACGACGACTTTTCGATCTGCTCCATGGCAATCACGGCCTTGCGGACGACATTACCGGATTGTTCGGCACCGGTGCGGGCTTTCGCCACCAGCTCACCGGCTTCCTGTGCACGGCGGGTGGAATCCTTCACCGTGGTGGTGATTTCTTCCAGCGCTGCTGCGGTTTCTTCTACCGATGCCGCCTGCTGTTCCGTGCGCTTTGCCAGATCGTCGGCAGCGGAGCGAATTTCGTTGGCACCGGCATCGATACCACGGGCGTTTTCGGCAACACGGCTCAGGGCCGATTGTAGCTTCTCGGCAGAACCGTTGAAGTTCTCGCGGACCTTGTCCAGATGTGCGGCAAAAGGCTGGCTGATGCGGAACGATACATCGCCATCCGACAGGCGCGACAGGGCATCGGCCAGATTATCGACGGCAAAGCTCGTGTCAGCGGCTTCCTTGGCCTTCTGCTCTTCGCGGGCCATACGCTCCNTTTCGGAGAGGCTGCGATTGGCTTCGGCCTCCTGTTCCAAGCGGGCACGCTCAAGCGCGTTGTTGCGGAAAACGGCAACGGCTTCAGCCATCTGACCAACTTCGTCGCGACGATCGAGCCCGGCAATATTTTCTTCTGTCTGACCATTGGCAAGCGATACCATGCGGCTGCGCAAACGATCGATCGGACCGGTGATGCCACGAGCAGACACGAAAAGCGCAAGGGCGATTGCAGCNAAAAACAGCATGCCCAGAGTGACAAGCGTCGTGAGGATCGTGGAGTTGGTCTGATCGGTTAATGCATCCGACTTTTCCATAACAACAGCAAGATTACGTTCGCTGATGACGCGGATATCGGAACGCCATTGTTCAATTTGCGGTCCAACCTCAACGAGGATTTTACGGGCTGTCCGAAAATCACCTGTCTTCGCGACCTGCCAGACCTGGTCCGTCATTGCGGAGATCGTGTTTGTTCGCGAGATGAATGCGTTGATCTCACTGGCCATATCCGGCAAGAGCTTCTTTGCATTTTCGAGGCGCCGGATCGTGGTCGCCACATCGTTCTTGTAACCCTCTTCCACTTTCGCGGTGTTGGCCGATTGCTCACGCAGCACCAGTCCCAGCGTGGTATCGTAACCCAGCGACACGAGTGCCGTGTTGGCGCGGAACAGTTCCGTCGACCCAATAGCGTTGTTCGAGATGAAATCCGAATAGCTGTTGTCGGCGTTTTTGTAGTTGCTGGACACAAGGCCAACACCTACTAAACCAATGAGTGCAACGGGAACGATAAGAGAAAGCACCTTGGTGCGGANTTTTGCATTTTGCAGAAAAGACATAGGGCCTCAATGAGTGTTTCAAGGAAACCGACGAGGCACATTGTGTGACGTCACGAAATCGTGAGCATCCACCATCGTGCTGCCAGAAACTGAATGCACTTCATCATGAAGCGGCGGTGAGATTTATGNTTTGGACCNAAACAATTTAAACTGAGTTAAAACAATCGGCTCGGCAGGATAATTACCTAACATAAACAACACACTTAGGATGAAAAAGCAGCCTAACACATCCAAAACGTTTACTTACGTTACGTTAGGTTTCGGCTCTTGCGTAAGTAAAAACAGCCCACGCTATGGCATCATTTTCACGTCTGACGCCAAGCTGACATTACTCCTCCCGAAACGCACGAGTGATCTGGTCAGAAAGCGGCTTGAACAGATAAGACAGCACGGTTCGATCTTCGGTCTTTATCATCGCTTCGGCGGGCATGCCGGGAACAAGCCTGAGCCCCTTCAGCTTTGTCAGTTCCGCGTCAGCAACCGTAAGACGTACGACATAGTACGACGTCCCGGTTCGCTCATTTGTGACGAGATCAGCGGCGATGCGGGTTACATGCGCGTTCAACTGCGGCGTGGTTCTTTGATTGAAGGCAGACATGCGCAGCACTGCCGCATGACCAAGGCTTATCTGGTCTATGTCTTTCGGGGCAATCTGCACCTCCAGTGCCAGTTCATCACCTTCCGGCACAATGTCCATGATGGCCTCGGCAGGGCTGACAACGCCGCCCACAGTATGGACGGTGAGTTGATGGACGACACCAGCTTGCGGCGCGATGATATCGATACGCTTCAGACTGTCTTCAGCGGATATCTTGCGCTCGACATATTCGCCGATCTGCGCCTGAACATCGGCCAGTTGGCTGCCAATCTCTGCCTTCTGGTCCTGATCGACCTGAAGAACTTGCAGCCTGGTTTCCGAAATCTTGCCTGCGGCCTGCGCCTGATAGGCTATTTTCTCGCCACGCTCTCCCCCGAATGTCGCGACCTGCGTCTTCAAGCCGTTCAGACGTTGGTCGGACACCACGCCCTGCTGCCTGAGAGGGTTCAACGACGATATCTCCCGGTTCAGAACGTCCATACCATCCGCGTAAGCCGTCTCCTGGGCTTTCAGCCCTTCGATTTCATGGCGGAACTGCACAATGCGTTCCATCAATTGGGCCTTCTTGCCGTCGCGGGATTGTTTACGAAACTCGAAGAGGCGCGTTTCACTGTGTATGGCAGCGGCTACATCCTCATTATCCACGCGCGCCAGCATGCCATCAGGAAATGTGATCCGCGCAAGGTCATCACGCTCCGCTTCCAGCCGCGCCTGCCGTGCCGTCAACTCATCCAGCCGTTTGGTGACGATGGCGAGGTTGGCGCGGGTCTGCGTGGCGTCCAGGCGTATGAGAATGTCCCCGGCCTTGACCGCATCGCCCTCGCGAACCAGAATTTCACCCACCACGCCGCCTGTCGGGTGCTGCACTTTCTTGACATAGGAACCGACAACGAAATGCCCCGAAGCGACCACCGCACCGGATAGAGACGTCACCGAGGCCCAGGCCCCTGCACCGCCCACCATCACCACGCCCACAACAAGACCCGCCGCCAGATGGCGACGGATAGACCGCCTGACATTGAAAGGCTCAGCGTTTGGCATCCTCACCCTCGTTTCTGTCCAGAACGTCCGCGCCCACATGTTCAGGCTGTGCGGCCTGCTGCGCAACGGCGCGGAGCGGACGGACCCCATAGCCGGTTGCCATGAAACTCCTTGCGGCAGGCGCAGCGGTGGATGTACCTTTCAGTACCTTTGAAAGAACGTCGTCTCGCGGCCCAAATGCCTTTTGCCGACCGCTTTCCATCACCAGAACAAGATCGGCGGCACCAATGGCGCTTGGCCGGTGCGCGACCACCACGGCGATACCGCCACGCGCACGAACGGAGGCGATGGCTTTCACCACCGCCGCCTCACCTTCCGCATCCAGGTTCGCATTCGGTTCATCCATAACCACCAGAAAAGGATTTCGATACAACGCACGGGCAAGGCCGATGCGCTGTCTCTGACCCGCCGACAGCGCCGAGCCGGCCTCTCCGATGCAGGTTTCATATCCTGTTTCGAAACGCAGGATCAGATCATGTGCGCCAGCCGATTTCGCCGCAGCGACGATTGCCTGTGGATCGGCATTCTCCTCGAAACGAGCAATGTTTTCGGCAATGGTGCCGTCGAAAAGCTCGACGCCCTGCGGCAGATAACCGATGTGGAAACCAATTGCCTCCCGGTCCCATTGCTGCAAGCTTGCGCCATCCAGCCGGACCTTTCCCGATGCNGGCGCCCAGACGTGAACCAGCGCGCGGCACAGCGTCGACTTGCCGGAGCCAGATTGACCTATGATGCCGAGCGCACTGCCCGCCGGCACGGTGAAATTGATGCCCGTGACGGTTGGTATTTTCTCGCCCGGCGGCAGGATGACGAGACCTTCGACGCGAAGCTCCCGCACCGGTGCGGGCAGTGCCGTGACAGGCAGATCAGCGGGCAGCTTTGCAAGCAGATCCTGCAAGCGCCTCCAGCTTTCGCGGGCCATCAGAAACGGTTTCCAGCTTGCGATTGCCATATCGACGGGCGCCAATGCCCGTCCCATCATGATCGAGCTGGCAATCATCACGCCACCACTCGCCTCCTGACGAATGACGAGATAGGCACCCACGCCCAATATGGCCGATTGAAGCACCACTCGCAGCGTTTTCGAAATGCCGCCCAGCATATTGGAGACGTCACCGGCTTTACGGTTGGCAGCGAGATATTGAAGGTTGGAACCCGCCCAGCGTGATGAAAGACGCATGCCCATGCCCATGGACTGAATGACTTCGGCATTGCGTCNGGCGCCCTCCAGCAAACCGTTTCGCGCCATGTTATACTTGATCGTATCGCGGATCGGCTTTTGCGAGAGAGCGTTCGCGAGCACTGTCAGCGCAATCAGCACGACAGCACCGGCAAGCGCGGTTACGCCGATCCATGTATGAAAAAGGAAACATATGCCCAGATAGAGCGGCATCCACGGAAGATCGAAAAACGCGTTCGGNCCCTGCCCGGACAGGAAACCGCGAACATTGTCCAAATCCCGCAACGGCTGCAAACCATCTCCCGGCATTCTGGATATCAACGGCAGCCGCACGACGGCGCTGTGAACGCCTCGCGACAATTGATTGTCGAACTGCTCGCCAATGCGCAACAGAATACGGGCGCGAATGATTTCCAGCGCTGCCTGCACGGAAAACATGGCAACCGCAAGAATGGCCAGACCGACAAGCGTCGGGACGCTGCCGCTTGGCAGCACACGGTCATAGACCTGCAACATGAAAATGGGTGAGGTCAATGCAAGCAAATTAACGACACCGCTGATAACGGCGATGGCGCAGATCACCCACCGTGAGCTTACAACGGCACCAGCCGTTCCGTCGTGAAGCAATGTCTGTTTGAAAACGCCAAACAAATTTCAATTCCGCATGTTCAAGCAACGAACTCCCGCTACCGACGCCGAAGCGCCGATAATCTCGTCTTCTGGTAGAGTCGATGGCATCCAGACATAGCTTCGCCACGGCAAAANTTGCCGCNAAATCAGGGAGGACCATGTCTGTGAAGCGCACGATAAATGTAGTATTTACCCGTCGCCGTTGTAAACCCTGAGACCGCGTCAGTGCCAATTGGGATAGACAAAGTGCTTTCGATGTGCGCTGCAACATGAGATGACGCGATCAAAACTTGCATTGCAGCAGCAAGTTGTTAACATGCCAGACAAGTAACAGCCAGATGGGGCATATATGGACGCCGTACAGACGCCGGAGCGCGGAGCTTCACTCGCTACCAAGATCAGCACCGCGCTGCGGCGTGATCTGGTCGGAGGTGTCTTCCGTCCCGGCGACAGGCTTCCCAGCGAAAGCGCCCTCACCCGCGAATACTCCGTCAGCCGCACCGTCGTGCGCGAGGCCATCGCCATCCTGAGAGCGGATGGACTGGTGGAGGCCCGCAAGGGTGCAGGCGTTTTCGCGCTGCAGGTCCAGCATGAAAAAGACGAACCTTTCAAGGATTTGACCACAGAGCGGATATCTTCCGTCATCGAGCTTCTCGAACTGAGAACGGTGTTCGAGGTGGAGTCCGCAGGGCTTGCGGCCTCACGGCGCTCCGCGGCACAGATCGAATCAATCCTCGATGCTCACAACACCATCGGCTTGTGTCTTGCGGAAGGAAAATCCACCCGCGACGCGGATTTCGATTTGCATTTCAAAATAGCGGAAGCCACACAAAATCGGCGCTTTCCGGAGTTTTTGCGGCTTATTCGCTCCGGCATCATTCCTCGCGGGGAATTACAGGGTGCCGAACCGGGCTCGCGCCCGAAAGACTATAACCTTCATCTGCAAGAAGAACATGGGCGTATCGTAGACGCCATCATCGAAGGAGATGCGGAGGCAGCGCGTGAGCAGATGCGCATTCACCTGCGCGGAAGCCTGGAACGCTACAAAGTGCTCCTGCGCTCCAAAACCACGAGCGTCTGATAGCGCCGAATTTTCCTTCGATCCCATCTCACTCCCGCCGCTGATGCAAGCGATCAGGAAACGCGTCATTTGCGCTGATCTCTATTAGAGGCAGCCCAAAATGAGCTTGCCATTTCCATCTCTCATGCAAACCTGTATCGCAGCTTCACGCCACTCGCTTGACAGATACGACAACATGTGACAGATTTTTGAAAAGTTGTCAGACATGAAGCTTAGGCTTCCACATTCTGACGCAGGGAGGAAATATGCACATACGAAGCCCGCGCCTGGCTGGCGTGGCGGGGCAGATCGGCACTATCGCCATCACGCTGCTCGGCCTCCTCTTGTTGACTTTCTTCATCGGGCGCTTGATGCCTGCCGACCCTGTCCGCGCCATGGTTGGGGAAGATGCGACGCGCGAAACCTATGAACAGGTGTTCCGCTCGCTGGGTCTCGACAAGCCGATCTGGCAGCAGTTCTTCTATTACCTCGGCGATGTCTTAACCGGCAATTTCGGCACATCCATCCGCACCGGCCAGCCCGTCATTCAGGACATTCTCCACGTCATGCCTGCAACCATCGAGCTTGCGACATTCGCAATTCTCATCGGTGCGGGGCTGGGCATCCCCATGGGCGTCTTTGCCGCCGTCAACAAGGATCGCTGGCCGGATCATCTCGTGCGCGTCGTCAGCCNTTTTGGGCACTCGATGCCCATCTTCTGGACAGGCATGATCGCGCTGATCGTATTCTACGCAAAGCTCGATCTCGTCGGTGGCAGCGGACGTATGGACCAGTTCTATATCGGGCTGGTGGACGAGCGTACCGGCTTTCTCCTGATCGACAGCCTTCTGGCAGGGGACATGGATGTCTTCTGGTCCGCCGTGAACCACCTCATCCTGCCAGCCTCGTTGCTTGGTTATTCCTCATCCGCCTACATCACCCGCATGACCCGAAGCTTCATGCTGGACCAGCTCGGTCAGGAATATGTAACGACCGCGCGCGTCAAAGGCCTCTCCAGCCAGCAGACCATCTGGCGGCATGCCTTCGCCAATATCCGCGTCCAGCTGGTCACCATCGTCGCCCTTGCCTATGGTTCGCTGCTCGAAGGCGCGGTGCTGATCGAAACCGTGTTCGCATGGCCGGGTTTCGGTCAGTATCTGACCAGCAACCTTATCACCGGCGACATGAATGCCGTCATGACCTGCGTTCTCATCGTCGGTGTCATCTTCATCGGGCTCAATCTTCTGTCCGACATTCTCTACCGCTTCTTCGATCCGAGGACACGCTGATGACCGCCCATGCAGNAAAAATCAGGCTGCCAGCTTCCGTAAATGCGATGAAGAACATCGTTCTTTTCCTCCTGCGCAGCCCGACGTCCGCTTTTGGTCTGGCGGTCCTTGCCGTGCTGATCCTGGCTGCCGTCTTCGCACCCTTGATCGCCACGCATGACCCTTACGTGCAGGACTTGACCAACGTGCTGAAATCACCCGGAAACGGCCATCTGTTCGGCACCGATGAACTCGGCCGCGACATATTCAGCCGCTTGATCTTCGGGGCGCGCATCACGCTGACGATCATTTTTCTCGTCTCCGTCGTGGTCGGCCCCATCGGCCTCATCATCGGCACCGCGTCTGGTTATCTCGGCGGCAAGTTCGATACGGTGATGATGCGCATCACCGATATCTTTCTGTCATTCCCAAGCCTCATCCTGTCGCTGGCTTTCGTTGCGGCATTGGGACCCAGTCTCAACAATGCGATCATCGCCATTGCCCTGACCTCATGGCCACCAATCGCCCGTCTTGCCCGCGCAGAAGCGCTGACATTCCGCAATGCCGATTACATTGCCGCAGCCCGCCTCCAGGGCGCATCACCCATCCGCATCATCGTCAAGTCGATCATGCCCATGTGCCTGCCATCGGTCCTCATTCGCCTGACACTGAACATGGCAACCGTCATCCTGACCGCCGCTGGCCTCGGCTTTCTCGGCCTCGGCGCACAACCACCGCTGCCGGAATGGGGCGCGATGATTGCGACCGGCCGTCGCTACATGCTGGACAACTGGTGGCTGGTCACCTTCCCCGGCATATCGATCCTCACCGTCAGCCTTGCCTTCAATCTTCTGGGTGATGGTCTGCGCGATGCGCTCGATCCGAAGCAGATGAACCGGAGATAGACCATGGAACGGACGATACTGGACGTCGAAAATCTCCGCATTCGCTATGGTGGCTCTGCAACGGAGGCAGTGCGCGGCGTGTCTTTCACGCTCGGTCGCGAGCGGCTGGGCATCGTTGGCGAAAGCGGTTCGGGCAAATCCACCGTGGGACGTGCACTGCTGCGCCTTCTGCCGGGTGCCGCGATTACCGCCGATACCTTGCGCTTCGATGAACTCGATCTTCTTTCCCTGTCCGAAAGGGAGATGCTGAAAGTTCGCGGCAGGCGCATGTCGATGATCCTTCAGGACCCGAAATTTTCACTGAACCCTATCAGGCGCGTCGGTGATCAGGTGGCGGAAACCTATCTGCGGCATTTCAAATGCACAAAAGCGGAAGCCAAGATCAAGGCGCTCGTCATGCTGGAGGCGGTTAAAATCCGCGACCCTGAGCGCGTCTATGCGCAATATCCGCATGAAATCTCCGGCGGCATGGGCCAGCGGGTGATGATTGCCATGATGTTGCTGGCCGACCCTGATCTCGTCATTGCCGACGAGCCGACATCGGCGCTCGACGTTACTGTTCGTTTGCAGGTTCTCAACATTCTCGACGGCCTCGTTCGTGATCGCGGCATTGGCCTCATCATGATCAGCCACGATCTCAATCTTGTGCGCAATTTCTGTGACCGCGTTCTCATCATGTATGCGGGTCAGGTGGTGGAGACCCTGTCGGCAGGCAATCTGGATGCCGCGCAACACCCTTACACACGCGGCCTTCTGGCCGCTCAGCCCCGCATTGGCGGCACCCGTGCGCCGCTTGCGGTACTGGACCGCCGCCCGGAATGGCTGGAGGAACATGCCTGATGTCAGTTTCCGTTGAAATTCGCGACCTGTCGATCAGCTTTGGCGATGGCCCTGCGGCGGTAAAAGTCCTGCCATCCGTTTCGTTTTCCGTTAAACCCGGCGAGTGTTTCGGCCTTGTCGGTGAGTCCGGTTCGGGCAAATCCACCGTGCTGCGCTGCGTTTCCTTGCTGACCGATTTCTGGAAAGGCGATGTTCTGATCAATGGCAAATCCGTGCGCGACATGCCGTTGATCGAGCGCTGCCGCAAGTTGCAAATGGTGTTTCAGGANCCCTACGGTTCGCTTCATCCGCGCCAGTCCGTCAGAACCGTGCTGAACGAACCGCTGACCATCCATAAGCTTACGGACAAGGAAGAGCGGATGCAAAAGGCCATCACCGATGTCGGCCTGCCCGTTTCATTTCTCGACCGTTTCCCCCATCAGCTTTCCGGCGGCCAGCGCCAGCGCGTAGCCATTGCCCGCGCTTTGATCCTCGAGCCATCTTTGCTGTTGCTGGATGAGCCGACATCGGCGCTTGATGTTTCGGTGCAGGCTGAAATTCTCAATCTGCTCCAGCGTCTGCGGGAGGAACGCGGTTTCACCTACATTATGGTCACGCATGATCTGGCCGTCGTTGACCACATGTGTGACCGGTTTGCGGTGATGCTGCGCGGCGAAGTTACCGAAGTTCTCCCCCGTGACGCCATCGCCAGAAACGGCGCAACGCACCCTTACGCGCGCGAATTGATCGCGGCATCGCTGGAATATGAAGGCGTGAACGCCTGACGCTTCAGTCCACGTCGGGATCATATTCCCGTTTGCTGTCGTCCTTGGAAAACAGGACGCACGGTCCGCGAGAACCGCGTGGATCGTAGGAATACCCCTTCAGCGCAAGCGCCTGGGTGATATCGCGAATGCCTGCCAGATTATAGAGGTGGTCGTGCAGTTCCACGAAGATGCGCTCGACACCGGCAAGCTGCGCATTCTGCAGGAGATCGTGCTCCGCTCCCTCGATATCCATGACCAATGCGTTGATGCGATGCTGCGCAATGAACGCATCGATANTTTCCGAAGGGATTTCGATGCGGTGCTCATATGGCCCCTGATTTTCATCCATGGATGACATCCAGAGGTCTTTGCGCACATAAAACGAGTGAACATGCGGGGCATGAGCGGTCAGCAACCCCTGCGAAAACACGACATTATCGGCGCAATTGGTCTTGATCACCCGCTCAGCCAATGCCGCCGTCCCCGGGTTGGCCTCAAACGCCCAGACCATGACATCCTTTATGCCGGCTATGATGGAGGTGATGATGCCGATGCCGGAGCCCAACTCAAGAACACGGTCGCCCGGCTTGATGGCTTTGAGAATGCTGCGGGCTTCCTTGGCCTCATAGCTGCCATCAGCCAGCGCTTTCCAGATGACGGGAGAAACCTCGTCCCGCGCCAGATCGAGCTTCACCCCATGCACGTCAAGCCGTTCCATTCCAACTTCCCTTCGTGGCGAAGCCACGCATAAACGCCATTACAAGTCTCGCCCTCATNAAAAGGACAAATGGAAACACTCAGCTGACACGCCTGAAGACATCGAGCTTTTCGGCAGGGCCTGGTCGGCCGATCAGATACCCCTGCATCTGGTCACAGCCCAACCGGGACATGCAATCGAACTGCTCCTGCGTTTCGATACCCTCGGCAATCGTCGTCATTCTCAAGCTTTTGGCCATACCGACCACGAATTCCACAATGGCCAGCGCATCGGTATCGGTCGCAACATCGCGCAGAAACGACTGGTCGATCTTGANTTTGTCGAAGGGTACGCCGCGCAGATTTCCAAGCGACGAATAGCCGGTTCCAAAATCGTCCATGGCGATCTTTATGCCGACATCTTTCAGTTTTTCAAGCGTGTCGAGCGTCTGGTCGCTTTTGTTGAGCAGCACGGACTCGGTAATCTCGAGTTCGAGCCTGCTGGCGTCCAGCCCGCTCTTGTCCAGTGCATCCACCACGTTTTGAATGAGGCTGGTGCTGTGAAACTGGACNGGGGACAGGTTGATCGCAATCTTGAGATCGCCCTTCCATGTCTTGGCCTCCTGGCACGCAGTGTCCATCGCCCATTTGCCCAGCGAATGGATCAACCCGGTCCGCTCCGCAACGGGAATGAACGCTGACGGGGGAACACTGCCGCGAACCGGGTGCGTCCAGCGCAGCAAAGCCTCGAAGCCGCAGATTTCGCGAGTCTTCGTCAGCATCTGCGGCTGATAATAGACTTCCATCTCATTGTTCTGAACCGCGGTTTGCAGGTCCGCTTCAAACGATCTTTTCTCGGTCAGCTGCTGCTGCATATGATCCTGGNAAACGCTGACACGGCCCGGCCCCAGCCGCTTCGACTCGTAAAGCGCAAGGTCGGCACGCTTGAACAGCTCGTCGGCATTCGTCACGTCGCTGGAAACGGCAATACCCACGCAGGTACCAATTTTGATTTCCAGATCCCCGAGATTGTAGGGTTCGCTTATCTGCGCAATCAGGGTATCCGCAAAGACGAGCGCTTCTTCTTCGTCACGGGCGCTGGTTATGAAAGCAAACTCGTCGCCGCCGAGCCGGCATACCATGTCATCATCCTCGCGGATGTCAGACAGGCGCACGGCCACGGACTGCAAAAGCGCATCGCCGACATCATGGCCGAGCGTATCGTTGATGTCCTTGAAACCGTCCAGATCCAGCAGCAGGATGATCGATGTTCCAGCGCCTCCAGACGCCAGTCTTTCGTTCAGCTCCTTGCGAAACAGCGCACGGTTGGGCAGTTCGGTCAGAGCGTCGTGATAGGCATCATGCTCAAGGCGGGCATTGTTGTCCTTCAGCTCCAACGTGGCCGCCTGCAGATCATCCGTCAGGCCGCGCATCTCCTTATGAGCACCATCGAGCAAATTGTTGTGCCGGTTCAACAGCAGGATGAGCGCCACACCACAGACGATCAGACCGCCCGCCAGTGCGGAGAATATCGTGTGAAGCTGGCGGACCTCGGAGTGGGCATTGTCTACGACTTCGACATCATAGGCGACGGATGAGGAGGCAAGCGTCGTCAAAGGGCCATCGAGCGCTTTCATCGCTTCCAGAATGGGTCTGACGGCAGGGGGTTGCAGGGTGTCGATCCGCGTGTCGAGGTCGGACAGAACCGCATTCAGCTGCGTAACGAGGTTTCGCCATTCGGGCCTTCCGCCAATGAACGCGCCCAGATTTCCCTGTTTCAAAAGCTCGAGCCTGCCCAGCATCAGATCCATTCGCAAGCGCAGGTCGTCATGCGTTACGTTTTCGGGGTCTACGAGGAAGCCATAAAGATTATTCTGAAGACGCAGATATTCCGAGACGGTCTGACTGACCGCCCAAGAATCATTGTATCTGGCGAATTTCTGCAGTGCGGTTTGCCGCTGCGCGATGACATAGGCTATGTAGCCTGTCGCCAACACGAAGCAGCATATGATGACCGCCAATACTTTGCGCAATTGGCACCTTTACTCGACTATAAGCTTTGCAACCTGCCATGCGGAGCGGGTATAATATGTCTGTGTTTGAAGTTCAGATGCTGTATCGTAAGGGTAAATCACAAATAAAGGCCCTTTTTCGCGAACCTCCATATAGTTCCCATCGCGCTTCATGGCCAGTATTACATTGAACTTGTCAAAATCCGCCATAGGAATCGTACTGACATAATCGTTCAGTGCAACGGCGGTTACCGTGGTGCCTTTGGCGCCGACGAAATCCATCAGNTTTTTCAGCGAAACACCCTCAAAACGCGTCAACCCGTCATACCACGGGGAATGTGTCTCGATCGTTACAAGACCGACGGCTTCCAGCATGTCGCGGTCGAATTTCGCAGCAGCGTCTGCGTTGGTGTTGGATATGTTGCCCGAGATCGTCAGGATAGGCTTACCCGTCGGTTGCGGCAACGCGTCAGCCTGAGCGTAAGNAAAAAAACAGATCGCCAAAACGGCACTGAGAACTAACCGCACGATACCCATCATCGTCTTGTCCCTCGATAGAACTCTTGGTTAACCCGGAGGCTCTTCTAAAATCTTATATCAGTATTTTATACAATACGAGTATTCGGATTTCTTGCCGGACCCTGGGNNCCTGATGCCATTTCGATCGTGCTGCCACGACCTGCCCTGACACACCCAAAGCATAGTAACGGTTATCCAATGTTGATGATTGTGGTTAGCGAAATCGTAAAAAAANCCCMAAATGGTTTAGGAAAACAAAACACATGGTTACCGGGCGTGGCAGTCGCCACGCCCGGTGCTATCTAAGGTTAAATTTGAACGGTAAAATCGTGCCGTCGTCTAACAACAACGAATCGGCATTGGTCAGACGAGATCGAACCGATCAGCGTTCATGACCTTATTCCACGCAACCACGAAATCCTTCACGAACTTTTGNTTTGCGTCTGCCGAGGCGTAGACTTCCGCAAGGGCACGTAGCTGCGAATGCGAACCGAAAATCAGATCGACGCGCGTTCCCGTCCACTTTGCTTCGTTGGTCTTGCGGCTGCGGGCTTCATAAACGCCTTCCTGTCCCTGAACCGGCGCCCATTGCAGGTCGATGTCCAGAAGATTGACGAAGAAGTCGTTGGTCAGCGTTTCCGGGCGCGTGGTCAACACACCATGTTCCGGCTTGCCGACATTGAGAACGCGCAAGCCGCCAACAAGGGTCGTCATTTCCGGCCCTGTCAGCGTGAGAAGCTGCGCACGGTCCACAAGCGCCTCTTCCGGCTTCATGAACTGGTGACGAGCCTTGTTGACGAAGTTGCGGAAGCCATCGGCGCGCGGGTCGAGTGCTGCAAAGGACGCAACGTCCGTCTGCTCCTGAGACGCATCCGTGCGGCCAGGCGTAAACGGAACGGTGATATCGTGACCGCCAGCCTTCGCCGCCTTTTCAACACCTGCCGCACCGGCCAGAACGATCAGGTCAGCCAGCGAAATCTTCTTGCCGCCGGTTTGGCCGGCATTGAAACCGCTCTGAATGTCTTCGAGAATGCTGAGAACCTTGGCAAGCTGCTCAGGCTGGTTGGCTTCCCAGTTCTTCTGCGGCTCCAGACGGATACGGGCACCGTTGGCACCGCCACGCTTGTCCGATCCACGGAATGAAGACGCCGACGCCCAGGCTGTCGACACCAGTTCCTGTACGCTGAGACCGGTCGCCAGCACCTTCGCCTTGAGATTGGCAATATCGGAATCATCGACGAACGGATGGTCGACCGATGGAATGACGTCCTGCCAGATCAAGTCTTCGGCTGGCACTTCCGGTCCGAGATAGCGAGCCTTCGGTCCCATGTCGCGGTGGGTCAGCTTGAACCATGCACGGGCAAAAGCATCGGCAAACTGGTCCGGGTTTTCAAGGAAGCGCCGCGAAATCTTCTCGTAGGCAGGGTCGAAACGCAGTGCCAGATCGGATGTCAGCATGGTTGGAAGATGCTTCGTATGTGGATCATAAGCATCGGGGATCGATGGATCAGCGTTCTTCGCCACCCATTGCTTGGCACCGGCAGGGCTTGTCGTCAGTTCCCATTCGAAAGCAAAGAGGTTTTCGAAGAAGAAGTTGCTCCACTGCGTCGGTGTCTGCGTCCACGTCACTTCCGGACCACCGGTCGTCGTGTCCTTGCCGATGCCCGTGCCGAATTTGTTGTGCCAGCCTAGGCCCTGCGCTTCCAGTTCGCCGCCTTCAGGCTCTGCGCCGATAAGGGACGGATCGCCTGCACCATGCGTCTTGCCGAAGGTGTGGCCGCCTGCAATCAGCGCCACCGTCTCTTCGTCGTCCATTGCCATACGGGCAAATGTGGAACGAATATCGCGGGCGGAGGCGATAGGATCGGGATTGCCGTTTGGGCCTTCCGGATTAACGTAGATCAGACCCATCTGAACCGCGCCCAGCGGTTCCGCCAGTTCGCGTTCGCCGCTGTAACGCTCATCGCCGAGCCATGTGCCTTCGGGACCCCAGAAGAGCTCCTCCGGCTCCCAGACGTCTGCGCGACCACCGGCAAAGCCGAATGTCTTGAAGCCCATGGATTCCAGCGCGACGTTGCCGGTCAGGATCATCAGATCGGCCCAGGAAATGCTGTTGCCGTATTTCTGTTTGATCGGCCAAAGAAGGCGCCGGGCCTTGTCGAGGTTGGCGTTGTCAGGCCAGCTGTTGAGCGGCGCAAAACGCTGCTGACCGGCGCCGGCACCGCCACGACCATCGGTGATGCGGTATGTACCAGCACTGTGCCAGGCCATGCGGATGAACAGACCACCATAGTGACCAAAGTCGGCGGGCCACCATTCCTGAGAATCCGTCATCAGGGCGTGGAGATCGGCCTTCACAGCATTCAGATCGAGCGCCTTGAACGCTTCGGCATAATCGAAGTCCTTGCCCAACGGATCAGAAAGGGACGAGCCGTGATGCAGGATTTGAATGTTGAGCTGGTTCGGCCACCAATCACGGTTCGTTCGAACGGCTTTGGGTGTCTGGCCGTGGGCCACGGGACACTTGCCCGCGCTGTCGGNTTTCTGATCCATGATAGTCTCCATGTCACNTTTGAGTGGACGTTAAAAAAGCTGTTATTGTCAAAATTGCAGGATTTCAGTTGACCTTTATCGCGGAAAACCACGACACGAAGTGAAATGTAACCTCGCCACAAGACCTTTTAACGACCAAGCGCCATAAATTTAAGTTGGATTTACTGATTGACGCGATAAGCTCAGCTTATGAAAAATTTGACGTTGAAGCAGCTGCGCTATTTCGAGGCATTGGCACACCACAAGCGGTTTCGGATCGCAGCGGAAGTCTGCGCCATCTCCCAGCCCGCGCTTTCGATGCAGATCAAGGAACTGGAGCAGGAGGTCGGGCATGATCNTTTCGAGCGGGGCGCGAAAGAGATCAAACTCACCGCTTTCGGGCAGACATTCGCCTTGCGTGTGCGTCAGATCCTGCGCGACGTGAACGAGCTGGGGGAACTGGCACGCGCGTCGAAAAACTCGTTCCTGTCGCGCCTTCGGATCGGCGTCATTCCGACCATCGCGCCCTATCTGCTTCCCACAATCATCAATGATCTCAACAGAACGTTTGATGGCATCGAAATCCGGGTGCGCGAGACGCAAACCGCCAAATTGCTCGAAGAGTTGAAACAGGGCGATCTCGATCTGGCAATCGTGGCTTTGCCGATATCGGAACCGTCTCTGATGGAATCGAAGCTCTTCGATGAGGAATTCGTGCTGGTCAGGCGGCATCAGGATGGTGGCAAGCCTGTACCTGAACGCACGGCACTTCCGGAAATGCGATTGCTGCTGCTGGAAGAAGGTCATTGTTTCCGCGATCAAGCCCTGTCCTTTTGCAATGTCGGCTCATCGCAGCCAAGAGAGGTCATGGAAGGCAGTTCGCTATCAACATTGGTGCAGATGGTCAGCGCCGGCATCGGCGTAACGCTCATCCCGGAAATGGCCGTTCCCATGGAAACGCGCTCTGCCCATGTCTCTGTGTCGCATTTCGACGCCCCCGCACCGATCAGAACCATCGGCATGATCTGGCGCAGTGCAACGCCCATCGGCAAGCAATTGCTTGAAATTTCAGAGGTCATTCGCACCTCAGCAACTGGTATGCGGGAAATGAACAATGCTCTTCGACCATCAATAATTTCTGCAAGTATTTGATTTTCTTACACAAAATATCGTGATATTTATACACTTGCTTTAAAACACGAACGTTCGTATTTAAAATTTCAGCTTCAGGACCCAATCATTATGGCAAGAACACGTNAAATCAGCACGGATGACATTCTGGACGCCGCCGAAAGGGTCGTCCTGCGTGCTGGTGCGACCGGATTTTCCATCGATGCCGTGGCACAGGAAGCGGGCGTCAGCAAATCGCGTGTCGTCTACGATCACAAATCCAAGTCCGCTTTGCTTGAAGCGCTGATCGAAAGGCGCCTTGCGTCGGAAGAAGAACGTGTACAGGCCGCCATCAATGGCAGCAGTCACCTGCCGCACCCCGAACTGTTCGGTCGCATTGCGGTGGCCGAAAAGGTGCCAGATGATACAGACAAGGCGGTTTGCCTTGCCATCAGTGCGGCCATGTCGAGCGAAGAGAAAATCCACGACCGCATGAGCGACTGGACCCGCCAGGATCTTGCCGCCATGGNAAAAGGCAAAAGACCCAGAGCAGCCCTGATCGCTTATCTGGCGTTGACCGGCTTCTGCTGCACGGAATATTTCGATTTTCACCAATGGGACCCAGAAGACAGACTGGCAATCCTCAACGATATTCGTTCTATTTACTCAACCTTTCCAGACGAAACATGACGATCACCTGCGGGTGATATGATGAGGACTATACGATGCACAGCAGAACCACTCTGCCGCGACTGCTAACCTTGATGACTGCCGCCTTCGTACTGGCGGCACCGACGATTGTTCACGCGCAGGAAGGCGCGCAGATGCCGCCCCCTGCCGTCGGCGTGCTGGAACTGACGGCGAAGTCGGTGCCTGTTGTCAACGAGCTTCCGGGCCGTATCGCCGCGACACGCGTGGCCGAAGTTCGCGCACGGGTTTCCGGCATCTTGCTTGAACGCGTGTTCGAGCAGGGAACGCTGGTCAAGAAGGACGATGTCCTCTACCGCATCGATCCTCGATTGTTCAAAGTTCGTGTTGCCAGCGCAGAAGCTTCCTTGCAGCGCGCCCAGGCAACGCAGAGCAATGCGCGCCAGCAACTGGAACGTCAGNAAAACCTGCGTGAACGCAACGTATCGACCGGCATCGATTACGATACGGCAGCCGTCAATCTCGCTCAGGCGGATGCCGATGTTGCACTTCAGCAGGCCGCGCTGGACGAAGCACGTATAAACCTCGACTACACCGAGGTCCGCGCGCCGATCTCCGGCATCATCGGCGGCGCACTGGTCACCGAAGGCGCCCTAGTCACTGCCGATGGTACGCAGAACCTCGCTTTGATCCAGCAGATCGATCCAAGCTACGCCGATTTCACCCAGTCGGCGCAGGATATGATGGCGCTGAGACGTGCTGTCGATGACGGGAAACTGGCGAGCCCGGGCCCCGGTCAGGCCAGCGTCCGGCTGGNTTTCGATGATGGTTCGATGTACCCGGAACCCGGTCGTTTGTTGTTTGCCAGCGCCAGCGTGGATTCCACCACCGGTCAGGTCACGTTGCGGGCGGAGTTTCCCAACGCCCGCCGCGATCTGCTTCCCGGCATGTATGTGCGGGTCAGAATCGAGCAGGCCGTTCGTGAAAACGCCGTCACCGTTCCCCAACGCTCGATCATTCGCAATGCCGATGGCAAGCCGCTGGTCTATGTCGTCAAGGGCGATACAGCGGAAGCACGCCCTATCGAACTCGGTCAGGCGCTTGAAACCGAATGGGTGGTCGAAAAAGGTTTGACCGCTGGCGAAAAAGTCGTGGTCGACGGTGCCCAGAAGGTCCAGCCCGGCGGCAAGATCAAGCCGGAACCATGGCAGCCGGAACAAACAGCCGAGACACCGGCGCAAGCACCAAAGCAGTAAGGTCCTTTCATGGCACAGCTCTTCATAAGACGGCCGATCCTCGCCTGGGTCTTTGCGCTGTTCATTTCCATTGCGGGCGTCATTGCCCTGCCCTTCCTGCCGATTGCGCAGTACCCGAAGGTCGCACCGCCGCAATTGACGATTTCGACCACCTATCCCGGCGCTTCGCCGCAGGATATCTACCAAGGCGTCACCCGGCTCATCGAAGATGAGTTGAACGGCGTCGAAGGACTGATGTACTTCGAATCTACCTCGGATACGTCCGGTCAGGTCTCCATCAACGCCACATTCGAAGCTGGCACAAACATCAATCAGGCCTCGGTCGATGTGCAGAACGCCATCCGCCGCGTCGAGGCACGTCTTCCCTCTGCCGTTGCGGCACAGGGTGTGACAGTGGAAGAAGCCTCCTCTGGCTTCCTTATGTTCATCACGCTGACCTCAACCGATGGCACGATGGACGAGGTAGCGCTGGGCGACTATCTCAACCGCAACGTGCTGGGTGAACTGCGCCGCATCGAAGGTGTCGGTCGAGCGCAACTCTTCTCATCCCAACGCGCCATGCGCGTCTGGATCGATGCCGACAAGCTTGTTGGCCTCAACCTCACGGCTGGAGATATCAACAGCGCAATCACCGCCCNAAATGCGCAGGTTGCCGCTGGCCAGATCGGCGCAGCGCCCAATCCCGTCAGTCAGGATTTGACCGCAACCGTTCTGGTCAAGGGACAGCTGACCGATCCAGCAGAGTTCGGCAACATCGTCCTGCGCGCCAACCCGGATGGCAGTAGCGTGCGACTGAAGGATGTCGCCCGCATCGAGCTTGGCGCGGAGACCTACAACNTTTCCAGCCGTCTGAACGGACAGGCCAGCGCTGCCGTGGGTATCCAGCTTTCCTCCACCGGCAATGCCGTCGCAACGTCTAAAGCCGTCTCGGCCAAGCTGGAAGAACTATCACGCTTCTTCCCGAGCGGTGTCGCCTATGCCGTTCCCTACGATACAAGTCCCTTCGTTTCGGCCTCCATCGAAAAAGTGTTGCACACACTGGTCGAGGCCATCGTCCTCGTCTTCATCGTGATGTTCGTTTTCCTGCAAAACTTCCGCTACACGGTCATTCCCACGCTGGTGGTTCCGGTGGCGCTGCTGGGCACCTGCGCGGTCATGTATGCCACCGGGNTTTCCATCAACGTTCTGACCATGTTCGCCATGGTTCTCGCCATCGGCATTCTGGTGGATGACGCCATCGTCGTCGTGGAAAATGTCGAGCGCATCATGGCCGAAGAAGGCTTGTCGCCGAAGGCTGCAACGCAAAAGGCCATGAAGCAGATCACCGGTGCCATTCTCGGCATCACGCTGGTTCTGGCCTGCGTGTTCATACCCATGGCGTTCTTCCCCGGATCGACCGGTATCATCTATCGTCAGTTCAGCTTGACGATGGTCGTGTCCATCCTGTTCTCCGCCTTCCTCGCATTGTCTTTGACACCAGCTCTTTGCGCCACCTTCCTCAAGCCCATCAAGCAGGGCCACCATGAGAAGCGCGGTCTTGGCGGCTGGTTCAACAGGAAGTTCGATGGCCTGACGAATGGCTACACCAAGGCGGCAACGGGCGGTGCGCGTCGTGCAGGGCGGATGATGGTCATTTATCTCGCGCTGGTCGCCGGTCTCGGCTATCTCTTCGTCAGCCTTCCCAGCGCCTTCGTGCCGGATGAGGATCAGGGCTTCCTGATCGTGGATATTCAGGGGCCGCCGGAAGCCAGTGCCAACCGCACGGTTGCCTCCATCGAACAGATCGAGAAAATCTTCAAGGACGAACCTTCGGTAAAGGACGTCGTTGCTATTCAGGGCTTCAGCTTCTCCGGTAACGGTGCCAATGCGGCACTGGCCTTCATTACCTTGAAGGACTGGAGCGAAAGAGGAGCCGATAATTCGGCTCAGGACATCGCCAACCGCGCCAACATGAAGCTGTTCGGGCTAAAGGATGCGCAGACCTTCGCGCTGTCTCCGCCGCCCATTGAAGGCTTCGGCACATCTGGCGGCTTCTCCTTCCGCTTGCAGGACCGCAATGGCATCGGCCAGGCAGCACTGTCTGCCGCCGCTGGCGAATTGATGCAGAAGGCAAGCAAAAGCCCTGTTCTGGCTGGAATGCGCATCGAAGGCTTGCCGGATGCTGCGCAGATCATGCTGGTGATCGACCGCGAGAAAGCCAACACATTCGGCGTCACCTTCGCCGATATCAACAACACCATCACCGCCAACCTTGGATCGTCCTACATCAACGACTTTCCAAATGCCGGACGCATGCAGCGCGTCGTCGTTCAGGCGCAGGACCGTGACCGTCTTCAGGTCGAGGATCTGTTGAAGCTGAACGTGCGCAATGCCAGCGGCGGCATGGTGCCTCTCAGCTCGTTTGCCATCGCGCAGTGGCAGAAGGGCTCTCCGCAGGTCGTCGGCTACAACGGATATCCGACCATCCGTATTTCGGGCGCGCCTGCGCCGGGAAATTCGACAGGTGCGGCTATCACAGAGATGGAACGTCTTGCTTCCGAACTTCCCGCTGGCATCGGCTACGAATGGACGGGCCAAGCCCTGGAAGAGATCAAGTCCGGCTCGCAGGCGCCGTTCCTGTTCAGCCTCAGCATCCTCTTCGTGTTCCTGCTGCTGGCAGGTCTCTACGAAAGCTGGTCCATCCCGCTTGCGGTGATGCTGGTCNTGCCCCTTGGCATCATCGGCTCGGTGCTGGCGGTCCTTCTTCGGGATATGCCCAACGATATCTACTTCAAGGTAGGCCTGATCGCCATCATCGGGCTCTCGGCCAAAAACGCGATCCTTATCGTGGAGTTCGCCAAGGATTATTATGCGGAAGGAAAAACGCTGATGGAATCCGCGGTCCTCGCCGCAAAGGTCCGCTTCCGGCCGATCATCATGACCTCGCTCGCCTTCACGCTCGGCGTGGTGCCGCTGGCCATCGCCACCGGCCCGAGCGCTGCCAGCCAGAATGCCATCGGTACCGGCGTTCTTGGCGGCATGATCTCGGCAACGATCCTGGCCGTCTTCTTCGTCCCGGCATTCTTCGTCTTCGTCCTGAAACTGATGCGGACGAAACGCCCGGAGGCGGAGACGCCGCCGGAAGAGCCGAAGGCAACTCAGCCTTGATCAAAAAAAGAAACGCCGCAGACATCGTCTGCGGCGTTTCTGCATGTCTTCCCTCACGCATGTATTCAGAAATGGGGAGGTGTCAGGATGTTAAAACATTGCGTGGAAATCAGCAGCCCTGGCCGCCAGCGTAGCCATCGACGATGCAGACCGAACCCGGCATTGGCTGGGTTACGCTGCGACGAATGCTGTAAGATTTCTTGGCCGCGTCGCCGCGATTGATCGAGCCGGTGCTGATCATATCGAAATTGTCGGGCGTCTGGGCAAAACGCGCAGGCGGGGTTTTGCCTGCCAGCATGGGGGTTACGATTAGCGAAAGTGCGATTGCCGCCATGCCGAACAGCAGGGCGACGTTGACGACACCGATTCTACGAGACTTTTTCGAATAGGATTGACGATCCTCGACTGTCTTCCAAAAATCCTCGTTCATACCAGGCCTCGCTACGCGCCATTTACCAATTGTTCAGTCTTTGAATTTGCCAGAGGGTGATAAACGATTGGTTAATAACGCCCCGTTTTGAGACGTTCAAAGCCCAGACGAGCCCTTATTCACGGGATTGTTTACAGCAGGTCCTGAAGATAGGGGATCAGCGGCTCATCGGCCGGCGGCATCGGGTAATCTCGCAAAGCCTGCGGCTTGACCCATTTGATCGCCTGTCCCTCGGCACCGCGCGGAATGCCCTCATAACGACGGCAGACGTAAAGGGGCATCAAAAGGTGAAATGTCTCATAGGTATGGCTGGCAAAGGTCAGCGGCGCGAGACAGGCGATCTTGGTCTTGATGCCAAGCTCTTCTTCCAGTTCTCGAACAAGCGTTTCCTCGGGTGTTTCGCCGCTTTCGACCTTGCCGCCGGGAAACTCCCATAGACCGGCAAGCGACTTGCCTTCAGGCCTTTGCGCCAGCAGAATGCGGCCATCGGTGTCGATCAGTGCGCAGGCTGCCACCAGAAGAATGTTTCGCCCAGCGTCAGCCATCAGGCCGCATCCTTGCGCCAGTAGCGATACGTATAGGCTGTGGAAAAACCGAATTTCTCATAAAGCGCCACCGCTGGCACATTGGTGGAAACCACTTGCAGCCATGCGGTCTTGGCTCCGCTGATGCGCGCCCAGCGGAGCGCGGAGGTGAGGATTTGCGTGGCCGTTCCCTGCCGCCTGATCGCTGCATCGACATCCAGCGACAAAATACCCGCCAGATCGTTGTCCTGAACGCAGATCACGGTGGCCTGTGGCTCGCCTTCCACCTCTTCCTTGGTAAACAGCCCAAGCGTCGGCTTGATGGAGCTGACGATCTCGGCGATGGCGGAACGCAAGGACGGGTCGTCGCCACTGACCTTCAGACTGGCTTCCACGAAGCGTCCAATATCATGGCTTGGAAGATGCGCCATGGTCTCAGGCAGTTCGGCAGAGGCGAGATCCGCTGTCATGACGTCGACGTTCTCGAACACAGCCCAACCGTCGTCCAAAAGATGCTCGCGCAGTTGAGGCGGCATCAGCGTCGTTTCACGCACGATCAGCGGCCGCCCGAAGTCCTCGAAGCGTTTGCGGGCCTTTTCCAGCCGAAGGCTGCAATTACCGTAGTCGGATGGATCGAGCGGCACGACACAATTGATCCGCTTCGACGGATGCGAACCCGTCAGTCTTATCTGCCAGCTGCCATCATAGATGACGGAAGACGCCGGCCATGCACGGAAGCTGACAGCCTCGAGACGCCGCACGAGCGGTAGATTGACAGGAGCACTCTGGATATCGTTAGACCCCACTGATCAGCTCCGATAATCGCCGTTGATTTCGACATATTCCTTGGTCAGATCGCAGGTCCACACGGTTGCCGTGCCGTTGCCGAGACCAATATCCACCTTGACTGGAATATCCTGGNTTTTCATCACGGCAGTGGCTTCAGCCTCGGAATAATCCGCGTCGCGCTCGCCGTTGACGGCCACACGAACATGGCCGAACCAGATTGCAAGGCGGTCGCGGTCCGCCATCTCGCCGGACTTGCCGACGGCCATGACGACACGGCCCCAGTTGGCGTCTTCACCTGCTACCGCCGTCTTGACCAGCGGCGAGTTGGCGATGGACAGAGCGATCTTCTTGGCTGCCGCGTCATTTTCGGCGCCTGTCACGGTGATTTCCACCATCTTGCGCGCGCCCTCGCCATCGCGAACGACCTGCAACGCAAGGTCTTTCAACACATCGTTCAGTGCTTCACGGAACGAGCCGAGCCTGGAGTCTTCAGCCGTCTCGATACGCACCTGTCCGTCGGCACGGGCCGCACCTGTTGCAAACAGCATCAACGTGTCGGAGGTGGATGTGTCGCTATCAACAGTCACCGAATTGAACGTCGGGCCAACGCCTGCGGCCAACAGCGCCTGCAAGGCAGTGGGCGCGATATCCGCATCGGTCACGACAAAGGACAGCATCGTCGCCATGTCTGGCGCAATCATGCCCGCACCCTTGGCGATGCCGTTGATGGTGACGGTGACGCCACCGATCTCGGCTGTGCGTGTGGCGACCTTCGGATACGTGTCCGTGGTCATGATAGCCTTGGCGGCCTCCTGCCAGAAGTCACCCTTGGCATCCGTATTCATCTGGCCGAGAACGCCCGCGAACTTCGTGGCGTCGAGCGGCTCACCGATGACACCGGTCGAAGCGAGAAACACTTCGTTTGCTGCACAGCCCACGGCCTCAGCTGCGGATTTCCCCGTCAGCTCAGTCGCGGCCCGACCCTTGACGCCAGTAAAGGCATTGGCGTTGCCGGAATTGACGACCACGGCGCGGGCAACGCCCTGCGCCAGATTGGCTCGGCAGAAATCGACAGGAGCGGATGGGCATTTCGATTTGGTAAAAACGCCTGCGACGCTGGCGGGTTCATCGAACACCATCAACAGAACATCGGTGCGGTTTTTGTATTTGATACCAGCGGCAGCCGTTGCCATTCGCACACCGCGAACGGCAGGCATCTCTGGATAGGATTTNGGGGCGAGCGGAGAAACGGCAGCGGACATTGGCGGAGAACCTGCATTTGTCGGGACGAGATAAAATGAAAACGGGGCGGCTCATCGCCGCCCCGTAAATTGCGGAGAATTACTGCTGCGCAGGTGCAGGTGGCTCAGCGGCCTGCTGCTTGCTGGCATCTTCGTAAGCCTTGCGCATTGCCTCATCGGGAATGTCGATCTTCTGTTCGGCCTTCGCCTTTTCGATCAGGGCAACATACTTGTCGCGCATGACGAGCTGACGAACCTGTGCTTCGACCTGCTCGTATGCTGGTGGCGGCGCAACGCGCTTGTCTTCCAGCTTGATGACGTGAAAGCCGAACTGCGACTTGACCGGGGTCTTGGTGTAGGCACCCTTTTCGAGAGCGAACGCAGCTTCTTCAAATTCAGGAACCATGCGGCCCTTGCCGAACCAGCCGAGATCGCCGCCATCATCCTTGTTGGAATCGGTCGACTTTTCCTTGGCGAGCGCTGCAAAGTCCTTGCCAGCGTCCAGCTGCTTGATCACTTCCTTGGCTTCTTCTTCAGTCGCAACCAGAATGTGGGCAGCCTTGATTTCGTCTTCCTTCGGAAGCGCAGCCACTTCCTTCTCGTAACGTGCCTTGACCTCTTCATTGGTCACAGCATCAACCACGTGCTTGCGGAAATATGCGTTGTGCAGTTCGCGGTCGGTGATGAAAGCGAGACGCTTCTTGAAGTCGTCGGTCTTTTCCAGACCTTCGGCAGTCGCGTCCTTTACCAGAAGCTTCACGTCGATGGCGCCGGAGAGAGCAGCAACCTTCTTCTGTTCATCAGGAAGCTGTGCAAGCTGCGGATCGAGGTTGCTCATGGCGAGATCGAGTTCGGACTGGCGGATTTCCAGATCACCGACCTTTGCGACAACGGCATCTTCCTGCGCGAAAGCGGGAAACTGAAGACCAAGGGTGGCCACGATAACAGCAGCCGCAATTCTATTATAGCGCAACATATTAAACCTTTCGGAGACAATGCCGGCTCCAGACGTGGTTTTCCGGCTGAAAAAACTTCCAAACACCGGAATGTGGCCATTCTGTAACGGGCAGAACCGTTGACATCATTTGNCCCCCCTCTTATCTGTCGCGTAACCTCGCGTCCAGATACGTTTCAGGGTCAAGTTTGTCATTTGTGTTTTATTACAGTGCCAGACCGCCANCCCCCTGGAAAAAACGGAATTTCAGAAAGGGCCACTAAGATGGTCAGTCTCGGCGGAATCGCCCGCAAGTTGTTCGGCTCGGCAAATGATCGCCGCGTTCGCTCCTATCGTAGCAATATCGGCGCCATCAGCGCACTCGAAGAGGAAATGAAAGCCCTTTCCGACGAGGCGCTGGCTGCAAAAACGGTTGAATTCCGCGCGCAGCTCGCCGAGGGCAAATCGCTCGACAGCCTTCTCGTGCCTGCCTTTGCGGTGGCGCGTGAAGCGTCCCGCCGCGTTCTTGGCATGCGCCCCTTCGACGTGCAGTTGACCGGCGCGATGATTCTTCACTCCGGCGACATCTCGGAAATGAAGACCGGTGAAGGTAAAACGCTGGTCGCGACACTCGCCGTCTACCTCAATGNCCTCGANGGCAAAGGCGTCCACGTCGTTACCGTCAACGATTACCTCGCCCAGCGCGACGCCGCCACCATGGCGCGCCTCTACAACTTCCTGGGCCTGACCACCGGGGTCATCGTCCACGGACTGGATGACGACCAGCGCCGCGCGGCTTACGCCTGCGACATCACCTACGCGACGAATAACGAGCTTGGCTTCGATTATCTGCGCGACAACATGAAATACGACAAGCCGCAGATGGTGCAGCGTGGCCACCACTACGCCATCGTCGACGAAGTCGACTCCATTCTGGTGGACGAGGCGCGAACGCCGCTCATCATCTCCGGTCCGCTGGACGACCGTTCCGATCTCTACAACACCATCGACGCTTTCATTCCGATGCTATCGCCGGAAGATTACGAAATCGATGAAAAGCAGCGTTCGGCCAACTTCTCCGAAGACGGCACCGAAAAGCTGGAAAACCTGCTGCGTGACGCTGGCCTTCTCAAGGGCGAATCGCTTTACGACATCGAAAACGTCGCGATCGTTCACCACATCAACAACGCGCTGAAGGCTCACAAGCTGTTCCAGCGTGACAAGGACTACATCGTCCGAAACGATGAAATCGTCATCATCGACGAATTCACCGGTCGCATGATGCCCGGTCGCCGTTATTCCGAAGGTCAGCACCAAGCTCTTGAAGCCAAGGAAAAGGTCCAGATCCAGCCGGAAAACCAGACGCTGTCTTCCGTCACCTTCCAGAACTACTTCCGCATGTACAAGAAGCTCGCCGGCATGACCGGTACGGCCTCGACGGAAGCTGAAGAATTCAACAACATCTATGGTCTCGATGTCATCGAGGTTCCAACCAACCTGCCGATCCAGCGTATCGATGAAGACGACGAAGTCTACCGGACCGGCGAAGAGAAGTTCAAGGCGATCATCGAACAGATCAAGGCCGCACACGAGCGCGACCAGCCGGTTCTCGTCGGCACGACGTCGATTGAGAAGTCCGAACTTCTGGCCACCATGCTCCGTCAGACCGGCTTTGAGAATTTCCAGGTTCTGAATGCCCGTTATCACGAGCAGGAAGCCTATATCGTGTCGCAGGCCGGTGTGCCGGGCGCTGTCACCATCGCCACCAACATGGCTGGTCGCGGTACCGACATCCAGCTCGGCGGCAACGTCGACATGCGTCTCGAGCGTGAGCTTGAAGGCGTCGAGCCAGGCGAAGAGCGCGATGCCACGGAACGCAAAATCCGTGAAGAGATCAAGGTCCTGAAAGACAGGGCGCTGGCCGCCGGTGGTCTTTTCGTCATCGCGACCGAACGCCATGAAAGCCGCCGTATCGACAACCAGCTGCGCGGTCGTTCCGGCCGTCAGGGTGACCCGGGCCGCTCGAAATTCTATCTCTCGCTTCAGGATGACCTGATGCGCATCTTCGGTTCCGATCGCATGGATTCGATGTTGCAGAAGCTGGGTCTCAAGGAGGGCGAAGCCATCGTCCACCCTTGGATCAACAAGGCTCTGGAACGCGCGCAGAAAAAGGTCGAAGCCCGCAACTTCGAAACCCGCAAGAACCTTCTGAAGTATGACGACGTTCTCAACGACCAGCGCAAGGTCATCTTCGACCAGCGTCTGGAGCTGATGGAAGCCGACAATATCGGTGAAACGGCTGCCGACATGCGCAACGAAGTCATCGAAGCGCTCGTTACCAAGCACGTGCCGGNAAATGCCTATGCTGAACAGTGGGACATTGTTGGCCTGAAAGCCGGTGTCGAGCGTTTCCTTAACCTTGATCTTCCCGTGGAAGATTGGGCCAAGGAAGAGGGCATCGCCGAAGACGATATCATGCAGCGCGTTACCGAAGCCGCAGACAAGACCATGGCTGACAAGGCGGAGCGTTTCGGCCCTGACGTCATGACCTATGTCGAGCGCTCGGTCATCCTCCAGACCATCGATCACCTGTGGCGCGAACACATCGTCAACCTCGATCACCTGCGCTCCGTCGTCGGTTTCCGTGGTTATGCCCAGCGTGATCCTTTGCAGGAATACAAGGCGGAAGCTTTCGAGCTTTTCCAGGCGCTCTTGTCCAACCTGCGTGAAGAAGTCACGGCTCAGTTGATGCGCGTGGAACTGGTGCGCGATCCTCCGCAGCCTGAACTGCCGGAAATGACGGCCCACCATCTTGACCCGATCACCGGCGAAGACGAGTTTGCTCAGCATGGCCAGGGCGCAGCCGACACCTTCGTTCCGCCAGAGCAGCGCGACCCCAACAATCCCGCCACATGGGGTAAAATTGGCCGTAACGAAGCCTGCCCATGCGGTTCCGGCAAGAAATACAAGCATTGCCACGGAATTTTCGAACAGGCCTGATACAGGCTCGAAAAAACCTATGAAATGCAAACGGCCCGCGGCATCTCTCCGCGGNNCGTTTGCATTTGTCTGCGAATATCTGGCGTCGGCCAAAAATGGTCGCGTACAGCTTCCGATTCGCTCTTAACTGCCTGCGATTTTCTGCCTAGAAAGCGTCTGTACCTCAAACGGGCGGACACCCACATGACCCATTTCAAATCTGCATTCATAGCCGCTCTCGCGATATTCACGTTCGCAATGCCTGCACTTGCGGAGGACCTGACATTCGAATTGAAGAACGGCACCAACTCGGTGCTGACCCATTTCTTCACATCACCGGTTGGCCAGCGCAGCTGGGAAGGCGATGTCTTCGGCAACCAGACCCTCAATCCCGGCGAGAGCATCGAAATCACCATCGCCGACGGTCGAGATGTCTGCAAATACGATATGCGCTTCGAGTTTCAAGGCAGCGACGACCTCGACACGACGACCGATACACAAAATCTCTGTGAGCTTGGCGAATACACCATCGAAGAGTGATCGCTGCCACCTGCGTCGTCTGGCCGAAAAATCTTACGTGCCAGAAACCTCTCACGAGAATGTGTCGGGCGGGCAGACCACGCAGGTAAAGCATCCACTAAAATTCATTTGACGGTATGCGTAACCTCTCGTAACCGTTGGCTTTCCGCTGTGATTGCTGAGACATAACGACATGAAGCCCTCGGAACTGGCCGCCTATCTCTTTCTCGCCGTTGCGTGGGGATTATCGTTCCTTTTGGTGTTGCATGCCGTTGCCGCATTCGGCTGGGTGGGCGCAGTCACCCTGCGTTGCTTCATTGCCAGTTTCACGCTTCTGATCGTCGCGCGCGTTTCGCGCCGAAAGCTGGATTTCAGTGCAGGCTGGCGCGCCTTCGCAGCGGTTGGCGCCACCACCGTTGCAGGTCAGCTCATTGGCCTGTCCTATGCAACGCCGGTCATCGGAACGGCCATGGCCGCCATTCTCGTCGCCAGCATTCCGCTGTTCTCCATGCTGATTGGCCAGGTTTGGGGGCTCGAGAAAATATCGCCGCAGAGCCTGCTCGGCATGGCTCTGGGTTTCAGCGGGATTATCATTCTCGTCGGTTTTCCTGCGGTGCCCGTCACCACCGCCTTTGTCATCGGCTGCATCGCCTGTCTTCTTGGCTGCATTTGCGCAGCGTTTGGCAGCAATTATGCAAGTCGCTACCTCCAGGGCTCAGGATCATGGGAAATCACGATCGGCTCATTTCTGGCGGGTGGCATCATAACGCTGCCGTTTCTGGTGGTGGTTCCCATTCCCGGCACCCCCGGCCTCGAGGACTTCGCTTACCTGTTCGGCCTCGCCATCATCATGAGCGCCCTCACCTATGTCACCTATTTCCGGCTGGTGTCCCTTATCGGCGCAACCAAAACAATCAGCGTGGAGTTTGTGGTCACTGTCATCGCGGTCATCGTTGGCACAGTGGCGCTGGATGAGCCGCTTTCACAGATACAACTCCTCGGCGTATTCATCATTATCGCTGGCTGCGCTCTGGTTCTTGGGCTTTATCCAAAACGCAGAGTAACACCCCTTTTGCCGTAAACCTCAAGCCAAACGGCCTTCATTTAGAATTCACTCATATTTAGTGGTAGCGATACTCTCAACATTGTTAACGTTTCGATGTAAGATTGAAATAGTCTGGGTCTATCAACCNAAAACATGGTAGGGATCAGACCTCCCTGCAAAGGTCGTGTCCCATAAGAAAACGCGGCTTTCGGCAGATACGCTGTCACGGAAAGCACGAGAAAGACGGTTATAAGACAGGCATGGCAAGCGATCCGAACGACCCAGATATGCGAGACGAGCGTTTCGCACTGCTGTTGGCAAAAACAGCGTCGGATCGGCCCACGGCAGACAGCAGCTTGCGCGTCGGTCGCGCCGGGCGGGAGTTCTGTATCTATCCGGCACAACTCGGCTACGATCTTCAGGAAGAGCTTGATTTCCTGTCCAACCGGGTGATGGAGCCCAACATCTTCTTCACCGGCAAGCTTCTGGCGCCAGCGATGCCGCGCGTGGATGAACGTTCCGTGCGTTTTGCCCTGATGCGCGATGAAAACGGCGCGCGCAGCCGCATGCGCCTTCTCATGCCTTTTACCGTGGAAAAGCCCGGCTTCTCGGTCGGCCCTTCCATTTTGCGCGTCTGGGCGAATCCCTTCGGTCCGCTCGGGACACCTCTGGTCGATTCAGAAGGTGCTGCCGAGACCATCGATAATCTGCTCGATGCGCTGTTGCAGCCGGAGCTTCGCCTGCCGAACATTCTGGTTCTTCCGCAGCTTCGGCTGGACGGTGCTTTCGTGCGCATGATCAAGGCCATCGCGCTCAGCCGAAACTTGCCTCTCGCCACAGCCGAACCACATCGCCGCATGATGCTGGAAAGCAAGGTTGATGCCGGCATTTACCTGCGAGACACCCTGCCACCGGCTCATCTGCATGCGTTGAAAAAGCATTGGCAGGATCTGGAAACCGTCGGCGCGATGACCTATGATGTGGCTAGACAGCCGCAGGACATCAGGCTGCGCACCGAGGAGTTTCTGGCGCTGGAGGGCAGCGGGTCCAAGGGCCGCAATCGTTCCGCTCTCGTCAGCGATCGCTATCGCCCCGCCTTTGCCCGTGAAGCGATCACCAATCTCGCTGAAATAGACGCGGTCCGCATTCACACCCTCAATCTGGATGGTGCCGCCGTCGCGTCCGCGGTGGTGTTCATCACCATGGGTGAAGCCTATGTCTGGAAGCTGGCAACCAGCGAAACACACGCTCGCCATTCCATTGACCGGTTGCTGATGCAGCGATTGACAGAATGGCATCTTGATGACGCCAATATTCTGCGCACGGATAGCTGTGGTGCGGATGAAGATCGCGATCTCGACGGCTTCTGGAGCGAAAAGGCGGAGATGGGTACGCTCGTCATCGGTCTCACGCAAAACAGCGACCGCGATGTGCGTCAGGTGGCTGGCCAGGTCCACATGTATCGCAATACCCGAAATCTTGCGAAACTCCTGCGCGAGCGGATCATGTCTCTTGGTCGCAAGAACAGTTGATTGGCCATAAAAAAGGGGTGCGAACACCCCTTTTTCGTTTTTGACGCGGTTAGCGAGACGCTGTCCTGATCATTCGGCATAGCTGCGTCAGCGCAGCATCATATCCGCCTCCCAGAATATCCGCGCAACGTTTCGCCAGTCGCAACTGCTCCGACCGTGACATGTCGTTGTAAGAGTTGATGGCTTCGCGAACGGCACCTCGAGGAAGCGTACCCGGGTTGACGGGACCGCCTGGAACACTTGGGCTGCCAATGCCTACGCCGACACCCACGCCGATGCCGGATGCGGCGCCAGCACCAACATTGGCGTTAACATTCACGCCGCTTCGTCCGCCCACCGATGCGTTGACATCGGCGTTGACGCCATTCCGTCCACCAACGCTGGCGCTTGTATTGGCATTGATGCCGTTGCTTCCGCCAACCGACGCGCTGACGTCAGCACCGAGGCCACCGCCGCTTCGCCCGCCGACATTGGCCCCGGCATTGATGNCGCCACTGCCGCCCACAGAGGCGCTGGCACTGACACCGCCACGGTCGTTACCGCCGACGCTGGCGCTCACGCCGCCTACATTCACATCCAATGCCTGCGCCTGAAACGGCAATGCCAGACAAGCGGTGATGAATAAAGAAGATGTTANTTTTCTCATGGCTCTCTCCTCCTTCTCGTGGGTCGGGTTGGACTTTGTCTCTCGTTCTAACCCACTGGAAGAAATAATATATAAGATTTTGCTTTAATAGNAAAGAGTAATTTTTAGCGATAACTAATATTCCATGATGCTAAACCTTGACGCTGACCCGATGAGAGACATCACCGGCACGTATCGCCGCTGTCGCAGGTAAAGATTTCCCCTTATCATCAACGGCTTGCAATACTGATCCTGCCTGTAGCTCGGCGCGCGTCGATCTTTGCTGTCCAGCCTTTGAATTGTCGTGGACACTGGGCTTCGCGAAGCTTTACACTGCACCCTGCGGCGTCTCGACAGCCGCTTCTTTCCGGAGTCTGCCATGTCCCTCACCACGTTTTCCCGACGTTCCCTCTTGAAGACAACGGCCCTGCTGGCGGCCTCGACAGCGCTTGTGCATTCCGGCGTTGCCTGGGCGGCTGGCAGAGGCGGACGGCTGGTGGTGGCGGCGGATTCCGAACCAAAGAACCTCAACCCTGCTATCGTCGCATCCAACGGCGTTTTCTACATTTCCAGCAAGATCATCGAGCCCCTGGCGGAAGCATCCTACAAGGGCAAGGATGGGCTGGAGCCACGCCTTGCCACCAGTTGGGAAGGGTCTGAGGATGGTCTCAGCGCCACTTTCAAGCTGCGCGAAGGAGTAACATGGCACGATGGCAAGCCGTTCACATCCGCCGACGTCGCCTTCTCGGCCCTTTCGGTTTGGAAGCCTCTCCAGAACCTTGGGCGTCTGGTTTTCGCCAATCTGGACACGGTCGATACCCCTGATGATCACACTGCGATTTTCCGCTTCTCCAAGCCGACACCGTTCCAGCTGATCCGCAACGCCTTGCCTGTCGTCACCAGCGTCATCCCCAAACACCTCTATGAGGGCACGGATATCGCCACCAATCCTGCCAACACCAAACCCGTCGGCACCGGGCCTTTTGTGTTTGCGGAATACAAGCCCGGGGAATATTACCGCCTGACGCGTTATGACAAATATTGGGCCAAGACCGCTCCGAAGCTCGATGAAATCATCTACCGCGTATTGCCGGATCGCGCTGGCGCTGCCTCCGCACTCGAGGCTGAAGAAATTCAGCTTGCCGCCTTCTCTGCCGTTCCCCTGTCTGATCTCGCCCGCATTGCCAAGGAGCCCGGCCTCAAGGTCATCGCCGATGGCTATGAAGCCTTGACCTATCAGCTGGTCGTGGAAATCAACCATCGCCGCAAGGAACTGGCCGACCTGAAGGTACGTCAGGCCATCGCCCACGCCATCGACAAGAAGCTGGTCGTCGATACGGTCTTCCTGGGTTACGCCAGCATCTCCACCGGTCCGGTTCCCAAAAACGCACCGCAATTCTTCACATCGGATGTCGAAACCTATCCCTTCGACGTGAACAAGGCCAATACGCTCCTGGATGAGGCCGGTTACAAGCGCGGTGCCGATGGCACACGCTTTTCGCTGAAGCTTCTGCCCGCGCCCTATTTCAACGAGACCAAACAGTTCGGAGCCTATCTGCGTCAGGCGCTGGCGGAAATCGGCATCAAGGCCGAGATCGTCAACAATGATTCCGCCGCACACCAGAAAGCGGTCTATACGGACCACGCCTTCGATCTTGCCGTCGCGCCGCCTGTCTTCCGGGGTGACCCTGCCATTTCCACCACCATCCTCGTTAAGTCAGGCACCCCTGCCGGCGTCGGCTTTTCCAACCAGGGCGGCTACGAGAACAAGGAACTGGATGCGCTGATCGACAAGGCCGCCGAGACGACCGATGAAAAGACCCGCACCGAGCTTTACAAGCAATTCCAGAGGAGGGTCACGGAGGACCTCCCGTTGATCAACGTTGCCGAATGGGGCTTCATCACCGTCGCGCGCGACACGGTGGACAACGTCGCGTCCAATCCTCGCTGGGCGGTGTCCAACTGGGCAGATACCGTCGTTGAGGGGTAGGTTTTGAAACGGGCAGCACGAATTTTACGTCGCAGGTTGTTCAGCGCCATTCCGGTGCTCATCATCGTGCTTCTGCTGACGTTCCTGCTGCTCGAAAATGCGTCTGGCGATTCCGTCGATGCTTATCTTGTCTCTATCGGCGGCGGCGATGCGGCCTTGAGAGAAACATTGCGCGGGCAATATGGATTGGACCAGTCCATGCTTGCACGGCTGTGGCTTTATGTCTCATCCATCGCTCGGCTGGATCTCGGATGGTCCGTTGCATTCGACCGGCCGGTCCTTTCACTCATCGTTGAACGCCTGCCCAACACCCTGTTGTTGATGGGCAGCGCCACCGCCCTTTCCTTCGCGGTCGGCTCGGCACTGGGCATCGTCGCCGGTGCCAAGCCCGGCAGCTTGCAAGACCGGGCGCTGTCGACGGTGTCTCTGGCGCTCTACGCCATGCCCGGTTTCTGGCTGGGACTGGTGCTGGTCATCGCCTTTTCCGTCAAACTGCGTTGGCTGCCAACCTCTGGCATCGAGACAATAGCATCCGGCAAGGAAGGGGTGGCGCGTGCGGTGGATATCGCTCGGCACCTCGTCCTGCCGGTCGCCAGTCTCGGTCTGATTTACCTTGCCCTGTTCCTGCGCGTCATGCGCAGCGCCATGGCCGATATCTGGCGGATGGATTTCGTCACCTTCGCTCGTTCCAAAGGCCTGTCACACGGCCGCATCGTGTGGCGTCATGTTGCGCGCAATGCGGCCCTCTCGCTGATCACCGTTCTTGGTTTGCAGTCGGCAGCCATGCTGGGCGGCAGCGTCGTCATCGAAAGCGNTTTTGCCGTGCCCGGTTTCGGCAGACTGGCGCAGGAAGCGGTCAGCGGGCGCGATACGCCATTGCTGATGGGCATCATTCTGACGAGCGCGATTTTCGTCATCCTCGTCAACCTCACCGTCGATCTGCTCTACGCCCTCCTTGATCCGCGCATCGGCGCGCAAGAGGCAGGGTGATGCGTATTCTCCATCATANTTTCCGCAGCCCGGAAGGGCTCATCGGCTTTCTGGTTCTCCTGACTATCGCCGCAGCCGGCATCTCCGCCCCGTTCCTATTCCCAAAAGACCCGCTCTCGATTGTCGGTGCGCCACTCATCGCGCCCTTCACCAACCCGGCGCTGCCATTTGGCACGGACAGTCTCGGCCGAGATGTGCTGGCCTGCCTCTTACATGGTGCACGCGTCTCTCTGGCTGTGGGCATCAGTGCAGCAGCGGCGGCTCTTTTCATCGGCGCCGTCATGGGAACGCTCGCCGGTTTTGCAGGCGGTCTGATCGATGAAGCCCTGATGCGCGTCACCGATGCCTTTCAGATCGTGCCGAGCTTTCTACTGGCGCTGGCTTTCGTCAGCACAATCGGCGCGTCTATCCCGGTCGTCATTCTCGCCATCGCGCTGGGTGCGTGGGTTGATCCCGCGCGGCTGACGCGGGCGCAGGTTCTGTCCATCCGCGAGCGCGATTACGTCGCCTCCGCCCGCGCCATCGGCATGCATCCACTGGAAATCGCCTTCCGCCAGATTTTGCCCAACGCGCTGGCCCCCGTCATCGCACTGGCCGCCATCATCGTCGCAGGTGCCATTCTCACCGAAGCGGCCCTCTCATTTCTCGGCCTTGGAGATCCCAATGTCGTCACTTNGGGGTCGATGATAGCAGAAGGCCGCAATGTGCTGCGCTCCTCGCCGTTTCTTTCGATTATCCCCGGTATCGGATTGGTGGTCACGGTTCTCGGCGTTTACCTGCTGGGCGAAGGCATCAACAAGGCATTGGCGGCAGAGGTGAAGCGATGAGCCAGCCACCACTCTGCCGCATCGNAAACCTCTCTGTCACCTATGCCGGTGCAGCCCACCCTGCGCTCGACACCATATCCCTGTCGCTCGCGCGCCATCGTTCCCTCGCCATCATCGGCGAAAGCGGCTCTGGCAAAAGCACCCTTGCGCGGCGGTTGGCCGGTCTCTTGCCAGCCAATGCCGCAACGTCCGGCACCGTTGTTTGGAACGCGGGCGCGGAGGTGCAAACCGATACGACTTTCCCCCGCTCCGGACGCGATATCGGCTATGTCTTCCAGGACCCCGGCGCAAGCCTCAACCCGGTTCTCACCCTTGGCGAACAGGTCGCAGAAGGCGCCGTTCGCCACCTCGGACTTTCGTGGAAAGAAGCGCTCTCCCATGCCCGCGATCTCTTGGAGCAGGTGCAGTTGCCGCATCCTTCCGCACTGCTGAAAGCCTATTCGCACCAGCTTTCCGGTGGCCAGCGCCAGCGTGTCGCCATCGCGTGCGCCATCTCGGCTCGTCCGAACATCCTCATCGCCGATGAAGCCACAAGCGCGCTCGACACCATCACGCAGGCTGCCATAACCAGCCTTCTCGACGGTCTGGTGAGGGAAAGCGGCATGACGCTTGTCTTCATCACCCATGACATCGCATTGGCCTCATCGCTGGCCGACGATATTGTGGTTCTGAAATCCGGCCAGTTGGTCGAAGCCGGCAAGGCCACCAATGTCCTGTCAAACCCCGCCCACGCCTATACGAAAAGCTTGATCGCCGCCCATCTCGATCTCTCCACGCCGCGACTGATAGAGAGCGTGCCGTGATGCCTCAGCTTCTGTCCATTGAAGGATTATCCAAAACGTACACCACGCAGGGCCGTTTGACTCACGCCGTGCGCGATGTCTCCTTCTCCCTTGCCCAAGGTGAAACGCTGGGGCTGGCAGGGCCTTCCGGCTGTGGCAAATCATCGCTCGCCCGTCTCGTCATGCGGTTGATCGAACCCGACGCGGGCAGCATTCGCTTTCAAGACCAGAACTGGCTGGCTCTTTCCGGCCCACCGCTTCGCCACGCAAGGCGACACATGCAGATGGTGTTTCAGGATACCCACGCCGCCTTCAACCCGCGCTCCACGGTCGGAACCGTGATCAATGAGCCGCTGCGCATCCATCACATCACGCCACCGAAGGATCGCCCTGCGGAGATTGCGAGATTACTGGAGCGTGTCGGTCTGCCCGGCGATGTCGCCAGCCGCCCCGTGCTGGAGCTCTCCGGCGGCCAGCGCCAGCGGGTGGCAATCGCTCGCGCGCTCAGCACTCGGCCAGCGCTTCTGGTGATGGATGAAGCGGTATCGGCGCTCGATGTTTCCGTGCGCGCAAAGGTTCTCGACCTCATCGTTTCCATTCAAAGGCAAACCGGCCTTGCCTGCCTGTTCGTCTCGCACGATATCGCCGTCATCCGTGCTGTTTGCCACCGGGTGGCCATCATGGAAGCAGGCAGCATCGTTGAATATGGCGAAACGCAACGCATCGTTTCCGCTCCGCAATCTGAGACAGCGCAGCGTCTGATCGCGGCAACGCAGACGCTGCGCAACCACAGGGGACCCGACCATGCCCAACCGTGACTGGAGCCATCTGCTCGATATCCCATCCNTTCCGGCAGAAAATTATGCCGTTCTGGCAGACCGGCTGGGCGCGCTCATGGGCACGAGAAACGATGTACTGCTGATCCAGGCCGAGGCGGTTCTGGCGCTGGAAGCCGTGGCAACCAGTCTTGCGCATCCCGGCCTTAAAGCGCTCAACATCGTCAGCAGCCCCTATGGAACATGGTTTGGAAACTGGCTGGCAGAAGGTGGCGCGGATGTCGTCAATCTCACCGCCGCGCCTGCGCAACCGGTGACGCTGGAGGCCGTCAAAGCCGAGCTTGAGCATCACCCTGATATTGACATCCTGTCTCTCGTCCACGCGGAATCGGCAAGCGGCATTCTCAACCCGCTGGAGGAAATCGCAGCCCTTGCCAGAGAACGCGGCATTCTCACCATTGTCGATGCGGTCGCCTCCGTCGGCGGTCATGCCCTTGACGTGGACGGTCTGGGTATCGATATCGCCGTCATCGGGCCGCAAAAAGCACTGGCGGGAACAGCGGGGCTTTCTGCTATTTCCGTTAGCCCAGCAGCCTGGACCCTGTTGCAGCATGCCAAAGCACCGCGCATATCGATGCTCTCCCTGCTAGATCAGAAAGAACAATGGCTCGATCTGGGTCGCCATTCCCTGCCCGTCACACCAGCCCCGCTTGAATTCTTCGCGTTGCAAGCGGCACTCGACAGGGTCGAGGCGGAGGGAATGAGTGAGATGCAACAGCGCCACGAACTGGCGAAACAGGCGACACGCTCCGGGCTTCTGGCACTGGGTGCGCAGCTATGGGTGCCGGACCCGGTCGCATCCGCCCTCGTCACCACCGTCGTCCTTCCGCCACACATGGACCGAAAGACATTCCTGTCACGCCGCAATATTGCCGGTGCTGACATGACGGCCGGCGTCGGCCCTGGCACCGAACGGCTGGTTCGTCTCAACCATACCGGCCAACGCGCAACCGAAGAAGCGGTGCTGGCAAACCTCACCGCATTTTCGCAAGCACTGGAGGTTCATGGACATGCAAACGACCTCGATACAGCGTTGAAAACCGCCATAGCGACTTATCGACGATAAGTCGGCAGTTTATGGCCGCGGAAAAAAGTGCCGCATATTAGCTGCTCTTGGAAATGAATCTCTCAAACTCATCCACATCGCTAACAGACAAATTCCCTCGGCAATCTTGACGAAATCGTGGCAACGCGCGAATATTTACGTCTCGTTAAATATTGTGACAAAGAGGGACNAAATGGTAGCTGGCTTCAATATGCTTTCCTTCGACCTGTTCGGTCTCGGTCGCAAGGCGCAGGAACAAAAACTGAAACGCGAAAGCGGCGTGAACTCGGAACCCAGAAATAAGGATGATTCCGAGCAGCACGACCGTGATCAGGAACACGAACTGTTCTTCTGGTCGCTGTACCCGGTGATTTAGGACGCTTCATAGTGAGGGTAGAGGGTGTGGCGTACCCCCCTCTGCCCTGCCGGGCATCTCCCCCACAAGGAGGGAGATTGGCTAGGAGCACGAGTACCACTCTATCCGCGACGGTAGAGTTGGGCGAGGGCTCACCGCAAGTCGATCTCCCCACCTGAGGGGGAGATGCCCGGCAGGGCAGANGGGGGTAAGCCAAACCCGGCAGCTCGTGATGCTTATGTGACCCACCACCCTCACGTCGAGATCACAGCTTCACCCATCCGCCATTCTGCTTCGATGAAGCAATGCAGGCCTCGACAAAGGCGACACCCTTCACGCCGTCATCGATGGTAGGGTACACCACCGCGCCATCCAGTGCCGTATCANTTCGGCGTGCCTCAATCGCATTGGCCGCTTCGGTGTAGATCGTCGCGAAGGCTTCTAGGTAGCCTTCCGGATGGCCGGATGGAATACGGCTGACGCGGGCAGCAGCCGCTCCTGCGCCTGCACCGCCACGAGTGATAAGCTGTTTGGGTTCGCCCAGCTTGGTGAACCACAGATAGTTCGGGTCAGCCTGCGTCCATTCGATGCCAGCTTTACTGCCATAGATGCGCACCTTCAGGCCGTTTTCGTTGCCCACAGCCACCTGGCTGCACCACAACAAGCCCTTGGCAGGCATCTTGCCGTCCTTGGCCTTGAAGCGCAGCATGACATGGGCGTTGTCGTCGAGACGACGACCTTCCACGAAAGTATGCACATCCGCAGCCAGTTCATCGGCCTCAAGACCGGAGATGAAGCAGCCGAGATTGTAGGCGTGCGTGCCGATATCGCCGGTCGATCCGCCTGCACCAGATTGCGCCGGGTCCGTGCGCCATACAGCCTGCTTGGCACCCGTCTGCTCGACAGGTTCCGCCAGCCAGTCCTGCGGATATTCCATCTGCACCAGACGGATATCGCCCAGCGCACCGGTTTCCACCAGTTCACGCGCATGGCGCGCCATGGGGTAACCGGTGTAGTTATGGGTCAGCACGAAAAGCGCATCGGCCTTATCGGCAACCGCTTTCAGCTTCTTGGCATCCTCCAGATTGGAGGTCAGCGGCTTGTCGCAGATGACGTGGATGCCGCGCTCCAGAAAAGCCTTCGCCGCAGGATAGTGCACATGGTTGGGCGTGACGATGGACACGGCCTGAATACCATCGGGCCGTGACGCTTCCTTTTCCGCCATCTCCTCGAACGAGCCATAGCAGCGGTCTTCATCCAGACCCAGTTCCAGACCTGAAGCCTTGGACTTCTCCGGTGTCGAGGACAGCGCCCCTGCAACCAGCTCAAACCGGTTGTCCAGCCGCGCTGCCATACGATGCACGCCACCGATGAACGCGCCGGAGCCGCCGCCTACCATGCCGAGGCGAATGCGCGCATTGGCCTTGTCGGTCGTTTTTCCTTCGATCGTCATTTTATCTCCTCGGATTTTATGAAAGGCCGAGCATGCGGCGGTTGGCGGCGTCATCGGTGCCTGACGACGCGAAGTCGTCGAAGGCTTTTTCAGTAACGCGAATGATATGCGCCTTGACGAATTCGGAGCCTTCGGCAGCACCGTCCTCAGGATGCTTCAGCGCGCATTCCCATTCGACCACGGCCCAGCCATCGAAATCATTGGCGGCCATTTTCGAGAATACGGCGCCGAAATCCACCTGCCCGTCGCCCAGCGACCGGAAGCGTCCAGCCCGCTCGACCCAACCCTGATAGCCGCCATAAACGCCCTGGCGTCCGGTCGGGTTGAACTCGGCATCCTTGACGTGGAACATCTTGATACGGTCTTTGTAGATATCGATATTGTCGAGATAATCCAGGCACTGCAGCACGTAGTGCGAGGGATCGTAGAGCATGTTGGCCCGTTTGTGGTTCTTCACGCGCTCCAGGAACATCTCGAAGGTCACGCCATCATGCAGGTCTTCGCCGGGGTGAATTTCGTAGCAGACATCGACGCCCTGCTCATCGGCGTAATCGAGGATCGGCGTCCAGCGCTTGGCAAGCTCGTCAAACGCGGCCTCCACCAGACCGGCAGGACGCTGCGGCCAGGGATAAATGAACGGCCAAGCCAGCGCGCCGGAAAATGTCGCATGGGCGTTGATGCCGAGATTGCGCGATGCCTTTAGCGCAAGCTTGACCTGTTCGACGGCCCATTCCTGACGCGCCTTGGGGTTGCCACGCACTTCAGGTGCGGCAAAACCATCGAAAGCTTCGTCATAGGCCGGGTGTACCGCCACCAGTTGGCCTTGCAGATGGGTGGAAAGCTCAGTGACCTCGACGCCGTTCTGGCGTGCGACACCGGCAAATTCGTCGCAATAGTCCTTGGATTCGGCTGCCTTTTTCAGGTCGATCAACTGTCCGGCCCAGGTTGGCACCTGCACGCCGAGATAACCCTTTTCAGCCGCCCACTTGGTAATGCTGTCCCACATATTGAACGGTGCGGCATCGCCTGCGAACTGACCGAGAAAAAGCCCCGGTCCTTTGATCGTCTTCATGAATTTCTCCTCCTGCATCGATACAGTTGAACGGTTATGACCTCCGCCCGTCAACGGCGTTCAAGCTAACCGCTGATAAATTTCGTGCAACCCTCAATCATCCACCCGGCATGATAATTTGCATCTTCACTTCGCCAGCGGGGGCAGAAGCGGCGAGATCGAACGCTTTGATGCTGTCTTCGAAATCGAAGGTGCGGGTGATCAGCGGCGCGACATCGATGGCACCCGATGCCAGCATATCCACGCAACGACCAAAGACATTGGCGTAACGGAAGACGTGCTCGACACGGGCTTCACGGATTTGTGCCGCAACCACATCATAGGCAACCAGCTTGGTCNGCATGCCGACAAAAACCACCGTTCCCGCTGGCCGCAGCGGTTCGAACACGCGGGTAATCGCGGCTTCCGCGCCGGAGCATTCGAAAATCACATCCGCACCCCAGCCAGCCGTGGAATTCAGCACCTGCTCGGCCAAATTCTGCTCTCGGACGTTTACGGTTTCGACGGGTCCAAGCGAACGCGCCATATTCAGCTTCACCGGATCGACATCCGACACGATGACCCTTGCGCAACCGGCAGCAAGCGCGGCCAGGACGGTGACGAGACCAATGGGACCAGCACCGATAACGACCGCTATGTCGCCTGGCTTGACCTTGGCTTGCGTCGCCGCCTGCACGCCCACCGCCAATGGCTCCACCATAGCGCCCGCAGCAAAGGATACATTATCAGGCAGCTTGAACGTATAGGCCGCCGGGTGCACGACCGATGCACGCAGTACGCCGTGAATGGGCGGCGTGGCCCAGAAACGCACGGCGGGGTCCAGGTTGTAATGGCCGATGCGGCTTGCGCGGCTGATCGGGTCCGGGATACCCGGCTCCATGCACACACGATCGCCGACAGAGAGGTTCGTCACGCCGGAACCGACCTCTGTCACCGTACCGGAAGCCTCATGTCCCAAAATCATCGGCTCGCGAACAACNAAATTACCGATGGCACCGTGGGTGTAATAATGCACGTCGCTGCCGCAAATGCCGACGGTGTGGATGGCAATACGCACATCATGCGGGCCAACCTGCTCATCCAGCGGAAACGGACGCAGCGACAGTTTGCCCAACTCTTCCAGAACAAGCGATCGCTCCTCGCCCGTTCCTGATATTCCTTGCGACTGCATGCGGTCCTCCTCGACCATCAACGGTACATTTGCGGTAACAAAACCGGGAACGGCATCAATAAGCAAGGTCGAAAAGAAACTTTTCCAGCCCCAACCGGTTTGCTCTGCTTGGACACCAACCGGGAGAATGAGACATGTTAATGACCAGACGCGCCGTCATGGCCGCCACTGCAGCAACGGCGGCCGCTGCGACGCTTTCCGCGCCCTCAATTGCAAAGGCGGCACTTCCTTTGAAACAGCCCGCCCTGCCTTTTGCGGAAGACGCTCTTGCCCCACACATCTCAGCCAAAACGGTTTCCCTGCATTACGGCAAACACCACAAGGCCTATTTCGACAAGCTGAACACGCTGGCCAAGGGCACGCCTTACGCCGATATGGAGCTTGAGGATATCGTCAAGGCATCTGCTGGAAAGACAGCCGACAAGAAGATTTTCAACAACGCGGCACAGGCCTGGAACCACGTCGCCTACTGGGAGCAGTTCACCCCCGGCGGTCCGAAGCGCCCGGAAGGCAAAGCGGCAGACGAAATCAACGCGGCCTTTGGTGACTACAGCAAATTCATCGAAAAGGCAGTTGCCACCTCGGATGAAGTGTTCGGCACGGGCTGGGTCTGGCTGACGCGTGATGACCAGAACAAGCTTGCCCTTGTGGGATATGAGGACGGCAACAATCCGGTCGCCGTAGGCCGTCCTGCCTATCTCGGCATCGATATTTGGGAACACGCCTATTACGTCGATTACGAAAACCGCAAGCCAGAGCACATCAAAGTCGTGCTGGAGAACCTCATCAACTGGCGAATTGTCGGCGAAAAGATGGCTTGAGTGTAACAATAAAAACTGTTTGTATTTGGAAGGCGTCCCGATCCATCGGGGCGCCTTCTTTGCTAACAGGCCTTCGGGAAGAAAAACATCGAGCTTTTTACCANTTCNAAACAAAAATTCTAATCCCCTCGCCTAAATTAGTATCAAAATCGCAAGAAGTTGAACTTTTGATCNAAAACCTCTGAATTGGCGCCGCATGCCCGCTTGAGTATGTGCAAAGTTTCTTATAACCACGTTGCATCGGTAGTCGCAGAATAAGCGAGCCGGATACAAAAATTGGGAGCTCTTTGATGAGATACAGACTTGGCCTAATCGCTGCAGCCTTGCTTTCGGCGACGTGCTTTGCACCTGCCGCTGCAAGCGCAAAGACATTCGTATATTGCTCGGAAGGTTCGCCGGAAGGTTTCGATCCGGGCCTTTACACAGCTGGCACCACATTCGATGCCTCGGCCCACACCGTTTACAGCCGCCTTCTGGAATTCGAACCCGGCACCACAAAGCCGGTTGCCGGTCTCGCAGAAAGCTGGGAAGTGTCGGAAAACGGCACGGTCTACACGTTCAAGCTCCGCAAGGGCGTCAAGTTCCAGACCACAGAATTCTTCACGCCAACGCGTGATCTCAACGCAGACGACGTCATTCTGTCGATCGACCGCCAGATCAAGACCGATAACCCTTGGCACCAGTATGTACCTGGCACGTCCTGGGAATATGCTGAAGGCATGGGCTTCCCCAAGCTGATCAAGTCTGTCGAAAAAGTCGACGACATGACGGTCAAGTTCACCCTGAACCGCCCTGAAGCGCCGTTCCTTGCCAACCTGGCCATGCCATTTGCTTCGATCATCTCGAAGGAATACACGGACAAGCTGGCCGCTGAAGGCAAGCAGGCCCAGTTGAACCAGATGCCGGTCGGCACCGGTCCATTCGCCTTTGTCGCCTACCAGCAGGATGCCGTCATCCGCTTCAAGGCCAACAAGGAATATTGGGGCNGCGCGCCAAAGATCGACGATCTGGTCTTCGCCATCACCACCGATGCTGCCGTTCGCTTCCAGAAGCTGAAGGCTGGCGAATGCCACCTGATGCCTTACCCGAACGCTGCCGACGTTGCGTCCATGAAGAAAGACCCAACCCTGACGGTTATGGAACAGGAAGGCCTCAACGTTGCCTACCTCGCCTACAACACGACACAGGCTCCTTTCGACAAGCCGGAAGTCCGCAAGGCGCTCAACAAGGCCATCAACAAGAAGGCCATCGTTGACGCCGTGTTCCAGGGCATGGCAACACCTGCCAAGAACCCACTGCCACCGACAATGTGGTCCTACAACGACAAGGTCGAAGACGACACTTACGATCTGGAAGCAGCCAAGAAGATGCTGACAGACGCAGGCGTCAAGGACCTTTCGATGAAGGTCTGGGCGATGCCGGTTTCGCGTCCATACATGCTCAACGCGCGCCGCGCTGCCGAAGTCATCCAGAGTGATTTCGCCAAGATCGGCGTGAAGGTCGAGATCGTTTCCTACGAATGGGCCGAATATCTCGACCGTTCGAAGGCAAAGGACCGTGACGGCGCCGTGTTCCTCGGCTGGACTGGTGACAATGGTGATCCGGACAACTTCCTTGACACGCTGCTGGGTTGCGATGCCGTTGGCGGCAACAACCGTGCTCAGTGGTGCGACAAGGACTTTGATGCACTGGTGAAGAAAGCCAAGATCACCACCGATCAGGCAGAACGCACCAAACTCTACGAAGAAGCACAGGTCGTCTTCAAGAAGCAGGCACCTTGGGCCACCATCGACCACTCCTTGTCCGTCGTTCCGATGCGCAAGGAAGTCACTGGTTTCGTCCAGAGCCCGCTGGGTGACTTCACGTTCGAGAACGTTGATATCGCCGAGTAACATTCGACGCATCTGAAAATGCCGCGTGTCTTGTCTCAAGGCGCGCGGCACTTGCGTTCTGAAGCATCTCTAAACAACAAAGAAGCAGACCGAAAAGGTCGCTACTGCCAGCGCATAGGTTCCAGGCGGAACAGATCGAAGGTTTTTCATGATTGGCTTTCTCGTGCGGCGTATCGCCGTGCTCATCCCGACCTTCATCGGGGTTTCTATTATCGCGTTCCTGTTCATCCGGCTGTTGCCGGGAGATCCGGTCGCCCTCCTGTCCGGTGAGCGCGTGATGTCGCCGGAGCGGCATGCACAGATCAGTGCGGCTCTCGGCATGGACCGACCCATGATCATCCAGTATCTGGATTACCTCAAGGGCATCGTCACGGGTGATTTTGGCACGTCCATCGTGTCCAAGACGCCTATCCTCACGCAGTTCAAGGCACTGTTTCCCGCAACCGTGGAATTGTCCTTCTGCGCCATGCTCATCGCCATCGCCATCGGCATTCCAGCGGGCATCATCGCCGCCATCAAGCGCGGATCGGCCTTCGATCAAGGCCTGATGGGCGTTGCACTCGTAGGTTACTCCATGCCGATCTTCTGGTGGGGACTGCTGCTCATCATCCTGNTTTCCGGCATCCTGCAATGGACACCGGTATCGGGCCGCATCTCGCTGATGTTCTACTTCCCGCCCGTCACCGGCTTCATGCTGATCGACTCGCTACTGTCAGGTCAAAAAGGCGCGTTTTCTTCGGCGCTCAGCCATCTCATCCTGCCGTCCATCGTGCTGGCCACCATTCCGCTGGCCGTCATTGCGCGCCAGACACGGTCCGCCATGCTGGAAGTGCTGTCGGAAGATTACGTTCGCACCGCCCGCGCCAAGGGTCTTGCACCTTTCCGCGTCATCGGCATCCATGCGCTGCGCAATGCGATGATCCCTGTCATCACCACCATTGGTCTTCAGGTCGGCGTCATGCTGGCCGGTGCCATCCTCACCGAAACGATCTTCTCATGGCCGGGCATCGGCAAATGGATGGTCGATTCCGTCTTCCGCCGCGATTACCCTGTCATTCAGGGGGGTCTCCTGCTGATTGCGGGCATCATCATGGTCGTCAACCTCATCGTTGACCTCCTGTATGGCCTCATCAATCCGCGCATCCGGCATTAAAGAAGAGGATCGTTTCATGGCCGATACCGCCATTACAAAAACAGCCGAGCCGGTTTCCTCTTCCGCCATGCGCAAGCAGATGCTGAAGGAATTCTGGTTCTACTTCTCCGAAAACAAGGGCGCCGTCATCGGTCTCTATGNTTTCATCGCACTGGTGATCGTCGCTGTCTTTGCGCCTGTCATCGCACCACATTCACCGTTCCAGCAGTATCGTGATGTCGTCCTGCTTCCGCCCTTCTGGATGGAAGGTGGCAACAGCTCCTACCTACTGGGAACAGACCCGGTTGGTCGCGATATTCTGTCCCGCCTGATTTACGGCGCGCAATATTCGCTCTTCATCGGCGTTTTCGTCACCACGCTTTCGCTGACGACGGGCATTCTGATCGGCGTCATCGCCGGTTATTACCGCGGCTGGCTCGATACGATGATCATGCGTCTCATGGACATCATTCTGGCTTTCCCGTCGCTGCTTCTGGCACTGGTGCTGGTCGCCATCCTCGGCCCTAGCCTGACCAACGGTATGATCGCGATTGCGCTGGTCTTGCAGCCGCACTTCGTGCGACTGACGCGCGCTGCCGTCATGGCCGAAAAGAGCAAGGATTACGTCACCGCCTCGCGTCTGGCCGGTGCCGGACCTATGCGTCTGATGTTCAAGACCATCCTCCCCAACTGCACGGCTCCGCTCATCGTTCAGGCCACGCTGTCCTTCTCCAATGCCATTCTCGATGCCGCAGCACTCGGCTTCCTCGGCATGGGCGCACAGCCACCTGCACCTGAATGGGGCACCATGCTGGCCGAAGCGCGTGAGTTCATTCTGCGCGCCTGGTGGGTAGTCACCTTCCCCGGTCTTGCCATCCTCATCACCGTTCTCGCCATCAACCTGATGGGCGACGGTCTGCGCGATGCCCTTGACCCGAAACTGAAGAGGTCCTGATATGGCACTTCTGCAAATCGATAATCTCACCGTCGAATTCGAAACGGCAAGCGGCTGGTTCCGCGCCGTGGACGGCGTTTCCGTCTCCGTTGAACAGCGGGAAGTTCTGGCCATCGTCGGAGAGTCCGGCTCTGGCAAATCGGTCTCGATGCTGGCAGTCATGGGCCTTCTGCCTTGGACAGCCCGCATCACCGCTGATCGCATGCTGTTTCAGGGCAAGGATATCCAGAAGCTCAGCGCGTCCGAGCGCCGTAAGCTGATCGGCAAGGATATCGCCATGATCTTCCAGGAACCGGTCGCAAGCCTCAATCCGTGCTTCACGGTCGGCTTCCAGCTCGAGGAAGTCCTGCGCATCCATATGGGCATGGATAAATCGACACGTCACGCCCGCGCCATCGAGTTGTTCAAGCTTGTCGGCCTGCCGGACCCGGAAGAGCGCCTGAAGCACTTCCCCCACCAGATGTCGGGTGGCCAGTGCCAGCGCGTGATGATCGCCATCGCTATTGCCTGCAATCCGAAACTTCTGATTGCCGACGAACCGACGACCGCGCTCGACGTGACGATCCAGAAGCAGATCCTCGATCTGCTGATGAAGCTTCAGGCAGAAACCGGCATGGGTCTCATCATGATCACCCACGATATGGGTGTTGTGGCTGAAACTGCGGACCGGGTGATCGTGCAATACAAGGGCAAGAAAATGGAGGAAGCCGACGTGCTCTCCCTGTTTGNAAACCCAAAGAGCAATTACACCAAGGCACTTCTGGCAGCGCTTCCTGAAAATGCGACGGGTGATCGCCTGACCACCGTGTCGCAATTCTTCGATGGCACACCAGCAGCTGCGGGAGAACCGGCATGACCGACACCAAAACCATGCTCGAAATCCGCAACATGAAGCGTGATTATCATCTTCCCGGCGGCTTCATGAAAAAGGCCAAGACCATTCATGCGGTCAAGGGCGTGTCTTTCTCGCTCGAAACTGGCAAGACGCTGGCCATCGTCGGCGAAAGCGGTTGCGGCAAGTCCACGCTCGCCCGCATGCTGACCTTCATCGATGAACCGACATCCGGCGATCTTCTGATCGACGGCCAAAAGGTCGATACACGCCCCGGTCACCTGACATCCGAAATGCGCCAGAAGGTGCAGATCGTTTTTCAGAACCCTTACGGCTCGCTCAACCCACGTCAGAAGATCGGTGATGTCCTGGGCGAACCGCTGCTGATCAACACCAAGCTGTCCGCAGCCGAACGTCGTGAAAAAGCCAACGACATGCTGGTGCGCGTCGGTCTGGGACCGGAACACTATAACCGTTACCCGCACATGTTCTCCGGCGGTCAGCGCCAGCGTATCGCCATTGCGCGTGCACTGATGTTGAACCCGAAGCTGCTGGTGCTGGACGAGCCTGTCTCGGCACTCGACCTTTCGGTGCAGGCACAGGTGCTGAACCTGCTGTCCGACCTTCAGGACGAGTTCGGCCTCACCTACGTCTTCATTTCCCACGATCTATCCGTGGTGAAATATATCGCAGACGAAGTCATGGTGATGTATTTCGGTGAAGCGGTGGAATACGGCACGCGGGAGGAGGTCTTCTCCAACCCGCAGCATTCCTACACGCGTTCGCTGTTTGCAGCGACACCCAAGGCGGATGTCGATTCCATCCGCGCGCGCGTAGCCGCCAAGGCTCTGGCGAAGGCTGGATAAGAAGCTTTTGAGTGCCATGCGTCCTCTCGGGCGCATGGCAATTTCAAAAACTTCCGAGACGAATCAACGCCTTATNAAATAATCGACNAAACCCTCAAAAAAGTTTTCTCCACGGCTGCAAAACTGCGCGCACAATAGTCTCGCGTCCATTGCACACATGTATCGCGAGACATGCGGGCAAATGGAGGCAGGTGCGCTGATGGCTGGCTGTAACGTGCGGGCAGATATCAGTGTTGCCTCACGGTGAAACGATGTGCGATGCGCCGTGTTTCGAAGACCTTGAACGGCTTCGNAAAGGCAAGCTCACATGGTTTCCTCGAAGTAACCTTGGGTGACGGACAGGTTCTTGAACGACCTGTCCCGAGCCTTGTACCAAAAGCCACGCAAATGCGGCCAACCACAGACTAAAACCATACCAGAGACCTTCCGCATTTGCGTGGCACTCTCCGGGTTGAACAAGACGGCAAGCCACGGGCGCTCAGGCACCGCGTGAACGGAAAAGTGCATCCAAGGCAAAAGCAGGGTAAAGACGATTGGCGAAGGGCATATGAGAGTACGGCCGAGCCAATCGCCTTTGATCCTGACGGGAAGACGCACGACCATTCGAGTTTTGCAAAGCAGGCCAAAAACNAAAAAACTCCGGCGAACCGGAGTTTTCTCAATTCATATCTGACGAAAGCGTCTGCGTTATTCCGCAGCGTTTTCGAGAGTGGAGGCATCGCCGCCTTCTGCACCTTCCGTTGCTGCTGCTTCGCCATCTTCGCTGCCAGCGACGCGACGCGGGCGACGTGGGCGTGGGCTGGTGCTGCGGGGACGGCGTGGAGCGCGCTCGGTAGGAGCAGTCGCTCCCTGCGCTTCTTCTTCCACGGCAACTTCCTTGGGCGTGCCTTCGATGACTGGCTGCGGTGCAGAGCTTGCGTCGTAGACAGGCGCGCTCACAGGAGCTGGAACAGGGGCAGCAACAACAGCGACCGCGTTCTCATCATCGCCTTCGCGAGGCTGACGTTCCTGACGGGCAGGACGTTCGCGACGGTCACGGCGCTCGTTTCTGTCCTGACGTTCCGGGCGATCCTGACGCTCTGGTCGATCCTGACGTTCGGCACGCTCAGGGCGTTCCTGACGCTCGGACCGTTCCTGGCGCTCTGGCTGCTCGTTACGCTGAGGCTGATCATTGCGTTGAGCCTGATCATTGCGCTGCGAGCGCTGATCCTGGTGATCATGCATGGAAGATGCAGAGCCCATGCCATCATCGTTGTCATCGCCATCGATATCGTCGCCATCGCGGTCCTGCTGGAACTCGCCGCGTTCATCGCGCTGGAAGCGTTCCTGCATCTGCGCCTGAGCGGACAAGATGATACGGTTATAATGTTCAGCGTGCTGCAGGTAGTTTTCAGCCATGACGCGGTCGCCAGAGCTTTGAGAATCGCGAGCCAGCGTCAAATATTTTTCGGCTATATGCTGGGCTGTGCCGCGTACTTTAACGTCCGGGCCGGAGCTGTCATAACTTCTGGTGAGCGGATTGCCGCCCTTGCGGTTGAAGTTGTTGTTGTTTCCGCTGCCACCACCGCCGCCATTGTTATTGTTGTTGCTACCACGCCCCCGGCCGCGCTTGTTTTGCTGCTGTCCTGGCCTCATCAATTGCTCACCTGAATTCTGNTTTGCTGATAATTTTCATTGTTTCGATGCAATGGCGGAATCATGGGACCATTGCCCTGNTTTCCGAAACTGCCCCCAATCGCGCGCCATGACCCCAAGGACAAGGCGTCGCGTATATCGCCCGGATGCGCAAATGCTGCATCAAGCCGCCTGCGAAGAAAGTTTACTGAGTCACACACCGGGAACGCCCAGCCTTACAGGGACCTCAAAAAGGACCCGCGTCGGGACTGATCTTTACCACGGCGAATCTAAAATCCACCCTCAGCCACCCGGCATGTGGCCGCAAACTAGCCCGCTTCCCGTGGAAATCCAAGCCTTTTCTTTTGCTTTGCAAAATAACCTTGAACNAAACACATATCAGATCGGTCCGGTCTATTTGCGAAAGATCATAGCGCGGTCATTCCCGCCATAATCCCTGATTGCTTCGATACAGCCATAGGCGTTGCTTGCGAATATAGCCGCCACATCCACCTTTTGATCGTATCCGATTTCAACGCCGATAACGCCGTCTTCGTTGAGGAAATCCACCGCTTTTTCAGCAATCGAGCGATAGGGAGAAAGGCCATCCTTACCGCCGTCGAGAGCTTGCATCGGGTCGAATTTGCGCACGTCGCGATCAAGCGTTTCGATGACTGCGGTTTTTATATAAGGCGGATTCGACACGATTATGTCAAAACGGCCGGAAATCTGCGCAAACCAGTGGCTTTCAACCGCTTCGAACCTGGTATCGAGCCCATGACGTTGCGCATTTTTGCGCGCCGTTTCCAGCGCATCCGTTGAAATATCGCTGCCGACGCCTGTGGCTTCAGGACATTGCTGGAGAAGCGCCAGACAGATAGCTCCGGTGCCAGTACCCATGTCGAGAATACGCGCAGCGCCGGTTTTGGCGATGATGCGTTTTACGTGTGGCAGCAGCGCATCCACCAGCACTTCGGTGTCTGGCCTCGGCTCCAATGTGCCCCGAGACAACATGAAATCGAGACCATAGAATTCGCGATGGCCGAGAATGCGATGTACCGGTTCGCCATGTTCGCGTCGCGCAATCATGGCCTCGATCTGCGCCATCTCTTCTTCACTGACCGGGCGGGCTCCATTCAGCACGAAATCCGTCAGCGAAAAGCCGATGACTTCACCGATGAGCAGGCGCGTGTCGGTCAGCGGATCGGCCATGCCGGCGTCAGTCAGACGCTTGCGCATCTGCGCCGCAAGCGCATCAACCGTCAGCGGCGGCTGGTTCACGACTGCTCGCCGAGTTGAGCCAGTTGGCCCGCCTGATAATCGGCTATCAGAGCGTCGACCATCTCGTCTATGTCGCCTTCTATCATGCGGTCCAGCTTGTAGAGCGTCAGGTTGATGCGGTGATCGGTGATGCGGCCTTGCGGAAAGTTATAGGTGCGGATGCGCTCGGACCGGTCGCCCGAGCCGACCTGGCTCTTGCGCTCGGCAGACCGTTCTCCATCCACCTTCTGGCGCTCGATATCGTAAAGGCGCGAACGAAGAACCTGCATGGCCTTGGCACGGTTCTGGTGCTGTGATTTTTCCGAACTGGTGACGATGAGGCCGGTGGGTAGATGGGTGATGCGAACCGCAGAGTCGGTGGTATTGACGTGCTGGCCACCGGCACCGGATGCGCGCATCGTATCGATGCGGATGTCTTCGGCGCGAATTTCGATGTCGATCTCTTCGGCTTCCGGCAGGACAGCGACGGTTGCCGCTGAGGTGTGAATGCGCCCGCTGGCCTCGGTATCCGGCACACGCTGGACACGGTGAACGCCGGATTCGAATTTCAGCTTAGAGAACACGCCGCGCCCGGTGATGGTGGCGATGATTTCCTTGTAACCGCCCGCTTCCCCTTCGCTGGCAGACAGAATTTCCACCTTCCAGCCCTTGGTGCTGGCGAAACGCTCATACATGCGAAACAGATCGCCCGCGAAAAGAGCGGCTTCCGAACCGCCGGTACCGGCGCGAATTTCCAGGATCGCGCTTTTCTCGTCGGCGGCGTCCTTGGGCAGAAGAAGGATTTGCATGTCCTTCTCCAGCGTTTCGATATGCTCGGATATCTCCGGCAACTCGGCCTCGGCCAAATCCCGCATGTCCTTGTCGGTGGATTTATCCGCCAGCAACGCTTCGAGATCGGCAGCTTCGGCTATCGCCTTTTCGTATTCGCGGATTTTGTTGACGACCGGTTGAAGCTCGGAATATTCCGATGCCAGCTTCACATAGACATCGGCGGCTGGACCGGCCGCCATGCGCGCTTCGATTTCACCGAAGCGACGCTCAAGCTCACGCATTTTTTCGACGGGGAGCTTAGCCACCTGTCACGCACTCCAATTGTTGTTGGCTTTCAGATAGGGATAGAATGGGCCGCGGCAAAGCGCAAAAGCAGCTGGCGCGGACTTTCCACCGACTTTTGATCGTCTAGTGCCGCTTCCAGCGCTTCAGACAGTGTCGCGACATCCAGACCCAGCAACATGGCCTTGACGGGACCGATGGCAGTTGGCGACATGGAAACAGAGCGGAAGCCAAGCCCGATCAGTGCCATGGCGGATAGTGGCTTGCTGGCCATTTCGCCGCACAACGTCACCTTCGTGTTGTTGCGAATGCCCGCGCGAACGATATCGCGCAGAATGCGCAGGAACGGTTTGCCGAGATTGTCAAACCGATCAGACACGCGAGCATTGCCGCGATCCACCGCCATGGTGAACTGGAACAGATCGTTGGAACCGACGGAGACGAAATCAACCTCCTGCATCAGCTCGTCCAGCTGCCACATCAACGACGGCACTTCCAGCATCGCACCGAATTGCAGTTTGCGCGGCAGGGAATGGCCGAACTTCGACAGATGCTGCACTTCNTTTTGCAACAGCTCACGCGCGGCTCGGATTTCGGACACTTCCGTAATCATCGGCAGCATGACGCGCAATTCTGCGCCGGAGGCCGCGCGCAACAGAGAACGCAATTGCGTGCGCATCAGACCGGGACGATCCAGCGATAGGCGGATGGCGCGCCAGCCGAGGGCCGGATTTTCCTCCTCCTGTCCACGCATATAGGAGACGACCTTGTCGCCGCCAATATCCAGCGTGCGGAAGGTGACAGGCTTACCCTTGGCGTTGCGAAGAACGCTGCGATAGAACGCTTCCTGCTCCTCGCCCTTCGGCATGGTCGAGGCTATCATGAATTGCAGTTCGGTGCGGAACAGGCCGATGCCATCGGCGCCGGATTCTTCCAGTTGCGGCAGATCGACAAGAAGTCCAGCGTTCATTTTCAGATCGACGCGCACACCGTCCTTGGTGACGGGCTCGACATCGCGCAACGCCCGGAACTGCTCCTGACGCTTGGCACGCAGACGCACCTTTTCCTCATAGGCGCGCTGCAAATCGATGACNGGGCGCAGATGCACCTGCCCGTCATCGCCGTCGATGATAATCGCGTCGTTATTTTCGGCAAGCGCTACGATACCGGCAGCCTGCCCGATTATGGGAATGCCCATGGCGCGGGCAACGATAACGACGTGGCTGGTGACCGCACCGTCTTCCAGCACAAGACCGCGAAGTTTTTCGCGTGGATAATCCAGCAACTCGGCGGCACCCATGGCGCGGGCCAGAACGATGGCATCCACCGGGAAATCCTGCTCTGCCGGGCGACCGCCATAACCGATCAACTGCCGCAACAGGCGGTTGGCCAGATCGTCGAAATCATGCATCCGCTCGCGCAGATAGGGGTCCGTCAGGCGCATCATGCGCGCCTTGGTATCGCTCTGGACCTTTTCGACCGCCGCTTCTGCGGTGAGGCCGTTGCGGATGGCCTCCTCCATGCGGCGCACCCAGCCCTGATCATGGGCGAACATGCGATAGGTTTCCAGAACCTCGCGGTGTTCGCCTTCGGTGGCAACATCGCGGCGCTGGAGCATGTCATCGATCGACAGACGCAGAGAACCGATCGCTTCTGCGAGACGCCGGATTTCGGTATCGGCATCTTCGTTCAGAAGATTGGTGACGACAATGCGCGGATCATGCAGCACGACATGGCCGAGGCCCAGGCCTTCGCCATAGGCATCACCATTGATGGACACGGCCCTTGTCAGGTCCAGTTCCACGCCGGGACGGGTGATTGTTTTCAATTCACCGCTCGCTACGATTTCTGCAATGAGCATCGCGGTTGTTTCGAGTGCCTCAACTTCGTCCTCCCGGTATGTACGGCTTGTCTTGTTCTGGACGACAAGAACGCCAAGAGTGCGACCGGATCTCAAAATCGGGACACCGAGGAAGGAATGATAAATTTCTTCACCCGTTTCAGGCAGATAGCGGAAAGCGGGGTGGGCCTGCGCATCGGAAAGATTGAGCGGTTGGGCGGATGCGGCAATGGTACCGACCAGACCTTGCCCCANTTTCAACTGGGCAAGATGGACTGCGTCTTTATTGAGTCCTTCGGTGGCATAAAGCTCGAGTACGCTGTCAGAGCGCAGCACGTAGACGGAGCACACCTCCGCCACCATGTTACTGGCAATCTGCCGGACAATCTGGTCGAGGCGCTCCTGCGGCTCAAGATGCTCCGCCATCATTTCGCGAAGCCGCTTGAGAAGAACACGTGGACCTGCAGATAGGTCTCTCATCGCGTGTGCTCCCTGACACCTTCACATGCGGGGCGAGATGACCCGCATGGAAGAACCACCAAAACAAAGCCTGCACAGCAAGCCGGACGGCAGGGATGCGCAGTCGATTCACCGTCAACCGTTCAACGTCTCCAAAAGAATCGGATGACGTGTATCGACGTTACAGAATCAACTCTTATCCAGACCGTAAGCAGAATGCAAAGTACGAACTGCAAGTTCCGCATAGGCACCATCAATAAGAATGGAAATCTTGATTTCCGACGTCGTGATGGCCTTGATGTTGATANTTTTTTCAGCAAGTGCCTTGAAAGCGCTTGCGGCAACACCGGCATGGCTGCGCATGCCGATGCCGATGACCGAAACCTTGGCAAGACCGGTCTCGTTCTGAACGACGTCGAAACCGATCTGCGTCTTGTTGTCTTCCAGAACCTTGATGGCCTTGGGCATATCGCCAGAAGGAACTGTAAACGTCATGTCGGTGCGCGAACCATCTTCAGAGATGTTCTGCACGATCATGTCCACATTGATGTGCGATTCGGCCAAAGGTCCGAAAATGGCAGCGGAAACACCCGGCCGGTCCGACAGGCGGCGCAGCGAAATTTGTGCTTCGTCCTTGGCATAGGCGATGCCGGTTACGACTTCCTGTTCCACGATTTCTTCCTCGTCACAAATCAAAGTACCGGGCGGATTGATAAGGTCACCCATGCCCGGCGCATCGGGATCCTCGAAACTGGAGCGCACGAAGGTACGAACCTTGTGCACCATGGCAAGCTCTACCGAGCGAACCTGCNAAACTTTTGCGCCCAAGGATGCCATTTCCAGCATTTCCTCGAAGGCGACTTTCTTGAGGCGGCGCGCCTTTGGCACGATGCGCGGATCGGTGGTGTAGACGCCATCGACATCCGTATAGATATCGCAACGATCTGCCTTGACGGCGGCGGCGATAGCAACGGCTGACGTATCCGAGCCGCCACGACCGAGCGTGGCAATGCGGTTATCTGGCCCCAAGCCCTGGAACCCGGCAACCACGGCGACCTGTCCCTCGCCCATGCGGCGAACGATATCGGAACCATCGATTTCCAGAATGCGGGCAGCGCCATGGGCATTGTCGGTGCGGATGGGAATCTGCCAGCCCTGCCAGGAACGGGCATTGACGCCCATGGACTGCAAGGCGATGGCCAGAAGACCTGATGTGACCTGCTCACCCGAGGCCACGATGGCATCATATTCGCGCGCATCGTNAAAGGATGTTTCGTTGGAACCGGCGACCTTGGGCGTGTTCTGAACCCATTCCACGAGCTCGTTGGNTTTGCCGGACATGGCGGATACGACGACCGCCACTTCATGGCCAGCATCCACTTCACGCTTCACATGCCGCGCGACATTATGAATGCGTTCGAGATTTGCGACGGATGTACCGCCGAATTTCATGACAATGCGCGCCATAGTTTGACCAGTACCATCCCATTATTACCGCCCAAACGGCGGACAAGAGCACAACCCAGTCGGCCCTTCCTAAAAACGGCCTCAGTTGCGCGTCTCATAGCGAAAAGGCATGGGCCACGCAATGCCGTTTATGAACCGTGCGGTACGCCTTTTTATCGGCACGGCGACCCACCAACGGAGTTTCGACCGAGCGAGCGTACCGCTTTGGTCTGTACAAACGTCGCTATTCACAGTATGAGCGCGTCAATTCAACTGGCTGAATGGCCGAAATGGCCCGTATCGGCTGCTTTATGACCCTTATGATCTAATGGTTTCGAGCGGATGCAGGCAGCCCAATATCCGAAAGACGGTAGATGACAGAAACCCAGGGTATCGCCCCGGCGATTGCACAGGCGTTGGAAAAACGCGGCTACAAAGATTTGACTCCTGTTCAGAAGGCAATGCTTGNCCCTGAGCTGGACGGACAGGACGCGCTGGTTTCCGCCCAGACGGGCTCTGGCAAGACCGTCGCCTTCGGTATGGCCATTGCCCCGACGCTGTTGCAGAAGAATGGCCGCTTCGGCCAGGCGGGTGCGCCACTCGGCATCGCCATTGCCCCGACCCGCGAACTTGCCATGCAGGTGATGCGCGAGCTGGAATGGCTTTATGAATTCACCGGCGTTTCCATTGCATCCTGCGTTGGCGGCATGGACATCCGTGCCGAGCGCCGTGCGCTGGAGCGTGGTGCCCATATCATCGTTGGCACACCGGGCCGTCTTTGCGACCACATCAAGCGCAAGGCGCTGGACCTTTCGTCCATTCGCGCCGTGGTGCTGGATGAGGCCGACGAAATGCTCGACCTCGGTTTCCGCGAAGATCTGGAATTCATTCTGGAAGAATCGCCATCCGACCGCCGCACGCTGATGTTTTCGGCGACAGTTTCTCGCAGCATTGCCAAGCTTGCCGAAAGCTACCAGAAGAATGCCGTGCGCGTTGCGACGACATCCGAGCAGAAGCAGCACGTCGATATTGAATACCGCGCCATGGTGGTTTCGCCATCCGACCGCGAAAACGCGATCATCAATGCACTGCGCTTTTACGAAGCCCGCAATGCCATCGTATTCTGCTCCACCCGTGCAGCCGTCAACCATCTGACAGCGCGCCTGAACAATCGCGGTTTCTCCGTTGTGGCCCTGTCTGGTGAATTGAGCCAGAACGAGCGTACGCACGCTTTGCAGGCCATGCGTGATGGCCGCGCCCGCGTTTGCGTGGCGACAGACGTTGCCGCACGCGGTATCGACTTGCCGGGTCTCGAACTCGTTATCCATGCCGATCTGCCGACCAACTCCGACACACTTCTGCACCGCTCCGGCCGCACGGGTCGCGCCGGACAGAAGGGCATCAGCGCCATTATCGTGCCGATGAGCCAACGCCGCAAAGCCGAGCGTCTTCTGGAAGGCGCCAAGGTCAGCCCTGCCTGGGTTCGTCCGCCATCTGCCGAGGAAATCACCCAGCGTGACGGCGAACGTCTGCTGGCCGATGCTTCGCTGACGGAAAACGTGAATGATGACGAGCGCGATTTCGTTGCCAAGCTGTTGGAACAGCACGGCGCCGAAAAGGTAGCCGCCGCTTTCGTGCGTCTCTACCATGCGGGTCGTTCCGCACCTGAGGACATTGCCGAAGTTTCTCTGGATGGAGCCCGCAAGCCACGCCGCGAAGGCTTCGAGACCGTTGAAAACAACGAACCGCGCCGCGATCGCTCCGACTTTTCCGACAGCGGCTGGTTTACGCTTTCCGTTGGCCGCAAGCAGAATGCCGAACCACGCTGGCTCATTCCCATGCTGTGCCGATTCGGCAAGCTGACGCGTCAGGATATCGGCGCGATCCGTATGCAGCAGACCGAGACCTATGTGGAACTTGCCGCCGATGCGGTGGACCGTTTTACCTCGGCCCTCGGCAAAGACATGATGCTGGAAAAGGGCATTCGTGTGAAAGCCATGGACGGCAAGCCCGACATGACCGGTGGTGCGCGCGAAGACACGCGCCCTGCAAAGCCGCAGCGGAAATTTGCCGAAAAGCCCGCAGCCGGTGGCGAACGCCGCACGGATGACAAGCCTTGGAAGAAGAAAGCGGCGGCACCCGTCGGTGACAGGCCGGCGAAGTTCGATGGCAAAAAAGACAAGCCCTTCGAAAAACGCGCTCCCAAGAAAAAAGATCGCACCTAACAAAAACCCGGCGGATATGATCCGCCGGGTTTTTGTTTAATCGTCAGGCCGCAATTAAGGTTGCGGGCAGCCGGGCGAACCGACGATGCAGCCAAACTGCTGACCGCCCTGCTGGGGCTGCGGAGCCTGTGGCGGCTGGCCACCTTCCGGACGGCGGCGGCCCTCGTCGTTCTGACGGCGCTGCTGCTGGTCGTTCTGGAAACCGCGGTTGCGGTCTCTTTCGCCATCACGATTGCGTTCGCGCTCGGCATTGCGATCCCGATCGCCGCCGCGATTGTCGTTATCCCAACGCGGACGATCATTATCGCGATCGCGCATCGGCGGGCGCTGGCGGTCGTCCTGGTTCCAGTCGCCATGGCGCTGCTCCCAACGACCATCATTCGGACCCCGGTCGCGGCGGTCATCACGGCCGCGATCGTCGCGCCAATCGTCACNGGGGCGCGGGCGGTCGAAATTGCCGCGTGGTGGTGGAGCGTTCCAGTAGCCACCGGACGGGCGGCGCCAGCGGTCACGTTCGCGGTAGAAATCGCGGTCGCGGTAGTAGCGATCCCAGTAACGCCCGGCCTCGAAAGTGATGATCGGCACGCCGAGGTCGCGGTAATAACGTGGCTCTACATAGACGCGGTTCTGACGGTAGACGGCCTGAACGTAACGTCCGGCAACCCAGCCACGACCATAGCTGAACGACACGTCGCACCATGGCGTATCCGACAGGCAACCATGGATCGTCAGCGGTGCGCCGTTGGGAATGACCACCACGGCCGGATAGGCGGTGCTGGGACCGGAGCGCATATTGACGTTGGCAGTGGAAAAGCCTTGCGTCGCCGCTTCAGCCAAGGCCGGGGCGGCGATAAGCGCAAGCAGCGCAAAGGCACCGAACAGTTTCTTCTTCATTTCTTCTCCCTCAAGCAAATGCTTGGCAGCCGATATCGGCATGTGACATTTTTGAAAATACGCGCGTGATGATGAACGCAGCATGAAACGAAAATCCCCTCATAACGGTTCCTCTCGTCCGCGCTGCAAGACCGACATGAGGGCCGCCTCTTGACTTCGCGCACCAAGCATCCGACTTCAGGGGGAGAACACGGATGGAGTACAGCCATGAGCGAAACCGCAAAAACGACCATTGACCAGAGCGAAGTGGACCGGTTTTCCGCCATGGCCGCAGAGTGGTGGAGCCCGACCGGCAAATTCCGGCCGCTGCACAAGTTCAATCCCGTCCGTCTCGAATATATCCGCAACCGCGCCTGTGAGAATTTCGGTCGCGACCCCAAGGCACATCGCCCGCTGGAAGGCTTGCGGGTTCTCGATATCGGTTGCGGTGGCGGCCTGCTGTCCGAACCGATGGCGCGAATGGGTGCGGATGTCGTCNGGGCCGACCCATCGGAGAAGAACATCGGTATCGCATCGACCCATGCCCGGGAGAACGATGTCTCAGTCGATTACCGCGCGGTGACCGCCGAGCAGTTGCTGGCATCCGGCGAGAGCTTCGACGTTGTCTTGAACATGGAGGTGGTGGAGCACGTCGCCGATGTCGATCTCTTCCTGACGACATGCGCAAAGATGGTGCGCCCCAACGGACTGATGTTTGCGGCAACGATCAACCGCACATTGAAGGCTCGCGCTCTGGCAATCTTTGCCGCGGAAAATGTCTTGCGCTGGCTTCCGCGTGGAACGCACCAGTATGAAAAGCTGGTGCGCCCGGACGAATTGGAAAAGCCCCTCGTCACTGACGGCATGCATGTCGTTCACCGCACCGGTGTCTTCTACAATCTTTTGCAGGACCGTTGGAACCTGTCACCGGATATGGAAGTGAACTATATGATACTGGCGAAACGCGCCGCTTAACGGCACAGGCCGTCAGTTCACATCATCCGGCAGAAGCGGAAGGGGCGCAACTTCGATGCCCTCTTCGATCAGCGCCATGGCTTCCTGTGGAGATGCTTGGCCAATGATGCCGCGCTCTTCGACTTCGCCGTAGTGGATTTTGCGGGCCTCTTCGGCAAACCTGTCGCCGACATCTTCGGTATTGGCGCGTATGGTGGCAAGCGTTTCCTTGATTTTGGCAAAGGCCTGCTTCTGCGCCGTGTCCAAAGCAAGCGTGCGCGTGGCGTCTTTCTTGCGGGCCGTGGAGACAGATGGCGCCATCAGCATCNTTTCGACAGATGATGAGCCGCAGACAGGGCAGCCGATCAGACCGCGCTGAAGCTGGTTGTCGAAATCGGTGCTACCGGAAAACCAGCCCTCGAACTCATGGGCGTTTTCGCAATGGAGCGAATAGCGTATCACTGCACGCTGCCCCTGGCGCCTGCGTTGTTACTGACCGTATCGAGGTTGAAATCACGGGCATTCTTGAGATTGGGAATCTTGCCGCGTGCCGATGCGACGGCATCCGGATCGATCTCCGCNAAAATGATTTCCTCGCCAGCGCCACCGGCGACAGCAAGAACATTGCCCCAGGGATCGATGATCATCGAATGGCCAAAGGTTTCGCGACCGTCTTCATGGACGCCCGCTTGCGCAGCAGCCACGAGAAACGCGCCGTTTTCGATAGCGCGGGCACGCAGCAGAATTTCCCAATGGGCTTCACCGGTCTGTTTTGTAAAGGCGGCAGGAACGGTGAGGACCTGCGCACCCGCAACGGCTTCGGTGCGAAACAGCGATGGAAAGCGGACGTCGTAGCAAATCGCAAAACCGAACGTCGCAAGCGGCAGTTCGGCGACGCGGGCTTCGGTGCCTGCTTCATAAGCCGCACTTTCACGCCAGCTTTCACCATTGTCGAGATCCACATCGAACATGTGGATCTTGTCATAGGTGCAGATGCGCTCGCCATCCGGCGCGAACAGAAAGCCCCGATTGGCGATCTTGCCGTCGGCGCGGGCAATGGCGGTGGAGCCGACATGGATGTAAATGCCGAGTTCACGGGCAAGCCGTGCAGCCGTCAGGACGATGATATCGACCTTCTCGTCCTTCAAAACGGCGCGAAGCGCATCACGGTCCTTCTGGATTGCGCCCGTCATCTCCGGTGTCTGCACGTAGACGGCACCCTGCGATGCGGCATCACGGATAAGACGCTCCATGCTGGCGGCGTTTGTTATCGGATCAACGCCCGAACACATCTGGATTGCAGCAGCCTTGAAGCTCATCTTATCGGTTCCTTGTCCAGTTGTCATATCGAACATCAGCCTGCCAGCATCGCATCCAGCTTGCCGTCGCGGTCCAGCGCATGCAGATCGTCGCAGCCACCGACATGGTTCGTACCGATGAAGATTTGAGGAAAGGTGTTGCGACCGGATTTGTCCATCATTTCCTGACGATAATCAGGGTTCGTGGTGGCATTGAATTCGGCGAAATCCACGCCCTTGCTTTCCAGAAGCGCCTTTGCACGAGCGCAAAAGCCGCAAAAATCACGTGTATAAATCGTAACGGATGCCATTGGTCTCAACCCTCGCACTATCGATCCTAGCCAGTCTCTCCCGTGTCATATAGGCCCGGAAATCGCCATTGCAAAGGTCAAAACAGTCACATCCGAGGCACCCGCCTTCTTCAGCCTGCGCGCCGCTGCCGCAACGGTTGCTCCCGTGGTGTAGACGTCATCGATCAGCACGATGCGCTTGCCGACAATATCGGCTTCCCGCCCCGGCGCTATCGCAAAGGCGCCTCGCACATTCTGCTGTCGTGCGCGGGCGGAAAGGCCAACCTGCCGGCTCGTCGGCTTGATCCGCAACAGGGTGGAGGATAAAAACGGCTTGCCCGACAGGGCCGCGACATGGCGCGCAAGCTCTGCGGACTGGTTGAACCGGCGGGCGAGAAACCGCCGCCTGTGCAAGGGAACAGGCACGATGCAATCACACGCGGCAACCGTCCCGTCACTCGCCCGCAGCATCCACGACGCCATCAGAAGCGCAAGATCGGTCCGGTCGAGATATTTGAGTTGGTGGACGAGCTTTCTGGCGGGTCCATCATGAATGGTGGCTGCGCGCAGGCGTTGGAATGGCGGCGGCTCGGCAATGGCTTCGGCGCTGAGAATGCCCGGACCGTGATCATGCGCGAAGGGAATGCCCAGCACTTCACAATAGGGCCGTTCAATGAAATTGACCTCAGCCCAGCACTCCACGCAAAAAGCACCGCCGCTTTTGGTCTTACGCCCGCAACCCACGCAGGATGGCGGGTAGACGAAATCGGCCAGCGCGCGCCAGACCATACCCAGCGCACCGAACCCATCCACGTTTGNAAACAGCTTTTGCCCCTGGCCCATGCGGTTGACAATAGGCGCGAACGGGTGCCTTTGCGACAGCAAAGTTTGGATGGATCACGGCATGGACATGATTTTCGACCCGGCGCTGGTGGNAAAGAACCGCAAGCGCGCATGGCGCGTCAGAGACGATAAAGCGCTGTTTCTACTGGACATCGCAGCCGATGAGCTGGCGGACCGGATTGCCATCGTGGAACGGCATTTCGATATGGCGGTCGAGCTTCATGGTGCAACGGGCGTAACGGCACAACGCATTCTGCAAACCGGCAAGGTCGGCGCTGTCATGCGCGTCGAAACAGATGCCGCGTTTGCCGAAGGATTTCAGGAGTTCAAAGTTGCGCCAATCGAGGCACTGCCGTTGGAGCCTGCATCGGCAAACCTGATCGTTTCCCCCCTCACCCTGCATCTGACCAACGACACGCCGGGAACCCTGATCCAGATCCGCCGCGCGCTGAAGCCCGACGGGCTTTTTCTGGCGGCGATCCCCGGCAGCGGTACCTTGCAGGAACTGCGCGACGTGCTGCTATCGACGGAAATTGAGCTGACGGGTGGCGCAAGCGCCCGTGTCATTCCCTTTGCCGATGTGCGGGATGTGGGTGCGCTGTTGCAGCGCGCCGGTTTCGCGCTGCCGGTAACGGACGCCGAAACCTACACGGTGCGCTACGATTCCATTCTTCCGCTGATGCGCGACCTACGCGCCATGGGCATGACCAACCCGTTGATGGACCGGAGCAGAAAGCCGCTGAGCAAGCGCTTCCTGATGCGGGCTGCCGAGATTTATGCCGAGAAATACAGCGATGCCGACGGGCGTATCCGCGCGACATTCTCGATGATCTATGTGTCTGGCTGGGCTCCGCATGAAAGCCAGCAAAAGCCACTCAAACCCGGTTCAGCAAAAGTGCGCCTTGCGGATGCCCTGAAGACAGCGGAAATCACACTGCCTTCNAAAGATGCTGATTGAACAATCTTGGCACTCAGACAACTGCGTTTGCGAATGTATCGGATATGATCTTGAAGATCGCCAGCAGATTATCGCGGATACTTTCCATACCGAAGATGATCGACAGGGAGATGATGCCAACGATGAGGCCGTATTCAATGGCGGTTGCGCCTTGCCGGTCGGCATAGAGGGCTGTCATCTTCCGCACCACCAATTCCGACCTGTCTGTCATTCGGCAAAACCCTTGATCCATTTCGTGAAAGACACGTCACAGTGAAACCAACACTATTTATACCGGAATAAAGTGTGTAATTTGTTACGCACTTTACTAGGATTGCGCGTGCGGTATCTTTGCCATGCTTTATGGGAAACTCGCTGACCTAAACTGTGGCCGAAGCCTTTCTTAAGCCAATGTATTACCGTAAAGATCGATACCGATGTTTGAACGATGAGCCATATGCCCCAGCTTGAAATTGACCAGTCGCTTCAGAATTTCTTCCATAAATCGACCGTCGCCCTTGCGTTATCTTATGCGCAGGATGATCAGCATCTGGCACTGGTCAACGAGAAATTTTGCGCTTTGACGGGTTACAGCGGCGATGATGTGCTGGGCAGGAACTGCCGGATGCTGCAAACCAGCCACAACGGAATGCACGCGAAAAACGAAGACGCCCGCACTAAAATCCACGANTTTCTGCAGGTGGATGGCCCCATGACCGTTCGCACGCCTATCGTGAATTTCCGCAAGGACGGCAGCCCCTTCGTCAATCTGCNTTTCATGTCGAAGTTGAAGGCGACTTCCGGCCAAGTGCGTTACATTCTCGCTTCGCAATTCGATGTCAGCCGCGCCCATGCACATCTGTTGCACGACTATGATCTCGAACTCGACCGCGCGCTGAAAACGATCAAACCGCTTCTTGATGACCACAACATCATGATCGAGGGCACGCTTGCGACGATTGCAAATTCGACCACGACCATTGCCCAGGCAAAACTAACATTGGCGGAATGGGAACAAAACTCCCCCTATTGATCGTTTCAATACAGAATTTTCAAGGACGCGTGTTTGTCTCAAGATTATAATGTTCCTTCAATTCCCGTCGTCGGTGTCGGCTCTTCGGCCGGTGGTCTGGAGGCGTTGCGCGAGATGTTGAGTGCTGCCGAGGTTCCGACCGGGCTTGCATTCGTTGTCGTTCAGCATCTCGACCCTCATCATGAGAGCATGCTGGCAGAACTGCTGGACCGGCATACCGGGTTGAGCGTGCGCCAATGCGAAGGCGGTGAAGCGATAGAGGCCGACACTGTCTTCATCATTCCACCGGGCAAGGGACTGAGCATTGAGCGAGGGCGGCTCGTGCTGAACGATTTTGCCCAGCCGCGCGGCCTGCGCCGGCCAATCGACGATTTCTTCATCTCTCTCGCCAACGATCAGCAATCGAATTCGGCCTGCGTCATTCTTTCGGGAACCGGAGCCGATGGATCGACCGGCCTTCGCGCCATCAAGGNAAATGGGGGGCTTTGTGTCGTTCAGGAGCCTTCGACAGCCAAATATGATGGCATGCCCGTTTCGGCAACCGGCACCGGCCTTGTCGATTTCATCAAACCGCCACAGGAAATTCTCGCCTGCATCGGCGGGTTCTTCTTTCGCAAGAATCAGGGCGCCGATNAAAAAGAAACGCCAAAGATCGCCGATATTGTCGAGGACCTCTGCACGGCTCTTCGGCGTAGCATCGGCCATGATTTTACCGGCTACAAGCAGACGACCTTCGTTCGGCGCGTGGAGCGTCGCATGCATGTGCTGGGTATCGGCAAGGGGTCCGAATATCTAGCCCGTGTCCAGAACGACCATAAGGAGTGCGATGCGCTATTTCGCGATTTGCTGATCAACGTTACCCGCTTCTTTCGTGATCGGCATTCGTTCGACGTTCTGAACGAGATTGGCATCACCAATCTGATGCGGGATGCGGCTGGTAGCGAAGAAGGTGTGCGTGTCTGGATTCCCGGCTGTTCGAGCGGGGAAGAGGCGTACACGATCGCGATCCTGTTCGCGGAGGCTGCCCGGACACTCAACCTGCCATGCAATGTGCAGATATTTGCGACCGACATTGATGAGAGCATGCTCAAAATCGCGCGGGAGGGATCGTATCCGATAGCTTCGCTCGCAGACATACCGCACGAGCTGCAAGAGCACTACGTCATTCCGCACAAGGAGCGTTTCAACTTCATTGGCCAAATCAGGGATATGATCCGCTTTTCCGGCCATAGCCTGATCAAGGACCCGCCTTTTTCCAAGGTGGACCTCGTCTCCTGCCGCAACCTGCTGATCTATTTTGACGAAAAGCTGCNAAAAACGGTCATGCCGCTTCTGCACTACGCGATCCGGCCCGGTGGCTTTCTGTTTCTGGGGTCGTCGGAAACGGTGGGTCGTTTCGACAGCGTTTTCTCTGTGATCGACCAGAAGGCAAGATTGTTCGAGCGCCTGCCCGGTTCGCCCACCTACCCTATTCCGCTGACCGGAGAGCGCAACAATCGCCGTCCTGCCAAACCCAGAGCCGAGGTCGAAAAAGTAACGGGTTCGATAGACGAACTGGCGGCAAACCGTCTGATGGAGCGCTACGTGCCCGCAAGCGTCGTTCTGGATAATGACGGGCAGATTGTTGCGGCTTACGGTCGCCTTAGCCGGTTCTTCGAATTTCCAGTGTCGGGAACGAGTGAATCCAGCGCGGCAACATTGGCACGCCCTGGCGTTAAAGAACAGCTGGGCACGCTGCTGCGACAGGCCAGAGCGGCAAAGCGGCGCGTCGTTGCGCGCAATGTCGAGGTGTTAACAGACTTCGGCACTCTGAAGACCGAGATCATCTGCGACCCACTTGAAGACAACGCCTGTCTCGTGGTGTTCCAGGAATCGGCAACGTTCACGCCGCTCGAAGCCATTGATCTCGTTGAAATGGAACCCGGAGACGGCCATGTCGAGGCGCTGGAAAGGGAACTGCGCTCAACGAAACACCGGTTGCGATCAGCAACAGAGGAGTTGGAGACGGCCAATGAGGAGTTGAAGAGCTCCAACGAAGAAATGATGTCGATGAACGAAGAGCTTCAATCGACCAACGAAGAACTGACGACCGTCAACGACGAGTTGAAGACAAAGGTCGATGAAGTCTCCGTTGCCAACGCCGATCTGCGCAATTTCTTCGATTCCACTAGTCTGGCCGTCATCGTTCTCGATGATAGGATGAGGCTTCGGTCCTACACCAAAGCGGCAACGGCGANTTTTCCGTTACAGCCGACCGACCGCGGCCGCCCCCTATCCGATGTGGCCAGCCGGTACCCCTCGCTGGACTTCACCACACGCGTGNAAAGCGTGATGGCCACCGGTGCCGAATATAACCAGACGGTCATGGACCCTGAGCAGGAACGGACGTTTTCGCTGCGCATACTGCCCTATCGAACTGCCAATGGCGCGATAGACGGTGCGACGATCATCATGACCGACATATCGCACGCGCTGAGCGTCGAGAGCCAGTTGGCGGCCGAGCGGGAGCGTCATGAACTGGCAGTCGAAGCAGCCGGGATCGGCGTATGGGAGTATTTGCCGGACCACGGAGAATTCGTGTTGGGGGGCGCGGCGATGGATCTGCTGCAGACCCGCGACGGCAGGCCTGCGCTGCAGGCCGTCCTGCAGAATTTCAGCGAGCCGGACCGCCAGCAACTGCGCGAAGCGCTGGATTCTGCCGTCCACAACCACACCGGCTTTGAGCTGACCTCGCGCATCATGGGCAATGACNGGCGNCCAAGGTGGCTGAAAACCTTTGCGCGTCATGTTGCCGAAAGCGAGCCCGGCCNGGTGATCGGGGTAAGTGTGGATGTGACGGCTGAACACGAGCTGGCTGAAGCGCGCGAGCTGATGCTGAGCGAAATGAACCACCGCGTGAAAAACCTTTTCGCGATGATTGGTGGAATATTGCGCATGGCAGCGCGCAAACACGAGACCGTCAAGAGCCTGGTGGAAGACGTCGAGGGCAGAATTCTGGCGCTTGGAAGCGCGCATTCACTGGCGTCCAACCAGAAACGCACATCGGCAGTTCATATCAACGACCTGATCGATACCATCCTTGCGCCCTATGACCGGCACGCCGAAATCGACATTCAGGGCGACAATTTCCTCATAGCTGTCAACTACATCACCCCGCTGACGTTGATCCTGCACGAATGGTCGACCAACGCCTTGAAACACGGCATTCTTGGGAAGTCCGGTGGGCATTTGCGCATCAGCTGGGAAGAAAAAGACGATCACATCGAACTGGTTTGGAACGAAATCGGCACGGACGCAGTTGAGAGGTCTGTAGTGGCCGGATTTGGGACGGTTTTGTTGACAAGTGCCGCAAGGCAGATTGGCGGCACGGTCTTAACGGACATCAGCGGGGTGAGCGTCACGCACACCCTGACGATGAGGAACAAGGTAAGACATGACCGATAAAACTGTGTTGCTGGTTGAAGACGAAATCTTTGTCGCGATGGATATCCAGATGACCCTCGAAGATGAGGGTTGGACCGTTGCAGGACCTTTTCCGAGCACCGCAGACGCTTTGTCCTATCTCGACGAGAATGTCCCAACCTGCGCTATTCTCGACGTTCGCCTGACGGATGGCGATGTGTTTCCTGTCGCTGACAAGTTGCGTGAAACGAACGTACCATTCGTATTCCACTCTGGCCATGCCGATGGCAGGGCATTGGAAAAAGTCTATCCTGACTCCGCTTTCTGTCAGAAACCGTGCCTGCCGAGCAGCCTGTTACAGCAGGTAGCGCAACTGTTGAATCGCAACGAGCCTCAAAAGCGCGCTGCCGCCCTTTGAACGATTCACGAAATCGTTAACCACGTTAAAATCCCGGAACGATACAGTCGTTCAATCATTGAAGCCTTATGTACGGCTAAACTGATGTCATAAAGACGTTGGTTTTGCTGTCCTGCGATTCCTCTTTCGAAAGGCTTCCCTGTGAACCAGAAAACATTGGTCGAGGTTTCCGTGCCTGATACGGACGGAACCATGATCCCTTTCGGCATCATGAACAGCGAGCAGGCAGCCGAACTACCCGACGACTACGAGGTTTTGATCGCACATCCAGCGGGCGATCAGAACGAGCTACCGACAGGCCCGCAGGCGGATGTAGCGGTTTAAATGCTCAGTCTGACGCGACCTGTCAGACTCTCGCCGGTGCGTAGAATTTTAAGGCCCGTATGGATGCGTTGCTCCTCAGGCAATTGCAGTGTGCCAGCAGCCATCGAAACAGGCTCCAGGCAGATATAGCGGTCAGTTCGATGCGCGGCGAGATGGCCGAAGACCGCATCGGCCTCCNAAATAAGACAAGAGCCATCACCCTGTACAATTTGAGCTTTGGACCAATGCGCGAAGTGTTTCGTGTAAGCCGGTGTCGCTGACAAGATCGTGGTAAAGCGCGGCGTTGGAGGCTGCCCCGTAGGGACATCACACGCGTCCAGCGGATAGGCCAGTTCTGCATCCGTCGATGCTTCACAAGCGAGATTTGCTGCNAAATAAGGATGCCAGCCAATGCCGGCGGGTGCTGGTATGTCCGCCCTGTTCGTCATCGCAAGATGGATGCTCAAGCCATTCGGATCGAGTGAGAAGGATTGCCGCGCTTCGAAGGCGAAGGGCCACTCGGCGTCCGCTTCGTAGGCAAGCGAAAGAACGACCTGCGTTTCCGTCTGGCTGACAACGCGCCATGAACGTCGGTGCGCGGGTCCATGGATGGCATCGGCGCCGAGAGCGGGATGGGGCGACACATCGTATGTGATGCCCGCACGCACGAAGCGCGCTCCGTAGAGCCTATTGTGATACGGAAACAGCGGATAGGCGCCAGCCTTCGGCCAGTTCCACGGCTCAAAGGCGTCAACCTCGGTCGGCACCAGAACATCACCGACATCAGCGTGGGTGAGATGTGTCATGCGCCCACCCCAAGCGGGCCGGATGCGGGCCGAGAACGGCCCGCTGGCAATCGAAATCACATCAGGCGAAGGCATAAGAGCCGTCTGGCCGCTTCGGAACGCGGCGCTGCCAGTGGATGTAGCCGTCTTCCTGCATGGCCTTTTCATCCATCTCGACACCCCAGCCGGGGCGGTCTGGCCGCAGTTCCAGATACCCGTCTTTCGGCAGATAGGGATCGACCACGTAACGTGTCTCGTCTTCGCGGGTTTGGATATCCGTGCCGCCATAGACGTAGCACTGGCCCTTTGGCAGACGGTATTCCAGAATGCGGAAATTCTGCTGGGCGGCAGAAAAATGTACGTTGACGGCGGTGGCGAGCGGTCCCATCGGATTATGTGGCGCGATGCTGACGAAATGCGCTTCGGCAAGCGTGGCAATGCGGCGCATTTCGGAAATGCCGCCAACGACGCAGATATCCGGCTGGATGATATCCGCGCCCTTGACCTGCAAGAGCCGCAGAAATTCATTGCGGTTGTAAAGGCTTTCGCCGGTGGCCAGCGTGCAGTTCAGACCCTGCTTCAAGTCGCCCCACATCTCGATATTTTCAGGACGCAGAGGCTCTTCGAAAAACAGCGGATCGTATGGTGCGAGCGCATTGCCGAGCTGGCGCGCGGCTGCGGGTTCGAAAATCTTGGCGTGAGCATCGAAGGCGATATCGTAGTCCGAGCGCACGGTTTCGCGAAGTGAGCGGAAATATTCCGCCGAACTTCTGACGACCTCACCCCAGCGATGGGCGTGGATGTCGAGACGCCATGGGCTGAGCTTGAAGGCAGTAAAGCCCCACTCCTCGTTCAGCCGGTCGAACTCTTCCTTGGCCGCAGGTGCATCCGGGGCCGTGTAGACACCGGCATAGACCTTGATACGGTCACGCACTTCGCCGCCCAGCAGCTTGTAAACCGGCACGCCTGCGGCCTTGGCTGCCAGGTCCCACAGGCAATGGTCGAGCGCGGAAATGGCCGACAAGCCCAGCGCACCCGGAGGAAAACGGTTCTGCTGAAGCATGAGATTATAGAGATATTCCACCCGCGTCGGGTCTTGCCCAGCAAGGAAGTTGTAGAGGTAATCGAGGATCGGCGGCAGTGCGAGGTCGGGGCCGTGATTGTAGCACTCGCCCCAGCCGGTCAGCCCGTCATCGGTATCCAGCGCCACGACGACACGCGGACGGTCCTTGTCGCGGGTGACGAATACCCGCATGCGATCGATTTTCATGCTCTTGTCTTCCTCGTGGANTTTAGAAGCCGCATCGTGTCATCCGGCTTTGCTTTCGGTCTTGACGGTAGCAGGCTCGATGTAACGGAAGCGGCGCGTGCGGTCCCGGTCCCGCGGATCGGGGCGTGGAATGGCGGAGAGGAGCGCCTGCGTGTAGGGATGATCCGGCGCGTTGCAGACCTTTTCTGCATCCCCCACCTCAACCAGCTTGCCGCGATACATGACGCCGACGCGGTCGCACATATATCTGATGACGCCGATATCGTGGCTGATGAAGATGTAGGCGAGGCCCAACTCGTCCTGGAGCCGCATGAGCAAATCCAGCACCTGAAATCGGACGGATACGTCGAGCGCCGATGTCGCCTCATCCGCAACGATGATGCGGGGTCGAAGTGTAATGGCGCGGGCAATGCCGATACGCTGACGTTGACCGCCTGAAAAGGCATGCGGGTAACGCTCACGTCCAGCGGGGTCCAGCCCCACTTGGTCCATCAGTGCGCAGACGCGCTCATCCAGTTCTTTGCCCTTGGCGATGCCGTTGACCAGAAGCGGTTCACCAATGACCTGAGCGACCGTCATGCGTGGGTTGAGGGAGCCGAACGGGTCCTGAAACACCATGCGCAGTTCCCGCCGTGCGGCTTTGAGTTCCGCACCCTCGATCTTGGCCAGATCAACCACGCTGCCGTCAGTCTTGCGGTACAGCATCTCGCCGCCGGTCGGATCATAGAGCCGCATGATGGCGCGACCCATGGTGGTCTTGCCGGAGCCGCTTTCACCAACGATGCCGAGCGTTTCGCCCGGCAACAGTTTGATGGAGACGCCGTCCAGCGCCTTCATTTCCCCGAAGTGCATGGAGAGGTTCTTCACCTCCAGAATGGGGGCCGCGGTGATATCCAGCGGCGGGCGGGCCAGCCGTATTTCTGCTTTCTGTTCAAGCTTCAGAACAGAGCCGATCAGCATATGGGTGTAAGGGTCTTGCGGGCTGTGGAAGATTTGTTCGACCGTGCCATATTCCTTGGCAATGCCGTGATGCATGACCAGCACGTCATCGGCAATCTGCGCAACCACGCCCATATCGTGGGTGATGAACAGCACAGCCATGCCATGCGCCTTTTGCAAACGGGCGATAAGGTCGAGGATTTCAGCCTGTGTCGTCACGTCGAGTGCCGTCGTCGGCTCATCGGCGATCAGCAATTGCGGTTTGCAGGCCAGTGCCATGGCAATCATGGCGCGCTGGCGCATGCCACCGGAATATTGGAAGGCGTATTTATCCAGCGCGGTGTCCGGGTTGGGGATTTCGACCTGCCGGAGCAAATTTATTGCCTCGGCACGAGCCTGTGCCTTGTTCATTTTGAGATGCAGGCGCAACACTTCGGTAATCTGGTCTCCGACGGTATGCACCGGCGAGAGCGACGACATCGGCTCCTGAAAAATCATCGAAATATCCGCGCCGCGCACCGAACGGATGGCGCGACCACGCGGGTCGAGCTTTGCCAGATCCAGCGTCGTGCCATCTGCACGGTTGAGGATGATGGAGCCGGACGCGATGTGACCGGGGCTGTCGATAATTTGCAGAATGGAGCGGGCAGTGACGGATTTGCCAGAACCGCTTTCGCCGACGACGCAGAGGGTCTTACCCGGATCAATCGAGAAAGAGAGGTCGTTGACGGCGCGGAACACCCCGTTGCGCACCGGAAATTCCGTGACCAGATTGCGGACTTCGAGAAGTGGCTTTGCAGGCTTGATCGCGTTGATATCGCTCATCTTTGGCCTCACTTGTTGTAGGGATCGGCTGCGTCACGCAGACCGTCACCGAGCAGGTTGAGCGCCATGACGGCGACCACGACAGCCACACCGGGCAGAAACAGCCAGGGCGCGGTTGCGATGGAGCGAATGTTCTGGGCCTCGCGAAGCAGCACACCCCAGGAAATGGTAGGTGGTTGCAGGCCAAGGCCGAGGAAGGACAGCGACGTCTCGGCAAGGATCATCGCCGGAACCGCCAATGTGACGGAGGCGATGATGTGGCTGGAGAAGCTGGGCAGCATATGGCGGAAGATGATGCGCCTTTCCGGCACGCCATCCAGCCGCGCGGCCGCCACGAACTCTTCGGTTCTGAGCGACAGGAACCGGCCACGCACGACGCGGGCAAGCTGCGCCCAGCCAGTGAGCGACAGAATGATGGTGATCATCATGTATTGAAGCGTGGCGGGCCAGCCCTGCGGAAGGGCTGCGGCCATGGCAAGCCAGATGGGGATGGTGGGCAGCGACAGCACGAAATCGATAACGCGCTGCAAGACGAAATCGATGCGGCCACCATAATAGCCTGAGATACCGCCCAAGACGACGCCGAGCAGCAGCGAGAAAAACACGCCGACAAGACCGATGGACAGCGATATCTGTGACCCCTGCACGACGCGGCTGAAGACATCGCGCCCGAGACGGTCTGCCCCGNAAAGGAAGAGAGGGCGGGTCTTATCGGTGGAGGCCAGAAGGTGGATGTTGGTGTTGAACAGACCAAGCACCGAATATTCGTAACCGCGACCGAAAAGCTGAATCGGGATTTTCTTGCCCGTATCTTCAACAAAAACGGCGGCCAGTGTTTCAGGATCACGCGTCAGCTTGAGCGGATAATAATGCAGGCCGACCGNAAAACCATTTGTCGTATCCAGCAAATGGACCCGTTGCNGGGGATAGAAGGTGGCACGGGCGTTTTGCAGCACAGGATCATTGATGGCAAAGAAGCCCGGCACAAGAGCCACGATATACATGGCAATGGTGATGAACAGCGCGGCCATGGCCAGCCGGTGGCGTTTGAACGCCCACCAGATGAGCTGCCATTGCGAGGCGACGGCGGCACGGTCCGGGCGGACAGTGGTGGTGATGGCAATGTCACTCATGACGCCCTCCTATTCGAGACGAATGCGCGGATCGACCAGCGCAAGCAGGATATCGCTGATCAGCGATCCGATCAGCGTCAGCGCGCAGATCAGGAGCACGAATGNCCCGGCGAGATACATGTCCTGCGCCATCAACGACTGCAAAAGCAGTGGCGCGGCAGTGGGAAGGTTCAGGACGATGGCAACGACCACGGAGCCCGAGATAAGGTTGGGCAGCAGCCACGCAATCGTAGAAATGAAAGGATTGAGCGCGATCCGCAGCGGATATTTCGTCAGCAGGCGAAACTCCGACAGGCCCTTGGCACGCGCCGTGGTGACATAGGGTTTCGGCAACTCGTCCAGCATATTGGCGCGCATGACACGGATAAGGCTGGCGGTGGAGGAGATGGCAAGGATGGCCACCGGCAACCAGATATGCGCCATAAGATCGACCATCTTGCCGATACTCCAGGACGCGACTTCGTATTCCGGCGAAAACAGACCGCCGACATCGGCACCAAACTCCACCGCAGCAACGTACATCAGCACCAGCGCCAGCAGGAACGACGGCACGGAAAGGCCGAAAAAGGAAAACGCGGTAAAGAGATAATCGCCAATCGAGTATTTGCGAACGGCGGAATAGACGCCGATGGGAAGGGCAATCGCCCATGTGGCCAGAAGGCTTGCGACGGCGAGTACCAGCGTCAGGGCCATGCGTTCCCAGATGAGACCCGACACCGGCTGTTGCCACTCGAAGGAGATACCGAAATCACCACGGCTGATGATACCCCAAATCCACTTCAGATATTGAAGGATCATCGGGTCATCAAGGCCGAAACGCTCACGCAATTGCGCGGCTGTATTATGGTCGATGACTTCGTTGGAAGCGGCCAGCGTGGCGATATAGGTCGTGACATAGTCGCCGGGAGGCAACTGGATGAGGACGAAGGCCAGAAAACTGACGGCAAACAGGGACGGGATCATCCACAGCAGGCGTTTCACGATAAAAATCAGCATGTCGCTCTCGCAATCACATTTTACCGCACACGCCGCCGTCACTGAACGACGGATTGCGAGCGGTCGACACAGTCTGAAAAGCGTCGCCGCCCGAAAACGGCGGCGCCCATGTGGCATTGTTAGCTTGTGAAGGTGAACTGTTGCGGCAGCGCGGGACCGGGGTTCGGCCACGTCCAGCTGTCAGGTTCCGTTTCCGGTACGTTGCGAAGATTGTTGCGGATGATGCCGAAACCACCAACGGCGAGGCAAAGACCGATCGTCTCGAACTCTTCTGCCGCAATATCGAAGATCTGCTTCATCTTCTCACCACGCTTGGCAAGATCGGCTGTCGAGCGTGCTTCATCGAACAGCTTGAAACGCTGCTTCTGGCTTTCCGGCGGCTCTTCGCCCTTCTGCCCGTTCGATGTGTACCAGAGCGCCCAGGGAATGGCGTAGCGCGAGCCCTGTGGATGAAAGGCGAAGAAGTCACGTGGGTCGAGCATCGGATCGAGACCACCCGGACCCGGCCACACCGCTGCATCATGGGCGTTGTCGTCGCCACGTGTGTAATACAGCGCGCGCTCGATGGTATTGACCTTGATATCGATACCGATCTGCGCCCACTGTGCCTTTACCAGTTCCAGCGCATCGACAAGATCGGGATAAAGCGTGGGAATGACATCGATGGAGAAGAAGACGGGCTTGCCATCGGGGCGCAAGCGCATGCCATTGCCGTTCTTCTTGTCGTAGCCGGCTTTGTCCAGAAGGTCGTTGGCCTTGTCGGCATCGTATTCGGTGTACTGGCGCGCAAGTTTTTCGTGGTACCAAGGGTGTGTCGGGCGCGGTCCAGCCTGGTAACCTTCGCTCTGACTGAAATAGACGATGTCGATGANTTCCTGACGGTTCAGAGCAATGGACAGGGCCTGACGGAAAGACTTGTCGGCAAACATCTTGCGCATCGCCGGGTCTTTATGAGTGATGTTGAGATAAATCTGGCACTGCTGGGCAGCCGATGGCACCAGCGTCAGCAGGCGATAATCACCCTTCTTCATGNTTTGCGATAGGGTCGGCTTATTGGCGAGAACGCTGATATGGCGCTCCTGAATGTCGATCTTGCCGGAGATGACGTTCAACATCAGCGATTCCACATCCTGCGAAATGCCGAAATTGACTTCATCGATATAGGGCAACTGGTTGCCTTCGGTATCGACCTGCCAGAAGTACGGATTGCGCGTCATGACAACGCGCGTCGCGCCGCCAGAATAGGGTTCCTTGACCACCCATGGGTCGAGCGTTGGCTTGTCTATATTCGACCAGCGCGAGGGAATTTCGATATCACCGCACTTTGCCCGGAAAAGTTCGGTCCAGCTGGAAACACCAGCGGCCTTCACATCGGCATCGAGAGCCGTGTTGTATTTGGGCAGGAACTTGCTGCAATAATGCTTGGCGAACATCGTCGGATGCTGGCCGAGCGGGGTCGCGAGGTTTTCGAGATAGAGGGCGTTTGGTGCGGCGAAAATGAATTTGACGGTGAACTCGTCGACTTTTTCAACGGTGACTGCCTTGCCTGCGACAGCAAGCTGCGCCGGGGTGGCGCTGTAAAGTTCCGTGTTTTTGATGCAATCCTCGATGGCGAAGACGACGTCATCTGCCGTGAACGGATGGCCGTCAGACCACCTGGCACCTTGTATGAGATGGAATGTGAACTGCGAGGCGTCGTCGCTGACTTCCCATTTTTCCGCCAGGTTCGGCAGAACTTCGGTGAAGTCCATGTTCCAGCGTACCAGACCCTGGTTGCCGACCATGCGCAGAATGCCGTTATGGTCCGAAGAGCCGCGAAGACCGCGACGCAACGTGCCACCGTATGTGCCGANTTTTTCGTGCGGCGTTACCACCATCGGATTTTTCGGCAACCGGTCGGCCAGTGGCGGCAACTTGCCGTCTTTTACCATGGCCGCCAGCGCGGGTGCTTCTTTGCCGCCAGCGGCAAATGCANGGGCTCCCAGAACCGAGACGGCGGCAACGCCTCCAAGTCCTGCGACAAAGGTTCGGCGTGTCACGCCCAGCGAAAACTGATGCTCGTCGCTCATCGATTATCCTCCCNAAAAGTCACTGGCAGCAACAGAGCTTTCGCCCCGTCGCAACGACCCTCCCGGTCAGCCAGCATGCCAATCCTCCATCGGCACGCAGACCATATGGGCGTTTTCAGATGATTACAAGTATTGACAGATTTTTACAGATTTTTTATTGATGGGTCACTTGCGGGGCTCCACCGAGGCTTCGTGCAACTCTTCGTTTCGATCCGCACCAACCTTAAAAACATAACAAACTCAGCGGTTTGCAACCCAAAAAGGCGCGCTGATGGATAATCTGGCGACATCTGCTCCTTCCCGAAGCGACACCCGTTTCAGCGACATCATTTATGAAAAGATCGTCGGGATGATTTCCGACGGGCGGTTTCCGGTCAACGAACGCCTGCCTTCCGAACAAAACCTCGCTCTGCTGTTTGGTGCATCACGACCGGTTGTGCGTGAAGCGCTGGAACGGTTGCGCAATGACGATCTGATCGTATCGCTCAAGGGCTCGGGCTCCTATGTTCGTCAACAGCCTGATTCGTCGGTTTTGCAGCAAATCCCGGTGGGATCGCTGGCCGACGTTCAGCGCTTTTTCGAGTTCCGATCCGGGCTGGAAGCATCTGCTGCGGAACTGGCAGCGCGCAATTGGCAGACTGCCGACAGAGCACGCATCGAACAGGCCATTATCGCCTTGGAATCCTGTCTTGAGAGCGGCGATCTCGGCGCGGACGAAGATTTCGCGCTGCATGAAGCCATTGCCATGGCCAGCCAGAACCAGTTTCACATCACTGTCCGGGCCTGGTTCAAGCCGCATTTTTCCATCGGACAATCCGTGACGCGAAGCCTCAGCCTGAAGCGGACGCCGCAGCGGGTGCGCAATGTGCAGGACGAGCACACGGCAATCGTGGAGGCGATTTTCGCACGGCGCGAACGGGCTGCGCATGATGCTATGNAAAACCATGTTCTGAAAGCCCGCGCCCGGATGTTCGAAGGCGTGGGAAGCTGAGGTAGATTGCAAATGACCCAACCGCGCATCATTGAACCAACGTTCAATCAATTGATCGATGTCCCTCTCAAGGTGGGCGAATCGCCGGTTTGGGATGACCGTACGGGCACTCTTTGGTTTGTCGATATTCTGGCGCCTGCGGTGTTTCGTCTCGACCAGTCCGGACATCTCGACCGCTTCGACATGCCAGCCCCTGTCGGATGTCTTGGTCTTTGCGAAAACGGTCTGGTCGTGGTTGGCCTGAAGACCGGTGTGCATCTGCTTGATCCGGCAACGGGAAAGCTGGACCTTCTTTGCGACCCTGACGGTGGGCGTCCTGACAGCCGTCTCAATGACGGCAAGATCGGGCCGGATGGCCATTTCTGGGTAGGAACGCGAGACGAGGCCGTGCCTCAGACCGGCAATGCCCGTCTTTACCGCGTTGGGCCAAACGGCGACTTCACGTGTGTGATCGACGGCGACATGTTGACCTCGAACGGTCTCGCCTGGAGCCCGGATGGCAGGCGGATGTATCATTCCGATAGCAGCGGGTTGCTGCTGCAAGCGTTCGATTTCGATCCGCAGACCGGGCAATTGGGACCCGCGCAACGGCTGCACGACTTCGCGCCTGGCGAAGGAAGGCCGGATGGAGCGGCAACGGATAGCGAGGGTTTTTACTGGAGCGCAGGCGTTCAGGCGGGTCGTCTGAATCGGTTCTCGCCAAAGGGCCACATCGTGGAAATTTACACATTTCCGTTCAAGGGTCCGACCATGCCCTGTTTCGGTGGGCCGGATTTAAAAACGCTCTATCTGACGAGCCTTACAACGGAAAATGACGGCACCAGCGTGGCCGGTACCGTCATTTCATTTAAAGCTCCAGTCGCTGGCGCGCTCGTCAGCCGGTTTGCCCTTTAACCTTTACAGCACGCGTGGAACGTCATCGTTCTCATCGGGATTGGGAAGCGGCAAATCATCCGGCAGGCCATCGGGTTCTGGCTCTTTGACCGGTGGAACATCGGGCTGCGGTGTAAGGGGTGGAACCTGTCCCGGAACGGGTTCAACAGGGATGACAGTCATGGACGTCTCCTAATCATGAAATCGGCGGGCAACATCTTTTTCGAAATCGCCGTTCGGTCCACTTTCGTTCGCCGGTTTGGTCCATTCAGATTTGATGTCGCCCGCCTCGCGGGTATCATGGGGTAAACGTATCTGGCCCGTCAGAGTTCCAGATGGTTTCGGATCAGGCGAAGCCGAGGGAGTTCCTGGCAACTTCGCGGCGATCACCATAGTCGCGGGTATGGGATTCGTGGCCATATTCGCGGGCGACCATGCGGCCAACCTGCATGTCGGGCATTTGCAGAAGAGCGTCGGCATAGGTGCCGGTTTCTTCCTCTACCACGACAGTATTCTGCGCTGTTTTCAAAAAATCGAACATGGCTTCCTCCCACTCCAATGTTAATTTGTTAACGCGTCAGTTGCGTCCCTGTTCCCTCCCAGAAAAGCGAAACAACCTTTGTAGATCAAACCAATAATACAACACGGTTTTTTGACAATCCGTTACAGCGCATCGTTAAAATAAAGTCATTTTACTGGACCAGACGATTGCCGCAGAACCAGATCGACGGGCCAAAGTTCCTGACACTCCGTTACCGGGCGGCCTGCAATGATCTGCAACAGCAAATCCGTCACCCTTTCCCCTGCCATGCGCTGGGGAGAACGGGTCGTGGAAAGCGATGGCAGCATGCTTTCAGGCGTCAGATAGGGGAAGACGTCATCATGCGCGATGACGGACACATCCTTGCCGATGACGAGACCAAGCTGGCTCGCGGCGCGGTAGACGCCCTGCGCCGTCATCATGGCACCAGCAACAAAGGCCGTGGGACGCGGGCNTTTTTCCAGCAGGGAACGAGCGAATTGAAATGCCGTTTCCTCGCTGAAGGGTGACGACAACATCATGCGCGGATCGGCTACGATATTCATCGTCTCCAGAGCGTCGCGATAGCCGTTTTCGCGATCGATGACGAAGGTTCTGCCCTTGGGGCCGTTGATGAAGGCGATGCTGCGATGGCCACGTTCAAGCAGATGCACGGTGGACAGATAGGCCACGGAATGGTTGTCGATATCCAGCCACGCATGTTCGCACTTCGTGGCAGAGCGCCCGTGAACCATGAAGGGGACGCCGAGTTTATGCAGGAGCGCGATACGCTCATCATCAGGGCGCGGCGAGTGAATGATGATACCATCGACGCGGCCGCTCTGCGCCAAGCGGCTGAAGATGCTGAGTTCCTCGTCGAGATCGTTGTCTGTGGTCACGCTGACGAGGATATCCGTATCCTCGCCCTCCAGGCGGCTGGCCATACCGCCCATGAATTCCGAGAAAAAATGCCCGCCACCGCTTCGGCCCATGACGACGCCGATGGCACCTGCCCTGCCCGTGACAAGACGTACGGCATTCGCATTCGGCCGGTAGCCGAGTTTGCGGGCGGCTTCCGTGACCCGGTCGCGGGTTTCCTGCCGCACCTCGGGGTAGCCGCCCAGCGCCCGACTGACGGTGGTGGGTGACAAACCCACTTTTTCTGCAAATTCCTTGAGTTTCATAGGCCCCGCCGTTTCTTTCTGAATGCTTCGATCAGAGCAAAGTTTCAAGCCAATAAAATTGAAATCGATTTCAAATCTTTATCACAATCGGCGCGATACAGATACTCGCTGCATCGTTTCATCTAAAACGAGACGAATAATCCGTCCGTATCGTTTCAACTTTGCCCCTATTGACACATAGGCGCTAATTTGACAGCTTTCCGAAGTCGAAAGCGTTTTCAATTCAGAGGATGATTGAATGCGCCATGGAGGAGTTTTGACAATGAATGTTTCTATAAAAGTTTTGTTGCTGTGCGGCAGCATGATGGCTACGGGCTTTGCCGCGCAGGCTGCGGAAATTTCGATGGCCGCGAATTCAACGGGCAAAAACCTGAATTTCATCCGCGAGCAACTGGTGGAGTTCGAAAAGCAGAGTGGCCACAAGGTGAAACTCGTCACCATGCCGCCATCGTCCAGCGAGCAATTCAGCCAGTACCGCCTGTGGCTCGCGGCTGGCAACACAGACGTCGATGTCTACCAGACCGACGTGGTCTGGGCACCGCAACTGGCAGAGCAGTTCGTCGATCTGACCGAGGCTGCCAAGGATGTCGTTTCCAAGCACTTCCCGTCCGTCATCGCGTCGCAGACGGTGGATGGCAAGCTGGTTGCCATGCCTATGTACACGGACGCCCCGGCCCTGTTCTACCGCAAGGATTTGCTGGAGAAATACGGCAAACAGCCGCCCAAGACCTGGAAGGAACTGGCAGAAACCGCCAACGAGGTTCAGGACAAGGAGCGCACGGCCGGACAGAAGGACATGTGGGGCTTCGTGTTTCAGGGAAGCGCCTATGAGGGGCTGACCTGCAACGCGCTGGAATGGATCGCATCTGCTGGCGGTGGCCACATCGTCGAGACCAATGGCGACATCAGCATCAACAATGAGAAGGCTGCCGCTGCCCTCGAGATGGCCAAGAGCTGGATCGGCACCATCTCGCCACAGGGCGCGCTTGCCTACAAGGAAGAGGAAGCGCGCGGCGTCTGGCAGACAGGCAACTCCGTGTTCATGCGCAACTGGACCTACGTCTACGCGCTTGGCAATGGTGGTGATAGCGCCATCAAGGGCAAGTTCGGCGTCGTGCCTTTGCCTGCGGGCACTGAAGGCGAAACAGCGGCTTCGACATTGGGCGGTTGGAATGCGGCCGTCTCCAAATACTCCAAGAACCAGGAAGCAGCTATCGCGCTGGTGAAATTCCTAGGGTCGGAAGAAACGCAGAAGAAGCGGGCCGTCGAACTTTCCAACATGCCGACGATCGCGGCCCTCTACGACGACAAGGATGTCGCTGCAGCACAGCCATTCATGCCGCTGTGGAAGCCGATCTTCGAAACCGCCGTGCCGCGCCCATCAGCGGCAACCAAGGTGAAATACAACGAGGTTTCGGCAAAGTTCTGGGGCGCCGTACACAACACGCTGTCCGGCACCGGCACTGCGGCTGAAAATCTCGAACTTCTGGAAGTCGAACTCACCGATCTCAAGGGCGACAGCTGGTAATTCGGCGTCACCCGTCAGGTGGCCGTTACCGGTCACCTGACGCCTCTNAAACACGGTGGGAAACGATATGAGTAAGATAACCACAGGCAGAACTGCCTCAGCGCAAGTGCTCGGTTCCGATTTACAATCGGAACGTCTTCGCTCCGCGTGGCTGTTTCTGGCGCCTACATTTTTGACACTGGCACTGGTTGCCGGTTGGCCCTTGGTCAGAACCGTCTGGTTCAGCCTGACCGACGCATCCCTGACCAGTCTTGGCGATGCGCAGTTTGTCGGCCTGAAGAACTATCTTTCATGGATCACACTCAGCAGCGGCCGCACGGTCTATCGCGGCCTGCTGGCAGACCCCGCTTGGTGGGGTGCTGTGTGGAACACGCTGAAATTCACGCTGATTTCGGTTTCGGTTGAAACCCTCTTCGGCCTGATCGTGGCGCTTGTTCTCAATGCGGATTTCAAGGGTCGCGGCCTCGTTCGCGCCGCCATTCTTATTCCATGGGCCATTCCGACCATTGTTTCCGCCCGCATGTGGGCATGGATGCTGAATGATCAGTTCGGCATTCTCAATGACATGATGCTGAACCTCGGTCTCATCTCGCNAAAGATCGCCTGGACCGCCAATCCTGAAACGGCAATGACGGCGGTATTGATCGTGGACGTCTGGAAAACGACGCCGTTCATGGCGCTGCTCATTCTGGCCGGACTTCAGATGGTGCCGAAGGATATGTATGAGGCGGCCAAGGTGGATGGCATTCACCCCATCAAGGTGTTCTGGCGCGTCACGCTTCCGATGATCCGGCCTGCGCTGATGGTTGCGGTTATTTTCCGCATGCTGGATGCCATGCGCGTCTTTGATCTCATCTACATTCTGACGCCGAACAACGCCCAGACACGTACCATGTCGGTGCTGGCCCGCGAGAACCTCTTCGACTTCGACAAGTTCGCTTATGGCGCGGCAGCATCCACCATGCTGTTTCTCATCATCGCCTCCGTCACTGTCATCTACATGTGGTTGGGCCGGGTCAACACGGATGGAGGAGCACGATGACCGCCTCTGATGTTATCAAGACAACGGCGTTCTACGCCCTCGTCGCCATTATTGTCATCATCGCGGTCTTTCCGTTCTATTACGCGATCCTGACGAGCTTCAAAACCGGAACGGCACTGTTCGAGATCAACTATCTGCCGACATCGATCTCGTTCAGCAATTACGGCGATGTGCTGGGCAATGACAGCTTTCTGCGCAATCTCGGCAATTCCCTGCTGGTTGCATCCTGCGTCGTGGCATTGTCACTGTTTCTGGCCGTGACCGCCGCCTACGCCTTGGCGCGTGTGCGGTTCAGAGGCCGGTCGCTGCTGCTGCTGACGATCCTCTCGGTGTCGATGTTTCCGCAGATTGCGGTTCTGGCGGGCCTGTTCGAGCTGATCCGCTGGGCTGGCGTCTTCAACACGCCGTTTGCGCTGATCNTTTCCTACATGATCTTCACCCTGCCCTTCACGGTCTGGGTTTTGACGACCTTCATGCGGGATCTGCCTGTCGAAATCGAGGAAGCGGCAATAGTTGATGGCGCATCGCCATGGGTTATCATCACGCAGGTCTTCATGCCTCTGATGTGGCCGGNCTTGGTGACGACGGGGCTGCTGGCCTTCATCGCGGCATGGAACGAGTTCCTGTTCGCCTTGACCTTCACCTCGTCCAACGAGCAGCGCACGGTGCCGGTGGCTATCGCGCTTCTGTCAGGCAGCTCTCAATTTGAAATTCCATGGGGAACGATAATGGCGGCATCCGTCATCGTTACCGTACCCCTCGTCATCCTCGTTCTGATCTTCCAGCGGCGCATCATTTCCGGCCTCACGGCTGGTGGCGTCAAAGGTTAGGAGATACATTCATGACCAGCATACAATTGCGCGATATCCTTAAATCCTTCGGTGCCTTCGACGTCATCAAAGGCATCGACATGGAGATCAAATCCGGTGAGTTCATGGTCTTCGTCGGGCCATCCGGTTGCGGCAAGTCCACCCTGCTTCGGCTCATTTGCGGCCTTGAAGAAATTACCGGCGGGGAACTTTCCTTCGAAGGCCAAGTGGTCAACAGGCTAACGCCCGCCAACCGTGGCGTGGCGATGGTGTTCCAGTCCTATGCGCTCTATCCGCATATGACGGTTTTCGAGAATATGGCCTTTGGTCTGAAGCTTGCCGGTTCGACTAAAGACGAGCGCCGCAAGCGGGTCGAGGCGGCAGCAGAGATGCTGCAACTGACGCCTTATCTGCAACGCCTGCCCAAACAACTGTCCGGCGGACAGCGCCAGCGCGTCGCCATTGGCCGCGCTATCGTGCGTGATCCAAAGGTGTTTCTGTTCGATGAGCCGCTATCCAACCTCGATGCCGCACTGCGCGTTGCGACCCGTCTCGAAATAGCCAAATTGAACCGCAGTATGCCTGACACGACAATGATCTATGTTACCCATGATCAGGTGGAGGCCATGACGCTGGCAGACAGAATTTGCGTGTTGCGTGATGGCCGTGTGGAACAGGTCGGTACACCGCTGGAGCTTTACGAAACACCGGTCAATACCTTCGTGGCGGGCTTCATCGGCTCGCCGCAGATGAATTTCCTGACCGGCAAACACGCCGACACCTACGGCGCTCACACCATCGGCATCCGCCCGGAACACATCGTTGCCGGAGATGGTGCCGATGGCTGGACGGGCGACATCGTGCATGCGGAAATGCTGGGTTCCGACAGTTACATTTATGTGGACATTGGGGCAGCGGAACCTGTCGTTGTGCGTGAAGATGGCGTTTCCAACCGGCAGACAGGCCATAAGCTGACCATCGCGCCGCTGCCAGAGCACATTCATCGTTTCGACGCGCAAGGGAACGCTCTGCCGAAAACCCAAACTCGCGCCGCCTGATACAATCGAGACCCATCTTCACCGGCAGTCCTCTCAAGTGCCGGATCATCAAGGAGCATACATATGACCATCAATACCGTCGTCTGGGGCGAAAACATCCACGAGCATGTCAACGAAACCGTTCGCGCGATCTACCCCAACGGCATGCACACCACGATTGCCGATGCCTTGAACAAGACCCCCGAGATCAATGCCACCACCGCTACGCTTCAGGAGCCTGAACACGGGCTATCGCAGGAGCGGCTTGATAAGACCGATGTTCTGGTCTGGTGGGGTCACAAGGACCATGGTGCCGTTCAGGACGAGATCGTCGAGCGTGTCGCCAAGCGTGTCTGGGAAGGCATGGGCCTGATCGTTCTGCATTCCGGCCACTTCTCCAAGCCATTCAAGCGGCTGATGGGTACCCCGTGCGCGCTGAAGTGGCGTGAAGCGGGCGAGCGCGAGCGCCTGTGGAACATCAATCCCCGCCACCCGATTACAGCAGGCTTGCCGGAGTCCTTCGAACTCGAGAACGAGGAAATGTACGGCGAACAGTTTTCCGTGCCGGAACCGCTGGAAACCGTCTTCATTTCCTGGTTCCAGGGCGGCGAAGTCTTCCGCTCCGGCCTGACATGGCGCCGCGGTGCTGGCAACATTTTCTATTTCCGCCCCGGCCACGAGACATATCCGACCTATCATGATGCCAATGTGCAGAAGGTGATCAGCAACTCCGTCAAATGGGCCTATAACCCCGCAGGCGCGCTGACCAGCATCCACGAAGCTCCGAACGTACCGGTCGACAAGGCACCGGNAAAAATCGAAGAGCGCGGTCCGAAACTCCACGCGGCTGGCGAAGCAGGTTACAGGTAATCGATATGAGACTTCTTATTCTTGGTACTGGCGGCATGGCCAACACCCATGCCATGCATTTCTCACTGATTTCCGGCGTCGAACTCGTTGGCGCTGTGGATGTGGACGACGTCATCGTGCGGGCCTTTGCGGCGCGCCACAATATTGGCACCACCTTTACATCGCTGGATGACGCGATTGCGTGGGGCGAATTCGATGCGGTCGCCAATGTGACACCTGACGCGATCCACCACCCGACCACGCTCAAGCTGCTGGCCGCAGGCAAGCACGTGTTCTGCGAAAAACCCTTGGCGGAAACTTATGCGAAGGCCGCCGAAATGGCGGATGCGGCGGAGAAATCCGGTCTCGTCGCCATGGTCAACCTGACCTACCGCAACGTGGCACCGTTGCAGGCTGCGCGGCAGATGGTCACCGATGGCAAGATCGGCAAGTTGCGGCATCTGGAGGCATCATACCTCCAGAGCTGGCTGGTTTCCAAGGCCTGGGGCGACTGGATGACAGAGAGCAAATGGCTCTGGCGTCTGTCGACCAAGCACGGGTCGAACGGCGTGCTGGGCGATGTCGGCATCCACATTCTCGACTTCGCTTCCTATGGCGCAGGCAGCGATGTGGAACGCATTTTCACACGCTTGAAGACCTTCGACAAATACGAGGGCAACAAGATCGACGTTTATGATCTCGATGCCAACGACAGCTTCACCATGACAGCCGAACTCGAAAACGGGGCAATGGGCGTGATCCACGCCAGCCGCTGGGCAACCGGCCACCTGAACGAGCTACGCCTTCGTCTGCACGGCGACAAGGGCGCTCTGGAAGTGATCCATACGCCTGAATACTCCACGCTTCGCGGCTGCCTGGGTGAAGACGTGGAAAAAGCCGTCTGGAGAGACATCGAAGTTGAAGACGTCGAAACCAACTATCAGAAATTCGCCAAGGCGGTGATGGAGGGCGGACAGGCCGATCCGAATTTCCGCCACGCTGCAAACCTGCAAAAGGTGCTGGATCTTTCCATCGTCACCGACCGGGAGAGACGCGAGATTGCCGTATCGGCCTGACTTGGGTCCTCTAAAAGCAACGAAAAAAGGCGGCCTCAATGGCCGCCTTTTCTGCTTGAAGCGCGAACAAATGAGTGCGGTGCAGCATTGAGAATATGCTTGCCTCGAAATGATAATATGACTTTAATGGCGATAGTATCAGTTCGCAGGTTCATTATGCGCTCACGCGTCAGTTCCTCTCCAAGCTAACAATGACGTCTGCCCGCGCCGGTCGCGCGGCTTTTTGCGTCGAACAATCATGTCATGTAAAAGGAAGTGCAGTGAAAATCGCCATCGTAGGATGCGGATCACGTCATAAGATGTTCCGCGATTCCGTTACCGAAGACTACTCTGACAAGCATGAGATCGTAGCACTTTGCGACAGCAACGCTCACCGATTGGGTGAGGCTGCAAAAGCCATATCCAAACCCGGGACGAACGGCGTTCCGACCTATCTAGCGGAAAATTTCGATCAACTGATAGCTGAGCAGAAGCCCGATACCGTTGTCGTGGCGACGCCGGATTTTCTGCATTCCGACTATATCGTTCGAGCTTTCGAGGCCGGTTGCGACGTTATTTGCGAAAAGCCGCTGACGATAGACCTGTCGCGATTGAAACAGATCGTGGACGCGCAGGCGCGCACCGGCCGCAAGGTCATGGTCACGTTCAATTACCGTTATTCCCCTGCCCGCACGCAGATCAAGGACATGCTGACCTCAGGCGTCATCGGCACGGTCACCGCGGTGGACTTCCGCTGGCATCTGGACCGGGTCCATGGCGCGGATTATTTCCGGCGCTGGCACCGACACAAGGNAAATTCCGGGGGGCTGCTGGTTCACAAATCCACGCATCACTTCGACCTTCTCAACTGGTGGCTGGCGTCCGCCCCGACAGACGTGTTCGCGTCTGGCCAAAGAGCGTTTTACCGACCGGAAACAGCGGTGGAACTGGGTCTGCAAGACCACGGCCCGCGATGCGCAGACTGTCCCGTGGCGGAAAGATGTGCGTTTCGCCTCGATCTCTCCGCCGATGAACAGTTACGCGCTCTTTATCTGGATGCCGAGGACGAGGATGGTTATTTCCGCGACCGCTGCGTGTTCGATGCCGATATCNGCATCGAGGACACCATGCAGGCCCATATCCGTTACGCATCCGGTGTGACCGCCAACTATACACTGACGGCCTATTCACCCTGGGAAGGTCTGGAAATTCGCTTTCAGGGCACGAAGGGCGAAATTACCCATAAGCACATCGAGGTACACGGCGTCTTCGGCGGGGTACGTGACCACGCGGATGAGGAAGCGATCACGACCGAACTGCATCTGGCGGGCGAAAAACCGAGAATGATTGATGTTCCCAAGGCTACGGGAGATCACGGTGGCGCAGACCCTGTGATGCTGGGCTATATCTTTGCCCCTGAAACCATGGAGCCTGATCATTTCAACCGCGCTTCCGACCATGTTTCGGGTGCATGGTCCATTCTGACAGGCATTGCAGCCAATGCTTCCATCGACACGGGATCTGTCGTCAACATCCGGTCTATGCTGAAGTCACGCGACATTCGAATTTGNAAAGACCCTGNAAAGGAAAAAGCCTGCCGCGGGAGGAGGTGCGGCAGGCTTTAAACTTGATCAGCAACTGGGAGGAGGAGTGCTGCTGATCCACATCTTGCGACGCTGGGAGGAGGAGTGCGTCGCTTCGATGTTTTGAATATAACGCTCCTGAAAAAATTTAACAGAGCAAGTCTCGCAAGGCAGCAATGCATTATTGCATGGCTCAATAATGTCTGCCTCGTTTTTCATCACATCCTCATGTAGCGGTCACTGTATCGCGATGCACCTGAAAACCGGCGAAGGATTGGTTGACCGGCATCATTTCGATGCTGTTGATGTTGATGTGTTTCGGCTGCGACGCGACCCAGTGGATCGTATTGGCGATATCCTCCGAAACGATTGGGTTTACGCCCTTGTAGAGGTTATCGGATGCCTCCTGATTGCCGCCGGTACGCACGACGGTGAATTCCGTTTCGCACATGCCTGGCTCTATCGAGGTCACGCGGACGCCCTTGCCATGCAAATCCGAACGCAGTCCCAGTGAAAACTGGCGCAGAAACGCTTTGGTCGCCGCGTAGACGTTGCCGCCAGCATAAGGCCAGTGGGCTGCGACCGACGACATGTTGATGACCATGCCGTGACGCTCGATCAGCCCCGGCAACAGGTGATGCGTGATGTTAAGCAGGCCGGTGATGTTGGTGTTGACCATGGTTTGCCAATCCTTGAGCGGCACCTGCGGTGCGGGGCCGGTGCCGAGCGCCAAGCCAGCATTGTTGACGAGAACGTCGATATCCCTGAATTCGGCGGGAAGCACTTCGAATTGCGAGCGCATAGCCGCTTCATCGGTAATGTCGAACACCATACCGTGAAAGGCAGTCCCGAGCTCCGCTCCCAACTCCGCCAAGCGATCCGCACGGCGCCCCGTGCCGATGACCTTCCAGCCATCCNTTGCNAAAAGTCTGGCTGTCGCNTTTCCGAAGCCTGATGTTGCGCCGGTGATAAGAATTGTTCCGCTCATAATAGCTGTCTCCGCTTTGTCTATCTTGTCTTTTAAAGAAGTGCTTTCGCCGCCTGCGCCAGACACTCTTTGAAAGCCGCAAGGTCGGTATAGACTGTTTCAGCAGACGCATTACCGACCACGACGATCCCACCGCGTCTGATGATACCGCCGTGCAGCATGAGATTATCGACCATGTCGAAGNTTTCGATAGAGAGGCCGTCGGGCCCTCTGTATCGGCCGGTTTCGTCCTGGTTGGCGATGCCGCCATTATAACCCAATATGCGGTCAAAATGGTTGGTCGCGACATTGGTATAGGCGAAGACTGGTTTGCCCAGCGCGCACATGAAACCAAGCTCAAAACTCGTCCCTGTATCGGCAGCGATGCCTCTGAACGGCGTGAGGTTGGCAATGACGGCGTCCGCCTCGATCATCATCTGCTCATCAACCGCATTGATATTGCAGCCGTGACCGATTTTCGTGTCGGCAGGCGGAATTTCAAGGTCACCGGGGGAAAGTGGAATAAACCCGGCTTCTCGGGCAAGAGCCGCCTTGGCGTCGAGCATTGCACGGGCATTCGACAAAAACACTTCCGGCCCGGCGAGATAAATTTTGACTGGCATGACTATGCGGCACTTTTCAAAAGAGAAACATTCTGGCCAACTTAACCTTTCGGTTCGTGGCGATGCAAGGCCACGAAGAGGACAGAAAAGCAGCCTCAGCCGTATCGCTGATACGCATGATCAGCTATAGCCCCCGCAACAGTTTACCGGTGGAGACAAGAATGGCCGCAACGATCCGTTACCATGAAGGCGATATTTCGCTGAGTGATGCAGCGCGTTACACCGGCGCTATCGCCATCGATACGGAGACGCTGGGCCTAGTTCCGCGCCGCGACCGGCTTTGCGTGGTTCAGCTTTCTCCAGGTGACGGAAGTGCAGATGTCATTCGCATCGCGTCTGGACAAAAAGAGGCCCCGAACCTCGTTGCCATGCTGGAAGATCCCTCGCGTCAAAAGATTTTCCACTATGGCAGGTTCGACATCGCCGTTCTTTTCCACACATTCGGCGTGACCTCGAACCCGGTCTTCTGCACCAAGATCGCCTCTCGCTTGTGCCGCACCTATACGGANCGACACGGGTTGAAGGACAATCTGAAAGAAATGCTGGAGGTGGATATCTCCAAGGCGCAACAGTCTTCCGACTGGGCGGCTGAAAAGCTGTCGCCCGCGCAACTGGAATATGCGGCTTCCGACGTGCTTTACCTGCACGCGCTACGTGACAAGCTGACCGCACGCCTCATTCGCGACGGGCGCTACGAGCATGCTGAAGCCTGCTTCGCGTTCCTGCCGACCCGATCCAAGCTGGACCTGCTCGGTTGGGACGATACGGATATCTTCGCGCACAGCTGACGCCGGGTGGCGCGTACCAGAGCTATGGTTAGCGGATCATTAATCTTTGAAGACCATTCTTCACTGAGATGATTCGGTGCATTTCCATGCAACTGGACGTCCGTATTGGCGTTAGAGCCGAATACCGCGCCGCATGAGTGGTCGGGAATAACATCTGCGTCGTAACCATCGCCCACTCGACATCCGGGTCGATCCAACGGCACATGTGCTGGCACCCACCGCCGACACCTGTCGCCAAAAAGGGAGCGCACCATGCTGCCACCTGTCAGCGCCGTCAGCGCGGTCGATATGCCCCTTTCCACGTCTACACCGCGTCAGGATGCAGTTGTGGCCCCCGGCACGCCGGCAGCAGCACCGCAGACAGAACCGGCGGGTGTCGTCAATCTGGCGTCAGGCACCGGCATTCGCGCTGTTTCCGGCGAGCTTCAGCTGTCCGATAACGTCAATGTTCTCGCAGAAACGCTTGGAAAGCTGTTGAACATCGCACGCATGGATGGGGAGGCCGCAGACGCCTATGTAAACCGCCTCGTGGCAAACATTCAAACGCTACCGGCAGACCAGAAGGCTACGTTAGAAAAAGCGCTGGGCAGCATCCTGCGCGGCATCAGTCTCGATGCGCTGGCCAATATCTTGAAAACCTCCGCAGGGCCTGAAGCCGCGCGACTGGCGATCATGTTCGAGCTGTCGCGCTCCAGCGTTTCCGCGCGTGCGCCGAAGCCATCGATTACGCCTTATTTGCAGGACATCCTGCCGGACAGCCCGGTTATCAGCCAGATCAGAGCCACCAATCCACCTTCCCCAGCGACTGCCGCTGCAACCACAAACAAAGCGATGCCGGTGATCGGAGCTGAAAACCCTGTCACGGCTCAACCAAAGTTAAGTCTGGCTGTCGACAGGCAACCACCGGCCGTAGCTGCGGTCAGCGCGTCCTTGCCTCAGGCACATGACATAACAACGCTTTCCAATGCCATAATAACGGCGAAAACTGCATTAGCTTCGGTTGGTCAAAACGTTGCGCAGCCAACGTCTTCTGTCCCCGCGGAAGCGCAGACAGCGAACGCCAACCCGGTGGTCGGCATTGGCAGGGTTCCACTCGATATGATCAAGACCGCACTGATGGAGGTCTTAAAGAGGTCGAATGCGGCACAGCCGCCACAAGCGGAGTTTGAGCAATCGCCGGAACCATTCCCGGTAAAGCCAATCGACCGCCAGTCCATGTCAGCCATCACGGCAGCGTTTTCCGGGGCAACACCCAAAGAGATGGAAAATCTTCTTCTCGCAGTCGTTCTTTCAAAGCTGCCGTCCCGTGGCGAGGGGTCGATACCAGAGGCAATGCTGCTGCCTGGCGCACATGTGGAAAGCGAGCGCGCTGTGAAATCGCAGCCTCTGAATCCATCCGTTATCCAGCCCAGCGTCGAGACGGAGACGCAAGACGCGGCTCTTGCCAATGGGCGTCCAGACATTGCGGCTATCCAAAGAGCTGCACTCGCCGAGGATATCAAGGCAGCGATACTGGATCAGCCAGCCTTGCAGGCAGCCGTTGCAGCGATCATTTCCAAAGAAGGAACAGGGCTGCCTTTTGTTACCTACCCATTTGCCAAGGACGAGGACGAATCGGACACCCCTCACCGCGGACGCTGGCCCTCTTCCGAGGGGGAGGCTGAAAATGGTGAAGATGGCGAGCAGGCAGACCAAGGGTCCGCTCAGGAAGAGCGCACCGCCGCCAATGATGAAGTGATCGATCACTCCCTGTCGGAAGGTGCCAATGATGATGGCGCGGCTGGCAATGCGGAATCCTATTATCTCAGGATGAGCGGTTTTTCCTGATATTTTTTGGTTTTGAACCCAAAGAAAAACCCGCCGGATCGCTCCGGCGGGTTTCTTATTTCAGATGATCTGGACGATTACTCGCCGCGGTTCTTCAGAGCCGCGCCAAGGATGTCGCCGAGCGAAGCGCCGCTGTCGGACGAACCGAACTGAGCAACTGCTTCCTTCTCTTCTGCGATTTCCAGAGCCTTGATCGAAAGCATGACCTTGCGATCCTTCTTGGAGAAGTTGACGACGCGGGCGTCGAGAACCTGGCCAACCGAGAAACGCTCTGGGCGCTGATCGTCACGATCGCGGGCCAGGTCGTTGCGGCGGATGAAGGATGTGAGGTCTTCGTGGGCCACGAGCTTCACTTCGATGCCGCCTTCGTTCACGCCGATGACTTCAGCGGAAACAACAGCGTTCTTGCGCAGTTCGCCAATCGTTGCGGCGTCGCCAACAGCGTCCTTGCCGAGCTGCTTGATGCCGAGCGAGATGCGTTCCTTCTCGACGTCAACGTCAAGAACAACAGCCTTTACGGTATCGCCCTTGTTGTATTCTTCGATGACCTGTTCGCCTGGACGGTTCCAGTCGAGATCAGACAGGTGAACCATGCCGTCAACGTCGCCTTCGAGACCAATGAACAGGCCGAATTCGGTCTTGTTCTTGACTTCGCCTTCGACTTCAGTGCCGGCTGGATGGCTGAATGCAAATGCCTGCCATGGGTTTTCGAGGGTCTGCTTGAGGCCCAGCGAAATACGACGCTTGGAAGGATCGACTTCGAGAACCACAACGTCGACGTCCTGTGTTGTGGACAGGATCTTGCCGGGATGTACGTTCTTCTTGGTCCAGGACATTTCGGAGATGTGGATCAGGCCTTCGATGCCTGGCTCCAGCTCAACGAATGCACCGTAGTCGGTGATGTTCGTAACGGTACCGGAAATCTTCTTGCCAACTGGATACTTGGCAGAGATGCCATCCCAAGGATCAGACTCGAGCTGCTTCATGCCGAGCGAGATACGGTGGGTTTCCTGGTTGATGCGGATGATCTGAACCTTGACCGACTGGCCAATGTTGAGGATTTCCGAAGGGTGGTTGACACGACGCCAAGCCATATCCGTGACGTGCAGCAGGCCATCGATGCCACCGAGGTCAACGAACGCACCGTAATCGGTGATGTTCTTGACGACGCCGTCAACAACCTGGCCTTCTTCGAGGTTCTGAACGATTTCAGAACGCTGCTCGGCGCGGGACTCTTCTAGAACCGTACGACGCGAAACAACGATGTTGCCGCGACGCTTGTCCATCTTGAGGATTTCGAACGGCTGTGGGTTGTGCATCAGCGGTGTAACGTCGCGGATCGGACGAATGTCGACCTGCGAACGTGGAAGGAACGCAACAGCGCCATCCAGATCGACGGTGAAACCACCCTTGACCTGGTTGAAAATAACGCCTTCGACGCGTTCGCCAGCTTCGAACTTGGCTTCGAGCTTGACCCAGCTCTCTTCGCGGCGAGCCTTTTCGCGCGACAGAACGGCTTCGCCCAGAGCANTTTCAATGCGCTCAACGTAAACTTCAACTTCGTCGCCGACCTTCAGGCCGCCGTCTTTCGAACGTGCACCGAATTCCTTGAGCGCGATGCGGCCTTCAACCTTGAGGCCAACGTCGACGATCGCTACGTCCTTTTCGATCGCCGTGACGATACCTTTGGCTACATAGCCTTCAGCAAGGTCGTTGGACGAAAAGGACTCTTCCAGCAGGGCTGCGAAATCGTCGCGCGTGGGGGTAGCTACTGACATTCAATCTCCTGAGAGTGTCCACGAATGAACACAAAGCGCCGGGGGTTCGCGTTGATGATTCCCAAAATCCATGCCCGCCTCTTACATTTTGAGGCTTTCCGGCGCAGGACATGCTTTCGGGATATTCCAGTATAAACAGGGACCGGACGTGCCGGTTCCCCGCAAATGTCATTTATTCAAGGCGGCATCGACAATCGACTTCGCTGCTTGAAACGCCGCCTCTATACCCATTTCCGACGTATCTAGCAAGTGCGCGTCTTCAGCTGGTTTCAAAGGACTATCACGACGTCCCATATCGCGCTCGTCACGCTTTTTCACATCCGCAAAAACGGCGTCGTAATCCGCAGCGCCACCCGTCGCGACAATCTCTTCATAGCGGCGCCGCGCACGGACCTGCGCCGATGCCGTCACATAGAGCTTCACCGGCGCTAGTGGGCAGACCACGGTGCCGATATCACGACCATCGAGCACCGTTCCCGGCTCCCTGACCGCAAAGGCGCGCTGCGCCTCCACAAGCGCACGGCGAACAGCGGGCATGACGGCAACCCTGGACGCGGCCTCGCCGATCTCGTGTTTCGCCAGCACCTCACGGTTCAGCCCGGACAAATCGAGCCCGAGCGCGATCTCTGCGGCTATCGCCTCGTCATCCAGCGGCAAGCCTGCATCCAGCAAAGCCTTCGCCGTGGCGCGGTAGGTCAGCCCGGTATCGAGATGATGAAACCCGTAGACCTCGGCAATCTGCCGTGAAAGCGTTCCCTTGCCGGCAGCGGCTGGTCCATCGATAGCGATCGTGAATGTCATTATAGCTATATTCCGCTTTGGATTTGGCCAGATTGCCCAATAGAGGGTTATTATAAGTCGCGAGATGGATCATCAAGAGACGTTGGACCAATGCCTGTCTGCGCGGCTTATAAAGTTTATCTTTGACAGGAAAGACATCAGCGATTAATGGGACCGGCTAGAATTTTACCGTCTACTGCCGGAAATACGGCGTAAACACCGAACTCATCTCACAATTCGAGGCTTAGACAGTGGCAAAAGTGGACCTTGGAACCAAGCGTACAGATCCCGATACCGGCAAGAAATTTTACGACCTGAACCGCGACCCAATCGTTTCTCCCTATTCGGGCAAATCCTGGCCGCTTTCCTTCTTCGAGGAAACGACTGCTGCCAAGAAGATGGAAGAACAGGCTGAAGAGGAAGAAGTGGCCGAAGTCGATACCGNAAATACGGAAGTCGAACTGGTACCTCTTGAAGATGCCGACGCCGACGCCAGCGGTGACGACATTCCTGACATCGAAGGCGACGACGATGTCGAGCTTGACGATGACGACGACACGTTCCTGGAAGCGGACGAAGACGAAGACGACGATGACGTTTCCGGCATCATCGGCGTAAGCGACGACGACGAAACCTGATTTCCACAGAATTCATCGCCCGGCGTCAAAAAAATGTCGTCGGGCGAACTTTTCGGCTTGCCATCTTCCATAAGCAGAAGTATCAAGCCGCCACCGAACGCAATCAACCGCTTCGGTTCCCGGAACCGGATTAAGAATACCGGAACCCTTATGGGGCTATAGCTCAGCTGGGAGAGCGCTTGCATGGCATGCAAGAGGTCAGCGGTTCGATCCCGCTTAGCTCCACCAAACTTCCCAGACTAAATATTGATAGATACCATTANTTTTGGCAGATAATGACGTCACGCTGAACACGTCTGTCGTCAATACGAATGCGTGAGCCGGGCTGGGCCGAATTTTAGGCGGACAGAACGCCGCGCTGTTGGATCAGGCCACTTTCGGAGCGTGNTTTTTCAACGCCACATATTCCCATACCGCGACCAGCAACAGAACACTCACTGCAGAAATCTGCATCGCATACAGGGGTAANCCCTGTAAGAAGAGCAGCACGACGAGGATACCAATTCCGGCGAAATGCGATATGGGCCGGATGTAGGATGCGGCGATCTTGACGCCGATGTTTCCGGCGAGGAACAGGATGGGGCCACCGATGATCGCCAATGCTTCGCGCAGGGTGGAAGGGTCGTGGCTGTGCGACAGGCTGAAGTCTTCCCCGACTGCGGTTAATATGATGCCGGCGACAATTGGCAAGTGGCCGTAATTGAAGAGTGCATGGCCAATCTTTTCAGGCTCGGCGGTTTCTTCCGCCTTTTCAGACACTTTTTCCTGGCCGTGATGGAAATAAATCCACCACATCAAGACCGTGCTGGCGAAGGCCGAGCAGAACACGACAAAGCTGAGACTGGAGCTCATGTGGTCGGTCGCGGTGCGTCCGGTCGTCAGAACCGTCTCGCCAAGGCAGATGATGACGAAGAGAGCGCATCGTTCTGCGAGATGTTCTCCCGAGAGATGCAGCTTTTCTTCCTTCCCGGTTTCGAGGCCGGGAAAGTAATATTTCAGAGCCGGACCGAGATATTCGATACCGATTGCGATGGCCCAGAAGACGATCTGCCATTCCAACTGCCCGGAAAACCCGCCTATGATCCAGAAGACGCTGGAAACGGCCAGCCACAGGGCCATGCGGCCGAAGGTCAGCGAATTTTCATGATCGACGCCTTTGNAAACATACAGCGCGAAGGCCGATCGCATCAATTGCATGCCACTATAGATAAGGGCGAAAGTGAAGCTCTGATCATGAAAGGCTTTGGGCAGTGAAATTGCCAGCAGGACGCCTGCAAACATCATGGCAAAGAGGAAAAGCCGTACAAGCCCTGCTTCGGTGTTGAGGAGGTTTGTCAGCCACGTGATTTGCACCCACAACCACCAAAGCGCCAAGATGATGATGGCGGCTTCCAGCAACGCCGTAGAGCCAAAGTCTTTGGCAAGCGTATGCGAGAGTTGGATGAGCGCGAAGACGAAAACGAGATCAAAGAACAATTCGGGAAATGTCGGCTTACCCGCTTCGGCATCTTTCTGCCGTATCAGGTACCACTTCGGGTCCGTCTTGACGTCCGAAGGCTCGGCCGATTTCCCCATATTCACATTTTCCCCTGCACGTCAGTTTATCTAGTCGGTTATTTCGCGGCGATCTGCGACCGTGCCTCTTCCCGCGCCAGCGCTCGATTGCGACCGAAAAGCGCGACACCCTTCGAATTATCGGGGAAAAAACGTGGACCTACCAGCCGGACCTGCTTGCCGCTAACGTCAACGATATAGCCATGCTTTGCTACATTCGAACCGGTGGTTTCGCGGATGTTCTGCGTATGCTTGATATCAAGGCTACTGACTTCGATATCCTGCGCCATTGCGGCCGTCACGAAACAAACAACAGCGCCCACGGCGGCGCCAACGGCAACCCGGTTCATCAACAATCTCCTGAATGTATTGAGCTTTTCTGGCTCAACAACACAACAGACGGCGATTTGGTTCCATATGTTCGATCAAGTCGATAATCGAAGAAGACATCTCGTGAAAAGCTGGCTTGCGAATCGACTACACGGGATTTGCGTCCCCTGATTTTACGCCATTCCTCAAACTTCTGCCGCGGCGCATGCGGCAGGCATCGCATCCAAACTTGCTAAACTTCAGAAACATGATAATTAGCGTCATAATATGACGCATGTCTGGCCATTGCCTGAGCGCGGGTCGCGCGCTGGGGGTTTGCCACTCTTCAGACCAAACAAGACGAGTTCAGGATTGTGACGTATCTTCACTCGATGACCTCCTTCACGGACGGTATTCGCGCAATCGCGCCCGCCAAATGGCGCGGCCTCGACGGTTTGGTCAGTGTGTTCTGGGACGCGGAAGGGCATGCGGGAGCAACGGGTTACTATCTTTCGCCTGACCCACGTATCGTCATATTCTTTAATGACGTGTCGCCACACATTGTTATGGCAAACCGCGAAAGCAGCGGCGCGGCGCATTATAGACCGATGAAACGCGCCATTTATGTTCCTGCGGGTGTGCCACTGTGGACAAGTTTCACCTCGTTTCATCGTTTCTCCCACCTGGATATTCACCTGCACAGGGACAAGGTGCTAAAATACCTGTCTCCATCTGTCGGCACATCCCTTGCGCTTTGTGCCTTGCGAAGGCCGGTCGAAATTCAGGATACGAGGGCGATTGAGACGCTGGCCAGCCTGTTGGTGGATGAACTTTCCAACCCGTCCAAACATGCCGTCTATGCCGAAAACCTCGTTGGCAGCATCGTTGCCGGTCTGCTTGATATCAACGGCGAGGCCGACGACCGGACGAATGCCCGGCTGACACAGGCACAGATGAACAAGCTGATATCGGTGGTGAATGCACGGGCCGACTACCGCATGACTGTTGCCGAAATGGCCGAAACGGTTGGTCTTTCGGAAAGCTGGTTTGCCAACGTCTTCAAGCAGACGACTGGCACGACACCGCTGCAGTGGCAACTCGGCAAACGCGTTCGTCTTGCCCAGAACATGCTGGCAGAAAGCGATCTCACCGTCGCCGCGATTGCAGCGCAACTCGGATTTTCCGACCAAGCGCACCTGACGAAGACCTTCAGACAGGTAGCGGGCGAAACACCCGCCGCATGGCGTCGTATGCGGCGGGTCGATTGATAAGTAAGTCCATCCGCATGAATACGGATGGACCATTTACGTCACCAGGTCTGGCGCAGTGTGGCGTAAATCGCACGGCCCGGGTTGTAATATTGTCCACCAGAATCTTTGCTCGCGATATGTTTTTCGTCGAACAGATTGCTCGCGTTGAGCTGCAGCGTCGTGNTTTCCTTGATTTTGTATGTGAATGCTGCGTCGAATAGCACTGCGCTTTCTGAAGCGATTGTATTCTCAATGTTCGTAAAGTAACTGTCCATGTAACGCGCACCGAGACCGAACGTCATGTCGCCGCGAACACCCTGACCTTCCAGCGTATAGGTTGCCCAAATCGAAGCGACATGTTTGGGGACGCGCATGAGGCGATGTCCATCATTTGCACCGCCGGGCTCCTCAATGTTGGAATCGATGTAGCTATAGGCCGCGACCAGCTCAATATTGTCCGTTACCTCTGCCTTGGCCTCGAGTTCCAGACCTCGGTGGCGGATTTTATCAACCGTTGCAGGTACATAGCTAACACTGTCATAAACGGTGAAGTTTTCCTTGGTCAGGTCATATAGCGACGCGGTAAACATCGCAGGGAAAGCGTCCGGCTGATATTTTACACCCACTTCGTATTGTTTACCGGTTGTAGGCTCCGTGCCAATGCCGGGTGGCGCTGCTGACTCAGCGTAGCTTGCAAAGGCTGCGAATTCCTCAGTAATTTTGTAGCTAAGGCCAATCTTTTTGCTGAGTTCGCTGTGATCATCGGACGTCGTGGCGCCAGACGACAATTGTGTTTGGCTAAGATCAAGCCAGTCGTTACGCAGCCCAAAGCTCACGGTGAGCCTGTCTTGGTAAGTGATATCTTGCTGGAGATAAATTGCCTTCGTTGTCTGATCGTTCCCATTTCCGGGCGTAAGCCCAATACTGGGACCACCAGCATAAATGGGATTTGTGGGGTCAATCGTCGGCGCAGCACCATACAGGCTGGCTTCCTCCGATTTGAAGTTATTGTATTCGACGCCAATGAGCGTGCGGGTCTCGAAATTGTCGAAGTCCCTCTCATATTTAAGGTTTGCATCAATAACAAATTGCTCGGAGGATTTGTCGCTGCCGAAGAAATAACGGTTCAGAGGATTTGCTCCTGGCGTATTTGCAAGACCCAGATAGGCACTCCCAAATCCAGTGTTCGTATCGCTATACCGCGCTTTAGAACCGAAGCTAAATCCATCACCAAGGTCGTGATCGAACATCAAGCTATAGGTATTGCGGTTGGTGTTATTGAAGTAGTAATCTGGTTCGCCGAAAAATTTGCTCCTGTCGAAGTCTGAACCGAGAGGATGCCCGCCACTACCAGGTACACCATCCTTGTTAAGATGATCGAAGACAAACGATAGGCTCGTGACGTCCGTAGGCCGCCATGTCAGGCCGCCCATGATGAACTTCTCGTTATCCTTCGAGTGGTCGTATTCCGCGTCTGCGTCCTGAAACTTACCGGTCAGGCGATAGGAAAGCGTATCGTCTTCGGTGATGTTGTCACCAAAATCCAATCCTACTTCTTTATGATTGAACGAGCCACCGGTTACGTAAGCTTCCCCGAAGCGCTCACTCTTTGGCAATTTGGTGACATAATTCACCGCCCCACCGGGTTCGGCTGATCCGAAACTGGTAGAACTTGTCCCTTTGAGAACCTCGATACGCTCGAATGCAAAAGGTTCTTCCCGAACTCCGCCGAACGTCCTGCCAATGGCCAGTCCGTCCCGATAGGTATAAGGCGTGAAGCCTCGGATATCGAAGAAATCCCAACGATCATCCGAACCGTAAAAATCCGTAACAACACCGGCTGTGTATTGCACAACCTGTTCGACACTGGTGGCGGCGCGCTCCTTGATTTCCTTGGCGGTGATGACGGAAACGGAGGCCGGTGTCGTCAGGACATCGCTCGGCATCTTTCCGGCACCCGTCGTCTGCCTTGCCACAATCGACTTCTCATTATCATCGCCACCGGCGCCTTGAACGACAATCGTTTCTAGAACCGTACTGCTGCTTTGGCTTGTCGCATCTTGAGCCAGCAGCCGTACCGGCGCCAACGCGACGAGGGCCGTACAGCCCAGCAATACAGCTTTGCGATAGCCGCGTTGCGAGGTTGCCCGGCCTGCGCTTGTCGTGTCATTCATCATGATCAAATTCCAGAAGTCGTGTTGCAATGTCTGGCAGCTCGGCGAAACTCCGGCGCCCCCTGTCGTGCAGATAACTTGAGGATGTTTGTCTGGTATTGTACAATTCCACGGTTTTGTAGAAAACCACGGAAACTTCGTCGCTCTTGGCGGCGGGTTCTCACATCGGTCTTGACGTTCAGCGGTGAAGCTGAGACGGGAAGTCAACTTTTAATATCCAGAGGTTTCGCCGATGCTGCGCTTCGTCCGCGCTTTTGCGCCAATTGTAACATTTCTGTCCCTGATCGCTTTCAGCAGTGCCTCTGCACAGGACGAAACCTCATATCCAATCGTCATCAAACACGCTTTGGGCACCACGACGATTGNAAAAAAGCCACAGCNGGTCGCGACCGTTGCATGGGCCAACCATGAAGTCCCGTTGGCGCTCGGTATCGTGCCTGTCGGTTTTGCCGCCGCTAATTTCGGTGATGATGACGGCGATGGCGTGCTTCCCTGGGTAGCGCAAAAGCTGAAAACGCTTGGCGCTGAGAAGCCGGTGCTTTTCGATGAGGGAGACGGCATTGATTTCGAAGCGGTGGCCGCGACCAAGCCGGATGTCATCCTTGCGGCCTATTCAGGGCTCAGCCAATCCGATTACGACACGTTGAGCCAGATCGCTCCTGTTGTCGCCTATCCGCAGTCGGCATGGGCAACGGATTGGCGCGATATGATCCGCTTCAACAGCACGGGCATGGGAATGGCCAAGGAAGGCGAAGCCCTGATCAAGCGGATTGAAGGAGAAATTACCGATGTCGTTGCTGGTTTTCCTCAGCTCAAAGGCAAGTCGGCAATGTTCGTGACGCATCTGGACGCCAGCAATCTCAGCACCGTCAACTTCTATACCGCCAATGATTCCCGCGTGAAGTTCTTTGGCGATCTGGGTTTGACGTCGCCCAAAAGCGTGAGAGAGGCGACCAAACCCGGCCAGTTCGCGGCAGCAGTTAGCGCAGAACGCGTGGATGCGTTCGATGATGTGGATATTGTCGTCACCTATGGCGGCCAGCCCCTGCTTGATGCGGTACAGGCCGATCCGCTTTTGTCCCGAATGCCAGCCGTCGAGCATAAGTCGATTGTCATGCTTGGCCGAAATCCTTTGGGAACTGCCGCCAATCCCACCCCTCTTTCGATTTCCTGGGTCCTGAAAGACTATGTCGCGCTGCTTTCCCAAGCGGTTGAAAAGTCGGCTGGAAAATAATGGCGTTCAGATACGTCAGGCAAAAATCGGCTCGTGATCTCATAAAGCGGTCAAATGGCGTCCTGTCACTCTGGCTCATGGGTCTGCTTGCTACGCTTTGCCTGCTTTGCACCTTGTCCGTGGCAATAGGCACCCGCGATGTGGCCTGGGGCGATGTATTTGCGGCGCTGAGTGGTCAGGTGGACAATATCGGTCAGGCAGCGGTTGCGGTTCGCATCCCGCGAACCGTGCTGGCGCTGGTTGCAGGCGCTGCCCTNGGGCTTTCCGGCGCCATCATGCAGGGGGTCACGCGCAATCCGTTGGCTGATCCCGGCATTCTGGGTGTGAACATGGGTGCGTCGCTTGCTGTCGTTATCGGCGTTGCATGGTTCAACATAGATTCGGCCAATGCCTTCATCTGGACCGCCATCCTCGGCGCAGGCTCTGCAGCTGTTTTCGTTTACACCATAGGCTCGCTTGGTCGGGGCGGCGCAACACCGCTCAAACTGGCGCTCGCCGGGGCGGCAACATCCGTCGCTTTCTCCTCGCTGGTCATCGCAGTCGTGCTGCCGCGAAACGATATCGCGGGCGGTATTCGCTCCTGGCAGATCGGCGGCGTTGGCGGCGCGACGTTCGAGCGCATCTGGCACGTTCTGCCGTTTCTCGCCGTCGGTTTTCTTATCAGCATGTTGTCGGCACGAAAGCTCAACTCACTGGCTCTGGGGGATGAACTGGCCGCGGGCCTTGGGGAGCGTGTGGCCACGGCCCGCGCATTTTCAGCCCTCGGCGCCATTCTTCTGTGCGGCGCAACGACGGCGGTCTGCGGACCAATCGGCTTTCTGGGTCTGGTCGTGCCGCATCTGTGTCGTCTTCTGGTGGGGGTCGATCATCGCTGGCTGTTGCCGTTCTCGGCACTCGGTGGCGCTGGCCTTCTGCTTGCCGCTGATATTGTCGGGCGCATCATCTCGCGCCCTGCCGAGCTCGATGTCGGCATCGTCACCGCGCTCATCGGGGCTCCGTTCTTCATCTGGGTCGTCAGACGCCAAAGGGTGCGAGAGCTATGACGATGCTGTCTCCCATCATCACGTCCCTCGTTGAAAATCGCAACAGACATGCACGCAAACGCGTGACCGTTATATCCATTCTCACGGTCCTGTTGATTGCGATCTTTTGTCTGGCCCTCGTTCTCGGCCAGTCCTTTACGCCGCCTGTGGATGTAGCGCGGGTTCTGATGGGCAAAGATGTCGCTGGCGCCAGNTTTACGGTGGGCCAGTTGCGGCTGCCGCGCGCCCTTCTTTCCGTGCTGGCAGGGCTGAGCTTCGGGCTTGGCGGCGTGGCGTTTCAGATCATGCTGCGCAACCCGCTGGCCAGCCCTGATATTATCGGCATCAGTTCCGGTGCCAGCGCCGCAGCCGTTTTCGCTATCGTCGTTCTGTCACTGAAGGGGCCGATCGTCTCAGTCTTTGCCGTGGTCGCCGGGTTGGGTGTCGCGCTGTCGGTCTACGCGCTGTCTTCGCGCAACGGCGTTGCCGGAACACGGCTCATCCTTGTCGGCATCGGCGTTTCCGCAATGCTGGAAAGCATCATCGCCTACATCCTCTCAACTGCACCCGCATGGAACCTGCAAGAGGCAATGCGGTGGCTGACGGGAAGCGTCAACGGCGCACAGCTTTCTCAAGCGCTTCCGCNTTTACTGGGATTGATCGTTTTCGGCGGGTTGCTGCTCAGCCGCCAGCGGGATCTGGAAGCATTACGGCTGGGCGATGATACGGCAGCGGCGCTTGGCGTACGCCTCGGCGTCACGCGCATCGTCGTGATCGTCGCAGCCGTCGGGATGATCGCCTTTGCAACGGCGGTGACCGGGCCTATCGCCTTTGTGGCGTTTCTTGCGGGGCCGATTGCAGCCCGCATTGTCGGCAATAGCGGCTCGCTGCTCATTCCGTCCGCTTTGATCGGCGCTCTGCTGGTGCTGGCGGGGGACTATGTCGGCCAATTCTTGCTGCCAAGCCGTTATCCGGTCGGTGTGGTAACAGGCGCGCTGGGCGCGCCCTATCTGANTTTTCTCATCATACGCGTCAACCGGACCGGAGGCTCGCTTTGACCGCTCATTCCCTGACTGCCAGCAAGCTTTCCGCCGGTTACGGCGATAATGTGATTCTGGAAGATTTGAACCTCGCCATTCCCAAAGGCAAGATCACCGTCATCGTCGGAGCCAATGCTTGCGGCAAATCCACATTGCTGCGCACCATGTCGCGGCTGATTACCCCACGCCACGGCCATGTTTTTCTGGACGGCAAATCCATTCACTCCACGCCACCGAAAAAACTGGCCCAGACATTGGGGCTGCTTCCGCAATCTCCCATCGCGCCGGAAGGCATAACCGTCGCCGATCTCGTCAGCCGCGGTCGACATCCACATCAGGGATTGCTGTCACGCTGGACGAGTAAGGATGATGAGGCGGTAGCGGCAGCCCTTGAAGCGACGAAAACTTTTGAATTGGCAGAGCGCGCCGTCGATGAACTCTCGGGTGGCCAGAGGCAGCGAGTCTGGATTGCGATGGCGCTGGCGCAACAAACGGAAATTCTGCTGCTGGACGAGCCGACGACTTTTCTGGATATCAGCCATCAGGTGGAGGTTCTCGATCTCCTCACGGACCTCAACCATATCAGGGGCACGACCATCGTCATGGTGCTGCACGACCTCAATCTCGCCGCCCGCTATGCCGACCATCTGGTGGCGATGGCTGCAGGGCGTCTGCATGTTATCGGCACACCTGAACAGGTTTTGACCGAAGAGAACGTCCGCGATGTCTTCGGGCTGGAAAGCCGCATCATCGCAGACCCGACATCGGGCAGGCCCATCATGCTTCCCATCGGGCGTCATCGCATGACGTCCTGAGGGCGGGCAGAGACTTTCGACATCTGCACCAAATAAATTGTTCGAATCCGCGCGCCTTTCAGCAGTTTCCATCAAAGCGAAGAAATATTCGGTACGTTTCGATATGCCAACGCTCTATCTTGGCGTAAACGGCGCGAGGCAGCGATGGCGGAATTCGACATATTGGAACAACTGGTTTCGTTCTCATCGGTGGTGGGTCAACCCAATGCGGATATCGTGCACTGGATTGCCGATTATGCCCGAAGCCACGGAGCCGAGGTAACGACGGCGTTAGGCCCCGAGGGAGACCGCTCCAATCTCTTCGTGACAATCGGCCCGCGCGATATTTCCGGTGTCATACTGTCCGGCCATATGGACGTGGTTCCGGCAGGTGAATCGGATTGGGCATCTGGCCCCTTCTCAATTCGTGCGGATGGAGACAGGCTCTACGGGCGTGGCACCAGCGACATGAAAGGCTTTCTGGCCTGTGCACTTGCGGCCCTTCCAGACTTTACAAAAATGCCCCTGAAGCGGCCGGTCCATCTTGCCNTTTCCTATGATGAGGAGGCTGGCTGCAAGGGTGTGCCACATCTCATTAAACTCATCCCCACGCTCTGCGCTCTTCCAGATATGTGCATCGTTGGTGAACCAAGCGGTCTGCGCGCCATTCGAGCCCACAAAGGCAAAGCCGCAGCACGGATTACCGTCAAGGGACGGTCCGGCCACTCCTCGCGGCCTGATCAGGGTTTGAACGCCATCCATGCCATGATCGAGATATTGGCAAGTGCCGTGAATGCTGCAAGCGCGCTGACACAAGGCCCTTTCGATAGCAATTTCGAACCACCCTACTCCTCGCTTCAGGTCGGCAAGATCAGCGGTGGTCAAGCGGTCAACATCATCCCGGATCTCTGTGTTGCGGACATCGAGGCAAGGGCGATTGCCGGGGTTTCACCCGCAAGCCTGATTGAACCTCTGCGCTGGGCAAGCGAGGCATTGCGGGTTCACGGCTTTGAGACGACATTCGATATGTTGAGCGAATATCCGGCACTTTCGTTAGCCGTCGATGCGCCGCTGACGACCCTGATGCATGAGTTGACGGGCATCGAGCCGTTGGCGGCTGTGAGTTACGGGACAGAGGCCGGGCTCTATCAGGCGGCAGGCATCGACAGTATTATCTGCGGTCCCGGAGATATTGCCCGCGCGCACAAGGCAAACGAGTTCATAACCCGCGATGAGCTATCCGCCTGCCGCAGCATGCTGGTAAATCTGGGCAAGCGATTGAGCGCCTGAACCCGAAATAAGTGGGATATGCTGAGAACTATTACCGCTTCAGTTCATCCTGCCGTGGGAAACACGCCAGTTTCGACTGACACCAAAACGAGGGCTGGCACATGACATTTCTGTTCAATTCCGACGCAACACGGGCGAAAATATTCGCGGAGCTTTTTGCGCAGGAATTGCCAGACGTGCCGTTTGCCTCCGACCCAGCCTCTGCCGACCCGCAGAGTGTGCGTTATCTCATCACCTGGACGGCCCCTGCTGATCTTGCCCGATATGAGAACCTGGAAATCCTGTTTTCCATCGGTGCCGGTATCGACCAATTCGATGCTTCCGGGCTTCCCACCCATGTCAAACTGGTGCGCATGGTGGAAGACGGCATTATCAGAATGATGCAGGAATATGTGACGCTCGGCGTGCTGGCGCTTCACCGCCGCCTGCCCGACTATCTTTCGCAACAAAAGCGAGCGGAATGGAAGCCCCAGCCGGTCAAGCAGGCGCACGAACGTCGTGTCGGTGTGCTCGGCCTCGGCCATCTCGGCAAGGCTGTTCTGGAAAGGCTGAGACCCTTCGGTTTTCCTTTGTCCGGTTGGAGCCGCAGCGCCCACACTATCGACGGCGTGACCTGTCACTACGGCGCAGATCAGCTCGACGACTTTCTGGCAAACACCGATATTCTTATCTGCTTGCTGCCCCTGACTGACGAGACACGTGGCTTTCTGAATGCCACCCTTTTTGCGAAGCTACCGACCGGTGCAGCCCTCGTCCATGTGGGTCGCGGNCCCCAGCTCGATCAACTGGCTTTGATCGAAGCGCTCGACAGCGGTCATTTATCCGGGGCGGTGGTTGATGTGACTGACCCTGAACCACTGTCTGCCGAACATCCGCTCTGGCAACATCCGGGCGTCATCATCACGCCGCACATCGCCTCCGTTACCCAGCCGCAAACGGCAGCAATGGCTGTCATCGAAAATATTCGTCGTCACAAAAACGGACGTGATCCAATCGGCCTTATTGACCGCAGCCGCGGCTATTGAGGCATCCCAAAATGGTGCTGTGTATCGACACTATGGCACCGGCCAGCGGATTATGCCGCAACTGAGACGGCTCATTACACCGATCCATTTTGATCTCCAAACCGGAAAGCCTTAAGGACTATACGCTGGTGGGAGACATACGTGGATGCGGAATGCTTGCGGCCGTTGAACTGGTGACGGACAAGCAGAAGAAGACGCCCCTGCCCCCTGCCCTCCGATCCATCGCGCCGTATTTTCGAGCGTAGCTGCTTAACACTCGATCAGCTATGGATCGATCCGTAGGTAGGCGGGCGTTGCGGAACTCCTCGGCATGCAAGCATGGAACTGTATCTTGACGAGACGCTTTACGGAGTGGCATCGCAAAGGAGTTTCCAGATGGCATTCATCGAAGCNAAAGATGGCACGCAACTTCACGTAAAGGACATGGGGAAAGGCCGCCCCGTGATTTTGATCCATGGCTGGCCGCTAACCGGCGATATGTTCGAGTATCAGACAGTGGCACTGCTCGAGTCCGGGTTTCGCGTCATAACCTACGACCGTCGCGGGTTTGGCCAGTCCGGCCATCCGGCAGACGGATACAATTACGATGTGTTCGCCGATGACCTCGCCAGCGTGATAGAAGGTCTTGATCTTCAGGCCGTCTCGCTGGTGGGCTTTTCGATGGGGGGCGGCGAGATTGCCCGCTACCTGTCGCGCCATGGTGCCGACAGAATTTCCAAGGCAGTGCTCGTTGCCTCGGTCGTTCCTTATCTTCTCAAGGATGAGAGCAACCCTGACGGCGTCGATGCCAGCGTGTTCGAGGGTATAAAGAAAGATATCCGTAAGGACCGTTTCGCGTTTCTTCAAAGCTTTGCAAAGACGTTTTACGGCGTTGGTCTCGTCACCAGCCCTGTCAGTCAGGGCATCCTGGACTGGTCCTTCGTCCTGGGCGTAATGGCAAGCCCNAAAGCAACGATCGATTGTGTCGATGCTTTCGGAAAGACCGACTTCAGACCCGATCTGGCGGCGTTTACGATCCCGACGCTGGTTATCCATGGCACAGCGGATAAGACCGTACCGATCGACCCATCGGGCCGGGCCGCAGCGAAGGGCATCGCTGGTGCCAAATTTATCGAATATGACGGCGAGCCCCACGGGCTGTTCGCTACGGTTCCAGACCGGCTCAATCAGGACCTGATCGAGTTTCTGGCATAACACAACGGAAACAACCTGCTGCCCCTTACGTTANGGGCAGCCTGGGGCAAAGCCACCGCGCTCAGCTTCGCTCGATCGAGGCGATCAGTCGGTGTATATAATCGGNAAAAACCTTCGCCATGTCGAACTCTTCAGGTGATCTGAGCCAGAGCATCTGAAGGCCGTCCATGATGCCGATTAGCTCCGCTGCGACGGATTGGGCGTTGGTTTCGGCTTTAAGTTCGCCTGCCGATATTCCCTTCTGCAGCGNAAAAACGAGGTTATCTCTCAGGTGACTGACGCGCGACGCGAACCATGAGCGTGCAGGGTGGTCTTCAGTCAGGCTTTCGGCGTTCAGGACTGCAAACGCCTGAACGACATGCGGAATGCTTTGGTTGGATTTGGTGACATCGATCAAACCCAGCAAAACCTTGCGCCAGTCCGCGTATTCCTCACCGATAGCAGATCCGCTCTCGATATCTCGCTTTTCGAGAATGGCGAGGAGCAAATCCACCTTCGTCGGAAAATAATGCAGAAGGCCCGGCAACGACAGACCGACATCGGTGGCAATGGCTGCAAAGGATGCGTTTTGATACCCGTCTTTCGCGAAATGCTGCATCGCTGCCGTCAGGATCGACTCCCGACGGATAACGCCCTTGGGAGATTTTCGCCGCCTGACCGGCGGCGTGTCCTTTGCGACAACCAACTTTTCTCCGTCGCCCATCGTGCTTCACCCCTTCAACCGGACCTGTCCCTTACCTGAAAGAGCATGAAAAGTAACCGTTCTGCCCTGAATGAAATTGGCATCTGAACGGCAACCAAGGCACAGAAAAAGTTGACTCCTCCATAATACCTATTAGTTAGTAGGTTTAATGCGGCGTTCGGTGGAGGATGCTGCGTGGAATACATTGAGGTGGAGGTTATCAAATATGAACCGCACCCGATGATCGGCGCGGCACGTCTTTCCCAAATCAACAAATCGGAGTCTCGCATGATCGAGAATATTCTGAACCACATGACCCTTGAAGAGCAGGTTTCATTGCTTTCCGGTGCCGATTTCTGGACGACCGTACCGGTTGAGCGCCTCGGCGTTCCCAAAATCAAGGTGACGGATGGTCCCAGCGGCGCACGTGGCGCAGGCTCGCTGGTTGCCGGCGTCAAGGCAACCTGCTTTCCTGTGGCGATCGCGCTGGGTGCCACCTGGAACCCCGATCTTGTCAAGCGCATGGGCGTCGCACTGGCTGGCCAAGCGAAAAGCAAGGGCGCGTCGGTTCTGCTGGCTCCCACCGTCAACATTCACCGTTCGGGCCTCAATGGCCGGAATTTCGAATGCTACTCCGAAGACCCGTTGCTGACGGCGGAGCTCGCCGTTGCTTATATCAAAGGTGTACAGAGCGGTGGCGTCGCGGCGACGATCAAGCATTTTGCTGGTAATGAATCCGAGATCGAACGCCAAACCATGTCGTCGGATATCGACGAGCGCAGCCTGCGCGAAATCTATCTCCTGCCTTTCGAACAGGCGGTGAAAAAGGCTGGCGTCATGGCGGTGATGTCATCCTACAATCGCCTAAACGGTACCTATACCAGCGAACATGAGTGGCTGTTGTCTCAGGTCCTGCGCAAAGAGTGGGGCTTTGATGGCATCGTGATGTCGGACTGGTTCGGCTCTCATTCTACGGCTGCGACGCTCAACGCCGGTCTTGACCTCGAGATGCCCGGCCCGACCCGTGACCGTGGTGAAAAGCTGGTTCAGGCTGTTCGTGATGGCGAGGTCAAAGCAGAAACCGTCCGCGAAGCAGCGCGCCGAATCCTTACCCTTCTGGAACGCGTCGGCGCATTCGAGGCCACTCCAGATCTCACCGAAATCTCTCTCGACCTTCCAGAAGATCGAGCCCTGATCCGTCAGATCGGTGCTGACGGTGCCGTTCTGTTGAGAAATGACGGCATTCTGCCGCTTGCGAAAACCACGCTGGACAGCATCGCCGTTCTTGGCCCCAATGCCGCTGAAGCCCGTGTTATGGGCGGCGGAAGCGCGCAAATCGCCGCGCATTACACCATCAGCCCGCTTCAGGGCATTCGTGCCGCGCTTTCCAATGCCAACAGCGTTCACCACGCTGCCGGATGCAGCAACAACCGCCTCGTCAATGTTTTCGCGGGTGATATGCATGTCGACTATTTCAAGGGTCGAGAGCTGAAAGGCGGCCCGGTTCACAGCGAGCCGGCTGAAAGAGGAGAGTTCTTCTGGTTCGATCTGCCCTCGGCAGAGCTTGATCCGGCAGACTTCTCGGCGCGCATCATTGCAAGCTTCGTACCCGCAGACAGTGGCGAGCACGTCTTCGGCATGACCAATGCGGGTCTTGCGAAACTCTATGTCGATGGCAAGCTGGTGGTAAACGGTTATGATGGCTGGGCGCCCGGCGACAACTATTTCGGCACGGCAAACAGCGAACAGCGACAGGCGGTGGAACTGGAGGCCAGACGCAGCTACACCATCACCATCGAATATTGCTCACCGGCTGATACCTCCGATGGCATTCACCTGACGGCCATTCGCTTTGGTGTCGAAAAACCGCTCGGCGATGCTGCAATCGAGGAAGCCGTCGCAAAGGCTGCTGCTTGCGATGTTGCGTTATTGTTCGTCGGTCGTGAAGGCCAGTGGGATACCGAAGGTCTCGATCTGCCCGATATGCGCCTCCCCGGTCGCCAAGAAGAACTGATCGAGAAGGTCGCCGCCGTCAACGCCAGGACCGTCGTCGTTCTCCAGACCGGTAGCCCGGTGGAAATGCCGTGGCTGGACAAGGTGCAAGCCGTTCTGCAAATATGGTATCCGGGTCAGGAACTGGGCAACGCCGTGGCTGATGTTCTATTTGGCGATGGGGAGCCCGGAGGTCGCCTGCCGCAGACCTTCCCGAAATCACTCTCGGACAATTCAGCCATCACCGACAATCCGCTGGTCTATCCCGGCCAGGATGGCCATGTGCGCTATGACGAAGGCGTCTTCGTCGGTTACCGCCACCACGATACAAGTGACATTGCGCCGTTGTTTCCATTCGGTTTCGGCCTTGGTTACACGCAGTTTGCCTGGGGTGAGGCAAAAGCGTCCTCAACGGTCATGGGTGAGGACGGCATCACGGTCACGCTTGATGTGACCAATACCGGTAAGCGTAAAGGCTCAGAGGTCGTACAGCTTTATGTCCGTGCGCTTGATGCCACAGTGTCCCGGCCTGAAAAGGAGCTGCGGGCNTTTGCNAAAATCGAACTCGAGGCCGGAAAGACCGTAACGGCGACATTGCGGGTGACACCACGTGATCTCAGCTTCTTCGACGTCGAAGCAAAGGCGTTCCGTTCGGACCCTGGCCAATATGAACTGGTGATTGCGGCAAATGCTTCTGACGTTAGAAGTCGCATCGCAATCGNAAATCCATCACTTTGGCTGGGCCGTGTTGACGATCCCTCCATTTGAGGGGGATCGTTTTATCGGCGTCTGACTGCAAACCAAGCACAAAGTCGATACTCTACGTCAGACAAACCGATCTTCAAATGCGTGCAGCGCCAATGGCCGTCCGAAATGATAGCCTTGAAAGGCGCTGCAACCGCAATCGAGCATGAATTGGAACTGCTCGTCGGTCTCGATGCCTTCGGCGAGAATTTCAAGGCCAAGGTCATGTCCCATTTGAGCGATGCTGCGCACTAAAAGCGCACCACGTTTGGTCGTGATGGCCCACACGAAACTGCGGTCGATCTTGAGCTGTTGAAGCGGGAGCTGGCGCAGATAGCTCAGGGACGAATATCCCGTTCCAAAATCGTCGAGTGCGATGCCTATCCCTCTGTCTTGCAAAGCCTTCATCTTCTTGACCAGCCCATCGACATCGGCCACGAACATTGTTTCCGTCAGTTCCAGCTGAAGACGGCGTGGCTCGATAGCCGAAGCCTCCAGTGCCGATGTCACATTCTCNAAAAAATCTTCCTTGAAGAACTGGTCAGGGCTGACATTGACGGAAAGGACCAGATCCTTGGTGTCCTCTCGCAAACTCCATGCAGACAAGGTTTCGACGGCAGTTCTTAAAACCCAGCCACCCAACTCCGGCATCAACCCCGCGCGTTCGGCGATGGGGATAAAATTATCGGGTGCGACATAACCCAGACGTGGATGCTTCCATCGCAGCAAAGCTTCTGCACCGATGAGACCGCCTGCTCCATCGACTTGCGGCTGGAAGAAAAGTTCGAATTGCTCCTTGGCAATGGCAGAGCGCAGTTCCCGTGCCAGCATACTGTCGGGACCCAATTTCCGCTGCAGCAGCAATACTGATCCACAAAGAAGAAGAGCCACTACCGCCGCATGTATCCAAGCGGTTATTGCCCTGACATCATCGGTCAGAGGCGTTGCAAAGCTAAACGCCATGGGCGTCGCAGNAAACAGGGTGAAACATGCGATAGCGACGAGGATAATCAGTAGTTGGAGACGACTGGGCGCGAGCTGATAGTTTACGAAACCAGCCAAAGCGATGATCAGCAGATATATGTGCGAAACCCGAGGAACGGCATCGTCATGAACATCGAACCACAGTGAAAACTGTAGAATAAAAGCGACGCACGCAACCTGAGCCAGCAGCATACCCGTTGAAAGATGTCCTTTTCTCGCCACCCACCAACAGGCCAATATGGCCACAAACAAAAGTGTAGAAGATATAAAAAGCACCTGGNTTTGCATCAACGCAAAAATCAGCGCCCACATCCCGCTTACAACGGCGCCGACAGGAAAAGCGACAAAACAGATGAATTGAAGATCACGTAAATGCAACTTTTGGGTGCCGCACTTACCAATATCGGAAAATCTGTTCAAAACTCGAACCCGCAAAATATGAAAGATATGATGCGGAATAAATGCCGTAGAACGGCTTAATTATCCTACAATATGTTCGCTTTACAAAAGCTTGCTCCGAACGCGAACTCGTGTGTCGTAAAACAACGTCGCCCTTACAACCCGATCCTCGATATGGCACACTATGACCTGACTCGGAGCTACGCTCAGGGCATATTATTAGCTTGCGAGGCGTTTTCTGNTTTGATTCAATGAAATCAAACGAAGAGATTTCGATGAAGGATTTAATGCCTCGTTAGGAGGCGCAGTGACCACGCCGGGTTTGCCGGAGGCCGTTTGGTTTACGTTATGTTGCCATGGGTGTCGTACCACGGCATGACAAGAGCAACAGCCTTGCCCTGCTTGGGGCAGATGGAGAAAAGATAGGCCGATCGGGTTCGCTGGCCGTGTGCCGCGGGTATACGAACCGGGGCTATTCAGGCACCCGATTATTGGGTTAAAGCTGGGCTAAAACTTAAAATAGTTTTTAGAAGCACAGAACCTTTTTATCGGTGGTGTTGAAACGGTTCCGCGTCGATCTTGCCGCCAAAGGACCCCGCACTGAAGAAACTTTCAGACGGCACGCATTTTGGGCCGTTAATGAACACATCGACGGGCTTCGTGCACGCATGGACAATTTGCCCACTCACACTCAAGCTCAAACACCTCGGCTGGATGAATCGATGATGGNAAATATGCTGAAGTTCAGCCTAGGTGTTAAAACGACCTCGGCCTCCCGAGGGAGGCCGCATAAAGTCTTGGTAGTCTTAGAATAATTTGGTTGCGGGGGCTTGAGCGCACGGAGACTTGTAAATTGTTCGCCTCAAGCCGAGCCTTGAAGGCAACAATTCGGCATTGCGGCGCCAATGAGCCACCTGTGCTCCGTANTTTGCAGTTTCCCGTTCCGGGCCGGAAACTGTCAGTCCGGTTCCCAAGAGGAATTCGATAAAGCAAACGTTTAGAACCTGTGTATGGCATACCGACCGGTTCAAAATATTATTGTCGAGCCACCGCCGTTTGTGCGCTATTACTAGCGAACCCGTTCGAGTCTGTTGCGGGATTTAATTGCTTAGGGGCGCGAGTTTTGCAGGTGACGCGGCATTTCAGACAAGTGCAAAGCGATGGTAGATCAACCGTGTATGCCGTTGTCAAGCAAGTGGAATCCGAATAGCCTGGCATAGGGGGCAAGTATGAATCAGAACAAACGGATCGCTGCGTTTGTGTAGTGGCGATATTCAATCACAGGAAGTCAACGTCCATGCTCGGCTAAATACGACAGCCAGCGGGGATCCCGGTGACGAGACCGAACGCAACTTCCGTTATCAACATCAATATGGCGTGGTGCTTCTTGCCGCTGTACGGCGTGGCACGTTCAACTACATCGCCCTCTACTGCGAACACCACGAAGACTTCTTGGCGGAGCGTCCGGATGGCCTCTTCGATGGCTACCAAATCAAGACATCCAGACCTGAGAATGGGGCCTGGACGCTCACCTCAGCCGCCCTCACGAAATCGATCGGGCGCTTCGTCGATCTCATGACAGCATTTCCCGGCCAGCTTGGGATGTTCGTGTTCGTGTCCAACTCCGACGTGGATTCCGTCACACTCGCCAGCACAGACGAAAAGCGTCGCGGCCGCTGCCCCGGCCTCATGCTGGAACACGTGAAATCATGCAGCGACGCCAACGCTATGCAACCGCCTTTTCGGAACACTTTCGACTCCTTGGCGGCGGAACTTGGCGCGGAGAACGCGCAGCTTTTCGAAGTGTTGGGGCGGCTCGAAATCGTTAAAGGCCCTTCGCGTGAAGACTTCGACGCGGCGCTCGCTCAAGAGCATATTGGCGGATTGGCCGAATGTGCACACCTAGCGCCAGGCCCCCTCCGCGAACTCTGCAACGACCTTGTCGCTAGGTTCCACCGCGCCGCATCGCTATTTGTGGTGGATCCGGATCGTCACCTTGCGAAAATTCCCTCGGGAACAACTGACGATCCAATCATCACGGCCAAGCGCATTGTGATTGCTGATGTGGCCCTAGTACCACGGTCAAAGGCTAGCGACACGTTCCGCTACCAGGGCCCGCCCACAATCAGCCTCGGTCAACCTCGACCCAAGCGCATCTTGGAACAGAAGCTCGAGCGCGGCGGCGTCGGCGCACTGACCGACTATATGAAGGCGCGCGAGCAAGCGGCTGAGTACCACTTTCTGGAGGAGCAGGCAAAGGACCCCCTATGGGCGGCTCGCCACCTTCGACAAGTCGAGGAGGCTGTTCACGGCGAATGCCTCGAATCATACATGGCGCGTCATACCCCTGAAGCGCCTTTTGGGCAGGCTATGTTTAACGACGTGTCGGCCCGTCTACGGACTTTGGAGACTCAGCGGAAAGATCTGCTTGGGGGAGCGCCCTATGAACTGCTGATGGGCACCGCAGCGTTGCTGACCGACGATTGCCGCGTGTGGTGGAGCGACCGCTTTCAGATCGAAGGTGGCGAAGAATGAGCCTCTCTGTACTCAAGGCCGCAGCCGACGCTGAAAACGCCGACGGCCTACACCTCGCCCGCCTACTGGTGCTGCTACGAAGCGCCGACAAGCGCGGCAAAAGCGCCCCAAAGCCAGTGGAAGGCATAACAAAGCTTGCCAAGCTAGACTTCCTGCTTCGCTACCCGGTCTATCTGGAACGGGCGTTGGTGGCGCTCAACAAGTCGCCAGCCGACGCAGCGGTGCTGCCGCGGGAACGAACGACCGTCGAGACCAAGATGATCCGGTTCCGCTACGGCCCGTGGGACGGCCGTTATCGGCGCTGGCTCAGCCTCTTGTCCTCTCGCGGCCTCATCACCCTGTCGCTCAGCGGACGCAAGATCGAAATCGGCTTGACTGAACGCGGTCGCACACTGGCCGATGAGCTAGCCACCCGTCCAGCATTCGAGGACTTTGCGAAAAGAGGCGCCCTCGTGATAAGAGCCGTCGGCGCCATGTCTGCCACGAAGCTTAAAGACTTTGTCTACGAAATTGTCCCGGAGATCACGGGCATGAAATGGGGCGCTGAGATCGGCGCCAGCAACCCCGAGGCGGAGACCTTCGCCACCAGCGGAGAGCCCCAATGAAGTTTAATTTGCTGTCTCTACATCTATCGCTGCGGCGGGCCGACGAACAGATCGAGTTCTCAAAGCTCAGCTACTTCTGGGGTCAGATGGGCGCGGGCAAGTCGAGCATTGCCCGGCTGGTTGACTACTGTCTCGGCGGCACGATTCAGTTGTCGCCCGCGCTGCAGGCCGAATTCGTCTCGGCGACGCTGACCGTTGAACTTGAACGGGCCACGGTCAGTATCGAGCGGGCCCGGGACGCCGCCGACGTCTTTGCCTCGTGGGAGGACGGGGAGGGTCGCTATTCGATTGTCATCCCTGCCCGTGTGCCTGCGGGCGAGGTTATACCTGAGACGGGGGTCGAAACATTGTCGGACTTGGNTTTCTGGCTCTCGGAGATCAATCCGCCGCGGGTTCGCAAAAGCAAGGCTAAGGCAGACAGCAAGATCGTGCGGTTATCACTGCGCGACCTGCTTTGGTACTGCTACCTCGATCAGGACCATATCGACAGTTCGTTCTTCTACCTCGAGGAATCGGCTGAGTTTTATATGCGACTCNAAAGTCGCGACGTGATCCGCTATGTCATCGGCTACCACGACGAACGGGTCGCCGATCTAGAATCGGAACTGGACCAACTCCGAGCGAACAGGACCGCACGCGTTGCGTCGATCGATAGCCTGTCCAAGGCGTTAGCGGAGGTCGGGATTGAGTCTGAGGCGCAAGTGGCAGAGCGCGCGTCGGGGCTTCGAGCCTCGATCGTCAAAGTGAACGCCAAACTGGAAGTGCTGCGCAANGGGCGCCGCGAAGAGCAGACCATTCATGCCATTGACGAACTGGCGAGGAGGGCTAGGAGCCTGGGTTCTGATATCGCCAAGCTCGACCTTGACGCTGAGGAACTCCGCGCCATGCAGGACCGGCACGTGCGGCATCGCAACGAAATTGACATGCTGAGCCTGAAATTCAGACGCTCCGCGGAGGCCCGCGAAATCCTCGGAGACGTGGCCTTCAGCGCCTGCCCTCGATGCACCCAAGCTTTACCGACCCGCCTGACGCAATGCTGCGACGTGTGCGGCCAGGAGGATCTGGCCGACCTAGCCGATCCCGCCGAGGTCTCGGCGCTTGAGGCTGACATCGCCAGCCGACGCGCCGAACTGCAAGAAGCTATCGCCGCGATCGACAACAATCTGGCCAAGACGCAGGCGCAGCGGTCGGACTTGCTGCAGACCAAGGAAAAGGCCGAAGCCGACATCAATCGCGCCCTCGCCGAGCAGGACTCCGCCTTCCTGTCAATGAGCCTGCTGAAAGAACGAGAGCGCGCGGCGCTGGAGGCAGAGTTGGCCAGCATCGCTTGGCTACTACGCCTACCGCTCTTGCTGCAGCAGCAGCGCGAGGCTCTCGCGCAAATCGTTGCGCTGGAACAGGCGAAGCGCGAGGTGCTCAAAGAGGCACGCACCAAAGCGGAGGCGGACCGTACAAGTCTCGATCGTTTCGCAGGCTATTTCCTGGACTGTTTATCCCTATCTGGAGTGCCGGGCATCCACCGCACCGATCATGTGGAGCTGGATCCGCCCGACTTCTACCCCTCGATCCTCAGTGCCGACCCACGCGANCTCACGCGTTCGACCTTCACCTCGCTCAGCAGCGGTGGAAAGAAGACCCTTTTTAAATGTTGCTTCGCGATCGCCCTGCACCGCATCGCGGCACAGCTTCACGCACCATTGCCCAATATGCTGATAATCGACTCCCCGATGAAGAATATAAGTGAGAGGGAGAACAGGGCGCAGTTCGAAGGGTTCTATCGTATGCTCTACCAACTGAACGCCGGAGAACTTCGGCAGACCCAGTTTATCTTGATAGACAAGGAGTTCTTCCCGCCACCCGACGATCTCGTGGCGGGCGTCACGAACCGACACATGCAGCCGGATAGTGACGAGCATCAGCCACTGATCCGCTACTACCGAGGCAAATAGCAGAATAGAATCGGAATGCTTGTAGTCTACCATGGCTCCCGATCAACGATCNTTTCAAGCCCGCGCTTCTCGACGAGTTTCTGTTTAATCTGATCTAAAAGACGCTTGAAACCGGCTTTGCCCTGCACTGAGACTTCGAGTTGCTCGCCGTAGATCTCTAACCAGACATCTCGCAATGCATTCACGGCGTTCCAATAAATTTGGCCCCCAAGCTTAGCGCCCCANGGGGGATACCCGTATTCTTCATCCCTCATAACCAATCTCCTATCGCGATCATATGAACAGCTTCTCGCAGTTTTTTCGACATAATTCGTGCGTGTGCAGTTTTTTGATTGATGATTTATGCGGTCGCAGTTATTATGTATCGAAAGATGTCCTGGCAGTTATTATGGCCCAATTTTAGCATGACCGTAATTCTCACCGCATGCACGATGCGCAAGCGTTTTTCCCCAGATGTATTGCTCAATGCGAGAGCAATCACTGCAGGAACGACGCGTTCAGTACCTGCTCGGGTATACCGGAGAGTGGCGCTGGTTGCGTGATCAGCCAACGCTCGCGGCTTACTTGAAGGCTCGCACTGGCAAAGAGCGCGATCATCCTTGCGTGCTTTCGATCAGCAATTACTACGCCGCGGTAAGCGGTGGCGTTTTCTGCGACATCTCCAGCCGCGGCATCGTTGTCGATATCGACGATGCAGAAGGCCGCCGCAAGAAAGTGCACCGTGTCTTCGTCGTGACGACACGCATTGCACCCTCGCCGATCGCTTCAAGAAAGCCGGTGCGCAAGGCTAGTCCAAGGGGCAAACTGGATCAGCNTTTCCGTAAAGCGATCAAGGCTGAGACAGGAGCGATCCGCGTCAAGATCACTCCCAATGAGGTCTTCATTACATTGTCTGAGCAGGCTGGCTGGCAGTGGATCGGCGCGCGCGACAGTGTCGAGGACTCGATCTTGAGGCCACATCCCGACTGCCGTCTACGCGGCGACACGGACGAAGCCGCGACCTACCGTAAAGCGATGGGCGAGTAGCTGCGCGCTAGCAGGTGTCGTTGCGGCAATAATTGCCGCGACCTTTTGCTCTGCCGCCCGGCCATGATGGCTTAGCGGCTTGCCCGGGCTCCCAAGCGGCCCGTGCCAGGCTACCATGTGCCCAATTCGTCACCTCGCGGTCGAGCAGACCGCACCAGACTGGCCGGCCACATCGGCCAGTCTCCACAATCACAGTATTGAAGATGGAATTCAGCACATGACCAAGAACGTTCTGTTCTACGNCCGCTACTCCACCGACCGCCAGAATGAGGTTTCGATCGAGACCCAGACGGAACTCGGCAAGACGTTTGTTGCCGACAGGGACTGGAAGCTGGTCGCGACCTACTCCGACTCCGCGATCAGCGGGACGACATTCACCTCTCGCCCTGGCATCCAGCAGCTCTTGGCGCACGTGAAGCGCGAACGTATCGATGTCGTGCTCTGCGTCAATGTCGATCGTCTGTCGCGCGATGTCGAGCACACCTCGAAGATCCTGAAGGATCTGAACTACCACGACTGCGCCATCTGGACTGTCGAGGNCGGCCNGGCGGTCACAGATATGGAGTTGCACATGCGCTCCACGATGAGCCATGAGCTCGTCGAGCAGGGTCGGACACGCACACGAGAAGGTATGAAGACAGCAGTACGCAAGGGGAAGGCAACCACTTGCCTCTCCTACGGCTACAAGCTCTCCCAGCAGCGCGATGAGAATGGTGACCGCATCAAGGGGCTGAGGGAGATCGATCCGGTCAAGGCCGAGATCGTGCNGGGGATCTTCAAAGACTATGTCGATGGCGTCTCACCGGCAGCCATCGCACAGAAGCTGAATGACTTGCAGATCCCGGGCGCACGTACCAAATACTGGCGTGATACCACCATCCGGGGCAGCGTCACTGACGGGAACGGCATCCTGAACAACGTTCTCTACGTCGGGAAAGTCGTCTGGAACAAACAGAAGTTCCGCAAGGACCCGACGACAGAACGGCGAACCTCTCGTGCGAACGACATGGACGAATGGGAGTTCATGGACAAACCTGAGCTGCGCATTGTTTCGGATGAGCTGTGGGAACGGGCGAAGCAACGCCAGGCCGAAAGCCGGGAAGAGTTCGACAGGCACTCTGCAAACCGTCTCAACGCGACGCACCGTCCGGAATATCTTCTCAGCCGGATGCTCCAATGTGCCGAGTGCGGCGGCCCCTACGCAATCAGCGGAAAGGATCGCTATAGCTGCACCAACCGCAAGAAGCGCCTGCCGATTGATGAGCTTGACGGTGAATGCTGCACCAACAGCAAGACGATCACCCGCCATGAACTGGAAGAGCGCGTCCTCAACTGCCTTCCGGTCGCGTTTTACTCGATCGAGACATTCGACCGGATTTCGCAGAAGATGATCGCCCAAGAGGTGACCAAGCTGAAGAGCGTCCCCTCCCGCAAAGATCAGATTGCGACAGAGCTTGCAAAAATCAAATCGACACAGGCAGGTCTGATGCAACAGATCCAGGACCGGCATGCCGAAGGCCGACCGCGTCTTGCCATCCTCGACGACCAACTGGATGGCCTGGAAGTCACGCGTGAGCAGCTTGCCTTGGAGCTTGCCGCTACCGAAGCGCCGACGGAGGATTTTCAGGAAAAAATTGCGAAGCTGAAGCATTAGTTCAATCCTAATAATGTCGAGGTTGCCATCCGCAAGCTGCTATTCCTTGCCCGTAACAATGCCGACGAAGATGCCAAGCAGCGTCTGATGCCGATCGTTTGGGATCTCATCCAGACCGTGGTGATCGGCAAGACACCGGGGCATCAGCCAGCGAGCCTGCAGGTGCATGGCGACATTGCCACCATCATGGCATCCATGGAGGTTCTGGATCTCATGGAGCAGCAGTTCCTTGCCGCGGCAGGCAACGATCTGATGGCGCGGATTGTGTCCGGCGAGATCGACACGGAGGCCAAACGCAAAAAGCTCCTCGACCAGTATGGTGAGGAGCTTGAACGTAAATATTCTGAATGGGAGAATTTACAAGTTTCAGTGGTTGCGGGGGCAGGATTTGAACCTGCGGCCTTCAGGTTATGAGCCTGACGAGCTACCGGGCTGCTCCACCCC
>NZ_PGEL01000024.1 GCF_002896715.1 Agrobacterium bohemicum
AAAAAACAGACACACATTAGTGTCNAAAAAAACCAACCAAAACCCCTCAAGGCCATGATCTAAAAGACTAAACTCAWTCGCTCAATCTTCMSTKTTCTCMWGAACGAAGGACATCGTCGCTAGCAGCGCCGCCGCCCTCGTCAGTGAGCGGACTTATAGAGGACACCCAACGACATAGTCAACAGTGCCTCTGTAAAAAAATAGACATATTTTATAAATTATTGATTTCAAAAAGTATTTTGGATTAACCCCGCCCAACCACCCCGCCCCGCATAAAAAAGCCAATACTGGTCCTTCCCGATNAAACATGCGATAGGGTGATCCCATACTCTCCGGCACGTCTGAGCCGGTTATCGCCTTATAGAAAGAGATTGGACAATCCCGTGCGCGTTCTAGCAGAAGCCGTCATTCCTGAACTTCCCCAGTATTATCGTGGCAAGGTTCGCGAGAACTATGACTTGCCCGACGGCAATCGCATTATTATCTCGACGGATCGTCTCAGTGCTTTCGACCGTATTTTGACGTGCATACCCTACAAGGGCCAAGTGCTGACCCAAACTGCGCGTTACTGGTTTGAACAAACGAAAGATATCTGCCCGAACCATGTCGTCTCTTACCCGGATCCGAATGTCGTGATCGGTAAGCGACTTGATATTCTGCCAGTCGAGATCGTGGTGCGCGGATATATGGCCGGAACAACCGGCACCTCCATTCTGACGCTCTACAAAAAGGGCGAGCGCCAGATGTACGGTGTTACCTTCCCGGATGGCATGAAAGACAATCAGGTTTTGGTTGAGCCTATCATCACGCCCACCAGCAAGGAGTTCGATGGCGGTCATGATGAACCTCTCACCCCTGCCGAGATCATCGAAAAGGGTTTGCTGACGCCCGCGCAGTGGGAGAACCTTTCGGCTTACGCATTTGCGCTGTTCAAACGTGGGCAGGACGTTGCTGCAAGCCGTGGCCTCATTCTGGTCGATACCAAATATGAGTTTGGCACCGACGAGAATGGAACTATCATTCTGGCCGATGAAATTCACACACCGGACAGCAGTCGTTACTGGATGGCAGATACCTACGAGCAGGCTCTCCAGAACGGTACACGCCCGCAAAGTTTCGACAAGGACTTCGTCCGGGCATGGGTTGCCGAACGTTGCGACCCTTATAAGGACGACGTNCCCGNAATCCCGCAGGAGTTGGTTGCCCAAACGTCCAAGGTCTATATCGAAGCTTTTGAGCGGATCACCGGAGAAGCGTTCAGGCCCGATGACAGCGAGGCATCGCCCCTGGAGCGGGTACGGAAGAATCTGGAGCCATTTTTCCAGGGAGTGTAACGTGGCTAAAGCAAGCGTCCAGACATCCGCGTTGTCGAAAGCCGAAACGAGTGGGCGGCAGGTCCGTCCCCGTCGCTCGGGTGAGGAAACGCGCCGTGACATTCTTGTCATGACAGAGCGGCTTTTCCGCGAGCGGGGGTTTGGCGCCGTTTCTATCGCAGATATCGCCGCCGCGCTGACCATGTCGCCAGCGAACGTCTTCAAACATTTCAGCTCCAAGAATGCCTTGGTCGATGCTATCTTTCTGCAACAGATCCGATTGCTGGNAAACAAGCTCGATCCGCTGGACGCAACTCACTCCCCGTTCGAGAGGCTTCGGCATCTGGCGCATAGTCTGATGGNAAACCATCGACGTGATCTGAATGACAATCCGTATATTTTCGAAATGATTTTAATGACCGCCAAAAGAGAACTTGCGTGCGGCCGACATTATGAGAATGTGATAACAGAGCTACTCGCCAAGATCATTAGCGATGGAATAGAAGACGGAACCTATTCTGCGACGGATATCGACAGATCATCGCGTACTGCGCTTTTTGCTTTAACGAGTGTTCTGCATCCGGCTTTGATTGCACATGAAAACGTGGACATTTTAGCAACACGATGTGATGAACTCGTTCGCCTTCTGGATGCTGCACTGCGATATGGGATTGATAAGTGACGATATCGGCTGTACGTCACTTTGCTGAAACTGCCTGATCGTGTCGTGTCCGTGCATTCAACCAAACCGACTAAACATTGCAGAACCTGTATTTTCGTCTGCAACCGAATAGCAACCGAGATTTGACCGCTGATATGAGAAAAACGATGAAAAGACGCCTTACCCCTCTCTTCACCACATTGCTCATGGCAGGCATTCTTGCCGGTTGCAGCGACAGCGAAGAAAAAAAGGGAGCCGAGGCGCAGAAAAATCAACGTCCTCCCTCACCCGTTAGCGTCGTGACGATGAAGACGAGCGAATACCCGCTGACAACCGTTCTACCGGGCCGCGCCAGCGCATTCCAGACTGCCGAGATCCGTCCCCGTGTAACCGGCATCATTCGCGAGGTTCCTTTCAAGGAAGGCAGCGAAGTCAAGCAGGGTGACATTCTCTATCAGATCGAAGACAACACCTACATGGCCGAAGTTGCGCAGGCAAGCGCCAGCGTCGCCAAAGCAGAAGCCAGCATTCCAAGCGCCAAGGCAAACCTTGCGCGTTACGAGCGCCTCGTCAACAGCGGCGCGACGCAGATCGAATATGAAAATGCCAAAGTGACACTGCTTCAGGCGGAGGCAGATGTTGCGCAGTCCAACGCGGCGCTCGAGACGGCCGAAATCAATCTCGACCTGACAAAGATCCGCGCGCCGTTCGATGGCATCACGTCGTCAACAAATGTCAGCATTGGTAACGTGGTGACGGCCAACCAGACAACGGCCCTGACAACGCTTCGTCGTATCGATCCTATCTATATCGACCTGATCGAATCCAGCGCCAACCTCCTGCGCCTGCGCAATGCGGTGGCGTCCGGACGGCTGGCAGGTGAAAAGAACACCGACATTCGCCTGACGCTGGAAGACGGCACCGAATATTCGCAGACCGGTAAAGTCGATATGTCGGACATGGCGGTCAGCGAAACCACTGGCACCTTTGCCATCCGCGCGCTGTTTGNAAACCCGAACGATCTCATTTTGCCAGGCACCTACGTGCGCGCTACGCTCACAATCGGCAAGGAACAGGGTTTCCTCATTCCGCAGCGCGCCGCAACCCGCAACGCGGCCGGCGAACTCGAAGCAAAATTCGTTGGCGCGGAAAACAAGGTTGAAACCCGCGTCTTTCCGAAGAGCCAGCAATCCAACAATGCGTGGCTCGTCACAGAAGGCGTCAAGGACGGCGACAAGCTGATTGTCGACGGGTTCCAGTGGATTGCCAATGCTGCAGTCGTCAATCCCGTTGAAGCGACGATTGACGAACGTGGCATTGCCGTTCCTCAGCAGCAGGCGCAGCCGCCCGCTGCTCCATCGAAGTAAGCGTGTCCGTACCCGTGTCCGTTAGAGCTCGCAAAAAGTAAGGCGCAGACTTTCCATGGCCCATTATTTTATCCGGCGCCCCGTTTTCGCGTGGGTTATAGCGATTGTCATCATGCTTGGTGGTGCGCTGGCAATTTTCACGCTGTCCATCTCGCAATATCCGGAAATCGCGCCGACCACCGTGCGCATCAATGCGAGCTATAACGGTGCGAGCGCTGAGACGGTCGAAAAATCGGTTACGACCATCATCGAAGACGGCATGACCGGTCTTGACGACCTGACATACATGACATCGACGTCCTCGACCGGCAGTGCGTCCGTCACTTTGACATTCGGCAACAGCATCATGCCTGACATCGCTCAGGTGCAGGTGCAGAACAAGTTGCAGCTGGTCGAGTCCCAATTGCCGGATGTCGTTCAGCAGCAGGGCATCGAAGTCAGCCGTTCGACCTCCAGTATCTTGATGGTCGGCGCGCTGATCTCCACGGATGGCAAACGGACATCCGCAGATCTGGGTGATGTGNTTTCCACACAGGTCGAAGACCAGATCAAGCGCCTGGAAGGCGTCGGCAGCATCAATGTCTTCGGTTCGGAATATGCCATGCGGGTTTGGCTCGACCCGTTCAAGCTCAACAAATATCAGTTGACGACAGCAGACGTGACAAGCGCCATCGAAAGCCAGAACACTCAGGTGTCCGTCGGCTCTCTTGGCGCATTGCCAGCCGTACCGGGCCAACAGCTCAACGTCACCGTGACGGCGCAAAGCCAACTCACCACCGTTGCGGACTTCGAATCCGTCATTCTCAAGGTCGAAAAAGACGGGGCGGCGGTCCGCCTCAGCGACGTTGCCCGTATCGAGATCGGTCAGGAAACCTATGGCGGCGACTCGCGATCCAACAGCCGTCCGTCTGCGGGCTTTGCCGTGAACCTGGCGGTTGGTGCGAACGCTCTCGATACATCATCGCGCGTAAAAGCAGCGCTTGCCACAGCGGCTGGCGGTCTGCCAGAAGGCGTTTCGATTGAGTATCCCTACGACACGACGCCCTTCGTCCAGCTTTCCATCGAGAAGGTTGTTCACACGCTGATCGAAGCGATCATTCTGGTTTTCGTGGTTCTTCTGGTCTTCCTCCAGAACCTGCGCGCCACCCTTATTCCGATGATCGCTGTGCCCGTGGTTCTCCTTGGGACCTTCGGTATTCTGGCCCTGACGGGGTATTCCATAAACACGCTGACCATGTTTGCGATGGTTCTCGCCATCGGTTTGCTGGTGGATGACGCCATCGTCGTCGTGGAAAACGTCGAACGCATCATGTCCGAGGAGGGCTTGTCTCCGCTTGAGGCAACCGAGAAGTCGATGCACGAAATCACCGGTGCCATTATCGGCATCGCGCTCGTGTTGACGGCGGTGTTCATTCCGATGGCATTCTTCGGCGGATCGACCGGCATCATCTATCGTCAGTTCTCCGTCACCATCGTTTCGGCCATGTTGCTGTCGGCTGTCGTCGCCATCGTGCTGACACCAGCGCTCTGCGCCACGATGCTGAAGCCAGTCGATCATNAAAAAGAGAAGCGTGGTCCAGGAGCGTGGTTCAACCGCGTGTTCGGCCGCACCACGAATGGTTACGTCTCCAGCATCGGTTATTTGCTGAAACGCCCGGCACGCGTGATGATACTTTTCCTCGTCGTCATCGGTGGCTGCGCATGGTTCTTCACAAGACTACCAAGCTCATTCCTTCCACAGGAAGACCAAGGCGTCCTGCTGACAATCGTGCAGACGCCGACCGGTTCGAACATCGAACGCACGAATGAGGTGGTCAAACAGGTCGAGAAATACTTTCGTGAAAAGGAAGGCAACAATGTCGAATCCGTCTTTGGTGTTCTCGGCTTCAGCTTCACAGGTTCCGGCCAGAACAACGCGATGGTCTTCACCAAACTGAAGGACTTCTCGCTGCGCTCAGAACCTGAGCAACATGCTGCGGCCATCGTTCAGCGGGCAATGGGCACGTTCCTGTCCTTCCGCGATGCGCAGGTCTTCCCGCTGTTGCCACCGGCAATCCAGGGTCTTGGAACATCCAGTGGTTTCTCGATGTATCTCGTGGACAGTGGCAGAACAGGTACCGAAGCCCTAAGCGCCGCTTCCAAGCAGTTGATTCAGGAAGCGGGTGGAAACCCGAACATCAGTTCTTTGCGCTCCAACAGCCGAGACGAAGAATCGCAGATGAAGATTCTGCTCGATCAGGAAAAGATGGGCGCGATGGGCGTGGACCTTGCTTCCGTCAACCTCATGCTATCGACCATATTCGCGGGCCGCGACGTCAACGACTTCACGCTGAATGGAGAGTTGAAGCCCGTCTATGTTCAGGGTGACGCCCCTTACCGCATGCAGCCGGATGACCTGAAATACTGGTATGCCCGCAATACCAGCGGCGAAATGGTACCATTCTCGTCGTTCAGCGAAATCACCTGGGTCAACAGTCCGCCAACGCTTGCGCGCTTCAACGGCACAAGCGCTATCTCCATGGAAGGCGCGGCGGGTGCGGGCGTTGCGTCCGGTGATGCGATGAACGAAATGGAACGCCTGACAGCTGCACTGCCCGGTGGCTATACCGTCGCATGGCAAGGCATTTCCTATCAGGAGCGTCTCTCGGGTTCGCAGGCACCGATGCTGTATGCGCTCTCCGTTCTCATCGTCTTCCTTTGCCTGGCAGCGCTTTACGAAAGCTGGTCGATTCCGTTCTCTGTCATCATGGCAGTTCCGGTGGGCGTGCTTGGCGCTGTGGTCGCGGCTCACGTCTTTGGTCAGTCCAACGACGTGTATTTCAAGGTCGGCTTGCTGACGACCATCGGCCTTGCCGCCAAGAACGCGATTCTGATCGTGGAATTTGCCAAGGAGCGAATGGAGCACGGACTGAGTTTGATGGAAGCGACATTGGAAGCAGCAAAGCTTCGCCTGCGCCCGATTATCATGACGTCGCTGGCATTTATCTTGGGGGTTGTGCCCTTGGCAATCGCTACCGGCGCGGGCTCCGCTGCGCAGAATGCCATCGGTATCGGCGTTCTCGGTGGTATGCTTTCTGCAACACTCCTTGGAATTTTCTTCGTTCCATCGNTTTTTGTCGTGATTCGGCGGCTATCTAAACGTTAACAAACCAAAAATATGCTAGCAAAGCCGGGAGACGCTGTTAGAAATGTTGGAAATTACGAACCGCATTTTTGTCAGCACGCAGCAGTGCTCAGCTCGTTTCGACTGGTGTGTCACTTGCACCAAAATATTGGGATAACTTCATGCTGTCTATTCGCGCTACCATTCCTCTGACCTTGCTCCTTCTTTCTGGATGTGTTGTCGGGCCTGACCACAAGGAACCGGAAATCCAGCTTCCAGTAAAATTTGCGGAAGGTGGCAAAGCCAGCAATGGCGACGTCGCAACTGTCGCATGGTGGAACGCTTTCAACGACAGCCGTTTGAATGGCTATGTCTCAACAGGTCTTGCGCAGAACCTGACAGTTCTCCAGGCTATCGAGCGTATCAATCAGGCTCAGTCACAGATTACGGTTGCAGGTGCGGGCGCGCTCCCAAGCCTCACAGGCTCCGGCAGCCATACGATATCGGAGACGAAGGGAAGCCTCGCAACCGCGGACCGTCCTGTTCAGAACACGTCGAGCGGTGCGCTTGACGCGTCATGGCTGCTGGATCTTTTCGGCCAGTACCGCCGCTCCAAGGAGAGCGCCAGCGCGTCGCTTGACGCCGCTTATTCCACGGCGGACGTTCAGCGCCTGACGCTTATTTCGTCTGTCGTTTCCGCCTATATCGATGCCCGCTATTTTCAGGAACGCCTGGCGATTGCCCGCGCCAACCTGAAGTCTCGTCGCGAAACACTTGACCTGACGAAGCTGCAGCTGGAGGCTGGCGCCGCATCACGTCTTGACGTTGTTCAGTCTGAAGGTCTGGTCAACTCAACACTTGCTGACATGCCGGGTCTCGAAACCAGCTTCCGCCAGGCTGCGCATCGCATTGCCACACTTCTCGGCATGCCCGCATCATCCTTGGTCCTGGAACTGCAACGCGGCGCTCGTCAGCCGGTTGCCCGCAAGGCGCCGCTCACTGGCATCCCGGCTGATCTTATCCGTAATCGTCCAGACATCCGCGTTGCAGAACGCAACCTTGCAGCAGCGGTCGCGCAGATCGGCGTTGCCGAATCACGTCTTTATCCAAGCATCACGATCAGCGGTTCGATCTCGCCAAGCCTCGTAAACGTCGCCAATAATGGTGCGCGCGGAACATCGAACTCCTGGTCCTTCGGCCCAAGCCTTGTGTTGCCGATCTTTGATGGTGGCAGCCTGCGCGCCAATGTCGATATTGCTAAATCCTCGGCTCGCGAACAGTACCTGGCCTGGAAGGAAACGGTACTAAACGGTATCGAAGAAGTCGAAAATGCACTTGCCGCTGTTACGCGCGACAAGCAGACGGAAGACGCGCTTCGTAGAACCGTCAGGTCCTACCAGGAAGCCCTGTCGCTCGCGACAGCCAGCTACCGCGACGGCGCTTCATCCCTGCTCGACGTCCTCGATGCCCAGCGTCAGGTCTCTACCGCGCAGGCCAATCTTGCAACTGCGGTTCAGACGACGGCTCAGGACTATGTCCGTCTGAGCGTTGCGCTGGGCGGTGGTTACGCAGTGGGCGGCCCGACGACATCCTCAAACACCGTGATTGCAGCCAACACGCCAAAGCGCAGGTAGGCGAGGCGATCGCTCTGTAGAAGACATCAATCCCGCAACGAAAGTTGCGGGANTTTTTTTGTCTATGCAGCCAATAAAAAAGCCCCGGATCACTCCGGGGCTTTCTTCAAAGGACGATGGTCGCAAAAATCAGCTCTTTGCGCGCTCTACATAAGAGTTGTCTTCGGTTGCGATAACAACGCGGATACCGGCATCGATATGCGGCGGAACCATCGTGCGAATCCCGTTGGAAAGGATCGCTGGCTTGTATGAGGAGGAGGCCGTCTGGCCCTTCACGACCGGTTCGGTCTCCATGATTTCAAGCGTCACATGGCGCGGCAGAATAACGGCCAGCGGCAAACCTTCATGAATGGAAAGAACGCAGGTCATGCCTTCCTGAAGATAGGCCTTCTGGTCGCCCATCGTTTCCACGTCCACGACAACCTGGTCATAANTTTCCGGGTTCATGAAATGGAAGCCTTCACCATCTTCATAAAGGAACTGGAAGTTCAGGTCTTCAACGAAAGCGCGCTCGACCTGCTCGGTCGTGCGCCACCGCTCGGCAACTTTCACGCCATCCGAGATGCGGCGCATATCAACCTGCGTTACAGGCGTGCCCTTGCCAGGATGAAAGTTATTGGCGTTGAGAACGACGTAAAGCTTGCCATCGACATCGATAACATTGCCCTTGCGCACGGATGAGGCGATAACCTTGACCATATGATTTCCTTGTAACTCAATGAAATGCGTCGTAAAGGACCGCGCGGCAGCACTGACCCGATGGACGTTTTGTATGTTTTATGGGGCGCAACTACCTTAAATCCACGGTAATTGCCAGCCTTCAAAAGCCTCGGAGCGAAAACAGTGCCGTGGTTTTCGAATAAATCGATACCAATGCGGGGACTGCGGCAGTCCGAAATGTCTAATTTCGCCCGCTACTCGACACAAGTGATCGGAAAGAAAGCAGCAGATGGGCTCCAGTCTCGACACGACGTCTCCTTGGTGGACGCCCGATGTGCATCAGGATCGCCGCCCGTTTCTGATTGGGCGAAACGCCATCCAAGCTGCCATGCGCGGCTTTTTTGCCGCCAATGGNTTTCTTGAGGTCGATACATCAACCTTGCAGGTATCCCCTGGAAACGAGGCCCATCTGCATGCGTTTGCAACAACCGCCATAACAACAAGTGGCGAGCAGACACCGCTCTATCTGCACACGTCCCCGGAATTCGCCTGCNAAAAATTGCTGGCCGCCGGCGAAAAGCGGATCAACTGNTTTGCGCATGTTTATCGCAACCGCGAACGTGGACCTCTGCACCACCCCGAATTCACGATGCTGGAATGGTATCGCACGGGCGAGACCTATGAGACGCTGATGCGTGACAGCTGGCAACTGCTGGCGCTGGCCGCCGAAACCGCCAAGACCNAAAACGCTTACCTATCGCGGCCACAGCGTCGATCCGTATCTTGAGCCGGAAAGGCTCAGCGTTGCAGAAGCCTTTCAACGCTATGCGGACATTGATCTGCTGGCAACGATAGAGGCTGATGGTGCAACCGACCACGAGCATCTGGCGACAATGCTCAAAGCGTCGGGCATCCGTGTTGCGGATGATGACAGTTGGGCGGATATGTTCAGTCGCGTCATCGTTGAGCGCGTGGAGCCGCAACTGGGCTTCGGACGCGCGACCATTCTGGACGAATATCCAACCAGCGAGGCTGCCCTTGCCCGCCGCTCGCCAAGAGACAACCGTGTTGCCGAACGATTCGAACTCTATGCCTGCGGCGTGGAGCTTGCCAACGCTTTCGGTGAACTGACGGATGCCGAAGAGCAACGTCGCCGTTTCGAAGTCGAAATGGCGGAGAAGCAGCGCGTCTACGGCGAAACCTATCCGATAGACGAAGACTTTCTCGCAGCGCTCGACGTCATGCCGGCAGCCAGCGGTATCGCACTCGGCTTTGATCGGCTGGTGATGCTGGCAACAGGCGCACCCCGCATCGATCTGGTGATGTGGGCGCCAGTCACGGATTATGGCCCATGACCGCACACAGCCTGAAATCCGCAGAAGACCTCTTCGATGCAGGTCTTATCGACGGCCCTACGCTGGAGCGCATTCGCCCTGTAACCGAACGTTATGCCGTGGCGGTAACACCTGCCATGGCCGATATCATCGATAGAACCGATGCCGCCGATCCTATCGGATTGCAATTTCTTCCACACGAGGACGAATTGCGGCAGACACCCGAAGAGCGTGCCGATCCGATCAGTGATGAGGCCCATAGTCCGGTCCACGGCATCGTGCATCGCTACCCCGATCGTGTTCTGCTGAAAGCCGTGCACATATGCCCGGTCTATTGCCGCTTCTGCTTTCGCCGCGAAATGGTCGGGCCGCAAGGCAACGGCACCATGACCAGCGAAGAGTTAGATACTGCCTTGGCCTACATAAAGGCACATCAAGAAATATGGGAAGTTATCCTCACGGGTGGCGATCCGCTGGTGCTTTCGCCACGACGCCTGACGGTGATCATGGAAGGCTTGAAGGCCATTCCGCATGTCAAAATCGTGCGGTTCCACACGCGTGTACCGGTCGTTGACCCTGATTGCATCAATGCAGCGTTGGTCGAAGCCCTGAGATCAAGCGGCAAGACAACCTATATCGCGCTTCACGCCAACCATCCGCGTGAACTAACAGAGGATGCGCGGGCCGCCTGCGCACGCCTGATCGACGCCGGCATTGCCATGGTCAGCCAGTCGGTGCTTCTGAAAGGCATCAATGACAACCCTCTCGTTCTTGGCGCCCTGATGCGCGCGTTTGTGGAGACGCGGGTAAAGCCCTATTATCTGCATCACCCGGATCTGGCACCCGGCACCAGTCACTTCCGGCTGGATATAGAAGAAGGGCAGCAAATCGTTGCCGCCATGCGTGGACATATTTCCGGTCTTTGCCAGCCGATCTATGTGCTGGATATTCCAGGCGGACATGGNAAAGCCGCCATCGGTCAGAATGCGGCGACGAAACATGCCGATGGTTGCTACTCGGTTTCCGATTTCAACGGCAACGATCACCTCTATCCGCCATCGACCGAATGAAAATCTCTAATAAGCGCAGTTTCCCAGAGCATTGACGGCGACCTGGCTAAAGAAACAAAAATTTCACAATTCCGCCCCTGTCCTGTCATCATAAAGNAAAATATTCTACCTATATTCATAATAATTGATTACGCCGCGAATCCGGAGTATCAGTGATTCAACTGGAGAGCGATTCTCTCCGGTATTCCGGGTCCACACCAATGCAGGGAGAGTGACATGTCAAAAATGAAACGTATTGCCGCGATCCTTGATCAGCGGTTTGTGAGTGCCGGACACACATGCACGTGTTCCCGCTGCTGTCGAATGTGACTTAACGGTCAACCCATCTTTAAAAATTCGATTCGACGAAATGCTGTGTGCCAAGCCACAGCGGGAGTATGTATGATGCAAAAGCAAGTTATTGAATTCGCTGGTGAACCCGTAGGCATCGTCGTACCCGACGATAACAGGCTGAAGTTCATTGCTGTAAAGTTTCACGTCCATGATCTTGATGAGCAGCGTTTCGACAGTGCCGACGATGTGAGGCTGGCTATTCGCAACCTCGTGCGCAGCCGCAAGATTGCTGAACTGGTCTGACAAGCGCTGCCAAAGACCCGATAAAAACAAAGGCGTTGCCCCTGATGGGACAACGCCTTTTTTAGTCAAGGTGGAGAGTGGCTAGAACGCGGTGAATGTCAGCGTCGTCAGCGACCGCACGATGCCCGGAATACCAGCGATATTGTCATTGACGAACTTGCCGATGTCATCGTCCGTGGAGAGGTAGACCTTCAGCAGGAGATCATACTCCCCACTGGTCGAATAAAGCTCCGAAACCAGTTCGGTTTTGTAAATGGCATCGGCAACATCGTATGTCTTGCCGGGTGCGCATTGAAGCTGAACGAAGATAGGCTTCATGATCNTTTCCCGTCATAAATTAGATTATTGGCCAAGGGTCATCATNCCCCGTGCATGTGATGCAGTATTGTCCGAGGCAGGCGCATGTTTCAAGCCTGTGTCTCGATTGCAGGTGAAACCGTCTTCCACAATGCCTGTGGAACCAATTGCAGGCCACATTCCACGCCAGCATGACGTGATCACGATATGTCGGTATTCATAGGGCCGACACGGTTGTAAGCTGCTCGTCATACGGCGCACCGCACACGACCTTTCCGCTTCCTGGTGATTACGATGTACAACGATCCACGCTCTCATGGCCTTTGGGNAAAAACCGCGCCACAACCGCCAGTCACATCACCGCTGGAAGGCCGTGAGAAGGCTGATGTTGTGGTCGTGGGCGGTGGCTTTACCGGGCTTTCCGCAGCACTGCATCTGGCTGAACGTGGCATCAAAGTCATTGTTCTCGAAGGCAAGGAGATTGGCTTTGGTGGCGCTGGCCGCAATGTTGGCCTCATCAATGGCGGCATGTGGGTCATGCCTAAAGAGCTGCCAAATGTTTTAGGCCCCATCTATGGCGAACGCCTGCTCGACCTTCTCGGCAACGCGCCTTTTCTGGTACGCGAACTGATCGAAAAGCACCAGATCGAATGCCAGCTTGNAAAGAACGGAACACTCCATTGCGCGGTAGGAGAAAAGGGACTGGCCGAAATCCGCGAACGTTGCAGCCAATGGGCCGCACGCGGAGCGCCTGTCCGGGTTCTCGACGCGCAGGAAACAGCCGACCGTATTGGCTCTTCGGCCTATAGCGGCGCATTGTTGGATGAGCGTGCAGGCACGCTGCAACCGCTTGCCTATGTGCGCGGCCTGGCACACGCAGCCCAAAAGGCAGGTGCAACAATCTACACCTCCAGTCCCGTCACCGACAGCCAGGCAAATGGTGACGGCTGGGTGGTCAAGACCGCAAGCGGATCGGTTCATGCTGACTGGATCATCGTCGCGACGGAGGCCTATAGCACTGGCCCCTGGNAAATCATGCGCGAAGAGCAGGTCTACCTACCCTATTTCAACGTCGCGACCAAACCTCTAGGCGACAATGTGCGGAAAACCATTCTGCCGAATCGTGAAGGTTGCTGGGACACGAACGAAATCCTCTCCTCCTTCCGCATGGATCAAGCAGGACGCCTCGTTTTCGGCAGCGTGGGCGCGTTGCGCAACACGGGTGCTGCCGTTCACCCCGCCTGGGCCAAACGTGCGATGAAACGATTATTTCCGCAATTGGGTGACATCGAATTCGAATGTGAATGGTACGGCCAGATCGGCATGACCGACGATTCGGTGCCACGTTTCCACAAATTCGCGAAAAACGTCGTTGGTTTTTGCGGATACAACGGCCGCGGTATCGCACCCGGAACAATATTCGGTAAAACGCTTGCAGCGCATGTAGCAGGCGATCTCGCAGAAGACGCTCTTCCTTTGCCGGTCACAGACCCGCAGGCCCGCAGCTTTCGCGCTTTGAAAGAAGCCTATTATGAAGTCGGAGCACAGGTCGCGCATTTCGCAGGAGAGCGCATCTAGGCATCAGCAGATTCAGGCTCATGCGAATGTCCTGATCGCGCCCATCGATATATCCTTGNAAATATAATGCCCGCCATCTAAACAGTTTCGATATATTCATGNAAATATTTCGCCAAAANGGGCTAAATGGATGGGAATTCTTCGTAGCACTCTTATCAGAACCACTCTGGCAGCCATTATCGGCTCCGTCGTGGCGACCATTGGTCCATCTACACCGGCATCCGCGCAGGACAAGGTCACAGTGTTTGCCGCAGCCAGCATGAAGAACGCGCTTGATGCGGCAAATGCTGAATGGGCAAAGGAAACCAGAAACGAAGCCACCGTCTCCTATGCCGCAAGCTCGGCGTTGGCCAAACAGATCGAAGCAGGTGCGCCTGCCGATCTCTTCATCTCCGCAGACCTCGCCTGGATGGACTATCTCGCGAGCAAAAAGCTGATCAAGGAAGACACGCGTACAAACCTGCTCGGCAACCGCCTAGTCTTGGTTGCCCCCGTCGACAAAGCAACGCCCGTCGAAATCAAGCAAGGTTTCGACCTTGCAAAGCTGGTGGGTGACGGCAAGCTGGCCATGGGTGCGGTCGATAGCGTTCCAGCTGGTAAATATGGCAAGGCGGCCCTTGAAAAGCTCGGCATCTGGTCTTCCGTGGAAGGCAAGGTTGCCGGTGCGGAGAGCGTCCGTGCAGCGCTGGTTCTCGTTTCTCGCGGTGAGGCGCCTTATGGCATCGTCTACCAGACCGATGCCGCTGCCGACCAGGGCGTGAAGATTGTCGGCACCTTCCCGCAGGACAGCCACGAGCCGATCATCTATCCGGTTGCTATCTTGGCTGAATCCAAAAACCCGCTAGCTGCCGCCTATCTCGAATTCCTGAAATCGGCCAAGGCTGCGCCCTTCTTTGAAAAGCAGGGCTTTACCATTCTGAAGTAAGATCGATTTTCACGATCCTCATGGCTCCGGCAATCGTCTGAGCCATCCTATAATAACGGGAAATGGCATCTTGGACTGGCTCACTCTCAGCGCGGAAGAATGGACTGCGATACGCTTGAGCCTCTGGGTTTCCAGCATCGCGATGTTCGCGAGCCTGCCACTCGGCATCTTGATTGCGCTGGCGCTGGCGCGCGGCCAGTTCTGGGGCAAATCGCTGCTCAATGGCATCGTGCATCTGCCGCTCATACTACCTCCGGTCGTCACCGGCTTTATACTTCTGGTTACCTTCGGGCGCCGCGGCGTCATCGGCCAGTTTCTCGATCAGTATTTCGGCATCGTCTTTTCCTTCCGCTGGACGGGCGCCGCACTCGCCTGCGCCATCATGGCCTTTCCGTTAATGGTGCGCTCCATTCGCCTCTCGATAGAAGCCGTGGATTACAAACTGGAGGAAGCGGCAGGCACGCTGGGCGCTAGTCCTGTTTGGATATTCCTTACCGTTACCCTGCCGCTCATCTTACCCGGCATTATCGCAGGCACGATCCTCGCTTTTGCCAAGGCCATGGGGGAGTTCGGCGCAACCATTACTTTCGTCTCCAATATTCCCGGCGAAACGCAAACCTTGTCGGCGGCCATCTACACCTTCACCCAGGTTCCGGGCGGTGATGCGGGTGCGATGCGGCTGACACTGGTTGCCATCGCTATTTCCATGATAGCCCTGCTCGCCTCGGAATATCTGGCGCGCATTGTTGGAAAAAGGGTGAATGCGCAATGACACTGACGCTCACCGCCAAACATCGGCTGGGTGCCTTTACGCTGGACGTGGACTTCACCGCTGGCNAAAGCGTGACAGCCCTTTTCGGCCGCTCCGGCTCCGGCAAAACCTCCATCATCCGTATCATCGCCGGGCTGACGAAACCCGATCATAGTAGACTGACGCATGATGGTAAGGTGCTGGTAGACAGTGCAAAACGCCTGTTCACGCCATGCCACAAGCGTCATTTCGGCACCGTCTTTCAGGAAGCGCGCCTGTTTCCGCATCTCACCGTCGAGCAGAACCTGCATTACGGTCGCTGGTTTTCTGGCAATGCAAGCAGCGCCGCAGAAAGCGCAAAGATCATCGAGATGCTCGGCATCGGAGACCTGCTGAAGCGCCGCCCGGAAAAACTGTCCGGCGGGGAGAAGCAGCGCGTGGCGATTGGCCGTGCGCTTCTGTCGTCACCCCGCCTTCTGTTGATGGATGAACCGCTGGCCGCACTCGATGAGGCGCGCAAGGCCGAGATCATTCCCTATCTGGAACGGCTGCGCGATGAGTCGAAAATTCCGATCATCTATGTCAGCCATTCTATCAGCGAGGTATCGCGTCTTGCAGACCAGATCGTGGTGATGAAGGACGGCAGGATAGAGGTCGCAGGCCAGGCAGCGGACATCCTGTCGCGCACAGCTTTCACAGCCCAACTGGAACGCCGCGAGATCGGCAGCATTCTGTCCGGCAGTGTGGGAGGCTTCGATGCCGCTCACGGCCTTGCCACGATCAGACTGAGCAGAGTGGCGTTGCAAGTTCCCGCACCATCGGCGGAAGTCGGGCACCGCGTTCGCGTCCACATTCCAGCCCGCGACGTGATGTTGGCGACGGTCAAGCCCGAGGGGTTGAGCGCGCTCAACATTTTGGAAGGCCGCATCGCAGACATCGTGCTGTCGGAGGATGGCATGGCGATGGTGCAGGTGGATTGCGGTGGCGATATCGTTGCGTCGCGCATCACCCGCCTCTCGGTCGAACGGTTGGCGCTGGAGGCTAGACAGCCGATCTTTGCCATCATCAAATCGGCAGCACTCGATCCTTACTGATCGGAATGTCTGTTCGTCTCGAGCCAATCGAGGTCGGCTTTCAGTGTATCGTTCAGGCGCCGCTGCATGGCTCGATAGCGTTCAAGCAATTCCTGACCGAAGGCAGTCAAGCTTGCCCCGCCCCCTTGGCTGCCGCCGCGCTGGGATTCGATCACAGGCTCCTTGAACATATGGTTCAGCGCATCCACCAGCAACCAGGCACGTCGATAGGACATATCCATGGCCCTACCGGCAGCAGAAATGGAGCCGGTGGAGGCGATCAGTTCCATCAGCTGGATTTTTCCCCGCCCAAGTCTATCGCTCGGCGGAAAATCTATCCGTAGAACCGTTTTCAGCGGCAACTTCTGTTTTTGATCGCTCATTCGGCACCGGCTCCGAAATGATCATGCCAGGATTTTTGTGCGCCTTCATATGGCAATGCCGTCGCCTGATAAACACCCCGTGCGATGGCGCGGCTGACGACCATGCTAGCCAGGTGGCAAAGCTCTGCAAAGTCACTCGCAGCGCTCATGGATTTCTTGCAGGTCGCCGCCACCAACATGGTATCGCCATCACTGGCAAGGTGGGACGGCAAGATCGCACGGGCGAGCCCACTATGCGCCATGATCGACAGCCGGTGCGCCTGCGCTTTCGTCAACACGGCATCCGTCACCACCGCGCCGATCGTTGTTGCCGTCAGCGTTACGCCTTTGATGCGCATGGAAGTATCGGTGGATGAAAATTGCGGCGGCAATCCAAACCCGCCAAACTCGTTGTTACGCTCAAAGGGTGCCGCCCAAAAATGCTGCCTCGTTCCAACTGTCGCGGAGCCCATCGCGTTGACGGCAACTATGGCCGCGACCCTATGGCCGCCCGAAGTTACGGCGCTGGCAGAACCCAGCCCACCCTTGAGTGTTGCGGTCGTCGCGCCGGTGCCAGCCCCTACGCTGCCAAGCGCAAAGGGCTGGTGAGTAGCGGCCTTGAAGGCGTCATAACCCATCTCACGATAGGGCGAATGCAGGCCCCAATCCTTGTTGCCGCCATTCAACAAATCCATCAGGATCGCCTGCGGCACGATGGGAACGCGGGTCGAGCCAACGGCAAAGCCACGCCCAATGTCGCGAAGCCCGGATTGTGCGCCACCTGCCGCATCCAGACCAAAGGCCGACCCGCCAGATAGGACAAACGCATCGACCACCTCCACCGTCATGGACGGGTCAAGCAGTGCCGTATCCCGCCCTCCCGGTGCACCGCCAAGAACGGAGCCGGAAGCGATGGCAGGCTCGTCAAAGATAATGGCAGTAACGCCCGACCCGAGTTGGAGATCGGTGGCATGGCCGACAGCCACACCGTCGATATCGGTTAGCAGATTGTGCATGTCTGGGTACCTCGTGAGGCTCATCCCTGCCGGTATCCCGCCGTCATCTCATCTTGTCAACGGCTCAGGAAAACACCGCCGTACCGATAACGGGCGTTGAGGGCACCGCCATGTCGCGCGGTTCCAGCATGCCAGCAAGATAGGCCTCACGCCCCGCCGTCACCGCCTTTGCAAAGGCGCCAGCCATGATGACCGGATTGCCCGCACCGGCCACCGCAGTATTGAGCAGCACGGCGTCGTAGCCCAGTTCCATGACGGTCGCGGCATGAGATGGCCTTCCAAGACCGGCATCGACAATCATCGGCACATCGGAAAAATGAGCCCGCATCGACCGCAAGGCGGTGATGTTCAGTGGCCCCATGGCGCTACCAATCGGTGCGCACCAGGGCATCAGCACCTTGCAACCGGCATCCACCAGCTTTTCCGCCACCACCAGATCATCGGTCGTATAGGGNAAAACCTCGAAACCGTCGTCGCTGAGAATACGGGCGGCCTCCACCAGCGCAAAAACATCCGGCTGCAGCGTATCGTGATTGCCGATGACCTCCAGCTTGATCCAGTTCGTCTTGAACACTTCCCTTGCCATCTTGGCCGTCAACACGGCTTCCTTGGCTGTGTGGCAACCGGCGGTGTTGGGCAGAATGTTTCGGTCCAGTTCGCGGATCATCTCGAAGAATTGCCCTCCTTGCCTGCCGCCCGCCGTTTCGCGTCGCAGAGAGATCGTCAGAATATCCGTTTTACTGGCCCGCACCGCATCCGCCAGCACCGCAGGAGAAGGATACCGCGCGGTACCGAGCAGCAGTCGCGATCCGATGTCGCGTCCATAAAGTTTCAACATCGCCTACCCTCCCTGCATTGGTGACAGAACTTCGATCCTGTCGAATTCCTTCAATCGNAAATCATCGCGATCCTGCGCATGGACGAGATCGCCGTTGACGGCGGTTGCCAACCATTCGCCTTCAAATTCTAGCGCGGCCAGCAGGTGGGAAAGCCTTTCCGTGGCAAGATCATGCTCTTGCCCGTTGACGAGAATTTTCATGGGAAACCTCCTTTGACATCATGATATCGACAGCCTGCCGCGCCATGGCTGGCGAAAGCAGAAACCCGTGCCGGTGGGCACCGTTGATGAACAGCGTGCCGTTGTTCTCTCTGATAGCGGGCAGATTGTCGGCAAAGGCGGGGCGGATACCTGTGCCCGCTTCTATGATCTGCGCTTCACCGAAAGCGGGGTGCAGCGCATAGGCAGCGTTCAGCAGTTCCATCATCGAGCGTGCCGTGATCGGTCCCGCCTCATCCGTCTCGAGCATCGTTGCTCCCACCATGAAACGCCCCCCTTCTCGCGGCACGATGTAGAGCGGAATGCGTGGATGAAGCAGCCGAACGGGGCGGGACAGCGTGACCTCGCCGGTAGAGAGATAAAGCATTTCCCCACGCACGCCGCGAAGACCAGTAAGCTTGCCGGTCTGTGCCGCGCCGGTGCAATCGACGACGTGATCGAATGTGGTTCCATCTGGCGCGTCACCGCCGAAATGGAAGCCGGTACCCATCAAGACAACGCGTTCATAAAGTGCCAAGAGAGCCAAGCGTGGATCGAGATGCCCCTCGCCTTCGAAAAACAGCCCCTTACGGAAACGCCCCGCGAGATCGGGCTCCAGCGTAGCAATCTCGTCCTCATCAACCCATCGATAACCGGTCGTGCGAGAAGCAAACCGCGACAGTTCCGCCTTGTCCCGCGCAGGGGCCACAACCAGCGTGCCGTTGCGTTTGACCAGCCCCGGCGTCGCCTCATCCCACCAGTCGAGCGCTGATTGGCCAAGCGTCAGCACGGCTTCCTCGGCGCTTTCGCGCTCGCACCAAGGCGCCAGCATGCCGCCCGCATACCAGGACGCACCGCGCCCCGGTTGGTTGGCAAGATCGCAAACCGCGACCTCCATCCCATGGCGGACAAGTTCCAGAGCAGCCGTCAGACCGGCAACGCCTGCCCCTTTGACGAGAATGCGCATCTCATTCCCCCGCGACCGGCTTTTCCAACGGCATATAGAGATCGCCGCCCTGCTGGAATTTCTGCGCCATAACCTCCAGACCTTCCTTCTGTGCCTCGGCGCGGATGTCGTGCGAAATGCGCATGGAGCAGAATTTCGGCCCGCACATGGAGCAGAAATGCGCGACCTTATGCGCCTCCTTCGGTAAGGTCTCGTCATGGAACGACCGTGCCGTTTCCGGGTCGAGCGACAGGTTGAACTGGTCTTCCCAGCGGAATTCGAAGCGGGCGCGCGACAGCGCATTATCGCGGATCTGCGCCGCCGGATGCCCCTTGGCAAGATCGGCAGCGTGGGCGGCAATTTTGTAGGTGATAACACCGACCTTCACGTCATTACGATCCGGCAGACCCAGATGCTCCTTCGGTGTGACATAACAAAGCATCGCGGTACCAAACCAGCCGATCATCGCCGCACCGATGCCGGAGGTGATGTGGTCATAGCCCGGCGCAATATCGGTTGTCAGAGGCCCAAGCGTGTAGAAGGGCGCTTCGCCACAGACCTTGAGCTGCTTGTCCATGNTTTCCTTGATCTTGTGCATCGGCACATGGCCGGGGCCTTCGATCATGACCTGACAATCTTTAGCCCAGGCGATCTGCGTCAACTCGCCCAGCGTTTCGAGCTCGGCAAATTGTGCCGCATCGTTTGCATCGGCGATAGAGCCNGGCCGCAGCCCATCACCCAGCGAAAACGACACATCATAAGCGCGGCAGATGTCGCAAATCTCTTCGAAATGCTCGTAGAGGAATGATTCCTTGTGGTGATGCAGACACCACTTGGCCATGATTGAACCCCCGCGCGACACGATGCCGGTGACACGGTTGACGGTGAGCGGGATGTAATGAAGCCGCACGCCAGCATGGATGGTGAAGTAATCGACACCCTGCTCAGCCTGCTCGATCAGCGTATCGCGGAAAACCTCCCAGTTCAGGTCTTCCGCAATACCGTTCACCNTTTCCAGCGCTTGATAGAGCGGCACGGTTCCAATCGGCACCGGCGAATTGCGGATGATCCATTCGCGAATGTTGTGAATGTTGCGGCCGGTGGAGAGGTCCATAACGGTATCGCCACCCCAGCGGATGGCCCAGACCATCTTGTCGACCTCATCCGCCATGGAAGACGTGACGGCCGAGTTACCGATATTGGCATTGATCTTGACGAGGAAGTTACGTCCAATGATCATCGGCTCCGCTTCAGGGTGGTTGATGTTGGCAGGGATAATCGCCCTGCCCGCCGCCACTTCCTGACGCACGAATTCAGCCGTTACGAGATCGGGAATATGTGCGCCAAAGCTCTCACCATCGCGGGCCAACGTTTCCTTGGCTGCTTCGCGTCCAATATTCTCGCGAATGGCAATAAATTCCATCTCAGGCGTGATGATACCCGCCCGCGCATAGGCAAGCTGCGTGACAGCTTTGCCGTCCTTGGCCTTCAAGGGCTGGTGGCGGAGGGAAAACTCCGGCGTCAAACGCTCGCCGGTGGCAAAGCCGTTGTCTTCAGGTTTAACATGGCGGCCCGCGTAAGCTTCGACATCGCCACGCGCAACAACCCAGTCATGACGCACACGTGGCAAGCCACCGTCGATGCTGACTGTGTGGGATGGATCGGTGTAGGGACCGGAGGAATCGTAGACTGTAACCGGTGGTTCGCCCGCCGTGGGATGCACGGCGATTTCGCGCATGGGTACGCGGATGTGAGGGTGGATGATACCCGGCTTGTAGACCTTGGTCGAAGCGGGTAGCGGGCCGGTGGTAACGACAGGGGTAGGATTTTTAGTGGCAATGTTCATCGTGAGGCTCCAAAGCAAAAACAGTGGAGACCCAGTTCGAGCATGAAGACGNAAAACCACGTGAACGAATAACGACGCATTTCGGCAAAGCCGAACTGCTGTTCCCGCGTTTGCACCGTCCCTACGCCAGTATGAACTGGATCAGGTTCAACGGGTCACTGCGCGCGCTAGCAGTATCTCAGCCCCTTGCCGGGACTCCCCTGGTGAATGCCGCAATCAGAAACCCGACGCAGAAATTTGTCAAGTCATCTGTGGATGGTTGTCGAAAAACAGAAAGTTACACTAAGTTAACCCATCCATTTATTCGAATGTTATTTTTTGGAGCGTAACTCCAAGAATGCGTTATGATGACGCGCTGTGAAGGGAGACTACTCAGAATGAATTCAACTATTCGTGAAATACTGTCGAAATTCGGCCAACTCCCGGTGCCCGTCGATACCATCGAAGATGAGGCTGACCTTTACGCAGCTGGACTTTCTTCNTTTGCATCCGTGCAACTGATGCTTGGCATAGAAGATGCATTCGACATCGAATTTCCCGATAGCATGCTCAACCGGAAGTCTTTCGCCAGCATCAAGGCCATCGAAGACACGGTCAAAACCATTCTTGATGGCAAAGAGGCCGCGTGATGAACGTCTCCGTCGNCCCGCCTGATGCGACGCTCTCGGCGCGCGCCTCCCGTGTCGCGTCGATCGCCGCACGGCATGNCGACGATGTCGATACCGCCGCACGTTTTCCAATAGAAGCCGTTGATGCGCTTCGTTCGGAACGGCTTTTAGGCATTCAAGTACCTGTTCATCTGGGCGGTGAAAGTGCAAGCATCGCGCAAATTGCCGATATCTGCTGCATTCTCGGCCAATCCTGTTCCGCAACGGCGATGATCTTCGCGATGCACCACATCAAGGCCTCCAGCCTTGTGGAACATGGCGAAGACAGTGAATGGCATGTTGCCTTCATGCGCCGCGTGGCATCAGAACAATTGCTTTTGGCGTCTGCCACCACCGAAGGCGGTATCGGCGGAAACATGCGCAATTCCATCTGTGCCATCGAAGTTAACGGTCCCGACTGCACCTTGGAAAAAGACGCCACCGTAATTTCCTATGGCACGCATGCCGATGCCATTCTGATTACCTCGCGTGCCAATGACGCAGCGGCACCCAGCGATCAGGTCATGACCGTTTTCCTGAAGGACCAGTACACGCTCGAACGGACCCATATTTGGGACACGCTCGGCATGCGCGGAACCTGTTCCGATGGCTTCCTGTTCAAGGGAAGCGCACCTTCCGAGCAGATTTTCTCCAAGCCTTTCGCCGAAATTGCAGCGCAATCCATGCTGGCGACATCCCATCNTTTGTGGAGCGGCGTCTGGTATGGAATTGCCTCTGACGCGGNTTTGCGTGCACAAGCCTTCGTTCGTGCAGCGGCGCGCAAATCGCCCGGCGTCACGCCACCAGGTGCCATTCGTCTGGCAGAAGTGTCGAGCAAGCTTCAGACCGTCAAATCGAACGTCATTGCTGGTCTCAAAGCCTATGAGGCCACCAAATCCGATCCCGACAAGCTGATGTCGATGGGGTTTGCCATCGCCATGAACAACGTCAAGATTTGCTCGTCGGAAACCATTATCGAGATCATCAATCACGCCATGCTGATCTGCGGCATCATGGGCTACAAAAACGGTACGCCTTATAGCCTCGGTCGTCACCTGCGTGATGCGCATTCGGCGCAACTGATGATCTCCAACGACAGAATTCTCAGCAACTCCGCCAATCTCCTGCTCGTCCAGAAGCAGGACACCAGCCTTTCGGGATAAGATCATGGACATGCAAACATCNTTTCTCGATCGCCTGTTTGACAAAGGCCTGCTGATCGATACCGGCGTCGATGGCCTCTATGGTCGTAGCGGCCAGTTCGAAGACGTGATTGCCGGTTTTGAGCGCCTGATCGGAACGGTCGGCGGCGCAGATAAAGCCGAAGTTATCCGCTTCCCGCCCGGCATCAACCGTGCCTANTTTGAAAAAAGCGGCTACATGAAAAGCTTCCCGCAACTGGCAGGCACCGTCCACTCCTTCTGCGGCTGCGAGCTGGATCATGTCAGCCTTATCAAAAGCATGGACGAAGGCACGGACTGGACGAAAGACCAGAAGATTACCGATATCGTGCTGACGCCAGCGGCCTGCTATCCGCTGTACCCAACCATCGCCAAGCGCGGAAATCTGCCCGCTAGCGGAGGTCTTTACGACATTCAATCCTACTGCTTCCGCCATGAGCCCTCCAAGGACCCGGCCCGCCAGCAACTGTTCCGTATGCGCGAATATGTATGCATGGGAACTGAAAGCGACGTGACGGAATTCCGTCAGCTATGGATGGATCGCGGCGTCGAGATGATGGNAAAGATCGGTCTCGATGTGAAGATCGACATCGCAAATGATCCGTTCTTCGGGCGTGCCGGCAAAATGCTGGCCAACAACCAGCGCGACCAGAACCTGAAATTCGAATTGCTGATTCCGGTAACATCCACCACCAACCAGACGGCCTGCATGAGCTTCAACTACCATCAGGACGCTTTTGGAGCCAAATGGGGCCTGAACCTCGAAAACGGCGACGTCGCGCACACAGCCTGCGTCGGCTTCGGGTTGGAGCGGATAGCACTGGCACTGTTTGCCAAACACGGACTGGATGTCGAAGCATGGCCACAGCCGGTTCGAGACGCGCTTTGGGGCTGAAGACAGCATGACGAGCATCTTTCCAGCCCTCAACGCCGAGACCTACATTCCGCATCCGTTGCATTCGCTGGAGCGGATGTGGCCGGAAACGAATTGCTATGTCGATCTGTGGATAGAGCTGCTGGCTTCCAGCGGTCTGCCGCCAGAAGCCATGCTGGGCTTTACGCTGACGCAGGATTTCGAGGGCGACCAGTTCACTTTTTTCAAGGTGCCGCTGGAAGACCTCGAAGCGCTCTATGGCATCCGCGTCACCGAACTTGCGATTTTCGACAGGCTCGAAAGACATATCGACATGCAGCTGCAACGTGGACGCATCTGCCTGATCGAGATGGACAGTTTCTACATGCCGGATACGCACGGCACCGCCTATCGCAAGGAACATGGCAAAACAACCATCGCCATCAACCGGATGGACGTGGCAAACCGCAAGCTGGAATACTTCCACAATGGCGGTTATTTTGCCCTGGAAGACGATGATTTCTCCGGTATTTTCCAGCACCATCTGACAGACGAAGACGCCCCATTCCTACCCTATACAGAATTTGCGAAATTTCCTGAAAAGCCAATGTCCGATGTGGAAAGACGGGCGATAGCGCTGCGTCTTCTGGCCTCGCATTTTGCAAGACGACCCGCGCAAAACCCGATCAAGGCATTCGCCAAGGTCTTTCCTGCGCAAGTCGAAAAAATAGCCGACCGGCCCTTCGGNTTTTTCCACAAATATGCTTTCAACACGCTTCGCCAATTCGGCGCGAATTTCGAACTGGCTGCCAGCCATCTGCAATGGCTGGGTAGCGATCAACGTTTCGGCAGCGCGCCTGCCCACGCACTTCGCATTTCGGAGGTGGCTAAAACGGTGCAGTTTCAGCTTGCCCGCGCTATCGCCCGGCGTAAGTTCGACACGCTCTTGACCGCTCTCGACCCGGCGATTGCAGCTTGGGACGCGCTCATGGCGGAATTGGAGATTTCGCTTGCCCAGACAAGCGAGGCAGCGTGACGGTCTCGGGCATCGATAAGGGACAGTCGTTAAGCGAGGGCTGGACCCTGACGCTGACAGAAGCCGATGCCTTTAAGACACCTGTCGATATTCCGCTCGACATCGAGGCGGTAACGGCGCCCGTTCCCGGGACTGTCGCGCAGGCACTGGAAGCACTGGGAAGATTTGATCGCTTTCAACCAGAGCCGCTCAATAATCAGGATGCCTGGTATCGACTGACACTGGTATCCGATAAAATCGGCCCAGCTATTTTGCGCTTCGAGGGACTGGCAACCATTGCCGAAATTTTCCTGAACGGTGAACGTGTTGCGCACTCTACCAGCATGTTCGAAGCGTTGGACGTTTCCTTTGAACCATCAGGTGCCGACGAACTTGCCATTTGCTTTCGTGCCTTGGCACCACATCTGGAAAAATCAGGACCACGGGCGCGCTGGCGTCCACAAATGATGAATTCTCAGGGCCTGAGGCTGATCAGAACAACGGCGTTGGGCCACATGCCCGGCTGGTGTCCGGAAATTCACGCCGTCGGGCCGTGGCGGCCGGTTCGGCTGATCCGCAAAGATCAGTGCAAATTCGAAATCCTGTCCTTTCAGTCGCAACTGGATGCGGATGGAACGGGATTCCTGCGTATCTCTGTTCGCAGCGATGCCACTGCAATAGAGCTGGGATGCGCCGATCTATGGACAACATTGCATCCCGCGGGCGACACTACATTCGAAGGTGAACTCCGGCTGGAGCATATCGAGCCATGGTGGCCCGCCACTCATGGCACACCGGTGCTTCACGATGTGAGCCTGCGCATTGAGGGTCAGACTCACCTCGCCGCCAGGACAGGGTTTCGGCGTATCGATATCGACCATGGAGCCGACGGAAAAGGCTTTGGCCTGAAAATCAACGGCGAGCCCGTGTTCTGCCGTGGCGCTGTTTGGACGAATGCCGATATTGTTCGACTGCCTGGCAACCGCGCAGATTACGAGCCCTGGCTTCGCCTCGCTGCTGAAGCCGGTATGAACATGACCCGCATCGGCGGCACGATGGCCTACGAGACACCTGAGNTTTTTGTACTCTGCGATGAGCTGGGGTTGATGGTCTGGCAGGATATGATGCTGGCCAACTTCGATTATCCAGCCAAGGATGAGGCGTTTCTGGCTCATATCGATCAAGAAATCTCCCACCTCCTCACCAACACCGCTTGCTCGCCATCACTTGCCGTTTTGTGCGGCGGAAGTGAAATGTATCAGCAGGGAGCAATGCTGGGGCTATCGGAACAGTTCTGGAAAGGCCCGCTGACGGAAGAAATTCTGCCCGCACATGTTCGTCGTCTGCGACCTGATATCGCCTATGTGCCGAACTCTCCGTTTGGCGGGGCCCTGCCCTTCGTCTCGAACGAGAAGATCGGCCACTACTACGGCGTCGGTGCCTATTGCAGACCGCTGGAAGATGCGCGGCGCGCGAATGTACGGTTTGCCGGCGAATGCCTCGCCTTTGCAAACGTCCCGCATCAGGTCACCCTCGACAAATACCTGCCAGTAAAACCGGTTCACGATCCGAAATGGCGCGCGCGCGTGCCCCGTGACCGANGGGCGTCCTGGGATTTCGAGGACGTGCGGGATCATTATCTCAAGCTACTTTACGACTTAGACCCGGCAACATTGCGAAGAGAGAATGTTGATCGCTATCTCGATTTTTCCCGCGCAGCGATTGCCGAGGTCATGGAAGCGACATTCGCAGAATGGCGGCGTGTCGGCTCAAATTGTCAGGGCGCGATGGTATGGACGTTGCAGGATCTGCTGCCGGGTCCCGGCTGGGGAGTTATCGATTCAACAGGCCTGCCGAAGTCTGCCTTTTATGGTCTTAAACGTGCGTTTCGACCTCTGCAGATCAACCTTCTCGATGAGGGCACCAACGGCCTCGATATCCATCTCATTAATGAAACACCTGNAAATGCGGACGTCGTCGTGGAGATTGCATGCCTGCGTGACGGCATCCAGCCTGTCGTCAGCGGCAGGCGCGCAATGAGTCTAGCAGCGCGTGACAAGCGGTTGATTGCTGCAACCGACCTGTTCGGTGCATTCTTCGATACCACCTATGCCTATCGGTTTGGTCCCCCTGCACACGACGTCACGGTCGCAAAACTCCTGGATGCGCAAACTGGTGTGCTGCTCGCCAATGCCGCCCANTTTCCAAGGGGCCGACAGGCAGCCCTTCATCCTGTCAGCCTTCAAACTGACCTGACGATGAACGACGGGCGTTGGATCCTGCATGTAACCGCGGACCGTTTTGCCCAATCCGTTTGTATAGATGCCGAAGGNTTTCGTCCCGCCGATGATGGATTCCATCTCTCGCCGGGGGAAGGCAGGCGTATCGAACTCATTCCTGCCGGCCCCCAGTCAACGGAAATGCCCCGTGGCGAAATTCGCACGCTGGGCAATGTCCAACTATTCCGTTTTTGAGAAATTGCGCTATAAGGCGCTTCATTCATAATTCGTAAAAGAATGGTCCGCGCCGTCACGGTCGTTCCATCCCGCCANTTTGCGAGAAGAGACGCATCTTCATTCATTCTTCTAACGTTCATAACCGTTGCGCAACAGCGGCTTTGACGCAATGACAAACATCAACTACCTTCCAGTCAGTCCGGCAAGGCATAGAAGTCCTACATGGNAAAAAGTCTAACCCGCTATATCTGGAATCATACGAGGCGGCAGCAACTTTTCATTCTGCTGATTGTCGCCTTTTCGATGGTTCCCTACTTCCTTGCCTTCGATCTTCCCAAGCAGATCGTCAACGGCCCGATACAGGGCGATGGCTTCGAGGGCGTGAATTCCACACAGCTCTTCATGCATTTGACGTTCGATCTCCCCTATCTCGGAAAGATCACGCTGTTTCCGGGCGTCGAGCTCACCCGTTTCGGCATGCTGATGGGGCTGAGCCTGACGTTTCTGGCACTCGTCGTCATCAACGGCCTCTTCAAATACTATATCAACACCTATAAGGGCCGCCTCGGTGAGCGTTTGCTGCGCCGTATTCGCTTCCAGTTGATCGACCGTATCCTGTTGTTTCCCCCTTCCCACTTCAAACGGGTGAAGGGTGCGGAAATTTCCAGCATGATCAAGGACGAAGTGGAGCCTCTCGGTGGTTTCACCGGTGATGCCTTCGTTCAGCCAGCGCTTCTCGGGGGCCAGGCACTTTCAGCTCTCTTCTTCATTCTCGTGCAGAATTTCTGGCTCGGGCTGATCGCTGCTTTCATGGCCGCGATTCAGGTCGGGATCATTCCCCAGATGCGTCGCCGCTTGATCGAACTCGGCAGGCAGCGACAGTTGAGCGCGCGCCAGCTCGCCGGCAGGATCGGCGAAATGGTGGATGGCATCGGCACCATCCACGCCTACGACACCTCCAATTATGAGCGCGCGGATGCTGCTCACAGGCTCGGCGAAATCTTCAAGATCCGCTACGACCTGTACCAATGGAAGTTTATCGTCAAGTTCATCAACAATTTCCTGGCTCAGCTTACACCGTTCTTCTTCTACTCGCTCGGCGGTTATCTAACGCTGAGAGGCAGTCTCGATGTCGGTCAGCTCGTCGCCGTCATCAACGCCTACAAGGAATTGCCGGGTCCCTTGAAAGAATTGATCGACTGGGACCAGGCGCGCCAGGACGTTCAGGTGAAATACGAGCAGGTGTTCGAACAGTTCGATTCACCGACAATGATCGACTCGAAAATTCAGGCCCTGTCGCCGGAAGAAGCCGCAGCGATCACAGGGCCTATCGTTATTGCGGGGCTTGCATTGGATGACGACAGCGGCACTCGGCTTCTGGATCAGGCATCCCTGACGATCAATCCGGGAGAGACCGTCGGCATCGTGGGCGGCTCAGGAGCCGAAGCGCTCGCCGATGCGCTTGGACGGACCCTTTGGCCAACATCAGGCAAGATCACCTTTGGGGATATAGACCTGCACGACCTGCCGGAATCTGTCAGCGGCCGACGCATATCCTATGTTTCAGCCGACACATATTTCTTCCATGCAAGCCTGAGGGAAAACCTCGTTTACGGCCTGAAACACGCACCATTGAAGGCNAAAGACTATACCGGTGCCGACCTGGAACACCGGAAATGGGAAATTCGCGAAGCAAAGCTCGCNAAAAATCCTGATATCGACATCAACAGTGACTGGATCGATTACACATCCAGTCCTTTTGGAAGCGATGAAGAAGAACAGTTCCTCAAGGCCATGCTGTCAGTTCTCGACACTGTTCAGCTGTCACCCGACATTCTCGAATTCGCCTTGCGCTCCTCTATCGATCCTTCGACCGATCTGCATTTGGCAGCCCGGATCGTAGAACTGAGGCAGGCGCTGCGCGCAGAGCTGGAAGAGGAAAACCTCAGCGGCCTGATCGTGCCGTTCGAGCCCAACAGCTATAACGCCGAGGCCACTGTCGGCGAAAACATCATGTTCGGCACGATGCGCGATTCATCGATTGCAAGTCGGAAAGTTATCGACAGTGATTATTTCCGCACCCTGATGCGCAGCAGCGGACTGTCCGAAACGCTGTACGACATGGGTTATACGATTGCGGAAAACGTGGTTGAAATTTTTAGCGACCTTGCGCCCGACCACCCTTTTTTCCAGCAGCTGACCTTTATGACGGCTGACGATATTCCGACCTATCAACAGACGCTACAGCGCCTTCAGGGCAAGAGCTACAAGGATGCCAACGACGCCGACAGGCGCGCCATGCTACGGCTCAGCTTCTTCTATATCGAACCACGTCAGCGTTTCGGTCTTCTGACGCAGGAGGTAATGGACAAGATCATCGAGGTCAGACACATGTTCCATCAGAACCTGCCCGATGATTTGCGCAGCTGGATAGAGCCATACGATCCCGAAAAATATGCGGCTTCAACCAGTCTCCTCGACAATATCCTGTTCGGCAAGATCAGCCACCGCTATGCCGACGCCTCGCGCCGCATCACCAAGATCGTCGCCGAAGCCATGAAGAAGCAGGGCCTTTACGAAAAGGTCCTGGCCGTCGGACTGGAATTCAACTTGGGCGCAGGCGGCAAGCGGCTAGGCCCCTTGCAGCGGCAAAAACTCAATCTGGCGCGGGCGCTGATGAGAAAATCGGACTATTACGTGCTCAACCGCCCGTTGCCCGGTCTCGACCATCGCATGCAGCAGGAAATTGTCGATAGCGTCATCTCTTTCCTCAAGCGCGATGACGCTAATCCGGCTGTGATTTGGATACTGTCCAATGCTGCACTTTCAAAAATGTTCGACCGTGTTATCGTTATAAACCACACGACCATCGTTGCGGATGGAACATACGAGACTCTTCTGGAAGAAAACGGTACATTTAAAGAAATGATCGCCGCATAGTTGGTTTATCTTGGGTAGAACAGGAATACGGACGGGACAGGGCAATGCTTTTCAAAGACGAAATTCAAATGCTGAAACGCGTTCCCTTCTTCAGTGAGATGGAGCCTTCCAAGCTGAAGCTGTTGGCTTTCGCGTCAGATCGGGTTTCCTACCACGCCGGTGACGAGTTGTTCCGGCAGGGTGATCTTGGAGATGCCGCTTACGTTCTTTTGACCGGCAAGGTCGACGTTCTGATCGATTCCCCCTCAGGGCAGATCAAACTCACGGAGATGAGCGGAAACGCCATCGTCGGTGAAATCGCCATACTGTGCGACAGTGTGAGAACGGCAACAGTACGCGCGTCCACCTCGGTGGAAGCTTTGCGGATCGGCAAGGAGCAATTCTTCAAGCTCATGTCGGATTTCCCGGACGTAACGATCAAGGTCATGCGCGTGCTGGCCGAGCGCCTGACGCAGACAACGACCGAGTTGAGCAAAGCAAGGTCAAGTTCCAACGCTTAAAGAAACAGTCTTTTTAAACCACGTTTTTTGAAAGAAAAATAAAAGTGGTGCTATCGTCATAAAACTGAAATGCTGGCCCTACTAATGGCGGAGACATTCTTGTCTTCCTAAGGCGGGGTAACGGCAGGGCAGATAAAACGATGCCCATCGGAAGATGGCCTCAGGGCTATCCGTGGTAAATTGGGGTGTATCATGGCGTTGAATTCCGACGATCTACGTCGGGACAATAAATCAGAGTTTCGGGTAAAGATTTGGGGAGCAAGGGGAACGCTTCCCGTATCAGGAGACAAGTTCCGAAAATATGGTGGCAACACGATCTGCATCGAAGTCAGATGCGGCGAGCACGTCCTGTTGTTCGATGCGGGTTCAGGTTTGTTGCCTGCCGGTCAGTCGCTTAAGGCTGAAGGTGTTGGCGCCGTCAACATGTTCTTCTCCCACTGCCACTATGACCACATAGTTGGATTTCCCTACTTCAAGCCGTTTTTCAATCGCGAAAATGCGGTTCGCATCTGGTCGGGCCATCTGGCCGGACAAAAGACGACGCGGGAAATTCTCAGCGAATTCATGAGCCCTCCCTGGTTTCCCGCCCCGCTCGATATCTGTTGCGCCCGGATCATTACCAAGGACTTCCAAGCAGGAGACGTTCTCTCTGTCCATCCCGATTTGAGCATCACGACAGGAATGCTCAACCATCCTGGAAACGCCATCGGCTACCGCATCGATTGGCAAGGCCGCAGTCTTGCTATCATCACCGATACTGAGCATGAGGCCGGCAAAACCGATAAGACTGTTTTGAAACTCATCGAAAACGTCGACCTGTTTCTCTACGACGCAAGCTTTACCGATGCCGAGATGGAGACCTATCGGGGCTACGGCCACTCATCGTGGCAGCACGCCGTCCATCTCGCAAAGCTTGCCAATGCCAAAAGCGTCGGTCTGATCCATCACGCACCCTTTCGCACCGATGACGAACTCGATGTTATCGATGCCGATGCAAAGATAGAGTTTGCGGGTGCCTTCGCTGCTTGGGACGGGCAAACGATAAATCTTTGATATCAGTGTGCTTGCCCTAACGGACGTGATGCTTTGCACAAATGCCGATGACGTGATCGCTGATCTGTTCAGCTTTTTTAATCGTTAGAGTATAGCGGCAAACGGCTATCAACAGAGAACTCTCTGGCAATCTGCCGAATAACGAGCGCGATGCTGCAACCGGAGACGATCAACATGGCCAGGATCGTCTCGGAAACGTCGCTGAGGCATGCGCGCATGCTGTCCGGCCTCGTGATGCTGGGCTTCGTGTTCACCCATCTGGCGAACCACGCACTCGCCCTGATTTCGATTGATGCCGCCGAATATGGCCGTATGTGGTTCAGCATCGTCTGGCTCAACCCCCTCAGCAGCCTTATTCTCTATGGTTCGGTGTTGACCCATATCGTGCTGGTTTTGCGCTCCCTTTATCTGCGCCGCTCCTTCAAGATGCCTGCTCGGGAAGCGCTTCAGATTCTCATCGGCCTCCTCATCCCCTATCTGATCATCGACCATGCCACTGGTATCCGCATTTCGCGTTCGCTTTACGGGGTCGATATCGGTTACGAAACCGTGATCCATAATTTCTGGGTGCGCAATCCGCTGCTCGGTCTGCGCCAAAGCACAGCACTGGTGCTGATCTGGCTGCATGGCTGTCTTGGTATATTTTTCTGGCTGCGGTACCGGGACTGGTACAAGAAAATTTCGCCCTATCTTCTCACCATCGCCGTGTTGCTGCCCATTCTGGCGCTTCTGGGCTTTAGCGATGCGGGCCGGGCGATGGAGAACAATCCGCCGCCGCCGAGAACGCCTCATGCCAACCAGGCTGAACTCGAAGCGACGATCGATGCCGTTACGAACGGAGCGAAAGCCCTGTTTGGCGGTGCAATCGCGCTGGTTCTTGCTCTTCGCGGCGTTCGCAGCTGGCGGCAACGTTCNAACGCGTTCGAAATCCGTTACGATCACGGAGCCTTCGTGCGCGCACCTGCTGGCTTGAGCATATTGGAAGGTAGCCGCTTGGGTAACGTCCCCCATTTTTCGGCCTGCGGTGGCAAAGGCCGGTGTTCGACATGCCGTGTGAGGATCATAGATACGGAAGGACCCCTGCCGGAACCATCCACGATGGAAAAAGCTACCCTTCAGCGTATCCATGCGGATAGTGATGTCAGGCTTGGATGCCAGCTCCGCCCTAAACACAATATCAAGGTTGCTTTACTGCTCGCCTCAAAACAGCAGCGAGACATCCCCGCCAGCGGTGAGCCGATCCGGCCCGGTCGCGAAGAGGAGATTGCCGTCCTGNTTTGCGATCTTCGCAGCTTCACAGCCCTGTCGGAAGCGCGGTTGCCCTATGACATGGTGTTTTTGCTCAACAGGTACTTCACTGTTGTGGGCCAAGCGGTGGAGCAGGCTGGTGGCAGGCTCGACAAATTTATCGGCGATGGTGCCATGGCACTGTTTGGCCTTGAGGGAAACACGGAGACCGCAAGCCGAGACGCGCTGAAGGCGGCAGCACTCATTCTGCGCAACATCGAAACGCTCAACGAGGAGCTGGAAAAGCAGTTCTCAGTGAGACTGCGTATCGTCGTTGGTATCCATGCGGGGCCATCCATCGTCGGCGTGATGGGTTATGGCGCAGCTAAAAACCTGACTGCCATCGGCGACACCGTCAACGTCGCGAGCAGGCTGGAAACTGCCGCAAAGGAATTCGATACAGCGATCGTTGTGTCAGAACCGGTATTGAAGCAATCCGGTCACGACATCCGGGCGCTGCAAAGTCGCACAATTCCCATCCGTGGCAAAAGCTCGCAAATGAAAGTCTTTCTGATTTCAGAAACAGAAAGCCAGCTCTTCCTGTAGGCAGATTATANTTTCCGATACAGGAAATAACGATCCGTTGGCACCGAGGTTGGTGCTGGCAGCGGATTGAGGGTTTTCTCCTCCAACGGAAGACCACTGACCGCGACTCCGCCCTTGGCCAGCATTCCCGCGACGAACTGCGGCAACCATGTCAGTGTAACCGCGTCCTTTTCCGGATAGCCGGTGNCGATATCGGCGTGAACGAGTGATGCCTCGATGCCGAGATAAGCCTGGGCAGTCTCGGCGATCTCACCGATCACCAAATCTTTTTCGTCCGGTACTGAAGAAGCGTGCGCGCCCATGGCCCGATCAAACGCAACGATGCGGCGATCTGGAAAAAGTTCGCGCAGATGATTGAAGGTACGGCCGTTACCGAGACCGATTTCCATCACCGGNCCACCGGTGGGAAGGTTCATATCGGCGTGGACGTGGTTGAGAATATCGCGCTGCGCCGTCAGGCGACGAATGAAGCTGTCCAGTCTGCTCATTTCTTACTCTTCCATCAGGCTTTGATGATGTGGCTTGCCACAATGCCACGCTTGGCAAAAGCATTGCGCGTGTCGATAATCAGCGGTGACCACGTCGAAAGACTTTGATAATCGACGTCGTCATGGTCGGTCGCGATGAGAACCGCATCGAATTCACTGATCGTCTTCTCATCCCAGACAACAGACTTCATGCCCATCAGGTGACCATATTCGCGGGNTTTCGGAATTTCCGCGACATAGGGGTCGAAATAGGAGGGCTGACCGCTTCGCTCGAGAATAAGCTCGATCAGCTTCAACGAAGGGCTTTCGCGAATGTCGGGCACGTTCTTCTTATAGGCCAGACCGACGATCAGAACCTTCGAGCGACTGAGCGCCTTGCCGCTGTGAACATCAAGCGCTTCTGCAAGGCGGGTAACGATGTGGCGCGGCATACCGGTATTGATCTGCCCGGCAAGCTCGATAAATCGTGTCGGCAAATCATATTCGCGGGATTTCCAGGTCAGGTAAAACGGGTCGATGGGAATGCAATGCCCGCCAAGTCCCGGACCGGGATNAAACGGCATATAGCCGAAGGGTTTGGNTTTGGCCGCGTCGATCACTTCCCATATATCGATGCCCATCGCCTCGTAGACGACCTTCAATTCGTTGACGAGGGCAATATTGACAGCACGAAAGACGTTCTCGGTAATCTTGACTGCCTCAGCCGTGGCGTTGGTGGAAACGGGGACGACCGTTTTCACAACGGACCCGTAAAATGCCGTCATCAGTTCAGCCGCATCGGAACCCTCACCGGCCACCACTTTGGGAATGGTTGATGTCTGAAAGTCGCGATTGCCGGGATCTTCCCGCTCGGGCGAGAACCCAAGAAAGAAATCCACACCCGATTTAAGGCCCGTCTTTTCCAGAATAGTTTTGACGACGCCATCCGTGGTGCCGGGATAGGTGGTGGACTCCAGCACGATAAGCTGACCCGGGCGAAGTCTGCTGGCAATCTCCCGGCAGGTGNTTTCGACATAGGAAAGATCAGGATCGCGATATTTCGTCAGTGGTGTCGGGACGCAGATGGCAATCACATCACAATCGGCAAGTCTGGNAAAATCACAGGTCGCGACGAAACCATCGTTCTGACGCGCGCCGTTCAACACATCGTGTGGTACCGCTTCGATGTAGCTCTTACCGGCATCGATGGCCGTGATCTTGTCAGGATCGATATCGAACCCCACCACCTTGAAGCTGGCATGCGCGATCGTCATCGCCAGCGGCAGACCGACGTATCCGAGGCCTATCACGCCTGCCGTGGCCTTTTTGGACTGGATGAGACCGAGAAGGTGTTGTGCGTTTGAAGAGAAAGTCAAAGCTGATTGCGCCCCGCGCATGGAAGAAGATGTCCATCAGTTGGGCGAGAAGAGGCAAAGTGTCAAGGTTTGGCCGGGTCAAATTCCCATTGACGAAGCGTTGACCGGCGACGCAAAACTGAACCATGAAAATCGCATTCTACTGCCCACTGAAATCTCCCAACCATGCCGTCCCCTCCGGCGACAGGCTGATGGCACGGTTGTTGATGGAAGCGATGCGACTTGGCGGGCATGAGGTACACGTCGTGTCAGAGCTACGCAGCTTTCTGCGGCAGCCAGAAGGCGAGGACGCCGAGAGCCTGAGAATGGCAGCCAAAGCGGAGAGGGACCGCATTACAGGTGAATGGCTGGGCAACGGCAAGCCGGATGTCTGGTTCTGTTACCACCCCTATTACAAGGCGCGCGATCTTCTCGGACCGGAGCTTTGCCAGCACTTCGGAATCACATACGTCACCGCAGAAGCGTCCTATTCACCAAAGCGAAATAGCATGGGATGGGCGAAGACGCAGGCTGAACTTCTCGCCGATCTCCGCTTCGCAGCCGTCAATATCTGCTTCACCCAGCGTGATCGCGACGGGATTGTAAAAGCAGCAGCCGATATCAGCACGGCCATGCTGCCTCCCTTCATCGATGCCTCAGNTTTCATGAAGGTGAGCCCCTCACCCACCCGTTACCGTATGGCAACGGTGGCAATGATGCGCGCGGGCGACAAGCTGGCGAGCTATCAGGCGCTGGCGCAAGCCTTGAAACAGATACCGCCTGATGTGCCATGGACGCTAGACATTGTCGGAGACGGACCTGAACGTGACACCGTGCGAGAGCANTTTGACACGATCGATCAAAACCGCCTCATCTGGCACGGCGAGCGAAATGCCAAGGACATCTCGGAAATCCTGTCGCGTGCCTCCCTCTATGTGTGGCCGGGCCACGGCGAGGCCTACGGGCTTGCCTATCTGGAGGCGCAGGCAGCCGGCTTGCCAGTTGTTGCAGAGCGTATTGCCGGGGTTCCGGAAGTCGTCAGGGATGAAGAAACAGGCATTCTGACCGCGCCAGGCGATATCGAGGCCTATAGCGCAGCACTGGTCAAACTGATGACGGATGACGCGACGCGCCAGACTATGGCGCAAAAAGCGCGCCGCTTTGCGAGCATCGACCGCTCCCTGCAAAACGCCGCCACAACACTGAACGAAATCCTGAAGCACGTGCTGGAGCAGACGCCATGACCGNAAAAAAGCTTTTGGACACACTCGATGATTTCGCGAGCAAAGGCATCATCGCCGACTTGTGGTTGCGGGATGACGACGCGACGGTGCCAAGCCTGGCACTTAACAGGTTGCTGAACCTTTCCGAGCAATATTCCATCCCCATAACATTAGCGATCATTCCAGAACCGACCGGCGAGGCGCTGGCAGCCCGGCTTGAGCAAACGACAAACATCGATGTCGCGGTCCACGGCTGGGCGCATCAAAACCATGCGGGACCGGATGAGAAAAAACGCGAGCTTGGGTTACACAGACCGCTCGGAACCGTTCTTGGCGAACTGCAAGCCGGACTTGTGAAACTTCGATTGCTCCACGGGACCCGTGTCACGCCCATGCTCGTGCCGCCATGGAACCGCATCGACCCTGACCTCATCAAACATTTGCCGCAGGCGGGCTACAAAGCATTGTCCGTTTACGGGCCTGAAAAGCCTGATCGCCTCCTCCTTCTCAACACACATGTCGATGTCATCGATTGGCGCGGCAACCGAGGCGGCAAGGATCATGACCTGTTGTTTACGGAAACCGCCGCACGGATGCACGAAGCGCATGCGACCGGCGGCATGACGGGTATCCTGACGCACCACCTCGATCACGACGACAATGTCTGGACGTTTTTGCAAAGGCNTTTCAAACTGACAGCAGGCCATCCCGGCTGTCGCTGGCGTTCATCGCGCCAATGGCTACATGCATTGTCACCATGATTTCCAGGCGACCAGCAATCCATCACCTTTCACGTCCGCGCGAATAGCTTCGACTGCGCTAAAGGGCGCCAGATCCGGCAGCGTCGCCACGACGAAATCCCCACTGGCCAGACAGACAGAGCCGGAGCGTGCAACGATTGTGAAAATCAGCGGGCCGGTTGCCCACCATGCCGGCGCTCTGGGCAGCTTATCCAAAATCTCGGGAAAAGCATCCAGCATCCGGCTGAATAGGGGGTGAGACGCTGGTGTTGCGATAAACGAATTGGCCAGAAGGACACTACCCTGTCCCGTCATGCGCGGCACATTTTCCGCNAAAGCGGTCAGTCCGATCATGGGCAGCAGATCACCGAAACTCAGATCATCACGGGCGGGATAGAAATCGCAATCGAGGTAAATGCCACCCATCTTCGACAGAACGATATATCGTGCCACATCCACCGCACCGGGATAATCCTTTTCGGCCAGCATTCCAGCAAATACAGGATTGGCGAAAACCCCCTCCTGTTCAAGATCGGCCTCACGCCATAGACGATAGTCAAACCCGTGTGTTGCAGCATGGGCCGCCCACGCACCGGTCGATACCGGCACTTGCTTCTCACCGATCCATATCTGGTGAATGATCTTTGGCACAGGCTCCCGGTTTTTGGCGGCCATCACACGTCGCTCCGCCGCAGAAAAACGACCATAGGTCTCTAAAACATCCGGTGAGGGAACAAGGTGGTATTGATAGCCGACACGGCTGACCACATCCCTTTGCGCCTTTGCCAAGGCAAGAAAGACGGAATGAAGCCTGCGCGGCAAACCCAGGGCTGTCTCATCACCCATCAGATGTTGGTCGGGCTCCTTGGAAAGCGCGTCCAAAACATCGCGAGCGTCTACAAACTTGCCTTGGGCAATGTCGTGCCGGGCGGCGGCAAGCTTTTTATCGAAATAAGCCTTGTCGGGCATGGCGGTCCCTCGCGTGTTCATCACTCAGACATATCTTCGAAATAGATGTTTTTCCGCAAGCCCGGTTTATTCGGAACTTCCTGAAANTTTCATTGTTTCAGGAGCATAGACAGATGTTAAGGCCTGCGATAACGTATCNTTTATGGCCCCGAAGTAACTGCCGCAGGCAAAATNAAAAAAACGGTGAGGACACCCTTGGCATGACTTCAGGCGCCGATCTGCTTCGCATCGAAAATTTGCAAGTATCGTTTTCTCTGATGGGCGGNAAAATCGATGCCGTCAGAAATGCCAGCCTGCGCANTTTGCCGGGCAAAGTTACGGCACTTGTCGGCGAATCCGGCTCTGGNAAATCCGTCATTGGCCAGACCATCATGGGCATTCAGCCGCGCACGGCAAGCGTCAAGGGGCGCGTCCTGNTTTCCGATCCGCAGCGTGCGCTGGCCGAACCGGTTGATCNTTTGCGGCTGGAGCAGGACGGCAAGCCCATGCGGGCAATCAGAGGCAACCGCGTCGGCCTGATCTTCCAGGAGCCGATGACCTCGTTTTCGCCGCTGCACACCGTCGGAAACCAGATCGATGAAGCCTTGCGGATTCACTCCGTACTGACGCCTAGGGAACGGCAGGAAAAGCTCGAAGAAACACTCGATCTCGTCGGCTTTTCAAATCCGCCCAAGATTTGCAATATGTACCCCTTCGAGCTTTCCGGCGGCATGCGGCAGCGCGCGATGATTGCCATGGCGCTTATCTGCCGTCCCGCACTTTTGATCGCCGATGAGCCGACGACGGCTCTCGACGTAACGATCCAAGCACAAATTCTCAAGCTGCTGCGCGATCTGCAAAGCCGCCTCAACATGGGGATGCTGCTGATCACCCACGACCTTGGCGTCGTCGCCAATATCGCCGATGAAGTCGCCGTGATCTATCAGGGCGAGATCATGGAATCCGGACCGGTCGATGAGATTTTCCGGGCGCCGTCGCATCCTTATCTTAAAGGTCTGATGGCGGCGGTCCCGCATTTCGACATGAAGCCCGGCGAACGGCTGAAGGCACTGCGCGACGTCGTCATCGACAAGGAAAGCCTGATCGGCAAGAAAACGGCGAGTGTCGATAAAACGCAGGGCGTCCTTCTCACAGTCGACAACATCGGCAAGACGTTCACGACCCGAAAATCGAGCTGGTTTACCGCTGGAAAGGCCACCACCACCAAGGCGGTCGATGGTGTCAGTTTCGAAATCCGTCGCGGCGAATGTCTCGGCCTTGTTGGCGAAAGCGGCAGCGGCAAGACCACTGTCAGCAAAATCCTCATGCGCGCCGTGAGACCTGATGAAGGCTCCATTACCTTCCACAGCCGCACCGGCGATATCGACGTTTTGAGTGCAAAGGACGACGATCTGCGCGAATTGCGCACAAAGATACAGATGGTGTTTCAAGACCCTATCTCGTCGCTGTCTCCGCGCATGACGATCAGCAATATCCTCAGCGAACCGCTCGAAATTCACGGTCGCGGCGATGCCAGATACCGCGCGGAAAAAGTCCGCAATCTCCTCAAGGCGATCGGTCTTGGAGAAAGCGCGCTCAATCGTTACCCGCACAGTTTTTCGGGTGGCCAGCGTCAGCGCATCGGTATCGCCAGAGCGCTGACTTTGGGGCCGGAACTGCTGATTTGCGACGAGCCGGTATCGGCGCTCGACGTTTCGGTGCAGGCGCAAATTCTCAATCTGCTTAAGGATCTGCAAAAAGACCTGGGCCTGACCTACCTGTTTATTTCGCACAATCTGGCTGTGGTGGATTATATGGCGGACCGCGTTGCGGTGATGTGCGAGGGCAAAATCGTGGAGCTTGCACCGCGTGAAGCGCTGATGCGAAATCCGGTTCATCCATATACCAAATCGCTGCTGGCCGCCGTGCCGTTCCCCGACCTCGACAGACCACTCGATTTCAGCACCATCGCCAAGATAAGCGCCACGGGTAAATTCGACTGGGGTAAGCAGTTTCGCGACAGCGATGATGGTGGGTTGATTACAGCCGATCTCGGCGACGGCCATCTTGTGCTTGCCAATGGGAATGTCGACATTGCGGAGCTACGCTCGTGATTACCCGCCGAACCACACTCGCCCTCCTCGCCTCGGTCTTTGCACCATGGAAAGCATTCGCAGCCTATAGCGATTCCGACTTCTTCAAGGAAAAGCGCGAAAAAGGCGAGCTGCCGCCGGTCGATCAACGGCTGCCCAAGAACCCTCGTGTTATGAACATGAAGAACCTGGGTCGAGAGCCTGGCAAGCATGGCGGCTCCGTCCGCATGCTGATTGGCGGGCAGCGGGATATTCGACTGATGCCGATCAACAGCTACGCGCGGCTGGTCGGCTATGACGAGAGCTTCAATTTTCAGCCAGATATTCTGGAAAGCTACACGGTCGATGAGGAGCGCGTCTTTACGCTGAAACTGCGCGACGGCCACAAATGGTCTGACGGTAGCGACTTCACCACCGAAGACTTTCGTTATTTCTGGGAAGAAGTGGCGCTCAATCGCGAAATCCACAAGGGTGGACCACCCATCGAGTTGCTGGTTTATGAAAAGCCGCCAAAGGTGGAGGTCATCGACCGTCTGACCGTGCGTTATTCCTGGGAAGGGCCGAACCCGGACTTTCTGGCCAAGCTCGCCGGTGCCTCGCCTGCACGCTTGTGTCTGCCCGCTGCCTATATGAAGCAGTTCCATGCGAAATATCAGACGCCAGAAAATCTTGCCAAGTTGATGAAGAAGAACAAGGTGGAAGACTGGAGCAATCTGCATGTGAAGATGTCACGGCAGGTGCGCCCGGNAAATCCCGATCTCCCGACGCTGGATGCGTGGCGCAACATCACGTCACCGCCGTCTGAACAGTTCATTTTCGAGCGTAATCCCTACTATCACCGCGTCGATGAAAATGGCCTGCAGTTGCCGTATCTCGACCGGTTCCTGCTCAATGTGACGTCATCGGAAATCATTGCCGCAAAGACGGCTTCCGGCGACAGCGACCTGCAATTCATGGGTCTGGATTTCAACGACTACACGTTCCTGCGAGACGCCGAAGACCGCTATCCGATCAAGGTGAACCTTTGGAAACGTAGCCAGGGCTCGCGTGTCTGTCTTTTACCGAACCTGAATTGTGGTGATGATGTCTGGCGCAACCTGTTCCGCGATGTGCGGATGCGCCGTGCCTTGTCGCTCGCCATCGACAGGCATGNAATCAACATGGTCTGTTTTTACGGATTGGCAAAGGAAAGCGCCGATACGGTTTTGCCGGAAAGCACGCTTTTCCGTCCCGAATTCGCTAAAGCCTGGGCCGACTTCAACCCCGCCTTGGCAAATGCGCTGCTGGATGAACTGGGACTGACAAACCGAAATGACAAGGGCGTTCGACTGCTTCCAGATGGCCGCCCCGCCCACATCATCGTCGAAACCGCGGGTGAAAGCACGCTGGAAACGGACGTGCTGGAACTGGTCACCGATCATTGGCGAAAAATCGGTATATCCCTTTCCAGCAGGCCCACCCAGCGCGATGTGTTTCGCAAGCGGGCCATGGGTGGCGAGGTGCTGATGTCGGTATGGTTCGGCATGGATAACGCCGTGCCGACGCCCGATATGCTGCCTGCCGGGCTCGNCCCAACCGGCGATGATCAGCTTCAATGGCCCGTCTGGGGCGTTCACTATCTGTCNGGGGGGCGCGAAGGTAAGGAACCTGACTTGCCAGAGGCTGCCCAGCTTCTTGCCCTTTTGAAGAAGTGGCGCCTGAGCATAACCGAAGAGGAGCGGCGCCATATCTGGCTGGACATGCTGACGCTCTATTCGCAGCAAGTCTTTTCCATCGGCATCGTCAACAGCGCACTTCAGCCCATCGTGCATGTGACGAAGATGCGCAACGTCCCGGAAAAAGCGCTCTATGGNTTTGAGCCGACTTCCTATCTCGGTGTCTATATGCCAGACGCGTTCTGGTACGACGGAGACGCATGACATGCTCAGATATATTCTAGGGCGTCTGCTCGTGATGATCCCGACACTCATTCTGATTTCGATGCTGGTCTTTACAATCATCGAATTGCCGCCCGGCGACTATTTCGAAAGCTATGTCTCCGAGATGCGCGCCATGGGCGAAACCGCCAATATGGCGGAGATCGAAGAATTGCGCGCCCGTTATGGCTTCGACCAGCCTGCGCCCATCCGATATCTTCGTTGGGCATCCGGCATGCTGGTGGGCGATTTCGGTTATTCCTTCGAGTATCAGCTTCCCGTCAACGAGGTGGTCGGCGACCGCCTCTGGCTGACAATTCTCGTGTCTTTTGTCACCATCATCGTCACCTGGCTGATCGCTTTTCCTATCGGCATCTATTCCGCCACGCATAAGTACAGCTGGGGCGATTATGGACTGACGTTTGTGGGGCTTCTGGGCATCGCCATTCCCAACTTCATGCTGGCGCTCATCCTGATGTATTTCGCCAATATCTGGTTCGGAACGTCCATCGGTCACCTCATGGACCGCGAATACCTCAACCAGCCGATGAGCTGGGACAAGATGAAGTCGATCCTGGAACATCTTTGGATACCCGTCCTCATCATCGGCACCGGCGGCACTGCCGGTATGATACGCAGATTGCGCGCCAACCTGCTGGACGAGCTTCAAAAACAATATGTCGTCACCGCTCGCGCCAAGGGCCTTCATCCCTTCAAGGTGCTGACGAAATATCCGCTGCGCATGGCATTGAACTTTTTCATTTCAGACATTGGCTCCATCCTGCCTGCCATCATTTCCGGTGCGGAAATCACTGCCGTGGTTCTGTCACTGGAAACGACCGGCCCCATGCTGATCCGCGCCTTGCAAAGCCAGGACATGTATTTGGCTGGGTCTTTCCTGATGTTCCTAGCCTTCCTGACAGTCATCGGTGTGCTGGTATCGGATATTGCACTTGCCATCCTCGACCCACGCATTCGCTTTGGAGGCGGTAACATCAAATGACCACCTCTCTTCCCGAACCTGGCGCACCATTGCTGCATTATGTATCGACGGCGCCGTTCGACCCCAATCTGATCGAACCGACGACCTCTGGGATGGCCGCATTCAACAAGGCGTCGCAATTCAAGCTGATGTGGTGGCAGTTCAAGCAGCACAAGCTTGCGCTCTATTCCGGGGCCTTTCTGCTGTTCGTCTATCTGTCGATCGTCATATGCGAGTTTTTGGCGCCCTATAATCTGCACACGCGCAATGTCGAAAGCATCTATACACCGCCGCAATCCATTCACCTGTTTCACGATGGCGAATTCGTCGGTCCTTTCGTCTACGGGCGAGCCATGAGCCTCGATATGGACAATCTGAAGCGCATTTATAGCGACGTGCCGACGGATGTGCAGAAGCTGCGTTTCTTCTGCCGGGGGGACGGCTACCGGTTCTGGGGTCTGTTTGACAGCAACGTCCATCTGGTGTGCCCAGCTGAAGGCGGGCAGATGTATCTACTGGGAACAGACCGTCTCGGCCGCGACGTCCTGTCACGTATCATTTACGGCGCGCGCATTTCGCTGACCATCGGCCTGCTTGGTGTGGCAATGAGCTTCGTTCTCGGCATCGTGATCGGTGGTCTTGCCGGCTACCGCGGCGGCGTGTTCGATCTGATCGTCCAGCGTATCATCGAAGTGCTGCAATCGATCCCCAGTATTCCGCTCTGGCTGGCACTTGCAGCCATCATGCCGGTGACATGGAGCCCGATCCTCGTCTATCTCGGCATCACCATCATTTTGGGCCTTCTGGACTGGACTGGGCTTGCGCGCGCAGTGCGCTCCAAACTTCTGGCCCTGCGCGAAGAGGACTATGTGCTGGCCGCGCAATTGATGGGCGCCAGTACACCGCGCATCATTGGGCGCCATCTCATTCCGGGGTTCATGTCGCATCTGATTGCGTCTGCCACGCTGACAATACCAGGTATGATATTGGGCGAAACGGCACTTAGTTTCTTGGGCCTTGGCCTTCGCCCGCCGATCACAAGTTGGGGCATTCTGCTCACGGAAGCGAGAAGCGTGAGCGTGATAGCCCTTTATCCATGGCTTCTTTTGCCGACGGTACCCGTGGTACTCGTCATCCTGGCCTTTAATTTCTTCGGCGATGGACTACGTGATGCGGCAGACCCTTTTAAATAACAACGGACTGTCCAGTGACATATCGATCTACGACGAGCCCAAGCCTGGACGAGAGGTACCCCCTTTGAGCACCCGTCTGAACGACGCCCGCATCCTCATGTACAGCCACGATTCTTTCGGGCTTGGCCATCTACGGCGTTGCCGTACCATTGCCCATGCCCTGGTTGAAGATTATCGCGGGCTCAACGTCCTGATCATTTCAGGTGCGACGATTGCCGGTGCGTTCGACTACCGCGCGCGCGTGGATTTCGTGAAAATCCCAAGCGTCATCAAGCTGCGAAACGGCGAATATACCTCGCTCGACCAGCATATCGATCTTCAGGAAACCCTGAAAATGCGCCGGTCGATCATCTATCATACCGCCGAGAGCTTCCAGCCCGACATCTTCATCGTCGACAAGGAACCCATGGGCCTGCGCGGCGAGGTCGAGGAAACGCTGACCTACCTCAAAGCCAAAGGCACAAAGCTAGTTATCGGCTTGCGCGACGTGATGGATTCACCGCAATTGCTGGAAGCGGAATGGAAGAGAAACGACATTCTCAAGAAGATCGAGCGTTATTACGACCACGTCTGGGTCTATGGCCCGCCTGATTTCCACGATCCGCTGATCGGTCTGGATGTGCCACCCAAGGTACGCGACAAGATGGATTTCGTCGGCTTCCTGCAACGGTCGAAGACCCAGTCTGAAAGCACGTCCCATCGCACGGAAGGCGACTATATTCTGGTTACGACCGGCGGCGGTGGCGATGGCAGCGAGTTGATCGACGATGTCATCAATGCCTACAAGGCCGATCCGGAACTGACACACAAGGCTCTGATCGTTCTTGGTCCTTATATGCCAGGAGAACAGCGCCTTCGCTTCATGCAGAATACCTCCGATATTCCCTACATCGAGATCATCGAATTCGATAATCGCATGGAAGATATCGTCGCCGGCGCCAAGGCTGTCGTGTCCATGGGTGGCTACAACACGGTCTGCGAGATACTATCCTTCGACAAGCCCGCACTGATCGTGCCACGCATCGTNCCGCGGGAAGAACAATTGATCCGTGCCAGCCGCGCATCGGAACTCGGCCTGTTCGACATGCTCTTGCCCGAGGATGCCGAAGATCCAAAGAAGATGGCGCAGGCACTCAAAGACCTGCTGAACCGCGCGCCGCCATCCGCCAATGGCAGAAACCTCAAGCTTGACGGGCTGGAAAACCTTTCCAAGCGAATTGCCGAATGGCTTCAACCTGACGATACCGTCAAGGCCGTTAGCCCCAGCGCCTGACTTCAGAAAGAGACGCGGATATCGTGATCGTCAAAAAGAAAATTATGGTTCTTCTGAAAGGATATCCGCGCCTTTCAGAAACTTTTATCGCACAGGAACTTCTTGGCCTGGAAAAAGCGGGGCTTGAGCTTGAGCTGGTGTCCATGCGCCGCCCGACTGACAAGAAGCGCCACCCGGTTCATGATGAAATCCGCGCCAGGGTGACCTACCTGCCGGAATATCTGCATGAGGAACCGCTGCGGGTGCTGAAAGCACTGTGGGCTTGTCGCAACAAGCCAGGTTTCGACAAGGCCTTGCGTTGTTTTGCCTCGGACCTGCGTCATGATCTCAGCCGCAACCGCTTTCGTCGCTTCGGGCAGGCTGCCGTTCTGGCGCATGAATGGCCCGGAGACGCTGGCTGGCTGCATGTCCATTTCATTCACACACCGGCATCGGTCGCCGCCTACACGCATTTGATCACCGGTATTCCCTGGACTATCTCGGCTCACGCCAAAGATATCTGGACGTCTGGTGATCGCGATCTTTCAGGCAAGCTGGATAGTGCACGCTGGGCCGTAACCTGCACCGCCAGCGGCTTCCGACATCTGCAAAACCTGTCCACCGATAAATCCAAAGTCCATCTGAGCTATCACGGACTTGATCTCACCCGNTTTCCCCATTTCGATGAAGAGCGTAGACATGGCGACGGTTCTGATCCGAACGATCCGGTCAGAATCTTGAGCGTCGGTCGAGCGGTAAAGAAAAAAGGCATCGACATTCTGCTGCATGCGCTCGCTACCCTGCCACCGTCGCTGCACTGGCATTTCACCCATATTGGCGGCGGCGATGAACTGCCCCACCTGAAACCGCTGGCAGAAGAGCTCGGTCTTTCGAACCGCATCGTCTGGACCGGCGCGATGGACCAGAAACAGGTGCTGGAACATTACCGGCAGGCTGATCTGTTTGCTCTTGCCTGCCGCATCACCAGCGATGGCGACCGCGATGGCCTGCCGAATGTGCTGGTGGAAGCCGCAAGCCAAAACCTTGCCTGCGTCTCAACCCATATCTCTGGCATCCCAGAATTTTTTACAGATGGTGAAAACGGACTGCTGACCGCACCAGATGACGCCGCCGCCTTCTCACGAGCCCTGCAAACCGCTATCACTGAACCTCAGCTTCGGGCACGCCTTGGATTTGCAGCGGNAAAAAGGGTGCGCACATCCTTCGACCATCGCAGCAGCATCACGGAGTTGAAAGCGCTGTTTGAGCAGGAATGGGAGAAGCCCCTTTGAAAGCCGCCACATCCGCCCCTCGCGTTTTCTTCTATGTGCAACACCTGCTCGGCATCGGCCACATTGCCCGCGCAAGCCGGATCGCACGCGCGCTGGTGGAAGACGGCTTCGACGTCACGCTTGTCACTGGCGGCACCCCCGTCCCAGGCTTTCCCGGTGAAGGCATCCGCCACATCGAGTTGCCACCGATTGCCGTCAGCGACGGAAGCTTTTCTGGCCTGATGGATTCTACCGGCCAGCCCGTCAACGATGCCTTCAAGGATAACCGCACCAGCATGCTTTTGGGCGCCTATCAAGGCGCAAAGCCGGACATCGTTATCATTGAAGCGTTTCCGTTTGGTCGTCGGCAGGTGCGGTTCGAACTCATGCCGCTTTTAAGCGCCATAGAACACAGTCTCGAGCGTCCGCTGGTGATGACGTCGCTGCGCGATATTCTGCAGGAGCGGGCCAAGCCCGGCCGCGATGAGGAAACGATCACGCTCGTCAAAAAGCACTTCGACGCTGTCCTCGTGCATGGCGATCCAAACTTCGCGCGGCTGGAAGAGACATTTCCACTGGCAGACCAGATCAGCCAGCGTATCGTTTACACCGGCCTCGTCGCCCCTTCAAAACCAAAGCCGCCGCACGAACGCTTCGACGCCGTGGTGTCTGCCGGTGGCGGAGCGGTGGGTGCCGCCCTCATCCGTGCGACACTGGAAGCAGCCCCTCTGATCAAGGACATTAAAAGCTGGTGCTTCATCACCGGACCCAACATGCCACAGGCCGATTTCGATGAGATATCCGCACAATCCGGCAAGGGCATCTCGGTGTTTCGTTTTCGAAAGGATTTTGCCAGTCTCCTTTCTGCTGCCAAACTGTCCATCTCGCAGGCGGGCTACAACACGGTCTGCGACATCCTGCAGACAAACTGCCGTTCGCTTCTCATTCCCTTCGCCGCTGGCGGTGAAACCGAACAAGGCGAGCGGGCTTCACGTCTTGCCCGATTGGGGTTGGCCCATGTGCTGGAGGAGCGCGCGATATCGCCGCNATCCATGGCAGATGCGATAGAGCGTGCGCTCGAACTGCCAGCACCTGAAAACGTCGATCTCGATCTCGACGGAGCAGCCGGGACCGCNAAAATATTGCGCCGTCTTTATGACGAACGATAGTCCAGCCTAAAAGCGAAGCTTTTCTCGCCGAAAGCCAAGACCGATCAGTCTGCCAGCCAGATGCGCCAGCAAGGGAAACCGCATGATGGCAAGAACGAAAGCTGGCGGGCCTTTTGCCCGCTTTGCATCGGACTGATCNTTTTTATTGCGGCTGCGCATCATCAATTGCAGACGCTGTGTCGCCTTTGTCGGGAAAGACCGACGCTTTTCAATGGCAACAAGGTCAGGATCGGCGATAGCGCGTCCAGATGCCAAAGCCGGGATAAGCACATTTGCAGCCGCAACGGCATCCTGAATGGCTAGATTGACACCCACGCCGCCAATCGGCGACATCGCATGCGCAGCATCTCCGATGCATATGACGCCCGGCGTCCACCATTGTTTCAGCCGGTCGATGCGAACCGTCAACAGATAGGCATCATCCCAACTTCTGATTTCCGACAAACGTTCTCGCGGCAACGGGCAAACTTCAGCGACCCTGTCACGGAATGTGTCCAGTCCCTTGGTCCTCATCTCTGCGAATGCGCCCTTGCGGACAACGTAACCGCATTGCCAGTAATCACCACGATCAATCAGCACGAAACCCTGTTGAGGACCCGCGTGGCCCATGGTCTGTGTTGGATCACCGGCTTGTTTGGAGAGCCGCATCCAGACGACTTCCGTGGGAACGCCAAACCGCTGGATTTCCAAACCAGCTTTTTCCCGCACAACCGAACTTCGCCCGTCAGCACCGACAACCAGATCGGCTTCGATGGTCAGTGGCCCCTGCGGTGTCTCGACACGAAGGCCGCCGACCTTATCTCCTTGCTGGATCAGTTCCGTCACCGGTGCATTCATCAACAGGCGAAAATTCTCGTATTGCCCGGCCTTTCCCGCAATGAAATTCAGAAAGTCCCATTGCGGCATAAAGGCAATGAAGCGGTTGTTGACCGGCAGCCAGGAAAAATCGGCGATGGTTATTTTCTGATCGCCTATCTCCGCAAAGAGCTTTTCTGCCTGCGTATGGGGCAGCGTCAGAAACTCCTTGATGAATCCCAGTTGCTCGATGATCTCAAGCGTCGATGGGTGAATGGTATCACCACGAAAGTCTCGAAGAAAATCTGGATGNTTTTCGATGACTACTACATCCACATTNGCGCGCGCCAACAACAGGCCAAGCATCATGCCCGCGGGCCCACCACCCGCTATTGCGACTCTTGTCTTTATGGAATGAACTGCTGCGATGTCTGNTTTTTCCATTGGCACCCCCCAATCGCTGACTGCTCACGACGCGGAATACGGTACGTTTTTCGGGAAAGGCCAGCCCTTCATGTCGAAACGAAACAGCCATTCGGAACGTGCAAAGATAAAGGCGAAGGCCATCGCAGTCCACGTTCCCAGAAGCAGACCCGCCGCCACGTCACTGGGATAATGCGCACCGACAATAACCCGCGATACGCCGATAACCATTGCAAGACCAATAAAGACGAATCGAAACCGCGGCATCAGCATCATAAACGCGCCAAAGAAGGAGCCTGCCGCCGCCGAATGGCCGGAAGGAAAGCTCTCGTAGAGATTGTCACCCGTAAAGGGCGTCAGACTGTAAGCACCCAAATCGATCAGCAATTCCGGTCTGGCGCGTCCAATCACGAACTTGAGCAGGTGAACCAGAATACTGGCCGTGCCGATGGTCNAAAAGAAATAGAGCAACAATCTCCAGGCCGTTTTGATGCGACTGGCATAGGAATAGCTGGTCAGCACACGCGCAGCGACATAAGCGGCAATTGCCAGAAGACCAGTACTATAAAGCATCCAGCGAAACGTGCCGAAGTCGGTAATGGATTTGTTGAAGCCGACAATGGAGCCAGGAAGCGCTTGGGCGCGTTGTGAAATGATCGGGTCGAGAGGAATGAAGACCAGCACCAGAAGGAAGGTCGCTGCTAAAATCCAACCGCTGGAAACAAAAAACCGCCGCATGCTTTTCCTCTACGTGAACAGCCTGGAATATGCGGGCGGTGCAGAGCAAAGACAATAGTGAGCAGCCTCCTTGTTATGCCCGTCTTTCGCTTGTAGAGGCATCACTGACATATTTCACNAAAACCGGATTGATATGACGCACGCGCAGAGCTCAACCTTACCTGAAAAACTGACCGTTCTGGGCTCAACGGGTTCCATCGGGACGAGCACGCTGGATGTCATCGCTCAGCTTGGAGGCCGGTCGCGGTTCGATGTCATGGCTTTGACCGGTGCGGAAAACGTCACCTTGTTGGCAGAGCAGGCACGCGCCTTGGGCGCCAAACTGGCGGTGACGTCGGAAGACGACAATTATCAGGCTTTGAAGGATGCCTTGGCGGGTAGCGGTATCAAGGTCGCAGCAGGCCGAAGTGGGTTGCATGAAGCAGCCGAGATGGACGCTGACTGGGTCATGGCGGCGATTGCGGGAACGCCCGGTCTTGAACCGACGCTGAGCGCAGCCAGACGCGGTGCCAATATCGCGCTTGCCAACAAGGAATGCCTCGTTTCCGCTGGAGACGTCTTTCTTCGAACCATCTCCGAAGGTGGCGGCCAACTGATCCCCGTGGATAGCGAACACAGCGCCATTTTTCAATGTCTTGAGCCGACAAACAAAGCAAACGTCGAGCGCATTGTGCTGACGGCATCCGGTGGCCCGTTTCGCACCTTCAGCCGCGAACAGATGGCAGGCGTGACGGCAGATACCGCCCGCGCCCATCCCAACTGGTCGATGGGTCTGAAGGTTTCCATCGGCAGCGCCTCCATGTTCAACAAGGCGCTGGAAATGATCGAGGCNAAATATCTTTTCGATCTCGAACCGAGCCAGATCGAAGTCATCGTTCATCCGCAATCGATCATCCACTCGATGGTAGCCTATACGGATGGATCGGTCATCGCCCAACTGGGTTGCCCCGATATGCGCACGGCCATCGCTTACGCTCTGACCTACCCGACACGTGGAAAAATCGATGTGGAGCGACTGGATTTCACCAAGCTAGCGAGGCTGGATTTCGAAGCACCGGACGAGGTTCGCTTTCCTGCTTTACGTTTGGCCAGAACGGCCCTGGAACGCGGCGGCGCGCAGGGCGCGGTCCTGAATGCAGCGGACGAAACCGCGTTTCATGCCTTTGTCGATGGTGCAATCGGCTTCCTCGACATGGCCGATATTGTCGAGACCGTGATGGATCGAATGAACCACGGCCAGTCGGCGCAGACGATGGAAGCCGTGCTTGATGCAGATACCCAGGCCCGCGCGTATGCGCGGGAAGCCGTGCTTCAAAAACAAAGAGCCGCCTGAAGCCCAATAAGTAAACTGCCATGCGCGCGTGCCCTCCACGATGGCGCGCCCAACACTGCGTTAAAAATTCCCATTAAAGAGAATGCAGCATTGCCTGCCTTCCAGAATACGGCTATGTGCAATTTGTAATGTAATTACATTACAAACNTTTCGGAAACGATGACGAATTGAGGAACGCATAATGATCACCAAACACGCCCTAGCCTTGACTGTCGGCGCCACTTTGCTTTCGGCGATGGCAGTGTCTGCGCAGGGAACCGAAGCCCCAGCCAANGCACATTCTCACTCTCACTCGCATGATCACTCCGAAGAATCCCAGGAGATTTACAAGGGCTATTTCAAGGACAGCCAAATCGAAGCACGCGCACTTTCCGATTGGAAAGGTGACTGGCAGTCCGTTTATCCTTACCTCCTTGATGGCTCGCTTGACCCCGTCATGGCGCATAAAGCGAAGCATGGCGACAAGAGCGCGAAAGAATACCGCGACGAGTACGCGACCGGCTACAAAACAGACGTCAACCGCATCGTGATCAATGGTGACACCGTCACCTTCTTTCGCGATGGAAAGCCTGCGGAAGCCAAGTATGTGTCGGATGGTTTTGAAATCCTGACCTACAAAAAGGGCAATCGCGGGGTCCGCTACATCTTCAAGAAGAGCGGTGGCGAGGCAACTGCGCCGGAATTCATCCAGTTCAGCGACCACACCATCGCACCGGCCAAAGCCGGTCATTATCATCTGTTTTGGGGAAATGACCGCAGCGCGGTGCTTCAGGAACTCGGCAACTGGCCGACATATTATCCCGCATCGCTTGATGCGAAAGACATCGTGCACGAAATGCTCGAACACTGAGGCAGCAATAAAAAGGTCGCGGCTTACNAAAGCCGCGACCGACAACGAATTATGTTCAGCCTATATCAGGCAACAGCTCTCGCCAAAGCGCAACGCGACCAGAGCATATGCAACGCTCCGACCAGTTGCTCCAGATCGGCATCACTGTGCAGTGGTGTCGGTGTAATGCGCAGGCGCTCAGTCTTGCGCGGCACCGTTGGATAGTTGATCGGCTGAACATAGACGCCATGGTCATCCAGCAGAATGTCGGAAATCCATTTACATTTGGCGGCATCACCCACCATGACAGGCACGATGTGGCTCGGGTTGTGCAAATGCGGAATCCCGTTGGCATCCAGCATGGACCGCAGCGTACGCACACGCTCTTGGTGACGGGCGCGCTCAAACGGGCTGGCCTTCAGGTGCTGGATGGAGGCGACCGCACCGGCCGCAAGTGATGGCGGCAACGCTGTGGTAAAGATGAAGCCGGACGAGAACGAGCGGATGAAATCGCAAAGCGCCACGGATGCTGCGATGTAACCGCCCATAACACCGAAAGCTTTGCCGAGCGTGCCTTCGATGATCGTCAGACGATCCATCAGACCTTCACGTTCGGCAATGCCGCCGCCACGTGGACCATACATGCCGACAGCATGAACTTCATCCAGATAGGTCATAGCGCCGTATGCATCGGCCAGATCGCAGATTTCCTTGATGGGAGAAATATCGCCATCCATCGAATACACCGATTCGAACGCAATCAGCTTCGGTGCCGCAGGGTCCGCCGCCTTCAGCTTGGCTTCTAGGTCTTCGAGATCATTATGCTTCCAAATGACTTTCTCGCAACGACCGTAGCGAATACCCTCAATCATCGAAGCATGGTTCAAGGCATCAGAAAAGATGATGAGGCCAGGAATTTTCTGGCCAAGTGTACCAAGTGTCGCCCAGTTAGAAATATAACCGGAGGTAAAAACCAGCGCGGATTCTTTTCCATGCAGGTCGGCAAGCTCTTGTTCCAGCTTCACGTGGTGATGGTTGGTGCCAGATATATTCCGGGTGCCTCCCGCACCCGCGCCACAGTGATCGATGGCCGCCTTCATGGCTTCGACAACTTTGGGATTCTGCCCCATGCCGAGATAATCGTTGGAACACCAGACGGTAACGTCCTGCTTGTCGCCATTTGCCGTGTAGCGGGTCGCGCGTGGGAAATTGCCCTGCTGTCTCTCCAGATCGGCGAAGACGCGGTAGCGACCTTCCGAATGCAAACCATCCAGTTCGGTCTTGAAATATGCCTCGAAGTCCATTCCATGCTCCAGAATTCTTGCGGTCGTTGTCGGTCTACCTACCAACACCGTCAACCCCTTTTGGCGCTGTTTGCTGCAAACTGCGTCAATTGGCCTCCACTTTTGAACCATTCCAAGGAGACTTATAAGAGATTCAGCAAACAGCAAAATTGATTCATGTCAAAGAGAGATTGAAATGGAACTTTTCTTCTCGAACGCCGTTCAGTAGGGCACAATCGATTTGGGACGGGAGCATGGCCTGCCAAAGGGAGGCTTCCATAAACACTTTCGACTTGTTAGATATCTGTTGCGGTCGGAGGTAGCAGTCGCCGCAGATAACCTATGGGACGCCTATCAAGAGCCATAGAGCTCGGATGTAACGTTGGAGAGAGTTCATGAAGAAGGCTATTANTTTTGCCGTTATCGGTTTGACGCTTGCAGGCTGCACGCAGACTGAAAAGGGTGCATCCATCGGTGCCGTATCCGGTGCTGTCATTGGTGGCGCTGTGACCGGTAACGTACGCGGCGCAGCGGTTGGCGCAGCAATCGGTGGCGTAGGCGGTGCCCTTATCGGTAACGCTTCTGAGCCAGGCTATTGCTACTATCGCGACCAGTACGGTCAGCGTTACACGGCACGTTGCCGCTAACATCGCCTGATTGGCATGTTACGAAGCCCCGGTTAGCCGGGGCTTTTGCGTTTGTGGTCGAAAAAGCGCNTTTTCGGGTGCCCAATCAGGCCATTTTATGCTTAAGCTGTTACATTAACGAACGGTCAACCGCTTGGGCCGATAGTAAATGCTCAACCATAAAGTAGCCTATGCCGACAGTGCGGACTGACCCAAAGAAGAGTATTGCGTTCTGGAAGGCTGGCTCCGCTTTGGCGGTGGCGGCAACAGTGTCGCTATATCCCGGGTTTGCCCGCGAGGCTTACGCACTCAAGATTTTCGGCATTACCATTTTCGGTTCCGACGACAAGAAGGAGGAGGTTCTTGACCCCGTTTCCTTCACTGTCACGTTGAATGCACCGGGCGCAGACGCGAAGCTGAAAGAAAGCCTCGAGAACAGCTCACTGCTGACGTCAGAACCCGACAAGCCTGCATCAGGCGATCTCGGTCTGATTATCAGGGCGAGAGACGATCGCGAACGGTTGATTGCATCCCTTTATGAAAACGCGCGATACGGTGGAATCGTCAAAGTGACGGTCGCGGGTCAGGATATTGATTCGATTCCGCCGAACCCATCCTTTAATCGCTCTGGACCAATCCCGGTCGTGATCGACGTAACACCCGGACCCGCGTTCACGCTTGGAAACGTTCGACTTGAGGGTGATGTCATAGGGCATGATCTTTCCGAATATGGGCTGGTTTCGGGTGGAAATGCGGGTTCGCTTGCTATCATCCGCGGCGGCAATAAGTTGATCGACGACCTCAAGGCCGAAGGCCGCCCGCTTGCAGAACTGACGAAGAGAGAAGCGGTCGCCAACCACGCAAACAACACAGTCGACTTGACGTTATCTGCGGAAGGCGGACCAGTGGCGCCTCTTGGCGACGTTGCCGTCAAGGGACAACGCACGGTCGATCAGGATTTCATCCGGAAATATTCACGACTCAACGGCGGCGAGCCCTACTCGCCGGAGAAATTACGCAAGGCTTCCGACCGACTTCGTAAACTGGGTGTCTTCTCCAGCATCACCATCAAGGAAGCAAAAACGCTCGCCCCCAACGGCACGATCCCGCTGACTATCGAAGTATCTGAAGGCAAGCACCGTTATCTCGGCGTCGGCGCACAATATTCCACGACCGAAGGCATCGGCCTCCAAGGCTATTGGGGTCACCGCAATTTGTTTGGCAAAGCCGAATCGTTGCGCATCGAAGGTGCGATCTCGCGTCTGGGTGAAGCATCCAACGTGCAGGATATGGATTATTCCGCCGGAATTATCTTCACAAAGCCAGGCGTCTTCAATCCGGCAACGACATTTACGGCAAGCCTCAAGGCCAAGACCGAGCACCCCGATACATACGATGCGCGATCCGTCACCGGATATGCTGGCTTTGCCTATGAGTTCAACGATTACGACACGGCATCCGCCGGACTTGAGGTCGAGTGGACGGATTCAGATGATGCATTCGGCAACAACCAGTATTTGACCACCTCTGTGCCGCTAGAATTCGTGCGGGACATGCGTGATGACAAGCTGAACCCGACAGAAGGTTTCCGGGCGTCGATTTCCGCAAAGCCCAGCTATGAAGCGCTAAACGGCACGTTCTTTACGTCTTTTGAAGGTTCCACCACCGCCTATAAGGGCCTTGGCGCTGACGACCAGGTTGTGCTGGCCGGAAAAATCGCAGCCGGTGCACTGGTCGGCGTCGGCGCGCTGGAAGATATTCCACCGACCCGCCGATTTTATGCGGGCGGAGGTGGATCGGTGCGCGGCTACAGCTATCAGGAAATCTCACCCTATAATGCCGCAAACGAAGCCACTGGCGGGCGCTCCTATGTCGTCACCTCGCTTGAAGCCCGCGTCNAAATCACAGAAACCATCGGTCTTGTTCCCTTCGTGGACGCAGGCGTGGTATCATCCGATCTCGCGCCTGATTTCTCCGATATCCGCGCTGGCGCAGGCATAGGCATTCGGTACGCGACACCGTTCGGCCCCTTGCGTCTTGACGTTGCCATGCCTCTTCAAAAATATGAAGGCGGAAGCAGTTTCGGTATTTATGCCGGCATCGGACAGTCGTTCTGAGAAGAACTTCAGATAACCAGCAGAGTGTAGATAGCTTCAGATGACCGCATTGATTCGATTGCTGAAATGGTTTGTCTATATCGCCGTTGGCGGCGTTACGTTGCTCGTCCTTGCTGCTCTGTTCATCGGATACACGCCGACAGGTGCGCAGTTCGTCGCACATCAGGTTTCCGCACTCGTCTCCACGCCCGATCNAAAAATTGAAATCTCGCCCCCATCCGGTCTTCTGACAGGAGACTTGAGACTGGATAGCGTCGTTATTTCCGACCGTGACGGCGTCTATGCCCGCCTCAACGGTTTAGAGGTCGACTGGTCGCCTTCCGCCCTTCTGAGCAGAACCTTCCATGCGCAACGAATTGCTGCAGCCAATGTGACCTTCGACAGATTGCCGCTGCCCCCAACCGAACCAAAAGAACAGGCTTCAAGCGGCTTTTCGCTGCCGGTTGCCATCGACATTGACGACATCTCTTTGCCGGACATCCGCCTTGGCGAAAAACTCGCCNGGCGCCCGTTCGAGCTGGCAGCTACAGGCAACGGTACAGCCACGAACGATGCCATCGCTCTCTCTCTCGCGGCCAACCGCAAAGATGAGCAGCAAGCTAAAGTCATGGCAGATATCGCCTTTGCACCCAATGACAACGTCTTGAAACTCGATGCCAACATCAGCGAACCACAAGGTGGATTGCTGGCCACACTTTTGCGCCTGCCGAATGCACCTGCCGTGGCATTGAAGCTGAGTGGTGAAGGTGCCCTGTCAGACTGGTCTGGCAAGCTAAGCGGCGCGGTGGCTGGCAACACGGTTCTCGATCTCGACGGTCGCCATAGGCTTGAGGCCGACGGCACACGCCGGGTTGAACTCCATGGTGGCGGACAGCCTGATATGTTGCTGCCACCCATCGTGCGTCAGCTGTTTTCGGGACAATCGAAGCTGGACCTCGCAGCAAGCATATCGCCAGAAGGCCGCATCAGCGTTGAGAGTGGTAATCTGGAAACCGGAAAACTGCTGCTCACCGCATCCGGCGTGATGGACACGCAAGGGCAGAATGATCTCGCGGCCAATCTGATTGGCACGAACGGACCAGTCGATGTGCGGCTGCCGCTGGAGGGTGGCGAAGTCGCAGCCCTGGTCAACGGCGTCGATCTTTCGCTCAGGGGTAATGCGGGCGCGGCACAGCTGAACATGACCGCATCGTTGCGATCGCTGAGCATGCCTCAGGGTCGTCTGGACGACATAAAGCTATCGGCCAATAGTGATGACCTTAATCTCACGACCCAAACCGGCACGGTGCAGACGTCGTTGAGTATCGCCCAGTCGGCAATGACGTCACCCGATATCGAGAGGGCCATCAAGGCCCCGCTGAAGCTGAATGCACCGTTGCGCATCTCTACACAGACAATCGCGTTCGAAGGTGCAACGCTGGAAAGCGCCAGCATCGGCGGCACCGGCAGTGGAACTTATGATCTTTCCGCAGGCACGATTGCATCCAACCTTCGCCTGTTCGTGCTTCCGGCTGTCCTGCCGCCGGCGCTGGCAGAAAAATTCGACACCACAATCGCCATCGACGCCTATGTAAACAGCACGATTGGCGGCGCAACGCGCGTCGAGAACCTGGTCGTGAAATCCGGAACGCTGGAAGCCAATGGTGACCTTTCTCTGGNAAACGGCAATATGGTCGCAAACCTGGGTGGCCGCTTGCCAGCGCTTGAAAAGCTGACCCCACAAGCATCGGGTGCGCTCGGATTTTCACTGGAGGCCAATGGTCCGCTCAAGGCCGCTGANTTTCAGGTCAGCCTCAACTCGGCCAAAGCCACACTCGCTGGCCGCGCGCTTGAGGCGCTGAAAGTATCCGCCAACGGCAAAGCCGATCTCAATGCGCCGCAAGCTCAATTGCAGGCCAGCGGCACGCTTGACGGACAGGTCATCGATGCGTCAGGAGAACTCGTCCAAGGTGAGAACGGAACAGCAATTCCGAAATTGAATGTCACGGTTGGACGTAACGTGCTGACCGGCAATCTGCAATTTACCCCGCAGTTTCTGCCATCGGGAAATCTTTCCTTCGATTTTCCAGACCTCTCACTATTGGCAGCCCTGGCTGCCCAACAGGCCAATGGTGACGTCAAGGGTAACGTGGACGTGTCCAATTCGGATGGAAAGATCGCCGCGACGATCCGTGCCACTGGCGACACCATATCTCGAGGCACGACGACTGTTTCCAAACTCGTGGCCGACCTCAAGGTCGATGATGTCGTGGCGCTTGCAGCCAATGGCAAGGTGACGGCGGAAGCCATCAACGCCGGTGCGGTTTCCATTTCCGGCCTCGACCTCGACATCAACCATTCCGGCACGGCGACCGCGTTCGGTCTCAATGCCCGTTACGACAATGCGCCTCTGGTGCTAAAGGGAAGCGTTGATACGGGCGCAGCTCCCATGACAGTGAAAGTGGATGCCTTTTCCGCCAGCCCTCGTGGCATTCCGGTCAAGCTCTCACAACCAACAGCCATTACCATCGCCAATGGTACAGCGCGGATTTCCGGCCTCGTCATCCAAACTGGAAATGGACGTGTCGAAGTCAATGGTATGGCGGGCTCGACGCTTGATCTCAACACCGCCATTCGCTCCGTTCCCGCCAATCTCGCAAACGCCTTTTCCCCCGGACTCGACGCGTCAGGGACGATTTCCGGCACGGTCACTGCTAAGGGATCGGCTTCCAATCCGACAGTAAACTACGACCTGACTTGGTCCGATGCGACAGTCAGCCAGACACGCTCCGCCGGTCTGGGCTCACTCGGCGTGAAAGCCAAGGGACAGTTTGCTGACGGCACACTGAGACTGGATACCAACGTGACGGCGCAAGGCGGGCTGACGCTTTCTGGTGGCGGGACGCTTGGCATCAGCGGCAACCGGCCACTATCGATGGCATTCAGGGGTAACGTACCTCTTGGCGTGCTTGCCGCGCAGACCGCAGCACAAGGCTTCGATGTCGCTGGCACGGCGGCTGTCGATGTCAAGATCGAAGGCACAGCAAGCGCTCCCAATGTCACTGGCAGCATCACGACCAACGGCACCCGCGTAACCGATGTGCGTCGCAATCTAACCATCAACAATCTCGGTGTCGCGATCAGTTTCGACCGTGACAGAGCCACCATTTCCAAATTGAGCGGACAGCTTGCTGGCGGTGGAACGATCTCGGGCTCCGGCACCATAGGCATCTTGCCGGGCTCCGGTTTCCCCGCCGATCTTACCATTACCCTCAATCGCGCTGCCTATAATGACGGTACGTTGTTTACCACACAGGCCAGCGGCACGTTGACGCTGAAAGGCCCTGCCCTCGCGTCACCCATTCTGGGTGGTACCATCACGCTCGACAAAAGTGCCATTACCATACCCGAGCGCCTTCCCGCTTCGCTCCAGCAAATCGATGTGAAGCACAAGAACGCACCGCGTGCGGTTCGCGTACAGGAGCAAAAGCTGAATGCTGACAAGGGTGGCAGCGGCAGTTCGTCCTCAATTGCACTGGACCTTAAAATCGATGCACCCAGCGGTATCTTCGTGCGAGGCCGTGGTGTAGATGCAGAACTAACCGGCGGCGTAACGGTGCGCGGCTCCGCTGCAAACCCCGAAGTTTCCGGCGGCTTCGAAATGAAACGCGGCCGGCTGGAAATTCTGACCCGTCGTCTGGATTTCACCACCGGCGACATCACCTTCGGCGGCGGCCTCGTTCCCGTTCTCAACATGGCAGCGGATTCAACCGCAGGCTCCGCGACGGTGACGGTATCTGTCACCGGAAATGCAAACGATCCAGCTTTCGCTTTCACGTCCTCACCCGCTCTTCCCCAGGATGAAGTGATGGCACAGCTGATCTTCGGTCAGTCGATGTCGAAGCTGTCGGCTTTGCAGATCGCCCGGCTTGCAGACGCAGCGGGTCAACTGGCTGGCGGACGTTCGACATCCCTGTTCGATAGCCTGCGCAGCAATCTCGGTATTGACGACCTCGATATATCGACGGACTCAGAAGGTCAGGCGCGTGTTTCTGCGGGTAAATACCTCAATGAGAAGACCTATCTGGAACTGGAGCAAAGCGGAAGTTCAGGCGCGAAGGCCATTATCAATCTCGACGTGGGCAAGGGCGTCAAATTACGTGGATCTGCAGGCGGCGACGGTGAGGGCGCGGCCGGTATTTTTTACGAAAAAGAATATTGATAGCGCGAAAGCCATTGGTTCTTGCAACCCGCCTTAATCGAATATCAATAATCACCTAATTCAGATATTTTTAAAGTTAATCTTGTAGATGAATTGTTGTTGCCGTGAACGATCAATTGATTGTCCACGTCCGCGCGCAACAGCAAAGTCCGCAATGCGCACATGTGTGCCATTGCCATGGAGTGTCATCCACGTGCTATCTCTTCTTGGAACGCATGCGAAAGCTGTTCTCAACGCCCTTGGCCAATCTCAGGCGATGATCGAGTTTGACACCAGTGGGCGGATTTTGTCTGCAAACGAAAACTTCTGCCGAGCAATGGGCTACACCGCCGAGCAGATCGTCGGGCGGCATCACAGCATGTTTTGCGAAGCAGACTATGCCAAAAGTCAGGATTACCGCACATTCTGGAAAAATCTTGGTGAAGGAAAGTACCAAGCTCAGCAATATAAGCGTTTTGCCAGCGGCGGACGTGAAGTCTGGATTCAGGCCTCCTACAACCCGATCATGATGGGTGGCAAGGTCAAGAGCATCGTCAAGATCGCGACCGTCATCACCGACGAAAAGATCAAGTCGGCCGAAGATGGAGGCAAGCTTGCTGCTCTCTCTCGAGCTCAGGCAATCATTGAGTTCACCACGTCCGGTGAAATCATTACAGCCAACGAAAANTTTCTGAAGTGCCTCGGGTACAGTCTCCAGGAAGTTCGAGGTCAGCACCACCGCATGTTCTGCGACGAGCAGTTCCGCAACAGCCCGGATTATAACACCTTCTGGAGCAAGCTCGCAGCGGGGGAATTCATCTCGGCTGAATTCAAGCGCATCGGCAAAGGTGGAAAAGAAGTCTGGATTCAGGCGTCTTATAACCCGATCATGGACCAGGATGGTCGCGTTTTCAAAGTTGTCAAGTTCGCGACAGATGTGACCGAGCGCGTTCGCGCCGTGGATGATCTCGCCGTAAGCTTGACAGCACTTGCCAACGGAGACCTGACGGCCACCATCGAGACGCCCATCATTCCAACCCTGGNAAAAGTCCGCCAAGACCTGAACAGCTCTCTGCNAAAGCTGCAAAGTGCCATGCGCGATGTCGCTGAAAGTACCGGAAGCATCGCAACCGGATCGCGCGAAGTCAGCGAAGCCTCCGACAATCTTGCCAAACGGACCGAACAGCAGGCCGCAGCTGTCGAACAAACCTCCGCGGCCCTCAACGAAATCACCAGAACCGTGGCACAGAACACAACGCGCGCGGAAGAGTCCGGCGACCTTGTTGCCAAGACCAAGGCCGGTGCGGAGCGTTCCGGGGCTGTGGTTAGCAAAGCAATTGAAGCCATGGGGCGCATTTCACAGTCATCAAACGAAATCAGCAACATTATCAGCGTCATCGATGATATCGCGTTTCAGACGAATCTCCTTGCACTGAACGCTGGTGTCGAGGCGGCACGCGCTGGCGATGCTGGTAAGGGTTTTGCCGTTGTCGCGCAGGAAGTGCGTGAACTGGCACAGCGGTCTGCCCACGCCGCCAAGGAAATCAAAACACTGATCAACACCTCTGCCGAACAGGTCAAAGAAGGTGTCGAACTTGTTGGCGAAACCGGCAAAGCGCTCGACATGATCGTGACGCAGGTCGCGGAAATCAACAGCAACGTTGTCGCCATCGTAGAAACCGCACGCGAACAGGCAAGTGGGCTGAAAGAAATCAACCATGCCGTCGAAGCAATGGACACCAATACGCAGCNAAATGCCGCCATGGTGGAAGAAACGACCGCTGCCAGCCACAGCCTCGCTCACGAAGCAGACGTTCTGAGAAATTTGTTAACGCAGTTTAGATTTGAGAAACATTCTTCTGTTACGAATCATAGGATGAAGCCGGAAGACAAAGTACCGGTTGTTCGTACACCAGGCAGGATGCCAAAATCCGGATACGCGAGCGTCGGTGCGCTTGCACTAGCCCAGAACAAGGATTGGGAAGAATTCTGATGGTCACGATTAACTCTACGAACTTTGGCGGCGATACTCTCGAAATCATCGCGTTTCGTCTGCACGATCAAGAGTTCTGCGTCAAAACAACCACGATCCGTGAAATTCGCGGCTGGGCTCCATCCACACCATTGCCGCACGCGCCAAAAGACGTGATTGGCGTCATGAACCTTCGCGGTTCGGTTATTCCGATCATCGACTTGGCCTACAAACTCGGGATGAAGAGCACCGTTGCCAACGAGCGTAGCGCCATCGTCGTGGCAGAAGTCCACAACATGGTCATCGGCATGCTGGTCGACCGCGTTTCCGACATCCTGACGATCCCTGCAAGCCAGGTGCAGCCAGTGCCGGAAGTCTCCGCTTCCTTCGACAAGTCCTTCTCGGAAGGCATCATTGCCAATGAACATGGTATGATTTGCTTCCTGAACCTTGCCAAGATGTTCAAGGGCGCCGACCTCGATGACCTCGCCGCTTAAGGGCTGAGCCGAAGCTTCCATTATTGAATACTGACGAAAAACGCTGCTTGGCATATGCCCGGCAGCGTTTTTTTGTTGTGATGTGCCGCTGGAGTTGCAGGCATTTATCGTGGTTTCTATTGCAAAGATGCGCGCCGAAGCCAGCCGCGGATCGGACTGATCAGTTGAATCATGCGCTAAGCTTGGAAGAACCGAAAATAAACTTCGGCGATAGTTACCATCAACACTGTATTAATATTAATAAGCTCTAATGCAATTAGAGAATGAAATTATCAACGTAACTGAAACCTTAATTGAAAACGCGCGCGACTTTACGCAAATGCACTGCCGCGGCTTTTTTCAGCTCGTTTGGAGACGACATGCTTTGGCTGGGNAAAAATGCTGACAAAATACAGACACTTGAAGCTCTCTCTACCTCTCAGGCGATGATCGAATTCGATCTNAAAGGAAATATCATCAACGCAAACGAGAACTTCTGCGCCGCCCTCGGTTACAGGCTGGATGAGATCATCGGCAAACACCATCGCATCTTCTGCGATCGCGATTATGTGGAAAGCCAAGCCTATGCGGATTTTTGGAGAACTCTGGCAGGCGGAACATTTCAGGCTCAGGAATATAAGCGCATCCGTAAAGACGGCGCGGAAATATGGATCGAGGCGTCCTACAATCCCGTTTGTCGTGGTCGCCGTCCTTACAAAGTCGTCAAGATCGCCACTGACATCACTGCCAAGAAGCTGAAGGCAAAAGAAGACAGCGGTAAACTTGAGGCGATTTCGCGGTCTCAGGCCGTCATCGAGTTCACACCGCAGGGAGAAATCCTCACCGCCAACGACAATTTCTGCAACACGTTGAATTACAGCCTTTCCGATATAGTCGGCAAGCACCACCGCCTCTTTTGCGAACCTGCTTACGCGGCATCCAGTGAGTATGCGAACTTCTGGAAGCGGCTGGCGGCTGGCGAGTTCATTTCCGATGAGTTTGTGCGTTTCGGCAAGAACGGCAAGGAGGTCTGGATCCAGGCCGCCTATAACCCGANTTTGAATGATAAGGGACAGGTCGTCAAAGTCGTCAAATTCGCAACGGACGTGACACCCCGGATGAGCGCGATTTCAACGCTGGGGCACGCGCTGCGTCAATTGGCAGAAGGCGAGCTTCGCCAGCATCTCGCCACACCATTTGTACCCAGCATGGAAAAACTGCGCGGTGACTTCAATGAGGTTATCGAAAAGCTGCGCCTGACGATGCAAACCGTGGCACAGAATGCTGCCACCATCGCATCCGGCTCTGCCGAAATTCGCGTTGCTGCCGACCAGCTCGCACGGCGCACCGAGCAGCAGGCTGCCTCTCTGGAGGAAAGCGCTGCCGCACTGGAAGAAATCACCATGACGGTCAGGGATTCCAGCAAAGGTGCAGATGAAGCCGGNAAACTCGTAGGCTCTACCAAGGAAAGCGCAGAGCGCTCGGGTGACATTGTTCACCGCGCCATCGGCGCAATGGATAAAATTTCTCAGTCCTCGGGTGAGATCACCAATATCATCGGCGTCATCGATGACATTGCCTTCCAGACCAATCTTCTGGCACTGAATGCTGGCGTCGAGGCAGCGCGTGCGGGTGAAGCAGGCAAAGGCTTCGCAGTCGTAGCCCAAGAGGTGCGGGAACTTGCCCAGCGGTCCGCAAGCGCTGCCAAGGCAATCAAGGAACTCATCAATACATCCCGCCAGCACGTTGCCAATGGCGTCGATCTGGTTGGGCAGACAGGCGATGCCTTAAGACAAATCGCGGTGCAGGTAGGCCAGATCGATGTCAACGTATCGACAATCGTCAAGGCATCGAGAGAACAGGCTACCGGTCTGGTTGAAATCAACAATGCTGTGAACCTGATGGATCAGGCAACGCAAAAGAATGCAGCGATGGTGGAAGAAACCACAGCGGCGAGTCACGGTCTCGCCCGTGAGGCGGAAAGCCTGCGGGAGCTGTTGACACAATTCAACGTCGGCAACACAACGGCCAGTGCCTATGATACGTCGAGATCACCAAAGCTGGTGTCCGCGGCACGGTGAACTCCACGTACATCCAACTCTAAAATGCAAAAGGCGGCCCGAAGGCCGCCTTTTCCCGTCACGAGATAAAACGTTTACATGAACAGAACGAATGTCTTCTGCAACGTGATCCAGATACCCCACAAGATTGGGATACCGACGATTGCCCAGGCGATCAAAGCTTTGCCGTCAAAGCCGCCCTTGCCGATACCAAAGGAACCGGATGGACCGCTGCTCGCAGCTGTTGTCTTTGCCTGAAGTGATGCCACTTCAGCATCGGACATGTACCACTTGTCCTGCAACGGCTTCACCATCAGGTTGGCGATGAGGCCGACCACCAGCATTCCGGCCAGAATATACATGGTGAAATCGTAAACCTGTGCGCGGGGAATTCCGGCCGCGATCTGCGCTTCACGAATGTAGTTGACCACGACAGGACCGATGATACCCGCCGTTGCCCAGGCCGTCAGCAAACGACCATGGATCGCGCCAACGAATTGGGTGCCGAAAATGTCTGCGAGATACGCCGGAATTGTCGCAAAACCGCCGCCATACATCGAAACGATGATGCAAAGCATGCCGACGAACAGAGCCTTGTTACCCATACCAGCTGCCCACGGTGCAAGTGCGTACAACACGATCCCGAGTGCGAAGAAGGTGAAATAGGTGCCCTTGCGACCGATACGGTCGGAAAGCGACGCCCAGAAAAAGCGGCCAGCAATATTGAAGACCGAAAGCAGACCGGTGAAACCGGCAGCGATAGCACCAATCTGTGCCAGCTGTTCAGGCGTAAGGTCTGCGAACTTCACATCAGGAAGACCGATCAACGAACCGGCAAAAATTTCCTGAAGCATTGGGGACGCCATGCCGAGAACACCGATACCGGCCGACACGTTCAGGCAAAGAACCAGCCAGATCATCCAGAATTGCTTGGTCTTGTGCGCGTTCTTGAGATGAACGTGACGTGTGGTGATCATGGAGTTCTTCGCGGCAGGTGCAGTCCAGCCTTCTNGTTTCCAGCCCGCGGGTGGAATCCGGTAGCCGAAAGCACCCGCCATCATAAAGACGAAATAAATGGCCGCCATGACGAGAAATGTTTCCCACACACCGATAGACGCATCGGTACGGAAGTGGCGCATCAGCGCGTCCGCAAGTGGGGCGCCGATCATCGCGCCGCCGCCGAAGCCCATGATGGCCATGCCGGTTGCCATGCCGCGACGGTCCGGGAACCACTTGATCAGCGTCGACACAGGCGAAATGTAGCCGAGGCCAAGTCCGATACCGCCGATGACGCCAGCACCGAACCACATCAACCACAATTGGTGGGTCATGATGCCGACTGCTGCAATTGCCATACCGCCGCACCAGCAGATCGCCGACACGAAACCAGCCTTGCGTGGGCCAGCGCGCTCCAGCCAACCGCCCCAGATGGCAGCAGAGCAGCCAAGGAGCACGAAGAACAATGTGTAGATCCAGCCAAGGTCACTGACGCGCCAGTCGCACGTTGTAGTGAACAGCGCAGATCCCAGGTTGAGATCGGCGCAGGCAACGGAAGATGTGATGCCGATAGCCTTGGTCAATGGCAACCAGAATACCGAGAAACCATAGGCCATGCCGATGCAAAGATGGATGGCGAGCGCTGCTGGCGGAACCAGCCAACGGTTGAAGCCAGGCTTTGCGATAATTCTTTCGCGGTCCAGAAGACCTGCACCCGTCGCCCCTGGCGCGAGTGTGTCGTTCGTCGCTGTCATGTGTGTCCCTCCATTCGCCGCATCTGCGGTGAATTTCGATGTTGTTATTTGTCTCGAGGTTCAGCGTGACCTGTCGCTGATCCTGCAGGTCATACTGATAATCCCCGAAACCATGTCCCAAGCCCACGGGCCGAAAGACGTGAGGCGGCTCCTTCTTCGGGACGCTCACACGCAACGGCCTTTGTGTTGCTACACAGCCTCAGCAATTGGTGTGCCAGACACGAATTTGTTATTTATCAAGGAGATAGGACGGACAGCGTGGGAAGTAGAGACAAAATGTCCGACCCTTGCGACAAAATGTCCACATTTTCGCTTTCNTTTTGCCACTTTCGACAATGCTTACATGCACTTAAAGCACTTGCGGCAACCAGATGGTAAAGGTCGTTCCTGCACCCGGAACACTCGAGACAGTGATCTCACCGCCCTGGCGCACGATCAGCATCTGACTGACTGAGAGACCGAGCCCGGTCCCTTCCTGCCGCTTCGTGGTGAAGAACGGGTCGAAAATGCGGTCCACAACATCCTGACTCATCCCTACCCCGGTATCAGCCACCATGATGGCCACGCCTTGAGAGCCGTGCCGCTGCTCATCGACGCTATCCAATGTCAGCGTCCCGCCGTGCGGCATGGCATGGGCTGCGTTGACGATGAGATTGACCAGAACCTGCTGCAATTCTGTCCTGTTCATAGCCAGGAGTCCCGTGGCATCGTCATGGCGCACGACTTCGATACCAGCGCGGTTGAGGACGTGCTTCACCAGCGGCATACAATCCGACAGGACGCTTTCGGGTCTTAGGCGTTCCACGTACCCGGCAAACTCCTCCGGGCGCGCAAACTGCAAAAGTTTTCCAACAATCCTACTAATGCGGTCTACCTGTTCGTCGATCAGGTTGAATTCGGTTTTGGCGACATCCCCTCCGTCACCCAGCATGCTGCGCGCCACCTCCAGATTGCCCTGAATGACGGCGATGGGATTGTTGATCTCGTGCGCAACGCCTGCGGTAATCTCACCAATAGTCGCCAGCTTCTCGGACATGACCAATTGCTTGGTCGTCGCCTCAAGGCGGAGATTGGCAAGCTGTAACTCCTGCGTCCGCTGTTCGACACGAACGTTCAGTTCCTCGTTCCACGCCCTCAACTCGCCCTCACGCTGCTGAAGGCGGCCCAGCAATTTGTCAAGATGAACGGCGACCTGACCGATTTCATCTCCGGTTGGAGGCAGGCCTGTCCTTGCACCGAGATCTCCGTCATCGACTTTGGATATGGTCTGCGTCATGCGCTCCAGAGGCCTGAAAATGTCTCGCGCCCACCTTNAAAAAACGGGTATGCTGAGGATTGTTATCCCCAGAAACGCTGCAATGATCGAACCGAGCGTCTCGTATTTCGCACGTGCAAAAGGCGCTTCCAGAAAACCGACATAGAGCATGCCGATGCGCTTTCCGTAGCTGTCAACCAGTGGCTCGTAGGCTGATATATACCAGTCGTTGACGACGAAAGCGCTGTCGAGCCACACTTGCCCGGCGCCGAGCACTGCCGAATGAACGGCCTCCGATACTCGCGTCCCCAGCGCTCGCCGANTTTCGNAAAGACGAACATTGGTGCTGACGCGCACGTCATCCAGAAACAGTGTGGCCGTACCCTGGCTACCTTCCGGCAGGCTGGCTTGTCGGTAGACGAGGTCATTGATCTCATCGATGAAATCGAGGTTCTGGTTCAGCAGCCTACCCCCCACCAACGCCATCGCGCCTCTGCCGGGCAGTTTCAACGGGCTTGCCGCGTGGATCATCATNCCGCGCGTCTCCGCCGCCCGATCATCTTTCTGCGCATTGGAAGTCGGAAGAAGCTCGAGGCGTGCCCGCTGTGCGAGAGCGGGAGAGAGAGCCGAAAGCTCCTGCTCCGNAAAAATATCCATGGCATGGGATGCCTTGCCACCGAGTGCGGTGGCACGAACGGGCCAATCCACACGAAGCCTCGTTGCAGCGGTGCCCGCGCTTGCCGTGACAACCCCATCAGCATTCACGACAAATAGGAAGTCGAGGCCGAGCTTTTGGCGATTATCCTCCAGAAAGGCTTTCAGTGGAGCTTCTTGCCCTTCGGTCCCGATATCCCGCAACCGTGCAGAATCGGCAATCCCCTCCAGCCTTTCGCCAGTATTCTCGAGAATCGTCGCCAGATATTGATGGGCGACAGTCAAGTCGCTGTTGACCTTGGTAATCAGCAGCGCATCGAACTTGCCGCTCCAGCGCACCATCGTCACACCCAGCAACAAGGGCAGGATGACAAGTGTCGGCAATAGAGCAATGGCCAGAAGACGCACGCGAACCGACCGCACGACATTGATGGATGTCACAGTGCCCGGTCTCTCAGCCATGCCAGGACGACATCTTGCGATCGATCGNTTTGCGGGAAATACCAAGACGTCGTGACGCCTCGTCTCTGTTTCCCCCCACATCATCCAGAACAGCCAGAATATGCCGCCGCTCCACATCATCCAATGTGCCGGAGGCCACAGGCGCGGACGCGCCGCTGCGCAAATCGAGCGGGAAACGTCCAAGAATGACGCTTCGCTCGACAAAATTGCGCAGCTCGCGCACATTCCCCGGCCAGTGATAGGAAAGCAGCGTAGCGCGCACCGCGTCATCGATCTTCACTGGCGGCATGCCGAGTTGCTGTGAAAGCTTGTGCATGAACAAATCTGCAAGTTCCACAACGTCGCGCTCACGGTCACGCAGCGGCGCGAGATAGATCTGCATGACATTGATGCGGTNAAAAAGATCTGCTCGGAAACGTCCCNTTTCCACATCTGCCACCAAATCTGCGTTGGTGGCGAAGACGAAGCGTATATCGACAGGCACTTCCCGCTCGGCACCTACTGGACGCACCTTGCGGTCCTCGATCACCCGCAGCAGCTTGCTCTGCAACGCAATCGGCATCTCACCGATCTCATCCAGAAACAGGGTTCCACCTTGCGCATGCAGAAACAGCCCTTCGCGGCGGCTGTCTGCGCCCGTAAACGCGCCTTTCACATGTCCGAACAACTCTGTTTCCAGCATGTCGGCAGGGATAGCAGCACAGTTTATCGGTACGAAAGGTTTGTCCGCGCGGTCTGATAGCTCATGAATGGAGCGCGCCAGCACTTCCTTACCCGTACCAGACTCCCCGGTCAGAAGTACGGATGTCGGAAGCGGTGCCACGCGGCTGATCATATCGCGTGTTTGCTGAATAGTCGCGGAACTGCCGACCAACCGGTCGCGCAGAAAAATATGGTCGGACGCTGTTTTAAGCTGATATTTGAGCGCCGAGTTTTCCCTTTGCAGGTTGGACCGATCGAGCGCCCTCGATATGGCATTCAGAATCTGGTTGGAGCGAAAGGGTTTCAACACAAAATCGGCAGCTCCCGCGCGAATGGCCTGAATGGCAGTATCGAGATCGGCGTAGGCCGTCATCAGGATGGCCTCGGCGTAAAAGCCGATCGCCCTTTGCTCCGCCAACCATTCCAGCCCGGNTTTTTTGGGCATGATGTTGTCCAGAATGACGATATCGAAATGGCGATCATCAAGCTTGCGCGTCGCCTCCGCCGTGTCGGCTGCTTCGTCTACAAAGGCGCAGCGAGCCTCCAGCGTGCGCATTAGAAAATTGCGCATACCCGTTTCATCATCAATGATCAGAACCGAAGCCTTTGCCAGCCAAGGCCCGAAATCGGTGGCCTGAACGGTTGTCCGCGTTTTCGAAATCATGTCATGCTGCATGCTGCTCTCCCGGAACCGACCTGTCCCTCGGCACCTCAGATGNTTTGTAAGGAGATGCCCGGAACTCTGAAATTCCAGTGGCGCAAGCCACATTCGAGCAATGTCGAACTGACGAATATCAAAGTCGCAAAGGAAAGCAAAACGAATGCTGCGCCACGGGTGGCTATTCGTGATTGAGACCGTCGAACGTAATCCGATCTGGACGCGTGAAGATTTCCATATCGTCGCCCCGCACCAGAGCGACAAGCGTCATTCCGGCCTTCTCCGCCGTTTCGATGGCAAGCATTGTCGGCGCAGAAACCGCAGCAAGCACCGGGCTCCCCAGAATGGCGGCTTTCTGAACCATCTCCACGGAAATACGACTGGTCACGATGACGGCACCGCTTGCACCCAAGTGACCGCTTCGCAAGACTGCACCTGCCAGTTTGTCCAACGCATTATGTCGTCCAACATCCTCCCGCGCCGCGATCAAACCTTTCGTGGGGTGATAGAAGCCCGCCCCATGCACGCCTCGCGTTTGCCGGAAGATCGGTTGAGCTTCGTGCAGAGCATCCATCGCGGCGACGAGATCGATGGTGTCGAGGGTAAGCCGGGTCCGCGAAACATCCGGGATAGGCCGCACCGCCTGCTCGATGGATTCGATGCCACACAAACCGCAGCCAACAGGCCCCGCCATGTGCCGTCTGCGACTGCGCAAGGCATCTGCCTGCTCATCGAAAAGCGAAACCTGGACATCAAATCCCTGCTCGGTCTCGACTATCTCTATTGACTCGATCTGAGATAGCTCCGTGATGATGCCTTCCGTAAGGCTGAAGCCGACGGCAAAATCTTCCAGGTCAACGGGAGATGCCATCATCACCGCATGGGTAGAGCCGCCATAGGAGAAGGCGACAGGTATTTCTTCCGGTACGTTTCTGTTGCCGCTGGACACCACGCCGTCACGCAGGGATATGCGCTTCACCATCTGATAGGCTGAACTGACAGACATCCCTGCTCCTCTTATGCTGACGGGCGTTGGACGGTCGATGCCCACTTTGACACTTCCATGTACCAAAAACAAAAAGCGGCCCATTCGAGCCGCTTGAAGTTCCGTTTTTGKGGGCAGTCATTCTTTCGAACCCGCCCGGTGCTTTCAAGCGGCGACGAGAACCTCATGAAGGTTCGTCAATTCATACAGGTGCTTTTCGAGCTTGGTAAGATGCTCGTGATGATGGTTGCCTTCCTGAATTTCGGAACGGGCAGCATCGATACGTTTCTGCAAATCGTCAGGGGTGATATCGTCAGCGGCTGATGCCGACTCTGCCAACAATGTGCAACCGCTTTGGACGATGTCCGCAAAACCGCCGAAAACAACGTATTTATGTGTTTCGCCAGAGGCGAACTTCACAGTGACGAGGCCTGGCTTGATGGTCGTCATAACAGGCGCGTGGTTCGGCAAAACCGTCATTTCGCCAAGCATGGCCGGAATGACAACTTCAGTGACCGTCTCGGATACGAGCAGCCGCTCGGGAGAAACAAGTTCGAATTTGAAAGTGTCGGCCATGGCTATTCACTTCTTCTATGTTGCGCGACAGACAAAGGCGCGTGGAAAAGCCACGCGCCTTTCTTGATAATTTTATCAGGCAGCTTCAGCAGCCATTTTCTTGGCTTTTTCGACGGCTTCTTCCATCGAACCAACCATGTAGAAAGCAGCTTCCGGCAGGTGGTCGTACTCGCCGTTGACGAGACCCTTGAAGCCCTTGATCGTGTCTTCGAGAGCCACGAGCTTGCCCGGAGCGCCAGTGAAGATTTCAGCCACGAAGAATGGCTGCGACAGGAAGCGTTCGATCTTACGAGCGCGCGCAACCGCCAAACGGTCTTCTTCAGACAGTTCGTCCATGCCGAGGATGGCGATGATGTCCTGGAGGGCCTTGTAGCGCTGCAAGGTCATCTGAACCTTACGAGCAACTTCATAGTGCTCTTCGCCAACGATCATCGGGTCGAGCATGCGCGACGTGGAGTCGAGCGGGTCAACAGCCGGATAAATACCCNTTTCCGCGATAGAGCGCGACAGAACCGTCGTTGCGTCCAAGTGGGCGAACGATGTTGCTGGTGCAGGGTCGGTCAAGTCGTCGGCGGGCACGTAAATGGCCTGAACCGAGGTGATCGAACCCTTGGTCGTGGTGGTGATGCGTTCCTGCATCTGGCCCATGTCGGTTGCCAGCGTTGGCTGATAACCCACAGCGGAAGGAATACGACCCAGAAGAGCCGACACTTCGGAACCAGCCTGCGTGAAGCGGAAGATGTTGTCCACGAAGAACAGAACGTCCTGGCCTTTGTCGCGGAAGTCTTCAGCGATAGTCAGACCCGTCAGAGCAACGCGAGCACGCGCGCCTGGCGGCTCATTCATCTGGCCGTAAACGAGAGCAGCCTTGGAGCCTTCGCCACCGCCAAGCTTGTTCACGCCGGATTCGATCATTTCGTGGTAAAGGTCGTTGCCTTCGCGGGTACGTTCACCCACGCCAGCAAATACCGAGTAACCACCATGCGCCTTGGCGACGTTGTTGATCAGTTCCATGATGAGAACGGTCTTGCCAACGCCGGCGCCGCCGAACAGGCCGATCTTGCCGCCCTTCGCGTAAGGGGCGAGAAGGTCGACGACCTTGATGCCTGTAACCAGAATCTGGCCATCGGTGGACTGCTCCACGTAAGACGGCGCTTCCTGGTGAATGGCGCGCATGCCGGAGGTGACCAGCGGGCCTGCTTCGTCAACCGGCTCGCCGATGACGTTCATGATACGACCGAGCGTCTCAGGACCGACCGGAACGGTGATCGGAGCGCCCGTGTCACGAACGGCCTGACCGCGAACCAGGCCTTCGGTCGAGTCCATGGCGATTGTACGCACGACGTTTTCGCCGAGGTGCTGCGCAACTTCGAGAACCAGACGGTTGCCGTTATTGTCAGTCTCAATCGCGTTGAGGATCGCAGGCAGATCGCCTTCGAACGCCACGTCGACAACAGCGCCGATAACCTGCTTAACCTTGCCGGTCGCGCCAGTGATCGCTGCGGTTTTCTTTGGGGTAGCTGCCTTAGCCATTATCCTTACCCTCTTTCCTTAACCTCAGAGCGCTTCCGCGCCCGAAATGATTTCAATCAGTTCCTTGGTGATCTGAGCCTGACGCTGACGGTTATAGGAAAGCGTCAACTTGTTGATCATTTCACCGGCGTTGCGCGTGGCGTTGTCCATCGCGCTCATCTTGGCACCCATTTCGCCAGCCACGTTTTCGAGCAGAGCCCGGAAAACCTGAACGGAAATGTTGCGCGGAATAAGGTCTTCCAAAATGGAAGCCGCATCCGGCTCGTATTCATAAATCGCTGTCGTTGCAGACTGCTCGACCTCGACCGCAGGAGCCGCAGCGGGAATAAGCTGCAGACCCGTAGGTATCTGGCTGATGACCGATTTGAACTCGGAATAGATCAGCGTGCAGACATCGAACTCACCGGCGTTGAAACGCGCGATGATCTTCTTGGCAATACCATCGGCGTTCTCGAAACCCACCCGCTTCACGTCACGCAGTTCAATGCGTTCGATGATGTTGGCCGAGAATTCGCGACGCAGGCTATCGTAGCCCTTCTTGCCGACAGTCATGANTTTGACCGTCTTGCCCTGCGCGATCAGCTTGCGAGCGCGATCACGGGCAAAACGGGAAATCTGCGCATTGAAACCACCGCAAAGACCACGGTCAGCCGTGCAGACGACGAGCAGATGCACGTCGTCCTTTCCCGTACCGGTCATCAGAACCGGAGCAACGTCTGCCTCTACCGCCTGAGCGATATTGGCAAGCACGGCACCCATGCGCTGCGAGTAAGGCCGGGCGGCCTCCGCAGCTTCCTGGGCGCGCCGAAGCTTCGCCGCNGCGACCATTTTCATCGCCTTGGTAATCTTCTGCGTCGCCTTTACGGAGGCTATGCGGTTTTTCAGATCCTTTAGTGAAGGCATCCGTTATCCGTCCCAGTCACGAGGCTAATCAGGAGAAAGACTTGGCGAAATTTTCAAGAGCAGTCTTCAACTTGCCCTTGGTGTCATCGCTAACAGCCTTTTCCGTGCGGATGGTGTCGAGAATGTCTTTGCCTTCCGAGCGGAGGTAAGACAGCAGACCCTGCTCGAACTTGCTGATGTCTGCAACAGCGACCTTGTCCAGGTAACCATTCACACCAGCAAAAATCACGGCAACCTGTTCTTCCGTCTTGAGCGGAGAGAACTGTGGCTGCTTGAGCAACTCGGTCAGACGTGCACCACGGTTCAGCAGGCGTTGCGTGGAAGCATCGAGGTCGGAACCGAACTGGGCAAAGGCTGCCATTTCACGATACTGGGCAAGCTCGCCCTTGATCGAACCGGCAACCTGCTTCATGGCCTTGATCTGAGCGGCAGAACCAACGCGCGAAACCGACAGACCGACGTTAACAGCCGGGCGGATACCCTGATAGAACAGGTCGGTTTCGAGGAATATCTGGCCGTCGGTGATCGAGATCACGTTGGTCGGAATAAACGCGGAAACGTCGTTACCCTGCGTTTCGATGACAGGCAGAGCCGTCAGCGAACCATTACCAGCAGCGTCGCCCATCTTGGCGGCGCGCTCGAGCAGACGCGAGTGCAGGTAGAAAACGTCGCCAGGATAAGCTTCACGGCCCGGAGGACGACGCAGAAGGAGCGACATCTGACGGTAGGCAACAGCCTGCTTGGAAAGGTCGTCGTAACCGATCAGCGCATGCATGCCGTTGTCACGGAAGTATTCGCCCATGGCGCAACCGGCAAACGGTGCCAGATACTGCATCGGAGCAGGATCGGAGGCCGTTGCAGCAACGATGATGGAATACTGCAGAGCGCCACGCTCTTCAAGAACCTTCACGAACTGGGCGACGGTCGAACGCTTCTGGCCGATAGCGACGTAGACGCAGTACAGCTTTTCACTGTCTGGACCACTGTCGTGGATAGCCTTCTGGTTCAGGATCGTATCGAGAATGATCGCTGTTTTGCCGGTCTGGCGGTCACCGATGACCAGCTCGCGCTGACCACGACCAACAGGGATCAGAGCGTCGATGGCCTTGAGGCCGGTCGACATTGGCTCGTGAACCGACTTGCGTGGAATGATGCCGGGGGCCTTGACGTCAACACGCGAACGGCGCGTTGCGTTGATCGGGCCTTTGCCGTCGATCGGATTGCCGAGAGCATCGACAACGCGGCCGAGGAGCTCTGGACCGACAGGAACGTCAACGATAGCGCCAGTCCGCTTGACGGTGTCGCCTTCCTTGATGTCACGGTCAGAACCGAAAATAACGACGCCGACGTTGTCATTTTCAAGGTTGAGTGCCATGCCGCGAATGCCGCCTGGGAACTCGACCATTTCACCGGCCTGAACATTATCGAGGCCGTAAACGCGGGCAATACCGTCACCGACGGAAAGCACTTGGCCGACTTCCGAGACTTCAGCCTCGTTGCCGAAATTTTTGATCTGGTCTTTTAGAATTGCGGAAATTTCCGCGGCGCGGATATCCATCAGCCAACCTCTTTCAGTGCAAGCTTAAGGGTGGAAAGTTTGGTGCGAAGAGACGTATCGGTCTGGCGCGAACCAACCTTGACGATGAGACCGCCAAGAATGGATGGATCAATGGTCAGAGCGACCTTCACATCCTTACCAGTGACGCTCTTCAACGCCGCTTTCAGTTCAGTTTCCTGCGCCTCATCCAGCGCATGTGCCGAAGTCACTTCGGCAGTAATCTCGCCGCGATGAGCGGCAGCGATTTCACGATAGGCAACGATCATTCCGGGAACGGCAAACAGGCGACGATTGCCCGCAACGACCTTTAGAAAGTTTGCAGACAGACCAGAGATACCGGCCTTTGCAGCAAGAGCGGAAATTGCTCTGGACTGATCTTCAGACGAAAAGACCGGGCTCGCAACCAGACGCTTCAGGTCATCACTTTCATCCAGCAAGGCCTGAAACGTATCGAGATCGGCACCGACTGCATCGACAACACCCGCTTCCAAAGCGAGCTCGAAAAGCGACGACGCATACCTTTCCGCCACACCGGATGTTCCATGGGAGGCATTTGCCACGGGCACTTTTTCCCTGCTAATCGTCCAAGAAACAGGCGCCGATTTCGCAGCGCGCCAAATTCTTGAAATCGTTTCAATTTCCCCGAAAAAGACCGGAATTCCCCCCTGTCTTTTATCGATTTCGCGGTCCGTCTAGCATAGGAAGCGGGGACTCGCAACACGCGTGGTAACGGAAAGTGTCTTTTGGGCCAGAGGAGGAACGTTAATTTTTTCAAATTACGCAGTTGTGACCCGCAATGGCATCATTATCGACNAAAAATCGTTTTTAGAACAACCCGAAGACGTACATCAACGGCAATGCAGCTAAGACGAAATGAACAACCAGGAGTAGGCAATTTCGCACCGTTGCTCCACCATCCGACAGGATCGAGAGAATGGCACCGAACACGGCAAGCGCNAAAGATGCGCCGAATGCGAGATAGACCATGGGCTGTGCCAGAAGCAGCGCGCTTGCGCCAAAGCCGAGATAAAAGCCTCCGAGAGACGAGCGTAGAAGGACCAGGCCGTCACGTCGATCCGTCATCAATTGCAAACCGAACAGGCGGAACGTCACCCCCGGTGCGAACATGATGAAAAGTCCGATGATGGCAGACACAGCCGCAGCAACAAAAGCCATTTGCTCGCCGAATTCACTCGGAAAATAGAATTCCATGATAGTCCCCAAATCAGTGATCCCCTGCCGCCTTATGCCACGGCAGGCGACACATCGAAAGAAGCTCAGAGAAAACTTTGTGGATCGATATCCACCTGAACATGCACCGATCCGCGCTCTTTCGGCCCGCTGCCCAGCATCGCGCGCATGAAACCTTGCATGTCGGAGTTCCGCTTGCCGTGGACGAGCAGCCGGAAACGGTATCGCCCGCGAATGAGTGCAAGCGGCGCTTCGGCAGGTCCCAACAGCATGATGCCCGAGGCCTGCGGGGCGGATGCACGCAGACCACGCGCATGGGTCTCGGCTTCCGCTCGCGTATCGGCAGAGACGATGAGAGAGGCCAAACGACCGAATGGCGGCAGCAGTGCCNTTTCCCGCTCGATCACTTCGCGTTCGTAAAAGGCTGCAGCGTCGCCTGAAACGATGGCCTGCATGACGGGATGTTGCGGTTGATAGGTTTGCAACAGGCCATGGCTCTTGAGGCCGGTTCGGCCTGCTCGGCCCGTGACCTGTGACNAAAGCTGGAATGTGCGTTCCGCGGCACGTGGGTCTCCATTCGCCAACCCCAGATCCGCGTCGACGATACCAACGAGTGTCATAAGTGGAAAGTTATGACCCTTGGCGACAAGCTGCGTGCCGATAACGATATCCGCCTCGCCCTTAACGATGGCTTCCAGTTCCAGCCGCAGACGCTTGACGCCCATCAGGTCGGAAGACAGCACGATGGTCCGCGCCTCTGGAAAGTGCTTCTCGACTTCCTCGGCAATACGCTCCACGCCGGGACCACAAGCTGCGAGATGATCGAAGGTGCCGCATTCAGGGCAGTGATCGGGTGTCGGTTGGTTGTGACCACATTGGTGACATTGGAGTTGGCTGCGAAAACGGTGCTCCACCAACCAGCTCGAACACTGCGGGCACTGAAAGCGGTGGCCGCAAACGCGGCACAGTGTCAATGGTGCATAGCCACGCCGGTTCAAGAACAGTAGAGACTGCTCGCCCNTTTCAATGGTTTTGGCTATGCCACGCAACAGCACCGGCGACAGAAAGCCGCCTCTCTCAGGCGGATGGCGGCGCATATCGACCAGATGCAGGTCCGGCATCGCCGCATCGCCAAATCGCGTATGCAAATGAATGGTATTATAACGGCCCGAGATGCCGTTGACCTGGCTTTCGACGGAGGGTGTCGCCGAAACCAGCACCACCGGGAAGTCGGCGATTCGCGCCCGCACCACGGCCATATCGCGGGCATTATAATAGACGCGGTCTTCCTGCTTGTAAGCCGGGTCATGCTCTTCATCGACAATAATGAGCCCAAGATTGTCAAAAGGCAGAAACAGCGCAGAGCGCGCACCGGCGACCACCCGCACCTCACCCGTCACCGTTTGCCGCCAGACTTTTTCACGCATCCTTGGTGACAAATCGGAATGCCATTCTGCCGGTTTGGAGCCAAAGCGGTCCTGAAAGCGATCCAGGAACGACGCCGTCAGCGCGATTTCCGGCAAGAGGATCAGCACCTGCTTGCCCTGCCGCAGGGTTTCGGCCACGGCCTCNAAATAGACCTCGGTCTTGCCAGAGCCGGTGACGCCGTCGATCAGCGAAACAGCAAAGCCGCCCTTCTTCACGTCTTCCAGAATCTCGGACGCCGCCTGCTTTTGCGGCCCTTCGAGACGGGGCTCGGTATAATCAGGATCGGGCTCGGCCACGACAGGCGGAGCGGGCAGGNAAACAGTTTCGAAAATGCCCTGCTTGGCCAAACCGTCGATGACACTGGTTGACACGCCAGCGGCATTGGCAAGACCGCTTTTGGTCCAAGCATGCCCTTCACCGGCCAACTCGATGACACGCCCGCGCGCCGGCGTCAGCCGTTCCGGACGCGCCTCTGTCAGCCGCAAACCTTCGATCATCGGTTCAGGGTCGAATGCAGCAGGCGCACGCAACGCCATGCGCGCCACCAGCCCGGGCGGCGACAGCGTGTAAGTGGCGACCCAGTCGATGAAACGACGCATTTCGTCTCGTATCGGCNGGCAGTCGAANTTTTTCGTGATGGGCCGCAGCTTCTTCGGATCGACAGAGGCACCATCCGTCTTATCCCAGACAACACCGATAACCTGGCGCGGACCCAAGGGAACCTGCACGATGGACCCCGGCTCCACCACCATGTCGTTTGGAACTGAATAGCTGTAAGGCCCCGGCGCTGGCATCGGTACCAGAACGGGCACGGACGTCACAGGCGCACCGTGTGTCGGCTGTTGATCGCCAAACAGCGCCCCAAACAGATCGGTCGAATCTTTTGCCATGATGTCGGCGACCATGCCCTTTGCCAAACGAAAAGGGAACCTTTAGCGGAACACGTCGCGCCCTGTCACCCGCATTTTAACCAAATACTGACGGCAGTTCTCTAGTGTCCATCCAGATATAAGGACGACGCGACGTGGATGAAATCCTGACCTTTGCCGATCCAGACCTTCTGAGCGAACGCCAGTCATGGCTTCGCGCACTGGAGGGCGAGCGTCGGCTGTCGGATAACACGGTCGAAGCCTATGAACGCGATACCCGCCAGTTTCTGATGTTCATGACGGGATATCTCGGGCATCCAACGCGCATCAGCGATGTCAGCAATCTGCGTGCCGTCGATCTGCGTGCCTTTCTGGCATCGCGCCGGAAGGAGGGTGCCGGTGCCCGTTCATTGGGACGCCATCTCGCCGGTCTTCGATCTTTCCTGCGATATTTGGAAAAGAAAGGGCTGGTGAATGCTGCCGGTGCTACGGCCATGCGCTCGCCCAAACAACCAAAATCACTGCCCAAGCCGCTCACTGACCGACAGGCGCTGACAATAACCACAACGGAAGCGCAGCTTTCCGAAGAGCCCTGGATTGCCGCGCGCAATGCCGCCGTGCTGGCCCTGCTCTACGGCTGTGGTCTGCGCATCTCCGAGGCTCTAAGCCTCACACCGGCCGATTTGACAAGCGGAACACGTAGCCTGCGAGTGACCGGCAAAGGCAACAAGATGCGCATTGTTCCTCTGCTTGCTGTCGTGCTGGAAGCCGTCGATGCCTATCGCAAACTCTGTCCCTATCACCTGCCAACGGACGAACCGCTTTTTGTCGGTGCGCGTGGTGCTAAACTTCAGCCTGCCATCATCCAGCGCGAAATGCAGAAATTGCGAGGCGCATTCGGTCTGCCCGAAAATGCCACGCCACATGCGCTTCGCCATTCCTTCGCCACCCACCNTTTGGCGGGTGGTGGCGATCTTCGCACGATCCAGGAATTGCTGGGCCATGCCAGCCTGTCCACCACACAGATTTACACCGGTGTCGACACGGCCAGACTGCTCGAAATCTACGACAATGCCCATCCGCGGGCATAGCGAAAAGGCCGAAAGAGTGACGGTGTTTCGATCCACGCTTAAAATGAAACAACCACCAACAGTCTGTTAACTATAGCTATTAACCCTCCATGCAACCCCCGCCGCTATAAACGACGGCAGAAAACCGGGGTGATTCGATGACCGTTCTTTCCAGGCCGCAGAGCCTGACATCGCTGCTGATGGGCCGTTTGGGTGACACGCTGTTGTGGCTGCTTGCTTCACTGCATGTCACGGCGCTTGCCGTTCTGGCTTTGACCCTGTTGTCGTTGAGCCAGGCCAATGCAGCAGAGCAATCGATCANCTGCGCAGGNAAAGATCTTCTGATCGACATGCNAAAAAGCGATCCGGCGCGCTATGACGCCATCCTTGCGGATGCCNAAAAAATACCAAACGGCAAAGGCGCTTTCTGGAAAATAGAAAAGGCAGGCGTTGAGCCATCCTGGCTTCTCGGCACCATGCATATTTCCGATCCTCGCGTATTGGCAATGCCCAACGGCGCAAAGGAAGCATTTGCGAAGGCCTCGACCGTGATCGTCGAATCCGACGAAATCACCAGCGAAAAGCAAGCAGCGACATCTTTGCTTTCNAAACCGGAGCTGACGATGTTTCTCGATGGCAAATCCATCACCGATATGCTCTCGAAAGACGATGTCGCAAAGCTGGAAAGTGGTCTGAAAGAACGCGGTATCCCCCTGAACGCCGTGGTGAAAATGAAGCCCTGGATTTTGTCGAGCTTCGTCGCACTTCCGGCTTGCGAATTTGCCCGCAAGGCAAAAGGCGCGAGCTTTCTGGATATGCAACTGGCCAATGATGCCGTGCGGGACGGCAAACAACTGGTAGGCCTTGAAACGCTGCTGGAGCAACTGACCGCCATTTCCGAACTGCCCATGTCCTTCCACATTCAGTCCCTTATCGAGATGCTGCAGATGGGCGACCGCATGGACGATGTCATGGCAACGATGATCGATCTCTATCTCGCAGGCGATATCGGCACCATCATGCCCATGATGNAAAACATCGATGCCAAGGATGACAGCCAGACACAGGATGGATACGCAGCCTTCGAACAGCGCATCATCGATGATCGCAACCATGTCATGGCGGATGGCGCCACGCCGCATCTGGAACAGGGCAACCTCTTCATGGCCGTCGGTGCGCTGCATCTGCCGGGCGACGTTGGCGTCATAGAACTTTTGCGCGCTAAGGGTTTTACCATCACAGCGGTTCAATAAGGCGAACTTCGCCTCCTAACCCACTGTAAATTTAGAATATTCTAAACNAAAAACCGCCCCGCGTCATGCAACCATCTGGCGCGCAAACCATTCCCTCCGTCAAGCACAGCGCTGTCTAGCGCCGTTTACGACTTGTATCTGGAGAGGGGATTTCCATGACCGAACCGCAAACGCCCGAGGTCCGCAAACGCGTGGGCCTGACGGAGGGCGTCAACAAACCCGTATTCATATGGTCCGTGGCACTGACGCTGGTGTTTGTCGTGGCCGGGGTTGTCGTTCCCGAAGGCTCGGCTGCGNTTTTCAGTTCCGTTCAGTCCTGGATCGTCGCCGAACTCGGCTGGGTCTATCTGCTATCCGTTGCTANTTTTCTGATGTTCATGCTCTATCTGGGCTTCTCCAGCCACGGCAAGATCAAGCTCGGACCGAACCATTCGGAGCCGGATTATAGCTACGGCGCGTGGTTCTCCATGCTGTTTGCAGCTGGCATGGGCATCGGCCTCGTCTTTTTTGGTGTGGCGGAACCGGTCAAGCATTTCATAGCACCTCCCGTGGGTGACGCGGCAACGATCGAGGCAGCGCGCACGGCTATGGAAATCAGCTACTTCCACTGGGGACTGCATGCCTGGGCGGTCTATGCCGTTATCGGCTTGTCGCTTGCCTACTTCTCGTTCCGCCACGGCTTGCCGCTGACGATGCGATCCGCGCTCTACCCCCTCATCGGCGACCGAATCTATGGTCCGATCGGTAACGCCGTGGATATTTTCGCGGTCATCGGCACGCTCTTTGGTGTCGCGACATCTCTTGGCCTCGGCGTGCTTCAGGTCAATGCGGGCTTCAACCATGTCCTTGGCTGGCCGATCAGTTTCTGGATACAACTGCCGTTGATCGTCGTCATTACCGGAATGGCGACGATATCTGTTGCCACGGGTCTCGATAAGGGCATCAAGTTCCTGTCTAACTTGAACATGCTGATGGCAGTTGCGCTGATGCTGTTCGTATTCGTGGTGGGACCGACGACGTTTTTGCTTCGAGCATTCGTGCNAAATCTCGGTGCCTATCTCGACCAGTTCGTTTTGCGCACCTTCTACATGTATGCATACGCGCCAAATCAGGGACCAGCCGAGTGGTTGGGCGATTGGACGTTGTTCTATTGGGGTTGGTGGATCGCATGGTCTCCGTTCGTCGGCATGTTCATCGCGCGCATTTCGCGTGGTCGCACCATNCGCGAATTCATCGCTGGCGTATTGCTGGTTCCAACAGGCTTCAGCTTTGCATGGATGACCGTGTTTGGTGACACCGCGATTTCCATGCACCTGACCGGAGCTACGACTGCGGTTTCGGATGCAGTGGCAAACGACGTCACGCTCGCTCTCTTCGTTTTCCTCGAGCAGTTCCCGCTAGGTGTCTATGTGTCCTGGTTCGCCATGGCGCTTATCGTATTTTTCTTTGTCACCGGGGCTGACTCGTCAGCGCTCGTCATCGATACGCTGACATCGGGTGGACGCGAGGATGGTCCAACNGCGCGCCGGGNTTTCTGGGCAATCGTCTCAGGGATCATCGGTGCCATTCTACTTTCGACGGGTGGATTGGACGCACTTCAGACTGCCTCGATTGCAGGTGCACTGCCCTTCACTTTCGTCATGCTGTTGATGTGTTGGGGCCTTTGGAAAGGCTTGAAGCGGGAGGGGGCGCGCCAGAATGCGCTGGTGCAAAGTCTCAGACCTCGTCAATCGGCGAGTTGGCAGCGACAGTTACAGGGCATTCTGAATCATCCCGGAAAAGCCGAAACGGAGCGCTTCTTCAGGGAAACTGCGACGCCTGCCTTGGAAGCCGTTGCTCTGGAGTTGGATAAGAAGTCTCTGGCCTCGCAGATGGATATTAGGGACGACAGGGTAAAGCTGGTCGTCACCCCTGGCGAAGCCGAGGAGTTCATCTATGGCATAAGAATGCGCCGCTATGAGACGCCGGGCTACAGTTTCTTTGAAAGGCAATCCAGTCGCAAAACGGCAGAGTACTACTATCGGGCAGAGGTGTTGCTGTCAGATGGCGGACAGGATTACGACGTCATGGGCTTCACCAAAGAAGAACTTATCCAGGACGTTCTGTTGCAGTATGACAGGCACTTTCAATATCTCCACGCTATCAGAACATAATGCGGCGTACAGAAAGCGCACATAAAGAAGGCCGCAGTCTGGGAAGACTGCGGCCTTTTCGTTGACTTGAAATCTTACATGTGGATCGGCTTGAAGAAGGTGGCGAGTGCCGCTTCTTTCACGGCTTCCGACATGGTCGGGTGCGCATGGCATGTGCGACCGAGATCTTCAGACGAACCGCCGAATTCCATCAGCACGGAAATTTCCTGGATCAACTCACCGGCGCCGAAGCCGAGGATATGACCGCCGAGAACGCGATCCGTTTCCTTGTCCGCAAGGATTTTCACGAACCCGTCGGTAACCTGCATGGCGCGCGCGCGACCGTTGGCGGTGAAGGGGAACTTGCCGACCTTGTAGGCAATTCCTGCTGCCTTCAATTCCTCTTCAGTCTTGCCGACAGAGGCGACTTCCGGCTGTGTGTAGACGACGCCTGGAATAACGTCATAATTCACATGGCCGTGCTGACCTGCGAGAATTTCCGCCAGTGCGACGCCTTCGTCTTCGGCCTTGTGCGCCAGCATCGGACCCTTGACCACGTCGCCAATGGCGTAGATGCCTTCCACATTGGTCTTGTAGTGACCATCGATTTCGACGCGGCCACGGCTGTCCAGAACGACGCCTGCTTCTGCCAGGCCCAGACCTTCGGTGTAAGGCTTGCGACCTGTAGAGATCAGAACGACATTGGCGTCCAGCGTTTCAGCCGCACCACCCTTGACCGGCTCGAACACCACCTTGGCGCCATCGCCAGACTTCTCGACGGCGGTTACCTTCGCACCAAGCTTGAAATCAATGCCCTGCTTGGCAAACAGACGCTGGGCCTGCTTGGACAACTCACCGTCCATGCCAGCGAGAATGTTGTCGAGATATTCAACGACCGTGACCTTCGCGCCCAGACGCGACCAGACCGAGCCGAGCTCGAGGCCGATGACACCGCCACCGACAACAATCATCNTTTCCGGAACCTTGGTCAGCGCAATGCCGCCTGTGGAGGACACGATGACCTGTTCATCGATGTCGACCTGCACGCCCGGAATGCCCGCAATATCAGAACCGGTTGCAATCACTATGTTCTTGGCTTCGATTTCCTGAACTTCGCCCGCATCATTGGTCACCGAAACCTTGCCGGCGGAAACAACCTTTCCGAGACCCTGGAAGGTGTCGATCTTGTTCTTCTTGAACAGGAAGGCGACGCCATCGACATTGGCCTTCACCACGCCGTCCTTATGGCCCATCATCNTTTCAAGGTTGAGCGTTGGCGCAGCAACCTCAATGCCAAGGCTGTCGACGCCGTGGGCGACATGCGCAAAGACTTCAGATGCGTGCAGCAGGGCCTTGGACGGAATGCAGCCGACATTGAGGCACGTACCGCCATAGGTCGCGCGCTTTTCGATAACGGCAACTTTCAAACCAAGCTGAGCCGCCTTGACCGCGCAAACGTAACCACCGGGACCGGTGCCGATAACAACTACATCATAAGCCATGTTCTTGTTCCTGATTAACTACTGACGGGACTGCAGCCCGCCCTGTCCGAATTGACCTGATCTCAGGCCGCTTTTTCCGTTGCAAGTTTAATTCCAAGCGCGATGAAAACCACGCCGCTGGTGCGGTCGATCCACTGGCTGGCGCGCCCGAAGGCTGCGCGCATGCGCGGTGTCGTCATGAATATGCTTACGCCAACAAACCAGACGATCAGGCAGCTTGCCATCACCATTCCGTATCCGAACTTGATGGGGATGGGCGTGTGTACGCTAACCACCGTCGAAAAGATCGAAAGAAAGAAAAACACCGGTTTAGGGTTCAGCGCATTAGCCGCAAAACCGAGTGTAAATGCCTTGAGCGCCGATTGCTCGCTGGCGCGCGGTGCGACGTCTGGTGCGTCCAGCACCGTCATATCGGNTTTGCCAGCACGCAACGACTTGAGGCCGATATAGATCAGATAAGCGACGCCAAGCCATTTGACGATGTTGAAGAGGTAGACAGACTGCGAGATGATCAAGCCTAGGCCAAGGATCGTATAGGTCACGTGGAACATCAACGACGTTCCAACACCGAAACTTGTGATTATGGCCTGACGGCGGCCATGCACCATAGCCTGGCGCATGACCATTGCGAGATCTGCGCCCGGCGAAACGATAGCGAAGAAGAAGATCGCCATCAGTGAGGCCAGTTCGATCACATATTGATGCATGAGCCTAAACCTTTAGAACAGCAACACAAAGAGCATAAGCAACAGCCCTATCATCGAACCGATCCATACCAGTGAACGGACATAGGGGATTCCCGTCAGATNAAGCGGGATATAGACGATGCGGCAGACGATCCATATCCAGGCACCGGTGAGGGCAAGGCCAATCGGGTCACCCGCCATGATGACGCCGAAGGCCAGCGCGATAAAGGCTGGATATGTTTCTAGAAAGTTTGACGCTGCGCGCTCTGCCCGGCCGGCAAGCTGGCCTTTTACCTGCTTATTGTCGTCGCGCGGACCAGCATTCCAGTCACTGCCCAGTTCCTTCGTCGCTGTCAGAGCTTGCAGCGCGATATGCACCATAAGAATGATGACGCTCACCCCGATCAGGGGAAGAAACGGCGATGCAGCGAGGAAAGTGGGTTGCACGAGCAAACTCCTGAGACAATTTCAGCGGGATTTCAGTTGAAACCCCGCTGACGNAAAAAGCAAGTTCGATCAGAGATCGAGAACCAGACGCTCAGGATCTTCCAGGCTTTCCTTGACGCGAACCAGGAATGTCACGGCTTCCTTGCCGTCAACGATGCGGTGGTCATAGGAGAGCGCGAGGTACATCATCGGACGGATGACGACCTGACCGCCGATGGCAACCGGACGCTCCTGGATCTTGTGCATGCCCAGAATACCCGACTGAGGCGCATTGAGGATCGGCGAAGACATCAGCGAGCCGTAGACGCCACCATTGGTGATGGTGAAGGTACCGCCCTGCATGTCGGCCATGGACAGCGAACCATCACGGGCAGACTTTGCAAGACGTGCCAGTTCCTTTTCAACCTCGGCAATCGACATCTGGTCGGCATCACGGATAACAGGAACGACGAGACCCTTGTCGGTGCCCACAGCCATGCCGACGTGACAATAGTTCTTGTAGATGATGTCGGTGCCGTCGATCTCGGCGTTGACAGCAGGCAGTTCCTTCAGGGCATGGGTGATAGCCTTGGTGAAGAAGCCCATGAAGCCAAGCTTGACGCCATGCTTCTTCTCGAACACGTCCTTGTACTTGGTGCGCAGGTCCATGACGGCCTTCATGTCCACTTCATTGTAAGTGGTCAGCATGGCAGCTGTGTTCTGTGCATCTTTGAGGCGGCGCGCGATGGTCTGGCGCAGGCGCGTCATCTTCACGCGCTCTTCGCGAACGGCGTCGCCTTCGGCAGAAACCGGACGTGCTGCGGCAGGTGCAGCCGTGGCCGCCGGAGCGGCGGAAACGCCCTTGGCAACAGCTGCCAGAACATCGCCCTTCAAAACTTGTCCACGCTTGCCGGAACCATCGACCTGATCAGCCGAAAGGTTATTTTCAGACAGCAATTTGCCAGCAGCCGGTGCAGGCGGCATGGCGCTAGGCGCAGGAGCGGCAGAAACTGAAGCAGGTGCTGCGGCAGCGGCGGCGGGCTCAGGGGCTTTTGCGGGCGTTGCAGCCGGTGCGGAAGAGGCAGTGCCCGCTGCACCTTCTGCGATCTGGCCAAGCAGCGCATCAAGACCAACCGTTTCGCCATTTTGCGCAACGATTTCGGTCAGCACGCCTGAAACAGGGGACGGCACTTCAACCGTTACTTTGTCGGTTTCCAGTTCAACCAACGGCTCATCAGCCTTGACGGTATCGCCAACCTTTTTGAACCATGTTCCCACAGTTGCTTCGCTGACGGATTCGCCGANGGTTGGTACGCGGATTTCAGTGGCCATGATCTAGTTCCGTTTCATCAAATAGCGATTGTGCGAGGGTGCGTGTAGGAGAGCTTTCACTCTCCCAACGCGTCTTCCAGGAATGCCGCGAGCTGCGCGAGGTGTTTGGACATCAGACCTGTTGCAGGCGATGCAGCAGCCGGACGGCCCGTGTACCGGACCTTCTGGTACTTGGCATCGATATGCGCCAGAACCCATTCCAGATAAGGGTCGATGAACGACCACGCACCCATGTTCTTCGGCTCTTCTTGGCACCACACCATCTCTGCGTTGCGGAAGCGGGACAGCTCATTGATGAGCGCCTTGGCCGGGAACGGATAGAGTTGTTCGATGCGCAGCAGATAGATGTCGTCGATACCACGCTTTTCGCGCTCTTCGAGAAGATCGTAATAGACCTTGCCGGTGCACAGAACGACGCGACGAATCTTCGAATCCTTCTGAAGCTTGATCGGACCGTCCTTGATGACCTCCGCATCATCCCACAAGAGACGGTGGAACGATGATTCACCGGCGAGTTCCGTCAGAGAAGACGTTGCACGCTTGTGGCGCAGCAGAGACTTCGGCGTCATCAGGATCAACGGCTTGCGGAAATCGCGCTTCACCTGACGGCGCAGAACGTGGAAATAGTTTGAAGGCGTCGTGACGTTTGCGACCTGCATGTTGTCTTCGGCGCACATCTGCAACCAGCGTTCCAGACGGGCAGACGAGTGCTCAGGACCCTGACCTTCATAGCCATGTGGTAGAAGGCAGACGAGACCGGACATGCGAAGCCACTTGCGTTCGCCAGACGAGATGAACTGGTCGAATACGACCTGTGCACCATTGGCGAAGTCACCGAACTGGGCTTCCCAGAGGGTCAGAGCATTCGGGCGAGCCAGCGAGTAGCCGTATTCGAAACCGAGCACGGCTTCTTCAGACAGCATCGAGTTGATGACTTCGTAGCGGGCCTGCGTTGGCGCAAGGTTTGCCAGCGGTATGTAACGCTCTTCGCTCTCCTGATCGTAGAGAACCGAGTGACGCTGCGAGAACGTACCGCGTTCGCAATCCTGGCCGGACAGGCGGATCTTGTGACCGTCAACAACGAGCGAACCGAATGCCATGGCTTCCGCCATCGCCCAATCCAGACCTTCGCCGCTCTCGATCATGTTGGCGCGANTTTCCATGAAGCGCTGAATGGTCTTATGCGCCTTGAAGCCTTCAGGAATGGTAGACAGCTTGCGACCGATTTCCTTGAGCTGCTTCATCGGAGCGCCGGTCTTGCCGCGACGCTGCTCATCGGCATTGTCGGCGGCACGAAGGCCAGACCACTGACCATCCAGCCAATCGGCCTTGTTCGGCTTGTAAGACTGCCCTGCTTCGAATTCCTGCTCCAGATGCGCACGCCAATCGGCCTTCATCTTCTCGAATTCGCCTTCGGTGATCAGGCCTTCGGCAATCAAACGCTCGGCATAGATGTTGGCAACCGTCTTATGCGCACGGATAACCTTGTACATCTTCGGCTGTGTGAAGGACGGCTCATCGCCTTCGTTATGGCCAAAGCGACGGTAGCAGAACATGTCGACCACAACAGGCTTGTGGAACTTCATGCGGTATTCGGTTGCGACCTTGGCCGCATAAACCACAGCTTCCGGATCGTCACCATTGACATGGAAGATGGGCGCTTCGATCATCTTGGCAACATCGGATGGATAAGGCGACGAACGCGAGAAACCCGGATTCGTGGTGAAGCCGATCTGGTTGTTGATGATGAAGTGCATGGTACCGGCAACGCGGTGACCGCGAAGGCCGGAAAGGCCGAGAATTTCGGCAACCACACCCTGGCCAGCAAAAGCAGCGTCTCCGTGCAGCAGCAACGGCAGAACCTTGGCACGTTCGGAGAGCGGAATGGTGTCGCCTTCCCAGACCTTCGCCAACTGATCCTGCTTGGCGCGGGCCTTGCCCATGACGACAGGGTTGACGATTTCCAGATGCGACGGATTGGCTGTCAGCGACAGGTGAACCTTGTTGCCATCGAATTCGCGGTCAGAAGAAGCACCGAGGTGATACTTCACGTCGCCCGAACCCTCGACGTCGTCAGGCTTGAACGAACCACCCTTGAACTCGTGGAACACGGCGCGGTGCGGCTTGCCCATCACGTTGGTCAAAACGTTGAGGCGACCACGGTGCGCCATACCCAGAACGACTTCTTCGAGACCTTCCTGACCACCACGCTTGATGATCTGCTCCAGAGCTGGGATGAGCGATTCGCTGCCATCCAGGCCGAAGCGCTTGGTGCCCTTGAAACGGACATCGAGAAACTGTTCGTAGCCTTCGCCTTCGACCAGCTTGGAGAGAATTGCTTTCTTGCCCTCGGGCGTGAAGTCGAAACCCTTATCCGGACCCTCGATGCGCGACTGAATCCATGCCTTTTCGTCCGGGTTGGACATGTGCATGAACTCGACACCCAGGGTCGAGCAATAGGTTCGCTCGAGGATTTCGATCATTTCGCGGACGGTCGCGTATTCGAGACCGAGAACGTTATCGATGAAAATCTTGCGGTCGTAGTCGCTCTCTTCGAAGCCGTAAGACTTCGGCGACAATTCATCGTAATCCTCGACGGCGCTGGCGATGCCGAGCGGGTCCAGCTTTGCATGAAGATGGCCACGCATGCGGTAGGCACGGATCATCATGATGGCACGCACGCTGTCGCGGCTCGCCTGAAGGACTTCAGCTTCGCTAACGGGCTTGCCGGTTTCCGCGCTCTTGGCTTCGGCCTTGGCCTGAACCTTTTTCTCAAGTGCTTTCTCAACCGTTGCCCAGTTGCCGTCCAGCGCCGAAATCAGATCGCCATTGGCAGAAATCGGCCAATTGGAACGCTTCCAGGACGCGCCCTTGGCGGCCTTTTTCACATCATCAGGATTTTCGGCTAGGCCCTTGAAAAAGCTTTGCCACTCTGGAGAAACGCAAGACGGATCGTCTTCGTACCGGGCGTAGAGCTGCTCGATATACGCTGCATTCGCGCCGTCGAGAAACGACGTGATCTGAAACTGCTCGTTAGCTTCTTGCCTTGCCATGGTATCTTCGCGGACGTCTGCGCCCGCCTCCTCAATCCCGTTGATGACCGTTCGGTCTGCCGCTTTAGTCTTTGCCGCTAAGCGGCCGTCGTTCTGTCTTGGCTACGGGCAGGCTATTGCTTCCAATGCCTGCCCGCTGCCCTTAATCATGCAAGTCTCAGCCCTTGAGGACTTCGACCAGTGTCTTGCCGAGGCGTGCCGGGGAAGGCGACACCTTGATGCCAGCCGCTTCCATGGCCGAAATCTTGGATTCCGCATCGCCCTTACCGCCAGAAACGACAGCACCGGCGTGACCCATGGTGCGGCCCTTCGGAGCGGTACGACCAGCAATGAAACCAGCCATCGGCTTCTTACGGCCTTTCTTGGCTTCGTCGATCAGGAACTGCGCCGCATCTTCTTCAGCGGCACCACCGATTTCACCGATCATGATGATCGATTGTGTCGCTTCGTCGGCGAGGAACATTTCCAGGATGTCGATGAACTCGGTGCCCTTGACCGGGTCACCACCGATACCGACAGCCGTTGTCTGACCGAGGCCTTCGTTCGATGTCTGGAACACAGCTTCATATGTAAGTGTGCCGGAGCGCGACACAATACCGACCGAACCCTTGCGGAAGATCGAACCCGGCATAATGCCGATCTTGCACTCTTCCGGCGTCATGATGCCTGGGCAGTTAGGGCCAAGCAGACGTGAGTTGGAACGATCAAGGCGAGCCTTGACCCGAACCATGTCCATGACAGGTATGCCTTCGGTGATGCAGGTGATGAACGGAATTTCCGCTTCGATAGCTTCGATGATCGCATCGGCAGCGCCTGCTGGCGGAACGTAGATCACCGATGCATCAGCGCCGGTCTTTTCCTTGGCTTCAGCAACAGTGGCATAGATCGGCAGGCTTTCGCCCTTGGAACCGGTCCAGGTTTCGCCACCCTTCTTGGGGTGAATACCGCCGACCATCTGCGTGCCGTAATAAGCAAGCGCCTGTTCGGTGTGGAACGTGCCGGTTTTTCCGGTCAGACCCTGAACGAGGATCTTGGTGTCTTTGTTTACAAGAATAGACATTATTTCCAGTCCCTCAATTAGCCGTTGATCGCCGCGACGATCTTCTTGGCCGCATCGTCCAGGTCGTCAGCAGCGGTAATCGCAAGACCTGATTCGTTCAGGAGTTTCTTGCCCAACTCGACATTGGTGCCTTCGAGGCGCACGACGAGTGGAACCTTCAAGCCGACTTCCTTCACCGCAGCGATAACGCCCTCGGCAATGACGTCGCACTTCATGATGCCGCCGAAGATGTTGACGAGGATGCCCTCGACCTTCGGGTCAGCCGTGATGATCTTGAACGCAGCCGCAACCTTCTCTTTGCCAGCGCCACCGCCGACGTCACAGAAGTTTGCAGGCTCTTTGCCGTACAGCTTGATGATGTCCATCGTTGCCATGGCAAGACCGGCACCATTGACCATGCAGCCGATGTTGCCATCGAGAGCCACATAGGCGAGGTCCCACTTGGAGGCTTCGATTTCCTTGGCGTCTTCTTCGGTTTCGTCGCGCAGCAGCTTCACGTCGTCGTGACGGAAAATCGCGTTGCCGTCGAAAGACATCTTCGCGTCGAGAACGCGCAGGTGGCCGTCCGTCATGACGATGAGCGGGTTGACTTCAAGAAGAGCCATGTCCTTTTCGACAAAGGCTTTATAGAGCGCAGGGAAAAGCGCCTTGGCATCTTCAGCGGCTGCGCTCGAAAGCTCCAGAGCCTTGGAGATCGCAGCAATGTTGTCAGCCGTTACGCCGGCTTCAGGCTCAATCGCAATCGTGTGGATTTTCTCTGGCGTGTCGTGAGCAACAGCCTCGATGTCCATGCCGCCTTCCGTGGAAACCACGAATGCGACCTGACCAACAGAGCGATCGACCAGCAGCGAGCAGTAAAGTTCGCGGTCGATGTCCGCGCCGTCTTCGATGTAGAGACGGTTGACCTGCTTGCCAGCATCGCCCGTCTGCGCCGTTACCAGAGTGTTGCCGAGCATGTCCTTGGCGTGGGAAACGACTTCCTCGATGGACTTGGCAAGACGAACGCCGCCCTTTGCATCGGGGCCGAGTTCCTTGAACTTGCCCTTACCGCGTCCACCAGCATGGATCTGGCTCTTGACCACGTAAAGCGGACCGGGAAGCTGCTTTGCAGCCGCTTCGGCTTCCTCGACCTTGAGGATAGCAACCCCTTCGGCCACCGGCGCACCATAGCCCTTCAGAAGAGCTTTGGCCTGATACTCATGAATATTCATGGATTAATCCCTGTTTGTAGCCTGTGCGGCAATTACGTCAGCGACGGAGCAATGTTGATGCAGGCTTCGCAAAGACCAGCAACCGCGCCGACGGACTTCTGGAAGGCGGCTTCCTCGTCCTTGTTGAGTTCGATTTCGATGATGCGCTCGATACCGCCTGCACCGATGATCGTTGGTACGCCGACATACATGTCGTTGACGCCGTACTGACCCGAGAGGTAGGCAGCGGCAGGCAGAACACGCTTCTTGTCCTTGAGGTAGGACTCGGCCATTTCGATTGCCGAAGCGGCAGGCGCATAATAGGCAGAACCGGTCTTGAGCAGACCAACGATTTCCGCACCGCCATCACGCGTGCGCTGAACGATCTCTTCCAGACGCTCGGCAGTCAGCCAGCCCATCTTGACGAGGTCCGTCAGCGGAATGCCACCAACTGTCGAGTAACGGGCGAGCGGCACCATTGTGTCGCCGTGACCGCCGAGAACGAATGCCGTCACGTCCTGCACGGACACATTGAATTCTTCAGACAGGAACAGGCGGAAGCGCGCGCTGTCGAGAACGCCGGCCATGCCGACGACCTTGTTCTTCGGCAGGCCGGAGAACTTCTGAAGGGCCCAGACCATCGCGTCGAGCGGGTTGGTGATGCAGATCACGAAAGCGTTCGGAGCATATTTCTTAATGCCGGCGCCGACCTGCTCCATGACCTTGAGGTTGATGCCGAGAAGATCATCGCGACTCATGCCTGGCTTGCGGGCAACACCGGCTGTGACGATGCAGACGTCCGCGCCTTCGATGGCTGCGTAGTCGCTAGCACCGGTCAGNTTTGCATTGAAGCCTTCAACCGGGCCGGACTGGGCAATATCCAGACCCTTGCCCTGCGGGATACCGTCAGCAATATCGAAGAGGACGATGTCGCCCAATTCCTTCAGGCTGGCGAGATGGGCCAATGTGCCACCAATCATGCCAGAACCAATAAGTGCAATCTTTTTGCGAGCCATCGAATGCTTCCTCTTGAGCTTCAATTCAATTTCACCGCGAGCGTGTGGCGGCCTAAATTGTCGCACCCGACTTAGCTTCATTAGCCAGAAATGGCAACCGTTTCTTTATGATCCAGANTTTTCAATCGTTTAGATCATAAAATTCTTACGTAAACGTAAGAATTTTTGTTACAGAACCGTCATGTCGCTGGACGTTTTTCGTTGTGCAATGCCAGATAATCGGCGCTTCGCATCTCAAACAGGCGAGAGGCTGTTCGATCGAATTCGAAGCCTTCCGTCCCTTTTCGCGTCACCAGCAAATCTTCTGGCATGGCCGCAGCCGACGCGAACACGCGTACGGTATGATCGTAAAACGCATCGATCAGGATGATGAACCGCTTCGTCTCATTGCGTTTATCTGCGTTGAGGAGTGGAATATGGTCGATGAAAACAGTGTCAAACCTGTCTGCGATAGCGAGGAAGTCGGAGGCACCGAGTGGCTTCTCACAAAGCTCGGAAAATGNAAACCGTGCTGCGCGTCCAACGGCTCTCGGCACCGGAATGATCCGGCCCTTCATGGTGATTTCGGTCGGCTCCGCGGCACTACCCGCCGTCAGTTCTTTCCACGCGACATCCATGGCCCTATCGGACGCGTCACCTAGCNGGGTCACGTAGACAGGCAGGCTTTTGATCTTTTCCATGCGGTAGTCGGTCGGGCTATCCAGCGATACGACCTGAACATGTGCCTTCAACATATCCACGAAGGGAAGAAAAAGGCTGCGATTCAGCCCGTCCTTGTAGAGATTGTCCGGCACCACATTGGATGTCGTGACCAGCGTACAGCCGTGGGCGAAAAGCTCGGTGAAAAGACGCGCGAGAATCATCGCGTCAGCAATATCTGTCACGGTGAACTCATCGAAACACAGCAGTTCCGCCTCGGCCAGCAACTGCGCGGCAACCGGCGGAATAGGATCCGCCTGCTTGGTTTCGCCGTTTTTCAGCTTCTGGCGATGGGCATGAACGCGGTTGTGAACATCAGCCATGAACTCATGGAAATGGCAACGGCGTTTCTTTTCGATCGGCGCAAGCTGATAGAACATGTCCATCAGCATGGTTTTGCCGCGTCCGACGCTACCGTGGACATACAGCCCCTTCGCTGAATGTGCGAGGCCCGCNTTTTTTGCGAACATCCAGCCCAGCGCGCTTTTCTTCTTGGCGGGTTTGCGGATTTTAAGATCAGTGAGGATGCGGTCCAGTTGAGCAGCCACCTCAAGCTGAGCGGGATCGGCCTTCAGCTCGCCAGACGCCGTCAATACGTTGAGTTGTTCAACGACGCTGTGATTGTAGTCCGGCAATGGCTTCATGAACGGGCCTCATACGCAGGCAGCGCGAGCGCCACCCGCGTGATGCAGATTATCGGCTGAGGCCAAGCGGCTGACCGCTGTTCGTCGTGCCATCGTAACGGGTATCACCAGTTTTGTAGACGCGACCGATTGTGTCGCCCGCACGGTTCTTGAACAGCACCATTTTGTTGGATACTTCCCATGAACCCATGGACGACAGTTCGCCAGCGCAACCGCGGGTGCCGCCGCGCGAACCGCTGCCTAGATTGGTGAGCGTCAGGAACATATCGCAGCTTGCGCCGCCATTGGACACGCGCCAGTTGCCGACCATGGCTTCCTTGGTAACATCCATGGCTGCGGCAGGTGCTGCGGACGCAACGTTTGCGCCACCGGGAGCTGCGTTGGCAGGTGCGGTAGGAAACTGCGTAGAACCGCCAGGAGGCGGCAATGCACCGGACTGAACCTGCGGAACCGGCTGGGCCTGGAGCGGCGGGGTGTAACCGGGATTACCGCTTGGGCCACTATTGTTGTTGTAATCGTAGGAGGTACGTTGGCAACCGGCAAGGCTCATAACGACCGCGAGACCCGTCGCCACATATCTAAACTGCATCTTAAGCTCCCGATTTTCTGCTTCGGCAAGACCATGTCTACACAAAACGGCTGAATTATTACCAAAGCATTAGCTAACGCAAGCCGCTACCGCGATAATTGCAATTTCAGTCGATTTTTATAGAAATTTCCAGCCCCGTTATTGTCAAACAGGCCACGACGGGGAGTCGCAGCCTGTTTACTAACTTCGATTATACGCCCGTTCAGACGCGACGCTCTACCATCATCTTCTTGATCTCGGCAATCGCCTTGGCAGGGTTGAGACCCTTCGGGCAAGCCTGCGCGCAGTTCATGATCGTGTGGCAGCGATAAAGGCGGAACGGGTCTTCGAGGTTGTCGAGACGCTCGCCGGTTGCCTCATCGCGGCTGTCGATCAGCCAGCGGTAAGCCTGTAGCAGAACGGCGGGACCGAGATAGCGGTCGCCATTCCACCAGTAGCTCGGACAGGAGGCGGAGCAGCAGGCGCACAGAATGCACTCATAGAGACCATCCAGCTTCTGGCGGTCGTCATGGCTCTGCTTCCATTCCTTCGCAGGCGTCGGCGAAACAGTCTTCAGCCAAGGCTCAATAGAGCGGTGCTGCGCATAGAAATTCGACAGATCCGGCACAAGATCCTTGACCACCGGCATATGCGGCAGCGGATAGACCTTCACCGTTCCCTTGATCTCGTCCATGCCCTTGGTGCAGGCAAGCGTGTTCGTGCCATCGATGTTCATCGCGCAGGAACCGCAAATGCCCTCACGACAGGAACGGCGCAACGTCAACGTCGGGTCGATGTTGTTCTTGATGTAGAGAAGCGCATCCAGAACCATCGGGCCACAATCATCGATATCGATGTAATAGGTATCGATATGCGGGTTCTGGCCATCATCCGGGTTCCAGCGATAGACGCGATATTCGCGCACATTCTTGGCACCGGCAGGCTTTGGCCAGACCTTGCCTTCGGTCATCTGAGAGTTCTTGGGAAGTGTAAGTTCAACCATGTCCAGTTCCTCTCAAATCAATAGACGCGAGCTTTTGGCGCGATCTTCTGGAGATCGATGCCGTCGGCAATCAGGTCGGTGTGAACCGGGCGATAGTCGAGCTTCACGTCACCCTGCGGGTTGACCCAGGCCAGCGTGTGCTTGCGCCAGTTGATGTCGTCGCGACCGCCAAATGGGCCATCGACGAAGTCTTCACGCGCATGGCTGCCACGGCTTTCCTTGCGGGCTTCCGCGCCATAAACCGTGGCGATGGCGTTGGCCATGAGGTTTTCGAGTTCCAGCGTTTCCACGAGATCCGAATTCCAGACCATGGAACGGTCGGTGACCTTGATATCCGGCAGTTCTTGCCAGATGGCTGAAATACGCTTGCAACCGCTTTCCAGCGATTCCTGTGTGCGGAACACGGCGGCATCGTCCTGCATGGCGCGCTGCATCTTGTCACGCAAAACGGCAGTCGGCGTGCTGCCATTGGCGTTGCGCAGACGGTCGAAGCGATCCATGATCTTGTCACAGGCTGCGACATTGAGGGCCGGAATAGCACTGGCGCGATCGATGACTTCGGAGGCGCGAATGGCAGCAGCGCGGCCAAACACCACAAGGTCGATCAGCGAGTTGGAGCCGAGACGGTTTGCACCGTGAACAGACGCACAACCGGCTTCACCAACAGCCATAAGGCCGGGCAATATACGTTCCGGGTTTTCGCCATCTGCGTTCAGCACTTCGCCCCAATAGTTGGTCGGAATGCCGCCCATATTATAGTGAACAGTCGGTAGAACCGGGATCGGCTCGCGCGTCACGTCCACGCCTGCGAAAATCTTGGCGCTTTCGGAAATGCCCGGCAGACGCTCATGCAGGATAGCCGGATCGAGGTGATCCAGATGCAGGAAGATGTGGTCCTTGTTCTTGCCAACGCCGCGGCCTTCGCGGATTTCCATGGTCATGCAGCGCGAAACGACGTCACGCGAGGCGAGATCCTTGGCGGATGGCGCGTAGCGCTCCATGAAGCGCTCGCCTTCGGAGTTGACAAGATAACCGCCCTCACCGCGTGCGCCTTCTGTAATCAAGCAACCTGCACCATAAATACCGGTCGGGTGGAACTGAACGAATTCCATATCCTGAAGCGGAAGACCGGCGCGGGCAACCATGCCGCCGCCATCGCCCGTGCAGGTGTGCGCAGATGTTGCGGAGAAGTAAGCGCGGCCGTAACCACCCGTCGCCAGAACCACCATCTTGGCGGTGAAGCGATGGATAGTGCCGTCATCGAGGTTCCAGGCAACGACGCCCGTGCAACGGCTGCCATCATCGGACATGATGAGGTCGAGCGCGAAATACTCGATGAAGAATTCGGCATTGTGGCGCAGCGACTGGCCGTAAAGCGTGTGCAGAATGGCGTGGCCGGTACGGTCGGCAGCAGCGCAGGTGCGCTGTACCGGTGGACCTTCGCCGTAATTCTGCATGTGGCCGCCGAATGGGCGCTGATAAATCTTGCCCTCGGCGTTACGCGAGAACGGCACGCCGTAATGCTCAAGCTCATAGACCGCCTTTGGCGCTTCCATGGCGAGATACTGCATGGCGTCCACGTCGCCCAGCCAGTCGGAACCCTTGACGGTGTCGTAAAGGTGCCACTGCCAGCTATCCGGCGTCATGTTGTTGAGCGAGGCGGCAATACCGCCCTGTGCCGCAACGGTGTGCGAACGCGTCGGGAAAACCTTGGTGATGCAAGCGGTCTTGAAACCCTGCTCGGCCATGCCGAGCGTGGCGCGAAGACCCGCGCCACCAGCACCCACGACGATCACGTCATAGGAGTGATCGACATAGGTATATGCCTTGCCATTGGTGGAAGGTGAACTGATCGATGCCATGACGGATTATCCTGCGAATGCGATTTTCAGAATGGCGAACAGACAGAGGCCGCCAACGATGATCGCGAAGAACGTGTTGAGCATCACCAGAGCGAGCTTCAGATATTCGGCGTGAATATAGTCTTCGATGATGACCTGCATGCCAAGCTTCATGTGAATGACGCCCGAAATGACCACCAGCGCCATGACCACCGCGACCAGCGGATTGGCAAGAGCCGAAACGACTTCCGCATGCGGTGCGCCGCCATACATGACCAGGAAAACGACGAAGAACAACAGCAGCGGAACGTTGGCGACGGCCGTGACGCGCTGGCGCCAGAAATGCTCGGTGCCATCCTTGGCGGAGCCAAGACCGCGGACCTTGTTCAGAGGGGTACGCATATCCATGAAACGATCTCCTTAGCGCACGATGTAGGCGATGACCCAGATCAGCGCGGTCAGACAGATGGACACGACCAGCGATATTTTTACCAGCTTGGTGGTGAAGTGCTTTTCGAAACCATAACCCAGATCCCACATGAAGTGACGAAGGCCACTCAGCATGTGATACATCAGCGCCCAGGTGTAGCCGATCAGGATCAGCTTGCCGATGATGCTGCCCATCGCCCACTGCACCCATTCATAGTAAGCGCCGCCGGATGCGGCGGCGACCAGCCACCACACGACCAGAAGCGTACCGAAATACAGCGCGGCACCGGTTATGCGGTGCACGATCGACGCAAGCATCGTCGGGATCAGCTTGTAAACTTGAAGATGTGGCGACAGAGGCCGGTTATTTGTCACATTCGCCATCAGAACCTCGCGGCGTTTTCCAGTGCGCTTCGACCGTTCGAGCGCGCCCAAAGCAACAGCACATGATGAGAGAATGTGCATTGCACCAACCGCGACCTTTAATCATACGAAGGCATCACCACAAGCACAATTGACAGTCGAATCGAATTTAATCGATTGTGTGACGAAGATTCGTATTGGAAACCCGGATCGAAAATCAAATGTCCAGCGTTTCCAATCCGTACGGATGCNAAAAACTTACGTCTACGTAAATTTTTACGAGGCTTTGGGCATTTGCGAACTGAATAAAATCCGGAGGTTTTAGGTCATGTTATTGGTCCGAATCATTGCTGCGATGGTTGCCCTTTCGCTTCCTATAGTTACCGCGTTACACGCCCATGCCGGTGNAAATCATAGGAGCGATGCCGGCGAACATGGCAAGCGGCATCAGCAGCGCTCGTTTTATGGAGGCAATGGACTGCCATCCTATATCCGTGGACTTGGAACATATGCCGGCAGCATCTCCAGCGTTCGGGCAAGGGGGAATGGAATTTACTTCGCTGCGGACGGGCAAGGCTACAGCAACCCACCCACGAAGGGGCATTCCTTGAGACCTAGACTCATTTATGTCAACAGCTCAACTATGGGGGCAGAGTGCTCTTACGAGGCGGGCGTGTGCGTCATTCGACCCTGACAACTGGCCTAGAGGAAACGCCAGACAGTCGTCTTCTTCACGTCGCTATCTTCCAGAATCCGTGTGACAGGGACCTCGTAGGTGCCGCAGGCTTCTAACCGGTCCTTGGGCAAATATGCCCGCCCGGGATCGCCGACCAGAACGATGACGCCTTTGCGGCTCAGCATCGAAAACCAGGGAGTGAGCGCATCGGCAAATGCGCGATCGTNAAAAACATCACCAGCCAGCAGAACATCCGCGTCGACATTGCTGCCGATCACATTTGAACCGTTAAAGCGCACGTGGACATCGTTATCTTTCGCGTTGAGACAGACTGCCACCTCTGCCCAAGGGTCAATGTCGATAGCCATTACGCTGGCGGCTCCTGCCTTGGCAGCAGCAATAGCGACAAGCCCGGAGCCGCTGGCAAAATCCATCACATTGCGGCCTGCAACCTGCTCGGGATGATCGAGAACATAACGTGCAAGTCCTTGCCCGCCGGCCCAGGCGAAGGCCCAGAACGGCGGAGGCAGACCAATTTCCTGCAACTCGTCTTCTGTCTTCAGCCATAGATCATGGGCTTCGCTTGCCAGATGCAACCGAATTTCCGGGACATGCGGCGGCGACATTATGGTCGTATTGCTTTTGATAAAAACCTCGGGATCGGTCTTCAAATCCATTCAGTCCGGCGAGCGCGGAAGCTTGTCGAGTTTGCCCATGCGGCAGACCTCAAGATATTCCTCCAACAGCACCGGCTGCACAGAGAGACGCATGGAGGTGACGAGAGACATATCCGCAAGCTTGGGATTGGCTTTCACGTCTTTGAGCGTAACAGGTGAGGGTACATCGCAAACGGCCTTGATGTGCACGCAGTCCCAGCGCGCATCGCCTTCCGCCGTCGAATCAGGCCGGGACAATTCACAGACCTCCACGATGCCGACGACTTCCAGCCCCTCATTGGAGTGGTAGAAAAAGCCTTTGTCGCCAATCTTCATGGCGCGCATATTGTTGCGCGCCTGATAATTGCGGACGCCGCCCCACTCTTCGCCCGCCTCGCCTTTCGCTTTCTGCTGCTCCCAGGACCATGTCGAGGGCTCGGACTTGNAAAGCCAGTAATTAGCCATGCNTTTCACGCTCCCGGATTGTTGAAGACCCAATTATAAGGCTTCACATCGACGCTTTCAAACAGACCGGCTTTGGCGTAAGGATCGGCATCAGCCAGAGCCTTAGCGGCATCGATATCAGTTGCCTCGACAATCACCAAGCTGCCATTCGGCTTGCCGTTCGCGTCCAAAAACGGACCAGCAATCTTCAACGTGCCTTCGGCGTTCAGCTTGTTCAGATGTTCCAGGTGCACCGGGCGGGTTTCCATACGCACATGCAGATGGTCGGGCTTGTCTTTGCAGATGAAGGCAAACAGCATTTTCGTCTCCTCTTGAGCCCTATTCGGTCGTGATGGGCCGTGTCATCAATTGTTGAATAGCAGTTTTCACATCGAGCTTGCCGTCAATGATCGCAGCAACCGAATCCGTCACCGGCATCTCGATCCCGCGTTCAGCGGCAAGGCGTGATGCGACGGAAGCAGAATAAGCGCCTTCCACGAGGCCGCCATAGAACGAGCCGGGATCGCCACCCTGCCCCAGCGAAATACCGAAGCGCAGGTTACGCGACTGATGGCTCGTTGCGGTCAGAACGAGATCGCCAAGACCTGAAAGGCCGCGAACCGTATCTGCCTGACCGCCCATAGCGACCACAAGGCGCGACATTTCGGCCAGTCCCCGTGAGATAAGCGCAGCTTTTGCCGAGTCACCTAGCCCTGCCCCTTCGACGATGCCGCCCGCAATCGCCAGCACATTCTTCAATGCGCCGCCCAACTGCACACCTGTCCGATCGGTTGAAGCATAAAGCCTGAAGGTACGCCCCGAAATCGTCTGGGCCAGCCGCTCGGCGACACCGGCATCGGTAGCGGCCACAGCCATGGCGGTTGGCAGTCCCTTTGCAATATCGGCAGCAAAACCGGGGCCTGACAAGACGCCGACAGGATGATGTGGCAACTCGCGCTCCAGCACGTCGGTCAGCAATTGGCCCGAGGAGCGGTCGATGCCTTTTGCACAAGTTACAACAACAGCATCGTTAGCCAGATAAGGACCGTAGTTTCGCGCCGCATCCGCTTGCGCCTGGGATGGCATGGCAAAGAGAACGATACCAGCATCTCGGAGCACGTCAGGTTCGGCGGAGTAGTTCAGCGCATCCGGCAGAGAAATGCCAGGGAGTGCAGCGTCATGTACGCCGTCCACGCGCAAATCCGCCATCAATGCGGCATCCCGTCCGAGCAGCGTTACATCATGGCGGTTTTCCAACGCCACGACCACGGCAATGGCTGTGCCGAAAGCTCCCGAACCAATGACGACGACTTTTTCACGCTCCGTCATGCCTTCGCTCCGCGTTTGCCGAAGCCAATCAGCGTCTGCGCTTGCGCATCAAGCGGCCAACGAGAACGCGGCTGCGTATCGAAACTATCCGGCTCCATGCCCAGCGCCATACGTTCCAGACCGGCCCATGCAATCATGGCCGCATTGTCCGTGCACAGCTGTAGCGGCGGTGCGATAAACCGAAAACGATGCTTGTCGCATAAATCCTGAAGTGTTCGGCGTATCTCCTGATTGGCCGCGACGCCACCAGCCACAACCAATGACGGCCCACCGTCAACCAAAGGAAACTCCTCTAGAAACCGTTGCAAGCCTCTGCCTATACGGTCCTTCAGAGTGCGCGATACGGCCTTTTGAAAGGACGCGCAGATATCGGCAATATCCTGCTCGGAGAGTGGAGCAATCGCCGTAGCCGCCTGGCGAACTGCGGTCTTCAAACCGGAAAAGGAAAAATCGAGCCGCGCTTCACCCACCATCGGCCGTGGCAGAGCGAAACGATCCGCATTGCCATGTGCCGCAGCCTTTTCCACGGCCGGNCCGCCGGGATAGGGCAATCCCAAAAGCTTGGCGGTCTTGTCGAAAGCTTCGCCCAAAGCATCGTCGATTGTCGTGCCCCAGCGCTCATATTGTCCAACGCCACGCACGAGGATGAGTTGCGTATGCCCGCCAGACACCAGCAGCATAAGATATGGAAAGGCCAGGCCATCGGTCAACCGCGCCGTCAGCGCATGACCTTCCAGATGGTTGATGGCGTAAAGTGGTTTGCCGCTCGCCATGGCAATCGCCTTGCCGGTCATCAAACCGACGATAAGCCCGCCGATCAGCCCCGGACCTGAGGTTGCAGCAATAGCATCGATATCGGCAAGCGCGACACCTGCACCGGTCAGCGCCTCTTCAATCAAAGTATCGAGCGCTTCCACATGGGCGCGCGCGGCGATTTCCGGCACCACGCCGCCATAGGCACTATGTTCTTCCAGCTGCGACAAAACGACGTCNGAGATAATCTCTCCACGGCCGTCGGCATGCCGAACCACCACGGATGCAGCGGTTTCGTCACAACTTGTCTCTATGCCGAGGATACGAAGAAAGGGGGTCATCAGCGGGTTCGTTGATTGCGGTGCTTCAGAAACTTGGGTACGAACACCTCCGGTAACAACGGATAGAAGCGGATGCAAACAAAACCTTTCCGAATCGGCACACGCGGCAGCCCCTTGGCGCTGGCGCAGGCCCATGAGACGCGGGATCGTCTCGTGCGAGCCAATGGCCTTGCCCCAGAAATGTTCGAGATCGTACCGATCACTACCAAGGGTGATCGCATTGCGGATCGCGCCTTGTCGGAAGTTGGCGGCAAGGGCCTGTTTACCGAAGAACTCGAAACGAAGCTTTTGTCGGGCGATCTGGATTTTGCCGTGCATTCCGCCAAGGACATGGCGACGAAACTGCCGGAAGGCTTGCATCTTTCCGCATTCCTGCCCCGCGAAGACGTGCGCGACGCCTTCATTGGTCGCACCGCACCAAGGCTGATCGAACTTCCCCATGGCGCGACCGTCGGCTCGGCCTCGCTGCGCCGACAGGCACTGATCCGTCGCGTGCGACCGGATCTCAATGTCATTCTGTTTCGCGGCGCCGTGGCGACGCGACTGCGCAAACTGGAAGACGGACTAGCCGATGCGACATTGCTGGCCTTTGCCGGCCTCAAGCGGCTGGATATGGCAGACGTGCCAACCGAGTTGCTGGAAACGAAAAACTTCCTGCCAGCGCCCGCACAAGGTGCCATCGGCATCGAGAGCCGTATTGGCGATAGACGCATCGATGATCTGCTCGCAGCCATCAATCACGCTCCCACCCATGATGCCGTTTCCTGCGAGCGCGCTTTCCTCTCGGTGCTCGATGGCTCATGCCGCACGCCAATCGCCGGTTATGCGATGTGCGATGGCGATGACCTGCATTTCTCTGGCCTTATCCTGACCCCAGATGGACGAACCGAACACAGCGTCGAGATATCGGGCAAATGTGCGCAAGCGTCGGCGCTCGGTCAAAAAGCGGGAGAACAGGTTCGGGCCGCTGCCGGAACCGGCTTCTTCGAAGGCTGGACCTGACCATGCGCGTCGTCGTCACACGCCCGCAAGCGTCAGGGCAAAAGACGGCAACACTTTTGCGGGAGCACGGCCATGAACCGGTGCTTCTGCCACTCACCCAACCCATTCACCACATTGAAACGGCTGCTTTGGCTTTGGCAAAGCAGCCGCAGGCACTTGCCGTGACCAGCGCGGAAGCTGTTCGAGTGCTGATAGCGGGAAACCTCGGTGTATCAACACTCATACAGACGCCCCTGTTTACGGTAGGGTCTGCTTCGGCACGTGCAGCGCGCGAGGCTGGCTTTGAGAATATTATTGCTGGCGAAAGCGATGGCCAGGCCTTGGCTGATCTGATCGCGAGTGCCAGAAAAAACACCCCCGCGCCATGGAGCCGTCTCCTCTACCTGGCCGGAACGCCAAGGGATGAAGGCTTTGAAGAGCGGCTTTCCGCTTTGGACATACCGTTCGAAACCATTGAGGCATACGAAATGACGCCTGTGTCGTGGGACCGTGCACGACTCGATATCCNTTTTGCAGATGCAACGGCGGATGCTGTTCTTTTTTACTCCAGCGAGGCTGTTCGGTTGTTTTTCAAGCTGCTGGTCGGTCAGCCGGTTTTCAGGCAATTGGATCACTGCAAGTTTATCTGCATCAGCGGCAAGGTACTTTCCGAGATTCCGGTTGCGTTTCGATCCAATGCCTTGGCCTCCGCTGTCCCCAGCGAGAGTGAAATGTTCGATCTTCTGGACGCAAAGGCTGGAACCTAATTCCCTCTTGCCTCTTTCCTTTGCCGTCATCACTAACTAGGTTTAGGGAAATGCAGGCAAAATGAGGTTGTCATGGTATCGGGAAAACCGCCACGCCACTCCAAGTCCAGCGCCGAACCGGTCACAATCGATCTGGACGCCAAGGACGTGAAAGAACTCGGCACGGACAAGGATGCAGCCCCCACTGATGCCGCAAGTACGGCCAAACCTGATGAGAGCACATCTGTCGCATCATCATCGCCAGTCCATGCTCCGAAGGNAAATNCCCGCCCAATATGGGAAGAGCAGGTNAAAACCCCGATAGAGCCGGAGCCTAATATCCATAAGACCGATGACGTGAAGGCTGCCGAGCAGGGCCCTGCAAAGACATCGTCGGTGCCGCCTTTGAAAGCCGAAGCGCCCAAGGCCGCTACAAACTCGGAACCGCTGAAAACCGACGCGGCCAAACCGGCAAGCGACAAAACGTCCTCGGGCAGCACGACAAGCGCCTCGAGAAGCGCCACGGAAAACCGAGCTGGCAATTCCGGCCTTGTTGCTGCCGGTATCGTCGGCGGCCTGATAGCGCNTTTGGCTGCAGGCAGCATGCAATATGCCGGTTACCTGCCACCGTTTACGGGTAACGGCGGTTCGTCGGACGAATTAACCGCCCTTGAGACGCAACTCGCCAGCCTTCGCGAACAGGTTGCCAGTGCACCACAGGCGACANGGGATACGTCGTCACTCGAAGCGCGCATCGCTACGCTGGAAAGCTCTGCATCATCTGGCGGCGATGACGTTGCCAGCAAGTTGGCAGCACTGGAAGGCACGGTTTCCACGCTTCAATCCGAAAAAGCCACTCAGGACACCGCAACCGCCGATCTCACTCGCCGTTTGAGCGAGGCTGAAACCAAGATCAACGAACCGCGCGACGATGTCGAAGTCGCTCGCGCCATTGCGTCTGCCGGATTGAAGGCAGCCATTGATCGGGGCGGACCGTTCCTATCAGAGCTTGATACGCTGTCTCGTGTTACGCCAGATGATCCGGCAGTCCAGTCCCTTCGCCCCTTTGCAAACACGGGTGTCCCCTCTCGCGCAGAGTTGACCCGCAATTTTCCTGATGTCGCCAATGTTATGCTGGATTCACTCAATCAGGCAGACCCCAATCAAGGCGTATTGGACAGGCTTGCACAGAGTGCGTTGTCTCTCGTCAAGGTTCGCCCTGTCGGCAATATCGAAGGCGAAGGTGCGGACGCAAAGATTGCACGGATCGAAGATAAGCTCCGAAACGGCGACCTGAAGGGTGCGGCACTGGAATGGGATGGCCTGCCTGAGCCAGCCAAGGCGACATCGACCGAATTCAAAAAGTCGCTCGATGCCCGCGTTGAGGTTGAAGACCTCGTGAACGGCACGCTGACACGCGCCATCACCAGCACTGGCAAGCAGGGATAAGACATGACAAAAATCATCAGTTTCGTCGTCATCGTCCTTTTCATTGCCTTTGGCTTTTCTTGGCTGGCCGACCGTCCTGGGGTACTCTCCATCGTCTGGCAGGGTCAGCTGATCGAGATGAGCCTTATGGTAGCGGCCTCGGTTGTTGCAGCTCTTATCGTTGCCATCATGATCGTCTGGTGGCTGTTCAACACGGTTTGGAACTCTCCTCATGCAGCGCGACGCTATTTCCGCGCACGCAAGCGTGATCGCGGCTATCAGGCACTTTCGACCGGCCTGATTGCGGCTGGTGCGGGTAATGCCATTCTTGCGCGAAAGATGACCGCACGTACCCAAGGGCTATTGAGCGCCGATCAGGAGCCGCTGATCCACCTTCTGGAAGCACAGGCAGACCTCATAGAGGGAAAATACGACGCAGCGCGCCGCAAGTTCGAGGCAATGGCGCAGGACCCGGAAACTCGCGAGCTTGGTCTCCGTGGCCTTTACATGGAAGCCCGCCGTCAAGGCGCCAACGAAGCCGCTCTCGAATATGCCGAGAACGCCGCAAGAAACGCACCTTATCTTCCTTGGGCCGCACAGGCCACGTTGGAGAGCAAGTCCCGCAACGGCGAATGGGATGACGCTATTCGCTTACTGGATCAGCAGAAAGCGGCACATGTCATAGAGCGCGGTGAGGCAGAAAGACTGAAGGCAGTTCTTTTAACCGCGAAGGCGGAAGAGAAGTTCGAAAGTGACCCGAAGGCTGCGCGTGAAGACGCCAACCAGGCTCTCAAACTATCCAAAGGTCTCATTCCCGCAGCTCTGATCGCGGCGAGATCTTATCTGCGTGAAGACAATTTGCGTAAAGCCGCATCTGCTTTGGAACCCGTCTGGAAGATATCCCCCCATCCGCAGATAGCACAGCTTTATGTGCGCGCTCGAAGCGGCGATACTGCCGTCGACCGCCTGAAGCGGGCCGAGAGGCTTGAGAGCCTTAAACCGAACAATGTCGAATCGTTGTTTGCCGTTGCGAAGGCTGCGCTCGATGCACAGGATTTCCACCGCGCCCGCGCCAAGGCAGAAGCTGCCGCCCGGATCGAGCCACGCGAAAGCATTTTTCTGCTGATGGCCGATATCGAGGAAGCCGAGACAGGCGATCAGGGGCGTATTCGCCACTGGATGGCGCAGGCACTGCGCGCACCTCGTGATCACGCCTGGGTGGCGGATGGCATCGTTTCGGNAAAATGGCTACCCGCTTCGCCGGTGACCGGTCGCCTGGACGCTTTCGAATGGAAGGTCCCGTTCGGTCAGGTGGAAGGTCCCGTGGAAGACAACGGCATCGACCACGCGCTATCGTCCCTGCCGGATGTAGCCAAACCGCAAATTCGCGAGAAAATCATCGAGATTCCCGTTCCGGTAAAGGTGGCCGATCCTGTTATCGTCACCGAGACCAAAGTGGTTGCGGAGAAGCAGTCCTTTCCAAAAAACGAGGCCGCTGCATCTCCAGAAGAAAAACGCCAGGACGCCGTTCCCTTTTTTGGCGGTTTGCCTGATGATCCAGGCGTGAAGAAGCCCAATGCCGAACCGGATGAAAAGACCCGCCTCAATTTGTTTTGATCGAATTTAAGGACAATCATGTTCGAACGTATCCAGTCNTTTTTCCAGAATCTCACGCATGGCGGTTCTTCTGAGGACTTCGCGCCCGATGATCTGCGCGTTGCCATCGCCGCCTTGTGCTTTCAGGTGATGGAGGCTGACGGTACGGTCTCGAATGTGGAACGCCAACGTCTGCGTGAACTGCTTCAGGAGCATTACGATCTCAGCTCCAGCAAGCTGGATGCTCTGATGGAAGCAGGCCGTGAGGCTGGCCGGGAAGCGGTGGATTATTATCGCTTCACCACGGACATAAGACGCCATCTGAACGAAGAACAGCGGGTCGAACTTGTTGGTGTGCTCTGGGACATCGTCTATGCTGATGGCGAACGCAACGAAATGGAAGATCATGTCATCTGGCGCGTTGCAGACCTTTTGGGCGTGTCGGTACGGGACCGTGTACTGCAACGCCAGCAGGCAGCAACGCATGTGAATGTTTCCGAGGNAAGTGACAACAGGCAAGATGCTGTTTGAGCCATCCCGTTATCTGGACAAACAAGACAGTATATTGATTGTTCTCCACCAGGAGAGATCCACCCCGGGCAGGGTGGGTCAAATGCTGGTCGAAAAAGGTTTCAGGCTTGATATTCGCCGCCCTGCCCTTGGTGATGCACTTCCGGCATCGCTAACCGCACATAAAGGCGCTGTGATATTCGGTGGTCCGATGAGCGCCAACGACCCCGAGCCCTTCATAAAATCCGAGATAGACTGGCTGAAAGTCCCTCTGAGAGAGGAAAAGCCCTTTCTCGGCATTTGCCTCGGCGCGCAAATGCTGTCCAAACACTTGGGTGGAAAAGTTCAGGTACATCNGGAGGGTAAGGTGGAGATCGGCTGGTATCCTCTGCGAACCACCGAAAAAGGCCGTCTTCTGATGAAGCACTGGCCGCNAATGGTTTATCATTTCCACCGCGAGGGCTTCGAACTACCACACGGCGCAGACCTGCTCGCGTCCGGCGAGACTTACCCCAATCAGGCATTTCGTTACGGTCGTAATGCGTGGGGCCTGCAGTTCCACGCTGAACTTACCCGCGCCATGATGCATAGTTGGGTGGTGCGCGGCGCCGAACGTTTTGGTATGCCCAACGCTCAAGTCGGCAGTCAGCATCTGGAGGGCCGGATGATGTTCGACACACCGCTTAGAAGCTGGCTATCCCATTTTCTGGATTTGGTCTTTGAAGGCCAGCCACAGAACTTGCCACAAGCTAGCTACGCAGCACTTCCGTCAGCCTGACGCCGATAATGTTGTCGTCGTTATCAGACACGATTTCGCCCCGACCTATCGTCTGACCGTTGACCCTGACTTCGACCGGATCGCCAAAGCGCTTGTTCAATAGAAAGACCTGATCTTTCGTCAGCGACATCAGCGCAGATACCGGCACCTGCGCGTGGCCTATGACGACTTCCATCGTCAACGGAATTTCTTCAAAGCTTTTGCCGGCTGTGTGCTGCGAACTGACAAGCGCCCGACTGTTATCATGAGCTGGCTTCCCCCAATCCGTGAGTTGCGCTCGCACCGCTTGGCGACCGGAAATCGGAGAGTTGAGTGCTTGTTCCACCCGATAGGGCTGGTTGAAGCTTGCGCCAACCGCTGGCCACGAGAAAGACGCCGCATCGTCACTTGAATCCATCATGGAAAACCCTCGGGNAAATCGAATCGACCCTTCAAGGGCTGTCCCATTGTAGTACCCAGAGGCGGCCAACATAGCGGATGATTTGTNAAACACTGATAGGACCGTTAACGAGGAATTAACATCCACAGGGAGCCGCACTCGCACGTCAGACAGTTTCGATAAAGGCGTCAAAACGGTACACATTTTAAAATTGAGGCAGTTTCGNTTTTGCAAAGCGAAAAGTGCTGTTACACATTCGGACACACCGATTGCAATTTGAGGGTGGATGTAAACAAAAGACGCCTGTTCCGCGCATCTCGAAAAACCAACGTCTGCTGTGTGNAAACACCTTCAAATCAACGGCACTTGCCGGTTGCCGTGCGAATGACTAAATGTCACCCAACAACGATATGGAGACATTGATGCTTGCCCTGTTTCAGACAATCGATCTGGCGTTAAACCTTTATACCTGGGTGCTGATTATCAGCGCCATTTTCTCCTGGCTCTATGCCTTCAATGTCATCAATTCTTCGAACCAGTTCGTAGGCGCGATTGGCAGCTTCCTCTACAATGTCACCGAGCCCGCCCTGCGACCGATACGTCGTATTCTGCCGAACCTCGGTGGCATCGATATTTCGCCGATCANTTTGTTGCTTCTGATTTTCTTCATCCGCTCGCTCATGTGGAATACGATCTATCCGCTGGTCGCCTAAGCCGTCCCTATCGACATNAAAAATCCTCCGGATCGATTGCGACCCGGAGGATTTGTTATTTGAACAGATATTGAAAGCTTAAGATCAGGCCTGCGACTTGTAGCGCTCGATAGCCTCAACGATGAGCTTCTTGGCAACGCCAACGTCCTGCCAGCCACCCATCTTCACCCACTTGCCGGGCTCCAGATCCTTGTAGTGCTCGAAGAAGTGTTCGATCTGCTTCAGCGTGATCTCGGGCAGGTCAGTGTAGTTCTGAACCTTGTCGTAACGCTGCGTCAGCTTGGGGGATGGCACCGCCAGTATCTTCTCGTCCTTACCGCCATCGTCTTCCATGATCATCACGCCGATTGGGCGTACGTTGATCACACAGCCAGGAACCAGCGGGCGTGTATTGCAGATCAACACATCGATCGGATCGCCATCTTCTGACAAGGTGTGCGGTACGAAACCGTAGTTACCTGGATAGGTCATCGGAGTGTAGAGAAAGCGGTCAACGACCAGTGCGCCCGCTTCCTTGTCCATCTCGTACTTGATCGGGTGGCCGCCAACCGGGACCTCAACAATAACATTGATATCATCCGGCGGGTTCTTGCCGATAGAAATAGCATCGATACGCATTCGCTTCCCTCGATTAGGTGGGTTGGACTGGCACGTCGATACTGGGAAAGTCGCCGTTTGGCAACACGGCATCACGCTTTGCGGCAAAACGGCAAGAGCGAATTCTGCGTTTACACTGCTGAGATTTGACGAANTTTCAGAACGTAGGGCTAGCTCACGCTAGCTAGATCAAGCACATCCGCGACCGCAAAATTGCAGCCGCCGGTCCTTTACACGATCGAATGTTTAAAGGTCGATGATGGTCCCGCGACCGTCATTCCATACTCGCATATTCTGCTGCTCGCGATTGCGCGGCTGGACAGGAATGGGAGCGGGTTTGAGACGGGCGGAAAAAAGACGCGCCACGCTGAGTACGGCAAGGGTGCCGACGAGCGCGATCGTCAAGGAAGCTGTGAAAAGTGCTGCGAGAGCCAGAATTGCAATGCTGGAAGCCGCGATGAAGAATGTACGTATGCCCTGCATGATCCAAACCTTTCTGTCCAGACGAATGTGGGCCTTCTTTCCGCTGCTTTCAAGAGGCTTTCCACGATCTGTAAGCTTGCGAATGTCACNAAAGGTTGACACAAGTGCGGCATGGTCGATTTTTATTTTAACAATACTGCGCGCCCACGCCGTTCACTCCTTTCTGTACCCGCTATTAATCAACGCGCACTTGCGAAACTCGCGACGCTGGATTGTGATGGCTTTANTTTCGATCTGGAAGACTCAGTCGCACCGGAGATGAAGGATGAGGCGAGAAACAATCTCGCAACATATTTCGAAAACTTCCCGTTAGAAGGTCGCGAGGCGATCATCCGCATCAATTCTGTCGCAACCACGGCCGGACAGAAGGACATCAAGGCGGCCCTGGCTTGCAAGCCAGACGCGATCCTTCTGCCAAAGGTCGAGCAACCCACAGATATCCACGACGTGGCCGATCTGCTGGCGGAATCGGATGCTCCGGATAGCCTGAAGATATGGGCAATGATCGAAACACCCAAAGGTGTGCTGAATGCCGCGGCTATCGCCGAGGCGTGTCATACGACAGGCGCGCGGCTCGGAGGTTTCGTTATCGGCCTCAACGATTTACGCAAGGAGACCCGCGTGCCTGCCCAGTCGGGCCGTACATATCTCGTACCATGGCTGATGCAGGTCATCCTTGCTGCTCGCACCTACGGGTTGGAGATTATTGACAGCGTATCGAATGATTTTCGCGATCTCGACGCCTTTGCGGCAGAATGCGAACAGGGACGCGCCATGGGTTTCGATGGCAAGATGCTGATCCATCCGGCCCAGGTCGAAGCCGCCAATCGGGCTTTTGCCCCGAATGAGAAGGCATTGTCAGAAGCACGCGAGATTATTGCTGCTTTCGNAAACCCACGATCTGCCGGATTAAACGTTATCAATTCCAACGGGCGTATGATTGAACGGCTGCACGTGGGGCCAGCTGAGAGGCTGGTTGCCATGGCTGAAATCATTGCCAAACGAAAGGTAGCAAAACCATGAAAGTCTATCGCTTTATCACCGGCCCGGATGACGCAAAGTTCTGTCACCGCGTTACCGAAGCACTCAACAAGGGCTGGGAATTGGCGGGATCACCGACCTACGCCTTTAATGCGGCAACAGGCGTGATGCACTGCGGACAGCCCGTAATCAAGACGGTCGAAGGTAAAGAATATCACCCGGATATGAAGTTGGGCGAGCAATAAGGCCCTTGGCAACGGCGGATCAACGATCCGTCGCTGCCTCGTCGGCGCTTTCTTCGATGCGCTCCATATCATCATCCGACAGGCCGAAATGGTGACCGATTTCGTGGATGAGAACGTGGGTGATGATGTCGCCCAGCGTCTCCTCATTTTCGGCCCAATAATCCAGTATGGGTCGGCGGTACAGAATGATACGATTGACCATCTCACCGGTTTCCATGGTGAAGCGCTCTGAAATGCCGCGTCCTTCGAACAGACCAAGCAGATCGAACGGCGTTTCAAGCGCCATGTCTTCGAACACTTCATCGGTCGGGAAATCCGCGATTTCGATGATCAGGTCCTTGGTCAGCGCGCGAAACTCTTCCGGCAAATGGCCATATGCCTCGATGGCAAGCGATTCGAACGCTGAAAGTGTCGGCGCGTGGCGATCCCGCCAATCGTCGGTTTTGTCTATGCGGGCCATTTCTGCTCCTTGTTGAGACGCCCATATAAACCCTTGCCGATGAAATTTCGAGGCCTGTTTGCCACAAGTGGTGAAATCCCACGAGATTCTTGGGCCACCGGGTTATTTTCCACCCCCTCGCGACCTTGACAGAAACGGCTTGCTCGCGTATCCGGCACGTGAAATTGAGGGCGTATTGCGTCTTCCGTTCACATCGCTTTGTCAAAAGCGGTTTCACCGGCGCGGTTTCAAGAAGCATTCAGCCTCCAGAATCCAAGCTATTCGACTGATAAAAAGACGGCCAGACCGCATTTGCGGGCAGAGCCGGAACGAACATGAAAGGGTAAAAAATGTTCGCAGTCATCAAGACCGGCGGTAAGCAGTACCGTGTAGCGGCCAACGACGTGCTCACAATTGAAAAGTTGGAAGCAGACGCTGGCGCAACTGTAGAATTCACCGAAGTTCTCGTGATCGGCGTTGGCGCTGACGCACAGTTCGGCGCACCTTTCGTTGCAGGCGCAACGGTTAAGGCTGAAGTTGTTGAACACAACCGCGGCAAGAAGGTCATCGCCTTCAAGAAGCGTCGTCGTCAGAACTCCAAGCGTACGCGCGGTCATCGTCAGCATCACACCGTCGTCCGTATCACGGACATCGTTGCTGCCTAATCGGCGCGACACGGGAAACCAGGTTTTAAAGGAGAAATCCAATGGCACATNAAAAAGCTGGCGGTTCATCGCGCAACGGTCGCGATTCGAATTCCAAGCGCCTTGGCGTGAAGAAGTTCGGCGGCGAAGCCGTCATTCCAGGTAACATTATTCTGCGCCAGCGCGGAACGCAGTGGCATCCCGGCGCCAATGTTGGCCTGGGNAAAGACCACACGATTTTCGCGCTGACAGCCGGCAACGTGTCCTTCCGCTCGAAGGGCAATGGCCGCGTATACGTGTCTGTAGCACCGAAAGCGGAAGCCGCAGAATAAGCCGGTCGCGTCATATGCAGCCGGTGTCCCAATGACCCGGCTGACGACGTAACAGGTTCAGTCTTTAAAAAAGGGGAGTTGGGGCATCACCCAACTCCCCNTTTTTCTTAACCTCATGGAGGGACTGAACCATGCAAGCTGAATTGTTAAGGGAAGACCAATCACGGTCACCCGAAGAACGGCCGAGACCTGACCGGTCAAGGAGCGATTGCCCCGTCTTATTATCGCAAAGGCTCGTTTTGCGCGCGCCTCACGAAGAAGACATTGACGCCCTTGCCCATCTTGCCAACAACGCCAATATCGCGACCATGGTGTCGCGTATGCCGCACCCTTACACGGCCAAAGATGCCGCGGATTTCGTGCGACGTGCAAAAGTGGGCGAGATTGGCAAGTGCGTCTATGCGATTACCCGCATGGAGAACGGCGAGTTTATGGGCTGCTGCGGGCTGGAACCGCAGGAAGACCGCAAGACCCTGGAGATGGGGTACTGGCTGGGCGAGCGCTATTGGAATAACGGCTATACGACGGAGGCTGCCCACGCCCTGATCGACATGGCGTTTCGCACCCGCGACATCGAGCAGATCGATGCGCGCTGCCGGGTCACCAACATCGCCTCACGCCGGGTCATACAAAAGTGCGGTTTCCAGCTTCAGGGTTCCGGCATGGTCGGTTCGTTGGCACTCGGCGGCATGGTACCCGTCGAATGGTACAGGCTGGATCGCAAGACTTGGGTCTCGCTGAGAAGCTGGGGAGATACACGATGAGAACGGCTCACGCGATAACTCAACAGCGGGCAAAGACGGGCGATGTTTGCCCGACGCTGCAAACCAGCCGTCTGGTGCTGCGCCCGCAGCGCCTTTCGGATGCTGGAAGCATCGCAAAATCTCTCAGCGACTTTCAGGTCACGCGCATGCTCGCGCGTGTTCCGGCTCCCTATTATAAGCAGGATGCATTGGAGTGGCTCATCCTGCGAACATCCGGAACGTTACCGGATTGGGANTTTGCCATCACCTGCGGCGATGACACGTTGATCGGGGTTGTCTCGATCGAAAAGCTTCATGACGAGTGGCGTCTCGGATATTGGCTAGACCGCGTCCACTGGGGCAAGGGCTACATGACCGAGGCGGTGGCTGGCGTGGTCGAGCACTTCTTTAAGCAGATGCCCGCAGATGTGCTTTATTCCGGCGTGTTTGCAGATAACCCTGCATCGCTGCGGGTACAGGACAAGCTCGGTTTTCAGATCATCGGATGCCATGAAATCTACGCTGTTGCGCGGGCAAGCATGGTGACGCATCTGGATACCGCATTGACGGCAAAGGCTTTTCAAAAGCCGCGACCGTAAACAGCATGAAACAAGGCCGGTTGCATCAAACCGGCCTTGTCCCAATCGGCACCTGCACCACGATAATCTTTGACCTTGAGAGCCTGCACCTATATTTGGAGCAACAGATCCTTTTTTAAAAAGCAAGTCCGCAAACCTTTGCTGGAATTGCCACTAAGCTGACAGAACGGCCAAGACGATGAAATTTCTCGATGAAGCNAAAGTTTACATTCGCTCCGGTGATGGCGGCGCAGGTGCCGTGTCTTTCCGGCGCGAAAAATTTATCGAGTTTGGCGGCCCCGATGGCGGTGACGGAGGGCGCGGCGGCGATGTGTGGGTAGAGGTCGTCAATGGCCTCAACACGCTGATCGATTTCCGCTTCCAGCAGCACTTCAAGGCCACAATTGGCCAGCACGGTATGGGTCAGGGCCGCACTGGCGCGAAAGGTGCCAGCGTGGTGTTGCGCGTCCCCGTTGGCACGCAGATTTTTGAAGAAGACAATGAAACACTGATTATCGATCTGACCAAGGAAGGCCAGCGATTCCGTCTGGCTGCCGGCGGTAATGGCGGCTTCGGTAATGCCTATTTCAAGTCCTCCACCAACCAGGCCCCGACGCACGCCAACCCCGGCCTTGTCGGTGAGGNAAAGATGATCTGGCTTCGCCTGAAGCTGATTGCCGACGCAGGTCTGGTCGGTCTTCCAAATGCGGGCAAATCTACGTTCCTCGCGACCGTTACGCGCGCGCGCCCAAAAATCGCCAACTATCCCTTCACCACGCTGCATCCAAATCTGGGTGTTGCCACGATTGACGGGCGCGAATTCGTTCTGGCCGATATTCCGGGCCTGATCGAAGGGGCGCATGAAGGCGTTGGTATTGGCGACCGTTTCCTTGGTCACGTTGAGCGCACCCGTGTTCTGCTGCACCTCGTTTCGGCGCAGGAAGAAAATGTCGGCAAAGCTTATAAAACCGTCAAACGGGAACTTGCTGCCTATGGCGGCGGGTTGACGGACAAACCTGAAATCGTAGCACTTTCGCAGATCGACGTGCTGGACGAAAAGGAATTGAAGAAGAAGGCAAAGGAACTGGAAAAAGCTTGTGGTCGCCCGCCGCTTCTTCTCTCTGCTGCTGCCCATATCGGAATGCTCGAAACCCTTCGTCAGCTTCGTGATATCATCGTGGCTGACAGCCATGGCGGCGATACCGCTATGCCTGATCGCTCCATGCCGGTAGACGACGAGATCGAGGATGGAGACGACCGCCTATGACAACGGCGCGAAAGCCCCTCGGTCGCCACCACCGCATCGTTATCAAGATCGGCTCTGCCCTTCTGGTTGATCGTGCAAGCGGCCTCAAAAAGGAATGGCTGGATGCGATCTGTGACGATATCGCGGCGCTGAAAGCCAATGGTGCGGACGTGCAGGTCGTCTCATCAGGGGCCATCGCGCTTGGTCGCACCGTTCTGGGCCTGCCCTCCGGCGCGCTGAAACTTGAGGAAAGCCAGGCAGCAGCGGCGGTCGGCCAGATTGCGCTGGCGCGGGCGTGGTCTGAAAGCCTCTCCAAGCACAATATAATTGCCGGGCAAATCCTGCTGACATTGTCGGATACGGAAGAACGCCGCCGTTATCTCAATGCGCGCGNCACCATCAACCAGCTCTTGAACATCGGCGCCATCCCGATCATCAACGAGAACGATACGGTTGCGACGACTGAAATCCGCTACGGCGACAATGACCGTCTCGCGGCGCGCGTGGCGACGATGACCGGCGCTGACCTTCTCGTCCTGCTGTCGGACATCGACGGTCTCTACACCGCACCGCCGCATCTTGATCCCGATGCTCGTTTTCTGGACACGATTGCCGAAATCACGCCCGAGATCGAGGCCATGGCGGGCNGGGCAGCATCTGAACTGTCACGCGGCGGTATGCGCACCAAGATCGATGCGGGCAAGATCGCAACTGCTGCCGGTTGCGGCATGATCATCGCGTCGGGAAAAACGCTTCATCCGCTGAGAGCAATCGAGAACGGCACGCGCTCTTCCTGGTTCGTACCGTCAGGCACGCCCATTACGGCGCGCAAGACGTGGATCGCTGGCCAGCTACAGCCCGCTGGGGAATTGCATGTGGATGCTGGCGCGGAAAGAGCGCTTTATGCCGGCAAAAGTCTGCTGCCTGCCGGTGTAAAGCTCGTGAAGGGCAATTTCGGTCGCGGCGATGCCGTTGCTATTATCGGTTCGGAAGGTCGGGAAATTGCCCGAGGTCTGGCCGGTTATGATGCCGATGAGGCTAGACAGATCAACGGCCACAAGTCCAATGAGATCGAAGCGATCCTCGGTTACGTCGGTCGCGCCGCGATGATCCATCGCGACGATCTGGTAATGACGGGCGCGTCCGTCAAAGTNAAAAATGCAGNAAAGGATGATGTCGATGCCTGAACAGGCCGTAAAGCAGAGCCATGATATTGAAGCGCTGATGATGACCATCGGCGCTCAGGCAAAAACTGCTTCGCGACCGTTGTCCATCGCCAATGCTGATCAGAAAAACCGCGCTCTGCTGGCCATGGCCTCAGCCATCGAGGCATCGACAAGCAAAATCCTCGACTCCAATGCCAGGGATGTCGCGGCGGCTGAAACTGCAGGTGTTGCCGCATCCTTCATCGACCGTTTGAAGCTGGACAATGCCCGGATCTCAGGTATCGCCGAGGGCATCCGCTCCATCGCGGCACTTGCAGATCCAGTCGGAGAGGTCATCGCCGCCTGGGATCGTCCCAATGGCCTGNAAATCGAACGCGTCCGCACGCCGCTCGGTGTCATCGGCGTCATCTATGAAAGCCGCCCGAATGTAACAGCGGATGCCGGGGCACTGTGCCTGAAAGCAGGAAATGCCGTAATTCTGCGCGGCGGTTCAGACTCGCAATATTCATCGCGTGCTATCCATGCCTGCCTCGTAGAAGGGCTGAAGATGGCCGGACTTCCAGAGCATGCCATTCAACTCGTGCCGTTAACAGATCGCGCTGCGGTAGGCAGTCTGCTGGGCGGGCTAGGTGGCACGGTGGACGTCATCGTGCCACGCGGCGGCAAAAGCCTCGTCGCGCGCGTTCAGTCAGAAGCCCGCGTTCCTGTCTTTGCGCATCTGGAAGGCATCTGCCACATCTATGTCGATAAATCTGCTGACATCGACATGGCACGGGCGATCGTTCTGAATTCCAAGATGCGCCGCACCGGCATTTGCGGCTCGGCTGAAACACTGCTCGTTGATGCCGCCGCTGTCTCCACGCACCTGCATCCCTTGGTCAAAATACTCATTGACGGCGGTTGCGAAGTGCGCGGGTCGCAAGCTGTTCTTGATGCCGTTGACGGCGTAAGAGCAGCCACGGAAGAGGACTGGCGCACGGAATATCTCGATGCCATCATTTCGGTCTCTGTGGTGGACGGCATCGATGGTGCCATAGGACATATTGGCAAATATTCCTCCAATCACACGGAGGCAGTCATCGCTGAAGACACAGAGGTAGTCGAACGTTTCTTCAACGAGATTGATTCGGCCATTCTGCTGCACAATGCCTCTACCCAATTTGCCGATGGTGGAGAATTCGGCATGGGGGCTGAAATTGGCATCGCCACTGGAAAGATGCATGCGCGTGGGCCTGTCGGCGTCGAGCAACTGACCTCGTTCAAATACCGTGTGCATGGCACCGGCCAGACCCGGGCCTGATATTTGACCGCGGATCATGGATTAGACAAGCGCTACTTGACCATGCCGCACACCGAGCGCGGCATGGTAATTGGCTTGTTCGGCGGCTCGTTCAATCCGCCCCATGCCGGCCATGCGTTGGTTGCCGAAATTGCGCTGCGACGTCTGGGGCTTGATCAGCTCTGGTGGATGGTAACGCCCGGTAATCCTCTAAAAAACAAAGCCGATCTGGCGCCTTTGAAATCGCGGATAGACGCGTGTGAGACATTGATCTCCGACCCGCGGATCAAGGTCACCGCGTTCGAACAAACGTTCGGCTTGACCTATACCGCCAACACGCTTCGGCTGATCAAGGCGAAGAACCCCCATGTCCGGTTCATCTGGATCATGGGTGCCGATAATCTGCGCAGCTTTCATCGCTGGCAGAAATGGCGCAAGATTGCCGAAACCTTCCCCATCGCCGTCATTGACAGGCCGGGCGCTACGCTTGCCTATCTCTCATCCACCATGGCGCAGGCCTACAGCCATGCCCGAGTGGATGAGGACGACGCCGGTATTCTTTGGACNAAGACCGCACCGGCCTGGATCTTCATTCACGGGCCTCGCTCGACTCTCAGTTCCACGGCGCTTCGCAACGAGCATAGATGAAGTATGCTGGGTGCATCCTTCGCCCACATCTTGAAAAGTTAACGCTTTGATGCCAACTTTATCCTGTGGCGTACAGAATCGCGTCGCGCAGTATCTGGTTTGTCATTTCGGAAAGGNAAACCACTGACAACAGTACACACCAAGGGAAGAGCTTTCAGCGCTATCCCAAAGAGCATGGAGAGTGGCGTTGATGCTGCCCGTCGTGCCCTCGGAACCGTCCTCGCAAGTGTCGAGGACTCCAAAGCAGAAGACATCGTTTACCTGAATATTGCCGGAAAATCGGCGCTTGCAGACTATATGGTTGTGGTCTCCGGGCGCTCCAACAGACATGTCTCGGCAATCTGCGAACATCTCATGTCCGACATGAAGGATGAGGGCTTCGGCCATTCGCGCATTGAAGGCCTCGAAAACGGCGATTGGGTCGTAATCGATGCTGGTGATGTCATCATTCACGTGTTCCGTCCCGAAGTCCGAGCGTTCTACAACATCGAAAAGATGTGGGCCGCTCCCGATATCGAGGAAGAAACGCTGCACTGATGCGGCTTCTCAGGTGATGCTTGCATTACCCTGCATAGGAATCCGCAGCCTGTCCTGATAAGAGCGCAACTGGCAACATTTGCGATATGGATGGATGTGTGAATGCGGATTTCAANTTTTGCGGTGGGACGGCTCAAATCCGGCCCTGAAAAGGAACTGGCATCCCGCTATCTCGACCGNTTTGCCAAAACCGGCCCGGCAATCGGGCTGGAATTCGCCCGCATTATCGAGGTCGCAGAAAGCCGTGCATCGAATGCTGAAACGCGAAAGCGTGAAGAAGCCGCCATGCTGGAAAAGCATTTGGCCGATGGTGCCGCTCTCATTCTTCTGGACGAACGGGGCAAGGCGCTCGATAGTCCAGCTTTTGCCGAGCNTTTCGGAAATCTTCGTGATGGCGGCAAGCGTGATCTGGTCATCGCTATCGGTGGAGCAGACGGACTTGATCCCTCGCTTCATGAAAAAGCAACTGTCATCTTGTGCCTTGGAAAACTGACATGGCCGCACCAGCTGGTGCGCATCCTGATTGCCGAACAGCTGTATCGCGCCGTTACCATTCTGTCGGGTCATCCATACCACCGCGTCTGACGCGCCTAAGTTTTCGGGCAACACCACCAGACGTAAAATTTGCCATCATCTGGACAAGCGAAGGGTGCCTATTGGCGCGAAGAGGCGAAGCAGCGTATGGTCGCCAATCTTTTCGACGGNTTTAACGTTCAATGGCAAATAGAGATGGCAGACACAGATGGGTGGTCCTAACGGGCTTGCTCCTTGCTGCCTGTATCATCACCCGTCCGAGTGACCGCGCCATGGCGCTGGAGGACGCGCCACCAACTCTGGCACACGAGACCCTTCCGCCCGACGAACTGGGTGCACTGGAAAAGCGCCGGGACCAGAACCGCGAAGATCTTCAGGCACTTGTCGATAGTATTGGCCTTTCCGAAGACAAGGCTCGCCAGCTTGCGGACAGCATTGCTGCTCTCAACCAGGATACGGCCCGGATTAAGGATGAACTGATTGCCTCGGCCGGGCGCCGCAAGGACCTCGAAGGCAAGATCAGCGATGGCGAAGACCGGCTTGCCAAGCTCAGTGTTCGTGAAGATGCGGTCAAAACATCCCTGAGGGAAAGACGCGGCGTGTTGGCCGAAGTGCTCGCTGCCCTTCAACGCATGGGCCGCAACCCACCTCCCGCTCTTCTCGTTTCACCCGAAGATGCATTGGCATCGGTGCGAAGCGCCATTCTCCTGGGCGCAGTTGTTCCGGGCATTCGCGGCGAAACCGACAAGCTGATCTCCGCTCTCAAAGAGTTGACCGATCTGCGTCAGGCGATTGCGCTTGAGAAAGAGCAACTGACAGGCACCATGACGGCAAGCCTCGAAGAGGAAAAGCGGCTGGATCTGCTGCGTCTGGNAAACGAGAAACGCAACAGCCAGACGGCCAGCGAACTGGACGCAGAACGCAAGCGTTCTGAAGAGCTTGCGGGCAAGGCCACTAGTCTTGAAGGACTGGTTTCATCTCTCGAAAGCGAGATTTCCTCAGTACGGGAGGCCAAGGAAAAAGAGCGCCTGGAGCAGGAGCGGATAGCCTCTCTACCANCCGCGGAACGGGACAAATTGCAGGCTCAGACCGAGGCCGGAATGCCCGATNAAAACCGCATTGCGCCCGCATATCCATTTTCAAGTCTGAAGGGTAAATTGGCGCTGCCGGTTTCCGGAGATGTGCTGAGGCGGTTCGGCGATGCTGACGGAACCGGGCATTTTTCCAAGGGAATGGTCATGGCGACTGGCCCCGAGGCGCTGGTAACAGCGCCCGCCGATGGTTTCGTGGTTTTTGCCGGTGAATTTCGCAGTTACGGCCGGATGATTATTCTCAACGCAGGCGACGGTTATCATCTGGTGCTGACAGGCATGGATAATGTGAGGACAAGGCAGGGCATGTTTGTGTTCTCCGGCGAGCCTATTGCCTCCATGGGTACGAAAAGAGTAGCCAGTGCCGCTGCATTGGCGCTGGAAACTGACAGACCGACACTTTACATTGAATTCAGGAAAGACGGTGTACCGGTTGATTCTCAACCGTGGTGGACCGCGAAAAATACTGGAAGGGCGCGCAATGATTCGTAAGGCTTCGCTTCTCATCATCGGTGGACTTATGGGTGCCACAGCGATGAGCGTTATCTATTCGGCAAGCATGCCGGCACAGGCTGCCGGTCCTTCGACCTACAAGGAGCTGTCGATTTTTGGTGACGTGTTTGAGCGTGTGCGTGCCCAGTATGTAACGCCGCCCGATGACAAGAAGCTTGTTGAGAACGCCATCAACGGCATGCTGAGCTCGCTCGATCCCCATTCGAGCTTCCTGAATGCTCAGGATGCAACCGACATGCGCACCCAGACCAAGGGTGAATTCGGTGGCCTCGGCATCGAAGTTACGATGGAAAACGAGCTGGTCAAAGTCATCTCGCCAATGGACGACACGCCCGCTGCCAAAGCAGGCATTCTTGCTGGCGACTATATCTCCGAAATCGACGGTGCCCCTGTGCGCGGCCTGAAGCTTGAAGAGGCCGTTGAAAAGATGCGCGGTGCGGTCAAGACGCCGATCAAGCTGACCATCATCCGCCAAGGCGCGGATAAGCCGCTCGACATTACCGTCATGCGCGAAATCATAGCCGTCCGCGCCGTCAAATCGCGTGTCNAAGGTGGCGACATCGGTTATCTGCGCGTTATTTCCTTCACGGNAAAAACCTATGACGATCTCGAAAAAGCGATCAAAAAGATTAAGGAAGACGTTCCAGCCGACAAGCTGAAGGGCTACGTCCTTGATCTGCGTCTCAACCCCGGCGGATTGCTCGATCAGGCGATCAACGTTTCAGACGCATTTCTGGAGCGCGGCGAGGTGGTTTCCACCCGCGGCCGCAACCCCGAGGAAACCCGTCGTTTCAACGCCACCGCTGGCGATTTGACGGACGGAAAGCCGGTTATCGTTCTCGTCAATGGCGGCTCCGCATCTGCGTCGGAAATCGTGGCTGGCGCGCTTCAGGATCTTCGCCGCGCAACGGTTGTCGGCACGCGTTCCTTCGGCAAGGGATCCGTCCAGACGATCATTCCGCTCGGCGACACCGGCGCGCTTCGTCTAACGACGGCGCTCTATTACACGCCGTCTGGCAAGTCGATCCAGGGCACAGGCATCACGCCTGACATCAAGGTCGATCAGCCTCTGCCGGAAGAGCTTCAGGGACGTGTCCGCGCAGAAGGTGAATCCAGCCTGCGCGGCCATATTCAGGGCCAGAGCGAGACGGATGAAGGTTCAGGTTCCGCGGCTTACGTTCCGCCGGAAGCCAAGGACGATATCCAGCTCAACTACGCGATGGATCTGCTCCACGGCACCAAAACGGACCCATCCTTCCCGCCAAACCCTGATAAGGCTGTGGTCAACAACAAGCAGTAAGCTTGAAGCACATGGGGCTTGCCCCATGTCTGNTTTCCCAGCGATCAGTCAGTCACGGATAGATCATTGTCTTCAGACCTGCGCAAACCGCTCATGGGTCGACAGAGAAAGAAAAGCGCCGGATCAGTTCGGCGCTTTTCTGCGCTTGGCGCGATGATTGTCGCAGCCTTGGGCCTTGGTGGCTTATCCGTTTATACTGCCATGTCCCCGGGCAATCTTGAGGGCAGCTCCACTGCCCCGGATGTCGCGCTGAAAGATGCAGAACCGACCGTCAATGAAACGGGTCAGACCTCTGCGAAGGTCGATAGTGGCCTTTCACCTCAGAGCGGCCGCTCGGGTGCAAACGTCCAGAAAAACACCATGCCGGACGGTAATGTCGTATCGGTCTTCTCACCGCGCACCCGCGACAGCGACGACCCGGTTCTGATGACCGGACAGACTTACGGGCAGGATTTGCGCATTGCGGCGCAGCCCAATGAGGATTTGCTGGAAGATACCGCATTTGGTCGGCTTCCAAAGGTCGGCACCGATGGGCTTCGCCCCATGGAGCAATATGCCCGGCCATGGTCCGGCGCCCGAGGCACACGCATTGCCATTGTCGTCGGCGGCCTAGGGCTCAGCCAGACAGGAACGCAAAAGGCCATCCGCGATCTACCTCCGGAAATAACGCTTGGNTTTGCCGCCAGTGGCAACAGCCTGCAGCGCTGGATGCAGGAAAGCCGCCGCGAGGGCCACGAAATTCTGCTTCAGGTCCCGTTCGAACCCTTTGGCTACCCCGGCACTAATCCTGGGGCAGATACGTTGCTTATTGCCGATCCGCCCAAGATCAATCTCGAACGCCTGCACCGGTCCATGGCAAAGATCACCAACTACACCGGCGTCATGAATTATCTCGGTGGTCGCCTTATGGCGGATGAAAAGACGCTGGAGCCGGTTATGCATGACATCGGAAAGCGTGGTCTGCTGTTCCTCGATGATGGCTCCTCTGCTCAATCCAAGACAGCCTCCATCGCCAAGGCGCTGTCNGCGNCGACAGGCTTTGCTGACATGCAGCTGGACGATCAGGTGAATGAAGCATCGATATTGCGCAAGCTCGATGATCTCGAGCGAATAGCTCGCCGCAATGGCTCGGCTATCGGCGTTGCCTCCGCTTTCGATGAGAGCATTGCCGCCATTTCCAAATGGTCGGTTGAGGCAGCAGGGCGTGGCATCGAGATCGTCGGCGTTTCCGCGCTTGTGTCCGATAAGGCTGAACAGTAAATCTCTCCCACCCTTTCCAAGGCCCCCTTTCATTCAGGAGCAGGTTCACGATGACGATCAAAGCCGACGACCTTCCATACCGCCCCTGTGCGGGCATCATGGTTCTCAATGCCGAGGGGCTGGTCTGGGCCGGTCGGCGAATTGCTCAAGGCAACTCCGAATTCGACGGCTCGCCTCAGCTTTGGCAGATGCCACAAGGGGGCATAGACGATGGTGAGAAGCCGTTGCTGGCCGCCATTCGCGAACTCTACGAGGAAACGGGTATGAAGACCGTCTCGCTTCTTGCTGAAGCGAAAGACTGGATTCATTACGACCTTCCGACACAGTTGATCGGCGTCGGCCTCAGAGGCAAATATCGCGGTCAGGCGCAACGCTGGTTCGCGTTTCGCTTTGAAGGCGATGAAAGCGAAATCCAGATCAATCCACCACCGACGGGTCACGAGGCCGAATTTGATGAATGGGCGTGGAAGCCGATGGAAAGCCTGCCGGAGTTGATCGTGCCCTTCAAGCGCGGCGTCTACGAGCAGGTCGTTGCGGAATTCCGGCATTTGGCCGGCAAATGATCTCAACAAAAAAGGCGGCAAGAGTGCCGCCNTTTTCAATTCTACAACGAGTAGCTCACTCAGACTCAGCGGCATCCGCAGAGTCAGCATTGAGCTGACCGTATTTGGCTTCGCCAATCTTGTTGAGAAGATCGAGCTGTGTTTCAAGAAAGTCGATGTGACCTTCTTCGTCGATCATCAGCGTTTCAAACAGCTTCATCGAAACATAGTCGCCGGCGTCATGACAGATATCGCGGGACTTCTTGTAAGCCGCACGTGCGTCATATTCGCCTGCAAGATCCGCTTCCAGCACTTCCTTGACGTTCTGACCAATGCGCAGGGGCGCAACGGTCTGGAGGTTAGGATGACCTTCGAGGAAGATGATACGGTCGATAATCTTGTCGGCGTGCTGCATCTCTTCGATGGATTCGGCACGCTCNTTTTTGGCGAGCTTTGTGTAGCCCCAGTCGTTCAGCAGTCGGTAATGCAGCCAGTACTGGTTGACCGCACCGAGTTCGAGGAACAATGCCTCGTTAAGCTGCTCGATGACTCTTGTGTCGCCTTTCAATGTCCGCTCTCCTGTTGTCTTCATGCAATTGTCTCAGGCGGGACATAAAATCAAAAACATCGGCCTCCGTCGAGTGCCGACGGGCATGATATTCTTCTGTTGTCTTGATAATCAGCTCGACAACGGTCGGGAAACAACCACAACAACGACCGCGTTTGGCCATTGCGTGGTAAACCTTGGACGGCACGATAAGCTGCCAACAGTCGTCATCAAGCATCTCGTTGATGACATCGCGGATGTCGTTATCGGTGATGTAATTACAGCTGCAGACGAGCATGGTTCATTGCCTGTGTGGCGCAACACGTTGTTTTCATTCTTAAACCAAAACAGGATAGTGAGTGTCAAGAAAAAGATGAGCAGCATGTACTGAACAAGTATTAGACTCGTTCTAAACTTAACNAAAACTGTCGTGATATCATTTGGTTAGCATCTGCTTGCAGACGTTTTTATCCATTCAAGTTTTTGTCAACGTAGCGAAATCCATATACGAGATCACGGAAAGTTTACTGATTTATAGCGTTACGCAAAATACTGTCCGCCATTTGCGGTCAAGGTTGAACCGGTGATGAAGCCAGCATTATCGGCAGCGAGAAACAGCGCACAGCGCGCAATCTCGTCCGGTTCGCCCAGCCTTCCGACAGGGATTTGCGGCAATATGCGCTCATTCAGCACGTTTTCAGGCACGGCTCGCACCATCTCCGTCCCTATATAGCCGGGGCAAATTGCGTTGACGGTGATGTTTCGGGAAGCACCTTCCTGCGCTAGCGCCTTGGTAAACCCAATGTCGCCTGCCTTGGCAGCCGAGTAGTTGACCTGGCCCGCCTGGCCCTTCTGGCCGTTGATCGAGGAGATGTTGACGATACGCCCAAAGCCACGCTCACGCATGCCGGGCCATATCGGATGCGTCATGTTGAAGACACCGGTGAGATTGGTATCGATCACCTCACGCCACTGCTGCGGCGACATTTTATGAAACATCGCATCACGGGTAATCCCGGCATTGTTGACCAGAATTTCAATCGGACCGAGATCACTTTCGACCTGCGCGATACCCTTCACGCAGGCATCATAATCCCGGATGTCCCAGCAATAGGCCGGGATGCCGGTTTCGCGGCGAAACTGCTCTGCGCGATCTTCCGTGAAAGCGTAATTGACCGCGACCCTATAGCCTCCGGCGTGAAATACCTTGGCAATGGCCGCACCAATACCGCTCGTACCGCCCGTTATCAACGCAACCCGGCTCATCTCAAGGCCTCCTGTGTTCAACTTCGTCAGCCTTTAGATGTCTCAAAGTGGCATTTCAATGATCAGCCCTCGCGTTTAGAGGCCTTCGATACACATGGCTACCCCCATGCCGCCGCCGATGCACAATGTCACCAATCCCTTTTTGGCGCTGCGGCGCTTCATTTCAAACAGCAGCGTGTTGAGAACACGCGCACCCGATGCACCGATGGGATGGCCAATGGCAATGGCGCCACCGTTGACGTTGACGATTTCAGGATTGAGCTCCAGTTCTCGCACGACTGCATAGGATTGGGCCGCAAAGGCCTCGTTCGCCTCAACGAGATCGAGGTCGGAAACGGACCAGCCCGCTTTGGCCAGCGCCTTGCGCGAAGCGGGAATGGGGCCTGTTCCCATGATCTGCGGATCGACACCTGCCGTCGCCCAGGATGCGATACGTCCCAGAGGCTGAAGTCCCCGTTTTGCAGCCTCGGCTTCGGTCATCAACAGCACGGCCGCCGCGCCGTCGTTGAGACCAGATGCGTTGCCCGCAGTGACCGTGCCGTCCTTGTCGAAGGCGGGGCGCAGCTTCGACATGGTATCGAGCGAGGCACCGGCGCGGATATATTCATCGGCATCGACGGTGACATCGCCCTTGCGTCCGTTGATGATAAAGGGAACGATTTCATCGACAAAGCGACCTGCGCTTTGCGCTGCCTCGGCGCGGTTTTGGGAGGTTACGGCAAACTGGTCCTGTTCATCACGCGACAGCTGCCATTTTTCAGCGATATTTTCGGCGGTGATGCCCATGTGATATCCGTAAAAGGCATCGGTCAAACCGTCCTTCAGCATGGTGTCCACCATCTTGAAATCACCCATCTTAACGCCACCGCGCAAATGAGCGCAGTGCGGCGCCATCGACATGGATTCCTGGCCGCCAGCAACAATGATCGAAGCATCGCCGGTCACGATTTGCTGCATACCGAGCGCCACCGCACGCAAGCCTGAACCGCAAAGCTGATTGATGCCAAACGCAGTCGCTTCCTGCGGAACGCCCGCCTTCATCGCGGCCTGACGGGCTGGATTTTGGCCTTCGCCTGCGGTGAGAACCTGACCGAGAATAACCTCATCGATGTCATCGGCAGCAACGCCTGCGCGCTCCAAAACGGCCTTGATCACTGCCGCTCCCAGTTCGTGGGCGGGGGTATTGGCAAAGCCGCCGTTGAAAGAGCCCACCGCCGTGCGCGCCGCGCTAACAATGACGATTGAAGACGAAGTCATTTATTAATCTCCCATTTCACGGGCGCGAGAGTGTCAAAGCTTAAAGCGCGAGTCAAACAATCTCCCACCTTACAGTTTGCAGGCGTTCTGACAGCAGAATGCTGCGCNAAAAAAGACTGTTGCAATGCACAAAACATTTGTCATGTCGCTTCAGTTGAGCATAAACTTAAAGACGGGAAGAGCAAAAACACCTGATAAAAAGAAAATACCATCATCGCGAGGAGGCGAGCATGGCAAAGCACAGTGGCGAAACTATCATCAAGAAATATGCCAACCGGCGGCTGTATAACACCGGCACCAGCACATATGTGACGCTGGAAGACCTTGCGAAGATGGTCAAGCGCGGCGAAGAGTTCAAGGTTCAGGATGCCAAGACATCCGAAGACATCACACATGCGGTCCTGACGCAGATCATCATGGAACAGGAAGGCAAGACCGGCAATACATTGATGCCGACGGCATTCTTGAGACAGCTGATTTCCTATTACGGCGACCACATGCAAATGGTCGTGCCGACCTTTCTCGAGCACTCCATGAAGACCTTCTCCGAGCAGCATAGCCAGATGCAGGAGCATATGGGCAAAGCCTTCGGCGACACGTCGGAAACGAAGAATTTTTCCTCACCATTCGGTTTCATGGAAGAGCAGGTCAAGCGGAATACGGAGCTTTTTCGCCAAGCTATGCAGGTGTTCACACCCTTTCCGGTGTCGCCTGCGCCGAAAGAGACAAAAAAGCCAGACGCTTCCGAACTTGACGACCTGAGGGCGCAATTGCGTACGCTTCAGACCAAGCTCGATCAGCTCTGAGGCGGGCGCACACCTTCGGGAACGCGCAGCAACAGCAGAAAGCCCGCGCCGAGAAAGATCGTCAGCATGGCCATGCCCACATGCGCTGAGCCAGTGGCGTAAGTTGCTATTGNAAAAGATAGCGTGGCCATGAAGCTGGTGGCGCGGCCAGACAAGGCGTAAATGCCGAAATATCTGCCTGCTTCCGCAACGGTGATGTTGCGGGACAGGTAGGAGCGTGATGAAGCCTGCACCGGACCGAAGGCAAGTCCGATCAAGATTCCGTACAGCAGATAGGCCTTTTCCGCCGATGTGGAAAACAGTCCGGTACCCTCAGAGGCTTGCAGTTGAACAAGGCCAAACAAGGTTGAATCGGTTTGTGTGGAAACAATGCCGATGGTCGCTAGCAGCAGCAGGGTCAGGCTGATCAGCACCGTCGACCGCGANCCCAGACGTTGATCCACATAGCCCGCGGCAATGCAGCCGCCGATGGCGACAATATTCAAGATGATGCCGTAGATGCCGATTTCCATCGTACCCCAACCAAACATGCCGGCTGCGAAAGTCCCGCCAAGGATCAGAACACCATTCACACCATCCTGATACAGCATGCGGGCAATCAGAAATCGGGTGATGGCGGGGCGATGCCTGAGTTCTCTCAGTGTTGTCTTCAGTTCCGACAGGCCGGAATGAACTGCCTTGCCGAACGGCAGTCCTTTTTTGACGTCAGGTGTGAAGAAGAACATCGGCAAGATGAAAACGAAATACCACAGTGCCGAAATCGGACCGGTTATGCGCGCATCTTCGCCTGCTGCGGTATCGAGCCCGAACAGAGGCGGTATTCCGAGGATCGTTACACCCTTGTCGGGAGCAGCGGCCAGAAACAACACAACGAAGATCAGAACCACCATACCGCCCAGATAGCCGAGACCCCAGGCGGTATTGGAGATGCGCCCGACATTTTCCGGTGTGGTCAGTCGCGGCATCATCGAATCATTGAAGACGATGGAGAATTCTGCCGCAATCGAAGCCAGGATCATGAAAGTCACGGGCCAGAGAATGGCGGAACCGGGTGCTGCAAACCACAACATGGCGAGGCTTGCGATCTTCAGTGTCGCGAAAAACGCGATCCATGGNTTTCTGGAACCGGATTGATCGGCGATGGAACCGAGGATCGGAGAGAAAATGGCAATGATGATCGATGAGATCGTCGCCATGTTGCTCCATGTGGTCTGTGCGGCAATCGGGTCTGCCGTCAGGCGTGCAACGAAATAAGGACCAAAAATGNAAGTGGTAACGACAGTNAAAAAGGGCTGGGCTGCCCAGTCGAACAGCATCCAGCCCCAGATACCGCGTCTGGTGACGGTTTCTCCGGTCGCNGGGGTAGATGAGGTCATCGGAGACCCTTTCGGCCGGTCTTGGCAATCCGCGTGGACATTGCCCGGCTATGTCGGGCAATGCCTCATTATTCGATCAAAGGTTTCGGGACTGAACTATATCGGAAAGCAATCCAGCGGCAACAGTCAGACGCGCTAGGTTGGTTTCGCCCGTGTCGCTCAGTCCTGCCAGCTCTGAAACAATGCGGTTAACCCTCACACGATCGGCTGCGTACCAGGCTTGCACCGGGTTCTTTTCCTTCGCATGCTCCGTCAGCGCCAGAATGACGAGCCTGCGCCGTGACGACGAAATCTGGTCCTGGCTGCGCAGCAAAGCAAGGCTCTCGTAATGATCGGCGGTCGTAACGCGTCGGCCCGCATCCAGCAATTTCGCAACACGGAAGGTGACAGAAACCGCCGCATAACTTTCCGCAGCACGCGCAAGCGTGGTTTTCGCCTGTTCCGCGATCAGCATGATTTCCGGCACGTAGATCAGAAGTGAAAGAGTCTCCAGTTCCCGTATCAGAGAAGGTGCCACACCATCGATTTCGGTGAACCCGATCTCTTCCTGATAACGGGCAGCTCCCGGCGAAAGCGTCTTGATGGCCGTTGTCAGCCGTTCGATTTCATCCACCATCGATGCGGACGCCGCACCGGTTGTCTGTAGATAAAGCCGCGTCGCATCGGTAAAAATGTGATTGATTGTGGCGTAGAGACCGTTCTGCACATCTCCGGAAATCTGACCATCCAGCTTGTCGACCTCGTTCCACAGACGCTTCAGACCAAAGCCGTCCTCCACGATCATCGCGCCCCTGACCACTGCCGGGGCCAACAAACCACTGGCATCCACCAGTTTCTGGACAAAGCCTGGACCACCTCGATTGACGACCTGATTGGCAAGCGAGGTCGCAACGATTTCGCGGTGCAGACGATGGTTTGTGATGTCAGCCGCATAGGTCTTCTGCATCTTGCTCGGGAAATAATCTGTCNAAAGATGCTGGAGATAGGGCTCGTCGGGCAGCGGGCTCGCCACCAGCGCGTCGAACAGTGTGAGTTTCGCGTAGGACAGGAGAACGCCGATTTCAGGCCGTGTCAGCGGCTTTCCAGCGGCATAGCGCTCACCGAATTCCACATCATTCGGTAAGGTTTCTACCCTGCGGTTCAACTGCCCGGCAGCTTCCATCGCGCCCATCAGCCGGCCAAGCTCTTCGCGGTTTTCCGTGCCGCGACGCTCGGCGAGCGATATAGCCAGGGATTGCAGATAATTGTTACGCAGCACCAAGTGCGCCACCTCCGTCGTCATGGACGACAAAAGCTGGTTGCGCTTGGGTAATGTCAGGCGACCATCATTGACCGGCGATGCCAACGCGATCTTGATATTGACCTCGACGTCNGACGAGTTGACACCAGCCGAATTGTCGATGGCGTCGGAGTTGCATCGTCCGCCGGACAGGGCGTAGGCGATACGCGCCTTCTGGGTGATACCGAGATTGGCCCCTTCGCCAATCACTTTTGCACGAACTTCGGTCGCATTGATGCGGATTGGATCGTTGGCGCGGTCCCCCACCTCGGCATTGGTTTCCACCGCAGCTTTGACATAGGTGCCGATGCCGCCGAACCACAGAAGATCGGCGGAGGATTTCAAGATCGCCGTCATGATTTCGAACGGCGTCGCCACCGCCTTGTCGATACCGATGGCTGCAACGGCTTCCGGCGTGAGCGTAACCGATTTCTCCGACCGGGAGATAATCATCGCCCCCTTGGATAGCGTCGACCGATCGTAATCCTGCCAACTGGAGCGCGGCAGGTCGAACAGGCGCTGGCGCTCGGCAAAGGAGATGGCGGTATCCGGCGTCGGATCGATGAAGATGTCGCGGTGGTCGAAAGCCGCTATCAGCTCGATCTTTTCGGACAGCAGCATGCCATTTCCGAACACGTCGCCAGACATGTCACCAACGCCGACAACCTTGAACGGCGTCGTCTGAATGTCGGTATCCATCTCACGGAAATGCCGCTTGACGGTTTCCCACGCGCCGCGTGCGGTAATACCCATCTTCTTGTGATCATAGCCCGCAGAACCACCAGACGCAAAAGCGTCATCCAGCCAGAACCCCGCCTCACGGGCCAGTCCGTTTGCGGTGTCAGAGAAAGTCGCCGTACCCTTGTCGGCTGCGACGACGAAGTAGGGATCGTCCCCGTCCAGCCTCAATGTATCGGCGGGTGCAACGATATCATCGCCGACGATATTGTCTGTGATCGACAGCAACGTGCGGATATAGGNTTTGTAGGCATCCTTACCAGCATTGAATATTTCGTCACGGCTGCCGCCGGCNGGCAGCGTTTTGGGGAAAAAGCCCCCCTTGGCGCCAACAGGGACGATAACGGCATTCTTAACCTGCTGGGCTTTGACCAGCCCCAGCACTTCAGTGCGGTAATCCTGCCCGCGATCCGACCAGCGAAGCCCACCACGCGCGACCTTCCCGAACCGCAGGTGAACACCTTCGACTTCCGTTCCATAAACGAAAATTTCGCGGAACGGACGCGGGTCTGGTAAACCATCCAGAAGTTTCGGATCGAACTTGAAAGCCAGCATCGCTTTCGGCAATCCATCTTCGCTGCGCTGGAAATAGTTGGTGCGCAGTGTGGAATCCACGGCGTTGACGTACCGGCGCAGGGTGCGATCCTCATCCAGATTGGGAACGCCAGATAGTGCCGCCTCGATTGATTTGTGGAGATCGGACAGTTTGCGAAGGCGCGGTTTCTCCCCGATCTTCGGATCAAAGCCATGGGCGAACAGCTGGAAAATACTGGCCGCGATCGCCGGGTATTTGAACAGGGTTTCGGAAATATGCTCTTGTGAATAGACGATGCCGGTCTGGCGCAAGTAGCGTGCATAGGCACGCAAAACGGAAATTTCACGAACGCTGAGGCCAGCAGCGAGGATCAGCCGGTTGAAATTGTCGTTGTCTACGGTGCCATNGAACACCGCAAGAAACGCCTCTTCAAGACGCGGGCCGTAAGTTGCAAGATCGAGCGGCTCCTCCTGCTGAACCTTCAGCTCCATATCATGCAGAACAATGGTGGCGGTTTCGTCACCGGACACCACACCAATATCGAAGGTCCGTTCGCTGATAACGCTGAAACCGAGATTTTCCAGCAACGGCACGCGGCGAGACAGCGGCAAATGACCGTCGCGGTGGAAGATCTTTAGTGACAGCACGTCACTGGCTTGATCGTCACGGCGATAAAATTCGATACGAACCGGTTCACCGCTGGCGGTCGCCGCGATGTCGGCCATATCGCCAATGGCTTCCTCAGGCGTAAAGGCTTCTTGATAGGCCTGATCAACATCCAGCACAGGTGTGCCAGACGGAGAAAGCGCCACGAAATGGTCTATCCAGCGCGCAGCGATATCGCCGACAGCATCTTCGAGCTTGTCCTGTGCGATACGCGGTGTCTTGTCGTTGGTACGACCAACGATGAAGTGAACACGGGCAACCGAACCTTCCGGGAAAGCCGGATAATAGGCCGAGATGTGTCCGTCATAGACACGGGCCAGATAATCGCCAATCTTCTCGCGCACATAGGAATTATACTCTTCACGCGGCACGAAAATAATCACCGNAACAAAGCGATCGAACCGGTCGATACGCGGCAGAACACGCACACGTGGCCGGTCGCTCAGTTCCATGATCTGCTCGATGAAGCGGATAAGAAGATCGGCGTCGATCTGGNAAAGATCGTCACGCGGGTAGGACTCCAACGTATTGTGCAAGATGCGCCCGGAGTGGCTGTTGGGATCGAAGCCGAAATGATGCTCGACCTCAGTGACTTTGGCGCGCAACAGCGGAATATGCCTGACGGAATGCGTATAGGCCGTGGCGGTGAACAGGCCGACGATACGCAATTCGCCGATCACATTGCCATTCGCATCGAAACGCTTGATGCCGATGTAATCCATGTAAGCGCGGCGATGGACGATGGATTTCACATTGGCCTTGGTCACGATGAGAAAATCTGGACCGTCGAGGAACGCCAAAATCTCAGGCGTCGTCGTCACCGCATCCTTGCCCAGGCGCAAAACCCGGACATTCGGATCCGTGAGAGTACCGAGACCACTGCCCTCCCCACGTTCGACCCTGGCATTCTTGCCCTTGCCCGAATAGCTGTAATCGCGCATGCCGAGGAAGGTGAAATTATCGTTGCGCAACCATTCCAGAAAAGCGGCCGCCTCGCTGCGTTCGGATTTGCGGCGGGCCGAACCACGCTCCTTCAACTCGCCCAGAGCTTCATCGAGCTTGGCGAGCATAGGCTTCCAATCGCTATAGGCGGACTGAACCTGCGACAAAACGAAGCGGAGCTTTTCCTGGAGCGCTTCAGCGCCCTGCTCCGTTACCGGTGCGATATGAATCTGGATAACACTGATATTGTCTTTTGGTGCATCCGTTTCAGGATCGGACAGTCGGTATCCACCAACGGCATTGTCATCGGCAACCAGGATGGGGTGAACGGCAACAAAAAGACTGCGATAGCTGCTCGTCACTTCCGCCATGACGGAATCGTACAGAAACGGCATGTTGGGGGCGATGACGGTCAGAACAGAAACTGCGACATCCCGCGGCTGGACGCCATCTACTTGGGAAACTCCAATATAAGGCGCATCNTTTTTCCAGTGGGAAAGTTCTTGTGCGACATGTTGCGCGGCACATGCCAGCATTTCCGGAGAATAATATTGAATATCGTCAATGCTTGCACGACCGAAGATTGCGGAGGGGTCAATGAATGGCTTTCCGGATGCTTCCGCCAANTTTCTGGATTTTTCGAGTTGTTTGTCGCGTTTTGGATTGTTCCGGTAGCCCANTTTGCCNTTTTCCTCCCGAAGGATGAGGGGTTATGAAAGAAAATCGAAAAATCTCGGCCTTTTCCTTCAAATTCGAATCGGATATTGGCGTGGAATTGTGAATAGTTTAAGTGGCAATCGTTGCTTTAGATGCTTCATCAAAATTTTATTCGATTGAAAGACAACCTATTGGAACGCAGGCTGCGTTCAAAAGTATCAATTGCCCATTTTCTGTTAACGGTAAGTCGGTCCTATTGTGACGCCTAAGTCACGGTTGAAGCAAATTATTGATTTCCACGTATTTTTGTGGTAGACAGATAAAACTGATCCACAGCGTGGCATTTGCGTGCCCNAAACCACCACGAAAGCAACTCATCACTTGCACGCGGTTTCCGTGACATATCATTCGTTTGTGTTGTCAACCTTCCGGTTGCGAGGTGATTTATTTTTGAGCGCACGTCTGTACCAGTACGAAGTCACCTGACGGTTTCCCCCGTCTCTTCCGGGCCTTACCGACCCGACCCCGGNCCCCCGGGTGCATGTAACAGGGAGTTTTTAGAACGAATGACTATCCAGCAGAAGAAATCCCCAGCGCGTCACGGCTTCAAGATCGGCGAAGCGATCGTTTATCCCGCTCATGGTGTCGGTACCATTTCGTCCATTGAAGAGCAGGAAGTCGCGGGCATGAAGCTCGAACTGTTCGTCATCGATTTCGNAAAAGACAAGATGCGCCTCAAGGTTCCTGTGGCAAAGGCTGTCACCATCGGTATGCGTAAGCTTTCCGAAGGAGATTTCGTCGAGCGTGCACTGAAAGTTGTTCAGGGCAAGGCGCGCGTCAAGCGGACCATGTGGTCGCGTCGCGCACAGGAATATGATGCGAAGATCAACTCCGGCGACCTGATCGCGATTGCTGAGGTCGTTCGCGATCTCTATCGCGCCGAAAACCAGCCAGAGCAGTCCTATTCCGAGCGTCAGCTTTACGAAGCTGCTCTTGACCGCATGGCTCGCGAAATCGCCGCCGTAAACAAGATGTCGGAAACCGAAGCCGTTCGCCTCGTTGAGATCAATCTCAACAAGGGACCAAAGCGCGGCAAGACCGTTGAAGAAGACGAAGCGCAGGAAGAAGAAGCCGCGTAAGCTTTTTCTTTCTGACAAAACGATAAAGCCGACCCTCGAACTGCCTCAAGATGTTGAAGATCAACACCTTNGGGCACTTCGAGGGTCGTTTTTTATTCAGAGATGATTTTGACGCGCTGACCCGGCTGGATCGTCGCGGTGGCGCTCATGGCGTTGATAACGCGGAAAAGCTCAAGCTTGCGATCCGTTCCCATCATACGCGCGGCAAGAGAGGCAACCGTATCGTCCGGCTTTGTCGTAACGACACGGACGCGGAGCGGCTTGAGCGCTGAGATTTCCTGCGGGGTCATCTTGCGGAAGCTGGTGCGTAGCACATTGGCGACGCTATCAAGCTGCGCGCTTCCTTTCGGAACTGCTGTAAGAAACCGAAATATCTGCTGGCCGACACGGATGACCGTAACGTCNAAATCCCATTTATCGGCTGTTGCGCGCGCGGTCGCGGCCGGCAGCCCATTGATCTCGGTCTCGCGCACGGTCTCAGGCACCAGACCCGCAACCCAGCCACTGGTGAGATAATTCGCAAGGCTGGTTTGCTTGGGGTCGGCTACGCCATCGAAACGGATTGCCATTTCGCCAGGACCGGTCGCCAGAACAGCTTCCACCTTATTGTCGATCTGGAAACCCTCAGGTACGTCGAAACGAATGCCCAGAGTGCCGTGCAGAAACGTATTGCCTCTCACATAGCCTTCCTGCGGGCTGTCACCGTAAAGCAGGCCATCAATACCATTGAGGAACCAGTCGCGCCCCTTGTCTCCTACCTGCCCTTCCTGACCGAAGGCACGAGCATGACGCTTGGCAAGTTCGATGCGCTGCGGCGTATTAGGGTGGCTGGACAGGAAGTCGAGGCTCTGGTCGCTGTCAGGATCGGCAGATGTGAATCGCGCATAGGCCGCCATGGAATCGAGAAAGCGCGGCGATGCATAAGGGTCATATCCCGCTTCGCCAAGCATGCGCACACCGATGACATCGGCCTGCAATTCCTGTTGACGAGAAAACGCAGCCAGGCGCAGTTTGCCGCGCGCCAAAGCCTGNTTTCCAGCCAGATCGCTTGATAGCACTTCTGCAACGACACGGCTGGCAATGACTTCTGCCTCTTCACGCCGCTGCCGCTCGATACCGTGATTGGCGGTGACGTGACCCATTTCATGCGACAGAACCGCCGCCACTTCAGAAGCGTCATTGGCCAACGCCAGCAGACCACGGGTCACATAGAGATAACCGCCCGGCAAGGCAAAAGCATTGATGGCGGGTGAATTGAGGATTGTGATGCGATAGGACTGCTGCGGATTTTCAGAAACCGCCGTCAACGCCCCCGCGATCCGCGCCACCAGACGCTCGGTCTTGTCATCATGATATTCGCCGCCGTAGCTAGCGACGATGCGGGGATGCTCGCGGGCGCCCATCTGCGCGCGCGGGTCGTTCTTCTGGACTTCCTCGACGGTTTGTGGATTGTCCGAGGGCTTCAGGCTTGATTGGTAGGATGGGCTGAACAGCGACTGGCACGACGACAAAACAAGGCCAGCGGTGACCAGCGCCAGAACACGCTTCACCGATTTGCCCCTCTGCCATACGTTCTGACCGGAGGTGTGGCTCTGCGGAGCCTTCACACACGTCATCATTCTGCTTGTCTGCTCCAAACGTTCCTGATCATCCGTCAATTGCAGACCAGAATACCCTATCANCCCTAGGGGCATGTGAATGCGCGAACACCGAAAACGATCCGTCATGCAGCAATATTTCAGCTGGAGGATTGTTCTTATAGTTTTCAAGCAGTTGTTATAAATCCGCAAGTGCNAAAATGGCGCATCGCCTGTGTGATTTCGCTAGGACTTGACAGTCCACCGCGTCCAAATTGTGACGCGACCTTCCCAACCCGGCATCCCGACCTGTCTCACAGTGCAAGAAAGGTTCTGATCTCTTCGACACGCGTTGCCGCAAAGAAGTCTTCGACTTCACCCTCATAAACGACGTGACCGTTTGATAGGAATACGACTTTATGCGCGAGACGGCGAATGTCATCANGGTGATGCGTCACAAGAAGAACCGTATTTTTCAGTTCATCATGCAACTCTTTCAACAGAGTAGCCATGCCGGAACGAAGGCCGGGATCAAGCGCTGCAAAAGGCTCGTCCAACAACATGACCGACCGCTGGCGAACCAGCGCTCTGGCAAGCGCCGCCCTTTGACGCTCCCCGCCAGACAGGGTGGAAGGCAGACGCCTTTCGAAACCGCCAAGACCGACCCGCGCCAGCGCATCACCGATTGCCATCTTGTCATCAGCGGAAAGTCTGAGCGAAGGGCTGACACCCAGCCCGACATTGGTGAAAATATCGAGATACGAAAAAAGATTATTGTCCTGAAAAATAAGCGATACCGGCCTCTCGGAGGGATCGAGACCCGCCATATCGCACCTACCGATCAGCACCCTCCCGGCATCCGGCATCTCAAAACCGGCAACGAGGTTGAGAAGCGTTGATTTTCCAGAGCCGGAAGGTCCAACGACAGCCGTGANTTTGCCGCTCTCGAACCCGCATTTCAACGCMAAANTTTGCTGACCAAGTTTCAGCGAGACGTTATCGAAGCTGACGCCGCAATCGGGAACACTCATGCGACCGCCTTCACTGCCGTGGTTGGTTTCAATGCACCGCCCGCCGCCAGAACAAGGCAGATCACACCCAGAATGAAGGCATAACCAGCCGCGTCATTGGTCCTGTAGCTGCCCATATTGCTGTAGACCAGCCATGGCAATGTGACGAAANTTTCAGATCCGAACAGCGCAACTGCACCGAGATCGCCAAGCGAAAGCGCCATGGCGAAGGNAAATGCCATCGCGATTGGCGCCCATAGAACCGGCCAATCGACAAGGCGAAACCGTGAGAAGCCGGAGATGCCGAGACTTGCGGCAAGACGTCCGGTTCGGGCCTGATGGGTCAGGAATGCCGGTTCCAGAACGCGCATGACGAAAGGCAGCGCCATCAGCATATTGATAACAGCGACCAGCACCGGGGCAGATAAAGAAACATCGCCAAAAGATCGCAGCAGCNAAAACCAGCCACTGCCCAGCACCACCGGCGGCACCAGCAGCACCAGAGATGAACCGGAACCCAACACCGTTGAAAAAACCGCCAACGGAAAGCTCACATCCCTGCGGACTGCAATGGCCTGGCGCGCGCGGATAATGGCGACGGATACGACAATCGCCAGCGACGCCGAAAAGACGGCTACCGTCATGCTCGTTCCAAACGCCTTCCAGAACGAGCGCTCGCTTAAAAGCCGGACTATATCCGCGGAAAGGCCNGATGATGCCATCGCAACCAGAGGCAATCCGACCAGCAGAAGCGCCAAGAGAATAATAGTCCCATCCCATATCCGAGCTGAAACATTCATTCCATCGAACCGGCGCACCGCGCGACCATGCGTCTGAACCTCCGCATCAGCAGAGGGCAAAAGTGCCAATAAAGCCAGCAGAACGCCCGTTATACCGATCTGCATCAACGACAGCGCAATGGCGCGGGGCGGGTCAAAATCGAAACGCAGGGCCTGATAAATCGCCACTTCGATTGTCGTTGCGGACGGTCCGCCGCCCAGCAGCAGAACGAGGGTAAAACTCGTCGCGCACAGCATGAAGATAAGCCCCGCCATACCCGGAACGAGTTTCGCAATTGCTGGCCATTCGATGAAGCGAAAAGTTGAGACGGGTCCAAGACCAAGGCTTGCACTCATGCGCCAATATTCATCCGGCACGCGTTCGAGGCCCGCTAGAAAAAAGCGCACGGCCAATGGAAGATTGNAAAAGACATGGGCAATGAGGATGCCAGAAAGACCATAGATGCTGAAGGGCTGGTCTGCCCCCAAAGTCAACAGGGCAGTGTTGAGAACGCCCTGCCTGCCCCATATTGCGATGATACCGAGCGCGCCTACGATAACGGGCAGACCCATCGGCACCGCCATCAGCCTGACGATCCAGATACGGCCGGGAAAATCCCGCTGGCGGGCGAGAGCTAGCGCCACCGGCAGCCCGAGAACGAGGGAAATCATCGTGGATAGGGATGCTTGCCAGAGCGTAAACCTTAGAATGCGCAACGTGTAGGTATCGAACAATGCGGCCGATGACGCCCCGGCATCGAAAGACAGCAAGGCCGCAACAGCAAGGCCCATGAACAGCAGAACCGCAGCAAATGCCACCGCTCCGCTATAGATGAACCTGCGACTGTCGCGACGCTGTATCATGGCGGATGATTACTTCACGCTCATGGCCGTAAGCCATTCGTCGATCCATGCCTTGCGGTTTTTCGCCACCACTTCCGGGTCCATCAGGAATGTCTTCGTAGGCTGGACCAGCTTGGAGAAAGCGTCCGGCAGCGGCGCAGAGGTTGCGGCTACCGGCATCATCCAGTTGNTTTCCGGAATGGCATCCTGNAAACCTGTGGTCAGCATGAAAGCGAGAAACTGCTTTGCCAGTTCCTTTTCAGGCGCATTCTTCAAGATACCGGCCACTTCGATCTGGATATAATGACCCTCCTCGAAACTGGCCGCCTGATAGCGATCCGTCTTTTCCGCAACCATATGATAGGCAGGCGACGTGGTGTAGGATAGCACCATCGGCACTTCGCCCTTGGTGAACAGGCCGTAGGATTCCGACCAGCCGGGAGTGACGGTCGGCACGCGGTTCTTGAGTTTAGCCCAGGCTTCCGGTGCCGTGTCGCCATAGACGGATTTCACCCACAGCAACAGTCCGAGGCCCGGCGTCGATGTGCGCGGGTCCTGGATCGCAATTTTCTGCGATGGATCGCCCTCGACCAGTTCCTTGAGGCTTTTCGGTGGANTTTTCAGCGTCTGCGTGTCGTAGACGACGGCGAAGTGGCCATAATCATAGGGCACGAAGACGTCATCCTTGAAGTCACCCGGCACCTTGGCTGCGGACGGATCGACACCAGATACCTCGAAAATACCGGTCTGCTTGGCTTCCGCGATGAGATTGGTATCAAGGCCGACGACGACATCCGCCTTGGAGCCGGGGCCTTCCAGTTTCAGCCGGTTCAACAGCGCAACACCATCGGCAACGCCCACGAAATTGACGGTGCAGTTGCACGTTTCTTCAAAAGCAGCCTTCACCTTGGGACCTGGACCCCATTCGGAAACGAAGCTTTCGTAGGTATAGACCGTCAGCGTCTTTTTATCTTGCGCCACGGCAATAGCGGGCAGCAAAACGGACGCAGCGACAAGCGAATGCAGGAAAAAACGACGATACATCAAGAGCACCTCCTCGAAATGGGCAACGGGGAACAGGCGTCTGAATGGAAGCCGTCTAATCCCTCCGCCGGTGTTAACCGGATCAGGTTCTTCGGGTTGGCCAAACCTCTCAGCCTTGTCCCGGATAGGACAAAGCACCCCGTTAGATCTAGGCAAATGTGTAATCGGTGATCAGTGAATTGGCAAGATGGCGTTGACACCACCGGCCTTTAGTTTTCCAGTTGCTCCCGCAACATTTCCAGCTCCAGCCACTCTTCTTCCATGGTCTCAAGCTTTTCGCGCAGCTTCGACATCTCATTTGCCAGCGTATTGAAAACGGTCGGGTTCTTGGCAAACAAATTGGGATCAGCCATGCGCTCTTCTCGCTGGGCGATCTCCAACTGGGTCNTTTCCATCTCCCTGGGCAGATTTTCGAGCGCGAATTTCTGCTTGAAGGACATCTTGCCTTTGGCTTTAGCGGGTTCGGCGCCTGCATTCGAAACAGATTTTGCCTTTTCCTGCNTTTCAGCTCTTTTCTTTTCGTCCGAGGCACCTTTGCGCTGCGCCATCATATCCGAATAACCACCAGCATATTCGATCCATCGGCCATCCGGTGCATCCGGGTTTACGGGTGCAATGGTGGAGGTGACGGTCCGGTCCAGAAAGTCACGGTCATGGCTGACGAGAATGACAGTGCCGGAAAAGCCGGAGACGATCTCCTGCAACAGATCGAGCGTTTCAATATCGAGATCATTGGTCGGCTCATCGAGGATCAGAAGGTTCGTCGGGCGGGCCAGAATGCGCGCCAGCATCAGGCGCGCGCGCTCCCCACCGGACAGATTGCGGATCGGTGTGCGGGCCTGCTCCGGCTGGAACAGAAAGTCCTTCATGTATCCGGTTACGTGTTTCAACTCGCCATTGACCAGAAGGTTTTCACCGCGCCCGTCGGTCAGGTAATGCGCCAGCGTATCGTTCGGGTTCAAATCCTCACGCTTCTGGTCCAGCGTCGCAACTTCCAGATTGGTACCGAGCTTGACCTTCCCCGTGTCAGGCTCGAGCTGCCCGGTCAGCATCTTCAAAAGCGTCGTCTTGCCGGCACCGTTCGGCCCAACGAAGCCGATGCAATCGCCGCGATGAACACGCAGCGAAAACGGTGCAACGATGGTACGCTCCCCATAAGCCTTGGTAATCTGATCCGCTTCGATGACGAGTTTGCCGGACTCACGGCCCTCAGCCGCCGTCGCCTGCACGGAACCCGTCGGCCCCTTATGGCCGCGGTAGTCGGCGCGCATCGCCTGAAGTTCGCCCACGCGGCGCATGTTGCGCTTGCGGCGCGCGGTCACGCCATAGCGCATCCAGTGCTCTTCACGCTCGATGGCCTTGCCGAGTTTGTGCTGTTCCAGCTCTTCCTCTTCCAGAACCTTATCGCGCCACTCTTCGAAATGGCCAAAACCACGACTGAGGCGGCGCGCCTGGCCGCGATCCAGCCAGACGGTGGAATTGGACACTTTCTCCAGAAAGCGACGGTCATGCGAAATCAAGACGAGCGCGCTGCGCGTCTGCTGCAATTCACCTTCCAGCCATTCGATTGTCGGCAGGTCGAGATGGTTGGTCGGCTCGTCCAGCATCAGAATATCGGGTTCCGGTGCCATCACGCGAACGAGTGCGGCGCGACGTGCCTCACCGCCCGAAAGGCTCGACGGATGCTCCTGCCCAGTCAGCCCCAGATGTTCAAGCAGATAGGTTACGCGGTAAGCGTCATCTCCCGGTCCCAGACCCGCTTCGGCATAGGCCTGAACCGTCTCGTAACCTGCNAAATCCGGTGCCTGATCAAGATACCGAATGGTGGCCGAAGGATGCCGAAAAATCTCCCCCGATTGCGCCTCGACCAGACCGGCGGCGATCTTCATCAGCGTCGATTTACCGGAGCCGTTGCGGCCGACAAGGCAGATGCGATCCCCCGGCTCCACTTGCAGGTTTGCACCATTGAGCAGCGGTGTAACGCCGAAGGTCAGCATGATGTCGTCGAGNTTTAGAATAGGGGGTGCCAAGGGTTCAGGCTCCGGTCAAATCATAAGGACGGGCAAGCACTATGGCTTTGCCGCTTTGAAGGCGAAGGCGCAACGGCCCTTCCGCCACGTTGGAAATAGTGCGCGACGAGCCGAAAGCAAGCGCGAAATTGGCGAGCGGATAGCGGGCATTGTCGATATCGAGCCCTTCCAGCGCCGTAAAACCGGCAACTGAGAACAGTGATCCCGAGGGAAGATCGAGTTCGGATGTGCCTTCCATCAGCGGATAGGCCTCCTCATCACCCGATGTCAGCACCACCTCGAAACCGCGCTCGGCCAGTGACACCGCGTAGAGCAGATGAAACAGCGCATGATCCGAACGCTCGCCCGCCAGCGCGCCCACCAGTGTCAGCCGCGTTGCGCCGCGTGACAACGCTTCCGATACGGCAATCTCACCATCCGTCACACCTTTGGCAGCCGGGAACGGTTGCTGCTCGACATCCGGCCAGCGCTCTCTCAGGGCTGTGTCGGAGGAGTCGAAATCACCCACCCACAGTTCCGGCGCAAGGCCAAGCGGCTGCGCATGGCGCATGCCGCTATCTGCCGCAATCACACGCGTCTCCGCCACCGCCTTTTGCAGGCGATCTGTCACGGTAATGTTTCCGCCGAGGAGAATGGTGAAGTGGCTGGTCGTCATGCCCTGCCATAGCCCGGAACGGTAGCTGATGGAAAGGCCGAAACGCCGCATGCGCTCCGATATTGANTTTCCGAATCAAGAGGATTATGACACCTGCCAGTGGTGATTTGCCGACCGGCTTGCAGCCACTTTAAAGAAGTCGCTAAATGGTCGAGGAAACACGTCATTTCCGAGGACCGGCTGCGATTTCGTTGCCGGNTTTTTTTGTGTTTATGGCCCTCGCCACCACGGAAGTGAGTTCGACATGCCGATTAAAATTCCCGATACGCTGCCTGCCTTCGAAACCCTCATCCATGAGGGCGTGCGGGTACTGACAGAGACGGCGGCCATCCGGCAGGATATTCGCCCGCTTCAGATCGGGCTTCTCAATCTTATGCCGAACAAGATCAAGACCGAGGTACAGATGGCGCGGCTCGTCGGCGCATCTCCGCTACAGGTCGAGCTATCGCTGGTTCGCATTGGCGGTCATCGCGCCAAGAACACGCCGGAAGAACATCTGCTGTCCTTCTACGAGACATGGGAAGAGGTCCGCCATCGCAAGTTCGATGGCTTCATCATCACCGGCGCGCCTGTCGAAAAGCTCACCTATGAGGACGTGACCTATTGGGATGAGATGCAGAAGATTTTCGAATGGACGGAAACGAATGTCCATTCCACATTGAATGTCTGCTNGGGCGCAATGGCCGCTATCTACCANTTTCATGATGTTCCCAAGCATGAGCTAAAGGAAAAGGCTTTTGGCGTCTACCGCCACCGCAATCTTAGCCCCGCTTCCATCTATCTCAATGGTTTCTCGGATGACTTTCAGGTGCCTGTCTCGCGCTGGACGGAGGTGCGACGCGCCGACATCGAAAAGCATCCCGATCTGGAAATCCTGATGGAGTCAGAAGAAATGGGCGTGTGTTTGGTGCAGGAGAAGCGCGGAAAGCGGCTCTATATGTTCAACCATGTGGAATATGACTCCACCTCATTGTCAGAAGAATATTTCCGCGATGCAAATGCCGGTGTGCCGATCAAGCTGCCACATGATTANTTTCCGCACAACGACCCATCACTAACGCCACTCAACCGTTGGCGCAGCCACGCGCATCTGTTTTTCGGCAACTGGATCAACGAAATCTACCAGACGACGCCATACGAGCTGGACGCCATCGGCAAGCAGGCTACGTAATTCAAACATTGCACGGCGCTGAAAAATGAAGCAACGTCCGGCCCGATTGCATTGATTGGGAGACTGACAAGATGAACGAAAGCGGCGCACGGGAAAATTTTGGTCTGACGTCGACGGGTGAGAAAGTCGAGCGCGTCACGATTTCAGCCGGTGGTTTGACGGCACATGTCATGACCTNGGGCGCGGTCATTCAGGACCTGCGCCTCGAAGGCCACCAGCCGCCGCTGGTCCTCGGTTTCGACAAGTTCGATGATTATCCGAAATATTCATCCTACTTTGGCGCGACACCCGGGCGCAATGCCAACCGCATCGGCGACGGCAAGTTCGCCATCGATGGCAAAGACTACCAGCTCGAACTGAACGAGAAGGGCGTCACCCATCTCCACGGCGGCAGCGACAACATCGGCAAACGCAACTGGATGATCATGGAACATGGCCCAAGCCATGTGGTGTTGCAGATCGTCGATCCCGATGGTCGTGCCGGTTATCCCGGCAATTGCACAGTGCGGGCGACTTATACGATCCGCGAAGGCGGCGTCCTGTCGGTGGTTTACGAAACCACCACCGACCAGCCGACGATCGCCAATATCTGCCAGCATTCCTATTTCAATCTGGATGGCGCGGAAACGGCACTCGGTCACGAGATCGAAATCGCGGCCGACCATTATTTGCCGACAACCGAGCGACAAATTCCGACCGGAGAAATCCGCCCTGTGGACGGCACAGTATTCGACCTTCGCACCTCCATCCCGATGCGGCGCGAAGAAAACGGCCAGCAGGTGACTTTCGATCATAATTTCTGCCTCTCGCCGCAGCGCGTGGCAAAACGAAAGGTCGCCCGCGTCTACGCCCCGGCCTCGGACATCGCGCTTGAAGTCCACACCACCGAGCCCGGCGTGCAGTTCTACTCCGCCTTCAAATTGAACACGGGCGCACCGGGTCTCGACGGACGAACCTATGGACCGTTTGCAGGCTTTTGCCTCGAAACCCAGATATGGCCGGATGCGATCAATCACGAAGGCTTCCCCGACGCCATTCTGCGCCCCGGCGAGACCCTGCGTCAGGAAACCGACTATATCTTCACGACAGAATCGTAATAGAAATTCTGCAGGCCGATAGCCGTGTCAGACAAGCTGTTTCATTTTAAGTCGCGCTGGAAAGAAGAGTTGACGGTTTCAGGGAGCGGCGGTTGTTTCGTCCTCGAAATGCCAATAGGCGTACTATCCGTCTACCTTCCCACCGAAGAAGAATGGGTGCGGCGCGGACCGGATTGGGCGCGATCACTTTGGCCACTTTTGAAACAGGAATTGGAAGATTTGTGTCACGAGTGCAATGCTGAACTCCGAGTTGATCCCACCGCCGAAGTCTTTCCGATATGACCACAACTGGCTAGCAGTCAGGAGCTTTAGTCAAGCACGCAACCGACGTAAGCGCCTGAACCCCGGGCTCGTCTTTCGATGAGCCCGGCCAGACGCTGCATGCCACGGCCGGGCTTGCCGGCAACGCGGTCGATCGGGTTGGGCAAGGCAACCGCCAAAAGCGCCGCCTGTCGGGAACTCAGTTTCGAGGCCGATACCTTGAAATGATATTGCGAAGCCGCTTCGATGCCATAGATGCCNGGGCCCCATTCGGCGACGTTGAGGTAAATCTCCATCATCCGCTTCTTCGACCAGATGAAGTCGGAGACGACGGCCAGCGGCAACTCCAGACCCTTGCGTATGAAAGACCGTCCGTTCCATNAAAACAGGTTTTTGGCCGTCTGCATCGGAATGGTGCTTGCACCACGGGTGGATTCCCCCTCCAACGCACTGCTGACCACCGTCTGCATCTGGTTCCAGTCCACGCCGCCATGGGAACAGAATTGACCATCCTCCGACATCATTACCGATTGAATGAGACGCGGCGAAATGTTTTCCAGCGGCACCCAGCGGCGATCATAGCCCTGAAACGTCACCAGTTCGGCCAGCATCAGCGTCGAGACCGGACGCATGAAGGGAAGCGCATAGATGGGGATCAACAGATAAGGTAAAACCAGCAGAGCCAGAATGATCAGGAGGACACGTCTCACGAGGCTTCGAACATCCAATTTCGGTTTGCCCTCGCTCTCGGCAAGCGTTTCATAGTCAGTCTCGCTGTCCGGCGTGCTGCTCAAGTCCTGTCCCCACTGGCTCCAGATCGGAGCCTTTCATATTCCGCCCGAGGCATCAAGGCGAGTCTCGATACCGAAGTTCCCCAACAGCCTCACNAAAACCATTGCAAGCCCATTTTCCCCATGCGAAACAGCGCTCATTATAAGGAACGGGCCCTATGACATTCGAAACGCAGTTCCGTGGCAACGCCGCACGGACGGAAGCCTTGCTGACCAAGCTTCTGTCCAGCGAAACGCGCGCAGACGAGATCACCCGACCTGAAAATCTGGCAGAGGCCATGCGCCATGGCGTCTTGAATGGTGGAAAACGTCTGCGTCCTTTTCTGGTCATCGAAACTGCATCCCTTCTGAACGGCGATGCCGAGGTAGCCCTTCGCGTCGGCGCGGCCCTCGAATGCCTGCATTGTTACTCCCTGGTCCACGACGACCTGCCCGCCATGGACAATGACGATCTGCGTCGTGGTCAGCCGACCGTTCACAGGAAATTCGATGAAGCCACAGCCATTCTGGCGGGCGACAGTCTGCTGACGCTCGCCTTCGATATTATTGCCGCCCCGGAAACGCACTTGCCCGATGACCGCAAGGCAGCGCTCGTTCTGGCCTTGGCACGGGCCGCAGGCATCGGCGGCATGGCCGGTGGTCAGGCGCTTGATCTGGCCGCCGAAAAAACTGCGCCCGATGAAGCAGGCATCATCACCTTGCAAGCTATGAAAACCGGCGCGCTGATCCGTTTTGCCTGCGAAGCCGGCGCAATCATTGCCGGAAGCGACGATGTGGAGCGGCATCGCCTGCGCAACTTCGGCGAAAAGATCGGCCTCGCTTTCCAACTGGCCGACGATCTTCTCGACCTCACCTCCGACGCCGCCACAATGGGCAAGGCAACCGGCAAGGATGCGGGACGCAGCAAAGGCACGCTGGTTGCTCTGCGCGGCGCGGAATGGGCAACCGCCCGCCTGCGTGAACTGGTGAAAGAAGCTACGGATTTGCTGGCACTCTATGGTGACCGTGCGGATATTCTGATCGAGACAGCAAAGTTCGTCGCAGAACGGAAGAACTAAAACCTGCGTCAATCATCAAGCGCAACTGCCTGCTGAATTCTACGGTTTCCGCTTGAGAAAACAATCGCGCCGGGTTATGCATGTTTATGCACGATTCCTCCGATTGATTCATGATGTCNAAAACCGATCACTTCGTCAGCGAGCGACGGGCTCTGATTTACGCGCAACTGCTCCGGCATGGCCGTGTGCTGGCGCAGGAGCTTGCGCAGACGTTCGACGTATCGGAAGACACGGTACGCCGCGATCTGCGGGAGATGGCCGCACGTGGCGAATGCGAACGGGTCTATGGCGGCGCGTTGCTGGCATCCGGCACCACCGTTCCCCTTAAAACCCGCATGGGCGAAATGCCGGATCGCAAGGCGACACTCGGACAAGCCGCAACGTCGTTCGTGCAGGACGGCATGATCGTTTTTCTCGATGCCGGTTCCACCAATCTGGCCATCGCNAAAAATCTGGCTGTTGGCCTGAAACTCACCATCGTCACAAACACGCCAGCGATTGCCGCAGAACTCGCCGGTAACGCCGACATCGAACTCATTCTGATTGGTGGCAGGGTCGATCCGGCGGTGGGTGCGGCCATCGATACGACCGCGATTCGTCAGCTGGAGCTAATCCGGCCCGATCTCTGCATTGTCGGCGTCTGCGGCCTGACGTTGGATCGGGGTCTGTGCGCCGATATCTATGAGGATGCCGTGTTCAAACGGTTGGCCTGCGAGACCAGCGCAAAAACGCTCGCCGCCGTTACCTCCGAAAAGCTGGGTGCCGCTGCCGCTTTTCAGGTCGCATCGCTTTCCTCCACGCTCACCCTCGTTCTGGAAGAGGATGCCGACCGCGATATGATCGGCACTCTGGCGGACACCGGCGCCACTATTCATCAGGCTGTATCGTTGTCCGGCATCTCATCTCACATGCAAGTATCGAAGGACCAGTCCCTATGACCGGCACCGCCACGCAAGCACCTACAACCGCGCGCCTTCCCTATATGACGAGAACACGGCTCGGCGTTTCGTTGCTGTTTCTGATGAACGGATTCATGATGGGCTCGTGGGCTCCGATGATACCGGAATTCGCCAAACGCTTTTCTCTCAGCGAAAGCGCACTGGGCCTCGTCATCCTTGTATACGGTCTAGGGTCACTGTCCTTCATGCCTATTGCAGGCTCACAAATCGGCCGTCTCGGTTCGCGAACCGTAACCTTGGCGGTCGCTCTGATCATGGTGCCGACGCTGCTGCTGATCACCATGGCGAATGCATTGTGGGCTGCTGTCATCGCCGTCTTTCTGTTCGGCGGACTGACGGGAGCCATGGATGTTGCCATGAATGCCAATGCCGTGGTCGTGGAACGCAGTATGCGCCGGGCCATCATGTCGTCGTGCCACGCATTCTGGAGCCTGGGCGGACTTATCGGTGCTGGCCTGGGTGGTTTGCTGATCACCAAAATCGGCATCTACGGACATGCCATCGCGCTGACGATCATCGCAGCTGCCCTGCTTGCTGTGGCTTGGCCGCGGGTGCAGGTTGATCGTCCTCACCCGGAAGAAGAGCGCCCAAAGGGTGGCCTACCCATGACGCCGCTGCCATGGATCATCGGCATCATGGCACTGNTTTCGATGATCCCGGAAGGTGCCATTCTCGATTGGGGCGCGCTCTATTTGCGCAATGAACTCAGCGCATCCGTGACGCTGTCCGGATTCGGATTTGCAGCCTTCTCGCTGACCATGGCCATTATGCGCTTTGCCGGTGATCTGGTACGTGATCGGTTCGGGGCCGTCCGCACGCTGCAATTTTGTTCGGCCATATCGATTGTCGGCCTGCTGATTGCGGGTTTCGCGCCGAATGCCTTTGTTGCCATTGCAGGCTTTGCCATTGCCGGCATCGGCATTTCCAATATGGTGCCGATTGCCTTTTCGGCGGCCGGCAATATGCCGGGAATGGCACCGGGCATCGCTTTGTCAGTGGTCACCACCATGGGCTACTCCGGCATTCTGGTCGCACCGTCGGCCATCGGCTTCATCGCCGAACATACCGGGCTTGCCGCCGTGTTCATCGGCCTGCCGCTTCTGCACGTGGTCGTTCTCATGCTGTCCAAGCTTGCACGCCACGCCGATGGCGCAAGTGGACACTGACTGCTCAATTTCGCAAAGATGATAGCCCCTCAACGGCCAAGTCTCGAATTTCGCCATGATTGCAGTNAAATAGGAGTTGATCGCTTCGATGTTGACAAGGCCCGCGCCTTGTTCCACCTGAATGATCAGATTTACCGCAATTGTTCGAGAACACCATGACGTCACACGCCGATTTTGATCCCAAGCCGCGCCGGTCCTCGGTCGCTGTCGATGTCGGTGGCGTTATCGTCGGTGGCNGGGCGCCGGTCGTGGTTCAATCCATGACCAACACGGATACCGCCGATATCGACGCCACCGTGCAGCAGGTCGCAGCCCTTTTTCGCGCTGGCTCTGAAATCGTGCGCATCACCGTCGATCGCGATGAAAGCGCCGCCGCCGTTCCGAAAATCCGTGACCGGCTGATGCGGCTTGGCCTTGATGTACCGCTGGTGGGGGATTTCCACTATATCGGCCACAAGTTGCTGGCAGATCACCCTGCCTGCGCCGAAGCGCTGGCGAAATATCGAATCAATCCAGGCAATGTCGGCTTCAAGGACAAGAAAGACAAGCAGTTCGGCGACATCGTCGAAATGGCGATCCGCTATGACAAGCCCGTGCGCATTGGCGTCAACTGGGGCTCGCTGGATCAGGAATTGCTGACCACCTTGATGGACAAGAACAAGGATCAGGGCTTCCCGCTGTCTGCCCGTCAGGTCACGCGCGAAGCCATCGTCCAGTCCGCCTTGATTTCCGCTGAGCTTGCCGAAGAAATCGGCCTGCCACGCAACCGCATCATCCTGTCGGCAAAAGTCAGCCAGGTGCAGGATCTGATCGCCGTCTATTCCATGCTGTCGGAACGGTCCGACCATGTGCTGCATCTTGGCCTCACCGAAGCGGGCATGGGCTCGAAGGGCATCGTCGCATCCTCTGCCGCCATGGGTTACGTCCTGCAACACGGCATTGGCGATACGATCCGTGTGTCGCTGACGCCGGAGCCGAACGGTGACCGCACCCGTGAAGTGCAGGTCGCGCAGGAAATCCTGCAGGTCATGGGTTTCCGCCAGTTCGTTCCCGTGGTCGCGGCCTGTCCCGGCTGCGGGCGCACCACGTCAACAGTGTTTCAGGAACTGGCCCAGAACATTCAGAACGATCTTCGCAAGAACATGCCGGTCTGGCGCGAAAAATATCCAGGCGTAGAAGCGCTGAACGTCGCCGTCATGGGCTGCATCGTCAACGGCCCTGGTGAAAGCAAGCATGCCGATATCGGTATCTCTCTACCCGGCACCGGCGAAAATCCGGCCGCGCCCGTCTTCATAGACNGCGAAAAAGCGCTGACCCTGCGCGGGCCTGACATCGCCAGGGATTTCGAGGGATTGGTCATTGACTACATCGAGAAACGTTTCGGTCGAAAGGACGCGGCGGAGTAAGTTTCGACCGTGNAAATGCCAAAATTCATCTGTCTTACCTCACGTGAACTCACGGAGCACTGGAATTCATGATCAAGAAGTTTGTCGTTCTTGCGCTTGCCGCAACCTACCTTTCCGCCTGCACCACCACCGATCCCTACACAGGTGAGCAGAAGGTTTCAAACATGGCGGGCGGCGCGGGCATCGGCGCTCTTGCAGGCGCTGTCGGGGGTCTGGCCATCGGTGGCGGCAACAAGGGTCGCAATGCCTTGATCGGCGCCGGTATCGGCGCTTTGGCTGGCGGTGCCATCGGCGGTTACATGGACAATCAGGAATCCGAGCTTCGCCAGCAGCTTCAGGGTACCGGCGTCTCGGTGACCCGTCGTGGCGACAGCATCGTGCTCAACATGCCATCCAACGTCACCTTCGCGACGGATCAGGATCAGGTCATTCCGCCATTCTATCCGACGCTGAATTCGGTCGCGATCGTTCTCAACAAGTTCAACAAGACCTATATCGACATCAACGGCCATACCGATTCCACCGGCAGCCTTGCCCACAACCAGGGCCTTTCGGAGCGTCGCGCCGCATCGGTCGCGAACTACCTCGGTGAGCGTGGCGGTGTCGACCAGCGCCGTATCTCCACCATGGGCTTCGGTCCATCCCAGCCGATTGCATCCAACGCGACAGCCGATGGCCGCGCTCAGAACCGCCGCGTCGAAGTGCTGATTTCACCGCTCACGCAGAACGGATGATCTGAAAGCACAGACGAGCATCAAAACACCCCGCATAAAAAAGCCCACCTTTCGGTGGGCTTTTCGTTTCTCTGCTTTCCACATCACTCGCCGTAAGCGATCAGTAGATCCTTGGCATCGATCTGGTCACCGGGTTTGACGAGCACTTCGGCCATCTTGCCATCACGCTCCGCATGAAGAGCGGTTTCCATCTTCATCGCTTCGATTGACACGAGCACGTCGCCAGCCTTCACATCCTGTCCCTGATTGATGAAGACGCGCGAGATGACGCCCGGCATCGGTGCGCCGACATGGGCAGCGTTGCCGGGTTCCGACTTGCGGCGCACGGCAGAACCGGATGCGCCGTGCGCACGGTCAGGCACCTTGATGCGACGCGGTTGGCCGTTGATCTCGAAGAACACCGTCACCATGCCCTTGTCATCAATGCCGGATGAGGCCTGATTGACGATCACAAGCGTCTTGCCACGCTCGATATCCGCAAACAATTCTTCGCCATCTTCCATGCCGTAGAAATAGGCGTGTGTCGGCAGAACCGAAACCGGACCATAGGTTTCCGATGCCAAGGCGAAGTCGGTAAAGACCTTCGGATACATCAGGTAGGAGGCAAACTCGAAGTCATCGACCGAACGCTCCAGCTTGGTTTCGATCTCTTTCCGCTCGGCATCGAGATCGGCATCGTCAAGAAGCGAACCGGGACGAGCCGTGTAGGGCTGATCACCCTTCAGCGCTTTTTTCTGCAACGCCTGCGGCCAACCGCCCGGCGACTGGCCGAGATCGCCCTTCAGCATGGAAACGACCGAATCAGGGAAGGAGACTTCCNTTTCGGGGTTTTCGACATCGGCGACCGTGAGGTCCTGAGAGACCATCATCAGCGCCATATCGCCGACGACCTTGGAAGACGGTGTCACCTTGACGATATCGCCGAACATCTGGTTGACGTCCGCATAGGTCTGCGCCACCTCGTGCCAGCGGCTTTCAAGACCCAGCGAACGGGCCTGTTCCTTGAGGTTGGTGAACTGGCCACCCGGCATTTCGTGCAGATAGACTTCCGATGCCGGTCCCTTGAGATCGCTCTCAAAGGCGGCATATTGGCCACGCACCGCTTCCCAATAAAACGAGATGCGGCGGATCCATTCGGGATCAAGCCCGGTGTCGCGGTCTGTGCCCTTCAGCGCCTCCACAATGGAACCGAGACACGGCTGCGATGTGTTGCCCGAAAGCGCATCCATGGCCGCATCCACCGCATCCACGCCCGCTTCCACCGCCGCCAGCACCGTGGCAGCCGAGATCCCGGATGTATCATGGGTGTGGAAATGGATTGGCAGGCTGGTCGCTTCACGCAAGGCCTTGAACAGGACCCGGGCGGCGGCGGGCTTCAACAGCCCGGCCATGTCCTTGACGGCTATGATATGCGCGCCAGCCTTTTCGAGTTCAGCAGCAAGGTTGGTGTAATATTTGAGGTCGTATTTCGGACGAGCGGAATTCAGAAGATCGCCCGTATAGCAGATCGTGGCTTCGCACAGCTTGTTCTCTTCCGCAATCGCATCCATCGATACGCGCATATTATCGACCCAGTTGAGGCAATCGNAAACACGGAACAGATCGACGCCGCCCTTTGCGGCCTGGCGGACGAAATATTTGACGACATTGTCGGGGTAGTTCTTGTAGCCAACGCCATTTGCACCGCGCAGAAGCATCTGCAGCAGCAGGTTTGGCGCACCCTCGCGGATGAGCCCAAGGCGCTCCCACGGGTCTTCGGTGAGGAAGCGCATCGACACATCGAAGGTCGCACCGCCCCAGCATTCCAGCGATAGGAGCTGCGGCAACGCCTTGGCATAAGCGCTTGAAACGCGAGCGATATCATGGGTGCGGACACGGGTTGCCAGCAACGACTGGTGGCCATCGCGCATGGTCGTATCTGTCACCAGCACGCGCTTTTCGTTGCGCATCCATTCGGCAAAGCCCTTTGGCCCCAACTTGTCGAGAAGCTGCTTGGTACCGTCAGGTGTCGGTTTGTCGATATAGGGAACAACCGGCACAGGCGCGTTGGCGGCAGGTTGAACGCGGCCCTTCGTTTCGGGATGTCCGTTGACGGTCACATCGGCCAGATAGGTCAAAAGCTTGGTCGCACGGTCCTGCCGTTTGACCTGCTCGAACAGTTCAGGCGTCGAATCGATGAAGCGCGTCGTGTAGGTGNTTTCGACAAAGCTCGGATGGCTGATGATGGCTTCCAGAAAGGTGAGGTTGGTTGCCACGCCGCGAATACGGAATTCGCGCAGCGCACGATGCATGCGGGCGATGGCTTCGTCCGGCTGTGGCGCCCAGGCCGTGACCTTCACCAGCAGCGGATCGTAATAGCGCGTGATGATCGCGCCCGAATAGGACGTGCCGCCATCCAGACGAATGCCGAAACCCGACGCCGAACGGTAAGCGGTGATGCGGCCGTAATCGGGAATGAAATTATGCTCTGGGTCCTCAGTGGTGATGCGGCACTGAAGCGCATGGCCGTTGAGGCGAATGTCTTTTTGCGCAGGCACGCCTGATTCCGGCGTACCGATGGTCTCGCCTTCAAGAATATGGATCTGCGCNTTTACGATATCGATGCCGGTGACGACTTCGGTCACCGTGTGCTCGACCTGAATACGCGGATTGACCTCGATGAAGTAGAATTTGCCGCTATCGGCATCCATCAGATACTCGACCGTGCCAGCACCGACATAATTGGTGGCGCCTGCGATCTTCAGCGAATAATTCGCCAGTTCCTGACGGCGTTCGTCGGAAAGATACGGCGCTGGTGCGCGTTCGACCACCTTTTGATTGCGACGCTGGATGGAGCAGTCACGCTCAAACAGATGCACGACATTGCCGTGTGTATCGCCAAGGATTTGGCTCTCGACGTGGCGGGCGCGCTCCAGAAGTTTTTCCAGATAGACCTCATCCTTGCCGAAAGCAGCCTTTGCCTCGCGCTTGGCTTCCGTCACCTCGCGGGCAAGATCTTCCTTTTTACGGATGGCGCGCATGCCGCGACCGCCGCCGCCCCAGGATGCCTTCAGCATCACGGGGTAACCGATCTCCTCGGCCATGCGCTCTACCTCGGCCATATCATCCGGCAGCGGTTCGGTTGCCGGAACAACCGGCACACCAACGGAAATGGCGAGATTGCGCGCAGCAACCTTGTTGCCCAGCCGGCGCATGGTATCGGCAGTGGGTCCGATGAAGATCAGCCCGGCCTCGTTGCAGGCCTCCACGAATTCAGGGCTTTCCGACAGGAGGCCGTAACCGGGGTGAATGGCGTCTGCGCCTGAAAGCTTGGCAACGCGGATCACCTCCTCGATCGACAGATAGCTCTCGATCGGCCCCATATCCTTGGCCAGATGCGGGCCACGACCGACCTGATAACTCTCGTCCGCCTTGAAGCGATGCAGCGAAAGCTTGTCCTCCTCCGCCCAGATCGCGACCGTTTTTATGCCAAGCTCGTTGGCAGCACGGAATACACGGATCGCAATCTCTGAACGATTGGCGACAAGAATTTTCGATATCTTCAACACGGCCTCCCAAAACCTCGCAGGCAAATGTATTTGCTGCACCGCGAAATTAAGCAGTAAATGCGGCAGTTGGAAAGGGCGTTTTTGTCGATGACTGTCTGGATGAGCAGAAGGTTTTAGCAGATAATTCCGTGGCGTAGGGCAAGCGCCACCACATGCTGGCGATTTCTCGCGTCAAGCTTGCGTTGGATGCCGTTTATGTACCAGTCAACGGTGTGGCTGGAAATCGAAAGGCTCTTGCCTATTTCCGGCGACGTCTTGCCTTGAGCGAGCAGTGTCAGCACATCCAGCTCTCGCTTTGTAAACTGCGTGGAGGACATATCGGGGATGGACAAAACGGCTTCAGATTGACCGGTAAATTCCAGCAGCCGCCAGAACGCGACACGCATGGCCGTATCTATGATGAACAGATCGGATGTTGAAAGCATCCGCCCGTCACCAAAGATGTAAACGCCGCCCAGCAAGCCGCTACGCCCGTGGATCGGAAAGGCATAACCTTCGCGCAGACCATACCGCGCGGCATCCTGAAACAACTTGGCGGCGCGTTTGCGTTGCGTGGCTTGAGGCAGCATCGCCACTACATCACGACAACGGAATGGTTGATGCAAAAGGCCAAGCGTCCGCTTAACCGGATCGCTGTTTCCATANTTTTTGGCGTGATAGACTTCCTTCCAGCCGTCGGGCAAATGCTCCGCCAGCACAGTCCCTGTAAACGTCAAATCTTCCGCATCACGGCGAATCACGCGATAAAAATCGAATCCGAGCCGACACGTCAGATCATGAAAAGCCGACAGAAAACGCTCTTCTGTTTTTGCCTCGTTGCACTGAGTCAAAAACTGAAAAACATTGTGCATTGAAACGAATACCCTGGAAGGAAATGAGACGATATCGATGGTTTCGGAAGCGCGATGCTCGAATCGAGGACCGATCAAAGCCGATATCACCAATGGCAAGTTGTGCCATATAATGTAATTAAATTATTAAAACCATACCGCGAAATTTTGCAACATGCTTTGTTGTGAGACACGCCGAAAGCAGACCTCTTGCATCATTCTTACTAATTTTTTCAGCACCCAAAGGTTTAAGCGATGACCGTTAAGCGGCCATTCATGTGGAAAAAGCGATAACATACTGACCAACTGGCATAAGCCGCCGTTTCGTCGGCTCGCCACGCTCCAAGCGTAACAATCGCGCTACTAGACTGACATGAATACGGGATTTGGCAATTGACACTGTTTCAGGTTTACACTCGCGCTCTGCGCTACCTCGCCGACAACAAGTTGCGTGTCACCGTCGTCGTCGTCGCGAACGTCATTCTGGCTGCAATCACGATTGCCGAGCCGGTGCTGTTCGGCCGCATCATCGATGGACTTTCATCTGGCACTATCCCAGTCAACATCCTCATCCTTTGGGGAGCTTTTGCCCTGTTCAATACGGTCGCCTATGTTGCTGTAGCGCGTGAGGCGGACCGGTTGGCACATGGGCGCCGTGCGTCCTTGCTCACGGAAGCCTTCGGCCGAATCATCTCCATGCCGCTCTCATGGCACCACCAGCGCGGTACATCCAACGCGCTGCATACGCTTCTGCGCGCAAGTGAAACACTGTTCGGCCTGTGGCTGGAATTCATGCGAACCCATCTTGCGACATTTGTTGCGCTGATTCTTCTCATCCCGACTGCCATCTCCATGGACCTGCGCCTCAGCTTTGTTTTGATGGGACTGGGTATCGTCTATTGGTTCATCGGCAAATGGGTGATGGAGCGCACCAAAGAAGGTCAGGCATCCGTAGAAGAGCATTACCACACGGTTTTCGCCCACGTCAGCGATTCGATCAGTAACGTTTCTGTATTGCACAGCTACAACCGCATCGAAGCTGAAACAAAAGCGCTTAAGTCATTTACGGAGCGACTTCTCAGCGCGCAATATCCGGTTCTGGACTGGTGGGCATTTGCAAGTGCATTGAACCGGACCGCCTCTTCGGTTTCGATGATGATCATTCTCGTCGTCGGTGCCATCCTGGTGAAGAACGGCGAGTTGCGGGTTGGTGACATCATCGCCTTCATCGGCTTTGCAAACCTGCTGATCGGGCGCCTGGACCAAGTGCGCGCTTTCGCGACCCAGATTTTCGAGGCACGGGCCAAGCTCGTAGACTTCTTCAAGCTCGAAGATTCCGTGCAGGAGCGTGAGGAGCCAAGCGGCGCCATCGAACTCGGCCAAGTCTCGGGCAAGGTGGAATTCCGTAACGTCAATTTCGGNTTTGCCAACACCAAGCAGGGCGTTCACGACGTGTCGTTTACCGCCAACGCCGGAGAAACCATTGCAATCGTCGGACCGACCGGTGCAGGCAAGACGACCCTCATCAACCTGTTGCAGCGGGTCTACGATCCCAATGGTGGCCAGATCCTTGTGGACGGAACCGACATTTCGACGGTAACGCGGCAGTCGCTGCGGCACTCCATTGCCACGGNTTTCCAGGATGCGGGCCTTCTCAACCGGTCGATCCGCGATAACATCCGCCTTGGTCGCGATAGTGCCACCGATGACGAGATCGTCCAGGCCGCAGCTGCAGCCGCTGCGACCGACTTTATCGACAGCAGAAACACCGGCTACATGACGCAGGTCGGCGAACGCGGCAACCGTCTTTCCGGCGGCGAGCGCCAGCGCATCGCCATTGCGCGCGCTGTGTTGAAAAACGCGCCGATCCTCGTTCTCGACGAAGCGACCAGTGCGCTCGATGTCGAAACCGAGGCGCGCGTGAAGGACGCTGTCGATGCGCTTCGCAAGGACAGAACGACCTTCATCATCGCCCACCGCCTGTCGACCGTGCGCGACGCCGACCAGGTCCTGTTCATGGACAATGGCCGGATCGTTGAAAAAGGCACCTTCGATGAGCTGAGCATGCGCGGCGGTCGCTTCTCGTCGCTGTTGCGAGCCAGCGGCCTGCTGAACGACGATGAGAAAACCGGTGCTCCGGTACTGTCAATGCCTGCAAAGTCAGCCCTGACGGGATGAAGACGTGCTAAGGAAGAGATCCTACCCGCTCAACAAAAAGCCCCGGTCGATGCCGGGGCTTTTTCGTATGCTGACTGNAAACTGAAATCAGAAATTATCGTCTTCGTCGTCATCCTTGCGGGTAGACTTGAGCGAGCTGAGCTTGGCGAAAACGGCATTGGCGTCGATTGCNTTTTCTTCTTCGCGCTCATACTTGTAGCCAAGAACTTCCGTAGCTGCAGCAGGCTGCAACGTCGCGTCCAGTTCTTCCTGCGTTGGAAGGGGACGGCCACGCGATGCGCGTTCAACTTCAAGATCGAGATCGATCTGGCTGCACAGGCCAAGTGTCACCGGGTCCATCGGTGTCAGGTTGGCCGAATTCCAGTGCGAACGGTCGCGAATCTGTTCNATGGTGGACTTCGTAGTGCCGACGAGACGCGAAATCTGCGCGTCCTTCAATTCGGCATGGTTGCGCACCAGCCACAAAATGGCGTTCGGGCGATCCTGACGCTTCGAAACAGGCGTGTAGCGCGGTCCACGACGCTTCGATTCCGGTACACGAACCTTTGGCTCGGAAAGCTTGATCTTGTGGTTAGGATTGGCAACCGCACGCTCGATTTCGTCACGGGACAGCTGTCCGGTCGAGATAGGGTCGAGACCCTTGATTCCCTGCGCCGCTTCGCCGTCGGCGATAGCCTTGACTTCCAGTGGATGCAGTTTGCNAAATGTCGCGATCTGCTCGAACGACAATGCGGTATTATCCACCAGCCAGACGGCCGTCGCTTTCGGCATGAGCAATGTTTGAGCCATAGATACAGTCCTTCTGTCCGTCCGCTCCGGTGGCGCGGGACGTGGATGTTAACCACTAATTTCCGGGATATTAGCGCTCTATAACCGGATTGCATCAGAATTGCAATTCTTTGCGCAACAAATGACCTTTGTCTAATTGCCGGATGTCACCGAACTGCTATGAATCTGGCACATGACTGAAAAATGGAGTTTCCGGTCATTACAAGACGAATCGGCCTGAGGAGGAATTCATGTCTGCCAAAGTCTACCCGGTCCTAAAATCTGCTACAAAGCACACGTTGATCGATAATGACCGTTATCTGNAATGGTACGAGCAGAGCGTTGAGGACCCTGAAAAGTTCTGGGGCAAGCATGGCAAGCGGATAGATTGGTTCAAGCCCTACACCAAGGTCAAGAACACCTCTTTCAAGGGCAAAGTACCGATCAAGTGGTTCGAGGACGGGCTGACGAATGTTTCGTACAATTGCATCGACCGCCACCTGAAGACCCATGGCGAGCGCACCGCGATCATCTGGGAAGGCGACAATCCCTATATCGACAAGAAGATCACCTATAACCAGCTTTACGATGCGGTGTGTCGTCTCGCCAATGTGATGAAGAAACACGGCGTCAAAAAGGGCGACCGTGTCACCATCTACATGCCGATGATCCCCGAGGCCACCTATGCGATGCTCGCCTGCGCCCGCATCGGTGCGGTGCACTCCGTTGTGTTTGGTGGCTTCTCGCCCGATGCGCTGGCAGGCCGTATCGTTGACTGCGAGTCAACATTCGTCATCACTTGCGATGAAGGCGTGCGGGGCGGCAAGCCCATTCCGCTCAAGGACAACACCGACAAGGCCATCGACATTGCCGCCAGACAGCATGTGAGGGTGGACAAGGTGCTGGTGGTGCGCCGCACCGGCGGCAAGACCACTTGGGCACCGGGCCGCGACCTCTGGTACCATCAGGAAATCGCATCCGTTAAACCCCATTGCGAACCGGCCAAGATGAAGGCGGAAGACCCGCTGTTCATTCTCTACACCTCAGGGTCCACCGGCAAACCGAAGGGGGTGCTGCACACGACGGGTGGTTATCTCGTCTATGTGTCGATGACCCATGAATATGTCTTCGATTATCACGATGGCGATATCTACTGGTGCANCGCCGATGTCGGCTGGGTGACGGGCCACTCCTATATCGTCTATGGGCCACTCGCCAATTGCGCCACCACCGTCATGTTCGAAGGCGTCCCCAACTTNCCTGATCANGGACGCTTCTGGGAGGTCATCGACAAGCATCAGGTCAACATCTTCTACACGGCCCCGACGGCACTTCGTTCGCTGATGGGTGCCGGCAATGACTTCGTCAAGCGCTCCTCGCGCTCCAGCCTGCGGCTGCTCGGCACCGTGGGTGAGCCGATCAATCCGGAAGCATGGGAATGGTATTACCACGTGGTGGGTGAGGATAAGAGCCCGATCGTTGACACCTGGTGGCAGACGGAAACCGGCGGCATTCTGATTACGCCGCTTCCGGGCGCGACCGACCTCAAGCCAGGCTCGGCCACGCGGCCTTTCTTCGGCGTTCAGCCACAGCTGGTCGATGCCGAGGGCAAGGTGCTGGAAGGCGCAGCAGACGGCAACCTCTGCATTGCCGATAGCTGGCCGGGACAATCGCGCACCGTCTATGGCGATCACAAGCGCTTTATTGAAACCTACTTCTCGACCTACAAGGGCAAATACTTCACCGGCGATGGCTGCCGCCGCGATGAGGATGGCTATTACTGGATTACCGGTCGCGTCGATGACGTGCTTAATGTGTCCGGCCATCGTCTGGGAACTGCGGAAGTGGAATCGGCGCTCGTCTCGCACAATCTCGTCTCGGAAGCTGCCGTCGTCGGCTACCCGCATTCCATCAAGGGACAGGGCATCTATTGCTATGTCACGCTGATGGCGGGACAGACCGGGGACGATGCCCTACGCGCCGAACTGGTCAAGCATGTCCGCAACGAAATCGGCCCCGTCGCCACGCCCGACAAGATCCAGTTCTCGCCGGGCCTGCCCAAGACCCGCTCGGGCAAGATCATGCGCCGCATCCTGCGCAAGATCGCCGAGGATGATTTTGGCGCGCTGGGCGATACGTCAACGCTGGCTGATCCCGCCGTGGTCGATGACCTCATCGNAAACAGGCAGAACAAGACGGCAGTGGCTTGAACCGCACCGAGNAAAAATGAAAAAATATCCGGTAGCTTTGCGGCTGCCGGGTATTTTTATGATTGGGAACGTTTCTCGGCCCAAACGCGCTTTCTGCAATTGCATCAACATGCACATTGATGGAACGGGAGGAAACCGACATGCACAATTCTAAAAGCCGCGTCATCGCCTTTATCGGCACGGGATTGATGGGCGGGCCGATGGCGCGCAATCTGCTGAAGACCGGATTTGGCGTTCGGGTCTGGAACCGTAGCGCCGAGAAAGCGCAAGCGCTGGTAGCCGATGGCGCCGTGCTGGCCGCTTCACCGGCAGAGGCGGCAAACGGCGCCGATATCGTCATGACCATGTTGAGCGATGGCAATGCGGTCCAAGATGTGCTTTTCGATGCTGGCGTGGCAGGTGTGCTCGCGAAAGGCTCAATCGTCATCGACTGCAGTTCGATTGCGCCACCCATTGCGCGCGAACATGCCGGGAAACTCAAGGAATTTGGCATCCATCACATCGATGCACCGGTTTCCGGGGGCGTCGTCGGCGCGACGGCAGGCACCCTTGCCATCATGGCTGGCGGTGATGAAGCCGTGATCTCAAACCTTTCGGATGTCTTTGCTGCCATGGGCAGGTTGACCTATGTCGGCCCATCCGGTGCCGGGCAATTGTGCAAGCTGGCCAATCAGCAGATCGTTGCCATCACGATCGGCGCTGTCGCCGAGGCGATGATGCTGGTAGAGGCCGGTGGCGCATCGCGCGAAGGTTTTCGAAACGCCATCCGTGGCGGTTTTGCCGAAAGCCGGATCCTGGAACTGCATGGAGAGCGCATGGTGAAACGCGATTTTGTGCCTGGCGGGCCGTCCAAATTCCAGTTGAAAGACTTGAATGGCGTTCTGGCGACGGCACAAGACCTGTCGCTTACCCTTCCACTAACAGAGCAGATCACTCAGGAATTCGCTGATTTCGTCGGCGACGGTGGGGCAGATATCGATCACAGTGGAATTCTGCTCTATCTGGAAAAACTGAACAAGCAGACGCGTTAGATCAGCCGAAATCATTCGCGAATCAACACTTGCCAACCCTGTCGTATGGTGACTTTCGTTAAGGCATATTATAAGGTCGCCACCAGCTTCACAGCACCGCCCGGTGCCGTATCATCATCAATGACCTCAAGATCGTTTCACAACGAGCTCAAGGTCGTTTCATAACGCGACGTGGCGCGGGAACCGGCCGCTTCAGCGTCAAAGGGAGTATGTTCATGACCATCCATCAGAACCTGATCAATGGCGAGTGGATCGGAGCCGACACGTCGGCAAACATCAATCCATCCGACACCAACGAGGTTGTTGGCCTTTACGCGCAAGCGGGAGCCGAAGAAGCAAAGCAAGCCATTGCTGCCGCCAAGGCAGCCTTTCCGGCATGGTCGCGGTCCGGCATTCTGGAACGCCACGCAATCCTGAAAAAGACCGCAGACGAAATCCTCGCCCGCAAGGAAGAGCTCGGCGCGCTTCTGGCCCGTGAAGAGGGCAAGGTTCTGGCCGAAGGCATTGGCGAAACCATCCGCGCGGCACAAATCTTCGATTTCTTCGCAGGTGAAGCGCTGCGCCTCGCTGGCGAAGTCATTCCATCGGCCCGCCCGAATATCGGCGTCGAAGTTACCCGCGAGCCGCTTGGCGTCATCGGCATCATCACGCCCTGGAACTTCCCGATTGCCATTCCAGCCTGGAAAATTGCACCCGCGCTCTGCTACGGCAACACGATCGTCTTCAAGCCTGCCGATCTGGTACCGGGTTGCGCATGGGCGATTGTCGATATTCTGCACCGCGCTGGTCTGCCGAAGGGTGTCTTGAATCTCGTCATGGGCCGCGGCTCAGTCGTCGGCCAAGCCATGCTCGACAGCCCGCATCTGTCCGGCATCACCTTCACGGGCTCCACCGGCACCGGACAGCGCGTTGCAGCCTCTTCACTGCCGTTCAACCGCAAATTCCAGCTGGAAATGGGCGGCAAAAACCCTTTCGTGGTTCTCGATGACGCCGATCTCAGCGTCGCGGTAGAAGCAGCCGCCAATTCGGGTTTCTACTCCACCGGACAGCGTTGCACGGCATCCTCACGCCTCATCGTGACCGAAGGCATCCACGACAAGTTCGTGGCAGCACTGACCGAACGTCTTTCCAAAATCAATGTCGGTCATGCCATGGACAAGGAAACCCATGTCGGCCCGGTCGTTGATGNAAAGCAGCTGAAGCAGGACACCGATTACATCGAGATCGGCAAGAAGGAAGGTGCAAAGCTCGCCTTCGGCGGTGAGGTCATCAAGCGCGAAACACCCGGTTTCTTCCTCCAGCCTGCCCTGTTTACCGAAGCCACCAACAGCATGCGCATTTCGCAGGAAGAAATCTTCGGACCTGTGGTCGCCGTCATTCGGGTCAAGGACTATGATGAGGCTTTGGCTGCTGCCAATGACACGCCGTTTGGCCTGTCGTCCGGCATCGCCACCACCAGCCTGAAACATGCGACCCATTTCAAGCGCAATGCCGAAGCCGGTATGGTCATGGTCAACCTGCCCACAGCCGGCGTCGATTTCCATGTGCCATTCGGCGGTCGAAAGGCATCGTCCTTCGGTCCTCGCGAGCAGGGCAAATATGCAAGCGAATTCTTCACCACAGTAAAAACAGCTTACACGCTGGCATAAGCCGCTCTTTCNAAAAAAACAGATCCCCGGCACCGCCCCGGGGANTTTTTGTCTTTTTTACCGGAATTGTTTCCGACTATGCTGTGCGATCAACTGCGTCGGGNAAACAGGAACAGCATGACAGATATTACGATGATCGAGGCCGCGCGCAAGCGTATCGGGACTGAAGCCATCCGTACGCCTTTGCTGTCGTCACCTTTTCTGGACGAGATTGCCGGACGCAGGATTTTCGTGAAGGCGGAATGCCTGCAAAGGACCGGTTCGTTCAAGTTTCGTGGCGGCTGGTCAGCCGTATCAGCACTTGAGCCGGATGTTCGCAAGCGCGGCGTCATCGCATTTTCCTCGGGCAATCACGCGCAGGGCGTGGCGCTGGCCGCAGCGCTGCACGGCGTGCCCTCCGTCATCATCATGCCCCAGGACGCGCCAGCGATAAAAATCGAAAACACCAAAGCCTATGGTGCCGAAGTCGTTTTGTTCGACCGCGCCAATGACGACAGGGACGCCATCGGCGCTATGCTTTCGCAGGAACGCGGCCTGACATTGATCCGGCCCTTCGATGAACCATTGGTCATCGCGGGTCAGGGAACGGTGGGGCTGGAAATTGCCGAGCAGGGACTGGAACTGGGCATCACCACTGCCGACGTTCTCGTTCCCTGCGGCGGCGGTGGCCTTACCTCGGGTGTGGCGCTTGCGTTGCAGGCCAATGCACCTGGTTACACCGTCAGAACCTGCGAACCGGAGAAATTCGATGATGTCGCCCGCTCGCTGGCATCTGGCAAGATCGAGCGCAACGAGGCTTTGGCTGGCTCGATATGCGATGCGATCATCACGCCGCAGCCGGGCAATATCACATTCCCGATCATGATGAACCGATGCGGCAAAGGCATCGTGGTGTCGGAAGATGAAGCCCTGCGCGCCATGGTGTTGGCATTCCTGCGGCTGAAAGTCGTTGTCGAGCCAGGTGGTGCGGTAGCACTGGCCGCCGCCCTGTTTCATGGCGAGGAATTTGAAACGGACACGATCATCGCCATCGCTTCTGGCGGAAACGTCGATCCCGGCGTCATGGCATCGGCACTGTCACGTTTTTAAGATTTGGCGAGACGGCGAGACACCTCTTGCGCAATCGCCATCGATGCCGTCAGTCCCGGGCTTTCGATGCCGAAAAGATTGACGAGCCCGTTGATGCCATGGACCTCGGGACCATCGATGCGNAAATCCATCGCAGGATCATCAGGGCCTGAAATTTTCGGACGAATGCCGGAATAGGCTGGCGAAAGCGCGTTGTCTGGCATATCGGGCCAGTATTGCCGAATGGCCGCATTGAATCCTTTGGAGCGACCCGGATCGACGGCATAGTCGATCTCATCGACCCATTGCACGTCAGGGCCGAACCGTGCCTGACCACCGAGGTCGAGCGTCAGGTGAACGCCAAGGCCATGGCTATGGGGTGCCGGATAGATCAGCCGTGNAAACGGTGATTTTCCCGCTAGCGCGAAATAGGAACCCTTGGCAAAGCGGGCAACCGGTACATGGTCCACCGAAAGAGCCTCAATGCCCCTTGCGACCGCTGGCGCGTAAAGGCCCGCCGCATTGATCAGAAAACCGCAGCTCAGTTGCATGGGCTCGGCACCGCCAACGAAAACCTTAAAGCCGCTAACGTCCCTGTCTGCCCGTAGAAACGGAGCATGATAAGCGATCACGGCACCTGCGTCCTCGGCGTCCCCTAGAAGCGCCAGCATGTAGGCATGGCTGTCGATGATGCCGGTGGACGGAGAACACAGCGCCGCTTTGCAGGAAAGCGCAGGCTCGATGGTCCGTGCCGCTTGCCCGTCGATCATCACAAGGTCTTCGCAGCCGCTCTCCATGCCGCGTCGTTTCAGGTCTTCCAGAAGCGTGATTTCATTATCGGTGGCGGCAACAATAAGCTTGCCGCAGCGGCGGTGACCGACACCGTGCGTTTCGCAGNAATCGTAAAGCTGTCGTCTGCCCTCGACACACAGTTGCGCTTTCAGACTTCCCTTCAGATAGTAGAGACCGGCATGGATGACCTCGCTGTTGCGAGACGAGGTATGGGTGCCGAACTCACCTTCCNTTTCCAGAACAATGACGGATAGGCCTGTCATCGCCAGTTCCCGGGCCACGGCTATACCGATGACACCTGCACCGATGATCAAGACGTCTGTATCTGCCAAATCGTGTCGCCGTTAATTTTGTGTTGAACCGGAAAGGTCGCCGCGCGTTGAACGTTAACAAATCGGTAGATCGGTGCCTGTTGGGAGGCAAGTGGCGATCAGTATTTTCTCCGATTTCGGCAACTTATGGNAAATCCTCTCTCCAGAATGACCAGAAAATAGCGATACTCTGAGACTTATAGCCAAACAGCCGGTTTACCGGTTGACGTGTCAACAAGGGAGGGTTCGATGTCTTATTCCAAAGCCGGAAAAATCAGAGATTTTGCACCATCTTCTGCTGCCCCGAAGAGCTGGCAGATCGCGCTCCACACAGTCATGGTTACCCTGTGCTTCGCATTCGTCGGCGCAGTGATCTTCGGACTGTTGCCTTGACCATCCCACAGGTCTGACAGGTCACGCGACCTTCAGGTAATCTTCTGCAAGCTCCACCCAAAACGCTGTGCCGATGGGCAAAATCTCATCGTTGAAATCGAATTTCGGGTGATGAAGCGACGGGTCGTTTTCCGTGCGCTGGGTGCCAAGAAAGAAGTACGCTCCTGGGCGCTTCTCCAGCATATAGGCAAAATCCTCTGCGCCCATCGTCGGGCGAGGCATTTCACTTACTTTTTCCGCACCGGCAAATCGTGTTGCCAGACCCATGATATAGTCCGTTTCCGCCTTGTGATTGACGGTCGGGTTATAGCCGCGCTGATAATCCAGCGTTACGCTCATGCCATAACTCGCCGCCTGACCCTCGGCGATCATGCGAATACGCTTTTCGAGTTCGTCTCTTGCGTCCGCGTCGAAAGAGCGGATCGTCAGCAGCATTTCTGCCGTCTCGGGAATAACGTTGCTCGCCACACCCGCATGAAAAGCACCCACCGTCACCACGGTCGGAGTAAGAGGGTGAATGTTGCGCGACACGATGGTCTGCAGCGCCATGATGATGCTTGCCCCTGCAACGATCGGGTCGAGCGCGGTTTGTGGTTCCGCTCCGTGCCCGCCATGACCATGGATGGTGATCTTGCACTCATCCACCGCCGCCATGATCGGCCCATCGCGCAGCACGAAATGGCCGAAGGGAAGGCTGGGTTCGTTGTGAAGCGCAAATACGGCATCACAGGGAAAACGCTCGAACAGCCCGTCTTCGATCATGATGCGCGCACCGCCGAAATTCTCCTCGGCGGGCTGGAAAATCAGGTGAATCGTCCCGTCGAAATGACGGCGCTCCGCGATGATCTTGGCCGCACCCAACAGCATGGCCGTGTGACCATCATGGCCACAGGCATGCATGACACCCGGGTTTTCGCTGGCATATTCTGCCCCGGTTTCCTCGTGAATGGGCAAGGCATCGATATCGGCGCGGATGCCGATCGATCTTTCGCTGCTGCCGTTGCGCAAAGTCGCCACAACACCGGTGCCGGCCAAGCCACGCGTGACATCGTAACCCATCGCCTCCAGCTGGGCTGCAACGAAATCGGACGTCTTGAACTCCGAAAGTCCAATCTCGGGGTTGCGATGAAGGTGGTGACGGATCGCCACGACATCCGGCATGTGATTGGCAAATGCGGCGGCAGCGTCAGGCTTGATCGTCATTTTCTTACGTCCGGCAGGTTTGCTTGTGTGAAGCGTTTTCAGGTGGCTGTCGTTTAGCAGCATAACGGCGCTTTGATAAGTGCGCACGCAATGGCCGTGCGGCGTTGTATCGTGCGCCATTCGGCGCTTGCGTGGAAGCAAAACAGGTGGCATGGAACTGATAGCGCCTTTAATCATTCCGTCCATGGGGTCATGTCACGTCTTCCTGGTGGGCAGACAGAACCAAAGGGTTCAGCGACAAGATGAGGACAGGTGCAACATGACGTGTTTTCGCTTTGGGGGAGCGTGCAAAATGTTTCATGAACGACGTAGCGCGGCACCGCGCTTGTTTGCCTTTACACCATCCATCAGTTGATTTTCTTGCGACGTGAAATCGTTCGCCCAAAATGCCATGTCAACGGGCAAGCAGATTTTACGAGAGTACCATCGTTCGCTGGTTCGCGATGGTTCAGCAAAGGTTCAGGATCAGCACGAGATAAAGCTGCCACAGTTGTTTCAATTTCCTAACGCAATCTGAAACAAGTTCCGGTTACACGAGACCAGACCCTTAGCAGAGTGCAGAATACGAGCCGATGTCATTTCATATTACGCCGACCGCCGCCGCCCGTGATTCAGAAACAAAGCAGATCGATCACAATGATTCGATCCGCTCGGTCTACTTCACAATCGAGGAATTGAGGGACTGTGGAGCCGAGCTCTCCAAATCCGGGGCCGATGGCCTGCCGGGCTTCATGGAGTTCGATTTCTTCGCGCGCCATCGTGAGAACGAAAAAGAAATTCTGCGGGTCTATCGCACGACGGCGGTGGATGCTGAAAACGGCCAGAACATCACGCCAGCCGCCGAATGGCTGCTCGATAATCACTATGTGATCGAAGAAGCCATCCAGGAAGTACGCCGGGATTTTCCGCGCAAATTCTATCGCCAGCTGCCGACGGTAAAGATCGGCAACATCGAAATTCCGCGCGTCATGGCACTGGCGTGGATTTACGTCGCACACACACACAGCACCATTTCCCGCGAAAGCATGACGGCCCTGGTCGAGGGCTATCAGACGTCGAAGACATTGCAGATTGGCGAACTCTGGGCCCTGCCGTCGATCCTGCGTTTCGTCCTCATCGAAAATCTGCGTCGTATTTCCATTCGCGTCGAACGCTCCCGCCGCATGCGTCAGCGCGCAAACGAAGTAGTGGATGAAATCATCCGCCTCAACGATGCCGAGGCATCCGCCGGTCTTCTCAAGCAGATCGACGAACTGGTCGCAGATCCAACTTTCTCTACACAGTTTCTGTATCGCCTCAGAAATGGCTCACAGACCTCCGGTTTGGCGCTGAACTGGCTTGAGGAACGTCTGCATAAGTCCGGAACAGACGCCGNAAACATCATGATGGCGGAACATAACCGCCTCGCATCCGGGAATGTGACGATGGGCAACATCGTCAAGAGCCTGCGCGAAATCGACGATACCGAATGGTCCGTATGGTTTGAGGAAGTCAGCCACATCGACAAGGTGCTGCGCGAGCAGACGGATTATGAGACGCTCGATTTCGGATCACGCAACACCTATCGCAACACGATCGAACTTCTGGCGCGTCGTTCGCCCAAGACGGAAATCGAAGTGGCGCAGGTCGCCGTCGATATGGTCACGGAAACTGCCAATTCCGGTGAAACCCATCCGCATGCGCCGAATGTCGGCAGCTTCCTGATTGGTGAGCGTCGCCAGGAACTGGAAGATCGGATCGCCTACTCGCCGCTCTTTTCGCAGCGCGTCGTACGCTTCATGCGCAAGTTCAACTGGCTTTCCATCGCAGTTCCGGTCATGGCGTTCACAGCGCTGGCTATGGCAATCGTCGGCTGGTTCCTGGCGGAAGCCGGCATGCCTTGGTATGTCGTCACCGCATTCCTGCTGATGTTCGCCCTGCCCGCGTCGGAAGGTGCGACAGGCCTGTTCAACACGCTCGTGACGTTCTTCGTCAAGCCGTTCCGCCTGGTCGGCTACGAGTTCAAGGAAGGCATTCCGCAGGATGCCTGCACGCTTCTGGCCGTGCCCTGCATGCTGACCAGCCGCGACAGCGTCGATGAAATGGTCCGCAATATCGAGGTGCATTATCTCGCCAATCCACACGGCGAGATTTATTTCGCTTTGATCAGCGACTGGCGCGACGCCGCCTTTGAGCAATCTGCGGAAGACATCGAAATCCTCGAATATGCCAAGCGTGAAGTAGCGGAACTCAGCGCCCGCTACGCCTTCGACGGCAAGACACGGTTCTACCTGCTGCACCGCCGCCGGCTGTTCAATCCGGCGGAAGATTGCTGGATGGGCTGGGAACGCAAGCGCGGCAAACTGCATGAACTGAACATGCTGCTGCGTGGTGACAAGGACACGACGTTCCTCAACGGTGCCAATATGGTGCCGAAAAACGTCAAATATGTCATGACGCTGGATGCCGACACACGCCTGATGCGCGATGCCGTCACCAAACTCGTCGGCAAGATGCACCACCCGATCAACCGTCCGGTTCACGATCCCGTCACGGGCCGCGTCATCCATGGTTACGGCCTGCTTCAGCCACGCGTGACACCATCGCTGACGACGGGCAAGGACGCCTCCGTCTTCCAGCGCGTCTTTTCTATCAATCGCGGTATTGACCCCTACGTCTTTACCGTATCCGACGTTTATCAGGACCTCACGTCCGAAGGCACCTTCACCGGCAAGGGCCTTTACGATGTCGATGCCTTCGAGACGGCCCTCAAGGGTCGCATCGATGAAAATGCCGTTTTGTCCCACGACCTTCTCGAAGGCTCGTTTGCGCGCTGCGCACTTGTGACCGACGTGGAACTGGTCGAAGACTTCCCGACCCGTTACGAAGTCGAAGTCTCGCGTCAGCACCGGTGGGCGCGTGGCGACTGGCAGCTTCTGCCTTACATCATGGATGCCAAGCGCGGCGTGACAGCTATCGGCCGCTGGAAGATGGTCGATAACCTGCGCCGCTCGCTGACGCCGATTGCATGGTTTGCAGCCTCTGTCCTCGGCTGGTATTTCATGGGCCCGCTCGGTGCGCTAATCTGGCAGATTCTGCTGATTTTCTCGCTGTTCGTCGCTCCCACCATATCGCTGCTATCAGGCATCGTGCCGCGCTCCACCGATATCGTACCGCAGGCGCATTTTCACTCGATGTGGGCAGAAATCCGCGCCACCAATGCGCAGGTCGCACTGCGTATTGTCTTCATCGCCGACAGCGCCTGCTTGATGGCCGATGCCATCGCTCGTTCGCTTTACCGCTTGTTCGTCAGCGGCAAGCTTATGCTGGAATGGCGCACAGCCGCCAGCATCCAGTCCAGCGCGCAGGGCAGCATTTTTGATTATTATCGCCAGATGTGGCATGCGCCTGTTGCAGCCCTTCTCGGCCTGGCGCTTGCTTCCCTTCCGGGTGACAACGCGTTTCTCGTTGGCCTTCCCTTTGCTCTGCTATGGATTCTATCTCCGGTCGTCGCATGGTTTGTCAGCCAATCTGCCGAGACCGAAGACCGTCTGTTCGTATCCGAACATGTGTCGAGCGAGTTGCGCAAGATCGCGCGCCGCACATGGCGTTACTACGAAGCTTTCGTGAATGCGAAAGAGAATTATCTGCCGCCGGACAACTATCAGGAAACGCCGGAGCCCGTCGTTGCCAGCCGCACGTCGCCGACCAATATCGGCGTCTACCTGCTGTCGGTCATTTCGGCACGTCAGTTCGGCTGGATCAGCNTTTCCGAAACCGTCGAGCGGATGGNAAAAACCATCGAGACGGTTGAAAAGATGGAGAAATATCGCGGCCATCTCTACAACTGGTATCACACCGATACCTTGCAGACGCTTGGCCCCCGTTATGTCTCCGCGGTCGATAGTGGCAACCTTGCCGGCCACCTGATCGCCATCTCGTCAGCCTGCCGCCAGTGGGCGGAAGCGCCGTCGGCCCATCTTCAGGGAAATCTCGATGGCATCGGCGATGTCGCCGGTATCCTGCGCGAGACGCTGAAAGAACTGCCCGATGATCGAAAGAACCTGCGGCCTCTGCACCGCCGCCTGGAAGAGCGGATCATCGGTTTCTCCAACGCTCTCGCATCGGTCAAGCGCGAGCATGAATTCGCGTCGATCCGTGTCATCAATCTTGCAGTGTTGGCCCGAGATATCCAGAAGCTCGCATCCAACCTCAATCTCGAGGTCAAGTCGGAGCAAAGCGCTGAGGTCACCCGTTGGGCACAGTCACTGCTCGATTGCTGCGAAGCGCATATTTCCGACAGCGCCTTCGATCTTTCCACCATCGATCCGCTGCGGGATCGTCTGAACTCGCTTCGCGATCGCAGCCGCAATCTCGCCTTCTCGATGGACTTCGCGTTCCTGTACCGCAAGGATCGTCGCCTGCTGTCCATCGGCTACCGCGTGGATAGCCAGGAGCTGGACGAGGCCTGCTACGACCTTCTGGCGTCAGAATGCCGCCTGACCAGCCTGTTTGCGATTGCCAAGGGCGATCTGCCGACGGAACACTGGTATCGTCTCGGTCGTCAGGTCGTGCCGATCGGCGCACAGGGCGCGCTCGTCTCCTGGTCCGGCTCGATGTTCGAATATTTGATGCCTCCGCTGGTCATGCAGGAGCGTCACGGCGGTATTCTGAACCAGACCAACAATCTGATCGTCAAGGAACAGATCAGCCATGGCCGTCGCCTCGGCACACCGTGGGGTATTTCCGAAGCGGCGTTCAACGCCCGCGATCACAACATGAACTATCAGTATACCAACTTCGGCGTGCCGACGCTGGGCCTGAAGCGCGGCCTTGGCCAGAACGCGGTCATCGCGCCCTATGCCTCGATCCTCGCCTCGCAATACGACCCGGACGCGGCTCTGGAGAACCTCGACAAGCTGCGCAAGCTGGGTGCTCTCGGCCAGTACGGTTTCCACGATGCTGTCGACTTCACACCGACCCGCGTGCCGGATGGCAAGGTCTGCGCCATCGTCTACAACTATTATGCCCACCACCATGGCATGTCGATTGCGGCTGTCGCCAACGTGGTCATGGACGGCGTATTGCGCGAACTCTTCCACGCCGATCCGGTGATCGAAGCAGCCGAACTGCTGCTTCAGGAAAAGGCACCGCGCGAAGTGCCTGTCATGAGCGCCAAATACGAGCCGGAAACACCTGGCAAAGAACAGGCGGATCTCTTGCGCGCAGAAGTGCGCACCATCAACGATCCTGCCGTGCGTGACCGTGAGGTCGTATTCCTGTCGAACGGTCACTATTCGACCATGCTGACGGCAACGGGTGCCGGTTATTCCAAGTGGAATGGTCAGGCGATATCGCGCTGGAAGGCCGATCCGACCGAAGATCGCTGGGGTACCTTCCTGTTCCTGCGTGATACGACATCCGGGCAATGGTGGAGTGCAACAGCCGAGCCACGAGTTGCCGAAGGCGAAAAGACCAAGACCGTCTTCTCGGACGACAAGGTCGAATTCCACAAGACGGTGGGCGATCTGCAAAGCGTGGTCGAGTGCATCGTCGCTACCGAACACGATGCCGAAGGCCGTCGCGTGACGCTCCTGAATGTCGGTTCGGAAGATCGTTATATTGAAGTGACGTCCTATCTGGAGCCCGTCATCGCAAATGAAGACGATGACAATGCTCATCCGCTCTTCTCGCGTATGTTCGTGCAGACCGAGATCGGCAAGCGTGGTGACGTCATCCGCGCATGGCGCAACAAGCGCAGCCCGAGCGAACCCGGCACTGTTATCGCGCATCTGGCTGCCGATAATGCCGGTCCCGCCCGTCCCACCGAGTATGAGACGGATCGTGCCAAATTCATCGGTCGTGGACGCTCGCTGGGTGAAGCTGCGGCTTTCGATGCGGCGGCTACGCTTTCCAACACGGATGGGTTTACGCTCGACCCTATCCTGTCACTTCGTCGCGTCGTCCGCGTCCCGGCGGGCAAGAAGGTCAGCGTCATCTTCTGGACGATCGCCGCACCCAACCGCGAAGACGTGGACAAGGCCATCGACCGCTACCGCCACCCGGATGCCTTCGCGCATGAATTGGTGCATGCCTGGACCCGCACACAGGTGCAGATGCGCCATGTCGGCGTGACCTCGCAGCAGGCAGCTGCCTTCCAGCATCTGGCCCGTTACCTCGTCTATCCCGACATGCATCTGCGCGCCGACTCCGATACGCTGAAAACTGGTCTCGGCTCCCAGCGCTCCCTATGGCCGCTGGCAATTTCCGGGGATTTCCCGATCTTCAGCCTGCGTATCAATGACGACATGGACATGGATATCGCCAAGGAAGCCTTGAGCGCGCATGAATATCTGCGCGCCCGTGGCGTTATCTTCGATCTCGTCATCGTCAACGAGCGGGCCGCCTCCTACGCGCAGGATATGCAGCACGCCCTGGACTTCATTTCCGAGGCACAGCGCCGCATCAACCCGGCAGATGGCGGCAGGCAGCATGTCTTCTCCGTCCGCCGCGATTTGATCGATGAGGAAACATGGTCGGCGCTGCTGGCTGCATCGCGTGTCGTTCTTCACGTTCGCAACGGCAAGATTGTGGATCAGGTCAACCGCGCAGTATCTCTGTTTGCGGCCCATCGTGGGCCGGAAGGCAGCGACACTGCACAGGCTCGCCTTCCAGCACCGATGTTCCCGCATGCGGAGCCGGTCGAAGACGCGCATGATCTCGATTTCTGGAACGGCTTTGGCGGCTTTACCAAAACTGGTGACGAATATGTCGTGCGCCTACACGGTGGCCAATCGACGCCGCATCCTTGGATCAACGTCATCTCCAACGAGAAGTTCGGCTTCCACGTTTCTGCTGAAGGTGCTGCCTTCACATGGAGCCGCAACTCGCGTGACTATCAGCTGACCCCATGGAGCAACGACCCCGTCGTCAACCGTCCGGGCGAGGCGATCTATGTCGCGGACGTCGACAGCGGCAAGATATACTCACCGTTTGCCGCACTGTCTCGTAACCCGGAAGCGATTTTCGAAACCCGTCATGGCCTCGGCTATTCCGTGTTCCGAAGCATTGAAGACGGTCTCGATATAGAAGTCACCCAGACGGTTGATCGTGAAAAGCCGGTCAAGCTGTCTCGCCTGACGGTTCGTAACGTCGGCACACAGAACCGCCGCCTGAAGACCTATGGTTATGTCGAATGGGTTCTGGGCAACAACGTCCAGAAGTCTGCACCGTTCATTCTCAGCTCTCATGATGAGGAAAGCGGCGCGCTGTTTGCGTCCAACCCCTACAGCATCGACTATAATGCCCGCACCGCTTTCTTGGCGTTGGAAGGCCCGGCTGGCAGCTTCACCACCAGCAAGCGCGAGTTTATCGGCCGCTATGGCTCGATCCATGCTCCGCAGGCTGTGTTGTCGGGTGCTGCCCTGTCTGGCAGCCTGGAACTCGACGGCGCGCCTTGCGCCGCCGTCATGCAGGAAATCCACCTGAAACCGGGCGAAGAGAGGCACCTGTTGTTCTATGTCGGTGATGCCGATACCGCAGAAGAAGCACGCGCACTGGTGAAGGATATTCGCCAGTCAGACTTCAACGCGGTGCTGGACGCCAACAAGACATTCTGGAACGGCTTTATCGGCCAGTTGCACGTGTCCACACCGGATGCCAGCTTCAACCACATGGTCAACAGCTGGCTGCCATATCAGGCACTGGCCTGCCGCATCATGGCGCGCACCGCATTCTACCAGTCCAGCGGTGCCTTCGGCTTCCGTGATCAGCTGCAGGATACGCTGGCGTTCCTGCTCTATCAGCCGGACCTCGCGCGTGAGCAAATCCTGCGCGCCGCCGGTCGACAGTTCCCGGAAGGTGACGTTCAACACTGGTGGCTGCCACTGACGGGCGCCGGTGTCCGCACGACCATCTCCGACGACGTCGTCTGGCTGGCCTATGCCACCCACCAGTACATCGTCGCCACCGGCGACAAGGGCATCCTTGAGGAAAGCATTCCGTTCCTCAAAGGCCCTGCCTTGACGCCCGGCCAGCACGACGCTTTCTTCCAGCCGGAGACGACGGACAATGCCGTCAGCCTCTACGAGCACGCCGCACTGGCGCTCGATCTGGCCATTTATCGCACCGGAGAAAACGGCTTGCCGCTCATCCTCGGCGGCGACTGGAATGATGGCATGAACCGCGTAGGCGTCGCCGGCAAAGGCACCAGTGTGTGGCTCGGCTGGTTCCTGTCTGGAACGCTTCGCGATTTCATTGAAATTGCCGAAGAGCGCCGCGATCTGGACCGCGTCGAAAAGTGGAAGACCCATCGCGACAAGCTGCGGGCATCGCTCGAAACCGCTGGCTGGGACGGCGAATATTACCGTCGCGGTTATTTCGATGACGGCACCCCGCTCGGTTCCATCACCAGCGAGGAATGCCGCATCGATTCGCTCGGCCAGAGCTGGAGTGTTCTGTCAGGCGAAGGCGAAGAGCAGCGTTCCGCGCAGGCCATGGACGCCGTAATGAAGGAGCTCGTTGACGAGGAAACGGGCATCATCCGTCTCTTCACGCCGCCCTTCAAGCGCTCTCCGCAGGATCCCGGCTACATCAAGGGCTATCCACCGGGTGTCCGTGAAAACGGCGGCCAATATACGCACGCCGCCACCTGGGTCGTTCTGGCGCTGGCCAAACTGGGCCGCAACGAGGATGCATGGAAATGCTTCTCGATGCTCAACCCGGTCAACCACGCGCTCGACCGCTCGGCTTCGGAAACCTACCGTGTCGAACCCTATGTGGTGACGGCGGATGTCTATGGCGAAGGTGCCTATGCTGGCCGTGGTGGCTGGAGCTGGTACACCGGTTCTGCCGGCTGGCTCTACCGCGCTGCCGTCGAAGGCATTCTCGGCATCACCCGCGTCAACGGCACGCTGCACATTGCACCGTCCTTGCCGGAGGCATGGGATAACTTCTCTGCAAGGATCACGCTTGAAGGCAAGGTCCGCGAAGTCTCGGTCAAGCGCACCGTTGGTTCGCCGGATATCGAAGTATCCGTCGATGGCAAGCCAGTCACGGGCAAGGACAGAGCAATCCCGTTCGATTAAGGGTTCGGGGCTTCGGCCCCAACCGCTCAACAAAAAGCCACGGCTCCAGACGGTGCCGTGGCTTTTTCATTTTGATGAAGGTTCGCTCAGCGTGTGCCGAAAATCGCCGATCCCACCCGCACGCTCGTCGCGCCGAATTCCACCGCAGTTTCGAAATCACCCGACATGCCCATGGACAGNTTTTCCAGTCCGCATTCTCCGGCAAGCTTTGCCAGAAGCGCAAAGTGTGGACCGGGATTTTCATCGGCGGGCGGAATGCACATCAGACCTTCCACATTCAACGCCAGCTCATCCCGGCACATCGCAACAAAGGCGACCGTCTCACGCGGGTCGATACCTGCCTTTTGCGGCTCCAGCCCGGTGTTGACCTGAACGTAGAAACGCAGCGCCCGCCCCTGCTTCTTGACTTCTTCGGCAAGTGCTTTGGCAATCTTCTCGCGATCGACGGTTTCGATCACGTCGAACAGCGCAACCGCATCCGCCGCTTTGTTGGATTGTAGCGGCCCGATCAGATGCAGCTCGATACCAGCGGTCTTTTCCTTCAGAGCGGGCCACTTGCCCTGCGCTTCCTGAACGCGGTTTTCGCCGAAAGTGCGCTGGCCGCAATCGATCACGGGCTGGATCGCATCGCCATCGAATGTCTTGGACACCGCAACGAGACTGACACTACCGGCTTTCCGCCCTGCTTTTTCCGCAACCGCTTCAATCCGCTGCGTGACATCCAAAAGGCGCGCTTCGATTTCCATGACCAGACCTTCATTTAAACTCGAGGAGAGTGGGTTCAGTAGCCGCCGTTGGGCTTGATGCCAAGCGCCATTGTCACCATTTGAACGCTGTCACCCAAGATTGCACCCGCAGCAGCCCCGCCAAACTTGACGCATACGCCGTTTCGTGGTGAAGGTCAGCGCGAATTTTCCCCTTGATACCCGGATTTCAGAAGTATGGCCATCGAACGTTATAATCCTCGCGACGCAGAGCCGCGCTGGCAGCNAAAATGGAACGAAGACAATGTCTTCGTGACAGATAACAGCGATGCCCGTGAGAAATATTACGTTCTCGAGATGTTTCCATATCCATCCGGCCGCATCCACATGGGACATGTCCGCAACTATGCGATGGGTGACGTCGTTGCCCGCTACAAGCGTGCGCGCGGTTATAACGTGCTGCACCCCATGGGCTGGGACGCCTTCGGCATGCCTGCGGAAAACGCCGCCATGCAGAACAACGTCCATCCCAAGGACTGGACCTATCAGAACATTGCCAGCATGCGCGGCCAGTTGAAGTCCATGGGCCTGTCTCTGGACTGGACCCGTGAATTTGCCACTTGTGACGTGGAATATTACAGCCAGCAGCAGGCGCTGTTCATTGACTTCATGGNAAAGGGTCTGGTCTATCGCAAGCAGTCCAAGGTCAACTGGGACCCGGTCGATCATACCGTGCTGGCCAATGAGCAGGTCATCGACGGGCGCGGCTGGCGCTCCGGTGCCTTGGTCGAACAGCGCGAATTGACGCAATGGTTCTTCCGCATCACCGATTTCAGCCAGGACTTGCTGGACGAACTGGATCAGCTCGACCAATGGCCGGAAAAAGTCCGCCTGATGCAGAAGAACTGGATCGGCAAGTCGGAAGGCCTGTCACTGCGCTGGCAGACGGTGGCCTCCACCGCGCCTGCGGGCTTCAACGACATTACGGTTTACACGACCCGCCCCGACACGCTGTTCGGCGCATCGTTCCTGGCCATCGCCGCCGATCACCCCTTGGCCAAGACCCTGTCGGAGACCAACGCTGACATCGCTCAGTTCTGCGACGAATGCCGCCGCCAGGGCACGTCGCTCGCTGCTCTTGAGACAGCCGAAAAGCGCGGTTTCGATACCGGCGTCAAGGTCGTTCATCCGCTCGACCCGTCTTGGGAACTGCCTGTTTACATCGCCAATTTCGTGTTGATGGATTACGGCACCGGTGCCATCTTCGGTTGCCCGTCCGGCGACCAGCGCGATCTGGATTTCGCCCGCAAATACAATTTGCCGGTGGTGGCCGTTGTCATGCCGGAAGGCGAAAACGCTGAAACCTTCGGCGTTGACGATACCGCCTATGTCGATGACGGCGTCATGATCAATTCGCAGTTTCTCGATGGCATGACAACGACGGAGGCTTTCGAAGCCGTCGTGTCGAAACTGTCAGCGCAGACACTGGCCGACGCGCCACAGGCTGAGCGCAAGGTCAATTTCCGTCTGCGCGACTGGGGTATTTCCCGCCAGCGCTACTGGGGTTGCCCGATCCCGGTCATCCATTGCGAAGTCTGCGGTGTCGTTCCGGTTCCAAAGAAGGACCTGCCGGTCAAACTGCCTGATGACGTGACCTTCGATGTGCCCGGCAATCCGTTGGATCGCCACCCCACATGGCGTCATGTTTCCTGCCCGCAATGCGGCCATGCAGCACGGCGCGAAANCGACACGATGGATACATTCGTCGATTCGAGCTGGTACTTCACACGCTTCACAGCGCCTTGGGAAAGCCAGCCGACCGACCCGAAGGTCGCCAGCCATTGGCTGCCGGTGGATCAGTATATCGGTGGCATCGAACACGCGATCCTGCATCTGCTCTACTCGCGCTTCTTTACACGCGCGATGAAGGCCACCGGCCATGTGGACGTAAAGGAGCCCTTCAAGGGCCTGTTTACGCAAGGCATGGTCGTGCACGAAACCTATCGTCTCGGCGAAGGCCAGAACGGCCAATGGGTTGTGCCTGCCGATATCCGCATCGAGGAAGTGGACGGCGCACGCCGTGCCTTCCTCTTGTCAGGCGGTGACGAGGTTCAGATCGGCTCCATCGAAAAGATGTCGAAGTCGAAGAAGAACGTTGTCGACCCCGACGATATCATCGCCTCCTACGGGGCCGATACCGCTCGCTTCTTCGTTCTGTCGGACAGCCCGCCCGATCGTGACGTGATATGGTCGGAAGCCGGTGTCGAAGGCGCACACCGCTTCGTACAGCGCGTCTGGCGCATCATCGGCGAGGCGGCGGATGAGTTGAAATCCGTCAAACCGGCTCCAGCCACGCAGGGCGAAGGACTTGTGGTCTCCAAGGCTGCCCACAAGACGCTGAAAGCAGTGCAGGACGATCTGGACAAGCTGGCCTTCAACAAGGCGATTGCCCGCATCTATGAACTCGTCAACACGCTGGCCGGTCCGTTTGCGGATATCGCCAATGGTGGCAAGGCAGACGATGTAAAGGCCGCCGCGCGTGATGCCGCCGAAATCCTCATCCGCCTGATTGCACCGATGACGCCGCATCTGGCCGAGGAATGCTGGACGGCGCTGGGCAATGACGGCCTTGTTGCGCAAAGCCCATGGCCTGCCTTCGTGCCTGCATTGATCGAAGAAAATGACGTCGTCATGCCGGTTCAAATCAATGGCAAGAAGCGTGGCGAATTGACAATCGCGCGCGATGCGGATCAAGATGCCGTCAAAGCGGCGGTGATGGAACTGGATGCCGTGAAAGCGGCGCTGGCCGGAGCCGAGCCGNAAAAAATCATTGTGGTGCCACAAAGGATTGTGAACATTGTTGTCTGATGCCTATTCCAAATGGGGCCGCATAGCAGCCGCAATCTCTGTCGTTTTGTGCGCTGGCATCCTTGCAGGGTGCCAGGTCCGCCCGCTCTATAGCCAGGCCTCCGGTACGCGTGAGAAGTTCGAGACCGTGAACTTTTCGTCAGCTGAAGACCGGATCACGCAGGAAGTTCGCAACCATCTCGTCTTCCTCGCTTACGGCGGTGCTGGCGCTCCGAAAACCAAGGAATACGACGTCAAGCTGACAGTGACATCCAGCGCGACCTCCACCGAGGTCACCGACGACACCAGCCTGTCTGTCAGCAAGAACAACTATGATGGTCCCTATCCAGGGCGTGTCAGCATGACAGGCAAATATGTGATAACCCGTATCTCCGATGGTCAGGTTCTGCGCGCAGCAACCCGCACCGTCACTTCCATGCTCGACCTGCCGCAGCAGGAATTCGCCAAACTCCGCGCTATCAGGGATGGCCAAAACCGTGCGGCACGGGAACTGGCGGAAATCATCGGTACGGATATCGCCGCCACGCTCGGCCGCTAAGAACCGGCTGATGACGGAAATAAAATCCCATGAATTCGAACGCTTCGCCGAAAAACCGGCGGAGCGTTTTCGTGTTTTTGTCCTCTACGGACCTGACCGCGGTCTTGTCTCCGAACGTGCGTCCCTCATCGCGTCGAGAACCGGCATCGATCCCAACGATGCTTTCGCATCGCTGAAGATTACCGCTGCCGATCTGCAAGGTGATCCCGGCCGTCTTCTGGATGAGGTCAATGCCATTGGCCTTTTCGGCGGCGAAAAGCTGGTCTGGGTCAAGGGCGCCGCCAATGAAAAGGCGCTGGTAGACGCCCTGCAGATTCTGTCGGAAACCCCACCCGAATCGAGCTTCCTCATCATCGAGGCAGGCGATCTGAAGAAAGGCACCGGCCTTCGCAAGATCTCAGAGCCATCACGCGCCATTGCCGCCATTCCCTGCTACGCCGACGATGCCCGCGCATTGAACGCGCTGATCGATCAGGAGTTCTCGACCGAGCACCTGCGCATCGCACCCGCCGCTCGTCAAAGACTGACGGAATCGCTTGGCGGCGACCGTATTGCATCGCGCAACGAGGTGCGCAAGCTGGCGCTCTATTGCCGGGGCCGCGATGTGATCGAAGAAGACGATGTCATGGCCATTATCGGTGACGCGAGCGCCGTGTCCGCCGACGATGCCGTCGATGCGATTCTCAAGGGTGACCGCAACGCCTTCTTTCACGCCACCCAGAAAATCATCGCCTCCAAAACGCCGATCTTTCTGGTCCTGCAAGGTTGCCTGCGGCAGTTCCAGCTGCTGGACCAGATGCGGGCCGAAATGGACGACAAGAAACAGCAGGCCGGTCAGGTCATGCTGACGCTCGGGCGCGGCGTCCACTTCCGTCGCAAACCGATCATCGAACGCGCGCTGCGCACATGGCAGCCAGCGGCGATTGCGCGTGAAATGAACCGATTACAGTCAGCCATACTCCAAAGCCGCCAGCGACAAAGCCTGGAGGAAAGTGTGGCCTTGCTGACCCTGCTCTCAACCACGCTACAATCCGGGCGTGGTAGCTGACGATAACCGAATACGAAAAAGCCTCCACGGTGCAAACCGGGAGGCTTTTTTAAATCCTGTGACAGATGATGGATCAGTCGCCCTTACCCGGCTCAGCCGNAAAATATAGATCGAGCTTGCCGCTGACGCCGTCCATCTCCTTGGCTTCGGGCATCGGATCGCGCTTGATGGTGATGTTGGGCCAGATTGCCGCATATTCGGCATTCAACGTCAGCCACTTGTCGAGACCTGGCTCCGTATCCGGCTTGATTGCCTCTGCGGGACATTCGGGTTCGCACACACCACAATCGATGCACTCGTCCGGGTTGATCGCCAGAAAATTCTCACCCTCGTAGAAGCAGTCGACAGGGCACACTTCAACACAGTCGGTATATTTACAGCGAATGCAATTATCAGTCACGACATACGTCATGATGGACTCCAGAATATGCAAGGCCGGGTCATTGAGCTATCGAACACAAGCCCTCGCCCGGAATTCAGAAAGGGCATTTTTGCAAGTGAGGTAATGCCTTTACCAAGAGATAGCAAGGACAAACGTTTCTGAAAAACCAGCCTATATGAGTGATTTATTCCAGGCCAAGTCGACGTCTTTGGGTTGGATAGCTGCCAAGGTCCATCACTCGAAGCCTTCGCCGCTATCGGAAATAAACCGGTCGAGTGCACGGCGCTCTTTCTTCGTCGGGCGTCCGCTACCTGGCTCTCGCATCGCCTGCTCGAATGGTGTCATGTGGTCGCTTGGTGCGGGTGGTGGGGTCTGGTCGTCGTAGAGAAGCTTGGCTTCCTCATAAGGACCACGTCGCTCGCCGGAAGCCAGAACGACAAGAATACGGCTCGAACGCTCGAAGGAAAGTTCCAGCTTATCACCCAGCTTCACCAAATGGCTGGATTGGCGAACGGCATTGCCGTTGATCCGTACATTGCCGGATTGAATGTAGCTCTGGGCAAGGGAGCGGGATTTGACCATACGGGCGAAGAACAGCCACTTGTCGAGGCGCTGACGGCCTGCATCCTGTGGCTGTTGCNTTTCACCCATACCTTACTTCTTCAGCTGGTCCTTCAGAGCAGCGAGCTTGGCGAAAGGCGAATCCGGGTCCAGCGGCTTCTCCTTGCGCGGTGGCTTGGCTTCGAAACGCTGCTGACCCTGCGGCTTGCCGCCACGGTCGTTGCGATCAGGTCTGTCCTTGCGCTCGCCACGATCGGGACGATCATTGCGATTGTTGTTGCTGTTGCGGTCTGGACGACCACCGTCGCGTTTGCGGTCGCCGTCACGCTTGCGATCACCATCGCGGGCAGCGCCATCACGACCGGCATTGTCACGCGGCGCAGGCTTGCGGTCTTCGCCACCCTCTGCACGGCGTTCTCCCTGGCCACGGTTGCCGGGACGCCTGTTGTCGCTGCGCTGGGTGTCGTTACGACCGCCGGGACGCCACAGCAGAACCGGCTTCGGTTCGGTGACTTCGGCAGGTGCAGCGTCAGCGGACGGCTCCTGCGCCGTCTCAGTGGCTTCAGTTGCTGCTGCCGCTTCTTCTTCCGTTGCAGCGGCAGGCGCTTCTTCCGCCTTCACGTCGGCAGGAGCCTCCGCAGCGGACGTGTCTTCCGAAGATGTTTCTGCATCAGCGTCATCATGTGATGCCGTCTCTTCAGACGGCGCAGCGTCGGCAGACGCTTCAGTCTTTGCAGCATCGGTAGTCTGGCCAAGGAAGATCGCAGCCTCTTCGGCGCTCACCTGATCGGCACGGTAACCAAGACCTTTGAGAATTTCTTCCATATCGTCGAGTGTCGCACCCAGAATGGACAGCATGGCGGTGGTCGTTGTGAAACGACGTCCGTCATAAGCACCTTCAGGACGCGCCTGTGCACCCGGCTTCCACTGCAACAGTGGACGGATAAGATCGGCAAGGCGTTCCAGAATGTCGATACGCACGGCGCGCTTGCCCAGGAAGCGGAAGCCCGCAAGCTTGTAGAACATGCGCTCATAGCTGGCATCCGTCACCACAGACGTGCGGCCGGCGGCAAGAACCGGGATGAGATCACCGTAACCGGGCTTGCCCAGACCATCGTTCTTCAGCGCCCACAGCAGCGTCACCAGCTCCGCCGGAGCAGGCTTCAACAGCGCAGGCAAGAAAACGTGGTAGGCGCCAAAGCGAATGCCGTAGCGGCGCATGGAGGCGCGCGCATCCTGATCCAGCGTCTTGACCTCTTCGGTCACGTCGCGACGGAACAGGACGCCGAGATTTTCCACCAGCTGGAACGCCAGACCCTTTGCCAGACCCTGAAGGTCTTCGGCGCGGGAAATATCGTCCAATGGCTTCAAGACGGTTGCGATCTGGTGGTTCACGAAACGCTCGATGCGGGCAACGGCGTGATCACGCGCATTGCCGCTCAACTGTTCGTCGGCCAGCATGATGACACGCGGCTTCATGATATTGTCGCCAGCGGTCAGACGAGCGACGGGTTCACCCAACCAGCGGACCAGCCCATCAGAGCTCAGCGCGAGATCGCTGTTGCCACTGGCATGCAGGCGCGCGGCACGCGCCTCGTATTCCAAAGCAAGCGCCTTCTGCGCTGCGCCTTGCACAGCCTTGGCATCTGGACCTTCAGCTCCGGCCACCGGTGTAAACCGGAAACCCGCCAATTGGCCGACATGATGTCCTTCAACAAAGACATCACCATTCACACTGATTTCAGCTTCAAGCATCGCATTCTCTCTTAGGCGCCTCATGAGCACAGATGTCCTGCGATCAACAAAGCGTTTCGTCAACCTGTCATGTAAGGCATCGGACAATCGATCTTCGATTTCCCGAGTCTTTTCTTGCCAGTGTGTCGGATCGGCAAGCCATCCTGGGCGGTTTGATACATACGTCCATGTTCTGATCTGCGCAATCCTTGCAGATAGCGTATCGATCTCTCCGTCGGTGCGGTCCGCCCGCCGCACCTGTTCGGCCATGAAATCCTCATTAACGGCTCCACGTTTGACGAGGTCGAAGTAGAGGGTCGAAATCAAGTCGGCATGCTGTGCCGGCGCGATGCGGCGAAAATCCGGTAAGGCACAGGCCTCCCACAGTTTTTCCACGCGCGCAGCATTGGTGGTTATGTCCACGATTTCAGGATAACGCGCAAGATGTTCCAGCGCCTGCTGGTCGATTGCGGGCAATGCGCGCGTCAATCCCTGAATGGTTGGAGGCGTATCGAGGCTCGCCCGCAAATTTCCAATAGATGAATAATCGAAGTTCTTGGTGCGCCATTGCAGCACTTTGACCGAATCGAACTGATGTGATTCGACCCGGTGCACGAGCTCGTCATCGAAGGGATCGACCTGACCCGTCACCCCGAACGTACCATCGCGAAGGTGGCGACCGGCACGACCGGCAATCTGCCCCATCTCGCCGGCATTCAGATTGCGGAACTGATAACCATCGAACTTGCGGTCCTGCGCAAAGGCAACATGATCGACATCGAGGTTGAGACCCATGCCGATGGCATCGGTCGCGACCAGATATTCGACGTCACCGGACTGATAGAGACCGACCTGTGCATTGCGTGTTCTGGGGGAAAGCGCACCCAGCACCACAGCCGCCCCGCCACGCTGGCGGCGCACCAGTTCGGCAATGGCATAGACCTCGTCGGCGGAAAACGCGACGATGGCCGTGCGCTGCGGCAGGCGGGTGATTTTCTTCTGTCCGGCGTAGAATAATTGCGAAAGCCGGGGCCGCTCCACCACGACAATACCCGGCAAAAGCNTTTCCAGAATAGGTCGCATGGTGCCAGCGCCCAGCAGCAGCGTTTGCTCACGACCACGAAGATGCAGGATGCGATCGGTAAAGATATGGCCGCGCTCGAGGTCTCCGGCCAGTTGCACCTCATCGATAGCCACAAAGGCCGCCGTGGTTTCACGCGGCATCGCCTCGACCGTGCAGACTGAATAGGGTGCCTTGGGCGGAGTGATTTTTTCTTCACCGGTAATCAGCGCCACGTTGGGCGCACCGACCTTTTCCACCAGCCGCGTATAGACTTCACGGGCAAGCAGCCGCAACGGCAGGCCGATCACGCCGCTTCCATAGGCAACCATGCGCTCGATGGCATAATGCGTCTTGCCGGTATTGGTGGGTCCAAGAACGGCCGTAACACCGCGGCCGCTCAAGATCATGGGGCGAGAATTCAACGTATTATCCGTAAGATCGACTGAACTGCTGTTTTAGAACCATTCGGAAACGTTCCGTCCGCCTCTTGTCACCACACATGGCAATCGTGAAGGTCAAAGGCAAGGAGGGAACACGCGAAAGGCGCATCGGCCAAGGGTTTTGCCTGNTTTAATGCGACTGGAACATCTTGTGAACGAATCAGAGACGAATCGCTAAGGTTGTGGATTCAGCTTTTGTTCACGGCAACATCTGGTCTGCACGAAGGTTGTTACCACCAAATCCTGAATCGACATATCTGGATTAAAGCGGCTGACCGGCCAACAATCGCGGCCCGCCTTTGTCGGTGGTGCCTGCCGCCTGTCCGATGAAATAGGATTTGAGACCCGGAATCCGGTCCACGATCCCCAGGCCGAAGTCACGCGCAACACGAATGGGTCCGACATCGTTGGAAAACAACCGGTTCAGCACATCGGTGGTAATGCCCATGCGCACCGTATCGAACCGCCGCCATGACTGGTAACGCTCCAGCACGTTCAGCGAGCCGATATCGAGGCCCAGACGATCTGCCTCGACAATCGTTTCAGCAAGGGCTGCCACATCCTTGAAGCCGAGATTGAGCCCCTGGCCCGAAATCGGGTGAATGCCGTGCGCCGCATCACCTGCCAGCGCAAGACGCGGTGCCACGAAAGCGCGGGCCAGCGTCAGACCCAGCGGAAAAGCCCGCCGTGGGCCAACCGGCCTGATAGGGCCAAGCTTGTGGCCGAAGCGGCGTTCCAGCTCTTCCTCGAACACCAGATCGTCTGCTGCCACCAATTGATCGGCGTCAGCAGTGCGCTCCGTCCACACCAGCGACGAACGATTGCCCTTCAAGGGCAGAATGGCAAAGGGGCCGGACGGCAGGAAGTGCTCTTCGGCGCAGCCATTATGCGGGCGCTCATGTTCCACCGTCGTGACGATGCCGGATTGATCGTAGGCCCAATGTACCGTCTTGATGCCGGCCATATCGCGAAGCGCCGAGCGGACACCATCGCAAGCCACCAGCAGCCGTGTCTCGAACGTGGAGCCGTCGGACAGCGTGATAAGATTGCTGCGATGTCCGGCCTCGAAGCCGGAAACACTCAGGCCATGGCGGATGGTCACGCCCAGCCGTTCGCACAGCCCGCGCAACGCCCCCACCATGGCGACATTGGACACCATATGCGCAAAAGGCTGGCCGTCTGCCACGTCGCCATCGAAGGTCAGAAACACCGGGCGGACCGGGTCGGAGGTCTTGGAATCCGTTACGATCATCTTGTTGATCGCCTGCGCTTCCGGCAACAACTCGGTCCATATGCCGAAAACATCCAGCATCCGCGATGCCGCGGCGATGATCGCGGACGCCCGCATGTCCTTCTTCCAGACATTATCANGGGCAGCCTCGATGACCTCGACATTCAGATGTGGCGCGCCCTGCTTGATGGCGACAGCAACGCCAAGTCCGACATATCCGCCGCCTGCAACAACCACATCCAACATCATGACTTCTCCCGCATTCTTGTGAATCTCACAGCTCCACTATAGACCATCACCAAAGGTCTTCCTACAGCCGGAGCATGTCGAAAATGTCGCGCCCTCTCGAAAATACAGCGCCGATGGAAAAACTGATTTCCACGCTCGATCTCGAAAAGCTCGAGGAAAACCTGTTTCGCGGCACAAGCCCACAGGTTGGCTGGCAGCGTGNTTTCGGTGGTCAGGTCATCGCCCAGGCGCTGATGGCCGCGCAACGCACCGTGCAAGACGACCGTTTCGTCCATTCCCTGCACGCCTATTTCATGCGCCCAGGCGATCCCCTGGTGCCGATCATCTATCAGGTCGACCGCATCCGCGACGGGGCAAGCTTCAATACACGGCGCATCGTCGCCATCCAGCATGGTCACGCGATTTTCTCCATGTCGGCATCTTTCCAGATCGATGAGGGTGGCTTCGACCATCAGGCAACAATCCCCACCGTTCCCCAGCCGGAACAGTTGATGAGCGAAGAGCAGATGCGCGACGCCTTTTTGGCCAAGGCGCCGCCCGCCATCCGGAAATACTGGGNAAACAAGCGCCCCATCGAGATCAGACCGGTTTCGTTGACGCATTACATCTCGAAGGAAAAGCTCGATCCGCATCAGGACATCTGGGTCAGAGCGGTCGGCAATGTACCGGATGACCGACACTATCAGGCGGCGGTTCTCGCCTATCTTTCCGACATGACATTGCTCGATACATCGCTTTACGCTCACGGCACGACGATCTTCGACCCCGCCGTTCAGGCCGCAAGCCTAGACCACGCCATGTGGTTTCACCGACCCTGCAAACTGGACGACTGGCTGCTCTATAGCCAGGACAGCCCCAGTGCGTCAGGCGCGCGCGGATTGACGCGCGGCAGCCTTTTTACACGCGACGGCATCCTGGTTGCTTCCATGGCTCAGGAAGGCCTGATCCGCAAAATGGCAAATGATTAAATATTAAGCAATTTTTGAATTTCGCATATTAATTTTGCATGAATGGCGCAGGCCCGTGCCTANTTTACAGACTTATTTATTATAACCTATATTTTTCAATAACTTNAAAAAACATCATCAAACTGGCACACGCCTTGAATGTACGAGGTCAGTCGCTGTTATCGATCGGCCAGCGGCAGGAGGGTCGGCTCCATGCCGAGGACAAACNAAGGATGGGAAACCAGATGAAAATTGTGATGGCCATTATCAAGCCGTTCAAGCTGGACGAGGTGCGCGAAGCACTTACCGCTGTCGGCATTCAGGGCCTGACCGTGACCGAGGTCAAGGGTTACGGTCGCCNAAAGGGACACACCGAAATTTATCGCGGCACCGAATATGCGGTCAGCTTTCTTCCCAAGTTGAAGATCGAAATCGCCGTTGCCTCCGATCTCGTGGAGAAGGCCGTCGAGGCAATCGCGTCCTCCGCCAAGACCGGGCAGATCGGCGACGGCAAGATTTTCGTCTACTCGATTGAACAGGCCGTGCGCATCCGTACCGGCGAAACCAACACAGAAGCGCTTTAAGCTCGGCTGACAGGGGAGTTTTCAAACCATGCGATTCAACAAAATTTCAACACTCGGTCGGCTCAGCGTCGGCGCCGGCGCGGCGGCCCTTCTCGCCCCCGCCTTTGCGTTTGCGCAAGACGCCGCGGCTCCGGTTGCAGCTGCCGCCGCAGCCGTTCCTGATAAGGGCGACACCGCCTTTATGTTCCTTTCCACCATCCTCGTCCTGTTCATGGCGATTCCTGGCCTTGGCCTGTTTTACGGCGGCCTCGTTCGCTCCAAGAACATGCTGTCCGTTCTGATGCAGTGCACCGTCATCGCCGCTTCGGTCATGATCATCTGGGTCGTCTACGGCTATTCCTTCGCCTTCGGCGGTTCCGAAAGCCCGTTCTTCGGCGGCTTCGCCAAGATGTTCCTCTCCGGCGTCACCAAGGACAGCACGGCTGCGACCTTCTCGCAGGGCGTCGTCATTCCTGAATACATCTTCGTGATGTTCCAGATGACGTTTGCTGCCATCACACCGGCACTCATCATCGGTGCGTTCGCGGAACGCATCAAGTTCTCCGCCTCCATCCTGTTCTGCATTCTTTGGGTCACCTTCGTTTACTTCCCGATTGCGCACATGGTCTGGGACGCGAAGGGCTACCTCTTCGGTCTCGGCGCGCTCGACTTCGCTGGCGGCACGGTTGTTCACATCAACGCCGGTGTTGCCGGTCTGATCGGTGCGATCATGGTCGGCAAGCGTACCGGCTTCGGCAAGGACATGATGGCACCTCACTCCATGACGCTGACCTATGTCGGTGCAGCCATGCTCTGGGTTGGCTGGTTCGGCTTCAACGCCGGTTCCAACCTCGAAGCCTCCGGCGGCGCGATGCTTGCAACCGTCAACACCTTCGTTGCAACGGCAGCAGCTATCCTGTCGTGGTGCCTGGTTGAAACCTTCACACGCGGAAAAGCATCCATGCTGGGTGCAGCATCTGGCATGATCGCCGGTCTGGTTGCCGTTACGCCTGCGGCCGGTATCGTTGGCCCCATGGGTGCCATCGTCATGGGTATCATCGTCTCTCCGCTATGCTACTTCTTCGTCTCCGTGGTGAAGAACAAGTTCGGCTATGACGACACCGCAGACGTCTTCGGCGTTCACGGCGTTGGCGGCATCTTCGGCGCTCTCGCAACCGGCATCTTCGCAAGTGNCTCGCTCGGCGGCATCGGTTATGCCGGCGAACAGACGATGAGCGGTCAGTTCATGGTTCAGGTACAGGCCGTCGTCATCACGCTTCTGTGGACCGGTATCGGCTCTGCGATCCTCTACAAGCTCGTTGATCTCATCGTTGGTCTGCGCGTTCCAGTCGAAGCCGAACGCGAAGGTCTCGACCTCGCATCGCACGGCGAAGCAGCTTACCACTCTTGATAAGAGAAACGCCGGGCCGGTCAGCGGCCCGCGCATAAAGACGAGAAGCCCGGCACATCGCCGGGCTTTTCGTTTTAAAAGCCATTGGTGATGCCTGANTTTGCATGGTTAATGCCATATTAACCACCCACCCGCTATTTTGCCCTGTCATCCCGTCTCGCCACCTGTGGCCGGACTTCGGAAGCAACGAAAAAACGACAGGTTCAGCATATGGACAGAGTGACGTCTCCGGCTTTCAATGGTCGCGATAACCGCTTCGTACTGACGGCATTCGTCGTGCGCCAGATCATGGCTCTCTGCGGCTTTGCCGTGCTGGCCGTGCTGGCGCTCGGCATCACCGCATTGGCCACGTGGAATGTCGCAGATCCCAGCCTGTCCTACGCCACCGGCAACGAGCCCACGAACCTCTTAGGCCATGGCGGCGCCATCTTTGCCGATATCATGATGCAATTCCTCGGTCTGTCCGCGCTCATCGCCATGCTGCCAATTCTCGCATGGGCGTTTGCGCTGATCTCGGGCCGAAATTTCAACCGCATTCCTGTCCGCCTCGTTGCCTGGATCAGCGGCGCTTTCATCGCTTCGGCCTCTCTCGGCTGCTTTCCCGCCCCTTTGACATGGCCGCTACCCAATGGCATCGGCGGCGTCATCGGTGATATGATCCTGCGCTTCCCGGCCCTTTTCATCGGCGCTTATCCCACCGGCACCTTCGCCACGGTTCTCGGCGTCATTTTCGCCGTTCCCGCAGCCTGGCTCATGCTGTTTGCCTCCGGCCTGCTCGGCGCACCTGACGATGTCGAAGAGGTATTCGTTCCTCAGGCGTCAGCAACCAGCAAGGCCCGCAAGGTCGAGGAGCTAGACGACGAAGGAGACGATGGCGACGGCTTCTTCGCCAACCTGCTCGCCTTCGGCGCAATCGCCCACTATTGGTACATCACCCAGGCCCGTTTCCGCCGCCTGTTCGGCCTGAAGCCGAAGTCGATGCGCGGTGATTTCGAGCAACCCTACGACTTCAACGATTACGAGTTCGGCACGCTGAACGAGCCATCGCGCCTGAAAACGGCCATCAACCGGCTGGATCGCGCCGACCCCTCCTTCGAAGAACGCGCCGAAGCCCGCGCACGCATCGACGTATCACCGCCACCGATTTCGATGGGTGATGAAGACGACGACAGCCTGCCCGCGGGTGTCCTCTCCGGCGACACGCAGTTTTCGGCCCGCCCGCCCGCAGGCCAGACCCGCATCACGCCGCCATCGGCACGTCCAAAGCCCAGCGAGCGCCTTGCCCGCGATGCACAGCCATCCTTCATCGCCAGAGACGGTTTTCAGCTTCCCTCCGTTCATCTTCTCGCTGAGCCCAAGAGCGTCGTGCGCGACAGCACGTTGAACGCAGATGTTCTCGAGCAGAATGCCCGCAGGCTGGAAGGCGTGCTGGAAGATTTCGGCGTCAAGGGCGAGATCATCCATGTTCGCCCCGGCCCCGTCGTCACCATGTACGAGCTTGAACCCGCACCCGGCATCAAGTCGTCGCGCGTCATCGGCCTGGCAGACGACATCGCCCGTTCCATGAGCGCGATTGCCGCCCGCGTCGCCGTCGTGCCCGGCCGCAATGCCATCGGTATCGAACTGCCAAACAAGGTGCGTGAGACGGTCTATCTGCGCGAACTCGTGGCGTCGCGTGATTTCGNAAACAACAAGGCCAAGCTGCCCATGGCACTCGGCAAGACCATCGGCGGCGAAGCCGTCATCGCCGATCTGGCCAAGATGCCGCATCTGCTGGTCGCAGGCACCACCGGTTCCGGTAAATCGGTGGCGATCAACACCATGATCCTGTCGCTGCTCTATCGCATGACGCCGGAACAGTGCCGCCTGATCATGATCGACCCGAAAATGCTGGAATTGTCGGTCTATGACGGTATTCCGCATCTGCTCTCGCCCGTCGTTACCGATCCGAAAAAGGCCGTCGTCGCGCTGAAATGGACCGTGCGCGAAATGGAAGAGCGCTACAAGAAGATGTCGAAGATCGGTGTGCGCAACATCGATGGCTTCAACACCCGCGTTCAGCAGGCGCTCGACAAGGGCGAGGTGCTGACCCGTACCGTGCAGACCGGCTTCGACCGCCAGACCGGCGAAGCCATGTACGAAACAGAAGAATTCGATCTGAAGCCCCTGCCCTACATCGTCGTCATCATCGATGAGATGGCCGATCTGATGATGGTGGCTGGTAAGGACATCGAAGGTGCGGTGCAACGTCTGGCCCAGATGGCGCGTGCCGCCGGCATCCACGTCATCATGGCCACACAGCGCCCTTCCGTGGACGTCATTACCGGTACCATCAAAGCCAACTTCCCGACGCGCATCTCCTTCCAGGTCACCTCCAAGATCGACAGCCGCACCATCCTGGGCGAACAGGGTGGCGAACAGCTGCTCGGCATGGGCGACATGCTCTACATGGCCGGTGGCGGACGCATTCAGCGTGTCCACGGCCCCTTCGTTGCCGATAACGAGGTCGAAGAGATCGTGTCCTATCTCAAGACGCAAGGCTCGCCGGATTATCTCGAAGCCGTCACCGAAGACGATGACGAAGAGGATGGCGGCGGTCCGGCAGGCACCGGCAATCTGGCCGAGTCCGAAGACCCTTACGATCAGGCAGTTGCCGTTGTGCTGCGGGATGGCAAGGCATCGACATCCTATGTCCAGCGCCGTCTGGGCATCGGTTACAATCGCGCCGCGTCGCTCATCGAGCGCATGGAGCAGGAAGGCATCATCGGTCCCGCCAACCACGCGGGCAAACGCGAAATCCTGGTGCCGACCGAACAGGATTGATTAGGGAACGGCAAACAACGCAACGGTGGCTGAATACCGTGTTCCCTCACGGAAATATCAGCAACCAAGGCGTGGTTTCGGCGTTATATCAAACTGCCTATGTCATGAAGCCGCCGCGNTTTTTCGGCATACGGAATGCGATGAAGGAGNAAAGAATGAAAAAGAATATTCCGGTCGCGTCCGCGCAGTCTAACGCCTTTGAAGGCAACATGACGCGCCGTGGTGTGATGACCCTGTTTTCGGCGACAGCAGCGATGGCCGCTCTCCAGCCCTTCGCCGCCTTCGCACAGGCCGATGCGGCAGCGCAGAAGATCGCCAGCCACTTTTCTTCCGTCAAAACCATGATGGGCGAATTCGTACAGTTCGGCCCGCGCGGTGAGCAGACGGGTGGCAAGTTCTATATCGCCCGCCCCGGCAAGCTGCGGTTCAACTATGAAGACCCATCCCCCATGCGCGTCATTTCCGATGGCAAGAATGTCGTGATCGGCAACAACAAGCTGAAAACCTGGGATCTCTACCCGCTGTCGAAGACACCTCTCAGCCTGCTTCTGTCCGACAAGATTGATCTCGGAAACCAGAAGGTCCGCGATGTCAAACAGGAATCAGATCTGACGACCATCGTCCTTGGCGACAAGAGCGTCTTCGGCGATTCGACCATCACGCTCATGTTCGACCCAAAAACCTTCGATCTGCGCCAGTGGACCACCACGGATGCGCAGAACAAGGATACGACTGTGATGANTTTCAACGTTCAGACCGGCATGGCCTTGGACGACAAGGTCTTCGCCATCGATTACGAAGAAGTCCGCGGTCGCGGTTGATCAAATCTTTAGGGTCGAGAAAAGCATTTCCGTTTTCTGCCTGATGTAATAAGCCTGCCTCCACCTTTTCTTGAAGGACAAACGGAGCGCAGGCATGACTTTTTCGATAACCACCTGGAACATCAACTCGGTGCGGCTGCGCATGCCGATCGTCGAGCAGTTTCTCGTGCGTTACAAGCCAGATGTCCTCTGCCTCCAGGAAACGAAATGCCCCAATGGCGAGTTTCCACTCAAGCCTTTGAAGGCTCTCGGCTACGAACACATCATCATCCATGGCCAGAAAGGCTATCACGGCGTGGCCATTGCCTCGAAACTGCCGCTGACCGAAGATCACCGGCAGGACTATTGCGGCATTGGCGACGCGCGCCACATATCCGGCGTCATCCAGGTCGGCTCGCGCAAGATCCGCCTGCATAATTTCTACGTTCCCGCAGGCGGTGACGAACCGGATCGCTCGATCAACCCGAAATTCGGTCACAAGCTGGATTTCATTGAGGAGATGAAGGCATTGAGCGCCGACGGCGTTCCCGGCACATCCTCTATCCTCGTCGGTGATCTGAACATCGCACCATTGGAAAACGATGTCTGGTCACACAAACAGCTGCTGNAAATCGTCAGCCACACGCCTGTAGAGACGGACGGCATGCTGGAGATCATGAAGAAGGGCAACTGGCTGGACCTGATGCGCCTGAACGTGCCGGAAACCGAAAAAATCTACACCTGGTGGAGCTACCGCGCCAAGGACTGGGAAGCCGCCAATCGCGGTCGCCGCCTCGACCACATCTGGTCCTCGCAAGACCTCGGCCCCTCACTGGACCGCATCGAAATCCTGCGCGAAGCCCGAGGCTGGAACCGCCCATCGGACCATGTGCCTGTGACGGCGCATTTCAAATTTTGAGACTTACGAGAAGCGGCCCTGCAGTGCCGTTGCGCCCGCTGAAAGCGCGGCGATATTGTCCCTGATACGGGTCATGACCACGTCCGCCACATTGGGAAATTCTTCGATCATGCGGTGAAAAAGAATGCGGGTGATGCGGATGACCTCGGAATCCTCCGAGGCGACGGCGGTATATTTGCGCTCGCAGAGCGTGAAGAGGGCCAGTTCCGACAACATCGTGCCAGCCGTTGGCGCTGCCTGAAGCTCCGCTTGTCCGCTCCGACCGGTGCTGTAGAGATGAAAGCCGCCACGGGCGATGACGAAAGCGCATTCAGAGGGCGAGTGCTCCCGAAACAGCGCCTGTCCCTGCGCAATCTTGCGGCGCTCGGCACCGAACGCAATCAGTCGCAACTGGTCGTCGCTCAAACCCTGAAACAGAGGCACCTGCGCCAAAAGCTGGATATCGTCGTTCAGTGCCATTTCGTTCGAAGNCCCGGATCACTCAAGAGTAGGATAGGTTTTCGAACAACGGCGCGGTTATGACAAGCCCGCGCCGCCAGAAATGTCGTCACGGCACAATCTTGTAGCCACCGTTTTCTGTCACCAGAAGCTCCGCATTCGACGGGTCGCGCTCGATCTTCTGGCGCAAACGGTAGACGTGGGTTTCGAGCGTGTGCGTTGTCACACCGGAATTATAGCCCCACACCTCTTCGAGCAGCACATCACGCGTCACGACGGCACTGCCAGCGCGGTAGAGATAGCGGATGATGGCCGCTTCCTTTTCCGTCAGGCGGATTTTCTTGCCGTCTTCGGTCGTCAGCAGCTTCTGGCTGGGCTTGAACTGGTAGGGGCCGACGGTAAACACCGCGTCTTCGCTCTGCTCATACTGGCGTAGCTGCGCACGAACGCGCGCCAAAAGCACGGCAAAGCGGAACGGCTTTGTCACATAATCATTGGCGCCAGCCTCCAGACCAAGGATCGTATCGGAATCCGTATCGTGGCCAGTCAGCATGATAATCGGGGCTTTGAAGCCGTTTTTACGCATCAGCTTCACGGCCTCGCGCCCATCCATATCAGGCAGACCGACATCCATGATCAGCAGATCGACCTGCGTGGATTTCGCTGTCTGAATTGCGTGATTGGCGTTGGCACCGGTGAGAAGATTGAACTCCTCATAGGGAGACAGTTGCTCGGCAAGTGTCTCGCGAAGGTCGTCATCGTCATCCACAAGGAGAAGTGTACGGGCCGTCATGGGATATCTCAGCCTTTCATTGTATAGTNAAACATGTCGCACAAAACTGCTTACTCGNTTTGCAGGAATGACATGCCTTTCGCTTTAGTGAGCCAATTCAGCGGTTTGAGGCCGCTACGTCAACCCTTCGTCGTAAGATTAGGCGGAGCTATGAGGTCACGTTGGCTCACCTGCAAAGCAAAATCTCGTGAGAACGATGCTCAAGAACAGAAAAAATCCGCCGAAATCGCCTGCGAAACTCATTCTCCGCGCCGCGCCGCGCTATAAAACCCGCGCTTTGCTTCAGCTTGGCCATCTCACATTTCAGGCCGCGATAGGCCGCAATGGCCGCACATGCCTCAAGCGGGAAGGCGATGGNAAAACACCGATGACCACCATGCCGATACTGTATGGTTTTCATCGCGGCGACAGGATTTCCGCTTTAAAAACATCGCTGACGATGCATCGCACCCGCTCCGATATGCTATGGTGCGATGCGCCTGCGGACCCCAACTATAACCGCCCTGCCAAAGCACCCTTCAAGCCAAGCCATGAGGAAATACAGCGGCAGGATGGTCTTTACGATGTCTGTCTCGTTCTCGACTGGAACATCACATCTCGCCGCCGCAATCTCGGTTCGGCGATCTTCATGCACATGATCCGGCCCGGTTATGAGCCAACAGCGGGATGCGTGGCGCTGCATCCTCGGGACATGCGCCGCATTCTACCGTTTCTGCGCAAGGGCAGAAAGATCATGGTCCTGTAGACAGGACGAGAACAGTTACTATTCCCGGCCTAGTCTCAATTCACTGCCACTCACGGATATCCACGAAGTGGCCGGCCACCGCAGCCGCAGCCGCCATGGCGGGCGAAACGAGATGGGTGCGGCTCTTGTAGCCCTGGCGCCCTTCGAAGTTGCGGTTGGAAGTGGACGCGCAACGCTCGCCGGGCGCAAGACGGTCGTCATTCATGGCAAGGCACATGGAGCAACCGGGTTCACGCCACTCGAAGCCCGCTTCGAGGAAAATCTTGTCCAAACCTTCCTTTTCGGCTTGCTCTTTCACGAGACCGGAACCGGGAACGATCATGGCAGATACGGTCGGCGCAACCTTGCGTCCCTCGACAACCTTGGCAGCAGCGCGCAAATCCTCGATACGGCCATTGGTGCAGGAGCCGATGAAGACGCGGTCGATGGCGATGTCCGTCATCTTCGTGCCCGGCGTCAGGCCCATATATTCCAGAGCGCGCTGCTTGGAATTGCGCTTGTTCTCATCCTCGATCACTGCCGGATCAGGAACTTCACCCTGCACGGACACGACGTCTTCCGGCGACGAGCCCCAGGACACGATCGGCGGCAGGTCGGCAGCATTGAGCACCACGACCTTGTCGTAATGCGCGCCCTCGTCGGACTTCAGTGTCTTCCAGTAGGCAATGGCCTGCTCAAGCACCTCACCCTTGGGCGAACGCGGCTTGCCCGTGATGTAATCGAAGGTCGTTTCGTCAGGCGCGATAAGCCCGGCGCGCGCGCCACCTTCGATGGTCATGTTGCAAACCGTCATGCGGCCTTCCATGGACAGCGAACGGATCGCTTCGCCAGCAAACTCGATAACGTGGCCGGTGCCACCAGCCGTACCGATCTCGCCGATGATGGCCAGGATGATGTCCTTTGCCGTCACACCGTCCGGAACCGCGCCATCCACACGCACCAGCATGTTCTTGGCCTTTTTCTGGATCAGCGTCTGCGTCGCCAGAACATGTTCCACTTCGGACGTGCCGATACCATGCGCCAGCGCACCGAAGGCGCCGTGCGTCGATGTATGGCTGTCACCGCAGACAATCGTCATACCCGGCAGTGTGAAACCCTGCTCCGGTCCGACGATGTGAACGATGCCCTGACGCTTGTCGCGCTCGGAGTAATATTCGACGCCGAATTCCGCAGCATTCTGCGCCAGGGCTTCGACCTGAATCCGGCTTTCCTCGTTCTTGATGCCCTCAAGACGATCCGAGGTGGTGGGAACATTGTGGTCCACCACCGCCAAGGTGCGGGTTGGCGAATGAACCGGACGACCGGCCAGGCGCAGCCCTTCGAAGGCCTGCGGGCTCGTCACCTCATGCACGAGGTGACGGTCGATGTAGAGAAGACAGGTTCCATCCGGGTCGCGGTTGACGACGTGATCATCCCAGANTTTATCATAGAGGGTGCGAGGTGCGCTCATGGCTATATCCATCGGATTTTGAAAAATTGAATTGGGTTCGCAGCAAAACTGACAGTCTCTTTGAAAGAGATATCAGGCAAACGTAAGTCGGCCGCCGAGCGCGCCGGAAATGCGCGCGAAAAACCGTGCCGGCAGACGCTTATGATCCTGCAGCACAAAAATGTTTTGCGCGAGACATCCGAATTTCGATCCCATTCATCCCTCATAGCAGATCGGCNTTTCAACGGCAATATTGCCGTACTGGGCGAAAACGCACGCCCGACCGACCGAAGATGGATAAAACTGCCATCTCGCACGTTAGCGTCTGTCAGAGCCATATCACGATGCTATAACGCTGTCGTGAAGGCGGGGGCAATGATCAGAGCATAGCTGCATATGTTGCAGTGAGAAGGAGGATACGTCTTGGTATCTGAAAAGGCACTTATTTCAAAAATCACCTGGCGGCTCATGCCGTTCCTGGGACTTCTCTATCTTATCGCCTATATCGACCGGCAAAACGTCAGCTACGCAAAGCTGCAAATGGTCGGCGATCTCGGCCTCAGTGAATACGCTTACGGTTTGGGCGCATCGCTGTTCTTCATCGGCTATTTCATCTTCGAAGTACCGAGCAACCTGCTGCTCACCCGCTTCGGCGCCAGTCGCTGGTTTGCCCGCATCATCATTTCCTGGGGACTGGTCACGATCGCGCTGGCCTTCACCAGCAGCCAGACCATGTTCTACATTCTGCGCTTCCTGCTGGGTGCCTGTGAAGCCGGTTTCTTCCCCGGCGTTCTCTATCTTCTGACGATCTGGTTCCCGCGTGACTACCGCGGCCGCATGGTCGGCCTGTTCATGANTTTCAGCGCGCTCGCCAATGCCATCGGTGCACCGCTGGGCGGCATGCTGCTCGATCTCGATGGCCTCATGGGTCTGGCAGGCTGGGAGTGGGTCTTCCTCGCCACCGGCGTTCCCGCCGTCATTGCCGGCATCTTCACCATCTTCTATCTGGACGACACGCCTGAGAAGGCAAAGTTCCTGACCCAGGACGAGAAGGACTGGCTGAACAAGAAGATCGCCTCTGAAAATTCCAACATGGAAGAACATGCCGAAAACGGCTTCCGGGCGTTGATCAACAAGCAGGTTCTGTTCATGTCGCTCTGCTTCGTCGGCTTTCCGTTGGCGGCTTATGGCCTCAGCTACTGGCTGCCGACCATCGTCAAGAGCTTCGGCGTGTCCAACACCACCAACGGCTTCATCAACATCATTCCGTGGATAGGCGTGGCCATTGCCCTTTACGCCATCCCGGCAGCAGCGGACCGCGCGCAGAACAAGATCCCCTTCATCGTCGGTCCTGCCTTTATCGGCGCCTTCTGCCTGTTGATGTCGGCGCTGGTGACGGCACCCGTCGTCCAGTTCACGTTTCTCTGCATCGCAGCCGCTGGCATCTTTGCTGGTCAGCCGGTGTTCTGGAGCCTGCCCGGTCGTTTCTTGAGGGGTGCAGGTGCAGCAGCCGGTCTTGCCGCCATCAACTCGGTCGGCAATCTCGGCGGCTTCGTCGCCCAGAACGTCGTGCCATGGATCAAGGACGAGACGGGCAGCACCATTGCCCCGATGTTCTTCCTTTCCGCCTGCCTTGCCGTGGCTGGCGTCTTGGTCATCATCGCCGGTCGCATGATTGCCAGACAGGAACAGGCACAAAACGCCCGCGCCTGAGTGAAGCTTTCCGCCGCTGGTTCCCTCAAGGTTACCAGCGGCGGAAATACTGCCTTCTTTCCCGCTTAACCGCCATTTCCTATGGTCTGCGCATCCACCGTCCGCATTCAGGAGATCACGATGTCCAGTTTCATCACCAAATTTGCACTGGTCGCAGCGCTGGCCTTGCCCGCCTCATCGTTTGCAGTCGTTTCCGCCCACGCCCAGGAAGCCGTCGTCAAGGCACCCGATGTCGAAGCCTTGTTCACCAGCCCCGACCCAAAGCTCAACGCCAACAAGCAGGTGACCTACAAGATCATCCGCGATCTTCTGGAAGCCGGCCATTGGGACAAGGCCGACCAATATCTGACCGAGCGTTATCTCCAGCACAATCCCAACGCCGCATCGGGCCGCGATGGCGTGATCAAGTTCTTCACCGAAGTCTTGAAGGTCGAGAAAAAACCGATCCCTGATAAAATCGGTTCACCCGTCGCCTTCGTCACGGCAGAAGGCGATCTCGTCACGGTCGGCTTCGTGCATGAGGTCAAGGACCCGAAAGACCCTGCCAGGACCTACACGACAACATGGTTCGACACATGGCGCTTCGTTGATGGCAAGGCGGATGAACATTGGGATTCCGCTTTGAAAGGGCAGTAAACCCTACCCGCGAGGACTGCGGCGCAGGGATTTTTCCACGCGCCGCAACACCAGCGAAAGCCCCAGCGTCAGGATGAGGTAGATATAGGCGACGATGGAATAGGTTTCGAAAAACCGGAACGACCCCGCCGCATAGACCTTGCCCAGCTGGGTAATGTCCATCACCCCCAGCACCGACACCAGCGAGCTGTCCTTGACCATCGACACGAAATCGTTGGAGAGCGGCGGAAAGATCGTGCGGATGGCCTGCGGAAAAATCACGAGTCGGAAGCGCTGATAGCGGTTGAGCCCCAGCGCCTTGGCCGCCTCGATCTGCCCCTGATCGACAGCTTCGATACCCGCCCGGAAAATTTCCGCGATGAAGGCGGCATAACAGATCGTCAGCGCCAAAATGGCCCGCCATGTCAGCGAAAAATCCCTTACCAGCATCGCCTCTACCCACCCGGCTTGAACAAGCGGCGTGATCATCCAGTTGAACAGGCTGACAAAGGCANGCGCGNCGACAAAGGCGATGTAGAACAGCACGACGAGAACAGGAATGCCCCGAACCGTCTCAATGTAGAAACGGGCGATCTGGCGCAAAACAATGCTGTCAGCCATGCCCAGCACGGCAATCACCAGCCCCCATAGCGAGGCCAGCGCGAAAGCCGTCAGCGTTACTGATACCGTCATGCCGATGCCCGTGATGACGGTGGAAAACACCTGCGCATAAATGCCGTTGACTGCAATCACGACAGCAAGCACCAGACCGATGCCGACAAGCGCCACCAGCCACCACGGAAAATCATCGGCAGTGGAAGATTTGGGCCGGGCGCTCACGCGCTTGCCTTTCGCTGGTCAGGTCGCATGTGCTTACTGGCCAAGCTTGTAGTCCAGAAACCACTTCTTATCGAGCGCCGCAAACGTGCCATCTGCTTTCAGCGCCGCAATTGCCGCATTCACAGGCGCCACCAGATCCGACCCCTTCTTGAAGATGAAGCCGAAATCGTCGCCACCCAGGGGACCGCCAATTAGCTTCAACGCACCATCGGAGGCATCGACATAACCCTTGCCCGCCACGCCATCCGTCAACACCAGATCGACATCGCCGGTTTTCAGCGCCTGCACGGTGGCGCCAAAGGTTTCCATCAACTTAACCCGCGGGTTCTGCTCGTTTCCGTCAAGCACGTCATAGACAACGGTATAAAACGGCGTCGTGCCCGCCTGCGCGCCCACCAGCCCCTTGTCGAAAGCGGCAAAGCTTTTCGCGTCGGTAAAGCGCGTCTCGTCGGCGCGCACCAGCATGAACATTTCAGAGCGCATGTAGGGATCGGAGAAATCCACCTTCTCTTTGCGCTCCTCCTTGATGCTGATGCCGGTCATGCCAATGTCGTATTGCCCATCCGACACCGCCTGGATCATCGCATCCCACGATGTGTTCTGATACTCGACCTTGAAATTCAGCCGCCTGGCGATCTCCCCCATCGCATCATATTCCCAGCCGATGGCGCTACCGGATTTCGGATCGACGAATTGCAGCGGCGGATAGGCGTTTTCGGTGACGACAACAACAGTCTTTCCCTTGAGGTCCGGCAGGTCGGCGGCAACGGACATGACAGGCGACATAAGCGTCGCGGCAATAGCGATGAGAAAAGAGCGTCTGAGCAATGTCGTGTCTCCTGCTGGCAATGCGGGAAAATGACATGGTTTGAAGTGTTAGGGCAAGAGCGCACTGATGGCAGGGCGCGTACTTGCCGTGGAGCAAGAGACGAAATACGAATCTTAAACTACTAACGCACCGTCTTGCTTGTAGAACTATTTATTGAGTTAGAATGTAGAACCTTCTGCTCAAGGCCCACACGCCAGTACTCACTTATAATGAACTTTAAGACTGGCTGCCCCCTTAGTTCCTCTACAAGATCGGCGTAATAGCCCTTCTCTTTCGCGAGCTCTGTAAGCTCTCTCGCTCGCAGTCTGGCTATGTAATCTTGGTCCGATGGTTCAACATAGTCACCGAGATATTTGATGTTCTCCTTCAACCAATCGCGGAGAAATTCACCGAATAAGGATTTCCGTTCCATTTGTTAGCATCCCCGTAAACTAGCGAATCCGATGTATTGATTACATAGGGAGCAACAGACCACGTTCAAAAGAAAAGGCGGCCCGAAGACCGCCTTTTTAAAGTTCCCGAAAAACGGAAAAGCTTATTCAGCTGCGCCTTCGGCAGGCTTTGCAGCCTCTTCAGCAGCCTTTGCTGCTGCGGCTTCTTCGGCTGCCTTGGCTTCAGCAGCTTCTGCTGCGGCCTTTTCAGCGGCCAGAGCCTGTGCTGCTGCAACCTTTTCAGCTTCGAGGCGTGCCTTTTCTTCGGCAGCAGCCTGACGCTCGCCGTCGTTGAGCTTGCGAGCGCGAACGCCGGTGTCTTCAACGATACGGGCAGACTTGCCGCGACGGTCGCGCAGGTAATAGAGCTTCGCGCGACGGACCTTACCGCGGCGAACGATTTCAACGCCTTCAACCAGCGGCGAGTAAACAGGGAATACGCGCTCGACGCCTTCGCCGTAAGAAATCTTGCGAACGGTGAAGCTCTCGTTGATGCCGCCGCCGGAACGGGCGATAACGACGCCTTCGTAAGCCTGTACACGGGTACGTGTACCTTCCGTTACGCGCACGTTGACGCGAACGGTGTCACCTGGAGAAAATTCTGGAAGCTTGCGCTTCGCTTCGATCTTGGCAGCCTGTTCGGCTTCCAGCTGTTCGATAATGTTGGTCATATTAACCTCTGAGTTCTTCTGAAACAGCCAGAGCGCTCAACTGTCATCCCTTGAAACCAGGTCTCGGGACCATGCCTTGCGGCAGGAGCGGGTTCACCATTCTTTGCTTGCGGTTAAAGGGGTAAACCCCAGTTCCACGCGGGCCATTACAGCAAGACAACGCATTTGTCATCCCNTTTGCAAGATTANTTTGTCGGTCACGACCTAATTGTCGTCCGTCCCATCACCGGATATGGAGTGACGGGGGCGCAAGATGCGCCGGGAGGGGTCATGTCATTCTTCATCATTCTGCTGCTGCTTGCCAGCGGCTTTCTGTCCGGCGCGGTCAATGCCATCGCAGGCGGAGGCACGTTTCTGACCTTCGGGGCCATGACGCTTGCCGGTATCGCCCCGATTTCCGCCAACGCCACCTCTTCCATCGTGCAATTTCCCGGCTACGTCACGTCCGTCATCGCCTATTGGCCGGAAATTAGGGCCCACTGGAAAGGTGCTGTTTTTCTGGCCCTGCTATCGATTGCTGGATCGACCGCTGGCGCGCTTCTTCTGTTGTCGCTGGACAACCCGGCCTTTCGCCAGCTCGTGCCCTGGCTCCTCCTCGCCGCCACACTTTTGTTTGCCTTGGGGCCATGGCTGCGTCCGCGCACGAATGCGCAGCGCTCGCCCGGCAGCGCCGCGAGCCTCATCGGACAATTCTTTACGTCGATCTACGGAGGCTTCTTCGGCGCTGGCATGGGCATCATGATGCTGGCGGTCCTGGGCCTGACATCAGGCGGGACCTACCATCACCTCAATGCTTTGAAAAATCTGCTCGCCGTCGTCATAGCCGCCGTCGCCATCGTGGTTTTCGTCGGCGGTGGTGTCGTGGCATGGCCCGCAGCGCTGATCATGATCCCGGCATCGGCCATCGGCGGTTATAGCGGCGTCTATATCGCGCGGCGCGTACCGCAATGGGTCATCCGCGCTTTGGTGATCTCGGTCGGTTTGTTGCTGTCGGTCTACTACTTCGTCTCGACCTGAGACGTTTTCGCCAGAAGGTCGGGGCGGCGCTCTTTCGTCAGCGCCAGCGCCTGCTCATGACGCCATTTTTCAACGGCCTTGTGGTTGCCGGAGGTTAGAACCGCTGGAATCTCGCGCTCTTCCCACACTTGCGGGCGGGTATAATGCGGATGCTCCAGCAACCCACCCTCGAAGCTCTCATGCACGCCGGAGAGATCGTTGCCCATCACACCGGGCAGAATGCGCACCACCGCATCCAGCAACGTCAGTGCCGCCGGTTCGCCACCGGAGAGAATATAGTCGCCGATGGAAACCTCTTCGAGGCCACGCGCATCGATCACCCGCTGGTCCACACCCTCGAACCGCCCGCAGATGATGATGACGCCGTCACCGGCGGCAATCTCGCGCACCCGCTCTTGGCGCAGCGGTAGCCCACGCGGGCTCATCAAGAGGCGGGGACGTGTATCATCGGTCGAGACAGCATCGATTGCCGCCGCCAGCACGTCCGGTTTCAGCACCATGCCAGCGCCACCGCCAGCTGGCGTATCGTCCACGCTGCGGTGCTTGTCTGCCGCGAAGTCCCGGATCTGGACCGGCTCGATCTGCCACTGGCCGCGCTCCAGCGCCCTGCCCGCCAGCGAATGGCCCAGATGCCCCGGAAACATGTCCGGGTACAGCGTCAGAACGGTTGCCTTGAATGTCATGTTATTTTTTCTTGCCGAAGATCGGATGATCCGGATCGTCCTTGCCGTCTTCAGGATTGTCGATCAGGCCAGCGGCAAACGGATCGATCAGAANTTTTCCGCCTTCGAGATCGATTTCCAGAACGGCGGCCTCGGAAAAGGGAATGAGCGTCGGACGGCGACCAGCACCTTTCAGCTCCAGCAGATCGCCAGCGCCGAAATCATGAACAGCGGCAACGGAGCCGTAGCTCTTGCCTTCGGCATCGACAGCCTCCAGCCCTTCAAGATCGGTATAATAGAATTCGTCTTCTTCAAGATCGTCGTCGGGCAGGTTGTCGCGCTCGATGAACAGTTCCAGTCCGTTCAGAGCTTCCGCCGCATTGCGGTCGTTGATGCCGCGAAAGCGCACGATGACCACGGTCTTCGCTTCGCGAATTTCAAGGATTTCGAACATCCGGCCATCGGCAGCAATCAGGTTGCCGTATTCTCCCAATGCAGTCGGATCATCCGTGAACGAGCTGACCCGGACTTCGCCACGCAGCCCTTGTGCCGCGCCAATCTTGGCCATGAGAATAGGGTTTTCCAGCTTTGCCATCGGTCGTCCGTTCCGGTGTTCGTCTTTTAAAGTCTGTGTACGGCATGTTGCGGTCAAAATAAACATAAACGGGTGGCGCGGAAATCCACACCACCCGTTCATATCGTGCCAACCGGACTTATTCGGCAGCAGTAGCTTCTGCAGCAGCAGCAGCGGCGTCATCGGCCTTCTGCTTCTTCTCGGCAATTCGCTCTACGGCCTTCTTGCCTGGCTTTGCCTTTTCAGGGTTGCTGCGGGCATCGCGCGTTACGATGCCGGCTTCTGCGAGGAAGCGCAGAACGCGGTCTGTTGGCTGTGCGCCCTTGGCAATCCATTCCTTGATCAGGTCGCCGTTGATCTGGATGCGATCAGCGTTGTCCTTGGCAAGCATTGGGTTCCAGGAACCGACCTTCTCGAGGAAACGGCCGTCGCGTGGCGAACGGGCGTCTGCAACGACGATCTGGTAGTACGGGCGCTTCTTGGAACCACCGCGTGCGAGACGAATTTTCAGTGCCATGTTGTTTCTCCTTAAGAATGGCTAGTCCGCCGGTCAGGCGGTCTTGTCGGTGCCGTTGTGTTCAGCGGCAATTGCTTCATGATGCCGGATGACTTCCTTGATGATGAAGTTCAGGAACTTCTCGGCGAAATCCGGGTCCAGATCGGCGTCCTTTGCCAGGCGGCGCAGGCGTTCGATCTGGTATTCCTCGCGCGCCGGGTCCGCCGGCGGCAATTCGTAGGTTGCTTTGAGAACGCCCACCGCCTTGGTGCGTTGGAACCGTTCCGCCAGCATATGCACCAGCGCCGCATCGATATTGTCGATGGACTGGCGATATTGCGAAAGTTGAGCCTTTACGTCTGCGTCGGTCATCACAGCTCTCACTTCTTCTTCCCAAAACCGGGCAGGCCGGGAAGTCCGCCAAGACCCGGAAGTTTCGGTCCGCCCAGACCGGGAAGACCGGGCATTCCACCAAGACCGGGCGGCATGCCACCCGGCTTGCCGAGACCGGCTGCTTCCGCCTGTCTCTGAAGGGCTTCAAGCTGCTTGGGGTCCATATTGGCCAGATCAGGCATGCCGCCCATTCCACCACCAAAACCCATCTTGCCCGCAAGGCCGCCCATCATCTGTTTCATGATGCCGCCCTTGCCCTTGCCGCCCATGGCTTTCATCATGTCGGCCATGCCGCGATGCATCTTGAGCAGCTTGTTGATTTCGGCGGCATCCGTGCCGGAACCGGCAGCAATGCGCTTCTTGCGGCTGTGCTTGAGCATGTCAGGATTGGCGCGTTCGGCCTTGGTCATCGATGAAATGATGGCGATCTGGCGGTCGAACATCTTGTCGTTGAGACCCGACGCCGCCATCTTGTCCTTCATGCCGGACATGCCGGGCATCAGACCCATAATGCCGCCCATGCCGCCCANTTTCTTCATCTGACCAAGCTGGTCGGCCAGATCGTTCAGATCGAACTTGCCCGACTGCATCTTCTTGGCCATCGCCGCGGCTTTTTCCGCATCGATGTTTTCAGCAGCCTTTTCGACCAGCGAAACAATGTCGCCCATGCCGAGAATTCGGTCGGCGATACGGCGCGGATGAAACTCGTCCAGCTCGCCCATGCGCTCGCCGGTACCGATCAGCTTGATCGGCTTGCCGGTGACGGCACGCATCGAAAGCGCTGCACCACCGCGACCATCGCCATCCATACGGGTCAGCACAAGGCCGGTAATGCCAACGCGCTCATCGAAGTTACGCGCCAGATTGACGGCGTCCTGACCGGTCAGACTATCCGCGACCAGCAGGATTTCGTGCGGTTTGGCGTTTTTCTTGATCTCCGCCATTTCCATCATCAACGGCTCGTCGATGTGGGTACGACCGGCGGTATCGAGGATCACGACATCATGGCCACCGAGCCTGGCAGCCTGCACGGCGCGCGAAGCGATATCGGTCGGCGATTGTCCGGCAATGATGGGCAGCGTATCGACGCCGGTCTGCACACCCAGCTGGCGCAACTGCTCCTGAGCTGCTGGACGACGCGTGTCGAGAGATGCCATCAGCACCTTCTTCTTGTCGCGTTCCGTCAGGCGCTTTGCAATCTTGCCTGTCGTGGTCGTCTTACCCGAACCCTGCAGACCCACCATCATGATGACGACGGGGGCCGCCGCGTGCAGATCGATCGCCACGCCTTCGGAGCCCAGCATCTCGACCAGCTCGTCGTGGACGATCTTGACGACCATCTGGCCGGGCTTGATGGCTTTGAGAACCGAGGCACCAACGGCCTTTTCACGCACCTTGTCGGTGAAGGAACGCACGACTTCCAGCGCAACGTCCGCTTCCAGAAGCGCACGGCGAACCTCGCGCAGGGCAGCCGTTACATCGGCTTCCGAAAGCGCGCCACGGCCGGTCAGTCCATTCAGAATGGAGCCAAGGCGGTCCTGGAGGTTTTCAAACATTGCGTCATCCTTCTTCGTTCCGGGGAACCCGAAACGTCGGTGCTTTTGCTGTCAAAAACAAGACGCATAGCCAAAAAGCACCCGANGGCGCTTCGCGCTGTCGGATGTTTGCCTCCGGGATCTTCTATACCTTGCGGGTCCCGGTCGGCGGCGTGCGGTCATGAAACTGCCAGCTGATTGGCGCGGATAAACAGGAAAAGGCCATTCGAGTCAAGGAAAACGTCACATTTGCCGCTTTACGCTTANTTTTTCGAGAGCTTGGCGGTATATTCCTGCTCATAGCGCCGGATGGCTTCATTGTATTTCAGCGTATTGGTCGAATCCTTTTTGGCCTCCATCGCCATGGCTCGCACCCAACGGCCCGCTTCCTGGGAATATTCATAGGGCGTCAGATTATGCTCTTCGAGAACGGCGGCGGGATCGATCTTGAGTTTCGTCGCCGCCTGCAGATGGCCCTGCACCCGTGCGTAATCATCCAGCGTCGCCAGCTTGCCCTCGATATCCACCTGCTCGGTCTTCGCAAACCGGCCACGGTTGGGATCGCCGAATGCCTCGCCGAACACACGCATGATATCGCCATTCGACCCTGACGTCTTCAACGCTTCGGTAAACGCCACATTGACGGCTTCAAACGACTGCTTGTTCAAACCAAGAACGGCAAACACCTCGGCCTCGTCCTGCTTGTTGGCAATGCGCCCATTCGCGGACGCCCATTCCTCGAACGTCACTCCATTGACGGGCGCTGGTAGCTGCTCGGCAGATACGGGCATCGCGAGCAACACCATGAGCAAAAATGGCAATGACAGAAATTTGATGATGGTCACGGTCTTGTCTCCCGGAAACAGGCATTGGCAAAATAATATCTACTGGAGGATGTATTTTAAACCCGGGAAGCAAAAAACGGCAAGACCGCAATGCGCCGCCATTGAATGCGCAGACGTGCAGACCTAAACTTGGAGAATGAAAAGACGCACCCTCTTCAAACTCTCTTTCCTCGGCGCGCTTCTGGCGGGTGGCGGTCTTTATGCGCGCCAGTCCAGCGCCAGCGCCTATTACAAAGGCCCGCTATCGGACCATTTCGATGGAGCGCGTTTCTTCAACCCCGGTGGCGAGACACCCAACGGTTTCATGGACCTGATGAAATGGCGGTTCGATGGCAACAAGGCGACATGGCCGGAGGCCTATCCCAGCCCGTTTCCCTTCGTCAAACCCGATGAGCGCGTCAACGGCAAAGACCTGCGCGTCACCTTCGTCGGCCATGCGTCCTTTCTCATCCAGACGGCGGGCATGAATATCCTCGTCGATCCCGTGTGGTCGGAGCGGACAAGCCCCTTCAACTTCGTTGGCCCCAAACGCGTCAACCCGCCCGGCATCAAGTTCAACGATCTGCCGCCCATCGACATCGTGCTGGTCACACACAATCATTACGACCATCTCGATCTGGAAACGCTACACCAGCTTCACATCGCCCATAAACCGCATTTCATCACGCCACTCGGCAATGATGTCGTCATTCGCACCCGCGTCGAGGCGGCGAAGATATCAGTGGGGGATTGGGGTGATGTGCTGAATGTGGCGCCTGATGTGAAAATTCATTTCGAGCCCTGCCATCACTGGTCGGCGCGTGGCCTGAATGACCGGCGCATGGCGCTGTGGGCGGCCTTCGTCATCGAAACACCGGGCGGTAAAATCTACCACATCGGCGATACCGGCTTTCACAGCGGCCTTAATTACCATGCCGCGCGCNAAAAACACGGCGGCTTCCGCCTCGCCAACCTGCCATTCGGCGCATATGAGCCGCGCTGGTTCATGAAAGGCCAGCACCAGAATCCGACTGAGGCCGTAGAAGGCATGAAAATTTGCGGCGCGGCTTACGCCTGCGGCCATCACTGGGGAACCGTTCAACTCACCGATGAGGCCATCGATGCACCGATCATTGCGCTTAAGGCAGCGCTGACGGAACACGGCGTAGCGGAAGATCGCTTCCGCCCCATGCATCCGAGCGAAGTCTTCGACGTACCCATGACATGAGGCTTGTGGGACAGGCGCTTTGACAGTTCAGCGCCTCGCTTTCACGTCCTGAGAGTTTCGCTCCCAAGCGTCTGCGTCGTCCCACAATACCCCAACGTCATTACTTCTTCTTGGTCGTGCTTTCGCTGGCTTTCACCTGCGATCCAAGTGTCGGTGCCGCCGCTTGTGCGGCCTTGTCTTTTTTAGGTTTTCTAACTTCTTTGTTGCTGCGAACTTGACCCTTGGCCATAGTATTTTCTCCCTGCTTCGTTCGCCAATTAGCGGACATCTGGAGAGCAAAGGCAAGCGGTTTATTATGGTGTTTTTTGGGTTGGGTGGATGCCACGGTGGCAGCTGCCATTCTGATATGCCCGATAGCAGCCTTGAAGGGCGATGGTGCGAGAGGGAAAAGGTCGGCGTATGCCGCTCACCCCCCTCTGTCCTGCCGGACATCTCCCCCTCAGGTGGGGAGATCGGTAAAAGGCACGCTGACTGCTCCAATCGTAGCCGTCAGAGGGATGCACCGGCAAAACAGGCTGTCGTCCCCGCCGCAACGTTCAAGATGTCCGGTGAGCCCGCCCCCAGCCAATCTCCCCACCTGAGGGGGAGATGCCCGGCAGGGCAGAGGGGGGTGAGCGGCACCCTCCAACGCCACAATAAAAATACTTCCCAACCAAATCAACACCTTACCCGAAAGCCCGCNAAAAACATCAAAAAATCCTCCACACGTTTCTCCACCTCCCGCGAATCACCCGCACAATTGTCCCGTTCCGCCCTCGGATACACCGCAAGGCGTTGCGGCGAGGCGGGACCGGCGCTGGTGACAGGGAGGTTACGCATCCTCTCTGTCACTGGGGTCCGGCAGCAATCCCCCCGGCGGCAACGGGAGGAGGAGGACACCGGTTTCGGACCGGCCRGTGTCATTCTCCCGATGNCCGACCTGGCCGCRTCGTGAGGTGAAGACTGAACGTCTTCGCCATACCGATGCATCCGCCAGGAGCTTGGTCGCCGGGTGTACCGACAGCTCATCGTCCCCCAGGTCGAACGCGACCACGGGGATTGAAGCGAAAGTCAGGCGGTACACAGGAACACGCTGCATCTGCCCCGCACTGTTGCGAAACAGCGCGGACGGATCGCAAGAGACTGCCGCATCCACCACGGACGYGGCAGCCCTTGCGRAMAACGGATCGATCCTTCCGCCCCTKGATWAYMGGCGCGGGAGCAAATCGAAGGCAGGTGCAGCCGAACTGGCAGGGCGRTCATCCAGCAATGGAGTTCGCCACCCGGATGGGAAGGGTCGGACCTTGRMYWTGTCCGACCGGTTCTCCGGCAAGGTTTCSCCTTTGCCATCCGGKTTCTGCCAGCCGTGGCAAGWGGATTGCTGTTTGGCCNAAAGAGCCGAACGGGGCGCTGAAAGGTGCCATTYTNTAMACKACCMAACGAGGCAGCTTGCAGCGNCCCGTCCGAAATACCATGGCCGCAAATGGTTRTGGGMMCWGAGAACAGATCAAGCCACGGGCAGGYGCTGCCGCGTGAACGGCGAAGCRTGCGTGTGTGGTGGCCGGGGTTTTTGACAGGATTGGATTTGGTGGCGGAGTGTATGTTTGCGTTTGCGGGTGTGGCTCACCCCCTTCTGCCCTGCCGGGCATCTCCCTCACAGGTGGGGAGATTGGCTGGGCGCTGGCTCGCCGGTTCGACCGCATCTTCAGCGCCAGCCCCTCCCGAAACTGATGAGAGGGGCTAGAGGTTGCCGCGAGTCGATCTNCCCACCTGTGGGGGAGATGCCCGGCAGGGCAGAGGGGGCGAGCTTGCTCCTGCACTAACGTCCTCTCGCCACTCCCCCGTAAACATCAACTGCGCACCGAGAGAACAGCGCTCACCAAACACTGGTAATTCCCCATCATTTCCGCCATATAGAGGCAACTGCGCAGCCACCCTGCGCGATCACCCCCAACAGGTTCAGGATCATGTCTGATACGGTCGAATTTGCGAAGATGAATGGGCTTGGTAACAAGATCCTTGTTGTCGATATGCGCGGCCGCAAGGATATGGTCACACCGCAGGCGGCGATTGCGCTGAACGCCCATGCTGAAACCGCCTTTGACCAGATCATGGCCATCCACGATCCGCGTGCGCAANGAACGGACGCCTATATCGATATCCTCAATTGCGATGGCACCAAGGCGCAAGCCTGTGGCAATGGCACCCGTTGCGTCGTGCAGGCACTGGCGTCGGAGACCGGCAAGAAGACCTTCACCTTCCAGACCGTTGCGGGCATTTTGAACGCCAGCGAACACGAAGACGGTATGATTTCCGTCGATATGGGCATGNCCCGCTTTCGCTGGGACGATATACCGCTGGCCGAGGAATTCCACGATACCAGCCGCATCGAGCTTCAGATCGGGCCGATCGACAACCCCGTTCTGCATTCGCCAGCGGTCATGTCGATGGGCAATCCGCATGCGGTCTTCTGGGTGAAAAGCGATCCCATGACGTTCGATCTCGAGCGCTTTGGTCCGTTGCTCGAAAACCATCCGATGNTTCCGGNAAAAGCCAATATCACGCTGGCGCAGGTCATCTCCGACACAGCCTTGCGCACCCGCACCTTCGAGCGCGGCGCGGGCCTGACGCTGGCCTGCGGCTCTGCCGCCTGCGCCGCTGCCGTTTCCGCCGCCCGCACCGGGCGCACGGGCCGCACCGTCGAGATCGATGTCGCCTCCAGCCCCGTTCGCATTCCGCTGACCATCGAATGGCGCGAAGACAACCACGTCGTCATGACCGGTCCCGCCGAGTGGGAATGGGCTGGCAGAGTCGATCCCGTCAACGGCACCTGGGCGCGCGATACGGCGCAGGAAAAGGCGGCCTTATGAGCGGCGTCGAGGTCATAACCTTCGGCTGCCGCCTCAACACCTACGAATCGGAAGTGATGCGGGCGCAGGCTGAAAAGGCAGGGCTGAACAATGCCGTGCTGGTCAACACCTGCGCAGTCACCGGCGAGGCCGTGCGTCAGGCCCGTGCCGCCATCCGCCGCGCCCGCCGGGNAAATCCGCATGCCCGCATCATCGTCACCGGCTGCGCCGCACAGACGGAAAAGCAGACCTTCGCCGAAATGCCGGAAGTGGACGCCGTGCTGGGCAATGAGGAAAAGCTGACAAGCGCTTCCTACCGCGCTTTGCCGGATTTCGGTGTTTCTGCCGAAGAAAAGCTGCGCGTCAACGATATCATGAGCATCAAGGCCACCGCGCCGCAGATGATCAAGCATATCGATGGGCATGTGCGCGCCTTCATTCAGGTGCAGAACGGCTGCGACCATCGCTGCACCTTCTGCATCATTCCCTATGGTCGCGGCAATTCGCGCTCGGTTCCCATGGGTGCCGTGGTCGAACAGGCCCGCAAGCTGACAGAAAACGGCTATTGCGAAATCGTGCTGACCGGCGTGGATGCAACAAGCTATGGCGCGGACCTGCCCGGTGAGCCATCACTTGGATATCTGGCCAGGACGCTGCTGAAGCAGGTGCCGGAGATTTTGCGGCTACGCCTCTCCTCCATCGACAGCATCGAGGCCGACAAGCATCTCATGGACCTGATTGCGGACGAGCCACGCTTCATGCCGCATCTGCATCTGTCACTCCAGCATGGCGATGACATGATCCTGAAACGGATGAAGCGCCGCCACATGCGCGCAGATGCCATCGCCTTCTGTCATCAGGTCAGGTCGTTGAGGCCCGAAATCGCATTCGGCGCGGACATGATCGCCGGTTTCCCGACCGAAACCGAAGAGATGTTCGAAAATGCCGCAACGCTTGCGGAAGAATGCGGCATTTCCAGCCTGCACGTCTTTCCCTACAGCCCACGCCCCGGCACGCCTGCAGCACGCATGCCGCAACTGGACCGAGGCCTGATCAAACAGCGTGCGGCCCGGCTTCGTGAACGTGGTAATATCTTGAGCCATGCGCATCTCGACCGGATGGTCGGCACCGAGCAGACCATTCTCGTCGAGAACAGAGGCTTTGCGCATACCAAAAATTTCACACTCGTTGCCGCCCCCGATCTTGCCGCCCGCACACTTGCGCAGGTGCGGATTACCGGTCACAACGGGAAACACTTAGATATGCAATGTCTGGCTGCGCAGGTCGCCTGACGGAACGATACGGAACGATCATGGCCCTCGGCTTCATCAAAAAAGTCTTCTCCTTCGGCAAGGACAAGACCGAGACAGACAAGCCGGACAGCGATGCCGCGATTGAAAAGGGCAACGAAAATGCCTCTTTCGAAGAGGTACTGATCGAAGCGGAAGCTCATGCGCCTGTAACCGACGATCCGGTTTCAGACCTTGAGATGGAAACCGCAGGCGGCCCTGCCCCGGACGCAACCATTGCTGATGAAGAACCAGAAGACGACAAGCCGCTTTTGCCGGGTCCTGAGCAGGCTGGCGATATGGGCATCGTGCCACTTTCACTGCTTCAGGCGGAAGCCGAAGCGGACGAGCTACCCGCAACGGACGTGAATGATCCAGACGCGCCACTCGACACACTGGCCATGGACGCCTTGCTGGATGAGGCAGAGGCCGTCACCGCGTCGGAGACGACCGAAACACCGGTTACACCATCCGTTCTGCCAAAAGGCTTTTCCTTGCCAAGCGAGCGCGTGGTGCTGGTCGAAGCTGAACCGGAGCAGAAACTCTCCTGGTTCCAGCGCCTGCGAGCAGGCCTGTCGCGCACCTCCATGCAGCTCACCAGCCAGATTTCCGCGCTCTTCACCAAGCGCAAGCTGGACGAAGACACGCTGGACGAGTTGGAGGATCTGCTGATCCAGTCCGATCTCGGTCTGGAAACCGCCATGCGAATTACTGGCGCGCTGTCATCGGAACGTTACGGCAAGGATGTCAGCGGCGAAGACGTTGCGCGCATCATGGCTGGCGAAATCACCAAGGTTCTGGCACCCGTCGCCAAACCGCTGGAGCTTGATCTGTCGCACAAGCCGCATGTCATTCTCGTCGTCGGCGTCAATGGCACCGGCAAGACGACCACCATCGGCAAGCTCGCCGCCAAGCTTTCCGGCTCGGGCCTCAAGGTAATGCTGGCCGCAGGCGATACGTTCCGCGCCGCAGCTATCGAGCAGTTGAAGATTTGGGCAGACCGCACCGGATCGGAATTCATCGGCACCAAGCTGGGTGCGGATGCGGCGGGTCTCGCCTATGATGCGTTTGAGCAGGCGCGGACCNAAAAATGCGACGTTCTCATCATCGATACTGCCGGTCGCTTGCAGAACAAGACCGAGCTGATGGACGAACTTGAGAAGATCGTGCGCGTGCTTGGCAAGCTCGACCCCGATGCACCGCACACGGTGTTGCAGACCTTGGACGCGACGACGGGCCAGAACGCTCTCAACCAGGTGGAAATTTTCCGCAATGTTGCAGGCGTGTCCGGCCTGATTATGACNAAATTGGATGGCACGGCCCGCGGCGGTATCCTCGTTGCCATCGCTGCCAAACACAAATTGCCGGTGTATTTCATCGGCGTCGGCGAAGGCGTTGACGATCTGGAGCCATTCGAGGCGGAAGATTTCGCCAAAGCGATTGCGGGAGTATGAGTATGGACGTGGAAAGCAATCAGCGCGAAAGCGAAAAAATGGTCCGCGAGATCAGCCCGCTGCTGAAATTCGTGCTGGAGCTTGGACCGCTGGTCGTGTTCTTCTTCGCCAATTCCCGCGGTGAATGGCTAGCAAACACATTTCCTGTGCTGACGGAATTCGGTGGCCCAATCTTCATTGCCACCGGTCTGTTCATGATTGCCACCGCTCTCGCGCTGACCGTATCATGGATTCTTACCCGTACCTTGCCGATGATGCCGCTGATCTCGGGCATCGTCGTCCTCGTCTTCGGTGCACTGACGCTCTACCTGCNAAACGATACCTTCATCAAGATGAAGCCGACCATCGTCAATGCGCTGTTCGGCGTCATCCTTCTGGGCGGGCTGCTGTTCGGCCATTCGTTGCTGGGCTACGTCTTCAACTCCGCTTTCAAGCTGAACGAAGAAGGCTGGCGCAAGCTGACATTTCGCTGGGGCTTCTTCTTCCTGTTCCTGGCGGTCCTCAACGAAGTTGTCTGGCGCGGATTTTCCACCGACACATGGGTCGCCTTCAAGGTCTGGGGCACGATGCCCATCACCATTCTCTTCACCATGGCGCAGATGCCGCTTATCATGCGCCATTCGGTTGAGCCGTTGACGAAAGAGAAAAAATGACCCCTGCGCAGATGCCCGGCTCCCGCCCCTCCTCCCATATCTGGTTTGGCGTGGCCGCAGGAATTTTGCTGTTGCAGATCGTCATTTTGTATTTCATGGGCCGCGTTCCCATCTGCGAATGCGGTTATGTGAAACTGTTCGAGCCGGGCGTGAACACGCCGGGCAACTCGCAGCATCTGGCAGATTGGTACACACCATCGCACATCATCCACGGCTTCCTGTTTTACGGACTGGCATGGCTGCTGTTTCGCAATCGTTCGATCGGTTTCCGTCTTTCCATCGCCGTCCTCATCGAGGCCGCCTGGGAACTTCTTGAAAACTCGCCCATCATCATCGACCGCTATCGCACCGCCACCATGGCGTTAGGCTACAGCGGTGACAGCATTCTGAATTCGGCGATGGACACGGTGTTCATGGTTACAGGATTCTTTTTCGCCGCCCGCGTGCCGATATGGCTGACCGTCGTGGTCGCCATTGTCTTCGAGATTTTTACCGGCTGGCTCATCCGCGATAATCTGACCTTGAATGTCCTAATGCTGGTAGCACCCATCGACGCCATCAAGGAATGGCAGAACGCGCTTCCGACACCTTAACTCAATCGGCGGCGGCGGCNTTTTCGATGGCGGGAATCATCTCCCGCTCATAGGTCGCGACATCGATAGGACCGACCTTCTTGTAGATGATAGTACCGTCTCTATCCACCAGATAGGTCTCNGGGATACCATAGACACCCCAGTCGATGGCCGCTTTACCGTTGGGATCGATGCCGATAGCGGCATAGGGATTTCCGAGTTCGCCCAGAAACCGCAAGGCATTGTCGGATTTATCCTTGTAGTTGATGCCGACAATGTTCAGCCGCTCATCCTTGGCCAGTTCCTTCAACATCGGATGTTCCTGCCGACACGGCACACACCAAGACGCAAAGACATTGACGAGGGTCAGCTTGCCCTTGATGGCCTCATCATTAAGAGCTGGAACATTGGCACCCTCCAGGGGCGGCAAAGACAAGGACGGGGCCTTGGTGTTGATCAACGCCGACGGAATGGCACTGACATCAAGGCCATTGACGTCCTGCTCATACAGCATTTTCGCGGCAATGGCGGCAAAGCCAGCAAAGGCCAGCAGCGGCAAAAGCGCCAGAACATAGCGCGCCTTCTTGCCCGAGGGTACGGGACCACGTTCCGTGTCTTTCATCATGGTGTCGGTTGCTCCACGGAGCCAGTGCGGCCCCGGCGGCGAATGCCGGAGGCTTCCAGCTCAGCCATTTCACGCTGGCGCGCGCGCCCGTCCATCATGATCCAGCCAATCAAAATGGCAACGATCAGCCCGGTCAGACCGTAGGACATGCCGATATAAAATGCGTGGCTCATGACTTGGCACTCTCCCGACTTGCCCGGCGCGCAGCCAGTCGGCGCTGGACGGCTATGCGTCTGCGCCAGATTTCGTTGCGCATGGCGGCGATGTGCAGGGTAAAGAACAGCAGCGTGAAGCCAATGGCCATGGTCAGCAGCGGCCATAGAAATTCAGAGGCTATCGCAGGTCCACCAAGACGCAGAACGCTGGCTGGCTGGTGCAACGTATTCCACCACTCCACGGAAAACTTGATGATCGGGATGTTGACGAAACCGACGAGGATGAGCACTGCACTGACGCGGGCCGCCTTGGATGGATCGTCCATCGCCTTGTTGAAGGCGATAAGGCCGAGATACATCAGAAACAGGATGAAGACGGACGTCAGCCGCGCATCCCAGACCCACCACGTGCCCCACATGGGCTTGCCCCATAGGGAACCGGTGATAAGTGCAATCAGCGTGAAGGCAGCACCAATCGGCGTTGCGGATTTATGCGCGACATCTGCCAGCGGATGCCGCCAGACCAGCGTGCCAATCGCCGCCACTGCCATGACGGTATAACACATCATCGAAAGCCAGGCGGCTGGCACATGCACATACATGATGCGCACGGTATTGCCCTGCTGATAATCACTATCGGTGGTGAAGGCCATATAGAGGCCTGCGGCAAGACAGAGCGCCGAAAGCGCGGCCAGCCATGGCAAAATGCGAGAGGCCAATGCCAGGAACCGCGTCGGGTTGGCAAGGTCGCTGAACTTGGTAATCGCAAGGCTCTTGTCGCTCATGGCGTCTTTCTACAGTGAGACCGGGGTTGCGGCAATTGATCCTTATCAATCCATGGAACTGCGCAATGCCAAAGCTGCGAAGAATGGACCGATGACCGATGAAAAAAGTGTGATGCCGATAAGGATCAGGAAGGGCGGCATGAAAGGTGCCGGATCCTGAACCGCAGCATAGGAGGCGCTGACCCCAAAGATCAGCACTGGAATGCAGAGCGGCAACACGAGAATGGACACCAGCAACCCACCGCGCGGAAGGGCTACCGCAACGGCAGCACCCACTGCCCCTATAAATGTTAGCGCCGGTGAGCCGACAAGCAAAGTCAGCATAACGGCACCGATGGCCACTTCACTCATATTCATGAACAGTCCAAGCAGAGGAGAGGCAATGACCAACGGCAGGCTGGTTGCCGTCCAATGCGCGAGGCATTTGACCAGAACGGTCNAAACGAGTGGANTTTCCTGCATGAGGATGAGATCAAGCGAACCATCGTCACGTTCCGCTTGAAACAGACGGTCGAGGCCAAGAAGTGCTGCGAGTAATGCTCCAATCCACACAATGGCTGGGCCGATGCGCGACAGAAGATTGAGGTCAGGGCCGACACCGAAGGGAATGACGGCGACGACGGTCATGAAGAAAAGAACGCCGATGAGCGCGCCGCCGCCAGCGCGGATGGAGAGTTTAAGGTCTCGGAGGAAGAGGGCGATCATGGGATGGTTTTCCCAAATGAGGATAGACCGCACCCAGTGGATAATGGATGGGTTCGATGGGTGTCGCTACCCCCCTCTGCCCTGCCGGGCATCTCCCCCACAGGTGGTGAGATCGACTCGCGGCGACCTTTCGGCCATCTCTTACGTCGAGAGTGACGTGGTGTCAGAGCGCCCAGCCGATCTCCCTCCTTGTNGGGGAGATGCCCGGCAGTGAAGAAGGGGGTAGCGGCAAACTCGACATTCATCACCACACCTCCTCCCCCACCCCAGCAAACCCCGTCATCCGCAATTCCTGCGCATTCTCCAACCCGAGCNGCTGATGGGTCGCAGCAATCACGATGCCGCCATTCGCCAAATGCCCTTCCACCAACGCCGTAAACATTGAATCTGCGCTCGCATCCAAAGCGGCAGTTGGTTCGTCCAATATCCATACCGGCCGCCATGCAACCAGCAGCTTGGCCATCGCGAATCGGCGTTGTTGACCTGCCGAGAGATAGCCGAATGGCAGATGAGTGATGCCGGACAAACCGACAATTTCTGCGGCCTTCTCGATGCCAACCGACGTGCCGCCACTGAAATCGCCCAGAAACGCCTTCCAGAAGTCGAGGNTTTCGNAAACGCTCAGTTCCTGCTTCATTGCATTTCGGTGGCCGAGATAATGGCTGGCTTCATGGGCGCGGGTGTCACTTTCGATCCCTTCGCCGGCTATCTTTACGGTCCCCGTTTCCGGCTGCAAAAGCCCTGCAATAACGCGTAAAAGCGTAGACTTTCCCGATCCATTCGGCCCCGTCAACATCAGAGCCTCACCACTCGTTAACTTGAAGGAAACATTCATGAATATCAAATCTTCGCCGCGACGGGCGGCAAGATTTTCTGCTGTCAGCAGCATGGCGTCATCTCGTTTAAGATTTTAATCATCTCGATGGCNAAAAAATCGATTAAGTTGTTTTCCGGTCTGGCACGTTTCTGAGAAATTATCTATATGGGTGTCAACCACGCCAGCGGTCGGCGTGATCATCATACGGCGCCGGACCTGACGTTGCGAAAGCAGCTTCTCGTGCGGACAGCGGAAATGACCGTACCCGCATCCTGATGTGCACCTGTGCACAGGGGTCCGCACGCGCGTGTTGGCTATCAGAGGAAGCGGGGTTTCTATCCGTGGCTAAATCTCTAGACAGTTTCAATTGTCGCTCCATTCTTACCGTTGACGGTAAGGATTATGTTTATTTCAGTTTGCCGAAGGCAGAAGCGAACGGCCTGACAGGCGTTTCCAAGCTTCCCTATTCGATGAAGGTTCTGCTTGAGAACCTGCTGCGTTTCGAAGACGGCCAGACCGTTACCAAGGAACACATCACGGCCGTTGCCGATTGGCTGAACAACAAGGGCTTGGTCGAAAACGAAATCGCCTACCGCCCTGCCCGCGTGCTGATGCAGGACTTTACCGGCGTTCCAGCCGTTGTCGACCTTGCCGCCATGCGCGATGCGATGGTGGCATTGGGTGGCGATCCTGAAAAGATCAACCCGCTGGTTCCCGTCGATCTCGTCATCGACCACTCCGTTATCGTTGATGAATTCGGCACGCCAACCGCGTTTGCCCGCAACGTGGAACTGGAATACGAGCGCAACGGCGAGCGTTACCGCTTCCTGAAGTGGGGCCAGCAGGCGTTCAAGAACTTCCGCGTCGTTCCGCCCGGCACAGGCATCTGTCATCAGGTGAACCTCGAATATCTCGGCCAGACCGTCTGGACCAAGGAAGAAGACGGCCAAACCATCGCTTACCCCGACACCTGCGTCGGCACCGACAGCCACACGACCATGATCAATGGCCTGGGCGTTCTGGGCTGGGGCGTTGGTGGTATCGAAGCCGAAGCGGCCATGCTTGGCCAGCCGGTGTCCATGCTTCTGCCTGAAGTCATCGGCTTCAAGCTGACGGGCAAGGTCAAGGAAGGCGTCACCGCCACCGACCTCGTTTTGACCGTGGTGCAGATGCTGCGCAAGAAGGGCGTTGTTTCCAAATTCGTCGAATTCTTCGGCCCCGGCCTTGATTCGATGACGCTGGCAGACCGTGCCACCATTGGCAACATGGGCCCGGAATATGGGGCGACCTGCGGTTTCTTCCCGGTTGACGGCGAAACCATCAACTACCTCACCATGTCTGGCCGCACCAAGGACCGCATCGCGCTGGTGGAAGCCTATTCGAAGGCGCAGGACATGTGGCGCACCGGCGACGGTGCCGAACTCGTCTTCANCGACACGCTGGAACTCGACCTCGGCGAAGTCGTGCCATCCATGGCTGGTCCGAAGCGTCCGGAAGGCCGCATTTCGCTGGAAGGCATCGCCTCCGGTTTTGCGACGTCCCTCGAAACCGAATACAAGAAGCCCGGCCAGCTCAACACCCGTTATGCGGTTGAAGGCGAAGAGTTTGATCTGGGCCATGGCGACGTTGCCATTGCCGCCATCACATCCTGCACTAACACGTCCAACCCTTCCGTTCTGATTGCAGCCGGTCTTCTGGCCCGCAACGCAGTGGCCAAGGGTCTGACATCCAAGCCTTGGGTCAAGACGTCGCTCGCACCGGGATCTCAGGTTGTTGGCGAATATCTGGNAAAGTCCGGTCTTCAGAAAGATCTGGATGCCATCGGCTTCAACCTCGTCGGCTTCGGCTGCACGACATGCATCGGCAACTCCGGCCCGCTGCCAGCACCGATCTCCAAGACCATCAACGACAAGGGTCTGATCACGGCTGGCGTTCTCTCCGGCAACCGTAACTTCGAAGGCCGTATCTCGCCGGACGTTCAGGCGAACTACCTCGCTTCCCCGCCGCTCGTCGTCGCTTACGCATTGGCTGGCACCGTTCAGAAAGACCTGACAACAGAGCCTCTGGGCGAAGACCAGGATGGCAACCCTGTCTACCTCAAGGACATCTGGCCGACATCTGCCGAAATTCAGGAATTTATCCTGAAGTACGTCACGCGCGAACTCTACGAGTCCAAATACGCCGACGTGTTCAAGGGTGATGAGAACTGGCAGGCCGTTCAGGTTCCTCCGGGCCAGACCTATGCCTGGGACGACAAGTCCACCTACGTTCAGAACCCGCCATACTTCGTGGGCATGGGCAAGACCGGCACCGGCCTGAAGAACATCAAGGGCGCACGCGTTCTCGGTCTCTTCGGCGACAAGATCACCACCGACCACATTTCTCCGGCCGGTTCGATCAAGGCTGCCTCTCCTGCCGGTGCTTATCTTACCGACAATGGCGTGGGCGTTGCCGACTTCAACCAGTACGGCACGCGCCGTGGCAACCACGAAGTGATGATGCGCGGCACGTTCGCCAACATCCGTATTCGCAACCACATGCTTGGTCCAAACGGTAAGGAAGGTGGCTACACCATCCACTATCCGTCCAAGGAAGAGATGTCGATTTACGATGCGGCCATGGCTTACAAGGCTGAGGGCGTTCCGCTCGTCATCTTCGCAGGCGTGGAATATGGCAATGGTTCTTCGCGTGACTGGGCTGCAAAGGGTACGAACCTTCTGGGCGTAAAAGCCGTCATCGCGCAGTCGTTCGAGCGTATTCACCGCTCCAACCTCGTTGGCATGGGCATCGTTCCATTTACCTTCGAAGACGGTACGACATGGGCCAGCCTCAACCTCAAGGGCGATGAGACCGTCGAGATCGATGGTCTCGAAGGCGATATCAAGCCACGCGAGAAGAAGATTGCCAAGATCACCTATGGCGACGGCACCGTGAAGGAAATTCCACTTCTTTGCCGCATCGATACGCTGGATGAAGTGATCTACATGAACAATGGTGGCATTCTGCAAACCGTTCTCCGCGATCTGGCTGCATAAGCGTCGCAACAGAATGAAAGAAAGCGCCGGGAGCAATCCCGGCGCTTTTGCGTGGAGCGATTGCGGAAATGTACCGATCTTTCGTGATCGGTCCTCACCCCATCGTGACTTTCTATTGAAGAGATATCAGCGCTATTTTCGCAGCGCATTCCGACGTGTATTGATAGCATCAATAGTCTGGGAAAGCGTCCAGACAAGGGTTTCGCAATGTCTCTGAAATATGGGTTTCTGACATTTGGTCTTTCACTGTGTTTCAGCGCGCTGACTGCCGTATCGGTTCAGGCGCAGGAACAACAGGTGAAGGGCGTTGTCGAGCTTTTTACATCGCAAGGCTGCGCATCCTGCCCGCCTGCAGACGAGGCGATGCGCAAGCTTATCCAGAGAGGCGACGTGATCGGCCTGTCCTATCACGTGGACTACTGGAATTATCTCGGCTGGGCGGATTCGCTGGCATCCAAGGAAAACACCGAGCGCCAGTATGGCTATGCACGGGCGCTGGGCCGTAACAACGTCTATACGCCGCAGGCCGTCGTCAACGGCCGCGATCACGTCAAAGGCGCCGATATGCAGGCGATCTATAACAGGCTGGACACCTTCAAGAGCGAAGGCGAAGGCCTGAGCGTGCCGGTGAAGGCGCAGCGTATCGAAGATGAGATTGCCATCGATATCGGGGCGGGCCAAGGCAAGGCGGAAGTCATTGTTGCCTATTTCACGCGCGAGCAGATCGTCGATGTCCAGAAGGGCGAAAACGAAGGAAAGAAGATTTCCTATTGGCACAGCGTTTATGACGTACAGACCGTTGGCATGTGGGATGGNAAATCAATGGTCGTGAAGTTGCCGGCAACGGTTATGAGCAAGGCCNAAAAACGGCGGCTGCGCGGTTCTGTTGCAGACCAAGGACGGTCAAGGCAATCCGGCCGCAATCATCGGCGCGAGCGTTCTTTCACCATCGGNAAACTAAAATAAGTCGCCTGTATAAGGTAGATCCGATCCGGGCATTGGGGGCTGGGGGTAAAGGGTCAATGCACCGGACCGGGTCATCTTGGTGCCTAGGCATCAATTGACGATAGCTGTATCCCACCCAAATCGGGCCATGATTTGACCGAAATAGGGCATTTGACGCCTGTTGGCCTGCCCAAATCATTACCATTATCAGTGCATTTTTGAAGCCGTGGCAAGACTTGCAATTTTGCCTGAGCGCCGTCAGACTGTCATTCCTGTGTCATATGCAGTTGAGCGAGGTTGCCTGATGACTGATCAGCCGGATTTGCAGCGTGCAGGTTCATCTCAAAAAGATAGCTCGTCCATCATCGATCTTCGGGAATACAAACAGAGCAAGGACGCCTTGCCGATAACCTTCCATCGCCGCGAGCTGGATGCGATCTTGCGCATTTATGGACGCATGGTGGGCGAAGGAGAATGGCGCGACTATGCCATCGACCACCTGAAGGACAGAGCTGNTTTTTCCGTCTTCAAGCGATCCGGTGAGATGCCGCTGTTTCGCATCGAGAAAAACCCGAAACTTGCCGCCAAACAGGGTGCGTTCAGCGTCGTCAATGTCGACGGTCGTATCTTGAAGCGTGGCCAGGATCTCCAACAAGTTCTGAAGGTCTTCGAAAAGGTTCTGAAACTGATAGAGTGAATGTTGCGCATACTGCGACAAACAAAAAAGGCGGCTCGGGAGCCGCCTTTCCATATTCTATCAATCAGACTTACTTGTCGCGATTTCCAAGAAACTGCAGCATGAACATGAATAGGTTGATGAAATMGAGGTAGAGCGTGAGCGCGCCCATGATGGCCTTACGGCCAGCTGTGGCAACGTCGTCACCGTCGAAATACATTTCCTTGATCTTCTGCGTATCATAGGCGGTCAGACCAGCGAAAATCAGTACGCCAATGGCGGAGATCGCAAAGCCCATGGCAGACGATTGCAGGAAGATGTTCACAACCGACGCGATGATGAGACCGAACAGACCCATGATCAGGAACGAGCCCATTCCGGACAGGTCCTTCTTGGTAGTGTAGCCGTAAAGCGATAGCGCGCCGAAGGAAGCAGCCGTGATGAAGAATGTCTGGACGATGCTTTGGCCGGTATAGACCAGGAAGATCGACGACAGGGAGAGACCCATCAGAGCGGCGTAACCCCAGAAGGTACCCTGTGCAGCCGGAACACTCATTTTCTGAATGCGGAAGCTGAGGAAGAATACCATGGCGAGTGGCGCGAGCATAACGACCCAGCGCAACGGCGAGCCGTATAGAGCAACACCGAGGCCGGTCAGCATCTTGCCGTTAGGAAGTGTAGCGGCAGCAGCCGAAGGATCGTTCGTGGTCGCCAGCATTATCGTTAGGAATGCGGCGACACCGGTGATCGCAAGACCTACAGCCATCAGGTTATAGACCTTCAGCATATAGGTGCGCAGACCTTCATCGATCATCGCACCAGACTGTGCACGACCCTGGGTCATACGATTCTGGTAATTGTTGAAGTCAGACATTGTACCCTCTTTTGAGCTCCGAATTGCTACGGTGTCGGCATATCGTCGTCTTTGGACCATATCCCAGGCGCCGCTGCGGAGCTACAGCAAGCCTACAGAAGAATATGATGATATCGCTTTATAGATACAAGAGCTTTCAGAGCCGAAAAAACACCGTATGCGTGAAAAGCGATAACGTTTTGGCGATCTCGAACCCCAATTAATCGTTAAGGTTAAGTAGCGCGCAACTTTTCGTATCACTCGCCCGCATGGCGCAGAACCGGTGCTGCCTTCTGCCCCAGAATTCGCCACGTCCCTATGAGGCCAATTCCGACCGTCATGACCANGGCAACGACAATCGTGCCTACGGCGACATCAGGCAGGAAGCTGGACGGCAACTTCATGATACGCGCAATGACGAACCATGCCGACACCCCGCCAGCAAGAAGCGCGAAGACGGCGGTTGCCAGTCCGAGTATCATGTACTCATAGGAAAACGCGCGGATCAGCATGGCGCGAGTGCCACCCAGCGTTTTCAAGATAACGGCATCATGGGTGCGGGCGCGGTTGCCAGCAGCAAGCGCTCCCGCCNAAACCAGTACCGAAGCAATCAGTGCAACGGCCGCAGCTGCGCGGATGGCTATGGCAAGCTGATCAACAAGGCGGTTGACCACATCCAGCGCGTCTTTCACCCGAACGCTGGTGATGGTGGGATAGGCATTGGTGACGGTGCGCAGGATTTCGCCTTCCTTGGCGGGCGTGGCTGAAGGGTCAGCAAGCGTCGCCAGCCATGAATGCGGTGCGCCTCTGAACGTATTGGGTGNAAACACCATGACGAAATTGAGTGACATGGATTCCCATTGAACATCGCGCAGATTTGCAATTTTCGCGGTGATGTTGCGCCCCAACACGTTGACAGTAACGCTGTCCCCGAGTTTCAGACCAAGTTCACCCGCCTCTTCCGCAGCAAAGGAAACGAGCGGTTCGCCGCTGTAATCCTTATCCCACCACGTACCATGAGACAGCTTGGCGTTTTCCGGCAAGTCCTGCGCGTAGGTGATGCCGCGATCTCCACGTAAAACCCAACGGCCCGCAGGCGGCACCTCAATCTTGGTGACGTCCTGCCCGTTCAGCGCAAGAATGCGCCCGCGCAACATCGGCACTTCGGTCAATACACCCTCGGGTGCTTCGCGTTGAACGAGACTGCGAAAACCATCGCGATCCGTTCCCTGGATATCGACGAAGAAGAAGTTCGGCGCCCGCTCCGGCAGGCTTCCGGTCAACTCACGACGGAGATTTCCATCGATCAGGGTGAGCGTCACCAGCAACGTCAGACCGAGGCCAAGCGACAGGACGACCGATGGCGTCAGCGCGCCGGGGCGGTGAATATTGCCGATGGCGAGACGCAAGGCAGCGGAATGAACACGCGGACTTTTCTTGGCAATTGNCTTGATGCCCCATGCTACCAGTCGTAGCACCACGAAGGCAAAGGCAACGGCTGCCAGAAACACCGAGGCGATATAGCGCTGCTCTGCCGAAAAGATTGCCAGTGCGGCGAGAGAGGCGAGAAGAAGTGCTGTCGCGACAAGGTAAGGCCACGACGGCAACCTGTTGTCCTCGAAACCCTGCTCGCGGAAGAGTGCCGTTGCGGGCACCTCTCGCGCCTGCCCCAGCGGCAGAATCGCAAAGGCCAGCGTGGTCAGCAGACCGAAGACGGCAGCTGTGGACAAGGCACCGGGATAAATCGCCAGTTCATCGGGAACGGGGAGAACACCCTCCAGAAAGCGCATGGCGACCAGAGGTGTGATGGCCCCGAGCGCCAGCCCGATGGCAACGCCGATAACGGCGATGAAGGCGATCTGGNAAAGGTAGGTCATGGTCACGACGCTTGCAGGTGCGCCAAGGCATTTCAGCGAAGCAATTGTCGTGCGTTTCGAATCGAGAAAGGCACGGACGGCATTGGCAACACCCACGCCACCGACGATCAGAGCAGTCAGGCCAACCAGCGTCAGGAATTGCGAAAACCGATTGACGTTTTCCGTCAGCGATGGTGCTGCACGATCACTGGTGCGAATGGACCAGCCTGCGCTCGGGAACGCGGTGTTGGTGTCTTCCGTTATAGTTGCGCGTTTCGAGGTGTCGGTCAGGCGGANTTTGTAGGCATGCTCCACGAGGCTACCTGCCTGTATCAGACCGGATGCCGCCAACGCGTCGCGGCTGACAATAAGACGCGGAGCAAAACCAAATCCGTCCGACAGCGCATCGGGCTCGGTAACCACCGTTCCAGACAGTTTGAGACGGACATTGCCCAGCAACAACTCGTCACCAATCTTGATGCCCAGCCGCTCCAGCAGCAGGGGAGCGGCGACCGCACCGTAAGCATCGCCCTGCTTTGCCAGCAATTGCGGCAGCGGCGTTGCCGGCTCAGCGTCGAACGTACCATAGAGCGGATAGGCGTTATCGACCGCCTTGACTTCGGCCAGTGTCTGTTGCGAACCATCGGCCAGCCGCGCCATGGAGCGGACCCCACTCGACACGGCGACTTGGCCGAGGCTGTCCATATAGCCGCGCTCTTCGGCCGTTGCCTCGCGGTTGCGCAACTCGAAGCGCACATCGCCCGCCAGAAGGGATTGACCTTGGGTGGCAATGGAACTGGTGATGGCGCGCGACACGGAATTCACAGCCGCAATGGCACCGGTACCGAGCGCGATACAGGCAAGAAAAATGTAAAAGCCGCTGAAGCCGCCACGAATTTCACGCCTGGCAAGCCGCAGCGCATTGCGAATATTGAACAGAGACGGGATGAAACGCGTCATGCGGAAACCGCCTGCGCGACGGCAGACGTCGCGCTATCGCCCTCGATCTGACCGGACCGCACCTTGATCTGGCGGGAGCATCGGTCTGCCAATGAGATATCATGGGTGACAAGAATCATGGTCATGCCGCGCTCGGCCTGCTTGGNAAACAGGAGATCCGCAATCTGCTTGCCGGTATCCGTATCCAGATTTCCGGTGGGCTCATCGGCGATCAGTACAGCAGGTGACGGCGCAAGTGCGCGGGCAATCGCCACGCGCTGCTGCTCGCCACCCGAAAGCTGGCCCGGATAATGGTTGAGCCTTTCCCCAAGCCCAACGGCCATCAGCTCTTTTTTGGCGATCTCGAAAGGATTGGCGGCATTTGCCAGTTCCAATGGGACCGCAACATTCTCCAGCGCCGTCATATTGGCAATCAGATGAAACGACTGAAACACGATGCCGATATTCTTGCCGCGAAATTCCGCCAGTGCGTCTTCGCCGAGCTTATGAAGCTGCGTTCCCGCAATCGTGATCTCACCCGTATCCAGCCGCTCCAGCCCGGCAAGAACCATCAGCAGCGTCGACTTGCCGGAGCCAGAAGGTCCAACGATGCCAACCGCTTCGCCCTCGTTGATGCTGAGATCGATGCTTTTCAGAACGTGAACGGAAGCAGCAGAATTTCCCAGGGTGAGATCAGCCTTATTCAGCTCAATGATGCTTTTCGTCACAATTCGCGTTCCTATATCTATGGGGAATGGCAATCTTTGGAAGATTCAAAACTCTCGCACTGCCAGACAATTAGGAAGATCATCATGCGTTTTAAAGCTGTCGCCGCTCAATTCCTTGTCATCTGCTGCGCGCTTTCACCATCCCTTGTGCAAGCACAAGATAAACCGGTGCAACTGGTCGGTCTTGGAGACAGTCTGATGGCGGGTTATCAACTGCCGCCGACGGACAGCTACACCGCCCAATTGGAAGCCGCGCTGAAGGCCAAGGGCATGGATGTCACCATTACCAACGCTGGCGTTTCCGGCGACACGAGCTCAGGCGGGTTGGCACGAGCGGACTGGTCCGTACCGGATGGAACGGATGGCGTTATCCTCGAACTGGGTGCCAATGATGCGCTACGCGGCGTTTCCCCTGACGAGACGGAGAAGAACCTGGATGCGATTATATCCGGTTTCCAGAAACGCAATATTCCGGTTCTTCTGATGGGTATCATGTCTCCGCCGAACATGGGTGATGATTACGCCAAACGCTTCAACCCCATTTATCAACGCCTTGCAGAAAAGCATGGCTTACAGCTTTACCCGTTTTTTCTTGATGGTGTCGTGCTGAATGAAGCGCTGCAACTGGAGGACAGGATGCATCCAAACACNAAAGGCGTGGCCGTGATGGTCGAAAAATCGACGCCGACGGTGGAGACCTTCATCAAGGCTATCGGTGAGCNAAAAAAATAAGCGCTTGCACCAGACAGCGTTGCATGATTCGCTGTGCTTGTTCTGCCAAAAGATTCGGGGAGCTCGCCATGCCGAGACTGTTTACCGCCCTCGAAATTCCGCGCAATGCGGCAATGAGTCTCTCATTGTTGCGCGGTGGTCTACCGGGAGCCCGGTGGATCGACGTGGAGAATTATCATATCACCCTACGCTTTATCNGGGATATCGACGGGCGCACCGCCGATGAGGTCGTCAACCGGCTAGACCGGATAGACAGACCAGAATTTCCCGTCAATCTGACGGGGATAGGATCATTCGGTTCGAAAAAGNCCCACTCGATCTGGGCCGGCGTTTCCCCTTCTGCGGAAATGACGGCGCTGCAAGGGGAGATAGAGCGGATTTGCCAGAGACTGGGCCTTCCACCAGATCCGCGCAAATTCACGCCGCACGTCACCCTGGCACGGCTCAGAAACTCAAGGCTGGATGATGTCGTCCACTATCTCTCGGGACGCGGAGATTTTCGCACATCCCCCTTCACGATCGCCCGTTTCGTGCTGATGTCGTCGAAGGAATCGGTCGGTGGCGGTCCTTACATCGTTGAAGAGGAATTTCCTCTTCAGGAGGCATGGCCCGTTTCCAGCTTTTCCAGTGCGGGGATACAGCCGTCCAAAAGCATGGTGTAAACGGTCTGAAAACCGTCTTCATCACCGTAATAGGGATCGGGAATATTCTCGCTTCGGCCAATTGCATACTGGCTGAAAAGATGGATTTTGTGCCTGTACTGAAGCGGGCAAGTCGCCCGTAGCCGGTCAAGATTATCTTCATCCATGGCGAAGATGACATCGAAGTCCAAGAAATCCACCGCCCTGACCTGGCGCGCTTTCTGACTTGAAATGTCGATGCCATGTTGCCTGGCAACAGCGACAGAGCGTGGGTCTGGCGGATGGCCAGCGTGCCAACCTCCGGTGCCAGCCGAATCGATCAGAAATCGACCTGCAATGTTCTTTGTCTCGACCAGATNGGAGAAGATGCCCTCGGCCAATGGCGAGCGACAAATGTTTCCCATGCAAACAAAAAGGACAGCTATGCGNTTCATAGATCATATAAAGCAAAACTATGAGGCAGTTGTGCGATAAGACTTGGCAGAAATGCCTCATCCACAGCAAACATAAGGGGAAGCTCATGCAATATGCCAAACTCGAGAGAGACGTCATCGAAAGGGAACTCGCCGAGCTACAAGGATGGACCCTGCGGGAGGACGGGCTGGCAATCGTCAGAGCCTACAAATTCTCGAACTTCGCGGAAGCCTTCGGTTTCATGGCGCAATGCGCATTGGCGGCTGNAAAGCTCAATCATCACCCCGAATGGTCGAACGTCTATTCCCGCGTGAAGGTTTGCCTGACGACGCATGACAGCCAGGGAATTACCGAACGAGACTTTCTTCTGGCAAACGTAATGCNAAAGGCAGCAGCGGGCAGGAGCGATTGAACGGAAAGGCTGCGCGCCTATATAGGGTCCATGACCAAAGGACACACGACGATGGATGACGTGAAAATTGGTGAAATACTTCTGTCCGGCGAGCCTGACACGCAGGAACAGCGCGAGCAACAGGTTCGCGCCAAGTTCTGGCCGAAGATGAAGCGTGTGATGAGCAAAGTGCCCTTTGCCCGCGATGCTGCAGCCGCATATTATTGCGCGGTGGACCGGGAAACACCGTTTCGTGCCAAGGGTGTTCTGTTTGCAGCCCTTGGCTACTTCATCATGCCGATCGACGTTGTTCCAGACGTTTTCGCCGTCATCGGCTTTACCGATGACATTGCTGNTTTAACGGCTGCCCTTGCCATGATCCGCGCCCATATCNAAATGGAACACTATGAAGCCGCCGACGCTGCCCTCGAGCGGTTGCGCGATGAGTAACGGCTCTGTGATTGCTTGTGCGAAGCTGCGCTAAACACTGACAAATTCTTGCCTGAATCTTTGTGTCATTGCTGATTGGGTGGCCACGTCATGTGTTTGCTTTTCGGTCATTGGACGTCGCTTATCTGTTACACAGCAGTGCAAATCTCGAGTTTTAGCGTTGGCGTTGACGGTTTGGTAACCGATCTTTAGCCAATATCATCATGACGGACCCACCTCGGCATCGGCCCGGCGCCAGCGTTCGGCCAACTGGAAGACAATAAACCCGGCAGGAAATTCAATGTTTGTAAGAAGTGTAGCAACCGCAGTCGCAATTTTGTTGACCAGTGTCGGCATAGCCTCTGCACAGTCGCCCACGCGCATCCAGCAGTTCAACGCATGGGGTGCCTATTCGTACAAATCGGGTAAAAGCACTGTCTGCTATGTTCTTTCTATTCCGACAACCAAAGAACCCGCAAGCGTCGATCACGGCGATATCTTCTTCATCGTCTCCCAGCGTCCCGGCCAGAATATTTCCTACGAGCCACAGGCTATGGTTGGTTATTCTCTCCGCGAAAGCTCGAAGGTCAACGTCACCATCGACAGCAAGAACTTCGTGATGTTCACCAAGGACAAGGCCGCCTGGGTTGAAAACGCTGCCGAAGAACCCGCACTCGTTGCTGCCATGAAGGTCGGCAAATCCATGACGGTCAAGGCAACCTCGGCTCGCGGCACCGCGACGTCCTATTCCTATTCGCTGTCTGGCATTTCGGCTGCTCTGAAGCAGATCGAAAGCTGCAAGTAAGCACACCTGTATCAANTTTGAGATGGCCGGTCATTGACCGGCCATTTGCGTTTTAGCTGNTTTGATGCTAAAGGCGCGGCAACAAATACAGGCGGAAGCGCGAAACGTGCCCCGCCTTTGANTTTTCTCCACATGCAGACGATTTTCGCCTCACGTTCAGGCCTGNTTTCCGTTCTGCGATGGCCGATGGGATAAGACGATGTCCGTACTGGAAGCGACCACCGGTCTGGTGGTCAAAACGCCGATGATTTCGAATGCCGACCTCATGTCAGAAAAGCCGACGCTGATCGGTATGACACGTGAGGAAATGGCAGATGCGCTGATCGACATCGGCGTGACCCNAAAGCAGTCGAAAATGCGCGTCAGCCAGCTTTGGAACTGGCTCTATGTGCGCGGAGTCTCCGATTTCGANCACATGACAAATGTGGCCAAGGAACTGCGCGAAAAGTTGAAACTCCATTTCACCATCGCGCGCCCGGAAATCGTTGAAGAACAGGTTTCCAACGACGGCACCCGCAAGTGGCTGATGCGCTTTCCACCACGCGGTGCAGGTCGCCCGGTCGAGATCGAAACCGTTTATATTCCCGAAGAAGGTCGCGGCACATTGTGCATTTCCAGCCAGGTTGGATGCACGCTGACCTGCTCCTTCTGTCACACCGGAACGCAGCGTCTGGTACGCAACCTGACGGCGGAAGAGATTCTGGCGCAGCTTCTGGTCGCCCGTGATCGTCTCGGCGATTTCCCGGACCGTGAAGCGCCGCAGGGTACGATCATGCCCGCAGAAGGCCGCAAGGTCTCCAACATCGTCATGATGGGCATGGGCGAACCTCTCTATAATTTCGAGCACGTCNAAACTGCTTTGCTGATCGCGACCGATGGCGATGGCCTGTCGCTTTCCAAGCGCCGTGTAACGCTCTCTACCTCNGGCGTCGTGCCGGAAATCTTCCGCACCGGTGAAGAAATCGGCGTGATGCTGGCGATCTCCCTACATGCGGTGCGCGACGAGCTGCGCGACATGCTGGTGCCGATCAACAAGAAATATCCGCTGAAAGAGCTGATCGATGCCTGCCGCAACTATCCCGGCGTGTCGAATGCGCGGCGCATCACCTTCGAATATGTGATGCTGAAGGACGTCAATGACAGTCTGGAAGATGCCAAGATGCTGACGCAGCTTCTGAAAGGCGTTCCGGCCAAGATCAATCTTATTCCCTTTAATCCATGGCCGGGCACGAACTACCAGTGTTCCGACTGGGAGCAGATCGAGAAGTTCGCGGATTTCATCAATCATGCGGGTTACGCCTCACCGATCCGTACTCCACGCGGACGAGACATCCTCGCCGCCTGCGGTCAGTTGAAGTCGGAATCCGAGCGCATGCGCAAAACAGAACGCATGGCGTTCGAGGCGATGATGATCGCCAATCATGGCGCGGACGACTGATAAAGAAAAAGAATTGATGGGTGCGTTCAGCGCTGCGCGATTGATTTCGTTTTAACCCTTTCTTAAAGAGGGCCAAGAAAACAAAACAATCGGAGGAATACCCCATGCGCGCACTGATTCTGGCGCTCGCCGCCGCAACGGCCATTGCCCTGCCTGCGAAAGCTCAAGATGCGACGGTAGCCGTCACTGCCATCGTTGAACATCCAGCACTGGACGCGGCACGCGATGGCGTGAAGGCAGCGCTTGCCGAAGCTGGCTACAAGGAAGGCGAAAACCTGAAATTCGTCTACCAGTCCGCGCAGGGCAATCCCGGCACCGCATCGCAAATCGCGCGTCAGTTTGTGGGCGATGCACCTGATGTCATCGTTCCCATTTCCACACCCTCTGCGCAGGCCGTTGTCGCCGCTACCCGTGACATTCCCATCGTCTTCACCGCCGTATCCGATCCTGTCGGTGCGCAGCTGATCAAATCCATGGAAAAGCCCGGCCGTAACGTCACTGGTCTCTCAGACAAGCTGCCGGTTGCCGAGCATCTGGCGCTGATCAAGGAAATTACCCCCAACGCCAAGACCATCGGCTACATCTACAATTCGGCCGAAGCCAACTCGGTCTCGACGCTTGAGCTTCTGAAGACAGAGGCAGCAAAGGTCGGTCTGACAGTCGTGGAATCCGTGGCCACCAAGTCTGCCGAAGTGCAGGGCGCGACCCGCGCGCTGGTAGGCAAGGCTGACGTGATCTACGTTCCCACTGATAACACCATCGTCTCGGCCTTCGAAGCCGCGGCTGGTGTTGCAGCCGAGGCAAAAATCCCACTATTTGCTGCAGATACGGATTCCGTTGCCCGCGGTGCGATCGCCGCACTCGGTTTCAACTATTTCGACGTGGGCAAGCAGACCGGCGCCGTTGTGGTTCGCATCCTGAAGGGCGAAAAGCCTGGCGACATTCCTGCGACCGTTGCCGTCGGCACCGATCTCGTGTTGAACAAGAAGGCCGCTGAAAAGGCGGGTGTAACGTTCCCTGAAAGCGTAACGAAACGCGCGACCAAGATCATCGACTAAAAGGCGGCTTGCCTTCTCCGTCATCCTCGGGCTTGTCCCGAGGATCTACCCACGTTCAATGAAAGTTGGACGGCAGCAGATGCTCGGGACAAGCCCGAGCATGACGAAAGAGTGGTTGGCGGCACGAGTGGCAGTCTAAGGACTGTTTCAATTGCAGCCCACATCGCGGTGGGGCACAAACCAAGGAATTCTACCGTGAGTCAAATCGCATTCTGGGGTGCCGTCGAACTGGGGCTTGTCTTTGCCTTTGTCGCCATCGGCGTTTATCTGGCATTTCGCGTCCTCGACTTCCCAGATCTGACGGTCGATGGGTCGTTTCCGCTGGGCGCAGCAGTTGCGGCGGTGCTGATCGTTGCGGGGTTTAATCCTTGGGTGACGACGGGCGTTGCCATGGTTGCGGGTGCAGCAGCCGGTATGGTGACGGCGGTCTTGAACGTCCGGTTCAAAATCCTCAACCTTCTTGCCTCGATCCTGACGATGATCGCGCTGTTTTCCGTGAACCTGCGTGTCATGGGCAAGCCCAATGTAGCTCTGCTCAATCAGGACACAGTCATCGAACCCTTCTACGGCTTAGGCATTGCAGACTATCTGCTGCGCCCGCTTTTCGTCGGTGTCCTCGTGGTGATTGCCGTCATCCTCGTCTGGCGCTTTCTGGAAAGCGATGCGGGCCTTGCCATGCGGGCAACCGGTGCCAACGCCAGAATGGCGCGAGCACAAGGCGTGAAGACGGGTAACCAGATCTATCTCGGCATGGCGCTGTCCAATGCGCTGGTAGCGCTAGGTGGTGCCCTGTTTGCACAGACCAACGGCTTTGCCGATGTGACCGCCGGTGTCGGCACCATCGTCGTTGGTCTTGCCGCCGTCATCATCGGTGAAACGTTGTTCGGCGCGCGCGGCATCTTGGTTGCGCTGATCGGCTGTGTCCTAGGCTCCATCGCCTATCGCCTGGCAATCCAGCTAGCGCTCTCCAGTGACGCACTTGGTCTTAAAGCCTCCGACCTCAATTTCGTGACCGCCGTGCTAGTCGCCGTCGCGCTCATTCTTCCACGCCTGCGCCGCGGGGGAGCAACATCATGATTTCATTGTCCGACATTCAGGTCGTCTTCGGGCGCGGTACGCCGCTGGAGAAGAAGGCACTCGCCAAGGTCGACCTCACCATCGAGGACGGCTCCTTCGTCACCGTCATCGGCTCCAACGGTGCCGGAAAATCCACGTTACTCGGTGTTCTCGCTGGCGACGTTCTGCCAACTGCGGGGAAAGTGACCATCGGCGATGTGGATGTGACCCGCAAACCGACGGCAAACCGGGCAGGCCAGGTGGCCCGCGTATTTCAGGACCCATTGACGGGAAGCTGCGGCACCCTGACCATTGAGGAAAACCTCGCGCTTGCCGCCGCGCGCGGCAAAATACGCGGACTTCTGCCCGCGCTTGGCGGCGGACGGCGGGCGNTTTTTCAGGAGCGGATCGCGTCCTTGAACCTTGGTTTGGNAAACCGGCTGAAGGACCGCATGGACCTTCTCTCCGGTGGTCAACGTCAGGCGGTTTCTCTGGTCATGGCAACGCTTGCTGGTTCGGATGTACTGCTGCTGGATGAACACACGGCTGCACTCGATCCAGGCATGGCGGAGTTCGTCATGGGCTTGACGCAAAAGGTGGTGGAAGAGCGCAAGCTGACGACTCTGATGGTGACGCACTCCATGCGCCAGGCGCTGGATTATGGCGACCGCACCATCATGCTGCATGCGGGCGAAGTCGTTCTCGACGTCTCCGGCGAAAGCCGCAAGGGACTGCAGGTGGAAGACCTGATCGAGATGTTCCGCAAGATACGCGGCCAGACATTGGATGACGATGAGTTGCTGATCGGCTAGAATATCCAAGGAAAAACGCCGTGCGCCTGGGGTAGCACACGGCGTTTCGTTGCACCGNAAAGATTACATTTTCGGCAGCAAGACCTTATCGATGACATGAATGACGCCGTTCGACTGCTTGACGTCTGCAATCGTCACATCGGCCACGTTGCCGTTCTCGTCGGTCAGCGTGATCTTGTTCATGCTCTGCTTGGCTTTCAGAACGCAACCACCAACGGTTTTCACATCATGGGTGCCACCATCGTCCTTGATCATCTTCTCGATGGCTGTGGACATGGCGTCAGCTGCAACAACATGGCAGGTCAGGATTTTCGTCAGCTTCGCCTTGNTTTCAGGCTTCAGAAGCGTCTCGACGGTTCCCTTTGGCAAAGCGGCGAAAGCTTCATTGGTTGGCGCGAAGACCGTGAACGGACCCTTGCCCTGCAACGTTTCCACCAGACCGGCGGCCTTGACGGCGGCAACAAGCGTGGTGTGATCTTTCGAATTCATCGCATTTTCAACGATGTTCTTGTTGTCGTACATCTCAGCACCACCAACCATCGGATTCTTGGCTTGGGCTGCGAATGCAACGGTGGAAACGGCTGCGGCAAGCGCAATTATGCGCAGGCTGGACGTCATCATGGCGTTTTCTCCTCTGGTTCCGATAATCGCCATCAGCGTTTTGCAGGTGACGTATCCGGTACATGAGAAGATACGGGCCATGTTCAGGCAAAGTTTCAGCTGTACTGAATTATTTTTTAAAGCTGCCGTGTCGTTCCGCTGGCAAGCACGGGACCGGTGGGNTTTCCAGTTGGAGAGCCGCCATATGGCTCAAGGCTGACGGCAAGCGTCATGCCGTCTTGAAGCTGGCTACGCATGTCGGCGGGAATCATCANTTCAGCGNTTTCATGCGGATCAACGAGACCCAGCGAGTAAGGTGTGCCATCCTCCTTGACCAGCCAAAGCTGCAGGGACTTCTGCGCTTTTTCACCAGCCGCCATCGGCGTCAACACCATGCGACCGGTGCSGGCGTCGTAGGATACCATCAATGCCATGGGATCGTCGGGTGAAGACAGCTCCGCCATGTAGGACATCTTTTGAGTCTGCGAAGACCAGGGCAGCACCACGAACGAGCCTGCTGCAAGGACTGCACACGCCGTGGTCAGCGCGCTGACGCCGCGCCAGAAAGCAAGAGAGCCCCACAATGATGGCAGGAAGCCCGCCTTTGTCTGTTTATCTGACTGGAACAGGCGTGATTCAATCGCCACATAGGTCGAAATATCAGGCGCAACCGGCTTGTAGCTCTCGTTGAGGCCGGCAAAATGGTCCTCCCATTGCCGGACACGCCGTGCGAAAAAATCTTCGGAGCGAATACGGTGTTCAACCTGCCGCCGGTCGTCCGCAGACAACACGCCAAGCACATATTCGGCGGCGATTACGTCGTCCTTTGGAATATCGCTATCGTCAGGTTTGGTCATCGCTCCATGCACTCTTTCAGCTTGATGAGACTACGCCTCAACCATGTTCGCATCGTATTCAACGGCACCAGGTAATGCTCCGCCAGGTCCTGATAGCTCATGCCATCCAGATAGGCTTGCCGGACGGCGTTGGCCCTGNTTTCCTGCAGCTCTGCAAGACATAGGTCTATGCTTCGGCCGGAATCCTTATGCAGCAGTGCCTGTTCCGGGTCCGGCGCAGTCTCTGCCAGATCGGGAACATCGTCCAGTTCACTGGCGATCGGTTTACGTGAACGGATAATATCTATCGACTGGTTGCNGGCGATGGCTGCCAGCCACACCTCGGCAGTGCCGGACCTAGCAGAAAACAGCTGCGCGCGCTGCCATATTTTTACATAGACCTCCTGTAACGCTTCGTCTGCGTCAGTACGGTCTTTGAGTATACGAAGACATATCGAGAAAAGTTTCGGGCTCGTTAACTTATACAACGAAGCGAATGCTTTGCGGTCTGACAAGGCCACAAGGCCGATCAGCGTGGTCAGGTCGTCTTGCCGCATCGTTTCATCCCGCCACAAGGCCAGTTCCCGATTGGCACGCAAGCTGGCAGGGTGCTCCCTAAAATGCAAGCGCCACTTTCAGCAGCTTCAACGAAACATCACTGAGCCTGCGCGNAAAAAATCTTTGCGGCAAAGACGGAGAAAACGCCTGCAATCGTATAATCCAGACCACGCAGGACCTTGGCGTTGCTTTGAAGCCAGCCGGAAAGACGATCTGCTGCCACGACGATACCGATGCCAATCGGCAGGGCGACCACGATCGACCATAGGCCAAGGAAAATCAGCTTTCCGGTTACGTGCGGATCAGATGCGCTGACGAATTGCGGCAGAAACGTCATGAAGAAGATGATGACCTTCGGATTGAGCAGATTGACCCATAGGCCATTCAGCAGTGCGGACTTCTTGGAAGCCTTTGCCTTCTGCTCTCTGGGACGCTCCATCACGAAATTCGAGCCCTTACGGATGGCCTGTATGGCCAGCCAGACCAGATAGGCAGCACCACCCGTTTTCNAAACGAGAAAGGCAGTGGGCGAGGCCACGATGAGAGCCGCTACCCCAAAGGCGACAAGCATCGTATGCACTGTAATACCCAGATTGGTACCCACCAGCGTCATGAAGCCGGCGGTACGGCCTTCGCGCAGGGAACGGCTGATCCAGAGCGTCATATCCGGGCCAGGCGTGACCGACAGAAGCAGAATGGCAATGGTAAAAGCAATCAGGGTTGGCAGGCTGGGTAGAAAATCCACGGCGGCACCACACTCGCAAAGGGTTGATGCCTGTTCATAACGCCGTTTCGCGAGCCTGCCAACTGCCCGATNAAAGAATGCCGCGCGCAACGACGCGGCAGGTAGATCAGCTGTTCAGGAACGACTTGAAATCATCGCTGTAGGCTTCGTGCCAGCGCGACAGAGGCGGTCGANTTTCCACGATATCGCTCGCAGCCCAAAGGATGCGTTTCTCATCTGTCTTCCGGTTGACCTCACCGTCAGGACAAAGAATGTAGAAATCACCGTTGCCGATACTATCAATCATGAAGTCGACCGTCTGTTCCGGCGTCCACGCCCCGGATGGTTTCTCCGTCCGGCCGTTGGCAGTGAGGCCGGTAAAGACAAAACCGGGAATGAGAAGATGGGCGGAAACATTACCGTTTGGTGTATTTCTCAACTCATACTGCAATGCCTCGGTAAAGGCCTTCACACCCGCCTTGGACACGTTATAGGCCGGATCGCCCGGTGGCGTGGTAATGCCCTGCTTGGAGCCGGTGTTGATGATGAGACCATGCTCACCATNGGCCAGCATGCCTGACCCAAACACACGGCTACCATTGACCACGCCCATAAGATTGACGCCGAAAACCTTATCCCAATTGGCCTGCGGCCCGAACATGGCGCTGCCGGGCTGGACGCCGGCATTGTTCATCAGCACATGGACGCGCCCGAAACGCTGAATCACAGCACGCTCCAGCGCTTCCAGTTCGTCGAGTTTCGAAACGTCTGTTGGAATGGAGACAATCTGCTCGTTGCCATTCTTGGCAAGCGCAGCGATCTCACTTTGTGCAGCACCCAGTTTTTCTCCGTCGAGGTCAACAAGCACGACGCTCATGCCGAAACTGGCGAATTTGCGGGCAGCGGCGAGGCCGATACCGGATGCAGCGCCGGTAACGACGGCAACATTGTCTTGAGCAAATGCGTTGTGAAGGATCGTCATTGGTTTCTCCNTTTCGCCACCGCTTCAAATACCCGGTAGCGACGTCCCATGGAACCATGCGCTCTACTGACGCAGTGATTAGTCTAGTCGTATCAGGCCGCAAAGTCACATGAAGATGAAAGCGTTGCATCGGAGCGCGGTTTTGCATTTTTGTTGCAAGCGCCGATAAACTCGCTAAAAGTGCCGAAATCCCAAGGAAATGGCGATATCCAAATGTCGCCGACACGCAAATGGATTTCACTGATGGCACTTCCTAAAGACGTAAAGAAAGTCGTTCTCGCCTATTCCGGCGGACTTGATACCTCCATTATTCTCAAATGGCTTCAGACCGAACTCAACGCAGAGGTCGTCACCTTCACCGCCGATCTTGGTCAGGGTGAAGAGCTGGCACCGGCGCGTCAAAAAGCCGAGATGATGGGCATCAAGGAAATCTTCGTGGAAGATGTGCGCGAAGAATTCGTGCGCGATTTCGTCTTCCCGATGTTCCGTGCCAATGCTGTCTATGAAGGCGTCTATCTGCTGGGCACATCCATTGCCCGCCCGCTGATTTCCAAGCACCTGATCGACATCGCCAAGAAGACCGGCGCCGATGCCATTGCCCACGGCGCGACCGGCAAGGGCAACGACCAGGTTCGTTTCGAGCTTTCCGCCTATGCGCTCAACCCAGACATCAAGATCATCGCGCCATGGCGTGACTGGACGTTCAAGAGCCGTACCGACCTTCTGAACTTTGCCGAACAGCATCAGATCCCTGTTGCAAAGGACAAGAAGGGCGAGGCTCCGTTTTCCGTCGACGCCAACCTTCTGCATTCGTCATCCGAAGGCAAGGTTCTGGAAGATCCGGCAGTCGAAGCTCCGGAATATGTGCACATGCGCACGATTTCGCCGGAAGCCGCACCTGACAAGGCAACCGTCATCAAGGTTGGTTTCCGCAAGGGTGATGCCGTGTCCATTAACGGCGTCGAAATGTCGCCTGCGACACTTCTGGCAGCCCTCAACGATTACGGTCGCGACAACGGCATCGGCCGTCTCGATCTGGTCGAAAACCGCTATGTCGGCATGAAATCGCGCGGCGTTTATGAAACACCCGGCGGTACGATCCTGCTCACCGCTCACCGCGCCATCGAATCCATTACGCTGGATCGCGGTGCCGCCCACCTCAAGGATGAGATCATGCCGCGTTATGCGGAACTCATCTATTACGGCTTCTGGTTCTCGCCAGAGCGCGAAATGTTGCAGGCTCTGATCGACAAAAGCCAGGAGCATGTCGAAGGAGAGGTGACGCTGAAGCTCTACAAGGGCAACGTCATGGTCACCGGTCGCGAGAGCGACAAATCGCTATACTCCGACAAGCTGGTCACCTTCGAAGACGACCAGGGCGCTTACGACCAGAAGGATGCCGCGGGCTTCATCAAGCTTAACGCGCTGCGTCTTCGTACATTGGCAAAGCGCAATCTCGGCAAGTAAGCCTTTAATCTACCAACGTAAAAGNCCCGGTCAGCTTCCTGCCCGGGGCTTTTTCATGTCTGCCTGCGCGATATGATCACGAAACCTATATAGCTTGCAGCCGCACCCAGTTCCATCATCGGAATGATAGTACCGAAGCCCGCCAAGGGTGATCCAAGCAGCGATGCCGCGACACCGGCAGCAAAGCCTGCGCTCATCTGGATAAAACCCATCATCGCAGACGCAGAGCCCGCAATATGCGGGAACGGCGTCATGCCGGCGGTGATGATATAGGGTGTCAGCAGTGCAAGCCCGAATGTCGCGACCGCTACGGGCGCCATTATCGACAGGAAAGAGGGTGTGATGAAGTGGACTGACAGAAAAATCATCACGCCGCCGAGCGCCGACATGCTGACCCCGATGACCGAGCAGCGAAGGTTTCCGATTCTAAGCGCAATCAGGCGCAGCATGATCGAGCCGAAGAAGTAGGAGCCGGATTGCATCAGCATTCCAATGCCGAACTCCGTGGGCGATAATCCGACGTCGTTGATCAGCACGAAAGGCAACATGGTGGATTGCGCATAGAGAGCGCCGACCGACCCGCCAAGTACCAGCGCCGACAGCAAAAAGCGCTGCGAGGCCAGAAGTTCGCCATAGGCGCTGAGCAGGCGCGACGGGCGAAGGCGAGTTGGGTCCGGTATTGTCGTTTCGCGAAGACAAAAACTGATTGCCATAATCGACATCAACCCGAAAGCGAGCATCAGCGCGAAAACCGATTGCCAACCGAAGGCCAGCAGAGACAGGCCGCCAATCGTCGGTCCTGCGGCTGGGCCAACCGCCAACATGATGCCGATGAGATTGAGAATGCCGGTTGCTTGCGGTCCACTATATTGATCTCGCACCACGGCGCGGGCGACGGTCACGCCAACCGACGCACCGATGCCCTGGATGAGGCGTGAGGCAAGCAGGATGTCGACATTCGGCGCGAAAGCTGCCAGCACCCCGCCAAGAAGATAAATCAGGAGAAAGAGGATCGTTGCCTTGCGACGACCAAACGCATCCGACATCGCACCGGACACAAGCTGCGCAACAGCGAAGCCACCGAAATACAGTGTCAGGCTCATCTTGATGGCCGATTCCGTCGTCGCAAACGCCCTGACGAGTTCCGGCATCGCAGGCGTATAGATTGCCATCGACACTGGCCCAAGTGCTGTCAGCATGGCGCCGAGAACTGCAGTGCGGCGAACCGTCATGGCGGGAGATATTGTGCTCACCTCTGGTTCTGCCGACTTTTTTCGCTGACTGCCGTTTGCAGATTTTTCTGCACGATCATCAGAAGCGCGTGAAATTTCTCAAAATTACCGCCGTCGAAACCACTGACCGCCTGATCTATCAGAAGGCCAACCTCCTCACGAACAGCAAGCAGCAGAGCGGAAGAGGTTTGCGTCAGGTAGATGCATTTGGAGCGGCGGTCGTCCGGGTTGGGGCGTCTCTCCACCAGTTCGAGCGATTCCAGCCTGTCGAGATAGGTGCAGACCGTCATCGGCTCGAGCCCGATGCGCGTGGCGATATCGGCCTGTTTGCTGCCATCAATGGCAGCAACGGTCAAAAGCGCCCTCGCCTCACCCGGCGTCAGGCCAAGTCCTGCGTCGCTGATACGACGCTCGAAAGCGCTGTTCAGAAACCGAACGCTGCTGTTGAGCAGGAATGCCAGCGATTCTTTTTCAGTCGAAGTGGCCATGCATCACCTGTTTCATAAGCGTTCCTTACTAAAAACTATGCAGCCATATGGCAAGGGACTGCGCACGTTGTTGATCCTCTGATATTGAAACGCAGCCACAGCCATGCCCATATGACGCATGAAGCGCATCTGCATGAGGACGAACCGATGACATCGACCACAGCCCAATATTCCGCCATCACGGACTGGAACGGAACAAACGGCCTGCCTCGGTTCGATGCTGTCAGAGATGAGGATTTTGCCGGTGCCTTCGAAACCGCGGTGGCAGCCCACGATGCGGAAATCGACGCGATTGCCGATAATGCAGAGGCACCCAGTTTTGCCAATACCATTGTCGCTCTCGAAGTTGCCGGAGATGCACTGTCACGTGTGTCTGCGCTGTTCTGGAACAAGACCGGCGCTCACACCAACCCTGACATTCAGGCGCTGGAGCGCAATATCGCCCCGAAAATGTCACGCCATTATTCGAAAATCGGCATGAACGAAGCGCTGTTCAAGCGCATCGACACGTTGTGGGAGAAACGCGACGAATTGGCCCTCACCGGTGAAGAGCTGCGGGTTCTCGAACGCCACTGGAAGGGCTTCGTACGCGCTGGTGCCAAGCTTGCCAAAGACCATCAGGAACGGCTGGCCGCCATCAACGAGGAACTGGCCGGGCTCGGCGCAAAATTCGGGCAAAACGTTCTCGCCGACGAGAAAAGCTGGAAACTGCTGCTCACCGAGGAAGACGAGCTCACAGGCATCCCCGATTTCCTGAGAGATTCCATGGCGGGTGCTGCGCGCGAGCATGGCGACGACGGCAAATTCGCCGTCACCCTGTCGCGCTCGATCATCGAACCGTTCCTGACATTTTCCGAGCGCCGAGACCTGCGTGAGCAGGCCTTCAAGGCTTGGGTCGCCCGCGGTGAGAACGGTGGAGAGACCGACAATCGCGAAACGGTGAAGCGCACGCTAGAACTGCGTGACGAAAAAGCAAAGCTTCTGGGCTACACCAATTTCGCCGCCTACAAGCTGGATAACACCATGGCGAAAACGCCTGATGCCGTGAACACGCTTTTGATGCAGGTGTGGGAAAAAGCGGTCGAGCGCGCCGGTGAGGAAGAAGCCGAGCTGGCAACTGTCATCAGCGATGAAGGCAAGAACCACGACGTCATGCCATGGGACTGGCGTCATTACGCCGAAAAACTGCGTGCGAAAAAATTCAGTTTTTCCGAGGCCGAGCTTAAGCCGTATTTACAGCTGGNAAAGATCATCGAAGCCTGCTTCGACGTTGCGCAACGACTGTTCGGCATCCGCGCCGTCGAGATGAAAAATGTAACCGCCTATCACCCGGATGTGCGGACGTTCGAAATCCGCAACGAAAAAGGCGATATCGTTGCGATGTTCCTTGGCGACTTCTTCGCCCGCCCATCGAAACGTTCCGGCGCCTGGATGAGCGCATTCCAGTCGCAGCACAAGCTGCCCCTGAAGAACGGTACGGTTGGTGAATTGCCGATCATCTACAATGTCTGTAATTTTGCGAAACCATCACAGGGCAAACCAGCGCTGCTTTCGCTGGATGATGCCCGCACGCTGTTCCACGAATTCGGCCATGCGTTGCACGGCATGCTATCCAACGTGACCTACCCGTCGGTCTCAGGAACGAGCGTTTCGCGTGATTTCGTTGAACTGCCATCGCAGCTTTACGAACACTGGCTGACAGTGCCCGAAATCCTTGAGAAATATGCCCTTCACTACGAGACGGGCGCTCCGATGCCGAAGGCGCTGCTGGACAAGGTTCTGGCCGCACAAACCTTCAATGCCGGTTTCAACACAGTCGAGTTCACCTCCTCGGCGCTGGTCGATATGGCGTTCCATACACGTGGTGCTGTCGATGATCCGATGGCCGTGCAGACCGAGGTTCTAGAATCGCTCAACATGCCGAAGTCCATCGTCATGCGCCACGCCACGCCACATTTCCAGCACGTCTTTTCCGGCGACGGCTACTCGGCAGGCTATTATTCCTACATGTGGTCGGAAGTTCTCGATGCAGACGCTTTCGCAGCTTTCGAGGAAACCGGCGATGCCTTTAACACCGACATGGCACGTAAGTTGAAAGACAACATCTATTCTGTGGGCGGCTCGGTTGATGCAGAAGAAACCTACAAGACTTTCCGTGGCAAGATGCCAAGCCCGGAAGCGATGCTGAAAAAGCGAGGACTGGTTTCAGGCCAAGCTTGACAAACAGCGCCTGAAAACTGTCATAAAACTCTGATAGGGCGTTTCTGCAAGGGGCTTATGTGGTAGCCCCCCTTTCGCTTTTGCNAAAAAAAGGTTATAGGCCCGCCAGACTAAATTGGCGCATCTCAAGATATGACGNCCCAACCTCAGAGATATTGAACAATGGCAATTCGCAACATCGCGATTATCGCGCACGTTGACCATGGCNAAACGACGCTCGTTGACGAGCTTCTGAAACAGTCCGGTTCGTTCCGCGAAAACCAGCGCGTTGCAGAGCGCGTCATGGACAGTAACGACCTGGAAAAAGAACGCGGCATCACCATTCTCGCCAAGGCGACGTCTGTCGAGTGGAAGGGTGTTCGCATCAACATCGTCGACACCCCCGGCCACGCCGACTTCGGTGGTGAAGTCGAGCGTATCCTATCGATGGTGGACGGCGCGATCGTTCTGGTCGACTCGTCTGAAGGCCCAATGCCGCAGACCAAGTTCGTGGTTTCCAAGGCGCTCAAGGTAGGCCTCAAGCCTATCGTCGCGATCAACAAGATCGACCGTCCCGATGGCCGCCACGAAGAAGTCATCAACGAAGTGTTCGACCTTTTCGCGAACCTCGACGCGACTGACGAGCAGCTCGATTTCCCGATTCTTTACGGCTCTGGTCGCGATGGCTGGATGAACGTCAACCCGGAAGGCCCTAAGGACGAAGGCCTGGCACCGCTGCTCGATCTGGTTCTTAAGCACGTTCCTGAACCAACGGTTGAAGAAGGTCCGTTCCGTTTGATCGGCACGATCCTCGAAGCCAACCCCTTCCTCGGCCGCATTATCACCGGTCGTATCGCATCCGGCTCGATCAAGCCAAACCAGGCCGTCAAGGTTCTGGGCCAGGATGGCAAGATCATCGAAACCGGTCGTATCTCCAAGATTCTCGCATTCCGCGGCATTGAGCGCACAGCTATTGACGAAGCCCACGCAGGCGACATCGTTGCCATCGCCGGCCTGTCCAAGGGTACGGTCGCCGACACGTTCTGTGATCCTTCGGTTACCGAAGCGATGACGGCGCAGCCAATCGATCCGCCAACGGTTACGATGTCCTTCATCGTTAACGACAGCCCCTTGGCTGGCACTGAAGGCGACAAGGTCACATCGCGCGTCATCCGCGATCGTCTCTACAAGGAAGCCGAAGGCAACGTTGCGCTGAAGATCGAAGAAGCCGAAGGCAAGGACTCGTTCTTCGTGTCCGGCCGTGGCGAATTGCAGCTTGCCGTTCTGATCGAAACCATGCGTCGCGAAGGCTTCGAACTTGCTGTATCGCGTCCACGCGTTGTGATGCAGAAGGATGAAAACGGCCAGACCATCGAGCCGATCGAAGAAGTCGTCATCGACGTTGATGAAGAACATTCTGGTATCGTTGTTCAGAAGATGTCCGAGCGCAAGGCTGAGATGACCGAGCTTCGTCCATCCGGCGGCAACCGCGTTCGTCTGAAGTTCCTGGCTCCAACGCGTGGCCTCATCGGCTACCAGTCCGAACTGCTGACGGACACACGCGGCACGGCCATCATGAACCGTCTGTTCCACTCCTACCAGCCGTTCAAGGGTGCTATCGCTGGTCGTGTTCAAGGCGTTCTGCTGTCGAACGGTTCCGGTGAAGCTGTTGCCTACGCCATGTTCAACCTGGAAGATCGCGGCCCGATGATGATCGAGCCGGGCGAAAAGGTTTACGCTGGCATGATCATCGGCATTCACACACGTGACAACGACCTTGAGGTCAACGTTCTCAAGGGCAAGCAGCTCACCAACATCCGCGCCGCTGGCAAGGATGAAGCCGTGAAGCTGACGCCGCCGATCCGCATGACGCTTGACCGCGCCCTGTCTTGGATTCAGGACGATGAACTGATGGAAGTGACTCCAAAGTCCATCCGTCTGCGCAAAATGTTCCTGGATGCCAACGATCGCAAGCGTTTCGACAAGGCAAAACTTGCTGGCTGATTTGCCAAAAAGTTTTTAATTCGAAGAACCCGGCCTCCGCGCCGGGTTTTTTGTTATCTGGCCTCTTCTTTACGCGCCCGGCATTTATTCGCGGGACTGAGTCGGACGGCGCTTGCTTCAATGGTAAATATAGCGTTAATTTTCAGGCTTCATCCACATGAATAGGCTGTGGGTAAGCTTCGAGCCGTTAACCTTTATGGCTGGTAAGTTTTCTCCGCCGGGGTCAGAATCGCGTTATGAAAACGTTATCCATAGACATTCGCCGAGCAGAGCCGGACGATGCGCGCGCTATTTCCGAAGCGCACAGGTCGTCATGGCAGCAGGCCTATGCGGGTCTCATTCCCCATAAGCCACTGCGGCAGATGCTGGACCGGCGCAACGAGACGTGGTGGCGCAAGGCGACACGCGGCTCGTCCACCATGCTGGTCGTGGAAATTTCTGGCATCGTTGCGGGATACACGACTCTGGGCCTCAGCCGGGCCCGCGGCCTTCCCTATGATGGCGAAATTTACGAGATTTATCTGCGGCCTGAATATCAGGGCATGGGACTAGGCTCTGTACTTTTCATCGAAGCGCGGCGTCTGCTGAAATCTCTCGGCTGCAACGGCGTTGTCGTGTGGTGCCTTGAAGACAGCGATGTCGCCAGCCGTTTCTTTCGCTCGCATGGCGGTAAGGACGTAGCGGAAGGCATGGAAGATTTCGACGGCACGCAGTTGCGTAAGCTCGGCTATGTCTGGCACTAACTCTCAATCCCTCACCTGCNTTTGAAACAAACGCGTTTTGACGTCTCTGTGTTTCGACAGGTGTACCATGTGGGTGCGGTTTGGCCTTCAAATACACGCGATTTTGCGCTATTGCGGCGGTAAGCGTTTATTATGGCCCTGCTATCAGTAAGATTTCGGAGTGAGAGATGGAAAAGTTCACCAAACTGACGGGTGTCGCTGCCCCCATGCCGGTCGTTAATATCGACACGGATATGATCATTCCGAAGGACTACCTCAAAACCATCAAGCGCACCGGCCTCGGTACCGGCCTGTTTGCGGAGTCGCGCTATCTGGAAGATGGTTCGCCAAACCCAGATTTCGTTTTGAACAAGCCCGCCTATCAGAAAGCCCAGATTCTCGTCGCTGGCGATAATTTCGGCTGTGGTTCCTCGCGTGAACATGCGCCCTGGGCGCTGCTGGATTTCGGTATTCGCTGCGTCATCTCCACCAGCTTTGCCGATATTTTCTACAGCAACTGTTTCAAGAACGGTATTCTGCCGATCGTCGTCAGCCCGGAAAATCTGGAAAAACTGATGGATGACGCGTCGCGTGGCTCCAATGCCGTTGTCACGGTCGATCTCGAAAATCTCGAAATCAGCGGCCCTGATGGCGGCACGATCTCGTTCGAACTCGATGAGTTCAAGCGTCACTGCATGCTGAACGGCCTCGACGATATCGGCCTGACACTGGAACATGCCGGTGCCATCGAAGGTTTCGAAAAGACCAATGCTGCCGCCCGCCCCTGGGCCTGATCGCTTCCGCCCGCATTGAGAGCCGGTTTGATCTCCACACGTACCGAATCGTCTCTAGCCTTCCTTGAAATAGGCCATCTCCAAGGCTAAGAAGCCCGCACCCCACAACGATTGACGTTGTGGGNAAAGGATTTTGACGCGCCTGCCGCTTAAACCAAACATGGNTTTGCGGCGTGGCCAAGGAGGGNTTTCATGACAGTGCGCACGCTTTTCCTGCTGCCCGGTGACGGCATCGGCCCCGAAGCCATGGCTGAAGTCCGCAAGCTGATCGATTATCTGAACAGCGAAAAGGCCGCAGGCTTTACGACCGAAGAAGGCCTCGTTGGCGGCAGCGCTTATGATGCCCATGGCGTCGCGATTTCCGACGCGGACATGGAAAAGGCGCTCGCGGCAGACGCGATTCTGTTCGGTGCAGTCGGTGGTCCCAAGTGGGATAGCGTGCCTTACGAGGTGAGACCCGAATCCGGCCTTTTGCGCCTGCGCAAAGATCTAGAGCTGTTCGCCAACCTGCGCCCGGCGATCTGCTACCCGGCACTTGCTGCCGCATCCTCTCTGAAGCAGGAATTGGTCGAAGGTCTCGATATCCTCATCGTTCGTGAATTGACGGGCGGCGTTTATTTCGGCGAGCCAAAGCAGATCATCGATCTCGGCAACGGCCAGAAGCGCGGCATCGACACCCAGATTTATGACACGTTCGAAATCGAGCGCATCGCCAGCGTCGCATTCGAACTGGCCCGCACCCGCGATAACCGCGTCTGCTCCATGGAAAAGCGCAACGTCATGAAATCAGGCGTTTTGTGGAACCAGGTCGTGACGGAAACCCACGCGGCCAAGTTCAAGGATGTGGAGCTCGAGCATATGCTGGCGGATGCTGGCGGCATGCAGCTGGTGCGCAAGCCCAAGCAGTTTGACGTCATCGTCACCGATAACCTGTTTGGCGATATGCTGTCCGATGTTGCGGCCATGCTGACTGGCTCGCTCGGCATGCTACCATCCGCTTCGCTTGGTGCGCCGGATGCCAAGACCGGCAAGCGCAAGGCAATGTATGAGCCTGTGCACGGCTCTGCCCCTGACATCGCCGGCAAAGGCATTGCCAACCCCATCGCCATGATCGCGTCTTTCGCCATGTGCCTGCGTTATTCCTTCAACATGGTGGATGAAGCCACCAAGCTGGAAACGGCCATCGCCAACGTGCTGGACAAGGGCATCCGCACCGCAGACATCGTCTCGGACGGCAGCCGTCAGGTCAGCACGTCTGNAATGGGCGATGCGGTTCTGGCAGAATTCAAGGCACTTTTGGCGGCGTAAGAGAAACCGGCTGGGCAGGGGGCGTTGCGCCTTGCCCGGCATTGTCTTCCGGCAAAAGGTGCTCATATCGCTTGTCTGTCAGCGTTTTCAAAAACGCGACGATAGCATCTACCCGCTTGTCATCCAGCGCGGGCGCTGAGGTCAGCTCTGTCATGGCGATGTTGTCAGCCACCTCAGGCGCATCCCAAGCTTGCCCCGTCTCCGGGTTGATCTGACGGCTGGCCTTCTTGCNTTTGTATTTCACGTNAAACAGCACCACGGTGCGCAAGTCCTTGAACACGCCATTATGCATGTAGGGTCCGGTAATAGCGACATTCCGCAGCGTCGGCACCTTGAACTTGCCGCGCTGTGCCGGATCGCCCGCGACGGCCGGGTTCTGCGCCAAACCGAGATCGACGGCATCAGGCTTTGAACCATTGGCCGCCCGCACCGCCTTGTTGGCGGGAACGCCGATATTGAAATATTTGTGGTTTGTGAAGACACCGTCGGAGAGGCCATTGGTGCCGCGGATTTCATGACACGTATTGCAGTTGGTAAATTGTGTCGAGGACATCAGCACACGGCCAAGCTCTTCCTGATCGGTCAGCTTTTCTTCACCCCGCAGGAAGCGATCATATTTCGAATCGAAAGTGGAGAACTCGTCGGTTCGTTCAAAGGCTGCCAACGCCTTGGTCATCGCTGCAAAGGCGGAGTCGTCGCTCTTGAACACATCGCTACCGAATTGCGTGCCAAAGGCTGCCGCATAATCCGTATTTTCCTTCAGCCGCTTTGCGATCGTGGTTTTGTCCGGCATGCCCATTTCAATTGGGTTCAATGGCGGGCCAGCGGCCTGATCTTCCAGTGTCGATGCGCGTCCATCCCAGAACTGGCCGCCAACATATTCGCCAACGGCGTTCTTACCNAAAGGTGGGGAGAATTTCGCGTAGGCTGCACTCGGCACGTTGCGATCACCCAGAGACGCGCCGTCATCACCCAAGGAGACATCATGCCCGACCTTGTCGGTCTCGCGCCCATCTGTAAAGCCCAACCCCGGCATATGGCAGGTAGAGCAGGACATGGTGCGGTTCATCGAAAGGTTAGTGTCTTCAAAGAGGGCTGCACCCAGCTTTTCCAGCGTGGCATAATCTTCGCCGCCATGCGCAGCGTCGCCAGTCCCGATACCCGCAGGCAGCAGGAGACACGCACTTGCAGTAATGACGCAGATGATATGCCTGATCATGGCAGACGCCGAAATCGATGAAACTGGGGTGCTCTATAGCACTTCAATTCCGCGAAGCACAGAAACTTTCTCCGTCCGCTCCACTTTGCCGCAGCGGATGGTTCAGTCGATCTGGAAATAATTCTCGAAGGATTCCGGAAAGTTCTGCCGTGCCACCCGCTCATCGATAACGAGCATGGATTGGTAGGACAGAGGATCGAAATCCTTGTCCGCAGGTAGCACCTCACGACCAAATAACAGGCTGAGACGGGCCGCATCGAGGTTTCCACGCTCGAACGGCTCGGCTCCGAACTGGTGCCACAGCGCGTGCAGGAAGGCCGCATCCACCTTGTGTTCCGCCGAGTCATTCCGTGCACGGCGGGGAATGTGTTTGACGGGCGTTACGCCGCGCGGATTTGCGCGGCGTATGGTGAACTGTATGCCCGTGCTCGGCATGCCGGATGGAAAGCCGCGGTGTTTCGTCATTTCAGGCAGCTTTGCCATCGTCTTTTCCTTATGCTTTGCCGATTTTGTCCTGCGTCTTCGTATCGAAGTCGGACGCATCGTGGCGTTCGTGCAATTGTTCCGAAGGATCGCCATTGACCTTGTTGACCATGCGACCCCGCTTTACCGCTGGACGTTCCGCAATCTCGGCCGCCCAACGTTGAAGGTTCTTATAGCTTTTCACATCCAGAAAGACATCAGCCTTCGGATAAGACTGTCCACGTGCCAGATTGCCGTACCATNGCCAGACGGCGATATCCGCAATTGAATATTCCGAACCGGCCAGATACTCGTTGTCTGCCAGATGGCGGTCCAGCACGTCAAGCTGTCGCTTGGCTTCCATAGCAAAACGGTCGATGGCATATTTGATATGAATCGGCGCATAGGCGTAGAAATGGCCAAAACCACCGCCGAGATACGGCCCGGATGCCATCTGCCAGAACAGCCAGTTGATCGCCTCTGTGCGGCCCCTATGATCTTTAGGCAGAAACGCACCAAACTTTTCTGCGAGATAAAGCAGGATCGATCCGCTTTCGAACACACGCGTCGGCTCAGGGGTGGAATGGTCCACCAGTGCCGGGATTTTCGAGTTTGGGTTGGCCTTGACGAAATCCGAGCCGAACTGGTCGCCATCGCCGATACGGATCAGCCAGGCATCATATTCCGCACCCGTATGTCCTGCCGCCAAGAGTTCTTCCAGAATAATGCCGACCTTCTGGCCATTGGGCGTCGCCAGCGAATAAAGCTGCAACGGATGTTTGCCGACTGGCAATTCCTTATCGTGCGTAGGACCTGCAATCGGGCGGTTGATATTGGCGAACTGACCGCCATTGCCCNTTTCCCATTCCCAGACGTCGGCTGGTTCGTAACCGGCGGGAAAATTATTTTCGGGGGATTTCTCGGTCATGAAAATCTGTCCTTGTTGAATGGATCAAGCGCCAGCACGCAGCGCATCACCACAATATAGGGAGGCGGCGACATTCCTCCACCACACGATTGATGAGAAAAACTTAACCTTTGGCAATGGCGTGNAAAAACGTACCCGTCACCAGCCCGCGCCTGCCGCCGGAAGGTCCAAGCGGCTTGCCCTGACCGTCGGCAATCTGCGCAAAGGCATCATCGCGTCCAGCATCGGTCACACGGGCATAGTGAAACTCATGGCCGCGCAGAACCTCGCCTGCCCGCCCCAGCAGACCATCAACGGCAATGGTGGCCTGCCGATAGCCAAGGTTCATCTTGCGTTTGGCAAAGCTGGTGGCATGGGACAAAAGCCCGGTCATGGCATGGCTCACGCCATCGGCATCTTCCAGCCTCTCACCCAGCACCATATAGCCTCCGCATTCCCCATGAACTGGCTTTTCATGCGAAAAGCGTGAGAGACCCGCCTTGAAATTCGTGGCCCCCGCAAGTCTGCCCGCGTGAAGCTCGGGATATCCACCCGGCAACCAGCAGACATCGCAGGAGGCGTTGGGCGATTCATCGGCAAGGGGCGAAAACGGGATGATCTCCGCACCCGCTTCGCGCCAGTGACGCTGAAGATGCGGGTAGAGAAACGTAAAGGCGGCATCCTGCGCCAGCGCGATGCGCTGACCGGGCGGTGCGATTGCGGCTTCCACCGAGCCCCGCGAGAGCTCCACCGGGCGCGCCAGCGACNAAAGCGCATCAAGATCAATCGCCTGCTCCATCGCATCGGCAAGCCGCTCGATATGCGCGTCGATCTCAGGATGCTCGCTGGCCTGCACCAGCCCCAGATGACGCTCCGGCAACACCAGCGAGGGATCACGCATCACGCAGCCCGCTACGGGTAAGCCGATTCTTTCAATGGCTTGCGAACAGAGCGTCCGGTGTCTTTCGCTGCCTGCACGGTTGAGCACAACAGCAGACATTTTGACATCCGGATCGTAATGGGCAAATCCGTGGGCAACCGCCGCAGCCGTCTGGGATTGGCCCGATATATCCAGCACCAGCAAAACCGGTATGCCAAACAGCCGCGCCAGATCAGCCGCCGATCCGGTCCGGTTCTCCGGCACCACGATGCCATCAAACAAGCCCATGGCGCTTTCAATCAGCACCAGTTCCGCGTCCTCAGCCTGCTGGGCGAACAGATGCCGCAGCAAATCCGGCTGCATGGCCCAACTGTCGAGATTGAGGCCCGGCGTGCCTGCCGCAAAGGCATGAAAACCGGGATCGATATAGTCAGGCCCGGTCTTGATGCCCCGCACCTTCACACCGCGCCGCGCAAAGGCGCGCAAAAGGCCGATGGTGACGCTGGTCTTGCCCGAACCGGACCGCGGCGCCCCGATGATGATTGCTCGCGCGGTCATGGCCTGCCCTTTTTCACGATAAGTGGTCTCGACATTCACACTGCCTGTTGTTTACCGATGACGGCCATAGCCGTAACCGCTATAGAAACAGAATGGAAACGGATGGNAAAAACCTGCGTCGCGGCTGGACGACCGGCGCTTGCGCGACGGCTGCGGCGAAAGCCGCCTGCGCCGCGTTGCTGACCGGTGANTTTCCATACCCTGTCGAGATCGAACTTCCAAGCGGCAAGCGCGTGAGCTTTTCTCTGGCGACCTCCCAACATGGCCATGGATTTGCGCGCGCTGGTGTCATCAAAGATGCGGGTGATGACCCTGATGTGACCCACGGTGCCTTGATCGAAAGCACGCTGCGGCGTGGACAGCCGGGGACAGGCATCACCTTCAAAGCGGGCAGGGGTGTTGGCACCGTCACCCGCCCTGGACTTCCCTTGGCCATTGGCGAACCCGCCATCAACCCCGTGCCCCGCAAGATGATCGAGAAAGCCATCCACGACGTCGCCGGAGACAATACCGATTTCGAAGTGGAGATTTCTGTCGAGAATGGCGAAAGGATTGCGGNAAAGACGCTGAACGGCAGGCTCGGCATCGTCGGCGGTATTTCCATTCTCGGGACCACCGGCATCGTCATTCCCTTTTCCTGCTCGGCCTGGATTCACTCCATCTGGCGCGGCATTGATGTAGCACGCGCCGAGGGGCTAACCCATATNCTCGGCGCCACAGGCAACGCCTCGGAAAAAGCTGGACAGGCATTTCATAGCCTGCCGGAAACAGCCCTGATCGATATGGGCGATTTTATCGGCGGCATGTTGAAATATCTGCGAACGCATCCCGTCGAGAAACTCACCATCGCTGGCGGCGTCGCCAAGATGACCAAGCTGGCGCAAGGCATGCTCGATGTTCATTCCAAACGTGGCTTGGCGGACCTGGATGCGCTGGCGAAACTCGCCACAGAGGCGGGCGGAGACGAGATGCTGGCGGATGCCATCCGCCACGCCAACACGGTGGCACACGCCTTCACCATGGCAGGCGGCGCGGGTATAGATCTTGGCAATGTCGTTGCAGAGAAAGCCTGGCAAACGGCGGCCGACGCTCTCAATGTGCCGGAAACGGCGCTCGAAATTCTGGTGTTCGATAGGGATGGGGCTATGAAGGGGCGCTTCGGCTTTGCGCCATCCCGTCACGTATCCGCTTTCCCTTCCGGCGAGCGGAATCGGCGCACATAATCCGTGCTGTAAAGCGCGCTCTCACGAAAATCTTCTGACGCTAGCCCCTTGCCGACGAAAATCAGCGCCGTGCGTTCCACCGGTTCTTCCGCAAGCTTGGTCTCAATATCAGCGAGCGTCCCGCAAATAACCCGCTCCTCCGGCCAAGAGGCCCGCACCACGATAGCGACCGGGCACTCCGCCCCATAAAGCGGCGTCAAATCCTCCACCACCTTGGCAATGGCATGGATGGCAAGGTGAATGGCGAGCGTCGCTCCCGTCGCACCGAAGGCCTTCAACGTCTCCGTTTCCGGCATTTTGGACGCACGACCGGACACGCGGGTGAGCACAAGGCTCTGCGCCACCTCCGGCACCGTCAATTCCCGCCGCAACGTGGCAGCGGCGGCGGCAAAGGAGGGGACGCCGGGTGTAACAGTGTAATCCAGCCCCAGACGCTCCAGACGGCGGATTTGCTCGCCCATGGCGCTCCAGACGGAGAGATCACCAGAATGCAGCCGCGCCACATCCTTGCCCTCACGCGCAGCGGCCACATATTCCGCTTCGATATCGTCTAGCGATAGCGCTGCCGTATCAACGATACGAGCACCGGATGGGCAATAATCCAGCAGCGCCTTCGGCACCAGCGATCCCGCATAGAGGCAGACCGGGCAGGCTGCGATCAGATCACGTCCACGTACAGTGATAAGGTCTGCCGCACCGGGACCGGCACCGATAAAATGAACCGTCATTCGTCATCTCCTAAAGTGGCAAGCGCCACCGTCATGTCGCCAATCACCATACGCGGGGCGATAAGCCTTGATCGTGGCCCCAAAGCCGCAAGCGCCGCTGCTTCGCTGAGGCTCGGGGACCCGGAATGTTTCAGGCTGGTCGCCGATTGTGTGATCGTGCGGGTGCTTGCAGCTTCGAAATCCGCTTGAGCCACCACAATAAAGGCCATGCCAAGTTGCGTGGCTGCTTCCAGCAATCCGGGCTCATCGGCTTTGATAGGTGCTGTTGCAATGACATCAATCTTCACACCAAGCGCCTGCGAAACCTCGTCCAATGCAGCGATAACAGTATCAGCATCAACACCCCTGCGACACCCAATCCCCGCCACAATCACGGCTTGATCCATGCCCATTGGGTGACCGGCATAGCGGGACGCCAGCCTTGCATGGAGCCAACCGGGGATGAGCGGGCAACCTCAAGGCGTATCAACGAACCGCCCAACCGCGCCTGCGCCGCCAGCAGTACGGCTTCCATCTCCAGCGTCACCGCATTGGCGACCAACCGCCCGCCGGGCTTCAGCGCTGCAATAGCACCGTCCAGCACACCATCTTCGCTGCCGCCGCCACCGATAAAGATGGCGTCGGGCGCAGGCAGACCATCGAACGCCTTCGGCGCTGCACCAATCACGACCTCCAGCCCCGGCACACCAAACGCTACCGCATTGCGCTTGGCACGTTCAGCCCGCTCAGAGTGCTGTTCGATATCAATGGCCCGCAAGGAAGGATGCGCCAGCATCCACTCGATGCCGATGGAGCCGGAGCCGGCACCGATATCCCACAACAATTCGCCGTGACGCGGCGCGAGGGAGGATAGGGTTACCGCCCGAATTTCACGCTTGGTCATCTGGCCATCATGCTCGAACAACGCGTCATCCAGACCTTGCGTGTAGGGGAGGATACGGGCCTTTTCATCTGCAACGACATGGATTGCCACGACATTCAGCGGATCGATATCATCAAGAGAAAATGCGGATGCATTACAACGACGCACCTTCTCCCGAGGACCGCCCAAAGCTTCCAGCAGAATAATATCCGAACGCCCGAACCCTGTTTCCGCCAAAAGGGCAGCCAAAAGGGCAGGGGCTTTTTCATCCGATGTCNAAACGATAAGNTTTGCAGCGGAATGCAGATGGGGGCGAATGAGATCGATGGAGCGTCCATGCAAAGACACGCATTCGACATCTTGCAAGGCCCAGCCAAGTCTGGAGGCAGCCAGCGAAAACGCCGATGGTGCAGGGTGGGAGATAGTTTCTTCCGTCGCTACATGCCGAAGCAGGGTGACGCCAACACCGTAAAAGAAGGGATCACCGGAGGCGACCACACAGACTTTTCGGCCACGCAGCGCCACCACATCCGCCATTTCGACGTCAAATGGCACCGGCCATGGNCGTGCTTCACCCTTGATCGCATCCGTCGCCAACATTAGATGCCGCTTGCCGCCAAACACGAATTCCGCATTTTCGATGGCGTAGCGCGCATCCTCGCCCAGCCCGGCAAGACCATTTTCGCCAATGCCGACAATGGAAAGCCATGGCGGAATCGCCTTTTCAGTGGATACACCACCGATTACGGCATATTCAGAGGCCATGACACGCTCCATACTCATTCTCGGTGGCACGGCGGATGCCCGTATTCTGGCCGGNAAACTGGCGGAAGGCTCCGGCTACCGGTTGCTTTTGTCCATGGCTGGCCGAACCCGTGATCCGGTACAGCAACCCGTACCGATGCGAACCGGTGGCTTTGGTGGGTCCAGCGGACTGGCCGCCTTTATAACTGAAAACCAGTTCGATCTTCTGGTGGATGCGACCCACCCATACGCGGCGCGGATATCTGCGAACGCCGTTCAAGCAGCGGAACTGACCAATGTTCCGCTTGTGTCGCTGGAGCGCCCTGCTTGGAAGAAACAACTCGGCGATGACTGGCAAAACGTGGCAGATGTCGAAAGCGCTATGAAAGCGCTCGGTGCAAACAGCACCAACGCTTTCCTCGCTCTCGGTCGCCAGGAATTGCTGCCCTTCGAGGCCGCGCCGCAACACCATTATCTTATCCGCAGCGTCGATCCGGTCGAGCCGAAGTTGGCAGTGCCTAATGCCCGTTATATCACTGCGCGCGGGCCCTTTACCTTGGCGGACGAAATCAACCTCATGAGCGAAAACCGGATCGCGGTTATCGTCTCCAAAAACTCCGGCGGCACAGCGGCCTATGCGAAAATCGAGGCAGCGCGGCAGCTTGGTATCAAGGTGCTTATGATCGAGCGCCCGGACCTTACCCGCGCCGCGACCGTGCCTAGTATCGATACGGCGCTGGCAACTATTCGCCATCAGCTTTCCCNTTTGGACGAACGTGGTGAATAAACCATTGGTTGCTGCCCCTCACGTTCGATCAACCGTGTTTCCACCGAACCAACAATGATGCAGGTCGCCATATCGGCCATATCGCTTGAGGCTTCAGAGAGTGGCACGACCCGCATACGCTCATCCGCCCGCCCTGCAGCGCGACCAAAAATGACCGGTACGGAACCCGGTAGATGCGCGCGCAGGACATCGAAGGCTGTCGCAAGTTGATGCGGACGCGCTTTGCTGATGGGGTTGTAGAACGCCATCACGAAACCGGCCTCAGCCGCTAAAGCCAACCGCTTTTCGATCAGCGACCACGGCTTAAGATTATCCGAGAGCGAAATGGCGCAGAAATCATGCCCCAGCGGCGCACCGGCTTTTGCAGCCACTGCCAGCATGGCCGTGACGCCGGGCACGACGCGAAAATCGATCTCCCGCCATGCCGGAGGACCGTTCTCAATAGCCTCACAGACGGCAGCAGCCATGGCGAACACGCCAGGATCGCCGCCTGACACGACGCAGACCTTGCCGCCCGCAGCAACCAGCGTCAGTGCTGCCTCCGCACGGGAGAGTTCCTCGCGATTATCAGATGCGTGGCGGCGTTGATGCGGCTGTAGCGAGAGACGGTCGAGATAGGGAATGTAGCCGNAAAAATCTTCCGCTTCACGCACAGCATCCAGCGCTTCCGGCGTGATTTGTGCCAGATTGCCTGGGCCAAGCCCCACAACGGTGAGACGACCGCTCATGCGGCGTCTCCACCCGAAGGCCTGTCTTTCCAACCCGGCACCAGCACCAGCGAGAAGTAAGGCGCAGGCGAACCGTCATGCTCCACCAGACTCATGGCATGGCCATTTTCCATCGTGCCGCGCTCCACATACAAAGCGCTTTGCAGCTTGCCGGCTCTTTCCAGAGCCCGGCGGANTTTCGGGAGGTTACGANCGACCTTCATGATGACGGCACCATCCGTGCCAGAGAGACGTTCGGTCAGCGTTTCCTCAGCAAGTGTACCCGGCAGAACGCTTAAGATATCGTCGCCCTGCACCAGCGGCAGACCTGTCATGGACCAGCAGCCGGACATGGCGGTGATGCCCGCCACGACCTCTGCTGGATAAGATGGTGCCAAACGCAAATGCAGGTGCATATAGGAACCGTAAAACAGTGGATCCCCTTCCGACAGCACCGCGACATTGCGCCCGGCATCCAGATGCACCGCAATGTCACTGGCGCACTGGTCAAAGAAATTGGCGATAGCACCGCGGTAATCATCGCCGTTTTTGTCGCTTTCGACTGTTACTGGATAGACCAGCGGCATTTCCAGTGTGCCGGGGCGGATGAAGTTTTCAACGATGCCGCGACCATTGCCCGTGCTACCCTTCTTGCAGAAGAAGGCAACGACATCGGCATTCTCGATGGTACGCACGGCTTTCAGCGTCAAAAGCTCAGGGTCACCAGGACCTGTGCCAACACCGATCATCTTGCCTTTCGATGCCTTTGAAGGCTCTGGCTCAAACATCGCCACGCTCATAGACCCGGCCTTGCAACTGCATTCACCGCCGCTGCCGTCATCGCCGAACCCCCAAGACGACCCTTGACGATGGCATAGGGAATGCCAAGTGGGCTTTCTTCCAAGGCATCTTTGGATTCCATCGCCCCGACGAAACCAACCGGCATGCCAATGATGGCGGCGGGACGGGGCGCGCCTCGCTCCAGCATTTCCAGCAGAAAAAAAAGGGCCGTCGGCGCATTGCCGATAGCCACCAACGCGCCGTCCAGTTTTTCGGCCCACAGGTCAAGCGCTGCCGCCGAACGCGTGTTGCCAATGGTCTTTGCAAGTCCGGGCGTGCGCGGATCACGCAACGTGCAGATCACATCATTGCCAGCGGGCAGGCGCGCGCGGGTCACGCCATGCGCCACCATTTCCGCATCACACAAAACAGGCTTCCCGGCTTCCAGGGCGCCGCGTGCGGCAACCACGAAATCTGGCGAAAACCGAAAGTGCTGCGCGGCATCCACAAGCCCGCAGGCGTGGATCATGCGGATGGCAATCTCAGCCTGATCAGGCGTAAACGCAGATAAATCCGCCTCATCGCGAACCATCGCGAAAGAGCGCTCATAAATTGCGTTACCATCGCGGATATAGTCGTATTCAGTCATCGATCTTCCTGTCGGAGCGCCGCGACAATCCGGTCCTTGCCAAGACGGGCAAGAAGGGTGTGGGCATTTTCTCCGGGCTTATGTTCTTTTTCATATAATCGGGCAAGCCGAGAAAGCGCGGCCTCTTGTTGTGAGAAGGGCAAAACCACATCGGGAGGATCGCCAGCTCGACCGGAATAGGTGAAAGCAAGCCCCTCGGCGCGGCCTGAAAAGGCAAGCGGCGCAGCGTTCGGATGGGCGCATCCCTTGCCACACCCGGAGAGATGCAGCGTGAGAGAGCTGTCCAGAAGCGGTGCACAGTCCACTGCTGCGTGGTCCGCCAATTCCTTTGTGACAAGAAAACCCGAAGCGCAGGCAGATTTGCCCGCGCATACTGCGATCGCAGAACGCGGGTCATCGGCACGGGTCACAAAACCGGCTTCAGGCGCGTGGTCAAGAAGCGCCTGACAAGCCACCTCGTCACCAAGAAAAAACAGGGCGTGGGCGGGGCCTGGTTTTACGAACTTCATCCCGAGCGTGGAGGCGAAGGCGCAGAGAGACGACAGTGCCTTGGCCGGAAGTTGACCATACGCAGGCGCGAGGACGGTGGCGAAAAGGTTTTCTGAGAGACGCAGCAGTCCGAAAGGCTGACACAGGGCTGTGGCTTGTGCATCCCCAGTCTGCTGAATAAGCCAATCCGCACAAATCGCCTGGATTTGCGCNAATGTCGAGGTCGCGCCCTCTGGCCTCCGATCCTCGTTCAGCGAGATGAGACAGGAGATGGGTGACGGCATCGGCTGCATTTTCTGTGTGCAGCGAACCAACCCGCAATGCATTGGCTTCTGAACCGCCCAGCATCAGCTGCCAAAACACGTCATTATTGAGACGGACAGCTTTCAACCGGATATCCGCCAGCAGATCATCCATGATCACGTTACCACCGCCATCAACGACGACAGACATTTTTGCTGCTAGCCGTTCATGGAGGTGGAGCTGATCTGCGCGCTCGCATATCCGGCTTACGATTTCACCGGTATCAGCAATTGCCGTTTCATCGATCCCCGCCAGTGGCGACGTTTCCACCGCCAAGCCATGCCGTAACGGCAAGCCCAGAGCGAGAACGTCCATCTCTAATGACACGGCACTCTCGGTCGTCAGCCCGCGAAATTGCAGGCTGCCCCGGGCGGTGATGTCGACCAGACCATTGCCATGCCGGACAGCAAGGGTGCACAGCGCTCCCAAATCATCAGGCGAAACATGAGCCGTGAGAGCAATGCGGGATAAGAGCCCATCACCGGTCTGCATCGGCGCCGACAGAGCCGGGCAAACGCCGCGACGTGCGAAAGGCTGGACATCGGCGCGCGTGGCAGCATTCATACCTTCGCCCTCGCCAATTTGGGAGCTATCAGCATTTCCAGCTCTGCATCGACAGCATTACGGCGGCTGTGCCAAAGGCCGCGACGGCGAGCGGAAAGAAAACGCTGTGCCATTATCTCTGCCGCCTGCGGGNTTTCTCGCAAAATGAAATCGCGAACATCTTCATTGCCGAAGTAAGCATCATACAATGCTTCTATCAAAGATGACGATACGGCGTGGGTGGTCTCGGCAAAACCGATCAGCCTGTCCGCCGTTTCTGCAAACTCCGCAGCCCCACGTGGCCCATGGCGCATTTGCCCGGCAATGAAGCGCGGATTGATGGCGCGGGCGCGCACCACGCGGGTAATCGCCTGCGCGATGGAACGAGCACGGGGACGGGCCGGATCGGTCGTGTCCAGCGCCACCACATCGGCCGATTGGCCGAGCGCCGCCTTGGCCGCCGTATAACCGCCGATGAAGGCAACGTCGGACGAACCATCCAGGAGGTCGCGGCCCGGATCGTCCCCGGTGTGAACCAACAGATCGGCCTTTTCCACCTGGTCCGCGAAGCCCTCATCGGCAAACACGTCAAGCCCATCCGCCCCGCCAAAGGCGTGGCTGGCCGCATCCAGATAGGTCTGGCCTAACTCCTCGCGCTCGTCCCAGCGTCCATTTGCCAGCTTTTCTTCAATGCCCGCGCCATAGGTGCCTGGCGCAGAACCGNAAATACGGGCAGGGATATGACCGAGACTAGCAGCCTCTTCGCCCAAAGGGTTGTCGCCTGGCGATTCTTCACGCCTTGCAATTGCTTTGGCGGCAGCGTCGAGCAGTGCGATGAGCGCCGGAAACATATCCCGGAACAGACCGGAAATGCGGAACGTCACATCTACGCGTGGCCGTCCAAGCGCTGCGGGTGGCAGGATTTCGATGCCAGTCACCCGGCCGGTTGCCGGATCGTAGATCGGTCGCGCGCCCATTAAATGCAGGGCTTGCCCCACATCTTCTCCACCGTTGCGCAAAGATGCCGAANCCCAGAGGTCGAAGACGATATGCTTTGGCCAATCGCCATGGCTCTGCAAATAATGCCGCAGGACCTCTTCGCCCGCCATGCGCCCCAGCTCGAAAGCAGTGGCTGTTGGCATGGTGCGCGGATCTGCGGCGTAAAGATTACGCCCCGTCGGCAGCACATCCAGCCGCCCGCGCGCTGGTGCACCGGAAGGGCCAGGAATAATATGCTGCCCGTTGAGTGCAGCAATCAGCGCAGCCTTTTCAGCCGACGCACTTTGCGCTCTCGACTGATCTGGCTCACCATCCGCACAGCGGCCAAACACATGCTGTCCGTCTTTGATCGCGAAATCCTTGAGATCGCAGAGAAAAGCATCAATGCGTGAAAGCGCGGTATCGGAATCGTCCTGCTTGCCGACGCCAGCATCTTCGGCCAGACCAGTTTCAAGCGCCTTCTCGACGATAAGCTTGGCCAATCTGTCGCGGCGGCGGCTGTCCAATCCATCGGCCTGCGCATATTCATCGACAAGCTGTTCCAGCGCCATCTGTTCAGGCGAAAGTCCAGCATCGATTAAAATAGGCGGAATATGGCCGATGGTAACGGCAGCGATCCGCCGTTTGGCAACGGCTGCTTCGCCGGGATTGGACACGATAAAGGGATAGATCACCGGCAGCGATCCGGTAACGATCTCGGGAAAACAGGTCCGCGATAACGCAACCGTCTTGCCCGGCAGCCATTCCAGCGTACCGTGTGCACCGACATGAATAATTGCATGTGCGCTCGGGCTTTTCTGCATCCACGCACCGAAAGCGACCAGTGCATGCCGAGGCGGCAGGGCCGGATCGTGATAATCCACCCGCCGGTCTTCGGTGCGGCCACGATCTGGCGCAAGAGCAACTGTTACTGAGCCGAAACGAGCGGCACGAAAATGGAATGTTCCGGCTGTTACAGCAGTATCTGCATCCGCTTCACCCCATGTTTCGTCCAAGGCCAGATTGGCAGCTTTGGGCAGGGCGTCGCGGAACGCTGAGTAGTCGGCCAGCGTAAAAGTAGTCGTCTCATTTTCAACCCGGTCAAGCAACGCCCGCGCCGTCTCTGGAATATCGTCCACCGCATAACCGGCGTCGCGTAAGTCGCGCAGGACCTCCAACACACTTTGCGGTACATCGAGACCAACCGCATATCCCGTTCGCCCCGGTGCAGCGCCTGGATAATCCGGCATGAGAATGACGACACGCCGCTCAGCAGGTGCCGCATTCTTTAGCCGCNAAAAGGCAGAGAGACGATCGGCAACCTGCTCGACGCGATCACGCTCCGGGATATGGACTAGGCCGCGCCCGCCGTCTGGGTAAGGCTGTTTAAAGGAAATAGCGCCCGCCAGAATACGCCCATCCAATTCCGGCAGCACCACATGCATGGCGAGATCGGACGGGTTGAGCCCGCGCATGTTTTCCGCCCAACCATCGCGGCGGGTGGTGGCCATGATGACCTGAAAGGTTGCGACGCCCAGCCGGTCGAACAGGCTCTTGCCATCTTCGTCCGAATGGCTGGCGAAAGCTGTCGCTGCTATCATGGCTGCCGGTTCCAAGGGAACGAGCTTTTCTTCCAGAAACCGGATAGCGTCGCTGTCTTTCAGACCGCCGACAAAGATCGGAAGCGGCGAAAAGCCGCGTTCACGCAGTGCCTCATATAGCGCATCGATCGGCGCAACGTCTTCCGCCATCAGCATGGAACGATAAAACAGGATGGGCACAAGCGGCGTACCGGCCTCGTAACAATCCAGCGCCGCCGAAAGGTCAACCACGCCTTCACCGGGCCGGTAGAATCCGCATTTGGGCAACGGTTCTGCTGCAAGATCGGGCCAGACTTCCCCTCGCGCCAACGCAGCAAGCCCTCTCGCAATCCGGTCCATATTTTCCGGCCCGCCTTCGCGGAAGAAGGAAAGGATTTTGGACTGCGTTGGTAGATCGACCGTGGACGCAGCTTCGAGTTTCTCATCGCGATCGCTGCATTCGCCGGGCAAAAGCAAGAGCTTTAAGCCACGCCGCCGCGCCATTCTCGACAACTCGTCCACGCCGTATCGCCAGCGATCGGCACCGCCGAGAATCCGGATAAGGATAAGTCTGGCATGTTCCGCCGTCTTTTCAATCCACAGATCGACCGACATGGGGTGGCGAAGTTCGGAAAGGTTGGCACACACNAAGGATACCGAGACATCGTTACTACGCTGCCATCCGCGCTCCAGCCCACCCAGATCGCTGGCCGAAAAAGACAGCACCACCACATCCGCCTGACCCTGGTTGAGATCAACCGGCTCTATCAGGTCGTCCAGAGACGAAGATGTGGTGGCGAGGATGTGCATGGATCAGGCTGCCAGCATCCGCTCGATTTTCGCGCGGTCGAGACCCTTTTCTCCGATCACGACCAGACGGCTGCGGCGCACCTCACCGGCAGCCCACGGGCGATCGAAGTAATGGTTGACGCGCGAACCGACCGCCTGCACCTGCAAACGCATCGGCTTGGCTGACACCTCGACAAACCCCTTGATGCGCAACACANTTTCCGATGCTGCGGTTTCGGAAATCCGCATCGCTAGCGCGTTTGCATCCTTTACCGCGTCCAGTTCTACAACGAAGCTGTCGAATTCGTCGTGGTCGTGATCTGCTTCTTCATCATGGTGGGTGTGGCGGTTTTCGATATGCTCTTCCACTGCAAGGCCAAGGCCAATGAGCACGGCAGGATCGATCGCGCCATTGGAAGCCACGATAATTTTAGCAGCCTTTGGAAGATGAGCGTTAATATGTGCCTTGGCGCGTTCGAGACCCGCCGCATCCAGTAGATCGCCCTTGGTCAGAACGATGAGATCAGCGCAGGCAATCTGGTCTTCGAAAACCTCTTCGACCGGATCGTCATGGTCCAGCGCCTCGTCGTTCTGGCGCTGAGCAGCGAGTGCTTCGAGATCATGCGATACCATGCCTTGTGCAAGTGCTACGCCATCGGCCACGGCCACAACGGCATCCACCGTTACACGGCTTTTGATCGCTGGCCACTGGAAAGCCTGTACTAGGGGTTTTGGTAGAGCAAGACCGGAGGTCTCTATCAGAATATGCTCAACGCGTGGCTGTCGGCTCAGAATCTGCTCGATGGCGGGCTGGAAATCATCTGCCACTGTGCAGCAGATGCAGCCATTGGCCAATTCCACGATGTTTTCTTCCGGGCAGTTTTCGATGCCACACCCCTTGAGAATGTCACCATCGATACCGACATCGCCGAACTCGTTGACGATGATGGCCAGCCGCTTACCCTCAAGCTTTTCCAGAAGGCCACGCAGCAGCGTGGTTTTGCCAGCGCCCAGAAAGCCGGTGATGATGGTGCAGGGAACGCGGTTGAGCGTGGTCATGATGTCTCCTCGGTAAAATTCAAAGGGGGAATGCGGGCAACGAGGCCACGCTTCAAACTGTCGGGCCGTCCGCGCCACGGCATCAGCCCGTCGGGCGCAGAGGCCAACAGACGTGCGCCAACCATAAGGTCGGCCGCATCGTCTTCGCTCAGCGATCCAAACATATAGGACCATCCATCGGCGCTGCGAATGGCGGCACTCAAGCCGCGCTTGCAATTGGCAAGGCAATTGACGCTGCGCACATTGACACCCTCTGCGTCACCCAGCGCAATGGCGGCCTGCGCAAGGGTCGCACCGGGGCGAGGGTCCGCATTCGGATCAGCTTCGGACCGGCAACTGCGGCACACATAAACCACGACTCCAGGCGCGGTGTCATGGTGCGTCTTCTCATTCAGGCTGAGCGATGTTGATGTAATATCCAAGAGTGTACTTTCCGCGCCTTCACATGGTCTTGGGGTGCGGATATCGNAAACGGCATGCGGACAACCGCAAAGCCATTGGCGAACAACCGACTGACCGGAGCACCCCGCCCGGCAGACGTTTTTCCTGAAACGGCAGGTCTCCTGGCTTGCGGCTTCAACACCTCGCGCCGCCTTCCCGGACTTGAAGATGTCCAGTGGCTTCCGGCGCGGGCTCACCGCTTACAGTTGCGGGGGCAGCCACGGATTTGTCCGCATAAGCGAAGTGCACCGTGTTCCCTCTTAGCNTTTCCCGTTGCCGGAAAAAGACCGTCAGTCATTAACCCTTATGCCCTGCGGTGCTTTTGTGTCAATGCCGCGTATCATTGCTCACGCATGCGTTTTGGTTATAGTCGCCGCTTTGGAAAAGCATGAGACCCGGAAGGACCAACCGCCATGACCCGCGACATCAGCGACAGCGAAGCCGAACGTCACCGCGCCAAGATGGTCAACCGCAAGGCGGTTCAAGATGCTGAAGTCTCCGAAAAGACCGTCGAAAAAGGTCTGCTGATGATCAACACCGGCCCTGGCAAAGGCAAGTCTACCGCAGCCTTCGGCCTTGCCTTGCGCATGCTGGGCACCGGCAGACGTGTCGGCATTGTCCAGTTCATCAAAGGCGCATGGTCCACCGGCGAACAACAGGCACTCGCCCTGTTCGGTGACCGTGTGGAGTGGCGCACCATGGGCGAAGGTTTCACGTGGGACACTCAGGATCTCAAGCGCGACGTCGNCGCCGCGACCAAAGCCTGGGAGGAAGCCAAGGTGATGATGGCCGATGACACCATCGGTCTCGTGGTTCTGGATGAGCTCAACATCGCATTGCGCTATGATTATCTACCGCTGGAAGAGGTGGTAGAGACCCTGCAAACTCGTCGCCCCGGTTTGCACGTTATCGTCACCGGCCGAAATGCCAAGCAGCCGTTGATGGATGCCGCCGATATGGTTACGGAAATGACGCTTGTGAAACATCACTTCAAAGCTGGTGTGAAAGCGCAATCCGGCATTGAGTTCTAATTCATGACAGCGCGCGTTTTGATGTTTCAAGGCACCGGCTCGGATGTCGGCAAGTCGCTGATGGTGGCAGGGCTGGCCCGCGCCTTCGTCCGTCGCGGACTGTCCGTCATGCCCTTCAAGCCGCNAAACATGTCCAACAATGCCGCCGTCACAGCAGATGGTGGCGAAATTGGCCGGGCACAGGCCTTGCAGGCACGGGCTGCTGGCGTTCCGCTTTCCGTGCATATGAACCCCGTGCTGCTCAAACCCCAAAGCGAGACCGGTGCGCAGGTGGTGGTGCAGGGCAAAGTAATCGGCAAAGCCAAAGCCGTAGATTACCAGCATATGAAGGCAGGGTTGATGCCGCGCGTTCTGGAAAGCTTTGAACATCTCAAGGCGAAAGCTGACATCATCCTGATCGAGGGTGCGGGCAGCGCTTCGGAAGTCAATCTCCGCGCCAACGACATTGCCAATATGGGCTTCGCCCGCGCAGCCAATGCCCCCGTCATCCTGATTGGCGATATCGACCGAGGCGGCGTCATCGCCAGCCTTGTTGGTACAAAGGCGGTTCTGGATGCAGACGATGCCGCCATGATTCATGGTTTCATCGTTAATCGTTTCAGGGGTGATCCAAACCTGTTCGATGAAGGAATGCGCATTATCTCAGATAAAACCGGCTGGAACCCGATCGGCCTCCTGCCGCATTTTGCCGATGCCAATCGCCTGCCAGCAGAGGACGCGTTGGGCCTGACAGCACCTGGGCAGCACAAACCCGGCGCGAAGATCCGCATCGCAGTGCCGATCCTGCCGCACATCTCGAACTTCGACGACCTTGATCCCCTTGAGGCTGAGCCGGATGTCGAGCTTATCAGGGTGCGCCAAGGCGATGTCATTCCCGCAAATTGTGCACTGGTGCTGATTTGCGGCTCCNAATCCACGATCGCCGATCTGAGCGCCCTGAAAAGTTCAGGGCTTGATGTAGATATCAAGGCGCATGCGCGCCGTGGCGGCTTTGTGCTTGGCCTATGCGGTGGCTACCAGATGCTCGGNAACACGGTGGCAGATCCTGATGGTATCGAGGGTACGCCTAACACGATAGAGGGGTTGGGCTTACTGGATATCGACACTGTGCTGACGGGAGACAAAAGGCTCGTTTCTGTCATCGGCCAAAGCTTCGATCACGTTTCTTTCTCCGGCTATGAAATGCATGTCGGTGTAACGACAGGGAATGACAACATGCGTCCCTTCTCTACGATGGGCGACCACGCCGAGGGCGCGATCTCTGCTGATGGCCGCGTCTTTGGCACCTATATTCACGGCCTCTTCGCAGACGACAATCAACGCAGCGCATGGCTGGAGCGACTGGGCGGCGAAAGCTCGGCACTCAATTACGAAGCGCAGGTGGATGACGTTCTGGACCGGTTGGCGGACCACATGGAACGCCATCTCGATCTCGATGCACTACTGGCTATAGCGCGATAGCCAAGGCTAACGCACCGAAAAACGCGATCAACATAGCATCCGCGATACGTGCGAGTGTCAAAGCCTGGCGAATATCGACAGATGTCAAATCGCGCCGCCCACCTTCGCCCATGAACCGCGCCTCGATCATTTGCCCGCCGTAAGACCGAGGACCGGCCAGCGCGAAACCAAGTGCCCCTGCCAGTGCCGCCTCCGGCCAACCGGCATTGGGCGAACGGTGATGGTGCGCGTCTTGGAAAATAGAGCGGAAACCAGCCCGAGGCGAAGCGCCATTCACGAAAAAAGCAGCGAGGACAAACAACAGGCCAGTCAGCCGGGAAGCGGGCAGGTTGACCAGGTCGTCCAGTCGCGCCGACGCCCAGCCAAATGCTTCATGACGGGCAGAGCGATGGCCAATCATGCTGTCTGCTGTGTTGATCGCCTTGTAACCCGCACCGCCGGCAAGCCCCAGAAGCCCTAACCAAACCGCGGGAGCGACGACACCATCGGNAAAGTTTTCCGCCAGACTTTCAATCGCTGCGCGGCAGACCGCAGCCTCATCCAGATTATCGGGATCACGCCCCACGATCATCGAAACGGCTTTACGACCGCCTTCGATACCCTCACGTTCCAAAGCCATCGCCACGGCCTCGACATGCTGCTCCAAGCTTTTCTGTGCTGGCAGGGATGCGCCAAGCACTGCCACGGCCAATATGCCGAACGGAAGCCATAGAAGTGCTGACTGCAACACCGATGCACTCAGCACCGTCGACCCTAGAAGGATAACAAGAGCGGCAACACCCGTGCCTTTGCGACGTAAAAATGAATCACTCCCCCGGTTCCATTTTCTATCTAGGAGCGCGATAAGCGAACCGATCCAGGTTACGGGGTGGCCGATGCGTTTGAACAGCCAGTCGGGATAGCCGAGAAGGCGCTCGATGAGCAGTGATAGGAAAGCGAGAGCGAAGAACATGGGCGAAAAGGTACCAGNAAAAGCACAACCGGCGATCCGCCATGGAGGCAATCTGGGCCACGCGCGCCAGCTTTTTCCGCAGGCGCCCGAACCGTGGATCGATCTTTCCACCGGGATCAACCCGCACTCCTACGCCCATTCGCCCATTCCTGCCAGCGCCTTTGCCCGCCTGCCGGAACCGGGTGCCGTCGAAACCCTGNAAAACATCGCGGCAACGGCGTTCAGCGCGCCCTCTGGCACTCACATTGCCGCAGCCCCCGGAACGCAGATGCTGATGCCGCTCTTGGCACATATGGCTGTCCAAAGCGGCGCGNAAAGATGCGGCGTTCTTTCACCGACCTACGCCGAACACGCCCGCACTGCCCGCATTGCAGGCCTGGCTGTAACCGAAGTCTCTGAAATCAGGGATCTCTTGGCCTTTGACTACGCCGTCGTCATCAACCCAAACAANCCCGATGGGCGGGTGTCTGATCGCACCGAGTTGCAGGGACTGGCAGCAGCCATGCGCAAAAAGGGCGGGCTGCTTGTGGTGGATGAGGCGTTCATCGAGACCGGTCATGCGCAAAGTCTTGCCAATGCAACAACATCAGATGGCCTCATCGTCCTACGTTCCTTCGGCAAGTTCTACGGCATGGCAGGCGTCCGTCTCGGCTTCGCAGTCGCCCATCCCGATGTCGCAGCAGAGCTCGAGTCAAGGCTTGGCCCTTGGGCCGTTTCAGGCCCGGCTCTGCATATCGCAACAGAAGCGCTCGGGGACCACACCTGGCAAGATGCAATGAGACTCCGGCTAAGGGATGATTCGGCACGGCTAAACGAGATGATGATAGAAACCGGTTTAACGATCGCTGGGAGTACGTCGCTCTTTACGCTCGTTCGCGATGAGCGGGTACCGCACCTGTTTGCCCACCTGATGCAACACGGCATTCTGACGCGCATCTTCGATGAGAGACCTAAGGATATTCGCTTTGGTCTTCCAGGAGAAGAGGCCGAGTGGGTGAGGCTCGAAGCAGCGCTGGCTGCGTTCTAGAGCAACGCGATTATCCCAATTCGACGTCATCCTCGGGCTTGACCCGAGGATCTAACGAACCCCAACATTAAACGTGGTTAGATCCTCGCCACAAGGGCGAGGATGACGGTGGAACGGGCAGCGAGCCCATTTACCCCTTGAACAAATAAGCCTCAATCGTTTCAGGCCTCATCTCAATCGAAAAACCTGCCATTTTCGGCGGCATGTAAGCAGCATTCTGAATATCGCAGGGCTCAATGAAGTGCTCATGCAGATGGTCGACATACTCGATGACGCGGCCATCCTTGGTGCCTGAGACGACAAGATAATCGATCATCGACAGGTGCTGCACATATTCGCAAAGCCCGACCCCGCCTGCATGTGGCCAGACAGGCAAATCGTATTTCGCTGCAATCAACAAAACGGCCAACACTTCATTGAGTCCGCCCATGCGGCAGGAATCGATCTGGACCACGTCGATCGCGCCTTCGGCGATGAACTGCTTGAACATGATACGGTTCTGGCACATTTCGCCGGTTGCGACCTTCACAGAACCAATCGCCTGACGAATTTTGCGGTGACCTGCGATGTCGTCAGGGCTGGTCGGCTCTTCGATGAAGAAGGGCTTGGCGAAAGCAAGCTTGTTAACCCACTCAATGGCCTGATCGACCTCCCATACCTGATTGGCGTCAATCATGAGGTAGCGATCGGGGCCGATCACTTCGCGGGCGATGGTCAGGCGACGGATGTCGTCTTCCAGATCGCGCCCGACTTTCATTTTCACATGGTTGAAGCCTGCATCAATGGCTTCCTGACATAGGCGTCGTAATTTATCATCGCCGTAACCCAGCCATCCCGCAGAGGTCGTATAGCAGGCATACCCCTCTTGTTTAAGGATCTGCGCCCGCTCTGCCTTACCGGTTTCGGCTTTCTTCAGGATTGCTAGCGCATCGTCGCGCGTCAAGACATCGGTCAGGTAACGGTAATCGACGATATCGGCGATCTGTTCGGGGCTCATATCGGCCACCAGTTGCCAGACCGGTTTGCCGACCTGCTTGGCCAGCAGATCCCATACAGCGTTGACGACGGCACCCGTGGCCAGATGCATGGCACCCTTGTCCGGTCCGATCCAGCGCAGCTGGCTATCACCCGTCAGATGACGCCAGTATTTGCCGGGANTTTCCAGGACGGCGGAAAGATCGGTACCGATAACCAGATGCCGCATCGCTTCGATGGCCATGCAGCAAATCTCGTTGCCGCGACCGATGGTGAAGGTCAGACCGTGTCCTTTCAAGGTGGTGTCATCGGTATCGAGAATAACATACGCGGCGGAGTAATCCGGATCGGGGTTCATCGCATCTGAGCCATCAAGGCTTTGCGAAGTTGGAAAACGCAAATCGAAAACGCGCAAATCGGTAATCTTGGTCATGGCCTCACTCGCAGTCNGGGGTCACAGAATTTCTTTATTTTTGCAGGTCTCAGGCGACTTCCACCATGCCTTTGATCACACCAGCCTTAGGGTTGGTCAGGTCTGCAAAGCGGGCGGGAACATCGGCCAGTGTCATACGGTGTGTGATCAGCGCTTCCGGGACTTTGCCGGAACGCTGCGCCGCTAGGACCACTTCAAAATCCTCAAGCGTCGCGTTGCGGCTGCCCAGCAACGTTGTTTCGCGCTTGTGGAACTCAGGATCATTGAAGCTGATGTCGCTAGCGACAATCGATACCAGCACGTAGGAGCCGCCATGGCCAACGAAGGAAAAGCCCCGTTCCATGGCTTTAGCATTGCCTGTCGCATCAAAAACGGCGTCGAAGAAATCCCCGCCCGTAATCTCGGATAGGCGGTCCTTATCGCCATCGCCAAGTGCGACGATGTGGGTGACACCTAGTTGATCCTTACAAAAATTCAACCGGTCTTCGCGGCTATCGATCATCGTCACAGCGGCACCATTGAGAACAGCAAATACGGCAACTGCCATGCCGATCGGTCCGGCACCGACGATCAACACCTGCTGACCGGTCTCGACCGCGCCTCGACGCACCGCATGTGCGCCGATGGCCAGAAATTCCGTCATCGCTGCTTGATCAAGAGTGAGACCTTCAGCCTTCAGAACGAACTGTTCTGGCACGCTCAGATATTCCACCATGCCACCATCGCGGTGTACGCCCAACACCCCGATGTTGCGGCAGCAATTGCTTTTGCCTTTCAGGCAAGCGCTGCAATGTCCGCAGGAAATGTAAGGGATGATGGTGACGATATCCCCTACAGCCAAATCGCTTCCTTCAGGTGCATCTTCCACCGTGCCGGATAACTCATGTCCCATAATGCGGGGATAGGAGAGGTAGGGTTGATTGCCGGTGAAGATATGTAAATCCGTGCCGCAGACGCCTATGCGGCGGATACGCACCAGAACATCGCCCTCGCCGCGGTGCGGCGTCGGCAATTCCTTGGCTGATAAAAGCCCGGGCTTATCGCNAAAAATCGCCAGCATATGTCACCTGTCAGAAAGAGAGTAAAAACGCACGGCATTGCCGCCAAATACTGCATCATGGTGGGCAGCGGGTACGATGCTGCGGCTGAAATCCAGCCATGCCTGATAATCGCCAGCCAGCCGCAAGACGGGCCAGTCGCTGCCAAACATCACCCGTTCAGCACCGAACAGATCGATAATGGTTTCAGCATAGGGCCGCACTGCCTCAGGCTTTTGATCACCGCGTTCGGTTAGCAGACCTGAAAGCTTGCAATAGACGTGGGGAAGGGCAGCCAAAGCCGCCATATCCTTGCGCCAATTGTTGTAATGACCGATTGCGATCAACGGCTTTGCACCGTGATCAATGACGATTGGAAGCCCGGTATGGCGGGTCGCGAAGGCAAGCAGATGCGGCAAATGCCGAGGGAGAACCAGCGCATCGAATACAAGGCGGTGATCGATCAAGGCTGTGACAGCTGGATCAAGCGCAGGATCCACTATCCAGCTGACATCGGCGATGTCCTGCAACATCGGTCGCACACCCTTAAAGGTAGGGTGGGCTGCGCGTCTGATGATCTGTTCAGACGCGTCCGGTGCCTTCATATCGAGCCAGCCGACAACGCCTTTAATGAAGGAATGCTTGTCGGCCAGCGCCAACATGAAATCCGTATCACCAGCCGTTTCCATCGTCTGCACCAGCACTGTGCCAGTTACACCCGCCTGCTGCATCAATGGCAGCAAATCGTCAGGAAGAAAATCCCGGTAGATGGCAGCCAAAGAAGGCGGCGGCCACTGGCCGGCACGATCCTTCAAAAGCCAGAAATGCTGGTGGGCGTCGATCAGCATGGTCAGACATTGCCTCCCGGTACCGGCGCACCCTCAGCAATCAGGTCGCGCTTTTGCAGTTCGCGCCAGAATTCAGCCGGAATATCCTGCTCGAACCATTCTATATTGGATGAAAGTTGCTGTGCGTTGCGCGCGCCGGACACCACTGTAACGGACGCGGCATGCGCCAGCGGAAATTGCAGCGCAGCAGCCTGCAACGAGACGCCAAGCTCTTCGCATACATCATGGAGGGCATCGACCTTGGCCAGAATATCGGCTGGCGCATCCGCATAATTGAACTTGCGATTGCCCGCCAGAATGCCGGAATTGAAAACACCCGCCATAACGATGGCAACGCCGCGTGTGGCACATGTGTTCAGGAAATCGAGGCTGCTCTGTTCAAGCAACGTGTAGCGTCCAGCCAGCATCGCAACGTCGATGTCGAAAACTTCCATTGCGCTGCGAACGACTTCCCATTCATTGACACCAAGGCCGACGGCACCTGTGGAGCCCTCTTCACGCAGCCTGGCCAAGGCCTTGAAACCGCCGCCGGATGTCAATTGGTCCCAGTAATGCTGATGCTTGTCGCCATGCGTAAAGGGACCAATATCGTGAATGTAGAGAATATTCGGCTTCAGAATGCCAAGTCTTTGCTGGCTCGCCTCGAAAGAGCGTAGAATGCCATCGTGGGAATAATCATAGACCGGACGGAAGGGTAGGGGTGCAATATAAGCGTCCTCTTCCGGTCCTACCGTTTCATCCGGCACCATGACACGGCCCACCTTGGTGCTGATCGTATAATCTTTACGCTCATGCTCGGTGACCATCGTACCCAGTCGACGTTCGGAACGGGTATAGCCGTAAAACGGCGCGGTATCGAAATAACGTATGCCGTGCTGCCAGGCCGTATCAAAAGCACCCTTGGATTCCTCATAGGGCGTGACGCGATAAAGGTTGNCCATCTGGGCACAGCCGAGCCCCATCAGCGTGACCTCGACCTCACAACGGGGCAGCTTGCGTTTATCGGAAACTTTCATCGCGGACACTTTCGAAAACTCAGTGTTGGTATGAATGATCGCGACAGGTCGCGATCATCCTAATAATCCAATTGTACTCTCTCCCACCATGCTCGCATTTGGCCCGAGCATGACGAAGAGCAGATATCAATAAAGAACGTTCTTCGCTTCCGGCTTGTCGATGTTGTCTTTGGTCACCACCACGACGCCGGTATCAACGAACTTTTCGACCTTTTCCTTGGCGATCAGCTTGGACACGGTCTGTACGCCCAGTTCACCCATCTGATAGGAGCCCTGAACCACGATGCCGGACAAAGTGCCGTCCTTGACGAAGCCCTGAAGGTCCTGATTGCCGTCNAAACCGATGGCGACAACCTTGCCCGCCTTGCCGGATTGCGCAAGCGCACGACCGACGCCAATGGCAGTGGGTTCATTCGCACCAAAGATGCCCTTGAGATCGGAGTTGGCCGCCAGAACGTCGGTCGTCTGGTTAAGCGCCGTCGCCATCTGCGACTGCGAATAATAGGGGCCGACGATCTGGAGCTTGGAATTCGCCTTGATGTAATCCGTGAAACCGCCAACACGGCCGATTTCGGAACCGGCACCGGCGACGTAGGACATAACGGCGATCTTGCCTTCCTTACCAACCTTTTCGATCAGTGCCTGGGCTGCCAGTTCACCGGCCTTTTTATTGTCGGTTGCGAGGAAGGACTGGTAATATTGCTCGGCACCCTTGGCGAGTTGCGAATCTACGATAACCACGGGGATGCGGGCTTCCCAGGCCTTTTTCACGGCAGGAACCAGCGCGTCAGGATCGGAAGGGGCTAGAACAATGCCTGCGACCTTACGGTTGACGGCATTTTCCACCATGTTGACCTGATCGGCGATGGCCGATTCCGAGGCCGGACCCTGGAAGGTCATAGTGTTGCCCTTGGAGTCCTTGATCGCGGCATCCGCACCCTTCTGGACGTTCTGCCAGAAGGTGGAATTCACGGTCTTGACGATGACGGCGATTTCACCGGCCTGAACAGCGGAAACGCTCCACAGCGCAATCACCGATGTCAAAAGAGCAGTCGTAAGCNTTTTCATGTTTTCCTCCATTGTGCCGGCGCAGCGATATCTCCTCGTCGCCGTGCCGGTTTCCCGCGGAAAAGGTCCGCACCCCTATAGATCATCGGCGGTTGCGCAGCTGGTCGATCCAGACCGTGCCGAGAATAACCAGACCGATGATAATCTGCTGCGTGAAGGCCGAAACGCCGTTCATGTTGAGGCCATTGCGCAAAATACCGATGACGAAGGCGCCGATAGCGGTGCCAGAAATCGTGCCGACACCGCCAATCAGCGATGTGCCACCAATGACGGCACTGGCGATGGCATCGAGCTCATACATAACACCCTCGTTCGGCTGCGCCGTGACAAGGCGGGACATCAGCACGCAGCCGGTCAAACCCGCCAGCGTGCCAGACAACACATAGGTAAAGTTGGTGACGCGGGCCACGTTGACGCCGGACAGCCGCGCGGCTTCCGCATTCGAGCCTACCGCATAGATGTGTCGTCCCAGTACAGAGCGGTTCAGCATGAAGGAAACGGCAATCGCGATCACGATCATCAGAATGACCGGGTAGGGAATGCCGGGAAATACCACATTCGGAAACCCGTCATCGCCAATGTTGACGATGCGAAACAAAGCGCCGTTGCCAAGTTCGCCAAAGGACTCGCCAAGGCCGGACACGGCCCGCGCACCGGTGATTTGCAGAGCGACACCGCGAGCGATCAGCATCATGCCGAGTGTTGCGATGAACGGCGGCAGCTTGAAGCGCGTGACCAGCAGGCCATTGATAAGGCCGCACAGAGAACCCGTCAAAATGCCGAAGAACATGCCAACCGGCACCGGCATGCCCAGCTCTTTTACCGCAAGAGCTGCGACCACACCTGCCAGCGCCAGCACCGAGCCCACCGAAAGATCAATGCCGCCAGTGATGATAACGCAGGTCGCGCCGATGCCGAGCAGGGCAATCGACGTCACCTGCAAGGCAATCGTCATGGCATTGTTGACGGTGAAGAACGCATTGCTGGTGGCTGAAAACACGATCGTCAGAAGCACCAGACTGCCGAGCGCGGCAAATTTCTGGATGATATCCTTCTGCCGGTCGCTGAAGGAAAAACGCTTGGGTGTTTCTGGACTAACCGACATGTCTATCTCCGCTGCTATAGCCGGAGGCATAGCGCATGATTTCTTCCTGATTGGTCTTTGCCGTTTCCAGAATTCCGGTAATTCTGCCTTCGTGGAAAACCGCAATCCTGTCCGTCAATCCCAGCACCTCCGGCAATTCGGAGCTGATGAGAATGACGCCGATACCCTTGGCAGCCAGTTCGTCCATGATTTGGTAGATCGCGAACTTCGCCCCAACATCGATGCCGCGCGTCGGCTCATCGAAGAACAGAACGCGAGACTGGCGAAACAGCCATTTACCGATAATGATCTTCTGCTGGTTGCCGCCGGACAAAAGCCGCACCGTCTGCTTGATGGAGGGTGTGCGGATGTTCAAAAGGTCGACGTAGCGCTTGGCAACCTCGTCATGTTTCTTGAAATCGATCAGTCCGAAACGGCTGGAGACGGCCTCCATATTGGCCAATGACGTATTGGCGGCCACCGACATCTTGATGGCAAGACCATCGGTCTTCCGATCTTCTGAGAGATACGCGATGCCGTTTTCAATCGCATCCTGTGGCGACTTGATGGACAGGGTACGTCCCTCGAAAGTAACCGTTCCCGCGTCAAAGGCATCGGCTCCGAAAATAGCCCGCGCCACCTCGGTGCGACCGGCGCCCATCAAACCTGCGAACCCTAAGATTTCCCCACGCCGAAGCTCGAAACTGACATCGTGAAACACGCCGGTGCGTGTCAGCCCCTCAACCGCGNAAATCACCTCATCGGTTGGCCTGGATGTTCGCTCTGGAAACTTTTCCTCGAGCGACCGGCCCACCATTCGCGTGACGATATCGTCAACCGTAACAGCCTTGAAATCATCGGTCGAGATATGACGGCCGTCGCGCAAAACGGTCACGCGGTCAACGATCTCTGCCATCTCGTCCAGCCGGTGCGAGATATAGACGATGCCGACGCCTGATGCCTTGAGATCGCGGATGACCTTGAACAAGAGCCGCGTTTCCTGCTCCGTCAATGATGACGTCGGCTCGTCCATGATCAGGACTTCGGCATCGAGCGACAGTGCCTTTGCGATCTCTACCATCTGACATTGGGCGACAGATAGGCCGCGCACCAGCTGGTCAGGGTTGAGATCGACGCCGAGCCGGTCGAGACAGCGTTTAGCGTCAGTGCGCAACTTCTTGCGGTCAACCAGAAATGCTCTCTTCGGCTCTCGAGCCAGATAGATGTTTTCGGCGATACTCAAATGCGGAACGAGGTTCAGTTCCTGATGAATGATGGCAATGCCGGCCGCCTCCGATTCCAGCGGCGAGGCATACTGAACTTTTTGCCCTTTGTGCAAAATCGTGCCGCTCGTCGGCTGGTACACACCGCTGACGATCTTCATCAGCGTCGANTTTCCAGCGCCANTTTCACCGCAGACGGCATGAACCTCGCCTGAACGCAGATCGAAATGCACGTCACTCAGCGCTTTAACGCCTGGGAACTCCTTGCTGATATTGTCCAGCCGTAGCAGAACGTGGCCATGCTCACGCACGGCGGCGGCGTCCACAATTCTGTTCTGAGCAGTCGATGCGCCGTGCGACATCCAGATCCTCCCGATAGCGCCCTAACTCCACCCAAGGCGCTGCGAATAGGAGAGATGGTTAGGCCGCATTTTCATCTTGGTCAAGCCAATTTTGGAATGTGGTGGAGATGAGTGTCATTTGATATTGATCAATCNAAAGAAATATCTAAAATTATATCACATTTTCAATGCTATAAACATTATCTTGCGTCTGTTTGACGTTGAGGATACGGTAAGGCCAAATCTTAGGAAGTGCGCCATTCGCGCAGAACTCATATGAATGGTCAGGCCAAAATTATGGAGCCGCGCAGGCTTTATCAGCAGATTGCAGATCAGATCCGCGAATTGATCGAGAGCGGAGAATTTCAGACGGGTTCGCGGCTTCCGCCGGAGCGTGAGCTGGCACAACGGCTTGGCGTCTCGCGCCCGTCTCTGCGCGAAGGGCTTATCGCACTGGAAATCGATGGAAGCGTCGAAATCCGCATGGGCTCCGGTGTCTACGTCCTACCCGAACCAGTGCAGTCAAGCACGCGAACCAAATCGCTTGGCGAAAGCCCGACGGAATTGATGCAGGCGCGGGCAGCGCTTGAAGGCACCACCATCGTGCTTGCCGCCAGTCGCATCGATGCGGACGCGCTGAAAACATTGCGGTCCACGCTAGATGCGATGCGCAATGAAATAGAGGCTGGACGCAAGCCTCTGGATCAAGACCGGCAGTTTCATATCATCATTGCCGAACAATCCGCCAACAGCGTCCTTGCCCGCCTCGTTGCAGATTTGTTCGATGAGCGTCACAGCCCGATGTCCGCACAGTTTCGGGTCAAATTCGAAGACAAGAACACCTGGACATTCGCCTTACAGGAGCATGAGGCTATTCTGGCTGCTCTGGAGGCGAAAGATCCATTACTGGCGCAATCGACAATGCATAGCCATCTTGACAGCTCCAGACGGAGATGGGTCGAGAATTAAAGACGACAAGCTCGAAAGAGCGGATTTTCGCGAGGAGGAGACCGCGTGACAGACATTTCAGAAGCCACCATTTTGCTCAACACAAGGGACAACGTCGCGGTTGCGCGTCGTTCCATTCAGCCCGGTGGTGCCACCGGTCGTGGAGAGTTGACTGCACTTGAGCTGATCGGGCGTGGGCACAAAGTGGCCCTCTCGACCATCAAAACCGGTCAGGATGTCATCAAATATGGTCAGATTATCGGTATCGCGACGCAGGACATCGAACCGGGTCGGCACGTTCACCTCCACAACCTGGCCATGGTGCCATCCGAGCACGCCCATCAATTCAGTGTCGATATCGAAGNAAAGGGCATGCTACCGCTGGATCAGCGCCGCACCTTTTTGGGCTTCGACCGCGGAGCAGGCGGTGTCGGCACACGCAACTACATCGGAATCATCGCCTCGGTAAACTGTTCCGCCACAGTGTCGCGCTACATAGCAGACTATTTCAACCGCGATGGCGGACTTGACGGTTTCGACAATATCGATGGCGTCGTGGCATTGACCCATGGCACCGGCTGTGCGCTCAACGCCAAGTCGGAAGGCTACAGACTGTTGATCCGCACCATCCAGGGCTACGCTCGGCACCCTAACTTCGGCGGCATCCTGTTGATCGGGCTAGGCTGTGAAACCAACCAGATTGCACCGATCCTCGAACACTACAAGATGGAAGAGGGCGAACGCCTTCGTACCATGACCATTCAGCAGCATGGCGGCACACGGAAAACCATCGAGGCGGCAATTGCCCAGATCAAGGATATGCTGCCCGTCGTCAATGCTGCAAAGAGGACGGAACAGCCATTGTCGGCCCTGAAGGTTGCCTTGGAATGCGGCGGTTCGGATGGTTACTCCGGTATTTCCGCCAATCCAGCCCTGGGTTATGCCTCAGATCTCATCGTCCAGAACGGCGGCACGACCGTGCTGGCGGAAACGCCCGAAATCTACGGTGCCGAACACCTCCTTACACGCCGTGCCATTACCCCGGCAGTCGCTGAAAAACTTCTGCAGCGCATCGATTGGTGGCGGGATTATACCGCTCGTAATGGTGACGAGTTGAACAACAATCCCTCCCACGGCAACAAGCTGGGAGGTCTGACCACGATCCTCGAGAAGTCACTGGGTGCTGTCGCAAAAGGCGGCTCCATGCCGCTGAAAGCCGTCTACGAATTTGCCGAAACTGTCACGGAACCCGGNTTTGTCTTCATGGACACGCCTGGCTATGATCCGGTCGCCGTCACAGGCCAGGTAGCAGGCGGCTGTAACGTCATCTGCTTCACCACCGGTCGTGGCTCCGTCTCGGGCTTCAAACCTTCGCCGTGCATCAAGATTGCCACCAACACCGAAATGTACGAACACATGAAGGAAGATATGGACATCAACTGCGGTGAGATCGTTACCGGTCGTGAGACCATTGAGGAATCCGGCAAAAGAATCTTCGAGCACATCATCGCTGTCGCATCAGGCGATAAAACCGTGAGCGAGATTTATGACTACGGCGATAATGAATTCGTGCCGTGGCAGGTCGGGGCTGTTACTTGAGCATGTGTCCCACGTGAAACATGAAGCCCTAGCATAAGCTCAAAAGCACCCTTATGGATAAGGACCGGGAGGTTCTACACCCTCCCGGCCGAGCTCGTTAATGCTTGAAATGACGCATGCCTGTGAACACCATAGTGACATTATGCTCGTTCGCCGCGTCGATCACATCCTGATCCCGCATCGAACCACCGGGCTGAATAACCGCTGTCGCACCAGCGGAGATCGCGGCGAGCAAGCCGTCTGCAAAGGGATAGAACGCCTCGGACGCAACCGCGGAACCTTTGGTCAGTGGCTCGGCAAGCCCCATCGCCTTGGCAGCGTCTTCAGCCTTCTGGGCCGCGATTCGCGCTGAATCGATGCGGCTCATCTGGCCAGCACCGATGCCTGCCGTCTGGCCGTCCTTGGCATAGATCACCGCGTTGGATTTCACATGCTTGGCAATCTTAAAGGCGAACTTCATATCTTCAAGCTCTTGCGCTGTCGGTGCGCGGTTGGTTACGACCTTAAGGTCGAGATCTTCGACCATGCCATTGTCACGGCTCTGGACCAGAAGACCACCGGATACGGTTTTCGCCGTAATACCAGCAGCGCGCGCATCTGGTAGACCACCGGCTGACAGAAGACGCAGGTTCGGCTTGCGAGCAACGATCAGCTTGGCTTCTTCGGTTACATCAGGTGCAATGATGACTTCGGTGAAAAGCTGGATGATTTCTTCAGCGGTTTCAGCATCCAGCGTGCGGTTCATGGCAATCACGCCACCGAAAGCAGAGACGGGGTCACAGGCCAGCGCACGCTTGTAGGCATCCAGCAAGGTGGTCCCCGTTGCAACACCGCATGGATTTGCATGCTTGATGATGGCGACGGCTGGTGCATTCTCGGGCAGGAATTCTGCGACCAGCTCGTAAGCAGCATCGGTATCATTGATATTGTTGTAGGAAAGTTGCTTGCCCTGCAGAAGCGTGGCCGTCGCAACACCGGGGCGCTTGTCTCCGGTCAGATAGAAGCCAGCACTCTGATGCGGATTTTCGCCGTAACGCATCTTTTCCTTCAGCACGCCGCCAATCGCGCGGTAGTGCGGCGTCTCGATGGAGAGCGCTTCGGCAAACCAGTTGGAAATAACCGCATCATACGCTGCGGTGCGCGCATAAGCCTTGGCAGCGAAACACTGGCGCAGCGCATAGCTCGTCTGACCGTCTTCGGCCTGCAATGCTTCCAGCAATTCTGGATAATCGCTTGGATCGGTCACCACAGTGACATAGGCGTGGTTCTTGGCCGATGCGCGGATCATGGCAGGACCGCCAATATCGATANTTTCTACCGTCGTCGGATAATCGCCACCCTTGGCGCGGACCTCTTCGAACGGATAAAGATTGATAACGGACAGATCGATGGCTTCGATACCGTGCGCCTGCATGGCTCTCACATGTTCGGCATCATCTCGGATCGCCAGCAGGCCACCATGGACATTGGGGTGCAACGTCTTGACACGGCCATCCATGATCTCAGGAAATTGAGTGATATCAGAAACGTCAGTGACCGGAAGACCTGCATCGGCAATGGTCTTCGACGTGCCACCTGTCGACAGAAGTTTCACGCCCAGCTTGACCAGAGCGCCCGCCAGCTCGACGATGTCAGTCTTGTCGGAGACCGAAAGCAGCGCAGTGCGGATTTTGACTTTGTCGGGAGCGGGAATTTTCTTGGAAACGACGGCCATTAAGACAACTCCGTAATGCGGAAAAGAGAAGCCGGTGAGCTAACCATCCGGCGGTTGCCGTCGCGTTAGCACAGCTTTACGTATTAATAAACATGGGGAGACGGAAGACGCCGATGCTACGGCGTCTTTTCGATAATCCAACGAACATCGACTGTGTCAGGAGGGTTGAACGAGATTTCGATCTGTTGCGAAGGACGAATGCCTGAGGCATCCGCCATGAATACGTCTTCCGCAATTGTAACAATTTGCCCGGGCGCGGNAAACACCCAGCCTGTACCATCGACTGCGGTCATCAAAACGGATTCGTCATTCAGCTGAACCAACTCTATGGAAGGGTGAATGTGGAAACGCGACACGGCATCAAGGCGTTCTATGGTTCTTTTCTTACCATCTTGAGATGGCTGAATGCTATCGCGGCCCTTAATCTTGGTTCCTGTAACATTCAGTTCCAGTTCGCGCTCGTGTATATATCCGAATTGCTTGAGATACCCATCGTGAGATGTCACCAGCACGTCGGCACCCTTGTCATCCATATGTCGCTCGATGTTTACGTCCGTCACACCCGGTATGACGATAGGCCCGATAAGCCTTGAGCGCGAGAGGCGTGAAGACGAGGTGTCATCGAGGGTCACTGTAGAATGCGCTGCTGTTGAACGGCTTGCGCGCCTAAAATCTGTGGCGGCATNGGGTGGAAAACCTGAGTTGACGATGAACCGGTTTCGAACCGAAGACAGCTCGAAGGACAGGCATCCACAATGCGCGCCCTTTGAAAGCTCAAGTGTCTGGGGAAGACCGGTGTCTACGATGACGACAGTCGATCCCGCCGATAACCGTTGATAGGCGATATCAGGCATCGCGCGAGAAGGCCGGCCGGATGTCTCATCGTATCGCAACACGGAAGCCAGTTCATTGGCAAGCGTAACCGTCGCACCGTTGAAGAGCGCCAGATCACCATCCTGATGACGAAAGAACCGGATGGCAGGAAACATGCGATCAATCGCAGGAACGAGGCCGGGCGGTACGTCATGTCCGAGATTGATATAGCTTTGTCGCAGCGGCAGCAGATCCAGCAGAAGGTCCAGCATCACACGTGGGTTGCGCGACACGTGTCCGCCATCCGGCAACACTTGCCGCTCCAACTCACGGTCAAGTTTCATGCCATGACGTGCAATATTTACCGCTCTATTCGGCAGTGAAATCGATGCGACAGCCAAGGCTATCCGGATTTTCAAGCGGATTTCACCATCAGGCGCATATTTTGCGATGAGGCTGAGATACCGCACGTGGTACCCAAGGCTTTTCAGAAAGCGGCGATAGAAGCCAGCATCTGCATTCTGTAGAATGACCGGAGAATGCGATAGCCAGGAAATCAGCCTTTGTGCCACAATTTCCGGGGTCCAGGCGACCCCTTTGATCCTTCGCCCATGAAGGGCAATCCAGTCTGACACCAGAAGCCTGGAGCGAGCGCAGGCCTCATCCGATTTGCTGGCGCGGACGTGCCGCAACCAGCCAAATGCGTGAAGCCTCTCTTCGAAAGCTGCCGATGGCAGATCGAGCGAGAAAGGGGATGCCCCGCCCGTTTCCAGAACGCGTCCAGCGAGCGCGATACGCCCCTTGACCAATTCCTGCGCGACATAGGGGTCGACCGCGCGCAAATCCGTAGGTGCTGCAACCAGACCACTGGGAACACGTTCGGCAAATCTCAGAAAACGGAGACGCGACGGCGCAATGCCGATCATGGCACGGTTTCTAAATATCCGTATAAAAAGCCCCGCAACACTCAAGTTGCTTTTCAGGGATGTAACCAAACTTGCGTTTCCCGCCCGCCCGAAGACGTGTTCTGGTTCAGTATCTCAGCTGGAAATCATCGTTGATTTTCGTGCTAAGACGCCGATTGAAAGCGACCTTTATGCAGCTGAACGTCCGCACCGCCCTTGGGAAAGGACGCCATATTGCGATTGCGACATCGATCAATATTTCAGGAAAAGCTTCATATTTTGTAAACGATCCAAATCCGGCATGACCAACGTAGATCATTCAAGATGTGAATCCGGCTCAAGGTTTAATGTCTGGCTAAAAATGCTTATGTCAAACGCAGAACCGCAGCATAAAAGCCGTCAACGCCGCCAAACATATCCGGCGTCGTACGCAGATCTCCGATATCATTGATAGCAGCTTCCAAGCCAGGAAACTGGGCTTTAGCAGTTGGAACACGCTGCAAGGAAGGTTCACTCGCGAGAACCTTCGCCACCATCTCCTCACCCTCGGACGGATCGAGCGAGCAGTTTGAGAACACGATCATGCCGCCGGGCTTGACCATGGTCATGGCGTGGCGAAGCATCTGTTCTTGCAGGGCTGCGAGCTTGGCGATATCTCGCTCATCCTTGGTCCAGCACACGTCCGGGTGCTTGCGCAAAGTTCCGGTGGAAGAGCAGGGCGCATCCAAAAGCACAGCATCGAACAAAACATCGGGCTGAAATTTCAGCATATTGCTTTCGATCGTCTCGGCTTTCAGCTTTAGTCGATCGAGATTTTCACGGAGCCGCTTCAGTCTGTTGCCGGATTGATCAAGCGCAGTAACATCCGCACCGGCAAGGATAAGCTGTGCTGTCTTGCCGCCAGGCGCGGCACAGAGATCAGCCACGCGTTTGCCCCTCAGGTCACCCATCAACCGCACCGGCAAGCTGGCAGAAAAGTCCTGCACCCACCATTCACCATCGGAGAAGCCATCCAGTCCGGAGACGGATCCCTCGAAAGAGCCAAGTCGAACGCTGCCATTGGGCATAACGATACCGTTCAACTTTTCAGCCCAATGATCGGGATTGGANTTTACAGTAACATCAATGACAGATGGCACAAGCTGCGCCTCGGCCATACGCTCCGCAGCGTCNTTTCCATAAATCTTGACCAGACGGTTGTAAAACCAGCTTGGCAAAACTGGCACTGCACTCACCGCCTGCAAAACATCGTCTTTTTCACGTCCCAAACGCCGCAAGACAGCATTGACGAGTTTTACGAAGCGCTTATTTCTTGGATCGCGATGTGCTTGCTCCACCGCCAGATCGACAGCCGAATGGTCCGGAATATCGAGATAAAGCATCTGAGTGACACCAACGACGAAAACATGGTGCAATGACCGCGCTCCCTGTGGCAAAGGCCCATCCAGAAGCATTGCGAGAACTGCTTCGATACGTGGGAGATGTCTCAGCGAGGTGTTGACGATGGCACGCACCAGAGCACGGTCAGGAAGGCTCAGTGCCCGATAGGCAGGGTTGCCGTTCTCCGCATCCAGCATGCCATCCAGCGATGTCTTTTTGTCCAGCACCGCAGAGATGATCTTGACTGCAGCTACGCGAGCAGCGAGCCCTGGTTTCCAGTCGTCAGCGAAGGATGCCTCGTTGTTGTTTCCACCAGACGGCTTACGTTTATGATGTTTTGCCGGCGTGGCGGAGGAATTCGATGTCAAGACCAGGGACCTTTGCGCTCGTTTTGATCGCTTTTTCCNAAACCGGTGTTTGGAACAGAGCGTGATTTGCGAACCGCATTAGCATTTGTCGGCTGAGAGGTCGATGCCTGCGAGTAACCCTTCGACATGGCATGAAGCGCAGCGATCCGGTTGTTCGTATCGGGGTGTGTCGAAAACAGATTGTCCATCCGTTCGCCGGAGAGCGGGTTGATGATGAACATATGGGCTGTCGCCGGGTTTCTCTCGGCGTCGTCATTGTGGATTTGCTTGGCTGCACCGGCGATCTTTTGCAGAGCAGAGGCAAGCCACAACGGATTCCCACAAATCTCAGCACCGCGTCGATCAGCGGAATATTCACGTGTACGGCTAATTGCCATCTGCACCAGCATAGCAGCAAGCGGTGCGACGATCATCGCCACCAGCACACCTATGAAGCCAAGCGGATTGTTGTTTTCACGATTTCCACCAAAGAAGAAAGCGAAGTTGCCCAGCATTGAAATCGCACCGGCCAATGTGGCCGTGATGGTCATCGTCAATGTGTCGCGANTTTGAATATGGGCCAGCTCATGAGCCATGACGCCAGCCACTTCCTGCGGCGTCAGGCTTTCCATCAATCCGGTCGATGCTGCGACAGCTGCATTTTGCGGGTTGCGACCCGTCGCAAAAGCATTGGGTTGAGGACTATCATAGACGTAGACCTTCGGCATAGGCAGACCTGCATTGTGCGAAAGGTCCCGGATCATGGCGNAAAAATCCGGCGCATTACGTTCATCGACTTCTTGCGCCCGGTAGGCCTTCAGCACCATTTTATCTGAATTCCAATAGGAAAACAGGTTCATTCCAGCTGCGACGAGAAGAGCGATCATCATGCCGCCTGTGCCACCAATTAGAAAGCCGATGCCCATGAACAAAGCGGTCATGAACGCCAACAACATAGCCGTACGCATCAGGTTCATCTAAAATCTCCGATCAAAAGGCGAAATGACTTATCAAGTCATAGCAACTTCTATAATCTGGTTACGAACAAACGTATTTCAATATGCTGTCATAAGGCCTTGAGATCTATGCAAGACGCGTACAACGACAACAGTGGCGAAAATGAAAAGAAGCTGCCACCTGCGGCAGAGCGCGCGCTGAAGGAGGCTGAGGAGCGCCGCCGGATGGCAAAGGCGCTGGAATTGCCCGCAGAAACCGGCGGGAGAGGCGGCGCCGAACCCGTGCGTTTTGGTGACTATGAAATCAAGGGGCGAGCCATCGATTTTTGAGCGAGGCTGCCTAGGCCCCGCTTCTATAAAATACAATTTTATATTTAAAATCAGTTATTTACGACTATTTCTGTTCAAGAAGACGACACACGCCTTCCAGTTGTTCAAGCGTGCGGTAATTAATACGGATATGGCCGCCCGTTCCCTTGTGATTGATCTTAACGTCAAGCCCCAAAGCATCCGACAGCGTGCGCTCCAGCGCAACCGTATCGGAATCCTTTTCATGCTCCTCTCTGCGCGGTAGCGTAGGATTGAGCTGCATGTGGATATCAGCCTGGGCCAGACGTTCCGCGTCGCGAACGGACAGTCCTTTTGCGACAATGGAGCGTGCAAGGTTGATTGGGTCTGACGTCGAAACCAATGCCCTCGCGTGCCCGGCCGACAGGGAGCCCTGTGACAACATATCACGAACGGGTTCAGGCAGCTTCAGAAGACGCAAACTGTTGGCAACGTGGCTTCGACTCTTGCCAATAATCTCGCCGAGATCATTTTGCGTGTAGCCGTGTTCAGCGATCAGTTGGTCATACCCCATCGCCTCTTCCAGCGGATTGAGGTCAGAACGCTGAACGTTTTCAACAATTGCCAACTCAAGTGCGGTGCGATCATCGACATCACGGACAATCACTGGAACTTCGGTAAATCCTGCAAGTTGTGCTGCGCGCCAGCGACGTTCACCGGCAATGATCTCATAACGATCTTGGCTTGTTGTACGAACGACAACCGGCTGAACGATACCATGCTGACGAATCGAGGATGCGAGATCCTGAAGTTCGCTCTCATCGAAATGACGGCGCGGGTTACGCGCGCTACGGGCAATAAACTCAATTGGAATAGTACGGTCTGCATTCACCGCGCGTTGCGGTTCACCAACAGGAAGCGGTTGGTCCATTTCGCCAATCAAGGCTGCAAGACCACGTCCAAGACGGCGCTTCGAAAGATCATCACTCATATTCAACTCCACAATCACGCAGACGCGTTATTCATCGTACTCTGCGGTGTAATGCTTATTTCGTCGCTGTTTAGGCGGCTTTCCGTAAACGCTCGCGCTGAATAACTTCAGATGCCAATTGCAAGTACGCTTGGCTTCCAGCACATTTCAAATCGTATAATATGGCGGGCTTACCGTAGGAAGGCGCTTCAGACACACGGACATTCCGAGGAATGAGTGTGTGGTAAACCTTTTCGCCGAGATGCGTGCGGACGTCGTTGACGACCTGCTGAGCCAGATTGTTGCGGGAATCAAACATTGTCAGCACGATGCCCTGGATATCCAGAGTAGGGTTCACGGTACCACGTATCTGATTGACGGTGTCGAGCAACTGACTCAACCCTTCAAGCGCGAAGAACTCACACTGCAGCGGAACAAGCACGGAATGCGCTGCGGCCATCGCATTCATCGTCAAAAGGTTGAAAGAGGGCGGGCAGTCGACAAGAATATAGGAATAGGAGCGAGCATCATCGGCTTGCAAAGCGTTTCTCAGAAAAAAGACCCGATTGGCTGCATTCGCCACTTCCATCTCGAAACCAAGCAAATCCATCGTGGAGGCGACGATGTCCAGATTTGGGACAGCAGTCGGCACCGCGACTTCCGCGACGGAATTCGTACCGACTAATAAATCATAGGATGAAAGTTTACGAGATCGCCGATCAATACCCAAGCCCGTGCTTGCGTTGCCTTGAGGATCGAGATCCACAACCAGAACACGTTCACCAATTGCTGCAAGTGCCGTCGCAAGATTGATGGCAGTCGTTGTTTTACCGACGCCACCTTTCTGGTTTGCAATCGTAATTATCCGGNTTTTTTCGAACATAATGCCGCACCTGACTTGGTAAATCAGCTTCTCGAGGCAAGGTGACTAATCTCCAGAACTACGGAGCTCGCTTCGACGCTGCTCTGATGNTTTAACAGATCGAAATCCCAACGACCACGCGCTTTTTGCACCTCTGCCTCATAATCCCGGCCTTTGTTGAAATAGCAGCGCAAATTTTCGTTTTTGCGGTTCCAAGGCTCCACATACTCCAGCAATAAGTCCAGGTCGGCGAGTGCTCTCGCAGATATGACATCACAATTGGTTATAACCGCCGATGCCGCTTCAATGCGAACGGGATGTACTTTTCCCCGCGCGCCTGTTTCATTCAAAGCCACACGAAGAAACCCGGCCTTTTTCCTATTGCTCTCCACAAGATGAACCCAGCCTTCACCGAACTCAGCCATAAAAATTGCTGTAATAATTCCGGGAAATCCGCCCCCGCTCCCTAAATCGACCCAAATCTGGGGCTTGGGAGAGAGTTGGAAAATCTGAGCGCTGTCAGCAATGTGCCGCGACCACAATTCGCCGAGCGTGGAGGACGCGACCAGGTTCGTTGTCGCATTCCANTTTTTGAACAGATCGACAAAATGCTCAAGACGCTCTTGTGNTTCACGTGNAACACTTTGACCGTTTATCATCATATTAGGACTCGTTATAGCTGTGAGCGCAACTTTTGATTTTGCGTGGAAGTGCCCTTTTTGACGAGAGCGAGAATGAGTGAGATAGCCGCGGGGGTCATTCCGTCAACACGTCCGGCCTGAGATATGTTGGAAGGACGCGCTTTTTGAAGTTTTTGCTTCAGTTCATTCGACAGCCCCGACNAAATGGAGAAGTCAAAGTCTTCCGGAATTGTCCGATCCTCATCCCGTTTGATGTCAACTATATCAGCACTCTGACGCTGCATATAAACCGCGTAACTAGCCTCGATCTCAAGGACTTCCCCGACCTTACTGGAGATCTCATGAAATTCGGGCCACACTGTTTTGAGGCTTTCGAAGGTGATATCGGGGTAAGCGAGCAATTCGTATGCGGAACGCCTTTGCCCATCATGGTTCAATTTCAAACCATGCTTCGCCGCTTGGGTCGGGCTGATTGAGCTTTCTTTTAAAACAGAACGACTGTGCTCAAGTCCCTCGACAAAATTATTGAATCTTTGTCCTCTGGCTGTGCCAACGATACCAGCGTTTATTCCAAAAGGTGTTAAGCGCAGATCGGCATTGTCTACACGAAGCGACAGCCGATATTCGGCGCGTGACGTAAACATCCGATACGGTTCTGTCACACCTTTGGACGTCAAATCATCGATCATGACGCCAATGTAAGATTCAGTACGGCTAAAGTGCACCGGCTGNCCCCCACCTGCAAGAAGGGACGCGTTAAGACCTGCGACGAGACCCTGTGCCGCAGCTTCTTCATAGCCTGTCGTCCCATTGATCTGACCAGCGAGAAAAAGCCCCGGTATCTTACGGCACTCGAGCGAAGGTCGGAGTTCGCNGGGATCGACATAGTCATATTCAATGGCATAACCGGGCTGGATGATCCTGACACCTTCTAGCCCTGGGATTGCATGAATGAACATCTCTTGAACGCTAGCGGGAAGGGATGTCGAAATACCANTTGGATAAATTGTATCGTCATCTAATCCTTCGGGCTCGAGAAATATCTGATGTCCGTCGCGCTCGCCGAAACGAACGANTTTGTCCTCAATGGATGGGCAATATCGGGGACCGACACCTTCAATTTGCCCCGAATACATCGCCGATAAATGGATGNTTTCTTGGATGATTTTATGAGCGACCGGAGTTGTCCGCGTCACACCACATTCGATTTGCGGATTGACGATTTGATCAGTCATAAATGNAAATGGCACTGGATCGGCATCAGCACCCTGGCGTTCAACTGCGCTCCAGTCGATCGTCTTACCGTCAAGACGGGCAGGCGTACCCGTCTTCAGCCGGCCCATGTTCAAGCCTGCCCGGGTTAGGGTGTCGGACAGTCCAATGGAAGGTTTCTCGCCAACGCGGCCCGCCGGTATCTTTTCGGAACCGATATGAATGAGACCGCGTAAGAAAGTTCCGCTCGTCAAAACGACTGCTGCGCAAGGGATTCTGCGACCGTCGGACATGATGACTGCCGTGATGGCACCGTGCACTATCTCGATATCATAGGCATCGCCTTCGATGACAGTCAAATTTTTGATAATGCGAATTTCGTTCTGCATTGCTTCTCGATACAGACGACGATCAGCTTGGGTCCGAGGTCCCCGAACCGCAGGCCCTTTTTTGCGATTGAGCATTCGGAACTGGATGCCACCCGCATCGGCGACCCGACCCATCAGGCCATCGAGCGCATCAATTTCCCGTACAAGGTGACCTTTACCCAAACCACCGATTGCCGGGTTACAGGACATTACGCCAATGGTATCTTTGTTGTGCGTCAATAGAGCGGTCTTCGAACCATGACGCGCAGCGGCAGCCGCTGCTTCGCTTCCAGCGTGACCGCCACCAATTACAACGACATCATATGTCATTATAAATCTCTTTGCTTTTGACGCATCTCATCAGAGTGCGAGTGTTTCACGTGAATCATTTGCCGATACNAAACTCGGNAAATATGACGCCGAGTAAGTCTTCGACATCAACGCGGCCGGTGATGCGACCGAGAGAGGTTGCAGCCAACCGCAGATATTCCGAGCGGATCGCTAGATCCATACCCTCGGATTTCAGCGCATCACTAACATAGTTTAACGTCTCTTCAAGGCGTTTCTTATGTCTTGCCCTGCCAGGCACAAGTGTCAGGGATGAACCGACACGCTTTTCAATCTCTGAAGCGATATGCTGATGCAAACAGTCTAGTCCCCAGCCAGTCTCGGCAGAGACAGAAATATGNTTTGCAATATCGTCAGGTGGTTGAGCCAGATCGGCCTTGGTCCTGATGAAGGTAAACGGTAATTCAGACAGTTCGGCCAATTGTTGCGGTGCCGAATCGATGTCAGACAACAAAAGAACGAGATCAGCCTGGCCTGCGGTTTGTTTCGCGCGACGAACACCTTCGAGCTCGACAACATCAATTGTATCTCGCAAACCGGCTGTATCGAAGACGGTTACAAGGTAACCGTTGATATTGAGATCAACACTCAAAACGTCGCGGGTAGTACCGGCAATATCGGTCACTATGGCGATATCTCGACCACTGAGCGCATTGAGGAGACTGGACTTGCCGACATTGGGCGCACCAACCAACGCGACCTTGAAGCCATCACGAACGATTTCTGACGATGACCCCGCCTGAAGGTGAGTGTCAAGCTCGCCATAAAGGCTGGAAACATCATTCCAGACCTTATCCGCGACAGAATCTGGGACGTCTTCCTCATCAGAGAAATCCAGTTCCGCTTCGATGAGAGCTCGACATCGGGTCAAGCGATGCGCCCAACCGTCATAGAGTTCGGATAAACGACCACTCGTCTGCTCGACTGCGAGACGCCGCTGCATCTCAGTCTCGGCCTTCAACAGGTCGGCGAGACCTTCAACTTCCAGCAAATCCATCTTGCCATTGTCATAGGCGCGTTTCGAAAACTCACCCGCGTCGGCGTGGCGTATTTCCGAGATAGCATCGAGTTCCCGAAACACAGCTTCTGCAACAGCTCTGCTGCCGTGAATATGGATTTCTACGCAATCCTCGCCGGTAAACGAGTGAGGCGCTGGAAACTGAAGGACCAGCGCTTGATCCAACTCTTCATTGTTTCGGTTACGAATCGTTTTTAATGCTGCTTTGCGCGGTGGTGGCAGATCGCCCGCTGTCATCAAACCTAAAGCCGTTAATGCCTTAGGTCCGCTCAATCGTAAAACGGCAACGCCCGCCGGAAGAGAACCGCTCGACAAAGCATAAATCGTATCATTGGAATGAGACATAAAGCGTCATCTCGCTNAAACAATTGGCCGCATCCGAATAACGGACGCGGCCTTATGGTCGGTTAGCATGATCTCAGAAGAAGATCAGGTGTTCATGGAATCGAAGAAATCACCATTCGTCTTCGTCTGCTTAAGCTTGTCGATAAGGAATTCGATAGCATCTGTTGTGCCCATTGGCGCCAGAATGCGGCGCAGGACAAAGATTTTCTGGAGATCCTGGCGCGGCACCAACAGGTCTTCCTTACGTGTACCGGATTTGAGAATATCCATCGATGGGAAGATGCGCTTATCGGCGACCTTGCGGTCCAGAACGATTTCAGAGTTGCCCGTACCCTTGAATTCTTCGAAGATAACTTCGTCCATACGGCTGCCGGTATCGATCAAGGCGGTTGCGATGATCGTCAGCGAGCCACCTTCTTCGATGTTACGGGCCGCACCAAAGAAGCGCTTGGGGCGCTGCAAGGCGTTGGCATCCACACCACCTGTCAGGACTTTACCCGAAGACGGGACGACGGTGTTGTAAGCGCGGCCAAGGCGCGTAATCGAGTCGAGCAGAATAACCACGTCACGCCCGTGTTCGACAAGGCGCTTAGCCTTTTCGATAACCATTTCAGCGACCTGAACGTGGCGAACGGCGGGTTCATCGAAGGTCGAGGAAACGACCTCACCCTTCACCGAGCGCTGCATATCGGTCACTTCTTCCGGCCGCTCATCGATCAGAAGAACGATCAGGTAGCATTCTGGATGATTGGCGGTAATGGAATGAGCAATGTTCTGGAGCAGAACGGTCTTACCTGTGCGCGGTGGCGCAACGATAAGGCCACGCTGACCTTTACCGAGCGGTGCCACGAGATCCATGACACGAGCGGAGAGATCCTTCGATGTCGGAACCTCCAGCTCAAGCTTGAAACGCTCATTCGGATAAAGCGGCGTCAGATTATCGAAATGGACCTTGTGGCGGANTTTTTCCGGATCATCGAAATTGATCGTGTTGACCTTCAGCAGCGCGAAATAGCGCTCACCTTCTTTCGGTCCACGAATCGGCCCTTCGACGGTATCGCCTGTTTTCAAGGAGAAACGGCGGATTTGCGAGGGCGAGATATAAATATCGTCAGGACCTGGCAGATAATTCGCGTTGGCCGAACGCAGGAAGCCAAATCCGTCCTGGAGAACTTCGACGACACCTTCGCCGATGATCTCGATGTCCTGACTTGCCAGAACCTTGAGGATTGCAAACATGAGCTCCTGCTTGCGCATCGTGCTCGCATTTTCGACTTCCAGAGATTCCGCAAATGTCAGCAAATCGGTAGGGGATTTGCTCTTAAGTTCCTGAAGCTTCATTTCAGCCATGAAGAGAAAGACCGTCTTTAAAATATGTGTGTGGGGAAAGGCTTGATCGCGAATCAGGTACTNGGGGTGTCCCGCAGACGGCTGAATAATTCACATGCCATTGAGATGAGTTACGGGAAAATAGCGATTCAACCGTAAAGCCGCAAGAGGAAAGCACCAATTCCGAGNAAATTATCGTGAACACCTCTCAAGCGAAGGGTTTCACAACCACAAGTATGACTATGGCGATCATCAGAACCGTCGGAACCTCGTTCATCAACCGCCAGTGACGGGCAGAACGTTTGTTTTCATCCCGGGCAAAGCGCTTGACGCTGCGGCTAAAGTAGACATGCGCCGCAGTCATGAGAACGACAAGACCGANTTTCGCATGCAGCCATCCGCCCGAAAATCCATAAACAGACCAGGCGAGGTAGAGACCCAGAACCCAGGAAATCATCATCGCCGGGTTCATTATGACCTTCAAGAGCCGCTGTTCCATGATTTTGAAGGTCTCCGATGTCTCTGATCCGGGCGCCGCATCCGTGTGGTAGATGAACAGTCGTGGCAGATAAAACAGGCCCGCCATCCAGGAAATCACCGCGATGATGTGCAACGCCTTGATCCAGAGATAAGCATCAGCCGGATCCACATGCAGAACGACCGCGATCAGCGCGACGAAGACCACGAGTGCCATACCGGCGCGCATCCGTGTCTTGCGACCGGCCTTTGCGGATGTCTGCTCATTGTGCGTTTGCTCGCTCTCGCTCATTTCACCACACCGTGGGAGCGTACCCTTGCGACGAGCCGTGCGACGTTCTCAGGGTCTGCTTGTGGGGTGATGCCGTGGCCGAGATTGAAGATCAGTGGTCCTGNCCCGAGACAGTCAAGGATAGCATCGATACCGTCTTCAAGCGCTTTGCCGCCGGCAACCATCAGCATCGGGTCGAGATTGCCCTGCACCGGACCGTCCTTCTGCAGATCACGAGCGAAAGAGAGAGGCACGCTCCAGTCGAGACCGATGGCATCGGCTTTCGTTTTCTGGCGGTAATCCTTCAGCAGAATACCGGCACCTTTAGCAAAAGCGATGATTTTAGCGTCCGGTTTACGAGCCCGCACGGATTGAATGATCCTTGCGACAGGCTTTACAGCGTAATCCTCGAATTCTTTTTCACCGAGCACGCCTGCCCAGGAATCGAAGATTTGCACGGCATCGGCACCGGCATCAAGCTGCGCTACGAGGTAATCAGCGGAGACCTCAGCCAGAAACGCCAAAAGCTTTTCCATGGCCTCCGGATGCTGGTAACCGAAAAGGCGTGCAGGTGCCTGATCAGGCGTGCCGTGACCGGCAATCATGTAGGTGGCGACCGTCCAAGGCGCACCACAAAAACCAAGAAGAGTGGTTTTTGATGGTAAGTCATGGCGAAGCTTCGTAACCGTTTCAAACACCGGTTGGAGATGCGGTAGGATGTTATCCGCCTTCAGATCCNAAATACCGGCAGGGTCAATTGGATCCATGGCCGGACCCTTACCCTCGGTGAAGGTCACATTGCGTTTCAGGGCGTCAGGTATCACCAGAATATCGGAAAACAGAATAGCTGCGTCCAGATCAAACCGGCGGATCGGCTGGAGCGTCACCTCAGTGGCAAGCTCTGGATTGTAGCACAGGTCCAGGAAACTTCCTGCGACTTTACGCGTTTCTCGATATTCCGGAAGATAACGACCCGCTTGCCTCATAAGCCAGATAGGGGGAGGGCTAAGTGCCTCTCCATTCAAAACCTTCNAAACGCTACGCTCAGACATCGGCTCATCNTTTCTAAAAATAAAATAAAAGAGATTCTTAAGATTTTCTATTTCTTAGAGTCTGTGAGTAGCAAGGATTAAATCCTGTCCGGCTTATATGCCGCATGCTGGAAAACGTCGTGGCTGTGAGGATAAGAGTCCACCAAAGATTGGATCGTTTCTTGGATAAGTCAAAATCCATCATAAAAACAGATATTTAAGGTTGAGATTCAGCCATTCTGAATTGTGGATAACAGCTGAAAGATTTTTAATAGCCTCTTATTGTCCTCACAATTCACAAGCGGGTCTTTGCTTGCTACACAAAAAGCCGATTGTGGATAAAACGCAGGTTTTGCGCCCAGCGGACCACCACCCGCTGCAAAGCCTCATCTTGTCCACCCTTATCAACAGGGAGACGAAAACAGCGTGGAGAACCAAAAAAGCTTCTTCCATCTTCACCTGATTTCTGACTCCACGGGTGAGACTCTGATGTCGGCAGGCAGGGCGGTGTCAGCGCAGTTTCAAACGGCCATGCCGCTGGAACACGTATATCCAATGATCAGAAACCAGAAACAGCTTCAGCAGGTCCTCGATAGCATCGATAAGGAACCCGGGATCGTGCTCTACACGATTGTTGATGAAAAGCTGGCGGAATTCCTGAACCTACAATGCCACGCTATCGGCGTTCCCTGCGTCAATGTTCTGGAACCTGTCATCGGCANTTTCCAGACGTATCTTGGGACAGCATCCAGACGACGGGTTGGTGCGCAGCATGCCCTAAATGCAGATTATTTTGCGCGTATCGAGGCGCTTGATTTCGCTATGGACCACGATGACGGGCAGATGCCGGAAAGTTACGACGAGGCGGATGTCGTTCTGATCGGCATCAGTCGGACGTCAAAGACGCCGACAAGCATTTATCTCGCCAATCGTGGCATCAAGACTGCGAACATTCCCGTAGTACCGGGCGTTCCGTTGCCACCGAGCCTATATGAGGCAACCAGACCTTTGATCGTCGGCCTGGTCGCGACCTCCGATCGTATTTCCCAGGTCCGTGAACATCGCGAGTTGGGGACGACAGGCGGTTTCGACCGTGGTCAATATATTGACCGGGCGACTATCATGGAGGAACTGAAATATGCTCGCGTTCTTTGCGCTCGCAACAACTGGTCTCTCATTGATGTCACACGGCGCTCGATTGAAGAGACGGCCGCTGCCATTCTTGCCCTTCGTCAACGGACACGTTAATCCATTTTCTAAACCGTTCGGAGACCATGGTTGATGAAACCAGACCTTATTCTCGCTTCCTCCAGTGCTTCCCGCCAGATGCTAATGCGCAATGCTGGCTTGGCCTTCTCTGCGCAGCCTGCCGACATTGATGAGCGCGCTATCGACGCGGAGCTTGAGAAACAGGGTGCGACCCCAGACAGGATTGCAGTTGAGCTCGCCAAAGCAAAGGCTTTGGCCGTCAGCGCTTTGAACCCGGAGGCAATTGTCCTTGGGTGTGACCAGACCATGTCACTTGGTGACAGAATTTATCACAAGTCGAAAGATATGGCTGAAGCGCATGCCAACCTGATGTGTTTATCAGGTAAGACGCACCGTCTTAACTGCGGCGCTGCATTGGCCAGAAACGGTGAGATTATCTGGGACGTCGTCACGATTGCCGACATGACAGTGAGACATCTGGATGCTGCTTTCGTCCACCGTCATCTGGAACGGGTCGGGCCGAACGTGCTTTCGAGCGTGGGCGCGTATCAGTTGGAGGGAGAGGGAATACAGCTTTTTACAGCGATTAATGGAGATTATTTCACCATTCTTGGTTTGCCGCTTCTGCCCCTCTTAACAGAACTTCGCGAGTTGGGTCTGATCGATGGCTGATTCACGTGAAACATTAACCAAAACAGCGTTTGTTACCGGCTACCCGATAAAGCATTCCCGTTCGCCGTTGATTCACAGACATTGGTTGGAAAGATTTGGAATTGTCGGGTCCTATCAAGCGCTGGAAGTTGCCCCCGACGACTTTGGTGCATTCATTGCAGAGCTGAAATCCGGTAATGGTTTTGTCGGTGGAAACGTCACGATTCCTCATAAGGAATCCGCCTATCGATTGGCAGATCGACCAGATGAGATTGCGCAGGAATTGGGAGCGGTCAACACCGTCTGGCTCGAGAATGGTGTGTTACACGCTTCTAATACGGATGGCTTTGGTTTCATATCCAATCTAGATGCGTCTCATCCTGGATGGGACAAGACAAGCCGGGCGGTGGTATTGGGTGCTGGGGGCGCAAGCAGGGCGGTTATTCAGGCGCTAAGAGATCGCGGCATCTCTGAAATCCATGTTGTAAACCGCACTGTTGAGCGCGCGAAAGAATTGCGCGATCGATTTGGCGCGCAGGTTTATGCTCATGCATTGCAGGCACTGGACGAAGTGTCCACGGGTGCGGGTTTTTTCGTCAATACGACATCTCTTGGAATGGAGGGTGGTGAGGTGCCGGATATTGATTTTTCAAGGCTGTGCAGCGGTGCTGTCGTCACTGATATCGTCTATGTTCCGCTGAAGACGCCCATTTTGAAGATGGCAGAGCGTCAGGGATACACCACAGTAGATGGCCTCGGCATGCTTCTTCATCAAGCCAGACCCGGTTTTGNAAAATGGTTTGGTCAAAAACCAACGGTCGATGACACGCTGAGATCTTTGATCATCGCTGATATGGATAAACGTGGATGATCGTCATCGGACTTACCGGATCGATAGGAATGGGGAAATCGACAACAGCGGGGCTATTTGCCCATGAGGGTGTTGCTGTGTTCGATTCGGACGCTGTTGTACACCAGCTTTACGAGGGGGAAGCGGTCTCATTGATTGAGGAGGCTTTTTCCGGCACTACGAATGAAGGCAAAGTCGACCGTGAAAAGCTTGGCGAAGCATTGAGGCGGAATCCGGCTAATTTTATCCGGTTGGAGCAGATCGTGCATCCGCTAGTGCGGGGTAAGCAACAGGAGTTTCTGGAGCAGGAACGTACCCTTGGTACCGAATTTTCGCTGCTCGATATTCCTCTTCTTTTTGAGACCGGTGCTGAAACCCGCGTTGATGTGGTCGTAGTCGTTACCTGTGCGACTGATATTCAGCGACAGCGTGTATTGGCGCGCCCGGGAATGAACGAAGAAAAATTACAAATGGTCCTTGCGCGGCAGGTGCCCGATGAGGNAAAAAGNAAACGTGCCGATTTCATCATCGATACCGGGCGGGGAATAGACGATGCCCGCGCCCAGGTGCTGGCGGTGCTTGTCGTCTTGCGGACTAGACGAGACGGAAAGGTGTGACGATGCGCGAAATCATATTCGATACGGAAACCACGGGGCTGGAATCGAAGGCCGACCGGATCATTGAAATCGGTGGCATCGAACTCTTCAATCATTTCCCGACCGGCAAGACGATCCATCTCTATATCAATCCGGCGGATCGAAAAGTTCACCCGGATGCGCTGGCGGTTCATGGCATCACGGACGAGTTTTTGCAGGACAAGCCGAAATTCGAGGACGTGGTTCAGGAGATTCGCGACTTCTTCGAGGGCGCGCGCTGGGTAGCGCATAATGCGACTTTCGATATGGGCTTTATCAACGCCGAGTTTGCCCGTCTTGGTATAGAGCCCGTTTCGCCGGAATTGGTGACTGATACGCTGTCCATGGCGCGTCGCAAACACCCGATGGGTCCGAACTCGTTGGACGCCCTCTGCCGCAGATATGGCATCGACAATTCGCACCGAACTCGACATGGAGCCTTGCTCGACTCTGAACTTCTTGCCGAAGTCTATATCGAGATGATCGGTGGTCGGCAGACGGCTCTCGGGTTTGGAGCTGCGGCAAAAACACAAAACGTGGATGTCGTTGATGACGTTCCCTTTGAACCTCTGCATCGTAGCAAACCACTCCCGATCAGGCTGGATCCGGAAACGGCTGCGGCGCATGGAAAGCTTGTTATGACGATGGGCGACAAGGCGATCTGGAATAAATACCAGCACTGAACATCCTCTACGGATAGTCGGTGAGCCATGATCACTCTGTTCTAAGCCTGAGCAGGTCGTTAAGATGCCATCGCCGCTCAAAAATAACCCGGGCTTTTGACCCGGGTTCTCTGTCTCAATCATCTGTCAGCTATCAGCTATCAGTTTGGAACGGCCTGGACCTGTGCACGGGCCTGTTCTTCAGCAACACGCTGGGCAAACATCTGAGAGAAATCGATAGGATCGATCATCAGTGGCGGGAAACCGCCATTGCGTGTGACGTCTGCAATGATCTGGCGTGCGAAGGGGAACAGCAGGCGAGGGCACTCGATGAAAAGCACAGGCAGCATATGTTCCTGCGGNAAACCGGTAATACGAAAAACGCCGCCATAGACCAGTTCAGCTACGAACAAAATCTTGTCGCCATCCTTGGCTTCAGCGTTCAGCGTCAGGACGACGTCGAAGTCGGAACCCGAAATCGGGTTTGCATTGACGTTGACGTTGATGTTGATCGCAGGCGCGCCATCTCTGGCCTGAAGCGAACGGGGAGCACCAGGATTTTCAAAGGACAAATCCTTGGTGTATTGGGTCAGAATATTGAGGGAAGGGTTTGCACCGTCCTGCGCACCGTTTTCAGTGGTCATACTATGTCCTCGCGGATTGAATTCTTGGAAAGCCGTCTATCANTTAGACAATAGGCTTACAACCCTTTGATATACGGGTCGCGTCAAGGTTTGGGCAAGTTGCGATCATCCCTGTTTTGCGACCAGGGAGAGTTGTTCGGNCCATCGCGATGGAAATCCTCGTCATCCAGATCCACCACCTTGGCAGAGCCGGAATTCTGCTGATCTCTGCGAAACCCTTGCGTTTTGAAGGACCCCGCAACGACGATGCGAGGACCGATCGCCTTCCAGATCAACGTCCTGAAGGCTGGCACTAGCAGAAGCAGTCCAATGATATCGGTAATGAAGCCAGGCACGAACAAAAGAATACCGGCGATAACGCGCATGCCGCCGTTGATCATCGCCTGAGCGGGTTCATCGCCGGTGCGACTGGCANTTTGCAGATTGCGCACCATGCCGAGACCGCCAGCTCTGAGAATGACGAGACCAAGGAACGAGGTAAATAGAATAAGCGCCAGCGTCAGCCACAACCCCAGTGCCTTGCCAACGACGATAAAACCGGCAATTTCGAGGATCGGCATCAGAAGTACGACGATGGGTAAGAACGAGAAACGCATATCGTTAGCCTTGCGTGTTACTGGAACACCGAGCCGAAAGCTTTCTTCCGGAAAATTCGATGCTGGATCGGGACGAGATCATCACTGTGCCGAACCTTTGATAGAGCCGATTGAATCTGCAGGTTTGAATGATGAGCAGATGCAGACTATATGATGTGTAGAAAATTAGATTTAAATGGCGGTTTCGGTAAAAGATGGGCTCAAGCGACTTTATAACATTGTTTTTCCTTGTGGCTGCAGTGCTGATCTTTCTTCAGCTTCGCAGCGTTCTTGGCCGTCGTACCGGTAGTGAAAAGCCTCCGATCGACCCTTATAGCCCACGCGATGCTGCCAAATCTCCCATTGAGGATAACAAGGTCGTGACCTTGCCTCGTCGTGGCSATGGTGAAGAGGAAAACCCNTTTGCAGAAATCGACGCGATTGCACCGGTAGGTTCTGCGCTCAATGATTCGTTGCGTGAATTGACGAAGACCGATCCGTCTTTCCGCCCCAAGGAGTTCCTGAACGGCGCGCGCATGGCATACGAGATGATCGTGATGGCTTTCGCCGATGGAGACCGCAAGTCTCTCAAAAATCTTCTGTCCAAGGAGGTCTATGAAGGATTCGATGCGGCAATCTCTGAACGGGAAAGCCGCGGCGAAATTGTCAAATCGACATTCGTCGGTACAGNAAAGATCGATATCACCCACGCCAGCATCCGTGATTCCGAAGAGCAGATTACCCTGCGGATCATCAGCCAACTGATTTCGGCAACCTATGACAAGGATGGCAAGGTCATCGATGGCGATGCGGAAAGTGTTTCCGAGGTTGATGACATCTGGACCTTCTCGCGTGATATTCGCTCGCGTGACCCGAACTGGAAGCTGATCGCGACCGAATCTGAACAATGACGACGACTGGGCAGGATTTCGACATCAAACATGTGTCGTTCGATGAACTGCCCGGTTGGCAGGCGGATGACCCGTCACCGCTCTTCCCGGCGCTTCGATCCGTCCTCACACATTTGCGGGGTGGCAAGCCCTATCGCACAGGCGCGATTGGCCTGACAGCGGACGATCTTGTGCCGCTTCTTGAAAAAGCCGACAAGGTTGAACTGGCGGGTGCAGAGATTGCCCGCCAGNTTTTTGAAGAACAGTGTCTGCCATTCAAAGTATCGCTCACGTCCGGTNAAAAAGGCTTCGTAACCGCCTTTTATGAACCGGGATTGGAAGTGTCCGCGACACCGGATACGGTCTGGAAATATCCAATCTATCGCCGTCCCGCAGATCTGATCGATCTGGATGAGAGCAACAGGCCTGCTGCCATCGATGCCCATTATGCCTTTGGTTTAAACCGTGAGGGAGCGATCAGCACTTACCCTGATAGAGGCGAGATTGATCGGGGCTATCTGCAAGGCCGAGGTCTGGAAATCGCCTGGGCGAAGTCAAAGGTCGATCTTTTCTTTGTTCATGTACAGGGTGCTGCGAGGCTTCGTTTTGCCGATGGAACCATCAAACGCATTACCTATGCTGCAAAAGCCGGCCACCAGTTTTCTGCGATAGGACGCTTGTTGCTGGACCGCGGCGAACTCGACGCTGCCACTATCTCGATGCAGACAATTCGCGCATGGCTCAACGATCACCCTGAGCAGGTGGACGAGGTGCTTTGGCACAATCGCTCCTACATCTTTTTCCGCGAGGCAGATGTGGAAGGCTTAGAGCTCGGCCCTATCGCTGCCGCAAAGGTGCCTCTGGTCGCCGGTCGGTCCCTGGCGGTCGATCGCCTGATCCATACATTCGGATTTCCGTTTTATATCAATGCACCGAGCCTGACGCATCTCGATACAGGCCAACCGTTCGGCAGGCTGATGCTGGCGCTGGACACCGGCTCGGCGATCGTAGGACCGGCGCGAGGCGATATTTTTACAGGCTCTGGATATGAGGCTGGAGAACTGGCTGGCACGGTGCGCAACGAAGCAGATTTTTATATATTGATACCGCGTGGAGCAGCGGAAAGGTATCGGTGATGAAGGGCGGCCGCAAGCTTGGCAAGGACGAGCGCATTTTATGGGGCAAGGTAGCAAAGACGACGCGGTTGATTTCCGGGCGCGTCGAAGACCTGCTTGCCTTTGAAGCGCTGGAAGCCGAAGTCGAGATTGTCGTGCCGAAGCAGCCTGAAACGAAATCCGGCAAACCCATTCCACCATTCCCGCNAATGATCATCGAAACGGTACCCCAGGCGACCCTCGCCGAGACGGACAGGAAGCGAATTCACACACCGCTGGAGAAGCCGGTCAAGCGCAAATTGACCCGCGGGCGTCTGCCGCTGGAGGCGCGGATCGATCTCCATGGCATGTTCCAAAGCGAAGCTCACGCCGTGCTGCTCGATTTTCTGATCCGTGCGCATGAGCGCGGGCTGCGCCACGTTCTCGTCATTACCGGCAAGGGTCGGTCCATGGGCAGTGATGGCGCGTTGAAGCGAGCGGTGCCCATGTGGNTTTCCAAGCCGGAATACCGCTACCTCATTTCGTCCTATGAGGACGCATCGATGAACCATGGCGGCGACGGCGCGCTTTATGTGCGTCTTGCCAGACGGCGAGGCGATACGTCATGACTCCNTTTGCCGATGCCGTGCGCGTGCTGCGGGNAAAAAAGGGTGTGACGCAAAAACAGATGGCGCTGGCGATTGGTGTTTCGCCTGCCTATCTCTCGGCGCTGGAACACGGCAAGCGAGGCAAACCGAGTTTCGATTTGCTCCAGCGTATTGCCGGATATTTCAACATTATCTGGGATGAGGCTGAAGAATTGTTCTCGTTGGCGGGTGCGTCAGACCCACGTGTTGTGATCGATACCGCCGGTTTGCCGAAGGAATATACCGCTCTGGCCAATGGATTGGCGCGGAATATTCGCAAGCTGTCGCCAACTGTGATAGATGAATTGGCAGAGGTGCTGCAAAAAAGCCGTTCTTGCGATTGAAACCCGCGCTATCCCCTGTTTTGTGCCGGGTTTTGGCGGTTGTGGACTTTGGATATCGAGGCGGAATTTCTATAGTCACACGTCAGATTTAAAGTGATTCGCTGTAGCACTATCCTGGTTTGAGATGGCGCTGCGACAGATACATTTGGAAAGAGTGCTTATGACTGAAACGACGTCGAGCGNAAAAAACGCCGCCAGTGCAGCCTATGGAGCCGACTCGATCAAGGTCCTGAAAGGCCTTGATGCGGTGCGCAAACGTCCCGGCATGTATATCGGTGATACCGACGACGGTTCCGGTCTGCACCACATGGTCTACGAAGTCGTAGATAACGCCATCGATGAAGCGCTGGCCGGTCACGCCGATCTTGTAACAGTCACGCTGAACGCCGATGGTTCGGTTTCCGTCACCGATAACGGTCGCGGCATTCCAACCGATATCCATACCGGGGAAGGCGTCTCGGCCGCCGAAGTCATCATGACGCAGCTGCATGCGGGCGGAAAGTTCGACCAGAATTCCTATAAGGTTTCGGGCGGCCTGCATGGCGTGGGTGTTTCCGTTGTCAACGCGCTGTCGGTCTGGCTGAAGCTGCGTATTCGCCGCAACGGAAAAATCCACGAGATTTCCTTCACGCACGGCGTGGCCGATGGCCCGCTGAAGATCGTTGGCGAATATGAGGGCCGCTCTGGCACGGAAGTCACCTTCCTTGCCAGCACCGACACCTTCACCATGACCGAGTATACCTACGCGACGCTGGAACACCGGTTGCGCGAGTTGGCCTTCCTGAATTCGGGCGTGCGCATTCTTTTGACCGACAAGCGTCACTCCGACATCAAGCAGGAAGAGATGTTATATGATGGCGGTCTTGCAGCCTTCGTGCGTTATCTCGATCGGGCCAAAAAGCCGCTGGTGGACAAGCCGGTTTACATCATCGGCGAAAAAGACGGCATCACCGTTGAAGTCGCGATGTGGTGGAACGACACCTATCATGNAAACATGCTGTGCTTCACCAACAACATTCCCCAGCGAGATGGCGGAACGCATATGGCTGGTTTCCGTGGCGCGCTGACGCGCCAGGTTACCTCCTATGCAGATAGTTCTGGTATCACCAAGCGTGAAAAAGTGTCACTGCAGGGTGAAGATTGCCGTGAAGGTCTGACCGCCGTTCTCTCGGTCAAGGTCCCCGATCCGAAGTTCTCGTCGCAGACAAAAGACAAGCTGGTGTCTTCAGAAGTGCGTCCGGTCGTTGAAAACCTCGTCAATGAGGCGCTCAGCACCTGGTTTGAAGAACACCCGACCGAAGCCAAGATCCTTGTCGGCAAGGTCGTTGAAGCCGCAATTGCGCGTGAAGCCGCTCGCAAGGCCCGTGAACTGACCCGTCGCAAGGGCGCGCTCGACATCTCATCCTTACCCGGCAAGCTTGCCGATTGCTCGGAGCGCGATCCGGCCAAATCCGAAGTCTTCCTCGTCGAGGGTGATTCNGCTGGTGGGTCTGCAAAGCAGGGTCGCTCGCGTGAAACACAGGCTATTTTGCCGCTGCGCGGTAAAATCCTGAACGTGGAACGCGCTCGGTTCGACAAGATGCTGTCGAGCCAGGNAATTGGTACGCTGATTACGGCTTTGGGCACATCCATCGGTAAGGATGAGTTCAATGCGGACAAGCTGCGTTACCACAAGATCATCATCATGACCGATGCTGACGTGGATGGCGCCCATATTCGCACGCTGCTGCTGACGTTCTTCTTCCGCCAGATGCCGGAACTGATCGAGCGTGGTCATATCTATATCGCCCAGCCACCACTCTATAAGGTCACGCGCGGCAAGTCCGTCCAGTACCTGAAAGACGAGAAGGCGCTCGAAGAATATCTGATTACAATGGGTATTGACGAAGCGTCGCTCACGGTCGGCTCCGGCGAAGTCCGTGTCGGCGATGATTTGCGCGAGGTTATTCTCGACGCGGTGCGCATGCGCACGCTGATTGACAATTTGCACTCACGCTACAGCCGCTCTATTGTCGAGCAGGCCGCCATCGCCGGTGCGCTCAACCCGGAACTGTCCGCAGATGCCAGCAAGGCTGAAGCCACGGTTGCTGAAGTTGCGCGTCGTTTGGATATGATTGCCGAAGAGACAGAACGGGGCTGGACAGGCGAAGTTTTGAACGATGGTGGCTTGCGCTTCTGGCGCATGGTGCGCGGCGTGAAGGAAGTTTCTACGCTGGATATGGGCCTGATGGGATCGGCAGATGCTCGACACATCGATCAGCTGGCCACTCGCATGGGTGACGTCTACAAGACACCGCCGGTGCTGAAGCGCAAGGACGGAGCGCTGACGATTTCCGGACCACGCTCGCTTCTCGACGCGATCTTCGCGTCCGGTCGCAAGGGCCTTTCGATGCAGCGGTACAAGGGGCTGGGCGAAATGAATGCCGAGCAGCTATGGGAAACCACGCTCGATGCCAATGTGCGTTCGCTGCTTCAGGTGAGAGTCCCGGATGCGACGGATGCAGATAGTCTCTTCGCCCGCCTTATGGGTGATGAAGTCGAGCCTCGGCGCGACTTCATTCAGGNAAATGCCCTGAACGTAGCCAATCTCGACATCTAATTTTAAACGGTGGATTGTTGCNAAAAAACGATTCACGTGAAACGTCTTGTTAAAGAAAGGCCCTGTGGAACACTCCATCGGGCCTTCTCGCATGATGGCGAGCCGCCGTCGCTCTTCAATCGGCTTTGCCGGTGAAACTTCCTTCGAATGCTACGTCAGAGAGTGGCAGTCTTTCACTGGGANTTTCTCGTGCAGCCAAATCGTCGGGCAGGGTGCTTTTGTCAGCGATGGTGCCAATGGCAACTGCTGCTTCCACGACATAGCCTTCAGGCACGTTCAGCGTTTCAACGATCTTGTCATTGAAAATACCGGCCATGGCATGGGCGTGGTAACCGAGATAATGCGCCTGCAAGGCGAGAGCGAACCACGCCGCACCAGCATCGAAGGAATGGGTCGTCGCGGGNTTTTTCTCACCGTCGCGTGAAACATTATAATTCCGTGAAATGACGAAAAGCAGGACGGATGCGTCCTTCGCCCAACGCTGGTTTCCCTCCATCAAAAGACTGATGAATGTGTCCCAATGCGGGCTGCCCTTATGGGTATAAACGAAACGCCACGGCTGCTGATTGGATGCCGACGGCGCCCAATGTGCTGCATCGAGAATTGTCAGCAAATGTTCTTTGGGCATCGCTGCATCAACGAAAGCGCGTGGCGACCATCGGTCCAGAAAGATGGGATCCACCGGGTATTCTGACTGACGTGAATTGCTGTAGGTCATATCATCTCCTCGACAATTTTCGGCGTCACAATAACACCTCGTGAAGCCATGGAATGGTGTAGCCTTCATTGGAGGACGCGCAAAGCAGAATGCGCGAGATCAACGAGGGTCCGCANTTTTGATGGTCTAAGCGTGACAAGGATAAATAGTTCGTTCATATATGCATGATCATAGCTATAGGGAGAGAGTTCCATGAAACTGATGCGCGTTGGCCAACCTGGCCAGGAAAAGCCAGCCATCCTTGATGCAGATGGTAAAATCCGAGATCTGTCGGCGCATGTGAGGGACATTGGCGGTGAGGCAATCTCTCCGGACGGTTTGNAAACCATTGAAAACCTCGATCTTTCTTCACTTCCTGTATTGTCCGAAGACCGTATCGGCGCCTGCGTTTCCGGCACTGGCAAGTTTATCTGCATCGGGCTCAACTTCTCCGACCATGCCGCCGAAACCGGTGCCAAGGTGCCGCCAGAACCGGTGATCTTTATGAAGGCCACCTCCGCCATCGTCGGTCCTGACGACAATGTCGTCATTNCCCGCGGTTCGGAAAAGACAGACTGGGAAGTCGAACTGGGAGTCGTGATAGGCAAAACGGCAAAATATGTGTCTGAGGCTGACGCGCTTGATTATGTTGCCGGCTATTGCGTGTCCCATGATGTGTCGGAACGTGCTTTTCAAACTGAGCGTCAAGGGCAGTGGACCAAAGGTAAATCCTGTGACACCTTCGGCCCTATTGGACCTTGGCTCGTTACCAAGGACGAAGTTGCCGACCCGCAAAACCTCGGCATGTGGCTGAAGGTCAATGGCGAGACGATGCAGAATGGCTCCAGCAAGACCATGGTCTATGGCGTTGCCCACGTCGTGTCCTACCTCAGCCAGTTCATGTCCCTGCATCCCGGCGACATCATTTCCACCGGCACCCCGCCAGGCGTCGGCCTTGGGATGAAGCCTCCGCGCTTTCTCAAAGCCGGTGATGTGGTCGAACTCGGAATTGACGGGCTTGGAACGCAGAAGCAGACATTCATCGCTGATATCTAATTGAAGATCGTGGAAATAGTGCATGGGCAGGCTTCGGCTTGCCCTTTCGCATTGAGCCACGAAGGATAGGAGGACTTCGCATTAGTCTCAAAATCGGTTGANTTTGTGCAAGTGCGAAAAGATGCTACTCTCCTTAAAAGACTGAGATGACGATGGGAGGCGTTTATCTATGTTCTATCAATTTTATGAAATGAACCATGCCGCGATGGCGCCGCTGCGCGCCAGTGCCGACCTCATGCGTCGAGCCTATAGCAATCCGCTCAATCCCATGTCGAATACGGCTTTTGGTCGCAGTCTGGATGCAGGCTTCGAAGTTTTCGAGCGGTTGACCCGACGTTACGGTAAACCGGAATTCGGACTTTTCTCCACGCTGGTCGATGACGAGCCTGTGGCCGTTAACGAGGAGATCGTCTGGTCGAAGCCGTTTTGTAATCTGGTACGTTTCAACCGTAATGTTGCTGTTGATCGCAAGGCCGACCCAAAAATTTTGCTCGTCGCCCCGATGTCTGGACACTATGCCACGCTTCTTCGGGGAACAGTTGAAGCATTGCTATCCTCTGCCGAGATCTACATCACCGACTGGATGGATGCGCGAACAGTGCCGCTAACCGACGGCGGGCTCGATCTGGATGACTACATTTCCTATGTCATCGAGATGCTGCATCACATCGGTGAAGGCGTGCATGTCGTGGCCGTTTGCCAGCCATCGGTGCCGGTACTGGCGGCCGTTGCCATCATGGAGGCCGATGGGGATACCTTCTCACCGGCTTCGATGACACTGATGGGTGGGCCTATCGATACCCGCATCAATCCAACCGCAGTCAATGAAATGGCCAAAGGCAAGCCCATCGAGTGGTTTCGCGACAATGTGGTGATGCAGGTGCCGTGGCCGCAGCCAGGCTTCGGCCGCGCCGTCTATCCCGGCTTTCTGCAGCTGTCTGGCTTTATGTCCATGAACCTCGATCGGCACATGACGGCGCACAAGGATTTCTACCTCAACCTCGTCAAGAATGACGGAGAGCCGGCAGAGAAACACCGCGATTTCTATGATGAATATCTGGCAGTGATGGATTTGACCGCGGAATTCTATCTCCAGACTGTTGAAACCGTTTTCATCGAACATGCTCTCCCCAAGGGTACAATGCTGCACAGGGGCAGGACGGTGGAACCATCTGCTATCCGAAACGTCGCGCTATTCACCGTGGAAGGCGAGAACGACGACATTTCCGGCGCCGGCCAGACGAAGGCTGCTCATGACATTTGCTTGAACATTCCCAATGAGAAGCGGGAACACTACGTGCAGCCGGATGTCGGCCACTATGGCGTTTTCAACGGCTCACGCTTCCGCAGCGATATCGCACCCCGTATGCTGGATTTCATGCGTAAACATCAAAAGGCCGTGTGAGGTGAAGCTGATAGCTTTTCGCATCGCGAATCGCTATGAAAGGACATGTTTTCGCTTCTCCGAAAGACCTTGAAATCGTCTGCGCTGTCCCGGTCTGCGCCATCGCAGCGCATGGTGGATGTTGACGGTCGTAGCTTGCCGATTACCATCAGGGAAAATCAACGTGCAACCCGCATCACCTTGCGGATCGAGCCCGGCGGCAAGGCGTTGAAAATGACCATTCCCTACGGTCTTCACCACCGAGACGTGGACGATTTTCTTGATCGCCATAATGGTTGGCTCAAAAGCAGACTGTCGAAANTTTCCGATGATGCTGGGCTGGTGGATGGCGGCAGCATCTTCATTCGTGGCGTTCTGCATCGCATTGAACATACCGGCACATTGCGTGGTGTCACTCATCTGGCCACTGGCGAGGCTGGAGAAGCGGTGCTGCGTGTCAGCGGGCTGCCAGAAAATCTAAGAAAGCGGATTGCAACGTTTTTGAAGAGGGAAGCGCGCGCCGATCTGGAACGTCTCGTTGCCGTTCATGCCAACAGCATCGGTAAGCCGATCCGTTCGATTTCCATAAAGGATACCCGTAGCCGTTGGGGGTCCTGCTCGCATGAAGGCAATCTCAGCTTTTCCTGGCGCATCGTCATGGCGCCGGAAAGCGTGATCGATTATCTGGCCGCCCATGAAGTAGCGCATCTTCGCGAGATGAACCATGGACCAAAATTCTGGGCTTTGTGCGAGACGCTGTGCCCGGATATGGAAACGTCGNAAACATGGTTGAAACGGAATGGATCGCAACTTCACGCAATCGATTTCGACTAAAACCATTCTAAACATTTTGGATTCACGTGAAACATTTGCTCTGNTTTAACGACTGTTTCGATTTGGCTCGACTCGACGGTCATTTCGTGGCACCTCCCAAGCTATGAGACCGGATATCAAGATTTGCGGATTGACGTCGGCGGATGCAATCGAACGGGCCGTTCGGCGCGGTGCGAGCCATATCGGCTTCATCNTTTTCGAGNAAAGCCCGCGCAACATCGAACCCGACATTGCCGGTAAACTTGCAGATGCCGTGCGCGGCAGCGTCAAGATCGTCGCCGTCACCGTCGATGCCGGCAATGATGAGCTGGACGAGATCATCGATCTGTTGAAACCCGATGTGCTTCAGCTTCATGGCAGCGAAAGCCCCGAGCGGGTGCTGAACGTTAAAGCCGTCTATGGATTGCCTGTCATTAAAGCGTTTTCCATTCGCGATGACGATGATCTTGCCAGAATTGATCCCTATATTGGGATTGCCGATAAATTTCTGTTCGATGCCAAGCCGCCAAAGGGTTCCGATCTGCCCGGCGGCAATGGCGTCTCTTTCGACTGGACGTTGTTGCGGTCTCTTGACGAAAGTGTGGATTACATGCTTTCGGGAGGCCTGAACAAGGACAACATCGCTGCAGCCTTGGCGGAAACCGGGGCGANGGGAATAGATGCATCTTCCGGTGTCGAGAGATCACCGGGTATCAAGGATCTGGCCATGATCGACGCATTTTTCGATGCGGTCCGCTCAGCAGGATCAAAGGGAGTTTGAGAGTGAACGAAACGCTGAAACCCAACTCGTTCCGCGCCGGTCCCGACGAGGACGGCCGTTTTGGTATTTACGGAGGCCGCTTCGTTGCCGAAACCCTGATGCCATTGATTCTTGAGTTGCAGGAGCAGTGGAACAAGGCAAAGACTGACCCCGAGTTTCAGGCCGAGCTTGCCCATCTCAACACCCACTACACCGGTCGTCCAAGCCCGCTTTATTTTGCCGAGCGGCTGACACAGGAGCTTGGTGGCGCGAAGATTTACTTCAAGCGCGATGAGCTGAACCACACCGGGTCGCACAAGATCAACAACTGCCTTGGCCAAATCCTGCTTGCCAAGCGCATGGGCAAGACCCGCATCATCGCGGAAACCGGTGCTGGCCAACACGGCGTTGCATCTGCAACGGTCGCGGCCCGTTTCGGAATTCCCTGCGTCGTCTATATGGGCGCAACCGATGTGGAGCGTCAGGCCCCTAACGTATTCCGAATGAAGCTTCTGGGTGCCGAAGTAAAGCCGGTGACGGCTGGCCACGGCACGTTGAAGGACGCCATGAATGAAGCGTTGCGTGACTGGGTCACCAATGTCGATGACACCTATTACATGATTGGTACTGCGGCTGGTCCGCACCCATACCCTGAAATGGTCCGCGACTTCCAGTCAATCATCGGGCACGAGGTGCGTGAGCAGATGATGGCAGCGGAAGGTCGCCTTCCGGATATGCTGATAGCAGCCGTCGGCGGCGGCTCGAATGCCATCGGTCTGTTCCACCCGTTCCTTGATGATGCCAGCGTCAAAATCGTTGGCGTCGAAGCCGGCGGTAAAGGTCTTGAGGGTGAGGAGCATTGCGCGTCGTTGACGGCGGGATCGCCCGGCGTACTTCACGGCAACCGCACTTATCTGTTGCAGGACAGCGATGGCCAGATCAAGGAAGGTCACTCGATTTCTGCTGGTCTCGATTATCCCGGCATCGGACCAGAACATTCCTGGCTGAAAGATGCGGGCCGTGTTGAATACGTGCCCATTAAGGACAATGAGGCGCTGGATGCCTTCCAGTTGCTGACGCGAACCGAGGGCATTATTCCGGCGCTGGAACCAGCCCATGCGCTGGCGGAAGTCATCAAGCGTGCGCCGAAAATGGATAAAGACCAGATCATCGTCATGAACCTGTGCGGCCGTGGCGATAAGGACATCTTTACCGTGGCGAAACTTCTGGAAATGGGTGCGTAATCATGACTGCACGTATGGACAAGCGCTTTGCCGATCTGCGCGCTGAAAATCGCCCCGCACTGATCACCTATTTCATGGGTGGCGACCCGGATTTCGAAACGTCGCTCGGTATTATGAAATCCCTCCCGGAAGCCGGTGCCGATGTCATCGAACTCGGCATGCCGTTTTCCGATCCGATGGCGGATGGCCCGGCCATTCAGCTCGCTGCACAGCGTGCGCTGAAAGGCGGGCAGACGCTGAAAACGACGCTCGATCTGGCGCGGGAATTTCGCAAGCAGGATAATGCGACACCGATCGTTCTGATGGGCTATTACAATCCGATCTATATCTATGGTGTCGAAACGTTTCTGGACGACGCGTTGGCGGCTGGCATAGACGGCCTGATCGTGGTCGACCTGCCGCCGGAAATGGACGACGAGCTGTGCGTGCCGGCTCTGAGCCGCGACATTAATTTCATTCGCCTTGCGACGCCAACGACCGATGAGAAGCGATTGCCTGTTGTTCTCAAAAACACCTCGGGCTTTGTCTACTATGTATCGACAAACGGGATTACCGGTTCTGCACTACCGGAACCGGCCCTGATTTCTGGCGCAGTCGGGCGGATCAAGTCGCACACGAATCTTCCGGTCTGCGTCGGCTTCGGGGTCAAAACGGCCGATCATGCCCGCGCGATCGGTGCAGTTGCCGACGGCGTCGTGGTCGGCTCTGTCATCGTCAACCAGATTGCCGCCAGCCTGACCAAGGATGGCAAAGCCACGAATGACACTGTTCCCTTCGTCACAACACTGGTAAAGGGACTTTCAACGGGTGTGCGCGCATCGCGCCTTGCCGCTGCCGAATAAGTCTTCGGTTCAGCGCAGATAGTCAGGAGTATTAGACGTGAACTGGATCACCAATTACGTACGGCCTCGGATCAACTCCATGCTTGGCCGCCGCGAGACGCCGGAAAATCTTTGGATCAAATGCCCAGAGACAGGCGAGATGGTCTTCCATAAGGACCTCGAAGAAAACAAGTGGGTCATTCCGGCCTCCGGTTTTCACATGAAGATGCCAGCGAAAGCGCGTCTTGAAGACCTGTTCGATGGCGGTGTTTACGAAGCGCTACCGCAGCCGAAGGTCGCTCAGGACCCTTTGAAGTTTCGCGATTCCAAAAAATATTCTGATCGTCTGCGCGACAGCCGTGTGAAGACCGAACAGGAGGACACGATTCTTTCCGGTGTCGGCAAGCTCAAGGGCTTGAAGATCGTGGCCATTGTGCACGAGTTCCAGTTCATGGGCGGCTCGCTGGGTATCGCTGCCGGTGAAGCTATCGTGAAAGCGTTTGAGCGCGCTATCTCCGAGCGTTGCCCCGTCGTGATGTTCCCCGCTTCCGGTGGTGCACGTATGCAGGAAGGAATTTTGTCGTTGATGCAGCTGCCGCGCACCACGGTTGCCGTCAACATGCTCAAAGAAGCGGGCATGCCCTATATTGTTGTCCTGACCAACCCGACAACGGGTGGTGTCACTGCATCTTACGCCATGCTGGGTGATGTGCATATTGCCGAGCCCGGTGCTGAAATCTGCTTTGCTGGCAAACGCGTCATCGAACAGACGATCCGCGAAAAGCTGCCTGAGGGTTTCCAGACATCGGAGTATCTGCTGGATCACGGAATGGTCGACATGGTCGTGGATCGGCGCGAAATTCCCGACACGCTGGCTAGCCTGTTCAAGATCATGACCAAGACACCAGCCGATAGGTCGACGGAAATCCTGCCGCTGGCGGCTTCCGCCTGACGTCTATAGAGACTGGGCTCCGGAGGGGCCGATGACGGATATGACGACGCCTGCGCAAAGCGAGGCAGAACGGATCATCGAAAAGCTTTTGGGCCTTCATCCCAAAGGCTTCGATCTGTCACTCGACAGGATCACCATTCTCCTCGAAAAGCTTGGCAATCCGCACAAAAGATTGCCACCCATCATNCATGTTGCTGGCACCAACGGCAAAGGCTCGGTTACAGCCTTCAGCCGCGCGCTTCTGGAGGCCGCAGGTCTGAGCGTGCACGTCCACACCTCTCCCCATCTCGTCAATTGGTATGAGCGCTACCGACTCGGCATTCGCGGCGAAAAGGGCCGCTATGTCGAAGATGAGGTTCTGGCCGATGCGCTGGAACGTGTTGCTTCTGCCAATGGCGGCCAGATGATCACCGTCTTCGAAATCCTGACAGCCGTTACCTTCGTTCTGTTTGCGGAACATCCAGCCGATGCTGCTATCATCGAGGTTGGCCTTGGCGGCCGTTTCGACGCCACCAACGTCATCACCAACCCGGCGGTTTCGATCATCATGCCGATCTCGCTCGATCATCAGGCCTATCTGGGCGACAGCGTCGAGCTGATTGCTGCCGAAAAGGCCGGGATCATGAAATCGGGATCGCCCGTCGTCATCGGTCATCAGGAATATGACGCAGCGCTCGATGTGCTGGTCGATACCGCAGAACGTTTGAAGTGTCCGACCGCAGTCTACGGGCAGGATTATTCCTCCCATGAAGAGTTTGGGCGCATGGTCTATCAGGATGAGTTTAGCCTGGTAGATGCACCACTGCCGCGCCTTCCTGGCCGCCATCAACTCGCCAACGCTGCCGCCGCCATCCGCGCCGTCAAGGCGGCTGGCTTCGAAGTGACGAACAAGATGATCGAAACGGCGATGGCCTCAGTCGAATGGCCGGGCCGCCTTCAACGGATCAAGACTGGCCATATTGTTGATCTCGCACCTGCCGGTTCGGAAATCTGGATCGATGGCGGCCATAATCCTGGTGCTGGCGAAGTGATTGCCGAAGCTATGGCAGGCTTTGAAGAAAAGCAGTCGCGTCCGCTGTTTCTCGTTTCGGGCATGATCAATACCAAGGATCAGGTCGGTTATTTCAAGGCCTTCGCCGATATCGCTCAATATGNTTTTACGGTGCCTATCCACGGCACGGATGCAGCAATCGATCCAGTGGTGCTGGCGCACGCAGTGTTCGATGCCGGGTTGGTCGCCGCGCCGACATCCTCGATTGAGGAAGCGCTGGAAGAGCTGAAAAAGCGCATTGTACCCGGAAAACCAGCGCCGCGGATTTTGATTGGTGGCTCGTTGTATCTGGCAGGCAATGCGCTGGCATTAAACGGCACGGTTCCGACGTAAAAGCCCGCGGACATCGGCTTTGAGAATTGAGCCGCCAGATCCCCATCGTCATCCTCGGGTCAAGCCTGAGATGACGTCGAGGGTGGGGATAATCCAACNAAAAAGCCCGGCGATAACCGGGCTTCTCTGATTTCAGGTCAACGCTCAATCAAGCAGCACTGGAAATCCATGCTGAAAGAGCGGTCTTTGGCGCTGCTCCAACCTTGATGTCCGCCACTTCACCGCCCTTGAACATGGCGAGCGTGGGGATGGAGCGAACGCCGAACTGCGCTGCAAGCTCCGGATTTTCATCAATGTTCAGCTTCACGACCTTGACCTTGCCAGCGAGCTCGGTGGCGATTTCTTCAAGGCTGGGGGCAATCATCTTGCACGGACCACACCATTCAGCCCAGAAATCGACAACGACGGGCTCTACGGAATCCAGAACTTCGGCCTGGAAGTTTGACGTATCGACTTTCACGGTAGCCATGGTTGGCTCTCCTTTCGATGACTTGATTGTCAGTGATTTCGGTTGATAGACAAGTGATGCCGGTGGGCAGCAATTTCAATGTCCGGTATCTCACTTTGTCTCGATTGCGGCAAGGGCGGCGGCAAGCGCATCGTCGCTGAGCGTCACAAATGAAGCGTTTTCCGTGTAGACCAGAGCGCATGTAAAGGTCTTGCCTGGATAAAGCGGCGCCAGAATGCTCTTGTAAATGGCAAGCTGTGCCTTGTGCGCCAGAGATATGTCGGCATCTTTCTCCGGCGGCACGCGGTTGGTTTTGTAATCGACCAGAATGACCCGGTCGCCTTCCACCGCCAGCCGGTCGATCCGACCGGAGACCGCGTAATCCTTCGTGCCCAACCGCAAGGTTCCCATGATGGAGATTTCCGCGCGACTATTGTTGGAAAAAGCAGATTTGAGCGCGGGTGCTGACAGAACGTTAAGCGTCGAGCGAATCAGATTTTCGCGGTCCGTCTCCGGCCAGAACCGGGCGGCGCGTTCCGCATACCGGCGGGCAGCATCGTCGCGCTGTTCCAAGGGGTATTCCGGCAATGTCTGCAGCATCCGGTGCACCAGCTTGCCGCGTTGCAAGGCAAGGCCGGATGAGACCTCCTGTTTGGCAAATAGCGGTGAAGTGACCAGCAGGTCCTCGGATCCGTCATCGATGATCGTTCCGGCACCGGAAGGGCTGAGCGGACGCGGCAGAGCTGGTGGTGGAGCCAAAGGCTGCATCAGCGAAAGTGGCAGCACCTCCCGAACGGGAAGGGGCAGCGGTTCGGTTTTGGTGATTGCCTTGGCGTCTCRGCTGGTCGAGTGCCACAAGAGACCATCCCAGTCTTCGCCGCCTGCGGAAAAACCTTGGCGTTTGCAGCGGGTTTCATCCGCCGCCAGCGAACGCGCAATCATCGCATGCCAGCAATCGAGANTTTCCCGGGGNNCCCGATAGCCACAGACGATCAAGTGATCGGCAGCACGCGTCATCGCCACGTAGAGAAGACGGCGATATTCCTGCTCAGCCGAAAGCTTGAGTCGGTCCTCATCTTTCGACACCAGCGCATTGTCAAAACCTTTGCCCGGCAACCAGATGGGTAGCGAAGCATCATGGGTTTCGATGAAACGCAGTTTCGGCAGATGGCTGTGGATGAAAGCCTTCGAGCCGCCGTCGACCAGAAAAACAACGGGCGCTTCAAGACCCTTGGAGGCATGCACCGTCATGATGCGGACTTCGCCGCGTTCCTTGTCCTGTTCGCGCTTGATTTCAGGCGCGTCGGTTTCCATCACGGAAATAAAGGATTGCAGGCCCGGAAGGCCGGTCCTTTCATGATCGAGCGCGAAGGACAGAAATTCGTCCATAACGTCGCTGGCTTCATTGCCCAGCCGTCCGAGGAATTTTGCTCGACCTTCATGCAGGGTCAGCACGGCAGCAAAGAAGTCATGGATCGTCTGCGTTTTTGACAGTTCGATGAAGTGTAGAAGTTGGGCCACGGAAACCGTGAAATGGCTCCCTTCCGGCTGTTCTGATACCGCTCGCAAATACTGCCAGACGCTGGTATCCGGCGGGCGTTTGGCGGCGATCTCGAAGATGTCTTCTTCTGAGTGATTGAACAGCGGGCTTTTCAGCAGTGCCGATAGCGACAGGTCGTCCTGCGGCAACAGCACGAAGCGGCCAAGCGCCAGCAAATCCTGAATGGCGATGTGGTCGGTCAGCCGCAGGCGGTCCGCACCGGCAACGGGAATGTTCTTTCGCTGTTTTAGCTCGCGGGTCAGCGCGTTGACGAAGGCGTGGCGCTTTCTGACCAGAACCAGAATATCACCCGCCTCGATAGTGCGTTCCACGCCCTTTTCCACCACCGTTTCCTTGCCGATCATCTCAGCGATTCGCGCTGCGATGCGGCGCGCGACGATGGCGGGCGGGGCGCTTTCGCGCAGCGCATCGAAGGGTGCCGTCCAGTCCTCTTCATTTTCCACCGGCTCGGCGGCAATCATGTCCCACAGTTCAACGGTACCTGCCTGTCCTTGGCGGTTGGAGCGGTGCTCGACGGGCTCCTTCTCGGCGCTCAACCCCTCCGCATGTTCTGGCAGGGAAAAGACCTGATCGACGGCGGCAAGAACATCGTCTGTGGAGCGGAAGGACAGGGGTAGACGGACGGAATGGAATGTCTGTTCCACCGCGGTGACGCGCCGCTGCGTTTCCCGGCTTTCCTGCGAAAAGCGTTCCGGCCGCGCGCCCTGGAAGGAGTAGATCGACTGTTTCTCGTCACCTACGGCGAATACTGTGCGCCGCCCCTCACGCGCCGTGTGACCATGGAAGAAATCAGCCGCCAGCGACTGGATGATGGACCACTGCACAGGGCTGGTGTCCTGCGCTTCGTCCACCAGAATGTGATCGATACCCTGATCCAGCTTGTAGTGAACCCAGGCTCCGGCCGTATCGCGATTCAAAAGCGTCGCAGCGCGCTCTATCAGATCCTCGAAATCCAGCTGGCTGCGCTGTTTCTTTAAATCCTCGAAATCACCGATCAACCGTTCTGCGAGAGTCAGCGCATGTCTGGTCGCTTCCAGCATGCGGATGGTGCGGTATCGATCTCGGCAGGCGACGACATGGGCACGAGCCGCTGTCAGGTTGTCCAGCAGGGTGGGTGCAGACNTTTGCATGGCCTTGTTGATAACGTAAGCGTCGGACTTCGGCGCGCCTTGCGAGGTCNAAAGAGCAGCTTCAATGAATTCGACGCGCTTGAAAACATCTGTCGTACGTGCGGCTTCACGAAGGGCGTAGGCGACATCGATGACACGCGATCCGCCGATTTCGTCGCTCAGGGTTAGGTAGGTTTCCATCGACAGGCCGGAAAGACCGGGCAGGGGCCAATAGGCCGCCGCTGCCGTTTCTTCTGTTTCCTCCGCGCCAACCCCTGCCTTGGCCCGCAGCGCGGCATCGACTCCACCGCTCTGGCGTGCCTGTTGAAGAAAGCCGTTTAGCGCGTTGCGGTTGGAAACGATGGCGCCGAGCAGCGCCTCCAGCCCGGTCTCATCGGCGATATCGAGAACGTAAGCCAGCGCGTGCGCCAGCGGCTGATCTGCCTCCATGGAGACGGCGGTCAACAGCGTGCGGCGCGCTTCTGCCAACAGCGCGCTTGCGGCACGATCATCCAGTACCGAGAAATGCCCGGCGACATTCGCTTCCAGCGGAAACTGGTGCAGCAGCGCTTCGCAAAAGGCGTGAATGGTCTGAATTTTCAGGCCACCCGGCGTTTCCAGCGCCTTGGCAAACAGCCGCCGTGCTTCCTTCAGCTTAATGAGATCGGGAACACGGCCTTCGATGGCGGTGATGCGATCACTGAGATCGGCGTTGGAGAGTGTAGCCCAGTCGGCGAGACGGTCGAACACACGGCTCGACATCTCCGATGCCGCCGCCTTGGTGTAGGTCAAGCAAAGGATCGCGGATGGGCGGCATCCGGCCAGAAGCAGGCGGATCACCCGCTGCGTCAGAACGTGAGTCTTGCCAGACCCGGCATTGGCCGACACCCAGGCGGAGCTGGTGGGGTCTGACGCGCGGGTCTGCTGCGCGCTCGTCCAGTCGATCCAGCTTTTCGGATCGTCCTGCTCAGGGCCGTGATCGATGATGTCATTCAGCATCGCCATCTCCCGGTTCTGCCGTCGACCATTCGGAGACACGGGCAAGGTGGTCATATTCGCCGCCATAGGCCTGCTGCTCTTCGGGAATCAGCCGCGAAACGAAGCCGTTTTTGCCTTCGCGCAGCGAAATCAAGAACTTGGCAAGTTGGTCGAGGGAATCACTCGCCAGCTCCACTGCCGATTTCGGCGCGGTTTTGGCTGTTGCCTTGGTGTGTTCGTTGTTGATCGTATCCGTGCCAAAGCGCTCGCCTGGGCGCAGGCGCACATAGATCAAATCCTCCGGTGTCGGAGAGCCCGTATCGCGGAAGGCACCGCGCATCAGCGCCGCCGCTTCCAGCGCCAATTGCGGATCAAGCAGCGAACGCGCCTGTTTGACGGAAGGCGAAAGTCCGGTCTTGTAATCGATGATATCGGCCTTGCCGGATGTCTTGATGTCGATGCGGTCGGCGACGCCGGTCAGGCGAATGCCCGCTTCCGGAATTTCCTGCCCGGCCCTCGCCTCTATGTGGCTGCGCTTGACCAGTGCGCGACGATCNTTTTCCCATTTCAGAAACTCGCGCGCGACAGCTTCGAAGCGAGGCCGCCAGACCACATCGATATGCGGTGGCAGGTTTTCCGCATCGAAACAGGCATGCAGCACCCTGGACATTGCCTCTTCGGCAGCGGGCGTACCGGGCACATGTTCTTCGCGGGAATAGGTTTCCATGATGCGGTGATAGAGTGTTCCACGGTCGGCAGCACCCGGATCACGGTTGAATTCATCCAGCGGATCAAGCTTCAGGATGCGTCGCGCATAGATGGAATAGGGATCGCGCCGCAGCCTTCCAACTTCACTGAAGGAATAGGATTTTGGTTGCAGCTCTGCCGGCGGTGTAGGTGCAGGACGCTTGGCGGCTTGCTGGCTATCGCCTTCATCCAGCATGGTAGCCCAATGGCGGTAGGCCGTGCCACGTGCCTTCAATGTCTCGGTAAACTCTTCCCCGCCCAGCGCCAGAAGCCGTTGCAGCCAGCGTGAGGCGACGGCGGGGGTGGAGCCCTGGCGCAGAGCGCGGGTGTAGAAAATATGTCGCGTGCCATTCGCCATCTCGAAATCATGCGCCAATTGGCCGATGCGTCGTTCCGGTGGCTCGAGCCCGATGGCGGTTTTCATGTTACGGGACAGGAAAGGATTGTTGGCTGTCTGGCCGGGCCATATGCCCTCGTTCAAGCCGCCGATGATGACGGTATCGACGCTTTGAAGACGGGCTTCCAGCGCACCAAAAATGAAGACACGAGGGTGGCGCATGGCGCGAGGCTTGATCGATTCGCCAGCAATCAGCGCCGTCATGATGTCGATCCATTGCGGACCGTTGGCTTCCAGCACGCTGCCGCACTCCATCAACTCCGAAAGAAGACCGGACAGTTTTTCGCCCGCCTCATGCGACCAGAGATTGGCCAGATCACCTTTTTCATCGATGCATATGGCTTCGATCACCCGCCCTGTTCGCTCTGCCCAGTCGGCCAGCGTAAGCCGCGCCGTTAAACGGCCACTGATGGGGTCTTTGCGGACAAAAGCCGCATCCAGCGGTTCGATGGCCCTCTTGATCTGACGGGCCAAATCGGCAGCGACGATGGCAGTGCCCTCAGTCAGAGATTTCCGCCATTGCGGCGGATGCCTGTCGTCGGTCTGGAGGGCGATTTGCTGTTGCAGAAGGGTTTCCAACGTGTCGAGCGTCGTTTCTGTGCGACCACCGCGTAACGCCAGCAGTTCCAGGCCGGCAACGGCCTGGCCCACGTCTGCTTCGCCAAGACCGAAGCGGGCGAGGGGGTGTTTGAGCAGAGACATGACCGCAACGGGATCACCGGGACGCAAGATGGCTTCGAGCGCCAGCATCAACAGACCAGCCTGCTGCGTGGCTGACAGCGGCGTACCAGCGGAATCGTCGGCCTCGATGCCGAAGCGGGCAAGCTCTGTCGCGACGCGGCGCGCAAGCCCACGGTCCGGGGTAATCAGTGCCGCCTGTGATTGGCCGCCTATGCCGGGCTTTTCGAGCGCCANGCGAAGGGCAATGGCGATGGCCGTTGCCTCTTCGCGTTCATTGGCGGCTTCTATGATAGACGCGGTGGCGAAGGCCTCATCGAAAAATGCATCGCTTTTTTCGGAGCGCCATTCATTCCACTCGCTGGTTGCCTTGGCCGGGGCAAGGGCCGTGGAAAAGATCGCGGCACGGTTTTGCAGGTCGGCGTCCAGCACACCGATCTGCTCGGCCTCGTTACGCGATACGCCGAGCTTTTGCAGCAGGATGAACAGGCCATATTGCGAATGCGTGCGGCTGGACGGATCGTCAGGGCTTTCATTGATCGACTGCCACTGGTCCTCGGGCATGTCTATGTCTAGGCCCGGCAGAACGACGGTTCCCTGAGGCAGGGCCGCGACTGATACAATCAGGTCCGCCGCTGCCGGGATGGAGCCGGTGGAGCCAGCAACGATGATGGGATCGTCCGATCCGATCTTTGTCAACCGCTCGGCTTCCGCGCGTAAAATGGCGTTGCGGTGCCGCCCGGCTGAGGATTTGTTGAGTTCTTCTAGCCGTGCGGGCCAGAAGACGCTGGCAATTTTCAGGAAATCGGCGGTCAATTGCCACCATTGCGCATGGTCGGCGGTGTTGAGCTTGGAGAGCGCATCCCAATCCCGATCTTCCGTGTCCATGGCGTCGATGACTTCGCCCAGCGAGCGTGCCAGCCAGATGGCATCGGCCGGGCTTGCGGGGGCGACCAGCGGCGAATCGGAATGAACGGCGCGGATCGCATCCGGCAGGCTGTTGCGCCAGGCAAGGATCAGGCGTGCAAGTTCGACCAGTCGCGCCGTGCTGGAAATGGGTGGCGCGAGATCGATGGTTGCGGGCGTTTCGACATCGAAGAAGCCGCTATCGTCATCGGTCTCGCCCAAGGGACGGATGATGGGCAGAATGGCCGACTGGCCGCCGAGCAGATCCACGAATTCCGAACGCAGTACACGCGCCGAACGGCGGGTGGGAACGTAGATAGTGACCTTGGCCAGCGACAGCGGATCAGCGGCATCGTAACGAAAGCCGGGTGTCAGCCTGCCATCGCATAGTGCTGCTGCCAGCGTTCTGAGGAAAGGCGTTCCGGGGGCGATGGTTAGAATACGCTTGGCGTGCGCCAATGGGTCATCTCACTATTCGGTTGCTTTAGAGGGCTGCGATGGTTCGTTCCGCATCTTCTATAGCATCCGGCGTGCCGACAGTAATCCATTGACCGGAAAGTGACAGGCCAAAAAGCCTGTTTCCGATAATGGCACGGTCGAAATAGATGTTGAGATTGAAGGCATCTGTAGGCGCGTCTTCCAGGAGCCGCGTATCCATGGCGATAGCACCGGCATAAACCACCGGACGCGGCTCACCTTCGTTGTAGCGAGTCAATTTCCCATCATCGGCGAGGTTGAAATCCNTTTTGCCGTTATGGCCAGTCGTCCGGTCCATGTCGACGCAGAGCAGCGCCATGTCCATGGTCTCAGGGTCGAAAAAATGTGCAAGCCTCTGCAGATTAGTGNTTTCATCAGGCGTTTCGCCAACCCAGAACAGGTCGGCATTCATCACGATAACGGGCCCAGGTTCCAGCTGTTTCAAGCCCTTGGCCAGTCCGCCACCGGAATTCATCAACTGTTCCCGTTCGTCCGAGATCAGGATTTTAACGTCTTTACGCGTCTCAAGATGATCGACCATCTTGTCGGCATGATGGTGCACATTGATGACGATAGTTTCGACCCCGGCCTCAACAAGCACATCAATGACGTAATCGATCATCGGCCGCCCGGCGATCTTGACCAGAGGTTTGGGAATCGTATCGGTAATCGGCCGCATTCGGGTACCCAGACCCGCCGCCAGCACCATCGCTTGTCTGATCGTCATGGGAGACACTTCACTCTTTGTGGATATCGATGCCTGCACGCTCGAACCAATAACGCAGGATGTCGAGATCGGGATGTTCCAGCGCTGAGCCCAGATAGGCGAATGTGCGTGGCATGTGTTTCATATAATGCGGCTTGCCGTCCCGCTTCATCAACCGCACCCAGATTCCCGCCAGCTTGCAATTGCGCTGGGCTGCCATGATCGCGAAAGCTCTCAGGAAGGATGCTTCATTGAAAGCAGGGTTGTTGCGCCTGATGCCGAGATAGTGCGCCATCAACCGCGCCTGCATATCAGGTGAAATCGTAACCCGCGCATCCTGAATGATGGACGCCAGATCGTAAGCCTTCGGCCCTATCATAGCATCCTGAAAGTCGATGATCCCAACTCGGTCAGTGCCGGNTTTCTCGGGTTGCCAGATTATGTTGGGCGAATGAAAATCTCGCAGCAAAAGCCCGGTTTCCGCATTATCGAGCTTTTCGATTAACTGGTCCCATACGGCAAAGAAGCCCTGCCTCTCACTGTTATCGATTTCTGCGTCATGAATATACGGCAGGTACCAATCCAAAAGCAGCGATGTCTCGATCTTCATCGCATCCGCGTCGAAGCGCGGCACTTGATAGGTCGTGCCATTCGTGAGAGTGATATCGCCAGAAGCGTAGGCATCATGCAACGCTGCGAGACAAGCGACGCTTGCCAGATAGCGCTCCTCAATTGGATTGCCCTCGGCATCCAACACCCCATCGCGACCCATATCCTCCAGAAGCAGAATGCCGCGCTCCAGATCCTGCGCTAGGATGGCGGGTACGGAAAAGCCGTTGGCTGAGAGGTAGTTGTCGATTGCAACGAANGGGGTGACCTCGCGGGCGAGATGCACGATTTCGGCGTAGGTCTTGCCATCCTTGATGACTGGCCCTTTTGGGGGCGGCTGCCAATCCATCAGCAGGGATTGGCCCTTGATGTCGCTTACCAGCTCATAGGTGCGATAGGCGGCATCGCCGCTGAAATACTGACGGGAGGCGTTCTGTTTGCCGTTTTGATCAAGAAAATCGCGGATCGCAAGTACTCGCTCAAACCGCGCTCTTTGCCTCGGCGGTGCATCGATGGTCGCCACACGTCCTTCGCTCTGGTGGGTCAGGCGCAGCGTGATCGTGCTGTCATTGGGCAATACATTTGCCGCCATCTCCGGCCATTCGATCAGGCAAACGCCATCGGTCAGCATCTCGTCAATGCCGAGTTCATCCAGTTCGGAGGCATCAGACAAGCGATAGAGATCGAGATGCGCGACGGGAAACCGGAGATCGTAGGACTGGACGATGGTGAAGGTCGGACTGGGTACCTCGAGATATTGATCACCGGCAATTGCACGGATCAGCGCGCGCGCCAGCGTTGACTTCCCGGCACCGAGATCGCCGATCAGCGCAATGCAATCGCCGGGCTGTACGGTCAGCGCCAACTCCTCGCCAAGCCGGATCGTCTCGGCTTCATCGGCGAGGNAAATGGAAATAGGCGGAACCGTCTCGTTCATTCTGCGGCGATGGAATGCGGATGTGAGCCGGATGGAATGCGGCAACTGACCACGGTGCCTTCACCGGGGCGGCTGTCGATGGTGACATTACCGCTGTGGAGACTGACAAAACTTTCAACGATGGAAAGGCCAAGGCCAGCGCCAGTGCGGCGTCCGCCATTGCCACGTGTCGAGAAGCGGTCGAAGACGGNTTTTAGCATGTCTTCCGGGATACCTGGTCCTTGGTCTGCCACTGAGAAAACGAAGTCGCCTTCGCTGCGCTGGCACGTCAGCGTAATAGCCGATCCCTCGGGTGCAAAGTTTGCGGCATTGGTCAAAAGCTTGATGAGAATCTGCTTCAGACGCTGATGGTCGGCAACGATTGCACCCAAATGCGCAGGGGCGATGATCTCCAGCAGAACACCGCTTTCCTGCAAGCGATCCGTTATCTGCACCGACACATCGGCCAGAAGTTCGTTCAGATCGTTTTCGGTATAGTTGAGATGCATGATGCCTGCGTCAACAGTCGCCAAGTCAAGAATGTCGTTCACAATTGTCAGCAGTACGGATGAAGACGTGGAGATGTGATCGAGATATTCCGCCTGACGGTCACTGAGATCACCGATGGCGGGCGTTTTCAGGAGATCCGTAAAGCCAATGATATTGGTCAAAGGCGACCGGAGTTCGTAGGACACGTGCTGGACGAAGTCGTTCTTAAGCTCGTCGGCCTTGCGCAGCGCTTCGTTCTTTTCCTTCAGTGCCCGTTCTGCACGCACGCTGTCTGTCATGTTGACGAAGGTCAGCATGGTTTGAGAATCCGGCAAAGGAATAATCGCGTAATCCAGCACGAGGCCTGACAAAAGTTCGAGCGTGCCCTGTTTCGACAGGCGTTCATCATCGAAACTCGTGATGAACTGGCTGAAAGCGCGCCAGCCATCCGGCTTTTCATAGGATTGCGAGCAGGCTTCTTCTATGGAGCGAATATGCTTACCAGCCTCGGCTTCTTCGCCGGTGATGGCCCACAGCGCGCGGAAGGCGGGGTTCGACAGGCGGATGCGTCCGTCTGCACCAAACACGGCTACACCTTCGGAAAGATGGTCGATGGTTTCACCCTGAACCTTAACCAGCGTGTTGTAGCGCATTTGCAGGTCGACCTGCTCGGTCAGGTTTTCAAAGACCCAGGTTGCGCCGCCCTGCGGATGCGCTGTTGCGATTACACGCAGCGTCTGTCCGTTCGGCAAATGCCAGAGATCTGTTTTCGTATCGAGGGAACGGTAGACAGCGAGAGCCGTCTCTTTCCAGCTCTTCCAGTTCAACTGTTCCGGCAGTTTGCCATCGGAGCGCAGGCGGTCCAGAAGCTCGGAATTATCCGGTTTGGATTCCAGCAGAACAAGATCGACACCCCAGAGACTGACGAAGGCCTGATTGTAGAATTGCAGGCGCTGTCGGCCATCGAAGATCGCGACCGGTGTTGCCAGATGATCCAGTGTCTCGGCGTGGCTTTTAAGGGTGCGTTTCAACTCTTCACGCACGGTTTCGGCTTCCGTCGTGTCGATGGCTATGCCCGCGGAACCGCCCGGCGTTTTTATATCGACAACATCGAAAAAGGTTCTGTTGCCGGAAACGACGGTGGAGATGCGGTCATGATAGGGTGATTCAGGTGTGGCGCTCGCGCGAATTTTCTGGCGTGTGACAGTGTTCAGCAACTCGCGCTGTTCGCTGACGGCCTCATGTGGGTTGCGGGCGTCCACGCCCTGTGCATACGCGTGGTTCACCCATGTCAGTGCACCATCGGAATTGCGTCGCCAGACGGGCTGCTCAATACTGTCGAGAAGATCCTGGAATGTCGAGATCGACGATACCAACCGCTCACGCTCGACTTTAAGATTGGCAAGCTCTGCACGCAGATTATTGAGCGCCACNAAACGGGCAAATGCCTTGCCGCCGGACACGCGACCTTGAACCTCTATCACCTCGCCGCGCTGCGTCTCGACGGTCAGGTCGAAACTCTGCGCGTGGCTGCGCAGTTTTTCAATGGCTTTTTCAAGCGGAGCAGCGGACGCCGGCCGAAGCCAGCGACCGAAGGCCAGAAAATCGTGATCGGCCTGTGGTACCCCAGTTTCTGGTGGTAGTTGACCTATGAATTCCGCTCTTTGGCTCGAGCTTTCCCAGATCACGATACGGCGCGACTTATCCGCAATCAGTGCTTCGTATTTCGAAATCTTTGCATTGGCTTCGGAGAGCGCCGCTTTGAATTCGTTGGTCTCAGCTTCGATGTTTCCACGTTGGCGAACAAGCCAGACGATGGAAAATAGCGTCGCTGAAACGACACCGATAAACAATGAATAGGTTATGGTTTCTGAGGACGAGAACAGGCGTTCTCCAGTCTGCNAAACCGTGTTTTGCTGTGCTTGCGCAACTGTCGCAAAGCCGCTCAAGACAGTTCCCGTCATCAGGACGGAAAGTGTCTTCGCTCNTTTGCGAATAACGCTCACTGACCCCGCAAGCGAGGCTTTCAAGCGACTACGCACCGGCGCATCCAAGCTGCCCGGCTCATGGTGGTTTTTCGCCCGCTTTTGCGCGCGTGAATCGTCTACCGTCATCCCCGGTCTGTCTCCGTCCTATGTGCCGCATTCTCGACAAGACATCCCATTTCCGCACGCTATGCCCGCGCACGAATCAAGTCTTGTGACAATACCGCCTTCGGAAACCCCCGTGAAGGGAGGGTGCNAAAAGATATGGCGGACTTTGTCAAGCCCGCCATATCCATATCTAGTACATTAATTGTGGATATTAACCATAAAATCAATATCTGTAGTGTTCAGCCTTAAATGGACCTGTCTTGGACACGCCAATATAATCTGCCTGAAGATCAGAAAGTTCTGTCAGCTTCACGCCCAGCTTCTCAAGATGCAGACGCGCAACCTTCTCATCCAGGTGCTTTGGCAGCACGTAGACGTCGTTCTTGTACTCGCCCTGCTTCGTGAACAACTCGATCTGGCCCAGAACCTGGTTGGTAAAGGACGCAGACATCACGAAGGATGGGTGACCCGTAGCATTGCCGAGGTTGAGCAAACGGCCTTCCGACAGAAGGATCATGCGGTTGCCCTTGGCGAACTCGATGAGGTCTACCTGCGGCTTGACGTTGGTCCACTTCAGGTTCTTGAGAGCAGCAACCTGAATTTCGTTGTCGAAGTGGCCGATGTTACCAACGATGGCCATGTCCTTCATCTCGCGCATATGCTCGATGCGAATGACGTCCTTGTTGCCGGTGGTGGTGATAAAGATGTCAGCCGAGGCGACGACGTCTTCCAGACGAACGACTTCAAAACCGTCCATGGCAGCCTGCAGCGCGCAGATCGGATCGATTTCCGTGACCTTGACGCGAGCGCCAGCGCCCTGAAGCGAAGCAGCAGAACCCTTGCCAACATCGCCGTAACCGCAGACGACGGCAACCTTGCCTGCCATCATCACGTCGGTGGCACGACGAATGCCGTCAACCAGCGATTCCTTGCAGCCATACTTGTTGTCGAACTTCGACTTGGTCACGCTGTCATTGACGTTGATCGCAGGGAAAGGCAGCAGACCCTTCTTGCTGAGGTCGTAGAGGCGGTGAACGCCTGTCGTGGTTTCTTCGGTCACACCCTTGATGGCATCGCGCTGCTTGGTGAACCAGCCCGGAGAGGCGGCAAGGCGCTTCTTGATCTGGGCGATGAGGATTTCTTCTTCCTCGGAATCAGGCTTGGACAGAACGTCTTCGCCAGCTTCCGCGCGCGCGCCGAGCAGAATGTACATGGTGGCATCGCCGCCATCGTCTAGGATCATGTTGGAGAAGCCGCCATCGGTCCACTGGNAAATCTTGTCGGTATATTCCCAATATTCGGTGAGGCTTTCACCTTTGACTGCGAACACCGGAATACCGGTTTCGGCAATGGCCGCTGCCGCATGGTCCTGGGTGGAGAAAATGTTGCAAGATGCCCAGCGAATGTCAGCGCCCAGTTCCTTCAGCGTCTCGATGAGAACAGCTGTCTGGATGGTCATGTGCAAGGAGCCGGAGATCCGTGCACCCTTCAAAGGCTTGGTCTGGCCGAATTCTTCGCGGCAGGACATAAGGCCCGGCATTTCGGTTTCGGCGATGTCGAGTTCCTTGCGGCCGTAGGCGGCCAGGTTGATATCGGCAACGATGTAATCTTTTTCAGCACTCATAAGTATCTCCTGCTCAAAGGTGGCAGGGACGAACCGCTGCCTTAAAGATAGCTGCGGTTTATCAGGCTGGGATCAATCTGGCAATAATGATATAAAGAAGTCTTTATGTCTTTATATGCGTGGTTATCAAACCTCTTCGCCGAAACGGTCTGCAACTAGCGCTTCAAGTGCTGACAATGCCTCTTGCGCCTGATTGCCGCTGGCTTCGACAACGACAGTGCAGCCTGGGCTGGCAGCCAGCATCATCAGGCCCATAATGGAAGTGCCACCAACGGTCATGCCATCTTTGGAGACAGTGATTTCTGCGTCGAAACCATCAACCATCTGCACGAATTTCGCAGACGCTCGGGCATGAAGGCCGCGCTTGTTGACAATCAGCAATTCCCGCGAAAGAGGCGACATTCAAATGAACTTTTTTACTTGCCGCTGAGAACGCGGCTGGCGACATTGATGTATTTTCTGCCAGCATCCGAGGCCTCCTGCAAGGCCTTCTCCATGTTATCTTCGGTGCGAATGCCCGCAAGTTTGATCAGCATGGGTAGATTGACGCCTGCGATGACCTCGACATTGCCATTATGCATGACGGAAATGGCCAGATTGGAAGGCGTACCACCAAACATATCGGTCAGAATAATGACGCCATTGCCGTCATCGGCGCGGTCTACGGCATCGAGAATATCCTGCCGACGTTGATCCATGTCATCTTCGGGACCGATACAAACTGTCTCGATCAATTTCTGAGGACCGACCACATGCTCTACCGCGTGTCGGAATTCCTCAGCCAGCTTGCCATGGGTGACAAGCACTAGTCCGATCATTAAATGCTCCCTTTCGCACGCACCTTGATTGCCGACTATCGCAATGCCGCAATCATGTCTATCGGTGGGGGCACATCTTGATGAGGAAAATACGAAGCGCAAGCCCCAAATTGCCGGTTTTCCATTCACATTCCCTTGGTTATGAAAAGATTCTGAGCAAGTGCAGCAAATTTTCCATAGGGCATGATGCTGTCGCGCGGAATATGCAGTAAGGGCAGATGGGCACCGCCGACAAACTCCATCATTTCANTTTCAGGCGGCAGACGGGGGCTTTCCGGGTGTAGGGCAGATGTGATGGCATAATGCATCTGCGCTTTTGCCACGCTGTCCATGGAAATAATGCCGCTGCCGCGCAGTTCCAAAAGTCCCGCAATCGGCTCGGGTCGTTCCGCAATCACGATCCCGTCGCGGATCGTGATAAAGACCTGATCATCCGCCAAGAGAACTGCTGACAGGCCACAGCGCTGAGCCTCTGTCAGNAAACTGAATGCAAGCTCGCTTTTTCCGCTGCCGGATGGGCCGACAAAGAGGAGGCCTGTCTGCCCGACTACGATCGCGGTCGCGTGAATATTGGTTCGCTCAGCGCTCATTGGCTTGCGCAAGTGGAAGCGACAGGCTGAAACGTGCACCGCAGATGACGCCATATTTGTCGATGATGNTTTCGGCCTTCAAAGTCCCGTTATGCGCTTCTGCAATCTGTCGGCTGATGGAAAGGCCGAGCCCGGAATTCTGGCCAAAACCTTCGGCGGAAGGGCGGTCGGTATAGAAACGTTCGAAAATTCGATCGATGTCTTCGGCCTGAATGCCGGGGCCATTGTCTTCAACGCGCACGATGCAGCGATCTTTCTGCCTCAACAGATGTACGAAAATCCGGCCATTATCGCTGTCGACGAAGGAGCGGGCGTTTTCGATGAGGTTGGTCACGATCTGGCCGATGCGAAGATCATGGCCGTTGACGATGTAGCTGACCTTGGTGCCTGGCTTATGATCGACGGTCAAATCGATCGTGACCTTCTTTTTCTTGGCGCTGATCTGGCGGGATATCTCGACCAGATTGCCGAGCAGCACTTCCAGATCGACGGGCGAAGCATCGGCACGGGCGAGTTCGGCATCAAGGCGCGAGGCATCCGAGATATCGCTAATGAGACGGTCCAGACGGCGCACATCATGAAAGATGATTTCAGTCAGGCGCTGTTTGGATTCCTCGGTTTTGGCCCGAGGCAGGGTTTCGACGGCGCTTCGCAAGGATGTCAGCGGGTTTTTAAGCTCGTGGCTAACGTCTGCAGCNAAACTTTCGATCGCGTCGATGCGATCATAGAGCGCGTTGGTCATCTCGCGGAGAGCGATGGAAAGGTTGCCGATTTCATCCTGTCGCGCCGAAAAATCCGGGATTTCCTCACGTGCTTTCGCACCGCGTCGCACGCGGATCGCTGCCGCCGACAGGCGTCTCAGCGGCGTTGCTATCGTGGAGGAAAGCAACAGCGACAGAACAATATTGACGAGGGTAGCAATGCCGAAAACGCGCATGATGGCGAGACGCTCGGCATGCACGATCTTATCGATATCACCAGCCTGCGTGGATAGAAGCAACACGCCTAACACCGCACGGAAGCGCTGCACAGGAACGGCAACGGAAACGATCAGTTCGCCTTTTTCCGTAACGCGCACCACGGCACCGCGAACACCGGTTAGGGCGTTCATCACTTCCGGGTAGATGGAGCCATCGCCGCCCGGCGTTTCTTTGTAGAGCGGCAAGCTGCTGGGTTGGAGCATGCGATTGAAGACACTGGCGAACCACTCGCTCCATGTCTGCGTTTCCTGCACGACGGGCGGCAGATCGTAGCGCAAAACCTGGCCGCGTGAATAAAGGTGGCGCGAATCCAGCAACAAGTTGGCATCCGCATCGAAAAGACGGGCACGGGTGCGGGTTGGTGAAATCAACCGCCGAAGGACGGGTGCTACACGCTCGGGATTGATCGGAAAGCTCAGGTCTTCATCGTTGGGCACAGGCGTGATGCTCTGACCCGCCTGCAATTCCAGCAGCTTTTCAGGGTTGATGGTGATGGAATTGGTGTCGACAGATGCAGAGGCCGAAATCGCGCCTGCGATAATTTCTCCCTGTGTCAGAAGGCTTTCGACACGCGCATCGATCAGGCCTTCGCGGAACTGATTGAGATAGAGAATACCACCGACGAGAACCACGGTCGCCGCGACGTTGAAAAATAGGATACGCCGGGTGAGGCTGGNAAACACGGCATTGCCGAAAATACGCCGGACAATCGTCAGCGGATGAATACGATGCCGTCGACCGCTTTCACGGTCGTCGGCATCGGTATGATCCGATACGCTGTCCTGCATTTTGTTCAGCAACGTCGTCCCTCAGCGCCGCTATATCGCGGCGTCATTTCATGGCTGCCGTATCTCAGGCTGCTTCGCGAAAGCGATATCCCACACCGTACAGTGTTTCAATCATGTCGAAGTCGTTATCGACCAGTTTGAACTTCTTGCGCAGGCGCTTAATATGGCTGTCGATGGTCCGGTCATCAACATAGACCTGCTCGTCATAGGCCGCGTCCATCAGTGCATCACGGCTTTTGACCACACCGGGGCGCTGGGCCAACGAATGCAGGATGAGGAATTCGGTCACGGTCAAGGTGACNGGCTCGCCCTTCCAGGTACAGGTGTGGCGTTCCTGGTCCATGGCCAGTTGGCCGCGCTCCAGGGTACGGGCCTGTTGGTCTGCTGTTGGCTTCAGCGGGCTTGCACCCGGCACGGCGGCGTCACGGCTGCTGGCGCGACGAAGGATCGCCTTGACGCGCTCGACCAGAAGACGCTGCGAGAAGGGTTTAGTGATGAAGTCGTCCGCGCCCATTTTAAGGCCGAACAGCTCATCGATTTCCTCGTCCTTCGAGGTGAGGAAGATCACCGGCAGGTCGGACTTCTGGCGCAGGCGGCGCAGCAGCTCCATTCCATCCATACGCGGCATCTTGATATCAAAAATCGCCAGTTGAGGTGGACGTGCAACCAACCCGTCGAGGGCAGACGCACCATCAGTATATGTTTCGACCTTGTAACCTTCTGCTTCAAGCGCGATCGAGANCGACGTCAAAATATTCCGGTCATCATCCACAAGCGCAATTGTCTGCATAATATTGGTCTCCAGCGTCATTCATCAATACTCCCGACATGCACCCCAGCCAAAGGTTGCGCCGTGAGCCTTTCTCATGAGTATAAAGGTGGAACAAATTGTGGCAAAGGNAAAGAGTGGCTTTCTTGGCTGTCCGGCAGCAGTAAATTCTGCAGAGGCAGACATTGCCGGATTCAACAGGGAACTAAACCGATTTAAAATGGAATAAAATCTTTTAAATCGATTAATATATTGAAATTATTGATTATTTTTAAAGTCGGACTTGTCTTTTGTTTTAACCGGGATTAATTTCCGTGAAAATTTCAACGGCTTTGTTTAACGAAAAGGAACGCGCCCGTGGAGGAACTTGGAGTACATAATCCTGAAAATGGACTGTCGGCACTCGGTCTGACTGGCGTTTCCGCGGTTCACTACAATCTCATAGAGAGCGAATTGTACGAACACGCGATCCGCAACGGTGAGGCAGACGTGACTGCTGACGGAGCATTGCGTGCGGTCACCGGCCAGCACACGGGTCGTTCTCCAAAGGACAAGTTCGTTGTTCGCGATGCTTCGACAGAAGATAAAGTCTGGTGGGACAACAACAAGCCGCTTTCGCCTGAGCACTTCGACATTCTTCATAAGGATATGCTTGCCCACGCCGCTGGCAAGACGCTCTATGTGCAGGATCTTATCGGTGGTGCGGATGAGGGCAATGCGCTTCCAACCCGTGTCGTGACTGAACTTGCATGGCACGGCCTGTTCATTCGCAACCTGTTGATTCGTCCATCCCGCGAAAAGCTTGCATCCTTCAAACNAAAGCTCACGATCATTAATCTACCGAGCTTTAAAGCCGACCCTGCCCGCCACGGCGTTCGCACTGAGACAGTTATCGCGTGCGACCTGACCAAGGGCCTAGTTCTGATCGGCGGCACTTCCTATGCCGGTGAAAACAAGAAGTCTGTCTTCACCGTTCTCAACTACCTGCTGCCTGCCAAGGGTGTCATGCCCATGCATTGCTCGGCCAATGTCGGTCCTGATGGTGACGCTGCTGTGTTCTTCGGCTTGTCCGGAACCGGAAAGACGACGCTGTCTGCCGATCCATCGCGGACACTCATCGGCGATGACGAGCATGGCTGGGGCGAAGACGGTATCTTCAACTTCGAAGGTGGCTGCTATGCCAAGGCCATCAAGCTTTCGGCAGAAGCGGAGCCTGAGATTTATGCCGCCACTCGTCGCTTCGGCACAGTGCTGGAAAACGTCGTTCTCGATGAAAACCGCGTTCCGGATTTCAACGACACGTCGTTGACGGAAAACACCCGTAGCGCCTATCCGCTGCACTTTATTCCGAATGCATCCGATACTGGCCTCGCCGGTCATCCCAAGACGATCATCATGCTGACCGCCGATGCCTTCGGCGTGCTGCCGCCGATTGCCCGGTTGACGCCGGAACAGGCCATGTACCACTTCCTCTCCGGCTACACGGCAAAGGTTGCTGGCACGGAAAAGGGCGTGACTGAGCCGGAAGCGACATTCTCGACCTGCTTTGGTGCACCCTTTATGCCGCGCCATCCCGCCGAATACGGTAATCTGCTGCGTGACCTCATCGGCAAGCACGGCGTCGATTGCTGGCTGGTCAACACCGGCTGGACCGGTGGTGCCTACGGTATTGGCAAGCGCATGCCTATCAAGGCAACCCGCGCGCTTCTGAGTGCAGCGCTCACAGGGGAGCTGAAAAACGCACAGTTCCGCACGGATGTGAATTTCGGCTTTGCGGTCCCGACCGCGCTTGATGGTATCGACAGTGGCATTCTCGACCCGCGTTCGACCTGGGCTGATGGTGCAGCTTATGACGCCCAGGCTAAGAAGCTGGTTTCCATGTTCGTCACGAACTTCACCAAGTTCGAAGACCATGTCGACGGCAAGGTCCGTGATGCTGCTCCCGGTCTGTTGGTCGCTGCCGAATAAGAACTGNAAATGGATTCACGTGAAGCCCGGCCTTGCGCCGGGTTTTTCGTTTCTGCATGTGGNTTTCATCCGCACCGATCTGTGGCATCACCGCTGCCGGAGAACGAACATGGCCAGCGCCCCGCTATTTATCAGCAACCGAATCACGATCGCCGGATGGGAACTGACGGAACAATTCGTGCTGGCAGGTGGTCCCGGCGGGCAGAACGTCAACAAGGTGTCGACCGCCGTTCAACTGTTCTTCGATGTCGCCAATTCCCCGTCTCTGCCAGATCGCGTCAAAACGAACCTGCTTCAGCTTGGTGGCAGGCGGGTGTCGAAAGACGGCGTTTTGATGATCGAGGCCAATCGCTTTCGTACGCAAGAGCGTAACCGCGAAGACGCGCGAGAGCGGCTGAAAGAACTCGTCCTCAAGGCCGCGGAACCGCCGCCGCCAGTGCGCCGGGCGACGAAACCCACCAAGGGTTCGGTCGAGCGGCGTCTCAAAGCCAAATCCGGCCGTTCTGACGTCAAAAAGATGCGCAGCAGGCCCGATAAGGAATAGCCCTCAAAGCTTGCGAAGCGCCACCGTGTCGATCAGGTGGTTTTGTCCCTTGCGCAAGATCAGGTCGGCACGCGGGCGTGATGGCAAGATATTTTGCCGCAGATTCTTGAGATTGATGTTTTCCCAGAGCCCCTCGGCAATCGCCCGGGCTGCTTCTTCCGATATAGAGGCGTAGCGATTGAAGTAAGACGATGGATCGCGGAAGGCTGTTTGCCGCAGGTTCATGAAACGGTTGACGTACCAGTTATGGATCAGCGGTTCGTCGGCGTCGATGTAAATGGNAAAATCGAAGAAATCCGATACCATCGGCACGATCCGTCCACCCGCTGGCAAATCGCGCGATTGCAGGACGTTGATGCCCTCGAAAATCAGAATGTCTGGCCGGTCGATGGTGGTAAATTCGTTGGGAACCACGTCATAAGTCAGGTGCGAATAGCGGGGCGCCATCACATCCGGTTGCCCGGCCTTGATAGCTGAAAGAAACCTCAACAAAGAGCCGATGTCATAGCTTTCGGGAAAGCCCTTTCGCTCCATCAGACTTTCCCTCCGCAAGACCTCGTTGGGGTAGAGGAAACCATCTGTGGTGATGAGATCGACCTTGGGGCTGGATGGCCAGCGCGCCAGAAGTTCTTTCAGAATACGGGCAGTCGTTGATTTACCAACAGCGACCGATCCGGCAATGCCAATGACGAAGGGGGTCTTGTTAACACCTGCCATGTTGAGGAACTGGTTGCGCTGTTCGAACAGGACCTGCGACGCCTCGACATGGGTAGAGAGAAGGCGCGACAGCGACAGGTAGATGCGCTTGACCTCGTCCAAATCGATGGGGTCGTTCAGCGAACGCAATCGTTTCAACTCGTCAGCCGAAAGCGTCATCGGCGTATCGGCGCGGAATTTCGACCACTCTTCCGAACTGAAGAAATAATAGGGTGAATATTCGTCGGGGCGGAAATGATCGAGCGTGTTTGGCATGCTTTGTCCTCCCATGCGTGCCACGGTCGTCATTTAGCAGGCCTCGATTCCNTTTCCTGCAGGCCGGATTGGCGAGTGCGGCGCTCCAGTTCTGCGAGCACGTCGGAGAGTGGAATATCCGCGATCTTCAGAACCACCAGTAGGTGGTAAAGCAGATCGGCTGCCTCATCCGTCAGGTTCTTGCGATCATTGGATATGGCGGCGATGACGGCTTCCACCGCCTCTTCGCCCAGCTTCTTGGCCGCGCGGGGCTGGCCCGCCGCCACAAGCTTGGCCGTCCAGGATTGCTCGGACGAGGCGCTGGCACGTTCAGCGACGATGCGCTCCAGATCGGAAAGGGAAAAGCTGGTCATCTCTCGCTACCTTGGCTTAATCGAGGCGCATGGCGATGCCGTGCTCGGTCATATAGGCCTTGGCTTCACCGATGGAATAGGTGCCGAAATGGAAGATGGATGCGGCCAGAACTGCCGTCGCGTGGCCATCTCTCACGCCGGCAACGAGGTCGTCCAATGTGCCGACACCGCCGGATGCGACGACAGGCACACGGACCTGATCGGCAATCGTGCGGGTCAGCGCGATGTCATAACCGCNTTTGGTACCATCGCGGTCCATGGAGGTGATCAGCAATTCGCCAGCACCGCGCTCCACCATCTTGATGGCGAATTCCACAGCGTCGATACCGGTCGGCTGGCGGCCGCCATGGGTGAAGATTTCCCAGCGATCGGTTTCGCCTGTCACGGAAACCTTCTTGGCATCGATGGAAACGACAATGCACTGATTACCGAATTTGTCTGCCGCCTGCGCCACGAAATCAGGGTCTTTCACGGCAGCGGAATTGATCGAGACCTTATCGGCACCGCACAGCAAAAGCTTGCGAATATCTGAAACGGCACGAACCCCACCGCCGACCGTCACCGGCATGAAGCAATGGTCCGCTGTGCGGGACACGACGTCGAAAATCGTATCGCGATTGTCGGAGGAGGCGGTGATATCGAGAAAGCAAAGCTCATCGGCACCGGCAGCATCATAGGCTTTCGCGGCCTCCACCGGATCACCGGCATCGATGAGATCAACAAAGTTGACGCCCTTGACGACGCGACCGTCTTTGACGTCGAGGCAGGGAATAATGCGGGCTTTCAGCGTCATGCGCGTGCCTCCTTGATCAACGCCAGCGCATTTGCCGGGTCGATGCGGCCATCATAGAGCGCGCGCCCTGAGATGGCGCCCTCCAGCTTGGCGGCATCCGGCTCCAGCATACGCTTGATGTCTTCGATGGAGGCCAAGCCACCAGAGGCGATCACGGGAATGGAAACGGCATTGGCTAGTTCCAGCGTGGAGGCCCAGTTGATACCGGCCAGAATGCCATCGCGGTCAATATCGGTGTAGATGATGGCGGCAACGCCCGCACCCTCGAAACGTTTGGCGAGTTCGATGACACCGAGTTCAGAGGCTTCCGCCCAGCCTTCTACTGCAACCTTGCCACCCTTGGCATCGATACCGACAGCGACCTGTCCGGGGAAACGCTTGCAGGCTTCGATGACCAGAACCGGATCGCGCACGGCAACGGTGCCGAGAATGACGCGGGCAAGTCCGCGGGAAAGCCACGCTTCGATATGCGCCAGCGTTCTGATACCGCCACCCAGTTGCACTGGGTTCTTGGTGGATTTGAGAATAGCATCGACGGCATCGCCATTGACGCTCTGCCCGGCGAACGCGCCGTTCAGATCCACCACATGTAGCCACTCGAAGCCCTGGTCTTCGAAGGCCTTTGCCTGCGCGCCGGGGTCCTCGTTGTAGACGGTGGCCTGCTCCATGTCACCAAGCTTGAGGCGAACGCACTGGCCGTCTTTAAGGTCGATTGCAGGAAATAGGATCATGTCAGGGCTTCCAGCGCAGGAAATTCGAAATGAGGGCAAGGCCAAGTGTCTGGCTTTTTTCCGGGTGGAATTGCGCCCCGACCTTGTTGTCGCGACCCACGAAGGCCGTCATCGCGCCACCGTAATTGGTGGTGGCAATGACATCCTCGGCATGTTTGGCGGCAAGGTGATAGGAGTGCACGAAATAGGCGTGCAGGCCATCCGCACCGGTCTTGATGCCGTCAAACAGTGGGTGAGGGCGGTGCAAGTCGAGCGTGTTCCAGCCGATCTGCGGGANTTTCAAGTTAGGATCGGAGGGCGTCATTTCCACGACATCGCCCTCGATCCAGCCGAGGCCTTCGCTCGTGGTCTTTTCCAACCCGCGTGAGGACATAAGCTGCATACCAACGCAAATGCCAATGAAAGGGCGGGCCTTGGTTTCGACGGCTTCGATCAAAGCCTCATTCATACCGCTCACGGCATAAAGANCCGCGCGGCAATCGGCATAGGCCCCTACGCCAGGCAGAACGATGCAATCAGCGGATGCAACGGCCTCCGGACTGTCAGTTAGATCGATGGTCGCATCGATACCGGCTTCGCGGGCAGCGCGCTCAAAGGCTTTCGTCGCCGAGCGCAGATTGCCGGAGCCGTAATCGATAATTGCCACACGCATATCAGCGCCTTCCATTCAAATCGAATTGAAACGACCCGGCTGGATCGTTCATGAACCCGTTGCCGTTTGTGCGGTCCTGTTTCCATTCCGGCTGCGGGATTTTGGAGATTTGCGAGATGTCATCTTCTGGCAGGTTTGAAAAGTAAATCTCCTCGGCAGCGGCAAGGTCACGTGCGTGAACGACATCTTTTAACGTCCAGCCGTTGCAAAGGAGATGTCGAACAAGAATATTTCGTCCTTCGAACCCAGCGATCAAACCTGCGGCGAGCGCGAAGAGTGCGCCTGTAGTGCCGAAGCCTTCCAGTCCTGAAACCTGACCTGCCGACACTTGCAAAACAACAATTCCGATGGCGACCAACCACAGGCGCTGGATGGCGAACCACACCCAGGGAAATAGCAGGGCAAGCCATGAGAAGCGATCAGCGATGAACCGCGTGGAGCGGTGATCGCGGTCTGGACCGCCGGGTGCTTCAAGAACCAGATAAGATGTCATCGGCTTTCCTGACAATGGTCTCAGCGATGGATAAAAGCGCAATGGCTTCGTGCCGCTCTGACGATTTCATCTATCTCAGGCCAGCATGCCCTTTGTCGAGGGAACGCGGTCTGCCTGACGGGGATCGATCTCGGTGGCAACGCGCAACACGCGGGCAACCGCCTTGAAGCAAGTTTCGGCTATATGGTGGTTGTTGGCACCATAATGATTCAGGATGTGAAGGGTTATACCGGCATTCTGTGCCAGCGCCTGAAAGAATTCACGCACGAGTTCGGTATCGAAGGTGCCGATCTTTGGCGCAGAGAATGCGACATTCCAGACAAGAAACGGACGACCGGAAATATCGACGGCGGCCTTGGTCATGGTTTCGTCCATGGCAAGATCAAGCGACGCATATCTGGCGATGCCGCGACGGTCCCCGAGTGCCTTGGCAATGGCCTGGCCGATGGCAATACCGGTGTCTTCGACTGTGTGGTGATCATCGATATGCAGGTCGCCCGTCACATCGATGTCCATGTCGATAAGCGAATGGCGGCTGAGCTGGTCGAGCATATGATCGAAGAACCCCACACCGGTGGAAATCTTCGATTTGCCTGTCCCGTCGATATCGATGCGCACGGAAACGTTTGTTTCGTTCGTCTTGCGGGAAATCTCGGCTCTACGCTCTGCCATTTGGCTGCTCCGTATCAATATCGGGGTTCCTTATCAGCAAGACTGGCAAATATCCAGCCATTACATTGTCTTGCCGCATTGCACCCCGGTCCGCACCGTCCGGCTCATTTGCAATCGCNAAAACCGGACTTACATAGACTTCGAACAGGGATCGAAGACGCATCCCGTTGCAACGCCCTCTCAAGGGCAAACAGGTGTTTGATGACAACAATTATTACTGTGAGAAAGGCCGGCAAGGTGGTGATGGCCGGTGACGGTCAGGTCAGTCTCGGCCAGACGGTGATGAAAGGCAATGCTCGCAAAGTGCGCCGCATCGGCAAGGCCGGTGATGTGATTGCAGGCTTTGCCGGTGCCACGGCCGATGCCTTTACGTTGCTCGACCGTCTTGAAAAGAAACTGGAGCAATATCCCGGCCAATTGATGCGCGCAGCCGTCGAGTTGGCCAAGGACTGGCGCACGGACAAGTATCTCCGCAATCTCGAAGCCATGATGCTGGTGGCCGACAAATCGATTACGCTGGCGATTACGGGTAATGGCGACGTTCTGGAGCCGGAACATGGTGCGATCGCCATTGGTTCGGGCGGAAACTATGCGTTCGCCGCTGCCCGTGCGCTGATGGATTCGGNAAAGTCGGCGGAAGAGATCGCGCGTCAGTCGCTCGATATCGCCGCCGATATCTGTGTCTACACCAACCATAATCTCGTGATTGAAACGCTCGACGCAGAGTAAGCTGCGCCTTCCAAAACCCATGGGTTCTCTGGGCCGGGCCTGATGGCTGGCCGCAACAGGACGCCGAAAGGAACAAGATGACGACTTTTTCTCCTCGCGAGATTGTCTCGGAACTCGACCGTTATATCATCGGTCAACATGACGCCAAGCGCGCCGTGGCGATTGCTCTTCGCAACCGGTGGCGCCGCCAGCAACTCGATGAAAGCCTGCGTGACGAGGTCATGCCGAAGAACATCCTGATGATTGGGCCGACCGGCGTCGGCAAGACCGAAATTTCCCGTCGTCTCGCGAAACTTGCTGGTGCACCCTTTATCAAAGTCGAAGCCACAAAGTTTACCGAAGTCGGGTATGTCGGTCGCGATGTCGAGCAGATCATCCGTGATCTGGTGGAAATCGGCATTGGGCTGGTGCGCGAAAAGAAGCGCGCCGAGGTCCAGGCGAAAGCCCACGCCAGCGCCGAAGAACGGGTGTTGGACGCGCTTGTTGGCTCCACAGCATCACCAGGGACGCGTGAAAGCTTTCGCNAAAAGCTTCGCGATGGAGAGATGGACAAAAAGGAAATCGATATCGAGGTTGCCGACACGAGTTCCGCTATGCCTGGCTTTGATATTCCCGGTATGCCACCCGGTGCCAATATAGGCGTCCTCAATCTCTCGGACATGTTTGGCAAGGCCATGGGTGGCCGTACGAAGAAGGTGCGCACGACGGTTGAGAAGTCCTATGCCGATCTGATCCGCGATGAATCCGACAAGATGCTGGACAACGAGCTGATCCAGCGCGAAGCGGTGAAGTCCACTGAAAATGACGGCATCGTCTTTCTGGACGAGATCGATAAGATCGCGGCGCGTGATGGCGGCATGGGTGCGGGTGTGTCCCGCGAAGGCGTGCAGCGTGATCNTTTGCCGCTGGTGGAAGGCACGACCGTGTCCACGAAATATGGGCCTGTGNAAACCGATCATATTCTGTTCATCGCATCCGGTGCTTTCCATGTATCTAAACCATCGGACCTTCTGCCCGAACTTCAGGGCCGTCTGCCGATCCGCGTCGAGCTGAAGCCTCTGACCAAGGAGGATTTCCGCCGTATTCTGACGGAAACCGAGGCAAGCCTCATCCGCCAGTATATAGCGCTGATGGCAACGGAAGATTTGAATCTTGAATTTACAGATGACGCCATAGACGCTTTGGCTGATGTTGCGGTCCATCTGAATTCGTCCGTTGAAAATATCGGCGCACGTCGTCTTCAAACGGTGATGGAGCGGGTGTTGGACGAAATTTCGTTCAATGCGCCGGATCGTGGCGGCTCTGCTGTGAAGATCGATCAGGACTATGTGNAAAAACACGTAGGAGACATTGCTGCCGACACCGACCTCTCTCGCTACATTCTTTAAGCTGCGTCAGAGTGCGGCCATCTTTGCCGCACTCTTANTTTATTTGCCTTCTCTCGACATTTGACCACGTTTTTCGCTAATGAAAACGTTAATAGCTTTTGAAAGTATGGTCCGGTCTTAAAGCCGGTCGAAGAAAAGGCATTTCCCGTGCGTAAAACCCTTCTGGCATTGGCCGCGATTTTTGTCTTCGGCGTGGTTTATCCGTCGTTCGCGCAGGCGGCGACGGTGCCCCCCGGTAACCGCAATGCGGAGCAACCGGGCATACCAGGCGCTTCAGCGCGCCGCACGAAAAGCTCTAACTCCACATTTGATCGCAAATATCAGAAGGTCATCGATCTCCTTTCAAGCGATAAGCAGTTGATCTCAAAGATCAAATCGACGGCGGGCCGCTATGGGATCGACCCGATTCATATGATCGGCGCTATCGTGGGCGAGCACACCTATAATGTCGACGCCTATGACCGGCTTCAATCCTATTACGTCAAGGCTGCTTCATACGCTGGCAACAGCTTCCGTTTCGGTTACAAGGACGAAACTATCGCCCAGTTTCTGTCGCATACGCAGTTTTCCAAATGCGAGACGAAGCGCGATTCGGCCAGCTTATGGACCTGCCGGGAAGACGTCTGGGACGATAGCTTCCGGGGCAAAAAGGTTGATGGTGTCAGCTATCCGGACAATCGCTTCAGTTCGGTTTTCTTCCAGCCCTTTTATGCGGGCCAGACCTTTGGGCTTGGCCAGATTAATCCTTTGACGGCACTGATGCTGTCTGACAGGGTTGCGCGCGTTTCCGGCTTTGAAAATCTGGATGAGAATGATGCCGCCGCGGTCTATACGTCGATCATGGACCCGGATCGGTCGCTGGCTTACATGGCGGCCGCCATTCGCAAATCCATCGATGACTATAAGTCGATTGCCGATATGGACATTTCCAAAAATCCGGGCCTGACATCCACGCTCTATAATCTGGGTGGATCGCAGCAGCGAGCCGCTGCGCTTGCCCAGAAGAACCGTCAGCGTGCCGCAAGCGGGGAAGCGCCATTGTGGCCCGAGGAAAATTATTATGGCTGGCTGGTCAACGACAAGCTGCCGGAACTTCAGAATCTTTTGTAATTTTCTAGCAAGGTCGGATGAAGTATTTCTGAAAAGAAAACCGTTAGACGCTGGCCCGTGATTGACGAGGCGGCCTTTCAGCGTCCACTCTCCGACCCAATAATGACAAGGGAGATATATGGTGAGCCGCATCGAACAGCACGGTCTTTTATTTGACGAAACGCTTTATCGCTTTTTGAAGGACGATGTCCTGCCGGAAACAGGACTGGACGCAGACGCCTTCTTCGCGGGNTTTTCAAAGATTGTGCGCGAGCTGTCGCCAAAGAATCGGGACTTGCTGGCCAAGCGTGATGCCTTTCAGGNAAAAATCGACGCCTGGTATCGTGAAAACGGCGCGCCGATAGATCTTGATCAATACGAGGCGTTCCTGAGAGACATCGGCTATCTCCTGCCGGAAGGTGGTGCCTTCAAGGTCGATACGCAAAATGTCGATCCTGAAATTGCCCTGCTCGCCGGTCCACAGCTCGTCGTGCCGGTGATGAATGCGCGCTACGCGCTGAATGCCGCGAACGCCCGCTGGGGTTCGCTTTACGATGCGCTTTACGGCACAGATGCCATTTCCGACGATGATGGTGCCGCGAAAGGCAAGGGATACAATCCCAAGCGGGGCGCGAAGGTCATTGCCTGGGCACGGGATTTTCTGGATCGCTCTGCGCCATTGGCAAGCGGCAGCTGGTCACAAGTATCCGGCGTCAAGATTGAAGACGGTGTGCTGGCGATTGAAGTTGGCGGCGCATGGGGCGGATTGAGTGATCCTGCACAGNTTTCAGGCTTTGGTGGTGAGGCCGCCGCACCTTCATCAATCCTTTTGGCGAAGAACGGCCTTCACGTCGAAATCGTCATCGATCCCTCGACCGATATTGGCAAAACCGATGCGGCGGGCATTTCAGATGTCATTCTCGAATCAGCGCTGACGACGATCATGGATTGTGAGGATTCCGTCGCTGCGGTCGATGCGGACGACAAGGTCGTGGCTTACAGCAATTGGCTCGGCCTGATGCGCGGTGATCTGACCGAAGAAGTGGCCAAGGGCGGTTCAACGTTCACTCGCCGTCTCAATGCAGACCGCAATTACACCGCCCCAGATGGTTCTGCACTGACTATTCCGGGTCGCTCGCTGATGCTGGTGCGCAATGTCGGCCACCTCATGACCAATCCCGCGGTGCTTGATCAGGATGGTAAGGAAATCCCCGAAGGCATCATGGATGCGATCGTCACAGGCCTGATTGCGCTTTATGATGTCGGTCCCAACGGACGCCGCCAGAATTCGCGTGCCGGCTCCATGTATGTGGTCAAGCCAAAAATGCATGGTCCGGAAGAGGTGGCATTTGCATCCGAAATTTTTGGTCGCGTCGAAAAGCTGATCGGCATGGAGCCCAACACGATCNAAATGGGCATCATGGACGAGGAACGCCGCACCACCGTCAACCTCAAGGAGTGCATTCGCGCCGCCAAGGATCGTGTCGTCTTCATCAATACCGGCTTTCTGGATCGCACCGGTGATGAAATCCACACCTCGATGGAAGCGGGCCCGATGATCCGCAAGGGCGACATGAAGCAGGCTTCTTGGATCGCAGCTTATGAGAACTGGAATGTCGATATCGGTCTGGAATGCGGTCTTTCCGGCCACGCCCAGATTGGCAAGGGCATGTGGGCGATGCCGGACCTGATGGCGGCAATGCTGGAGCAGAAGATCGCCCATCCGAAAGCCGGTGCGAACACGGCCTGGGTGCCGTCACCCACAGCTGCGACGCTGCATGCCACGCACTACCATAGCGTCGATGTGGCAGAGGTTCAGGGCGGATTGAAAAATCGTGATCGTGCCAAGCTTTCCGACATCCTGTCGGTACCCGTCGCGGTTCGCCCAAACTGGAGCGCAGAGGAAATCCAGCGGGAATTGGATAACAATGCGCAGGGAATATTGGGCTATGTCGTTCGCTGGGTCGATCAAGGCGTTGGATGCTCGAAGGTCCCCGATATCAACAATATCGGCCTGATGGAGGACCGCGCGACACTGCGTATTTCCGCCCAGCACATGGCCAATTGGCTGCGCCATGGTGTCGTTTCCGAGGCACAGATCATGGAAACCATGCAGCGCATGGCCGCTGTTGTGGATGGCCAGAATGCGGGTGACCCAGCCTATGTGCCAATGGCGGGAAACTTCGATACATCCATCGCTTTTCAGGCCGCTGTAGAGCTGGTGCTCAAGGGTAAAGAACAGCCCAACGGCTATACCGAACCGGTCCTGCATCGCCGCCGTCTTGAGTTGAAGGCCAAACAGACAGCTTAACGGGTTTCTTTGGCGTCCCGTCGGCGACGCGTGATGACGGGCGACAAAAGCGATCCCAACAAAAAAGCCGCCGGGAAATCCTCGGCGGCTTTTTTGACTTGATGACCGGCGATCTTACTGGATCACGATAACCTTGGATGTGCGGCCTGGCCGGACGCGGCTGTAGAGATCAATGACGTCCTGATTGATCATACGGATGCAGCCAGATGAGGCAGCCGTACCGATGGATGCCCACTCAGGCGAACCATGGATGCGGAACAGTGTATCCTGGCCCTTCTCGTTGAAGAGATACATGGCGCGTGCGCCCAGCGGGTTGGTCAAGCCAGGGCCCATGCCGCCTTCCACATATTTGGAGATTTCAGGCTTGCGCACAGCCATTTCCTTCGGCGGATGCCACATTGGCCATTCCTGCTTCCAGGCGACATAGGCTTCACCAGCCCATGCAAAGCCCTGCTTGCCAACGCCGATACCGTAGCGCACAGCCTTGCCGCCCGGCAGGATGTAATAAAGGAAACGCTCGCGGGTGTTGACGATAACAGTGCCTGCTTTTTCCGGCGTTTCGAAATTCACGATCTGGCGGTGGAAACGCTTGTCCACGCGGTTGATCGGAATGGCTGGCAGGGCATAGCCTGCATCGGTCGTCGCACCGTAAACTTCGTCACCGAAGATCTGCGTGGTTTCGACATAGGCCGGTGCCGAGGCGGTGCCAGCAGGTGAGGTCTGGGTCGTCGTGGAGGCGCAACCGCCCAAAGCAAGTACGGACGACAGGCCGAGGGCAGTCAAGGAAGTGCGAATGCGCATGATGTTCTCGCGGGAAATATCGGCTATATGAGTCGATGTAGGAAGCTCTATTGAATAGATCGGTTATTTTCGATTAATCTTAGGTTGGCAAGCCGTTGCACCGCAGCAAAAGAATACGGTGCACGAAATCGCGGCCTCATGGCCTTTTTGCAACATGAAAGGGATCGATTTCCCGGATTTCATCCATGACTATTCTTTCTATCATCAACAATAATCCGTTAATCGACGGGCGGCAGTCAGAAAACGCGATGCTTGTGCGTCGCGGCGTTCAGATATTGCTGAACGAAATGCGCCACGCCGTTTTGCCGGAACTGTCACTGTCCAGTGGTAGACGGGCCGATCTCATCAGCATTTCGGCAAAGGGAGAGGTATGGATTATCGAGATCAAATCCTCCATCGAGGATTTCAGGGTGGACCGTAAATGGCCAGACTATCGGCAACATTGCGACCGGCTGNTTTTTGCGACCCATAACGGCGTGCCGCTCGATATTTTTCCGCAAGAGTGCGGAATGTTCGTATCGGATGGCTACGGCGCGCTCATGGTGCGCGAGGCACCCGAACATAAATTGCCACCAGCGACGCGCAAATCCCTGATGCTGGAGTTTTCTCGTGTAGCAGCCCGCCGCCTGATGATGGCCGAGTGGTCAACCGGCAAAAGCTATTCCGATTAGAGTAACTTGGTGGCGCCGGATATTATTTCGGCGCCCGCTTGGCCAATATGCGTTGCAATGTACGCCGGTGCATATTGAGGCGGCGCGCTGTTTCTGAGACGTTTCGCTCGCACATTTCATAGACACGCTGAATATGCTCCCAGCGTACCCGGTCCGCCGACATGGGANTTTCCGGCAAATCCATCTTGTCGCCTTCTCGCTGGGTCAGCGCATTGAACACGTCATCTGCGTCGGCGGGCTTGGCAAGATAATCGAGCGCGCCGAGCTTTACCGCTGTGACGGCAGTGGCGATGTTGCCATATCCCGTCAAAACCACGATTTGCGTGTCGTCACGGTGCTGTCGGATCGCCTCGATTACCTCAAGACCGTTGCCGTCACCCAATCGCAAATCGACGACGGCATATTTGGGCGGTGCCAGTTTTGATTTCGCGATGCCCTCGCTGACGGATTCGGCGGTCTCTACGGTAAAGCCGCGCGTTTCCATGGCGCGTGCGAGGCGCCGCAGAAACGGACCGTCGTCATCAACGATCAAAAGTGATTTGTCCGGNCCGATCNGGTCGATATCTACCGGTGCGATCGCATCTGGCTTATCTTTTTGTGTGTCGTCACTCATCCCAGCAGTCTCCAGCGGTCTTCTTCACATATAGGGACCTGGCAGGTCTCATTGAATGCGAGAGTAAAGTCAGTTACTCTTCTTATCGTCCATGATCGCGCGTGGCCAGACAACCGTCACCCGCGCCCCTGCGGCATCTGGTCCACGGTTCTCAAAACTGAGCGTTGCACCGGAGCGCTCGAGAAGGGTTTTCGCGATGAACAATCCAAGCCCCAACCCACCGGCGCGTGCCTCATTCTGGCGCTTCGTGACGTAGGGTTCACCGATCCGCGCCAGAATGTCCGGGGCATATCCCTGGCCATCGTCTTCGATCATGACCTTCACTTGCTGCGCGTCATGTTCCGCCGTCACCGTTACGGATTCGCGTGCATAATCGACCGCGTTTTCCAACAGATTGCCAAGACCATAGATAATACCGGCATTGCGTGCGCCGACCGGCTCGCCGCTTCGACTGCTTTTTTCAACCAGCCGCAGCTTGATGCCGAACTCACGGTGCGGCGCCATGACCTCCTCGATGAGAGAGGAAAGCGGAAGCTTGCGCAGGTGCTCTTCGCCGTCTGCAGAGAGCGAGGTTAGCCGGCGCAGAATATCACGACAACGCTCGCTTTGACTGCGTAGCAACGCAACGTCCTCCCTAAAACGGTCGTCCCTGCCCAGCTCTCGCTCCATCTCTTTAGCGACCACACTGATGGTCGCGAGAGGAGTGCCGAGTTCATGTGCGGCNGCGGCCGCCAGTCCGTCCAGTTGCGACAGATGCTTTTCCCGCTCGAGAACAAGTTCTGTCGCAGCCAGCGCATCTGCCAGCTGATTGGCCTCGTGGGACACACGGTATGCATAAAAGGCAGCGAACAACATCATGGCAACGATGGAGCACCAGATGCCAACATGGATGATCAGCTGGATCGGCAGCGTCTCATCCGGATACCATGGAACCGGAAAGGGTGAGAAGGCTATCGTCGTGACGCAGACAAGCGCAAAGACCAGCAGCATCAACGAATGTTTCATGGGCTGCGACGCAAAGGCGATAATGACCTGTACGCAGATAAGCGGTGCAAAGGGGTTGGAAAGCCCACCGGTGATGTAGATCAATGCCGTCAGTTGAAGAAGATCAAAGGCGAGAAGCAGTGTCGCTTCCCACGGGTCAAGGCGATAGGTGGCCGGAAAGCGAGCCGATAGGAACAGGTTTGCCACTGCGAGCGCACCGATCAGCACGGCACAGGTGAGAAGAGGCAGCGGNAAATTGAGGCCGAAGGCAACGATGAGGATCGTCGCGCTCTGCCCGACCACGGCCAGCCAGCGCAGCCAGACAATTGTCTGCAAACGGATATGGCGACTGGCACGGCCGAGCCGCGTGTTTTCTTCTGGCTGAACGGCCATCCGCCGATCTCCTGTCTTACGTTCCGCGCGGCTTTACGCGATTGGTCGGCAGTGCCGAGGCTGGATCTTCGGGCCATGGATGGCGTGGGTAGCGCCCGCGCATATCGGCACGTACGTCTTTCCACGAACCTGCCCAGAAACCGGGAAGATCCCGCGTGGTCTGTATCGGCCTGTGTGCGGGCGAGGTCAATTCCAGAAGCAGTGGCAATTTGCCGCCCGCGACCGAAGGGTGCTGCTTCAAGCCGAAGAGTTCCTGCACACGGATTGTCAGAGTCGGCTCGTCCCCATCGTAGCTGATCGGGTGTTTTTGTCCCGTTGGGGCCTCGAAATGCGTCGGCAGCAATTTCGTCAGTTCACGTTGTGCCGAATGCGGAACGAGCGATAGCAGCCCGTCCATGATGCCGCCGGACCTGATCTCCTGAATACTCCTGGCATCATGCTGGTAAGGCACGAACCATTCATCCAGCCGCCCAACCAGCGCCTCGTTGCACGTATCCGGCCACGGGTCACCAATGGTCCGGTGAAGAAAGCCCAGACGCTGGCGCAACTGCTGCGCTTCTTTGGAAAAGGTGAGAATGACCAAACCGTGCTCGCGAATGCCATTGGCAAGCGCAAGTGCGGCTTTCTCGCCGCTCGGTTTGCCAAGCGGGGTCTCTTCCAGAACAATTGCACCAATGCGGGTGACGCGACGGGCACGAACCTGACCGCTGGCCTTTTCGNAAAACAGTTGGTCCTCCGTGCGGACCGCGTCCGGCACATGTTCTTCCACATCTTCACGCCCTATCGAGGCCGCTGCCAGAATGCGCGGCTGCGCAGCGCGCCCGGTCACATCCGCCACGACCAGCATTTTTTCCGTGGCAAGACGCTCTGTCTCGGCAAGCTCCGCCCCTCGACCGTTGGCCATCACGTAACGCCCACGCCCGCCCCGCTGGAAGGCAATGCGATCGGGATAGGCACGCAGCAAGAGTTCTCCAGCGGTGACGGTATCAGCAGATGCGTCTCGAACCCTGCCGCCAAGGGACAAGACAATCCGTTTGGCCAGACTTTTGGCTGCGGTTGCACGTTCGCCTTTTTCATATTTGAAACGGCGAAGCCTTTCCTCCAGATCGATATCGCTGCCGCCAAGTCCTTGTTCGGTCAAAATCACCGCCAGCATTGCCGCATCGTTTCCATGTCCTGCCTCCTGCGCGGCAATGACCATGGCGGATAGGCGAGGGGGCATGGCCAGCTCCCTCATTTTCTTGCCACGCGGGGTAATAGTCATTGACGCATCCAGCGCGCCAAGGCTGGTCAAAAGCGCGCGCGCCTCGATGAGAGCGGACTGCGGTGGCTGATCCAGAAAGGCAAGCGAAGCCGGGTCGGTCACACCCCAATGCGCGAGATCGAGTGCCAGCGCGGACAAGTCACTGGCCAATATCTGCGGCGGTGTAAAGGCCGCAAGTGCGGCCGTCTGCCCCGTATGCCATAGCCGGATGGCGATGCCTGGTTCGGTACGCCCAGCGCGCCCCGCCCGTTGATCTGCCGAAGCGCGCGACACCTTCACCGTTTCCAGTCGTGTCATGCCCGTCGACNGCTCGNAAACCGGTAGGCGCTGCAAGCCGCTATCGATCACGACGCTCACGCCATCGATGGTGATTGAGGTTTCGGCAATGGAGGTTGCCAGCACGATCTTGCGCTTTCCCGGCTCTGTCGGCTTGATCGCAGCATCCTGCTCTTTCTGCGACAGGTTGCCATAAAGGGGAATAACGTGGGTATCCGGGCCGAAGCGACCGTCAAGCCTCTCCACGGTCCGCGTAATTTCGCCCTGACCTGGCAGAAAAGCGAGAATTGATCCTTTTTCGTTTCCGTGGACCTCGATGATTGCCCGTGCGACGCTATCTTCTATCCGCTCACGGCTCGGCCGGTCATCATAGCGTATGTCTATTGGNAAACTGCGCCCCAGACTTTTGATAACCGGGGCTTCCCCCAATAGGTTGCTTATTCTTTCCACATCGAGAGTGGCCGACATAACGACGATCTTCAGATCATCACGAAGTCCGGCCTGCACATCCAGTGCCAATGCGAGACCGAAGTCGCCGTCGAGCGAGCGTTCGTGGAACTCATCGAAAATGACAGCGGACACGCCGCCCAATTCCGGATCATCCAGAACCATGCGCGCAAAGACACCTTCCGTTACGACCTCAATCCGGGNTTTGGGCGAGATACGGGTGTCCAGCCGCATACGATAGCCTACGGTTTCCCCAACCGTTTCTCCCAAGAGCGCTGCCATGCGACTGGCCGCAGCCCGGGCCGCCAGTCTTCGTAGCTCCAGCAGAATAATCTTGCCGTCTCCGCGCCATGATTGGTCGAGCAGATAAAGCGGCACCAGTGTTGTCTTGCCCGCCCCGGGCGGCGCCGAAAGCACCGCCTGCCCATGGCTTGCCAGCGCAACGCCAATCTCCGCCAACACATCCGTAACCGGGAGGGTAGGCAATATCTGCTCTATAATCTGTGTCATGCCACTCACGAGTTCAGGTCTTGACGCTTTCATAGGCCAAAATGGCGCCTGCGAGGTCTTCCAGCGCAGCGCCGACGGATTTGAAAAGCGTTATTTCGTCATCATTAGCACGCCCGGCATGGTGACCAGACACAAGTTCACGAAGTTCAGCACGAATATCATTGCGTCCGATGACACCTGCAGCGAGAGGCTGAACGATATCGCCTCCCTCCTTCAGTGCGCCATCGAACGTATCGACAAAAAGGCTGGCACGTATCACCGCCATATCGTCGCTTTCGCGCATGGTAGGCTTGAAAGCGCCGACAAGATCGAGATGGGCACCGGCTTTCAACCATTCGCCCTTGATCAANGGGTCTTGAGAAAGCGTTGCGCATGAAATGATATCAGCCGAGCGTGCTGCCCCTTCAAGATCGGTGCAGGCCTTCGCATCAAATCCAAGCTTACGTGCGTCCTCAGCAGTTCTCTCTGCGGCAACAGGGTTGCGTCCCCATATACGAAATGATGTCAGCGGCCGTGTGGTGGCGTGCGCCTCTATCAAGTTGAGCGATAATCGTCCGGTGCCCACCATCAACATAGAGGAAGCATCGTGACGCGCGAGATATCTGGCAGCCAGAGCCGATGTCGCTGCCGTGCGCCGCGCCGTCAACTCACCGCCCTCTATCGCAGCCAGCATTTCGCCCGTCTTGCCCGAGGACAGTAAATAGGTGCCAAATATCGCTGGAAAAGAACGCAGGCCGTTATCGGGGAATACAGAAAGTATTTTTACGCCCATATAGGACCCGGGCACCCAGGCAGGCATCATCAACAATGTTGCGTCGTTCTCGCCCGGTACCTCTACCCCATGATGGTGCCTGACAGGCATGACGCAGCTACCGCGAAACATGCTCTCTATTGCATTGATAAGTGCGGGCCACGCCAAGGCGCGCCGAGTTTCTTCTTCGTTGAGAACCAGCATGACAAACTCCCGTTCCGATGATTGGGATAGACCTTAGCAAGGCCGCATTGTCTGGTGAAGGGAGAGGAGGCTGATGGGCTGTAAAACGCCGCTTTACAGGAAAGAGCCAGTATTGGCTTTTTTATGCGGGGCGGGGTGGTTGGGCGGGGTTAATCCNAAATACTTTTTGAAATCAATAA
>NZ_PGEL01000025.1 GCF_002896715.1 Agrobacterium bohemicum
GGGGTGGAGCAGCCCGGTAGCTCGTCAGGCTCATAACCTGAAGGCCGCAGGTTCAAATCCTGCCCCCGCAACCAAATTATTCTAAGACTACCAAGACTTTATCCGGCCTCCCTCGGGAGGCCGAGGTCGTTTTAACACCTAGGCTGAACTTCAGCATATTTTCCATCATCGATTCATCCAGCCGAGGTGTTTGAGCTTGAGTGTGGGTGGGCAAATTGTCCATGCGTGCACGACGCCCGTCGATGTGTTCATTAACGGCCCAAAATGCGTGCCGTCTGAAAGTTTCTTCAGTGCGGGGTCCTTTGTCGGCCAGTAGCGACTTTGCCTTGGGGAAGGCGTGAAGCATCCGCGCNGCACCTTTGTAGTCGCTGATCTGCCCTTCGCTTAGAATCAGGATCAGCGGTCGGCCGTGACCATCGCAAACAGCATGCAGCTTGGAGTTCAACCCGCCTTTGCTGCGTCCGATATGTCGGGGAACATCCCCNTTTTTAGCCGACTGGCTGCGGTGCGATGGGCTTTCAAATGGGTTGCGTCGATCATCAACTGTTCGGGCTTGCCGCGTTTGGCGGTCAGTTCTGCCAAAATCCGGTTGAACACGCCGAGCCTGCTCCACCGGATGAAGCGATTGTAGATCGTCTTGTGCGGTCCGTACTCGCGCAGCACGCCATGGGACAATGGGAAATAAGGCTCTATCCGGCGCATTTGCGCCTCCGGCAAAAGCATCAAATCACTCATCGCACTGTCTCCGTTTGACCTCAATGAACCNAAACAGAACACGCCCCGCAAGTTATTTAATAAGTCCTGAGCCTAGCCTCTCAAGATTGCGCAAACTATCTCAGGCACGCAGGGGTATCGTTCAAATTAAACCTGACAGACTGTAGCCACAGCTGTCAGCCCGGAGACCAGCCGGGTTCGGCCATGACGAAACTGTCGAATGTTAAACCGGGTGAGACGGTACACCCGACAAGCGTCCAAGCGCCGAGACTTTCTGCTGCTTGCCAGCAGTCGGCAGGAACTATGGCTTGCGGCCTCTCGCCATCGAATAAAGCTGGTCCAAGCTTTACGGTATCAACTGCCTTACCATCAACGCTGAGATGGAGCGCTAATGGAGCACCAGCGTAGTAGTGCCAGATTTCAGCAGCATCGATCACCCGGTGCCAGTGGGAGCGTTGCCCCNTTTCCAGCAGATAATAGATCGCCGTTGAATGACCGCGCTCGCCGTCTTTCGCATCTCTAAACGTCTGGCGATAGAAACCGCCCTCGGGATGCGGCTCCAGTTTCAAGGTCTGAATGATATCACCGGCAGACAGGACGCCATCCTCCATCAAAAATTGTCTTTCCGTGTCCTGATCTCGGCAAAAACCTCGGCGTCCGTAGCATCGGGCAGGTTAAGATGCGCACGAATGGCGGGATCGGCAACGCGCATGTAAGGGTTAGTCTGCTTCTCAAGGCCAATTGTCGTGGGAATGGTGAACTCCCCGCTTTTTCGCAATACCTCGACTTTGCTGGCGCGTTGCTGAAGCACCGCGTTGTCGGGGTCAACCGTTACAGCAAAACGGGCATTGGACAGGGTGTATTCGTGGCCAAAATAAACGTGGGTTTCATCGGGTAGCGCCATCAGCTTTTGAAAGGAATGCCACATATCCGCCGCGGAGCGTTCGAACAATCGTCCACAACCCATGGCGAACAGCGTGTCGGCAGCAAAAAGCAACGCATTATCCGGCAGGTAATAGCAAATATGCCCGGCGGTGTGCCCCGGCGTGGAAATAATCTGCACTCGGCGCCCGGCCAGCTCGAATTCATCACCACCAGCGGCAGATTTGTCGAGACCGGGTATCGCAATAGCCTCATCATAAGGGCCATAGATTTCGCAGGCGAACTTTTCCTTCAGCGCGAGATTGGCTTCAACGTGATCCTGATGATGATGCGTTGTGAAAATATGGGTCAATGTCCAGCCACGCCGGTTGAGAGCATCGAGGATTACCGCCTCTTCAGGCGCATCGATCGAAATCGTTACGCCAGTTTCGCTGTCGTGCAGTAAAACCCCNAAATTATCACTGCGGCATGGAAAAACTTCTATTTCCAACGGCTTCATGTTTCCATCTCCATCTTGCAGGCTTTAAGATCAAAGTGGGTTTCAATGTAGGTTTCCCCGCCTTGAAGTCCACCTGATGCCTGCTACATTCTGACAATGAATACTGATATTGTCGATCTGCGCGAATTCTATCACTCTCCGCTTGGCCGCTCTGCAGAGCAGGCCATAACCATGGCGTTGGCAACGCTGTGGCCGACTTTGCCGGACGAGCGGCTGGTGGGGTTGGGCTACGCCGTGCCGTTTCTGGATCGGTTCAGGCATGATGCAGAACGCACATTTGCCTTCATGCCTCCCGGACAAGGGGCTATCAACTGGCCCGCGGGAGAACTATCCTCAACGGCTCTGGNTTTCGATGAAGAGTTGCCGCTGCCGGATTCGTCAATTGACCGGGTGTTGATGGTTCACTCGTTGGAATTTGCGGAGAACCCGCGCGAAACGCTGAAGGAATTGTGGCGCGTTCTTGCCCCTGGTGGGCGCCTTGTCATCGTCGTCCCGAACAGACGTGGCGTCTGGGCACGTGTGGAGCACACACCTTTCGGCTCAGGCCGGCCCTATTCACGCAGTCAGTTGACGTCGCTTTTGCGCGAGACCAACTTCACGCCGAGTGCGACGGCAGAAGCTTTGTTTTTTCCTCCAACNAAAGTTCGATCGATCCTGCGTTTGCGCCGATATTTGGAAAGCACGGGTCGAAAGCTGTGGCCTGNTTTTTCTGGCGTCATTGTTGTGGAAGCACAAAAGCGGCTCTATCAGGGTCTGCCAGTGGCCCAGCGCGCGTCGCGCCGCGTTTTCGTGCCTGTACTGGCACCGCAGGGTGTGCCGACCACCAGAACCTCACCAGACGCGCAAAAGCCGCGCTGACACTCGACAAGAGGCCCGTTCCCGTCTAATGCCTGCGGCATTGTCTTGCCGGGNTTTCCGGTACGTTTTCGAAGGTCGATGAAATGAGTGCAGAGCTTAACCAACCTGTTCCGCGTCCGGGTATTCTGGATATCGCCGCTTACGTTCCCGGCAAGGAGCACGCCGAAGGCGTCGCCAAGGTCTATAAGCTCTCTTCCAACGAAACGCCGCTGGGCGCGAGCCCAAAAGCTATGGAGGCCTTCAAGGCTGCCGCATCCAATCTGGAAATCTATCCGGACGGACAGGCGACGGCTTTGCGTCAGGCCATTGCAGACGTGCATGGTTTGAACATGGCCAATATTCTGTGCGGAAACGGTTCCGATGAACTATTGGGTCTGCTTTGCCACGTCTATCTCGGCACCGGCGATGAAGCCATTATCACCGAGCATGGNTTTCTGGTTTATNAAATCCAGATCATGGGTGCGGGCGCTACAGCCGTGACCGTGAAGGAAAAAGACTGCGCTATCGAGGTGGATGCAATTCTCGCAGCCGTCACCCCGAAGACCAAAATGATTTTCATAGCCAATCCAGGCAACCCGACTGGGACATATGCTCCCGTCTCTGAAATACGCCGCCTTCAGGCTGGCCTGCCAAAGAACGTCATTCTGGTGCTGGATGCGGCTTATGCCGAATATGTCCGTAAAAACGACTATGAGGCCGGTCTGGAGTTGGTTTCCGGCAACGGCAACGTGGTCATGACGCGCACCTTCTCTAAGGTTTATGGTCTAGCGGCGCTTCGTGTGGGTTGGATGTATGCACCAGCGGCGATCATTGACGCCTTGAACCGTGTGCGCGGTCCGTTCAATATGAACGCGCCTGCGATCGCAGCCGGTGCCGCTGCCATACGTGATCAGAGTTTCATGCAGCAGGCGGTGGCGCACAATCTCGAATGGCTGGAAAAGCTTAACAACGCTTTTACCGACCTCGGTCTCACGGTAACGCCATCCGTTGCGAACTTCGTCCTCATTCATTTCCCTGATACAGATGGAAAGCGGGCAGCCGACGCCGATGAGTTCCTGACGCGTCGTGGCTTTGTGCTGCGCGCGGTTCGTGGTTACGGTTTTGCCAATGCCCTGCGCATGACGGTTGGATCGGAAGAAGCGAACCTTGGCGTGATCTCTGCGCTTAAAGAATTCATGGGCAAAGCATAATGAGCGACATTCTGTTCGACCGTATTACGCTGATCGGTATTGGTCTGATCGGCTCTTCCATTGCGCGTGATATCAAGGAATTGGGTCTTGCACGAGAGGTGATGATTTCCACGCGAAGCGCAGAAACTCTGCAACGGGCGCAAGAACTGGAGCTGGGTACGGCCTATACTGTGTCGGCTGCGGAAGCAGTNAAAGATGCCGATCTGGTGATTGTTTCAGTGCCGGTTGGCGCATCCGGTAGCGTGGCAGAACAGATTGCTCCGTACCTGAAACCGGGTGCTATCGTAACCGATGTGGGTTCCACCAAGGCGTCGGTCATTGCGCAGATGGCACCATATATGCCGGACAATGTTCACTTCATTCCTGGCCACCCGCTGGCGGGTACGGAAAAATCCGGTCCTGATGCCGGGTTTACCGGGCTGTTTCGTGACCNATGGTGCANTTTCACGCCGCTGCCTGAAACGGATGAGGTTGCGCTTGGCAAACTCAGGGGTTTTTGGGAAAAGCTCGGCTCGCGCATTGATGAGATGGACCCGGAGCACCATGACAAGGTGCTGGCAATCGTATCTCACCTGCCTCACATTATCGCCTACAACATTGTCGGTACGGCGGATGATCTGGGTACGGTCACTGAGTCTGAAGTCATCAAATACTCAGCCTCGGGNTTTCGCGATTTTACCCGTCTAGCGGCATCGGACCCCACAATGTGGCGCGACGTTTGCCTTCACAACAAGGATGCCATCCTTGAGATGCTGGCACGCTTTTCTGAAGATCTTGCATATCTTCAGCGCGCGATCCGCTGGGGCGAGGGCGACAAGCTTTTCGAGCTTTTCAGCCGCACCCGGACCATTCGCCGCTCCATCGTTCAGGCTGGGCAGGACGTCGATACACCAAACTTCGGCCGCCCTACGCCAGACCAAAAGAAATAGTGATCAGATCGGCGGAATTTTCCCCAAAGGGATGAAGCCGCTGACGGTTGCGCGGCCTCGGTCTACGACGAGATCGACCGACGCCCTATCGCCGCCGCCTGCCAAGGCCCGCAGAAGTTTGCGGGCGGTATCTATGGTGGATTGCAACTGCGGAAAGGCCTGTTTGGCGTTGTCAGCCCAGTCACCGAGCTTTTCGATTTCCAGTTTGAACTGACCTGACAGATAACCTTGATCATCAAATGAGAAAGGCCCGGTGATGCGCATGGTACGGCCATCTCCGATATCAAGCATCACTCGACGCAACTCGCCATTTGCACCGTAAAGCCCGGTGCGATCACTACCGTCGATCATGCCTGCTTTGCCGGCTAACGTCACGTCGCCGATGGCATTGAGGCGCGGCAAAAGCTGTGGCCAACCCTTAATGACGGTGGATGCGTCGGTCAACGTAATCGCGCCATCCAAGTCCGCGCCATTTTGGCGAAGATGCACTTCGGTCTTTGCAGCGTCGAAATCGATGGTCTGTGCAGTGACGGATGATACGGCGGTGGCTTTCAACCCATCGATGACGAGGGACGTACGGTCTATGCCTTTAAGCTTTGTGGTCAGGCTCGATTGCAGATTGGTCCACTGTGCTGAGACGCTGAGCCCGTGCCCGGTTTGTATAGTCGCAGGCGAATCCAGTTCCCAGACGATGTGGCCCGGCGCATAAATCTGTGCTGCCGAACGCAGCGCACCAAACGACGCGGTCACTTCGTTTTGAGCGTCCTTGACGTCTACCTTCGAGCAAAAGAGACCGATCCGGAATGGATAACCCCGAAACGCGATGTCGTGGCACTCGCCGCTGACGCTTGCCGTACCTCCGGGCGCGAGCGCACGAATAACGGTTTCCTGAAGCCGTTGTGCGGCGTAGAACCAACCTGCGGAGTAAATGGCAACGAAAACTATTATCCCCAAACCAAGAAAAAGGAATTTTCTGTTGCTACGGGATGGGCTTGACGCTGCCATGATGATCTCCAATGGTACACAGAGGTGATTTGGTTTGGCTTGCGATATGGACGANTTTTGGGTCTTTGGCTATGGCTCGTTGATGTGGAACCCTGGCTTTCCATTTCAGGAACGACAGCAGGCACGCCTGTACGGCTATCGTCGCTCCCTTTGCATTCGCTCCAATGTCTACCGTGGCACGGACGAAAACCCCGGCCTGGTGCTGGGGCTTGAGCGCGGTGGCTCATGCCAAGGCGTCGCATTTCGTGTGGCGGGCGCAGACCGGGAACCCGTCATCGAGTATCTTCGCGAGCGTGAGTTGGTCAGCCATGTCTATAAAGAGCGGGTCATCGCGGTCGGTCTTGTCGATGGCAGGCGTGAGATGGCGATGACTTACGTGGCCGATCCTGACCATGAGCAATATATTGGCGACCTTCCGCTAACTGAGGCGGCCCACATCGTCCGTAACGCCTCAGGTCGATCCGGCCCGAATGTCGATTACGTCGTAAATACGGTCCAGCATTTGCAGGACATGGGCATTCGTGATGCACTGCTTGAGCAGGTTGCGGCCACGGTCGTCGCTCAGGTCGCAGCTGCTTCCTGAAGTTCCGCCAGTCGTTTGATCGCCGTTGGCGGCAATGGAAGATCAGGATTGTTGCGTGCCGTTTCGATCAGCAACTCGTCGCTCGCANTTTCCGTCACTTCGATCAACGTCTTGNAAAATACATCCGGGTTCAGGCCGGGCTGAATTGGCGGCAGAATGCGCACCTTGAAGTGGCCGGGATAACGCATGGTCGANCGGCGTGGCCAGAACAGGCCGGGATGCATGGCAACCGGCACCACGGGAACATTGAGATCACGGTAAAGTCGAGCGATACCATAACGATATTCCGGTTCGGCACCGGGCGGACGTCGGGTGCCTTCGGGATAAATGATAAGCTCGCGGCCCTTGGCCATTTCTTCCTTGGCGCGTTCCATGACCTTGAGCATGACTTTACCACGTGCTGCACGGTTGACCGGGATCATTCGCTGCTTGGCGACATACCAGCCGAAAAGGGGTATCCACATCAGTTCCCGCTTCAGAATATAAACGGGGTCCTTCAGGTTCGGCAGCAGCGCGTAGGTATCCCAGAAAGACTGATGCTTGGGAGCAAATATACAGCCGGTTTCGGGGATATTCTCCAGCCCTTCTATTTCGAATGTCGTGCCGACAATTTTTTCGATCAGCCAGTGATTGGAGCGCGCCCAAGCCTTCGGTATTTCAAAGGCCAGCTTTCGTGGTACGATGAAATAAATTGGCGTCAGCACGAGCATGCGGACAATGAGATTGAGATAGAAGGCCGTGTTGAAGAGTATCGAGCGCAGTCTGAGCATGAAAAAGCTTCTCCCGGCGCATCTCTGTCTATGAAGGAAGCGATCTTCGATGTTGTGCGCAGTGCCGAACGCCTACACGAAAACGGTGTGTTTCAGCAAGACCCATCATCTACTTGAGCGGTGGGGTCTTATCCTGAAGATGAGCCATTGCGCAGGCCATCGCCTTTGCCCATGCCGGTCAGATCAAGCACTGCGGCTGCAACAAATTTGATGTATTCCGAGATCATCGTGCGCANGACATCCGGGTTCTTGAACCAGTTGGTGCGGGCCAAGTCCGAATTGATGACCGGATAGGCAATGAAATTCGTGTCTGGGCTTGTGTTGCGCAATTCGTAAAGGCTGCGATGCATGTGGTAATTATTGGTGACGACGACGACCGAGGCGTAGCCACGATCCTTTATCCACTTTGCCGCCTCGTTCGCATTGCCGATTGTGTCCACTGCCTGATAGCCCATATCGACACAGCAGGCGAAAAGGTCAGGCGAACTTTGCGTCATTTTTCGGATTTGCGTGCGTGTCGTGGAAGGGTTAACGCCCGAAATCAGCAGGCGTTTGCCTACACCATCGCGCAACAGCCCAACCGCCTGATCGATCCGCAGATAGCCTCCCGTCAGAACGATGATGGCGTCGGCCTTGGTTGAGGATGGCGGGCGCATGGAAGCAACCGAATCGGCAAACCAAAGGAAACCGCCGAAAACAGCCCCCATGACCACGACGCAAATGAGGATAACGGCACGCACAAACCGGCGCAAACGTCCACGTCGCGAGAGCCAATTGCTTCGCGGCGTTGGTGTCGGTTCATCATGAGGGTCTGTGCGACTCATTACCATCAATTATCGATAAGCCCGGATTAAGGCAAGGAACAGGCAGTTTTAGACCCTCACACGCCCTCGCTTTTGGAGGGGTCCGAGCGTACGCGGTCTATGTCATCAATGGTGCGGATAACGGTCAATCTGGCGGTGATCGTGGTCNAAAGAGCGATGACCATCATGGTCGCAAAAATTCCGAGATATCCTTCAACTCCAACCGCAAACGTGCCAAACAACGCACTCGCCTGATCGCTCTGTGGTGTTGCCAGAGAACGGGATTGCCAGAACCCGGCAGCAAGAAACACACCTGCTGCCAATGCGCTTCCAAAGCCTGAGCCTTTGAGGCTGATTTTCAGGAAGTGTTTTTGAAACTCCCTCGCAACAAAACTGCTCTCGGCCCCAACGAAATGCAGCACCTCCACGATGTGCCGGTTGCCTGAAAGCGCGCCGCGTGTGGCAAACACCACGGTCAGAACCATCGCACTGNAAACCAGGACGAGAACGCCGATGCCGATCATGACAGTGGTATGCGCCATTGAAACAAGGCGATCTACCCAAGTACGGTGGTCATCCAGAAAAGCTTGTGGAATCTCGGCTTTTAACATGTTTCGCATCGCCTCAAAATCAGGCGGATTGCTTTCATCAATGGTGATGATGACGAGGCGAGGCACGGGGAGTTCAGACAGGTCGAGGCCAGAGCCCAACCATGGCTCCAGCAGACGGCTGGTCGCGGCCTCGTCCATGATCGTGCCTTCTCGCGTACCGACGAAGCTGAGCGCCAGATTGCGGGCCTTGTTCAGTGTCGCATTCATGTCCAGCCCTTCGTCCGGCTTGATCTGAATGGTGATTTCGCGGGAGATCTGGCTTTGCCAGGTCGAGGCGGTTGCGCGCACCATGCTGACAGCGCCCAAAGTCAGGCAGGCCAGAAACGCCATGATCGCAATCACCACGATCAGCGCGTTGCCCTGAATGTTGGATGGCGGCAGAATGGGCGCCATGGGACGTATGCGCATCTGCGGTAGCTTTTGCGTTTTCTTCTGCTCTGGCTTCAAGGCTTTACGGTTCATCTCATTCATAAACGTCGAGCCGCCCTTCCGTCAGTATCATCCTGCGGGCATTGACCTGATCCATCAGCGCNAAATCGTGGGTGGCGATAACCACAGCTGTACCAAGCCGGTTAAGCTCCAGAAACAGGTTGAGCAGACGTTTCGCCATGGGTGGATCGACATTGCCGGTCGGTTCGTCGGCGAGCAGAATCTCAGGTTGGTCCATCAATGCACGGGCTATGGCCGCGCGCTGCTTTTCCCCGCCAGAGAGGATTGGAGGCAGCACATTCATCCGCTCGCCCAGCCCAACCCATTTCAACAGTTCGATCACATCGTTGCGATAGGCACTCTCGTCCTTGCCGCGCACGCGCAACGGCAGTGCGACGTTCTCATAGGTCGTTAGGTGATCGAGAAGGCGAAAATCCTGAAAGACGATACCCACGCGTCGGCGCAGCAGTGGTAGTTCGCTGCGAGGAATACGCGCGACATCCCGGCTGAACATGCGAATATGCCCTCGAGTCGGCTGCAGCGACATCAAAAGCAGACGCAAAAGCGTCGTCTTACCTGCGCCAGATGGGCCTGTCAGAAACTGAAACGAACCTTTTGGAATATCGAAGGTCATGTCCCGCAAAATTTCCGGGCCCATGCCATACCGCAATCCGACATTTTCNAAATGGATCAACGAATTTCCAGTCTTTTGCTTCCGTGGCGACAGATTTGCATCGTTACGGTGCCTTTCAAACGCTGAATGGCGCGTCTGGGCGACTCAGTAGACGATCTTTGCAAAGCATTAACCAATTAAATTTACGACTAGGCAGGACTTCATTCAATGCCCAGTTTTTATCGGGCCGAAAACCTGACCGAGGGAACTTCATGGGTATGTTCCGTTCATCTCGCCGGAATGCGACACTCGACTTGGACCTTTTGATGCCAGAAACCCCACTGCGTCAAACATGGCGAACGCGTCACGATCCAGATATCGTAGATGCCGAGTTTGTCACGATAAAGGAAACCTCATTCCGTGACTACGGAAACGACAATAGGCGAACGGCTTATCAACAGGCCGCACCAAAAGCTGTGTCCGCATTCAGCGCGCTACGCTCTTTCGTCAACTGGATTGACNAAAAACTCTCAGGTCTCTCGGTTGATGGATATTCTGCAATCGTTGCCGCTGCCGTCGTCAGCGTTTTTCTGTTGTCCGGTGGTTTTACAATGATGCCGATCGAAAAGGCAGCCGTGGCGGCTCCCTCGGACCCGCTCATCATCTCCCATGTCAGTTTTGTTCCTCAGGATGCGGGCGGGATGGAGGTGCTTGTTATCAACGGCGTCGTTGAAAACAAAAGCGGCGAAGTGCAGAAGATACCGGCCATTCGCGCCGATTTGTTTGCTGCCGATGGGGAGAAGGTCGCCAGCATGGTTATCGAGCCGCCAGTATCAGAGATCAATCGCGGCTCAAGCCAGGGATTCTCAGCGAAATTTCGCCATCCCGGTGGNAAAACACCTGAGATCAGGCTTTCTTTTGCCAAAACGGGTGTTTCCGAACGCTGACTGTGCTACCCGACGCCCTTCTTTCCGTCCGATTGGCCGTGTCATGTGACAGGTCACGCGGGATTAAAACGCAGGAGAAGACATGCCCGTCGTCCGTGGAAAAAATATCGAGCCGCTTTACACAGCCGAGCAGATTGCCGAACGCAATCGGGATATGGCCAAGCGAATTGCCAGCGGGCCGACGAATGACCTCTTGGTTATAGCAGTTCTCAAAGGCTCGTTTATTTTCGCAGCTGATCTTATCCGCGCTTTGCATGACAGCGGGCTGGCGCCTGAAGTCGAATTCATCACCTTGTCCAGCTACGGGACCGGAATGGTGTCGCAGGGTGTGAGGATCGTGAAGGACATCGACAGCGACGTAAAAGACCGTGATGTTCTGTTGATCGACGATATTCTCGAATCCGGCCGCACGCTGCTGTTTGCCAAGGAACTGCTTTACGAACGTNGCGCGCGCAATGTCTCGATTGCCGTCTTGCTGGACAAGAAAGTCAAGCGCAAGGAAAAGCTCGAGGNAGATTATGTGGGCTTTGAATGCCCTGATTACTTCGTTGTTGGGTACGGCATGGATGTGGCCTACGCCTTCCGCGAACTGCCGTTTGTCGGCGTTGTCACCGGCGATGCGGATTAGGCGTCACTGTTTCATTTTGCAACGCTCGGTGGCCGATACAAGCATGGATTGTTAACCATGCCACTGAGATGGCCANTTTCATTTACCTCTTGCAAAGGGAAATGACCGAGTTTGAGCTCGCTGGAATGAATACCAGGAGCGATGGNAAATGGCAAAAATACTAATTACTGAAGACGAAGATGCATTGCGGACGTTCGTGGCCCGCGCGTTGCGTCTGGACGGACACGAGACTTATGAAGCTGCCGATGGCGAGCAGGGTTTCGAGNAACTGAGCGAAGGCAAGTTCGACCTTCTGCTATCCGATATCCGCATGCCTGTCATGGATGGAATCGAGCTGGCGCACCGCGCGGCTTCGCAATTTCCGAACCTGAAGATTCTCCTGATGACGGGTTATGCCGAGCAGCGCGAACGCGCCGATGACCTGATGGNAAAAATCATCGACGTCATCCCAAAGCCGTTTGCCCTTCCAGATATCCGCAAAGCGGTTGCGCGGGCCTTGGCAGCCGTTCCAGCCTGAGCTCTCCCAAATAGAATGAGTAAGGGCGGTTTGACCGCTCTTTTCGTTTGTTTGATGTGATTACTGAATGTCCAAAAGTCGTTCCAAATAACGGCGTTCGACTTCGCCGGGCGGGTTATTGCCCAGCTTTTCGCGAATGGCTTCCAGAATTTCACGGGCCCGCTGAACATCGATTTCGTCGGGAACGCGGACCTGGTTATCGCCGAAATCAGGGCCGTTGCTTTCACGCGGGCGACCGAGCGGATCGCGCCCGTTCTGGCCGCCTTGACCCATCATGCCTTCCTGTCCCTGGCCGGGCTGCTGGCCCTGTTGGCGCATGGCTTGCATCATCTGGCCCATCATATCCTGCGCGCCTTGGCGCAACGCGTTCAGCGCATTGCCCTGGCCTTCGACGGCCTGCTCGCCCTGGCTGTCGCCCAGAGCCTGGCCGGCGCCCTTCATTTCCTGCTCTGCCTTGCCGAAATTCTGGCCGGGCTCCATGCCGAGATCGCGCAGGCCCTTTTGCAGGTCACCCAACTGCTTTCCGAGTCCGTCCTGCTGCTGGCGAAGGTTTTTCAACGCTTCGCGTAACTGTTCGGCGGTCATCTGGTCGGTCGGGTTTTGACCTTGCTGCGGCTGGCCCTGCTGGCCGGGTGGTTGCTGTCCGTTTTCACCCATTTGCGGGTCGCCGCCTTCTTCACGCTGGGGCTGGTCGCCGCGCTGCATGCGGTCGCGAAGGGCCTGGTCAAGTTTGAAGGTTTCATCCATCAGCTTTTGTTGCTGCTGCATGATCTCGCCCAGCTTGTCGATCTGTTGGCGCAACTGGCTGTTTTGTTGTTGTTGCTGACCCTGCTGTCCGCGCTGCGGGCGACCGGCCTGAAGGTTGTTCATCATGCGCTGCATCTGCGAGAGCATTTCCTGTGCCGCATCACGGTTGCCGGAACGCGCCAGATTTTCGATCTGGTTCATCATGTTTTCCAGATCGCGTTGACGCAGCACATTTTGTGCTTGTTGGTTCATGTTGGCCTGTGGGGCATTTTGCATGCGCTCCGCAAGTTCGCTCATGAACTCCTTCATCGCTTCGCGAAGCTCCTGCATCAGCTTGGCGATTTCCTCATCACCGGCTTTGCGATCGATAGCCTCCGATAGCGCTTTCTGCGCATCGCGAAGTCTTTGTTCCGCCTGCGAAAGGTCGCCGTCCTCAATACCAAGAGCAACTTCCCACAGATAATCTGATGTGNTTTTCAACATCTCGTCATTATAGGCGAGCTTCATGCGTGTCTGGGCGGATTGCAGTAGGAGATAATGCGTGGTGTTTGGAATGGTCTCGTCTGGGCGCATGCCAACCGCTTCATTGAAAGCGACGGCTTTTGGCATCTGACGTGTATCGAGCGNAAAAATCTGTCGCTGCTCAACAATGGACGCAGCAAGTGGCTCTGAGAAATTTCGACCGGGCAGGATCATTTCCTGCGAGGGACTGCGGCCGGTTTGACCCATTCCATCTGTTGCGACAAGTGTGATGCGAACCCTTTTCCCCGCCATGGGATGTTCGGTCAGGTTGCGGCTGGTCACGCCTTTCATGTCGCGCGCATTTTGACGCGGCAGGTCAAGTTTGAATTCTGGCGGCGGATAGAGCGGCGTTGCACCAGCTGCCAAGCCGATAGGCTCGATCACCGCATGGGCTTCGCGAATGCCGTAGTCATCCTTGGCGGTGAAGCCGATTTCCAAGGCACCGTTCACGGCGCGGCGCGGCAGGTTGTCGAAGATGATTGTCGGCGCTCTATCCGGTATGACGTTGAACTGCCAGTGCTGACCATTGGCTTCCACCGTGCCGCTTTCGGATACGTCCATGGCGAAAGTTCGCGGTGCACGTGGTGCATCGGTTGCTTCCGGTTCTGTCGCGGCAACGGTTTGAGTGCCGGGCTTTTCCGCGCCTTCCGGGGCAAGTGTCTTGATCTTTCCGCCCACATCGGGCTCGAAGGTTACAGTCTCGTCGCCCTCTCCGCCGGTCATGCGAATGGTCAGTTTGGAGGTTTGCGGCATGGAGATCGCGTCCGTCGCGGTCGCATTATTGCCCGTCAGGAAAATTGGTGCGCGCCCGGTGTAGGAAGGCGGCGTCACCCAGGCATCCAGACGGATATCGGGGTTGGCTGGTCCCGCCTCTGGGCGATTGCGAAATGCATCGGCAATATCGCCAGCGCCATTGGNAAAGGAAAAGCCGAAAGCGGCAACCAAGATCAAAGCTGGAATGGCGCGTAACGCCATCTGGTCGTGACGGGCGATGTCAGGCTGGGGAAGGCCTGCGTCAAGCGCTGCAATCCGCTGCGCCATGCGTAACTGATGCTCTTTCCAAAGCGCACGGGCAAACGGGGTCTCGAAGGCGGGCTCGTCCTCCTGCACACCAACTGGCTGGTGGGGCAAGCCATTGCGCTCTTCCAGCAAGCGGGAGGCCTCATCTTTCGTCGGCCACTTCAGGCGCGTGATCGGCAGAAGCGACGTGATGAACGCGAAAATCAGAACAAAGACGACGACCCAGCGCAACACATCCGGCATCTGCCGGTAAAGGCCGAACCAGCCAAGCGCAATGAACAGGGCGGCGATGGACAGCGGTGCTAGGGTCTTGGGCGCCAAGCGTTCTGCAACAATGACCAGCTTTGCGATAAGCCGTTTTGATGCCACGCGCCGCGCAAGGTCGGGCCTGCGTTCAAAACCGCTTTTTCCGCCTTGTTTCGCTGTGGTCATCAATCCGTTCTCCCGGTTCTGGCCACCCGATTTAGCCGTTTTGAAACGGCGAAACAATTTCGTGCAACGAGAGTGAAGATAACACTCTTTATGGCGAAGACGAGGGGAGCTGAGCGCTAACACCCGTTTTTCAGGCCTATTCGCTCAATTGTGATCAATCAAGCCAAGCTGGGAGGGAATCGAGTGCGATCAATTCCTCGTATGTGCCGCGTGGACGGATGACATGAAACTCGCTGCCCTTGACCAGAACCTCAGGCACCAGCAGGCGAGAATTATAGGTTCCGGCCTGCACCGCGCCGTAGGCACCTGCAGAACTGACAGCAATCAAGTCACCAGGTTCGGGCGCGGCCATCTCGCGGTCAAGCGCCAGATAATCGCCTGTTTCGCAGACGGGGCCGACGATATCCGCCTTGATGCGCGGTGCGTCGGTCGCAGGTTGAACGACGGGACGGATACCGTGATAGGCCTCGTAGAGCGTTGGGCGGATGAGGTCATTCATCGCACCATCGACAATAACAAAGGTTTTCTCGCCGCCATCCTTCACATAAATCACCTCCGTCACCAAAATTCCGGCATTGCCGACGATCAGGCGGCCAGGCTCGGTGATGATCTTGCAATTCAGGCTCTTCAGTTCGTTCTTGACGATATAGGCATAGGCATCTGGCAGGGGTGGTGGGTTGTTGTCTTCGCGATATGGAATGCCGAGGCCGCCGCCGATATCGACGTGGCTGATCGTGTGACCATCGCCGCGTAGCGCCTCAACGAGTGTCCGCAGCAAACGGAATGCGGACTCGAACGGCTGCAATTCGGTGATCTGGCTACCGATATGCATGTCGATGCCGCTGACGACGATGCCGGGCAGGGTGGCTGCATGGGTATAAACCGCGCGTGCGCGCTCATAGGCAATGCCGAACTTGNTTTCTTTCTTGCCCGTCGAAATCTTGGCGTGGGTGCCCGCATCGACATCGGGATTGATTCGGAAGGAGACATGCGCCTTTTTGCCGGTCTTGATGGCGCGCAGGTTCAGAACCTCCAACTCAGGTTCGGATTCTATGTTGAAGCAATAGATACCGGCTTCGAGCGCAAAATCCATTTCGGCAACCGTTTTGCCGACGCCCGAAAACATGATGCGGCTTGCCGGAACGCCCGCTGCCAACGCGCGGCGCAATTCTCCACCGGAGACGACATCGATGCCAGCGCCGAGCTTTGCCAGGGTTTTCAGAACGGCCTGATTGGAATTTGCCTTCATGGCATAACAAACCATCGCGTCTACATCGGCGAAAGCATCCGAAAACACCTTGTAGTGCCGCTCCAGCGTTGCCGTGGAGTAGACATAGAACGGCGTTCCAACTGCCTCGGCGATTTCGGGCACGGAAACGTTTTCGGCGTGAAGCACGCCGTCGATGTAGTGGAAATGGTTCACGTCGTCAGACCTTAAAGGAGCTTATCGAGAATAAACGGCCGTTCCGGCGTCGGCTGTACCTTGCCATCCGTCGAGCGAAGATTACGCTGCTCTTTCGGTGTGCTTGGCGGATCGATGTCGCCTTTGCGACCGCAGCTGGAAAGAGCAAGGCTAACGGCAAGCGTCACGCCGATGGGAACGATGAAATTACGCACAGTTTTTGAAAGCATGGGCCTGTCCAAAGGAAATCTCTGCATTCCTGATAACGAAAAACAGGGCGCTTGTGCACCCTGTTTCTTTTGATGCTGGCGTAACGGCAGATTGATCAGTTTTTACCACGCCACCAGGCGATCTGTTTGCGCACCTCCGAAGGTGCGGTGCCGCCGAAGCTGGTGCGGCTGGCGACTGATGCTTCCACTGACAGGACATCGAAAATGCCAGCTGTGATCGCCGGATTGATCGACTGCAAATCTTCCAACGAAAGATCACCCAGATCACAGCCTTTCTGTTCAGCCATCGCGACGGCGTGGCCGGTGGCATGGTGGGCCTCGCGGAAAGGCAAGCCTGCCTCGCGCACCAGCCAATCGGCCAAATCCGTGGCAGTGGAATAACCGGAACCGGCAGCCTCCCGCATCTTATCGGCGCGCACTTCCAGATCGCGAACCATTCCGGTCATGGCAGCAATGGCGAGCTCCAGGCTTTCGGCGGAATCGAAAACCTGTTCCTTGTCTTCCTGCATATCCTTGGAATAGGCGAGTGGCAGACCCTTCATAATGGTGAGAAGGGCAATCAGCGAACCGTTGATGCGGCCGGTCTTGGCACGCACCAACTCTGCTGCATCCGGGTTTTTCTTCTGCGGCATGATAGAAGAGCCGGTAGAGAAAGCATCGGACAGGCGGATGAAGCCGAATTGAGGCGTCGACCAGATGACGATTTCTTCGGCCAAACGCGAAAGATGCGTAGCGCAGATGGACGCAATCGACAGAAACTCGAGCGCAAAATCGCGGTCGGAGACGGTGTCGATCGAGTTGCGCGTCGGCTCTCGAAAGCCGAGCGCCTTTGCCGTCATGTGACGGTCGATGGGGTAGCTGGTGCCGGCTAGCGCCGCAGCACCAATCGGGCTTTCGTCCATATGTTCGATAGCGTGGCGAACACGAGCGCGGTCACGACCAATCANTTCCACATAGGCCATGCAGTGATGGCCGAAGGTAACTGGTTGGGCCGTCTGCAAATGGGTAAAGCCCGGCATGACGGTATCGGCGTGTTCTTCTGCACGGTCGAGGAAGGCGACGATCAGCGCGGTCAGCATTGCCTCGGTCTTTTGCAGTTCTTCTTTTACCCACAGGCGAAAATCGAGTGCCACCTGGTCGTTGCGCGAACGGGCCGTGTGTAGTCGTCCGGCGGCAGGGCCGATGAGGTCGGCCAGACGTGCCTCGATGTTCATGTGAATGTCTTCGAGCTTACGGGAGAACTGGAACGATCCGGCTTCGATCTCTGACTGAATCGTGTTCAGGCCGTGAATGATCTTGTCTTTATCTTCGCCAGAAATAATGCCCTTTGCGGCCAGCATGGTGGCATGCGCTATTGAGCCGCGGATGTCCTGCGCATAAAGCTTCTTGTCGAAGCCGATGGACGCATTTATCTCTTCCATGATGGCGGAGGGACCGGAAGCGAAACGTCCGCCCCACATCTGGTTGGAGGATTTCTGTTCGGTGCCATCAGCCATGTTTTGCCTGCCCTGGAGTATTCAATGACAGAAAAAAGGCCTTTCAGGCTTCCATCCGCCAGACTTGTTGCAATTGCTGCCGTTGCCGGCATCGTCTGCGGCGCGGGCGTGGTGATGTTCAGGCTTATTGGGTCTGAAGGTCAGGTTCAAGGGGAAGTCGCGGCGCAATCCGGTTTATGTGAAGGTGCGGCCAATCGCATCGCGTCTTTAAAGCCGTTGCTCAAGGGGCAGGTTGCAGCCATGTCGGCGAGCGAGCGCCCGCGTGTCATTCCTTTGTCCTTCAAAGGACCAGATGGTGCTGCGATGACGCAAGCTGACCTGAAGGGCAAGACGGTTCTTCTCAATCTCTGGGCCACGTGGTGTGTGCCGTGTCGTGAAGAAATGCCAGCGCTCAACGCGCTTGAAAAGGAAAAGGGCGCAAACAACTTCGAAGTCGTCACCATCAACATCGATACNGGGGATGATGAAAAGCCGAAAACGTTCATGAGCGAATATGGCATCGATTCCCTCAAGCTTTATCGCGATAGCTCAATGGGCGTGTTCAATGCCTTGAAAAAGGAAGGCCTTGCATTCGGACTTCCTGCAACCTTGTTGATCGATGATCAAGGCTGTCTGCTAGGGTCGATGAACGGCCCGGCTGCATGGGACAGCCAGGACGCCAAAGCGCTCGTGGACTTTGCGAAAGCAAAATAAGGCTGGTGAAGCTTACCGTGTCGGGACCGGTGTCTCGCCGCGGTAATCGTAAAAGCCACGACCGGATTTGCGGCCAAGCCATCCGGCTTCGACATATTTGACCAGAAGCGGGCAGGGGCGATATTTGCTATCCGCCAAGCCATCATGCAGAACCTGCATGATCGACAGGCAGGTGTCGAGACCGATAAAGTCTGCCAGCTGCAATGGTCCCATAGGATGGTTTGCGCCTAGCTTCATCGCTGTGTCAATGGCTTCGACCGAGCCAACACCTTCGTAAAGCGTGTAGATCGCTTCATTGATCATTGGCAGGAGAATGCGGTTGACGATGAAGGCCGGGAAGTCTTCGGCAACCGTGATCGCCTTGTCCAGCGAACGCACGAAGTTCTTGGCGGTCTCAAACGTCTGCTCGCCGGTGGCAATGCCACGTACTAGCTCCACCAGCTTCATGACCGGAACCGGGTTCATGAAATGGATGCCCATGAACTGTTCCGGTCGGTCAGTGGCCGATGCAAGTCNGGTGATAGAAAGAGATGACGTGTTTGTCGCAAGAAGTGCTTCCGGTTTCAGAACCGGGCAGACCTGCGCATAGATCTTGCGCTTGGTTTCTTCGTGCTCGGTGGCTGCTTCGATGACCAGATCCATTGCCGCGAGATCGTTGACGTCGGAAGAACCCCCGATCAGCGAGAGGGCTGTCTTGCGCTCCTCGTCCAGCATCTTGCCATTGCTCACCTGACGGGCGAGGTTGCCATTGATGGTGGCAAGTCCGGCTTCGATACGATCCTTGGCGAGATCGTAGATGTGAACCTTGTAGCCCGCCAGCGCCGAAACATGCGCAATGCCGCATCCCATCTGACCGGCTCCGATAATACCGACATTCTTGATAGGGGCGGCCATGATGTGGTTCTCCTGTAGGGCATGTTTCGAGCGCTTTGGCTCTGTGGTGATGTTACGCGTATTGTCGAAAAACAAAAGCGGCGCGTTCAAAAAACGCGCCGCTTTTAAAATGAGAAAAGATCAAAGTGCTTTTTCGAGCTCTGGCAGAGCGTCGAACAAATCGGCGACAAGCCCGTAATCTGCTACCTGGAAGATCGGCGCTTCCTCGTCCTTGTTGATGGCAACGATGACCTTGCTATCCTTCATACCAGCCAGATGCTGAATGGCGCCGGAAATACCGACCGCGATGTAAAGCTGTGGGGCGACGACCTTGCCGGTCTGGCCGACCTGCCAATCGTTGGGCGCATAACCTGCGTCAACGGCTGCACGCGATGCGCCGACGGCGGCACCCAGCTTGTCCGCCACAGGCAACAGCACTTCCTTGAACTTTTCAGACGAACCGAGCGCGCGGCCACCGGAGATGATGATCTTTGCAGATGTCAGCTCTGGACGGTCAGACGAAGCCAGAGCATCCGAAACGAAGGAGGAAACGCCGGGGTTTTCAGTTGCAGCGACGGCTTCGACCGAAGCGGAACCACCAGCTTGCGCCGGGGCAAAGGTCGAGGTGCGAACGGTGATGACCTTTTTCGCGTCGCTTGCCTGGACCGTCTGAATGGCGTTGCCGGCATAGATCGGACGCTTGAAGGTATCAGGCGAAATGACTTCAATGATCTCGGAAACCTGTGCCACATCCAGAAGGGCTGCCACGCGCGGCAGGACGTTTTTGGCCGATGCCGTGGCAGGTGCGATGATGACGTCGTAAGAGGCGGCAAGTGAAACGATGAGCGCTGCCAGTGGCTCTGCCAACTGGTTGGCATAGGATGCGTCGTCGGCAAGCAGGACCTTGGACACACCTGAGAGCTTTGCGGCTTCATCAGCAGCTGCCTTGGCGTTGGAACCGGCAACCAGAACGGTCACATCGCCACCGATCTGTGTTGCTGCCGTCAGCGTCTTTGCTGTCTGGTCGGAAAGGGTCGCGTTGTCGTGTTCTGCCAGAAGAAGAATGGCCATTGTAAAATCTCCCTTTCGCGTTTCTTAGATGACGCCGTCAGCTTTGAGCTTCGATACCAGTTCGGCAACCGAACCAACCTTGACGCCGGCCTTGCGGCCTGCGGGCTCTTCGGTCTTCAAGACCTTGAGGCGCGGGGCAATATCGACGCCGAAATCGGCAGGCGTCTTTTTGTCCAACGGCTTTTTCTTGGCCTTCATGATGTTCGGCAAAGACGCATAGCGCGGCTCGTTCAGGCGAAGGTCCGTCGTGACAACAGCGGGGAGCGTGAGCGCGACCGTCTGCAAACCGCCATCGACTTCGCGGGTGACAGCGACCTTGCCATCCGAAGGCTCGACCTTGGAGGCAAATGTACCCTGTCCCCAGCCCAGAAGTGCTGCCAGCATCTGGCCGGTCTGGTTGCTGTCGTCATCAATGGCCTGCTTACCGACGATCACAAGGCCCGGAGCTTCGGCTTCGACAACGCCCTTGAGGAGCTTTGCGACAGCCAGAGGCTCGACGGCTTCATCGGTTTCGATCAGGATGGCGCGGTCAGCACCCATGGCCAGCGCCGTGCGCAGCGTCTCTTCCGCTTTGGCGGGACCGATGGAGACGACGATAACCTCTTCCGCCTTGCCCGCTTCCTTCAAACGAAGGGCTTCCTCGACGGAGATTTCATCGAACGGGTTCATTGACATCTTGACGTTGGCAAGCTCGACGCCTGAACCATCCGCCTTGACGCGGATTTTGACGTTGTAGTCCACCACACGCTTTACAGGGACAAGGATTTTCATCGACAATCTTTCCTTCAACTCCTGACCATAAAGCGAAACGCTGAACGGTCCTCCTGATAATCAAGTTGCGACATGGATACGCATTTTTCCCGTAAATTCAACGGAGCAATGCTCATGATCTCATGCGCTTCGGGGATATCTTACGTTAACGTGAACGTAAATATCAATCCTCACGACAATCTTCATCGAATGCTGTCGAAAGGCCGTTCCGTTTGCGACACGACAGGGGCTTGCGGGATTTGATTTTTATGCGCGACTGCGCGTGGCGTCACCAGAGTGCGGTCGAACATGGGAACACCACGTCTGCGCAGGAATAGCACCAGGATTGCGCCCATTATTATTCCGCCGACATGAGCACCCCATGAAACGCGGTCCTGCATTCCAAATAGGAACATGAAGAATTGTTGTCCGACCCAGAGCGCCAGAGGAACGAAGGCTGGCAAGGGTACGGGAATGCGCATGNAAACCAGAATCCAGACACGAACCCTTGGATGAAGCAGCAGATAGGCCACGACGACGCCGGACACCGCGCCGGATGCACCGATAAGCGGCGCTTCTGATGCTGGTGCCACGAACCCGTGGAACAACGCACCTGCCACAGCACATGCGAGGTNAAAGATCAGGAAGCGAAAGTGGCCGAAGGCGTCTTCGACATTGTCGCCAAAGACCCATAGGAATACCATGTTGGACGCGAGATGCCAGAAGCTCAGATGCATGAAGGCATAGGTCACGACCGTCGTATCATCGGGCACCATCTGCAACGCGGGTTCAAGATGCGCGTAATCAAATACCACGGCTGGAATGAAGCCGAGGCCAAAGGATGCGGCATTGGCGGTCTCGTCGCTGGCNAAAAAGCCAGCGACCAGCCAGACCAGCACGTTGATGGCGATCAGCGAGAGCGTAACATATTGCAGTTTGATGTATTTCAGCGAATTCGTATCATGCAGGGGAATGAACATGCGGTGATGACCTAGCCCTGCATTCAGCGGTTTTTACCGGGAACCCACAATATATCAGGCGCATCCGAGTTTTCGGCATCATTGGCGAAACGAGCCGCGACGAACAGGAAATCGGAGAGGCGATTGACGTATTTGAGCGCTGCGGGGCTGACGACTTCACCCTCGATGCGTGACAATTCCACCATCTGGCGCTCGGCCCGACGGGCAATGGTCCGTGCAAGGTGGAGATAGGCCGCAGCTGGCGTGCCACCGGGCAACACGAAAGATTTCAGCGGCGAGAGATCGCTGTTCAATGCGTCGATTTCATTTTCGATGCGCACGACTTGAGCTTCAACGATTCTTAGCGGCTCATAGGACAGGACTTCACCGAGGTCCGGGGTCGCAAGGTCGGCACCCAGATCGAAAAGATCGTTTTGAATGCGNAAAAGCATGGCGTCGAGATCAACAAGGCCGGATGTGTGGAGACGGGCGACACCGATGGCCGAATTTGCCTCATCGACTGTACCGAAGCTTTCGATGCGCAAATCATGCTTTATGCGGCGCGGGCCGGAGACGAGCGCCGTCGTGCCATCATCGCCTGTGCGTGTATAAATTTTGTTCAGCTTGACCATTTTGCGTTCCTTATCGACCGCCGCCTGTGAGCCACAGTGTCAACATGATGAGTATGATGGCGATGGCCTGCAAGAAAAGTCGCAGCTGCATCAATTTGTTGGATTTGTTGGCATCCGTGCCTTTAAGCATATTGAACAATCCGCGTATCAAAACGAGGACGACCAGACCCATAACGATGACCGCCAGAACCATGGTGAAACTGGACATGCTCTACTCTCCCGAAATGCCGTGTAGCCTTTTTGGCGTTGTAGCTGATCGAAGTGTCACAGCGCTAGTCGAACTTGCGCAACAGACGGTAAAACAAACCGGCTGGTAGCAGCCGCTTCAATAGAACAGCCTGTTTAGCCGGTGTCGTAACGAGATAATGAGGCTTCGGNTTTTTTGCGGTCAGCGCGTGTTTCAGCACTGAGTAGACCGCGTCTGGGCCAAGCTTGTGCTTATTGCCGGGGCCGCTACCATCCAACCGTGACAACTGGCGTTTGTATTCTTGCGCATGGGCGGAGTTTTCGAGGTCGATGTTGCCTTTGATGTGCGCCAACGCCGTAGACGTGAATTTCGATGCTATCGGGCCGGGCTCTATCAGGCTGACGTGAATGCCGCTTCCCTGAAGCTCAATGCGCAACGTCACTCCCAATCCCTCCAGCGCAAATTTCGACGCTGTGTAGGCGCCACGATAACGATACGGCACAAGGCCGAGAATGGATGAGCAATGGACGATGCGGCCGCTCGCCTGTTTGCGCATATAGGGAATAACGCGGCAGGTCAGGTCGTGCCAGCCGAAAAAGTTTGTTTCGAATTGCTGGCGCAGAACATCGACGGATACATCTTCGACTGCGCCCGGCTGGCCGTAAGCGCCGTTATTGAACAGCGCGTCGATGCGACCACCCGTCCTTCTCGTGACTTCGGCCACCAGTGCTGCGATGGTATCCGGCTTGGTATAATCCATGACCAGTGTTTCGATACCCTGGTCCTCCAAGGCAGCCTTATCTTCGATGCGCCGAACCGTTGCGAAGACACGCCAGTCATCCGCATGAAGCGCCCCGGCGCAATAGGCACCAATTCCGGAAGAGCAGCCGGTGATAATGATGACCGGNTTTTTCGTCATGAAGTATGTTTCCTGAAGTGCTACACGTTATGGAAATGTAGGTTGGAACGGTAGGACGGTTTTCAGTCGCGCACAATTCTTCTTGTCTACGTGGAACTAGATTGAGGGGTTATGCGCTCTACTAAGCGTGGCGTGACGTCCCTATGTTACCTTAGCTACAAATGAAATGCCGATTTTGGGAGGTGACATGGTTGCCGCGTTGGACCTCGTCCGAAAAGTCGCCTTTGATGCCTACTTCCATTTCGCCGAGGACGATGGCTGGGCCATGGCAAGCCATATGGCTCTGTCCATTCTTCTGGCGCTGTTTCCATTTCTGATTTTCGGCACGGCACTTGCCAGCTTTTTAGGCGCGGATCAGTTTTCCGAAACCGCCGTTCACCTTATTTTCGATACCTGGCCTGAGGCGATTGCGGCTCCTTTGGCTGCACAGGTGCAGCAAGTGCTGACGATACCGCGCGGCGGCCTATTGACGATTTCTGTTCTTGCAGCAGCCTATTTCGCGTCGAACGGCGTCGAAGCGCTGCGAATTTCGCTTAATCGCGCATACCGTGTCAGCGAAACGCGCTGGTGGTATGTCACGCGCCTTCTCAGCCTTTTTTACGTCGTTATCGCCGTTACCGTCTTCACCGGTATCAGCATCGTGCTTGTCGCCGTGCCGGTTGCCCTTTCGTTTACAGAAACACGTTTCCCGCTGTTGAAAGACGTTCTAGAAACTGTCTCCAATCTGGGCCTTTACGGCACGATCATCGTGCTGGCCGTCGGTCTTGTCGCCGCGCATCTCTGGCTGCCAGCCGGACGTCGCCGTATTTGGGATGTCCTGCCGGGCATTCTCTTGACACTGATATTCTGGGTTGTCGGTGCGGGGATATTTGCCTATTACCTCGCGACATTTGCAAACTACGCCGCCACCTATGCAGGTCTAGCATCTGTGATGATCGTTCTGGTGTTCCTCTACATGGTCGGGGTCATCTTCATGCTTGGGGCAGAGGTCAACGCCGCGCTTATGAAATATCGGGTGCGCCACATCATCAAGGCTGGCATCCACAATGGCAGCCTGAGAGAGGCCTTAGAGGCCGAGCAGGCAGCGGATATCTGACGGCGTTTTGCCACTCTCCCTCAGAACTTCGAGCCCCGTGCTTCCATCGCTTTTCGAAAGCTTCTTCCCGCTTTCTTCAACAACCAGCCGATGGTGGTGATACTCCGGTGCCGGGAGCTTGAGCAGTTCCTGAAGCAGTCGGTGGACGGAGGTCGCATGAAACAGATCCATTCCGCGCACAACATGGGTCACGCCCTGCGCAGCATCATCGAGAACCACGGAGAGATGATAGCTGGAAGGCGCATCCGAGCGAGATAGGACGACGTCGNCCCAAGCCACCGGATCTGCCTCCATTTGGGCGTTCTTACCTCCGCCGGTTTCGGCCCATTCGAGCGGGCGGTGAAGCCCGGTGATGGCNTTTTTTATATCCAGCCGCCACGCGTGTTTTGCGTTCGAAGACAGCAGAGTATCGATCTCTTTTGCAGGCCTTTGCTTATCAACCGGTGGATAGTGTGGCGCGNCATCGGGATCACGCGGCCATAATTTTCCTTGCGACTCGTGATTATGGACAAAAGCTTTGATTTCACGACGGCTCATGAATGAAGGATAGGCCAGTCCCATTGCGATCAGCCGCTCCAATCCGTGGCGATAGTCCCCGAAAAGTTCGGATTGCCTGCGAACTGGCAATTCCCAGCTAAGGCCGAGCCATTTTAGGTCTGTGTAAATTCCCTGTTCGAATTCAGCCGTACAGCGCGTCAGATCGATGTCTTCGATACGCAAAAGAAAACGTCCGCCGTTCGCTTTGGCCATATCGTGGTTCAAGATGGCAGACAGGGCGTGACCAAGATGAAGCCGCCCGTTGGGACTTGGCGCAAAACGAAAAACCGGCTTTTGACGTGAAAGCGAAGACATGGTCTCTTGTGCCACGGTTTGTGGTGCTTCGCCAGACGAGGTGATACGGGTGGGTCCTGTGGTCGATATCATTCAAAGTTCCGCTGATATTGACGAGGGGCTGGCAGCACTTCTTGCGCTCGACCCGCGACTGAACGTGATTGCGCAAAAAGCAGGGCCGCTGCCGTTGCGACTGAGCCCACCCGGCTTTGCCGGCCTGGCCCATATCGTCGTGTCGCAAGTTGTCTCTCGTGCCAGTGCCGACGCTATCTGGCGAAGAATGGAACACGATGTTGGCGAGGTAACGGCTCACAATTATCTGGCTGCTAAGACGGCAGCAGAGGCGCCGCCCTTCGGGCTATCGCGCGCCAAAGCCAAAACGCTGCGAGGTCTCGCCACTGCGGTCGTTGAGGGGAAACTAAATTTCGATGCATTGAGCGCGATGGATGAGGCTTCTGCATTCTCTACGCTGACCTCTCTCAGCGGTATTGGTCCCTGGACGGCTCAAGTTTATCTCATGNTTTGCGCCGGTCACGCGGATATTTTCCCGTCCGGTGACGTCGCGTTGCAAGCCGCAGTGGCTCAAGCGTTTATGATGGAAGCACGTCCCACGCNAAAAATGCTCGACGAGATCGCTCTAGCTTGGTCGCCATGGCGGTCCGTCGCCGCCCGGCTTTTCTGGGCCTATTACGCATCCATGACACGTCGAGAAGTTATGCCAATCGCCTGAAATAAGCCTTTCTTTCAACGCTTCATTTAAAGGCTTCACAATCCTGTAACAACAGACCTAATATACAAGATGTAGATGCAGAATCGGTCAGGAGACGCCCTTGACGATTGCCGTTTCACCACAGGCCCTGCCTGCGCTCGTTCTGAACGCAGACTACCGGCCATTGAGCTATTATCCCTTGTCGTTGTGGTCCTGGCAGGACGCGATCAAGGCAGTATTTCTTGATCGTGTTAACATCATCGCCGAATATGATCACGCGGTTTGTTCGCCTAGTTTTTCCATGCGGTTGCCAAGTGTCGTCAGCCTTAAAACCTATGTGCAGCCGACCCGAAACCCCGCTTTCACACGCTTCAATGTGTTTCTGCGAGATAGATTCGAGTGCCAGTATTGCGGTGCGCATGATGATCTGACGTTCGATCATGTCATTCCCCGTGCTCATGGCGGCGAAACGACATGGCTGAATGTCGTAGCGGCATGTTCACCTTGCAATCTGCGGAAGGGTAGCAAGCTGCCAAAGATTGCCGGAATNGTGCCGCACCAAAAACCTTACCAGCCTACGGTGCAGGACCTTCACAATAACGGCCGTTCGTTTCCACCCAACTATCTACATGAAAGCTGGATGGACTATCTCTACTGGGATACCGAGCTTCAGCCCTGATGGCCGTTATGCAGCTTTGCGGCTAGCGCCGAAAAACGCGATTGCCGCGAGGGCAACACTGGCCNAAACATTCCAGCCTGCAAATGACAGGCCGAGAACCCGTAGCGCGGCGTCATTGCAGGACGGTGGTTTCACCGCGTTGAGATCACTCAGCAAGCTTCCAGCATTGGTAGTGATGGAAGGCGCTCCGGTCGAGCAGGTGATGGGTCCGGGCCAAAAGCCCCATTCCACACCAGAGTGGTAAACGCCAAGACCAGCGCCAATCAGCATCGCAAGTCCGATTAAAACAAGCGCCGATCGTGTCAGCCACACTGGGAGCCTAAAAAGACTCGCGGCAATCGCCAGAATGCCGACAGGTATTGCGTAATAATACGGATCTCGCTGCAAAAGGCACAGGGCGCAAGGCGTGTAACCGCCAATATGCTGAAAGCCGAGTGCCGAGCCAACGGTAAGGATCATTCCCAAAGTCACAGCGATAGCCGAGATGCTGCGGGTCTTTTCTGCGGAAACTGCACTTGCCATGGTCTGTCCTTCACATTCGACGAAAAATTTTAAAGTACCGGATCAGGTGGAAAACGAGGCGGTAAGCGACGCTGTCAAAATCGCCGCTCAATGCCTCTAATCCAGTCTCATCCTGCTTGCAAATCCTTCGTTCACTGTGAATGCTTCAGCAGAAAGCAAAGTTTTGCAAAAATGAAAATTTTCTCGAAAATCTATTGACCTTGCCTGGTCGGTTCGTATAGTCCGCCGCATACCAAGGAATAAGATTCCAGAGTTGCCCCTTTGGCGGAATTGGTAGACGCGCCTGACTCAAAATCAGGTTCCGCGAGGAGTGCTGGTTCGATTCCGGCAAGGGGCACCACTAGCTTTCCAAATACATTAAAATCATTGCGTTTTATGCGCCTTTTGCCCCACCATCTGGCAACCCCTCGGCGCGTGGGACGATTTCTGTGATCTTTTGTTCTGGCATAAGCTTCGGTGTAACGTTTGCTGAACCACAAACCGAAACCTTTCGCGGTGAAGGCTTATTAAATTCGGTAACGAGGAACGCCAGAGGCGGCCTGCACTCTGGATCGAAAAGCTTGTGGACGTAGAATGTCACCGAGCGCCTTTTGTACGCTAAGAAGCTGGGTGCCTCGCTATGACACTGGGAGCTTACCGCAGATGGCTTTTCGGCCATCGCCTTTGTCTACGTTGCCGTTATGCAATTTTTGCATGGCTGCGGTGCAAGGATGTCTCTTTATTGTGCGTTTGNAAAGGGTATGTTTATCTCATCGAAGCGATGCACCTCCTCCCGCAAAGCTTCGATTTCAGGCTACCCACTCCTCCTCCCAAGGGACGCCTGTCGGAACAACGACACTCCTCCTCCCAGTCGTTGTTCGGTTCNTTTCGNAAAGCCTGCCGCACCTCCTCCCGCGGCAGGCTTTTTCGTTTTGAACCTACGGTTAGAATTTCCACTCACGCCTAGCGCTTGAAAGCAATTCTGACAATGTGAGGCCCGTAATACGGGCAGCGGATCATGTCGTNAAAATCGGTTTGCCGTTAATCCAAGTGCCTTTGACACTGTAGTGATCGTTCAAAATGACAAAATCGGCATCGTGGCCCGCTTTAAGTTGGCCCTTGTAGTGCTCAACGCCTGCTGCTTCTGCTGGGTAAAGAGTTGCCATGCGGACGGCTTCTTCGAAATCCAGGCCAAGTATCTGGTGGGCGAAAAGTACGGAAGACAGCATATCTATGTCAGCGCCGGCGAGCGTCCCATCGCTCAGTGTTAGCCGCCCGTCTTTGCGGTAAATCTGACGTCCGTTCAGTGTAAGACCGGTGAGGTCCGTACCGATGGTGGACATGGCGTCAGTGACAAGGAAAATCTTTCCGGGCCCGCGTTTGGCACGCAACGCCGCGCCCATGGATGCCGGGTGAACGTGGAAACCATCGGCAATGATGCCTGCAAAAAGGCTTCCGGTATTGAGTGCTGCGCCAACCAAACCCGGTGTGCGGNTTTCCAATGGGCTCATAGCGTTAAAAAGATGTGTTACCGCGCGCGCACCGGCTTCGGCATAGGCCTTTGCAGTCTCATAGGACGCGTTCGTGTGTCCCAAACTGACGATGAAGCCACTATCAGCAAGGGCTCTGACTTGTTCTTTTGTTGTATTCTCTGGAGCCACTGTAATCATAAGCGCATCGAAACTGTTGCCGATCGTCAGAAGACTCTGGAGATCGGCATCATCCATGGGGCGTATCAGGGCTGGGTGGTGGGTGCCTTTTCTAGCGACCGATAGATGTGGACCCTCGAGATGCAAGCCTAGAAAGCCGGGAACACCAGCCACTTTGGCATCTAGCCCAGCCTTTATCGCCGCTGCCGTGATCTCCCGGGTATCGGTTATAAGGGTCGGCAGTAGAGAAGTGGTGCCAAATTTTGCATGGGCGGCGCAAATCTGGCGAATGCCCTCGACGGACTGGTCGTCGTTCAGCATAACGCCGCCACCGCCATTTACCTGAAGATCGATAAATCCCGGAACGATAATCGCGCCATCAGTATTAATTTGTTCGGTGCCGGGTGAGAGCTCTGACATTGCGAGAATATCCGCAACCTTACCACCGTCGATCAGCAGGGCACTGTTATCATGCCACGTAAAACCGTCGAAAATCCGCGCATTCGTCAGAGCTCTGATCATAATCAGCGGGTCTCCGTGACTTTCTTGAGCGCAGCTGGGGCATCAGGGTTGAAGCCACGTGCGCGCGACCATGCTTCGACAAAGCCGTAGAATGGCACGATGAGGGCAAGAGAATCCGTGAACGGATGACCGGTTTCTACGAACGGCAAGCGGCGCGCATGGGCGGCACCATCGGCGGTAATGAAGGCAAGCGCACCNTTTTTTGCCAGCCCATCTGCGGTGCTAAGGACGGATGCCAGCGCGGCGTCACGAGCGGCAAAGGTCACGATGGGAAAGCGGCGATCCACAAGAGCGACCGGCCCGTGAAGCACTTCGGCACTGGAGTAGGCCTCGGCGTGCATTTCCGACGTTTCCTTGAATTTTAATGCGGCCTCACTGGCAATGGCCAGTGAGGGGCCTCTTCCCAGCATGAAGAGAGATTCCGCATCGCCCAGTTCGTCTGCCAGTTCGTGCCAATCCAGCGCTACCGCTTGCGCCAACTTCTTTGGCAGATGCTGTATGGACCGTTTCAATTCTTCGTCTTCTGTCCATTCCGAGAGAATGGCGAGACCTGCCAGTACGGAGTTAAAAAACGATTTGGTGGCCGCGACCGCAAGTTCCGGCCCGGCATTGATATCGACTGCATGCGCGGACGCACCCGACAACGGAGATGGTTGCGTGTTGGTCAGGGATATCGTCAGCGCGCCGGATGAGGCCGCCGCCTGGGCAAGCGCAACAATGTCGGGGCTTTTGCCGGATTGCGAAATTGAGATCGCCGCCGCCTGGTCGAGTTTCAGCGACTTGCCATAGATAGAGGCGAGCGACGGGCCTATGGAAGCCACGGCGCGGCCAGCCTGCTGCTCAATCGCATATTTCAGGAAATGGGCGGCATGATCGGAAGAGCCGCGCGCGATGGTAATCAGAAAGGCTGGGTCGCGCTCACGCAACGCCTTGCCTGCTGCCTGCAAAGCATCGTGAGAGCGGCTCAGCAAACGGCTGGCTGCTTCGGGGATTTCATTGATTTCCTGACGCATATGCGTTGACATGGGATTCTCTTTTCTGGGTTCAATCGGCATATCAGCCATCCGTCAGTGTCATTTCAGCGACGAAATCATAGGCATCACCACGATAAAGCGAACGGGTCAACTCCACCACGCGACCGGAATCCAGATAGGATATCCGTTCGATGGCAAGACCCGCAGACCCCTCCGGAACGGCCAGCAGGGCTGCGTCCTCACGGGTTACGTTGCAGGCAGAAATGCGCTGCACGGCCCGCACCGGCTTATAACCCGTGCGGTGTAACTCTGCATAAAGGGAGGTGTCGACCGCTTTCGGGTCCGGCAGGATGTCGGAGGCAAGACTTGCGCGCTCAATGGCAAGCGGCAATTCATTGGCGATGCGCAGGCGCTCCAGCCGTGCCACCATCATGTCGACTTTCAAGCCGAGCATCATCATTTCGTCCGATGACGGATGGAAGAGCCCACGGCCTAGCCATTCTGAGCGGGTGACATAACCGCGCCGCGCCATGTCCTCGGTAAATGAGGTCAGCCGTGACAAGGGCTGCTGCAGGCGCGAGACGGGTTTCATGACAAAGGTACCGGAGCCATGTTTGCGGCTCAGAAGGCCGTCCTTTACCAAATCATCGACCGCCTTGCGTACCGTTACCCGACTTACATTGGCAAATTCGGCAAGATCACGCTCTGGCGGCAGCGCTTGTCCATGGCTGAGTTTGCCGGACAGGATCGCATCCTCCAGCGATTGCCGGAGCTTCATGTAAAGCGGCCCAGACCCGCTGGATTGCAGATCGTCTGGTGAAAGAAAATGCGAAAGCGCCTCCGTCATGCGGCACCGTCCATCATATTGGCGAATGTCGCTTTGGCCAGTGCAATGGCACCCGATAGCGCGTCCTCGACCGGCGGGACGAGACGTTCCTGATGGCGAGTTGAGAGATAGGGAACATAGAGAGCGGACAAGCCTCCGAGCAGGCATAGCCTGCCGCCGTCGGTTATCTCCGATACGCGGTCGAGCGCCAAATCGATGAATGCCGCAGACTGACGAAGGATCGCCTGCGCTGCATCATCCCCNTTTGCGGCGAATTCAAACACGCGCGGTGCATACCGGCCATAATCCCCTGGTTTTGCCGCCTGGGAAAAAGCCACCATCTTGCGCGGTTCATTGCTGAATTCATCGAGAACGGCACGGGTCATCGCAGATTGAGGAGCGATACCGTCATAAGCGAGCAGGCTCTGTTGCAATGCCATCTGNCCCAGCCGGCCACCGCTTCCCAGATCGCCGAGATGATAGCCCCAGCCACCCACCGAACGAACGTCGGCACCGGTACGTGCGAGATAGATCGTGCCTGTGCCCAGAATAGCAACAGCCCCATCACCATTACCCAGTGCGCCTTGTAGCGCAATCAATCCATCAGATTCGATAACCGATTGATAAAAGGGCAGGCGTGGCAGGACATAGGCGACGGTGNTTTCGACATTATTACCCGCAAGGCCGAGATAGGCATGAGCACTCTCCACCAAGTCGGCATCGAGACCGGCGTCGATAAAAGCAGACCTTGCCGCATCCGTCATATTCAGTATCGCCGTGTCTGGCGCAGTCATGATGTTGGATGCGCCGCTTTTGCCGCGGCCGAGAATTCGGCCGGTCGCATCAGCGACTGCCGCCCGGCAACTCGTGCCGCCACCGTCGATTCCCACGAGATATCGCTGCATGAAACTGTCTCCTGCAACGAAGATACCNAAAAAATACCAATATCCAAGCCGTAAAAATTAANTTTCAATAAAAATTAATTTATTGATATTTATCAGTTGCATAACGCCAAGGTTAGCCCTTTTCGACCTGAGAAATAAATCAATTGTTAAAAGATGCTGGACAATTGGTANTTTTTTGGCATTAAATTCTTTCGCAGGGAGTTTTGAGATGAGCGCTGGCGGAACAGAAGGTTTGCACGAAAAGGCGAAGGGCCTCGACATCATGGTGCCGAGGGACGTTCTGTCGCTTTTAAGTTCGGGCCAGCAAGAAGCTGCGCAGACCGTAAATGCCGCGCATGATGCCATTGCAGCGGCTTCTGCACTCGCAGCCGATGCGATAGCGGCAGGATGTAAGCTTGTTTATGCGGGTGCGGGAAGTTCTGGCCTGATGGCAATGGCCGATGCGCTGGAACTACCAGGCACCTATGGTATCGATCGCGAGCAGATTGCGATCCTTTTTGCCGGTGGCGCCAGCAACCTGTCTGATATGCCGGGTGCACCTGAAGACGATGTTGAACAGGCGAAAGTCGACGCGGCGATAATCGGTGCTGGCGACTGTGTCGTTGCCATTACCGCCAGCGGATCGACCCCTTATGCTCTAGCTGTCGTAGAGGCGGCGCGTATAAATGGTGCCAAGATTGTGGCTGTCGCCAACAACGAAAATGCAAAAATCTTTGATGTGGCCGATGTTGCCATTCTATTGCGCACGCCACCCGAATTCGTATCAGGCTCAACCCGAATGGGGGCTGGAACTGCGCNAAAGATCGCGCTGAACATGNTTTCGACTTTGATGGCCATCCGTCTCGGCCACGTGCATGATGGCTACATGGTCAATCTGCGGGCCGACAACAAGAAACTCGTCGAACGCGCAGCCCGGATCGTATCCGGCGTGACCGGTGTGGACATAAACGAAGCTGGACGTTTGGTGGAAAAGGCGTCCGGCTCCGTGAAGATCGCGATCCTGCTTGCAGCGGGCGCGAAAACGAAGAATTCGGCTGAAACCATTCTGGAGACAAGCGGCCACAACGTTCGGCGCGCGCTTCAAATGATCAGCGAATAAGACTGGCNAAAAATCACAGTTGATGAACGCCGTGGCGTTACACCAAGAGGGAGAACCTGATGACCCGTACTATCACCAAAGTCTTGCTGCTGGGCGCAAGCCTGTTCAGCTATGCAGGCCTCGCATCTGCACAAGACGTAACGCTGACCATCGAAAGCTGGCGTAATGACGATCTGGCAATCTGGAAAGACAAGCTTATTCCCGCGTTCGAAGCCAAGAACCCCGGTATCAAGCTCGACTTCCAGCCGATGGCGCCGACTGAATACAATGCGGCGCTAAATGCCAAGCTGGAATCCGGCTCCGCTGGCGATCTCATCACCTGCCGTCCGTTCGATGCCTCACTCGAGCTTTTCAAGAAGGGCTATCTTGGCGATCTGACCAAGAACGCAGGCATGGAGAACTTCTCCGATGTCGCGAAAACCGCTTGGTCTACAGATGATGGCGCTCAAACGTTCTGCGTGCCGATGGCATCGGTTATCCATGGCTTCATCTACAACAAGGACGCTTTCGACGCGCTGAAGATCGAAGTTCCCAAGACGCAGGCGGAGTTCTTCGCCGCTCTCGACAAGATCAAGGCTGACGGCACCTATGTTCCGATGGCGATGGGTACCAAGGATTTGTGGGAAGCCGCAACCATGGGCTACCAGAATATCGGCCCGAATTACTGGAAGGGTGAGGAAGGTCGTCTCGCTTTGATCAAGGGCGATCAGAAGCTGACGGATGCCGACTGGGTCAAGCCATATGAAGTGCTGGCAAAGTGGAAAGATTATCTCGGCGACGGCTTCGAAGCCCAGACCTATCCAGACAGCCNAAACATGTTCACGCTGGGCCGCGCCGCGATCTACCCCGCTGGCTCCTGGGAAATTTCCGGCTTCAACACGCAGGCACAGTTCAAGATGGGCGCGTTCCCGCCACCGGTCGAAAAGGAAGGCGATACCTGCTATATCTCCGACCATACCGACATCGGCATGGGCGTAAATGCCAAGTCCAAGCACCCAGCCGAAGCAGCGAAGTTCCTGGAGTGGGTCTCGTCTGCGGAGTTTGCCGATCTCTACGCAAACGCACTGCCTGGCTTCTTCAGCCTGAACAAGACAGCCGTAAAGATGGCTGATCCTGTTGCTCAGGAATTCGTATCCTGGCGCGAAAAGTGCAAGCCGACTATCCGTTCCACCTATCAGATCCTGTCGCGCGGTACGCCCAACCTCGAAAACGAGACATGGGTGGAATCGGCCAACGTGATCAACGGTACGGATACACCGGCTGTCGCCGCTGAGAAGCTGCAAAAGGGTCTCGACGGCTGGTATAAGCCTGCGAAGTAACTTGAGCCGGANTTATGTGCATGGCGGTTTGTAACCGCCATGCATTCTTGCCGCTCGTTTTCTAACGTTTCTATCGCCAAGTCATAAGTTTCGCGGGTATGTGCCTGCGCGGCGAAGAAGACATATTTTTTCAAGACAATTCGGACTGGTCCCATGAGCGCCGATATGACTTCAAACGATCAAAGACCGATTCGGCGGCCAGTTCGCTGGCATATCCTCGTGTTCATGCTACCGGCATTTCTGGTCTACACAGCTGTCATGATCATCCCGCTCGGCAGCACACTCTGGCTTTCTTTCTTCAACCAAGTCGATGGGCAGAAGGTGTTCGTCGGTTTGCAGAATTTCAAAACCCTGTTCGGTGAGGAGCGGTGGTCAGCAGGCTTCTGGAATGCGCTCTTCAACAACATGANTTTCTTCGTTATTCACATGCTGGTACAAAACCCAATCGGCGTTGCACTGGCAGCTTTGTTGTCGCTGCCGAAATTACGGTTTTCGGCTTTCTACCGCACTGCCATCNTTTTACCGACGCTTCTTTCCTTCGTCATCGTCGGCTTCATCTGGAAGCTTATTCTGTCGCCGCTTTGGGGTGTTGCGCCAACGCTGCTTGACCTCGTCTATCTGAAGTCACTGTTTGCGCCGTGGCTGGGCAGACCCGGTTCGGCGCTGATTGCCGTTTCGTTGATTTCGGTCTGGCAATATGTCGGCATTCCCATGATGCTTATCTATGCAGCTCTCCTGAATATTCCGGATGAGGTGATCGAGGCAGCCGAAATGGACGGCATTACTGGCTGGAGCCAGTTCTGGAAGATCAAATTGCCGCTGATCCTACCCTCCATCGGTATTATCTCCATTCTGACATTTGTCGGAAATTTCAACGCCTTCGACCTGATCTACACGGTACAGGGGGCGTTGGCCGGGCCGGATGGATCGACGGATATTCTGGGGACATTGCTCTACCGCACCTTCTTCGGTTTCCAGCTTCAGTTGGGTGATCGCTCAATGGGCGCGACCATTGCAACGGTGATGTTCCTCATCATCCTTGCTGGAGTCAGTTTCTATCTCTTCGCAATCCAGCGCCGCATGCGCCGCTATCAGTTCTGAAGGGAGAAGCAGATATGTCCAAAGCTCGGTCCTCCATCGCCCGCACGGCATCGGCCCATGCCATATTGCTTACCTATACGGCGGTCGCACTGTTTCCAGTGGCGCTGACGATCATCAATTCGTTCAAGTCGCGAAACGCGATTTTTCGTAATCCTATGCAGCCGCCGCTGCCTTCGACCTTCGATCTTGTCGGTTATACCACTGTGCTGGGGCAGGGTGATTTTGTCCACTACATGCAAAACTCGCTCATCGTCACCATTGTGTCGATTGCGCTGGTGCTTTTGTTTGGGGCGATGGCGGCATTTGCCTTGTCGGAATACCGGTTCAAAGGCAACACATGGCTCGGCCTCTACATGGCGCTGGGTATCATGATNCCCATTCGCCTGGGAACCATTGGTATCCTGCAGGGCATGGTGGCCACAGGGTTGGTCAACACGCGCACCGCTCTTATTCTGGTTTATACCGCGCAAGGCCTGCCGCTTGCGATCTTCATTCTTTCAGAATTTATGCGCACCGTGTCCGATGACCTGAAGAATGCCGGACGTATCGATGGGTTATCGGAATACAAGATTTTCTTCCGACTGGTATTACCGCTCATCCGCCCTTCCATGGCGACGGTTGCCGTCTTTACGATGATACCGATCTGGAACGATCTGTGGTTTCCGTTGATCCTGGCTCCTAGCGAAGCAACGAAAACGATCACGCTCGGCACGCAAATCTTCATCGGCCAGTTCGTGACGAACTGGAACGCCGTACTGGCGGCACTTTCACTCGCAATTGCCCCTGTTCTCGTTCTCTACACGATCTTTTCGCGGCAGTTGATCCGCGGCATCACGGCAGGAGCGGTAAAATGAGCGAACTACCCCTCAAGGTTCTGGTCGCTGGTCTCGGCAATATGGGCATGAGCCACGCGCTGTCCTATGCTGCCAATCCGGGATTTGAAATCATCGGACTCGTCAATCGCTCCAAGCCCGTTTTACCTGAGCAACTTAGTGGTTACCAAGTCCTGCCGTCCTTCGATGACGCGCTGGCGGAACTGAAACCAGACCTCTGCTCGATCAACACCTATCCAGACAGCCATGCCGCCTTTGCGATCAAAGCCATGGAGGCAGGCTGCCATGTGTTTGTTGAAAAACCGCTGGCAACGACGGTTGCCGATGCCGAGCGTGTTGTGGCCTGTGCTCGTGCGAATGGCCGCAAACTCGTCGTCGGCTATATTCTGCGTTACCATCCCTCATGGATGAAATTGATCTCACTCGCCCGAGAGCTTGGCGGCCCCTACGTATTCCGCATGAACCTCAATCAACAATCCTCCGGCAAGACGTGGGACACCCACAAGGCGCTGATGCAGACGACGCCGCCGATTGTCGATTGTGGCGTCCATTATGTCGATGTCATGTGTCAGATCACCGATGCCAAACCGGTGTCGGTTCGTGGCATGGGCCTGCGCCTCTCGGACGAGATTGCACCTGACATGTACAATTACGGCCACCTTCAGGTGACCTTCGATGACGATTCCATCGGGTGGTATGAGGCTGGCTGGGGGCCAATGATTTCGGAAACGGCGNTTTTCGTGAAAGACGTGATGTCACCTAAAGGCAGCGTATCCATAGTCATGGACCCGAACGCCAAATCCGATGACATCGACACCCATACCAAGACCTCAACGATCCGTCTGCATAAAGCTGCAACCGGGCCGGATGGCAAGTTCATGGAGCCTGACCAGTTTCTCCAAATGGAGGGCGAGCCCGGTCATCAGGAACTGTGCGATCGCGAGCAGGCCTATGTGCTTAAAGCCATCCGTGAGGATATTGATCTCAACCGACATATGACCGACGCCGTACAATCGCTGCGCATTTGCCTTGCGGCAGATGAAAGCGCGCGAACCGGCCGCATGGTGGACCTATGAATCTGGAGNAAACCCTTGGGTAATCTGACACTCAAATCCGTCGCAAAGTCCTTTGGCACCGTCGATGTGCTGAAAGGCATCGACCTGGAAGTCAAGGACGGCGAGTTCGTGATTTTCGTAGGCCCTTCGGGTTGTGGCAAGTCGACGCTGTTGCGCACCATTGCCGGGCTTGAAGATATCAGCTCTGGTGAAATCGTCATCGATGGCCGCGAAGTCTCCGCAGTACCACCTGCCAAACGCGGCATTGCGATGGNTTTCCAGTCCTATGCGCTGTATCCGCATCTGACGGTGAAGGACAATATGGGGCTCGGCCTCAAGCAAGCCGGAACGCCCAAGGACGAAATCGAGACCCGGGTTGCCAATGCATCTTCGCTGCTATCACTCGAACCCTATCTCCAAAGGCGACCCGCTGAACTGTCGGGCGGTCAGCGTCAGCGTGTTGCTATTGGCCGAGCAATCGTGCGCGAACCCACGCTGTTTCTTTTCGATGAGCCGTTATCCAACCTCGATGCGGCACTGCGCGTGCAGACGCGTCTGGAAATTGCCCGGCTGCACCGACGCCTCAAGGCGACGATGATTTATGTGACCCACGACCAAGTCGAGGCGATGACGCTAGCCGACAAGATCGTTGTGCTCAACGCCGGTCGCATCGAGCAGGTGGGCTCGCCGATGGAGCTTTATAATCGCCCTGCAAATTTGTTTGTCGCGGGTTTCATCGGGTCGCCGCAGATGAATTTCATCGATGCTGAGCGACTGGGGGAAAGCGGTTACAAGACGCTCGGCATCCGGCCCGAGCATCTGGCGCTGTCGCGTGAGAGTGGCACATGGTCCGGCAAGGTTGTGCATGTCGAGCATCTGGGTGCTGACACCATCGTTTATATCGAAAGCGACACGATTGGCCTACTGACCGTGCGTTTGTTTGGTGAGCATGCCTATGCACCTGACGATGTGGTCTTCGCCTCGCCAACGGGTGAGATGACCCACCGTTTCGGCGTTGATGGCAACGTCATCCGATGACGAACCTCCAAATCTGCCAGGGCGGTTGAGCTATGGGCGATATCCTGCTGGAAGTCTGCGTCGATGATGCCGCTGGCCTTTATGCTGCGATCGAANGGGGGGCTGACAGGATCGAGCTTTGCAGCGCACTGACCGTTGGTGGGCTTACTCCGTCTGCCGGGTTGATGAGCCTAGCCTCGCGGTCTGTTGTGCCCTGTTATGCCATGATCCGGCCGCGCGTTGGGGATTTCATCTACAGTGCCGAAGAATTGGCGGTGATGGAAGACGATATTCGATTTGCCGCTTCCTGCGGCTTGGCTGGCGTGGTGTTCGGCGCAAATCATAGCGACGGTCGACTAGACTGCGATATCTTGATGACGTTGTCCGAGGTCAGTGGTACGATGCCGCGCACGCTTCATCGCGCCTTTGATCTCGTGCCAGATATGGCCGAAGCTATCGAACTTGCGATCGACTGCGGGTTTGAAAGAGTTTTGACGTCCGGGCGCGCCATCTCCGCAGTGGAGGGTCTTGCTGACCTGAAGGCCGCTATAGGCATTGCATCCGGGCGAGTATCCATCATGCCAGGTTCGGGCGTCAATCTTGAAACAATCGACCTTTTGCTCACGGAGTTGAATGTGACAGAGGTGCATTCTTCCTGCTCGTCAAACGTCGAAGTCGATAACTCGAATGTTGTCGCTTTCGGGTTCGCGGCGCCGCGGATNAAAAAGACCGATATCGATATCGTTCGAATGCTGAAAGGACGTCTGGGTGGCTATGCCATCGCCCCAGGAAATGCGCAGTAATCGGGTTGATTTGCACCAGCAAGATGGCCGGCTCGCTTGAGCGTTGGTTGTATTGTGCGCTTTCAGATTTTAGCCGCCGCGGACCGATGCGCGCCAGATGAGTTCGGGCACGAGCTTGCTCAAGTCGCTAATCACCGTTTNCCCAGGCTGGCTGAGCCAGGCCACGGCTTCGCGAGCGATGACCTGCACTGGCTGGGCAAACGTCGTGAGGTCGTAAGATGACCATGATGCCTGCTCTATGTCATCAAAACCGATGACGCAGAGTTCTGATGGGATATCCAGCTTGAACTGATGACGAGCGGCGTCCATGAAACCGCAGGCAAGAAGATCGGTGGCGCAAAACACAGCATCCGGGCGTTTGGCGCGGGTCATGAAGCGTTGCGCAAGAACGGTGCCGCTCTGATAGGAGGTCGGGCCGAACCGTTCGACACTGACGGTGAGTCCGTGGCGCTGCCCGGCGGCCAAAAAGCCTTCCTCACGCGCCATCAGGCTTGGGGTCATGGCCTGTGAATTGGCAAAGCCAAACTCCCGGCAACCAGCGCGCAGAAAAGCGGTAAAGGCGCGGCTTGCCGCTTCGCGATCATCGAGATTGATGCGCAACGGACCCGCTTGCTCGTCGTCGCGGTTGATCAGCACAAGTCGCTGACCGTTGCGCAGACAGAGATCCGTGATCGACTTGTCTGGCATGCCCGAAAGAATGATCGAGGCATCTGCGCGGTAGCGGATCGCTTGCCTCAGCGCCAGTTCGACGCTTTCGTCGGAGCGGTCGGTATTGATCAGCATCGCTACCTTGGCATTGGCCTGCAATTGCTGGGTCAGGGCTTTGATCAACCCGGCGCGATAAGGGGTATCGAGTTCTGAGACGACCAGGCAAACGATGCCGCTCTCATTGCGCATCAATCCGCGCGCAAGGTGATTGACATGATAGCCGAGTGCATCTGCCGCCTCCATCACTTTGCGGCGGGTCTCTTCGGAAACGCTGGCGCCAGTCGTGAAGGTGCGCGAAACGGCAGACCGCGAAACTCCGGCCCGATCGGCGACGTCCTTTGCGCTTACGAAGATCTTGCGGTCGCTCATCATGGCCTCTTTNGGGGGGTATTCATGCACATCTTTGCAATTGTGTGCAACAGGATGATGACAGTCATATAACCATCTAAACAAGCAATATCGCAGATTATCGGTTGACATCACGTCTGTCATCGTGAAGTCTTTGCACACGCTTGCAAGGCGTATGACGTGGAGGCGTCATCCAAGAAACGGGAGGAACAATCATGGGCGCAGCGCATTTTGCGGCAGCTGGCTTGGCTGCTGGTCTGGCTTTCAGTGCATCGACGGCAATGGCGGCTGGCGATCTCAATCTCATCTGCTCGGCAGACGTGGTCATCTGTGAGCAGATGAAAGACATGTTCGAAAAAGAAAACCCGATCAAGGTCAACATGGTCCGCCTGTCATCTGGCGAGACCTATGCCAAGATACGCGTCGAGGCCCGCAACCCTAAGACTGATGTCTGGTGGGCTGGCACAGGTGATCCGCACCTGCAGGCCGCATCTGNAAACCTTACGCTGGAATATAAATCACCGATGCTCGACCAATTGCAGGATTGGGCGAAGAAGCAGGCGGAAAGCTCAGGCTACAAAACTGTTGGCGTTTACGCCGGTGCGCTTGGCTGGGGTTACAACACCGAGATTTTCAAGACCAAGGGATACAAGGAACCCAAGTGCTGGGCAGATCTTCTCGACCCATCCTTCAAGGGCGAGATACAGATGGCCAATCCGAATTCGTCGGGGACTGCCTATACGGCGCTGGCGTCGCTGGTCCAGATCATGGGTGAAGACAAGGCATTCGAATATCTCGGCAAGCTCAATGCCAATATTTCGCAGTACACAAAGTCCGGCTCCGCACCGGTGAAAGCTGCTGCGCGCGGTGAAACCGCAATCGGTATCGTCTTCATGCACGACGCCGTCTCGCAGACAGCCGAAGGCTTCCCGATCAAATCGATCGCGCCTTGCGAGGGTACTGGCTATGAGATCGGTTCGATGTCGATCGTCAAAGGTGCTCGCAATCTGGNAAATGCCAAGATCTGGTATGACTGGGCACTGAAGGCGGATGTGCAATCACACATGAAGGACGCCAAGTCCTTCCAGCTGCCATCGAACAAGAGCGCCGAAATCCCCAAGGAGGCACCGAAGTTCGAGGATATCAAGTTGATCGACTACGACTTCAAAACATATGGCGATCCTGAAAAGCGCAAGGAGTTGTTGGGCCGCTGGGATACCCAGATCGGCGCAAAGGCCAACTGATCCAACAGATCGGACCATTGCTGCGCGGCTCTCTTTGTTATGGCCGCGTAGCTTTCCTCCCTCGTCTAACTCGACCATCGAAGGACGTGCGACCGTCATGGACAATCGCAACCGAAGGCTAGACCTGACGCTGATTGCTGGCATTGCGGCTTTCCTCCTTTTTCCGTGGTATCGGATCGAAGGCGGCTTTCTGTCGTTCAACTGGCTCTCGGGTTTCTTCAATGATGCAGCCGATGGCCCCGGTCNTTTGCAGATTTTCGCATATGGACGGTTGTGGCTGGCGGTCGCCCTTCTGGCACTACTTGCAGCGGTTTCTGCACGCTTCATCACCAATTCGATGCTGCGCGGGACGATATTGGCTTGGGCTGGCGGCGTTGGCGTGGTCTTTCTGGCACTACAGGGGCTTGCGATTGGTTTTTCCGGTTGGAACTGGTCACTCACCGAAAACCTGTTCGGCACGCTTGCCAATGGTCAGCCGGCGATGGGCGCAGGCGCTATGCTTTCGGCCTTCCTTTTCGTTCTGATTTTTGCCTTCGGGCTTGCGGAACGTGGCGTGATGAAGGGCGACGCGTTCGTCGTCGCCACCATATCGTTGCTGGTCTTTCTGGTGGCAATCTTCGTCTTCTATCCCATCGGCAGCATGTTCGTCGGCGGCTTTCAGGATTTCGATGGCTCGTTCAACGCGTCGGGCTTCGCCCGTAATATCCAGGACCCGTCCATCTGGAGCTTGAGTTGCGTGATCGGCGGAGACCGCTGCGGACTGGCGTGGCGCACCCTGTGGCTGGCGATCATGACTGCTAGCGGCTCAACACTGCTTGGTCTGGCGTTTGCACTCGTCGCAACCCGCACCCGTTTTCCCTTCAAAAAGGGTCTGCGGTTGCTGACCGTTTTGCCGATCATCACGCCACCCTTCGTTATTGGTCTGGCGCTGACTTTGCTGTTCGGTCGCGCGGGAATGGTGACGACGGGGCTTTCAGACCTGTTCGGCATTGAACCCAGCCGTTGGCTTTACGGCCTGACGGGTATCTGGATCGCTCAGGTGCTGTCGTTTACGCCAATCTCGTTTTTGGTGCTGATCGGTGTCGTCGAAGGCGTCAGCCCTTCGATGGAAGAGGCGTCCCAGACCCTACGCGCGGATCGCTGGCGTACCTTCTGGCGTGTTTCGCTGCCGCTGATGAAACCGGGTCTGGCCAATGCGTTCTTGATCGGTTTCATCGAAAGCATGGCGGATTTCGGCAATCCTCTGGTGTTGGGCGGAAGCCACGGCGTGCTGTCTACGGAAATATTCTTCGCGGTTGTCGGCTCGCAGACCGATCCGTCACGCGCTGCCGTGCTTGCTCTCATCCTTCTCTGCTTCACGCTATCGGCGTTTCTGGCACAGCGNTTTTTGGCTGGCGGGCAAGAACTTTGCCACTGTTACCGGCAAGGGTGATTCCGGATCACACATCGCGCTGCCGAAGTCGCTTTCCATTTTTGTCCATGCGCTGGTCATTCCTTGGATGATTTTTACCGTCGTCGTTTACGGCATGATTGCTTTCGGCGGCTTCGTCAAAACCTGGGGCCTTGATAACTCGCTGACCTTGGACCATTACGCCCGCGCCTTCTCATTCAGCCTGCGGGACGGTGGGATCGCCTGGACAGGTGTCGCCTGGAATTCGTTCTGGACGACCATGGAAATCGCCCTGATTTCAGCACCGCTGACGGCAGCGGTCGGTCTGGCAACCGCCTATGTCATCGTGCGGCAGAAATTCGCCGGGCGAGGGCTGTTCGAATTTGCACTGATGATGAGNTTTGCCATTCCCGGCACAGTGATCGGCATCAGTTACATCATGGCCTTCAACCTGCCGCCTCTGGAAATGACCGGCACGGCGCTGATCCTCGTCGCCTGCTTCGTGTTCCGCAATATGCCGGTTGGCGTGCGCGGGGGCATCGCTGCGATGAGTCAGCTCGACAAGAGCTTGGACGAAGCCTCGATGACGCTTCGTGCCAACAGTTTCCGCACCATCCGCAAGGTTANTTTGCCATTGCTGCGTCCTGCCATTACAGCCGCACTGGTCTATTCTTTCGTGCGTGCGATCACCTCGATCAGCGCAGTAATCTTTCTGGTCAGCGCGCAATACAACATGGCGACGTCCTATATCGTCGGACTGGTCGAGAATGGCGAGTACGGCGTGGCCATCGCTTATTCATCCATGCTGATCGTCGTGATGATCACTGTCATTACCGGGTTCCAGCTGCTGGTCGGCGAACGCCGGTTGCGCCGAGAAAATCGCATTCACCGCGTCGCGGCTACAGCCACCACTCAGGAGAAAACCGCATGAACCACGCCCCCGGGTCGGTCGTCCTCCAGAATATCCGCAAGCAGTTCGGTGCCTTCACAGCCATCCATGACCTGTCGTTGACGATAGAGCCTGGAACGCTTGTGACGTTGCTCGGTCCATCCGGCTGCGGCAAGACCACGACGCTGCGTATGCTGGCTGGTCTTGAACATCCGACCTCCGGTCGCATTCTGATCGGCGGCAAGGATGTGACCATGCTGCCGGCCAACGAGCGCGATGTCTCTATGGTGTTCCAGTCTTATGCGCTGTTTCCGCATATGAGCTCGCTGGACAATGTCGCTTACGGACTGGAATCGTCCGGCCTCAACCGCAAGGAAGCCCGGCAGAAGGCAGAAAACGGACTCGAACTGGTCGGACTTGCGGGTATGGGCCAGCGGCTTCCGGCCGAACTTTCCGGTGGTCAGCAGCAACGCGTCGCTGTCGCCCGGGCACTCGTTCTGGAGCCGCAAGTCTTGCTGCTGGATGAGCCACTGTCCAATCTCGATACGCGTCTTCGCCGCANGGTGCGCACCGAAATTCGCGAATTGCAGCAGCGTTTGCAGTTTACCGCGGTCTATGTGACGCACGATCAGGACGAGGCGCTGGCCGTCTCCGATCGCATCATCGTCATGAAGGATGGCCATGTGGCGCAGGAAGGATCGCCACGCGATCTCTACGAAAGCCCAGCATCTGCCTTCATCGCAGACTTCATGGGTGAGGCGAATGTTGTACCCTGCACGGTTATCGGCATAGAGGGCGATCAGGCCGTCATTCAGGTACAGGATCTTGTACATCGCGTGCCGAGCCGTGGTGTCAAGGTCGGGCCGGGCCAACTGGCGGTACGACCGAATTCCGTCACCCTGTCTCCATCGACCAAGGCGGATTTTTGCGGTCGCATCAGCAGTGCCGCGTATCTGGGCGATCATATCGAATACGAAGTCGAGACGGATGGCGGTCCGTTGTTCGTTGTCGATCCCTCGGTGGAACGACCGATTGCCCCATCAACAAATGTCGCTATTGGCTTCAAAGAGCGCGGCATCGCCATCATTTCACTATAGGCACTATTTTGAGAGATCAGTTCATGCAGTCCACACAACAGCATATCGAAGCCCGATTGAAGCTGGCACAGGAGATCGCGCTGGAAGCCGGTGCCGTGGCGCTCGACTATTTCAATAACCGCGATGCGCTGGTGATCGAGACCAAGCGTGATCCGCAGGACGTGGTGTCGATAGCTGACCGCGAAGTCGAAAACCTCATCCGCGACTGTGTCGCGCGGTCGTTTCCAGAAGACGGATTTCTGGGTGAGGAATATGGCCTGATCGCCGGTACCTCAGATTTCATCTGGGTGGTCGATCCTATTGACGGCACCAGCCCGTTCGTCAATGGTATGCCCAACTGGTGCGTTTCGATCGCAGTGCTGAGCGAAGGTGAGCCGGTGGTCGGCGTCATCAACGCGCCTTGTCACAGTGAGATTTACAGCAGTGCGCGTGGCATGGGCGCGACGCTGAATGGCAAGGTGCTGACGCTTGATGATACACGCACCATCCGCAATTCGGTCACTGGCATCGGCGCTAACAATTATGTGACGCCAGCCTTTGTTGCCAGCATGGTAGAAGACCTGCTCGCCTCCGGCGGCAACTTTATCCGCAATGGTTCCGGCGCACTCATGCTGGCCTATGTCGCGGCTGGCAGGCTGGTTGGCTACTACGAGCCTTACATGCACGCATGGGATTGCATGGCGGGTTTTTGCCTTGTCCGCGAGGCAGGCGGCTGGTTTCATCCGTTCCTGACCGAAGGGGAGCGGCTGACCAAGGGTGCGCCGGTGATTGCCGCAGCGCCGGGTGCCATCGAAGACCTCAGCCGCATCGCTGGACTGACCGGCAAGGCTGCGGCTTGNAAACAAAACGACACGACGGGATCGAGGAGAATTCCGTTTTACCAAGCAGGCCGGGTGAGGAGCCCGGAAATATCCAGGGAGGAGCTACACACATGAAACGCCTTTACGCATCCATTTTCGCGACTGCAGCCGCCGCGCTGATGTCATCCACCGCCTATGCCGCCACGGAAATTCAGTGGTGGCACGCTATGACTGGCGCCAACAACGAGGTGGTCGATAATCTCGCAAAGGAATTCAACGAGGGTCAGAAAGATTATAAGATCGTACCGGTCTTCAAAGGCACCTATCCTGAAACATTGAACGCTGGCATTGCCGCTTTCCGCGCTAAACAGCCACCCGCCATCATCCAGGTATTTGATGCGGGCAGCGGTGTCATGATGGGAGCGGAAGGTGCCATCAAACCGGCAGCGGATGTACTGAAGGCCGGTGGTTACGAGTTCGACAAGTCGAAATATCTGGCTGGTATCGTCGCCTATTATTCCAAACCCGATGGCACGATGTTGTCCTTCCCCTACAACTCGTCGTCACCGATCCTCTACTACAACAAGGACACGTTCCAGAGAGCCGGGCTCGATCCGGCAAATCCGCCAAAGACATGGCCGGAAGTGTTTGAAGCCGCTCGCAAGATCAAGAGCAGTGGTGCCTCGGCATGTGGCTTTACCTCGACATGGCTGACATGGATCCAGACGGAGAACTTTGCCGCTTGGAACAACGTGTCCTATGGCAGCAATGAGAACGGTCTCGGCGGCACAGATGTCAAGCTGGCATTCAATGCCCCGNTTTTTGTGGAGCATTTCCAGGCAATCGCCGATCTCGCCAAGGAAGGCGTTTTCCGTTACGGCGGTCGCACATCTGAAGCCAAGCAGCTGTTCATGTCAGGTGAATGCGGCATCCTGACAGAATCCTCGGGCGGGCTTGGCGACATCGTCAAAACCGGCATGAATTACGGCATCGGCCAGCTTCCCTATTACGAAGGTCATGGTCCGCAAAATACCATTCCCGGCGGCGCGAGCCTTTGGGTATTCGGAGGCAAGAGCGATGCGGAATACAAGGGCGTCGCGGAGTTCTTCAACTTCCTCTCGCAGACCAATATTCAGGCCCGGCTGCATCAGGTCTCAGGCTATATGCCGGTAACGATTGCGGCTTACGAGGAAACCAAGAAGTCCGGCTTTTATGACAAGAATCCGGGTCGTGAAACGCCGCTGCTTCAGATGATGGGCAAGCCGCCGACGGAAAATTCCAAAGGCGTACGCCTCGTCAACTTGCCGCAGGTTCGCGACATCATGAACGAGGAATTCGAGTCGATGCTGGCTGGCAAGCAGGATGCTAAGGCTGCACTCGACAAGGCGGTTGAACGCGGCAACGCCGCCATCCAGCAAGCAATCGGTAAATAAACGCCCCGCTCTCCATTCGCCCGCATCGTGAAGGTGCGGGCGGNAACTTCCGTCCGTTCAGGAGATCGCCGTGCAAAGCGTCATCTTTCCCAACAAGGTCCTGCCGTATCTGCTGGTCGCCCCGCAGATCGTGCTCACCGTGGTATTCTTCTTCTGGCCAGCCAGTCAGGCTCTGTACCAGTCAACGATGCGCGAGGACCCGTTCGGGCTTTCCAGTAATTTCGTCGGCATGGCAAACTTTTCCGCTGTGCTGTCCGATCCGAACTATCTGCATGCCTTGCAGGTGACGGTGGTGTTCAGTCTGTTGACCGCACTGGTATCTATGGGGCTGGCGCTGCTGCTGGCGACAGCCGTAGACCGCGTGGTGCGCGGCAAGGGCTTCTATCGCACACTTATGATCATGCCCTATGCCGTGGCTCCGGCCGTTGCCGGTATGCTTTGGCTGTTCATGTTCAATCCGGCCATGGGCACATTCGCCTATCTGCTGCGCCGCAACGGCATCGATTGGGATCCGCTGCTGGATGGAAACCAGGCCATGCTGCTGGTGGTGGCCGCTGCCGCCTGGAAGCAGATCAGTTACAATTTCCTCTTTTTCGTCGCAGGCCTTCAGGCTATCCCGAAATCGCTGCTCGAGGCAGCGTCAATTGATGGTGCGCGCGGCAGTCGCCGTTTCTGGACGATCGTCTTTCCGCTGCTGGCCCCAACGACCTTCTTCTTGCTGGTCGTCAACACGGTCTACGCCTTCTTCGACACCTTCGGCATCATTCATTCTGTCACCGGAGGCGGGCCTGCCAAGGCAACGGAAACACTGGTTTACAAGGTTTACAATGACGGTTTCGTCAACCTGAACCTCGGCTCGTCGGCGGCGCAATCCGTCATTCTGATGATCATCGTCATTGCGCTCACCGCGTTCCAGTTTCGGTTCGTGGAAAAGCGCGTGCATTACGGCTGAGGTGAGACCATGATCGAAAACCGTCCTGTCGCCAGTCTGGTCGCACATCTGATGCTGATCCTCGGCATCATCATTGTCGCCTTCCCGATTTATTACACCTTCATCGCATCATCTATGACCTCCAACGACATCATCCGTCCGCCCATGTCGCTGCTGCCGGGCGGGCATCTGGCGGNAAACTACGGTGAGGCCATGTCCACCGGCGTCGAACGCGTCGTCGGAGTCAGCTTGGAGCGGCTGCTGTTCAACAGCTTCGTCGTCGCACTGGCCATCGCCATCGGCAAGATCATCATTTCATTCTTGTCGGCCTTCGCCATCGTCTTCTTCCGCTTTCCATTCCGCATGGGCTTCTTCTGGATGATCTTCATCACGCTGATGCTACCGGTGGAGGTACGAATCCTGCCGACATACAAGGTCATCGTTGATCTTGGCCTGATCGACACCTATGCCGGGCTGACCCTGCCGCTGATGGCATCTGCAACGGCAACTTTTTTGTTTCGGCAATTCTTTCTGACGATACCCGGCGAAATGGTCGAGGCGGCGCGCATCGACAATGCAGGGCCGTTTCGTTTCATGCGCGATATTCTTCTGCCTCTGTCGAAGACCAATATCGCCGCGCTTTTCGTGATTTTGTTCATCTATGGCTGGACGCAGTATCTCTGGCCGCTTCTCGTCACCAACGACGCCAAGATGAACACGATCATTATCGGTCTGAGACGCATGGTGGATTTCACCGATGCATCGACCCCCTGGAACTATGTGATGGTTACCGCGATCCTGGCCGTCATNCCCCCCATTATTGTTGTTGTGCTGATGCAGCGTTGGTTCGTCAAAGGCTTGGTGGAGACTGAAAAGTAATGGCAAAAATTGTCCTGAAGGATGTCCGCAAGGTTTATGGCGGTTCTGTCGAGGCCATCAAAGGCGTATCGATGGATATAGCCGATGGCGAGTTGATTGTCCTGGTCGGGCCATCGGGCTGCGGAAAATCGACGCTGCTGCGCATGATTGCCGGGCTTGAGAGCATTTCCGGCGGCGAGATATCCATCGGTGACCGGGTCGTCAACGATGTCGAACCCGCCGACCGTGACATCGCCATGGTGTTCCAGAATTATGCGCTCTACCCGCATATGAGCGTGCGACAGAACCTGTCCTATGGCCTGAAAAACCGCAACACTCCCAAAGACGAGATAGACCGGCGCATATCGGAAGCTGCCAAGGCGCTGGAGATCGAGCAGTTCCTTGACCGCAAACCGCGCCAACTCTCCGGCGGTCAGCGTCAGCGTGTAGCGATGGGGCGAGCCATCGTCCGCAAGCCCGCTGCGTTTCTGTTCGACGAGCCGTTGTCCAATCTGGACGCCAAGCTGCGGGTGCAGATGCGTGTCGAAATTCGGCGGCTGCAGCGAGCGCTTGCCACCACCAGTGTCTATGTTACCCACGACCAGATGGAGGCCATGACCTTGGCTGACCGTCTGGTGGTTCTGAACGCCGGGCGGATCGAACAGATCGGCAGTCCGATAGACCTTTATGAACGCCCTGCAACAACCTTCGTCGCCACCTTTATCGGCTCGCCGTCCATGAACCTGCTGCCGCATGTTACCGGACAGTCGGCAGGTGCCGGATGGTCGCTGGTCGATAGCACATCGCTTCCCGGCAACGTCCGCACGCTCGGTATCCGCCCGGAAGACATTACGGTTGCCGACGCAAGCCTTGCCTCAGGCGGATTTCGCGGTGAGGTGCGGGTAGATGCGGTGGAACTGGTTGGGGCTGAAAGCTACGTTCACGGGGCGTTTTCAGACGGTTCGGTCATCGTATTCCGCGTTCCCGGCCGCTCGCGCATCCAGATTGGCGAAACATTGGCAATCGCAGCCGATGTAAAAGATTTCCATCTGTTCGATGAAAGCGGCCAGAGGCTGGAGCAGTCCGACCTGACCTTGCGTCTTCAACAGCCAGTCTCTTAGCGACTGTGTCGAGCGGCATCATATTCGACGTTTCTGTTGTGCAGTTGCGACCAATTTGAATGGCAACATTTTCTCGGATATGGCCCGCTCTGTGTCACGCCGATAGCCAACACCAGCGGGGAACGTCGGTTTCCCTTGATGTTGAAGCCGATCAAGCCAAATGTATGGCCCGCCGGTTGTAGTGTAACAGCGGAACTAACCTTTTTGTTGCGAGGCTTTTTGGCGGCGGCAACGCTCCGAACAGTATTTAACGTCATCCCAAGTCTTCGCCCATTTCCGCCGCCAGAGAAATGGGAGGCTGCACGTAACGCATGANTTTGTCGGCAAGTTCCCCTTTTTGATGATCTTCGGCATTTGTCATTCCTTCTCCACGTCATCAAGCGTCATCAGCTATAAACGCAAAGGCCAGCTACCAGTTTCGCCAGATAGCAACCCGTCGCACCCATGTCCAAAGTGAAACCTTCCCAGGACCCGGATAATCATATCAAAAATTATCGCGCAATCTTTGCCGAAGGCAAGTGCGTGGCATGGCCAAAGAGCAACAGCGCCAATGAGCGGAATGGCTTCAATGTCACGACTAACGAAGAGTGGATCAGACTGAGCCTTTGCTCCTGACAGCGAAGCGGCTCGGGGAGGTAAATGACCGCCCCGAGCCGTTTTACGTGGCTTGTAGAATGAATAGTATCGGGGGCAGGTCGCCTTCTGTGTTGAGCACTTTCGTCAATGGCTGAACGCCACGATCGCCTTTGGCCTCATGAAACTGCTTGAGCTTTTTATTGCCGAACCAGCCATCAGTTTGCCAACTGCCTTTCAGGCAAGATTGGACCTTCTGGCCGAGAGCGATCCTACAGGGTGTCNTTTCCAAGCGTCTGTTTCAATAGGTGAATGGCATCGAGAATATCGGCCTTGATTGCCACGCACAGCGCTTCGGCATCCCCCCGGCGAATGGCTTCCAGTGTCATCTGATGCTTATCGACGATGGTTGTCGTTTCATTCATCTCATAGACGCTGCGCATGAACGGACCAAACTGCATCCAAATGCTTTCCAGCAGAGCGACGAGGACTTCCGACCCTCCAGCTCGGTATAGTTCGAAGTGAAACTGATAATTTTCGCGCATGTAGGTGTCTGCATCCTTGGCTCCGTAGCTCTGGTTCATGCGTGAATCACATGCCTCCATCACGCTTATGGTCTCAAGCGTCACATAGGGCAGCGCCCGGCTCGCGCAGAGAGGCTCCAGTTGCAACCTGGCTTGCATAAGCTCCTCGAAACGTCTGTGTGTCAGTTCGGGAATACACACCCGGCCGTTGCGGCGCACTTCCAGGGCGCGCTCGCCACCGAGGCGAGTAATCGCTTCTCGAACAGGCATCAGGCCGACGCCCATGCTTTTGCTCAGACCCCGCAGACTGACGCTCGTACCCGGAGAAAACCGACCCGAAATCAGTTGTTCGCGAAGAGCCTGGTACACCTGTTGCTGTTGGGTCGATAGTTCTCGCATGANTTTATAAAGCTCCCGTGCGCCGTCATATGACGTCGCCGTAATAGGCAAACTCTTCGTCCGTCACCTCAGCAGAAAAGAAGCGGAGTTCCGCACGCTTCAGCGCAATGAAAACTGCGGCCATACGTGCGCCAAGGGCGTCCTTTAGAAAATCCGATCCCTCGGCCTTGTCAATCGCCGCACTCCAGTCGCATGGCAGGGTCGTTCTGGTATCGTCGCTGTAGGTGGATGATTCTGCGTCAGGCTCGATCCTGNTTTCGATCCCCTTATATATTCCGGCAAGAACGGTAGCCGCCACCAGATAGGGGTTCGCATCGACACCGGGTGAGCGATGTTCAAGATGGCGGTTGGCTTGGTTTCCTGCCGGAACCCTGAGGGCGACGCTGCGGTTGTTGCGCCCCCAGGTCGGAGAGGTTGGGGCATAGCTGTTGCGGGAAAAACGACGCCAGGAATTCAAATTGGGTGCGAATATCAGCATCGAATCCGCCATGGTGTGCTGCAGGCCGCCAATGGCGTGGCGCAGCATGGGCGCAAGATCGTTGTCCACATCGGCGAACAGGTTGCGGCCCGACGGGTCCGCAAGACTGGCATGAAGATGCATGCCAGAGCCAGCGTGCTTCGCAAATGGCTTGGCCATGAAATTGGCCCGCATGCCGTGCCGGAGCGCGAGACCTCGAACGAGACGCTTCAGCATCACAAGGTCGTCTGCCGCGCGCAGCCCGTTTGCCTGATGACGCAGTGTCAGCTCATATTGGCCGGGAGCATATTCGGAGATGATCGTCTCCACAGGCAGGTTTTGGGCGGCAGCGGCGCGGTAAAGCGCATCGATAAACGGCTCGAATTGATCCAGCACGGCGACGCTATAGACATGGCTCTGTTTCGACTCACGTCCTGAAAGAGGCAAGCGTGCAGCCTTGGGTTTTCCCAGAACATCGTTTTCGGCATTGAGGAGATAGAATTCCAGCTCGAACGCCAGCACAGGGAATAAGTCTTTTGCCGCAAATCGCTCGATCTGGCGTACCAGAGCCTGCCGTGGATCTGCGCTCATGGCTGATCCATCGAGTTCATACAGCATGACGCGAACTTCGCCGCGTTCGGGTGACGTCCAGGGCAATGTCACGAGTGATCCGGCTATCGGCCACGCAATTCTGTCGGCATCGCCGTCGTCCCATGTCAAACCTGTCTCATCCACATCAACGCCTGTCACATCCAGCCCCAGAATGGAGCCGGGCAGATGTCGGCCGGACCGGAACAGTGGCAAGAGTTCATGGCGGCGGATAATCTTGCCGCGCGCTACCCCGTTCGGATCGATCAGTACGAGGTCGAAGCCTTTTATGTCCGGGTGTTGCTTAAGAAACGCCTGGGCTTCCTCGATAGGTGCCGCGTTGAGTGGACGTGTTCCGGTCATGTCATGCAGCCTTCGTCATTCGATCTAGAATTTTCTCAAAGCTGGCGACAAGGCCAGCGACATTCTCTTCGCTGGTGGTCGGTGCCACCAGAACCATATTGTGGAATGGTGTTACCAGATATCCCAGATTGAGAAATGCCGTATGCAATGCCTTCTGGATTGTCGGGTTGGCCGCCTCGTGGGCTTCACTTGCGTTCAGCAGTGGATGAGGCGAGAACACGATTTCGAGCCGTGCGCCAACGCGGCCAACATGCCACGGCAATTCATGGCGTTTGATAGCCGCAGAAAAGCCCGTCTCGACAGCATCGGCGAGACGGTTCATTGTGTTGTGCGCCTCGGGTGTCATCACCTCTTCGAGGCAGGCCTTCAGGCAGGCAAGCTGCAAAGCGCTGCCCGAAAGCGTCGTGCCTATGCCAGAGTGGCCTGTACCAGTATTTGCCGCGCGCACGGCGTCGAACCCGCTCGCGACATCGTCTGTCATGCCCCATACAGCAACCGGAATGCCACCGCCGACCGGCTTCCCGACGACGAAAATATCCGGCTCCAGACCGTGCACTTTCGTGTACCCGCCATATCCGGTCGAAATCGTATGCGTTTCATCGATGTGCAGCAGCGTGCCGTGGGACCGCGTCAGCTCCCGCAGCGTCTTATGAAACCCGGGAAGCGGAAGAATCATGCCGCAATTGGTCATGACTGGCTCCGCCACGACGCAAGCGATGTCACCTTCCTTCAACGCCGCTTCAAGAGCCGGGACATCATTGAATGGAATACACACCGTCGTTTCGGCCAGATTTACCGCTTGGCCAAGCAGGCCGTTGCGAGCGACCGTCTGCCCGTCCACAAGGTCCACCAGCGCTTCATCAGCCGCGCCATGGTAGCAACCATCGAACACCAGGATCTTTTTACGCCCCGTCACGGCACGTGCGACCCGGAAGGCAAAGCGGTTGGCGTCACTGGCGGTGGCCGTCACCTGCCACATGGACATGCCGAATGNTGCGCGCAACAGTTGGCCAACGGCAGTGAGATCCTTGGAGGGCAACATGGTCGTCAGGCCCAAGGTGCTGGCCCCGGCAAGCGCATTCAGGATCGGCTGCGGTCCGTGCCCGAACATCGCGCCGCTGTCACCAAGGCNAAAATCGATCGCGTGATTTCCGTCGACATCCCAGACCTCACTTCCGGTGGCTTTGGATATCACGACCGGGAACGGCATTGGCCAGTCGCGCATCCAGTATTGCGGCACCTGATTGAAGAACCCGGAAGATGGCGCGTCGAAAATTTCCTGGCTGCGCGGTCGCTGGCCCGTGAAGAGCGCAGTTTCCTCGGCTAGAATCTGCTTCGCGGCAGTGACTATGGAGTCAGAGTTCAGTGATCTGGCGGGGGAAATGTTCTGCACTGGTCAAGGCCTCTCAAGCGGAAGAATGTGATCACAGTTATGGATGAGCACATTTTCTGTCAATGTGAATCTATGTTTATCTCTGGTAATTATGGGAGAAAATTGGGTTCTTATTCGTCCTTGAGGAAGTAAAGATGNTTATGTGATCACGTTTAGAATGAATGGCTATTTAGGGGCATTGGATGGTGAGGTAGATTGCCCCATCAAGTCTGAGCTAAAACTTTCGACAATAAACTCCTTGACGGGCCTCCAACACGGTGTTTGGATAAGTGGATACAAAAATCCAGAGGGCGACGATGGCGATTTCATATGCATCCACCGCACACGTCGCCTCAACGGCTGAGGAAGAGGCCTATACGTACCTCCAGCAGGCGCTGCGTTTCAGCCGCTATAAGCCGGGTGACCGCCTTATTCCCGAAGAGATCGCTGCGGAAATAGGAATGAGCCGCATGCCGGTTCGTGAAGCCTTTAGGCGGCTGGCGGCCGATGGTCTCGTCACGCTCCGCCCCAATCGCGGCTGCGTGGTGGCAGGCCTTACGCTTGATGAGCTCAACGAGACGTTTGAGATCCGCTCTGTCCTTGAGGGTCTTGCAGTGCGCATCGTTATGCCGCGTCTGACGCTGGAGAGCTTCGAAGAACTGGATAGATTGCTCTTGCGCATGGAACGCGCTGGCGAGACCGGCAGCAGTGACTGGGTGCTGCGCCACCAGGAATTTCACGCTTTTCTCTACGAGATCAGCGGGCGACCGAAACTCATCCGCCAGATCGCGGCGCTTCACGTGGCCATCGAGCCTTACATGCGCATCTGGTTCGATTATGTCGACAAGCCGCTTTCTGCCCGCGAGGAACATCAGAACCTCATCGACGCTTTCAGGTCAGGCGATGTCGCCGAGGCCGAAAGGGTTATGCAGGAACACGTGCTTTGCACGGCATCGCTGCTTGCCGATTTCGCAAGTCCTAGCCGGCGCTGATCGCCGACTGGAAAATTGTCCGAAGCCGGGGAAACATCTGGCAAGGACGGGGAACAGCCGTTCAGGCGGCACAACAACAAGGGAAAAGCCATGACATCTCGTCGTATGGCCGCGATTGCGGCTGCCTTCATGACAATCATATCCGCGCCGCTTGCAAGTGCGGCGGATGCGCCAAAAGCCATTACTATTGCGACCGAAGGTGCCTATGCGCCGTGGAACTTCACCACCGCCGACGGCAAGCTCGACGGGCTTGAAATCGAAATCGCTAACGATCTGTGTGCTCGCATGAAGATCAAGTGCACCATCATCGCGCAAAACTGGGACGGTCTCATCCCCTCGCTGACCGTTGGAAAGTTCGACGTGATCATGGCCAGCATGTTCATCACGCCCAAGCGCCTAGAAACGATTGCTTTCAGCAAACCCTACGCTGTCGATCCTTCGGGTTTCGCGGTCGCAAAGGAAAGTGACCTCGGCAAGCTTGGAATTTCCAATGAGAAGTTCAAGCTTGAGGACGAAGCCGTTTCCAAGGCTGCTATCGAGAAGTTGAAGCCTCTACTCAAGGGCAAGGTCGTCGGCGTCCAGTCCGGCACGACAAACCTCGAATTCGTGAAGAAGTATTTCGGCGATACGGTCGAGATCCGCGAGTACAAGACGACGGAGCAGCATGACCTCGATCTGGCCGCTGGCCGCGTGGACGCGCTCTTCTCTCAGCAGACGGTGCTCGCCGCTACGCTCGCCAAGCCTGAATTTGCCGACTATACCGTTGCAGGCCCAGGCTTTGTCGGCGGCATATTTGGACTTGGAAGCGGCGCAGGGATGCGCAAGGAAGACAAAGCGTTGAAGGAGATGTTCGACACAGCCATTGATGCCGCAATTGCTGACGGCACGATCAAGCGCTTGTCCGAAAAGTGGGTGCATACCGACGTCACGCCGGTGAAGTAACACGCGCAGACCGGGCGGGATCAACTGGCGAAGGTCATTCGATCCCGTCCCANTTTTCACAAAGCGGTTTTGCGTCGATCCGTCGTCGCCGACCGTGTGACAGGTCTTGAAACCTCATGTTCGATAAATTTCTTCTGCTCGGTTTCGGACCCGGAGGCTGGGGTGCGGCATTGCTCGAAGCCACCGGCGTCACCCTTCTCCTCTCGGTAGCAGGGTTTGCGCTCGGGATCGTCTTTGGTGGGCTGGCGGCAGCCGGTCGGCTTTCCGCAGCGCGACTTCCGCGCGGCATCGCGTCCGCCTACGGGATCGTGTTTCGCGGCGTGCCGGATCTCCTGACGATCTACTTCTTCTATTACGGTGGGAGCGTCGCGCTGACGGCATTGTTCCGTCTGTTCGGTGCGGAAGGTTTTGCAGGCTTGCCAGCCCTCGCCACCGGGATCGTGACCATTGGCTTCATTTCCGGGGCCTATCAGGCTGAAGTCTACCGGGGCGCTTATCTGGCTGTCGACCAGGGCCAGTTCGACGCGGCCAAAGCGTTGGCACTGACGCGCATCCAGATGCTCCGCCTCGTCATCGTGCCACAATTGCTGCGCCACGCCATTCCCGGTCTTGGCAATGTCTGGCAACTTGTCTTGAAGGACTCGGCTCTTATTTCCGTCATTGGCCTTGTTGAGCTGATGCGCCAGGCGCAGATCGGGGCGGGTTCGGCACGGGAGCCTTTCTTATTCTATGGCGCCGNCGCCGTGCTTTATTTCGCCATCGCTGGCATCACCGGCATCGTCTTCGGGCGGGCTGAAGCCAATGCTTCGCGTGGGGTTGTTCACTGATGATCGATCCCGGCTTTTTCCTCGAAATCATACCGAAGCTTCTGGCTGGCCTGCCGCTGACGCTCGAACTGGCTGGCTCCTCAGTCTTGCTCGGCTTCGTCCTTGCGCTTGTTCTCGCGCTGGCGCAGCAGGGGCAAAAGCCTTTCATCGTCTGGCCCATCAGGACATTCGTCGCGATCTTTCGGGGCACGCCGCTTCTGGTCCAGATATTCCTTATCTATTACGGGCTCGGCCAATTCCGCCCGACACTGCAGATGCTCGGGCTTTGGTCATTGTTTCGCGAGCCTTATTGGTGCGCAATTCTGGCGCTGACGCTGAACACCGCCGCCTATGGCAGTGAAATTCTGCGCGGTGCGATCCGCAATGTGCCGCGCGGGCTGTCGGAAGCAGCCTCTTCGCTGGGCCTGTCGCGCGTGCTGACGTTGCGGCTGGTTGTCCTGCCGCTGGCCCTGCGTCAGGCGTTGCCCGCCTACAGCAATGAGATCATCCTCATGGTGAAGGGAACCTCGCTTGCCTCAATCATTACGCTGACCGAGGTGACCGGCATAGCGCAGGAATTGATCGCCCAGACCTACCGCGCCATGGAGGTGTTCATCGCAGCCGGCGCAATCTACCTCGTTCTCAACTTCCTCATCGTGCGGGCGCTCGCGCTGCTCGAGGCAAGGCTGACGCCTGATCGCGTGCGCAGCTGAATCACTTTCTATGACTGCATATAACGGAGACTAAAAGGCAATGCGCAATTTCGAGACGCCGACGCGATCGGTCGCCGTATCCGCCACGGCAATGGCCGCGACATCACACCCATCCGCCACATTGACGGCAATCAACATCCTGCANGCAGGTGGTAACGCCATGGACGCTGCCATTGCGGCCTGCGCTGTCCAATGCGTCGTCGAACCGGGATCGACCGGCATTGGCGGCGATTGTTTCGCGCTTTATGCACCGAAGGGCGGAGCCGACGTGATCGCCTATAATGGTTCGGGCCGCACACCGGCAGCCCTGACGGTGGACTGGTTCGAGGAGCGCGGCCTGACCGAGGTCCCGCGTCAATCCCCTTCCTCTGTTACCGTTCCCGGAGCCATCGACGCCTGGACGCGACTTCACGCGGATCATGGTCGCCTTCCTTTTTCCGAGGTTCTGGCGCCCGCAATTGCTCTTGCCGAAAACGGATATGCCATTTCGCCGCGTGTGCATCGCGACTGGGTTAAGGAAGAGAAACTGCTTGAGGCAGACGAGGCCGCATCCCGCATTTTCCTGCCACGGGGCCGCGCGCCGCGCATTGGCGAGATGCACCGTCAGCCGGAATTGGCCGCCACCTTCCGTAGGATCGCTGCCGAAGGCAGTGACGGGTTTTATCGCGGGCCGGTTGCCGAAGATATGGTGGAGCGACTGCGCTCTCTCGGTGGGCTTCATACGCTTGAGGACTTCGCCAATGCCGAGGGCGAGTACGTGACGCCCATCACCACGACGTTCCGCGATTACACAATCCACGAATGCCCACCCAATGGGCAAGGCATCATTGCGCTGATGATCCTCAACATCCTGTCGCATTTCGAGGCCGCAGGCGCGCCGGATGCGACCGATCGCATGCACATCGAAACCGAGGCGACACGGCTTGCCTATGCGGCACGCGATGCGTGGTTGGCGGACCCTGCCAAGGCCGATGTCCCCGTCGAGGAAATGCTGTCCAAGGAATTCGCCAGCAGGCTTGCCGGCATGATTGATCTTAAGCAGGCGATTGCGGACTTGCCTCCATTTGAACTGCCGCGCCACCGCGATACTGTCTATATCTCCGTGATCGATTCAGAGCGCAATTCAGTGAGCTTCATCAATTCGATCTTCGACTGTTTCGGTAGCGGCATTGTCGCGCCGAAATCGGGGGTCATGCTGCACAACCGTGGCCAGAGTTTCTCGCTGAGGCGCGGCCACCTCAATATGATCGCGCCAGAAAAGCGTCCGCTGCATACGATCATCCCGGGCATGGTGACGCGCAACGGCCGTACCGAAATGTCTTTCGGCGTGATGGGAGGCTACTATCAGGCCATGGGTCACGCCCATCTGATGTCCAAGGTGCTCGATTATGGCATGGACATGCAGGATGCCATCGACCTGCCGCGTTTCGTGCCTGCAAGCGGGCTTGCGCCAAAGATCGAGGTGGAGCAAACGGTTCCGGCTTCGACCATTGCGGAACTTCAAGCGCGCGGCTTTGAGATCGTGCCGACGGAAGACCCTATCGGTGGCGCACAGGTGATCCGCATCGACTGGGAGAACGGAACGCTTTCAGGCGCATCGGAATCGCGCAAGGACGGGGTTGCACTGGGTTATTGACCCTTTGGTTTCTTGCTGGAAGTGGTCATAGCTAGGTACACGCCGCGATGGGGCTCGCCACGAAGTGTTCGACTACGTCGAAATGTTCTGCAACCCCAACCGCAAGCATGTCAGAAACGGAATGCTGTCGCCAGTCGTCTTCGAAAAACAGCAGACAACTTGACCCTGGGGTGTCCACGAAACTCGGGGCTATTGAGGAGATGCCTTGGCGAGACGGAAGAGCTGGAACCATAGCCCGGCGTTCAAGGAGAGGAGCATGTGCTGCCATCNGGGCGCGAACCGATGATGGTGAAATTGGCAAGGGGAACGTATATAAAATCTGCCGTCCATGCCATGACGGGACGCTAAACTCTTATCCGACCCAAATATTTGATACTTCGTCTACGGTAAGCTGAGATCGGTGGTTTGGAAACTCGTCGCCTCGATAGCTGGTAAGCATATGGNAAATGTCGTTGCGAAGACAGGTGCGAGGTTGAAGCATCAACATTATCTTCTGGGTCAACGCATTTTGCAGCGTGGCAAGTGCCCCTACGGAACTCCCCTCCGCAATGACCACGATGTCGACCGTATCAGGATCGGTCGGTTCGTCTTGAGGAAAAACATCATATATTTGGTTCGGCGCGGCAAGCGCCAATCGGAACCCAAGTATGCGGGCTTTCTCTGTGAGTTGCTGCAAAACGATTTCTAACTCGCATGCCAATGCATGCGCTTCATCGCGTCCAACAGAATAGGCCTGTACGAGTGCGGCCCCACCTATTCCGTTTCCGCCTGCTGACGTTACCACTCCGGGAATACGAAGGACGCTCGAGAAATACCGACGCATCTTGAGCGACCAAGGAGTTGGGTTGCGAACGAGGTCGAGATAGGCGTGGTGCTCGATGACGTTGAGGTCTTCGAGCTCGTNAAGGGTAAAGTAGGTTTCACTGTTGGCTGAAGACAGGTAGCGGCGGGCAGCACGCATGCCAGGAACTGTCAGTCGCTCTGGAACATGCTCGAATGTGTGCCAGGCTTCGTATTCTTCCGCAAGCTTGGACGGATAATCATTCCAGAGTGCGAGAATGGCGGCTGCCATCAAACCTCTCCCATGCGGTCACTCGGGTTCCGATAGCGTTAACTGGAACATCGGTGCCAACTCGTTCTATCGTCCAGGNAAACTCATGGCCGATGGTGATTGGTATGGCGCTTTCTATCGACTTGTAGCCCGGTGTGCATTGTGCGATATGAGGGTCAGTGCCGCATATGCCAGCAGAATGCACACGGATCAGCACCTCGTCAACGGTAATGGTGTCAGCCGCGCCAGCTGAGAAAGCGCTGTTCGACCTGTCCGATTGCAAAATTAACGATCAAGCCCATGACCGAAAGGATCGTGACGCCAGCGNAAAGCNTTTCGAGGTCATATAGCGAGCCTGCTTCAAGAATATAGGAACCGACACCATATTGCGCGCCGAGCATTTCCGCGGCGACAAGAAGAATGATGGCGATCGAGATTGACACGCGCAGACCGGAAAGGATGGCGGGGAAAGCCCCGGGCAGAACGATCTTGCGAATGATGGACCACCAACTCAGCCCGAAACTCTGGCCCATGCGGATTAACGTGCGATCGACATTATCGACGGCGCCATAGGTTGCGACAACGGTCGGCGTGAAAGTGCCGAAAGCGATCAAGGCGTATTTCGACATTTCATCTATGCCGAACCAGATGACGAAGAGCGGTAGCAGCGCGATCTTCGGGATCGGAAACACCGCGGCGACCACCGGCACCAAGCCAGCGCGAACATAGCTGAACAGGCCGATCAGGACGCCGACCGATATGCCAACCGTGATGCCCATGACTGCGCCGACGAACAGCCGCTGCAACGATAGCAGCAGGTGTTTCCACAAAAGACCGGTCTGCCAGAGTTGCACGAAGGTTTCGAGCACTGCAGAGGGTCTCGGCAGTGTCAGGTTGGAAATGAAGCCACTGCGGGTGCCGACTTCGGCAAGCGCGATCAAAAAGATGAAGACGGCGATGCCCACGCCGCGCACCGGGATCGGCGCAAAGCCGCCGCCTCGAAATGCCACTGGACGAATCGGCGCAGTCTTGCTGTCCGTCCTGTCGCTGCTGCCTGCTTCGGGCGTATTGGCAAGCATGGTTACGTCAGACATTGACCAACTCCTTGTCGGCTGCCATCGCCTCGTCGCGCATCAGGTCCCAAAGCTGTTTCTGTTTTTCTTCCAGCACGGGATCACCGAGATGTCGATCGGATAGAGGGATGTCGATATCAACGATTGCTCTGATCTGGCCGGGGCGGCGGGAAAGCACGACGACACGGTGGCCCAGCCGGACCGCTTCGTTGAGGTTGTGGGTAACATAGACGGATGTAAACGGCTGCCGTGTCCACAGCGAGATCAGGTCATCCATCAAGAGCTCGCGTGTCTGGCTGTCGAGTGCCGAAAGCGGCTCGTCCATCAGCATGACAGCGGGACGGACCGCCAGGGCCCGGCTGATCGCCACGCGTTGGCGCATGCCACCCGAAAGCTGTTTCGGAAGGGCCTTTCGGAAGTCCGACAGGCGGGTTCGGTCGAGAACATCTGTGACGATCTCCTCCATCTCTCGCCGACTGATACCATGGTCCTCAAGCACAAGCCGGATGTTGCCTTCGACCGTACGCCAAGGCAGCAGGGCAAAATGCTGGAAGACATAAGTGAGAGGGTTGAGGGAGCCCGGCGGAGGATTTCCGACCTGCAAAACCTCGCCTGAGTTTGGGCGTTCTAGACCACCGAGGAATCGCAACAGGGTTGATTTGCCGCAACCGGACGGCCCGACCAGACAGATGATCTGGCCCTGCGGTATGTCGAGCGAGATGTCTTTCAGAACCTCCACGGCTCCGTAGGAATGGCTGATGTTCTTCAGCTTCAGGTCCATGGGTCCTCCCTGCGGAGGCCGTGAGGCCTTCGCGNAAATAGCAGGCTGATCAGATCGTCTTGACGTAGGACGTGTCGAACAGCTGTTCGTGGGTAATCGCGTCCTTGACCATGCCTTCGGCCTTGAACCAGTCGAGCTGTTCGACACAGCTGCCAAGCGACAGTGCGAGATCGGCGTTGATGCGCATGGCACCATCGACCAGATTCTGCTTGGCCGCTTCGAAAGGGCTGTCGCTTTCAACATATTTGTGGACGATCTTCGCCAGAGCATCACGTTCGGCGTCGTCAGCCTTATTGTCCACAAAAGCAGCGTTGTAATCTGCAATCGCGCGCGAATACGCTTTGACGAAGGCTGCCGTCATCTCGCGTTCACTGGCGGCATTCTTGGTCGAGGTAAAAGCGGTCGTGACCTGGTAATCCGGGGCGTAATCAGAGACCAGGCCGATCTGTTTGGCAGCGCCTTCGCGAATCATTTTCTTCGCGACATTCGGCTGAATCGCCCAGGCGTCGATCTGACCTGTGGTCAATGCGCCGACAATGGCGCCCAGCTTCTGCAGCGGGCGCAACTGCATGTCCGACAGCTTGATATTGTTTGCGACTGCAATTTTGTGGGCCATGAAGTGGAATGACGAGCCCGCAGTTGTGATGCCAAAGCTTTTACCGGAGAGCTTCGAAGGGTCCGTGAGGCCGGCGTCATAGGCCTTGTTGGATGCAAGGATGATCGCGCCGGTGACGCCCTTCTCCTCGGTCAATGCGCCACCAATAACCTTGATGGCATCTTTCTGGGCAAGGCTGATAAGGCCACCGCTCATCGCAGTCACACCGAAATCTGCATCACCGGAAGCAATTGCCACGGCCATCGGCTGGGCGGCTTCGAAGAATTTCAGCTCGATATCCAGTCCGGCGTCCTTGTAGTAGCCGCGCTCGAAAGCGATGAAGCTTGGCGCGTGGCTGGCGAGGTGAAGGACTGCGAGATTGCGTGTTGCGGCACGGGTGGGTAGGCCGAAGGCCGCCGCGCTGCCGAGAGCGCCCATGCCGATAAGCGCCTGACGGCGGCTCAAAAATACGTTCATTCCAATTCCCTTCCCAAACATGACGTGTCTGAAGCGCCATACGCCTTCATTGCCACCGACTGAAAAGGAAGACAACGAACAATGATGATGTCTCCCATGCCTTTAAGGCAGGTCGATGACATTTTTTGTCAGGTCAGCGGCATCGCAGGCTTGGTAAACCGTCATTTGAATCTTGCACAATCAGTCGTTTCCGNTTTTCATGGGGCATTCACAGTCTTGTCAAGAAATGGCAAGAGTTCTTCGAGCACTTCAGTAGCGGCGGTCTCCGGTAGCAGGTGGCCGCCACCGATGCCCCTTCCTTCGATCTTGCTTGCCCAGTCAGCCCATATGTCGAGAGGCTTGCGACCTCCGCCATAGAGGCGGTCTTTTTCCCAAAGTACCAGAACTGGGATTTGGANTTTCCGGCCAGAAGTGCGATCGGCAAGATCGTCAGCTTCGTCAACTGTGGCACCAGCTCTATAATCCTGGCACATGGCGTGGCGAACGTCGGGATTGTCGAAGGCGCGCCTGTAGTCTTCCAGCGCCAAAGGATCGATCAGTTCAATANTTTCCGCCATCTTGCCAAGTGTGAGGTCGATGAGGAAACCTGGATCTGCCGCCATAAGCGTTTCAGGCAGAGGTGCCGGTTGGGCCATCATGAACCAGTGCCATGCACCCATGCCGAAAGCCTTGCTGGCACCTTCCCACATTTCCGGCGTTGGCACGACAGTGACCGAAACGAGCGCTGTGACGGATTCTGGAAAGTCCAGCGCCATCCGATAGGCAACCCGCCCGCCGCGATCATGTCCAACGACCGTGAATCGCTGATGTCCCATTGCCACCATCATTTCATGCAGGCTTTTCGCCATGCGACGTTTGGAGCCCATGCCTTGCGAATTGCCAGTGACGCGACTGTCGCCATAGCCCGGCAGGTCAGGAATGACCACGGTGTATGCATCAGCCAGAGCAGGCGCAATTCTATGCCACGCCGAGCGAGTTTCTGGATAGCCGTGCAACAGCAGGATCACAGGGCCAGTACCAGCAATCAGGACAGCNAAATCAACATCTGGCGTCTCGATGCGCTTATCTTCGAAGCCGTGGAATAGGTCGTTTGCGCCTCTATACATTTGTTTTCGTTCCAGCTTGAGTGTTGGGCGCGACCGCTGCGACATCCAGCAATGCGGTGATCAAGATGTCGACACGCCGTTGTCACCGCAACCGCGTCGTTTGCGGTCAGTTCTGCAGTTGGATTAAAGGGGTGTTTCGTCCTGACATCTTCAATATCGATGTGGATATTAAACGGGACGGTTGGCTTGCGACAGAGGCGGCCAAGACCGAAACGGCGGTGAGGAAACATTCGCTTTCAATGACACCCTCTGAGACCTTCGCTTATTTCGCGGCAGCACAACATGTCGGTAGAGTGATGATCAATCCAGCCGCCTTTCTGCCATCTGACGGGAAATAAGGCGCCAGATAGTCTCCGTGACGTTTTGGAATTGGGTGTCGAGATGCGTATCAGACATTGAGTTGACACGTCATTGATGACAGATGTCGAGAAGTGTCAGGGCGGCCTTGCTGGCATGACGCTCCTTGTGTCTGAGAAGACGGAATTCACGGANCGGCGCCGGGAAGTTGACCTCACATAACCTGCCGCTTTCGATATATTGCTGGGCGGCAAGTCTTGACACGGCGGTCGCGCCGCTGCCTGCCAGCAGGGCGCAAAGAATTGATTCATTCGATGGCAGGACCAGCACCGTATGCAGGGTGCTGGCTTTTATGCCCATTTCCTCAAGGGCTTCCTCAAAAGCGGAACGGGTGCCGGAGCCCACTTCGCGCATAACCCATCGTCCTTCTCGTATGTCGTCGGCTGCAAGGGCTTTTTTACTCGCCCATGGATGGGAGGGGCCGACGACGACGACCAGTTCGTCATGCGCGACGATAGACGCTGCAAGCGCGGGTTCATCAAGCTCACCTTCGACAAGGCCTATATCGGCTTCGCCGCTAATAACCGCATCCGCTACGGTGCGTGTGTTCCCGATTGTCAACGTCAACTCTATACCGGGAAAGTTGTTGTGAAATTCCATCAGACGCGGTGGCAGCCAGTAGCTGGCGATTGTCTGGCTGGCGAAAACGCTGAGCGAACCCCGTTGCATGCCGCCAAGCTCGCTGAGGATGAGTTCGACCGATCGTGACCGTGCGAGAAGTGTACGCGCCTCTTCCAGAAAAATGCGACCTGTCGGCGTAAGTTCGATGCGGCGCCCGATCCGGTGGAAAAGCTCGACACCGTAGTGTTGTTCGAGATTGCGGATCGATGCGCTCACCGCTGAGGGCGTCAGATGGATCGCAGCAGCAGCCTTGGTCAGGTGCTCACGTTCAGCGACAGCGACAAAAATTGCGAGTTGTTCGAAAGTCATAGGAAATCGTTCTGTTTTTCCGAATGAAACGTAGAATTTTATTCGATGGAAGTAAATTAAGTTAGATGAAAAAACTGTCACAAATTATCACTTGAGACAGCACATTATGAGNTTTTTCCGCACACGTCAGATTATTCCCGGCCTTGCTGTTTGCGTTGCTGTTGCAGTTGCAGCCTACCTCTTGGCGCGTGTTCAACATGCTCTGTTCGGTGCCGGGTTTCTGGAGGCATTGGTCTTTGCGATTATCCTCGGCATCATGACCCGCACCGTATTGTCTGAGAGAAACGCCTGGCGGCCCGGCATCAGTTTCAGCTCCAAGACGTTGCTGGAAATCGCCATTGTCCTCCTCGGCGCATCGATCAGTTTTGCGACGATTAGGAGCGCAGGTCTGACGTTGATCATATCAGTCGTGGCGATCGTCACCATTTCGATCTATGTGAGCTTTGCTGTGGCCCGGTTGCTCGGCCTGTCACCACGGCTTGCGATGCTGATTGCCTGCGGAAATTCAATCTGCGGTAATTCGGCAATCGTCGCGGTGGCGCCGGTGATTGAAGCCAATTCTGATGAAGTTGCCTCCGCGCTCGCCTTCACGGCAGTGCTCGGTGTCGCCTCTGTTCTTCTTCTGCCACTCCTTTACGTGTATGCAGGCCTTGGGGCTGCGCAATACGGTGCGCTTGCCGGTCTGACAGTGTACGCCGTTCCACAAGTTCTGGCCGCCGCCACCCCCGCAGGTCTGGTTGCCGTCCAGACGGGAACTGTCATCAAACTTCTACGCGTCCTCATGCTCGGACCGGTGATCTTTACGTTGGGTATTCTCCAAGGCAGGGCCGCCCGGCGTGCGGGGCGAACCACTTCCCGTGGTCATCTCGTCCCTTGGTTCATCATCGGCTTCATGGTTGTCGTGGTCATCCGGTCGCTGGGTCTCATCCCATCCGATGTCGTGACTATACTGCTGACGATCTCAAGTGGGCTGACGGTCGTTGCAATGGCCGGATTGGGGCTTTCGGTGGATATTCGTACGGTGGCGAGTGCCGGTGGGCGCGTCATTCTTGCTTCATCGATTTCGCTGCTTCTGCTCATAGCGGTCAGCTATTTCGTCGTGATCGCTGCGCTTCAGCCGTGAGAGACTCGGTTCTGCCGCCGCGTCTCAAGACGCGACTGCGAACCGGCCCAGTGCCCCGCGTGCAAAGCACAGAGGTTCTCCATCGCGATGGGCTGCTCGTAAGACGCGGCCCAACAGGATGGAATGATCGCCACCGTCGTAGATTGAGGCACGCTCACATTCGAAACGGCTCAGTGTGCCGGGTATGATAGGGACCCCTTCGGGGTTCTCGTCCCAGGAAAACTCCTCGAAACCAAGCCCGCCACGGGTGAAGCGGCTGCTCAAATCGCCTTGGTCGGCGCCGAGGACGTGAATTGCGAAATGGGTGGCGCCTGCAAAGAAATCATGTCGGGATGACGTTTTGGCCGGGGACCACAGGATCAACGGCGGATCAAGCGAGACCGAAGAGAAGCTGTTGACCGTCATTCCAATTGGCCCGCCCGGCGTCTGCGCGGTCACGACCGTGATGCCGGTCGGGAAANTTCCGAGGGCAGTGCGAAAGCTGCGTGCGTTTGCAGCGTCCGGAACGAACCTGTGTTCATCATGGGAAGGCATGCTGTTGTTGGATGTCATCAGGGCACCTCATGACCTTTTGCCAAAGTGTAGAGCTCAAACCACATCTGTCTGTCCATAACCACCTGGCTTGCTTGGGAGATTGCAGCGATGCGCTTAAGGTTGTTGGTTCCAAGGACAGGGAGAATCTTGGCCGGATGCCGAAGCAGCCATGCGACGGCGACTGCAGCGCTATCGACACCCTGGGCGGCAGCGATTTTTGTCATGGCATCGGCAAGAGCGCCGTCCGCCGTCATCAACGACCCGCCACCAAGCGGTGACCAGGCCATAACGGCAAGGTTCCGTTCCTGAAGATAGGCGAGATCACCATTGGTGAAGGCCGATGTTTCGCCAAGGCTGAGTTCGATCTGATTGGTGACCAGTTCACTTTCCATGTGCGTTTGCAACAGCGAAAAGTCCCATGGGCGGAAGTTTGAAACACCAACGCTGAGGACTTTCCCAGATGCTACCAACTCATCGAGCGCTGCACCGGTTTCGTCCGGGTCCATCATTGGGTCCGGTCGATGGATCAATAATAGGTCGATATGGTCGGTTGCCATGTCGCGCAGCGATGCCTCGATGGAGGCATTGATATGCTCTGCCGATGTGTCGTAATGCTTGACGCGCGCCGACGAATGGCGACCTGCCGGTGCGACAATGCCGCATTTCGTGACGATTTCGACCTTGTCGCGCAGCGAGGGTGATGCCTTGAAAGCTTCGCCCAGTATTGCCTCGGCGGTGTAGCCACCGTAGATGTCGGCCTGGTCAAGGGTCGTGATGCCCTGTGCAAGGCATGCCTCGATCTTGGCCTGAACATGAGCCGCGGAGGTGTCCGCGTCATCGCCTACCCGCCACATGCCATAGACGATACGGCTCAGCGAAAGGTCAGATGTGAGTTCGATGCGATCCATCAGTGACGGTCTCCATTTCCAAGAGGTGTTGCTGGTGTTGAGGCAGGCACACGCCCGTGCACATGCGGCAGGGAGCAGGTCTTCAACTGCGGCAGGACCTTGCGACCGAAATGTTCGGCCTCATCCAGATGCGGGTAGCCCGAGAAGATAAAGGCACGAATTCCCATCTTCTTGTAGTCTTCAATTGCACTCATGACCTGATCAGTCGATCCGACGAGTGCGGCGCCACAGCCTGAGCGGGCGCGTCCGATCCCTGTCCAAACATTGGGCTCGATATAACCGAACTTGTCCGCCAGTTCACGTGCTTTTGCCTGATGCGCAACGCCGAGCGAGATGCTGTCATGAGCGCGGTTGCGGATCAGTTGGCCATACTCATCATCAAGTTTGGAAACGAGATGTTCGGCGTATTCCTGCGCTTCTTTTTCGGTATCGCGAACGATCATGTGAACGCGCAGACCATAATCGAGCGTTCGACCGTGCGCTTCTGCGCGCGCGTGAACGGCGCGCATGCGCTCGGCAAGCTGTTCCCTGGTTTCCGGCCACATGAGATAGACATCGCACTGCGCACCACAAAGCTCTAAAGCATCTGGAGAATAGCCACCGAAATACAGCAGAGGCCCGCCATTTTGCTGGTAGGGGCGGGCAGGTTCAGTCGAGACGCCCTTGAACTGATAGATTTCTCCGTCGTGGTCGATTGTTTCGCGTGTCCATGCCTGACGCAAAATTTCCACCACTTCGTGGCTGCGGCGGTAACGGTAGGCACTGTCGGCGACTTCGCCGGGAAAATCGGAGCTGATGACGTTCAGCGTCAAGCGACCCTTGAGCATATGGTCGAGCGTGGCCACCGTGCGGGCCAGCATGATGGGCTGCATCTCGCCACAGCGGATCGCAGCCAGCATATTGATCTTGTCTGTAATGGGAGCGCAGCCCGCGACAAAGCTCAGCGTATCCTGCCCGACTTGATAGGAAGATGGACACAGAACATTGCGAAAGCCAAGCTCTTCGGCTTTCTTGACGATGGAGGAACAATGGTCCCAACTCGAACGCAGCGAACCATCGGGAACCCCCATATAGGCGTAGTCATCGGAGCAGAGCGCTGAGAACCATGACACTTCGGCAGCATCAAGATCAGCAGACGTTACAGGCACAATCGTCATGAAATCCTCCTCACAGGACGTTGCTCATTTAACTAACATCCGCTATTTAGTAAATCAATAATGTATCAATTTTTTCTACCATTGGCCGGGAGGGGTTGGGAATGAGGAGTTCTAGAGGAAGTCTGCCGGTGTATCTCCAGATCGCAGAGACGCTTGTGCGTGATATAACTGCCGGTCGCCTGATAGACGGAGAGAAGCTTCCACCGGAGCGTGAGATGGCCAATACCCTTGGGATTGCGGTCGGAACGTTGCGAAAGACCCTTGCCGAGCTTCACAGTCGCGGATTGCTGGAGCGGATTCAGGGGTCGGGCAATTATATTCGCGCGGTCACGGATCCCAAAAGCGTCTATGCCATGTTTCGCCTGGAGCTGATCTCCGGTGGGGGCTTCCCAACAGCGGAAATCCTCAGCGTCAGCCGCCAGGTCAAGCCAGAAGAACTGCCATCATTCGGAGCCTCCTGTGAAGGGCATCGCATCCGTCGGCTGAGGCGGATCGCGGGGAAGACTGCCGCCATTGAAGAAATATGGCTCGACGGCTCCTACATAGACAACGTCGCAGCCGAGGATTTGTCAGAATCGCTCTATCTCTATTACCGGACGCGGCTGGGGTTATGGATAGCGAAAGCGGAAGACCATATCGACCTTGGCCACGTTCCGGACTGGTCACCGGAAGCCTTCAATCCGAAATGCGGTGAGCCGGTCCCTCATGTCCTACGTATAAGCTCTTCCCATGAAGGCATGACAGCTGAGGTTTCTCACACATGGTATAACCCGAGCGTCGCCCGCTATGTCAACCGCCTCAGATAGGTTTCAACGGCCGCTCGATATGATCAAAATCAATTTGTCTCATTTCGTGTTTTNAAAAAATCCGAAATTACGCCGAGAAATCAAAGCATAAATTTCAAATTTAAACGGAATAAATTAAATTGATACACCATTGATTTCCATNAATCATGACGTATGCTTTCTCACAAGAGGAGCCTCGGAGCAACGTTGCCGAGGGTGGGTGATTAGGAATGGCATCAGTTAAGCTTACAAAGCTTGAGAAGAGTTACGGCGCATTGCGCATCGTCAAGGGAATTGATCTGGAGATCAACGACGGGGAGTTCGTTGTTTTCGTCGGTCCTTCCGGCTGCGGAAAATCCACCACGTTGCGCATGGTGGCCGGTCTGGAAACCATCACCGGCGGTGAGGTGAGGATCGGCGATCGCGTCGTCAACCGGCTGGNCCCACGCGAGCGTGATATCGCCATGGTCTTTCAGGACTACGCGCTTTATCCGCACAAGACCGTTCGTGAAAATATGGGTTTCAGCCTTAAGGTGCGGGGTATCGCTGCTGGCGAGGCGGCAGCGCGGGTCGATGACGCCGCCAACATGCTGGGCATTTCCCATTTGCTGGATCGGCGTCCCGGACAACTCTCAGGTGGCCAGCGCCAGCGCGTGGCCATGGGGCGCGCCATCGTGCGCCGCCCGCAGGTGTTTTTGTTCGATGAGCCGCTGTCCAATCTCGACGCCAAATTGCGTNGGCAAGTTCGAACCGAAATCAAGAAGCTGCATCAGGCTCTTGGCACAACGATCATCTATGTTACCCATGATCAGGTCGAGGCGATGACGCTTGCGGATCGCATCGTCATCCTGAAGGGTGGCGAAATCGAGCAGGTAGGCACGCCGGATGAGGTCTATAATCGCCCGGCCAGTGTTTTCGTCGGCGGTTTCGTCGGTTCACCGGCGATGAATTTTGCNAAAGCCAAGACCGCTGGCGGCAATCTGGNTTTTTCAAACGGCGATTATCTGCCGATCTCGGCGCTTCAGGCGTCCGGTCATGCCGGTGCTGTCGAAGGAAGAGAATTCGTTGTCGGCATTCGCCCCGAGCACTTTAGCGCGGATGTGTCTCAGGTATCGCTGACCTGCAAGGTTCAGGTTGTCGAACCCTTGGGGTCTGACACTCTGGTTCATTTCGCCATAGGCAACGAGATTCTAACGGCGCGCATGCCGCCGGAGACGCAAATCAAGGCTGGCGAGACTTTGAAAATCGGCGTTGATCCCGGCAAAATCCATCTGTTCGACGTAGAGACAGAACGCGCAGTCTAAGCCTTGATATCATGCGGGGAGGATATTGGACCGCGCGACACAAACATCAAACGGGAGGAAATAATGACTTTGAAGACATTAACCGGTGCATTGTTTTGTGGCACAATGCTGGCCTTCGCCATGCCAGCCGCTGCTGAGACGACACTGAGTGTTTACATTTCCAGCCAGCACCAGCCACAGGTGTGGCGTCAGATGCTGGACAAATACGAAGCTGCCAATCCTGACGTGAAGGTCAAGATCGAAACCGGTGGCAATACATCTGAAGCGCAGGCGCAATACCTCAATACGGTGATGTCTGCGAAGGATACATCCCTGGACGTGCTGATCCTCGACGTGATTCGTCCTGCGCAATTTGCAGCTGCCGGCTGGACCAGCGACTTCGCCAGTAAGGACATGTCGGGCTACCTACCAGCCTATGCCGGTGCAAATACCGTAGATGGNAAAATCATAGCACTGCCAGCCTTCGCGGACTCGCAGTTCCTCTACTACCGCAAGGACCTTCTGGNAAAATATGGCATCCAACCACCCAAGACCTGGGACGAGTTGAAGGCCGCAGCCAAGAAGATTTCCGAAGGTGAAGGCAATGCCAATCTCCAGGGACTGTCTTTCCAAGGTAAGGCAATCGAAGGCGCTGTCTGCACCTTCCTGCTGCCCTACTGGAGCCAGGGGAAAAATTTGACGGAGAACGGTCGTCTGACCTTTGATCGCGATGCTGCAATCAAGTCGCTAAGCCTCTGGAAGAGCTTCGTTGATGATGGTGTTTCCAAGAAAAACATAGCAGAAGTCGGCACGGATGATACCCGCAAGGAATTTCAGGCCGGCAATGCCATCTTCGCGGTTAACTGGTCTTATGCCTGGGCGCAGGCTCAAGGGAAAGAATCCGCCGTTGCCGACAAGGTCGGCGTTGCGCGCGTTCCCGCCGTGACGGGCGGAGAGCAGGCAACTTGCCTGGGTGGCTGGGAATGGGGCGTTTCCGCCTATTCGAAGCATCAGGACGAAGCAAAGAAACTGGTGGAATATCTTTCCTCTCAGGACGTTTCCAAGTTCATGGCGATCAATGGTTCGCTATTGCCAACCTATGCCGGGCTCTACAAAGATGCAGATGTCCTCAAAAGCGCACCATGGTTTGCAGACGCTCTTCAAGTCGTAGAGACCGCCAAACCTCGTCCGGTCACCCCGCGTTACAACGAGGTCAGCGAAGTCATCCGCACGACCGTCAACTCGGTTCTGGCAGGCGTCTCCACGCCGGAGCAGGGCGCTGACCAGATCGAAGCTCGTTTGAAGCGCATATTGCGCTAAGACGCGACATGTCTCTCCTTCTCGCTTCCNGGGAGGAGAGACATTCTTTCAAAATGGTCCGANCCGCTGGAGGCGACGCTTTGCAACGCCGCCAGACCTTTCAATGTCTCGGAACGAAACCATGGCAATGACGACCCCATTAAAAGCTGATGACAAGCATCTAGCACCATCGCCAAGCTGGACGAGATGGCTTGACCTTAGCGACCGTTCGCTGGCGGTCCTGCTTCTGGCACCAGCGGCGCTGCTTCTGTCGTTGATCATCGTTTATCCGATGTGCCGACTGATCTATACGAGCTTTTTCAGCCTTTCGTTGACATCTGGTTTGCCAGCTGCATTTGTGGGCTTTGAAAACTACCAGTTGATGCTGGAAGATCCGGNTTTTTGGGAAACGACCTGGAACACCGTTCTGATCACTCTCATCACCGTGCCCGGCGCGCTGTTGGTCGGTCTTGGTCTCGCGCTTATGGCGAACCTTCCCTTTGCCATACAGTGGCCCGTTCGTTTGTCTCTTCTGATCCCCTGGGCGCTGCCATTATCCTTTGCCGGGTTGATCTTCGCCTGGNTTTTTCATTCCGAATATGGCGTCGTCAACGATGTCCTCAACCGCTTCGGCTTTGAAGGCATCATCTGGTTCAATTCGCCCAATTGGGCTTTCGCGGCCATTTGCCTGACCATCATCTGGAAGACATCGTCCTTCATGGCGCTGATCATTCTGGCAGGTCTGCAAACCATTCCACGCTCGCTTTACGAAGCTGCGGATGTGGACGGCGCCGGACGTCTGCGACAGTTCTTCGAGATCACCCTGCCGCTGCTCAAGCCCTCGATCGTGGTGGCCTTGATTTTCCGCACCATTACAGCGCTTCAGACTTTCGACATCCCCTATATGATGACAGGCGGCGGGCCGGGCACATCTACCGCGACACTCGCCATGTATATCCACCAGAACACCGTGTCATTCCTCGATCTCGGCTACGGCTCGGCCCTTGCCGTTGTCATGTTCGCGCTGTCGATGTGCGTGACGGCTGTTTATCTGCGCATGATCCGGACGAAGGAATAAATGACATGAGCACCCAAACAGCCTCCGGCTCCATGTCTTTTCTCTCCGGTAAACCGCTGCGTTTCATTGCCGCCGGTATTCTTTTGATCAACGGCATGTTTCCAGCACTGTGGATACTTTTCACCTCGCTGAAAACCGAGGCGGAGCTGACGGCAAAGCCGATCACCTGGATACCGCATGCACCAACGTTTCAAAACTATATGCAGGCGTTTTCGGACCAACCGCTGCACATCTTTCTCTTCAACAGCTTCATGGTTGCGCTTTTATCGACAGCATTGACGCTGCTTANTTCCGTCCTCGCAGCGTATGCGCTGGCGCGTCTCAATCTTGCCTATCGTGGGCTGATCCTGTCGCTCATCATCGCCGTCTCCACATTTCCGCTGGTCACGCTGCTGGTGCCGCTGTTCGAAATCATGCGGGCGCTCAACCTTCTCAACAGCTGGACCGCTTTGGTTTTGCCTTACACGGTGCTGAGCCTGCCGGTCTGCACATTGATGCTCGTCTCGTTTTTCGAGGGAATTCCGCGCGATCTGGAAAACGCCGCCATGATCGATGGCTGCACACGGATGGGAGCGCTGTTCAAGGTGGTGGTGCCGCTCTGCGCGCCCGGCGTTTTCACCGCTGGCATTCTTGCCTTCGTCAATGCCTGGGACGAGTTCCTATTGGCGCTGTCCTTCAACTCCAATCCGACCCTGCGCACGTTGCCCGTTGGTATTCAGCTTTACCAGGGCGAATTCGCCTTCCCTTGGCCCGTCATTTCCGCAGCCTTGGTCGTCGGTATCGTGCCGGTCGCCATTCTCATCGTCATCTTTCAGGAGCGTGTCGTGTCCGGCCTGACGGCAGGCGGCATCAAGGGATGAGTGAGTTTGAGCTGCGAACAAACCGATATCAAAGACTTTGAAAGACAATGAAATGAAACTCGAACAGACCGAGACCGGCTTCACGCTGTCCCTGAACGGGCGCACGATCCTCGATCACAGCGACGCCTCGCCAGCAATCTTTGTCGGCTATGGCCAAGAGCGCATGGATATGTATCGTGGCAATTTCGATATCGAAGATTACGTCATCGAACGCCGCGCATTGTCTCACACCGAGATTGACGGCAACAGAGTTTCACTCTCCGACGCATCNGGGCAATCGCCTCGTCTCATCCTGACGCTCGTTGAGAGCGCTATAAAGTTTGAAGCGACCGATCCCAAGCTCAACCGTCTTTGGGTCCGCATCAAAGCCGATGATGACGAACACGTCTGGGGCGGCGGCGAGCAGATGTCGTATTTCGACATGCGCGGACGCCGTTTCCCGCTGTGGACGTCAGAACCCGGTGTCGGCCGCGACCCGACAAGTGAAATGACGTTCAAAGCCAATGTTAAAGACAAAGCTGGTGGTGATTACTATACCACCAACTATCCGCAACCGACCTATGTATCGTCGGCGCTTTACGCTTTACATGTCGATACGACAGCTTATTCGGTCTTCGACTTCAGGCAAAAATCCTTTCATGAGATTGAGGTGTGGGCGATACCCGAACGGATCGAGCTCTTTGCCGCGCCGACCTTTGTGGAGCTGGTCGAGACGCTATCCTCGCGCTTCGGGCGTCAGCCGCCGCTGCCCGATTGGGTTTACAACGGCGCCATCATCGGCCTNAAAGACGGCGCTAATTCCTTCCCCCGCCTCGATATTATGCGCCAAGCCGGCGTGGAGGTGTCTGCTCTCTGGTGCGAGGATTGGGTCGGCCTGCGGCAAACATCCTTTGGGTCCAGATTGTTTTGGGACTGGCAAGCCAACGAGACACGTTATCCCAAGCTGCGAGACAAGATAGCAGAGTTGCGCGAAAGCGGCATTCGCTTTCTAGGCTACGTGAACCCCTATCTCTGCATTGATGGACCGTTATTCGAGATCGCAGACAAGGCGGGCTATTTCGCAACCGATGGATTGGGAAAGACGGCCCTCGTGGATTTCGGTGAATTCGATTGTGGCGTAGTTGATTTCACCAATGAGGCGGCGGTGGAATGGTTCGCCGAGGAGATCATCGGCAAGAACATGCTGGACTATGGTCTTTCCGGTTGGATGGCTGATTTTGGAGAATACCTGCCAATCGATGTGCATTTGTCGAACGGCGTTGATGCCAAGCTGATGCACAATGCCTGGCCGACCCTGTGGGCTGAAGTCAATGCCAAGGCGGTTGCTTCGCGCAACAAGACTGGTGATGCACTGTTCTTCATGCGCGCAGGGTTCACGGGCGTTCAGAAACATTGTCCGCTTTTATGGGGCGGGGACCAGTCGGTGGACTTTTCGCGTCACGATGGACTTGTGACCGTGATGTGCGGAGCGCTGTCCTCAGGCCTTCTCGGCAATGCCTATCATCACTCGGATATCGGCGGTTACACCAGCCTGTTCGGAAATGTTCGTACACCTGAACTTTTGATGCGCTGGGCCGAAATGGCGGCGTTCACTCCGGTGATGCGCAGTCACGAGGGAAACCGCCCGCGTGAGAATGTTCAGCTTGACCAAGATCCGGAAGTGCTGTCGCATTTCGCCCGGATGACGCGGATCTACAGACACCTCGCGCCCTATCTCAAGTCTCTTTCAGTGGAGGCTGTTGAGCGGGGTTTGCCCGTCCAACGCCCGCTTTTCCTGCATCACCAGGATGACCGCCAGACCTATACCATTCAGGACAGCTTCCTTTACGGCGCCGACGTGCTTGTTGCGCCGGTGTGGCAAGCCGCGCAGGAAGACCGCACCGTCTATCTTCCGCACGGTGAGCGCTGGGTGCACGTGTGGACTTGTGAAAGTTTTGCAGGCGGCGCGGAGATTCAGATCGCCGCCCCGCTCGGGAAACCAGCTGTATTCTACAGAGCCGGTTGCACCAATGAGACACTGTTTGCTGCTCTTCGCGAGATTTAGCCGCTGCAGAGAATGGCACTGAACGGCTGTTGCTGGGTACGTGGCATCCGCCGTCGGATATTTCAGGAAAAGGAAAACCGCAGAATCTGTTGATCCTGCGGTTTTTCATTGGCTTCGGATTTCAGGTCGGTCAGACAGCCTTATCCATCTTGTAGTCGGTGTTCGCGGGCTCTTCCTTGTGCTGGATCAGCGGTCGATTACCCGAAAGTTTGCGTACCAGCACGTNAAACACCGGCGTCATGAAGATACCAAAGATCGTGACGCCGATCATGCCCGAGAACACCGCGACACCCATGGCCGAGCGCATTTCAGCACCCGCACCCGTGGAGATGACCAGCGGCACCACACCCATGATGAAGGCAAGCGATGTCATCAGGATCGGCCGCAGACGAAGACGGCTTGCCTCGATGGCTGCGGCAACAGGCGTTCTACCTTCGAACTCCAGTTCCCGGGCGAACTCCACGATCAGGATCGCGTTCTTTGCCGAGAGGCCCACAAGGACGATGAGGCCAATCTGCGTGAAGATGTTGTTGTCACCTCCCGTCAACCAGACCCCGGTCATTGCCGCCAGCACGCCCATCGGTACGATCATGATGATGGCAAGCGGCAAGGTCAGACTTTCGTACTGCGCAGCCAGCACCAGATAGACCAGCAACAAAGCGAGCGGGAAGACGAGGAAGCCCGAGCTTCCGGCAAGGATTTGCTGGTAGGTCAGATCCGTCCACTCGTAAGCAATGCCGGATGGCAAAGTCTCAGCAGCGATGCGTTCGATGGCGGCCTGCGCCTCACCCGACGAGAAGCCCGGAGCTGGACCACCATTGATATCGGCAGACAGGAAGCCGTTATAGCGCGTGGTACGTTCAGGGCCCGTCGTTGCATCTACCTTCAAGAGTGCGGAAAGCGGTATCATCTGGCCGTTGGACGAACGCACCTTCAACTGACCGATATCGTCTGCCTGCGCACGGAACTTCGCATCCGCCTGCACCCGCACACTGTAGGTACGGCCAAAGGCGTTGAAGTCGTTGACGTAGAGCGAGCCGAGATAGATCTGCAACGTCTCGAATACATCGGTGACGGACACGCCGAGCTGTTCAGCCTTGGCGCGATCAAGATCTGCGTAAAGCTGCGGCACGTTGATCTGGAAGCTGGAGAACAGGCCTGCCAATTCTGGCGCTTGATAGGCTTTCGCAAGAAACGCCTTATTAACATCATCCAGAGCCTGATAGCCGAAGCCCGCACGGTCCTCGATCTGCATCTTGAAGCCGCCCGTGGTGCCGAGACCGTTGACCGGTGGCGGCGGGAACATGGCGATGAAGGCATCCTGTACGGCACCGAATTTCTGGTTCAGCGCCATGGCAATGGCACCGCCCGATAATTCAGGCGTAGTACGTTCCTCAAACGGGCTAAGCGCCACGAAGACAACGCCCGCATTGGAACTGTTGGTAAAGCCGTTGATGGACAGACCCGGAAACGCAATCGCATGCTCGACGCCCGGTTGTTGCATGGCGATATCGCTCATGCGCTTGATGACGTCTTCGGTACGATCAAGGCTGGCGGCATCCGGCAGCTGAGCAAAACCGATGAGGTACTGCTTGTCCTGCGCANGCACGAAGCCGCCAGGTACGGCATTGAACATGCCGTAGGTGGCGCCTGCGAGAACCACATAGACGATCATCACGATGCTCTTGCGGTTCAGCAGTCCGCCAACGCTTTTGCCGTAACCATTCGAGGCTGCCCCGAAGGCTCGGTTGAACCCACGGAAGAAGCCGCCGAGAACCTTATCCATTCCACGCGTCAGCCAATCCTTCGGCGCATGGTGATCCTTCAGCAGCAAGGCAGCCAAGGCTGGAGACAGGGTCAGCGAGTTGATGGCCGAAATCACCGTGGAGATGGCAATCGTCAGCGCGAACTGGCGGTAGAACTGGCCCGACAGGCCCGAGATGAAGGCAAGTGGTACGAAGACCGCGACCAGCACCAGCGCGATAGCAATGATGGGGCCGGACACTTCTTTCATGGCGCGGTAGGTTGCGTCACGCGGAGACAATCCGTTTTCGATGTTACGCTCGACGTTTTCCACCACCACGATGGCATCGTCCACGACGATACCGATGGCCAGCACAAGCCCGAAAAGGCTGAGCGCGTTGATCGAAAAACCGAAGACATACATCACCGCGAATGTACCGATGATGGATACGGGTACGGCAATCAACGGGATGATCGANGCGCGCCATGTCTGGAGGAACAGGATCACGACGATGACGACGAGTGCGATGGCTTCCAGCAAGGTATCGATGACCTTGTCGATGGATGCACGCACGAACTGCGTCGTGTCGTAGACGATTTCGTATTTCACGCCATCCGGCATTGCCTTTTGCAAGTCTTGCATGGTCGCAGAAACCTGATCGGAGATGGTGATTGCGTTGGAGCCGGGGGCCTGGAAGACGGGAATGGCGACGGCAGACTTTCCATCCAGCAACGACCGCAGCGCATAGTCCGCCGCACCGAGTTCGACGCGTGCAACGTCGCGCAAGCGCGTGATTTCGCCGTTAGTACCGCTTTTCACGATGATGTTGCCGAATTCTTCCGGTGTGGAAAGGCGGCCTTGGGCGTTGACGTTGAGCTGAAGATCGACGCCGTTAAGGCTCGGCGAAGCGCCGATGGTGCCTGCTGCGGCCTGTACGTTCTGCTCACGAATGGCATTGCTGATATCGCTGGCAGCCAGATTGTGTTCGGCAGCCNTTTGCGGATCGATCCAGACGCGCATGGAATAATCGCCCGCGCCGAAGATCTGCACCTGGCCCACACCTTCGATGCGCGCCAGCCGGTCCTTGATGTTGAGAACGGCATAGTTGCGCAAATAGGTCAGGTCATACTGATTGCCNGGCGAGACCAGATGCACGACCATCATCAGGTCGGGCGAGCTTTTGACGGTGGAGACGCCGAGGCTTCTGACTTCGGCTGGCAAACGCGGCTCGGCCTGCGAGACCCGGTTCTGCACCAGTTGCTGGGCCTTGTCCGGGTCTGTGCCGAGCTTGAACGTCACCGTCAGCGTCATGACGCCGTCGGATGTCGCCTGGCTGGACATATAAAGCATGTCTTCAACGCCGTTGATCTGTTCTTCCAGCGGCGTTGCCACCGTTTCGGCGATGACCTTGGGGTTCGCGCCGGGGTAGGTGGCGCGCACGACGATGGAAGGTGGCACGACTTCCGGGTATTCGGAAATCGGCAAGGCGCGCATGCCGATGAGGCCCGCGACGACGATAAGGACCGATAGCACGCCAGCAAAAACCGGCCGGTCCACAAAAAATCTGGAGATGTTCATAGCAAAGGCCCTCTCGCCTCCGGGTGGAATTTGGATGCAGAAAACCGCTCCGGTGACATTGGGCTGTCGGCGGATCGTTTTTCTATTTTGAATATGCTGGCGGGCCTCAAATCGGCCCGCCATGAAAGGTTATTGCGAGGCCGCGACCTTTTCTTCCGTCTGCGGTGCAACAATGGCACCGGGGCGAATGCGCTGAAGACCGTTGACGACGATCTTGTCTCCGGCCGCAAGACCGCTTTCAACGACGCGCAGGCCATCTGCCGATGGGCCGGGCTTGATCTGCCGGTAGTTCACCTTGTTCTCACCATCCACCACGAAGACGAATTTCTTGTCCTGATCGGTGCCGATGGCCCGGTCGGTGATAACGATGCGGTTCTCCGACTTCGGCTCACCTAAACGAACCCGCACGAACTGGCCGGGGATCAGATGTCCATCCGTGTTGGCGAATACAGCGCGGACCCCGATTGTGCCGCTTGCGCTATCGACCTGATTGTCGATGAGATGCAAGGTGCCCTTGATCGGTGTTCCCTCATCGGCCAGCGTGCCGACTTCGACCGGTATTTGCTCCAGTGCCTGAAGCGCACCGTCCGATGCTGGGAGCTGCGACAGAGCCTTCGCCACCATTTCTTCGCTTGCGTTGAAGCTTGCATAGATTGGGTCGACGGAAACCAGTGTCGTCAGTGCTGGAGATGTCGAACCGGCAGCAACGAGGTTGCCGACGGTAATCTCAAGCTTGCCAACGCGGCCCGACACGGGAGCACGAAGCTCGGTATAGCTCAAGTCGAGTTGGGCGGTCGTTAGTGCTGCGCGTGCCGCCCGCGCTTGCGCTTCGGCATCTGCAACATTACTTTGGCGCTGGTCGAAATCGCTTTGCGAAATGGTGCGATTGTCGGCCATTCTGCGGCCACGCTCGAGCTCGGTTCTAGCCAGGCTTACCTTGGCGTCGGCGGAGGCGACCTGTGCTTCCGCACCCGCGACCGTCGCCTGATAGGGTGCCGGATCAATCGTGAAGAGTGCATCGCCAGCCTTTACCAGCGCGCCTTCACGGAAGTGAACGGCCTGGATTTGGCCTGCCACTCGTGATCGTATCTGGACCCGCTCGACGGCTTCCAAACGACCGGAGAACTGTTCCCAGTGGGTGATGTCGCGGCTTTCGACAACTGCGACAGTGACGGGAACGGCAGGTGGTTCCGCCGGGGCGGACGCCGCGACGGCGCCGGTCGACAGGGGAAGGTCTAATAAAAATGCCGCCGCTGCAACGGCCACGGCAAGGCCTATGCCGGCACCCGCAAGGGCACGGCGCTTGTTCTTGAGCGTCATGGGTAATCTCCTTGGCTCCACAGGGAGCCGATCAGTTATGTCGAAAAATGCTAATGCTTCAGGTCTTGAACGAAATCCGCAAACTCGGTGCAAACAGCTGAAAGCCATTTTCCACCTTCACCGCGATAAAGCCCTGTCCAGCCGGAACCGACAGGGAAAACATGCTGCCGGACCTGTACCCCTGCTTCGCTCAAACGACCGGCATAATTGACGGTCTCGTCGCGAAGAGGGTCATCCTCGGCCGTAAAAATCAGCGCCGGTGCTACACGGTTCAGCCGCGTACACTGGCAGGGTGCGGCATAGGGGTGGGCAAACCCACAGGCTTTTGCCAGATAGTGGCTCCAGCCTTCCGCCCAACGCTGCCGCATTCCAATCTTGTCTGCGTCCCGAAAAGACGTGGACGCCATCAGTGGATCGATCATTGGTGAGAGCAAAATCTGCCCCGCCAGNTTTCCAGGCATCCGATCCCGCGCTTTTAGCGCCAAACCAGCCGCCACATTGCCGCCTGCCTCTTCGCCCGCTACAAACACCAGCGATTTTGCGCTGCCATAAAGCTTGCGGTTATTGCTTAGGCAATCCAGCGCCTCGAAAGCGCAGTCTATGACTGCCGGAAACTCGTTGCAGGATGTCGTGCTATAATCAGCCTCGATCACAACGGCCCCCTTATCGGCGAGTGCCCTCGCGACCGGCAATTCCGGGCACTGACCACCCTGTTCCAGAAACGAACCGCCACGAAGATAAAGCACGAGCGGTGGCGTCCGGTTCTCACCTTCACCCTTGTAGACACGTACCGACAGAGGCGGTTGATCCGTTCCGCCATTTTCGATCGTGTGCCACTGCGTGTTCATTTCGTTTCCTTCGAAGCCGCTCAAGGTGACCTCTTGCAGCAATTTCTGAAATAGATATTATTGTTCGGGATAAAATGTACAAGTCCGCAAAATTGAAAACACTATTCCAAAATAGCGGACAATAGATCGAAAGGGCGATGTGCCATGGATCAGCTAGCGGCGATGCGTGNTTTTGCACGGGTGGTGGAGACCGGAAATTTTACACGGGCGGCCAACGCGCTGAATATTCCAAAGACCACTGTCACCAATATGGTGCAGGGATTGGAGGCACATCTGCGCACTACGCTGCTTAATCGCACGACGCGCCGAGTGATGGTGACGACTGATGGCGCGTTGTACTACGAGCGGGCCATTCAGATATTGTCCGAAATCGATGAGCTGGACGGAAGCCTGTCCAACACGAACACGCAGCCATCTGGCAGACTACGTGTCGAGATGGCGGGAGCGTTCGCGGACCATATCATCATCCCCAACCTGTGCGATTTCTACGAACGTTATCCACTCATCCGCCTCGACCTCGGGGTTGGCGACAGACTGGTGGATTACATCGCGGAGAACGTCGATTGCGCGGTGCGTGTTGGCACGCCACGCGATCAGTCACTCATCGCCCGCAAGGTGTCCGAGCTTGAGTTCGTGACATGCGCCGCGCCTTCCTACATAGAAAAATTCGGTGTGCCGCAACAGCCAGAAGACCTTGAGGGCGAGCACTATTGTGTTGGGTACCTCAACGCAACCTCCGGCCAAATCATGACGATGCCGTTCGACAACGGAACGCGCACGGTGGAAATCACGCCGCGTTATATCGTTTCGGCCAATGATAGCCGCACTTACCAAAATGCGGCGCTGGCGGGTATGGGTGTTGCGCAACTGGTTCCATTCATGATCCGGGATGATTTCGCCAAAGGCAATCTCGTGCCTGTTCTGCCGGAATGGAACCGGGAACCCATGCCCATTTACATCGTCTACCCACAAACGAGGCACGTCACGAACAAGGTTCGTGTCTTCGTCGACTGGCTGGCCAAACTTTTGCACAAGGATGATTTGGGGTCACTGGAAGCGCGCGGCGCAACAACTCACTTGCCCAGCCGTCATATCGCGTAAATCTGCGACAATCCCTGTCAATCAGCCCTCTCCTGTATGTAAAAAGCAACCGACAGAGGTGGCAACGTCTCGTGGGTGTCAGCTTTGCTGTTCGGCCAGATGCGTTCGCCCAACTTAGACCCCAGGGCAATTTCCTTTTTTGAGAGATTAAGGCGCAGTTGCAGGGCGATATCGCCGAGCTTCCAGTCTACGAAAACGCATCTTTCCGGGGCATCCAGAACTTTGCCGCTGTTCGCTTGAGCGTCCAGGAGATGTGGGACGATGCGTTCCCGACGGATTTCGATGAGTTGTCGAATCTGGTTCGACCATGCCTGCCCTTCTGGTGTCTCTGATTGAGCCCAGTCGANTTTGGAATCGAGAAATGTAGTTTCTGCATTCGGGTCGGGGATGTCCGTCGCCGAGAAGCCTTCAGGGTAACCGCCGAAATTCTCCGCTTCAGGCGCACGGTTGTCGCGGATGATTGTCGCCAGCTCATCGGTGTAGTCGGCAAAGAAATGGAAGGGCGTGTTGTCGCGGTAAGATTCGCCCATGAAAAGAAGGGGGACCTGCGGGGAGAGGAGAAGCATCGCGGTCAAAGCAAGATGGGTCTGTTCATCGATACTTGTATGTAACCGATCTCCGAGGGCGCGATTGCCGACCTGATCATGGTTCTGGAGAAAATGGATGAAGGCTGTCGGTTGCAAACTGGCGCTTGGAGGCAGGTGATTACTGACAGTCGGCTCCCCAGCATCCACATAACCTTCGGACATGANTTTGCGTAGCTTTCCGAAAGCGTCATCTGCGAATTTAGCGAAGATACCGCTGCTCTCATTCGTGACGATCCTGTGCACCACATGATGAAAGCCGTCATTCCAGTCTGCTGTGAACAATCCATCCACCAGAAGGTCTGTACCGTTAGGCGGATTTTCGATCATCAAATGGACATTACGACCTGTTATGCGCCCTCGCACGGCTGAAGGAATGTCTTCGAGAATGTGTGGACTGCTATCGTCTTTGACCTCGTTGACGGCATCTAAACGCAAGCCATCAAACCGAAATTCTTCAAGCCAATATAAAGCATTATCAATGAAATAGCGTCTGACAGGTTGCTGCTCGAAAGCGATTTCCTGCCCCCAGTCATTATGCTTGTCTCTGAAAAACGCCGGTGCATATTGGCTTAGAAAATTACCTTCAGGGCCGAAGTGGTTGTAGACCACGTCGAGAAAGACCATCAAACCCAAGCCGTGTGCAACGTCTACCAATGCCTTCAGTTCGTCGGGCGTTCCGTAAGCAGTATGTGGTGCATATTGCAGCACGCCATCATACCCCCATNCCCTGTTGCCGGGAAAATGCGCGATCGGCAACAGCTCGATGGCGGTCACTCCGATTGAAGCGAGATGGCTGAGTTTGGCTGCCACCGCGTTGAACGTTCCTTCCGGTGTGAAGGTGCCGACATGAATCTCGCAGATCACCGTCTCATGCCAAGGTCTGCCTTGCCATTGCAGATGTTGCCAGCGGTAAGCCTTCGGGTTGGTCAGGACGGACAGCCCCAAAACATCTGTCTGCTGCTGGCGTGACGCAGGATCCGACACGACGGTGCCGTCATCCAACACAAATCCGTAGGGTGACCCGAACGGCTGTTCATCAATGTAGATTTCGAACCAGCCGTCGTGACGTCGTGTCATGGCATAATCGCCCGAGAGCCGCAGCCTCACTTCGTTCTGGTTCGGTGCCCAGAGACGAAAACGCGTACCGGGGCCAACAATTTGCGGCCCCCAAGATGGGGTAGCATCATATCCATTTTCGCCCAGTGTCATCCNAAAATCCCGTACAATCACTCTAATATTAACGTGGGCAAAGCTAACGTGGTGGTCTCAATAAGGCTGCAATTTCAATGNAAAAATCTGTTATGCGGGATTGCCTGAGCGCGTGTTTTTCGCAGAGACGTTTCGATGGTTACGTCTCTGCGCTGCGAGGACTATCATGTGTAGGCAATGCTAGATCATGATCTCGCCGCCTGTAACCGGAACAACCGCTCCGGTCATGTAGCTTCCGAGGTCTGAGGCCAGCAGCACGTAGGCGCCAGCCAATTCCGCTGGTTGGCCAGCCCGGGCCAGCAAAGTGTTTTCGCCGAATTTTGCGGTCTTTTCCGCAGGCATTGTCGAGGGAATGAGAGGAGTCCAGATTGGACCCGGTGCCACGGCGTTGACGCGGATGCCCTTGTCAGCCACCATCTCTGCAAGTCCGGCGGTAAAGTTGGAGATTGCTCCCTTGGTAGACGCATAGGCGAGCAGTGCCTGGGAAGGTTGCCGGGACTGGATGGATGTCGTGTTGATGATTGAACTGCCGGGTTTCATCAGGGGCACCGCAGCTTTCGACAAAAAGAATGGCGCGTATATGTTGGTGCGGAACGTCTCGTCCCATTCCTCGGCAGTAATGTCCTCTATCGACGCATATGTTCGCTGAAAGGCGGCATTGTTGACCAAAATGTCGATGGCTCCAAGCTTCTCGACGGTCTGCGCTACCAACGATCTGCAATGCGCTTCCGACTTGATATCTCCAGGAACCAGGATCGCTTTACGACCTGCCTCTTTGACCCACTTGGCAGTATCTTCGGCATCTTCATCTTCGTTGAGATAGGAAATGAGAATATCGGCTCCTTCTCTTGCGAAGGCGATGGCCACAGCTTTTCCGATGCCGGAATCAGCGCCTGTAATCAACGCGACCTTCCCCGATAACCTGCCGTTTCCGCGATAGGAACTCTCACCATGATCTGGAACAGGGTTCATCTGCGCCGTCGTTCCCGGCGGCTCTTGCTGCTGTTTGGAATAGGGTGGAGTAGGGCGATTTGTATCGGACACAGGATCTCCAATCGTGTTGCTGGCAGGAATGCCTTCCTTTCGCTAACAAGCGATTGACTGATCAGTTCCCTTCCAAATTGCAGCGTTGTTAAAGACCTGCCATTGTTCGAGTGCTTTTTGAAGCTTCACATCGCCGGACTATTGTTCGCAAACACCAGTTCCATCCTGTCGGCGAGAAATCGCGTGACGATGCTTTGGATTGGCGTGCCTTCCATATCAACGTCTATGGCCTGACTGACGAGAACGATGCTATCGGGCATGCAATTGAGCAGTTCGACGTCGCGAGACGAGACCCGTTCTGCCGTTAATCGTGTTTCCTGGCGTCGATAATCTGCGAGACCTTCGAGTTTCAGGGCTTTGGTGATGGAACCGGTTTCCGCATAGGCGGCGATGATGCCGGGAAAGCGATCAGCGGNAAACAGAGAAACTGACCGGGACATCGGCGCGCCATTTGCAACGGCGAGATGCTCGACGCGGTGCAGTGGTGAGCCGGGACTGCATGACAAAAGTCTTGCCTGAGTGGCATCTGCGGCAACGATCTCCGCATGGATCAGACGCCCGGACGGCGCGAGCGACTGACGCATCATGNTTTCGGAAAATCTGGGCCTGTCTCCAATGGGGTAAACTACGCGTGTCTGGGCCGCATTGACGAACGTGCCACGCCCGCGCTCCGCCCGTAAAAGTCCATCGGCAGAGAGCACTGCGATAGCACGCCGGACAGTGTGCCTGTTGACACCAAACTGTGTGGCAAGTTCTGTCTCTGGCGGCAATTGATCGCCGATTTTGCCCTCTGCGATTGCGCTGCGAATGCCGTCTGCCACTTTGCGCCACCGCGATATTCCGTCGTCACTCGCATTCATTTTTCGTCATTGGTCCCGTTGTCATTCCATCGTCATCATTGGTGATGTATAAAACGAATAAGAATGGTTGTCTATACAAATAGACAAATTTGATTGTTCTGAGTGTGGGCGGCAAAGATGATGGAAATATTCGATCGAAAGCAGGCGCTGGGTATTCTTGCCGGGACACCGGCCGATATTCTTTCGCAAACGTATGGCATGTTAGGTGGGAATATGCCGCCAGCAGTTGTTGTGCGCGGCCCGGAAATCGGCACCGTCATGGTTCGTGGCAAGGTTGGCGGTGGCGGCGCCGCCTTTAATCTCGGTGAAGCCAGCGTCACCCGCGCAACCGTGAAGCTTGCGACCGGCGAGGTCGGGCATTCGATCATCCTCGGGCGAGATCAGCGCAAGGCGCACATCGTTGCTCATTTGGACGCCCTAAGGCAACGGCCTGATTGGATTGCCCGCATCGACGCTGACATCGTTCTTCCCGCCTTGACCTTCATGGAAGACGAAAAACTTCGCCGGGCTGAAGAAACGGAAGCGACGAAAGTGGACTTCTTCACGGTCGCGAGAGGAGAAGACTGATGAGCACGGTAACCTTCGATGGCGGCTTTGCCGATCCGGTCTTTGCCTCGCAAGATGTTTTCCACGCTGTGATGCACGCCTTGTCGATGCCCGGAACGGTTGCCGCGCTCGGTGAACGGGCGCTTGGCCCTTTACCCCTATGCGCTGCCGCATCGGCAATTCTTCTGACGCTGGCAGATTACGCTACGCCCGTCTGGTTCGAAGCCCCGGACGAAACACAGGATGCAGCGGCATGGCTTACCTTTCACAGCGGTGCACCTGTTCTATCGGAGCCAGCAAAAGCTAGCTTCGTGCTTCTTTCTGATACGACCGATGTCGAGAGCTGGGACATATTTGCCCGCGGCACCATGGAATACCCGGATCGTTCCGCGACCCTTATTCTGCCGGTACGCTCAATAGACGGTGGTTCATCGCTCGAGTTGACCGGCCCCGGTATCGAAACGTCACGTACCATTGCACCCGCCGGTTTACCGGCTGGTTTTGCAAGCGCGATGGCGGTCAACACAGCCCTTTACCCCTTGGGTTTCGACATTGTGCTCGTCTGTGGCGCCGAGGCAATCGCCCTGCCGCGAACGACCCGTATAAAGGAGGTTTGACCCATGTATGTGGCTGTAAAAGGTGGCGAAGCGGCAATCGACAAAGCGCATAAGCTGCTTGCCGATCGTCGGCGTGGAGACCGCGCTGTTCCCGCGTTGACGCTTGATCAGATCGCAGAACAATTGGCGCTCGGTGTCGACCGGGTCATGGCCGAGGGATCGCTCTACGATCCGCAACTGGCGGCAATGTGCGTTCGCCAGTCACGCGGTGATCTCATCGAAGCAATCTTTCTGTTGCGCGCATATCGTACGACATTGCCGCGCTTTGGTTATTCGCTGCCTGTCGCGACTGACACCATGCAGATCGAGCGGCGCGTGTCGGCGACGTACAAGGACATACCCGGCGGCCAGCTACTAGGCCCGACTTTCGATTATACCCACAGACTGATTGACCCTGACATGGCTGGTGATGAGCCGGTGGCCCAACCGGCCCGACGCCTTCTGGATACTGCAGGATCGTTTCCGAGAGTGACCGATATTCTCAACGACGAAGGCCTGATCGAGCCGGATGTCGCCTCTGACAAGGAGCCTGCCGACCTCACGCGTGATCCGACGTCCTTTCCAGTTGATCGGGATTTGAGATTGCAGGCGCTTGCGCGGGGTGATGAAGGTTTCCTGCTTTCTCTCGCTTACTCCACCCAGCGCGGTTATGGACGCACCCATCCCTTCGTCGGTGAAGTCCGCATCGGCATGGTGGAGGTCGAGGTCGATGTACCAGAACTGGGTTTCGCGGTCTCGATTGGCTCGATACGCGTGACGGAATGCCAGATGGTTTCCCAGTTCAAAGGACAAGGCGAAGAAGGGCCTCGGTTTACGCGTGGCTACGGCCTCGTGTTTGGCCAGTCCGAGAGAAAAGCAATGGCGGTTAGCCTCGTCGATCGCGCTCTTCGTGCAGATGAGTTCGACGAACAGCGAACAGCGCCCGCACAGGACGAGGAGTTCGTCCTTGCCCATTGTGACAACGTAGAAGCAACCGGCTTTGTCGAGCATCTGAAGCTACCGCATTACGTGGATTTCCAGGCGGAGCTCGGTTTGTTGCGCATGCTTCGGGGTGAAAAAGAAGATGCCTCGCAAAACAAGGAGGCTGCGGAATGAATTTGCCAAGCTACAATTTCGCTTATCTCGATGAGCAGACCAAACGGATGATCCGTCGCGCCATTCTGAAGGCGATTGCCATTCCGGGTTATCAGGTCCCGTTTGCGTCGCGTGAAATGCCGATGCCATATGGCTGGGGAACCGGCGGTGTGCAGGTCACAGCCGCGATCCTCGGTCCGGACGATGTGTTGAAAGTCATAGATCAAGGTGCCGACGACACCACCAATGCCGTGTCTATCCGCGCCTTTTTCGCCAAGACAGCAGGCGTTGCCACAACGACGAAGACGAACGAGGCAACGGTCATCCAGACACGTCACCGCATTCCTGAAACGCCCCTGCGAGCAGGTCAGACAATCGTCTATCAGGTCCCGATCCCGGAACCGCTGCGCTTTTTGGAGCCGCGTGAGACTGAAACCCGCGTTATGCACGGGCTGGAGGAATACGGACTTGTTCATGTCAAGCTGTATGAGGACATTGCCCAGCATGGTCACATCGCCACGACCTACGCGTATCCTGTGAAGGTTGAGGGTCGCTACGTCATGGACCCATCACCTATCCCTAAGTTCGACAATCCGAAAATGCACAATTCGCCAGCGCTGCAACTGTTCGGGGCCGGGCGTGAGAAGCGCATTTACGCGCTGCCGCCTTTCACCGAAGTCGTCAGCCTTGATTTCGAGGACCACCCGTTCGCTATCCAGCGGTTCACTTCATCCTGTGCACTTTGCAACGCCGAAGGCGTCTATCTCGATGAAGTGGTGACGGATGATCACGGTGGCCGAATGTTCGTGTGCTCCGATACCGACCACTGCGAAACCCGCCAGGCAGACGGCCACCACGGCCCTGGCTTGCCCCAACTCGCGACGGGAGATCAGCAATGACCGGCCCCATTCTTTCCGTTCAAAATCTGGAGCGGCGCTATGGCGACTTCGTTGGCTGCACGGATGTCTCGTTCGACGTCTGGCCGGGTGAAGTCATTGCTATCGTCGGTGAATCCGGCTCAGGCNAAACCACACTCCTCAACTGCATATCGGCGCGTCTCCAACGCTCGAGCGGTAGCGTCAGATATCGTATGCGGGATGGCCGGTTCCCAGATCTGGCCGAGCTTTCCGAAGCCGAACGTCGGTTTCTGATGCGCACCGACTGGGGNTTTGTTCACCAGAACCCGGCTGATGGCCTGCGCATGCGGGTATCGGCGGGCGCCAATGTCGGTGAGCGGCTTATGGCGGTCGGTGAGCGACATTATGGTGATATCCGTCGCTCCGCTGGCGAGTGGTTGTCACGCGTCGAGATTGCGATGGATCGCATCGACGATCAGCCGGTGACGTTCTCTGGCGGCATGCGCCAGCGCCTGCAGATCGCCCGCAATCTCGTCACGCATCCGCGTTTGANTTTTATGGACGAACCTACTGGTGGTCTAGATGTTTCCGTCCAGGCGCGCGTGCTCGACCTGTTGCGAAATCTCGTCAACGATATGGGTCTGTCAGTGGTCATCGTTACCCATGATCTCGCTGTTGCGCGCCTGTTATCCCAACGGATGATCGTCATGAAAAGCGGGCGGATCGTGGAGCAGGGGCTAACCGACCGGGTACTGGACGATCCGCAGCATGCCTATACCCAGCTTCTTGTCGCTTCGATCCCGGAGAGTTGAAATGACGCTTCTTCACACATCTACGGCGCTTGCCGAAACAATTGTCCTCTCCGCCAGCGACGTGGCGAAGTCTTTCACCATGCATCTGCGCGATGGCATCGTCTTGCCGGTGGTGCGAAACGTCGGCTTCGATCTGCATCGCGGCGAATGCGTCGTGCTGGGAGGCCCATCAGGCGTCGGCAAGTCTTCGATCCTGCGCATGGTTTATGGCAATTACGCGATAGACGAGGGCCAGATACTGGTCCGCGACACTGCATCAGGCGCCATGCATGATCTCGGCGGTGGCGATGCAAGACTCATTTTGGAGCTGCGCCATAACAGCATCGGCTATGTCAGCCAGTTTTTGAGGGCGGTTCCGCGCGTTTCTGCACTGGATATCGTCGCAGAACCTCTGACAGCGCGTGGTTCGAGCCGGGAGGATGCCGTTGTTCGCGCAGCCGCCTTGCTCACAAGGCTCAACTTGCCAGAAGCTCTTTTCGGTCTGCCGCCCGCCACATTTTCGGGCGGTGAAAAGCAGCGCGTCAACATTGCCCGGGGCTTCATCACTGATCATCCCATTCTGTTGCTTGATGAGCCCACCGCCTCGCTCGATGCTGNAAATCGCGATGTGGTCGTGGCGATGATGAAGGAGAAGTTGGCAAAGGGCATCGCCATCCTCGGCATTTTCCACGATCTGCCGGTTCGCGATGCCGTTGCCACGCGGATGCTGGATATCTCTGACTTTTCAGCAAGAAAGACAGCGGCATGACGAAGCTGTCGATTACCCCACTGATCGATCCAGCGGCGCAGGTCACGGATTGCGTGCTGGGACGTTACACGGAAATCGCCGAAGGTTGCCGCATCTCGGAAACGGAACTGGGCGACTATTCCTATATCGAACGGGGCGGGCAGGTTTGGTGTGCCACGATTGGAAAGTTTGTGAATATCGCAGCCAGCGTGCGTATCAATGCCACCAATCACCCCATGGATCGGGCCAGTCTTCACCATTTCACCTACCGTGCAGGCGACTACTGGCCAGGCATGAGTGACGAGGCGGAGTTCTTTGCTGCGCGGCGAGCNAAACGGGTGGTGATCGGTAACGACGTCTGGATTGGTCATGGCGTCACGCTACTTCCGGGCGTCCAGATCGGAAATGGAGCGGTCATCGGCGCGGGCGCGGTCGTTTCTCGTGACGTTGCGCCATACACGATTGTCGGCGGTGTGCCGGCGCGCATGATCCGGGAGCGGTTTGTTGCTTCTACCGGAGAGCGGATGGATCGGCTTGCCTGGTGGGATTGGCCGCATGATCAGCTTTTCGAAGCACTAAACTACTTTCGCAACATGTCGGCGGAAGAGTTTCTGGACCGTTATTGTGGCTGACATAAAAACTTCACTCAACCGTCACCATACCATCATCGAAAGCCGTCCAATGTCCTTCGAACCGACCGGCATCAGGAGCAAGAAATGACCGCGATCACCGTGTCCAATCTCTCGAAGAAATACGGGAATACATGCGCACTCGACTGCGTCAGTCTGACGCTTGAGCGCGGCGAGATGGTTGCGTTGATCGGCGCCTCCGGCTCCGGCAAAAGCACTTTGATCCGTCACATTGCGGGTCTCGAAACCGGTGATGGCCGGAACGGGCGGGTGGAAATACTTGATACCGTATCGCAAAGAGACGGTCGTCTGACTGGCCATGTAAAGCGTGGCGCAGTGTCGGTTCTTTTCCAGCAGTTCAATCTCGTCGGTCGCCTTTCGGTGCTGACAAATGTCCTTATCGGCCTCCTGGGTCGCGTACCCCGGTGGCGCGGAACGCTTGGCCTGTTCAACGCGGCGGAAAAAGATGCGGCACGCGCAGCTCTTGCCCGTGTTGGCATTCCGCAGGTTGCCGTGCAGCGCTCATCGACACTTTCGGGCGGTCAACAACAGCGCGCCGCCATTGCCCGCACGCTGGTTCAGGGCGCGGAAATCCTGATTGCCGACGAGCCGATCTCCGCGCTGGATCCATCTTCCGCGCGCCGTGTGATGGATGTGCTGGCGGATATCAACACGCAAGACCGGATCACGGTTCTGGTGTCGTTGCACCAGGTGGAATACGCCCGTCGTTACTGCAAGCGAACCATCGCCATGCGCAATGGGGCCGTCGTGTTCGATGGCCCGTCGACATCCCTGTCTAACGCATTTCTGGCCGAGCTTTACGGCTCGGCATCGGAAGAGTTGGTCCTGCCGGACGCCCCGGAGGAGCAATCCGCACCCGTGCCTGCCGCGGTACTGCCCAACCGTCAGCCGGTTTTCACGACCGCCTGATTTCCCTTTGTTATCGGAGACCTCCTATGAACGCGATACTGNAAAGCATGGCGGCGATGTCCATCGCCTTTACAATGACCTCTGCTGCCTTCGCGCAGGATGCCACGATCAATTTCGGCATCATTTCCACCGAATCCCAGCAGAACCTCAAGACCAACTGGGATCCGCTTCTTGCCGACATGAAGACGAAAACCGGTCTGGACGTAAAAGCGNTTTTTGCATCCGACTATGCCGGTATCATTGAAGGCATGCGCTTCAACAAGGTGCAAATCGCTTGGTACGGCAACAAGTCCGCCATGGAAGCCGTTGATCGTGCCAATGGTGAAGTCTTCGTCCAAAGCGTACCAATGGGCGGTGAACCGGGTTACTGGTCGGTTGTTATCGTACCAAAGGATTCCCCGATCCAGACCATCGATGACGTCTTGAAATGCGACAAGTCGATCAACTTCGGTCTTGGCGATCCAAACTCCACGTCCGGCTACCTCGTGCCGATGACATTCGTGTTCGGCGCACGCGGGATCGACCCTAAGTCCTGCTTCAAGAATGTGACCAACGCCAACCATGAAACCAACGCCATGGCCGTTGCCAACAAGCAACTGGACGCAGCCGCCAACAACACTGAAAACATGGCGTTGATCAAGCAGAACAAGCCGGACGCCTTTGCCAATATTCGCGAAGTCTGGCGTTCGCCTTTGATTCCTTCCGATCCGATCGTTTGGCGCAAGGATATCCCGGATGAAGCAAAGACCAAGCTGCGCGAGTTCTTCCTGACCTACGGTACGGACAAGTCGACAGGCAATGTCGCCGAAGAAAAGAAGATTTTGGCCGGTCTGAAATGGGCCCCTTTCCGGGCCTCGACCGACAAGCAGCTTCTGCCGATTCGCGTCATGGAACTGTCGAAGTCGATTGCGCAGGCGCAGGCTGACGCATCTTTGTCCGCCGAAGCCAAGGCCTCCAAGATCAAGGATTTGACGGAAAAGAAGAGCAAGTTCGAAGCTGAACTCGCCACAGCTTCGAAGACCTGATCGTCCTGAAATCTTTAGGGCGGGTCTTTCTGACCCGNCCCTCTCCATCACCGGGTTGAAGACATGAGCGAAATATCCGTCCAAAACAAAACGATCCTCTCAGCTCAGGCAAAGCAACCTGGCAGTCTGCGCAATGGTTTGCTCACACTGGTCGTCCTGGCAGCTTTGGTCATCAGCTGGGGGCCGGCCGAAATGGGCCGATGGACCTATCTCTTTACCGACAGCGGGAACATGGCAACCTATGCCAAGGACTTCCTGAAGCCCGACTTCACCACCTGGCAATATTACCTGGAAGAGATGGTCGTCACGGTCCAGATCGCCGTATGGGGAACCTTTCTCGCCGTGCTTTTGTCGATACCGTTCGGCATTTTGTCTGCCCACAACATGGCCCCTTGGTGGATCAATCAACCCATTCGGCGCCTCATGGACATGTTCCGCGCGATCCATGAGATCGTCTTCGCCGTACTCTTCGTCGTCGCTGTCGGACTTGGTCCATTTGCGGGTGTCATGGCGTTGTTCATTCACACCACCGGTATTCTGGCCAAGCTGTTTTCTGAAGCGGTGGAGGCCATTGATCCGCGTCCCGTCGAGGCAATCCGCACGACCGGTGCATCGCGTATTCAGCAGGTCATATTCGGTGTCATCCCGCAGGTTCTACCACTATGGATTTCGTTTTCGCTCTATCGTCTCGAATCCAACATCCGCTCCGCAACCGTCTTGGGATTGATCGGGGCGGGCGGTATCGGCCAGGTTCTTTTCGAATCGATCCGTGGTTTCTACTATCCGCAGGCATCCGCCATCATCATCATCGTCGTTTTGACGGTGACACTGATGGACCTCATCTCGCAGCAACTTCGCAGGATCGTCATCTGATCCTAAATTACGACTGAGGTCGTCCAGACCGATCTTCGAGCCGGTCGCTTCTTTCTCCAAAGCCGTTTATCGACGGCGCAGCAAACCGAATGATTCCCATGCNAAATGAACTCGTCTTCACCAATTGTGCCATCGTCCTTCATGACGAGATAATCACCGGCACATTGCTCGTTCGCGATGGNAAAATCGCAGGTATCGCGCCGGGACAATCGTCTTCGGGAATAGATATGGAAGGCGATTATGTGATCCCCGGCTGCGTGGAATTGCATACGGATCACCTTGAAACCCATCTCATGCCGCGCCCAAAAGTGCATTGGAACATGCACGCCGCACTTCAGGCTCATGACNGGCAGATCGCAACCGCTGGCATCACGACGGTGTTCGATGCCATCAGGGTCGGAATGGACGGCGATACTGAGCTTGGTTCAGATGAAATGTCCGCCATTGCACAAACGATTTCAACAGCAACGGCGGCAAAGCGGTTGCGTGCTGAACATTTCATCCATCTTCGCTGCGAGGTTTCCATGCCCGACGCGGTGGAGCATTTCGATGAAATGAAAAACAATGATCGCGTCAGGCTGGCGTCCCTGATGGACCACGCTCCCGGCCAGCGGCAGTTCGTCAGCCTCGAAGCATACCGCATCTATTATCAGGGGAAGAAAAAGCTGTCCGATGCCGACTTCGCGGCCTTCAGTGAAAGACGCATTGCGCAGTCCGATGCCTACTCAGCAAAACACCGGCGTCTTATCGCCGAGCGCTGTCACGCAGCCGGCATATCCATCGCCTCACATGATGACGCCACCGCTGAACATGTGGCTGAAGGCATCGAGCTCGGAATTTCGCTTGCAGAGTTTCCGACAACGGTAGCGGCGGCACAGCTTTCACGAGACGCTGGCCTGCAGGTGCTGATGGGAGCACCCAATGTGGTGCGCGGCGGCTCCCATTCGGGCAATGTTTCGGCGCTCGAACTTATTGAAAAGGGTGCGCTAGACATATTGTCATCCGACTACGTGCCTTTCAGTCTGTTGCAGGCCGCTTTTCTTTTGTCCGAAAGACGCATCATCGATTTGCCGCATGCGATCCGATTGATTTCGGCAAATCCGGCCGACGCTGCCAAGCTTTCGGATCGGGGGCGTATCGAAGTCGGGCGCAGAGCCGATCTCGTCAGGGTTCGCGCGACCACTGGCCTGCCTCCTTTGATTGATGGCGTTTGGCGCGAAGGGCTTCGCATCGCGTGAGCAGCAAAACGTGACCGGTTGGATGCGGATTTAATGATCCNTTTAAAGCCGGGCTTTCGTTGAGCGGGATGTCGAAAGCAGCAGGCTGGTTTCACTGCCTGTGATACCCGGAACAAGCCGAATGCGCCGCAGGACGGAATCAAAATTGCTGAGCGTCGAAGCGCTGAGTTCAACGATGAGATCCCATCGACCATTGGTGGAGTGGATTTCGGAGATTTCCTGAAATCCACCCAATGTCCGAATGACCTTGTCTGTCACGTGGCCTTCGATCTCAATCATCATGATGCCGCGGACGGCCTCTTCCACGGCATCGGCTCGCAATATGACAGTGTAGCCGATAATCGTGCCGCTCGCTTCCATTCGTTCGATGCGGGCGCGTACCGTGGCTCGGGACGTCGCTGTTTCCAGTGCGAGATCCGAGATGCTGCGACGACCGTTATGCCGCNAAAGCGTAATCAACTTCTCATCCAGATTGTCCATGATATACCANTTTGATAAATCTANTTTTCNAAATGGTAAGATAATAATTCTANTTTGCCAATCTTTATCGTTCAATCTGCCGCATCCCAGTGTTTCAATTCGTCTCGTGAATTGGATGGGAGACGCTTATGGATTGCAGGCTTATCGGGGTGCCGCTACAGATCGGTGCCGGGCAGCTGGGTTGCGAGATGGGGCCAAGCGCGCTTCGTATTGCGGGATTGAAATCATCGCTCGAAGACCTTGGGCATTCCGTTATCGATGTGGGCAATATAACGCCCGCGCCGCTGCGTGATTTTGCTCATCCAAACGCTGCGGTTCATCATTTGTCCGAGACGGTCGCCTGGACAGAAGCATTGGCAGAAATCGCCTATCGCGAAAGTCACAATGCGATGCCGATATTTTTAGGGGGCGACCACGCCATTTCTGCGGGTAGCGTGACCGGTGTTGCGCGACGTGCAGCAGAGCTCGACCGGCCATTATTCGTGTTGTGGCTGGACGCGCATACCGATTATCATACGCTTGAAACGACGCGCACCGGCAATCTGCATGGTACACCCGTAGCCTATTACAGCGGTCGTAAGGGGTTTGAAGGCTATTTCCCGGAGGTCAAAAATCCTGTCGATCCAGCGAACATCTGCATGATTGGGATTCGCAGCGTCGATCCTGCGGAAAGTGCAGCGCTCAAGGAAACCGGTGTGACCATCCATGACATGCGAATGATCGATGAGCACGGCGTTGCGGTTCTCCTGCGTGCGTTTCTTGAACGTGTCGTGGCCGCCAACGGTCTTTTGCATGTCAGCCTCGATGTGGATTTTCTCGACCCTTCCATCGCGCCTGCTGTGGGGACCACGGTGCCGGGCGGGGCAACATTTCGTGAAGCGCATCTGGTCATGGAAATGCTGTGCGATAGCGGGCTGGTATCCAGTCTCGACCTCGTAGAACTCAATCCCTTTCTCGATGAGCGCGGTCGAACCGCTCGTTTGATGGTGGACCTGACAGCAAGCTTGATGGGCAAGCGCGTCATGGACCGTCCGACGAGAGCAGGGTAGGAGGAAACGCCGCCATGAATACCATACCGGATATCAACATCGTTCCTTTCATCAGCGTCGACAACATGATGAAGCTCGTGCTCAAAGTGGGAATCGATACGTTCCTGCGAGAACTGGCAGGCGTCATAGAAGAGGATTTTCTGCGATGGGAAACATTCGACAAGACGCCGCGTATCGCGTCGCACTCCGAAGAGGGTGTCATAGAATTGATGCCGACCAGTGACGGCAAGCTTTACGGCTTCAAATACGTCAACGGCCATCCCAAAAACACCAGACAAGGCCGCCAGACGGTAACCGCTTTCGGCGTGCTGTCGGACGTTGGAAACGGCTATCCCATGTTGCTGTCGGAGATGACGATCCTGACCGCCTTGCGGACAGCGGCAACGTCAGCGGTCGCAGCAAAATATCTTGCTCGTACAGACGCGAAATCCATGGCCATCATCGGCAACGGAGCGCAGAGCGAGTTTCAAGCCCGTGCCTTCAAGGCCATTTTGGGAGTTGACCAGCTTCGTCTTTACGATATCGATCCCGCTGCCAGTTTGAAATGTCAGCGAAATCTGGAAGGTCAGGGTTTCTCCATTTTGATCTGCNAAAGTGCAGAAGAAGCCGTGGAGGGTGCTGATATCATCACCACCGTTACCGCGGACAAACAATATGCGACAATCCTGACGGACAACATGGTCGGCCCGGGCACTCACATCAATGCTGTCGGTGGGGATTGCCCTGGCAAAACCGAATTGCACAGGGATATTTTGCTGCGATCTGATATTTTCGTGGAGTATCCGATGCAAACCCGCATCGAAGGCGAGGTACAGCAACTGCCTTCGGATCACCCTGTCACGGAGCTTTGGCAGGTGATGTCGGGCCTTGCCGACGGGCGAAAAACGGATCGTCAGATAACGCTATTCGACAGTGTCGGTTTTGCCATCGAAGATTTCTCGGCTCTACGCTATGTCAGGTCGAAACTGGCGGCCACCGGATTTTACGAGCGGCTGGATTTACTGGCCGATCCAGATGAGCCGCGCGATCTCTATGGCATGTTATTGCGATGCGAGGCTTCGATGCTATCCACCTCTCCGCAGAAAATCGTTTCATAGTCGCTCTCGCCGTGCTCTACGTGCGACCATCTGTTCTCGCCATATTGTGAACAATCCTGCCGCGACGACGATTGCCGCGCCGACAACCATGTGGATGCTCAACGTCTCTCCGAACAGGCTGATGCCAATGATGGAGACCAGCACCAGCTGGTAATAGGAGAATGGCTGTACAGAAGCGGCATCCGCAAGTTCAAAGGCGCGGATGAGGAGGTAGTGGCCGCTCATGCCGGTTATGCACAGTGCCACCATCCAGCCCCAGTCGGCGGGTGACATATTGACCCAGAAAAATGGTCCAACCAGCGTCAAGGCAAAAGCGCCAGGGACGCCGGTATNAAAAAAGCTTGTGATGGCGGTATCGGTCCGGCTGGCAAGCCGCGTCAGCACACCGTAAAGGCCGAGCAAAACCGCAGCGGCAAATGTGATGACCAGCGTTGGATCGAAGCCGTTCTCATCCGGCTTGAGAATGACGAGGACGCCGAGAAAGCCGACAAGAATCGCCGACCAACGCCGCCACCCAACTTTTTCCCCCAAAATCGGCACGGATAGAGCAGCTACGATCAGCGGCGTGGATGCCAGTATTGAATGCGTATGGGCGAGTCCGACGATCGAGAAAGAGATGATGGAGAGTACGATCTGCACGGCGAGAATGACGCCCCGACTGGCCTGAAGCCAGAAGCGGTTCGTGGATATCGTTTGCCGAAACCCACCATTCGCCCTCAAGGCAAGAATCACGACGAAAACGGCGAAGGCCCAGTAGCGCACCATTGCCACAAAAACCGGGGGATAGGCAGAGCCAAGATGTTTTGAAATGCCATCCTGCGCAGCGAAAATCGTGAAAGCTGCAAGCGCGTAAAGGTATCCTACTGATTGGGGAGGCATTGGACGGCTCAGNTTTTTTGCAGGCGTGAAGGGCGTAGGTCTTAGGTAACTTATTATCGCAGGATGCAAAATGAGAAAGTGGAGATTGTCGAGATATAGAGCGAGCGGCGTTCAGCGAAAAACAACATGTCATACATATTTGACAAATATTCGATTATCTGTCTAATAGGATGAATTGCAGATTGTCATGGCCGCCGGGCGGTATCGGGAGGATAGATGATTATTACCGACGTTGAAGTACGGGTGTTCAGGACAACGACTCGTCGGCATTCCGATAGCGCCGGACACGCTCATCCCGGTCCTGCGCATCAGGTTGAGCAGGCTATGTTGACAATCCGCACGGAAAACGGTGATGAGGGGCATTCCTTTACGGCACCGGAAATCGTGCGCCCGCACGTTATCGAAAAGTTCGTCAAGAAAGTTCTGATTGGCCAAGACCATCGGGATCGTGAGCGTCTGTGGCAAGATCTGGCGCACTGGCAACGCGGATCTGCGGCGCAATTAACCGACCGGACACTTGCTGTCGTAGACTGCGCGTTGTGGGATCTGGCCGGGCGTTCCCTCGGTCAACCTGTATACAAGTTGATCGGTGGTTACCGGGATAAGGTCCTTGCCTACGGCTCGATCATGTGTGGCGATGAGTTGGAGGGCGGTCTTGCAGCGCCTGATGATTACGGTCGTTTTGCTGAAACATTGGTCAAGCGCGGCTATAGAGGTATCAAGCTGCACACCTGGATGCCACCTGTCAGTTGGGCCCCGGATGTAAAGATGGACCTGAAAGCTTGCGCTGCCGTTCGAGAAGCGGTGGGTCCAGATATCCATTTGATGATCGACGCCTTTCACTGGTATTCCCGCACGGACGCGCTGGCCTTGGGTCGGGGTCTGGAAAAACTCGATTTCGACTGGATCGAGGAGCCTATGGATGAACAGTCCATGTCATCCTACAAATGGCTTGCGGACAACCTCGATATTCCGATCGTCGGACCTGAAAGTGCCGCTGGCAAGCACTGGCACCGGGCCGAATGGTTGAAAGCCGGCGCCTGCGATATTCTTCGAACCGGCGTCAACGATGTTGGCGGCATTACACCTGCTTTGAAGACCATGCATCTGGCCGAGGCTTTTGGCGTGGAGTGTGAGGTGCACGGTAACACCGCCATGAATCTGCATGTGGTTGCAGCCACNAAAAACTGCCGCTGGTACGAGCGGGGATTGCTGCATCCATTCCTCGAATATGATGACGGTTTCGATTATCTGAAAACGCTCTCAGATCCTATGGATGCGGAAGGATTCGTGCATGTGCCGGATCGCGCCGGGTTGGGTGAAGACATCGATTTTGATTTCATCGAAAACAACCGGGTGAGGTAGGTTGAGGTGAAAACAATTCTTGCTTTCGGCGACAGTCTGACATGGGGTGCGAACCCGGCGACGGGATTGCGCCATCCACCTCAGTATCGCTGGCCGGACGTGCTGGAAGCCGAACTTGGTGGTGAAGCCAAGGTTATTGCAGAAGGCTTGGGCGGGCGCACCACCTGTTACGACGACCACACCGGCCCTTCCTGCCGCAACGGTGCGAAAGCGCTGGAAGTTGCGCTGGCCAGCCACATGCCGCTTGATCTTGTCATCATCATGCTGGGAACGAACGATCTCAAACCGGTCCACGGCGGTCAGGCGGAAACTGCCGTATCAGGCATGCGGCGCTTGGCGCAGATTGTCGAGATGTTTCCCTACAAACCAAGGATAGCGCAACCGCGGTTGCTGATAGTCGCACCACCGCCATGTGTCGAGGGACTTTCCGGCAAACCGGCTGCGGGGCGCAGAATTGCCGAGTCAGAGCGTCTCGNCCCCCTGTATGAGACGCTGGCGCAAGATGCAGACTGCGCATTTTTCGACGCCGGAACTGTTTCGAAAGCGTCACCCGTCGATGGCGTTCATCTGGATGCCGAGGAAACCGCNAAAATAGGCCGTGCATTGGTTGCACCCGTTCGTGCCATTCTTTGCTGACTGGTCCGCCGCAGAGGAGTGCGGTGGATCGAGAATTGAACGCCGTAAGCTAAAAACGGCTCTTTGGGAGGAAACATGAGACAATTTTTCACGACAGTAGCGCTCGGCGCCTTGTTGATCGGCGCTATCCCGCTCGACGCTATGGCAGATACACCGAAAGACCAACTTGTTGTCGCAACGACGATGAACAACATCCTGACGCTGGACCCGGCGGCCATCACGGGGCGCGAGACAGTGCAGGTCTTGAACAACGTCTATGACACGCTTGTCATCCTCTCCGAAAAGGACCGCAGCATTCAGCCGCGCCTAGCCGAGCGCTGGGAAGTGTCAGACGAGCGCAATTCCATCCGGTTTCATCTTCGCAAGGATGCCAAGTTCGCATCTGGAAATCCCGTGACGGCGCAAGACGTTGTCTGGAGCCTCAAGCGCGTTTTGTCACGCAATCTGGCGCAGTCATCCTTCCTCAAGACCAGAGGTTATAAGGTCGAGGAAGCAGACAGGCTTTTTGTAGCGGAAGATGACTATACCTTCGTCATAAACTTGCCCAAACCAGACGACCCGAACCTGCTGCTGATGATCCTCGGCCAGAACGGTCCCGGATCCATCATCGACAGCAAGACCGCGCTTGAAAACGAAAAAGACGGAGATCTCGGGGCCGCGTGGCTGACATTGAATTCCGCAGGGTCCGGCCCGTTTAAGTTGGGGCAGTGGAAATCCAACGAGTTCATCATTCTCACTCGCAATGACGATTATTGGGGTGAAAAGCCTGCCATGAAGCGCGTGCTGATGCGCCACCTTCCTGAATCACAGTCACAGCGCCTGATGCTTGNAAAAGGCGATATCGATGTCGCCTATTCCTTGCAGGCACCGGATTTGAAGTCGCTTGAGGCTGATAAGGAGATTACCATCGAGTCCACCCCAGGTTCGGGGTTCTACTACCTCGGCGTTTCGATGAAAGACGAACGCTTTGCCAACAAGAAAGTCCGCGAGGCGCTTCGTTATCTCATCGATTACGACGGTCTGGATAAGGCGGTCATGCCTTACTACGGCAAGCTCCACCAGCGCCCTATCAGCTCTGGCGTTCTCGGTTCTTTGCCGGATGAGGGCTTCAAGCTGGATGTGCCGAGAGCAAAAGCATTACTTGCCGAAGCTGGCTACCCCAACGGCTTCAAAGCGACACTTCGTGTACTTTCCGAAGACCCTTTCATGAAGGCCGCAACAGCAATTCAGAATACATTGGCGCAGGCGGGCATTCAGGCCGAACTGATCAGCGGTTCTGGTGATCAGATTTATGGCGCGATGCGTGAGCGTAAATTCGAACTTCTCGTCGGTCGCGGCGGCGGCGGTCAGCAGCCACACCCGGACAACAATCTGCGCGCCATGGCGTATAACCCTAACAATGCCGATGAGGCCAAGCTTACCAATTATCAGGGTTGGCGCACGAGCTTTTTCGATGAAAAGCTGAATACGATGATTGAACAGGCCTTGGTGGAACGCGACTCTGCCAAACAGGCAAAAGCCTATGAGGATATTCAGGCTTACATGGACGGCGTCGTCCTTTCGATCCAGCCATTCTCGGAGGTTGTTGATACGGCTGCTTACCGAAGCGATATCAAAGGCATGATCGTAAGCCCTTGGTATTCCCGTTTTGACGTTGTCCGCAAGGAGCGTTGACGCTCAGAGGCTTATCTCCGTCATCTCCAGGGATGACGGAGATATTAAGGTAAAGGCATGGAAACGCTCTAACAAACGGTCTTGTATCTCTCGACTACGGTAGACAACACTTCATCTACTGGTCGGGCGTTCCAGTCATAGGAAAAAATTTCCACTTCCTGCGGGCCAGAAAACCCGGCCTTTTCGATCATCCGGCGGAAGCCTTTCAGATCAACGATGCCGTCACCCATCATGCCCCGGTCGTTGAGCGGGTCTTTGGTCGGCACCAGCCAGTCGCAGATGTGGTGCGCAAGGATTTGACCGTTTTGGCCAGCGCGTGCCACTTGTTCCTCCAACTCCGGGTCCCACCACACATGGTAGACATCAATAGCGACGCCCGTGCCGGCACCCAGCTTGTCGCAAAGATCAAGCGATTGTTTCAACGTGTTGAAACAGGCTCGGTCTGCAGCGTAAAACGGATGCAAAGGCTCTATGGCGAGCGGGATTCCGGCCTGTTTGGCATAAGGCAGAAGCTCTGCCATGCCATCTTCCACCATCTGGCGCGCACCACGAATGTCTCTTGAGCCCGCAGGCAATCCCCCGACGACCAGCACGAGGCAGTCAGCTTTCAAGGCGGAAGCTTCCTCTACCGCACGCTTGTTGTCCTCAATGGCATTGCGACGACCTTGTTCATCCGCTGCCGGGAAAAAGCCACCTCTGCAGAGGCCGCTGAGACGAATGCCGNTTTGATCAACGATGCGGACCGCTTCGGCAAGGCCAATGCCATGCACCTGATCTCGCCAGGGGGAAATGGTGGTTATACCGTGCGCAAGGCATGCATCCACCATCGTAGCAAACGATCCGCCCTGTTTGATCGTGGCAAAGTTGATTGAAAGACCTTCGAGGCTCATGTGGTCTTCTCCTCTGATTGAAGCGTCTGAAATGTTGCCTGCGCAGCATTTTGCGCGACACCGAGACCTTTGGTGGCGGCACCGAACCGAAAGCTAATACGCATCGTCAGACGCCGCTCGTAGATGGCGATTTCCTTGACCTTCAAAAAGGGTGCATCGGGCATATCAATAAACACCCCGGACGGTGAGGAAACTCTTCATCCGCCGGGTCGCCTCATCCGTGTCACTCAGCACGTTGGCTTTATCGGCAAGACGGAAAAGCTCTGCGAAATGCAACGTCGACCGCGTACTTTCCTGTCCGCCGATCATGGTGAAATGATCTTGCAGCCCGTTGAGATAGGCTAGAAACACCACGCCCGTTTTATAGAAACGGGTGGGCGCCTTGAAGATATGGCGAGACAGAGCAACGGTTGGTTCGAGAACGTCGTGGAATTCCGCATTGGCTCCATTCTTCAAACACGCCAACGCCTTGGATGCGGCGGGCGCGATGGCATCGAAAATGCCCAGAAGGGCGTCTGAATGGCCGGATTCGTCACCCTCGATCAGTTCCGCATAGTTGAAGTCGTCGCCCGTATACATGCGCACGCCTGCTGGCAAGCGGCGACGCATCTCGATTTCCTTTTCTTTCGACAGAAGAGAAATCTTGATACCATCGATCTTGTCGGCATTTGCTGCCAGCATTTCCAGGCAGGTGTCCATGGCTGCCATATGGTCTTTCGAACCCCAGTAACCTTCGAGCGCAGGGTCGAACATTTCGCCGAGCCAGTGAATGATGACCTTATCTTTGGCATTGGAGAGAACGTGGGCATAGGTTTCCAGATAATCATCCGGCGACGTCGCACTGGCAGCAAGTGCGCGGCTTGCCATAAGAATAACGCGCCCGCCTTCACCTTGGACAAAGTCCAGTTGTTCTTGATAAGCCTCAACGATTTGGTGGAGGCTATAGTCGGTGCCGACAAGGTGATCCGTGCCGACGCCGCAGGCTATGAGCGCATCTTTACGGGTCGCTGCTTCTTTTAATGCCCGGGAAATGAGTTCCTGCGCTTGTGGCCAGCCCAACCCCATACCGCGTTGTGCGGTGTCCATGGCCTCCGCCACGCCAAGACCCAAATCCCAAAGGCGGTGGCGAAAGCGCAATGTGGCTTCCCAATCGATTGCCGGTGTCAGCCATGGATCGTTATCCGCAAACGGGTCGGCCACAACGTGGGCTGCAGCGTAAGCGATACGGTTGAAATCAGCGGCGCTACGTTGTTCGAGCGGAATAGGTGTGCCGCTGAGGGTGTAAGTCTTTATCGAGCGGTCGTTTTTGGGTAGTTTGAGTTGGGTCATTCCGACCTCCCTCAAGAAATCTTGGGAACGTCGAGCCAGCGACGCTCCTTCCAGGATTGAAGGCCGAGTTCTGCGAGCTGCACGCCCTTTACGCCCTCCATGAGACCATAAGGCCAGGGTTCGTTATCGGACAGATGACGCACGAACATCTCCCATTGCGCCTTGAAACCGTTGTCGTAGACGATGTTGTCAGGCACTTCCTGCCATGTCTTATAGAAATCGATTGTCTGTGGCTGGTCCGGGTTCCATACGGGTTTTGGTGTGTTGGTGCGATGCTGTGTCCAGCATTTGGTAAGGCCGGCCACTGCCGATCCATGGGTGCCATCTACCTGAAACGTCACGAGATCATCCCGGCGAACGCGCACCGCCCAGGACGAATTGATATGCGCGATCACTCCGCCTTCAAGCTCGAATGTGGCATAGGCGGCGTCATCGGCATCGGCGACGTAAGCGTTGCCCTGTTCGTCGAAACGCTGCGGAATGTGTGTCGCGCCAAGGCAACTGACGGCTTTTACTTCGCCAAACAGGTTGTCCAGCACATAACGCCAATGGCAAAGCATATCGAGAATGATACCGCCCCCATCTTTCTGGCGGTAATTCCATGACGGACGCTGCGCCGGTTGCCAGTCACCTTCGAAAACCCAATAGCCGAACTCGCCCCGCACAGACAGGATTTTGCCGAAAAAACCGCTATCGCGGAGCATGGCCAGCTTGCGGAGGCCGGGCAGAAAGAGCTTATCCTGGACTACGCCGTGTTTGATGCCGGCGCTCTCCGCCAGCTTGGCAACGGCGATCGCCTCTTCCGTATTGTCGGAGATCGGCTTCTCGCAATAAACGTTCTTGCCGGCTTGGATGGCCTTCGTCAGCAGGCTGCCGCGCATCTGCGTTGTTCCGGCATCGAAAAACAGCGTGTCGTCAGGGTTTGCCAAGGCCGCATCGATATCGGTCGTCCAGCGCGCGACATTGTGCTTCTTGGCAATCGCTTCAATCTTGTCGCCGTTGCGCCCCACCAGAATGGGGTCGAGCATGACCTTCTCGCCGCTCTTCAGGGTGACGCCGCCCTGATCACGGATTGCCAGAACAGAACGAACAAGGTGCTGATTATATCCCATCCGGCCGGTGATGCCGTGCATGATGACGCCGATACGCTGCATGAAACTTCCTCCCAAGGCGNCCCACTCCCGTCAAGGCGCAGCCTCTCACTTTCGAAATTTGTAACCAATTGGTTATTTGTTGTTGGGGGAGGGCGTTTTTGTCAAGCGGTTTTTGATGCAAAAAATTACGATGGAGTTTGCACGGATATCCGTGGTAAAGGCTGCCTGTACTCGCCATGGGTTGAGATATTCCGCATGTGCGAAGACGAGAACGATTGTTCTTGTTGGGTAATTTAAAAAGGCGGTCAAAATGGCCGCAGTGCAGCAATCACCGTACTGACGATATGCTGGCCCCAGCGCTCCAGCTCTGCGGGTGCCGCTAGATCGCGCTGGAAGATCGTGGATAGCGTNAAACGGTTGGACAGATAGAAAAACCCAAGCGAGGCGATGGTCAGGTAGACGTCGACCGGATCCAGTCCGGCGCGAAAATCGCCGCTTTCCTCCCCGCGTCGTAGGACGTCTTTCAACTCGGAAATAAAATTGGAATGCATTTCCGGAATGGTGGTGGATTGACGCAAGTATCTGGCTTGATTGAGATTTTCGGTTGCTAGAATGCTTAGGAACTCCGGATGATCGAGGTAATAGTGCCAGGTGAACAGGGCAAGTTCCCGCAAGCTGTCGACGGGTGGTTTGCGGGCCAGATCAAGCCGGTGTTCCGCATTGCGAATGTGTTGATAAGCGTCCTCCAACACGGCCAGATAGAGCGCGTCCTTGTCGCCGAAGTAGTGGTAGATCATGCGTTTGTTGGTGCCCGCGCGTCTTGCCACCACGTCGATCCGCGCACCGGCAAGTCCCTTTGCGGCAACCTCCCGCCGGGCCGCTTCGAGGATGGCGGCTCGAGTTCGTTCCGGGTTGCGAGACTGGACAGCCGATTTTTTAGCGGTCTTCTTTTCGGTTGTGTCGCCCGTTTTCTCAGAAACTGTTTTGTTGGTTTCGTCCATCTTTATTGGCCGCTTGACAATGGTGTTGATCAGTGTTCCCATGTAACCAGATAGTTATAAAACGGCAAGCGCTGTTTATCGACATCATTCAATTTGGCAGTCAATTAGGGAGGAGTTGCCAATGTCCATGATGATTCAAAGACGTGCGGTTTTAACCGCAGGTCTCGCTGCATTGTCGCTTGCGACAATGGGCGGGGGATCTGCTTTAGCGCAGGCGGCGCGTATTCGCCTGCTGTGGTNGGGGTCGCAAGAACGTGCTGATCGTACGAACAAGGCGATTGCCGCGTTCAAACAGGTCAAGCCAGATCTCGATATAGCCGGTGAGTTTGCCGGTTGGTCGGATTATTGGCCGCGCCTTGCAACGCAGGTTGCAGGTCGTAACGCGCCTGACCTCATCCAGATGGATTACCGCTATANTTTCGAATATGCGCGGCGTGGAGCTCTCGCGCCACTCGATGAATATCTTGGAAAAAGCCTGAAAATCGAAGATTTCGGGGTGCCGAACATCGATTCCGGCCGTGTGGACGGCAAGCTTTACGGCATTAATCTCGGCGTGAACTCAAGCGCTGTTTTCTTTGATGCGGCAGGTTGGGAAAAGACAGGCGCCAAGCCCCCTTCCGCTGGACAGACATGGGAAGAGTTTGCAAAGAGTGCTGCCGAGTTTGGCAAGAACAAACCCAAGCCTGGTTATTATGCCACGGCAGACGCCAGCGGTGTCGAGCCGAGCTTTGAAAACTGGCTGAGACAAAGCNAAAAATCACTGTTCAGTGAAGACGGTGCGCTTGGCTACGATGCCAAGGACGCATCGCAGTGGTTTACGATGTGGGCCGACATGCGTGAAGCCGGTGGCTGCGTGCCTGCCGATATTCAGGCGCTCGACCAGTTGAGCATCGAAACCAACCCGTTGACCACCGGTAAGGCGGCGACAGCGTTTGCGCACTCCAACCAGTTTGTCGGTTACCAGGCCGTCAACAAGTCGAAGCTTTCCATTACATCATACCCGAAGGTATCCAAGGACACACCGTCCGGACACTATCTAAAGCCTTCGATGCTGATGAGCGTGGCGAATGGCAGCGCCGGTATCGCAGCGGCGGTTGATTTCATCAACTTCGTTGTCGCTGTGCCAGAGGGCGTGGATATTCTGGGGGTCGAGCGGGGTGTGCCAGCCTCTGCGTCCATGCGAGATCAGTTGAGCCCCAAGCTGAACGATGTCAGTAAGGCGATGGTCGAATATATCGCCGAAGTCACGCCGGGCGTCGGGCCTCTGCCACCAGCACCGCCTCCGGGCGCAGGAGAATTTGCTTTCGTTCTCAAGCGTACGTCGGAAGAGGTTGCGTTCGGCAAGATCACGCCGGAACAGGGTGGCGAAAAGCTCGTCAAAGAAGCGGAAACCGTCATCAAGCGGAAGTAAACATTCATGACGTTTCAATCCGATATGANCCATAGGGAGGGCCGCACCGCGGCTCTCCCAAGGCAAGGCCGACTGCGCAAGATGTTCGACCGCAACGTCCATGCATATGTCTTTCTGCTGCCTTGGCTAATCGGCTTTTTCGGGCTGACGCTTGGCCCGGCACTTGCGTCCCTGTACCTTTCCTTCACGAATTACGATCTGCTGCAATCACCCGATTGGGTTGGTGCGTCCAACTACGTTCGCATAGCAACAGCTGATCCCAAATTCGCTGCAGCCATGCAGGTGACTTTCACCTATGTCATATTGTCAGTGCCCTTAAAGTTGATGTTCGCGCTCATGGTCGCAATGGCGTTCAATCGCGGTATCAAAGGGCTGACCATGTACCGGGCGGTGTTCTATCTGCCGTCCCTGCTTGGTTCCAGCGTGGCCATCGCAGTTTTGTGGCGACAGCTGTTCGCGTCCGACGGCCTGGTCAACATGGTGCTGTGGCAGTTGTTTGGTTACGAGGGGCCAAGCTGGATTTCAAACCCCAACTATTCCATCTACACGCTGGTTATCCTGTCTGTCTGGCAGTTCGGATCGCCCATGATCATCTTTCTCGCCGGTCTTCGTCAGATTCCGCAGGATATGTATGAGGCCGCAGATATGGATGGTGCGGGCAAGGCGCGTCAATTCTTCCGCATCACGTTACCGTTGTTGACACCTGTGATATTTTTCAACGCCGTCATTCAGACAATCGATGCCTTCAAGGCTTTCACACCGGCCTTCATCATATCAGACGGGTCCGGCGGGCCTATCAATTCGACGCTGTTTTACACGCTGTATCTTTATCAGGAAGCCTTTGGTTTCTTCCGCATGGGCTACGCTTCGGCACTTGCGTGGATATTGGTTGTCATCATTTCGCTCTTTACCGCCTTTTCGTTTTTGAGCGCACGTTATTGGGTGCATTACGATGACTGATGCCGTTTCGTCTTTACGCCCTGGCCANGGGGTTAACCGTCCGCTTTGGAAATCAGCCCTGTTGCACGTGGTGCTGATCGCCGCCTCCATTGCCATGATGTATCCGATCCTGTGGATGATTTCCGGGTCTTTCCGCCCGCAGGATGAACTTTTTGGTTCATCTTCACTCATCCCTTCTGCTGTCGATCTAGGTGGATATATTCGCGGCTGGACTGGCCTTCAGGTTTCCTTCGGCAAGTTCTTCTGGAACTCGTTCTTCATCTCGGTACTCGCAACGATAGGCAACGTAGCCGGTTGCTCTCTGGCAGCGTTCGCTTTTGCTCGCCTTCGTTTTGGCGGTCGGAATTTTTGGTTTGCAATGATGCTGGGCACGCTGATGCTGCCCTATCACGTGGTGCTGATCCCGCAATATATCCTGTTTCTGGAGATGGGCTGGGTCAACACGTCGCTGCCGTTGATCGTGCCGAAGTATCTGGCGACGGATGCCTTCTTCATCTTCCTTATGGTTCAGTTCTTCAGGGGTATTCCGCGTGAACTGGATGAGGCCGCATTGATGGACGGGTGCAGCCCCTTCCGCATCTACTGGNAAATCATGTTGCCGCTGTCATCTCCTGTTCTGGCAACTGCCGCGATATTTTCGTTTATCTGGACCTGGGATGATTTCTTCGGACCGCTGATCTACCTCAACGATATCAACACTTACACCGTGCAGCTCGGTCTTCGATCCTTCGTGGACAGTACCGGCAGCTCGGATTGGACGGCACTTTTTGCCATGTCCAACCTTTCGCTCGTTCCCGTTTTTCTCTTTTTCCTTTTCTTCCAGCGTCTCCTCATCGAAGGCATCGCCACCACAGGCATGAAGCGCTGAAACACCAAGGCATGGACAATGAAACCCGTTCGGTTTGCGACAATCGGTATCAACCACAATCACATCTTTGGACAGACGAGCTGCCTGTTGAATGCAGGGGCCGAGCTTGTTGGCTTTCACGCCGTGGAAGATGATCTCGCAAGTGAATACTCTGATGCGTTCTCCGGTGTGCCGCGCGTCGATGACAAACGCAGGCTGCTGGATGATCCGTCTGTCGACCTCATCATAACCGCCGCCATTCCGGATGAGCGCGCGCCCTTGGCGATTGAGGCCATGCGTGCTGGCAAGGATGTGATGACTGACAAGCCGGGTATGGTTACATTCGCCCAGTTGAATGAAGTGAGGAAAGTCCAGGTGGAGACAGGTCGGCTTTTTTCCGTCCTCTACTCCGAACATTTTGAAAACCGCGCCACCGTCAAGGCTGGCGAGCTTATCGCAGCCGGTGCAATCGGTAAGGTCGTTTCTACGGCAGGCTTCGGCCCGCACCGCCTGCGAGCGTCAACACGGCCGGAGTGGTTTTTCGACCGTGCGCGATATGGCGGTATCCTGGTTGATATCGCATCCCACCAATGCGAGCAGTTCCTATTTTTCACCAACTCCGATACGGCGGATATTCTCGCCGCAAAGGTCTCGAACCGCGCCAACCCACAATGGCCCGGCTTGCAAGATAGTGGAGATATTCATCTCTGCACCAAAGATGTGGATGGATTTATCCGTGTGGACTGGTTTACGCCGGATGGCCTGCCAAGTTGGGGGGATGGTCGACTTTTCATTACCGGCACTGAAGGTGCAATCGAAATCCGCAAGAACGTCGACATTGGGGGACGGGATGGCGGCAATCACCTGTTCCTTATCGATNAAAGCGGTGTGCAGCACATTGATTGTGCCAATGTAGCGCTACCCTACGGGCCGCAGCTTCTGTCCGATATTCGTAACCGCACAGAAACCGCCATGCCGCAGGCGCGCTGCTTTGCCGCCATGGAGCTTGCCTTGAAAGCGCAGCAGATGGCGGAGGGTCGCCACCATGGCTAAGCGATACAAGGTCGGCGTCATCGGTTGCGGCATTGGCCGATCCCACATTTCCGAGGGATATGCGATGCATCCGGATAAATACGAGGTGACTGTTCTGTGCGATCTTGATGAAGCGCGCCTGAACGCTGTTGCAGATGAATTCAACGTTGCTGGTCGTATCAAGTCCTCGGACGAATTGATGGCAATGCCTGACGTGGACATCATCGATATCTGCACACCGCCCGCCATCCACACAAAGCTTATTCTGCAGGCGCTTGCCGCGGGTAAACATGTCGTCTGCGAAAAGCCGCTGACGGGTTCGCTGGCCGAGCTGGATGATGTCGTTGCGGCTGAACAGATGGCAAAGGGCGTGTTGATGCCGATTTACCAGTATCGGTATGGTGATGGCGTTCAACAGGTGCGGCGCATCATCGAAAGTGGTCTCGCCGGAAAACCCTATGTCGGAACCGCAGAAACGCTGTGGAAGAGAAACGCTGCCTATTACGATAATCCATGGCGCGGGCGCTGGGCTACGGAACTTGGTGGTGTCTTGATGACCCACGCCATACACCTGCATGATATGCTCACATATCTCATGGGTCCTATAGACCGCGTGTTTGCCCGCACGGCCACCCTGGTCAACACAATCGAGGTTGAGGACTGTGTCTCTGCCAGCCTGTTGATGAAAAACGGTGCGTTGGTCTCACTTACCGCGACGCTGGGCTCTCAGGAAGAGATCAGCCGTTTGCGGCTGGCTTTCGAAAACGTGACCTTCGAGAGTAATCATTCCCCCTATTCGCCGGGTGACGGCCCTTGGCGCATCATTCCAGCCAATGACGAGATTGGCGCCNAAATCNGGGCGCTATTGGAGGGCATGCCCGCTGTTGGCCGCCGTTTCAACGGGCAGATGGAAGCCTTCTATCGCACGTTGGAAAAGGGTGAGAAGCCACCTGTTACGACAACGGACGCGCGCGGCTCGCTGGAACTCATAGCTGCGATCTATCACTCGAACGACATCAATTCCGACGTTGCCCTGCCGATCACGAAGGGTCACTCGAAATACATCAGCTGGCGACCGTAGGTTTGCCGGGAGGAACGATATGGCAAGTAGCATTACTCTTGNAAAAATCGTCAAACGCTTCGGCGCTTTCCCGGTCGTGCATGGCATCGATCTTCAGATAGAGCCGGGTGAGTTCACAGTTTTCGTCGGCCCATCCGGCTGCGGTAAATCGACACTTCTGCGGATGATTGCAGGGCTGGAAGAGATATCGGAAGGCGAGCTGCGGATTGATGGAGAGCGGGTCAACGAAACCGCTGCGTCCAAACGCGGTATAGCCATGGTGTTTCAGTCCTATGCGCTATACCCGCATATGAGCGTCTACAAGAATCTTGCCTTCGGGCTGGAAACGGCGGGCTATAAAAAGCCAGAGATCGAAGTTCGCGTCAAAAAAGCAGCGGATATTCTACAAATCAATCCTTTATTGCAGCGCAAGCCGAAGGCTCTCTCGGGCGGTCAGCGTCAACGTGTCGCCATTGGCCGCGCCATCGTTCGCGAACCCAAGATATTTCTGTTCGATGAACCGCTGTCCAACCTCGATGCGGAATTGCGTGTGCAGATGCGCGTCGAAATCGCCAAGCTTCACCAGACCCTTGGCAGCACCATGATTTATGTGACCCATGATCAGGTGGAAGCCATGACGATGGCCGACAAGATCGTGGTCCTGCGTGAAGGGCGCATCATGCAGGTCGGGCGTCCATTGGATCTTTATAACCATCCAGCCAACCAGTTCGTGGCGGGTTTTATCGGCTCTCCGAAAATGAATTTTCTGGCGACAAAACTGGTGACGTCGGACGCGTCGCGCCGCACCATAGAGATCGCCGGGCAGCAGATCGTCTTGGATCGCCCGCTTGAGGCTCAGGATGGCGAGGCTTTGACATTGGGTATTCGCCCGGAGCATATTCAGGCGCAGATGCAATCCGCCACCCTTGGTCAAGGCAACATTCAGCTTGTCGAGCATCTGGGTGGATCGACTGTCCTTTACACCAACACGGCGGATGGGCAGCCGGTGACAGTGTTGCTGGAAGGGCAGAAGCAGTTGCGCATGGGCGAAACCGTTCCGCTGTCCTTCGATCTCGCCAATGCCCACGTTTTCGGCACTGATGGGCGCAGGGTCTGAAAAAAGCCGCGCTTCAAAGCGCGGCTGCGCTCCCTATGATGCCTGCCTCGAACCTCTTGAATTCGCCGTGGTCGATGAAGGTTTCCAACATGTCGCGGTATGGCGTGATATCGATCTCGTTCTTCGCCAGCCAATCGGGATTGTAATAAGTGGCGGCGTAGCGGTCGCCGCTATCGCAAATCAAGGACACCAGCGAGCCCTTTTTGCCTTCCTTCATCATGTTTGCTGCAATCCAGCATGTCCCGAAGAAATTTGTGCCCGTGGAGCCTCCCACACGCCGGAACAGCCGGTCGGATAGGACATGCATTGCGGCGATGGAGGCCGCATCCGGTATCTTTATCATGTGGTCGATGACGCCAGGAATGAAGGACGGCTCGACCCTTGGGCGTCCAACACCTTCGATCCGAGATGGCGTGGGGCAGGTAATGTCACGGTCGCCCGACATATAGGACGCATAAAAGGCCGAATGCTCGACATCCACCACGCAAAGACGCGTGCGCAGGTTGCGATAGCGAATAAATCGGCCAATCGTCGCTGATGTGCCGCCCGTTCCCGCGTTCATCACCACCCATTCAGGCTCGGGATGCTCTTCGCNTTTCATCTGCTCGAAAATGGAATCTGCAATGTTGTTGTTGCCGCGCCAGTCGGTCGCCCGTTCGGCGTAAGTAAACTGGTCGAGATAATGCCCACTCGTTTCGGCCGCCACCCTTTCTGCAACGGTATAAACTTCCGAAGGGCGATCCACAAAATGGCACTTGCCACCAAAACGCTCGATGGCTTCGACCTTCTGCGGACTGGTGGAGTGTGGCATGACAGCAATGAATGGCAAATCGAGGAGGTGTGCGAAATAGGCCTCGCTAACCGCAGTGGAGCCCGAGGATGCCTCCACCAGCGTTGTCCCCTGTGCGATCTTGCCGTTGCAGATGCCATATAGAAAAAGCGAGCGCGCCAACCTGTGCTTGAGACTGCCGGTGGGGTGTGTGGACTCGTCTTTCAGATAGATCGAAATACCCCGTAACCCTTTGNAAACAGGTTTGACCAGATGTGTATCAGCAGAGCGGCGCCCATCTCCCTCCAAAATGCCGATGGCACGTCTCGCCCATTCACGATCCTCGCAGGCGGGCAGGGGAGAGAGGGGAGGAGTTGAGATGCACTCTGACATCAGAGTTGGTCCTTTTGCCGGGTGAGGAGCTTTAGTCGCTGTTTTCGGCGTGGAAGCTCTACATCACGNTTTGTCTANTTTTGAGTAGATTATCGGAATATATTTCTATTATTCTCCAATATATTAGAAATCATCGGTCGCCAAGCAAAAATTCCAGACCTCTTTATAGAGCTTGGCCTTTCCCTTGGTCGGCCGTTTACCGAAATATTAATAGTCAGGCGTGGCGGCGTGTCGGATGCATCTGTAGAGACAACTTTCTCTGAGTGCTGGACATCGGNAAAAAGCCCTAATAGACATAGGCAGGGAGAATTGTCAGACATTCTGACAACAGAAATAGCGTCGCTGAGAGCCGCGCTTTGACAGGGAAATGTGGAGGACTAACCTTGAAATCCGAACGTATGCTGCGCGCTGAAGCCATTTTGCCGACGGACGCGGCCGATGCTCTATTGGTTGGACGCGTATGGTCTAACACCAATGCCGGACCATGCCCGGTTATGATTTCTGATGGTCGGGTTCTCAATCTGACCAGTATTGCTGCCACAATGTCCGGTCTGCTCGAAACGGNAAATCTTGTCGATCGTTTGCGTCGACCTCTCGACTTGGCGGACCTGGGTGACCTCAATAGCTTTTTGTCAGGCGAGGCCGGTAAAATTCTCGCCCCCATTGATCTTCAGGCTGTGAAAGCTGCTGGCGTGACGTTCGCAGACAGCATGCTGGAACGTGTCATCGAAGAGCAGGCGAAGGGCGACCCGCGCCGCGCGCAGGACATCCGTGCCAAGCTCGCACCTATTCTTGGTGATAGCTTACGCGGGCTTGTCGCCGGTTCCGAACAGGCGGCGAAGGTCAAGAAACTTCTTCAGGATATGGGGCTGTGGTCGCAATATCTTGAAGTCGGCATCGGTCCGGATGCTGAAATTTTCACCAAATCCCAACCCATGTCATCTGTCGGATGCGGCGATCTCGTCGGCATTCATCCGATTTCGCAGTGGAATAATCCCGAGCCGGAAGTGGTTCTTGTACTGAGGTCCGATGGCACGATCGTTGGCGCGAGCCTAGGCAACGACGTGAATTTGCGTGATGTCGAAGGACGTTCAGCTCTGCTGCTGGGTAAGGCAAAAGACAACAATGCCTCCTGCTCCATAGGCCCTTTCATCAGGTTGTTTGATGAGGGTTTCACGATGGAACACCTGCGCCGCGTGCGTGTCGCTCTTGAAGTGCACGGCGAGGATGGATTTGAAATGACCGGTGAGAGCCCGATGGAGGCTATCAGTCGCTCGCCGGAAAGCCTTGCCTCACAACTCATGAACCGAAACCATCAGTACCCTGATGGTGCCGTGCTTTTCCTGGGTACGATGTTTGCCCCGGTCAAGGATCGGCGCGGTGCGGGAGAGGGCTTCACCCATGAGGTCGGTGATCGCGTCGAAATCTCGACTGCGAAGCTTGGCCGCCTTGTTAACTGGGTGGAACGCACGGATGTCTGCCCGCAGTGGACGTTCGGCGTCAGTGCGCTCATCCGCAATCTGGCTGGCCGAAATCTGTTGTGATGAAATCATAGGCACGGCAGGTCGGGATGTGTGGTCCCGACCTGCCGCGTGATGCACCGGCTCGAATTATTGGCCGTCGATGGCCTTGCCGATATAGGCGATAGCCTGCTGGTAGACGCTTGCGGCGTTCCAGCCCTGAATCGCGGAGAAATTCGTTTGGCCCTGCTGATATCCGGCGCCGCGCTGCCAGCCGTGGCCCACGAGGAAATTCGCGGTCGAGGCCAGAGCATCAGCGCGTGAGCCGACGAGATCAATACGACCATTGCGGTCGAAATCGACGCCATAGCGGACGACGTTGAGGGGCAGGAACTGCGTCTGGCCGATTTCGCCGTGTGCTGCGCCCTTAGCGGTTACGCTCAAATTGCCGCTGCCAACCAGTTTCAAAGCCGCATACAACTGCTCGGTAAAATAGTCGGAACGACGGCAGTCGTAGGAAAGTGTGGCAACTGCAGACAGCGTATGCTGGTTGCCCAGGAAACCACCAAAGCCGGTTTCCATGCCCCAGATCGCCAGAAGCGGACCGGCAGGAACGCCGTAGGCACGTTCGATATTGGCAAACAGGGCAGCGTTGTTCTTCTTCATCGCCTTTCCGCGAGAGATGATCGCCTGACCGCCGCGCTTTTGCATGAACTGGTCGAAGGAAAGCTTGAAGCTGTGCTGACCACGGTCTGCGCTGATTGTCGGCCTGTTATACGAGACATTCGAGAATGCACGGTCTAGAACGGAAGCGCTGACGCCACGACCTGCTGCCTCCTGCTTGAACGCGCCGACCCAGGCGTCAAAGCCTGCCGATGTGTTGCCGCACTGCGCCGCCAGAACCGGCGTGGCCGCAAATGCGGCAACCATAACTGCGCCAACGGNAAAAGCTTTTAGTGCCCGCATCAGAATCTGCCTTCAATATGTCTTGGGATCATGCCCTAACTCGGTCACCACTTGACTGAGACGTCGTGTGTTTCAGCCTGCCTGTCGATATCATAACCGGCAAATAAACTGCCCGTGATAAGCAACTCAACTGAAAACCCGTCCATCCCGCAGTGGAATAGACGGGTTATAGTTAATAGTTGTTNAAAAACAGTATCAGGCTGCTTCTTTGCGCGGCTTGATCAGGCCGCGATTGACCAGAAGCTCGGCAATCTGAATCGCGTTGAGCGCAGCGCCCTTGCGCAGATTGTCTGAAACGACCCAGATATTCAGGCCATTTTCAACGGTTGCGTCTTCGCGAATACGCGAAATATACGTTGCATCTTCGCCTGCGCACTCGACCGGTGTGATGTAGCCACCGTCTTCATGCTTGTCGATGACGAGGCAACCCGGTGCTTCGCGCAGGATATCGCGAGCCTGATCGGCAGTGATTTCGTTTTCGAATTCGATGTTCACAGATTCCGAATGACCGATAAAGACAGGAACGCGCACTGCGGTGCAGGTAACCTTGATCTTCGGGTCCAGCATCTTTTTGGTTTCTGCCAGAACCTTCCACTCTTCCTTCGTGTAGCCGTCTTCCATGAACACATCGATATGCGGAATGACGTTGAAGGCGATGCGCTTGGTGAACTTCTTGGTTTCGACAGGATCGGCCACGAAAACGGCGCGGGTCTGCTGGAACAGTTCGTCCATGCCTTCCTTACCGGCACCGGATACGGACTGGTAGGTGGAGATGACGACCCGCTTGATCTGGGCGGCGTCATGCAACGGCTTCAACGCAACGACGAGCTGTGCTGTCGAGCAATTCGGGTTGGCAATGATGTTGCGCTTGCGGAAACCTTCGATGGCATCGGCGTTTACTTCAGGAACGATCAAAGGAACATCCTGATCGTAGCGCCATGCCGAGGAATTATCGATAACGACGCAACCCTGCGCACCGATCTTTGGTGACCACTTCTTGGAAACATCGCCGCCTGCCGACATCAGGCAGATATCTGTCGTGGAGAAATCGTAGTTCTCCATGTTGGAGACTTTTAGCGTGCGATCGCCGTAGGACACTTCAGTGCCTTGGCTACGGGCTGACGCCAAAGCGACGACCTCGTCTGCCGGAAACCCGCGTTCGGAAAGGATATTGAGCATTTCACGACCGACATTGCCGGTGGCGCCTACGATTGCAACTTTGAAACCCATGATAAGTTCTCTTTCTGCCTCTCCTCGTTTCTGGTGAGGGGGAACCCGCAAGTCTGCGGTTTCCTTCTTCCCCGACCAAACCGGGGAGAGAGCGGCGGGCCAGAGACGTCAGACGGTTTTAATCGTCGTTTTGGCCGTAATTCGGATGGAGTAAGCAAGGCGCGAACGATCACCGGCAAATCCTGCCGGGTTCTGCATGACAACCATGTCGTGGACATGTCCTATCNAAATCGTGCTCCTTTTCTTGGCAAAGCTATTATGGTGTTTCGATTTTCTGTCAAGCTCAAACCGCCTGCAATTCCGTTCAGTAGTGCGCAAAGGTGCAATCAGCAGGAACATAGTCTGTAGTCGTCATTAGACTAAAGTCATAAGCCGAAAGCATCGCTCTTCCTTTCATTAATTTTCTGTCACTCTGTCCACAGGTGCATCGCACTGTCAGGGCAGCTTGTGGGTGAGTCGAGCTGCTGCGATGTGTCATTTTGATATCTGTGGAGGACAGAGAATGGCGAATGTAGCAGTCGCTGCCAGCGAAAAAGCCCGTCCGATGACGGGCGAAGAGAAGAAAGTGATTTTCGCTTCTTCTCTTGGAACAGTCTTCGAATGGTACGATTTTTATCTTTATGGCTCCTTGGCCATCTATATTGGCGCGAACTTCTTTAGCCAGTATCCAGAAACAACACGCAACATCTTTGCTTTGCTTGCCTTCGCCGCGGGCTTTCTCGTTCGCCCGTTCGGCGCTTTGGTGTTTGGACGTCTGGGCGATCTCGTGGGTCGCAAATACACGTTCCTCGTCACGATCCTGATCATGGGCCTGTCGACCTTCCTCGTGGGCGTTCTGCCGAATGCCTCGCAGATCGGTATCGCGGCACCCATCATCCTCATCATCCTGCGCATGTTGCAGGGTCTGGCTCTTGGTGGTGAATATGGCGGCGCGGCAACCTATGTGGCCGAACATGCGCCCAATGGCCGTCGCGGCTACTACACGTCGTGGATTCAGACGACAGCAACGCTTGGTCTCTTCTTGTCGCTGATCGTCATTCTCGGCGTGCAGTTTGCATTGGGCCGTGAAGCTTTCGCCGACTGGGGCTGGCGTATTCCGTTCCTGTTGTCGGTTATTCTGCTGGGTGTTTCGGTCTGGATTCGTCTGAAGATGAGTGAATCGCCTGCTTTCATGAAGATGAAGGCAGAAGGCACCACTTCAAAGGCACCTCTCAGTGAAGCTTTTGGCCAATGGAAAAACGCCAAGATCGCAATCATCGCGCTCGTCGGTGCGGTCATTGGTCAGGCAGTGGTATGGTACACCGGCCAGTTTTACGCTCTGTTCTTCTTACAAAGCATTCTGAAGGTAGACGGACAGTCGGCCAACATCATGGTTGCCTGCGCCCTCATTCTCGGCACCGGTTTCTTCGTGCTGTTCGGATGGCTCTCCGACAAGATCGGTCGCAAGCCGATCATCATGGCCGGTCTCGTGTTGGCGATGCTGACATACTTCCCGTTGTTCAAGGCGCTGACATGGGCAGGTAACCCAGCACTTGCTCAGGCTCAGGCTACGGTTCGCGCGACAGTGACAGCCGCTCCAGGCGATTGCCGTTTCCAGTTCAACCCAACCGGCACGGCTAAATTCACCACGTCTTGCGATATCGCAACGGCGTTCCTGACCAAGAACTCTGTACCTTATGATGTCGTGGATGGCCCTGCGGGACAACCGGCTACAGTCAAGATCGGCGATGCGATCATTCCGAGCTATGATGCCGTTGCCGCCGGTGCCAACGCAGCCGGAAACGACCGCACCTTCCAGAAGCAAGTCAACATTGCGCTTCAAGATGGTGGCTATCCCTTGGTTCGCGGCGCCGCTCAGGTCCCAGCAGCAAAGCTTGATGCATTTATTGCTGCAAACCCGGAACTCGGCCTAAACGCCGATGCCGTGCGGGCAACGCCTGCCAAGACTGTCCCAGGCGATAAGCTGGTGGCTGACAAGTTGCTGACGCCAGCTGAACTGAATGGTGCGACCGAGATGGCAGTCTACACTGTTGGTGGCGGCGGAGCCTTCGCCATGGTTGCCGATCCGGCGGCCGTGAACTGGATCGCCATCATCGCGGTTCTGACCGTCCTCGTCATCTACGTAACGATGGTCTACGGCCCGATTGCCGCGCTGCTGGTCGAACTGTTCCCGACCCGCATTCGTTACTCCGGCATGTCCTTACCATACCACATTGGTAACGGCTGGTTTGGTGGACTTCTCCCTGCAACCGCATTCGCAATGAGTGCCGCCAAGGGTGATATCTACTACGGCCTCTGGTACCCGATCATCTTCGCAGGCATCACGCTGGTTGTCGGCTTGCTGTTCCTGCCGGAAACCAAGGACCGCGACATTCACAAAATGGAGTAATCCGCGCAATGAAAGAAAAACCCGGCGAAGATCTCGCCGGGNTTTTTTTATTACTTACCAGTCCCGCAATTCAGGGCAATAATTTTGCCAGTTCACGATTGACCAAGTCGCGCCAAGTGCGGTTTTGAACAAGTTCGGACAGGAATAAACCTTCGATAGCAAAGAAGGATGCGGAAGGGTCGGCGTTGTCAATCTGCCTGGCTGCTGCCAGTATCTCGGAGCTGCGCGGATCATTGAGGTCGCCACGCTTGTGAACGGACGCAATCCACAGAGCCACGACATATGCGAACTCGGCAGCATCTCTGCCGGCAACCAAGGCTTCTGCCGCCGCCGCGAGTATACGTTGGGGCAGCTTCTGGCTTGTATCCATCGCGATCTGTTCGTTCCGGTGGGCGATCGTCGGGTTCGAGAAGCGTTCAAGCAGTTCATTCCGATAGGACGGAAGATCGATGCCTGGAACAGGATCAAGTGTATCTGTAGCCGCTTCCATGTGCTGCCTAACCTTTTCCACGAACGCAGGCACCGCCATCACATCACGTACGAACTCCAGATCATGCAGAATTCCCAGATGTGCGATCAATGTGTGCGAACCGTTGAGAAGTCGGAGCTTCATGTTTTCGTAGGGCTCGACAGATGGTGCGAAAACGGCTCCTGCCGCTTCCCACTGGGGACGGCCTGAGACAAAATCATCCTCGATGACCCATTGCAGAAAGGGCTCGGTTTCCAAGGCGAGCTGGTCTTCAGCACCTAGCAGACGGGCGGCACGTTTTCGCGTCTCGTCGGTTGCAGCGGGCACGATGCGGTCCACCATGCTGCAAGGGAATTTGCCTTTGTTTGCAATCCAGTGTGCCAATTCTGGATCACGCCGCTCTGCCATATCAAGTACCAGACGGCGCACAACATGCCCGTTGGACGGAAGATTGTCGCAGCATAGGACTGTGAAGGGTAAGACACCTAGCTCGCGCCGTCTTGCAAGGCCTTCAACCAGAAAGCCGATAGCGCCGACCGGAGCATGCGGGTTAGCTATGTCGGCAGCAACTGACGGATGTTTGAGGTCTAGCCCACCGGTTACAGGATCGAGGCCGTAAGCCTTTTCGCTGACGGTTAAGGTTACAACACGGATATGGGCATCGGCGAGATAGTTCAGGACATCCTCGCCTCGCTCTGCAGCGCAAAGCCAGTCGACCGTTACGCCGATGACCTCTGCCTTGTCTCCCTCTGCGCTGCGGGTGATGATGGAATAAAGTCCGTCCTGTTCGGCCAGCGACTGAACGGGCTCAGGTGAGCGTAGATTGACAGCAACGATCCCCCAGGGGCCGAAGTTATGCTCCAACGCTTTTTGCGTGTAGACGGCCTGATGAGCGCGGTGGAAAGCGCCAAGGCCGATATGCACGATCCCAGGTTTCAGCGTTTTACGGTTGAAAGCGGGGGCAGTCACGCTTTCTCGCAAGCTCGTGAGTGAAGACAGTCTATCCATGGTACTATACTCGACCGTAACTTGGGTGAAGAAGGGAGCGCTCGATGCCGCGCAGTTCGGCAAGGCCTTTCAGGCGGCCAATGGCTGGATAACCAGGCTGTGCACCGCGGGAGAGATCATCCAGAATTTCCTGTCCGTGATCGGGGCGCATGGCGATGCGATGGTCTTGGCGACCTTCCGCCCGTCTGCGCNTTTCCTCTTCAAGCAGCACTGCGATGACGGCGACCATGTCTGTTCCACCCTCCAGATGTTCATCCTCGAAAAAGGAGCACGGCACAGTATCAGTATCGCGCGTGACATTCCGCAGATGCACGAAGTGAATGCGGTCTGCGAATGTCTTTGCAATGAAGGGCAGGTCATTGTCATCTCGTGCGCCGAGCGAACCGGTGCAGAGCGTAACGCCATTTGCTCTGCTATCAACCTGTCCTAACATATGCGCGTAATCGGCCTGAGTTGACAGAATGCGCGGCAGACCGAGAAGTGGCCAAGGTGGATCGTCACCATGGGCGCAAAGGTTGATGCCCACCTCCTGGGCCACCGGAACGACCTGCGACAGGAAGTCGATCAGATTGGATTGAAGTTTCAAACGGTCGACGCCCTGATAGGTCCGCAGTTTCTCCAGAAGCTGATCGAGGGTGTAACCATCCGCCGAGCCAGGAAGACCCGCTCCTATGTTGAGCCCCAAAGCGATGATCTTGGTATCCGGCATCTCGGAAAACCGTATCGATGCCTCCTCAACCAACCAATCAGGATAATCATCCCTGGCATCTGGACGTTTGAGAATGTCGATGTCGAAAGCAGCGAAATCCGTCAGATCAAACCGCATGGCTTTTGCACCGTGACGGGTTTCCCAACGCAAGTCCGTACGTGTCCAGTCCAGTACCGGCATGAAGTTGTAGCAAACGGTGCGAATGCCGCTCGCTGACAGGCACCGCAGTGTCTCCTGCCAGTTGGCGATGTGGGCTTTCCAGTCTCCGGTCTGGGNTTTGATGTCTTCCGACACCGGGACGCTTTCCACCACATCCCAGTAAAGCCCGCCTTGCTTTATCTCCTGATGGCGCTTGTCGATCTCATCCACGGGCCAGACAGCCCCAGTTTCGATGTGATGCAGCGCGCTGACGATGCCCTCAGCGCCCGCTTGAGCAGCGTCTCGTACAGATACCTTGTCCACCGGTCCAAACCAGCGCCATGTATGCTTCATGCTTGTAGTCCTCTAAAAATCAATGGCCTTGGCCAAACGTGATCTGCACCTTGCATGCAACAGACCTATCGCCAGCTTGCTCGAAAGCTTCGACTGCGCTCTCCAGCGGAAATTCATGAGAAATGATCGGCCGCACATCGATGGCACGGGACGAGATCAGNTTTACCGCCTCGCCGAACTCACTGTCGAAGCGCTGGGAACCGCGCCAGATGATTTCCTTGCCCACCAATGCGTTGAGCGGAATGGTTATATCCCCGGTTACGCCGACCTGCACGAGAGTCCCGCGTGGCTTTATGACAGCGAAGGCAGAACGCAAAGCGGGGCCTGCGGCAGAACAATCAAACACCACATCGAATGTTCCCTTGTTCTTCTGATAGGGGGCGAGACCATCCCGGTCGGACGCTACGTTAATAACATGTGTGGCACCCATGGCCGGTGCGCGTGCCAATGCGCCATCGGCCAGATCGGTGACGACGATTTCGGAGGCGCCAGCGTGTTTGATGGCAGCTACCGTCAGCAAGCCGATGGGTCCGGCACCTGTGACGAGAACCTGTTTACCCGAGAGGTCGCCCGCCTGCGCTACCGCGTGCAGGCATACGGCCAGAGGCTCGGCGCAAGCGGCCTCCGCCGGTGTTGTGTCGCTACCGCATGCGAAACATTGTTGCGCGGGCACCACCAGCCAGTCTCGAAACATGCCTTGTTCATGCGGAAGGCGCATGGCGCTGCCCATGAAGCGCATGTCGAGGCAATGGATCGGCCGGTCGATTTCGCAGTAGTGGCATTTACCACAGGGCTGTGACGGATTGATTGCGACGAGCGCCCCAAGTGCCAGATCACTGACGCCTTGCCCTAGGGACTCGATATAGCCGGAGGCTTCATGGCCCGAAATAATGGGCTCACGGACCTGAACAGGGCCGAAGCCGCCGTCTTGATAATAATGCAGATCGGAACCGCAAATGCCACCTGCGGCCATGCCCAACAGCACCTCGCCGGCCCCGGGNTTTGGCACATCCTGGGTTTCGACCTTGATGGATTTTTTGCCGTAAAGACGCGCTACGCGAGTGAGCATGCGGTTGCTTTCTGTCTTGCCAAGAGAATGGTAAGCCCGCGCGGTAAACGCACGGGCTTGGTTGTGTGTTAGCGGATCAGCCCCATTTCAGTCGGCAGCCACAAAGTAATTGCCGGAATGAAGGTGATAAGAATAAGCGCCAAGAACAGTGGCACCAACCAGGGCAGAATGGCCATCGTCGTTCGCTCGACCGAAAGTTTGGCGACACGCGATAGGACAAACAACACCATGCCAAGCGGTGGGTGCAACAGGCCGATCATAAGGTTCAACGTCATGATCAGTCCGAAATGCACCGGATCGATATCGAACTGCAGCACCAGCGGCAGAAGGATCGGCACAAGAATTGTGATCGCCGCAATCGTATCCAGGAAGCAGCCTACGAATAGCATGAGGATATTGACCAATATCAGGAATATCCATTTGCTGTCTGTCAGAGTCAAAATGGCCGTCGAAAGAAGCTGCGCGGCCTGACTGACCGTCAATAGCCACGCGAAGACGGAAGCTGCCGCCACGATGAACAATACAGCCGCTGTCGTCTCGATGGTGTCGAAGGAGGCTTTTGCCAGCGTTTTGAACGTCATGGTGCGGTACCGCACAAGACCGAGAAAGAGTGACCACAACACGGCAGCAACGGCCGCTTCGGTAGGCGTGAACCAGCCCATTGTCATGCCGCCAATAAGAATGACTGGCGTCATAAGCGCCATGACAGCGGAAAAATCGAAATACCAGTCACACGCAATCAAAACCGCCAGCACGATGCAGATGGCAAAGTTCAGCGACATTCCGAACATGGTCAACACATAGACGCTGATCGGCACCAGCAGAACGATCAAGACTTCCAGTGAGGCGCCGNAAATCGTGCGAAGACTGAATGGCGTGTCTGAGCCCCAATTTTTGATATAAGCGAAAACCGTCACCGTGATCATCATCAGCAGCGTCATGACGACGCCTGGAACGATGCCCGCCATGAACAGAGCGCCGATGGAGACATTGGCCATCATGCCGTAGATCACAAAGGGCAAGGATGGCGGAAAGATCGGCCCCAGCGTGGCGGATGCAGCCGTGACGCCGACGGCGGCCTCGACCGGGTAGCCATGATCCTTCATCGCTTTGATTTCGATTGTGCCAATACCGGCAGCGTCGGCAAGGGCTGTACCCGACATGCCGGAGAAGATAACGGACCCGATGATGTTGACCTGCGCAAGGCCGCCCTTCATCCACCCAACGAGAGCAACGGCGAAGGAGTAGATGCGACCGGTAACACCGGCGCTGTTCATCAAATTACCGGCCAGAATGAAGAATGGTACCGCAAGCAGTGGAAAGCTCTCGACACCGGCGATCATGCGCTGTGCGGCAATGATATCTGGGGCGACATTATAAAAGAGAATATAGGCCAGTGACGAAACGGCCATGGACATGGCAACGGGCAGACCGATGACCATCAAGACGAGGAAGGAACCTATCAGCAACAACATGGCATCAATCTCCCACGCTCTGGAATTCTTCAGGGCGTTCCAGCACGGAGTAACCACGACGAAGATTTGCGACGAATACCTGGATGGACCGCAGGAACATCAGGACGAATGCGGCGAAGACGGTGTAGAAAACGATACCGCGCGGCAGTGCCACAGTGACCATTTCTTCGTCCGCAACGATTTCCAGGTAACGCCACATCAGCCATGACATATAAGCAAAGAAGCCGATACGCAGCACGTCCACCAACAAGGACATGACACGCGTCAGGCTAGGCGGCAGATAGTGATAGAGCACATCGACCTGGATGTGGCGCGACATGCGTACGCACATGACGGACCCCATGAACACGACGCCGATCAGGCAATTGACCGCAATTTCCTCGGTCCAGGCATAGCTGTCATTCAAGACGTAGCGTGTGAAAAACTGTAGGAAGACGCAGGCCGTCATGACCCAGAACAGGGCGAGGGTAAGCCAGTCTTCGAAGGAATAGATGGAAAGGTCGGTTTCCAGAGGCGCTTCATCGAACGTATGGGCAAGCTCCTCAGGGGTTACCTGATTATGGATTTCGCGCGACATTGTATTATCCCAGCTGAGAAGNAAAGGGCGGCGCGGCTTTCAAAGCCGCGCCGGAGACGGGACTACTGGATGGCGCGAATGGCTTCCCAATCGGACTTTTCGTAACCGAAGTCTTCGAACTTCACCTTTTCGAGGACGTTCTTCTCGAAGTCTGCCTTATCGACTTCCGTGACCGTCAAACCACGCTTCTTGAATTCGTCGACCAGCGCGTTTTCTCGGCCTTCTATAATTTTGGTGGTTTTGGTTGCTGCTTCCTGCATGACATCTACGAAAATTTTCTTGTCTTCGTCGGAAAGGCTTGCCCAGCGGCTTTTGGAGATCACGGTATTGAGGTGATCGACGATGTGCCCGGTCAGCACGATGTTCTTCTGAACTTCGAAGAACTTTTTCGCCTCGATGGTCGTCAGCGGGNTTTCCTGCGCATCGACCGTGCCGTTCTGAAGGGCGAGATAGACTTCGGCAAAAGCAATCGGTGTGGTGTTGGCGCCGCAGGCGCGTGGCATCGCCAGATAGGCCGGAACATCGGGAACACGCATTTTCACGCCGGCGAGGTCGGCGCATGTCGCGATCGGTTTGTTGGCGGTAGTGTGACGGGTACCGTAGTAGCTCACGGCAGCGATGACATTGCCGGTCTTGTCTTCATAACCTTTGGCAAGACGCTTGAAGACATCGCTTTTGGTGTAGGCGATCAGGTGCTCTGGATTGCGGAAGATGTAGGGGAAATAGGTCACGCCGATCGGCTTGTAATCACGCGCGGCAAAACTGGAACCGGAGATGACCATATCCACTGTTCCCAGTTTAAGGCCCTGATTGATATCCGCTTCTTTTCCGAGCTGCGAGGCCGGGAACACGTCGATTTTGTATCGACCTTCCGTACGCTTCTCGATTTCTTTGGCAGCCCATACGGATTCCGTGTGGAACGGCTCGCTGGTTTCATAAACATGCGCCCATTTCAGCGCCGTCTGTGCCTGCGCTGAAAGTGCAGATGCCATGACCATGGCCGTTGCGCCAAGCAAGCTGGTTATTCTTGATATCATTGGNTTTCCTCCCGGATTAAGATCTCATGTCTGNTTTCCGGCTTCGCCCTCTCTCCTGGCGAAGCCATCNTTTTCCTTACGGCTCCTCCCCGAAGCTTTCGGAAAATCTCTTTTGCGACAGCTTCAAATGCTGTCGCATCGCATCCCGCGCGCCACTTGCGTCATTGGCTGCAATCGCGTTGCGTATGATCGTGTGTTCCTCCAGCGCCGCGCGCCAGGTATGCGGACCCTCGAAATGCGCCGCCAAGCGCTCGAAATAGGGCGTCATTCGCCTATCGAAGATGTGGCCTGTAAAATTGTGAAGCGTGGCGTTGCCAATGATATCTGTGATGCCGGTATGAAATGCGCGGTCCTGGACCAGCATCTTGACCGGATCGCCAATCGCGCTCTCCATGCGGCGAAGGCATTCATCCAGGATTGCGATATGATCCGCGTTTGCCAGTCTCGCAGCTTCTTCGGCAATTGCGCTTTCGATGATGCTGCGCGCCCGGAGAATTTCAAACGGGCCGTCGCTCTCATCCACCGATAAGACTGGGGGTACAGCATTGGGTCGCTGGCTAACGTAAACGCCGGAACCCATTCGTATCTGAATGTAACCTTCTACTTCCAGAACGATCAGTGCTTCGCGCACGGTAGGTCGAGATACCGCGAACCGTTCGGCAAGATCGCGCTCTGCGGGAAGTTTTGCACCAAGGGCAATTTCTCCCGTTTCTATAAGCGCTCGTATCTGGTCCGCAACCTGTCTATGCAGGCGACGCGGTTCCAAAGCGACAAACATGTGAAACCTCCCAACCCATCATCCCAAATGCGCTTTGGTAAAGTGGTCTTACCAATCGCATTAACTAAGTCTAATGGGAACGGAAAGTCAACCGTCTAATAATGATGCGTTGATGTTTGTCGCGGTTACGCCACCTAGGGTAGCGTAACCGTTAAGCTTTATTCTTCGCTTGTCACACTTCCGGACGTCGAAAATCGCCGGTTTTGCCGTCCATCACCCACAACTCGCCGGTCGAAATATCGAACCAGGCACCATGAAGCTTGACCTTGCCAGCTACTTCCTGCGCCTTCACGAAAGGAAATGCGCGCAGATTGCTGATGGAATTGCGAATGGAAACCCGCTCCAGTGCCGTCTGTCGCTCGCCCGGTGTCATGACGTCGTTGCTCTGGATTTGTTCAGCCGCAGATTTGACCATGTTCATCCACTTGCCGATGAAATCGCCGGGTGACAGAGGTTCAAGATTGGGATCGAGCGCTGCCTGGATACCGCCGCAACGGCCGTGGCCCATCACGACGATGTCTTTGACCTTCAAGACCTGTACGGCATATTCGATGGCTGCTGAGGTCGCGTGATATTGCCCGTCCGGCTCGAATGGCGGAACCATGTTGGCGACATTCCGCATCACGAAAAGTTCTCCCGGTCCGCAGTCGAAAATAGTTTCCGGCGCGGAACGAGAGTCACAACAGGCGATGATGAGAGTTTGAGGCTTTTGGCCGGTGTCTGCGAGTGCACGATATCTTTCGCGCTCATCGGTGTAACGACCGCTCATAAAGTTCTTGTAACCGTTCAGAAGGTAGTCTGGNAAATCTTTCATGATATCGCAGTACCGTATGCTTGGGGCCAGCCTCTTATATGAGCCCGGCGCGTTGAAACCCGTTTTTCATTCCGCTATTTGCGCTTGCTGCGTGATGGATGCAAGAGATGACGCATTTGCACCATGGCCATGGGTGTGGAAAGACTGGACGCATCGGTTTCAAGCGTTAGTTCGTTCAACCCACGTTTCATGGTGCGCGCCAGCACCTCGAACACGCTGGCCGTCGCCAGTTGTAGTGCCCGTTCATCGTCCATGCCCTGTAACAATCGCGCAAGGAAAAGGGCGGAGATGAGGTCGCCAAGACCGTTTGGAACATTGTCGATAGACCGATGCTCGGCGAGCAGTGCATGACGTCCGCTCAGGAAAAGGTTGCCAATGCCGCCCGCCATCATCGGCACGGCCGACGTCACCAGCATTTTCGGTGGTCCAAGCGCCAGAGCCGCGTCCATGATCTCATTGTTGGTCTCAAGTTCCGCGCCGCTCATCCATGCCAGTTCATAGCGGTTGGGTGTCGAGACAGTGGCGAGCGGAATAAGTTCGTCGCGAATGGCTTGTGCCGTTTCAATCGGTACATAAAGCCCGCCCTTGTCACCCATGACGGGATCGCAGAGATAGATGAGATCAGGGTTGGCCTCTTTCATGGTTCGGATGAGGCGGGCGACGGACCGGACCTGCTCGACGCTTCCGAAATATCCGGTCAGGATGGCGCGCACTTCGCTGGACCACTTGGACGTTGCCAAATCCTGCATGGCCTTATCGAATTCGGCGTTGTCGAACCGCAGGCGCGTTGATGGTCCATGGCCGGGGTGCCAGGGCATGACGATGGTCGGAACTGCCCAAACGGGAAAGCCGAGCGTTTCAAGTCCGAAAACGACCGCCCTGTTACCGACAGAGCCTCGCATGACATGGCTGGAGATGACGATGACGGAGCCGTTGGTATTGTCCTGCATGGCGCACTCACTCAACTTGGTCGCTGCCACGGCTCCACTCGATGCCACTGGCTGCGTGATCGGTTCGTCATGGCATATCGTACGGCCGCTTTCCACTGCTATGTGTGGTATCGGCGTGCGCGTTTGCCTCGTTTATTTCGAGGCGCGTTCCAGTGCCTTCAGCACGGTGCGCTCAGACAGGGTCAGATAAAGCTCCATCTGGGTTGCGGCCTCTGTCACCTTACCCNTTTCGACAAGATCGAGAATCTGCTCGTTCATATCGACAAAGGGAGAGTGCAATTGCTCCGGGTCGTTCAACAGCCCGAAGCTGAGGCGAAGCTCAGCAGCGACGCGCGCGTAGAAATCGCTCAGCCGACTGCTGTCCGACAGGTCGACCACCGCTGCATGAAATCTCATATTGGCGCTGCCAACTTCGCGCCACTGCCGCTGGTCGCGTTGCAACTTTGCGTATTCCACCGCCTCACGCATGATCGACGTTGCGGGGTGTTTCGGCCAAGCCTGACGCAAAGCGCCACATTCCAGCATACGGCGTACCCGGTAGATATCTATGATCTGATCCGTGCTGGGCGTGGAGACGAAAACGCCGCGATTGGCTTCGTGCCGCAAGAGGCCGTCCTTGGTCAAAAGCCGGAAGGCCTCGCGCAGGGAATTACGCGATACATCAAGACGCTCGCTGAACGCTGCTTCGGATATCCGCTGCCCAGGTGTCAGTGCGCCGGTAATCAGAAGATCACGAATATCTCTGGCCACGCGATCCGCAAGCGGCAGGGATTCCGTCGTGACGTTCTCTTCTTGGGCACTCATTTGTAGTCCATCTTTCATTGGCAGCGTCTCGCGCACCGTCGGTGCCGGTTGCAATATCACAAATATTGAGCAGCGCAGGTAAAATTCGTGCTTAATTTCAGTCCAAAAGCGCCAAAGATTGCGCAAATTGAAAGAACGATATAATTTTATTGTTCAACAATATTGACAATTTTGTAGATGCCGCCAAGATCGGTCCAAAGCATCCGCGAGGGGCGGAATGCAATAAGGAGAAAATCCATGGAGCAAACAAAAATTGCCCAGACCGTCGAGTTTGCGCGGTCACGACGAGCGTCTCTTACTGCTGCGATATTCCTGATGGCCACATCTGCTATCGGGCCCGGCTTCATTACGCAGACAGCAACCTTTACCGCCAAGCTCGGCTCGGCCTTCGCCTTTGCAATCCTTGCCTCGATCGTCATCGATTTCGTCGTCCAGTTGAACATCTGGCGCATCGTGACGCTGACGCGCATGCGAGCATCTGACATCGCCAATTCAGCCATACCCGGCTCTGGTTATGTGCTTGCTATTCTCGTCATTGTTGGCGGATTGTTTTTTAACATCGGCAATATCGGTGGCTCCGGCCTTGGACTGAATGCGATGCTTGGCCTTGATCCAAAATGGGGCGGCGCGCTCAGCGCACTTTTGGCCATCGGCATCTTTCTCTCCAAACGCGCAGGCATGGCAGTCGACCGGTTTATCATCTTCGCCGGTATCTTGATGATCGTGCTGACGATCTATGTTGCCTTTGCTTCAGGTNCCCCCGTCGGGGAGGCGCTTTTCCAGACATTCCTGCCGTCTACAATCGATTTTGCCACGATCACGACCATCGTTGGCGGTACGGTCGGTGGCTATATCACATATTCCGGTGCCCATCGTTTGCTGGATAAGGGCATGGTCGGCGTCGAGAATCTCGGCTCCGTCAACCGGGCGGCCCTGACCGGCATCGCCGTGACGGGTGTCATGCGTTACGTCCTCTTTCTGGCCATTCTTGGTGTTGTTGCCAGTGGCGTCGTCATCGACGTTTCAGGAAAGGGTGCAAATCCAGCTGCGCAGGCTTTTCAGGTTGCCGCAGGAGATATCGGTCTAAGAATATTCGGCATCGTTCTTTGGGCCGCAGCCATCACGTCGGTTATCGGCGCTGCCTACACCTCGGTTTCCTTCATCACTGTTTTCAACAAGGATATCACCGAGCGCGGTCGCAATATTGCGACGGTTATCTTTATCGCAGTTTCTCTTTTCTTCTACATGGTCATCACCACGCCACCAGCACAGATGCTGGTATTCGTCGGTGGCCTGAATGGACTCATTCTCCCAATCGGTCTGTCGATCTTCATTTACGCAGCCTGGGCCCGGTCCGATTTGATGGAAGGATATCGCTATCCACGCTGGCTTCTTGTGCTTGGTGTGATCGTCTGCGCCCTGACCTGGTATATGGGTTATAAATCCATTGGCCCGATCTTCGCACTTTTGACAGCATGAGGAGAGAGACATGGCGTCCATCGATCTGAACAGTGATCTTGGCGAAAGCTACGGTGCATGGAGCATGGGGGATGACAGCGCGATGTTGTTGGTCGTTTCCAGTGCCAACATTGCTTGTGGTTTCCACGCGGGTGATCCGGCGGGTATCTACCGCACGGTCAAAGCCGCTGCTGAGAATGGGGTGGTCGTTGGAGCGCATGTCTCTTATCCGGACCGCGTCGGCTTCGGNCGCCGCGATCTGGACGTCACATCGGAAGAACTGATCGCCGATGTCATCTATCAGATCGGGGCGCTGCAAGGCATTGCTGCTGCCGCCGGAACTGCCGTTCGTTACGTCAAGCCCCACGGCGCGCTCTATAACCGCATCGCCAATGATGCGAAGCAAGGCCAGGCGGTGATCGATGGCATGAAGGCCATCGACCCGTCGCTGGTGCTTATGGGGCTTGCCAACGCACCTATCCTTGAGCTTGCCCGCAAGTCCGGCTTGTCAGTGGTTGCGGAAGCCTTCGCGGACCGCGCCTACACGCCGCAGGGCCAGCTTGTTTCCCGCCGCGAGGCCGGTGCCGTGCTGCATGATGCAGAGAAAATTGCGGCCCGTATGGTCCAGCTTGCCCGGGAGGGTACGCTCGAAGCCATCGACGGCAGCATCATCAAAATCGAAGCCCAATCCATCTGCGTCCATGGCGATAGCCCCGGTGCCGTTGCCATCGCCCAACAAATTCGAAAGCGGTTCGAGACCGATGGCATCGCTATCGGCTCGTTCGCCTCCAGCATGTAAGGAGCGGTCATGACGATCCCCATATCCTATCTGAACCACACGGACGCAACGGTCGCCCGCAAGGCGCGTGGCGATTATCGCAACGGTTTGGTCGCCCCGACATCGGGCATCGCTCCGGGCTTCACGCAGGCCAACATGATCGTTCTACCGCGTGACTGGGCTTTCGATTTTCTATTATACGCGCAGCGCAACCCAAAGCCTTGCCCGGTTCTCGACGTGTCCGATCCTGGTGTGCCGACCACCTTGCTCGCGCCCGGTGCCGATCTCCGCACCGATTTGCCGCTCTACCGCATCTGGCGGGACGGTAAGCTGGTCGAGGAAACGGCAGATGCTACCAGCGCCTGGGCTGAACGGAATGATCTCGTAGCGTTCCTGATCGGTTGTAGTTTCACCTTTGAAACGCCGATGGTCGAAGCGGGCATCGAAATCCGCCATATGAAGGACAAATGTAATGTGCCGATGTATCTGACGAACCAACCTTGTCGTCCAGCTGGTCGCTTGAAGGGTAACATGGTCGTTTCCATGCGGCCTATACCTGCTGCGCGGGTGGCGGATGCCGCGACTATTTCGGGGCGTTTTCCCGCTGTGCATGGCTCACCCGTCCACGTCGGCTCCCATGAAGATATCGGCATTACCGACCTTTCAAAGCCGGACTTCGGCGATGCAGTACGTATCGAACCCGGTGAAGTTCCGGTGTTTTGGGCATGCGGTGTCACGCCTCAAGCGGCGGTCATGGCATCGGGCGTGCCANTTGCGATCACCCACTNCCCCGGGCATATGTTCATCACCGACATTCCCGATTCTGCCTATCATGCGTGAGGCCAAGATGCGTTTTTTACCCGTCAGCCTCACCACCATTCTGGTGGAGCTTGCCGATCTCGACCAGACGCTTGCGCTTTTCGCATCGCTTGAGGCCGACCCCATCGAAGGCATCGAGGAAACGGTTCCTGCTGCCCGTACGCTGATGATCCGTTTCCGTCCGGNAAAAATCGAGGCGCAAGCATTGGCGGCCAGAATTGCCACGCGTGATCTGTCTGCCAAGATAGCACCATCGGACAAGCTGGTGGAAATTCCGGTTCACTACGATGGCGAGGATTTGGCCGACGTCGCGGAACTGACGGGCCTTAGTGTCGAAGACGTCATTCGTCGCCATACGGAAAGCGAATTCACCGTCGCCTTCTGCGGCTTTGCACCTGGCTTTGGTTATCTGGTGGGTGGTGATCCAGCGCTGCATGTGCCTCGGCGTCAGAGCCCTCGCACCCGCATTCCCGCCGGATCGGTCGCCCTTGCTGGTGCTTTCAGTGGTGTCTATCCACAAAACAGCCCAGGTGGCTGGCAGATACTGGGCACCACGCCACTGNAAATGTGGGATATCGAGCGCGACCCCGGCGCATTGCTCCAGCCCGGTTACCGTGTCCGTTTCTTCGACATGGACAAAGCAGGGCGCAGCACTGAGGCTCCCGCTACAAGATCTGCTGCCCCGAAAACCGTGCCAGACAGAGACGCCGCACATTTCGAAGTGCTGGCAGCACCTGTGCCCGCTATTTTTCAAGACCTTGGCCGCTTCGGGCAGACGGGCCAGGGCGTATCGGCTTCTGGTGCACTCGACCGTTCTGCCTTTAACGCGGCAAACCGCATCGTCGGCAATCCCGTCAACACCCCCTGTCTTGAGCTGACGCTGGGGGGCTTTTCTTTCAAAAGCGCAACCCGGGCCGTGATCGGCGTGGCAGGTGCTTCCTGCGTTATAACCGTTACATCGGCAGCCTACAGCTTCGAGGCCACCCCCTATGCGCCGATCTCTCTGGAACCCGGTGATGTCGTGACATTCGGCAATCCCACCAGCGGCATGCGCTGTTATCTCTCGGTTCGCGGCGGTTTCGAGGTTGCTCCGGTTCTGGGAAGTGCTGCAACGGATACGCTGGCCGTTGTCGGACCGGAGAATGTCGTTACCGGTTCGGTGGTCAATCTTCGAAACCAGAAAACTGGCTTATCGAGCGTTTCCATCGATGAAGTTCCCGCCTTCGATCTGCCAAAGGCAGGCGAGGTCGTGACACTCGATGTCATCTATGGTCCACGCACCGATTGGTTTACACAAAACGGAATGAAAACGCTGACAAGTCAACTCTGGCAGGTCACGCCACAGTCGAGCCGCGTCGGCATTCGCCTTGCCGGCGANGTCCCGGTGGAGCGCAAGGATAGTGCGGAGCTACCAAGCGAAGGTACGGCCACCGGCGCAATTCAGATTCCCCATAGCGGCCAACCGGTTCTGTTTCTCGCCGACCATCCGCTGACGGGCGGCTATCCGGTCATCGGCGCGGTTGCCGAGCATCACCTTGATCTGGCTGGCCAGATACCGATCAACGCTAAAATCCAGTTTCGCCCGCTTGGGCCATTCGCCGAGATTCCGGCAACTGAGAACACAAAATTTTCGGGAGACAAGCCATGAAAAAAGTCCTGATCGCCAATCGCGGCGAGATCGCGGTGCGTATCATCCGTGCCTGCCGTGACTATGATATCGGGTCCGTGGCTGTCTATGCAGACCCGGATCAGGACGCGCTTTTCGTCCGTCTTGCAGATGAAGCGTATGGGCTGGAAGGCGTGCGGCCTGCGGAAACCTATCTCGATATCGAAAAGCTTATTACCATTGCCAGGCGTTCTGGTGCCGATGCGGTTCACCCTGGCTATGGTTTCCTCTCTGAACGTGCCGAATTCGCGCAAGCCGTCATCGATGCGGGCCTGATCTGGATCGGTCCTGACCCTGATGTCATCAAGGTTTTGGGCGACAAGGTCGAAGCGCGCCGCATTGCCACCAGCGTTGGCGCACCTCTTGTTGCGGGCAGTGATGGACCGGTTTCGACGTCGGCGGAAGTCATTGCTTTTGCGGAAGAACACGGCCTGCCCGTCGCCATCAAGGCGGCACATGGCGGTGGCGGGCGCGGCATAAAGGTCGCGTGGAAGATGGAAGAGATTGCCGATCTCTACGAGTCCGCTGTGCGGGAAGCCACAGCAGCCTTCGGGCGTGGCGAGTGTTTCCTTGAGCGGTTCCTGGACCGCCCGCGCCACATCGAAGCGCAGGTCATCGCTGATAAACACGGCAACGTCGTGGTGCTTGGGACGCGTGATTGTTCGCTCCAGCGCCGCAATCAGAAACTGATCGAAGAAGCTCCCGCACCGTTTCTGACATCCGAACAACGTCNAAAAATCCATGATTCCGCCAAGGCGATCTGTGAGGCTGCAGGTTACTCCGGTGCTGGCACCGTGGAATTTCTTTTGGGCGTTGATGGCACGATTTCCTTTCTGGAGGTCAATACGCGCCTTCAGGTGGAACATCCGGTCACGGAAGAAACGACGGGCATCGATCTCTTGATCGAGCAGTTTCGCGTGGCCGAAGGCCAGTCGTTGCGCATCCGGCAAACACCGGAGCCGCGCGGCCATTCAATGGAATTCCGCATCAATGCGGAAGATCCCGGCCGTGGCTTTTTGCCGACGCCCGGCGCAATCACCGTGTTCGATCCCCCATCTGGCCCCGGCATTCGCCTGGACAGCGGCGTCGTCACCGGATCGACGATCCCCGGCGTTTTCGATTCTCTGATGGCAAAACTCATTGTCACCGGCGTAGATCGCGATCAGGTGTTGCGCCGCGCCCGCCGTGCGCTGAAGGAATTCCGTATCGAAGGCGTCGCCACGGTTCTGCCTTTCCATCGCGCCGCCATCGATACGGATGANTTTATCGGTGCTGACGGGTTCAAGGTTCATACCCGCTGGATAGAAACCGATTTTGCCGACATGCCGGACGCTATGGAGCGTCCGAAACCCGTTGACGATGCATCCGTCACTCGGACATGGCTGGAAATCGATGGTAAGCGCGTGGCAGTTGGCCTGCCGCATCTCTTGCTGGCGGGTTTCAGCGGCGCAGGCAACGGCGCTTTATCGTCGGCTACAGCGACAAAGCCGCAGGTGGATGGTATCACGGCGCCGGTTTCCGGCACGTTGCAGTCCTTTAAGATCGCGGATGGGGACACGGTGTCGGAAGGTGATCTCGTCGCTGTCATGGAAGCCATGNAAATGGAGACGCAGGTGACGGCACCCAAATCCGGCAAGGTTCGCATCCAAGCCAAAGAAGGCGATTACCTACAGTCTGGCGATGTGGTGATCGTTTTCGAATAGTCGTCGTTAAAGGGAGCGGCGCGTCTCATGCTCATGGGGCGACGCCATTTCCAAGACCCGGACGTTTCCGTATTTGCGCCCCATAGCCACTTTATCAATGGTTCGATTATTCCGTTTAAGATCGTACCATTNAAATATCGGGCAGCATTTTGGACACCAGGATCAATACATTCGACGGCCAGCCACAGGCTCTGCAGCACTCCGTTCCCGATGATATTGATGAAATCCATCGCCGGACATTCGAATATTTTTGGCTCGGTAGCCATCCGGTGTCTGGCTTGGTTAGAGACAGGTTGCGGGCGGATGGGACATCAATAAACGAGATTGCTTCGATCTCAGGCACGGGGTTCGGAGTTCTGGCCATCATCGTCGGTGCCGAGCGAGGGTGGATCACGCGCGATCAGGCGCTCGACCGTGTCACGACCATTGTACGAACGTTGAGCAAGGCGAAGAGATTTCACGGCGCATTCGCGCATTTTCTTCATGCCGACACATGTGAGGTCATTCCATTCAGCCCCAAGGACGATGGCGGCGATCTGGTCGAGACGGCATTTCTTTTGCAGGGCCTGATCTGCGCCCGTGAGTATTTTTCCCGCCCGACGCTGGCAGAAACGAGGTTTCGCAGCCTCGCGCAAGACCTGATCACAGGGGTGGAATGGAAGTGGTACACACGGCGAAGCGACGGTCCTCTCTGGTGGCACTGGAGCGCGAAATATAGGTGGTGCTTCGATATCGCCATCAGCGGATGGAACGAAGCACTGGTCTGTTATGTCCTGGCGGCCGGTGCCAGGCAGCATTCCATCGACCCGGTTCATTATCATCAAGGTTGGGCGCGTTCCGGCGCCATGATCAATGGCAACACCTATCTCGGAACAGTTTTGCCATTGGGAGAGCCATTTGGGGGGCCGCNTTTTCTATCGCAATATTCGTTCTGTTGTCTCGACCCGAGACGCCTGTCGGATCGTTACTGCGATTACCGGCAGCAGGTTGAGGCACACACCAGGATCAATTACGACTACTGCCAATCNAAATATCCGGGCACGGACCTGTGGGGCATGACGGCCAGCGATGGTCCGAAGGGTTACAAGGTGCATTCCCCGACGCAAGACAATGACGTGATTTCGCCAGCCGCCGCCTTGTCGAGTTTCCCGGTCTGCCCCGAAGAAGCAACGGCTGCGGCACGCGCCTTTCTGAGCTACGCAGATGGCAAGCTCGTAGGCAGATATGGCTTTGTCGATGCTTTTTCCCCAGGCACAGGCTGGATTGCCCAGACCCATCTTGCCATCGACCAGGGACCGGTCGTGGCCATGCTGGAGAATTACCGTTCCGGCGTGCTGTGGGCCTTGTTCATGGGCGCTCCGGAGGTTCAGCGCGGTCTCTCCCGCCTTGGCTTCACCACATCCGTTCAGCCAGACGCTCAAGACCACGTCTGAAGAGGCTCAGTCGCGCGGCATGCCTTCCGGTCGCGCCAATCGCCTTTGCGCACCAATGCGGAATGGTGCATTCATTGCACCGTAGCCAACATACTGGCCACGCCGTTCCACGATTTCGAAGAAGAAACCTTCACCGAAGGTTTGACTGTAGATCTGGAAGTATTCGCCATTGTCATCGCGGTCGTAAAGGATGCTGGAGGCGCGCAGTGCATCTGACAGTTCCGGTTCAAGTCCAAAACGCGCTTCCAGATCATCATAATAATTGCGCGAAATTGGCAGTGCCTGAAAGCCGCATGTTTTGAGCTCCGTTGCGGTCGCGAAGATATCGTCCGTGGAGAACGCTATGTGCTGAATGCTTGTGCCAAAGCCTTCCGCCAAAAATTTGCCCGCAAACGTCTTGCGGTTGTCTGCACCATTCATCGTCAATCGGAAATCGGGTCTGGGGCGGCTTTCTATTGCCTGGCTGCGAACGAGCCCACCAGGCTCCACGACATCGACCATGGGCGTTCGGCGCATCGAGAATATCGACGTGTAGAAGAGTAGCCATGTCAGCATCTCATCGTATCGAGTTGTCTGCGCAAGGTGATCGATCCGCGTCAATCCCGCATTGGCCTTTTCGTTTGAGGCAATAGGCACGAATTCCTGTTTCCAGATGGACGAAAGTGCCGGAGAGTCATCGAGGAAATAGATGACGCCATTGCCGACGCCCTGGATGGCCGGAATGGATGCCTCGCCGCTTTTGCGCGGCTCGAAGAAGGTTGGAGCACCCAAGGCTGCTGCTCGCTCCATTGCGGCATTCGCATCCTCGACCTTGAGGCCGAATGCATATGCGTTCGTGCCATGAACGGAATAGGATGCGCCGGCGAAGCTGTCGCCGGTACTATCCGTATTGATGACGATACGGATGTTGCCCTGTGTGTAAAGCTCGACCTCGCGGTTGCAGTGGCGGGCCGACTTGTTGAAGCCGAGCGTACTGAGCAGTTTTTCAAGGTCTGCTTTTTCGGTTTGCCCCGTCGTAAATTCCACGAACTCCACACCCGTCGTCTCGACGGGATTTGGCATTTCGGGTACCCCGATGCGAATATCCGGCTCCTGACGCTTCACCTGATCCATCAGGTTGATGAGTGAGCGGTGGCCGTCTTCCGCAAGCAGTCTGGCAGAACCGCCACGGAACTGGTCGTTGAAAATTTCCAGCGAGAGTGGTCCGGAATAGCCCGTTGCGGCAACCGCCCGCATGAATTCAACAACGGGGAGGTCACCTTCACCCGGCATGTTTCTGAAATGGCGGCTCCAGTAAAGCAGGTCCATATCGAAGAGGGGAGCATCCGCCAATTGCACGATGAAGATCTTGTCGCCGGGAATGGAGCGGATCGAATTGGGATCGATCTTGCGCGACAGCGTGTGGAAACTGTCCAGGATAATGCCGACATTCTTGTGGTCGGCGCGGCGGACAACTTCCCAGGCATCACGGTGATCGCTGATGTGGCGACCCCATGCCAAAGCCTCATAACCGACGCGCAGGCCGTGTTTGGCTGCTCGCTCTCCCAACTCGTTAAAGTCGTTGGCTGCGCGATCCACGCCGCCGAGCGATATCTGCGAGACGTTGGAGCATATCAGCATCAGCTCTGTGCCGAGTTCACCCATGATGTCGAATTTACGCTCAGCGCGTTCGAACGCACGTTGCCGGTGATGGTCCGGCATGCCTTCGAAGTCGCGAAAAGGTTGAAAAAGTGTGATTTCGAGGCCGTGATCACGAACCATTTCACGTACTTCGCGCNGGGACGCGTCATAGGTTAGNAAATCATTTTCGAAGATTTCAACGCCTGCAAAACCTGCTTTTGCAATGGCGGAAAGTTTTTCGGGAAATTCACCGCTGATGGAAACGGTTGCGATGGAGGTCCGCATCGGCAGCTTTTGCTGCTCTGTGCCAGAGATGACCATATTGCCTTCCTTTCCAGTGTTATGTACTGATTGGTTAATAATGACGGCTTCGGTTTGGGATTGGCTGAGCGCTGATGGGTGGACAATGACGNAAACCGTGATTTCCAACGGTATCAGTGGTACGCGGCAGACGAAGCGCGACCCTGAAGGCGTGCGCCGCGACATTCTTTCCGTCGCCATGGACGAGTTTTCGCAAAACGGCCTGTCTGGCGCGCGCATTGATGAAATTGCGGCGCGAACCCGAACCTCCAAGCGCATGATTTATTATTATTATGGCGACAAGGAAGGGCTCTATCAACAGGTGCTTGAAGAGGCCTACGCCAAGGTGCGCGGCGGCGAAAGCGATCTTGAACTGGATAGCTTGGAGCCATTGGCCGCGCTGGAAAAGCTTTGTCGCTTCACCTTCGACCACCACCGACGCAATCCTGATTTCATCCGTATGGTCATGATCGAAAACGTCCATCACGGGCGCCACATGCAGGGTTCTGAGGCGATCCGGCAACTCAACCGTCCAGCCATTGAAGCGCTGGAAAACGTGTTGGCGCGCGGTCAAAAGCAAGGTGTTTTTCGCAAACGCATCGAAGCGCTCGAACTGCACTGGCACATCAGTGCGCTGTCCTTTTTCAATGTATCGAACGCTGCCACCTTCTCGTTCATTTTTGGCAGCGGCCTGTTTACCGACGATGGTCAGGACGCTCTTTCGAAGCATGTCACAGATATGGTGATGCGTTACGTGCTTCGCGTCGATCATATCAGGGATACCGACCTTGTCGGCGAGTGAAGACATGGGATTTCACGCCGTTGATGCCACATTCTCATCGGCGCAGAGCTCCTTGAAATGTGCACTCATGCGCACCGGATCGGGCTCTTGGCCGGAAAACAGCCGGAAGGCACCCACTGCCTGAAAAACCGCCATGCCGCCGCCGGGCAGTGTCTGGCAACCTTTTGACATAGCTGCGGCCAGCAGCGCAGTGACCAACGGCATGTAAACAATGTCGGCCACCCAGTGCCGAGGATTGATCAAATCATCACGCACCGGCATGCCGGGATGAGCGGGCATACCCATCGGCGTTGCGTGTATCAGACCATCCGCATGGGGCATTGAGGTTTCAGGAGCATCAACCGCAAAAGCCCGGCCATCGCCAAATCGTGCGTTCAGTTTATCTGCCAATTGCTCGGCGCGTTTCACATCCTGATCGTAGATATCGAGACGAGCGATTTCCAATTTCAGCGCTGCATGGGCAACGGCGACGCCTGCACCACCCGCGCCGATCAACAGCGCGCGGTCCCGCTTGGCGTCCGGCAATCCCCGCTTGAAGCTTTCGTAAAAGCCGTACCAGTCGGTATTATGGCCAGTGCGCCGACCATCGTGAAAGACCACTGTGTTGACGGCACCCAGCATGCGCGCATCATCCGACAGATCATTCAGGAGAGGAATCACCAACTGCTTGAAAGGATGGGTAATGTTGACGCCAGCAAAACCTTTCGCTTCCGCCTCATCCAGCAGGGCAGGCAAAGCGCTTTCCGACAGTCCTCTGCAGTTGATGTCCATCAACTCATAGGAATAGTCGATTCCATGCGCTTCACCTTCACGCATGTGCATAGCAGGCGTTTTGGAGAGCTGGATATCGGCGCCAATCAGGCCGACTTTCAAGGAGGTTCTGTCTGTCATGGCGGGGAATTACTCATAAGACGAGGCAACTGCGGCGCAGTTCAATGATGGGCAAGAATTTCGCCGAGGAAGGTGCGGGTGCGCTGGTTTTGTGGCTTGCGGAAGAATTCTTCCGGGGGTGCTTCCTCGATGATTTCACCGGACGCCATGAACACCACACGGTCGGCCACCTGCCGCGCAAAACCCATTTCATGGGTCACGCAAATCATGGTCATCCCATCGCGGGCCAGGCCAATCATGGTATCAAGCACTTCCTTGACCATCTCAGGGTCCAGCGCAGACGTCGGTTCATCGAACAGCATAGCTTTCGGCTCCATGCACAATGCCCGTGCAATGGCGGCACGTTGCTGCTGGCCGCCGGATAGCTGTGCCGGATATTTCTCCGCCTGATCCTGGATGCGTACGCGCTCCAGATATTTGCGTGCGGTCGTCTCTGCGTCTGCNTTTGAGAGACCTTTGACACGCATGGGTGCAAGCGTACAGTTTTCCAGAATGGTCTTGTGAGGAAACAGATTGAAATTCTGAAACACCATGCCCACCTCGCGCCGCACTGTGTCGATGGCACTGGCGGATGATGTAAGCTGAGTTCCTTCAACGGTGATCCTACCTTTCTGAATTTCCTCCAGATGGTTGATGCAGCGAATCAGCGTGGATTTGCCGGAACCTGACGGCCCGCAAAGAACGATCTTCTCGCCTTTGCGGACCGTGAGGTCGATGNTTTTCAACGCATGAAAGGCTCCATACCACNTTTCCACCCCTTCGAGGGCGATCAGCGGAACCTGTGCGGCGGTGGTTTGCGGCATGGTGACCTCCAGATTACTTTACGGTGAACGGGACATCAGGCAGCGATTCCGGGAAGGCCGGAACTTCGCGTTTCATCCACTTGGTATAGATTTTTGCCAGTTCACCATCGCCCTTGATCTTGACGAGGAAGGAGTTGATCGTCTCATTCCAGTCCTTTTCACCGGGACGAGTGCCAGCGCCATTGTAAAGCGTTGTCAGGTCGAACTTGGGTTCATATTTCCCAGCGGCTGCCGCGTTCAGGCGATCACCGTNAAACTGGTTGCCACCCACGACTTCCACCTGCCCGGAGATCAGTGCCTGAATGTTGGCGGCATCGTCGTCGAAGCGTAGAATATTGGCTTTGGTGCCAGCGCCAGCCGTGATGGACGTATCCATTGCACTGGATTTCGGCACGCCGACGGAAACACCGGTGAGATCGTCATAGCCGGCGATTTTCTTGTCCTTCGGGCCATAAACAGAAAGAACGTTACCTGCGTAAGGCTGCGAATATTGAATTGTCTTTGCGCGCTCTGCCGTCATGCCCATGGTGGCGAAGAGAACATCGACCTTGCCGGTCATAAGCGCCGGGATGCGGTTTGCAACGGCCAGCGGCACGAACTCGACCTTTACGCCGAGATAGTCTGCGAAAGCCTTGCCGATGTCGGCATCCAGACCGTCCTGAACGCCGCTGGAGTTTACGAAGCCCCACGGCGAATTGTCACCCTGAATGCCGATGACGACTTTGCCCTTGGCCTTTGCTTCTTCGACAGTACCGGCGAATGCATCGACCGGTGCCACGAAGGGCAGGGCAACCGTTACTGCGGCAAGTGCCAGCAGCACACGGCGGTTTAGTTTCATGCTCTTGGATGTCATCTTTTGCTCCTCCTTACAAAGCTGATGATAGATATGGATCAACGTGAAGCGGTCTGTAGTCTTTTCTCGACGCCGGCACCCCACAGGGAGAGTGGCCAGCAGATGAGNAAATAGATGAGCCCGACAATGGCAAAGACCGTCAGTGGCTTGAATGTCTGGTTGGAAACGATCTGTCCTGCACGCGACAGTTCCACGAAGCCGACGATAGCGGCCAGCGATGTGCCTTTGATAAGCTGTACGAGAAAGCCGATGGTTGCAGGCAGCGAAATCTTGAATGCCTGCGGCAGAACGATGTCTTTCATGCGCGAGACGTAATGCAGGCCCAACGCCTTGGCTGCTTCGGTCTGGCCCTTTGGCACGGCCTGAATACCACCACGCCAGATTTCACCCAGAAATGCGCTGGCATGGAGTGTGAAGGCAATGGCAACCGCAATCCAGGCATCGATATCCAGGCCCACCAGCGCTACGCCGTAATAGACGACGAAAAGCTGCATCAAGAGCGGTGTGCCCTGAAACACGGCGATATAACCCGCAGTTACACGCCGACCGATGGGGTTGTCCACGGTGCGAGCCAGCGCCACGCAAAGGCCGAAAATGCCGCCGCCGATAAAGCCAATTACAGTCAACGCCAAGGTCCACTTCAGACCCTGCATGAGGAAAAACAATTCGTTGGTACCGATAGGTGTCATCGTCTTCTCCTCACTTGACCGGGTAGCTGAAGGACAGGCGGGCAATGAGCGCGAAGACGCCCATCATCAGCGAGGAAATGACGAGGTAGAGCAGCGTGATGGAGAAATAGACCTCGAACGAACGGAATGTCTCTGCCTCGATTCGCTGTGCCACCGACGTCAACTCGTAAGCCGCAATAGAGGTACATACCGATGTCGTCAGGGTCAGCATGATGAACTGGCTGGTGAGCGATGGATAGACCGCACGCAAAGCGGGCCGCAGAATGATGTGACGGAAAATTTGTGACCGGCGGAGCCCAAGCGCGAGCCCTGCCTCGACCTGCCCCTTGGGAACGGCATCGACGCCGCCGCGAATGATCTCGATGGCATAGGCACCGCCATTCAACGCCAGCGCAACAATTGCCGTCGTTGTCGGGTTGAGCCGCAAACCGAGTTGGGGGAGTGCGAAGAAGATGAAAAAGATTTGGACGAGAAACGGTGTGTTGCGGATAAGCTCGACAAAGCCGATCACCAATACGCGAAGAGCTTTGAAGCGTGAACCGCGGGCAATAACGCCCAGAACACCGATGATGGTCGCCAGAAACATACCGGCGAGCGCCAAACCAATCGTTGCAAGGCAAGCCAAAAACAGTTCGGGCAGGCGATCGTAGACTGCCGAAAAATCAAGCGTGTATGACATCCATCCTCCCCTCCAGCGCTAAAACCTTGCCGTTTCTCTGCGCCTTGCACGTCGTCGCCTTTACGGAAAGTCCCAGCATCTTGGTTTCCGTAAAAGTGTGGATCAAGCCTGCGCCTCCCGCGCCGCCATTATCCGCACAATGTTTGTACCAGTTAGTTCATTTCTGTCAAGCGACCATGAGCGTTGACTTTTAAGGCTGTGAAAAAGGATTGTTCACCTTATTGAGAGCAACGCCGGCATGCTTTTGTTGGCGTGCCTTCAGAATGTGCGCGCCTATCTTTGTTTTTGGTCATCCGATCCCCAGATCCAGCCGTAGTATCCGGAAACATCAGGATATCTTTGACATGAACCGATGCCGAAACCTCANTTTCATCCTCGGAGATCAGCTTTCCCCGCAGATGTCGAGCCTTGCAGGGGTTGATCTGGAGAGGGACGTTATCCTGATGTGCGAGGTGGCGGAGGAGACCACCTATGTGCGGCATCATCGCAAGAAACTCGTGTTTATTCTTTCGGCCATGCGTCATTTTGCAGCCGAACTGACGGCAAAAGGTTTCAAGCTTCAATATGTGCGTCTTGATGATGCTCAAAATTCTGGGTCATTCACAGGAGAGTTGAAAAGGGCCGTCAAAGACTTGTCTCCAGACAGTGTTTTGGTCACCGAGCCCGGCGAATGGCGGGTGTTGCAATCAATGCTCAAATGGGAGGAGGAGACAGGTGTAGGTGTCAGGATTCTCCCCGATACGCGCTACCTTTGTTCGCATGAAGAATTTGGCCTCTGGGTCGANGGGCGTCGTGATCTGACGATGGAANTTTTTTATCGTGAGATGCGTCGCNAAACGGGTCTTTTGATGGATGGCGATGCGCCTGTGGGTGGGCGCTGGAATTTCGACAGCGAGAACCGCTCTCCCGCCAAGCCGGATTTATTTCGCCCAAGGCATCTGCAATTCCCGCCAGATGACGTGACGCGCAATGTTATGGAGATGGTTGAGGAAAGATTTCCCGATCACATGGGCTCCGCCGATGGTTTTGCTTTTGCAGTGACCAGCACCGACGCTGAAAAGGCGGCCGATGCGTTTATCGATGACTTTCTGCCCAAATTCGGTGAGACGCAGGACGCGATGGTCAAAGATGACCCGTTTCTCAATCATTCTCTCCNTTCTTTCTACATAAACCTCGGCTTCCTCGACCCGCTGTCGCTCTGCCGGAAAGCGGAGAGAGCGTATCTGGAAGGGCATGCGCCGATCAATGCGGTGGAGGGCTTCATCCGCCAGATCATCGGCTGGCGCGAATATATGCGTGGCATCTACTGGCGCTTCATGCCTGATTACGCTCAACGCAACTTCTTCGAAGTCAGCCGACCGCTGCCAGAATTCTTTTGGACTGCGAAGACCGACATGGCCTGCCTTGCGACCGTGATTGGTGAGACGATTGAAAACGCTTACGCGCATCACATCCAGCGTCTGATGATCACCGGCAATTTTGCCATGTTGGCGGGTCTCGATCCATTTGCGCTGCACGAATGGTATCTGGAAGTCTACGCCGATGCCTACGAGTGGGTGGAGCTTCCCAACGTTATCGGCATGAGCCAATTTGCCGATGGCGGGCTGCTCGGTTCAAAACCCTACGCGGCAAGTGGTGCTTATATTTCGAGGATGTCCGATTATTGTGGGACCTGTCGCTATGATGTGAAGAAGAAAACCGGGGAGGGCGCGTGCCCCTTCAATGCGCTCTATTGGGATTTTCTTGATCGAAACAAGAACAAACTGTCCGGTAATCGAAGGCTCGCGCAGACCTACGCGGCTTGGCGGAGAATGGATGACGGACAACGAGCAACCTACCGCGAGAGTGCGCGTGCTTTTCTCCAGAAACTAGACGATGGCCTCTTCGTGTAACCGGCACCTGAGGACCTTTATCTTTTCCTTATGTGATCGGCTCATCTTCGCAATCGAACCCTGACGCGATCAGGGATTAGGGTGCTCTCCTGAACCAACGAGAGAAACCCAATGTTCGACCTTGTCTTTGTTCTTCTGGGCAGTGCGGTGCTGATCGCCTTTGCGTTCTATGCGCGCGCCCTTAACCGACTGTGAGGGTGATGTGATCGAGCCCTTACTTGCGCTGGCTGTAGCCGCTGCCCTTGTCATCTATCTCGTCGTCACGCTGCTGCGTCCCGAACGCTTCTGACTTTCTGGAGAATCCTCATGACCATTCCCGGGTGGCTGCAGATCAGCCTCCTTTTCCTCGCCGTGCTCCTGGTCGTCAAACCGCTGGGGCTTTACATGGCGAAGGTTTTTTCCGGCCAAAGAACCCTTCTTTCTCCTGTCCTGAGCCCCATCGAACGCGGCATTTACCGCGCGGCCGGGACCAGCATGGACAAGGAACAGAACTGGCTGGCCTATACGCTGTCCATGCTTGCCTTTTCGCTGGCGAGCTTTGTCGTTCTTTACGCCATCTTGCGCCTTCAAGCCTATCTACCGCTTAACCCGCAGGGCTTTGCAAACGTGCCGCCGGATTTGGCCTTCAACACGTCCGTCAGCTTTATCACCAACACCAACTGGCAAAACTACGCCGGTGAAGCGACCATGAGCCATCTGAGCCAGATGGTCGGATTGACGGTGCAGAACTTCCTGTCTGCGGCCGTAGGTATCGCGCTTGCAATGGCCTTTACCCGTGCATTCATGCGCTCGCAGGCCAGCACGCTGGGCAATTTCTGGGTCGATATGACCAGAGCCACGCTTTACGTACTTGTGCCGTTGGCCATCGTCATTGCGATTGTCTTCGTTTGGACGGGCGTGCCGCAAACGCTGGATGGCAGTGTCACGGCAACAACGCTGGAAGGCGCACAACAGGTCATTTCGTTAGGCCCCGTCGCAAGCCAGGAAGCTATCAAGCAACTGGGTACCAATGGCGGCGGGTTCTTCAATGCCAATGCTGCTCACCCATTTGNAAATCCAACAGCATTTTCGAACTACGTCAACATCTTCGCGATGCTGTGCGTATCATCGGCGCTCGTCTACACATTCGGCCAGATGGTGGGCAACCGCCGCCAGGGCTGGGTATTGCTGTCGGCTATGGCGATCCTGCTGATCTCAGGTGTGACGGTCATTTACTGGGCGGAAGCCTCGGGCAATTCCATCTTGACCACGCTTGGTGTCGATGCGTTGCAGGGCAACATGGAAGGCAAGGAAGTTCGCTTCGGCCAGGCTATGACCGCTCTTTATGCGGCGGTGACAACTGGCCTTTCAAACGGTGGCGTCAATGGCATGCACGGCTCCTTTACCGGCCTTGGTGGATTGGTGCCGATGTTCCTCATCCAACTAGGCGAAATCCTGCCCGGCGGCGTCGGCTCCGGTCTTTACGGCATGCTCGTCTTTGCACTTCTGGCCGTCTTCGTGGCTGGTCTGATGGTGGGACGTACACCGGAATTTCTGGGCAAGAAGATCGAAGGCCGGGAAATGAAATGCGCCATGCTGGCCGTTCTCATCCTGCCGGTCGCCATTCTCGGCTTTTCGGCGGTGTCGGCCATGCTGCCCATGGCGATGGCCAGCATTGGTACGGCAGGCCCGCACGGTCTTTCTGAAATTCTCTATGCCTATACGTCGGCTGCGGGCAACAACGGCTCGGCATTCGGCGGCCTTTCCGGCAACACGACCTGGTACAATACGACGCTCGGGCTCGCCATGCTGCTGGGTCGTTTTGCCTACGTTATCCCAGTCATGGCCATCGCAGGATCGCTTGCAGCAAAGGTCCGTGTTCCCGCCTCAAGCGGCACATTCCCGACCGATGGCCCCCTGTTCGTCGGCCTTCTCATCGGTATCATCATCATCCTCGGCGGGCTGCAATATTTCCCGGCTCTGGCGCTCGGTCCCATCGTAGAACATTTTGCGATGCTGGCCGGTCAGACCTTCTAAAGGAAAACTTTTCATGTCACAAAAGCCAGAAAAACCTGGTCTTTTCGATCCAGCTATCATCGGTCCCGCCATCCGGCAGGCCTTCGTCAAGCTCGATCCCAGACAACTCTTCCGCACACCTGTGATCTTCGTGACTGAAGTGGTGGCCGCCATGGTGACCATCATCTTCATCCGCGATCTGCTGATCGGTCAAGGCACTGCCACCTTCTCCGGCCAGATTGCCGCCTGGCTGTGGTTTACGGTGTTGTTTGCCACCTTTGCCGAAGCCGTGGCCGAAGGCAGAGGTCGCGCACAGGCCGAGAGCCTGAAGCGCAGTCGCTCCGATCTCACGGCGCGCCGCATTGATGCCAATGGCGTGGAACAAGCCGTTCCCGCCACCATGCTTGCGGTGGGCGATGTCGTCGTTGTCGATGCCGGAGAACTCATCCCCGGCGACGGCGAGGTGATCGAGGGTGTCGCCTCCGTCAACGAAAGCGCCATCACCGGCGAATCCGCACCTGTCATCCGCGAATCCGGTGGGGACCGCTCCGCGGTTACGGGCGGGACACAGGTTTTGTCCGACCAGCTCNAAATCCGCATCACCANCCCCCAGGGTGCAAGCTTCGTGGACCGCATGATCGCGCTCATTGAAGGTGCAGAACGCCAGAAGACACCCAACGAGATTGCTCTGTCGATCCTGCTGTCGGGCCTGACGCTGATATTCCTCATCGTGGTCGTCACGATTTGGGGTCTCGCAGGCTACTCCGGCACGGTCCTTTCCGTCACCGTTCTGGCCGCTCTGCTCGTCACGCTCATTCCCACCACCATCGGCGGGTTGCTGTCGGCCATCGGTATTGCCGGTATGGATCGCCTGGTGCGCTTCAATGTCATCGCGACCTCTGGTCGTGCGGTCGAAGCGGCTGGCGATGTCGATACGCTGCTTCTTGACAAGACAGGCACGATCACCTTCGGTAACCGTATGGCGGCGGATTTCATTCCGGCACCCGGTGTCACCCAGCATCAGCTTGCAGAGGCCGCACTTCTCGCCAGCCTGTCTGACGAGACACCGGAAGGCCGCTCCATCGCGGCACTTGCCACCGGCGAGTTTGGCCTCGCTGCACCGAAGGTCGTGGTGGATAATACCATTGCATTCAGCGCGCAGACCCGCCTTTCCGGCGTCGATATGGGCGCGCACCAACTGCGCAAGGGCGCTATCGATGCCGTGCTGAAATTCACCGGCTTGACCGACAAGGACGCACCGCGTGAATTCCTGCAAGCGGTGGAAAGCGTGGCACGATCAGGCGGCACGCCGTTGGGTGTGGCTGACGGCAAGCGCCTGCTTGGCGTCATCCACCTGAAGGACGTGGTAAAGCCGGGCATCAAGGAACGCTTTGCCGCCCTACGCGCTATGGGTATTCGCACCGTCATGGTCACCGGGGACAACCCTGTGACCGCAGCCGCCATCGCGTCTGAAGCCGGTGTCGATGACTTCTTGGCCGAGGCAACGCCTGAGGATAAACTGGCCTATATTCGCCGTGAGCAGCAGGGTGGTCGCCTGATCGCCATGTGTGGTGACGGCACCAACGATGCGCCAGCGCTGGCGCAGGCCGATGTGGGTGTTGCCATGCAAAGCGGCACTCAGGCGGCCAGAGAAGCCGCCAACATGGTCGACCTCGACTCCAGCCCGACCAAGCTCATCGAGATCGTCGAAATCGGCAAGCAGCTTTTGATGACGCGCGGGTCGCTGACGACCTTTTCCATCGCCAACGATGTCGCCAAATATTTCGCGATCATCCCGGCTTTGTTTGTCACGACTTATCCGGCACTTGCCGCCTTCAACATCATGGGGCTTTCGACGCCGCAATCGGCGATTCTGTCGGCCGTCATCTTCAACGCCCTCATCATCATCGCGCTCATACCGCTTGCGCTGAAAGGCATCGCCTACCGGCCGTCCAGCGCTGCCGCTCTGTTGCGCCGTAACCTCCTGATTTATGGACTGGGTGGGTTGCTGCTGCCCTTTGCCGGAATCAAGATTATCGATCTCGCCGTTTCGGCCCTGCACCTGGTGTAATCATGCTCAAACTTCTTAGACCCGCTTTTGTCACTCTCGTTCTTCTAACGCTCGTCACGGGCGTTATCTATCCGCTCGCGGTCACCGGCATTGCCCAGGCGGTCATGCCGCAGCAGGCCAATGGCAGCGTCATCCGTCGCGGTGATACCGTTGTCGGCTCTGACCTGATCGGCCAGAATTTTACCTCCGAGCGCTATTTCTGGCCGCGCCCTTCGGCAACCTCGCCTGATCCGTATAATGCTGCTGCTTCCTCCGGCTCCAATTTGGGCACAACATCCTCCAAGCTGAAGGACCGTGTGGCGGCTGATATCGAGCGGCTTAAAGCGGCGGGCGTGACGGGCGCTGTTCCGGCTGATGCCGTCACCACATCCGGCTCCGGTCTGGACCCGCATATATCTCCGGATTTCGCGCAGGCGCAGGTCAACCGCGTGGCTGTCGCCCGGCAGTTGTCAGTGCCGCAAGTGCAGGATCTGCTTCTCAAACACACCGAGAATGCCGCCCTTGGAATTGTCGGTGAACCGCGTGTGAATGTGCTAGAGCTGAACCTTGCGCTGGATGCGCTCAAGAGCTGATACGAATGGCGACAAACGAACCTTACGAGACGAACCGTCCCGATCCCGATGCATTGCTTGCCCTGGCGGAGAAAGACCGCCGGGGCAAGCTGACAANTTTTTTGGGCGCCGCCCCCNGGGTCGGCNAAACCTATGCAATGCTGAACCGCGCCCAGCGATTGCGTGCGGACGGCACCGAGATCGTCGTCGGGCTTGCCGAAACCCATGGCCGCACGGAAACCTCCGCCCTTCTGGAAGGGTTGGAAATCTTGCCACGCCTGTCGGTTTCCTACCACGGCAAGGAATTGCAGGAGTTCGATCTCGATGGCGCGCTGGCCCGAAAGNCCCGCATCATCATTGTTGATGAACTGGCCCATTCCAACCCGGAAGGCTTCCGGCATCCCAAGCGTTATCAGGATATCGGCGAACTCATCAATGCCGGCATCGACGTGTGGACGGCGCTGAACATCCAGCATCTGGAAAGCCTGTCCGACCTTGTCGCCCAGATCACCGGCGTCAATGTGCGCGAAAGAGTTCCCGATACGGTACTGAAAAAGGCGGACGAAGTCTTGCTGGTCGATCTGCCGCCCGCAGAGCTGATCACACGCTTGCAGGATGGCAAGGTCTACCTGCCTGCCAGTGCGAGACGCGCCGCTGACCGGTTTTTCCGGCTTGGAAACCTCACTGCCCTTAGAGAACTGGCGCTTCGCCGGACGGCTGACCGGGTGGACGATCAGATGATCGATTACCTGCGCCAAAACGCCATCGAAGGCCCGTGGGCCACAGCCGAGCGTCTTTTGGTCTGCATCGGCCCTGACGCCTTGTCGGAGAAGGTGGTTCGTGTTGCCAGCCGTCTTGCGTCGGGTCTCAACGCCCCGTGGCTGGTCGTCAACATTTCCCATTCCGACCGCGAAACCATGGACGACGAGGATTTGCGGCGCATCGATGATACGTTCCGGCTTGCCGAAAAGCTGGGTGCAGAAACACGGCGCGTCACCGGTAGCGATTTCGTGACCGAAATCATGAAGCTTGCCAAGCGTGAGCACGTCACGCAGATCGTTATTGGATCGCATTGCCGGAGATGGTTGCGCAATCCGCTGCGCACCAGCCTGGCCGATGCGTTGACGCAGGAAACGAGCGGCATCGGTCTTCACCTCGTTACCGCCGACGAAAATACGCCGCATCGCATCAGGCCGAAACCGGTCTGGCCGCGTTTGCCCACACTTGCCAAACCCTTCGGTATCGCCTTTTTATGCGTGCTGCCGGCAGCATTGATCGGCGCGCTGATCGACCGCATCGTCTACTTGCCGAACATCTCGCTGTTGTTTCTGATCGCCGTTCTCGGTGCCGCCACCTATGCCGGTTTTGCGGCCGCTCTCATGGCGGCGCTCTTGTCGGCGCTTGCCTATAATTTCTTCTTCATCCCGCCGCTCTACACCTTCACCATCGCCTCACCGCATGAGGTCTTCGCCCTCTTCACCTTTGTGGTGGCGGCGGTTCTTGCTGGTAGTCTTGGTTCGCGCATTCGCGAACAGGCGAAAACGGCACGGTCGCGTGCCGCCGCCATGCAGGCGCTCTATGATTTCGCCCGCAAACTGTCGGGGACTGCCGATGTCGATGAGGTCCTCTGGGCCTCCGTCAGCCAGCTGCATGCGGGCATCAACCGCAATATCGTACTTCTCCGCCCCAATGGCGACGCGCTGGAAACCGCCGCCGCCTGGCCGCCTGACACCGAGCTTGGCATTGCCGAAATCGCCGCCGCCCGCTGGGCCAATACACGCAAAGAACCGGCGGGCGCTGGTACCGGCACGCTGCCCAATTGCCGCTTCCAGTTCCGGCCACTCACCAGCCCGCACGGCGTTGTCGGTGTCTGCGGTTACGAGGTTGGCAGCGAGCCGCTCGATTCCAACGCCGAACGCATGTTTTCCGCCATCATCGACCAGACGGCAACGGCCATCGACCGCGCGCGCCTGTCATCGGAAAGCGCCAAACAGGCCGTGCGTCTGGAAAGCGAACGTTACCGCGAAGCCCTTCTATCCTCCATTTCCCATGATCTGCGCACACCGCTCGCTACCATCACCGGTGCCGTCACCAGCCTGCGCGAGCTTGGCGAACGCATGTCGCCGGAAAGCCGCGACGACCTCCTGCAATCCATCGAAGAGGAGGGGGCGAGGCTGAGTCGTTTCGTCGCCAACCTCCTTGATATGACACGGATTTCCACCGGAACCCTGCAAGCCAAACGCGAATGGGTGGATGTCAGCGATGTCGTGCGCTCCGCAGCCGAGCGCGCCCGCAAGTATTTTCCCGCGCAAACCTTCGAGACCGGGATCGCGACGGATTTGCCTCTGCTGCGCGGAGACAGCGTGCTTCTGGAGCAGGTCTTGTTCAACCTTCTGGATAATGCCGCGAAATATGGTGGTGGAGAGCCCGTCAACATCTATGCTCGCAGGGATGGAAAAGAGCTGGTGCTATCCGTCACCGATCTGGGCAAAGGCATCCCCACCGTCGATCTCGACCGAATCTTCGAGAAATTCTACCGCCGCTCCAAGACCGATGGCCGCTCGCCTGGCACGGGGCTGGGCCTGTCGATTGCCCGTGGTTTCGTGGAGGCGCTTGGCGGGCGCATCCATGCCGAAAGCCCGGCGGTCAGAAAGAGAGGCACTCGTATTGTCATGCGTTTCCCGGTAGAGGAGAAAGACCAGACTTTGGGATCACCATGACACTAGCGCGTATTCTCGTCGTCGATGACGAACCACAGATCCGGCGTTTTCTTCGCCCGGCACTTGTTGCTGCGGGCTATGATGTCATCGAGGCTGAAAATGGTGCGGATGCGCTGAAAGCGGTGGCGACTGCTGCACCCGATGCCGTCATTCTCGACCTCGGCCTGCCGGACATGGACNGCAAGGATGTCATAACAAGCCTTCGTGGCTGGTCTACCATTCCCATCATCATTCTGTCTGCGCGTGATCGCGAAGTGGAGAAAATTGCAGCTCTTGATCTCGGTGCCGACGACTACATCGAAAAACCCTTCGGCATCGGCGAGCTCACCGCCCGTATCAGAACCGCCATGCGCCACCGGGCAAATGCCAGCAAGCCTCCTTCCTCAGTAAATGCCGACGGATTAATCATCGATGTCGTTCAGCGCATCGTTTCCCGCGACGGAAAATCCATTCGTCTGACGCCGAAGGAATATGATCTGCTGACACTTCTCGCTTACCATGCCGGTCGCGTCGTTACCCATAGAACTCNTTTGACATCCGTATGGGGTCCAGCTCATGAAGAGGACCTGCATTACTTACGCGTCTTCATCGGCCAGCTTCGTCAGAAGATCGAGCGCGACCCGACGCAGCCCAGGATCGTCCAGACCGAACCGGGTGTGGGATATCGGCTAGTTAGCGATGAAAGCACTGGATTTTGAATCCGTGGCCTTCTGTGGCGAAAGCTGCGTCCTTTTAGCCCACGCTTGCTGCAAGGACCTTTGATATTTCAGTTGCAAGCTGATCCTGGGAATAAGGTTTACCAAGTCGGGTAATGTCCAGTTCCATTCCGTCCGGCAGGTCCGCATAACCTGTCGCAATCAGAATGGGTAGATTTGGAACCAGTTCACGCGCTTTGCGCGACAGCTCGGCTCCGTTCATTCCAGGCATGGNAAAATCGGTCACGAGCAAATCGAACGGCGCTTCATTTGCCAGTATCTCAAGCGCCTGACGACCAGAGTTTGCCTCGACCACCTCGTGTCCAAGGTCTTCAAGCATATCGACGGAGCTCATGGCGATCAAAGCGTCATCATCGACCATAAGGATTCTAAGATGCCGGTTTTCAGCGCGTGTTGAGTCAACGGTACCAGGCATGGCCTGCTGCTGTCCGGCAGTGTCCTCCTCGCTAACGGGAATCCAAAGCTCTGCTGACGTTCCTTTGCCGAGCGTGCTTCTAAGAATGAGCGCACCCTTCAACTGCAAGGCGAGCCCATGGATCATCGATAATCCCAGACCTGTTCCCTTGCCCAGTTCTTTTGTCGAAAAGAACGGATCGATTGCCTTCTTGAGCGTTTCTGTGTCCATGCCAGTGCCTGTATCGGTCACTGACAGTACGACATAGTCGCCTGCCGCCAGTTCAGGCGTGGAACGTGCCAGATTGTCGTCACGCAGTCCGATGGTGATCGTCCCACCGTCTTTCATTGCGTCGCGCGCATTCACGACGAGATTTAGGAGTGCCAGCTCGATCTGATTTGCGTCTCCAGACGCAAACGGCAGACCAGTCGCGATCTCGCGCTCCAGCGTGATGCCGGATCCGGCAGACCGTTTCAGGAGATCATCCATATCGTCTACAAGCCTGAGCATATCAATCGGCTTGACTTGAAGGTCTTGGCGGCGGGCAAATGCAAGAAGTCGTTGGGTGAGCGAGGCACCCCGTTTGGCGCCTTTCATTGCGCCATCTATGAGGCGCACGGCTTTCTCGTCGCCGGGCAGATGTTTTGCCAGTAATTCTAGATTGCCCATAACGGCCATCAGCAGATTGTTGAAATCGTGCGCGACGCCGCCGGTAAGCTGACCGATTGCTTCCATTTTCAGAGCTTGACGAAGCTGTTCCTCCGTCTTTTGTCTATGCTCGACCTCTGCCATCACCTTGTTATGCGCCTGAAGAAGCTCGGCTGTCCGTTCGGCGACGCGCAGTTCCAATGTTTCGTTGAGAAGCCGCTGCTTTTCCGTGGCTTCCTTTCGCTCGGTGATATCGGCGGACACGCCAACCATTTTCACGGCGATGCCCCTTCTGTCTCGGTAAAGCTGGGCCTTGATTTCCACCCAATGCAATGACCCATCAGGCCAGACTACCCTGTATTCGATGGAGTATTCNTTTCCATTTTCCATCGTATCCTGTACCGCAGCCTGCATTCGCTCGCGATCATCTGGATGGACGCTGGCAAGAAGATCGTCATAGTCAAAACGTGCGCCGGGTGGATGCCCGAAGATGGATTTGCATGTATCTGACGTGACCAGCATCTTGGAAGCCAGCTCAAGTTCCAGGGATCCCAGGCGGCCAGCACTCAGCGCTGTCTGGAGCCACCGTTCGCTATCTGCGAGCGCTCCGATCTGCACTCTGGCGTCGAATTGACGTAACCTGTTTCGATATGCTGTTCGCGATACGCTGATAAAGGTTGTCGCATGAAATGGGCGCTCGATGAAGCTGACATTCCCCNAAATTTCCGACAGTCTCAAAGCTGCTGGGTTTCGCTCAGGCCCGCCACCACGATGAGTCAGGACGATGAATGGAAGATCAGACCACGCTAGCTGGGTGCCGATCCACTCAGATAGGGCGCGCAAGTCCGCGGAGCGCAATGTTTCCTCTGTAACGACCACGAATGCAACATCATCGTCAAGCGCCAACACCATGGAGGAAACGGTATCCACGGATTTGGATTTGATGCCAGCTTCTGCGAGCAGGGAAGCAGCAATCTGTGCATCTCTACCGATTGGAGCATAGACGAGGGCGGGATGTTCGAGATCAAAAATTTTCCAAACTCCCGTTGGTCAACGGCAATAGTATCTTTTCAGACGTCAGCACCGGCACGCCGCTCAACACACCCTGGAACGTGGAAACCGGCTCTCCCAGTGTCAAACCCATTTCGCTAATCTTGTATTCGCGTATCGTGTCTTCATGCATGCCGGTGCGCTTCTTAATGACGGAAACGGCTCGCCTTACACGACCAATAGCCTCGAAATAACGAAGCAAAATAACGGTGTCTGCCAGATAGGTTACATCGACCGGCGATTTCATGTCGCCGACAAGTCCGTGTTGCGCCACCGTCAGAAACGTATTGGCTCCCTGTCTGTTCAGGAATTGAAGCAGTTCGTGCATGTGAAGGATCAGCGCGTTCTCTTCCGGCATGGCCGCCTGATAACCGTTGATACTGTCGATAAGCACTGTCTTGGCATCGTAATCTGTGACGCAAGTTCTGACGCGCTGCGCAAATTCTCCAGGTGAGAGTTCCGCAGCGTCAAGCTGCTCGATATGCAGCGTGCCGTCATCCCGCANTTTTTCGAGATCGATACCCATATGCCGCATGCGCTCGAAGAGAAGCTCCAGCTCTTCGTCAAATATGAATACCGCAGCTTTTTCCCCGCGTTTGACCGCAGCATCCACGAACTGAAGTCCGAAAGTGGANTTTCCGGTTCCCGCCGGACCGATAAGCAGTGTGCTGGAGCCGCGACTGACACCTCCGCCAAGCAAGCCGTCAAGCTGGTCAACTCCGCTGCTCAAAATGTCTCGAGAAAACGACGTTTTGTGTTCAATGGCCCTGAGACGGGGAAATACTGTCACACCACCGGTGCGAATGACGAAATCATGATATCCACCCCGGTACGACTGACCGCGATATTTCAAAATTCTGACACGGCGGCGTTCAGGACCATAATTGGGTGACAATTCTTCGAGGTGAACAACCCCATGTACGACGCTGTGAACGGTTTTATCCAACACATCGGCCGTGAGATCATCCAGAAGCAGAACCGTTGCGCCGGACTTCGAGAAGTAGTGCTTCATGGCCAATATCTGTCGGCGATATCGCAGGGAACTCTGCGCGAGCAAGCGGATTTCGGACAGGCTGTCGATAACGACCCTATCGGGCTTTACGCGTTCAAATTCGCCGAAAATGAGTTTCGTCGTTTCGCCAAGCTCCAGATCGGAAGAGTAGAGAAGACTTTGCTGCTGGTCGGCATCAAGCAGATTTTCCGGCGGTACAAGTTCGAATATCTCGATGTTCTCGTGTAGCTTCATATTGTGAGAAGCGGCACTGTCGCGCAATTCGTCTTCAGATTCCGACAGGCTTATATACAGGCACCGCTCGCCTCTTACCGCGCCTTCTATCAAAAACTGCAGAGATATTGTCGNTTTACCGGTGCCNGGGGATCCCTCAAGCAAAAACACATGACGCCGGGACAGTCCTCCAGATAAAATATCATCAAGACCCTCGACGCCCGTAGTTGCTTTATTATCCATATCTCGCATGGTTATTCCCGATTTGTCGTTTTTAACAATGACTTTATCATCCGCAATGACGAACGAAAGTTTTATATTATCGACCTACAAAATGCTCTCCGAGGGCTTTCTGTTCCAATCGGGGTCGGCCAACATAAAGAACTTCTGCGTTTTTTAGGATGGGTCCTTGTCGAGAAGACAGGGTTCTGCGAGAGCGATGAAAGATCAAAAGAAGGAGTTTTTCAGTGACGTTGAATGAAGCCGAGACGCAGCAACTGCGCCTTGAGGCACGCTATGGTACCGCCAGCGATTTTTCGCCGCCATTCTGGAACAGCACGATTGATTCTCTGCTAAACCATCGTTCCATCCGGTCATATTTGCCAAAGCCATTGCCGCAGGGCACCCTGGAGCTTTTGGTGGCGGCAGCGCAGTCGGCACCGACCTCCTCCGGTCTTCAGGCGTGGAGCGTCGTTGCCGTTCAGGACCCGCAACGCAAGGCCCGGCTTGCAAGCTATACGGGCGGGAATGCACATATTCTTGCAGCACCTCTCTTCCTTGTCTGGCTCATCGATCTGACGCGGCTGAGAGCGGTGGCTCGTCAGCATGGCAACGAGGGTGAAGGTCTCGACTATCTGGAGAGTTTCCTCATCGGCACGATCGATGCCGCTCTAGCTGCACNAAATGCGGTAGCAGCAATCGATTCCCTTGGCCTTGGCTCCTGTTACATCGGTGGCATTCGCAACCAGCCGCAAAACGTAGCGCGTGAGCTTCAATTGCCGCCGGAAACAGTCGCGGTGTTCGGTCTCACGGTTGGCTATCCAGATCCGAATGTGATCACCGATGTCAAACCGCGCCTGCCACAATCGTCTGTTCTTTTCCATGAGACATTTTCGGGGTCGGCGGCAGAAGACCTCAGCGCTTACGATGACATCATGAAGGCGTTTCAAACAAAGCAGTCGCTTCCGAAAGTGGGTTGGACTTCATCTGTCGCAAAGCGAGTCGAAAATGCCGATGCTTTGAGTGGACGGGCGCAATTATCGGGAATCTTGCGCGAGTTTGGTTTCCCGTTGAAGTGAGAAACTGGAAAGATTTTGAACCTCGCAAGGTGTGCTGTTAACCGATTTTTAGCGGTAAGATGTTGGGGCTTTCGGGAGTTAACCCTTTGTTAGCTATGCTATTAAAGTTTTAGTCAAATTCTAATGGAATTGAGGAACGAGCCTTACCTTTGTGCCATTTGTAGCCAAGATCGCAGCCAGCAGCGCAATCGCAGATGCGTTTTGGATATTCAATGGCCCGTTCGGCCACCTCGAGTCTATGTGGAGTNAAAACTATGTCGAAGACCCTGAAATCAGTTGGGATTGTAGCAATCGTTTCTCTGGCGGCGTTTCCTGTTCTGTCGGCCGACCTTTCAAACTATGAAGCCCCTCCCGCCTACACCGAAGCACCAAAGTCTTCTTGGACAGGTGCTTACGTAGGTGGCCATATCGGCGCGGCTATGCCAAGCGCCAATCCATTCAAGGGCGGCAAGGGCCTGGCGCTCGGCGTACAGGGTGGCTACGATTACGACCTCGGCTCGGCCGTCGTGGGCGGTGAAGTCGAGGCGACGCATCTTGGCGATGCCAAGCAGAAGGTGCCGAATGGCAACCTGCGTGAGCGCTGGCGCGCAGCCGCGAAAGTTAGAGCTGGCGTCAAGATGGACGATACGCTTCTATACGGTACAGCCGGTTTGACTGTAACAAGTCTGCGCGATGGCAATAACGTAACCGGTCCCGATGGCATGAAGGAAGGCTATCTGCTCGGTGCAGGTGCCGAACACCGCTTCACACCACAGATTTCTGCAAAGGTCGAATACAACTACGTCGCAACGGATGACGTTCGCACCTTCTCCAACGGCGTAGCATCGCACACAGACCTGAGCGACCATGTCGTCAAAGGCGGTGTCAACTATCGCTTCTAATATCACGACAGGCGGCGGATTTGAGAATTCGCCGCCTTCTACTTTCAATACCCGGTTGCGCCCGGTGACTGATGGGGACCGCGCCCCAGCTCCGTATCGCCCTGCTCAAACTATGCGTCACATCCGACAGTACTGCTCGCCTTGAAAGCTTCATGTAAGCGGTCAATGAAAAACTGTTTCGTTGATGAACGCTTCGATTATATCGGCTTCGGCATTTCTTTGACATCCGAGACTCCAGCCCCGATAAATATCGGTGGAATTTCTACAAGCAAGCCAGTTGTCTTGCCCTCATCTATGATGTTGAACACGGCATCCAGCATGCCTTGCACATCTTGTCGAACCATCTCGATTTCGTCCCCCAGCAATGCCGCGAAGGGGTCCCAGTCGAAGCAGCCAATGACCGGAGTGCGGTTTTGGTAGTACCCGGATCGCTTGATCCAGCGCATTACGCCTTCCAGTGAGATGGTTGAGTTCACGAACATTCCGATAGGCAGCGGATCACCAGAGGCTGCAAGTGCTTGAAGGGAACTCTCGGCCTTTTCCGGGGCGTAGCCGGAGGCGAGAATATGCGTGTCGTCGACGGCGATGCCGATATCGTGGTGAGCCGCGCGAAAACCCCGTACACGCTCAGCTGTGTTGTGGTCACTGCCGCGACCACCGATGAAGAGGAGGGGTCGGGATGAGCCCAGCTTGCGTTTGCTGTTGGCCAGAATGCGCCGGGTCAGTTCGTATGCTCCGCCGAAATTGTCGGAAATGATCGATGGTGCCTTGCTGCCTGGCAGGTCGAGATTGACACTCCGCGCGCCTGCCTGACTGCAAAGATCGCTGATGCGATCCGGGTCAGTCGCTCCAGTCGAGACCAGCCATTCGACCTGATATGACAAAAGTGTTTGGGCCGCTTCGATCTCGAGCGCAGGATCGCGACGTGTGCAGGTGATGATTGGAAACAGGCCTCGCTCTCGCGCCATCGTCTCAAAAGTTTCGACGATAGACCCGAAATATCGATTGTCGTATTTCGGTACGATCATGCCGATGATCTTCGACTTCTCCCGACGCAGCAGGCTGGCCTGCATATTCACCGCATAGCCCTGTTCCTTGGCGAGCCGGGTGATCTTTTCGGCCAGATTGCTGCTGATTCGGCGTTTTTTCCAGGTTCCGTTGAGCACAGCACTGACTGCGCTGGCCGACGTCTGCGCGAGTGCGGCCAGATCGTAGATGGTTGTCTTCTTCGTCGGTCTTTCCTGATTCACGCATTCCTCCACTTCCAAACATAGACTTGACATCAATTCATCAAAGGAGCAATCTGCTTCATCGATTGAGCAAAGTTGCGCAATCGATGTTAGTGGTTGGCTGTGGAGGGTCGGCCGGGAGGCATCCGAGCTACATTCCAAATGACTGTCGCGCCGGAGATATGCTCCGAGAGCGATTGTTCGACAGTCTCTGCCTCTTGCGGCAGAGACGGAAGAGGTTTGGAGTGAAACCGGAACGTGTCTCTCGGTACAAATTTTGAGTTCNAAAGGAGGAGACTATGAGACTTCGTTCAATGATTGTGGCGTCGGTTGCTGCTGGTGCAATGTTTGCAGGCTCGGCCTACGCCCAGGAAGCGGCTACGGTTGCGTTCCTAATGCCCGATCAGGCGTCTACGCGCTATGAGAACCACGACTATCCAGGCTTCAAGGCCGAAATGTCAAAGCTCTGCGCTAAGTGCACGCTGATCTACCAGAATGCCAATGGTGATGCGGCGCTTCAGCAGCAGCAGTTCAATTCCGTGATCGCTCAGGGCGCCAAGGTGATCGTACTTGATCCTGTTGATTCCGCAGCCGCAGCCGCCCTCGTCGAAATTGCCCAGTCCCAGGAGGTCAAGGTGATCGCCTACGACCGTCCGATCCCTGCAAAGCCGGCGGATTATTATGTCTCGTTCGACAATCAGGGGATTGGTGAGGCGATTGCCAAGTCTCTGGTTGCCCATCTGAAGGCAAGTGGAGTTCCTGCTGGTGCGGGCGTTCTACAGATCAACGGTTCGCCCACCGATGCGGCTGCCGGCCTGATCCGCGATGGCGTGCATCTAGGCCTGAAGGATTCGGGCTACAAGACGCTTGCTGAATATGACACGCCGGAATGGGCTCCGCCCAAGGCGCAGGAATGGGCTGCTGGCCAGATCACCCGCTTCGGTGCCGACATCAAGGGCGTCGTTGCCGCCAATGACGGCACGGGTGGTGGTGCGATTGCCGCTTTCAAGGCCGCTGGTGTCAATCCGGTCCCGCCTGTGACCGGAAATGACGCGACCATCGCGGCCTTGCAGCTTGTCATTTCTGGCGACCAATACAATACGATTTCCAAGCCTTCGGAAATCGTTGCCGCTGCGGCTGCCAAGGTGGCGGTCCAGTTTCTGAAAGGCGAGAAGCCAGAAGCCAAGACCTCTCTATACGACACGCCGTCTGAGCTCTTCATTCCTGCCGTTGTCACGGCGGAAAACATCAAGGCGGAAATCTTCGATAAGAAGATTCAGACCGTCCAGGAGGTTTGCACCGGCGAATACGCTGCTGGCTGCAAGAAGCTCGGCATCACTCAGTAAACAGTCTTTAAATTTGCCCGATCGGATATCCTTGTCCGGTCGGTCATATCCGCGAACCAAAAAAGAGCCTGATCCCATGGTGCAAACAGACACAATCGTCCCGGAAAAGGGAAGCATACTTCTCAGACTCAGCAAAATTTCAAAAAAATTTGGTGCGGTGTCGGCTCTGACCGATATCAATCTGGAAGTGCGGGCTGGAGAGGTCGTTGCACTTGTGGGCGATAATGGCGCGGGCAAATCTACCCTGGTCAAGGTGCTGGCTGGCGTTCACCAGCCGACGTCTGGCACAATCGAATTCTGTGGTCAGGACGTATCGCTCGATAGCCCGAGCCGTGCATTGGAACTCGGCATCGCCACAGTCTTTCAGGATTTGGCGCTCTGCGAAAATCTCGATGTCGTTGCCAATCTTTTCCTCGGTCACGAAATGTCGCCGTGGAACTTAGACGAAGTCGCCATGGAAGTTCGTGCCTGGACGCTTCTGAAGGAACTGGCCGCGCGTATTCCCTCGGTGCGCGAACCGATTGCCTCACTCTCGGGTGGTCAGCGTCAGACGGTTGCGATTGCGCGCTCCCTACTGCTCGACCCGNAAATCATCATGCTGGACGAGCCGACAGCCGCCCTTGGTGTTGCCCAGACCGCCGAGGTGCTGAACCTGATCGAGCGTGTGCGTGATCGCGGCTTGGGTGTCATCATCATCAGTCACAACATGGAAGACGTCCGCGCTGTCGCCGACCGCATCGTCGTGCTGCGACTTGGGCGCAACAACGGCGTTTTCGAACCGGATGCCTCCAATCAGGAGCTTGTCGCATCTATCACCGGAGCGACCGAAAACTCGGTCTCACGCCGCAATGAGCGCAAAGCCGGGCACACGGAAACGACCGGGAGCACCCTATGAGCCAGAACATTTCCAATGATAAGCCCAACGAGGTATCGGCCCTCGACCGCAGTGATAGCCGCGTCCAGCATGACGACGGGATAGCCGGAATGGTTCGCGGTTTCTTCAGTCGCGTCCGCTCTGGCGACCTCGGCATGCTGCCGGTGGCAATCGGCTTGATTGTCATCTCGACAGTGTTCAGTATTCTCAATCCGGTCTTCCTGGCTCCGAACAACTTGGTCAACCTGCTGTTCGATTGCGCCACTGTCGGCATCATTTCTCTTGGCATCGTCTGCGTGCTGTTGCTCGGAGAGATCGACCTGTCCGTCGGCTCGATGAGCGGCCTTTCGTCCGCCATTATCGGCGTGCTCTGGGTGAACACTGGTTTGCCAGTCCCCGTCGCGATTTTCGCAGCTCTGGTGTTCGGTGCGCTGGTCGGCGCGCTCTACTCCGTGATGTATAATCGTTTGGGTATGCCGAGTTTCGTGGCGACGCTTGCAGGACTGCTCGCCTTGCTTGGCCTTCAACTTTACATACTCGGTCCGACGGGCAGCATCAATCTGCCCTATGCCTCGCCGTTGGTTCGCTTCGGTCAAATCCTGGTCATGCCGGACTGGTTGTCATATGCTCTGGCTTTCATGCCAGGCCTTGTTTTGGTCGTCACGGGCTACCTTGTTCGTCAGCGTCGTCTGTCCGTCAATTTGTCCGCACAACCTCTCAGTAGTCTGGTCATCAAGGCGGTCGTACTGACTGTGATTTTTGAATTCGCCGTTTACTACCTGAACCTCGGTCGCGGTGTGCCGTACATGTTCGGCCTATTCGTCGCCTTGGCCGTCATTCTTAACTATGCACTGACCAAGACCCAATGGGGCCGGTCGATGTTTGCCGTCGGCGGCAACAGAGAAGCGGCCCGCCGCTCCGGTATCAATGTCCGCCGTATCTATATGAGCGCCTTCATGCTGTGTTCGACACTGGGTGCGCTGGGTGGCGTGCTGTCAGCGTCGCGTCTGGCTTCGTCCAGCCAGCAGGCCGGTACGGGTGACGTCAATCTAAATGCAATCGCGGCAGCCGTGATCGGCGGCACCAGCCTTTTCGGCGGGCGTGGCAGCGCTTATTCGGCACTGCTGGGTATCATCGTCATTCAGGCCATTTCCAATGGTCTGACCTTGCTCAACCTCAACTCATCGCTGCGCTACATGATAACCGGGGCAGTCCTCGCAATCGCCGTCATTGTCGATTCGCTGGCGCGTCGGTCCCGTGTCAGCCATGGCCGCGCCTAATACCATACTGGAGAAACTCTGATGACTGAACTTATGAAAGGCAAGGTTGCGGCTATAACGGGCGCTGCATCGGGCATCGGCCTGGAATGCGCCCGCACCCTGCTGGCCGAAGGCGCAACCGTCGTGTTGATCGACCGCGCCAAAGACAAATTAGAGGCTCTGTGTGCCGAACTCGGGGACAAAGCCAAGCCATTAGTGGTCGACCTGCTGAACGGACCAGAAGTTTCGGCCATGCTGCCGCGCATCTTGGAAATTGCGGGCGGTCTGGATATTTTTCATGCTAATGCCGGAGCCTATGTTGGCGGACCAGTGGCTGAGGGCGATCCAGATGCGTGGGACCGGATGCTGAACCTCAACATCAATGCGGCCTTCCGTTCGGTTCATGCAGTGCTTCCATACATGATTGCCCAGAAGTCGGGCGACATCCTGTTCACCAGTTCGATCGCCGGTGTCGTGCCCGTTGTTTGGGAGCCGATCTATACGGCATCGAAGTTCGCGGTTCAGGCTTTCGTGCATTCCACCCGTCGCCAAGTGGCCCCGCACGGCGTGCGTGTCGGCGCGGTGCTGCCCGGTCCAGTGGTTACGGCCTTGATCGACGACTGGCCGAAGGCCAAGCTGGAGGATGCGCTTGCCAATGGCAGCCTGATGCAGCCAAAGGAAGTGGCAGACGCCGTTCTGTTCATGTTGTCGCGACCGCGCAACATAACCATCCGTGATCTCGTCATCCTGCCGAACAGCGTCGATCTCTGATCGGCGCCAACGGCCATCTTTCGATCCCAAGACTTTTAAGAGCCAAGCACAATGAACAATACAGCGAACACCACCGTGTCGGGCTACCTGATCGGCATTGATGTCGGCACTGGAAGCGCGCGAGCTGGCCTTTTCGATCTGGATGGCCACATGCTGGCATCGGCCAAGCAGGATATTTCGCTGTTTCGCGATGCCGGTGCGATCGTTGAACAGTCGAGTACCGAAATATGGGATGCCGTCTGCGCTGTGGTGCGGGAGGTGGTCAGTGCGAGTGGCGTCGATCCGGCTGCGATCATCGGTATGGGTTTCGATGCGACTTGCTCACTCGTGGTATTGGGTGAGGGTGGGCGTCCTTTGGCCGTGGGACCATCGGAGGACGAGAACCGCGACATCATCGTCTGGATGGATCACCGCGCCGTTGGCCAGGCTGAGCGGATCAATGCTCTCGGACATGACGTGCTGCGTTATGTTGGAGGCCGGATCTCGCCGGAGATGGAGACACCAAAGCTTCTATGGCTGAAGGAAAATCGCCCGAAAACCTTTGATGCAGCATGGCAGTTCTTCGATCTCGCCGACTTCCTGACCTGGAAAGCCACCGGTGACATGGCCCGGTCGACCTGCACCGTCACCTGCAAGTGGACCTATCTGGCGCATGAAAAGAGGTGGGACCCAAGCTATTTCGACAAGATCGGCCTTGGAACACTGGCCAGCGAAAACTTTGCCCGGATCGGCACCACCATTGTTGAGCCGGGAACGCCGCTTGGGCAAGGTCTGACGCAGGACGCGGCAAAGGCCATGGGGCTGTTGCCGGGTACGGCCGTTGCTGCCGGAATGATCGATGCCCATGCTGGCGGGATCGGAACTGCGGGTGTCGGCGGCAGTCCGGAGAACAATCTTGCCTATGTCTTCGGAACGTCTTCCTGCACCATGACTTCGACTGCCGAGCCGGTCTTCGTACCGGGCGTATGGGGTCCGTACTACTCTGCGATGGTGCCTGGCATGTGGCTCAACGAAGGCGGCCAGAGCGCCGCAGGCGCGGCAATCGACCAGTTACTTTCGTTTCATCCCGCCGCCGCAGATGCTCAGGTGAAGGCGTCTGCGCACGGGGTGCCATTACCGGTGCTTATTGCCGATGCGGCTGCGCCAAGTGCGGGCAGCGCGTCCGAAGTCGTTCGCCTTGCATTGGGTCTACACGTCGTTCCCGAATTTCTCGGTAACCGCGCGCCCTTTGCCGATCCGCACGCGCGTGCGGTCATCACCGGCCTCGGCATGGACCGTGACCTCGACAGCCTCGTGGCACTCTATGTCGCCGGACTTTGTGGCATTGGATATGGCCTACGGCAAATCATCGAGGCCCAGGCAAAAGCCGGAGCAAATGTCGAGCGCGTTGTCATTAGTGGCGGCGCCGGTCAGCATGATCTCGTCCGTCAGGTTCTCGCTGATGCCTGCGGTAAACCGGTTGTTGCCACGGTGTCGGAGGAGCCAGTGCTGCTCGGCTCGGCCATCCTCGGCGCTGTCGCCAGCGGTGCCTTTGCTGATGCACGTACAGCGATGACAAATCTCTGCCGTGTCGCGCGCACCTACATNCCCGTCGAANGGGAACTGGCGGACATTCATGCCAAGCGGTACGCTACATTTACCGCGTTTCAGGACCTGGCCCGAGCGTCCCGGGAGTCTTGATATTGTAGGAACACGCGGTCACGATGGGCTGGTCTGGTGAAAACTCCACGCCAGCTGATTGCCACACTCAACAAAAAATCTTCAATCATCACTGATCGCGCTCANGGGTTTTTCGAAGTCAACGCTGGTATCTATGCCGTTTNGGGAGGGGTACGAAAAGCGACCGAACTCCCGGTAACCCAAGCTCTTCCAGAAGCTGAGTGTGTTGGGCGTCTGTGCGTCGGCATGAAGATATGATGTGACATAGCCCAGGTTTCGCGCCTCTGTTTCCAAAGCCTTCGCCATTGCCGTCCCTAGTCCTTTTCCACGGATCAGAGGGTCCAGATATACTCGAACGATTTGGCACACGTGGGTCGGATCGCGATAACGGTCGTACAATCGATCTGCCGTCGATGGTTTGTTTAAGAGGCCGTAGAAGCCGCCAGCCGCAACGATAGCTCCTCGCTCATTTCGGACTAGGAGAAAGCCTCCGCCACGCTCTGTCGAAAACCAATTACACGATGTTGGCCCCAACATAGAATCCAGATCGGCATGCCACGCAGGGGTATAGTCGATGTCGTAGAATTCCTTGATAATGCGCAAACAGAAGGCTCTTGCTTCCGTGTGCGTTTCGGCTGGCGCGTTGTCTGCCAACCAGTGTGTTGTGTGGGTATCCAACAAAGAAATGACCGGTCCCCCAAGCGATTGGCCTTTCCGTTTTTCTGATGTTGGAGCCGGTAGTGTCAAGCGGGAGGTCGTTATCCCCATCGATTTCCGGCTCCGTTTCGTCTTGTGTTACCGTCGCCGCGGGTACGCTGCTGTCGACATCCAGGCGTCGAGCCGTTAAAACGGCAAGCTTGAAATTATTTAGTGCGATACANGGGCTGATATGCCGAAAAAACTAAAGCTTGAACATTCGGAATTTTCAGGCGAATTCGAAGATGGCGGCATTACAGTGCTTGTCGACATCTTTCGGCCTGCCGGAACAAATAACGATTGGCAAATGGAGGTGGTCACAGAGCAGGATGATGTAACGTCATGGGAAGAGCCTTTTGCAACTGATAAGGATGCGTGGGAAGAATTTCTAGCCACATGCGAAAAAGACGGGATTCGCAGCTTCCTTGAAGGCGAAGAGACTCAAGTTCATTGATATTATGTGCTGCCGTTTTTGGCCGCACATGCTCCAGAGCCACCCTGTCGTGTTGCGAAGGTCGCAGTCAGCGATGAGGCGATAGAAGTAAGATGACAGACCAGTTTGATATGTTTTCGGAGCAGCCTTCGTGTGACCGAGCGCCCCCACGCACTTCCTCCAGATATGCAAAATCGCAGCCGATGGGCGAGGATGCCATGGTTCGGCATCTCTTGGAGACAGGTCGCTACAGGATATTGCNAAAACTAGTGCCGCGGACGATTGCACAGTCAGTGCGTCCAGAATTTCCCCTGCGGGGTATTATTCTCGATACCGAGACGACCGGGCTTAGTGCCCGCAAGGATGAGATCATCGAAATTGGTCTGGTCGCTTTCACTTTCGATGCGACAGGAAATATTGGTGACGTCACCGGCATCTATGGTGGTTTACGGCAGCCGAGCGTTTCCATACCGCCGGAGATCACACGGCTCACCGGCATTACTGACGATATGGTTGCTGGCCATGTTATAGATATGGCAATGGTGCAAACGCTTGTTGAACCGGCTGATCTGATCATCGCTCACAATGCTGGTTTCGACCGGCCATTTTGCGAGACGTTTTCTCCTCTGTTTCAAAGGAAGGCATGGGCATGTTCCAATGCCGAAATCGACTGGTCGGCACGGGGATATGAGGGCACCAAGCTGGCCTACCTCATCGGTCAAGCGGGTTACTTCCATGACGGCCATCGGGCGGTTGATGATTGNTTTGCACTTCTGGAGGTTCTGGCTCGGGACGTCAGCGCCCCCGCATCCACCGCCTTTGCCGAATTGTACCAAGCAAGCCAGAGGTCGCGTGTGCGTATATTTGCAGAGAACAGCCCCTTCGATCTCAAGGACAACCTCAAATCACGAGGCTATCGCTGGTCTGACGGAACAGACGGTCGCCCCAAAGCATGGTGGATCGAGATCGGGGAGGAAGCGCTTGACGAAGAACTCCACTATCTCAGAGCAGAAATCTATCGCCATCCTGATGCCGATCCACCTCTCAAGCACCTAACAGCCTTTGAACGTTTCCGGGCGTGATGCATTCGTTTTGATCGATCAGCGTATCGACCCATGTTGTGAACGCATGGCCGGCATGATGCTTTGCGTCTTATCGATAAGCTTTGAACACCTATATCGAGATCATCGAAACGACGTTGGAACCGAAGCAGGTGGCTAGCGTCAAGAGACCTCACGAAAGGGGATCATCATGAACGCAGCACGCACTTTTAATAACTGGCGCAAGTATCGCCAGACTGTCACTGAACTGGGCCGGATGAGCTCACGAGAACTGAACGATCTCGGCATCAACCGCGCCGACATCTACAGCGTCGCTCGCCAGTCGGTTGCTCGCTGAACAACTGTTTGCCTAATACCGGATCGACCTTACGCCCGCTGCCGACGCGGGCGTTTCCGTGTCTGTTGGTACGGCCGCTTCAATATTTTTTCTTGTGAGCAATCTTGTTGCCGCGTGGGCCGCTGACAACAGGCGTTCTGTCACGGTTTTCCGAAACGAGGCTGCGCCAGCGTTCAACGCGATCAGCGGCTAGAGTACCGCTTTTGACCGCAGCCTGAACCGCGCAGCCAGGTTCATGCGCATGGGTACAATCACGAAATCGGCAAAGCGGTGCCAGTTCCGTTATGTCCGAGAAAAGCGTCTCGATCCCATCCGTGACGTCGCTGACGAAGAGCGTTCTTATCCCCGGCGTGTCTATCATCAGACCACCACCTGGAATGACATGCAGTGATCGCGCGGTGGTGGTGTGACGGCCTTGCGCGTCATATTCGCGAATGGTTCCGGTTTTCTGCTGCAAGTGCGATTCAAGTCCTGTGAGACTGTTCACAAGCGTCGACTTTCCAACCCCCGAGGAACCCACCAAAGCAATCGTTTGGCCGACGCCGCACCATGGACTTAAAAGGGCGCGTGCATCGGCAGAGCGCGCATTCACAGCGATGACAGGAAGGTCACGTTGCAAACTCTGGGCCTCGACCTGAAACTGCCCGGCATCGTCTACGGTGTCAGCCTTCGTCAAAACGATGACCGGTTTGCTTCCGGCCTCGTTTGCCATGATCAGGTAGCGCTCCAGACGTTCGATATTGAAGTCGGCATTACACGATGTGACGATCAACAGTGTGTCGATATTGGCTGCAACGAGTTGTCGGCTCCGTCCGACCTCGGGGCGCCGCTGNAAAACTGNTTTTCGCTCGAGCCTCTTGACGAACATGTCGGATAGAGGATCTGCCAGTATCCAATCGCCCACCGCAAAGTCAGCCGTGTTAGCGTCAGGTAGTTCGAGCTTGATTGGCCCAGTTGCGTCAATCGCCTCGATGCGTCCCCTGTGGACCGATGCAACGCGTCTGGGCGCGAGGTCTGCTTCTGATGGCTTGACCTGATCCGCGAAAAAGCTGGACCAACCAAGAGATTCCAAGCCTGAGTGAAGAGGTGTGTTTGTCAATTTCACTTCGCATTCATTGGCAGAGTTTGACGGTTATGCTGCAGGCTCGCCGCCTAGCTGCGCTGACTATCTCGCTTTGGCAAAGAGTTTGCGTAGGCAGCGGCCTCGCCGGAATAGGGGAAATGGTCTCCCAATTGTTGGTCACCATCGTAGACTTTGAAGGCAGGTCCGTCGATCTCGACGATCTTGTACCCATTCACATATTCAAACTTTGGTGTTTTCCAGCCCATGAATGCTCTCCAGATTCGGTCCAGTGTTTAAAACTCTGAAGATGATACCAAAACCTCATAATCAGCCGTCTATCGTTCTAGCAGGTGTTTGCACAAAAGACGAACGAGCTGACTGAGGCGGAAGGCAGGTCGCAAGGTCAAAGCGACAAGTCGTTGCCAGGTGAGCGCCGTTTCCGTGTCAGGTAGATTTCGACGCCGGCGCGGGTGAGAAACGATGCCAGTCCGACCACGATCGCTACCAATCGCACCCGAAGTTCGTCGGCGTCGACTTCCGCTTGGCGGGTCTGCACCAAATTGCGCTCACTATCGGTAATTTCGCGGATGACCTCGCGAATTCGATCCATTGTGGCCTCTGCCATGTATCCGATTTCCTGAGTCCGTGCGGCTTCAGCGCCTTCCGCGTCGTGAAGCTTTATGGATTGGCTCAGTTCAGCCAGCTTCCTATCGATGAGTCCGCCCAGCTGTTTGACCCTCTCAACCTGGCTGGAGTTATCGGATACCCTGTTCAGCAGCTCGCTTTCCAACGTTTTCAGACGCGTCAGCGCACCCTCATACGGGGCAAGGTAGCGTCGGTCGCTGCTGACCAGATAACCTCTTTGTCCAGTTTCAGCGTCATCCAACGCGATAAGAACGTCTTTCGTCTTGTCGATTGCCTCGTAGGTATGAACAACCATGTCCTGGTGATCGCTTAGAAGATTGTGGGTCCACGTCGTTGCAAGAACCCCGGCAGCGATAACGACGCCGATCGGTATCGAACGCAACAACGTTGGTATGGTCAGATAATTTTCACGCAGTGATTGCCACGACCATCCGTCCCTTTGTCCCATGCTGCGCCTCATCATTTCCAAATGCGATTTCGTCAGATTGACGGTGCCGGAACGGCCCTGTTCAAAAGCACTAGGCTTATCCACGGGCATTTTAGGATCGGTTGACGATTAAACATCTCTTGAGAAGCCACTTGAGGTTTGCGGCACGACGATCCGCCGTGAAACCGGCCACAGCTGTTGTCGGTTCCCTTTCATCAAGATGNAAAGCGTGGTCCAGTTTCGTAAGCACATTTCCCGTCGGACTCATCAGATTAAAGTCTGCGCGCTTCCAGACGTCTCTTGTCGCGCTCGACATACTCGAAACCAAGACTGGTCAGGCGGAATTGTCGTTTTTGGAACTCGCCACGGATAAGAATGAAGCCTTGCTCTTCAGCTTCGCCCAATGTCTTCAGGCTCGTGCCTTTCGGCGGAGACTGCCACTCCATGCCCTGCGCGCTGTGCAGTAATACCATTATCTTTATAATTTTCTCTTCTCCGTGGCTGTCTCTTACAGCCGTGCTGTATCTGTTTGCTCGCGTGATAGCGAACCAAGATCTCGTCCTTTTCGCGGAAACATCCAATGCATACTTGTGNAAAGATCATAATTGCTCTTTAGGATGAGGCAATATGGTTCGAGATGCCAACAAGGAATAACGCTGAATGCGCATGAAGTACGGTTTAGTCGGCTTGATTTTGGTCGCGTCCTCTGCATTTGCTCAGGAGGTCGCACCTCCTCCTGTTTTGGCACCTTCAAAAAGCCAAGCCGAGGCGGCAAATTTAAGCGCTCAGTTCCTGGGGCGCTATGCCTACAAGCCTGTTCCGCTGGATGATGTTCTGTCGACGAAAATCATGGACAAGTTCATCAGGTCGCTGGACCCAGACCGCATGTTGTTCATGCAGGCCGACATCGACAAGTTCATGGCTGATCGCACCAGTATCGATGATGCCATTCTGAATGAAGATCTCGATATTCCANTTTCGANTTTCAATGTCTACACGCAACGCGTCCTTGATCGGATGACCTACGCGCGAAGCCTGCTCAAGCAGGGTTTCGACTTCAGCGTTCAGGAGGATTACCCTATCTTCCGAGAGGATGCGCCTTGGGCACAATCGGATGCGCAAAGTCATGAACTTTGGCGCAAGCGGGTCAAAAGTGATTGGCTGCGTCTGAAACTGGCGGGTCAAGCCGATGCTGCCATTCGCGATACGCTCGACAAACGATATAAGAATATTCTGGAACGCGTTTATCCCTACAAGAGTGACGATGTGTTCCAGACATTCATGGCTGCGTACACAACGGCTGTCGATCCGCATACGGACTATTTCAGCGCAGCAGCCTCTAACGAGTTCGACATTTCGATGAAGCTCTCGCTCGTCGGTATTGGCGCAGTCTTGCAGGAGCGAGACGGTTATACGACAATCAGAGAGTTGGTAGCCGGTGGCCCGGCGCAATTGTCCGGCAAGCTGGCGGTGGGTGATCGTATCATCGGCGTCGGTCAGGGCAAAGACGGTGCCGTCAAGGAGGTCGTCGGTACTCGGCTTGATGAAGTGGTTCAGATGATACGCGGCGAAAAAGATTCCATCGTGCGTCTCGACATTTTGCCAGCAGACGCTGGAGAAAATGGAAACCACCGCACGATCAACCTTGTACGCGACAAGGTGAGTCTTGNAAAACAGGCTGCGAAGAAAACCGTTCTGCCCGTTGTAAAAGACGGTGTCACGCGCAAGGTAGGCGTTATCACGCTACCGACATTCTATGAGGATTTCGACGCCCGGCGAAATGGCGACAAGAATTATAGAAGCGCAAGCCGTGACGTCGCCAAGCTCCTTGGCGAACTGAAGAGTGAGAAAGTCGATGGCGTCTTGATCGACCTGCGTGACAATGGCGGCGGCTCGCTGGCTGAGGCAATTGATTTGACCGGCTTGTTCGTGGGCAAGGGCCCAATCGTTCAGCAGCGCGATGCAGAAGGCAACATCAAGGTCGAAAGCGACGATCTTTCCGCACCCGCTTGGGCAGGTCCGCTGGGTGTGTTAATCAACCGCGGCTCCGCTTCGGCATCGGAAATTTTTGCCGCAGCAATCCAGGATTACGGGCGCGGCGTGATTATCGGTGAACCGAGCTTCGGCAAAGGCACCGTGCAGACTGTGGTCGATCTCGACAGGGTAGCGCGAAAGAGCACACCGGAGCTGGGCCAGCTGAAATTGACGATCGCGCAATTCTTCCGCATCAACGGTGGTACGACCCAGTTGCGCGGTGTGACGCCAGACATCAGTCTGCCGGGGCTTTCGGATCCCAAGCTTCTGGGTGAATCCAGTTATGACAATGCATTGCCTTTTGTTGAGATCAAGCCTGCCAAATATGCGGCCAACGACAACATGGCAAAGCTGTTGCCGCAACTTGGCACCCGCCATGAAGCCCGGATCAAAGACGATCAGGCTTTCCAGCGTTTCGTGGAAGACGTTGCCGATCTCAAGGCCCAACGAGAAAAGCGCACGATCTCTTTGAACGAGACCCAACGCAGAAATGAAATGACGGCTCTTGCAAGTCGCCTCAAGGCGCGTGAGCAGGCAGACGACGGTGTCCTACGGAATGAGGATGATGGTCTGCAAGCGAATGAGCGTAGTTTGAGCGCCAATCTTGCGATTGAAAACGCAAGGAAAAATGCAAAAGACGTTCTGCGGGATGAAGCCGTTGCAATCGTCGCTGACGATGTGGATTTGTCTCAGGCTGCGCGATAGCCACAGTCGCACTGAGTTTTATTCCGAAAACAAAAACGGCCTGGAAATTTCCAGGCCGTTTTTGTTTCGAACTCAATACTGCACCCAAGTGCCCGGTTTCCACCTGATAGTCAGGACTTCAGCTCGGCATAATACAGGCCAAAATTCACAGCCAGCATCACAATCAGAATGCCGATCGTGGCGGCAACGAAATAGCAAATTCTTTTTAGGGTACTCCAAGGTTTGTTTTTGCGGCTAAAAGCTGCAAAGCCAGCGGCGCCGATTGAAATGCCCAAGATAGCTGGAAGTGAAAGCACTTTTATAACCCTTCTCGATTCTATTCCGGACTTGATTGTATCATTGAATCAAGCCGATGATGGTCACATGGAAGGGTTATACCACCATGGAGGCCTCGTCCAGCTTGGGATGGAAATCTTCAACTTAGGAGAGCAATAAGTGCAGCAAATAGATTGCTGTTCAGCGTTCGAGTTTGATTGCCGCGCGCAATGCGTCGTTAATTCGGTCCTGCCAACCAGGGCCATCTTCCTGNAAAAATGCGAGAATGTCATTGTCGATGCGAATTGAAACCATTTCCTTGCCGTTTGGAATTGCTGGTCGTTCCGGGGCAGGGGGCGCAGGTTTTTTGGCGGGTTTAAACAAGGCCTCTGCGGCGTCCATTGCGTTCACGGGTCTACGCGGTGTTTTTGTCATGTGTTTATCCTGAAATAAGGCGCCTGATTTTCGATCTGCGGCTCGGATGTTAGGCGGGAACACTCGATAAAGCTCTCCCACCTCATGCCACCAGTAAGCTCTATAACCTTTCGCGGCAAACCTGAATTCCACCCGGTCGACTGATTATTAAAAGCAGCCGATGTGGGAGAAAAATATGACGTGAGCCAGCCATCACCGGGCAACGAGCCTCATGGTGAGTGTGTTTCTGGGACGGAGCGTTATCTTCATGACCGGCATAGGAGCCTTCGGTGCGATGGCAACGGGTCGAAATTTTTGTAGCAGAACTGCCAGAATGGCCGTCGCCTCCATCATCGCNAAAGCGTTTCCGATACACACTCGAGGACCTGCGCCGAAAGGCATATATGCATATCGATGCCTGGTCTTTGCCGTATCAGGACCGAAGCGATCAGGATCAAACACGTCAGGGTCCGGCCAGAGACTGGCATGGTGATGAACCGCATATATCGGCACGATCAACACAGTGCCCTTCGGAATCAGGTAATCACCCAGCTGAAAGTCCTTGAGCGCGGCTCTGGTGATGATAGGTGCAGGTGGATAAAGGCGCATCGCTTCGGAAAACACTTGCTGCGTATAGGCGAGCCCAGCAATATGTTCGGCAGTGACTGTTTGCCCCTCCGTAACCGCTTGGAGTTCGGCCCATACTTTGTTCTCCACCGCCGGGTTTCTGGCGAGCAGGTCCAGTGTCCATGCAAGACCAAGCGCCGTTGTTTCATGACCTGCCGTGATGAAAGTCATCAGATTGTCAACGATTTCGGCGTCGGACATTGTCCGACCTGTTTCCGGGTCCGATGCAGCGAGGAGCAGATTTACCAGATCATGGCGATCACTAGGGGTTCTTCGCCTTTCTTCGACCACGCCCATGAGGCTGGTTCGCAGAAATTCAACCGCTGCTTTCGCCTTGCGTTTTCCGGGATAGGGTATCCATTCCGGTGCGTTCAAAAGGCCGAGTGCGAAACTCCAGCCCGTCGGCTTGAGGAAATCGGAAATACCACTCTCGACGCGATCAACATCGATACCGTAACCGCCGGACATCATCGTTTCGACAATGATATCGAAGGTGGTACGCATCATCTCATGGCCGATGTCGACCGTGCGACCATGCACTGCCGCCAACCTGTCCCGGGTCCGTTCCGCCGCAGCGATCATCACCGGCTGCAGCTCTCGCAGTTTGTCATGGCGAAAAGCACCAGCGACCGACTGCCGTTGCCATTTCCAGTGAGNCCCATCAGACGTCAGCAAGCCCTGGCCGAGAGCTGGCCCCAAAGCGCGTCGTACCTGCTCGCCTTTTTCTAGAGCATCCGCGTTCTTTACCAATGCCTCATGGATGAGCACTGGATCTGCCAGATAAACCTTCATATCGCCCGCGGTCTTCGAAAAGACGAGCGGTTCTGTAAAGATTGATGGCGGAATCGCGTCCAACGGGTTTCGCACGATCGCGGCAAGCGCGCCGAGTGTCGATTGCCGCGTCAGAGGGAAGCTTTTCTTCAGTTTGTGGTCGGTCATATCTGTCATATCCACGGGTCATATCCTTGATTGCCAGCCACCGATGGGATACCTGATTTAAGGTATTTACCTCAAATATCTAAGGTGAGTACCTTAGTAATGCAAGGGGCGTGCATGCCGAAGACATTGGATAAAGACAGAGGAAGCGAAAAGGGCGTCGGCACACGAGAGCGTATCTTGAATGCTACGCTCGNTTTGTTCAATGAGATGGGCCCGGATCGCGTGACGACGGCGCAGATTGCCCGGACGGTCGGCATCAATGAAGGTAATCTCTATTACCACTTCAAAACGAAGGAGGCGCTTTTNAAAGCATTATTTGAAAAACTGGAGTCGGACGCCACCCAGTTCATGACACAAGCCAGCCTGAGTTCCGCCGCCGAGGCTGGAATTTACTCGCAGTTTTTGCGACGTTGGTTTTCGATCGTTTGGGCACATCGATACATGTTCCGCGATCTACCGGGTATCATCGCAATTGCTCCATCTCTTATAGAGCCAATCCGTGCGCTCAGTCTGGGAATGCGGCTTGTCGTTGAAGATAATCTTCGCAAGATGAGACAAGCGCAGCTCATTTCTATAGCGGACGAAGAGGTGCCTCAACTTCTGGCCAATGTCTGGATCGTATCGACCTATTGGGCGGTTTATCTCAACCTCCAAGAAGGGGTCGATGAACTGGCGCCTGAGAACCTTGAGTGGGGGCTCAATCAGGTGGCGAGCCTGTTTCGGCCATATCTGTCAGATGAGGCAAAGAACGAGCTTCAGACCATGCTCGGGCAGCCGTCAACCCATTGACGACTCTCTTGTCTATTTTGATCAGCAAAAGCCATTCAGTTTGAGAATTTTATGCGCCTCGATCGTGGCGCGAAGGGCGTCTTCAGAGGTGCGGTCACCTTGATTGCCATCGGGATGGTGCATTTTCAACCGTTCCCTGTAGCGCGTCCTGATTTCTTCCGGTGTCGCCTCAGAGGAAAGATCGAGCGTTTCGAAGGCTTTGGCCTCGAGCACCTTCAGCTTTCGTTTTTGCAGTTCTACCTTTTGCGCCTGCCGTTGTGCTGCGGTCTTGCGGGCATTCAACGCTTTTGCAGAGCCGGAGCGGACTGTCGATGGCATCGGCATTTCGGTGGCTTTATCAACCCGCGTTCCAAACGTCGCACGGCTACCCGTCGCCGCTTCCTTCTGATAGCGCGCAACATCCGCGTTCGAAGGGGCAGTCGTAAAGCTGTAGCCCTTGTTATACTCCTTGACGTGCTCAAGACAGAACAACAGATAAAGACCTTCACCACCGGGCCCGACAGGGGCGCGATTGGTTCCAACCTTTTCGCACCCGTCCCACTGGCACTTCGGACCTGTGGGTTCGCTTACGCTAGCGGACTTCTTGCGCGCAGATTTGAGCCCAACGAATATTTTTGAATCAACCGTCATAGCGCCTATATGGACGCAGTGAGCTATCAAGGCAAGGGTTTGCGCGCAGTGAAGTCATGCGGCTTTTGTGAGGTCGATAAAGGGCCGTTCGAAACTCTCTAAAACCGCCAGGAGTTCAGGGCCGATATACCTATTATGGACGGCCTCGGCGCCATTGATAAGCGTAGAAATTAATGGTCTGGTATCGCTTCTTGTGCGATTTCCGGCATTTGCCAATGACAGTGCTGTGAGTTCAGGTCTACCCCAAGGAATAGTTGATGACAGGTAAAACAAGCCTACNTTTTGATCTCGACGGCACGATGCTGGATACCGACCCGCTTCATATCGCTGCTTTTCAACGGTTGCTGGCCGATTACGACAGATCGATTACCGAAGATTATTATATGACCNAAATCATGGGGGCTTCGATTGATGCCATCATGGCTGATTTGTTTCCTGACCTGCCGAAACCTGAGCGCCTTGCTCTGGGGGAGCGCAAGGAGAAGTTTTTCCGTGAAAGTTTAACAGGACCGCTTGAGCCGAAGGCCGGTCTCATCGATCTTGTTCACTGGGTAAAGGACAATGACCTCGGCATTTGCGTGGTGACCAATGCGCCACGGGAAAATGCTGAAAAAATGCTCGGTGGTCTCGGGATTATCCATTTGATGGACCACATCCTCATCGGTGACGAATTGCCGAATGCCAAGCCCGATCCCTATCCTTATCTTGAAGGCATGCGGCGTTTGGGCGTCGAACGAGAGTCGGCTGTTGCATTCGAAGATTCAGCGCCTGGCATTCGCTCTGCTTCCGGCGCCNGGATTTACACCTTTGGAATGAGAGGTGCGTTGGATGACGCTGTTTTGAGACAAAATGGAGCGTCAGACGTCATCAGTGATTTCACCGATGATCGGTTATGGGCGAAGCTACGCGGTGCCGCGGCTGGCAGTACTTATTCGCCTGCATAATATGATCGCGCGATGAAGTGGTTGGGAGTCAACCGGACAACGTGTCTATCTTTCGTCAGCTAAAAGCTGAAGAATGCATCGTCACTTCCACGCGCGGTAGCTTTCTTTGCTTGGAAAAGTCTTTTGATGCGCTTCACGGGAACGAGAATGCACGATGATCACTTGTTCATCATACATTCATGTTCGCGATGGAGACGGCGATGTTTTTGAGCAGTGTTTATGACAGCAATACCTTCAGCTTCGGTATGGGAAGCAGCCTTGTCTCTCGTTGTGCTGCCATTGAAGCGGAAATTTGCTATCTGCCGAANTTTTCCGGTCACGATATTGCGGTACAGGCCGATGGCCGATGCGTCGTCATTACCGGCTTTGTCGAAAAGGAGATCGATTTTTATCGCGCCCTCAATATCGCACATGACATTGCAGGCGCAGACAATGTCATATTCCGCGTGGCCCTGAGACAACGCGTCACCACGCAGATTTCTTCAGTCAACCAGGGTACTTTTGCGTTCGCGTGAATGCCTCGCCTCCTCGATGAGATCATGATTGCGCGCCGTCGAAGACCCGTTATAGTATCATTCTGACGAAGAAGCGCTTGGGAGGAGCATTTCATGAGACGGATGTGGCCAGATGAATTTAATTCCATTCTGACCGATGCGGAGGAGGTCACGCTAAAGGTTCCAGCGACAGACCCATCGGGTGAACCCTATGGCGGACCCGTTACCCGCCAATCCCTGAAAGTCCGTATGACCCAAGCCGATTACGAACGGATCTGGCCTCTTGCAGAGGCGCGCTATAGGTTGCAGGGCAGGTTTGCCGGTAAGGCGATTACTTTGATCGCCAATAATCCCCACTATCAAAACTGGCATCCAGTCGATGGCGGAATCGNAAAAGATGTATCAGATAGCGGAACGCCGTATCAGACNAAATATGTGATCGTACANTTTTTGCTGGATGAGGTCGCAGAAAAGGTAGACGCCTGATTATCCCTTGAAATCACGGTGTCGCCTTGTCGTGAGTTGGATTATCCAGCCATGGTTCAGAGTGACGCCGTGATACCACCATCGACATAAAGAATATGTCCGTTGACGAATGTCGAGGCGTTGGATGCAAGAAAGATGCACGCACCGACAAGCTCTTCAACCTTGCCCCAGCGTCCAGCAGGAGTGCGCTTTTCGAGCCAGGTTGAAAATGCAGGGTCGGCCACCAGTGCAGAATTGAGTGGCGTATCGAAATATCCAGGTGCGATCGCATTGCATTGAAGGCCATATCTAGCCCAGTCAGTGGCCATGCCTTTTGTGAGGTTGGCAACTGCACCCTTGGTGGCGGTGTAGGGCGCGATACCCGGCCNGGCTAGTGCCGTCTGAACGCTGGCTATATTGATAATTTTGCCCGCGCCACGTTTGATCATGTGACGGGCCACGGCCTGTCCAACGTTGAAAACGGTTGAGACATTGGNTTTCATCAGTCTCTCGAATGCATCGGCCGGGAAGTCTTCAAGCGGCGTGCGGTGTTGCATACCCGCATTGTTTACCAAAATGTCGATTGTGCCGATCTTTTCCTCGAAAGCGTCGATAGCCGACCGCACGGCTTCATGGTCGGTGGCATCAAAGGCAAGCGCATGCCTTGCCCGGAGTGTTTCGGCCGCTGCGGCCAGCCGTGCCTCGTCGCGACCGTTCAGGATAATGTCTGCGCCCGCCGCTGCAAGTCCCTGCGCCAGGGCATAGCCGATGCCCTGCGACGAGCCGGTGATGAGGGCGCGCTTGCCTGTCAGGTTAAAAAGTTCGATGCTCATGTTGCCTCCCGAAGCGGCGTCTCATCTGCCATTCACCGAAGTCTATCTTTGTCTTCATCGATTGTCCCTCAGCTGTTAAGCATTTAAGAAAAGTTTGATATACGTTCTGTAAGGAATATGTATTTTAAAGTATCGCTTCTTAGTTGCAGGGTAGAGATTTGAAGATATCGGTCATCCTTAAAACCCTGAACGAAGAAAAGCGGATTGGCTCCGCTATCGAAAGCGTCCTGACGGCGCTGTCTGGCATAGATGGGGAAATCATTGTTGCCGATAGCGGATCGCGTGACAAAACTGTCGAAATCGCATCCCGCTATCCGGTTGTCATTGCGCAAATCCAGGCTCCTGCCAAGGCAAGCTGCGGCGTCGGGCCCCAGCTTGGTTTCCAGTACAGCAAAGGTGAATTCATCTGTCTGATGGATGGAGACATGTTGCTGGACGCAACATTTTTACCGGCTGCGCTGGAGTATTTGCGGGAGAACCCAAGGGTGGCGGGGGTGAGCGGCCACGTCAACGAAGTCAACCTTGATAATCTTGAATTCACCCGGCGCGTACAAAGAAATGCCCCGGAAAATCGTAGTGGCGTTCTGGATCGTCTGAATGGCGGTGGTCTCTATCGTCGCACGGCCATTGAGGAGGTTGGATATCTCTCAGACCGGAACCTGCATGGTTATGAAGAGTTCGATCTCGGGCAACGACTGCGAATGCGCGGCTGGACGCTGTACCGTCTGGACAGACGGTTCGTGGATCACTTTGGCCACAGCATCAATTCTTACGTGCTGTTGACGCGTCGCTGGTCCTCGAAATATCTGCGCGGTGTGGGAGAGCTTTTAAGAGCCGGATCGGAGCAATCCCGTCTGAAGGCTTTGGCAGACGAGCTTTCGGAAATTCGGCTATGGTTCGGCGTCTATGTCTGGTGGGCGTTTTTGCTGGCATGTCTGATTGCTGGTTTTTATACTGTTGGGGGCTTCATCGCATTTGTATGCGCGCTTTTGCTTCCAATCGCTTTGATGAGCATCAAGCAAAAGAGTCTGTCCTTGGGGTTTTATGCGGTCGTGGCGTGGTGCTTTCATGCCGCCGCTCTACCACTTGGCTTTTTCGCTTCTCGCCAACCGCCATCCAAGTGGATTGAGAGCAGGCTTTTGAAATCCGGATGAAACGTACNTTTTTCGCGATTCTAATCACCTCAGTGCTGAGCTACCAGCCGATTTGGGCCGCCGACTGGCTTCCCGTGCGAGACATATCGCTTGAGGTTCGACCCGGCAGTCCACTCGACTTCTCCGGGATGCTCCCCAATTCGCCGATCGATGAGGCTGGTCGTATTGTCATCAATGCCGCCGGAAAGCTGGCGAAGGTTGAAAACAGTGAGGCGCCACTTCGCTTTCTGTGTGCTTCCCTTGCCTGGAGCCCGGCGTCGGGAGGTTTTCCAGATCACGAAACAGCCGACCGCTACGCTGCTCAATTGAAAATGCACGGTTATAATGTTGCCCGTTTTCATTATGTAGACGCTGCCTTGATGGAGGGGCGGTCAACAGATTTCGATTTCAACCCGGATGTTTTAGGCCGAATCCACTATTTGCTCGCAGCGTTGAAGCGCAACGGCATCTATTGGATCATGGATGGCCTCAGTTCCTCTCGCGGCGCCCATGGCGGTTTTAGCGATCGATGGGAGGTGAAAGGCGATCTAAAACTTGGTGCCCAGATCGATGATGCCGACTTCAATCACTGGCTTGAATTTCAGAAACGCTTTCTCGCCAAGGTCAATCCTTACACAGGTACGGCGCCTGTCCGTGATCCGGCACTGGTCGCAATCGTACCATTCAATGAGAATGGATTGGAATTCGATTCCATGATGCAGGAAGGTGTGCGTGGCGCTGCGTTTTCCGAACGACTGAAGCCGCTGTTCAATGAATGGCTTTCTCGCAAGTATGAGACGTCCGAAGCGCTCATCCAGAAATGGGGTTGGTGGGTAACAAAGGGAAATCTGACCGATCGGTCCATCGCCTTGCCGACCAACCGCTACGAGCGTAGCGAGCGGATGCGTGACTTGCAGTCGNTTTTCATCGAGGTGGAGCAGGGGGCGACACACAAGATGACGCAGGCGCTGCGCGAGCTTGGTTTCCGCGGCGTGATCCTTCCGTACAATAACTGGCCGACTATTCAGACCGGCGTTACCCGCAGCATTCAAGAGGCTGTTGCGATGAATACCTACCAGGATTGGGTGGATTCCTATTCTCCCGGCACCAGCATTCAGGGCAAGAGTTCGTTGGAGGATGGGCTGCTTTATCTCAGAACGATAGCCGCCGCACGTTGGTTGGGACGGCCANTTTTTTTAACTGAGTATGATCATCNTTTCTGGAATCCCTACCGATACGAGGCCGGTCTGGCAGCTCCGGCGCTTGCCGCGTTGCAGGATTGGGATGTGCTGTGCAGACATGCGCACGGCCCCATTATTCTAAAATATGGCGAGGACTTTGCGCATAAGAAACAGATGCTTCCCTATGCGATAGCACTGGACCCGATAGCCCGGGCGGGCGAGACCCTTGCCGCACTTGTTTTCCGCCGTGGAGACATGAAATCCTCGTCGCTGCGCATACCGTTTCTGGCCGATGGGCAGGCGCATCTCCCCGATGGCATCAATGACATGGAACCGGAGATGCTGACTCGTCTCGCCTTGCTGGGCCGTATTGGTCTTCAATCTCAACAGGACCTTGATCAGACCAACGTTGCCGTACCTCCGGTGCGCGGCGGCCAGACGCCTGCGGCGATCGTTTCACAGTTGAAACAACGTGGAGAGCTGGACGCATCGCACCTTGCCGACCTGGACGCTGGAAACATCACTAGCCAGACCGGAGAGTTGGAGTTGCATGCGCCTGACAAGAAGCTCGCGCTGCGCTCGCCGATGACGCAGGCGCTTGCTTTCGACGGGATCGATGCGGATGTCGATCTCGGTTTCGTAACCTTGCGGTCCGCAGACGGAAGAGGGCTATTCGCGATGTCTTCGCTGGATGACATGCCGCTCGAGCAAAGCAAGCGAATGCTGTTGATACTCGCCTCTGATGCGCACAACACCGATATGAGGTTTCGGGACGCGGACGAGCGTGTCATCGAAGATTTTGGGCGTTTGCCTGTGCTGATCCGAAAGATGGAAATCGGCATTCGCTTCGAGACGGACAGCGCATTCAGGATTTCTCCAGTGGGTCTAGACGGGCGTGTATATAACCCAATCATTGCCGCTGAAGGGCAGAACGCTGTCATACTGACGAACGACGTGCCGAGCGGCCCTACGACCTACTTTCTCATGGAACGTGATTAGGCTAATAGAAGTCGCGCACCAACCGGCTCCAGCTTTCTCCTGCGATGCCGCCTAAATAGGCCTGGCCATTCTGCATTGCCTGTTTGAATTCGCTTGAACGGGACGATGCGCAAACCCCGGTGACATGGCGATACCAGATACTGTGATGCTTGGATAATGCGGATATCATTTCCGTTCTGAGCTGAGCTGATACAAATGCNAAACCTGCGTCTTTCAGGGCGGCCAGTGCGGTTTCCAGGACCGCATCCNTTTTGCTGGCTGGTGAGAGAAGATCGAGTATTTGTGCTTCACCGCCCGGAGCGCCGACAAACGAAAAGACACCGCATATGTCGCCGTTCTCATCATACACCTGTGCGAGAGTAAGCTTGCCACGACCGTTGGGACCGCTCGACATGCTGATGGTCCATTCAAGGCTGTCAGCAGTGTAAACCGGAGCGACCGCGTAAGGGGTGAGAAATTGATTGGCATAAGCTGCGTACACGTCAGATTTCGCTTCTGTTGCGCTGTAGCCCGAGGCATGTGGTTTGCCGACGATGATTGAAGGATTGGGCAGACCTCCAGCGCCGAGGTTAAGAGGAAGCCGTGGGGCAATGCGGCGTCTCATGTAACCGCCGGTCGCTGAGATGGGTTTAAAGATTTTGTACCATCGCAACCCCTGCACCGGCAGCTCGGTGCCACCGATTGCTTTCATGTGAGCGACGCTGACGGGTGCGGCGCTATCGGNAAAGCTGATCTGGTCTCCTCGTGGGCGCAATTGAAAAATGAGGACCGCGATGCTGCGCGGATTTGCGTCCTCTGCGGCCATGAAGGCGCAAGCCAATCGGGCGATTACGGGTTCTTCGCCGATTCTGTAGGAAAGGGGCACGGTGATGAGTGCGCTCTTGACGCTCCCTGCGCCATCGGCAGTGACCATGCTTCCATTTTCCGGCATGTAATTCGGATGTGAGAATAACAGTTGCGACAAATATGTGTTCAAGCCTTTCATGTCCGGCTTAAAGCGCTTGCGAAACACGGAGGTGAACAGATCGGCGATCTGCGGAACATCGGCCGGTTGCGCGGGCCTGATCTTCGGGCTCTGATCTGATGTCATGCCTTTACCTCCTGACNTTTTGCATAGGATCGAGAAACATGGATTTTCACGACGATCCATGCCGCCAGAACGATGCTGAGCTCTATTGTGTAACCCGCAATGAAAATACCGTAGGGTGGCCATGCCCATGCGGCTAGGCCGATCAGAACTGCGCCGACACCATTCGACAGATTGAGAACCCAGGCACGTGACGAGTGTTGACCCGCAGCACCTAGCAGATCGACTGCGATTGACCAGATGGCGATAAATACGATCAACCAAGCCATGATGCGCAAAAACTGCGGAAGCGAGACGTATTCCGGTCCGAAAATTAGCGGCATGAATGAAGCGGAAATCGTGATCGCAACGGCGGCGATAAGCCCCAAGAAAATAGCGGCGCCCAATATGCGTATCGTCAATCGGAAGGCGTTGTGAATGCCCGACATGCTGGCAACGGCAAGCCGCGGATAAACCAGCCGGTTCAGAGCATCTATCGCCATATAGCTGCTGTCTGTGATACGGCGCGCCACTCCATAGCTCCCCACGACTTCTGCGCTTGCCACAAAGCCCAACACCAGAAGATCGACGTTCTGGCGGATCGCCCGAAAGATGAAGGGCGTTGCAAACAGCAGTCCGAGCCGGATTTCATCTTTTTCGATCACATACTGGGGACGGCCAATGCGAAAGGCGAAATAGGCGTAGAGGGCAAGAGTGAACAGGTGAGCGGCAAGCTGCCATGTCGCCCAGCCTTCCACGGTTTCAACCTGAAAAGCCAGACAGGCGAGTGCCGCCGTTACCGTGCGCATGAAGGCAAAGCCGACGACTGATGCATTGGCCGCGGCATATCTCGAATGCGCGAGAAATATGCTTTCCCCCAGCATGATCAACCTGACAAGCACGACATTGGTTAACACCAGTTGGAATGTCGTCCACACGTTGCTGCCGGTCGTTTCGCCAAAACTGATGAATTCCGGCAATATAGCCGTTCCCAGAGCAACGAGAACAGCCCCGCTGACGAATGTCAGAATCAAATTGTGCCCAAATATCCGTGAAAAACAGGTGGGATCTTGTGGCACACGACGAACCAGACATTCCGATGCGCCGAGCCCGCACAAGTGCACGGCAATGCTAGTTATGGCGATGAATGCGACGTATCGGCCAAATTCTTCCGCGCCGAAAGAGCGTGCCAAAATTGCGAAAGTGACGAGCTGAGCAGCATTGGCTATCAATAGACTTGCCGAGGACGCGCTGTAGGACAGCAACATCCCAATCAACCGTGGCTTGTCCTTTTTATCGCTGGTGATCATCACCTTATCTCCATGCCGCNAAAATGGACGTCCTGTAAACGATTTATCAGCGGACTATGTGATTTAGTAAGGTCGTATATAATGAAAGCGTTTCGNTTTGATTGATATAAAGGTTACGATAAGGCATGTACGAGTACCCGAGCGAGAAGCGAGCGAGACCTGTTTATGACGAAGCGCAGCCTCGTGCGACCGCTCATCCGAGGGCACGCGCAACTTCTGATCCATTGATTACGCTGGCCAAAGTGCTGGATTGGCTCAGGCGTGGCCTGCTCATTATCGCTGTTTTTGCACTTTTGGGTGGTGTGTTAGCGGTCGGCTTTGGTATGGTCGTCAAGCCGCGCTTTGCATCCAGCATGGATATTCTTCTGCCCCCGCCGACGGGACAGGTCGTGCCTAACGAGTTGACCACGCCGAACATTCAGAGCGACGCACAAATTCTGGATATTTCCAGTAAACTGCTATTGATCACATCAGGAAATGTGCTGCGACGAACCGTCGAGCAGGAAAATCTTCACCAGCTTCCGGAATTCAATGCTGCTGCAGACACGGAAGAGGGAATGTTCGACTGGCTCAAGCCGACGCCGCCTGCTTCCACTGATGATGGTGTCGTCGTCGCGATGCGCAATCTTGCAAAGCGAATAAAGGTCGCGCGGCAGGGCGGTACCTATCTTGTCTCCATCAGTCTTTGGACGCGCGATCCGGATCGTTCCGTGGCTGTTCTTTCCACATTGGCGCAGTCCTTTCGGGAAGAACTTGAGGCAACACAAACCGATCTTGCCAAGAATGCCAGTACGGCGCTTTCCAACCGTCTGGAAGAGCTGAGACTGGCGGTGACGCAGGCTGCGAATGCCGTTGTGCAGTTCCGCCAGGAGAACAATCTTCAGAACTTGGGTGGTACCGGTTCGGTCAATATTCAAAGCGTATCGCAGTTGAACACACTTCTGAACGAGGCGTCATCGAGATTATCGGATGTGCAGGCACGCTACAGAAGACTGAGCCAACCGATCGCCGATGGCGTTGTCCCCGCAGATACGCTGGATTCTCCGACCCTCGTTACGCTGCGGTCGCAATACAGCACTCTCAAGCAGCAGTATGAAGAACTGGCTCTGACTTATGGTGCGCGTTATCCGAAGTTGGTCAGCACACGCGCGCAGCTTGGAACGCTTCGGGCGGAAATGGCACGGGAAACAGAAAGATCGCTGCAGGCCATTCAGGTTGATCTGGACCAGGCGGAAAACTCCGTGACCACATTGCGGGCGCAGCTAGAAGAGGCGCAAAAGCGTGTCTCCACGGACGACAACTCGCAGGTGCAGTTACAGGAGTTAGAGCGTAACAGCCAGGCGAAGGCAGCACTTTACGATACGTTTCTGAAGCGCGTTGGCGAGACCAGCGAGCAGCAGCAGATCAGCGTCTCCAATCTGCGAATTGTCACAGAGCCGGTGCCCCCTGAAAAGCGGAGTTGGCCACCACCGACCTTGCTATTGGCCGTTGGCGGTGTTCTCGCTGGCCTCATATTGGGTGTCGTCGGTGTTCTTGCAACGCGCCTCTTCTTGCTTGCGCGGCAAAACAACTGGCGTTTTGAGCGAGCAAGCTGATGCAGGCAGCCACGGCATTGGAACAAGGAAGATCAGAAAAGCACGACAAGATGAGGGCGCTGCTCTTCATGGGCCTTTTCCTGTTTTTCTGGGTCACGACCAATCCGTTTGTTGATCTCGTCACCGTTGAGGCCAGTGGTTCGGATGCAACAGGTGGCTCCAACGCCATCAACCAGCTCACGTTTCTCATACTGACGCTATTGACGCTTTATGCGGCAATCACCCATCCGTTGCGGTCCAGAATCTGCCAGCCGCAATGGCTCGTCATCGCGCTGTTCTCGTGGTTTCTTATCTCNTCTAGCCTCTCGAGCCATCCAATGGATGCCATCAAAAGAACGATCCTTGCGATACTGACGTGCGTCAATGCGGGTATGTTTCTTTTGCTGCCACGTTCCGAACAGCAATTTTCCCGGCTTTTGCTGTATGGCACGGCGATCACGCTTGGCATCGCCTATTTCGGCGTGATTTTCTTGCCGACACTGTCCATTCACCAGCCCACCGAACTTATCGAGCCGATGAATGCAGGCTTCTGGAGGGGGCAGTATTCCCATAAAAATCTTGCAGCGGCGGTAATGCTTGTTGCAGCGTTTTTCGGGCTTTACCTGCGCAGTGTCGGTTGGAAGAAAAGTGGTCTCGCGATCGTCATCCTGTCTGTTGTCTTTTTGCTTCAAACGGGCGGCAAGTCTTCCACCGCAATGCTGCCTCTCATCCTCACTTTGCAATGGATATTTGAAAAATTTCGCTGGAGCAGATGGCTAATCGCAGTCGGCGGTATCTTGGCATTCAATCTGCTGGCGCTGGGAGCAGCCCTTTCCGAAGGATTTCGCGGCCTCATCGCATCCCTTGGTGTAGATCCTACCTTTACGAACAGAACCGATATCTGGAAGATCGCTTTTGACGCCATCGCTCAATCACCCATTTTAGGATACGGCTTTCAGGGCTTCTGGCGGACAGCGGATATCACGCAGAGTTCAGCCGGGCTGGAAACCTGGGCAGTAAAGGCATTCAACGGGCACAATGCCTATGTGGATGCGCTTCTCACAACCGGTATTCCAGGTCTCATCCTAACCGTCGGCCTCGTCGTTTTCGTGCCGTTGCGCGCAGTTGGGCGGCTGGGTGCGTTTTCAAACAGCCCGGCTCTATCGCGGCTGTTCATGCGCGTTTGGCTCTACGTCATCTATGCCGGATGTCTCGAGGTCATCTTTTTCCAGAGCGGCAGCCCGATTTGCNTTTTCATGCTGGTGTCGANTTTCGGGTTGGAGATGCAGTCTCGAATGAGCCTCGTCAACGGGGCAGAAGGAGCCACGTGGGGGCGGAGAACTGTCAGTGCTGTCTGAAATATGGCCCAAACTGGGATATGTTCGGGAACGGCTGGAGGAAAGAGCCATGCGGGCTCTGCCGGTTTCCACTTTGAATGTGACCTGCACGCGTCCGATTGTCTCTTTCACCTTTGATGACGTCCCTTCGACCGCTCAGTCAGCGGGCGCACGTATTCTTGAGCACAGCGGTGTTTGTGGAACATTCTATATTGCTGGTGGGCTGTTGGGAAAGAAGGAGCCGGATCGAGAGCTGATTTCGGTAGAAGGGTGCAGGTCGCTCGCCGATGCCGGTCATGAGATCGGCTGTCATACCTACGCACACAGAGCCGTCCGAACCCTTGGCGGGCTGGAGTTGGCGGAGGATCTTGACCGGAATCGGCATTTGCTGGATCAGTTCAGCCCGACCACCGATAGGCGAAACTTCGCCTATCCTTACAATCAGGGTTCGCTTCGCCATCGCAAGGTTTTCGCAAAACGCTTCACGACCGCCCGTGGGGGTGGGGATCGCATAAATCGCGGTGCCATCAATCGCTCCTATCTTTGGGGAATGGAAATCAGGCAACCCGAAAGCGATGCCCTTTCGCTGACCAATCAGATCGATGCGCTCATCGCTCAGCCGGGCTGGCTCANTTTTTTCACCCACGATATCAGCGAGACGCCAACTCCCTACGGCTGCACGCCCGACACGNTTTCCATTCTGGTGCGCTACGCCGTTTCAAAAGGCTGTCTCATTTTGCCGGTGCGTGACGCCCTTCAACATATCCACGATTGAGGCGCGCTGAATGGGAAACACGCTGCTCGCAATCAACAACTATTTCTACCGCCGGGGCNGGGCCGAAGCGATCTTTCTTGACCAGATGGACATGTTCGAGCGTGCGGGCTGGCAGGCCGTGCCTTTCTCCATGCAGCATCCTAACAATCTGAATTCCAACTGGTCGTCATACTTCGTTCCCGAAATTGAATTCGGTAGTCAGAGTGGCTTGCTCAAGAAAGTCGAGCACAGTCTAGAGGTTATCTATTCGCGGAAGGCACGCGCGCGCTTGAGCGGCTTGATCGACCGGGTGCGGCCGGACGTCGCTCATGCACATAATGTCTACCACCACATCTCGCCGTCAATATTTCCACTGTTGAAACAACGCGGGATACCCACAATCATGACGGTCCACGACCTGAAACTTGCGTGTCCTGCCTACAAGATGCTGTCTNCCCATGGCATCTGTGAACAGTGTAAGGGTGGGCGGATTTACAATGTTCTCGCCAACCGTTGTATGAAAGGGTCCGTTGCACTCAGCGGCCTCGTGATGGTGGAAACGGCAGTTCATCGTACGCTTGGCCTCTATCGCAATCATATCGATAAGCTTGTCGTGCCCAGCCGTTTCTACAAGACCAAATTGATCGAGTGGGGATGGCCGGAGGAGCAGCTTACCTACATCCCTAATTTCGTAGATCAGGCCATTAGCGAACGTCCAGTCACTGTTGATGAAGGTGACTATTACCTCTTTGCAGGGCGTCTGGCTCCTGAGAAGGGTATTGCGACCTTGATCAAAGCTGCGGGACTTTCCGGGCAGCGTGTTCGTATCGCTGGCACAGGACCGGATGATGCGGCTTTAAGGGCATTGGCACGGGAAGTCGGTGCGGATGTCGAATTTATGGGCTATCTCTCAGGTCAGGCGCTTCACACGGCGATTGCCCGCGCNAAAGCATTGGTGCTGCCCTCGGAATGGTATGAAAACGCTCCTGTGAGCCTTCTTGAATCCTACGCCCTCGGTCGCCCCGTTATCGGTACCGCCATTGGCGGCATTCCCGAGTTAATCAAAGACGGCAACACCGGGTTGATTGCTAAGCCCTTCGATACGGAGAGTTTGGCAGGCGTTTTGACGGCGATGAGCCAATTGTCAAAAAATGCGCGTCAGGAGATGGGCGCATGCGGGCGGGCATGGGTTCGGCAGGAGTTCTCGCAAGCCGCCTATCTGGAACGTACAACGAGGCTCTATAGTGAGCTTGGGGTTAAGGATACCGGCTGATGATCACAGCATCGAGCATCTCCATGTCCATCTCTGGCGTGCTGAATTGTTTGGCAAGCCCTGACATCAGCGTCTTTCGCTGATCTCCGGATATGGATTTCGCCGCTATCACTTGCACGTCCACCCAGCCATTTCTCTCGAATGCCCGCACGTAGTCTATTGGCCGTTTGCGGTTCGGTTGGCCGGGAAAGCTAAGCAGCGAATAGAACCAAGCCGAGAAACGATAGATGTTGTTGGGATCACGTTCGCGAATGACGTTCGTGTGGGTCTGAAGATCTATGATGTGCAGGCTGATGCAGCCGCTTTGCGCGACTTTCGTCAGGCCTTCGATGGTCGTTTCGATGGCATCGAAATGCTCGAAGGCAGCGCAACTGAGAATAAGATCGAATGTTTGTCCCAGGCACATGGCCGGAATATTGAAGCCAGCGTCCACATGGTACTGAAAATTCGGAGAGGCACCGTGGAGTGCGGCGTGCGCGATCTTGATATCCTCCTGCCGCAGATCACCGTTAAAGCGGGAAATAGCATCGCGTCGAAAATCCGCCGTTTCGTCTGTTGCCAATCCGAAAGCATCGACTGCCGTGTAGGTTTTGGCGCCGTGCGCCAGCAGAAGCGCGCCTGTGGCCAAAGATGATCCTGGGCCGAGTTCCAAAACCGCGCGTCCTCTGACGGAGACATTTGCGGGCAAAAATCGCAGCCATGATTCAACGACGTCGTGGACATATGCAATGCGGGCGTCTCTGTCCTCGACGGAGACTGTGTTCGGTTTTCGATAGCCCATCAATCGATGTTTGGCCCACACACCGATCAAGATTAAACCGCCTGTCAGCGTGAACAGCAAATTCCGAAAGAGAACCGGCATCTATTTTCCATACAGCTTTGAGTCAGAATAATTTTACGCTGCCCGTCATAGGCGGTGTCAACATCTTGCGATATTAAAGCTGAATTAGTTATTTTAGAATTTACTGGTATATATTTGTTTGCAGTCGAAGGTTGAGCGGACGTATTGCAATCATTTCAACGAAAAGGCGTGGTTCGATGCAGGCATCAGACGTCCCGGCGACAGTCATCGTAGATCAGGGCAATGCGCGTCGAGCCGCCAATCGGTACGNAAACATAGATGCTCTCAGAGGCATTGCCGCGCTGGCGGTGGTGGTTCAGCACTTCTTCGGGGACATTATTCACGAAGCGACCAATCAGCAGGGCGCGGCATATTCCGTGGCCCTATCCAGTGTCACATATTTCGATGCCGGCCGGTTTGGTGTGGTGCTTTTCTTTCTCATCAGCGGTTTCGTCGTTCCCTTCAGCATCAAGGGTCATAATCCGCTGCATCGCTTCGCTATTTCGCGCTTCTTTCGTCTATTCCCAGCAATGTGGCTTGCACTGTTTTGCTTAACCGTCGCCTCGGTCATGCACGGTCAATGGCCATCCCTGCCGACATTTCTTGCCAATATGACGATGGTGCCTGCCGCCTTTCGCCAGCCCTGGATGTCCGGTGCCTATTGGACCCTCACGATCGAAATCTTGTTCTATGTTCTGTCTGCGGGCCTGTTTGCGCTGGGTTTCCTGTATCGTCCCGTGATTATTGCACTTTTTGCGATCGCACTTGTGGCCGCGACGGCCGTTCCCATTCNTTTGCGGTACTTTGGCATTTCGATGCCAGTGCAATACCTCAGCTTGCATGTGTCCTTCCTTTATCTTGGACTGTTGCTAAGGATGACGTTGGTGGACAAACTTCCCGACGCGTTGATCGGTAGCTTGTGCGTTCTGCTTGTTCAGGCCGTCGTCCTTTTCACCGTTGGGGAGTTTTCGCTGTCACGGCAGGACGGCTTCTTTCTGGTTGGCACCTTGCCGATTCTGATGAGCTATCTGGCAGCGCTGTGCGTATTTCTGGTGTCCGTTAAAACAAGCGCGCCAAACAACCCGGTCCTTTCCCGGCTCGGGGCTCTGAGCTATTCGATCTATCNTTTCCACGGCATAGCAGCGCTTATGGTCTTTGCAATATTCCCTCTCACTGGGACAGGTGTGGACTTTGCGATTGGCGCAGGCAGCCTGTTCGTAACCCTCGTTCTCTCAGTGATCGTCTATGACTATTTGGAGAAGCCAATGATCAACCTTGGGTATAGGTATATTAGGCGTGAGGATAATAATGAGTCGAAAGTTTCGGCTTAGTGTTTGGCTTTGGTGCAACTTCGCCGTTTACTATGCCAGTAAGATGAAACGTTCAAATTTGGNAAAGCACTAGCCTCCGCGTCAAATTAAGTTATCATATACTAATGTGCTAATATTTAATGGGAGGGCGCTGTGAACAATGTCTCAACGACAGAGTCTGAGCCTACGCTTGAGGTGAAGGAAAGCGCTTACCCCCAGAACGAAAATGCCCGGATATTGGAGGCCATGCGGATCTGTATGATCGGCCTGCGTGGAATACCCAACGTGCAAGGCGGTGTTGAGACACATGTCGAGCAGCTGGTATCCAATCTGGTCGAGCTAGGAGCGGACGTCCACGTTTTTGCCCGCAAGAACTATGTTGTGGATACTAAGCCGTATATATGGCGTGGCATAACCGTTCATCCGCTTTGGGCTCCTCGCAACACACGCCTGGAAGCTATTCTTCATACGGCGCTTGCCCTGTTCAAAGCCAGACTCCTCAATCCAGATATCGTTCACATTCATGCCGTGGGGCCATCTCTGGTCGCGCCACTCGCGCGGATACTCGGACTGAGGGTGGTGTTTACCCATCACGGCTATGATTATGACCGGGAAAAATGGAACTCGGTCGAGAAGCGGATTTTGCAGCTTGGCGAGTGGGCGGGAATGCGGTTTTCCCACGCGCGCATTGCTATCGCAAAGCATATTGCGGACCGAATGCAAAAAGACTTCAGATCACCCGTTCATTTCATTCCCAACGGTGTGAAGGTAGACACCAAGGATCTTGAAGACAGCGTTCTTCAGGAATTCGCTTTGCAGAGGGGCCGCTACATCCTGCTGGTGGCCCGCCTCGTCGCTGNAAAAACGCCAGCTTGATCTTATCGAAGCCTTCGCGCGAACGAACCTGAAAGACACCAAGCTGGTGTTGGTTGGTGGTGGTGATCTGGACAGCGAATATGTCACGGCAGTTCAGGATCGTGCCAAGGCCACGCCCGGCGTCGTCCTGACCGGGGTGCAGTCGGGACGCAAGTTAGCCAGTCTTTTCGCCAATTCTGGGCTTTTTGTCTTACCGTCGAGCCATGAAGGCATGCCGATTGCGCTACTTGAGGCTATGGCTCACGGACTTCCGGTTCTGGCCAGTGATATCGAAGCCAACCTCGGTCTGGCGCTGGATCAGTCCTCTTANTTTCCGCTGGGAAATATTCATAGGCTGTCTGAAATGCTTCGGGACAGAATGGAAAACGCACCGGGTGCTCGCACGTCACAGCGCCAAAGTTCTAGAATCCTGTCGAAATACGACTGGCGAACGATCGGTCTAAAGACTGCGGAAATCTACAAGTCGATCGCCTCTGCGAACCCGCATCGTGTGTATCAGCAGACGAAGCGCAACCCTGAGCCTGCCACTCGTTAAAAACCTTGCAGTTTTTTACCGCAAAACACCCGTTGCCAGCGCACGTTGAATGCCACGCACATCAGTACCCTTTTTCAGCGTCTTGCTGATCGGCGTGCTGGACCCGGAGACCCAAATCTTGAGCTCTGAGTCCAGGTCGAATGTTCCTGCCGTCTCTACCGAGAAGCGGGTGATCGCGCGATACGGGATCGACGTGTAATCGACTTTGCTGCCCGTGATGCCCTGAATGTCGACCACGATCACGCGGTGCTGTGTGAAGACGAAAAAATCACGAATGACCTTGAAGGCAAGTTGCGGTTCTTCTCCATCGATGAGCACACCGTCAAGACGTTTGGTCAGATCGGATGGATCAACGGTCGATCCATGCCCTAAAAGTCCGTCGAAAATGCCCATTTCCAATCTCCAATTGCCAGCTTTCACACAGAACCCGAAACTATGTCAGAAAACAGGTTTATACCCCAACCTATCGGGCAGAACAGGAGAAGCACGGCCGCCGTCTATTCAGCGCTTCGCGAGCATAAGACGAGACATGATAACGATAAGGCCGATGATAATTGTGAGCACTATGAACAGGAAAGCGGCGGCAGCGATGGCNGGACTGATGTTTTCGCGGATGCTGGAAAACATCTGACGAGCCAACGTGCGCTGGTTCGGCCCGGCAACGAACAGCGTTAGAACCACTTCGTCCAGCGAGGTCGCAAAGGCCAGAACCGCCCCGGACAACACGCCGGGCATTGCGAGAGGCAATGTCACCCGACGAAAGACTGTAGCAGGCGCCGCGCCAAGGCTTTGTGCGGCGAGTTCTACACGGGTATCGATGNCCGACAGTGCACCGGTAACGCTGACGACGACGAATGGTACTGCAACAACAGTGTGCGCAATGATGACCCCCGCATAGCTGTTCGTCAGCCCGAAGCGGGCCAGCAGGACCTGCATGCCAACGCCCAGCACAACGGCTGGCACCACCATCGGCAACAGAAACAATGTCCTCATCGTTCCGCGAAAGAACAGTAACCGGTTGCGCAAGCCGAGCGACGCGGCAGTTCCCAGAATGGTGGCAAGCAAGGTGGTGCCGGCACCAATGATGAAACTGTTGATGATGGCGCGTCGCCAGGCGTCTGCCGTAAACAGCTCTTCGAACCAGCGTAGTGACCAGGATGGAATGGGGTAGGTCAGAATGACGCTTGAGGTGAAGGCTAGCGGCATGATGGCGATGAGAGGCGCTATGAGAAACAGGATCGTCAGCGATGCGAAGGTAAATTTTGTGAGCTTGATCGGCATGGCCTAGTACCTTTCCGATTCTTCGGCTGAAAGCCGCGCATAGACACTGTAGAGGATCAACGTCGCCACAAGCAGCACGACGCCGAGCGCGCCAGCCATGCCCCAATTCGCCGAACCTGTTGCATAAAAGGCGATGATTGATGAGATCATCTGATCACCCGGACCGCCGATCAGCGCCGGCGTGATGTAGTAGCCGATGGCAGAGATGAAAACGAGCAGGCTTCCCGAGGCGACGCCCCGCAGGCTGAGCGGTAAAAGTACCCGCAAAAAGGCGCGCAGCGGGTGTGCTCCAAGCGATGCCGCCGCTGGCATCAGANTTTTTGGAATGGTGATGAGGACCGAATAAATCGGTAGCACCATGAAAGGCAGCAGTACATGGGTCATGGCGATGATGACGCCTGTGCGGTTGAATATGAGTGCGAGCGGGCTGTTGATCAGGCCGAGCGTCTGCAAGACATCATTGATCAGACCTTTCTCCTGCAACAGAATGAACCATGCCGCTGTGCGTACCAGCAGTGATGTCCATAGGGGTAACAGCACGGCGCCCAGCATGAGGTCCCTTTTCCAGCCGGTAAGGGACGCCGCAATGATCGCATAGGGNAAACCTATGCAGGCGCAGGCTAAGGTCACCAGCGCGGCGATCCAGAACGTGCGAACGAGAATGACGCGGTTGACGGATTGATCGGCAGGCAGATGTTGTATTTCGCCAGCCGTGTTGCGACCAAGATCGACAGCTGCCAGCAGGTTCCGGTCGGTCAATGGCGAGAGCGCATCCGCGATTGCAATCCAGAACTCGGGTCTTTCCCATCGCTTGTCGATGGAAACGAGATCCGCAGGTGGGTTTGTCGCATCGCCCAGCGCACTCGTGGTTTTCGACATCAACGTACGAAAGCCGGACCGAGCGCTGTTGAGGCGCCGCACCATATCACCCAGCGCCTGATCGTTATCGACCGCCTTCAAGTCTTCCATCAGCGCGGTCTGCATCGACATGGTCGGGGGAGACACGCGGTCCCAGCCTGGCAGCACCACTGCGCTACGCGGCAGAAGGCGCAGCACGGCGGTGTCCGAAACGGATTGTGACATCATGCTGAACAGCGGCCAAACGAAAAAGCCGATGAGNAAAATCAGCAGCGGTCCCAGCAACAGCAGCGACCGCCCGGTTCGCGATGTGATGATGTTCATGGCGCAATGACCCGGCAATCACCCGCTGNAAAGGAGGCATAGACCTTTGCACCCGGCTCGAACTCGCGTGATCGGCGGCCCAGTTTGGCAATCAGTTCGTGGGANGGGTTGCGCAGCTGTACGCGAAGGTGATCCCCCTGATAGACGGAATCCGTTACCTCAGCCTCAAGACAATTATGCGCGTCTCCTTTGATCTCGGTGAGATCAACTCTTTCAGGGCGAATGGAAACATGGACAATCTGACCGGGTGATACGGTAGCAGAAACCACAGACACGATTTTCGCGCCGGATGCCACGCGCACGACCGCTTCGTTGCCCTGTATCGCCTCCACGACACCCTCCACGAGATTGGTCTCACCAATGAACTCCGCAACGAAACGAGTCGCTGGTTCGTCATAGACCTGTCGCGGTGTCCCGATCTGTTCGATCTTGCCCTTGTTGAAAATGGCCACTCGGTCCGACATGGTCAGCGCTTCGGACTGATCATGCGTGACGAAAACGATTGTCAGGCCGAGACGTCTGTGCAGATCGCGAATGTCGAGTTGCATCTGTTCGCGCAGATGTTTGTCGAGTGCGCCAAGCGGCTCATCCATCAGAACGACGCGTGGTTCGAAAACCAGGGCACGCGAGAGTGCCACACGCTGTTGCTGGCCGCCGGACAACTGTGATGGGCGGCGGTCGGCAAAAGTCGACAATTGCACCATATCCAACGCCCGCGCCACGCGCTTTGCAATTTCGGCCTTTCCCATGCCGCGCATCTGAAGCGGAAAGGCCACATTTTCGCCCACCGACATATGTGGGNAAAGTGCATAGCTTTGAAAGACAACACCCATGTCACGCTTGTGGGTGGGCACATTGTTGATGGCTGTGCCGTCCAGCAGAATGTTGCCGGATGTGGCCTGCTCGAACCCGGCGAGCATCATCAGCAGCGTCGTCTTGCCGGAGCCGGAAGGTCCTAGCAGACTGACAAACTCGCCCTTGTCGATAGATAGATCGAGATTTTCGACCACGCAAAGTGGCCCATAAAATTTTGTAATACGGTCAAATCTAATAAATTCTGCCACGCAAGGCTCCATCGCTTGAGGCGGATCATGCGGACTTGGTGGAAATCGCCAAGACCGCACCCGGCCAGAAAAGAAGGACATTGCAAAGGTGCCCTTCTTTGCGGATGTCTTACTTGGCCAGCCAGGCGTTGAAGCGCTGCGTCAGCGTTTCTGCATTGTCGATCCAGAAGTCGACATTGAGCGGGATGGAATCCGTCATGTTTGCCGCATCTGTCGGAAGGTCCTTGGCAAATTTCTCCGGTACNTTTGCTGCAGCTTCCTTGTTAGGCAGACCATAGGCAACAAATTCCGGGAGCTTCGCCTGGNTTTCAGGCAGACTTGCAAAGGCGATGAAATCCTGCGCGGCGGCCTTGNTTTCAGCATCCTTCAGCACCACCCAGCTATCGACGGCATAGATGCTTCCGGGGAAAACGACCTTGAGGTTTTTGCCCTCGGAACGGTTGATGCCGGTGATGCGACCATTATAGGCAGATGCCATGGCCACTTCTCCGGAAGCGAGGAACTGTAGCGGCTGCGCACCGGATTCCCACCAGACGATGTTGGACTTCAGTTCGTCCAACTTCTTGAAAGCGCGTGTGACACCCTCTTCGGTTGCCAGTACGTCATAGAGTTCGTCCTTGGAGACACCATCGGCCAGCAAAGCGAATTCCAGCGTGTATTTCGGTCCCTTGCGCAGCGAGCGCTTGCCGGGAAACTTCTTGACGTCCCAGAAATCTGCCCAGGAGGAGGGGCCTTCCTTCAATTTATCGCCGTCATAGGCAATTGCCGTAGACCAGACGATGGCGCCGACGCCGCAGTCATTGACAGCAGAGTCGAGAAACTTGTCTTTGCCGCCCATTTTGGACCAGTCGATTTTCTCGTAGAGGCCGTCTGCACAACCCAATGCCAGTTCTTCGGCTTCGACCTGCACGGCGTCCCAGTTTGGCGCGCCTGCCTTGACCTTCGACTGGATCACACCGATGCCGCCATCCCAGGCTTCGTCGAGAACGGGTTTGCCAGTCTTTTCAGAAAAGGGTTTGAAATAGATGTTGCGCTGAGCATCCTGATAGTTGCCGCCCCAGGATACGACCGTCAGGTCGCGCGCAAAGGCTGGCGCGGCGATGCTTGCCGACAGCAAGACGGCTGCGACCGCTGAAATTCCAGGTTTCGTGAAAGTCTTCATAACATTCCCCTTTGTCGTTATTGTAGGAGCCGGTTGAGCCGGTCCCGATGACGATCTCCTGCAACTGCCGTGCCACCGTCGCCTTTAGCGTATCAGCGGGGAGGGCAGCTCTTCCGTCTGCGGCATTATTTTCCTCGTAAATGCCTTCAGCCGATGAGTATTTTGGCNTTTTTGCGAGCCCTTTATTATCTGGGCGTTGTCAGACGTGCTGCCCTCCATTGATGTGAATTTCGGCACCGTTGATGTAAGATGAAGGCTCGGTGCAAAGAAAATAGATGGTTTCTGCAACTTCGCGCGGATCGCCCAGTCTCTGCATTGGCACTTCTGCTGCCACCAGTTCTTCTGTTCCCGGCGATAGGATCGATGTTTCGATCTCACCCGGAGCGATGGCATTTGCTCGCACACCGCGCCGACCGAATTCATGCGCCATTTCACGGGTCAGGGAGCCGAGTGCAGCCTTGGACGCTGCATAGGCCACTCCAGCAAAGGGGTGAACGCGGGTCCCGGCGATGGACGTGACGTTGACGATCGAGCCTTTTGCGGCCTCAAGCTCCGGCATCAGGGCGCGGGCAATGAGCGCGGTCGAGACGACGTTGACATTCAGCACCTGCGTCCAGATATCCGCATCGGTTCCCATGACGCCGAGCCGGCTTTTTTCCGGCCCTTTGGGTGAGATTCCGGCATTGTTGACCAATGCATGCAACCGGCCATGAGGCAGACGCTCGCGTACCGTTGCCGCAAGACGGTCGATTTGAGATAAGTCAGCAAGATCGGCTTGAATGTGGCTCTCGCGGGCGGAAGGCCAAGCACATTCTTCGGAGAAGGGTTGGCGAGAAACGGTAAGAATGCGCCAGCCCTTGGATTGGAAGAGTTTTACCGTTGCGTGGCCAATGCCGCGGCTTGCTCCCGTCAACAACATGTAGCGGCGTTCTTCAGTCATACGCACAATCTCCGTTGATGCTTGATACATCATATTGGGTCATTTTCGAAATGCAAGCGCACTCTTTTTCAAGGTCATGCCCGCAAGGATTGGCGTTCGTTGCCTTGTTCGATACGCTCGAGAATAGGCTTGCCACCCAGTAGAATATCATCGACGATGGCCATGGATGCGGCAGAAGGATCGTGTCGTTTCAGGGCATCGATGACGGGATAATGGTGATCGATCATCGCTCGCCCGCCTTGAATATAGGCGTCTGAAATATGCGGCCCCATTTGTAACCACAGCCTTCTAAGGATGCCGTTTAACATCGGAAGCCCCGCGATTTTTGGCAGCATGAAGTGGAAGGCCTGATTGAGCTCTGTGCCTTTCAGTCGATCTCCAGCGGTGATCGCTTGCTCGNTTTCACGCAAAATCCGTTCTAAAGCTTCGATATCTGCACTGGTTGCCACCTGCGCAGCAGTCTCCGCCGCCAGTCCTTCCAGTCGAATGCGGATCGCCCGGATTTCCTGATAGCGACTTTCGCTCAGGCCAGGAATGCGAATATCGCGTGGAGACCTGAAGATGATAGCCTCGTCATTTGCAAGCCTCAAGATCGCATCACGGATGGGAGTGACGCTCGTGCCGAACTGTTCTGCAAGATCACGGATCTTCAAACGATCCCCTGGCTGAAAACGCCCCTGAATGAGCGCGTCGCAAAGCGAGCCATAGACTGCGCTATTCAGGTTCTCATATTCCAGTGTAGAGAATTCAGGCATGGTCGGTCCGCAAATTAACAATATGATACTTGATGCATCNTTTTTTCTGTGTTTCAAGTGATGTCTGCTAATTCAAATACATTTTACCATCTTCAAGGGCGGCACAAGTTGTTTAGAAGGCTAGCGCTGCCGGGGCGAGTGGCATGATGATCGATGGAGTACAGATGACGAAGATATCGACCGCCATCGAGACAGAGGATTTCATGTCGGCGACATGGGAGCAGACCTCGCTGGCCGATGCTGCGGCTGCGGTCGCGGATATTTACGGGGTCGCAGGTGCTGCAAAGCGTCTCTCCAGCGAGCGCGACGAGACATTTCTGTTCACGCGCGATGACGGTACCGAATTCGTTCTCAAAATCGCCAATCCCGTAGAAAACCCGGCAGCGCTCGACTTTCAGGACGAGGTGCTGATGCATCTGGCGTCAGCCGCTCCCTCGGTTCCGGTGCCGAGGCTGGTTCCGACAAACAAGGGTGAGGCGAGCCACATGCTTTCCACACCGGACGGCCCACGCATCATCCGGCTGCTGACNTTTTTACGCGGTGAACTGCAATATCGGACACAGGCCAGCGAAGAACAAAGCCGCAATGTCGGCCGGGCATTGGCGCAACTCGGGCTTGGTCTTGAGAGCTGCCAAAGCCGTCCGCCAGCCGGAAAGCTGATGTGGGATATTTCCCACACCCTTGATCTGGCGACTGTCACGGATCACGTCGCGCCGCAGCGTCGTGCGCATGTGGAGGCTGTGCTCTCCGAGTTCGAGCGCGCCGCACCTACCATTTCGGAGCTCAGTCGGCGCCAGATCATTCATAACGACTTCAACCCGCACAATATTCTTCTTGACCCGGCCAAGCCGAATGAGGTGGTTGGGATCATCGACTTCGGGGACATGGTGTACGCGCCCTTGGTCAACGATCTCGCGGTCGCATTGTCCTACCATCTGGCAACGGAAAATTGGGCTGCGCGGACAGGAGCCTTTTTGCAAGGGTTCCTGTCGGCGCGCACTCTTGAGCCAGTGGAAATGGAGCTTCTGCCGGTATTGACGCGATCGCGGCTGGCGATGTCCATCATCATAGGGGAATGGCGTTCAGCGTTGTTTCCAGAGAACGCCGACTACATCATGCGCAACCACGCCTCCGTTTGGCAGGGGCTTCTCAACATATCAGATCTCACACCGGCAGGGCTGAAGACGCTCGCGCCCAACCTTTCGAAGGCCTGAAATCATGTCGATGGTAAATGCNTTTTCGCGCGAAGACTTTGACCGGCTGGACGACAGCGAGCGAGCGCTGATCGCGCGTCGTGAGAAGGTACTCGGTCCCGCTTACCGTCTCTTTTACGAAAAGCCACTGCATCTGGTGCGCGGCGAGGGTGTTTTCCTGTACGATGTCGCAGGCGAAAAATATCTAGACGCCTATAACAACGTTGCGTCACTGGGCCATTGCCACCCGCGTGTGGTGGAGGCAATCACCAAGCAGACGGCGATCCTCAATACCCATACCCGCTATCTGCATGAAGGAATTGTGGATTACGCCGAAACGCTGACGGAAACATTTCCTGACACACTCAGCCAGGCGATGTTCACCTGTACCGGAAGCGAGGCAAACGACCTTGCGGTCCGCATTGCCCGGTTTGTAACAGGCGGTACTGGCATCATCGCAACCGAGCTTGCCTATCACGGCCTGACCAGTGCGGTTGCAGAATTCTCTCCATCGCTTGGTGAGTCCGTTACGCTTGGCCCCCACGTGCGAACAGTGCCGTCGCCAGACGCCTATCGCAATTCGCCTGAGGAGGTGATGGAGAAATTTGGCCGGGATGTCTGCGCTGCAATCGCCGATCTTAAGCGTCACGGCATCAAGCCAGCCATGCTGGTCACCGACACGATCTTCTCGAGCGATGGCATTTTCGCCGGACCGAAGGGTTTTTTGAAGCCAGCTGTGGATGCGATTCATGAGGCGGGTGGCCTCTTCGTGGCCGATGAAGTGCAGCCTGGTTTTGGCCGCACGGGTGAAACCATGTGGGGTTTCGAGCGGCACGGGGTTTCCCCTGATATGGTGACCATCGGCAAGCCTATGGGCAACGGATACCCAATGGCGGGAATTGTGCTGCGGCCGGAGATCATCGCGGAATTCGGGCCGCGTGCACGCTATTTCAATACGTTCGGCGGCAACCCTGTCGCTGCCGCTGCTGGCAAAGCCGTGCTTGATGCCATTCGCATTGATGGCCTGCAACATAACGCACTGGATGTCGGACGCTACTTGATGGATGGTTTGATGAGCCTGTCGCACACTGCAATCGGAGATGTGCGCGGCTCCGGCCTGTTCATCGGTGTCGAGATTGTTAGTGACACAGCAACGAAGCGCCCGGACGCTGCCCTGACGACCCGGATCGTCAATGGCTTGCGTGAACGGCGCATCCTCATCAGCGCCTCCGGCCCCAATGCCAACATCCTGAAAATCCGTCCTCCGCTCGTTTTCGCGCGTGAACATGCAGATATGTTGCTGAGCGCACTGGATGATGTGCTCAATACCGCATAACGAATTATTGGATATTCAACTTGAAGGGTGGCAATCGCAAGACTGCCGCCCTTTACATTTTAATGGAAGCAAAAAGCTCTGAATTCAGGCTCTGGCAGCGGCCACCGCGTCGAGCGCACGTTCGAGAGCATCGAACATGTCATCAATCTGTTCTGAGGTGATGATCAATGGCGGGCAAAAGCAGATGGCTTCGCCAACCGCACGGGCAATCACACCTTCTTTTTCCAACGCCGCGGTCACGGTCAAGGCCGCATCACCCGCCTTTGCATCGTCAAAAGGCTTGATCTCCAAGGCACCCAGCAGACCGACACCACGCGACGAATGGGCAACGGGATGTTTCGCCAGTTCGGCGAGGCGCGACAGGAACTGTTCTTCCAATCTTGCCGCATTACCGACCAGATCACGCTCCTGGATGATCTTCAGANTTTCAAGGCCAACGGCAGTCGCGACGGGGTGGCCGGATGCTGTGAAGCCGTGACCGAACACGCCGATCCGATCGGATTCATCTGCAATCGGCTGATAGAACCGGTCGTTCATCAGGATCGCGGAAAGCGGCATATAGGAAGACGAAATCTGCTTGGATAGGATCAGAACGTCGGGCTCGATACCATATGTCTGGCAAGCGAACATGTTCCCGGTGCGACCAAAGCCGCAGATGACTTCATCGACCACCAGAAGAATATCGTATTTCCGCAGGANTTTTTGCACGCCCTCCCAATAACCCTCTGGCGGCATCAACACGCCGCCCGCTCCCATGACAGGTTCTCCCCAGAATGCGGCCACGGTTTCAGGACCTTCCCTGATGATCAAATCCTCGAGGTCGGTGAGCATACGTGTCGTGAAATCGGCTTCGCTCTCATTTTCTTGGCCGAAATGCACATAGGACGGGCAGGATGTGTGGACCATCCGGTCCAACGGCAGATCGAAGCTTTCATGATTGCGCGGCAGTCCGGTGATCGAGCCCGCGGCGATGGTCACACCATGATAGCCCTTGATGCGGCCGATAACCTTTTTCTTGTCTTTGTTGCCAAGTGCATTGGAGCGATACCAGACCATCTTGCAGGCAAGGTCGTTGGCTTCCGAGCCCGACGAAGTGAAATGCACTTTCGACATGGGCACGGGTGCCATCTGGATCAGCATTTCGGCAAGTTCGATTGACGGACCATGCGTCTTGTAGGCGAATGTATGGTAATAGGGCAGCTTCTCCATCTGCGCTCTCGCCACTTCCACCAGCCGCTTTTCACCAAAGCCAACGGCGACAGACCAGAGACCTGCAAGACCTTCGATATAACGCTTTCCGTTATTGTCGAACACATAGATGCCGTCGCCCGATTCGATCACAACACCGCCGGTCTTCTCATATTTGCGGAGATTGACGTTTGGGTGCATTTGATAGGCGATGTCGCGGCCTTCCATCGAGTTTGGTATGATGGTCATGCTGGTTCCTTCGTTCCCATTATCANTTTACACCGGGTCGAAACTGCCCGTTGCACTAGCGGTATTTATTGCATGCGGTCAGACCCGCTGACCACCTATGTTTTGAATTTTCGGCTGAGAAACGGGGATTTGTAGAGTCCGAAGCGCCACGGTTGGTCGATCGCCTTCGATATGCCGATGCGCGGACCAACAATGGTAACTGCCGTCGAGTGACCATGGGTGACGAAGAACGGTCCGAATGTGAGAGGTGCGCCGTCCATCTCTCTGTTGATGTCGAGTGCCTGAGCAAGTTTTCCCGGGCCGGAGCATAAGTTGGCAATGTCTGTCATGCCTCGGCGTAATTTCATCAGTTCGATGCCGACAGTTGGCTGCAAAGCGCGGATCAGCACCGCGGAACCCGGCGTGCACACGATGTTGGCACACCAATGCAGCCCATAGGATCGGTAGACATAGAGGTGACCGGGCGAGCCGAACATCGTCCGGTTTCGCAGCGTAGGTCCACTGAAGCTGTGAGAGGCAGGATCATCAGGACGATACGCTTCCGTTTCGACAATGATGCCGGCTGTATCGTGGATGTGAAGCTCACAGCCAATCAGCTCTCCTGCAACAATGACGGCGTCTCTTGAATAGAATTCTTGCGGGATGATGCTCATTTGATCCGGNTTTGGCTGGAACAACGCGGTTTGTGTGTGGTTGTCCCCAAGGATAGCTTACAGAAATCTGGTTTAAGGAGACAGGCATGGCGGCTTCAAAAGTTGCGTTGGTAACAGGAGCAGGATCTGGAATAGGACGCGCCGCTGCGCTTGCTCTGGCAAAGGATGGTTATTCGGTCGGACTACTGGGGCGCACGAAAGACGAACTGGATGCTGTTGTGGATCAGATTCAGAACGACGGGCGCCAAGCAATCGCGTTATTGGCTGACGTCTCTGTTGNAAAACAGATGGCTGCGGCGATGTCTGAGCTTATCGAGCGGTTTGGTCGCCTTGACGTCGTGGTCGCCAATGCAGGCATCAACGGAGTATGGGCACCCATCGAAGACCTGACGCCTGCCGAGTGGGACCAGACGATGAGTGTCAATCTGCGCGGCACCTATCTGACCATACACAATGCCGTGCCGCATATGAAATCGGATGGCGGTTCGATCGTCATCGTCTCTTCCATCAATGGGACACGAACGTTCACATCGCCGGGCGCCACCGCCTACTCCGTCACTAAGGCCGGACAACTGGCCATGGCGCAGCAGCTCGCCCTTGAGCTTGCCCGGCATGGTATTCGCGTAAACGCTGTCTGTCCTGGTGCGATCGACACGGAGATCAATGACAATACCCATATCCGCTCGAAGGAAGAAACAGCTATTCCGGCGGAGTGGCCGCAGGGTAATATTCCGATATCGAAAGGTGAGGCCGGTACCAGCGAAGATGTCGCTGATCTCATCGTATTTCTTGCAGGTACCAAGTCCCGGCACATCACCGGTACGCCGGTGTGGATCGATGGCGGGCAGGGGCTTCTCGTGTGATTTCACCATGTTGTGTTCGTATGATTAACGAACTTGTAACGTAAATTCACGACTCTTTGTCCTGATTGTTGGTTGCCGTCATGCGGCCAACTTCTCTATGTACGGTTTCGCTTAAAGAGGCGGGCAAGGCGTTTTAATGACTGATTCAAGACTTTCGAGGTTCGTACCTGCGAGGCTACGGAGCCTAATCGATCTGTTGGTGAAAGCCACAGCAGTCGCTGTGCTGTGCAGCGCGCTGGCTGCCTGTACATCAATGGGACTCGACAGCGCCAGCAAGGCACCGCCGAAGCTATCCTCGAAAGTTGCTGCATCCATGTCTGCAAAAGGCATGAAGCCGGAAAGCCCCGTTCTTGTCCGCATCTTCAAGCAAGAGAGCGAACTCGAAGTCTGGAAGGTCGATAAAACGGGTGGATATGCGCTGTTCAAAACCTACCCAATGTGCCGGTGGTCAGGGAAACTTGGTCCCAAGACCAAGAGCGGAGATCGACAAGCGCCAGAGGGTTTCTATCATGTCTCTTCCGGCATGCTGAATCCGAATTCGCAATATTTCGTGTCNTTCAATCTCGGTTACCCGAACCGTCTGGAATCTGCACTCGGCTACACCGGTGAAGCATTGATGGTACACGGCGCATGCTCTTCATCCGGCTGCTACGCGATGACGGATCAGCAAGTCGGCGAAATCTACGCGATTGTCGACAGAGCCCTGAAGGGCGGGCAGAACCAGTTTCAGGTCCAGGCCTATCCATTCCGCATGACGGCGCGGAATATGGCGGCATATAAGGACGATGCCAACTTTCCGTTCTGGAAGACATTGAAGGAAGGGTCCGACACCTTCGAATTAACCAGACGCCAGCCGAAAGTGTCCGTTTGTGGCCGCCGCTATGTCTTCAACAGCGAGTTTGTAGGTGGGGAGCCATCCGACCCGCTTGCTAGCTGCCCCCAGATCATAAATCAGCCAGAACCGGCAGTTGCCGCGAAGCTTGACGCCGAACAGCAGAAACTGGCCGTTGCGTTGAACCAGGGAACGTCCAGCGCCCTGAACTCCTATGTCGACGGAGGAATGCATCCGAGCTTCCGCGCCATTTTGAAAAACAATGGTGCGAAAAGCATGGCGGAAAAAGTTTCCGGCACGAAATACCCCATCAGCCGCCCTGATGCGGCCTTGGCAGACCCGTTTGCGGGTGCGAGATAATCTTAAGGACATCGATTGAAAATGTATGACACCACCCGCAGGTCTTTCCTTTTAGGTACGGGAGGCCTTGCCGTAACCGCGCTTGCCGGATGCACGACGACGCCCCGCGAGGTCGCGCAGACGGCACGACCTGTCGCAGATCCCTTCTACGCTGAAATTTACGGGCCGAAGCTGGATGAGCAATTCCCGCTGCCTGCTATACCCTATGNAAAAATCGATCCGCGGTTTTACCGGCAGATGGTCGATAATCCGACCGGCGAACGCCCGGGCACGATTGTGGTCGATACGGCCAATCACTTCCTTTATCTGACCTATGAGGGTAATCAGGCCATGCGTTATGGCGTGGGCCTCGGTCGCGCCGGGTTCGAGTGGGCGGGCAGGGGCGTCATCCAATATAAACGCCAGTGGCCGCGCTGGACGCCGCCGGATGAAATGATTGCCCGTCAACCGGAATTGCAGCCTTACAGCGCCGCAAACGGTGGCATGGAGCCAAGCCTTAAAAATCCGCTTGGCGCCCGCGCCCTCTACATCTTCAAGGATGGGCAGGATACGATCTATCGCCTGCACGGCTCGCCTGAGTGGTGGACGATTGGGAAGTCGGTGTCTTCGGGCTGCGTCCGACTGATGAACCAGGACATTGTCGACCTCTATAGCCGCGTTCCAGATGGAACACCGATCGTCGTCATGTCCGGTACGCCCGCATCACAGTCTGTTGCTATGGCACCCGGTGGCATTGCACCTTACTGATGAATGCCTTGCAGCGGACGCCGATCTGGCTTCTCAGGTCGGCTGCTACGGTGACGTTATGAGGCGTCGCAGAATTGGAACGGTTATCAGACCCTAAGATGAAGCGCCAGAGGATCTCCAGCGTGACAGCGTGCTGCCTGCAACGTCACGCTCCGGTGGGGAAAGAGCGCCCTCGTTGACGATGGTGAGTAAATGTCCTGCGATGCGATCGCGCAATGATCCTGCTTCGTCCACAATATCCGCCGCCAGCAGCGCGCCCCTCAGAACCTCGTCACCGCTGCCCTTGATCAGTGCTTCGATCAAGGCGCTGGCGGCATCTGTGCCGGATAGACGCGCGGCAAGGCTGGTCATGACGGGTGCCCAAAGGGCTGGCTTCTTGCGATAGTTTTCGACTGCGACGTTGACTGGCTGGGTAACCAGATGGACCGAAGCGAGCAATTGGCGCACACGCGTGATNGGGATGATGGTGGGGTCATCAACCTCGGCGGTCAGCGCATCGAACGCCAATCCGCAAAACAGTTCGCTCGTCTGGGCATCGCCAGCAACTTTTGCGAGCCAGCTGTCAGTGATGGCCTCTGCGCTGTTACCAGCATCGCCGCCATGCATGGCCATGATGAATTGCGCCGGGTGGGCGGCGGCATTGCCAAGGGCGATGCCCGACGTTTCAAGGTCGAGGCCAGCCAGTCTCGATGCTGCTTCCCGGCGTTGAATTTTCAACAGCGGCAACAGATCATAGCGTACACAGTCCGCCGGAAGTGACCAGTTTTTGACGACAGAGATTTCTCCAAGTACGAGCAGCTTTGTACCGGGACGGGTGCTCTGGAACGCCAGCGCATCGGTCAGCAATCGACCCCCAGCGTCACCCGCCACCTCGATGCCATCGAGGATCAGCAAAAATTTCTTGTCCGAAGAGACGGAAGCAGCAGTTGAAGACGCAAGCAACTCATCGAACGTTTTTGAAGGCTCGACAAAAATATAAAGCGGCAGCATACCGTCCAGCGTCCAATGCTCATCATGCACCGCGCCGAGATCGTTGCGTGGAACCGGACGTGGCGCCAGCGCAGAGGCGCCTTGTGCCAACGAATAAGCCAGATGCTTTGCAAAGGTAGTCTTACCGCTTCCAGTCTCTCCAGTGAGAACGACTGCCGGATGATCACGCACCANTTCTAGCGCAGAGAAGTAGATGGCGGGTTCAAGCTCCGCCGGAGCGGTCAGTTTGGGCAGCACCTTAACCGCCCTATCCTCGAATGTGAAATTGACGAGTAGCGGAATATAGCCTGTCGCGAGATCGACGATGGATGCGTCAGGCAGGGCGAAAAGCTGAGCGGCACCGAACTCGTGTGCGCGAGAAAGGAAGCCATCTAGGTCGTCATTGTTCATTGGAAAAGCTTTGCCACATCTGGATTGTGAATCTCTGGATCTCGATGGCATAACCGGCTGGATATTCAAAGAGGAAATGCTCGCAGAAGTTTCTGCGTAGCATCTCTGTTGACCGGCAACACATCAAGTTTGGCAGGCGAATAGGGCGAAATCATCGGCCCGAAAACAATCACGCAGGAGGATGCTGTCAGCAATAAATGGTGCGAGCCCTCACGGCCCGCACCTGATCAAAAGCGATGCCTTAGCGAAAGCGCGCCAAGGGATTTTCCAGCTCTCCGATATATTGCAGGCTATCTTCAGGGTTGAGCAGGTCCAACATTTGTTGATTGTTGTTGAGTTGCAGCCTGTTCAAGCAATTGCGCACGAACCGATCCGCGAAGAAGTCGTAGCGCTGGTATTTGTCAGCATATTCTGGGTGCTCTGTTTGATAGGTACGAATGCACTCTGCGACGAGGCCCCAGAAACGATCTTCGTGCAACGTCTCCGTCTCATGCAGGATTGCGGACAGATAACGGAAAAAGCAGTCGAACACGTCGGTGAAGATGCAATTTGGCTTCATTTTTTCGTCTAGCGTGTAGGATATCCGAGATATCTCGGCAGGCACGTCTATCGATCCGTTCAGAATGCCGATTTCCTCACCGATATCCTTCATGATGGCCCGGACAGGCACATTGTCTTCAAGAACCAAGATCAGATTTTCGCCATGCGGCATGAAGGCCAAATCATAGCGGTAGAAGCAATGAATGAGGGGCGCCAGATAGGCTTTCAGATAGGCCGATACCCAGTCTTCCGCATCCAGACCTGATGCAGCGATCAGTTCCGACACGAGAGATATGCCGTCCTTGTCCTTATGAAGCACGGCCGCCATGGTCATGATACGTTCGTTTGCACGCAGGCGCGGCAGGGGGCTTTCTCGCCATAGCGCCGAGAGCATTTTCTTGTAGGCTGAATCCAGTTTCAGCCCTTGATCATAATACTGGTAGCGGTAGCCTATAGCGGCGACTTCCCGCAGGATGCTGAAACCGTTCTGGCGCAAATAATCGTCAGCTGAAATCAGCTCGTCGAGCCATTCGTTGATGGCNGGGGTCGTCAGCATGTATTTCGGCGAAAGGCCGCGCATGAAGCCCATGTTCAAAACGGAAATACCGGTTTTTACGTAATGCTTGCGGTTGTCGGTGGTGTTGAAAAATGTCCTGATCGATTGCTGGGCGTTGTAGCTGTCACTGCCATATCCCAGGCACACGATGTAACGTCGCGCGACATCTGCTGCAAAGGTGATGGCAAGTTTGTTGAACCATTGCCACGGATGGGCTGGCATCAGCCAGTAATTATCAGGATCAAGACCAAGCCGCGTCAGCCGCGTCTCGAAGCTGTGCAACGTGGCTTCATCGAGTTCGGAGCTGATCAAGCGGTCGTAATCTAGCGCCGTGATCGAGGTGAACGTTGCCCGCTCCTTGCTCACCGCAAGCCAGACGATCTGAACCGGATGGGCGGCTTCTGGAGCATAGAGCCGATAATCGACAGCGTCGAAACCAATGCGACCGTTATTGGCGATGAAAGTGGGGTGTCCCTCGGTCATGCCCGCCTCGATTGTCTGATAGTCCGCCAAAGCGAGCTGCCGTGATGAAATATGGCGCTCCTCCCGCTTGTATGACGCGCCGTAAAGTGTCGTGGAGACCTCCTCCAGATAGGTCGGAAGCATGGCTTCGCGTATGCCCAATACCTCTGCAAATTCAAGGATCAGCGAAAGAGCATCGAGAGGTGTCGGCTTGCCTGCACTCTTTTTCTCGATTGTTGCCGGGTCTATGGACCAATGGTCCAAGGCAAGTCGTCTGGCTTTGAATGTGTAAACGGTGTCGCCGTTCTCTTCCGGGCGAACCTCGTATGTCCCCCAAGCCCCCTCTGTCGAAACAAGGGTAGGTGACAAAATCAGCTCGTGTGAAAACTCCGCCAGTGCTTTGTGCACGAGGTGCCTGTTGACGTCTTCCCACACCAGCGGGCCGAGATGTGCTGAGGCCNTTTCAGGTGGAAATGATGTGGTTTGGAACGCGGAGATATTCATTCTTTTATGTCCTGTTCGAGAGTGTTGTAAAAAGCATCGCGCGTTACGAATGACAAAAGCGCGGTTTTTTCTTCCAGCTCTATTGGTCTGGCGCTGATGAAGCCGACTTTTCGATTGAGTTCATGAACCTTCTCATTTCGGATGTCCGGCTCAACGACCAGGCGCTGTATGAGAGGGTTGCTGAAGTGAAAGCTCAGGATCGTACGGATGATGCTGAGCGTGAAACCGGGAATTTTCTGGCGTGGTGGCGCGACGAGGAAATGCATTCCCCAATCGCCGGTCTCCAGGTCATAGTGCTTGCCAACCTGATCGTGTCGAGGATCGTACGATTCCACGATGAAGGTCGGCTCGCCCTGGNAAAAGCCCATATAGCTTGCCGCGTGTCCGCTGGCATTCAGCTTTGTGTAAAACGCCGCGATCTCGTCTTTTGAACAATGCGCCATGTTCCAGAACCGCGCATAGTCGCGAGTGAACCAGTCATGAAGGTTTGCGCTGTCTTCTTCGGGGTCCAGCAAGCTGAGACTAAGCTCGCCCACATGCTGGTGATGCTGGGCAAAAACCGCCGGTCGTTCTGTTGTGATCGAGATCTTCTTGTTGAGCATTGTCATCCCCTTGTCAGGCGAGTTTCGTGCGGGTGCTTGAACCCGCCAGATTTTGTCGAAGCGTGGCGCCGTAAAGAAGCAGCGTTGCCAGGACGAAGAAAGCTGCGGCAAGGAACGTGATGCCTTCGCCAAATTGCTGGGTCAGTATTCCGCTTGCCAAAGCAGCAAGCATGACACCGCTGTTGCGTGCGATGTTGATGAGGCTGAATCCTGAAGCATAATGAGCCTTTTGGGCGCGCTCGNAAAACAGCGCATCAAGACCGACGGTGACCTGGTAAAGGCCGATTCCGTNAATGATACGACCAATGACGATGCAGGCTTCGTTCGGCACAGCCTGTATGGCAAGGCCGAGCATTGTGAGAGCAAGGCCTGCTTCGTTGTGCCGCCAGACATAGCGGGTGCCGCCGCGCCAGTGGCCATAGGCCAATATTGCGACGGCCACGAAGCCAGGGATTGCGTAAACGACACCTGTCCAGTGGGGCAAAGCGTCCGTTGCAATGGACTGCCACCACACCGTCATGAATGGCATCGACATGTNAAATCCNAAATAGAAGGCGAACATCACCAATAGAAGCAAGACGAACTGTTTCCGGTCCTCTTGCGTCACGACAGTGCGTTGTTGAGCGTCGTCCATGCTTGACTGGCGGGCGCGTGCTACAGATGCAGTTTTAAGCAAAACGGCACAAATGATGGCCTGAACGATATCGCCTACGGCCATGGCGACATAGGGCAGGGCGTATCCGTAGGATTCCACGACATAGCCACCGGATACCGCGCCGATGATCCCTCCGAAATGGACGATAACGGCCAGCGCGCCGATGGTCGCTGCGTGTTTTTCGATGGGCTGCATGGCGATGACGTAAGGGTACATCAACAGGTAGCTTGCCTTAAAGCACACCATCAAAACTGNAAATATCCAGAAATTGGCAATGTCTGTCGCCCAGTAGCAGGCAAGGCTGAAACCCGCCGCCGCCACCTGGGTCCAGATCAAAACTGCAATCGTGTCATGCCGCTTCGCGACTGCGACCCATGCTGGAAAGGCCAGCATGACGGCCAAAGAGATCGATGCAAGATATGCGCCGACGGTGAAGGATGATGAAATATCAAAGCGCGCCACAAACAACTGCGGGTAATAGGGCNAAAGCATCGTGTCGCTGATGACCGCGATGGCCGTCATCACCAGAAGAGCAATTCTCAGCATCACGCCACCACGCGTGCCGATTTAGGATCATTTAAAGCACTGACGTCAAAAGTCTGGAACGCGGTATCATGCTCGATGGGATAAACCTCATAGCCGGCGATCTCGCGAAGGATCGTCGCATTTCTCAGGCAGGCCATACCAAGATCAGGCGCAACGAAACCATGCGTATGAATGTCGAGGNTTTGAACAAAGATCTCACGAGCGTTATGATCGACCGTATAGTTGGCCCCTACGTCCAGCCTGCCTTTACCGTCTCGCTTCAGACGCTCCGCAATGCCGTTCAGAAACTCCGGCTCCTTGTAGTTATAGCCGGTTGCGAGAATGACCGCGTCCGCCTGGCGTGTGAACGTAATGTCCTGCTCCCGTTGCCTGAATTCCAGCGAAAATTCCTGCCTCGCCGGTGAGTGATGCACCTCCATCAACTCGCTGTTGGGAATGAGGTTGGTCTCGACATTTCCTTTCAGGCTTTTGCGGTAGAGAAGATCGTAAATGTCTTTCAAAAGGCTCGCATTGATCCCCTTAAACAATGCCGACTGCTCCTGTAAAACACGGTCTCGCGTTTCATCCGGCAGGTTATGGAAGTAGCGGGCATAGTCGGGGGAGGTCATTTCCAGATTGAGCTTCGTCAAATCAAGCGGAAAGAATCTTGGCGACCGTGTGACCCAGTCGAGGCTGTAATCGTGGCTGTCGATGTCCGACAGAAGGTCGTAATAAATCTCGGCAGCGCTTTGACCGCTTCCGACGATGACAATGGATTTGCGTGTCTGAGTTCTCTTCTTGTCGCTTAAATACTGCGAGGAGTGGGTCGTATGCGGCGCTACCTTGTTGCAGCAGGCTGGAATGGAAGGGGAAGTACCCGTTCCCACAACCAGTCGGCGGGTTTTTATATTTTTTATCTCACCAAGACGGTCGGCAACTGTCAATCTATAGAGGCCTGTGGCCTTATCATGCCTGACGTCTTTGACGCTGTGACCGAACTTCAGATTGTCGAGTTTGGATGCAGCCCACTGGCAGTACTGATTGTACTCGTTGCGCAGCAGGAAGAAATCTTCCCTGGTGTAAAACGAATAAATTTTCCCTTGTTCTTTTATATAATTCAGGAAGGTGAACGGGCTGGTCGGGTCTGCCAATGTGACGAGATCACCCATGAAAGGGGTCTGCAGCGTCGCGTTCTCCAAAAGCATTCCAGGGTGCCAATTGAATCCCTGGTTACGATCAAGGNAAACCGACCGTAATTCACGTACTGGCTTGGCAAGGCAAGCGAGGCCCAGGTTAAACGGCCCAAGGCCTACGCCGGTAAAATCATAAATTGCATCTTCCATGAGTGTCTCCAGAATTTTCTTGTAGATTTATAAACATGAGAAAATAAATCAAGTATTTNAAAGGGTGATTTTTTGGGGATAAGAAAAAATATTAGGAGGCTCTTTTAAGCTCATGTGGTTAGAAAGTTTTTGATTCTGGGTGTGAGGCGTATAATTAAAATATTGAATTTATTTATTTTTATAACAGGCGCCTAGAGNTTTCTGTTTAATGGCGAATGCAGTTTTCGCCGAGCGCGGATTTCCATCGCTCATTAAGCTCGAGAATATTCGGTCGCAGATAAATTCTACCTATGAGGGTTTTGGCCCATGGGCTGTGAAGCAAGTTGACTTTTCAGCAGAAGAGCAATCGCCGGTGCGGAGAGCGCGGAAACAGCCGCGGCGATTAGAAAGGACGTGTGGTAGCCAAAACGTTCGGCTATCGCACCTGCGCCGATGCCGCCAGCCATGCTGACGATGCCGTCCATGCATTGGAAGAGGGTGAAGTCTATGCCTGCCTGACGGGGGTCGGACCAGCCCATGAAACACGCATAGAGTGCTACGAAACCAATCGACATGATCCCGGACGAACTTGTGATCGCTACAATCATCACAATCCAGTGCGCGATGTCGCGATGAAGGCTGAAGGTGGCGAAGGCACATNAAAGTACGGTTTGGGCGATGATCGACATAACAAGCACGCGCGAAGGTCCGTACTGGCGCACCAGAAAGCCACCCAAAAGCGCCCCACCAAAGCCCACGATCATGCTCCCCGCACCGTTGAACGTTCCCAAAGTCGCCAGATCAAAGCCGTAGTCGATCAGGAACGGGCCCAGCATTGCCAGTCCCCATTTCTGAGCAGCCACGTAGACCGCCGCAATCACCAGGCCCGCCTGGACCTGTGGTCGTTTAAGTGCGCGCAGCATGGATGGCGTCTGGTCATGGGTCTGAGCTTGCGCCTTCGCAGCGGGCCCGNAAATGAAGGGAAGTGCGAGCAGCATGACAAGGACTGCCATGACCAATGTCGCATTTCGCCACCCGTAATAGTCGACAAGAACAAGAAACAGGCCCGCGCCGATGGCAGAGCCGAGATACGAACCTCCAACCTGAGCAGCATTTCCCCAGCCGTGATGTTCCACCGCCAGCGTCTCGACTGCATAGCCGTCGCACGCGATGTCTACCGTTGCCGTCACCACTGCGACCACGAAAAGAATGGCAATAGCCATGCTGACGGGCGATGGCCCCGTGAACGCCAGAATGACGAGGCCTGACGCGCAAATGGTGACGCCAGCGCCGACAATGATACGTGATCTGTTTTTGCCAAAGCGGGGCAACCTGTAACGCTCTATGTAAGGTGACCAGAGAAACTTCAGAGCCCATGGCAAAACGATCAGATACAATAGTCCGATCTGATCGAGAGGCAGTCCGGCAGTTCTCAGGACTGCCGGGAGGCCGAGAAAGGTCAATCCACCGATAACGCTTTGCCCGACATAAAGGCCGCCGACGGCCGCAAAAACGGACGCTGGCGAGGGCCTTTTATGCGCGGGATCATGCTGCAACATCAGAAGCTATACTTTATGCTGCCGATAACTTTTCTACCCTCGTCGTAAAGGCAATAGCCTTTTGAGCAAACCTGATTGACCTCATTGAGCAGGTTCGTTGCATTGACTTGCAACTTCACGCCCTCCATTGCGTCGTTGAGTTTGCCGAGATCGTAACGCAAGGCTGCATCGACGAAGGTGCCGGGCTTGTTATTGTAGACGGGCGTGTGAATATCGTTGCCAAAGCTTGAGCCCACGTAACGTATGCCAGCTCCCACGCCAAGCCCTTCAAGCACGCCGCTCTGCACCTCGTAGTCGGCCCACAGCGAGGCCGTATGATACGGCGTTGAACCTAATTGATTACCGACAGTCGCTGCAGACTGCCTGGTAATTTCAACGTCGTTATAGGAGTAACCGCCAGTGAAGCTCAAACCGTTGTCAAGCGAAGCGGTGACCTCGAATTCGAAACCACGTGAGCGGAGATCGAGCTGCCGCAGCAAGGAGGTACCCGAAGAGGTGTCATAAAGAGAGGCGTTTTTCTGATCGATGTCGAAATAGGCGGCAGAGATGAGAATGTTCTGATCTGGAACTTCATACTTCACACCGACTTCATATTGCTCGCCGAGCATTGGATTTGCCTGGCTGGTCGTACCATCCAAGATCACGCCTGTGTTTGCGAGATAGGAAGTGCCGTAGCTAATGTATGGCATCAAATTCCAAGGTGTAACGTAGCCCACCGATGCCCGCCACGTGGTTTCGCTATCACGCCGTGAACCTCCAACGCCATTGCTCGCATAGTCGCTTTCATGCCAGTCGTGACGCAGACCAAGGCCTATGCGCCATGCATCGATTTCAATCTGATCCTGAGCGTAGATCCCGATTGAATTCTGCTTTTGATTTGTGGTGGTGGTAACCGTCGGAACGTAGATAGAGGTCGCAGTGAACTGCGTTCCTCCTCTACCCTGGCGCGACTGATATTCCATAAAGCTATAGTCGATGCCGCCAATCAGCTTGTGCTGTGCGGCACCAGTTTGGAATTCGCCTTCCAGATAGGTATCCGTTGCAAGGCCTCTGTTGTCCTCATAAACGACCCCAGGAAAACCCTGGTACGCATATTTCTGGTCTGTCGAAAGATCGGAATAACGCAGCTTTTGATGCAGCGTGACGCTTTCGTTCAATTCATGTTCAAGCTCATAACCAATTCGCCATTGCTTTTGCTTGAAATCATTAAAGCGTTCGTCGCCGCCATAGACGGGCGTCGCCCCGTTTGCATCATTGACATATCCCCAGGTCGCGCCGGTCGTGGAGTCCATATACTCCCCAAGGATGGTAAATTTAGTGCCTTCGTCCGGCTTCCAGGTTATCGCCGGTGCGATCATCACGCGGTCATCCTTGATCGCTTCGACCTCGTTGCGCGCATCTCTTCCGACCCCTGTCAGTCGATACAGGACCGATCCGTCATCCGTAACAGGTCCAGCCAAATCAAAAGCAGCCTGGACACGTCCATACGACCCGTATTGCAGCTCGATTTCCCTCAACGGTTCTTCGGTCGGTCGTTTAGAAATGACGTCCACAATACCACCCGAGCTGCTTGCGCCATAGATTGACGCTGCCGGACCACGCAGGATCGTCAGTGCTTCCGCTCCATACGTTTCCAGACGAAAGAGACCGTTTGGACTGCTGATCTGGCGCAAACCGTCGCGGAAGACACCATTGTAGGTTAGGTCGATGCCGCGAAGTTTAAAGGCGTCAAAGCGCGGCTCGGCGCCATACTCGCCACTGCGAACGCTAGGAGTGTAATTGATCGCCTCTTTCAGGTTCTGAGGTTGCCTGTCATCCAACTGCTTCCGGCTGACGACCGACACAGACTGCGCCGTCTCGGCGACAGGTGTGTCCGTCTTCGTTGCGGTTCGTCCGGATTTGGCAACATAGCCGCTTGTTTCGATGATACCGGTCACGCCGCCGGTGCCGGTGCCTTGAACGACGATCGTTTCCAGAACCGTTGAACCATCATTGCTTACTGCTGCCTGCTGTGTGCTAGCGGANGGGTCGAAAATGCGGACGTTGGAGCCGGTGATCGTGAAGTTCAGACCCGAACCTGCGAGCAACTGGCTGACTGCTGCAGACACGCTGAGCGGTCCACGAACCCCTGCCGTCATCTTGCCCTTCGTGATCGCGGATGGGTAGAGCATGCGCAGGTTGGCCTGACGGCCAAGCGTAAGGATTGCGCTTTCCAGCGGTCCGGCGGGAACCGACAAAGGGGTAGCAGCAGTGGAGCTTTGTGCCCNGGCGTCAACAGTCCCGACGACAGTTGCAAAAGACAATCCAATTATCGCCGTTGTCGTCAGCCACAGCTGTTTGTGTACCCGCTTCGCCAAAGTCATATTAGTCCCCTTCCATGCCTGATCAGCAATTCACTGCGCGACCGCGCAATGCTTTCTGTTGACCTAGAGTGAAAAGTGACCTGACATCCTGATGTGGATGGTGAAAAAATTATCTGGAGCGCACAAGCACCATCATGCTCGATAGTCTTGTCACGGCGAGGGGTAGGTTGCTTTCAAGAATGTGAAGCGCCTGATCCGTGTCTTTGAGATCGNAAATGCCGGAAACACTCAGACGTGCCGCCGCGTCATCAAGGATGACGATCCGACCATGGCGATATTGTGCGAGTATCCTCAGCACCTCCTGTAGCGACTGCCCGGNAAAGACAAGTTTTCCCTCACGCCACGCCGTATTGCTCGCCACGTCTTGTCGCGACCGGGTTATTTTTCCGTCGCTGTCCAGCGTTGCAACATCTCCAGTCCCAAGCAGTGTAACGCCAGTCGGGGTTTCCACCTCCACCTGACCTTCTTCGACCTGTACCTCTTGTGGCAGCGCCGCGTGCGCAGCACGCACGGCGTAATGCGTCCCGAGTGCTTTGGCCCTCAGACCGTTATTCTCCACGATGAANGGGCGGTGTGGATTCTTCGCTACATCGAAAAACGCTTCACCTCTCAAAAGTACGACGCGTCGTTCTTTCTCAGAATAAAGTGTCTGGACAGCGGCATCGGAATTCAGGCTGACGACGGTGCCGTCCTCAAGGGTTATTACGCGTGTTTCGCCGATCGAGGTATAGTGGTCGGCTTGCAGTCGGTCGATCATACCCGTTTCTCGAGACAGGAACGCCGCTACGGNAAAAAGACAGATAAGGCTAACTGTGGCTATGACAGCTCTGCTGGAGCGTGACCGGTGACGATCTGCCGGAAGGGCAAACGGGACATCGCGCATATCCCCCCAAACAGACTTCATGTCATCATAAGCGCCTTGGTGGGCAGGATTTGAGGCGAGCCAGCCTCGAAACGCGTTATGATCTGCCTCGGTAGCATCGGCAGACTGCATGCGGGCAACCCAAAGCGCGGCGTCTTCAGCAAGACCATCGTCCATCAGGTCGCCTGGGNTTTTTCGCATGGGAAGATCGCCGCTCTCAATTTCGGGTCGGGGTGTGCATCCTTATATAATGAGTGNAAAAGATACGAGGGCCTGATGTTCGGTCAGCTATTTATTTTAGCTCGGGCCTGGCGGCAGTGAATCAAAGCTTTGATGATATGCTTTTCCACCATGTTTCGAGATATGCCGAGCTTGGCTGCGATCTCTCCGTTGGGAAGTCCATGAATGCGACTGAGCACGAAAACCTGCTGGCAGCGTTTTGGGAGACGTCCAATTTCACCAGCCATCGCAGCAAGATGCTGGCGTCCCGTAACGATCTGTTCTTGGTCAGGTCTATCGCATGCAACACCCACTCCGTCTTCCAGGGAAACGAGAAGAGGACGCTCCCGCGATTGTCGGATGATTGTCAGGCGCGCAACGGATTTCGCGATTTGGTAGAGGTAAGCGCGAGGGTTTTCTATCAGGGTCGCCTGGGACACTTCCAGCGCTCGCAAAGCCGTCTCCTGCATTGCATCTGCTGCGTCTTCACGATCTTGAAGGCGGTAACGGAAAAACCGCATCAGCCGGTTCTCTTCCTCCGTCTCTAAAAGCTGCAACAACGCCTTGCTCATAAATGAACTGTTTCCAAAAGTTTTCGGAAGACCCAAAATATGACAGAGAATGGGTCGCCGATAACATGATAATAATTATCATGTTTATNAAACTCGGATCGCTGATGCTAGTCCCNAAAAAGATCGTGCAATGATTGATTATTTTTATCGAGAGGCCTGTTGCTGAATTGCACAGTTGCAACGTTTCCCCGCCTTGTTGTGCAAATATGGATTGCGACGTGCGGTACACGAGCATGCTACTGAAAGCGTCTGTCAGTCCGAAGNCCCCCCATTTGCGGCCCCTCAACAGGAAACGCATTGAAGGAGGTTGATGTCAAATATGATATCAGCTAGGAGAATGCTGTTTGCAGTCGAGTGAAATGTCTACGTAGCTCAGTAGGATAGAGCACAGGATTCCTGGTTTTAAATTGGGGGTTACGGTTGGAAACTCCGTGATCGATCTGCTCAAATTCGGGGAACGCTTTGCTGAACTTTCAGCATGCCAATCCCGAGCCAAGCTCCTGGGAAACCGGGTGAAGGTGTAGAGACTGGTAGGGCAGCACCTACAGGCCGCAAGGTCCATGGTGAAGGGACAGTCCAGACCACGAACGCCTCATGGGGCGGCGGTTAAAGCCGAAGTGGTATGAATCCTGGGGTCGGAGGTTCGAATCCTCTCGTAGACGCCACTTTTTTNAAAACTCAGCGCTGCTTCAGCTTCCGCACGTGTCGGCGTACCTGTGCGGCCACCAAAGACCTGACATTTTAGTGCGGCTGCGACCGAGGAAAGTTGGATTGCTGTGCGGCTTGCCATCCCTTCGGCTATGGCAAGAGCGAAGGTGCCATGAAATACGTCTCCCGCCGCCAGCGTATCGACCGCCACCACTTTTAATGTGGATTGGAAGTAAACGTCGGGACTTCCCGGCTCTGTCCAGTAGCAGCCAGCAGGTCCTGCTGTTACGGCGATGAAGGTCTGGGGGTATCGGGCATGTAGGATCGGCAACATGGTGGGCACGTCGGCTGTGCCGGTCAGACGTTCGGCTGCGGGTTCTGNAAAGATGATGTGAGTTGCAGCAGGCGCCAGGCGCTCCAAGGTTTCCACAGGCGCCACATCGCCATCGAGAATAGCCGGTTTGCCGAGAGAACGGGCAAGTGTCAACACATCGAGTGCCAAGTCCGGCCAGCGGACATCGACCAGTACGGCATCGAACGGCGACAGGTCTTCGGCCGTGCAGGAACGTTTGGTTTCATGCAGTTTGTGATCGTAAAAGGGAACGATCAATCGCTCGCCGCTGTCATCGATAATGATGGTCGAAAGGGCGGAGCGTGCGNCCGTCGCGATGGTCATTCCGGATGTGTCGATGCCGCTTTCCGAAAGGTCGCGAAGGATGCGGCTTCCTGTTTCATCATCACCGACCGCTCCCCAGAGGCTGGCGCGACCACCCATGCGGTGAACGGCATAGGCTGCGCTCGACGCCATACCTTCGGCAACCTGCACCATCTCGTAGGGCAACACCTTGCCCTGGCCGGTGGGCATGTCGTGGACCCGAAACAGCGTATCCAGTACAGCAGCACCCACGCAAAGCACATGCTTGCGATGNTTTGCGTTGTCATCCATGGGCGATCAGATTCGCTTGCCTGTTTCCCGGTCGAACAGATGCACGGAGGCGGGATCGATGGCAACGCTGACGGTGTCACCGAACCGGATATCCAGCCGCTCGCGGAACAGGCACGCGACGTCTTCGCCCATGCAGTTCAGCTTCGTATAGATTTCCGAGCCGGTGCCTTCCACCAGTTCGACGCGCCCCGTAATCCCGTTTTCGGCAACGCGGATATGTTCGGGCCTGATACCGTAAATGAGATCGCGCCCGCCAAGGTCCGCAGGGTTTGCCGTTGCAGGCAAGGGCAGTGTGAGACCCTTGCTCGTACGAAAAACGCCTTCCTCGATGTGTCCGCGAATGAAATTCATCGCGGGTGAGCCGATGAATCCGGCAACAAAAAGGTTGGCTGGTCGGTCGTAAAGCTCAAGCGGTGCGCCGATCTGCTCAATGACGCCGTCATGCAGCACAACGATCTTGTCGGCCATGGTCATGGCTTCCACTTGGTCATGCGTAACGTAGATCGTCGTCGTGCCGATGCGCTGGTGCAGGGCCTTGATCTCGCCGCGCATCTGCACACGCAGCTTGGCATCGAGGTTGGACAGCGGTTCATCGAACAGGAAGACTTGCGGATCACGCACAAGAGCGCGGCCCATGGCAACACGCTGGCGTTGCCCGCCAGAGAGCTGGCGCGGGAAACGATCCAGTAGCTTGTCGAGCCCGAGAATAGCCGCCGCCTTGTTGACCTTTTCTGCGGTTTCGTTGGCACTGACCTTCTTGAGCTTCAGCGCAAACCCCATGNTTTCTTTGACCGTCATATGTGGATAAAGCGCGTAGTTCTGAAACACCATCGCGATATCCCGGTCGCGGGCGGGCAGGTTGCTGACCTCACGCGAGCCAATATGGATTTCTCCGTCGCTGACTTCTTCCAGGCCTGCAATCATGCGCAGCAAGGTGGACTTGCCGCAGCCAGAAGGGCCGACAAGGACCACGAACTCACCATCGCCGATGTCGATATCGATGCCGTGGATGACGTTGACTGAGCCGAAACGCTTTTGAACATTTTGAATATTGACCGGTGCCATGATTTTGATCCCGTAATGAATTTGATGAGTTAGCCGCCCTTGACGGCGCCCGCGGTAAGGCCGGCAACAATCTGTTTCTGCGCAAACATCGTCAGTAACAGCACTGGCAGCGTGACGATGAGGGCAGCGGCCGCAAGCGGACCCCAACTGACCTGCTCGAAAGACAGCATGTTATAGACCGCGACCGGTAGTGTGCGCGTTTCGCGGCTGGCCAGCACGATGCCGAAGACGAAGTTGTTCCATGAGAAAATGACGGCGAGAATGAAGGATACGACGATGCCGGGTTTGGCGATGGGCAGTGCCACAAGCCGGAAGACTTGCCATGAGGACGCGCCGTCCATGCTTGCTGCCTCTTCCAGTTCCTTCGGCGTCGTTTCGAAATAGCCGATCATGATCCAGACCACGATGGGCACGGTGACGACAAGATGGATGATGATCTGCGGCCACAGCGTGCCGAGCAGGTTCAGCCATTGGAACAGGAGAAACAACGGAATGAGGAAGGAGAGGCCGGGCGTCATGCGCGCAATCATGATGACGATGGCCGCCTTTTCTGCCTTCAGACGTGCAATGCCGTAACCTGCGGGAACGCCGATGACGAGTGCGAGAAAGGTTGCCGCTCCCGTAACGAGTACGGAATTCCAGAAATAGAGGAAGAAGTTGTTTTCCTCGAATACCTTTATGTAGTTCGACCACGCAAAGCGTTCTGGAATGAGGATGGGCGGATATGCACCGTTGTCGATCTCATANTTTAGCGACAGCGAGATCATCCAGAGAAAGAACAGGATGACGGGCGAGATCATGACCAGTGCCACGAAGAACAGGCCGATCTTGTCGAGTGTCTTGCGTTTCATCAGCGATCCTCCATCTCGTTCCATTGGGTGCGGGCACGTACCATCAAGAGTACGAAGGACAGCGCGACGATGACGATGAAGAAGACGACGGCCATGGCCGAGCCGTAACCGATGTCGTAATAGGCAAAGGCGGTGTTGTAGAGATAGATGTTGATCGTCTCAGACGCCGTACCGGGACCGCCCTGCGTCATCGCATAGATGATGTCGAAGCTTTTGACGGCATCTATGGAGCGGATGATGACGGCTATCATCAGGAATGGCGCAATCATCGGCATGGTGAGATAGCGGAACTTCTGCCATGCGTTTGCGCCGTCGATTTCAGCACTTTCGTATGGCTCGCGCGGCACGGCGGCGAGACCACCGAGAACGATGAGCATGACCAGCGGTGTCCACTGCCATGTTTCCACCAGCACCAGCGAGGGAATGACGGTAGACTGGTTGTAGATCCATTCCAGCGGGCCGATGCCGATAAGGGACAGGAGATAGTTCAGCACGCCGAGCTGCGGGTGAAACATCATGGTCCAGACCAGCGCGATNGCAACCGGGGTTGCCATCATCGGCATGACGAAAACGCCGCGCAGAAAGCCGCGCAGCGGAAATTGCGCATCGAAAAGCAATGCCGCCAGCGTGCCAAGAAACAAGGGTGCGACAACCGATAGCGTCGTGTAGACCAGCGTGTGCCAGAGCGACTCCCAGAACCGCGCATCGCTTGCCAGACGGATGTAGTTGTCGAAACCAATGAAGCTCTGTTCCTGCCCCAGCGTCCAGCGTTGCGCGCTCATCCACAGGGTGAACACCCACGGAAAAACGATGACAGCTGCGATGACGACGAGTGCGGGAATAACGAAAGGCCAGTAGTTGGGAGCAAGCCGCGTGGGCTTGCTCCTTCTGACGAGTTTCGTTGTCTTTGCTGTGTTTTCGATGCTGACGGACACCATTATCCCTCGCTACGTGCCAGAACAGGTGCGAACTGCTCGGTCGCTTTCTTGAGTTCCGCCGCCGGGTCTGCTCCACCAATCATGTTGGTCAGGCCGACGCCGTAGATATCGCGGAATTCCGTGACCGGGATGATGACGGGTAGCGCCAGCTTGGAAACCTTGCCGGAGCCGACGACGGCGTCCAGCCACTCGGCAGGCATCTTCACGCCTTCACGTACCTTGGCATCTTCCAGAATGGACTGGCGGAACGGTACACCCGCACCGGCCTGCAGCAGCCGCGCACCCATTTCGTGAGAAATTGCCCATTGGCAGAAGAGGTAAGCTGCTTCTTTCTTGGTGGAGGCTTCGACCACGCCAAGGCCATCACCGAATGTACCTGCAGCCTGTTGCGCCGGACCCTTCGGCATGACCCCGTAACCAGCCTTGCCAACGACGCGGGACTTTTCCGGGTTTTCGATTGGCGGTGCAAAGCCGACGCCATCGAACCACATGCCGATCTTGCCTTGAAGGAAGGCCGATTGCGCTTCCGCCCAGTTGAAACCGGAAACGCCGGGAGGGGCCGACTTGGTCATCAAGCGCTGGTAGAGCGTTGCCGCCTCCACCGCTTCCTTGGTCATGGCGTCGATTTTGCCGTCCACGATTGGCGCGGCGCCATAACCCAGCATCAGCGAGGTCCAGACCGGCGTGTTGGCGTTCTTGAGGCCTCGTGCCACGAAACCATAGGTATTGGTGGAAGGATCGGTCAGCGCTTCTGCTGCGGTGACAAGCTCTTCGAAGGTCTGTGGATATTTCAGGCCCTTGGCTGCAAACAATTCCTTGTTCCAGTAGAGGATCCAGTAATCCACCGAGAAGGGCAGGGAGCGCAGAACGCCATCGCTATCCTTGGCAAACTGCATACCCGCCTCTGCAAAATCGCTTTCGACAAGCGAAGTATCGGTCAGTGTCGGGTCCTTGAGGAAGCCGCTGATATCAGCCAGCCACTTGCCTTTTTCGAACTGGCGCTTCTGGACGTGGTAGCTCAAATGCACCACGTCGAAGCTTGGCCTTCCGGAGGATAGTTCGATAACGACCTTCTGGCGCTGCTGCTGTTCAGGTGTTGCCTCGGCATTGACCTTGATGCCGGTCAGTTCTTCGAATTCCTTGATGTATTTCAGAAGCGTTTCGCTGCGCGGGCTTTTGACGAGGTTGACTTCCAGCGTCGTGCCAGCGTGCTTCTTCCAATCGACAGCAGCGGCTGCGGGGCGAATGCCGAACGCGGCAGTCCCGGCAATGGCTGCCGTTCCGGCCATAAATGCACGGCGTGTAGGATTGAGCAGTGAATGCGTCATGTTTTCCTCCTCCTGTTTGGCCGAAAATCTCCTCACCTTCGGCCGATTGTTTATAATTCGTTCCTCATCGGATCGACCGATGGTCTAAACTGCCAGAGCCCGGTCCCTCGCATTGCGAATGTGGGCGACCAGTCTTTCCGAGGCCTCTTCGGGTGCCCGCCGCTCGATGGCTTCGAGAATGGTCAGATGTTCAGCCATTACGGATTTGACGTGACCGGCAATGCGAAAGCGTTCCTGGTTGATCAGTCGCATCTTGATCGAGTTCACGCGGTAGGCATTCGAGATAATGGAATTACCCAGCGAGTCTATGAAGGCGTCGTGCATCCCCCAATCAACCGCTTGGGCGCGCGCATCCAGTTCCGGTGAACTTTTACCGCTCTGGGCTGCCTCTCCAATATCACGGTGGTCCTTTATCATCTCGGCAATCGTCTCGTCGGAAGCTGTGCGCGTAAAAATAGCCACGGCCTCCTTTTCCATAAAGATGCGAAACTGGAATGCTTCGCGGATGAGGTTGATGTCGATATGCGCCACTTGAAGTCCGCGCTGCGGCACCGTCTTGATCAATCCATCCGCTTCCAGCCTTGGAATAGCTTCGCGGATTGCGCCAAGCGGTAAGCCTGTCAGTTCCACGAGGCGGCGTTGGGAAATAAACTGACCAGGGCGAACATCACGCGCGAGAAGATGGAGCGTAAAGCTCTCATAGGCCCTTTCGCGCAACGTAGTCTGTTCGCCAGTGTCATCCATGCATTTTCTTTCTAAGCCGCTTGGCTGCGGAAAAGCGACTCGAACGCCGCCACAAGCTTTGTACGGTTTTCAGCGGAAATGGAAACCAGTGGTGGACGAACGGAATGCCATATCTTTTCGCCGGTCACATGAGAGACGAGAACCTTGACGGCGGGTGTGACTGGATATTTCAGAAGCTCGACGACCAGGTCTTCGATGCGCTTGTCTTCCACGCCGTCCACGGCCATGGCGCGGATTTCAGACGGTAGGAAGTTTGCGCAGCCGGAAATCGCACCCTGNCCCCCAAGGCGAACACCTTGTGCCAGATGACGCTCGTCGCCGATGAGGATGATGAGGTCACGGTGTTCGGCCAGCAGTCTTTGCGTATAGGGCCAGTCACCGGACGAATCCTTTACGCCAGTGACGATACCCGGAAAGGCATGGCGCAGGCGACCGATCAGTTCGACCGACAGTGCCACCATGGTGACAGAGGGGATGTTGTAAACGAGAATGTCGCGCGCCTTGTCTCCAAGCTGCTGGNAAACAGACGAGAACCATTCGAACAGACCATCATCGGTGACGTTCTTGAAATAGGAAGGAGGTGCCAGAAGAATGTTGCGTGCACCGGCGTCAAGCGCGGCTCCTGCCTGATCGGCGGCGTCTTGCGCCGAGTCGACCAGCACACCCGCAACCAGAAACTTTGCATCGAGACCCGCATCGAGGCATGCCGACAGCACTTCCGCGCGTTCCCTGTTGCCGATGGTGCTGCCTTCACCGGTTGTTCCAAACACAGTGACGCTGTTGCAGCCAGCGGCTAACGAGCGCTTGGCCTGCGTGATCATGGTCGGGAAATCAATGCTTCCGTCCTGCGCAAAGGGGGTAGTGAGTGCTGCCGAAAGGCCGAATTTACCAGTCAATGTCCTGCTCCTCCTGAACTGACTACCATCTGATACGACATTAACATGTTAGATGTAAAGTCAATATTTGTTAGATGTTAATAGTTGCTGGCAAAATGAGCTAGGGACGGTTGTCAACGACTGTAAAGGTTCGGAAACATTGACATTTTCTCAAAAATGTAGCCGGGGCTATCGCGTGTCCATGCAGACACAGCCATAAATAAGATGATGAAAACGCATCCAAAAGGGCGCGTTGGCAACATGTGATTAACCTTTATTTTCTATCTCATTTGTTGTGCCGAATGTCCGTTTATGATGAGTGTACAGGCTGTGATGCGTTTTCCTCGATCGAATTCAAACTATTCCCTCAACATGATAGATGAGCGAGGACAGGAGCAGTCCATTGCGGAGCCTAGCGCTTCGCAGGATAGCCGCCATGAGTTGATGCCGTTAACGGCAGACCAGCGTGCCGTTATAGGGCATAATGNCGACCAGAACGCAGCCAATGCGATCGAGGGTCGTGAAGAGATGCCTTTGTGGCAAAACCACTTTACGCTTGGGCCAAATGTACGTTTTACACGCACGCCGCAAAATCTTGTGGCTGGAAAGCAGGCTCCGACTTCTGCTCAAAGCAGAACCGAGACTGAAATCGTGCCCGTAGCCGCTGCGCCAGAGCCAGTGGAGATCGCCGCCGTCGAAAAGATCGCACCGAAGCAAGAGCCTGTCGAGCGCAGGATCGCCAAGCCAGCCGTGCTGCCGCAGCCGCCCGGCGCGACAGGTGCGCTTGCTCTGACCTATCGTCTGCGCCGTGAACTTGCCTTGCGTCAGGAGCAGGAAGCGTCCGCGCCTACCGAAATCGCTCCCGACGTGACGCGCGAACCGGACGCAGTCAGTGCCGAACAGATTGACGTTGCATGNTTTCCGGCCGAGCAGACCCCTGCGTCATTCGACGTTCCTGCCTTTGCAGAAGTCCTATCCGACGAGATGTTCTGGGAAGCAATGAGCCTGGATGTGGGGACGACCATCCTGCCGCCGTCCCAGCCCATGCGGCTTGCGGAACTGGCACGCATCAAGGCGCAGAGGGTTGCCGCAGCACCGGTTGCACGGGCTGTCGTCAAGCCCGCTCCTCTTCCAGCGCAGGTCATCCAGCAAACACGTCCAACCGTTGAAAAGCCAGCATTCATCAAGCCGGAAGGCTCAGCTGTCGCGCTTTATCGGCAGGTCGATGTCCGTCCCGTTCAACAGCCCGACACTCAGGACGTTGAACAGGTTGAGGTCGTCGCGACGGTTGAAGCGCCAATGCCGATGGCTGCCGTTGTCGAGCAGCCGGTGATCGAAGCTGCCGCGCTGACCGCGCCGCGCCGTGAAATGCGCACGGTTGCTCGCAACGCCAATCAGCCGATGTTTCTGGATGCGCCGGTTTTCGGCGAGGGCGAATACGAGTTTCCGCCGATTGATCTGCTGCAAAAGCCGCAGGTTTTGCAAACCACGACGATGACGCCTGAAGCGCTGGAACAGAGTGCTGGCCTTCTGGAAAGCGTGCTGGAAGATTTCGGCATCAAGGGCGAGATCATCGATGTGCGTCCCGGTCCCGTCGTGACGCTCTACGAATTCGAGCCCGCCCCCGGTGTCAAATCTTCGCGTGTCATCGGCTTGTCGGACGATATCGCCCGCTCCATGTCGGCGCTGTCTGCTCGTGTCGCCGTGGTGCCTGGCCGCAACGTCATCGGTATCGAATTGCCGAACCCGGTTCGTGAGACGGTGTATTTCCGCGAACTCATCGAATCCCCCGATTATTCCGAAACACGGATGAAGCTGGCGCTTTGCCTTGGCAAGACCATTGGTGGAGAGCCCGTCGTGGCGGAACTCGCCAAGATGCCGCATCTCCTCGTGGCAGGCACGACCGGTTCCGGTAAATCTGTTGCGATCAATACGATGATCCTGTCGTTGCTCTACCGGTTGAAGCCGGAAGAGTGCCGCCTGATCATGGTCGATCCCAAAATGCTGGAGCTGTCAGTCTATGATGGCATTCCGCATCTGCTGACTCCTGTTGTGACAGACCCCAAGAAGGCCGTCATGGCGCTGAAGTGGGCCGTGCGCGAAATGGAAGATCGATATCGCAAGATGTCGCGTCTGGGTGTTCGCAATATCGATGGCTATAATGCCCGTGCTGCCTCTGCTCGCGCCAAGGGTGAAACCGTGATGTGCAACGTTCAGACCGGTTTTGATCGCGCCACGGGTGAGGCAGTCTACGAGCAGGAGGAAATGGACCTGACGGCGATGCCGTACATCGTCGTTATCGTCGATGAAATGGCCGACCTGATGATGGTGGCGGGTAAGGAAATCGAAGGTGCTATTCAGCGTCTGGCGCAGATGGCCCGTGCCGCCGGTATCCACCTCATCATGGCGACACAACGGCCTTCGGTCGATGTCATCACCGGTACCATCAAGGCCAATTTCCCGACGCGCATCTCCTTCCAGGTCACGTCCAAAATCGACAGCCGTACCATTCTCGGCGAACAGGGTGCCGAGCATCTGCTGGGGCAGGGCGATATGCTGCACATGGTCGGCGGCGGGCGCATCTCTCGTGTGCACGGTCCATTCGTGTCGGATGAAGAGGTCGAAAAGGTTGTAGCGCATCTGAAAACACAGGGACGTCCGGAATATCTGGGCACCGTTACCGAGGATGCAGACGAGGCGGACGAGGGCGTGGAAGAAGATAGCGCCGTTTTCGACAAATCGGCCATGGGTGAAGACGACACGGCGGACCTTTACGAAAAAGCTGTGAAAGTCGTCCTGCGCGACAAGAAATGCTCGACGTCATATATCCAGCGTCGCCTGTCCATCGGCTACAATCGTGCGGCATCCCTGGTTGAGCGCATGGAACAGGAAGGCATCGTCGGACCTGCCAACCACGTCGGTAAGCGTTCCATTATCGTCGGTGAACGTGAGATGTGCGAAGTGCCGGGTGCGGTGGACTAAACGTCCTTCAAAGCTGAAGCAGTTGATCGATATCGCNAAACCCGGCACGCAAGCGCCGGGNTTTACGTATCATGCCGGGCGCATGAGGCCTGTGCGGGGAAGGTAAGGCGCTGAGCAGTCCCTGAGCTTGTCCACCGGGGCAGGGCGTCCAACGTAATAACCCTGGACCTGGTCGATCCGCAATTCCTTCAACAATTCCAGTTGCTCGGCGGTCTCTACGCCTTCAACCAGTATCTTGTGGCCGCGGTTGCGAATAAGGCCGATGATATCGCTCAACATGGCTTTTCCGCGCGGCGTCATCCCGTCGTGAAGGAAGGATTTGTCGATTTTCACCGTGTCGAAATCGATCAGGCGTAACCAAGAGAGGCCAGCAAATCCTGTTCCGAAATCATCCAGCCAAATCTTGATGCCGAGCGTCTTGAGATCGCTGATGCAACGCAGGACATCGGAATTCATGTCCATCTCCAGACCTTCGGTAATTTCGAAGGCCAGTCTGCCGCCGGACACCCCGACATCACCCAGAATCGCCGCGATGGAGGTGGCAAAGCCGGGGCTCTTCAACTGTATTGGTGACACATTGACGCTGACGACTGCCATCCTGTCGCATCGGATAACCTGCTGGCAGGCGGTTCGCACCGCCCATAAGCCGAGGTCCATGATGGCGCCAGTGCGCTCCGCGATAGGAATGAATATGCTGGGTGGAACAAGTGTTCCATCCAGCAGCCTCAGCCGCATCAGAGCTTCAACGCCCTCTATCCTGTCGGACGATAGGTTCTTGATAGGTTGATAGACCAGTGAGACCAGGTCTTTCTCGATGGCGATATTGAGCAATGCTGCGACATTTTCCGTATCGTCGCTGTTGTGTGGATCGTTGGGGTTGAACAACTTGACGGTGTTTCGTCCGTTCGCCTTGGCAAGATAAAGAGCGCGGTCGGCTTCGTTGATAAGGCGTTCAAGCTTCGAATCTGGCTGCGGCCGCGTGTAGGACGCACCGACACTGACGGTGATGACGGAGGTGCCATCGCGTCGTCTTTCATGGACGAGTGCCATGTCCTCAACGGTGGTGCGCAGCGTTTCGGCTATGTCTTCGATGTCNTTTTGCGTTCTGAACCGCGCAAGGGCGATGAACTCCTCACCGCCATAACGCCCGATGACGGCATCGTAGCGACCGAGGCTGGTTTCCAGCGTCTGGGCGACCTGTATCAGGCATCGGTCGCCTTCCTGATGCCCGTAGTAGTCATTGTACTTCTTGAAGAAGTCGACATCGATCAGAAATACCGCGAAATTGTGCTCGGCACCGGTCCACCCATCCCAGAGCTGCCGCAACCTGCTGTCGATGGCCCGGCGGTTTTCAAGGCCTGTCAACGGGTCGGTATTGGAAAGCCGCAATAATGCTTCCCCGCGATCTTCCGCCTCCCGCTGTTGCACCTTGGCTTCAATGGCGTTGAGAAAAACCTGATAGCGTTCGCGGTTGAGTCGCAGATTCACGTATGAGGTGAAGACGAAGCAGGACAGATAAAATGTGCCGAAGGCGATCTGATAATAGATGTCTTCGTGGAAGTAGCTCAGCGCAACAAAGTATGTGACCAGTACGAGGCTGGACGCGCATAGTGAAAGCTTGAAGTTGAAGGTAAAAAACAGGTTGGCGCCCATCATGAAGATGGCGCCGAAAACCATATAGTAGGACATGTTGGTGACATAGCTGGTCATCATTGCTGGCATCAGCCAGCCGATGTAGCCGCCGAGCAGGGCTGTGGCGCAAGCAATGTCCATGTGGCCAGTCTTGGCATTGGCGCGGATCTGCATTTCCAGAGTGAGCAGTGCTGCGATGCCGACGACGAAACGCGCAAACATGGTGTGCGGTGCAACGTCAGGGATGAGCAAAAGGTCGGTCAGCGAGAACAGCAAATAGACCGGCACTGCAATCCACAGCCCCTGCCGGATGGCCGTGCGTCTTTTGACGTCTGCTTCCCGCAGGAAAAGGTCTCTTAAAGAAACAGATGACCGTTGCGGCGATGAGCCTGTCTGGAGGCGAGGTTCTACGAAATTTGCCAAAGTGTGCTTCATGCACNTTTCCATAGGTTGCAATAATCTTGCAAGTTCAGNTTTTTGTATTTTGCAAATCTTATTGCAAAAGTCCGTTTTCTACTACCTTTACCGCCGCGTGCGTCGCGCGCATCGAGGTTGTAGACCTGGGCACAATGCATTGTATCCTTTTAAGTTTCTTTAAGCCCCCTAAAGAACCGAATCCAAATTAGATTTACCTTAATAAAAAGTTTCTCGAAATGCGTGCTTTTCGACGCTTGTACCCGATTGACTTGAGAGACATTTGCGTTTGAATTGTCCTAAAGTTAACAAAGCGTTAATCAGGAGCGTACTTGTGTCCCAATTTGCTAATGAAAAGTTTGATGGCGAAAGTCTTATTACGCCCGAAGCAATATCCGAGGAAATATACGCGCCACGTTCCAACAATTTTAAAGAGCAGTTTGAGATCGCNAAAGCAGATGTGGCGATTGCTTTAAGCTTCGCGCAGCAGCAATTCCAGCGAGATTGTGCGCCGCAGCAAATTATACATGACGTTGCAACGCGGTTGCATCAAATTCGAGNAAAAAACCACTCTGGCGTGTGGAGGGAGTTGATACCAATTATCCAGAATCATGCGGTCGCCGAATACTTTCTGGAAGATCCCTTCACCGCTTGGTCGTTTGAAAAGCCGCGTGGTTATTCCGGCGATGCGCAGCTTCTGGACTTCATCTACGGCCATTCCAGCGTGCAGGATAAAATTGATGCGGCGTCTCCTACTGGCCTTGCACTCTATGAATACACCAGGGCAGCCTCGTCCTCCGTCGCAGTCAGAGAGCGTCGCGATATACTGACGAAATATGTTGACCAGATCGCTGCCGATCGTGGCCTGGACACTGAAATCCTCACCATTGCTGCCGGTCAGTTGCGTGAAGCCAACCAGTCTGTTGCGCTGGCAGAAGGCAGGATNAAAAGATGGGTGGCCCTGGATCAGGACCCATTGAGCATCGGCGCGATCGTCCGGGACTTCAACGGCACCTGCATCGAAGCAATCGATGGCTCCGTGCGCGGGATACTGTCGCGCCGACAGGAACTGGGCACATACGACTTTATTTATGCAGCCGGTCTCTACGACTATCTCGTGGACAAGGTTTCCATCAAGCTGACCCAGCGTTGCCTCGAGATGCTCAAACCCGGTGGTATGTTTCTGTTTGCCAACTTTTCCGAAGAGATCGGCGTCGATGGCTACATGGAAAGCTTCATGAATTGGGCGTTGTTGCTTCGTACGCAAGACGATATGTGGGATATCATCAATGCCAGCATGGATGCATCCGCATTCGAGGCAGAGGTGTTCTTCGGAGAGAACCGTAACATCGTTTATGGCGTCATCCGCAAGAAGGTCTGATACGTCCTCCGCGCCCTTTCGCATTCTTNAATGATGCGCAAGGGCGATTCCATTTGATGGAAAAAGGCTCTACAGCATTTGCGACGTATCGTGCCTTTGGAGTGCATCATGGAAAACAAGCGGTATTATTCTGATTTTGGCGGGCTTCCCGGCCAGACCGAGCTTCTTTCGAGCAAGGCCACCTTCACGACGGCCTATGCCGTCATTCCAAAGCGCGTGATGTCTGACATCGTCACCAGTGTCCTTCCCCATTGGACTGACACGCGTGCCTGGATCATTTCCCGTCCGATGACGGGATTTTCCGAGACGTTCGCACAATATGTCATGGAAGTTTTGCCCGGTGGCGGTAGCCAAAAGCCCGAGCCCGACGGACGCGCGCAGGCTGCGATCTTCGTGGTCGATGGCGAGATGACCATCGAGCATGATGGCCAGCAACATGCGATGCGGGCTGGTTCCTTTGCCTATATTCCTGCCGGGCATGCGTGGACGATCAAGGGTATTGGGTCCGTTCCTGCCAAGTTCCACTGGGTACGCAAAGTGTTCGATGTCGTTGAGGGTCTCGAGTTACCTCCGGCGATCTTCACGCATGAGGACGAGCACGAGTTGTCTGCCATGCCAGAGACGGATGGCAAGTGGGCCACGACGCGCTTCATCGACCCTGCCGACGCTCGCTATGACATGCACCTCAACATCGTCACCTTCGAGCCGGGCGCGACCATTCCATTTATGGAAACCCACGTCATGGAGCATGGGCTTTTCGTACTGGAGGGCAAGGCTGTCTACCGGCTGAACAATGACTGGGTGGAAGTCGAAGCCGGTGATTTCATGTGGCTTCGCGCCTTTTGTCCGCAGGCTTGTTATGCTGGCGGCCCCGGCCGTTTCCGCTACCTGCTTTACAAGGACGTCAACAGACATGTGAAGCTCTGGTAGTCGATCCAAAGCTTCCGGTCATCGGATCATCTCAGACCAGCAGATGATCCGATGCAGTCGGCTGAGACACGGCGTCAACGGCAGGATCGTTGATGGAGTAGGCGTGTATATAGTCGATCTTCATCTGCGAGCCGTTGGGTAGGCCGTTTGTGGGTGTTCCAGCTATGCCGCCGACGGCGAGATTGACGATCATATACATCGGGTCATGCATATCTGTCGGTGTATCAACCTGGGCGACTGCGACGTCATCGAAGTACCACGTAATGTGGTCTTCATCCCAGAGTAGCCCGTATTTGTGGAAGCCCTCTGTACTCGTGACGTTGACGTTGTTGATGGTCGACGTCTGTTGGCCCGATGCGTTGGAATGGGCAGACAGGATCAACGTGTTCGGGTTCTGCCCGCGCATCTCGATGACATCCAGCTCCGGCGGCCATTTCCCGTCTTCCGGCAGAAGCCAGAACGCAGGCCATGCGCCTTGATCACTCGGCATGTCGGCCCGAATTTCGAAATAGCCGTAGGTTTGCGAGAAAGACGGGTGAGTGGTCAACATGCCCGATGTATAGTCATACCCGTTCACAGCATCAGAAATCGCATCCGGTGTTGCTGCCGCCGTAATTGTCAGAACGCCATTTTGAACGGNAAATGGATTGACGGATGAAGTCGGCTGATAAGCGGGGTTGATGTACCACTGTTTTTCGGAGTTGGTGTGAAGGCTGCCGCCCTCTTCGCCTGCCCACCAGAATTTTGGCTCCCAGACGCCGCTTTGCCCGTTGCTCAGGGATAGCGAGTTGAACTCATCTGAAAATGTCGATGTCAGCTTTGAACGGTCCAGCGTCAGCCTGAACTGATCGGCGCTGAGGCTGTCGGCGGTCGTGTTGGCAAGCACCACGCTCTCGCCATTGTCGAAATTTAGCCAAAGGTTCGCGCCCTTTTGCGTCGACGTACTGACGAGATGATCNAAGGATGTGACGCCGTAGCCATCCAGTCGGATGATATCGTCACGACCGAAATCGGTTATCAGATCCGTGCCGTTGCCCTTGGCAAAAACGAAGGTGTCTGCCCCGCCGCCGCCGGTCAGAACGTCATTGCCCGCGCCACCATCGATCGTTTGCTTTGAGGAACTGCCACTGATGATATTATCGAGAGAATTACCGAAAGCGTTCCGGCCATCGCCCGTGACGATCAGGTTTTCGATATTCCCAGGAAGCGTATAGCTCATCCATGTGTTGATGGTATCTGTGCCCTGACCAGACGATTCGACCGCACGGTTGATGGTGGAATACAGGTAATAAATGTCATCACCCGTGCCGCCATGCATTGTCACGTTGACGCCGCTGTCACCCCACATGGAATCATTCTTGGCAGTGCCGTAAAGGTCAGGTCCTGATCCTGTTGCCGNAAAAAATCCGGTGGATGTGTCGCTGTAATAAAGCGGTTTGCCAAGAGCGTTCATGATCGACTGCGCCATCGAAATATCTCCTGTTAAAACTGTTCAAAGACAATTTCTTCAGGTTCGAGTGTAGCAGTGATGAGGGGTTTCCGCGCCCTGTGAAAAGTCAGGGGTGCGCTGCAGCATTCACGCTGGAAGGTTCAGCGCCATGTCAGCGATGCCGTCCCATGAGGTTTTGATAGCTGTCTGCCCGGATAGTCGGATTAAGCCGCAAAGGCTACCGGTGGTCACAATCTGACCGCGCTTCAAACCGCCAAGATGGTCGAGTGGTGCATTGGCATAGGCAATAAGCGGCGCGACAGGATCGGCCTGCGGGTGCTTGGGAGCCGCCGCGAACAGCACATCGCCGTTGCCTTCGACCACCAACGCGGGCAGCGTCGCATCCTGATTGGCCACGCGTTCCAAAGCCGCGATGTCGATTTCCGGACCAAGGACAAAGGAATGATTGCCAAGCCGATCCGCAAGAAACAGCGGGAAAGGCGCTTTGTTTTCTTCCACAAGCCGATAGCTGACAAGTTCGGCTCCCAGATGCACGGATGCGATATGCGAGAATATATCGGCACGGGAATACTCTTGGCCGGTAGCTGGAGGAGGAATGTCATTTGCAAGGACAAAGCAAATCTCGATCTCAACACCCACCGTTCCGGGTTTTGGCACTTCGAATGGCGTGTCGATGCTTGTATCATAAACATCGAGAAGAGGGGCGGCGATGGCTCGGCCGCTGTTGACGCCGATCTTCCAGCCGCCAATTTCCTTGCCGATCGCACCTGCTGCAATCGCCTGTGCGGCCATGCCTGTTTCGATCGAGTCTGGTACCAGGCCGCTACTTTCGAGCTTCGCAACGCTGAGCGATGACTGCTGATTTTCAGCCTCGGCGAGAATAGCGCCCAGCCTGATATTTGCCTCTGTCATCGTGGTCATACGAAACCCTCCCGTAACGTCAAGACAGTTTCATCGCAGTCATTGCTGATGCTGGCAAGTCGAGCGATCATGCCGGGCGCACGAAATATGTGATCTTCAACACATATTCGTCATAACAATTATACTCATGTACCTGCCGGTTGTGGGCCTGCATAATGTGCGCGTGGACGGATGAGCTTTTTCTCCTCAAACTGCTCGAGCGCATGCGCAATCCAGCCAACCGTTCGACCGTTCGCGAAGAGCGCCAGTGCCGCACCTATCGGGAGTCCCAACTCACGGCGGATCGACACCAGCGCAACATCGATCGTCGGCAGCTTCCCGGTGGTTTCAACCACTGTCCCTATAAGCGACTGACGCTTTTCGTTATGTCGCAATAGGGGAAGCAGGGCGGCGGCTCTTGGATCGCCACCGGGGTACAAGGGATGCTCGAAACCCGGCAGAACATCACCACGCCGAAGTCGCTTTTCAACGACGTCGGCTGCATCTTTGGCGTCTTCGATTTCGTCGAAAAGAATTTCAACGAGGCTTGTCATGCCGCCGTGCAACGGTCCGCTTAGCGCTGAAAGTCCTGCATCGAGGCATGCCCCGAGTGATGCGCCGGTGGACGCCACCACGCGTGTGGCGAAGGCAGACGCATTCAGTTCGTGATCCGCCAACAGTACCAGTGTGCGGCGAATAATGTCTGCACTGTGTGTATCGAGATTCCAGGCCTTGGCCAGATGAAGGTGCGTGGGCAAAGCGCTGGGCTGGCTGTTGCTGATGGCCGCCGTTACCGATCGCAACAGAGTGGCAGCGCCTGGCCACAGCGTGCTGTTGTTGCGTTGCCACGCTGTCATCCTGCCGACATCGACAAACGCCAGCAGCGCCTGACAACGCTCGGTCAACGGCAAGCCCGCTGTCAGATTAAGCAGCGAGGCATCCCACGTCGCGGTCACCGGTTTTGCAAACGGGTCATGGTCACCGCAAGCCCAAAGCAGCCGTGCTATACCCTCAACCGTTTCGTGTTCGGCGAGTTTTGCCGCATCGTGTCCGCGATAGAAAAGCCGACCATCTTCAATCAGCGTAATGCTGGAGGACAGCACAGGCAAACCCCAGTCGAGGGTCGTTGCTGCCACCTCGCGTGGTTTTCTGCCTACGGATTTGTTTCTGCTCAACTGGTCTATGTCGTGTTTGCTGTAAAGCCGACGGCGTGGATCGTCCGGCCCTGCGATCGTGCGAACAAGGCCACGACTGACATAGGCATAGAGCGTCGCGCGGCTGATGCCGAGGGCTTGCGACGCGGCTTGCGGCATCGATGAACTTTTCCTGTCCGGTCATTATCTCGATGTTGATTGAATGAATCAAGATTGATTATATTGATTGAAACATCATCCTTGGGGAAGTCAACCCATGAGGATATCATGACCATACAATCGNAAACCTCGACAGCACTCACTCTGGTTTCAGACCCAGTCAGTCCCGGTTTGGAAAACACCATCGCTGCCGAAACAATATTCAGCCATGTCGATGGTGCGGCGGGACGGCTGATTGTTCGGGGATATGACCTCGAACAGTTGTCCGACTGGAGCTTCGAGGCTGTTCTTGCCTTGCTTTGGCAAGGGCTTGTCTCCCATGAGGATACTGAGGCGGAAATCCGCGTCGCGCTTGCGCAAGCGCGTGTCCATGCTTTTCGCCTCATTGAAACGCTTCTACCGGCAACGGACAACCTTTCGCAAGTCGAGGGGTTGCGGCTGTTATTGTCGTCAATGCCCGATGCGGAGCCACTGGCACACCACGTCCTAGCCGTAGCTGCCGTGCCGGTCTTCGCCGCAGCCATTGCTCGAAGAAGCGCGGGGCTTGCGCCGGTGGCGCCTGACACCACCTTGGGGCATGCGGCGGATTTTCTGCATATGTTGCATGGCGAGAATGCTCCTGCTGAAAAGGTGAAGGCACTCGATACTTATCTTGTGACTGTGGCCGACCACGGGTTGAATGCTTCCACTTTTACCGCCCGCGTCATCGCGTCGACAAAAGCGGGTGTATTTTCATCCGTCGTCGGCGCTCTTTGTGCCCTGAAAGGTCCATTGCACGGCGGTGCGCCCGGCCCTGTCCTCGACATGCTCGATGCGATCGGCGATGAGAGCAACATACGGGCCTGGCTGGTGAACGCGCTGGTGCGAGGGGAAAGGCTGATGGGTTTCGGCCATCGCATATATCGCGTTCGTGACCCACGGGCCGATGTGCTTAAGCAGGCTGTTACCGGGCTTCGTGACAGTGGCGGGCGTATAAACTTTGCCGAAGCTGTTGNAAAAGAGGCGCTGGCGCTCCTAGCCGAAAAGAAACCTCTACGCCCGCTGCAAACCAATGTGGAGNTTTACACGGCACTGGTTCTGGAGGGAGTAGGGTTTCCGCGTGAAAGTTTCACCAACGTCTTTGCCGCCGGGCGAATGGCTGGGTGGACCGCGCATATACTGGAGCAGGAACATCTGGGAAAGCTTATCCGCCCGCAATCGAAATACGTCGGCCCCATGCCGGAAGCGCGCTGAAGTAACAAAGGCTGGCGCAGCGATATAAACTGCGCCAGTTTCGCAACGCTTCCCCCGGTTTTGTACGCATATTTTTAGACTTTGTTTTCTATGTCTCGGAATGGTTGTGGCTAACAGCGATTTATGAAGTCCTTTTAAAGCATGAGTTAAGGCATGTCCCGTAAGCATTTACGCTTTCGCGGAAGAGGTTACGGGCCACAATGGTCGATTGCGTAAACAAGGACGAACGGGAGGTTGGCGATTTGAACGCGGGCCAAAATCGGCTTGTGTGGTACCATTCGCTCTTCTGGAAAATCAATGTCTTCCTCGTATCCAGCGTCGTCCTTGCCTACGTTATGGGTGCAACGATCGGTTGGGTCATGGTCGAGCGGGACTCGCTTGAACAATGGCGTCGTCAAGCCGAGTTGAACGCGCAAGTGACAAGCTCCGCGATCCGCTCCATCTACACGTTTATCGCGATTGAGAGCGCTGATGATGGTCAGATCACCAAGATCATCAGCGAGCGCCCCCTTGGTGACGATGCGTCGATACTGGACACCGGATTCAACCCGGCAGATGTTCTCGGTCTTGCTGCCTCGCAGACGAAAAACAATATCTGGCTGTTTCAGAAATCGACCGGGCCGCAGGCCTTTGTCAGTTCGGCCGAGGCATTCGGTTCGGGCACTGGTATCGACCTTTCCCTTCCCGATTACACCAATCCACGCCAATTCTTCGTTGGATTTGCAGGCGTGGGCAATGTCCGTCATTTCATTGCCTATGTGCCTGTGGTCAATCCGAAAGGCGAACTTCAAGGCGCGCTCGTTACCACCATTGGTGAGGCGGACGCTCTTCAGCAAAGCCAGAACAAGCTGCTGCTCAATTCAGTCCTGCTGCTCGTGACCATTCTCATCCTGACCGGTGCTGCCGTGACGTTGATCATGCGGAAGGNTTTCAAGCCGGTTCCGGCACTTGTCGGCGCTCTCAGCCGCATTGCCCGAGACGACACGCGGTCTGTCACGCCTTTTCAAAACCGTCACGACGAAATCGGTCGCTTTGCCGTCGCCATCGAAACATTGAGAGAGGCTGTTGTCGAGCGCGAGCATTTGCGGCAGGTGCGGGATGTTGCGAAACATATGGAGCATCTTGCACATCATGACGCTTTGACTGGACTGCCAAACCGTGCATTTTTCGGCAAGAAGCTCGAGGAAATGATTGCCGAGCTGGAGCAGGGCGGCCAGCGCTTCAACGTCATGCTGCTCGATCTCGACAGGTTCAAATCGATCAATGATGGCTTTGGTCACGCCAGCGGTGATGCGCTTCTCGTTTCCNTTTCCGAAAGGCTGCTTTCGCTGATGCGTCCGGGAGATATTGCCGCACGATTTGGAGGCGATGAGTTCGCCGTTCTTCAGGTCGTGCGCAAGGACGCGCTGGTGGAAGCCAGCAAGCTTGCCTCTGCCATCATCCGGGCGGTTGCCAGACCTTTTGTCCTCTTGGGCAAAGAGGTTTCCGTCGGAACCAGCATCGGCATCTGCACCGAAACCACCGTCGGCGCGGAAATTTCCGAACTGCTGAAGAAGGCCGATATCGCCCTGTACGCTGCCAAATCCGAGGGTCGTGGCACGTTCCGNTTTTTCAAGCAGGGCATGGAAATGTCCGGAGAACGCGGTCACGTGTTTCAGCACGATCTCGACACCGCCTTGCGCAACGGTGAGTTCGAGTTGCATTATCAGCCGATATTCGATGTATCGAATTCCGGCCCTGTAGGGTTCGAGGCTCTTTTGCGCTGGCAACATCCGAAATTGGGTTGGGTTTCACCCGCAGATTTTATTCCTGTTGCGGNAAAGACCGGGCAAATCGTTGCAATTGGCGAGTGGGTTTTGAACAGAGCCTGTTCAGATGCCGCAAGCCTGCCCCCGGATACCTTTCTGGCGGTCAATGTTTCTCCTGTACAGTTGCAACAGGGTAACTTTGCCAAAAAGGTGAAAACTGCACTTTTCACACACGGTCTTCCCGCAAGTCGGCTGGAATTGGAGCTGACGGAAAGCGTGCAGATATGCTCTCTGGAATGCCTTGAAATGCTTGCCGATCTACGAGCGTTGGGCGTCGGCATCGCACTCGACGATTTCGGCACGGGTTATTCCGGCATCAGCTATCTTCTTTCGCTGCCGGTCACAAAGATAAAGATTGACCGCAGTTTCGTCATGCATCTCGAAGAGAAGGCCGAGAGCCGGGCAGTGGTCGCCAGTCTGCTTCAGCTTGCAAGCAGCCTCGGACTGGAGACGACAGCAGAAGGTATCGAAACCGAATTTCAGCTTCAGTTCGTTCGGTCCGCTGGCTGTACGCTCGGGCAGGGGTACTTTCTGGGGCGGCCTGCAAAAATAAAAGATCTTCAGCATACGTATCGTGATTTTTATCCCCGGAAGGTGTCATCGCTAGGAGCGTGAAACAATGCGATATCCTCAGTTTTTATGTGTGAATAAAAAGCTTTTGAAAGTCGTGCTTGGTAGCGCATTCATGGTTGCATCCCCGTTTCAGATCGGAAGCAACGCAACGTCCTTTGCGCAGGCTCAAGACAGCGGCACGTTGGACAAGATCGCCCGCACCAAAACGATATCCATCGGATTTCGCGAGGATGAGGTCCCCTTCGCTTACAAATCAGCCGATGGTGGTGCGATCGGATACACGGTTGAACTGTGCAATTATATTGCAGACCATGTCCGCACCCAGCTGAAACTGGACAAGCTCAATATAGAATATGTCAATGCAACACCTGCCACGCGGTTTCTCCTAGTTAAAAGCGGTAAAATCGATCTCGAATGCAGTGCGACGACCAACAATGCCGAGCGCAGAGAGCAGGTTTCATTTTCTTACCCGCACTTCATCACGGCAACACGTTTCGTGGCGAAAAAATCGAGCGACGTGAAGAGCATCAGAGATTTGGCGGGGCGCACTGTCGCCTCCACCACCGGCACGGTCAATATCGATCAGTTGCAGGCCATCAATCGCGCTGACAAGCTCAATATCTCGGTGATGCTGGCGAGACAGAATTCAGATGGCTTTGCTTTTGTCGAAAGCAACAAGGCGACGGCCTTTGTTATGGACGGCGTCTTGCTCGCCGCACATGTCGCATTCTCCAAGTCACCCAACGACTACATGATCTCGTCAGAAACGTTCGGCCCGCCGGAACCCTATGGAATATTGATGCGCAAGGGCGACGGCCCGTTCAACACGGTTGTGAATGATGCGCTGCGGCAGTTGTTCGTCAGTGGGGAGATCAACCGTATCTATGACAAGTGGTTCATGTCTCCGATACCGCCGCAGGGTCGCAACTTCAACCTTCCGATGTCGCAGGAACTAAGGGCGGCGTTTCATGACCCGAAGGAGTACCTGCAATGAGGCGCTTTCTCTCAAAGCTCTTGATACTCAATACGGCGCTGCTGGCGCTGGCTCTCGATTCCGCTGCTGCGGATTTTACGAAACCCACCCTGGAACGTATCAAGGAGACGGGGNAAATCAGGATCGGCTACGGCGTGACCGCGCCATTCTCTTTCACGACAACAGATGGACAAGTCGTCGGTTATTCCATCGATCTCTGCAGGCGCGTCACTGAGAAGCTGAAAACGCGGCTCAAAATGGATGATATCCAAATCGAATTCGTGCCGCGGACGCCCAGCAATCGCGTTCAACTGCTCAACGACGGTAGTATCGACATTGAATGCAATGCCAGCACCAATACCGTTGAGAGAAGAAAAAGCGCGACTTTCTCCCTAAGTCATTTTTACGGCGCGACACGCTATGTGTCCTTAGCGAAAAATCAGCTGGAAACTTTAGCCGATCTCAAAGGCCGATCTGTCGGTGTTGCGCTTGGCACAGTCAACGTCAATGACATCAACGAAATCAACCGCGCGAGAAAACTCAACATTTCCGTTGTACCTGCGGACACGTTGAAAGGTGCGTTTGACATGGTGACGGATGGGCGCGTGTCCGCCTTCGCGATGGACGAGGTCTTGCTCAGCACGATGATCGCACAAAGCCAGAACCCGGCGGAATATCGCATCTCGACGGAGAAGGTTACGGATTTCCAGCCTGTTGGCTTCATGATGCGCCTGAACGACACGGAATTCGCATCCGCTGCGAATGAGGCCCTTGGCGAAATCTATNAAAGCCCTGAGATGCCAGATATATACAAGCGCTGGTTCGAGGATTCGATTCCCGAATTAGGGGTCAGCATTAAAATGCCCATGAGCGAGACGTTGAAAAACGCATTGGCAAACCCGGTACCCATTCCGTAAGCCGTCACCGCAAACCATCTAGCGCTTGCGGTGACGAGGCTGGCTTAAACCCGTTCGAGAGCAATAGCGATTCCCTGGCCGACACCGATGCACATCGTTGCAAGCGCCCTGTTCTTGCCGGTCAGCGAGAGTTCCAGTGCGGCAGTACCGGCGATACGAGCGCCGCTCATGCCGAGCGGATGACCAAGCGCAATCGCGCCACCATTGATGTTGGCACGTGGGTCGTCACCGGCAATGCCAAGCTGGCGTAATGTGGCCAACCCCTGAGAAGCGAAAGCCTCGTTCAGTTCGATGACGTCAAGAGCTTCCTGCCTCAAGCCGAGACGGTCCAGAAGCTTTTGGGACGCGGGCTCGGGACCGATGNCCATGATGCGTGGGGGAACCCCGGCGGTGGCACCACCAAGAATGCGGGCAACAGGTGTCAGGCCATATTTTTTCGCTGCGGCTTCCGAGGCGATGATCAAAGCTGCTGCACCATCATTAACGCCGGATGCGTTTCCAGCGGTGACAGTTGCGCCTTCCATGCGGTTGACGGGCTTCAATTTCGCTAGTGCCTCAAGGCTGGTTTCGCGTGGATGTTCATCTCTGGAGACGATGACAGGATCACCCTTGCGCTGGGGAATGCTGACCGGTGTTATCTCTTTCGCCAGTCTACCATTGGCTTGTGCCGCTGCTGCCTTTTGCTGGCTGTGCACTGCAAATGCGTCCTGATCTTCACGGGAGACGCCGTAGTCGAGAGCGACATTGTCACCAGTTTCCGGCATCGAATCGANCCCGTAGAGAGCCTTCATCGCGGGATTGACGAAGCGCCAGCCAATGGTTGTGTCGTAAATCTCGGCATTGCGTGAGAAAGCAGCGTCTGCCTTCGGCATAACGAAGGGCGCGCGGCTCATGCTTTCCACGCCCCCCGCTATCATCAGTTCCGCCTCGCCGGATTTGACGGCGCGGGCTGCCGTAATGACGGCGTCCATACCGGAACCGCAAAGACGGTTGATGGTCGTGCCCGTTACGGAAACCGGCAACCCGGCCAGGAGTAAGGACATGCGGGCAACGTTGCGGTTGTCTTCACCGGCCTGGTTTGCACAGCCAAAAATCACGTCGTCAATTGCCTCCCAATCGACGCCTGCATTGCGCTTTATCAATGACTTCATGGGAACGGCCCCAAGATCATCGGCCCGTATGGAAGACAACGCGCCACCGAAGCGGCCGATGGGTGTGCGTATGTAGTCGCAGATAAAGACGTCGGTCATTTTGTGCCTCACAATTGGGGAGCGACGAGATCGGCCACCGGGCCGTCGGTGTTTAGCTTGGCACCGGTCATGGCCTGCAGGTCTTCAACGCTCATGCCCGGCAGTTTTTCCCGTAACACGAAGCCGCCATCCACGACGTCCACCACCGCGTGGCTCGTGTAAATGCGGGTAATGCAGCCAACGCCTGTCAGCGGAAATGCGCATTTCTCCACTAGCTTTGGCTCACCTTTCTTCGTCACATGCTCAGTAATGACGAACACCTGTTTGGCGCCGTGAACGAGATCCATAGCGCCACCCACTGCGGGAACGCCTTTGGAGCCGACCCGCCAGTTGGCGAGATCGCCATTCTGAGCAACCTGATAGGCACCGAGAATGGCGACATCCAGATGCCCGCCACGCACCATGGCGAAGCTATCGGCGTGGTGGAAAAACGCGGCACCTGGCTTTAGCGTAACGGCCTTCTTGCCGGCATTGATCAGGTCCCAGTCCTCCTCACCTTCCGGCGGTGCTTCTCCGAAATTCAGAATGCCGNTTTCCGTATGGNAAATCGCCTCGCGCCCGGGTGGCTGATAGCGCGCGACCATTTCCGGNAAACCGATGCCGAGATTGACATAGGCACCATCGGCAATGTCCTGCGCCGCCCGCCATGCGATCTGGGCATTGGACAGCTTGATGTCTTCGAATGCGTTGAGAGCTTGGGTATCGGTCATACGTAGGCCACTCCTGCGCGGATCAGGACTTCTTCCTGTTGCGGATCGTTGATTTCGACCACGCCATTGACGAATATTCCCGGCGTCACGACTTGTTCAGGGTCGATCTCGCCTGCGGGAACGAGTTTTGAAACCTGGGCAATCGTCGTCGCCGCTGCCATGCACATCAGCGGATTGAAGTTCCGGCCCGCCTTGCTGTAGGTCAGGTTGCCCTGCGTGTCGCCGAGATGCGCCTTGACGATTGCGAAGTCCGCTTTCAACCAGCGCTCCTGCACATAATGACGTCCATCGAACTCACCGATTGGCTTGCCATCGGCAAGCTCCGTTCCGTAGGCGGTCGGCGTATAAAACGCCGGAATGCCTGCACCGCCTGCGCGGATGCGTTCAGCCAGTGTTCCTTGCGGCACAAGCTCCAGCTCTATTTCGCCTGCCAGATATCTATCGGTGAAGGCGCGTGGATCGGACGAACGCGGGAACGAGCAGATCATTTTGCGCACCATGCCCGCATCGATCATCGCCGCAATTCCAATGCGCCCGTTGCCGGCATTGTTGTTTATGACAGTGAGATTTTTCGATCCTTTGTCGATCAGCGCATGGATCAATTCGATTGGCGCTCCAGAGCCGCCGAACCCGCCAATCATGACGGTCGCGCCATCGCCGATATCGGCAACAGCCGCCGCTGCGCTTTTGATTGTCTTGTCCATGGTGCCTCCAGCAGATGCTCTTCCAATGAGATGATTGGTAATTCCCAATGGTGCTGGACTGCAAGGTTTTTGTGCGGTATGTAACTTTTGTTCGATTATCGCACNAAATCGGTGTCTGATGGCAAGTGAGAGGGATTTGATGGGCGGACTCGCCAAAGGTCTCAAAGTCATTGAGGCGTTCAGTGCCGAGCATCCTCGACTTTCCATTTCGCAAGCCGCCGAAATCGCCATGTTGGACCGCGCAACGACCCGGCGTTGCCTTCTGACCTTGGCTGAGCTTGGTTATGCCGCCTATGACGGGAAGTTTTTTACCGTAACGCCGAAAGTCCTTCGTTTGGGAACCGGCTGTCTCGCCACCATGCCGCTGCCACGCATCGTTCAACCGTTGCTCGATCAACTCTCGGAACGGATCGGCCAGAGCACTTCGGTTTCCATTCTCGATGAAACAGAAATCGTCTATGTCGGGCGTGCCGCACAACGTCGGGTCATGTCCATTGCGCTCATGCCCGGTTCGCGCCTGCCCGCCTATTGTACATCGATGGGGCGTGTTTTGCTCGGGGCTCTGGATATCTCCGGACGTCAAAGCATTCTGGAGCGTTCCCACCTTGAGGCGCGAACGGAGCGCACCCTGATCGATATGGTGGCACTGCTGGCAGAACTGGAAATCACCAGGAGCCGGGGTTACGCCCTGATCGATCAGGAAGTCGAGGTGGGCTTGCGCTCCATCGCCGTGCCTCTGCTAAACATGCGCGGCCAGACTGTCGCGGCGCTGAATGTTGGATTGCCCGCAACGGCCGCGTCCATGGATGTTCTGGTCGAACGATATCTTCCGCCATTGCTCGGGGTGCAAGCTGAACTGCGCGGGATGCTGGTTTGACATGCGTCAGAGCGCGTCTGCGCTCTCGCGGATGGTCTGTATGAGCAGCGCCAGTGGCAGGGATGGCTGCGTGTCTGCACGCATTGTCAATCCGACGGGGCCGCTCGTGTCGGCGGTATCCAGTGGCAGCATTGCAAGCGTCCCATCGGCAATATCTGCCGCCACCACTCCCTCGGATATGATCCATATCGCATCGCTTATTCTCAAGAATGCTCTGCCGAACGCATCCGATACCGTTTCTATCCGCGTTGGCAGCGGTGCCACACCATGGGCCAGCAGAAACTGATCCACCACCGGGCCGATGACGGAATTGGATGTCGGCGTCAAAACCGGAAATTCATGCAGCCGCTCGAAGATGGATGTGTTTGCAGCGAGCAGCGGATGGTTTGCGCGCACCACGAAGCGAACTCGTTCAGAATAGAGGTGTTCGAAGGAAAATCCGTTCATTTTTTCAGGCGTCGCGAGGCGCCCGACGACGAGATCCAGTTNCCCGACCCGCAATTGCTCCAGCAGAACCGCATTCTCACCGGTGACGATCTTGACCGTACTGCCCGTCTCTCCCTTCAGAAAACTCAACATGGCCTTTGGCATGATGTTGACGGAGACAGTCGGCAGCGCACCGATCCGCACTGGCGGCCCCACCTTGGTTGCGTCGTGCGAAACTGAATCCACAGCCTGTCTTAGGGCGGTCATCGTTGCCCCGGCATGTTTCAGAAATATTTCGCCGTAACGGCTGACCTTGATGCCACGGCTATCGCGCTCCAGCAGCGAAACGCCGAGCACTCCTTCTAACTCACGGATCGTTTTCGTGACTGCGGGCTGGCTGATGCGCAAAACTGCTGCCGCTTGCGCAACGCTTTTGTGGCGTGCAACCTCTACAAAAGTTTGTATGTGACGAAACTTCAAACGTGCGTCGATCATAATTCATAATCTATTGGTTATGTGTAGCCGTGAAAAACTCANTTTACTTAACCAATCTCATCTTGCAATATCGCCGGCGGGAGGAATNCGCATGCAATTTTTATTGTGCGATCAGCGGGCGATACACTACCGCGCAATCGGTCTGGATGGGGCTAGGCCGGTCATCGTTTTTATCAACTCGCTGGGGACTGATTTTCGTATCTGGAATGCGGTCATGGATGCCCTTGGAGATGGTTACGCTTACGTCTTGCACGACAAGCGCGGCCATGGTCTGTCAGACACGGGGAACACACCTTATTCCATAGACGATCACGTCGATGACCTCGCTGCACTTCTGGATCACCTCTCCGTAAAACAAGCCATTGTCTGGGGCCTTTCCGTTGGCGGTTTGATTGCTCAGGGACTTTACGCACGTCGCCCTGATCTTACGCGCGCTCTCATCCTCAGCAACACCGCTCACAAGATTGGCACCGCCGAGATGTGGAGCGATCGCATCGGCAAGATTGAACGTGATGGCATCGCGCCGCTGGTGGATGGTGTGATGGAGCGCTGGTTTACCCCCGCATTTCGCAGCTTAGACAATGCCGCCTATCTCNGTGCGCGCACCATGCTTGCCCGTCAGGATGCGTCGGGCTATGCCGCCGCCTGTGCTGCCATTCGCGACGCGGATTTTACCGAATTGGCTCGACAGATTGCGGTGCCGACGCTTTGCATCGCTGGCGATGGCGACGGATCGACACCGCCGGAACTGGTCGGTGAGCTTGCGGCTCTGATCCCCGATAGTCGCATCGCCGTCATAGAAGATTGTGGGCATATACCCTGTCTGGAGCAGCCTGTTGCCTATGCGGCTGCTGCCGAGGCTTTTCTCAAATCCTTGCCGGAGTTTTGACGCATGGCCGATACCGATAAGAACGGCAGGTTCGATGCCGGAATGNAAACCCGTCGCGAGGTATTGGGGAATGCCCATGTTGACCGCGCACAGGCGGCAGCGACACCATTCGATCAACCCTTTCAGCAACTGATCACCGAATCCGCGTGGGGCAACGTCTGGTCGGGCACGCAGTGGACGAAGCGGGAGCGGTCCATGGTGACGATTGCTCTGCTGGCAGCGTTGGGTCAGGATGAGGAGGTGGCCATGCATGTGCGTGCCACGGCCAATACCGGTGCAACGGAAGAGGATATCCGCGAAGCGTTGATGCATGTTGCGATTTATGCCGGTGTTCCCGCCGCCAACCATGCTTTCAAAATTGCCAAGAATACGCTTGCGGAGATGCGGGCCGCCGCGTTGCAGGAGGAAAAGAAATGACCAACACACCGCCGGAAACTGGACCTTTTTTTGCCCGAGACCGCAGCATTCACCCGCCCGCTTTCGCGCCGGGATACAAGACCTCCGTTCTTCGCTCGCCGCAACGTGCCCTCATTTCACTGGAATCGACCAAAAGCGAAATCACCGGCCCTGTCTTCGGCCATAGCATGCTCAACCCGCTGGATAATGATCTCATCCTCAATTACGCCCGCCCCGGCGAAATGCCGATTGGCCCGCGTATTCTGGTCCATGGTCGAATTCTCGATGAGCGCGGCAAGGGTGTGGATGGTGCGCTGGTGGAATTCTGGCAAGCCAATGCCGGCGGGCGGTATCTCCACAAGAAGGAGAGCTATCTGGCAGCGGTCGATCCGAATTTCGGTGGCGTTGGCCGCACCGTCACCGATGCGGATGGCTATTACTGGTTCAAGACTATCCAGCCCGGAGCCTACCCATGGCCCAACGGTGTGAATGACTGGCGTCCGGCGCATATCCANTTTTCCGTCTTCGGTCATGGTTTTGCACAACGCCTGATCACCCAGATGTATTTCGAAGGGGACCCGATGATCTGGCAATGTCCGATTGTCAAAACGATCCCGGATAAGCAGGCCATCGAGCGGTTGGTCGCAGCACTGGACATGACCAATGCCATTCCCATGGATATGCGCGCCTATAAATTTGACATCGTGCTGCGCGGTCGTCGGTCCACCCTTTTTGNAAACCGCATGGAGGGTAATTGAATGGTTCAGCCACTTCATTACTTCAAGGAAAGCGCTTCACAGACCGCCGGTCCTTATGTCCACATTGGCTGTACGCCCAACTTCGTCGGTATCAACGGCATCTTCGCCGAAGATCTGGGCTCGGGCGCATTATATAATGAGAGTGCCAACGGCGAGCGCATCACCATTCGCGGCACAGTATACGATGGTGGCGGTAACGCGCTGAAGGATGCGCTTATCGAAATCTGGCAGGCGGATGCGGATGGGCTTTATAACAGCCCAAGCGAAACACGCGGCACGGCCGATCCGAACTTCTCCGGCTGGGGCCGGTCGCCCGGCGATATGGACACGGGCGAGTTCGTGTTTGAAACGATCAAGCCGGGCAAGGTGCCATTTAAAGATGGACGCTGGATGGCGCCGCATATCACCTTCTGGATCGTGGCACGCGGCATCAATATTGGCCTGCACACGCGCATGTANTTTCCGGAAGAAATCGATGCCAATGCGACCGACCCCATTCTGGCCCGCGTCGAACACAAGCCACGGCTCGCAACGTTGATCGCCAGGAAGGAAGGAGAGGGCGCATATCGCTTTGACATTCATCTTCAAGGCGACAGCGAAACGGTCTTCTTCGACATTTGAGATGTAAAATGAGCTTTTCCCCTTTCGAGCATCCGTTTTTGGCCGGCCTTTTTGGTGATACTGAAATCGGCGCGCTATTTTCGGCAGAAGCTGATGTCGCCGCGATGTTGCGGTTTGAATGTGCGTTGGCGCAGGCGCAAGCCGCAACGGGTGTGATCTCGAAAGAGGATGCCGCGCAAATCGTTGCGGGCATTGCAAGCGTATTGATCGATGGAGACGCCTTGCGCAAAGGTGTCGCGAAAGACGGTGTGGTTATCCCTGAACTGGTACGGCAGTTGCGGCTTGTCGTGAAAGGGGAGGCTGCGGCAAAGGTACATTTCGGTGCGACCAGCCAGGATGTCATCGACACCAGCCTGATGTTGCGTTTGAAAACAGCCACTGAAATTGTCGCAGTGCGCTTGTCCGCAAGCATTGCAGGGTTGGAAAGCCTTTTAGAGCGAGACGGTGCCCGGCCTCTTATGGGCTACACCCGCATGCAGGCCGCCATCCCCATGACGGTTGCCGATAAGGTACTGACATGGCTTGAACCCTTGAAGCGGCACCGAGAGCGCCTTGTAACGTTCACGCATCATGGCTTTGCGCTTCAGTTTGGCGGGGCCGCCGGTACTCTGGAAAAGTTTGGGGACAAGGGAGACGCGGTTCGCGCTGAACTCGCCAAAAGGCTCGATCTGTCCGATGTCAGGCAATGGCAGAGCCAGCGTGATGTCATCGCTGATTTCGGCCATATCCTGTCCCTCATCACGGGGTCTCTCGGNAAATTCGGACAAGACGTCGCTCTGCTGGCACAGCTTGGCGAAGAAATCCGTCTCTCAGGCGGCGGTGGCTCGTCTGCCATGCCGCATAAGCAGAACCCTGTGCTGGCAGAAACGCTGGTGGCGCTCGCGCGCTTCAACGCCGTGCAGGTGTCGGCACTGCATCAATCCATGGTGCATGAGCAGGAGCGTTCGGGTGCGGCATGGATGCTGGAGTGGCTGGTTTTGCCGCAAATGGTGGCGGCAACCGGAAGCTCGCTCTTGTCTGCTCGGCGCCTTATAGGTCAGATTGAAACCATAGGTTCCTGATCGTTCCCTGACATTAGAAATCTANTTTTTAGGAACCATTGTCCAAGGGGAGAGTTCATTTGGCAGGAGACGCACCGTGTCAAACGGACGCGATGGTGCCGAAGAACATCAGGATTTTTCCGTTTTCTCTTGATGGCCAACGAAATGGCAGACGAGCTTCTCACCCATCCGGTGCTCTCCAACCTCGCTAGGTTCCGTCAATGGAGACAAGACATGGAAAAGACCGAAACGCGTAAGCTTGCGGAAGAATACATGCTGCTTGGCGGTACCCGTCAGGTGATGATCGACGACAATNAAACATTTGTTCGTCAGTACGACGGTGAACCTGAGGAGGCGGAACGCTTCTGGCAGGAGAAAATCGCGGTGCTGGAAAAAGCTCGGATAGAAGATGTCGAGTTTTTCTTGCCCTCCGTGAATTCCGACGAGGCCACTTGAGCCTCCGACTTTAATAAATCCAATAACAGGAGAAAAGACATGACAGCAATTAATGCTGCTAAGATCGTTATTCTTGCGACTGATGGGTATGAGCGTTCAGAACTGCGCGTCCCCTATGACCAGTTGAAAGCCAAAGGTGCCGACGTGAAAATCGCGTCGATCGAAAACGGCGAAATCAAAAGCTGGGATGAAAAGAACTGGGGCGATGCCGTCAGCGTCGATCTTCTCGCGAAAGACGTTCGTGTTGAAGACTTCGATGCGCTCGTTCTCCCAGGCGGTCAGATCAATCCCGACGTTTTGAGAGCCGACGACAGCGCGATGCGTGTGGTTCGTGACTTTGTTGCGTCCGGCAAAGTCGTCGCCGCGATTTGTCACGCACCTTGGCTGCTGGTGGAGGCGGACGCTGTAAAGGGCCGACAGATGACGTCCTATGGCTCCATCAAGACGGACGTCAAAAATGCGGGTGGCATCTGGAAAGATGAGGAAGTCGTTTGTGACAAGGGTATCGTAACATCCCGTTCGCCAGATGACCTCGACGCCTTCGTTGCAAAGATCGTCGAGGAGGTCGAAGAGGGCCGCCACGACCGACGTGCGGCATAGTTTCAAGCCAATATCATCATCGCAAAGAGCCGCCATGCAAATGGCGGCTCNTTTTTTGCCTCATATAGTGCACCTTAAATGCACTCGTCTGNTTTCATGCATAGCTTTGATTTTCGAAATTGGGNAAAGAGGGAAAGGAATCACGCTTATTTCATTGGCGTAAAGGCTGTTCAGCGCATATGAGAACTCGCCGTGTATTATTAAGAGCTATGCAAATTCAATATGCCATTATTTAGCCATATTTGGGTCACGATTGCGTCTAGTTTTGCCACGGAAACCGGCTATTGCGCAGACAAGATTAATTTTTCTTCATAAAAATACAGACATTGCTTGTCTTTTTGAGTGTGCGTTGCCGCAATTTTATTGCGGTGCACAATAGGTTTTTCGGGCTTTTAAGCTTTGGTTTTTGCCGACATGAACTTGGAATCATGCCTTGGCGGAGAACGCTATAAGACTACATCCAATGTAATGCTCCTGCCAATACATGAGTAGACACAAGCTTTCCAAGCGTGAAGCAAACGGCAGGTGGCCTCGTTGTTGTTGTTCAATCGATTAATATTGTCGACAGTTCTTTTGTGAGTATTTCTGAGGTCCAGCCCAGCCGAGACTAAGGCGCCCTGCCTCACNAAAAATTCNAAACCATCAAATTCTGGTCACAGCCTTGCTGTCTCATCTAGTCTCATTGATGCGCCCAACGGGTACCGACCATCGCNAAACATAAATGGAGTTTCCTCTATGAAGTCCGCGACTCGATCGGCTGTTTCGCCGCTTAGTAGCTCAGACGATACCGACCTGAGCTTTCCAATCGGAGGAATCGCTAAACGCAGCTTTGACGTTTCGTCAGCCCTGCTAGCAATCCTCATTCTTAGCCCGATCTTTTTGATGATCATGGCTATGGTNAAATTCTCTGACCGTGGTCCCGCATTTTACGGGCACCGCCGTGTTGGCCATAATGGACGCATGTTCCATTGCCTCAAGTTCCGCACCATGGTGATGAACGGCGATGAAGTCCTGCGTCAGTACCTTGCAGCTAATCCAGAAGCTGCCGAGGAATGGAAAGCCACACGCAAACTCAAGAACGATCCACGCGTCACTGCTATTGGTACCGTTCTGCGAAAGCTCAGCCTTGATGAACTGCCGCAGCTCATCAACATCATCCGTGGTGAAATGAGCGTCGTCGGCCCGCGCCCGGTCGTGGACGAAGAGCTGAACTACTATGAAAGCGCTGCTTCCTATTATCTTAGCACGCGCCCAGGTCTGACCGGCCTCTGGCAGATCAGCGGTCGCAACGACGTGTCCTACAAGGAGCGCGTTGATTTCGACACGCAATATGTGCGCAACTGGTCCATGATGCAGGATGTTTCTATAATCGTNAAAACCATTCCCGCAGTTTGCATGTCCCGCGGCAGCTACTGAACCAATTGCCTGGCTCGGCGTTTTTGACNAAATGATATTGCGGCCACACTGCGTGGCATTTGCGACCGGCCCCCAGGCTGGTCGTGATCCGGTCGCGGTTTTGCGGTCGTAAATATGGAGTTCAAGATGGTTGGCACTGCCACCGGTTTTTCTAAGAATGTCGCGTCACGCAAGTTTTTTGCGCTTGCTGTTACAGCATCGCTGGTTCTCCTCGGTCCCCTCCATGCATCCGCGCAGGAAAAGCAATATCTTCTGGGCACTGCCGATAAGCTTCGCATCCGCGTTGCCGAATGGCAGCCTGCCGATGGTACGATCCGTAACTGGGACGTCATCAACGGTGATTATTCGGTTGGCGTATCAGGCTCTCTCTCCCTTCCGTTCATCGGCCAGCTGGACGTGGCCGGTAAAACAACGGGTCAGGTGGGCGAAGAAATTGGCGCGCAGCTGCAAAGCAAGTTCGCGCTTCGCAATCTTCCATCCGCCTCTGTCGAGATTGCTCAATTCCGCCCTGTCTTCCTGACAGGCGACGTGCAGACACCCGGCGAGTATCCTTATGCGCCCAACGTTACGGTCCTCAAGGCCGTCAGCCTTGCTGGCGGACTGCGCCGTTCCGATGCCGGCCAGCGCTTTGCACGCGATTTTATCAATGCGCGTGGCGATGCCGCCGTCTATGATGACCAGCGAGGCCGCCTTCTGGCAAGGCAAGCACGTCTTCAGGCAGAGGTGCGCGGTGATACGGAAATAGCAAAGACGCCAGCACTTGNAAAAATCCTGAACATCGATGCTCTCCTGGAGAGCGAAAATGCTCTCATGAAGTCGCGTAGCGAACGTTATACGCTTCAGTTGAAGGCGCTGACCGATCTCAGGCAGCTTCTGGAAACGGAAGTCGAATCCCTGCAAAAGAAATCCGAGACTCAGAACCGTCAGCTGCAACTGGCCAATGAGGACAAGGAAAAAGTAAACCGGTTGAACGAGCAGGGGCTTGCCCTTGCCCAGAGGCGTATTTCCGCCGAAGAGCGGGCTGCCGAAGTGGAGTCCACGCTCCTCGATATCGATACGTCGTCGTTGCGCGCCAAGCAGGATATCAACAAGGCGATGCAGGACGAGATCAATCTTCGCAACGACTGGGTGGCCCAGCGCTCCAAGGAATTGCAGGACACCGAGGCCGAATTGCAGAAGCTCAACCTGCAGCTTGGCACAAGCCGCGAGTTGATGTCCGAGGCGCTGGCGCAGTCGGCAGAAGCCATCCGCTTCGATCCAACGGGCAAATCTGCATCGATTACCTATGTCATCGTCCGTGAAGAAGGCGGCCAGTCGAAAGAAATCAAGGCGGACGAAACCACACCCGTTCAGCCCGGGGATGTGATAAAGGTGTCATCAGACGTTCTGATGCAGTGAGGTNCGCATGCGGATTGCCAAATCAGCCCTGATCGACCCGGATAGAAACGGCCTTTATGGAATGGCAGGGGTGGCGCTGTCATTCTTCGTCTTCGCCTATTCATCCAAGTTTGGCATGGTTTCCATTCTTGCTTATTACGCCGTGTGGTTTCCGCTCATCGTTGTGGATTACCGCCGGGTACTGGGCAATTATACGCGTTATCTCTGGATTTTCGGTTTTGGCATTCTGGCCGTTCTGTCCAGCTTCTGGTCGGATGCCATGTCCACCACCATGCGCGCCTCCATTCAATATATGACGCATATCGTCTGCGCACTCATCGCCATGCGCGTCATCTCGATCACGACACTGACCCGCGGTGCTCTCATCGGCATTATCGTGGTTCTCTTGTATTCCATGCTGTTCGGCATTTATCTTTTTGATGCGCTGGATGGCACGTTCAGTTTCGTCGGTGCTTTTTCTTCCAAAAACCAGCTTGGTTTTTACGCTTCTCTCGGAGTCATCTTTGCCGCGTCATCGGTGCTGGTGTTGCGCCAGCGCGACATGATCTGGCTTGGCATCGCCGGAATGGCAGGCCTGCTTTCCGCTTATTGCCTGCTTGCATCGCAATCGGCTACGTCGGTGATTACAACGGCTGCCGTAGTTGCGCTCATCATCGGCTTCATGCCCATGGGTATGTTGTCTCCCGGCAATCGCAAGATGATCTTTCTTGCCCTGGTGGGCGTCGGTGGCCTTCTCGTCGTGGTGGCCTTGCAATTTGGCTTGCTGGATGCGGTGCTGGGCATTTTCGGCAAGGACTCGACGCTAACAGGGCGCACCTATCTATGGCAGCAGGGCATCGAGGCAGCGAAAGCATCTCCCATTTTGGGCGTCGGCTACCAGGGCTTTTGGGTTGTGGGCTTTTATGATGCCGAGCGTTTATGGGACGATTTCTTCATCACCACGCGCAGCGGNTTTCACTTCCACAACACCTATATTGAAACCGTCGTGGAAAATGGCTTCGTTGGCCTGGCGCTGCTGGCTATCGTTCTTTACGGCACGCTCTTAGGGCACCTGCGTTCGGTGCTGGTCCGCAACCGTGATCCGCAGGGGCTTATCCTCTTTGCTCTTTGCGCACTGTTCGTCGTTCGCTCTTTCGTGGAAATCGACATTATCTTTGCCTATCAGATTGGTTCTTTCCTGCTGTATTACGCAGCCGGAAAACTGACGCTACCACAGCGCGTGGCTGCAGGTGCCTTCTCTGGCGTGGCCATGCGCCCCGTGGCAGGGCGCTGACCTCTCAACAGGCGTCCTTCGTCTTATCCACAGGACACAGGAAAGCTTGTTGACTCTTTGCTGAAATAGGAACAAAAAGTGAACAATTAGTCTTTCAAAGCGTGAATGCCTCTAAAAGTGTTGTGTCATGCATAAACGCGCCGAACAGTTGGTTGTCGAAGAATTGCGGGAGCGGCTGGAGCGGATCACGCAAGGTCCGATCCGGCATCATGAAAGCCTGCCTTTCGGTATTTCTTCAATCGATGACCATTTGCCTGCGGGTGGCCTGAAGCTGGGCAGCCTGCATGAAGTCACGGGCGGCGGTAACGGCGCGGTTGATGGTGCCGCATCCGCCTTGTTTTCCGCCGGCATCGCCGCACGGGTAAAAGGCAAGATTTTATGGTGCGTGACCCGGCCTGATCNTTTCATGCCAGCATTGACTCAGGCAGGCCTGTCTCAGAACCGGCTGATCATCGTAGAGTGTCGCGATGAAAAGGGCGTGTTGGACTGTTTCGAAGAGGGCCTGCGCTGCAATGGCTTTGGTGCTGTGGTGGGAGAGGTTTCGAAACTGCCGATGACCACGTCGCGGCGTCTGCAACTGGCGGCGGAAGGGTCCGGTGTCGTGGGCCTTGCAATTCGTCGCTGGCGTCATCCATCCGGTGCAGTGGAATTCGGTCAGCCAACGGCTGCCGTAACGCGGTGGCGAATTTCGGTGCGGCCCTCCACACCTTTGCCTGTGCAGGGTGTGGGCAGGGCACGTTGGTTTCTGGAGCTTTTGCGCTGTCGTGGCGGTGAGTGTGCCGATTTTGAAGTGGAAGCCTGTGATGCAAAGGGTCGTCTCGCTCTACCTGCCGACATGGTCGACAGACCGATACCGCAGAGCGCTTGGCAAACAAGCGCCACCGCTTGACCGCCCGGTGGTGATGATCACCAGACAGGGAAGTCGCCGTGTCATCGCGGCGCAGGATGTGGCTGCAGCAGCAGTAGGCTTGCGGCTTGGCATGCCCGTCAGCAAGGCGCAAGCCATCATTCCTGGTCTGATTGTTGAAGAATTGCAGGTGGCCGAGGATGCCAAAGCGCTGCGAGACCTTGCCTTCTGGTTCCTTCGCATTTACGCGCCCGTCGTCGCGCCCGATCCGCCTGACGGTCTGGTGCTGGATACGACAGGTGCGGACCATCTGCATGGCAATGAACACTTGATGCTGACAGGCATGATCAACCGCCTGCATGGACTTGGTTTTACGGCCCGTGCAGCCATTGCCGATAGCTGGGGTGCCGCGCACGCGCTTGCCCGTTTCGGCCGGGATGAAGCAACCATCGTGCCGCCGAATGGTGCATTGGGTGCGCTCACATCTCTGCCCTTGGCAGCCCTTCGCCTTGAGCCTCGGGTCGTGGCTGATTTGAAAGTCCTGGGCTTCCGTAGCATCGGAGAGTTGATGGCAACGGCGCGGGCACCGCTCACCCTGCGGTTCGGCCCGGAGATCGGGCGCAGGCTGGATCAGGCCCATGGTCTGCTGTCCGAACCTATCGCGCCCATCCGCGTGCCGGAAATGGTTGAAGCCAGCAGGTTCTTTGCCGAGCCGATTTCGGCTGCCGAGACTATCGCGCGATATACCGACAAGCTTGTCCGTCAGCTCTGTCTTGGCTTGGAAAAGCGCGGTCTAGGTGCGCGCCGGGTTGATCTGCTAATGCACCGGGTCGATAGCGGTATACAAGCCATCCGCGCCGGAACCTCCAGACCGGTGCGCGATGTCAAGCAACTGACACGTCTTTTGACGGACCGCATCGACACGATAAATCCCGGTTTTGGCATCGAGAAAATGACCCTGACGGCCACCCACGCGGAAGCGCTGGTGCTGGGGCAAGCCCGCTCGACTTTGCTGGATGATGCGAAAGCCGATATTGGCGAAACGGTGGATGTCATCATCAACCGGGGCCATAAGGTCTATCGTTACGCGGCTGTCGCCAGCGACGTGCCCGAACGTTCGGTCCAAGTGGTTGCCGCACAGTCCGCCGATGATACTCTCGGCTGGCCTGATCACTGGCCACGCCCTGTTCGCCTGCTTGCCCGGCCAGAGCCGATCCAGACAATGGCACTGCTGCCCGATCATCCGCCCAAAAGCTTCACATGGCGCGGCACAAGGCGCCTGGTGAAACGAGCCGATGGGCCGGAACGCGTGTTCGGCGAATGGTGGAAACGCGACCGCGAGCAGGCCGCCGTTCGCGATTANTTCATGGTGGAGGATGAGGCAGGTGAGAGGTTCTGGANTTTCCGCTCCGGTGATGGCGAACACGCCAATACCGGTTCCCAAGGCTGGTTTCTGCACGGTATATTCGGATGAGCGATGATATCAGCTATGCCGAGCTTCAGGTCACCTCGCATTTTTCTTTTTTGCGGGGCGTAAGCTCTTGCGATGACTTGTTTGCCCAGGCGAAAGCGCTCGGGATAGAAGCGCTGGGCATCGTGGATCGCAACAGCCTTACCGGCATCCCGCGCGCCTTTCAGGCTGCGGNAAAAACAGGAATCCGGCTCGTCATCGGGTGCAGGCTTGATCTGGAAGACGACATCTCCGTGCTGGTCTATCCCACAGATCGGGCCGCCTATGGCCGTCTCTGTCGTCTGCTCACCCATGGCAAGAAAGCGGCGAGCAAGGGNAAATGCCATCTGAAATGGAGCGATCTGGTTGCCTATGGTGAGGGGTTTTTGGTCATCCTGTTACCGGACCTTGCTGATGATGCCCTCTCCATTCGGCTGCGACGGCTGAAAGCGGANTTTGGTGATCGAGCCTATGTGGCCATGAGCCTCCGCCGTCGTCCGAACGATCATGTTCGGCTGTATGAACTATCGAACATGGCAGAGCGTGCAGGCGTTGCCACCGTGGTCACCAATGACGTGCTGTTTCATGAACCGGAACGGCGCATGTTGCAGGATGTTGTCACCTGCATCCGGCACAATTGCACCATCGACGATGCTGGTTTCCGTCGGGAGCGGCATGNCGACCGCTACCTGAAACCGCCACAGGAAATGCATAGGCTGTTTTCGGCCTATCCGGGCGCTTTGAGGCGAACGCTGGAGATCGTGCGGCGATGCAAANTTTCGCTCAAGGAGCTCAAGTACCAATATCCCGAAGAAAACACCGTGCCGGGATTGAGTGCGCAGCAAGCACTTGAGAAATGCGTATGGGACGAAGTGCCGGTNAAATATCCTGATGGTCTGCCCGAAAAGGTTGAGAAGACCCTCAAACATGAGCTGGCCATCATCGGCAGGAAGAAATATGCGCCCTATTTTCTCACCGTCAACGCCATCGTCCGTCAGGCGCGGAAAATGGACATTCTTTGTCAGGGGCGCGGCTCCGCAGCCAATTCCGCCGTCTGTTTCGTACTTGGTATTACCGCCATCGATCCCGAGGAAAGCGACCTTCTGTTCGAACGTTTCGTCTCCGAAGACCGGGATGAACCGCCGGACATCGACGTTGATTTCGAACACCAAAGACGGGAAGAGATCATCCAGTGGATTTACAGCCATTACGGGCATGACAAGGCGGCGCTGTGTTCCGTGATCAGTTGTTATCGCGGAAAGGGTGCCATTCGCGATGTCGGCAAGGTGCTGGGGCTACCCGAGGATTTAACCAAGCTCATGTCTTCGCAAATCTGGTGGTGGACGGAGGATGCGGGCGNAAAGGAAGCTAAGGACCTCAACATCAACCTGAATGACCGCCGCGTGAAGCTGGCCTTTGACCTTGCGCGCCAGCTCATCGGTACGCCGCGCCATCACAGCCAGCATCCCGGTGGTTTCGTGCTGACGCATGACCGTCTGGACGAACTCGTCCCCATCCTGCCCGCTGCCATGGATGACCGGCGCATCATCGAGTGGGACAAGGACGATATCGAGGTTGTGGACTTCATGAAGATGGATTGCTTGGCTCTTGGCATGTTGTCGTGCATGCGGCGGGCTTTCGACATGCTGACGGTTCGCAAAGGCGAAAAATTCGAACTGACGAGCATAAAGAATGATGACAAGCCGACCTATGCCATGATCTGCAAGGCCGATACCATCGGTACGTTCCAGATCGAAAGTCGCGCCCAGATGTCCATGCTGCCGAGGCTGAGGCCCCAGGAACTGTATGATCTGGTCATTCAAGTGGCCATTGTGCGGCCCGGTCCCATTCAAGGCAATATGGTCCACCCCTATCTCAAGCGACGCGCGGAAAAGGCGCAAGGAAAGACGATCGAGTACGAGCATCCAATGCTCAAGAAAGTCCTTCACAAGACACTCGGCGTCCCGCTTTTTCAGGAACATGCCATGCGGCTCGCCATTGATTGTGCAGGCTTTTCGGCTAATGAAGCCGACCAGTTGAGGCGGGCAATGGCGACATTCAAGAATGTCGGAACGATTGCCAATTTCGNAAATAAACTGATTGGTGGACTGATCGCCAACGGTTTTGCACCGGAATTCGCCGAACGGCTTTTCGCACAAATCAAAGGTTTCGGCAGTTATGGCTTCCCCGAAAGCCATGCCGCCTCCTTCGCGTTGATTGCTTATGCTTCCGCATGGGTTAAGTGCCATCACCCCGATATTTTCTGTGCCGCCCTTCTCAATTCCCAACCCATGGGTTTCTATGCCCCGGCCCAACTGGTCCGCGATGCGCNAAATCATGGCGTTGTCGTGCGCCCGGTCTGCATCAACACCAGTCGTTGGGACTGTACGCTGGAAGAGGAAGTCGGGCCGGAGCGAAATGCCGTTCGCCTCGGCATGTGCCTGGTCAAGGGGCTGTCCAACAAGCATGCGGGCCGGATCATAGCGTGCCGCGAAGATCGGCCTTTCGTTTCCATCGATGACCTTTGGCGAAGAGCTGGGATCCCATCGGCGGCGCTGGTCGCCCTTGCGGAAGCGGATGCCTTTTTGCAGTCGCTCGGGCTTTCCCGCCGTCAGGCGCTCTGGGACATCAAGGCGCTGCGTGATGAGCCGCTTCCCTTGTTTGCCTCGGCTGCCACGCGCCAGAACAGCGTCATCGCTGAGTTGGACGAGCCCGACGTTGCCCTGCGGCCCATGACGGCAGGCGGCGAGGTGGTGCAGGATTACGGCCATGTCGGCTTGACCTTGCGCCAGCACCCCATGGCGTTTCTGCGTGACGATCTTTCCCGGCGGCGCATCACCACTTGTGCTCAGGCCGTGGCTGCGAGGGATGGACGCTGGCTGGAGGTGGCAGGGTTGGTGTTGATCCGACAGCGGCCGGGTTCTGCCAAGGGCGTCATCTTCATGACACTGGAAGACGAGACGGGTATTGCCAATGCCGTCGTCTGGGTCAAAACCTTCGNAAAATATCGCCGCGTCATTCTATCGGCGGGAATGGTCGGGATTTACGGGNAAATCCAGCGTGAAGGCGAGGTCGTGCATCTGGTGGCCCATCGTGTCACCGATCTCTCGGATGTGCTGAAAAGCGTAGGCGAGAGAGAAGGGCCGTTTCCGTTGCCGCATGGTCGGGGCGATGAGTTTCACCACGGTATTCCGCCCGAAGACCGCCGCCGCCTGCCCAAAAGGTCGGACGTGCTGGAAGATGGAGGTGACCATATAACCGTCAAAGGCCGCAATTTTCATTGAGGCTTGTCGATATCACTCGGCGATTGCGTTCTTGATCCGGTCCTTGCCCACCAGGATGACCTGTCGCATCGCCTTTATGGCAGCATTTTCATCGCGTGCGGCAATGGCGTGGACAATGCGCAGATGATTGGATGCAATTTCCGAAATCGTCTCAGGCGACGATGCGGGCGAGGAGAGCTGGAAGGAAATAGCCAGTGCCGCTTCGATCAGTCCACTGGCGGAACGCATGAAAGGGTTGCCGGAAATGCGGGCGACGGCCAGGTGGAATTCCAGATCGACCTTGGCGATGGTCTCGGGCGTGTGGTTCACATTGTCGAACCGGGCGGCGATGGCGTAAAGGGAGACGATGTCTTCGCTGGAGGCGTGCCGTGCCGCTGCTGCTGCCGCCGCCGGTTCCAGCGCCAGCCGGATGTCGGCAAGATGGTTGATGAATTCGGGGTCCAAACCAGCATCGCACCGCCAGCCCAGAACGTCAGGATCGAAGAAATTCCAGCTGGATTTTTCCAGAACGCGGGTGCCGACCTTGGCTTTGGGCTCCACCAGGCGTTTGGCTGCCAGCGNTTTCATGGTCTCACGCAGCACAGTGCGCGAGACACCGAAACGCAAGGAAAGCTCGGCATCATTCGGCAGAAGAGAATTTTCAGGGATGCGTCCCGATACGATGGCGCTGCCGAGTTCAGCCACGACATGCGCGTGGCTGCTGCGCCGCTTTCGTCCGGTAATCGTCGTTTCCAGCAGCCCCAATAAATTGCTCCGTCGTTATCGTTATGCCGGGTGCGCTCCAGCCAGCCTTCTGTCTGAATACCAGATGATTGTGCGTTGCAACACGATGAATATGAACAGCAGTATGCCGATGACGATTTTCGTCCACCAGGATGACAAGGTACCATCNAAAACGATGTAGGTCTGGATCAGCCCCTGTATCAAAAGACCGACGAAGGTTCCAGCCACAAGGCCGGTGCCGCCCGTCAGCAAGGTGCCGCCGATGACAACGGCTGCGATTGCATCAAGCTCCATGCCAACCGTCGCCAGCGAATAACCGGACGATGTATAGAGCGTGTAGACGATACCGGCGAGGCCGGAAAGAAAGCCCGACAGCGCATAAATACCGATGATCGTCTTGCCGATGGGAACACCCATCAATTCTGCCGATTGCTGATTGCCGCCCAGCGCGTAGATGTTGGCGCCAAACCGCGTCCGGCTGGCAACGATGCCGCCCACGACAAAGACGATCAGCATCACGATGGCGAGCGCCGTCAAACGTCCGCCGCCGGGCACACGGAAGTAGAAGCCCTGGATAGCGTCGATAACAGGATGCGAGATCGGCACGGATTGCGTCGAGATGAGATAGGCTGCACCACGCGCCAGAAACATACCGGCCAGCGTTACCACAAAGGGCGGGATCGACAGGAAGCGGATCATCGCCCCCATCAGGCAGCCGNAAATAGTGGAGATGACGAGCACAGCTGCGAAAGCCACCAGCGGATGGACGTTATATGTTCCAACCAGCACGGCCACGAACACGCTGGCGAAAGCAATGACCGAGCCGATCGACAGGTCAATGCCGCCCGAGAGGATGACGAAGGTCATGCCGACTGCGGCAATGCCGAGAAACGCATTATCCGTCAACAGATTGCCAACCACCCGTGTCGAGAACATCGCAGGATACTGAATGACGCACAGGACATAGGCGACGATGAAAACCGCCAGCGTCGTCAGAAACGGAAGATTGCGGGTGTGGATCATCGCGCCGCTCCCTCATGGTTGACAGTGTGGGGCGGCGTGGCTGGATCCGGTGCCTTGCGTGATTTGGCAAAGCCGATCAGCGTTCCGATGGCTGGGGACTGCAGCGTCAGGACAACGATGATGATGCCGGCCTTGATGATGAGGTTGAATTCCGGCGGGAAGCCAGAGACAAGAATGCCGGTGTTGATGGTCTGGATAATCAAGGCGCCGATCAATGATGCCGTTATGGAAAAGCGCCCACCGTTCAAAGACGTGCCACCGATCACGACGGCCAGAATGGCGTCAAGCTCCAGCCACAGACCGGCATTGTTCGCATCTGCACCTCTGATGTCGGCAGTGACGATCATGCCTGCGACGGCTGCGCACAGACCCGATACGGCATAGACGAAGAACAGCAGAAAACGGGCGCGCACACCGGCAAGGGCGGCAGCTCGGCGGTTGATGCCGGTTGCTTCGATGAGGAAACCGAGTGCCGTTTTGCGCACGAGAATGCCCACCAGCAAAGCTGTCAGCACCCAGATGATGACAGGCATGGGGATGCCGGCAAACACACCGGTGCCAATGGCGGAAAAGCTGTCATCGTTGAACGTCAGAATGACGCCTTCGGTGATGAGCTGCGCGATGCCACGTCCTGCTACCATCAGGATCAGCGTTGCGATGATGGGCTGAATGTCCAGAATGGCAACGAGAATACCATTCCAGATGCCGCAGGCGATACCAACGGCCAAGGATACGACAATGACGACCGGAATGGAGTGACCGTTAGTGATCAGCATTGCCGCAACCGCGCCACAGATTGCGATGACGGCGCCGATGGAGAGGTCGATGCCCTTTGTGGCGATGACCAGTGTCATGCCAATCGTCAGCAGCGCAACCGGTGCTGCGCGAACGAGAATGTCGATGACGCTGCCATAGAGGCGGCCATTCTGGAACGAGACATTGAGGAAGCCAGGCGAAATCACAGCGATAGCGCCGAGGATGATGATGAGTGCGGCAAGCTGGGGAGCCAACCGCTTCAGGCGGGCAGTGATGCTCTTCATCATGCGGCCTCCGTTCTGGCGGCACTGGCAATGGCTTGCATGATGTTGTCGGCGGTCACGTCGCCTCCCTTGAGTTCAGCAACATGTCGACGGTCCGACAGCACGATCACGCGGTGCGCGACAGCGGTCAGTTCTTCCAGTTCCGAGGATATGACGACGAGCGACATGCCCTGCGAACAGAGACGCTCGATCATTTTGAGAATTTCCGCATGCGCGCCGATGTCGATGCCGCGTGTGGGTTCATCGAGAATGAGAAGGCGAGGCTCGGTCGCCAACCATCGCGCCAGAATCGCTTTTTGCTGGTTGCCGCCGGATAGAAACTTGATTGGTCGCTCCCGATCCGCCGGGCGGATATCGAGCGACTTAATGAAGCCATCGGCCAATGCGGCCTTCTGTTTATGAGACAGTGGCCGCATCCATCCCTGCCGCGCTTGCAGAGCGAGAGCGATATTATCAGCCACTGAAAAATCGCCGATAATACCGTCCGTCTTGCGCTCTTCCGGGCAAAAACCGAAACCGTTGTCGATTGCCACTTCTGGCGACGTGATCGCAACCGCCTTGCCATCGATGCTGGCCTGGCCACCATCCGGCTTGTCGATGCCGAACAGGAGAAACGCCGTTTCGGTGCGGCCGGACCCAAGAAGGCCAGCAATGCCAACGACTTCGCCGGGGCGGACATCGAGATCGAAAGGTTCGACGCTGCCGCGTTTGCCATAGCCCTCAAAACGGATCGGAGCTTCGCCTTCAACCACGGTATCTTCGGGTGCCTGCCGGTCATGAGTGACGCTCAGCAACTCACGTCCTAGCATCATCGAGATGAGATCACCGCGTGGCAATTCGGAAATCTGGCGGGTGCCGACAAGCTTGCCGTTGCGCAGCACCGTCACGCGGTCGGCGATGTCGTAAACCTGATTGAGAAAATGGGTAATGATGACAATGCCAAGCCCTTCGGCGCGCAACTGGCGCAGCACGGTAAACAGCATCTCGACTTCATGGCTGTCGAGGCTGGCGGTCGGCTCGTCCAGCACCAGCACCTTGCCGGAGAGATCAACGGCGCGCGCGATGGCGATGATCTGGCGGATCGCTACAGAATAGCTGGACAGCAGGGCATCGACATTGATCGAAAGCCCGTAGCGGGTCAGAAGTTTTTCGGCCCTTGCGCGCATTTCGCGCCGGTCGATCAGGCCGAAACGTCGGGGCTGCCTGCCCAGAAACAGGTTTTCGGCAACGGTAAGATTTTCGAGAAGGTTAACTTCCTGATAGACGGTGCCGATGCCGAGATTTTGCGCTTCCGCTACAGTGGTCGGCGAAATCTCAGCGCCATCAAGACGGATGGTGCCCCGGTCGCGGTGGTAGACGCCGGTCAGAATTTTGATGAGTGTCGATTTACCCGCACCGTTCTCACCCAGCAAAGCATGAACTTCGCCGCGGTTGAGCGATATGTCGACATTATCGAGAGCCGCGATGCCGAGGAAAGATTTCCCTATGGCGCGCGCTTCCAGAAGAGGGCTGGTATCGGGCATGGTCAAGTCCTGCACGGAATGTGGGTGGGAACGGCGCTTGGCGCGCCGCTCCCGAAGTTGAAACTGGTTTAGTAGCCCAGTCCCTTCTTCTCCTCGTATACCTTCATCGGGTCATCAGACGCCGTGTAGAGTTTGGATTCCGTCTGGATCCACTTTGCTGGCTCTTTCTTGTCCTTCAGATACGCTTCGAGCGCATCGAAAGCAGGACCAGCCATGTTTGGTGTCAGTTCCACCGTCGCATTGGCTTCACCGGCAGCCATTGCCTTGAAGATATCGGGGACAGCATCGATGGACACGACCTTGATATCCGTGCCTGGCTTCAGGCCAGCTTCCTTGATGGCCTGGATTGCGCCGACGGCCATGTCGTCATTGTGGGCGTAGACTGCGCAGATATCCTTGCCGCCGCCTTCAGCCTTGATGAAGCTTTCCATGACTTCCTTGCCCTTGGTGCGGGTAAAGTCACCGGTCTGCGAACGAACGATCTTGATGTTGGCATGCGATGCAATGCCTTCTTCAAAGCCCTTCTTGCGGTTGATGGCAGGAGAAGAACCGGTGGTGCCCTGCAACTCTACGACTTTGCAGTCCTTGGAGCCGACGTCCTTGGCCAACCATTCGCCGGCGACCTTGCCCTCGTGGACCTGATCGGATGTTACGGCTGTCAGGTAAAGGCTATCTGGAGCCTCGATCTGGCGGTCGAGAAGGATCACGGGGATATTCTCTTCCTTGGCTTCCTTCAACACGGCATCCCAGCCGGTTGCGACGACAGGTGCGATGAAGATCGCATCGACGCCCTGCGCGATAAAGCCACGAACGGCCTTGATCTGGTTTTCCTGCTTTTGCTGTGCGTCAGCGAATTTCAGCGTCACGCCACGCTTTTCGGCCTGCTGCTTGGTCACTGTCGTTTCAGCGGCACGCCAACCGGATTCGGAGCCGATCTGCGAAAAGCCGACGGTGAGAGATTGTGCTGATACGCCTGATGCCAGACATGCGGAAATGGCGACGGTAACCGCCGCGAGTGCNTTTTTCATCTGTAATCCTCCCAGAGATGAATTCGCCTAAGACAGGCCGATATGAGCATATAGTATTACCTTTGAAAAGTGGCTTCTGAGCGTTTTCTGATGTTAAGACCGTCTATGAAACTGAGAACACGAGAATTTTTCCTGNTTTTACAATAGAAAATCGGTCAAAAATAANTTTCTGGATGCTGTCAGGCGACGCTGGAAGTCGCCTTGACAACAAACGCTCTCGCAAATTAGTAATACGAATACCGAATGCTGATCGCGGTGATTGACGGAGCAAGTCAATTGTCGCAGATGAGAGCAGGCAAAAGAAGAATTCAGGGCGGAAATTTCGTGACGATCGTCATCGACTGTCTTCAAAAGGTCGAAAAAATCCGGTGCTGTCCTCAGCTGGACCTGCCTCGCGCTAGATATTGCCGAGGTCTTTTTCTCTTTTCCTCATCATAAGGTCGTCGCAATCCTGTTGTCGTACCCATTTGCCATTTCCGGCTGGAGATCAAAGTTATGAAAGACCTGACCAACCTACCCGCAACGCAGGCAAAGGGCGGTAAGCTGCGTTCTCGCGCATGGTTCGATAATCCTGATAACGCCGACATGACGGCGCTGTATCTTGAGCGCTACATGAACTTCGGCCTCAGCCAGGCGGAATTGCAGTCCGATCGTCCGATCATCGGTATCGCGCAGACGGGTTCTGATCTGTCGCCGTGCAATCGCCACCATCTTGAGCTCGCGAACCGTCTGCGCGAAGGTATTCGCGAAGCAGGCGGCATCGCCATCGAATTCCCGGTTCACCCTATTCAGGAAACCGGCAAGCGCCCAACAGCTGGCCTCGACCGCAACCTTGCCTATCTCGGCCTCGTGGAAGTGCTTTATGGCTATCCGCTTGACGGCGTCGTGCTGACCATCGGCTGCGACAAGACCACGCCTGCCTGTCTTATGGCGGCGGCCACCGTCAACATTCCTGCCATCGCTCTGTCCGTCGGCCCCATGCTGAACGGCTGGTTCCGGGGTGAACGCACCGGTTCCGGCACAATCGTCTGGAAGGCCCGCGAACTTCTGGCGAAGGGCGAGATCGACTATGCCGGTTTCGTCAAGCTCGTTGCTTCCTCGGCGCCGTCCACCGGCTATTGCAATACCATGGGTACGGCCACGACCATGAATTCGCTCGCTGAAGCCCTCGGCATGCAACTGCCTGGCTCCGCCGCAATTCCGGCACCATACCGCGACCGTCAGGAAATTTCCTACCTCACCGGTCTGCGCATCGTTGAAATGGTCCGCGAAGACCTGAAGCCTTCCGATATCATGACGAAGGACGCCTTCATCAACGCCATCCGCGTCAACTCGGCCATCGGCGGCTCCACCAACGCACCGATCCACTTGAACGGCCTGGCCCGTCACCTCGACGTCGAGCTGACCGTCGACGACTGGCAGACCTATGGTGAAGAAGTGCCGTTGCTGGTCAACCTTCAGCCTGCCGGTGAATATCTCGGCGAAGACTATTACCACGCGGGCGGCGTTCCCGCTGTCGTCAACCAGTTGATGACACAGGGTCTCATCAAGGAAGACGCGATGACGGTCAATGGCAAGACCATTGGCGACAACTGCCGTGGCGCCATCATCGAAGACGAAAAGGTCATTCGTCCATTCGATCAGCCGCTGAAGGAGCGCGCCGGTTTCCGCGTCCTGCGCGGCAACCTGTTCTCGTCCGCCATCATGAAGACCAGCGTGATTTCACCAGAATTCCGCGAACGTTACCTGTCCAACCCCGACGATCCCGAAGCGTTCGAAGGCAAGGCGGTTGTGTTCGATGGTCCGGAAGACTACCACCACCGAATCGATGATCCGTCGCTCGGCATCGATGCCAACACGGTTCTCTTCATGCGTGGTGCCGGTCCTATCGGTTATCCGGGTGCGGCCGAAGTCGTCAACATGCGTGCGCCGGACTACCTGCTCAAGCAGGGCATCACCTCGCTTCCCTGCATCGGTGATGGCCGTCAGTCCGGTACATCCGGTAGCCCGTCCATTCTGAACGCATCGCCGGAAGCTGCCGCAGGCGGCGGTCTTGCGATCCTTCAGACCGGCGACCGGGTTCGCGTCGATGTCGGCAAGGGCAAGGCCGATATCCTGCTTTCTGCCGAAGAACTGGCCAAGCGTTATGAAGCTCTGGCTGCTGAAGGCGGTTACAAGTTCCCAGACCACCAGACTCCATGGCAGGAAATCCAGCGCGGCCTCGTCGGCCAGATGGAAACCGGCGCGGTTCTGGAAAATGCCGTCAAGTATCAGCGCATCGCCCAGACAAAGGGCGTGCCGCGCGACAACCACTAAGGTCGCTCTAAAATAAAAAACACCGGCTGTGTTAAGCCGGTGTTTTTCGTTTCTATCCCTCGGCAATCCTACTCGGCGTGCATCGCAGTCACTGTGCCATCCCGAAGGATTTTCACGGCGGAGAGACGTCCGGTCATGAAGGCACCGGTATCGACATTCAACCGGTTGTCGGAAAGCGAGACATTGCGCACCGGCGTATGACCATGCACGGTCATGAAGAGGTTGTCGGCGCCCGGGACGGTCTGATCCTTGGGGCGAATCCACAACAGATGTTTGTCCTCTTGCCGTTGCAGAGGCACACCGTTGACGATACCCGCATGCACGAAGCAAAGTCCCGGCACCGCAAGCAGCGATGGCAGAGACGACATGAAGTCGATGTGGCTCTGGGGAATGTTGTCCTGCAACAGCGTTTTGAAGCTCGTCTTATCCTGCGGCAGGTCATTGATGCCGTAGGAGCGCAGCGTCTCCACGCCACCGAATTGCAGCCAGAGATGATCTTTGCGCGGGTCTTGCAGAAAATCCAGCATGGTCGCCTCGTGGTTTCCAGCAAGGCAAAAGCGCTCGATGTCATCAGACATCGGCTGCATCAATTCATGGATGACGTAGGAGGACTTCGGACCCCGGTCGATGTAGTCGCCCAGCATCACGATCCATTTGGAACCGTGCTGCTGCGCTGCATCGGTCAGGATTTTCTCCTGCAGGGATTGCAACAGGTCAAAGCAGCCATGAACATCGCCGATGGCGTATATGATGTCGGGTCTTTCATGGGAGAATAACTTCCGGCGCATCTCGGGAGCGGGCATTGGGGGCAAACCTTCTCAAGCGGTGACGGCATGGCCACGAAATCTCTGACACGGTATGGACCATTGTGCTTAACGCCGCATTTACGCCGCGATCATCGCTCGCTATCTCCCTNAAATGGTCTCNTTTTCCATGTGATTTGTATCAGGTGCTGAGGGTCGTCAGGGGAAGAACATGCCGCTACAAAATCGCGTCGATCCGTTTGGTGATATCGTCGATCTGCCCATGCGCGGTCTCTTCACCGGCAATCGCGGTATCATTCATGATCCCGAAACCAGAACATTGACGACGAAGCGCTGGACATCCAAGGCGTGGCTCGTCTGCAGTTGCGATTATAAGAACACGCGCCGGGATGTCATGGCGACGCGGAGCTGGACCGAGCTTTTCTTTTTCGATGAGGCAACGGCCCTTGCCGCAGGTCATCGTCCCTGCTTCCAGTGCCGCAGGCAGGATGCGGATATGTTCAGGGCTTCATGGGCCGAAGGGAACGCCAAACCCCTGCCGAGTGCTGGAGATATCGATATCATCCTCCACAAGGAGAGACTTCAGTCACGGCGCAAGCGCGTCAACATGCTGCTTTCACCTCTGGACGAACTGCCGGATGGTGCGATGATTGCCGCAGGTGGCAACGCCTATCTGACCATGAAAGGAAAGCAGTATCGCTGGAGTGCGCAAGGTTACGAGCGCGCCCACACCTTGCCCTTCGTGGATGGCTTGCTGACGCCACCTTCGACGTTGCGCACGCTGAAAGCGGGATATCGCCCGTTGCTTCACCCGTCCATAACAGCGATGACTGAAAGTGTCCCGGCATGATGGATGATCTGTTCTCGGGCCTTGATAAAGCCGAAGAGGAAATGGCCGAAGGCGCATGGTTGCTGCGTCGGTATGCTTTCGACAATGCCGGTGATCTGCTGGCGCAGATAGAAGGTATCTCCGCGACAGCACCTTTCCGGCACATGGTTACACCCGGCGGGNTTTCCATGTCCGTGGGCATGACGAATTGCGGACCCTTCGGCTGGGTGACGGATCGAAAGGGCTACCGGTACCAGAAGACCGATCCCGAAAGCGGTCAGCCCTGGCCAGCCATGCCGGAGACCTTCCTGTCTCTTGCCATCGATGCCGCGAAGGATGCCGGATACGCGGATTTCGTGCCGAATGCCTGCCTGATCAATCGTTATGAGCCTGGCGCGAAAATGTCGCTCCATCAGGATAAGGATGAGAGGGATTTCACCAATCCCATCGTGTCTGTGTCACTGGGACTGCCTGCGACATTCCAGTTCGGAGGCATCAATCGCGGTGATCCGGTGCGCAAATATCCACTCAGCCACGGGGACGTCGTCGTTTGGGGTGGCCCGTCGCGCCTGTTCTATCATGGCATCATGCCCTTGAAGGAGGGAACGCATGATGCCGCANGGCGCGCACGGTTCAATCTGACATTCAGACATGCGGCGCTATAGAGTGCCCGAAACCTGCCGCCTCATGCGCGTCTTCGGCCTTGCCGTATCATGCCCGGTTTCGTCAACCGTCGGTGTAGCCAACTATTAACTGTAATTGGCATTTGGTGACCGGCGACCGCTTTGATTCACCTATCGTTTTCTAAATCCGCTTAGCGTTCACCCATAACGCAAGATCGGAAAACGACGATGAATCCTTTGCATAAGTCCAATGTGACCTACAAACTTGATCAGCAGGCTGAATTCAGTGCCAAGTTGATGGCTGCTCATGCAAAGATCGAGAAGAAATTTCTCGAAGGCGGTGCCGTTCTCGTATCGGTTATGGACATTCTCGGCAATCTGACGGGCATTCTTGATGGGATGACCGGTACGCTGGATGGTAAAACCGCGAAAAACAACATCGACGGCTTGCGCAAGACAATCGATGATCTCGCCCAGTTACCAAAGACAGAGGAGCGCCGTCAGGCCGGCTTCAAATCGCTTGCGGACATGTGCGCATCCACTGGCGAGCATATTGACGATATCCATGAGACCATTCGTTATCTCAAGACCTTCGCAATCACGGTCAAGATAACCGGTGCTGGCCTTGCCGAATTTGCAGGCTTTGCCGACGAAATACGAGAACGCATCCAGTCCGGTGCCGACGAGGTCGGGCGGTTTGCGAAGAACCTCGACGTCATGCGCAAGCAACTGATTACAGCCCTTTCGTTTTCTTCTGCCACGAAGGCGGATTTCGATTGCACCATTCCGCAGATCATCACGGGGCTGAACGAAAACTCGGCCCGCATCTCCCAGCAGCACCAGGAGATGAAGGATATCGCTGCACAGGTGAAGAAGATTGCCCAGACCATTCAGGGTAAGATCGGGTCCGTCCTGTCGTCGCTCCAGATCGGTGATATCACGCGCCAGCGTATCGAACACATTCAAAGCATGCTTCAGTTGATGGACGACTTTGGGTCGTCTCCTGAAGGCAAGGCGCTCAGCAATTCCGAATATGACGTGCTGAAGGAAGCTGTGCTGCAATTGGCGAGCGCCCAGATGGATGAAACAGCTGCGGATTTCCACCGCGACTGCGGCAAGATATTCACCAGCATTTCCAGCTTTGCAGATGATGCAGCTCGTATTCTTTCGCTGCGCGATGAATTGGTCGACAGAACGTCGAATGGAGAGCGCAACGTATTGGCGCTGATGGAGCAGGGCATTGTCGAGGCCTGCGATCTCGTCACTCGCGTTCAGGAAAGCAGTGCTGAAGCCGACGACGTCGTGTCTTCCGTCACGACCAGCGCGCAGGAACTGTCGCGCGGTATCGAAANTTTGCGGTCCATCAAAATCGACATCCATTACATGGCTTTGAACTCCAATCTTCGGTGCTCGAAACTTGGCGACGCCGGAAGATCCGTCAACGTCGTCAGCGGTGAAATGCGCTTATTCGCAGGCAAGTTGGAAACGCCTGCCGACGCTATCGTTGAGGAGCTGCACCGGGTCGAGACAACCACCCAGCAGCTGGCGCAACACGGAAGCGGGCTTTCCGCTGATCTCGCGGCACCCTTGAATGAAGCGCTGGAAACCGTTCGAAACACAAAAATGCAGATGTCTTCCGGTATCGATGCGCTTGCGGAGGAAGGTCAGGCCGTGTTCAGCCGCATCAGTTCGGCTGTGGTGACGCTTGATTTCCAGAGCGAGCTTGGCAACACATTCAACGAATGCTGCCAGATTGCCGCTCAGTTGCCACAGGGTTTCCAGGCCGATGTGTCAGGGTTTGTCGACAAGATCAGCCCTTTCAGTGCGCAGGTCTACAAACTTTACACCATGTTCCAGGAGCGAGACATTCACGTTCGGTTTCTGCCCTCCAGCACCTCCACGTCGGGTAACGTCACAAATGTGATGAGCCAACCAGCTGCGTCTGAGGACGATGATCTTTTCGCGGATGCCCNTTTTTAGGAAGCAGAAAAGCCTCAAGCTGCGTTCTCGTCAAAAACGGGAACGAAATCGGCTCATTCTCATTTCCTCCTTGCATATCGAAGAAACAACGGAGGAAACAGAAATGATTTCTGAAGACAAAATTCGCGAGCACATGGAAGTGCGTTCCGCCGATGGTAGCCATGTAGGCACTGTCGATCATATGGAAGGCCAAAGCAGGATCAAGTTGACCAGAACCGATTCCGACGATGGCAAACACCATTTGATCCCGTTGGAATGGGTCGACCATGTAGATGCCCATGTGCATCTCAGCAGATCGGCATCAGATGTGCGGAGCAACTGGGAAACACTCAACTAGAGTGCCAGCGCTTTACCAAACTCAAAATGCGGCCCTGGAGGCCGCANTTTTTATGCCTTCATCAGTCCCGGAGCCTCTGCACCCGTGCGTTCGACATATTCGACATAGCCGCCGCCATATTGGTGGATGCCCTCAGGCGTCAATTCCAGAACGCGATTGGACAGGGCCGCGAGAAAATGGCGATCGTGCGAAACGAACAGCATGGTGCCTTCATATTCGCCGAGCGCCTTGATCAGCATTTCCTTGGTGTCAAGGTCCAGGTGGTTGGTCGGCTCGTCCAGAACGAGGAAGTTTGGCGGGTCGAACAGCATCGCCGCCATCACGAGACGCGCTTTTTCACCACCCGATAGAACCCGGCATTTCTTCTCGACATCATCGCCGGAAAAGCCGAAGCAGCCGGAAAGGGCTCGCAATGGCGCTTGTCCTGCCTTCGGAAAACGCTGCTCCAGCCATTGCAGAATGGTCGCATCGCCATCCAGCAGGTCCATGGAGTGCTGCGCGAAATAACCAAGCTTGACGCTGGCACCGACATTCACGCTGCCGACATCCGGTTTGGCTGTTCCTGCGATCAGCTTGAGAAGGGTGGATTTGCCAGCGCCGTTGACGCCCATGATGCACCAACGCTCCTTGCGGCGGATCATGAAGTCGAGACCTTCATAGATGGTGCGCTGGCCGTAAGCCTTATGCACCTGCTTCAAGGATACGACATCTTCGCCGGAACGTGGTGGCGCCTGAAAATCGAAGGCCACCGTCTGCCTGCGCTTCGGCGGCTCGACGCGGTCAATCTTTTCCAGCTTCTTGACGCGGCTCTGCACCTGCGAGGCGTGGGAAGCACGAGCCTTGAAGCGCTCGATGAACTTGATTTCCTTGGCAAGCATCGCCTGCTGTCGCTCGAACTGCGCCTGCTGCTGCTTTTCGTTCTGGGCGCGCTGCTGTTCGTAAAATCCGTAGTCGCCAGTATAGCTCGTCAACGAGCCCGCATCGATTTCAATGATCTTGTTGACAATGCGGTTCATGAATTCGCGGTCATGCGATGTCATCAAAAGCGCGCCGTCATAGGNTTTCAGGAAGGTTTCGAGCCAGATGAGGCTTTCGATATCCAGATGGTTGCTTGGTTCGTCCAGCAGCATCACATCGGGCCGCATCAGAAGAATGCGGGCCAGCGCCACGCGCATCTTCCAGCCGCCCGAGAGCTTGCCGACATCGCCGTCCATCATGTCCTGGCTGAAGCTGAGGCCCGCCAAGACCTCGCGGGCGCGGCCTTCGAGAGAATAACCGTCAAGCTCCTCGTAACGTGCCTGCACTTCGCCGTAGCGCTCGATGATTTCGTCCATCTGGTCGAGCTGGTCAGGATCGACCATGCGCGCTTCCAGTTCGCGAAGTTCGGTCGCAACCGCGCTGACCGGCCCTGCGCCTTCCATGGCTTCGGCAACTGCGCTGCGCCCTGCCATTTCGCCGACATCCTGATTGAAGTAGCCGATGGAGACGTGCTTGTCGGCGGCAACCTGGCCTTCATCCGGCTGCTCCTGACCGGTAATCATCCGAAACAGCGTCGTCTTGCCCGCACCGTTTGGACCGACCAGCCCGACCTTTTCTCCGCGGTTGAGCGCGGCGGACGCCTCGATGAAGAGGATGCGGTGGCTGGCGGATTTGCTGATGTTTTCGATGCGGATCATGAGACGTAACCGATAAGCTGGAGGTTTGGCGTCCCTATGCCATGTCGGACCGGGCCTGTCACCCGATGAATCGTCGTGGAAACCTTGTGAAATAATTTGGAATGGATATTCCATATTACGAGCGGGATAGAAAATGAGGGGAGAGGTCATGATGACAAATGCGGTACCGGCCACGGTCGAAGCTTTTCGGGAGCGATTGCTGGAGGTGACCGACAGTCTGCCGAAGCGCCTGCGCCAATGCGCCGACTACGTCGCTGCCCACGCGGATCGCATCGCGGTTTCCACCGTTGCCGAACTGGCGGAAAGTGCTGGCGTCCAACCATCGGCCATGATGCGTTTCAGCCAGATCATGGGCNTTTCCGGNTTTTCCGAAATGCAGCGCCTGTTTCGCGAACATTATACCGGCGGCTGGCCGGATTATACGACGCGGCTCAGCAATCTGCGCGACAGTGGCGAAGACGGCGGCGCGCTGCTTCTGGCCGAATTCGTGGATGCAGGCCGCGCCTCGCTTGAAAACGTGCTGAAAACCGTCGATCCTCAGGAATTCGAGACGGCTATTCGTGTGCTGTCGCAAGCCAGTACCATTCATATCATCGGTCTTCGCCGTTCCTTTGCCGTCGCCAGCTATCTGGCCTATGCCTTCGNAAAAATGGGCGTTCCAGCCATGCTGCACGCATCGGTCGGCCAATTGCACAATGAAAGCGCCATACGCTCCGGCGATGTGGTGCTTGCCATCACGTTTTCGCCCTACTCGGCAGAAACGATGGACCTCGTATCCTCAAGCCTTGCGCGGCGCGTTCCTGTTGTCGCGATAACGGATACGGCGGTCAGCCCGATGCGCAAACTGGGGGCGACGATTCTGGCCGTTTCTGAGGTCGACTTCGGCGCCTTTCGCTCGCTTTCAGCCACGTTGTGTGTTGCAATCACGCTCGCTGTTGGGGTCGGCACGCACCGTCAAAATTGAATATTTATGTTGNAAATAGAAAAAATGGAATTTATAGTCCAAAAATAGCCTGAAATGGAATGATGGTGGAGTGTCATTCCAGATGCAGGATTCTCGTCACAGCGAGGGAGGACGGTCGTGAAAAAGCTCGATCTCATTACCATTGGCCGCTCGTCGGTCGATCTTTACGGCGCGCAGGTTGGCGGGCGGCTGGAGGATATGTCCTCCTTCAACAAATATATCGGCGGCTCTCCGACCAATATCGCCGCCGGTGGCGTGCGGTTAGGCCTGAAGACCGCCGTCATTACCCGTGTGGGTGACGAGCATATGGGTCGCTTCATTCGTGAACAGCTGGTGCGCGAAGGCGTTGATATCAGAGGCGTGAAGACCGACCCGGAACGCCTGACAGCGCTGGTGCTGCTCGGCATTCGCGACCAGTCGCAATTTCCTCTGATCTTCTACCGCGAAAACTGCGCCGACATGGCGCTGTGCGAAGACGATATCGATCCCGCCTTCATCGCCGACGCTGGCTGCGTCTGCGCCACCGGCACGCATCTGTCCAACCCCAAGACCGAAGCCGCCGTCCTGAAGGCGCTGCGGCTGGCGCGGGAAAACGGCGCAAAGACAGCACTCGATATCGACTACCGTCCAAACCTCTGGGGTGTCGCAGGCCATGGCGATGGCGAAAGCCGCTTCGTGGAATCTGAAAAGGTGACGGCAAAGCTGCAATCCACGCTGCATTTCTTCGACCTCATCGTCGGAACGGAAGAGGAATTCCACATTGCTGGCGGGTCCACCGATACGCTGGAAGCGCTGAAAGCCGTCCGCAAGGTTTCCAAGGCGACATTGGTGTGCAAGCGTGGCCCCATGGGCGCTTCCGTCTTCCCCGGCGACATTCCGGCAAATCTCGATGATGGTGAATCCGGCGAGGGTTTCCCCATCGAGGTCTTCAACGTGCTGGGCGCAGGCGACGGCTTCATGGCGGGCCTGTTCCGCGGCTGGCTGCGGGGTGAGGATTGGCCGACGACGCTGAAATACGCCAATGCCTGCGGTGCCTTTGCAGTGTCGCGCCACGGCTGCACCCCCGCTTACCCCAGCTGGGAAGAGCTGCAATATTTCTTCCGCACCGGCATCAAGAACAAGGCTTTGCGCAAGGATGAAGCGCTGGAACAGGTGCACTGGGCCACCAACCGCAAGGGTGACTGGAACACCATGCGCGTCTTCGCCTTCGATCACCGCATGCAGTTGGAAGCCATGGCGGATGAGGCCGGTGTCGATCACGGCAAGATTGGCGACTTCAAGAAGCTTTGCCTGAAAGCAGCCCTTCAGGTGTCCGGCGGGCAAGCCGGTTACGGCATTCTCTGCGACAGCCGCTTGGGCCGCGACGCGCTTTACGAAGCCAGCGGCACCAATCTTTGGATCGGCAGGCCCGTGGAATGGCCGGGCTCTCGCCCGCTGACGCTGGAGCCGGAACTCGGCCTCGATTTCGGCGGACTCAATGAGTGGCCCGCAAACAATGTCGTCAAGGTTCTGTGCTTCTATCACCCCGATGATGCGGCCGAGCTGCGCAAGGAGCAGGAAGACACGGTGCTACGGCTGTTTCAGGCCGCACGGCGCAACCGGCTGGAACTGCTGCTGGAAGTCATTCCCTCCAAAGTCGGTCCGGTGGATGACACGACAACGGCCAAGATCATCGACCGTTTCTATGAAATCGGCGTATACCCCGACTGGTGGAAGCTGGAGCCGATGAAAAGCGAGGCTGCGTGGNAAAACGCGACCGATGCGGTGAAGCGCAACGACCCATATGTGCGCGGTATCGTCGTGCTGGGTCTGGATGCCCCGCAGGCGGAACTGGAAGAAAGCTTCCGTCTTGCGGCGGGCTTCGATCTGGTCAAAGGTTTTGCCGTGGGTCGTACGANTTTTGCGGATGCTGGCCGGGCATGGCTGTCCGGCAAGATGAGCGACGAGGAGGCCGTCGGCCAGATGGCGGAGCGCTACAGCGCGCTTTGCCGCATCTGGGATGAGGCGCGCGCCGCAGGAAACAAGGGAGAAGCAGCGTGACGACAATACGTTTGACGGCAGCGCAGGCGATGATGCGCTATCTGGCCGCGCAGATGAACGAGGATGGCGAAACCTATATCGCCGGTGTCTGGGCCATTTTCGGCCACGGCAATGTCGCCGGTATCGGTGAAGCGCTCTACGGCATCCGTGATGAGCTGAAGACCTATCGCGGCCAGAACGAACAATCCATGGCACATGCGGCCATTGCCTATGCCAAACAACTCGGCCGCCGACGTGCCATGGCGGTCACGTCCTCCATCGGNCCCGGTGCGACGAATATGGTCACGGCAGCGGCACTCGCTCATGTCAACCGCTTACCCGTTCTGCTCATTCCCGGCGATGTCTTCGCCAATCGCGGCCCCGATCCGGTGTTGCAGCAGATCGAGGATTTCGGTGATGGCACCGTTTCCGCCAATGATTGCTTCAAACCCGTCAGCCGCTATTTCGACCGCATCATGCGCCCCGAACAGCTTCTGACCGCTTTGCCGCGCGCCATGCGCACCATGACGGACCCTGCAGATTGCGGCCCGGTCACGCTCGCCTTCTGCCAAGATGTGCAGGCGGAAGCCTACGATTATCCGGCCAGTTTCTTCGAGAAAAAAGTCTGGCGCCAGCGCCGTCCGGAACCCGATATCGCAGAGTTCGAAGAAGCCGTTGCGGCCCTCAAGGTGGCCAAAAATCCCGTCATCGTCGCCGGTGGTGGTGTGCACTTCTCCGGCGCGACGGAAACGCTCAAAAACTTTGCCGAGACGCACTCAATTCCGGTCATCGAAACGCAGGCGGGCAAGTCCGCGCTCGCCTGGGATCATGATCTGAACTTCGGCCCGGTCGGCGTAACAGGTGCAGACAGCGCCAATGCCATCGCCGAAAAGGCCGATCTCGTCTTCGGCATCGGCACCCGCTTTCAGGATTTCACCACCGGCTCATGGGCGCTGTTCAAGAACCCTGATCGCAAGCTTCTGGCCCTCAACGTCCAGCCCTATGACAGTGCCAAGCACAATGCCATCAGCCTGACGGCGGATGCCAAGGTCGGTTTGGAAAAGCTGTCTGCCGCTTTGGGCAGCCACCGTTTTGCGACACCCGAAGGTGCGTTAAAGCAGCAATGGTTTGCGAAAGCCGATGCCGTAACCGCAGCACCAACGGAAGCCAACAGCCTGCCCACCGACATGCAGGTCATCGGTGCGGTACAGCGGGCCTCGCGCGACAACACCGTCGTTATGTGCGCGGCTGGCACCATGCCGGGTGAGTTGCATCAGCTGTGGAAAGCCAAGCTGCCGCTTTCCTACCACATGGAATACGGCTTCTCCTGCATGGGTTACGAAATCGCCGGTGGCCTCGGCATAAAAATGGCGCAGCCTGACCGTGACGTTATCGTCATGGTCGGCGATGGCTCCTACATGATGATGAATTCGGAGCTTGCCACCGCGGTCGCCATGGGCGTCAAGATCACCCTCGTCATCACCGATAACAGGGGTTACGGCTGCATCAACCGGCTGCAAATGGGCACCGGCNGCGCAGAGTTCAACAACCTCTACGCCCACACCAATCACACAAACCCCATCGCCATCGATTTTACCGCCCACGCGGCCAGCATGGGCGCGGATGCTCACAAGGTATCCTCGATTGCGGAGCTCGAGATGGCGCTGAATGCCGCGCGTGAAGCAACGGTCACGACCGTTATCGTCATCGACACCGACCCGTACCCAACACCGGATGCCGGTGGTTACTGGTGGGATGTCGCCGTGCCGGAAGTGTCGCAGCGCACAGAAGTCAACAATGCACGCGCCGCTTACGAAGCCGCGTTGAAGGAAAGACAGTAAGATGATCCTTTACGGCACCAACCCCATTGCCTGGAGCAATGATGACGACCGCACGCTGGGCGCCCATATCAGCCTCGACCAGTGCTTGGATGAAACCTCGAAAATCGGTTTCGACGGCATCGAAAAGGGCCACAAGTTCCCGCAGGAACCGGATGCCCTGAAAGCGGTGCTTGCCCCCCGCAATCTTCGTTACGTGTCCGGCTGGCACTCGCTCAACCTGCTGACCAACTCCATCGAAGACGAGAAGGCCGCCATGCAGCCCTCCCTCGATCTTCTGAAAGCCATGGGTTCAAAGGTCATTATCGTTTGCGAAACATCAAACGCCATTCACGGCGATGACGCAAAACCGGTCAACGACCGCCCTAAGCTTGCCGATGCCGACTGGACATCATTCGGTGCAGGCGTGGAAGCGCTCGCGAAATTCGCTGCCGATCAAGGCGTGGCACTCGTCTACCATCACCACATGGGCACCATCATCGAAAGCGAAGACGAAATCGACCGCCTGATGGAAAACACCGGGCCGCACACCAAGCTGCTACTAGACACCGGCCATACGCTGTTTGGCGGTGGGGATCCCGCACGTCTTGCCCGCAAGCACATGGCCCGCGTCGGACATATTCATGCGAAGAACGTTCGACCCGATATTGCCAGCCAGGTGCGCAACGAAAATCTTTCCTTTCTCGAAGGCGTGCGTCGCGGTGTGTTCACCGTTCCCGGCGATATGGACGGCGGCGTCGATTTTCCATCCGTGCTGAAAGTCGCGGCCGGACATGGCTACAGCGGCTGGCTGGTCATCGAGGCCGAGCAAGACCCTGATGTGCGCAATCCCTTCGAATATCAAAGCCTCGGCCTGAAGTCCCTGCGGGATTTCGCCAGGCAAGCCGGGCTTGATAAAGCCTGATTAAAGGAGACGACGATGGCCAATCTGCTGCGCAAGCCCACCGGGAAAACCGGCAAGGTCCACGATATCACGCCCGAAAGTGCGGACTGGGGCTATGTCGGTTTCGGTCTATATCGGCTGAAACCGGGTGAAACCGCGAGCGAGGAAACCGGGGACACGGAAGTCATTCTGGTGCTGGTGGAGGGCAAGGCGGAAGTTTCATCCGAAGCCAAGAACTTCGGCGAACTCGGCGACCGCATGAATGTGTTCGAGCGCAAGCCACCGCATTGCGTCTATATTCCCGCCGGTTCCTCATGGTCGGTCAAAGCCACGAGCGATTGCACCATCGGCGTCTGCACGGCACCGGCCAAGCCGGGCAGGGATGCGCAGGTCATCGGCCCGTCAGGCATTTCGCTCAGCGAGCGCGGCAAGGGTGCCAACACCCGCTACATTTTCCCCATTGCCATGGAAGATCGGGATGTGGCCGATAGCCTTTTGGTCACGGAGGTCTTTACCCCATCTGGCCACTGGTCGTCCTATCCGCCGCACCGGCATGACGAGGACAATTTCCCCGACATGACCTATCTGGAAGAAACCTACTACCACCGCCTCAACCCGGCCCAAGGCTTCGGCTTCCAGCGCGTTTTCACCGAGGATGGCTCGCTGGATGAAACCATGGCGGTTTCTGATGGCGACGTGGTTCTGGTGCCCAAGGGCCATCACCCCTGCGGTGCGCCATACGGCTACGAGATGTATTATCTGAACGTCATGGCTGGCCCGATGCGCAAATGGCGCTTCCAGAACCACCCGGATCACGACTGGATATTCAAGCGGGATAATGGGTAAGTGTTGGGCAAGCGGCTNCCCCCCCTCTGCCTTGCCAGGCATCTCCCCCTCAAGGGGGGAGATCGACTCGTGGCGACCTTTTGGCATTCTTAGCGGTCGAGAATAAAGTGGCGGCAGCGCGTCTTGCAGATCTNCCCACCTGANGGGGAGATGTCCGGCAGGACAGAGGGGGGTGAGCGGCATATTCTGACCTCTCCACNAAAATACTCCCCAATCAAATCAATACCTTAACGAAAACCCGCAAAAACATCAAAAAATCCTCCCGCAGTTTTCTCCACACCTCGCGAATCACCCGCACAATCACCCCGTTCCGCCCTCGGATACACCGCAAGGCGTTGCGGCGAGGCGGGACCGGCGCTGGTGGTGAAGGGATACGCAAACCTTCATCGCCGGGGTCCGGCAGCGAATCCCCCCGGGGCAACGGGTGGGGAGCAGCATCGGTTTCGGACCGGCTGGTCTTGCTCTCCCGATGTTCGGACCGGATCGGCGTGCCTGCCTCGAATACCTTAACCGGTTTCGAGACTTAAGGTGCTGCCGCTCCGTTTCGCCAGCCCCGGGTGTACCGACAGCTCATCGTCCTCTGGTCGAACGCGACCATAAGGGATTGAAGCGAAAGTCAGGCGGTACACAGGAACACGTTGCATCCGTCCGCGTCGGAGACGACGCGGACGGATGTGGCCGAACTGGCAGGCAATGGTGCGGAAACGCAATGTTGCCGCCCGGATGGGAAGGGTCGGACCTTGAACACGTCCGACCGGNTTTCCGGCAAGGCTCGCCCTTCGCCATCCGGGACCATGCCAGCCGTGGCAAAGGGATCGCTGGTGGGTAACAACCGCCGAACGGGGCGCTGAAAGGTGCCATTCTTACACTACCCAACGAGGCAGCTTGCAGCGCCCCGTCCGAATACCATGGCCGAAACCGGCGATGGGCACTGAGAAGAGATCAAGCCACGGGCAGATGCTGCCGCGTGAACGGCGAAGCCCGTCTATGAGGCAAGGTAGGGATTTTTGNAAGGATGGATAAAATACGCAAAGTTGCTAACCGGCAGACGAGCGCTTGAGGACGCCCATCCACCAAACAAATGTGTCAGCCGCGACCCTTAACCCTGTGGCTGTTTTGTCTTGCGCAAATACGGTAAGACAGTATCGAACGAACCAAACCGCGTGATCGCATCCTCATTGGAAACCGCAGCCGTGATGATCACATCATCCTCCTGCTTCCAGTTGGCAGGCGTGGCCACCTGGTGCTTGGCCGTCAGCTGGATCGAGTCGATGGTGCGCAGGATTTCATCGAAGTTGCGGCCCGTCGTCATCGGGTAGGTCAGGATCAGCTTGATCNTTTTGTCGGGGCCGATGACATAGACCGAGCGCACGGTGGCGTTGTCTGCTGGCGTACGTCCTTCGGAGCTTTCACCGGCATCATCGGGCAGCATGTCATAGAGCTTTGCGACCTTGAGGTCCCTGTCGCCGATCAGCGGGTAGGCAACCTCGAAGCCGGTGGCCGTCTGAATGTCCTGCTTCCATTTGGGGTGACTTTCCACCGGGTCTACCGAAATGCCGATGACCTTCACATTGCGCTTTTTAAACTCGCCGTCGAGGCCCGCCATTGCGCCAAGTTCCGTGGTGCAGACCGGCGTAAAATTCTTGGGGTGTGAAAACAGAACGGCCCAGCTATNCCCAATCCACTCGTGGAAGCTGATCGACCCTTGAGTGGTATCTGCGGTGAAGTCGGGGGCGGTCTGATTGATACGCAACGTCATGGCATGCTCCAGCATAAGTTATGGGCCGATCTTCGCCTTTTGCCCGCTTGAAGTCGCCAAATAATCATCCAGAATATGGGTGATGAATAGGAGAAATATTCCCCCTTCGTGTTCGCTCGGCAATCANTTTGCGTATGCCACCCTGTGGCAACTCTGCCGCACCTAGAGGTTTAGTGAAGCATGGTGCATGAAACGGGCTTGGCGTTTTGATGCAAGCTGCATAATGTGTCTGCATCAACGTGAACGAGGGAGGTATTACATGGCATATTTTTCCAACTCCCCGGTGGCCTCAGCCATCAAGAGCTGATGCTCTCTTTCTCTTTTCAACAAGAGATCGACACGTAACGACCGGCACGCCGGTTATTTCTCGATTTTTCCAAAATCGTTTCGCGCACCGATAACGCGCGAATTTCANTTTCATATCTTTCGTGGGACCGGCCGACGCCGGGATGCTTATCATGTCTTTTGGTTTGAAATTGCGCCGCAGTCAGGCGTTTCGCAGCGTTTTCCGTTTCTGTTGGACCCATTGGCGGCGGCAGCCTGGCCGGGTGGCTTTCATGTTGTGCGCGGTGCTGTTTTCAACACTTGCCGATGTGTTGACACCGATGTTTGCGGGTCGGCTGGTGGATGCCGTCGTATCGGGAAGCGCGAGTGATCTCACCGCATGGAACAGCGCGCTAACGGCTTTTGGCTGGCTGATGGGTCTTGCCGTGCTCGCCGTCGTTTTGCGGCACGCGACATTCATGACCATCATCAGCTTCACGCTAAGATCGATGACGGACATCGCCGCTGACTCGTTTCATCGCATCCAGCGCTTCTCATCGGATTGGCATGCCAACAGCTTTGCTGGCTCCACCGTGCGCAAGGTTACGCGCGGCATGTGGGCGCTGGATTTGCTGAACGACACGGTGTTCGTGGCGCTGTTTCCATCCATCGTGATGCTGATCGGCTCTACCATTCTGATGACATGGTACTGGCCGTTGATGGGCCTGCTCGTCGGGCTGGGTTCGCTGCTCTTCGTGATTGTCACGGTCTGCATGGCGTTGGGCTATGTTGCGCCGATGGCAAGTCTTGCCAATGCCTGGGACACACGCCTCGGCGGTTCGCTGGCCGATGCCGTGACCTGCAACGCCGTGGTGAAAGCCTTCGGTGCGGAGGAGCGCGAAGATGCGCGGCTGACGCGCGTCATGGGCAAATGGAAAGACCGGACACGGCGGACATGGGTGCGTGGCACCATCAACGGCACTTTACAGGCTGGCTTGCTCACTATCATGCGGGCAGGCGTCATTGGTCTCGCGCTTTTGCTCTGGGCAAATGGCAATGCCGATGCCGGTGATATTACCTTCGTTCTGACGGCTTTCTTCATTCTGCAAGGCTACCTGCGCGAAATCGGCATGCATATCCGCAACCTGCAGCGGTCGGTAAACGACATGGAAGAGCTCGTCTCCATCCATTCGCAGCCGCTCGGCATCGACGATGTGCCAAACGCGAAAACGCTTGTCATCAACGAGGGGAAGATCGAGTTCGAGCGGGTGAGTTTCCATTATGGCAAACATCTCGCACCGCTCTACAAGGATTTTTCCGTCACCATCAAGCCGGGCGAAAGGGTAGGGCTTGTCGGTCATTCCGGTTCGGGAAAGACGACCTTCATCAAGCTCATCCAGCGGCTGCATGATGTCAGCGATGGTTCGATCCGCATCGACGGGCAGGACATTTCGCAAGCGTCGCAGGCGTCTCTGCGTCAGCAGATCGCCATCGTGCAGCAGGAGCCGATCCTGTTTCACCGTTCGCTGGCCGAAAACATCGCCTATGCAAGGCCCAATGCCACGCAGAAGGAAATCGAGACCGCCGCGCAACTGGCCAGCGCAGATGGTTTCATCACCGCGCTGCCAAAGGGTTATGGCACGCTGGTGGGGGAACGCGGCGTCAAGCTGTCTGGTGGGGAACGTCAGCGTATCGCCATTGCGCGAGCGTTTCTGGCGGATGCACCGATCCTCATTCTCGATGAGGCGACGTCCAGTCTGGATTCGGAATCGGAAATGCTGATCCAGCATGCGATGGAACGATTGATGCAGGGACGCACGACACTTGTCGTCGCGCACCGCCTGTCCACGGTCCGCTCTCTCGACCGGTTGCTGGTGTTCAGCCACGGCACGATTGCGGAAGAGGGAACGCATGTCAGCCTCATCCAGNAAAAGGGTGGCATCTATCGCGGTCTGTTTGAACGCCAGGCCCTGGAACTGACCAAGGGACTGGTTCTGGATGTCGCCGAATAACGGCTCTGGTCCACGGCATTTGCGAATGCCGTGGACCTCGTTCAATCAACGCCAGCCGAGTTCTGGCGCGACATGTTTCNAAATCGAATCGAGCACATGGACGTTGTAATCGACACCCAGCTGGTTCGGGATCGTCAATAGCAGCGTATCGGCCTCGGCAACGGCTTCATCCTTCGCCAGTTCCTTGATCAGCATCTCGGGCTCTGCGGCATATGAACGTCCGAAAACAGCGCGGGTGTTGGCATCGAGATAACCGATGCTGTCGCTATCCTTGCCGCTGCCACCGAAATAGGCGCGGTCGCGATCATCCACCAGCGCAAAAATACTGCGGCTGACGGACACACGCGGCGTCCGGGTGTGGCCAGCTTCCTTCCATGCGGCATGGTAGGCCCGGATCTGCGCTGCCTGCTGGACATGAAACGGTTCGCCGGTCTCGTCGTCCTTCAACGTCGAGCTCTGCAAGTTCATTCCGAGCTTTGCTGCCCAGACGGCGGTGGCATTGGAGCCAGCACCCCACCAGATGCGGTCGCGCAAACCTTCCGAATGCGGTTCGAGACGCAACAGGCCGGGCGGGTTGGCAAACATCGGGCGAGGATTGGGCTCGGCAAAGCCTTCGCCTTTCAGCACTTCCAGAAACACTTCCGTGCTGCTTCGGCCCATGTCGGCATCGCTTGCGCCGTCTTTCGGCTGATAGCCAAAATACCGCCAGCCTTCGATCACCTGTTCAGGTGAACCACGGCTGAGGCCAAGTTGCAGGCGACCATCGGAAATCAGATCGGCAGAACCCGCGTCTTCCGCCATGTAGAGCGGATTTTCATAACGCATATCGATGACGCCGGTGCCGATCTCGATCTTGCTCGTTCTAGCACCGACCGCTGCGAGCAACGGAAACGGCGAGGCCAGTTGGCGGGCGAAGTGGTGTACACGGAAGTATGCGCCATCGACGCCAATCTCTTCTGCGGCAACGGCAAGCTCGATGGATTGCTTAAGTACATCCTTGGCCGTGCGTGCCTGCGAATGTGGCCCCGGACCCCAATGGCCGAAAGACAGAAAGCCAATCTTCTTCATGATGTTTCACCTGAATCTGCATATGTTTCGTTGCCAAACATATAGTGTGCATTTCAGGGAATGTACGGTCGCGATTGTGAACAGTCTGTTCAGGCCTTGGCCCGAGCAACGTCTCCGGCATCGCCACCATTGATTTCCGTTGCCGACACATCGACGATTGCGCTGGCAAGTTGGCGGAAGCTGACAGTCCCCACGGCCTTGCTTGAAAGGTCGCAGACGGTTGCTTTGTCATCGCCGCTGCGCGCCAGCATTCGCATCGTGTCCTCGATGCTGGTGCCGACAAAAACCTGCGGGTCGACCGCCTGTATTCCCGGCGCAACCGGCGACATCACCGCCTCGACGTTGATGACCCGACCCCGGTTCACCTCCTTGACGAAGTTGGCGATGTACTCGTCGGCTGGACGCAGCACGATGTCCTGACTGGTGCCCTGCTGGATGACTTCGCCATCCCGCAGAATAGCGATCTGGTCTCCCAGACGAAGCGCCTCATCCAGATCATGGGTGATGAACACGATGGTTTTCTTGATTTCCTTCTGGATATCGAGAAGCACGGATTGCATATCGGTTCGGATCAGCGGGTCAAGCGCGGAATAGGCTTCATCCATCAGGAGAACCGGCGCATCGTTGGACAGGGCTCGCGCCAGCCCCACGCGTTGTTGCATGCCGCCGGAAAGCTGGTTGGGAAAGCGCGTTTCATACCCTTTCAATCCCACCCGCTCCAGCCAGCGCATGGCGATATCGACGCTTTTTGCGCGTGCCATGCCTTGGACTTCAAGCCCGTATAGAGTGTTGTCCAGAATGTTACGATGCGGCAGAAGGGCGAATTTCTGAAACACCATGGCTGTCTGATGGCGGCGAAAGGCGCGCAGCTCCGTCGCATTCATCTTTACGACATCAACGCCATCGACCAGCACTTCGCCAGCCGTGGGGTCGATCAGCCGGTTGATGTGGCGGATCAGCGTTGACTTGCCGGAGCCTGACAGACCCATGATGACCTGAATGCAGCCCGAGGGAATATCGATGTTGATATCCCGAAGGCCGAGAACATGACCGTACTTCTCGTTGAGTTCGGTTTTTGTCAGCCCATTGCGAACGGCGTCGATATGAGCCTGCGGTTTGACACCGAAAACCTTGTAGAGATTGCTGATCTTTATGCCGCCAAATGCAGTGTCAGCCATGGGCAATCTCCTGATGTTTCTGGAGCCTTTTGCCATAGGCCTGACTTATGCGATCAAAGATGATGGCGATGCCAACGATGGCCAAGCCATTGAAGATGCCGAGCGTGAAATACTGGTTGGCGATGGCTTTGAGAACCGGCTGGCCCAGTCCCTGTACGCCGATCATCGAGGCAATTACGACCATGGCGAGCGCCATCATGATTGTCTGGTTGATGCCGGCCATGATAGTGGGGAGCGCCAGCGGCAGTTGCACCTTGAAGAGCTTTTGCCAGCCGGAAGATCCGAACGCATCGGCGGCCTCCAGCACATCCCGGTCCACCAGTCGGATACCGAGATTGGTGAGGCGTATCATCGGCGGAATGGCATAGATGACCACAGCGATCAGCCCCGGTACCCTGCCGATGCCCAGCAGCATGACGACGGGGATGAGGTAGACGAAGCTCGGCATGGTCTGCATGACATCCAGTATGGGATTGACCACCCGCTGGACGCGATTGGAGTGCGACATGGCGATACCGAGGGGGAGCCCGATGACGATGGACAGGACGGTGCAGACGAAGATCATCGAGATCGTTCGCATCGTATCTGTCCACATATCGAAATAGCCGATAGCCAGAAGTGTGAAGAGACAGCCAAGCACGATCTTGAGGCTGMGACTGCCAGCCCAAGCTATGCCCAAAATAATCNAAATAATAATCGGCCACGGCGTTTGCGTCATGAAGCGCTCGGCCCATATCAAAAACTGTTGAAGCGGTGAAAAGAAGCCCTCGATGCTTCCACCCCAAGCGCGTGTAAACTCACGAAACCCGTCATCAATCATCNTTTTCAGATTGCGAAGCGTGTCGTCGTTCATATGCGGAAATCTGTAGAACCAATCCATACGCGTCCCCTGTGATCGCGGCGACATGCGATCGAAATATCAATCGCATATCNTTTGGCACGGCTGCCGACCGCCGGTCAGACAGCAGGGCAAGTCTTCAGAGCGAAGCCTTGANTTTTTCCGCAGCGTCTGACGACACCCACTTGGTCCAGATGTCGGGGTTTTCCTTGAGGAAGTGCTTGGCGCTATCCTCGCCTGTTGCCTGGTTGTCCGTCATCCATGCCATCAGCTTATTGACGGTATCGTTGCTCCATGAACGCTTTTTAAGATAGTCCATGATTTCTGGCCCCGCCTTATCCGAAAACGGCTTGGCAACCAGCGTCACCACCTTGTCCACCGGCCATGCGTTGGGTTTCGGGTCTGGGCAATCGGCAACGGTGTTGCAACGCTTCCACTCGGCCGCATCTGCGGCAACGCCCGGCTCCAGCTTCACCATCTCGTATTTTCCGAGAAGGGCGGTGGGCGACCAGTAATACCCAACCCATGGCTGCTTGCGCTCGTAAGCCTTGGCAATGGAGCCATCGAGACCGGCGGAGGAGCCGCTATCAACGAGGATAAAGCCTGCCTTTTCAGCCCCGTAGGCCTTGAAAAGCTGTCCGGTGACCACAGTGCCACCCCAGCCTTGCGGGCCGTTGACGATGGCGCCCTTGTCTGGATTTTCCGCATTCGGGAAAAGCTTGGGGTTCTTCATGAGGTCGCCGATGGNTTTGATCTCTGGGTGAGCATCGGCCACGTATTTGGGAATCCACCAGCCCTGAATGCCGCCGTCCGGCAAAGCCGTTGCGGCTACGACGAGCTTGCCTTCATCGACGCCGCGCTTGACCACTTCCGGCAGCGTATCGGCCCACGCCTCTGGTGCGATATCCGGTTGGCCTTTCTCGACCATGGAGGTGATGGTCGGAACGGTATCGCCAATGGTGATCTCGGCGCTGCAACCGTAGCCCTCGTTGAGAATGATCTTGTCGATGGCGGAGAGCACTTCGGCGCTCTGCCAGTTCATGCTGGCGATGGTGGGGCTACCACACTCTGCTGCGCTGGCCGCAGCCACGCCACCGAGCAAGCCGAACACCAGACAGGTGGATGCAAGCAATGTCTTCATATCTGTTCCCTTTATTGGCGACACTTATAAATAGGCGCACCTGCCGCAGGGGTGTGCCGCTGTTCTTGTCTTCTGCAAGGTTGAAAAGATGATGGCGCGAAGCCCTGCCGGGAACCCACGCGAAAAGCGACGGCCATTCGCCAAACCACGACAGGGCACGGTATTTTAATCTTTGGGTAACTTTCAGACCGGCAGGCCTACACAATCCAGATCGCGCATTCTCTACTGATGATCGTCNAAAAAAGCTGGATAGTTAGGGTTCTCAAGGCAATAGTAGGGCTGTTCATGAAAGGACAGGGCGGTAGTGATACTTGCCGCTCTAAAAACAGCTCGTTTTAGGGGGAAATACCTTGGCTCGAATAACGCTCCGTCAGTTGCTCGATCACGCGGCAGAAAACGGCTATGGCGTACCTGCTTTCAATATCAATAATATGGAACAGGCGCTCGCCATCATGGAGGCGGCGGATGCGACGAATTCGCCCGTCATCATGCAAGCATCGCGCGGGGCACGCGCCTACGCCAACGACATCATGCTCAAGTATATGATGGATGCGGTTGTCGAAATCTATCCGCACATTCCCGTCTGCGTGCATCTGGACCACGGCAACGAAGCAGCCAGCTGCATGACCGCTATTCAGGCCGGTTTTACTTCCGTCATGATGGATGGCTCTCTGAAGGCCGATGGCAAAACGCCGGGTGACTGGGACTACAACGTCGGCGTTACCAGACAAGTTACCGACATGGCCCACTACGGCGGTATCTCCGTCGAAGGTGAACTTGGTGTCCTCGGCTCGCTGGAAAGCGGCATGGGCGAGGCGGAAGACGGTCACGGCGCCGAGGGCGTGCTGTCACATGATCAGCTGCTGACCGACCCGGACGAAGCGGTAAAGTTCGTGCGCGAAACCAAGGTGGATGCACTGGCCGTTGCCATGGGCACCAGCCACGGCGCCTACAAGTTTACCCGCAGGCCTGATGGTTCGGTGCTGGCCATGAATGTCATCGAGGAAATCCACAACAAACTGCCAAACACGCATCTTGTCATGCACGGATCATCGACCGTGCCGCAGGACTTGCAGGATATCATCAACGCCTATGGCGGCGCGATCAAGCCGACCTGGGGTGTGCCGATCGAAGAAATTCAGCGCGGAATCAAAAATGGCGTCCGCAAGATCAACATCGACACCGACTGCCGCATGGCGATCACTGGCCAAATCCGAAAGGTGCTGGCGGAAGACCCGGCTGAGTTCGATCTGCGCAAGTATTTGAAGCCTGCACGGGAGGCCATGACGAAGCTGTGCAAGGAACGGTTCGAGCTGTTCTGGACGGCAGGGCAGGCATCAAAGATCACGCCGATTCCGCTGCGGGAGATGGCGAAGCGTTACGCGTCTGGTTCGCTGGACCCGATTGTTTCGTGAGGTTCTTTAGAGAAGGGGCAACCCCCTTTTCTCCGTCATCCTCGGGCTTGTCCCGAGGATCTGCTACGTCTCGTCTTGTACGACGGTGACTGATCTTTATACCGCTGNAAAAAAGCCGGGGGCAATGAATTCGCCCCCGGCTTTCCGTTTCAGGAATAGGCCAACGTCACAGCCTGCTTGAACCTTGGCAGATCCTCGGGTCAAGCCCGAGGATGACGTCGGTGGATGTGGTCAGCAGACTTACTTCTGCCAGCTCTTGACCAACTCATCATAGTTGACGGTCATTGGCTTTTCNTTTTCCTCGGCGATCTTCAGCTGTGGTGCAAGGTTGCCCTTGGAAACTGCGTCCTTGTTCCAGTATTCAAGATCGTGTTCTTCAGCCAGCTTTGGTCCGATTTCGCCCTGAACGCCTGCGCGTTCCAGACGCTGCATGACCNTTTCCTGTTCGGCGCAGAGCGAGTCCATAGCTTCCTGCGCCGTTTTTGCGCCGGAGGATGCATCACCCACGGCCTGCCACCACAGCTGAGCCAGCTTTGGATAGTCAGGAACGTTGGTGCCGGTTGGAGACCACTGAACGCGGGCAGGCGAGCGATAGAACTCGATCAGGCCGCCGAGATCCTTGGCGCGCTTGGTGAAGCTTTCGTGGTTGATCGAGGAATCGCGGATGAGGGTGAGGCCAACATGGCTTTTCTTCACGTCGACGGTCTTCGAGGTCACGAACTGGGCGTAAAGCCATGCGGCCTTGGCGCGGTCGTCAGGCGTGGATTTCATCAGCGTCCAGGAACCCACGTCCTGATAGCCAAGCTTCATACCGTCCTTCCAGTAAACGCCATGCGGGGANGGGGCCATGCGCCATTTCGGCGTGCCATCCTCGTTGACGACGGGCAGGCCCTTCTTGACCGCATCAGCCGTAAACGCCGTGTACCAGNAAATCTGCTGCGCCACTTCGCCCTGCGCCGGAACTGGACCGGATTCGGAGAAGTTCATGCCCTGCGCTGCTGGAGGCGCGTAAGCCTTCAACCAGTCGAGATATTTCTGGATCGCATAGACCGAGGCAGGGCCGTTGGTGTCACCGCCACGGGCCACGCAGGAACCGACCGGCTGTGACTTTTCGTTGACCTTGATGCCCCATTCATCGACCGGCAAGCCGTTTGGCAGGCCTTTGTCGCCGTTGCCAGCCATGGAAAGCCAGGCATCGGTGAAGCGCCAGCCAAGCGATGGGTCTTTCTTGCCATAATCCATATGGCCGTAGACTTTCTTGCCGTCGATTTCACGACCGGTGAAAAATTCGGCAATGTCTTCGTAGGCAGACCAGTTGACGGGAACGCCGAGGTCATAGCCATATTTCGCCTTGAAATCTGCCTTGTTCTTCTCGTCGTTGAACCAATCGTACCGGAACCAATAGAGGTTTGCGAACTGCTGGTCGGGAAGCTGGTAGAGCTTGCCATCAGGTGCCGTCGTGAATTTCGTGCCGATGAAATCCTTCAGGTCTAGACCGGGATTGGTGACGTCCTTGCCCTCGTTGGCCATCCAGTCCGTCAGATTGCGGGCCTGCTGATAGCGCCAGTGGGTGCCGATGAGGTCGCTATCGTTGACGAAGGCATCATAGATGTTTTCGCCGGACTGCATCTGTGTTTGCAGCTTCTCCACCACATCGCCTTCACCGATCAAGTCGTGCGTCAGTTTGATGCCGGTGATTTCGGTAAAGGCTTTTGCCAGCACCTTGGACTCGTATTCATGCGTCGTCAGGGTTTCCGAAACGACCTTGATGTCCATGCCGGCAAAAGGCTTGGCGGCATCGATAAACCATTGCATTTCCTTTTCCTGCTCGGCGCGGGAAAGACTGGAGAGATCGCCAATTTCCTTGTCCAGAAAGGTCTTGGCTTCGTTCATTCCGGCGTTTGCCACGCCGGTCAGTGCCAGCAGCGCGGCTGCCGTCGTCGTTAAAAGATGCATTCGCATAATCATCCTCCCAGTGTTTACGATTGCTTGCAGATGTATCTCCGGGCGGTCCTCCCTCCCGGTATTTCCGTCAGTGGCCTATACGAAGCGGAACACGCCAATCGCATAGACGACCGAAAGAGCCAGTGCCCACCAGAGGCCGGGGCCGACGAGACCGAGCCAACCGAGGTGGATGAATGCCGAGCCGAGCAGCGACACAAAGAGGCGGTCGCCGCGTGTCGTCTCGAAGCGTAAGATTCCGACGCGCGGATTGCCGCCGGGCGAAACATACTCCCATACCGCCATGCAGATCAGCAGCAGTAATATGGTGATAAAGAACAGCGCCGTTGGCAACGTCCATGCCATCCAGGAAAAATTCATTGTGCTTCTCCTTTCAGACGCGGCCGAGGGCAAAGCCCTTGGCGATGTAGTTTCGGACGAAATAGATCACCAGCGCACCGGGTATGATCGTCAGCACACCGGCGGCGGCCAGCACGCCCCAATCCATGCCGGATGCGGAAACGGTACGGGTCATGGTCGCGGCAATCGGCTTGGCGGCGGTTGTCGTCAGGGTTCTGGCCAACAGCAGTTCAACCCATGAGAACATGAAGCAGAAGAAGGCCGCGACACCAATGCCGCTTGCAATCAGGGGCATGAAGATTTTGACGAAAAAGCGCGGGAAGGAATAGCCGTCAATATAGGCGGTCTCATCGATTTCCTTGGGAACGCCGGACATGAAGCCTTCGAGAATCCACACAGCCAGGGGAACGTTGAACAGGCAGTGGGCGATAGCAACCGCAATATGCGTGTCGATCAACCCGAAGGCGGAATAGAGCTGGAAGAAGGGCAGGGCAAACACGGCAGGTGGCGCCATGCGGTTCGTGAGCAGCCAGAAAAACAGATGCTTATCACCGAGGAAGCGATACCGCGAGAACGCATAGGCGGCGGGCAACGCGGCGGCGACCGAGATCACCGTGTTCATCACCACATAGATGATGGAGTTGATGTAGCCGTTATACCAAGCTGGATCGGTGAAAATGACCGTGTAGTTTCGCAGCGTCGGGTTTTGCGGCCAGAGCGAGAAGGCACCGAGAATCTCGCCGTTTTCCTTGAAGCTCATATTGACGAGCCAATAGATCGGCAGCAGCAGGAAGAGGATATAAATCGTCGGAATGAGGAAGGAGAAGCGGGTGATGGATTTTGAAGTGCTCATGGTGGTCTCCTTTCTCAAGCCTGTTCGTCGCTGTTGGTCATGACGGTGTAGAAAATCCACGACAGAGCGAGGATGATCAGGAAGTAGATGATCGACATGGCCGCCGCTGGCCCCAGATCGAATTGGCCGACTGCCATCTTCACCAGATCGATGGACAGGAAGGTGGTTGAGTTGCCGGGGCCACCGCCTGTCACCACGAAGGGTTCGGTGTAGATCATGAAGCTGTCCATGAAGCGCAAAAGAACGGCAATCAGAAGCACGCGCTTCATCTTCGGCAACTGGATATAGCGGAAGACAGACCAGCGCGATGCGCCATCGATGCGGGCTGCCTGATAATAGGCGTCGGGGATCGAGACGAGACCGGCATAGCACAGGAGCACGACAAGGCTCGTCCAGTGCCAGACATCCATGATAATGACGGTCGCCCAGGCATCCACAGGGTCCTGCGTGTAGTTGTAATCGACGCCGAGCATCGACAGGTAATGGCCGAGNAAACCGATATCGACGCGCCCGAAGACCTGCCAGATGGTGCCGACAACGTTCCACGGAATAAGAAGCGGCAGGGCCATGAGTACCAGGCNAACAGGTACGCCAAGACCGGTCTTGGGCATGTTGAGCGCAATCAGAATACCGAGCGGAATCTGGATTGCCAGAATGACGAAAGAGAAAATCAGGTTGCGCATCAGCGCATCCCAGAAACGCGGCGAATGCAGCATCTGCACGAACCAGTCGGTTCCCGCCCAGAAGAACTGGTTGTTTCCGAACGTATCCTGAACCGAGTAATTGACCACCGTCATCAGTGGGATGATCGCTGAAAATGCCACAAGCACGAGGACGGGAATGAGCAGCAGCCATGCCTTGTTGTTGAACGTCNTTTCCATGGCTCAGCCTCCCGCGCCAACGCGCCAGCTATCGGCGTAGATGCCGATGGCTTTCGGATCGAAAGTGACGCGGGGTTCTGAAGGAATGTCGCCATCCTCAGGCACCACCACGGTCAGAGGATTCCCGGCAAAGCTGGCGCGGACGATCTTCTGGCGACCGATATCCTCGACCTTGCTGATGGTGACAGGCATGCCCTCGCGACCCAGAGAGATGAATTCCGGACGAATGCCGAGTTCCGTCTTCACGCCGCTTTCAACATTTGGTGCTGCGTCGAGCAACACATGCTGATCGCCTATTTTCGCTTGCGCACCATCGAGCGACACAGGCATGAAGTTCATGCCCGGAGAGCCGATGAAATAACCGACGAAGGTATGGCTTGGCCGTTCGAACAGTTCGGCGGGCGTGCCAATCTGCACGATCTGGCCGTCATACATCACGACCACCTTGTCGGCGAAGGTCATGGCTTCGGTTTGGTCGTGCGTGACGTAGACCATAGTAAAGCCGAACTGCTTGTGCAGGCGCTTCAACTGCGAGCGCAGCACCCATTTCATATGCGGGTCGATCACAGTCAGCGGCTCATCGAACAGGATAGCGTTGACATCGTCGCGCACGAGGCCACGGCCTAGCGAAATCTTCTGCTTCTGATCGGCGGTCAGGCGATGTGCGCGGCGTTTTCCCCATGCGCTGAGGTCGATCATTTCGAGGATTTCGTTGACACGCCTGTCGACATCGGCCTCGGGCACGCCGCGATTGCGCAGTGGAAAGGCCAGATTGTCGTAAACGGTCATGGTGTCGTAGATGACAGGGAACTGGNAAACCTGCGCAATATTGCGCTGTTCCGTGGCTAAGTTGGTCACGTCCTTGCCATCGAACAGGATGCGTCCATCCGATGGGTTGATGAGGCCGGAAATGATGTTGAGCAGGGTGGTTTTGCCGCAGCCAGATGGGCCGAGCAGCGCGTAGGCACCCCCATCGCTCCACTCGTAGTTCACTTCCTTCAGGGCGTAATCATTGGCCGCCCTGGCTTTGGCGTTGTAGGCGTGGCGGATATGATCGAGGCTGATGCGTGCCATGGTCTCTCCTCACGCGGCTGCTTGTTGCGGGGTTGCAAGCGAACGGCCATCCGCATCGAACGCCATCAGATGACGGGTATCCAGGTAAATATCGACTTGGCGGTCCGGCTCGATATCGAGGATGCCACGTGTCAGCATCACCCAGCGATTGCCCGCGTAATCCAGATGAATAAAGCTTTCCGAACCAGCAATTTCCGAGATCAGCGTTTTTGCACTCAGCTTGATTGCAGCTCCGCCATTTGCGGGTGCCGGATAGAGATGGTGAGGATGAAAGGCCAAGGTCACCGGGCCATCTGCAATGGTCGAAAGATGCGCCGGTACCGGGAAAGCAGGCTCATCATTGAGTAGAAACGATCCACCGGCGCGCGTCAGCGCTATGATGTTCAGCGGTGGATCAGCGAAAGTCTTTGCCGAGACGAGATCGACCGGGTTTCTGTAGAGATCAATGGTGCTGCCATATTGGGCGATGTGNCCCTGATGCATGGTCGCGGTGTTGCCACCCAGGAGCAGGGCTTCGGATGGTTCGGTCGTTGCGTAAACAAAGATGGCACCGGATAGCGCGAAAATCTTCGGCAACTCCTCGCGCAACTCTTCGCGCAACTTGTAATCGAGGTTGGCAAGAGGCTCATCCAGCAGGACCAGGCTGGCATTCTTGACGATGGCGCGGGCAAGCGCCGTGCGCTGCTGTTGCCCGCCGGAGAGGTTGAGCGGTGTGCGGTCGAGGTAGGGCGTGAGCCGCAGCATGTCGGCAGCGCGCCGCACTTCGCGGTCGATGGTTGCCTTGTCTTTCTTGGCGATCCGCATCGGGGAGGCGATGTTTTCGTAAACGGTCAGCGCCGGATAATTGATGAACTGCTGGTACACCATGGCAACGCTGCGATCCTGCACGCGCTTGCCGGTGACATCCTTGCCATCGAACAGCAGTTGGCCCTCGGTCGGTTTGTCGAGACCGGCCATCAGCCGCATCAGTGATGTTTTTCCAGACAGCGTCGGCCCCAGCAGCACGTTCAACGTGCCTCGCTTGAGGGTCAGATTGGTCGGGTAGATGTGGTAATCACCACCCACCATCTTGGCGATGTTGCGTAATTCCAGCATGCTGTCCCGAGGCCTCCCAACCTGCAAGATATCCGCTTCAATATCAGTCTGCTCCGCCCTTTCGGGCGTTCATCATGCGGCGATAGACGCCATGTAACTGTCGAGTGCGGCCGCTTCTTCCTTAGAAAAATGCAGGCCCTGCTTTGTTCTGCGCCACAACACGTCGTCGCTGGTTCTGGCCCATTCCTGTCGGATCAGCCATTCGACTTCGCGCTCGTAAAGATCGCCTCCGAAATGCTGGCCGAGCGCCTCCATATCAGTCGCATCGCCAAGGATCGCATTTGCTTTGGTTCCGTAGAGACGCACCAGTCTGCGCGCCTGCCGATCAGATAGAAAGCTATATTTCGCATTGAGCTTTTTAACTTCCGCCTCATAGCCGGTGGCCACGAAATCACCGCCCGGAAGCGAACTCTTGGCTGTCCAAGGCTTGCCCTTGTCACCAATGGCTTCCGCCACTTTTTCAAGCGCGTGTTCCGCCAGACGACGATAGGTCGTCAGCTTACCGCCGAACACGTTCAGCAACGGCGCTTCACCAGAAGCATTCTCAAGCTTCAGAACGTAGTCGCGCGTGGCTTCCTGCGCGCTGGAAGCGCCATCGTCAAACAGCGGGCGAACCGCCGAATAGGTCCAGACTATATCGTCCTTCGTGACCGGCTCGGCAAAATACTCGCTCGCCGCATTGCAAAGGTAATCCGTCTCTTCGCCGCTTATTTTCACATCTGCCGGATCGCCCGTGTAATCACGGTCGGTGGTGCCGATCAGGGTGAAATCCGTCTCGTAGGGAATTGCGAAGATGATGCGATTGTCCGGGTTCTGAAAGAAATAGGCGCGCGGATCGTTGAACTTCTTTTTCACGATGATGTGGCTGCCCTGAACCAGCCGCACATTATGAACCTGATTTTTGCCCGCCGCGTTGGACAGAACATTGTCCACCCAGGGGCCAGACGCGTTGACGAGCATACGCGCCTGAACCGTCTTGACAGTGCCGGTCGCGTTTTCCTTGATGTCGATGTTCCAGAGCCGGCCTTCGCGGCGAACGGACACCACTTTCGCGCGGCTCATAATGTCAGCGCCACGGTCGGCAGCATCTCGCGCATTCAACACCACCAGACGCGCATCATCCACCCAGCCATCCGAATATTCGAAAGCCTTGGTAAAGAGCGGCTTCAATGGCTTGCCTGCCGGATCGCGGCGCATGTCGAGGGATTTTGTGGCTGGCAGCAGCTTGCGACCGCCCAGATGATCATAGAGGAAAAGCCCGAGCCGGATGAGCCATGCCGGGCGGATACCACCTTTGTGGAACGGCAGAACAAAACGCATCGGCCAGATGATGTGCGGTGCCATCGCCCACAGCACTTCGCGTTCCATCAGGGCTTCGCGCACCAGACGGAACTCATAATGTTCGAGATAGCGAAGTCCACCGTGAATGAGTTTGGTTGCGCCTGAAGAGGTGCCGGAGGCGAAATCGTTCATTTCGGCCAAGGTCACGGAATAGCCGCGACCAGCAGCATCACGTGCGATCCCGCACCCGTTTATGCCACCACCGATCACGAAAATATCGCGAACTGCCTGCTCAGTCACGTCACTCTCCCTGGCGCGCCATTCCGTCGCTTATCCTTGGAATTCGAACTTGGTAGGAGTTAAAATGNAAATAAAGTGAATGTCAAACGAATGTTAATCGTTTCAGTTTTGAGCTTGCGAGCGTTCTGTTTCGATCAGCCGTACGTCANTTTCCTTGCAAATGACTTTCACGGAGTCGAGCGGACAGTGGTCCGTTATGAAAGTGTGGACCTGCGAGAGATGACCGATTCGCACCGGTGCCGTCCGGTCGAATTTGCTGGAGTCTGACACCAGAATGACATGCCTCGCATTGGCGATGATGGCCTGCGCCACCTTCACTTCGCGAAAATCATAATCCAGCAACGCGCCGTCCTTGTCGATGGCAGAGACGCCGATCACCGCATAGTCCACCTTGAACTGGCGGATGAAATCTACGGCGGCTTCTCCGACAATTCCGCCATCGGTGCCGCGTACCACGCCGCCGGCAATGACGACCTCGATACCGGGGAATATCCGTAACCTGTTGGCAACGTTGATGTTGTTGGTAATGACCATCAATTCCTGATGGTCCACGAGAGCTTCGCCGACAGCTTCGGTGGTTGTGCCGATATTGATGAACAACGATGATTTACTGGGAATGAGCTCAGCTGCGGCCTGACCTATCGCCTGTTTTTCCGTGGCGGCAATCAAACGTCGCGCTTCGTATTTCACGTTCTCCGTGCTGCTTGGAAAGATGGCGCCGCCATGGATTCGAGTCAGCGCACGCGCCTCGCAAAGATCGTTCAAATCCTTGCGTATCGTCTGCGCCGTCACCGAGAATCGTGAGGCCAGATCGTCGACGCTGACCTTACCCTCGGATTTTGCAAGTTCGATGATATCAAGCTGGCGCGATGAGAAAAACATGAAAGCTTCTACCCGACAATATCTGTGGACTTTCGTTTTANTTCATTTTTATGAAAAACGAAAGCGCCGGGACAGACGGGTTTGGAGCAAGGTTTTCCACAATCAACATGTTTACGGGTTCTCTAATTTGTCCGCCTGATAAATATTGGGGTTGCGCCCCAGCGCATTTTGTCCTTGTTTGCGCGTTCTCACACTTTATGGGGAAATTNAAAAAATGAATTCTATAAAAACAACAACGCGCGCCGCAATCCTGCTAGGCTCGCTTCTGATTGGCGCTAGTTCCGCTCTCGCAGAAACCGTTCTGCATCGCGGTAATTCCGGGGAACCACAAACTCTCGATCAGGCTCAGACCTCGATCAACATCGAAGCCTTCATCGTGAAGGACCTTTATGAAGGTCTTACCATTTACGATGCAGCCGGCAAGATCGTTCCCGGTGCGGCAGAAAGCTGGACTTTGTCTGACGATGGCACGGTCTACACATTCAAACTTCGGGAAAACGCCAAATGGTCTGATGGTACGCCTGTGACGGCTGAGGACTTCGTGTTCTCCTATCAGCGCGTAGAAGATCCGAAGACTGCCGCGAAATACGCCAACATTCTTTATCCCATCAAGAATGCAGNAAAGATCAACAAGGGCGAAGCCAAGCTTGAAGAGCTCGGCGTGAAGGCCGTTGACGCCAAGACGCTGGAAGTCACGCTTGAGCGCGCGACGCCTTTCTTCCTCGAATTGCTCGCGCACCAGACCGCTCTACCAGTCTCCAAGGCTAGCGTAGAGAAGAACGGCGCGGATTTCGTGAAGCCCGGTGTGATGGTGTCCAACGGTGCTTACAAGCTGGAGGCTCACGTTCCAAACGACAGTCTGACCGTCGTCAAGAACCCAAATTTCTGGGACGCCGCTAACACCAAGATCGACAAGGTCATTTTCTATCCGATCGACGATCAGGCGGCTTCTGTTCGCCGTTTCGAAGCCAAGGAAATGGACCTCGCCTATAACTTCTCGGCAGATCAGCTAGATCGCCTGCGCAAGTCCTACGGTGAGCAGGTCCACGTTTCTCCGACACTCGCGACCTATTATTACACCTTCGATACACGCGAAGCGCCCTATAACGACGCTCGCGTTCGTCGCGCCCTTTCCATGGCCGTGGACCGCGACTTCCTTGCCAAGGAAATTTACAGCGGATCGCAGATTCCATCCTACTCCATGGTTCCGCCCGGCATGGGCAGCTACGGCGAGCCTGCAAAAGCAGACTTCGCAACACTTTCGCAGCTGGATCGTGAAGACGAAGCTATGAAACTCATGAAAGAAGCGGGTTATGGTGAGGGAGGCAAGCCGCTATCCATCGAGATCCGCTATAATACCAATCCCAACCATGAGCGCGTTGCCACAGCCGTTGCCGATATGTGGAAGACCACATTCGGTGCCAATGTTTCGCTGGTGAACCTCGATGTCGCCTCGCACTACGGTTACCTGCAGGAAGGCGGCAAGTTCAACGTCGCCCGTGCTGGCTGGGTTGCTGACTACGCGGATGCCGAAAACTTCCTCGCGCTGTCCGTCTCGACAAACAAGACCTTCAACTATTCGAAGTTCAACAACCCTGAATTCGATGCACTGATGAAGAAGTCTTACGACGAGAAAGACCCTGCTGCCCGCAACAAGATCCTGCACGAGGCAGAGACGATCCTGATGAAGGAGCAGCCAGTTGCGCCGTTTCTGACGCAGGCCGACTTGTGGCTGGTTTCCAACCGCGTCAAGGGCTGGCAGGACAATGCGGCCAATGAACACCTCAGCCGCTTCCTGAGCGTTTCCGAATAAGCAGTGCTGCCACGGTGGNTTTGAAACATGTCGCGCAATGGCTTCAGGGCTTTTGCGCGACATGCTGAAAGAACGGGCGAAAGCGTTAAGGCGATGATAAGGTCGCGAGACGCGTAGCCGCCGTGCCATGCCCGGAGCCTAAACCTATGATCTCTTTTATCCTGCGCCGTTTGGCGAGCGCCGTGCCGACGCTGTTCATCGTCGTCACGATTTCTTTTTTTCTGATGAGATTTGCACCCGGCGGTCCGTTCAATCTTGAGCGTCCTCTGCCACCGCAGACGATGGAAAACCTGATGAGAACCTATCATCTGGATGAACCATTGTGGCGCCAGTACCTGATCTACATGAAAAATGCCGTGACTGGCGATTTCGGCCCCAGCTATATCTACAAGGACAACACCGTTGCCCAATTGATCGGCAAGGGTCTGCCTTATTCGCTGGAGCTTGGNTTTTACGCCCTTCTGCTTGCGCTGATCGGCGGTGTGCTGGCCGGTACATTCGCGGCATTGCGGCAGAATAGTTTCTTCGATTTCTCCCTGATGTCGTTTTCGACAGTCGGCGTCACCGTTCCCAACTTCGTCGTCGCACCCGTGCTGACGCTTGTATTCGCTGTGCTGCTCGGTCTTCTGCCTGCCGGAAGCTGGGGTGACGGATCGCTGCGTTATCTCCTCCTGCCGATGATTGCGCTGGCCTTGCCGCAGCTTGCGGTCATTGCCCGCCTCACACGTGGGTCAATGATCGAGGCTTTGCGGATGGACCATATTCGCACCGCCAAGGCCTATGGTCTGCCGGGCCGCACCGTGGTGATTGTCCACGCCATGCGCGCTGCGATGCTGCCGGTGGTTTCCTATCTCGCACCTTGCGCCGCCGCTCTTCTGACTGGCTCGGCCGTCATAGAAACGATCTTCACCATTCCCGGTGTCGGGCGTTATTTCGTGCTAGGTGCTATCAATCGTGACTATACGCTTGTCATGGGAACCGTTGTTCTCATCGCGCTTTTCGTCATTGNTTTCAATCTTGTGGTCGATATTCTTTACGGCCTTCTTGATCCGAGGGTCAGACATGACTGATATCCCCGGCAGCATCGCCGCATCTCCCTCGGTGAAAAGCCGAAGCTTGTTCCAACTCGCAACTATGCGTTTCCGACGAAATACCGCTGCCATGGCCGGAGCGGTCATGTTGGTGCTGATTACGTTGTTTTCGTTTCTTGGACCGCATTTTCTCAGCCACACCTATGATCAGGTGTTTTCATCATACGTCTCAGTGCCGCCAANCCTTGAAGCCCGTCCCGATGTCACCAACCTTCAAGGCGTGATGGAGGGCATTGCCGGCCGCGCGCGTGTGGAATTGAGGGAGTTTGCCGTAGAGGGCCAGACCTTCACAGCAACCGTTACCTCGGCAACCGAAGTCGACCCGCGTACCACACGTTATTTCGATCGTGCCAACGAGTTTGAAAACACCAAAGTCGTCGCCACCGAAGACGATGGCCGCACTCTGNAAATCACCGGCGATGTGAACCGCGAATATTTCTTCTTCGGCACAGATAGCAATGGTCGCGATCTTCTCGTTCGCATCATGCTGGGCGGTCAGATATCGATTGCCGTCGGCGTTCTCGCAAGTCTCGTGTCGCTCGGCATCGGCGTCGTCTACGGCGCGACTGCCGGTTATATCGGCGGGCGTATCGATAATGCGATGATGCGTTTCGTTGAAATTCTCTATTCGCTGCCCTTCGTGTTTCTGGTCGTCGTGCTCGTGGTATTCTTCGGGCGAAGTTTCATTCTCATCTTCCTTGTCATCGGCGCGGTGGAATGGCTGGACATGGCGCGCATCGTGCGTGGCCAGACACTGGCCTTGAAACGCCGTGAGTTCGTGGGTGCCGCACAGGCGCTGGGCTTGACCGACTGGCAGATCATCCGCCGCCACATCATTCCCAACACCATCGGCCCCGTCGTTGTGTTTGTGACCGTGGTGGTGCCGAAGGTTATTCTTCTGGAAAGCTTCCTCTCCTTCCTCGGTCTGGGTGTGCAAGCGCCATTGACCAGTTGGGGCGCGCTGATTTCCGAAGGTGCCAGCAATATGCAGTCGGCCCCATGGCTGCTGATATTCCCGGCGATCTTCTTCGTGATGACGCTGTTTTCTTTGAACTTCGTGGGCGACGGGTTGCGTGATGCGCTCGATCCCAAGGATCGTTGATATGAATACGACATCTGACACCATACTGAATGTGCGCGGGCTCAAGGTGAATTTCACGACGCCTGACGGCATGGTCAGCGCCGTCAAAGGCATCGATCTCGATGTGAAGCCGGGTGAAACCCTGGCTGTCGTCGGCGAGTCTGGTTCCGGCNAAAGCCAGACCATGATGGGCATCATGGGCCTACTTGCCGGTAACGGCCAAGTCGAAGGTTCGGCAAAATACCGGGGCCGTGAGTTGATCGGCCTCCCGGTCAACGAACTGAACGATATCCGCGGTGCAAAGATCACCATGATCTTTCAGGAGCCGATGACCTCGCTCGATCCGCTCTACACGATCGGCAAGCAGATTGCGGAGCCGATCTTGTATCANCGTNGGGGCAGTCGCAGTGAAGCACGGGGCCGTGTTCTGGAACTGTTGCAACTGGTCGGGATTCCTGACCCGATGCGGCGGATCGATAGCTATCCGCACGAACTATCGGGTGGTCAGCGTCAGCGTGTGATGATCGCCATGGCGCTTGCAAATGAGCCGGATTTGCTGATCGCGGACGAGCCGACGACGGCGCTCGACGTTACCATTCAGGCGCAAATCCTTGATCTGCTGAAATCCTTGCAGAAGCGTTTTGGTATGGCCGTTGTTCTCATCACGCATGATCTCGGCGTTGTCAGGCATTTTGCCGATCGCGTCGCTGTCATGCGCCGTGGCGAAATCGTAGAGACGGGGACGACCGAGGATATCTTCGAACGTCCGGAGGCGGACTACACGAAGATGCTGTTGGACGCCGAACCGAGTGGCCACAAACCACAGGTGGGCCCGGAAGCGCCGGTTGTTCTATCCGGCCATAATGTGACCGTTGATTACGAGATACCCGGCGGCCTTTTCACCAAGGCTAGCGCCTTCCGGGCAGTGGATGGCGTCAATGTCAGTTTGCGCCAGGGCCAGACTATCGGTATCGTCGGAGAGTCCGGTTCGGGAAAATCTACGCTAGGACGGGCACTGCTACGGCTCACACCGTCCATCGGGCGCTTGTTCTTTGGCAAGAAGGATATTTCCAGCCTGGACAGGAAAGCCATGCGGCCCATGCGCAGACAGCTCCAGCTGGTGTTTCAGGATCCCTATGGTTCGCTGTCCCCACGCCAGACGGTGGGCGAAATCATTACCGAGGGGCTATATGTGCACGCACCGGAGCTCAGCCGGGCCGAGCGGGACAAACGCGCAATCGAGGCGCTGACGGAAGTCGGGCTCGATCCCGCCGCCCGCAATCGCTATCCGCACGAGTTTTCCGGCGGGCAGCGCCAGCGCATCGCCATCGCCCGCGCCATCATCCTGAAGCCTGACGTTGTGATCCTTGATGAGCCAACGTCGGCACTTGACCGCTCCGTGCAGGGCCAGGTGATCGATCTGTTGCGTGATCTGCAGAAGGCTCACGGTCTTTCCTACATCTTCATCAGCCACGACCTCTCGGTGATCAAGGCGATCTCGGATTATGTGATCGTGATGAAGGATGGNAAAATCGTGGAAGAGGGCGAAACCGATGCCATCTTCAACAGCCCTACGGCCGACTACACCAAGACGCTCATAAAGTCCGCCTTTACCGCCGACGTCGCCGCATAAGGGACCGCCCGGCCGCAATGCCGGACGTTTCCAGTGTGCCGTCAAGGAACAAGCAACTCACATCTGCGTTATTGCCTCGTGAGAATTGATGTGCGCCATCGAAGGCGCCCAGGAGGAAATATGTACAAGGTAATCCAGATTGCCGGATTGGCCATTACGATGGCAGTTTCAGGCTTCGTTATGACTGCTCCAGCCCAGGCGCAGGACATGGAGCTGAGAATTGGCCGTGACGGCGTGCGTCCAGTCATTCGCGAGCGTGACCGAGAAGTGGACCGTCGCGGACCACCACGCGGTCGTGGGTGTGGGGAGCGCGAAGCTCGCGCTGCGGCACGTGCATCCGGTCTTCGCGATCCGGAAATCGTTCGTGTCACGCCACGCCGCGTTGTCGTGCAAGGCTTTACGCGCCGCGGCCAGGACACTATCACATTCGCAAATGAACGCGGTTGCCCTGAAATCTGAGATCACAGCTCAGACATGTGTCGTTTAAAAACGACTGCCTACCGAAACCCGCCTCGCGCGGGTTTCTTTGCGTAAGGGCCATCTACTACAATTTGGATTAGTAATTTCTAAATTTAACTGTACTAATACATATAGTCGGTTGCTTCATTGTTGGAGGTGTTGGCCCAGTGTTCGCTGTACTAGAATGTGTTGCTTTGCAACATGATCGACGGATCGTCGTGCTTGCTGGCGTAATCGCGCTTCTTGGAATGCTATCCTTCTATCATCTGTTGCTTCGTGCGGAAGAAAGCCCAGTGAGACGCAGACCCTATTGGGTTCTCGTCGCTGCTTTGGCGTCCGGTCTCAGCGTTTGGGCGACTCACTTCATCGCCATGCTGGCCTATCAAGGCAGTGTGCCGATCGGATTTGATTTCCCATTCACGACGGTTTCTGCCGTCGTTGCCGTGTTCGGCTTTTGGCTGAGCATGCAATATTTGTGGCGTGGCATAAGGGGTGCGATGTTATCAGGAGGCATCATAACATTGACGGTTGCTGCGATGCATTTCCTGGGTATGACCGGGATGCAAGTGGCCGCTCAGATTGAATACCGCCTGCCGCCCATCATCGTCGGCACTGTTATCGCTGGCGCTCTCTTCACACTGTCATTTATTCTATTCCAGAGCCTCCTTAGCTGGAAGCGCGTTGTGGCGTCCGCGACAGCGTCGATCCTGGGCGTGCTGATCCTTCATTTCACGGCAATGTCATCCACGATCCTCATTCCTGATCCCAGCATACCAGGTCCGCAAGTTGAGGGTCTGGACAGGGTGGTGATGATGGGTGCGATCAGCGGGGTGACGTTCCTTATCCTAGCTGCCACCGGCGTTGCCGCACTGATAGACCGTCATCTGGTAGATCTGAAAGGCCTCGTGGGCGCTACGCTGGATGGTCTGGCAGTGGTGCGCGATGGTCGGATCGTTGAGGTCAACAGCCGGTTTGCGAAATTGTTTGACACAAGCGAAGCCTCACTTATCGGAGAAAATGCCGAAGAACTGATGCATGCCGATGACGGCATTCCAGCTCATCTACAGCGCAATGGGGCTGTGGAGGCAGTTCCGAACCGCGGCGATCGATCACGCACGTTCGAGCTCGCTGTCACCACCATCGAATATCGTGGGCGTCCCTGCGAGGTTATGGCAGTGCGCGATCTGACGGNAAAACGGCGGGCGCAACGCGAGATCGAATACCTGGCGCGTTACGATGTTCTCACTGGTCTCGCCAACCGTACGCTCTTTCAAGAACGGTTGAAAAATCACATTGCCGTTGCGCAGGAAGATGACGAGTTCGCGCTGCTGGCGCTGGACCTCGACCGTTTCAAAGCCGTGAATGATCTCTTCGGCCATGCCGAAGGTGACCGCGTCCTCAAGGATGTCGCACGAATATTGATACAGTCTGCCAGGCCAGGTGACCTTGTGGCCAGATTGGGTGGAGACGAATTCCTCATTCTGACCGCTTTCAGCACCACAAGCGAAGACGCGCGTGATCTCGGTGAGCATATCTTGTCGACATTCCGGCGGGAGATGAATTGTGTCAGCGACCCGACAGCCGTGGGCGTCACCATCGGCATTGCAGCTTTCCCCGCTAATGGCGACGACAGTGAGACCCTGATGCATGCTGCTGACATGGCGCTTTACCGCGCGAAGGTGAATGGCCGCGGCATCGTCGCTTTTTACGACCCGGCAATGGATCAGGAAAGCAAAGAACGTCGGCGTCTGGAATCCGATCTGCGCCAAGCCATCAGCCGCAACGAGCTGGAGCTCCTCTATCAGCCGGTGCATTCTGTGGNAAACGGTGAAGTGGCGAGTTACGAAGCGCTGGTGCGGTGGCAACACCCAACGCGCGGCACGGTACCGCCGGACGTCTTTATTCCGATCGCGGAGGAAAGCGGCATCATCATTTCGCTCGGTGAATGGATATTGCACGAAGCGTGCTCCGCCGCCACGCGCTGGGAACCGCATATCAAAGTGGCGGTCAATGTCTCACCGGTACAGTTCTCCCTCGCAAATCTCGCATACACGATCTGCTCGACGCTTGAAAAAACCGGACTGTCTCCTTTGCGTCTCGAGCTTGAGATGACGGAAGCCGCACTTCTGAAGGACCGCGCCATAACGCTGTCCACCATGCGGCAACTGAAGGGGCTTGGCGTTACAATCGTCATGGACGACTTCGGAACTGGATACTCCTCGCTCAGCAATCTTCGCAGTTTCCCTTTCGACAAGATCAAGATCGACCGCAGCTTTATCGCGGCCATGAAGCAGGATGAAAATGCCCACTCTATCGTGCGCGCCATCATCGGGCTTGGTCGCAGCCTAGATTTGCCAGTAACGGCCGAAGGTATCGAGACGGATAGCCAATACAGAATGGTGGTCGATGAGGGCTGCGCCCAAGCGCAGGGCTATTTATTCGGAAAACCCGGAAAAGCGCCTTCCCGGCAAAAGAAGCCGCATAAGGCTGTCGTCGATTGACCTCGGATCGCTTCAAGCATGAAGAGGTGAGTATCTGAGACGTAGGCTCGATCCATCTTCTGGACGGTGGTTTGTAAGGCTATCGCACAACGTTTGGCGTCTTCCTTTTGTAAGGCTAAAAAATTTGTGGCATAACGTAACGTCACTGGTTGCCAAATGGCCACAGGGGCTCTGTTACCGATGGCATCNTTTTCAATTTTCAGCTTCAAAGTTATTGCGAGTTAACGCCTTGATGCTATTCCTGCGTGTAGGTGATTCTATTGCGGGGAAATGGAATGAAGAAGGTTGTCTCGGTACTTCTTTTGGCTTTGTTGAGCGGTTGTGCGAAGCCCTCTGATGGTCCGACTGCCGGAAATATCCGGTCAGCAACTCTTCCCAACACCAATGAAAAAATTCGTGTTATTGAGCTGGCAAACGCGCCTGCGACGCCAATGTCACCGTCTTTGGTGGAAAGCTCGACCGGTCCTGGTCTGACTGCTTTGCGCAATACTGGTTACAACTCTCAACGTCTGCGCCGTGGCGATGTTATCGACATCACTGTACTTGATACCGGCGAAGATGGACNTTTTTCCTCTACCCAGAGCAAGACACTTAATCTCGGGCGCTTCACAGTCGACCAAAATGGCAGCGTCAATCTACCCTTCATCGGCAAGAAGCGTGTGATCGACTCGACACCAGAGGGCTTGCAGTCGCAGGTCGTGACCGGCCTCAAAGGCTCTGCGGTCAATCCACAGGCGGTTGTCACGGTTGTGGATAAGCCGACAAGCGCTGTCATGCTCAGCGGCGCGGTCAAGACGCCCGGCAAACTTGCCCTGACTGCTCGGCAGGAGCGGGTCATGGATGCCATCAACCAGTCTGGCGGTCCAACCGTTGCGCCGGGTGCGGCTCAAGTGACAGTCGTTCGCGGCACACAGCGCGCCAGTGCCTCTCTGGACCGCATCATGCGGGAAGATCGCCAGAATATCCGCCTGTCGCCAGACGACCAGATCATGATCGATGGTGATGCATCGAGCTTCACCGCGCTTGGTGCATTCAAGAGCGCTGGTGAATTCCAGTTCGAAACCGGCAAGATGACGCTCGCGCAGGCCGTTGGCCGTGCCGGAGGCCTGCTGGATGATCGTGCCGATGCCCGCAATGTGTACGNTTTCCGCAACGAGATCGTTAACGTGCCAACGAAGGCGCCGTCCGGTTCCAAGGACCCGGTGGCTCTCACACCGACCATGAAACCGGTGATCTACCACGTCAATATGCGTGACGCGTCCAGCATCGCCTTGATGCAGCTATTCCAGATGCAGAAGGGTGACGTTCTCTATGCCAGCAACGCACCGCTGGTGGATTCTGCCAAGCTGTTGACGGTCTTCCAGAAGAGCGTGCCGACGGCGGCAGCGCCTCAGCCGGGCGGTTCCAACTGATATCTACGGGGATGAGGGCGTTTGCAAAATGCCGCTCTTGCCTAAAGATAAAGAGCGGCGTCGTTCGCAGATTGAGGGCGCTTTGATGCGTCCAGTGCCGTGCAAATCTGCGCAAATCTCACGACCTTGTCATCGACGTCAGCATCTGTGACGCTCAGCAGCCGCTGGGCTAGCTTGCCGACCGAATATATATCATGCAGCGGATGCGCCGCAGACGAGCCAGCCATTTGTTCCGGTGCTGAAAATTCCGGTGAACCCGCATAGTCGATACCGTGCATGCGGTGGTGTTCGCCGGTTGTCAGCGTGATCCCGAAATCCGCAAGCCGTGCCTTTTCCAAATCTCCATCTGGAAGTAGAATGTTTGCAGGCGTGATGTCGCCATGGACATAATCTTCTGCGTGGAGCGCGGCAACAGCTCTCAGCACTCGGTGCAGCGTCGTGTTGATCTCATTCTGGGTCAGTTTTCGGTCTGCCAGCAGAGATGCGAGAGACATAGGCGTCCATGGTTGCAGCAGGCCGGGCCGCCCATCTGGCAAACGCAGAAGTGCCGAAACTTCCTGCACGCAGGGGTGCCGTATAGACAGGCCTATCTCGGCTTCTCTGCGCAGATTTTGCACAAGGAAAGCGTTATCACGTCGGATTTCTGGTAATGTTTTAATGGCAAACGATGTACGCCGATCGCGGTGCGTTACCCGCAAAATCTGTGTCGTTTCCGTTTCATAGGCCACGGCCTCGAGTGTGAAACTGTTTTCAATGAAAGCGGGATTTTGCCGAGCCAACTTGGACGCCTTGCGATCAAGCGCATCACGAATACGATCTATGACGTCCTCAGATCTTTCAGACTGTCGTATCGTAGCCCACAAATCGGCAAAACGTCTTGCAACATCTTCATCGTTGCTCAAGCCGATTTCCGATCACGATAGCGCTGATATTGTCCCTGACATTTTCGATAAGCGCTTCCTGCATCAACGCATTGGCGCAATCGCTGATCGGAGTCTCCTGCAATATCTCGGCGACGATGCGCTCCTTCAATGCCTGCATCAGGGGGAAACTGCATAGCAACAAGCGGTCATGCATACCCCACTCTTCGCCAAAGGTATCGGGACGAAATTGCTGGGAAAGGCCCAGACATTGTGAAAGCTGCTTTTTCATACCGACGATGACATGATCGCGTGACAACATATGCATGGTGCCATCACGCAGAACGTAGGCGCGCGCATCGCCTGACCACAGGACTGTCAGCGTATTCTCAACCAAAGACGCCACAACTACGCTTGCCATTGGTTTTTGCGCTCCTGTCCCAAACTGGCGTGAAAGCAGCAGACTGTTGACCGTTCCGAGTTTGCCCTTGATATCCTGAGTGACAAATTCAGCCTGATCGTTGCTGGCGATGTCGGTGAGCGCATTGGTCGTCAGCCGTGCAGCCTCAACCGCTGCATTGCCGTCTCCAACACCATCGGCAATGGCGAAGAGGGCAGGGCTCTTGGATACNAATAGTGCATCCGCATTGACGCTAAGGCGCGTTCCCGGATGCGTGGCGTAACTATAGATAAGCGAAGCTGTGGACGCCTCATGCCGCGGCGGNTTCGGGGCAATCGTGGTTTTGGGTGGAGACGCAGGTTTAGTCTCAGGAGAAACCTGTTGAGCGGGCGGCGGGCTCGCAGGCGTCTCGCTTTCCTCCGTAGACGTCTGGTCACGAAACAGCCGCACAAAATCCGTTGCCGCGGGCTTGCCTTCGAATTTCATTCCGCGAGCACGGCGAGTGTCGGCATCGATATACCACCAAAGACTGATCGGCCCGCCGGAACGGGCGGAGAACTGGACGTCCTCATCCTCGCCTTTCGGCTTGGGCAAACGTAGCCGCTTGACCGATGTCGTAAAGCGCTGCATGTCGAAATCTGATCTCATGGACGTTTCAGCCACCGCTTCCGCGGCCATGAACCAGGTATCATCAAGATAGAGCGTTCTTGGGTGCTGGTTGAAGTCTGTCAGTTGTGCCAATACGACTAATGGATATTTACGGCCAACCCTGTCACGGCTGGGCAGGAGCACACCCGCATAGGCATTGCGCCCCCAAATTCCGCGCTCGGTAATGAAGCGCAATGGAGGGGATGCTGNAAAAACGGAATTCCAACGCGATGCNAAAACATCGGCGCAGGCATGCATGCCTGCCTGCACCCAACCATCGAGCGCGCCGATGAGATCGCGGTCCATTCCCTCGGAGATGAAATCTCCGTGGCTCTGGATCTTCCCGAAAAAGCCGATCCGATCGCTTTCGACTGCGGCTTTGACNGGGGGGCTGACTTGCTTTGCCATCAGTCAGACAAGGCGGCTCTGCGGTGCCGGTGCATTTTCGTTGTCATTATCCCCTCCATTAAACACCATTGGTCTGTCACTCAGAATTGAGCAGGGCAGGTGAAATTCGCAAGTGCATCCAGCCTGAACGGATTGAGCACCGATCCAAATTGAATATCGAACTCAGCCACCTGGCCATTATTTTCAAACCTAGCCCTTAACAAATCGCCTGCCTGGTTATCGATTTTAGCGTCGTCGAACAGACGGAATGGCGACCAGTCGCCATTTTCTGTTTTCGCCTGCTGCCAGCCGCCGGGCTGGAAAGCGATGCGCGAAAGATTGGCGGAATTGCTCTCCGAAGGCCAGGTGATGGATTTTGCTTGAACCGGGCCATGATAATACACCACCCGTTCTCCCTCGATTTCCAGCATGACCGCACTTGACGCATCCGTCAGCGACACCGGCTTCACGTTGATTGAAACCGCTGGCACTTCACTCCCATTGGGAAAGAAAGCGCGGAAAATCTTGTCGGCATTCTCGAACTGAGCGATGGCATCACTGGGTATGCCTGTTGCGCCAAAGGTGCCCTTCCAACCCCATGGGGTTGTCGTTCTGTCGACGAATGGCTCCATGCGTTGCTTGAAGAACGTCTGGAAGGTGCCCTTCGGTCCGAAAAGCCGGGTGAAATCGGCCATAGCAACATCTCTTGGAGATGCACGATCAAATGGATAGCGGCCCGAAACAATAGAGGAGCAAAGCGACGCGCCTTCCGCTGCCCAGAGATCGGCAATTCGGCCACGTGCGGATTTCACCGCCAGCGAACCGACGTCGGCCGCAAGCCCGGCAACCCAGACGTCAAGCGGTGCCGGAAGCTGGCGCGCCTCCTGCAACAGATCCTGATTGGCTTTCGTCAACTGGCTGTCCACATCGAACACTTTGGCCACCTCGTCCGACGTGGTCGAGGAACGTGCCAGTTGCTCATGCAAAGCCTTGATATCGGCAAGCAGCTGTTCCGAAGGCGAACCTGTTTCCTTGCCACCATTTGCGCCATTGCTGTTCGTCTGTTCGGATTGACCCGACCCTTTCGCTGCCAGCATTTCGCGAAGTCGTGCATATGGATCAGCCGCATCGACGGTTGCTGACAGGATCGCTGCCGTATTGTCACCGTCGGTGGTCGTCGCCAGAGTGGTGAGGCTCGCGCCTGCGTTAGGACGCAGGTCGGTCGCATCAGCGATGGACTTGGCGGCTTCTATGACGATATTGCGATCATTCGCCAGAATGCGCGTCGTCTCTACCGCGTCACCAAGGCTCTGCGAAGGCTTGATGCGGACATCGGTAAGAAGGTCGTTCCAGCGTTTTTCAAAGCGGTCAAAATATATCTGAAGAGCGGCCTGCGCCACGGTTTCCACGGTCGCACCACGAATTGCATCATCCGAACCCCGCACCCAGGCTTCAGACAGCGCGACGCGTGAGGCGTAGGAAACCTGTGGGATGACCACGCCGCGATATCCATTGGCAGTAAACAGCCCTTCGATGCCATCCACCAGCGGTGCGCTACTTTCACGCTCCATGGCGCGTTCGCCAAGCGGCCCGAAAGCACCAGAAGGGCTCCAGTTCGGCAGCTCGCGTGCCTGCGGAAGGCCAGCGAGAATATCATATGCGCGGGCACCGATGGCCTGACCACGGATGGTGTCCCGCGCCTTGGAAATCAGTCTGGCGTCGAGTTCTATCGGGGCCAGGACACCACCGGCCAGCGCCAGCGCATGGCGATTGAGCGCGTCACGGGCCGCGGNCCTGCCATCACCGGGATAGAGAGACGCGAACATATCCTGCGACTGCACGGTCATGAAATCGCGGTCGAGGTTACCGAGACCGCCGAGCATGCCGTAAAGCTTTAACGAATTGAACGTCCGCGTGACATCGTTCTCGTCTTGAAGCTGCTTTTGTAATTGCACGATCATGCGCGGCAAAAGCAGTGCGTTCAACGCCCGCTGATAGGCATCGCGCTGTCTGCCAGCGATTTTTTCCTCCTGATCAAGCCCGAAACCAACATTCCATACGCGGTCTTTGGCAAAGCCGGAATTCACGTCGCGCAGATTATCGAGAGCTGGAAGAATGCGCAGGAAGTCCGCGTCCGATACGTTGCGAACTTGAATACCCTGCACTAGCTGCTGGTAAGCATTGAGTTTTCGGTCTGCCTCCGCCAGCGCCTGCGTGTTGGAGAAATAGGTCAAGATCCAACCGGTAAACACGATTGCGACCACAGCCACGGACAAGCCATAGGCTATGCGCCGGACCAAAAGCTGACGGCCGGACAGGCGCTTGTCACGCATGACGAGCGCTGCTTCCGGAAAAATGACCTCCTTGAAAAGGCGCACGAGGAAGTAGCTGCGGTGGGCGCGTGGGGCCGTCGTTCCGGCTTCGGCCTGTGTTCCGGACGCGAAGTACACGCCACGAAGCAGAGGAGCTTCGATCAGCGGTGAGCTGGCGCAAAGCTCGCTCAATGCCTCATGCAAGCGGTCCTTGAGCTTGGAAAGTTCTGCTGGGAAGCGGAAAATGCGACCACGTATCTCCGCATTCTGCTCCTGTTGCAAACGCTCGATCAGCATCGCATCGACACGTTGTTGCAACAGTTCGAATTCTTCGAGAAAACGCTCGGGCAGGTCCTGTGCGGAATAGCTTTCGTCCAGCTTGAACGTCGTACCCCAGACCTGATGACGATCCGTTTTGTTGAAGCCATCGAAAAACTCGATGAAGCCGTCCAAAAGGTCGGCCTTTGTCAGCACGACATAAACAGGCACGCGTGCGTGCAGATACTCGTCCAGTTCCGATAGACGCTGTCTGATGGAGCGAAGCTCCTGACGCTGCTCCTCCGGGTCACGCGTCAAAAGGTCGTGGATGGACAGAGTGACGAGTGCACCGTTGATCGGCTGAGACCGTCGATAGCGCCGCAGGAGATTGAGAAAGCCTTCCCAGCCAGCCTTGGACGAGCCGTCGAGGTCGTCCTGTGTCGTGTAGCGGCCTGCGGTGTCGATGAGGATAGCCTCATCGGTGAACCACCAATTGCAGTTTCGCGTTCCGCCGATGCCCTTCACGGCACTTTCGCCAAGCGCATCGCCCAGAGGAAACTGCAAGCCGGAATTGGTCAGCGCCGTGGTTTTACCGGAACCGGGAGCGCCGAAGATCACATACCAAGGTAGATCGTAGATATAGCCGAACCGCTTCTTGGTAACCCGGCGCAACAGGGCAAGCGCCTCTTTCAGCCGAGTCTGTATCTCGCCGACTTCGGCATTCCTGTTGTTTAGCGCTTCCTGCTCAATGCTATCAACAAGTTCCTTGTCCTGCTTGCGAGCGCGGTAGGCCGTAATGACGATGTAGACCACCCAGATCAGCAATATGATGCCGATGGCAATCAAGCGCGCCTGCGTCGTTCCGAAAGGTTTAAAAGTACCGAAGGCGACGAGATATCCGTNAAACCAGATGACGACGCAGAGTGCTACGGCCCACAGCAACGAGATGAACCGCCTGCCGATGAGGGCAGCATAGCTATCGACATATGACCGGATCGTATAAAAATAACTCAGCGGATTCATTGCTGGGCCTCACCTGGTTGCTGTCCGGTTGTCGTTGTGATCGTCGGGGAAAGAATACCCGCTTCGCTCAGTTGTTCGCCGGGATTGGTCAGCACCATGATCTCTGTTCTGCGGTTCTTTTCCCGCCCTTCCGCCGTATTGTTATCGGCAATCGGATCGCTGTCGGCGCGGCCTTCAGTTAGAATGGCTTCGGGGCCTGTAAAGGTGGAAAGAATATCACCCACCGCCTTGGCGCGGGCTTCCGAAAGATGCCAGTTCGATGGGAACTGGATTGTCTTGATCGGCACATTGTCCGTGTAGCCGATAACCACCGCACGGAATTTGTCGGCAGCAAGCGCGCCGCCGATGCGCTGGATGAGATCACGGAATTGCGGGCTGACATCGGCGCTGCCGACATTGAACAGGCCGGAATTGTTGATGCGTACACGAAGACGACCGTTGACATTCGCCAGCGTTACCAGATTTCTCTGAACCTCCGGCTGGAGGAACGCCATCAGATTATCCAGCCGCGTCGGTTTCGGCGGCTCAACGATCCTTGGCGGCTCCACTTTTGGCTCTTCGGCCTTGACCGGCTGTGTTTCAGGCGGGGCGGGTGGCGTTGTGATCAACACACTCGGCGTGTCGGTGGGAGGCAACGATGCCAGCCGCTCGAAGGTGGTATCGGATGCGCTGTTCAAAGACAGGGTGAAGAACAGGTAGCCGAAGGCAAATGCCAGTGCGATCAGTGACAGCAGGGTCCAAAGCGCCGCCATAGTGCGCAGCGGCGTGTGCCGTGCCTCGACACCCTGCCAGTGCGGCGACAACTCGCGTTCGAATACCCCGTACTGCCCGATCAGCGTTTTATAGAGACTGTCGCGGATGCGGGAAAGCTCTAGCGCACCCTTTGCGGAAACGCGTGTGCGTCCTTCGAATGCCAGTGAAAGGCAGAGATAGAGCAGCAGAAGTATGTCTTTGTTGGCACCAGGCGACTGGTGGAAATGGTCGAGAATGTCAAATACGCGGTCGCCGCCGGTGACGTCATTGTGGAAGGTGGAAACGAGGCCGGAGCGGGCCCAGCCTGCACGCACGCCCCAAGGCTTGCTCAAGATGACATCGTCCACGGTCGCGCAGACCACGTAGTGGGCGGCTCTGGCGCGTTCCGGGCTGATACGGGCAGATCCAAGATCGCGCTCGTAACGGGTAATGGCCTCCATGCAGGCGCGGCGCAGATGCTCCGGGTCCGGCTCGGCATCGCTGAAGCGCAACACATGTGCAAGGTTCAGCAGGGGTGCTGCCGACTGCACCAGTGTCGGGACCTCGTCGCCGCCGAAACGGAAATTGGACAGCAGCGCATCGATGGGCAGCGAATTGTCGCTGCGGCCTGCGCGGGCGGGGACCACGTCGGTCTCGATGATGTCATCGAGGATAGCCGCCATGTTGCGAGCATTTTTGTTTCGAAGCCGGCTTTCGTCGGTGATCTCAACCACCGTCGGCAAATCTTGCCATGAGGAGGGCTTGTCGTTGCTCATTCGCGTAATGCCCACATTTCCATCTCAAGGCCGGGGAATTCACCCGCGAGATGCAGCGCGATGGCGCCGGAGGTTTCAAGCTGCTTCCAGAGAGGTGACTTGGTATCGATCTCGAAATAAATCGTGCCGGAACGATAAGGGAGCTGGCGCGGAAGGACCGGCAGCGAGCGTACGGGAATGCCCGGCAGCGCCACGTTGACGAGTTCGGAAATGCGCTCCACCGGGCCGACCTTTATCTGGGCTGGCAGCTTGCGGCGGATATCCTCGGCTGACATATCTGCGCGAACGGCCAGAACGAATCCGGAGTCGCGTAGCAGGGTGCGGTCGTGGATGGTGCCGACACGCACACCGTGTCTGCGTTCCACCAGTTCGATGGCGACAGCGGCCTGCTCCAAGACGGAGGAAAGCGACGTGCGCAGATCATCGAAGACAGCGGCAAAGCTCGCCTTCAGATCATCATGGCGATAGGGCGGAAAATCCGTTGCGCGCTTTGTATCCGTGGTGAATGTGGCAAGTTCACCGGCCAGTTGAATGCAGTCCTCATAAAACCGGATGGGATGAAACCGCGTGGCATTCGCGGAAAGGTGAGCCAGCAGCGGATCGGCGCGATTGAGAATTTGCAGCAGNAAATAATCGCCGACTTCTGCGGTACCCCGAATGGTCGGATCACCGATGCGCTCTGAGATTGCCTGCGCCCGGTGCCGGACAATACCGAGAAGCTCCGTCAGCAATTCGGAAAGGCGTGACGAGGCTGCGCAATTGAGGATCGGCGGAATGAAATCCGGATCGAGAATGACAGCGCGGTCGGAGCGCACCTCGATGACACGCGCCAGCCCGATGAGATCATAGCCGGAAAGATCGTCGCCTGNTTTCAGGAATTTGAGACTCAAGCGCCCGACGTCGATAGGCGCTATGAAATCCGTATCGACGTTGGCGTCGGACACCTCATATGTGGTTGCGACAACGCGCACGCTGTTGCTATCAGCCTTGGCGCTACTGGACATATCGGCCTTGCCCGGCTGACGGGCCGGAAGCGCCAGATAGACGATTGCATTCTTGACGCCTTCATCCAAATCCAGCGGCGGGGGTAGATCAGAATCCTCAGGCGCTTCGAACGGCGTTCCATCGGGCAATATGCCGCGCAGGTTCGAGAGCGCAAACTGGCCGATGGCCAAGGCGCTACGATCAATGCCTATTTCCGCGACACCCCAGGGATATGGCGAAAGGTTGCGCGTGGTATTGCGGACCAGTCGCTCCGTCCAACGGTCCGATTGCTGAAAATGTTGAACGCGAAGGAACATGCCCTCGCTCCAGGCAACCCGGNTTTCATGCCTCATTTTGTCTGCTTACCCCCTTGGTATCTGTTTGAAGCGCTTCATCAGGCGCAGCCTCGCCCCGTGCTGCGCGCTGAAGAAACTCCCTGACCGACAATTGACGACCATCTTCTTCGAAGTGCTTTTTGAACGTGGACCAGTAATCGGTCCTCTGAACCAGAGCGCCCCATTCCTTGCGTGCAATCTTGTCGCGCCAGTCGTTTTGAGCGTCAGCCTTGGCTTCGATCAATCGCGGCTCGAGCTTTTGCGTGCAGGTTCGGATCAGGATTTCCAGAGACGAGGCCAGCAGCCGCTGCTGGCGAATAAGGCCTTCAAGCCGTGCTCTTGGCGATGTCTCATGGGTCTCAGCGCCGATGGCCGTCTGGTCGATGTCGAGGATGGAAAGACATTCGGCGCTTTCCNTTTCCATCTCGAGCAGAAGGTCATCGATAGGATCGCTCGTGCCGGGCACAACTGCGGCTGCCGGCTCAATCTCTGCCTCCTCGTCGTCCCCACCCATGAAGACAGCGTCGAAATCTTCGACGGGTGCTTTCTTCTTGGGCCGTGAAACCAGCACTGGAATGTTCATCGCATCGGTGTGTTCATGCTTGGAGCTTTCCACCGGCTCTTCGTTCCAGTCAGTGGGCAAAACAGTGCCAACACCGGCAGTCGAGGGAGGGGCGTTCCAGCCGACCTCGACATTGCGGGAAATGGACTTGGTTTTCTTGCCGGTCAGGTCCGGTGCCGTGTCCGGCCAATCGTCGTTGGAGGCACCACCGGCAATGACGCCGCGTGCAGAACGGCCATTTGGCGCGATATCCGCCAGAATTGCGGATATCGTCATATGTTCGTCGCTGACACGAAGCGAGCTTTCAGGATCACCATATTCTAATTCAGCCTCGCCGCTGATGATGACGTCGAATGTCTGTCCGCCGATGCCGATCTGTGAGCCATTTTGCAGGCGAACGGTTTCGCCTTCCAGTAAGAGGCGGCCATCGACCTGCGTGCCGTTCGCGCTCTGGTCGGTGATGGAGAACCCCTCGCGGTCGCAGCTCAGTGTGCAATGTTGCTTGGAAACTCGGCGGGCATCGTCATTGACCTGCCAGTCGCAATCGGTCGATCGTCCTATTACGCGTCTGCCCTGCTCGAAGCTCCACAGGGTGGGCTTTGCACTTCCGTTGACCTGCTTTTCTTTCAGAATAAGTTTCATGATGTCGTCCTCACGCTGAAAGTGCCGAGTCTTCGCGCTCGGTTACGATTGCGTCGGTGCTGTCTTTTGCAGCGGGGGCAAGGCGGGCCCAGCTGTTCCATCCCAGCCGTGCCGGTGCATCTGCCTGACCCAGCTGGCNAAAAGGTACGTCCTCNTTTTTCAAAATGACCTGAATATCGAACTCAAAAGCGCTTCCGACAAAAAGCCTTGTGACGGCGAAGATCTCCGCAAGCCGCTTCGAGCCGGGCGTCAACGCCAGATAATCCGCATAACCGACGGGGCCAAGGACGATGCGGAAGCCGCCGCTGAAATCCTCGATGGCACTTCCGGCCGTCACATTCTGCCCAAGCCGCAAACCGCCGGGCTGCCCCATCCTGCTTTGCTCGTGCACCGGAAGCGGCACCCAGCGTCTGCGAAATTGCTCGATGGTGACATCAAGCCCTGTGAATTCATGCAGCATCGACGTCAGTGCCGTTGCGTTGCGGTTGCGATTTGCCAGCAAGCCGCTGAAACGCAGCAAGACATCTTCCTTGACACCCACCTTAGCGCTGAGACCCGTAGTGCCGAAACCTGTCAGCGAAAGCAGCGTTTTGCGAAAGGCGTTGTTCTCAGGGGTCGGCGTCCAGCGCAGCCCACGCGCCAGCCGATATTTTTCTGTCGCGGAAACGAAAAGCTCGCTGAAGCGGGCGGCAAACAGATTGAAGAAGCTGGTCAACGCCTTCGAACGATTGCGTTCTTCACGCTGCTGCAATTCACTATAGCTTGGCGGCAGTGATCCAAGCGGACCGATGATGGGTGCGAATGCGGAGCGCAGTTCCGCTTTGCCATTCTTGCTGCGATAACCGCTGATAGCGACGGGCGTCGGGCGTGCGCCGTTGTGGGAGCCGATGGTCAACTCATCCTGCTTGACAAGATGTTGCGCCACCCGAAACGCTGTCGCAGGGTCAAAGCTGCCTGGATCGTTTGCCAGAAGCGCTGCTTGTTTTTCACGCATTGCCTGAGACTGCATCGCGAACTCCTATAGCAACGGTCGGTCTGCCGCGCGGGCAGGCCACCGGGCAAGGGGTTCGGATTGGCCGCGCATCGTTGCGGTCAGGCGGGTAAAACTGTTGATCGAGGTGTAAAGACCGAAGAAGTGGTTGAGAACGCTGGCGAACACGAAGGCGGCGGATCGGTCTATCAAAGTCGAGTCGAACTCCAGGGTGATGTCTGTTCCCGGCACCATCGCAGAGCCAATTCTGGCATGTGAGTTGCGCGCTTCGACCGACGTGATGGCCTCCACCAGTTGGCGGGTCTCAGGCGTATCCCTGAAAGCATAAAGGGAGAGAATGTCTTTCAGCGGGGCGCCACCATTATCGAACAGCGACAGATGGTTGAGGAGAAGATGCGAAATCAGCCGCCATTCGCGCGCGGAACGCTCGTTCATTCGAACGGCTGCTGTTGGTGGCATCAGCGCATGAACCGAATTAACCGCCTCATTTCCTGCTGCGAGTTGCAGGAAGGGATGCCCGCCGCCAAATGGCAATTGGCTGGGCAGTTCTCGATTGATGCACAGCGTGCTGACGCTGGCCACGACATCTAGCGGACCCAGCGGCCCACGTTGCTGATCGACAAAAGCGATGTCGGTATCGGACGAACCGTCATCATCATCGAAGCGGCGATAGCTTTGCCAAAAGACGTTGGATCCATTGCNTTTTTGCGTCCGACCGAAGAATGGCGACGTCTTTTCGATTTGGCCCGTGCGGCTCGTCAACTCTACATCTTCGACGCCGTAGATTTCCCGTGTTCTCTGACGTCTGGCATCCGGCAGCAGGCGATATTCCGTTCGCGTGCCATCGAGGCTTAAAGGTTCGCAGCTCTGCTTGAACAGATTGATGACGGGCGATGCGTTGAGCACGAAGTCCTTGGCCGAAACCATACGCTCAAGCCGCGTCTCTGCGGCATCGAGGTAGATGTAAAGCTCGCAATCGCCGCCGCTCCATTGGTCGAGGCCTTCGATATCCAGAAATAGAAACTTCTGCGGCAGCGCGAAAAACTCCGTAAGCAGCCGGTATCCGTCGAAGCTGTTGGCAGGGTAGGGTAGCATGGCCTGATCGCGCGNAAACCCTGACGGTTTGAGATTGGCTGCTGGAAGGAAGATCGCGTTGCGGTCTTCGGAATGCTGGGCGAGTGAAATTCCGACGCAATGGTTGGCCAGGAGTTCGTAAAGGGCGGTCGCCTGCTGCCATGCCGATGAAATGAATATCTGTAACGATGTCAGACCTATCTCGCGAAATGTTGCGGGACGAGGTGAGGTGGTTCGCAATGAAAGTTTCAGGCAACTTGCAGCACCCGCCGATGACGGGNAAAAAGGCGCGTCGATAGGTTGGCTAACAAGTGACGCTGCCGCAATCTCCAAAGGGATGATGTCGATATCTTGCGTAGTGCGAAACTTGCAGCTTTCGCCGCCGATAGGCTCAGCCAGGATTTCGCTGTGTCGTGGCAATGTCTGTACCGTCGTCAGCGCCGGGCTTGGTGCGAAATGCACGACGCTCATGGATGGCAGCGGTGCGAGATAGTGCGGATAGAGCGTTTCCAGCAGGCTGTCCGAGAGTTCAGGGAATTCGTCATCCAGCTTCTGCCGCACGCGCGCGGCGGAATAGGCAAAACTTTGGATCAGCCGTTCAACATGGGGGTCGTCGGCGACTTCGCCGGTCATTCGAAGTCTACCCGCGATCTTTGGGAACGCCGCGGCAAAGCGGGAGGCCCGTTTTCTCAGCGCAAAAAGTTCGTCATTGTACTTTTCGAGGAAGCCGTCAGCCATTGCTTGCCTCCACCAGAAAGCGTTGGGTCGATGGGTCTATCTTAGATTCGAAGCTGATCGGCGGCATGCCTTCATGAAGGCGGAACGTCGCCTGAATGCGCATGCGCAACGCCCGGTCGCCATCCATCCGGTTCTTCATGATCGACACGCGCACATCCGCAAGGCGTGTCTCGAACATCGATATCCGCCGCTCTATCGTCTGGGCGAGCTTTGCCTTGGAGGCGTCTGTGACGAGATTGGCGGAGAGAATGCCGTCAACGCCATAGCTTACCAGGGCATCCGGCAACTCTTTGAAATCGGCAGGCGGGCCAGCGGGATTGCGCCGGGTGTTCAGCAGGGTTTCGAGATCGCGGCGAATGACTTCGCGCATCTCACGCACTTGATCTGACAGGCTAGCAGGCGGGTCGNTTTCCAGATCTGGCGCATCGTCCAGCAATCGGTCCAGCACCGAGCGGGCAAGAGTTCTTTGCTTTGGGCGATATTGCTCCAGCGGATCAACCACGCGCAGTCTGCCTTTCTTCGGTGTTGGCAGGTGCCGAAAGGCTGGAGATTTCGTGGAAGGGCACCATATCGTCGCCGATCAACAGGCAGCGCTGGCCGCGCCCCGTCACCAGAGGAGCATCGTCATTCCACAGGGTTTCGCGACCAAGCAGCAACGGCGTTGTCTTGTCCGCGCCGTAATAGACTGCCGGCAGCAGCACCGATGCTATGGCGCCGTCCAGCAGGGTGATCTCAGCCGAGCGGAAGGCCAGATCGCGCGGGCGCGTCATGGGCTCGATGACCAGAGTGTCGATCCGGCTGAAATCGATCCACAAATATTTACCGCCGTTGGTCAACACTTCCAGCGCGTGCGGGATGCGGTCATCGAGATCGCGGATATCACCTCCCTTGCCGTCATTCNAAATGATGGAGATTTCAGCACGCTTTTCGTCCAGTTGCAAAAGCGCTTGCGCTGCTTCATCCGCCTTGCCGTCGCGCGCGGCGATGTTGGCCTTGATGGCAAGCTGGTCAAGTTCGGATGGGCCGTGAGCGAAATCAGGCACGGCGCCGGTTTCAAACCATGCCACGCGCGCCGCCATGGCGCGCAAGTGGTGGCGGAACAGCGAGAACCCAACAGCATCCTGCGGTGCGAATGTGGCTGCCAGATTGCACTGCGCATCGGCCTTTTCGTACTCTCCGGCAAGGATCAGCAGATCAATGTAGAGGTTGCGGCCTTCCTTGTCCGAAGGGGCAGTCTTGACGTGGTCNTTTGCCTTGACGATGGCCTCGTCAAGCTGGTCTTCATCAAGCAGGCTGGAGATATCGTCGCGCAATGTCATGCTGGTATCCTCTGTGGCTCAGCCGGGGACCGGGCGATGGACGCCGTATGCGTGGTCGTTTCGGCAATGAGGTGGAAACTGGTGGAAACATCATCCAGCTGAAAATGCGGCTGGAGACGGACGGTGCAGGAAAAGCTGCCCGGNTTTCCGGGGATTTCGAAAACGCTTATACCGGCCGAGCGCAAAGGATACCGGGTGCGCAGCGACGCCTCGGCATCGTCATTGCCTAACGTGTAGGACGACAGCCAGTTTTCCAGCTTGCGCTCGATGGTGATGGCATCGCTCAGCTGGCCGATGTCGTCGCGCATGATGACCTTGAGGTAATGCGAGAACCGCGAGGCGCACAGCACATATTGCAGCATTGCCGCCAGCCTAGCGTTCTGGCGCGCGCTTTCCTTGGAGTAATGCCCTGGCGCGTGAAGCGACTGGTTGGCGTTGAAAATTGCCATGCTGGAAAGATAAGTTGTCGACACCGGCACGATGCCGAGGTCGGAAAACTGCTGTTCCTGACCCATGGTCAGTTGCATCTCGACAGGCGGCTGCGCCGACAGGCCATTGCTCTCGATGCCGAGATCAAGCGGTGGCAATTGAGACTGGGACAGCATGCCACCGTCCACCTCGTCCTGCGTCACGCCTCTGATGTCGGCAAACCAGCCGGAGTCAGTNAAATTCCTGATAACGACACACGCGAATGCGAAAGCCGCATTTCCCCAGAGCAGCGTCTTGCCATTTTCCGCTATGTGTTCGCGAAACGGAAACGGATCTTCGCNGCGNCGCGAGTAGGGTTTGTGGGGCGAACGCAACAGAATTCGGGGAGCGACCAGCCCCACGAAGCGGCTGTCGTCGCGGGCGCGCAACGCATTCCAGCGAAGGCGGGTCTTTTCCTGTTTCAGCCATGAGAAATCATGAACACGGCTCAGCTCGGAGAAATCCTCAAGACCAACGGCGGAAGGGGCCGCTGCGGCTATGAACGGGCAAAACGCAGCAGCGGCGACCATGCCGATCTGCGACAATGCCGTGATGGAATCGATGCCCTCGAAATCATCGGGAGAGAACGTGTAGTCTCCCACCAAAAGCCCCACGGGTTCACCGCCGGGCATGCCGAATTCTCTGTTGTAGATGATCTCGAACAGGTGGCTTTGGTCGAAATCCGTTGCGCGCTCCATGCTACGCGCCAGCTCCCTCCAACTGGCGTTCAGAAGCTTGATTTTCACTTCCGGGCATCTGCTGGCTTCTCGTACCACCATGGCAAGCCCACGCCATCTCGCTTCCATCGCCTGAAATTCAGCGTGGTGCAAAATGGCGTTCACCTGGCCATTGAGAGCATCATCAATGAGAGCGATGAGCTGGTCGGCCTGACTGCGTATGTCCGAAACGGACCTGTGCGTCATGAAGGGGCTCCGGGCGGGAATGCGGTGGGTGAGGGGCATTGCTGCCCCTTCATCCTGCTTAGTTCTTGGTTGGAATGCGTGCGACCATGCGCAGCGAAGTCGTCAGCTCTTCCATCTGCAACCAAGGGCGCATCCATGCGACAGCGTTGTATGCGCCAGGCTTGCCGGGAATTTCCTGAACAGTCACCTTCGCGTCGCGCAGAGGATACTTCGCACGCGATTCTTCGCCCGCCACGTCGTTGGCGTTGACGTAGTTGGAAATCCAGCGGTTCAGCCAGACTTCGCAATCAGATGCCTCCATGAAGGAGCCGATCTTGTCGCGGCCCATGACCTTCAGGTAATGCGCAAAACGTGAGGTCGCCATCATATATGGCAGACGCGCCGAAACCGCAGCATTGGCTGTCGCTTCAGGGCGGTCATAGAGCTTGGGCTTATGGGCAGTCTGCGCGCCGAAGAACACGGCATAATCCGTGTTTTTGTAGTGGCAGAGTGGCAGGAAGCCCAGTTTGCCCAGTTCCGCATCGCGACGGTCGGTGATGCCGACTTCCGTCGGGCATTTCAGATCCAGATCGCCGTCATCGCTGGAGNAAACATGCATGGGAAGGTTTTCGACCTTGCCTCCGTTTTCCGCACCACGAATGGCCGTGCACCAGCCATTCTTGGCAAAGGCATCGGTCAACTTGGTGCCCATGATGTAGGCGGCGTTCATCCAGCAATATTCGTCATGCTGCAAGTCGCCATTGGCGGAACCCCGTGTTTCGTCATAGGCGAATTCGTCAACCGGGTTTGTCTTCGGGCCGTAGGGCATGCGGGCCAGCACGCGAGGGAGGGCCAGCGTGACGAAGCGAGAATCGTCGCTTTCGCGGAAGCTGCGCCACTTGGCATATTCGACGGTGTCGAAAATCTTTTCGAGATCGCGCGGACGTGCGAGGTCGCGATAGTCTTCGAAGCCGAACATGCGTGGGCTGGCAGCCGAAATAAACGGTGCGAATGCCGCAGCGGCGATCATCGACACGCCCTGTAGAAGCTGAACATCGTCAAACGAGTTGTCGAATTCATAGTCGCCGATGATGGCGCCCATAGGCTCGCCGCCGGGAGTGCCAAATTCATCTTCATAGATGGATTTGAACAATCTGGACTGGTCGAATTCAACAGCCTTCTCCAAATCGCGGCCCACGTCGCGCTTTGAAGCGTTCAGCACGCGGATCTTGAGGTTGACGCTGGTTTCAGAGNTTTTGACCAGATAATTCAGGCCGCGCCATGTGCCTTCGAGCTTGGCGAACTCCGGTGCCTGCATGATAGCCGCCAACTGGGCGGAAATTGCCTTGTCGATCTCGGCAATCGCATGGTTCAGCGTGACAGTCAGGTTTCGGTCATATTTCACCGTGCCCTTCAGTGCCTGATCAGTCAGAGTCCGCAGCAGGTTTTGTGCGCGGTCCGGTTCGGTCTGACGAGTTGCGGCAACCACCTTGGCGAGTAAGCCATTCTCTTCGGTGGTCGTCGTCTGTGCCTCGTTTTTCAGCAGGCTTTCAGCGCTCATGTTTCAATCCTTCCAAATGCGGCTCTTGTCTTACCGCTAGAACAGGTGAAGCCCCATGCGGCGGGGCAACTCGACGGAACAGTCCTCAAATTTCGAGGTCAGGCGCCCGCACTGTTTTTCTCTTTCAATTCGGATACGAGCTTTCCGAGATCGGTCTTGTTCTGGAGAATATCTTCCAGGAGACGCTCGAGATCTTCGGAACGATCGGCCTTTGATAACAGGTCACGAAGTTCGTTGCGCGCATCCAAGAGGGCTTTGAGTGCCGGTACCTGCTCAACAACGGCTGCAGGCAGGAAGTCGTCCATGCTTTCGAATTTCAGGTTGACCTGAATATCCGTGCCGTCGTCCTGAAGCGTATTGGGAACGGCAATGTTAAGACCCGGCGTCATGCGGCGCATGACTTCATCGAAGTTATCGCGGTCTACCTGGACGAATTTCCGTTCCCCAAACGGCTTCAGCGGCTGCGTCGGGTTGCCGGAAAAGTCGCCTAAAACGCCAACCACGAACGGCAGCTCCTTAACGACCATCGCACCTTCGGTTTCCACTTCGTACTTGATGTGGACGCGAGGTTTCCGAACCCGTTCCAGCTTCTCATGTACACTTGCCATTCAAACCTCCTTGATGCCGTGTTGGCATTGCTGACTGTAGGGAGCGTCGCATCTCCCTTGGTTTCACTATTTTCCGGTGTTCTCACTCTCGGGCTTTATTCCAGCCGCCGTCAAAACGGCGTGGCGTGCCTGCACTTCTGGCAAAAGCTCTGCGAGCAGTTCTGAAAAATCCATACGCCCCCTGCGAACCAATGTTTCAATTGCCAACGATATCGGAGAATGCGGCTCCATCCGGCGGAAATAACGCGCAACTGTAAGAAGAGTTTCAAATGCTTCGTCACGTGAAGCGATTTCTTCTGGGCCAGATGGCANTTTTTTAGGAACTTCGGGCTGTATCGGTGCGGAATCACTATCCGCTATCCGTGCATTGTTGGCAACAGCAGGCTGCGAGTCGTCCCGTCCGCCCAATGTGCGAATCGCGGATGCGGCCTCAATCAGAATGTTTCGGATGTTGGAACTGGCTGGCGCGTTGTGTCCGCACCGTTCGGACAAAATCTTGCTGATGTCATCGAATGTGGAAAGACACGCATTCACATGTGCCAAATGCGAAGACATGGCCGCAATGCCCGCTTCGGAAGCGGCATTATAGAGTTCTTCCTTGCGTTTCGTTTCAGAAGATCGCTGCGCGAGCTGGAAATCCCACAATGTATGTTCGCCAAACTTCCCGCCTGGAATGAGGGAGCTGAGACGCAAGGGCTGTATTAGCGTTCCCTCACTTCCAGTCCCGTTCAATCCGGCGAAAGGAGCGAATTTTTCTTCGTCGTCATCGTCACTAATTGAATGAAGTGAGTCCCATTGGTTGCAAAATATATCATATGTAACTCGATAAACTTCTCGCAAGCCGAGAAAGCCTTTTAGCCTTAGTTCTGCTTCTGCAAGCCATGCCAATATTTCAACGTCGCGACTTTCAGAATATATAATATGCAATCCGAGATTGCTGACCTCAATCCAGTTGCTGGAAACCCTTAGAATTTCTTGAGGCGAAACCGTGCGTTCTTCTGCACGTGCCTGATTTCTTTCATCCTTAATTCTATAGTATAGTTCACGAGTTCTTGCGTTGCTTCGAATATTTTCTCCGCAATCACTCAAGTATTCTATANTTTGTACCGACTCTTGTGTGGCCAATGTCAGTTTATCCCTTATTAAGTATGATAGATATGTGTCAGTTACTTCCGTTACGTAAGGTTATTCAGTAGACAGACTTATGGNAAATGGGGCGAAATTGTGGCGACTTGATTTTAAACTCGTCAAATAAAAAAGCAACTTTTGCTGGACAAGCGAGTTTCATCGACATAACTATGCCACGTCACGTTGTGGAATGATCCAAATCGGAGGCTCGCTGTATGTCGCATATTGATCTCAACCGCCTGGTAGAAGCGCTTGAGCCTAGATTGCGTCTATCGCTTGAAACCGCGGCATCTGTCGCTGTACGGCNGGGCCATCAGTTTGTCGACATTGCTCACTGGTTGAGTGCGGTTGTGGACGACCATGCGTTCACTGAGACGTTTGACCGGTTGCAAATTTCAAAAGACGATCTTCGCGCCCAAATTGACCGAGCGCTGGATGATGCGGCTGTCGGAGACGGCCAGGCTTTATCGTTATCTCAGAATATCCTGACAGCAGGACGGGAGGCTTGGCTCCTCGCCTCGTTACAGGACGGACGTTCTCACATTGCACTTACCCATCTGCTGCTGGCTCTCGATGAAGAAACATCGTTGCGCAGTCTGGCGCGCGCAGCTTTCCCTGCGCTGAAGCTGATGGATCGCGCGGCATTGGAGCAGCTCCGTGAAGAAGGTGCCAATCAGGCGCCTTCGAGCGATGACGCGATTGTCGGCGCTTCGCAGCCTAAGGATCAGAACGATTTTCTGCGCCTCTACACTCAAGATATGACCGAAGATGCGCGCCAGGGCAAAGTGGACCCGGTTATCGGGCGTGACGATGAACTGAGGCAGATGGTCGATATTCTGACCAGACGTCGGCAGAACAACCCCATTCTCGTTGGAGAGGCGGGCGTCGGTAAAACTGCTGTTGCAGAGGCGCTTGCTTTGGAGATCGTCTCTGGCAATGTTCCCGAAAAACTGAAGAATGTTCGTCTGCTCACACTCGATTTGTCGCTTCTTCAGGCCGGTGCCGGTGTGAAAGGCGAATTCGAGAGACGTCTCCACGGTGTCATAGATGCTGTAAAACGGTCGCCCGAACCTATCATTCTTTTCATTGACGAGGCGCATGGACTGGTGGGGGCGGGCGGAGCAGCCGGACAAGGTGATGCCGCCAACATTCTCAAACCGGCACTTGCCCGCGGTGAAGTTCGCACTGTCGCTGCGACGACGTGGAGCGAATACAAAAAGTATTTTGAAAAAGACGCGGCATTGACCCGACGTTTCCAGCCTGTCCACGTCCGCGAGCCGGATGAAGCGACGGCCATCCGGATGCTTCGCGGGATCGCCGATACTTTCGTTAAGCATCATGGCGTGACCATACGGGACGAAGCGATTGTCGCGGCAGTTCAGCTGTCAGCCCGTTACATGCCATCACGTCAATTGCCGGATAAGGCCGTTAGCCTGCTGGACACTGCGTCTGCTGCGGTATCGCTGGCGCGTCAGACATTGCCTGAAAAGCTTCGCTCCATGGAAAGTGAACGTCGCCTGCNTTCCACTGAGCTTGAATGGCTCACGCGCGAGCCTGCCGACGAAGAGACATGCTCTCGCATCGAGGCCATAAAAGCTCAGATAGGCAATCTGGAAACGACCATTGATAACCTGAAAGCCCGATATGATGCGGAACTTTCCGAGCTTCTGGAGGGTGAAGCCCACCTCGCCGGTACGTCGAATGTCGCGCCGCTCCGACCGGTCGCCGCAGGCTCGGGTCATGGCGAAGAAAAGCTCGTTCCGACGGTTGTTGATCGTGAGATGATTGCATCGGTGGTCTCACGCTGGACCGGTATTCCGCTTGGAAAATTGCTCGCCGATCAAATCGAAAGCGCAAAGTCTCTCGATGAGCGCATGAAGCAGCGGGTCATTGGTCAGGACATGGCGATTGGTCGTATTGCTGACGCCATGCGCGCTGCTCGTGCAGGCTTGTCAGACCCACGCCGCCCGCCCGCGGTCTTCCTCCTCGTTGGCATGTCGGGAACCGGAAAGACGGAAACCGCCCTGTCGCTGGCTGATCTTTTATATGGCGGAAACAGTCATCTCACCACCATCAACATGTCCGAGTTCAAGGAGGAGCATAAGGTCTCTCTGCTTCTCGGTTCGCCGCCCGGTTACGTCGGTTACGGTGAGGGTGGTGTCCTAACGGAAGCCGTGCGCCGCCGTCCCTTTGGTGTGCTCCTGCTGGATGAGATCGATAAGGCGCATCCCGGTGTGCAGGATATATTTTATCAGGTGTTCGACAAAGGCATGTTGAAGGACGGCGAAGGCCGCGACATCGATTTCAAGAATACAACCATCTTCATGACGGCCAATACCGGCTCAGAACTGTTGACAGCGCTGGCGGCAGACCCTGACACAATGCCGGAAGGTGAGGCTCTTGAGGCGTTGCTCATGCCGGAGCTGACCAAGCACTTTNAACCCGCCTTTTTGGGTCGCACGGTCANTTTGCCGTTCATGCCACTTGGGCCCGTGCAGCTGTCGCGCATCGTCGACATCCAGATCGAGAAAATTGCCGAGCGGGTTCGCTCTGCCTACGGCACGGAACTCACGCTTTCTGACGCCGCGCGTGACGCGCTGGTCGGGCGGTCGGGTTCCAGCGAAATCGGCGCACGCGCCATTGAAATCATGATCGGCAGAGATCTGCTGCCACCCATGTCCACGTACTTTCTGGACAAGGTCATCTCGGGTGACAGGGTGAAGCACATCACCGTTGATTTTGATGAAACCGGGTTCCGCATTCGTGCGGACGCGGTTGAAGAGAATGATGAATTCACTGCGGCCGCCCCGGTTGCAGCGGATAAAGTTGCCGCGTCGGAAGGGAAGTCCCGACGCATGCGGCAGTAGTGGAAAGGCAAACGCGGCCTCGAAGCAAGAGGTCTTTTCAGTAATTACAGGAGCTTACAGTATGCCAATTTATTTGCAGATCGACGGCATCCAGGGTGACGCTACGCACCAGGAACACAAAAAGTGGATGGATATCGAAGCTATTCACTGGAACGTAACGCGCAACATGAACACATCTGCTGGTTCTGCTGCAAACCGCGAAGCATCTGAGCCAACCATTTCGGAAGTCATCCTGACCAAAGTCAGCGACTCGTCTTCCACAAAGCTGTTCCAGGAAGCTTGCTCTGGCCGCCAGGGCAAGCTCGCAACGATCCATCTCGTCACAACAGGCGATCCAGGCAACACCTATATCCAGTACCTGCTGACGAACACGCTGATCGCCAGCTATTCCGTCGACTCCAGCGGTGACCGTCCTGTTGAGACCATCAAGCTCAACTTCACCAAGATGGAAGTCAAGTACACACCTGCTGACGAGAACAACACGCAGCAGGCGCCAATGATCGCGTCCTACGACCTCGCGACCACAAAGGCTGGCTAACAGATTCGACCCGGTGCCATCTTAGGGCACCGGGTCGTCTCTTCCGTCTTCGCAATTCTGATATTGCCGATACGCGGGAGCGCCTTTAGCGCCAAATGTAGCCTGTCCATTCTCGGATGTTGCTGGGAGAAGCTATCCATGCCCAATTTTGCTGTTTCTACTGATTCTTTCGTTGTGCGCCCGGTTCGGCAGGACGAGGTCGTGCCTGTTCAACGCATGGGAAAGGGACCTGATTTATCCTATATGTCTCTTCCTGATGGACCTCGACAACTTAACTCGCGAATGGCTGTAGGCGGTGCGGTCGCTGCCGCTGTCAGCCAAGTTTCGGGAGGGATCAACGAATATTCACTTACCGTTTGGCTNAAAAAATGGCTGGGCGCGAATGATGCCAAGATCAAGCAGGCTCTGCTTGCGAAAGGTCACTCTGCTTTCGCTTTGCAGGTGAACTACGCTGTCGGAAATTCTTTCGGTAACCAGATGTTCATGTCGCGAGACATTTACCTCCTCGGAACTGCGCCGTCTGCGAAAGAGATAGGCTCAATCTTGACGCCTGAACTTATGTTCGGACCGAAGATCGATGATGTTCCCAATAATGCGACGAAGTTTAAATATGCGCATCTCGTTGGAGAGCGCACCTGATTCCAGCATTGATCGTGACGCGTGGGCAAGTGCTCCATGGACGCGTTCTCTACGATTGCGCAAATATACGCTTACGATCACTTTAATATATATATTCGTCGGACGTATCCATGATGATTGTCCCTCTTGGTACTTGTGAGTTGCAGAGCGGAGATAGCCCATGACCGACCAGCCATCGTCGTCTGATTTCATCCAGGCCAGCCGTGTTCTAAAGGTAAAGTCGCCACTGGGCGAAGACCAGTTGCTGCCGGAACGGATGGTCATCAACGAAGGTGTGTCGCAGCTGTTCGAGATACAGCTGAATGTCCGCGCTAAGAAGGAATCGGTGAAGCCGGAGGAACTGATCGGGCGTCTGATCGATGTCTCGGTGGAGGTGAACCAAGGCGATGGCGAGGATGGAAGCGGTGTCCGCCGTCCCTTCAACGGGCTTGTCACGGACCTGCATGAAGGGCCACCCATCACCCGTGGCCTACGCTCTTACGCCATGACCATCCGCCCGCAGATGTGGCTGCTGTCCCGCCGTTCCGATTGCCGCATCTGGATGGACAAGACATCGGTGGAGATCGCCGAAACGCTTTTTTCCGAACACGGCATTCCAGCCCCGGATACATCGGGAATCATCAAGACTCCGCCTGCGCAGCACTACAGCGTGCAGTTTAACGAACGGGACCTTGATTATCTTCGGCGTCGTTTTGAAGAGGATGGATTGTTCTACTGGTTCAGCCATGAGGACGGCTCTCACAAGCTGCATGTGGCCGATACCGCCAATGGATGGCTTGGACCATCGCCTTCCGCTCAGGGCGAAGGCAAAGTGAGATTGGCACAGGGTTCCTCAGACCGCAACCACATCAATGACTGGGCCCGTCGCTTTTCCTATGTGCCCGGCCAGCGCGCGGGTGCCGACTGGAATTTCGAGACACCCGGCATGGTGCCGGGCAATATGACGCCATCACTGGTCCAGATGCCGGACGCGACCAAGCGCGAGCTTTACGAATACCCGGCGCGCATCAAGACGGTGGAAGAAGCAGAGCGGGCCCAGAAACTCCGGGCACAGTCCATCGAGGCCGACCATGACCGGGTCTTCGGCGGATCGACATCCCGCATTCTGGAAGCCGGCCGTCGCTTCACGCCCTATGAGGTGGCTCATCCCGAACACGAATATGAAGAGCATGTGATCATCAAGGCAAGCCACACCATTGTGGATCGCTCCTATGAGACCAACAGCAACGAACCCGAATACCGCAATACCTTCGAGGCCATCCCTGCGAGAGTGCCGCTCACCCCACACCGCACCACAAAGCGCCCGAAGATCGAAGGCACGCAGGTCGCCATCGTCGCCGGTCCCGAAGGCGAAGAAATCCACCCGGATCAATATGGCCGCATCAAGCTATGGTTCCCGTGGGACCGCAAGGCTAAGAAAGATGGGACGGATACGTGCTGGGTGCGGGTCGCCCAAAACTGGGCAGGCTCCACTTGGGGCGGTCAGATCATCCCTCGCATTGGCATGGAAGTGATGGTCGCGTTTGTGGATGGTGACCCGGACCGACCGTTGGTGACTGGGGTAGTGCCAAATGCGAGGCAGAAAGTGCCTTACGAGCTTCCAGCTAATAAAACGCGAAGCGTCTTTAGGACCAACACGCACAAAGGGAACGGCTATAATGAGCTACGATTTGAAGACNAAACAAATGACGAGGAAATTTTTATCCATGCAGAAAAGAACTTCTCTTCAGTTACCAAAAATAACCACGTTTCTTATGTGCTGGGCGGTTTAAGTTCAATAGTAAGAAGAAATGCAAACTATAATTACCAGAATTCAAAAACTGAAACAGTGAGGGGAACGTTTACAGAAAGTATTGGATACGACNAAAATGAATCGCCATATTTGCCANTTTCATGGGCTCATCTTCAGCTAGATAGCGAGCCAAATTTTGACAATTCGACTGCGAGCAAACTTTCATATGTGCGCGGATCTTATATTCAGCACGCCGGAAGCAATATCCAGNTTTCGTCGGCCAATGATATTGGCTTTGTCTCTGAGAGACGATTTAAGTCGAAGAGTGTAAATTTTGATGTCCACGCTTCNAAAAAAATGTCCATCACCTCGGAGCAATTTACGATTATCGATAGCTTGGGGGATATTCGCATTGGTAATGAAAAATGTAAAATCATATTGAGNAAAAATGGAAGTATAGAAATAAGGGCGGACGGTAATATAACAATAAACGGAAGTNAAATAGAACTAAATTGAGGGGGTGTGAAAGTTGGATGTGAACGANTTTCTCTCATTTGATGGGGATGAACTGATCGATGGGTACAGTNAAAACACCGTATCATATCGTCCCCTCGATTTGTCNAAAGCTAACGAAAAGGCTCTAAAAGCAATTTACGATTTGTTTGTAAATTACTTTTCTAACAATGGGGTCGGTTTCAAGAAATCAGCATTCTACGGTTATGATATGCACGGCGTACTAGGTGCTTGGCATTATTGTTACGCGATTAATTTTATTGNAAAGTATGATCCAGAGCAAGCTGCAGCTTGTGACGAAGTGAATAAGAANTTTTTTTGGCAACCACCTTTAATTCATTATGACGTGGTCAAAGAATATTTTAAAGCGCCTTTTGAAGAGGGTGAAAACCCAGCTTTATGGAGTTATGGCCTTCTAAAAGAAAGTATGCGTCGTAACGGAGAGAAGCCCAAAGCTTTGGCTGGCATGTCTTTAGATGATTTGATCAAGGCGGCTGATGCTATAAGTGAACTAANGGGATATGTCCAATTAGGTAATAGGACCACTAGTTACGCATCTACTGCTGCCGGTATTCTTGCGATCTTAGCAGCGAAAAAGGCGTTAGGAGTTGCAGGTGTAATATGGGGACAGACAGATAACTTATTGGGGATAATAGAAAAAGCCTTAGAAGAAGAAATTTTGCATCGAATTGACGCTAAACCAAATGACGACCTTGATGTAGTCTATTTTAGATCAAGAGCGCAAATGTTGGGACTGAAAAGCTTGAAACTTGAGTTAGGTGCGCGATGAGGCGATTTTGTAAATTCATTTGGTGTAATGCAATTAGAATATGCTGCATCNTTTTTATAATATATATTGCGGTGGCGGCAATTGATTTCGTAGTCACTATGTGGCGTGTGCATCAATGTCCTGCAACCGAGGACTTGAGTGCGCTCCCTCCTGCTTATATAAAGGTTCTAGATTTAGCAAAGAGTGATAATCCATCCGACATAGCTGCTGCCGCTGGGTTGCTATATGAAGACAAACTTGTGTCTGATGCCGACACTGAGTTGGGTTTTCGTAATTTGTGCTTAGCGGAAGATCTCAGACGAGTTGCTGCTAAGTTGGGAGACGAAAATTCTCGGCAATGGCTTATCAAATTTTATGGACAGAAGAATTTCCCTATTGTCGGGAAACAATCATACTTCAACCCTTGTGAAGCCGCCGCGTGGAGAACTTACAAATCTAACGAGAAGTTACCTGAGAAGGGATTTACTCTAACTAGGTATTTTTACAATAACTCCTGTGACATACCCAATATGTGGGATGGATCACAGAGGATTGTTTTTGAAGCTGCACTAAATTGTATAAATAAAAACAGAGCTTAGTGATCAATGCCCCAAGCACACCGCCGCGCTGACATAGGCTCCGGCCATTCCTGCCACTTCCCGCCAACTCTGGCCACCGGTGGAAGCCCCAACGTGTTCGTCAACAATAAACCGTTGATGCGCGTCGGTGACGCCTATGTGCCGCATGGCTGTCCGGTGTGCCCTGAACCTGTCCATGGCCGGAAGCTGGCTGCTGGCTCATCCACCGTCTTCATCAACGGCAAGCCAGCCGGTCGCATCGGCGATGCTATTGATTGCGGCGGGCAGGCGCAGACGGGTTCGGGCAATGTCTTCATTGGTGATGAGGGTGGTTCCGGCTCGGGTGCGGGTGGCGGGGGTGGGACGGAATGTCAGAAGAGCATGTCGTCTCAGTCGATGCCGATGGTGCGAGGATAGTTTTGTATGACACCTGATGCCGTTGATGAGACCCAGCTGTCTTCAGTCGCTCAGGCTTTGCTGAAAAGCGTTTCAGAACTTGTCTCCGATCCCGACCAGCGCGTTTATGTCGTCATGGATGGTTCGCAGTTTGATGATCTTCCCAAGCTGTTTAAAGCGGCCAATGTCTTTCACAGACCGCTCTATCGTTACGCAGGCGGTGACTATGCGATTATCGTCGGAGGACCATGGCTGATCGACCCGTATCAGGCCGCGCTGCCCGCAACGACTGACCAGAGGATGGTCGATGAAGGCGCAGACGACATTTCTGATGAAGAGCTCGAGGCCCATTCTGCCGCTCTCTCTGCGCAAATGGTTGCGTCTTTGGAGGCGGGTGATCCGACTGGCGGCGGAATGTTGCCTGTAGATGCGGGTCATGCCCCGGCTTTGGTCATCGAGCGGCTTCGGCACGTCGTCAAGCTAACCGATGGAAAGCCTGCTGCTGTTTTCTGGTCGGGTGCAAGCTCCTTGAGTTCCGAGCATCTCTATAAACATCTGCGAGGGCTTAACCGCATATCCGTGCCGAAGGTATGGAAGGATAACCAGCCTACACATGAGGGGCCACGCGTCCGGAACGAGGAAGAGTTCACCGCCGCAGGTGAGGATGCGCCGTTAGAAGATTTGACCAATGGTGGGCAAGAGATGGTTATCTTCAGACATGCGGACGCGAATGTCATGATGCAGACAATCCCGGCTCTGGATGAGGTTCAACTGGCGCGTCTGTTCGGCCCGGCGACACAGCTTATTTTCGCGCCCGATTTGGTCTGGGGCGGAGGCGTCAAAAGGGCGCGTCACGCGGCGAACATAAAGCCTCCTCTTGGCGCACTCCAGTTTGATCCTGCAGCGATGCAGGTCATGAGTGCCGCCAGGCTGGAAGTCTCCCGGCAGCGGGTCATGGCCTACCTGAGAGAAGCTGACCCTGAGAACAATAAACTTTCCGATGCAGATCTGCGCAAGAAGACATTGTTTTATGAGCTGGATGGCAAGGAAATGGGGCTGCGGTCAGAGGGAGCGCATGCACGCTGGGCATTTTTGATGTCATCGACTGATGGTCAGATAGGCCAGGAGCAGGATATCAGAAAAGCCGTGNAAACTTCGGCCGATCCGGATCAAACTCTGGCCGAAATCATGGATGGCATGGTGAGAATTGGCCAATCTGAAATTCAAGGCAAACGTATCTCGGGGAGCAGTTGATGGCTCTTCCTCTCGCTATACCGGTGGCCATTGGATTGGGTCGTCTTGCCATGCTCGGCTATCGTGCATATCAGGGCTACAGAACTGTTCGCACAGCTCAGGCAGTCACGGCAACTGCTGAGGCTGCTCTTGCGGCTGAACGCGCAAGAAAAGCGGCGCAATTGGCTCAGGCTGCCGCGATGGCTCAACAACTTGCCCAAACGAAGGCGCGAGAGGAGCCATGTGACGACTGNCCCTGCCACGGAATCGTTATCATATCGAGAGGCAAATATCCTGAGTCCGCGCAGCACATAGTGGATGCTCAGGCATCAGGAAAGCCGGCAACCTTGACAATAGACCGACCGAATGCTGCCATGCGCAGGGCAGCGGCAACGGGTGCGTTTCCCCGAGAGACTGGGAAGCAACCTGATGAATACCCTCCCGCAATGTTTCTGGAAGGCGGGGCTGGCGCAAGTGTGAGAAATGTGACCGCGGGTGACAATATGGGGGCAGGCGCTTCGATGGGCAACCAGCTTCGGAAGTATCGTGATGGCTGCAAAGCTACAATTACTGTTGGACCTTGAACATGGCAGAAATTTTTCCACTTTTTGTAAGCTACCAGCAACTGGCAGNTTTCAATCATAGTCTCGACAATCCTTTTAATGATTGGAAACCGCGTCACGTTTCCCAAGGGTTTTCCTGGCGCGCTGAAAGCGTCTCTTTCAGAGTGCCGGAAGGTGAGAACTACATTGTGGAGGTGCTCCAGGATTCGGAGGTATCGGCTTTGATTGGTGAGCCGTCACGCATCATCCTGACGCCGTTTCTGCGGATCAGAGACAATTCCGTTACTGTCGGCTCTATCACTGAAGAAAACAGCATTCTGATTGACGAGGCGGCGAAATATCAATTGTCTTTTGAATTGCTGCGTCGCGGAGTTTACGAGGAGAAAGAATTCGAACACGGCATTCGGCTAAGGTTCGTGAAAGAGGAGAATCCTATCTTTGAAATCCGCAAAGCAGATGACGAAATGGATGCGTCATCTGAATTGGAGTTGGTGGCTCAGCCAGCGGAATAGTGAACAGCGCCGAGAGCGACCGCACGGATTGCTACCGCCTGCCCACCATCGCGGTGATGGCGTAATACCCGTGTTTAAGGACGTCATTAGCGATGTGTCTTATACGCCCCCCTCTCTGCCTTCGACTCTTTGGCCTTCCCAAACGGCGATGAATTTGGATCTCTGGTGCGAACGGTAGGTATGCGATCAGGCATTTCGTTACGTGAAGATTTTGATGGAGATCATCTCCGGCGGCTTGCCCGGCAAACCAAGGATGCAGCCAGGTACAACGCCTGTTAGCGCTCGGGTTGATCTACGATGAAGGTTCGCGTTCAGATGCCGCCCGTCTTGGCAATGTCGCGCTCCAGATCATCAGGGATTGGGTCATGCGCTTTAACGAGCGCGGTCCCGAAGGCCTGATCAATGGCAAGACTCCCGGCCGACAATCGCGGTTGAACGGTAATCCCCCCGCAAACTAACCGGGTTTAAAAGTAGAATTTTCTCACAATGATTTTGGAGAAGATTCGGATGAAGA
>NZ_PGEL01000022.1 GCF_002896715.1 Agrobacterium bohemicum
CCGGTGTCCTCCTCCTCCCGTTGCCGCCGGGGGGATTGCTGCCGGACCCCGGTGACAGAGAGGATGCGTAACCTCCTTATCACCAGCGCCGGTCCCGCCTCGCCGCAACGCCTTGCGGTGTATCCGAGGGCGGAACGGGGTGATTGTGCGGGTGATTCGCGGGAGGTGGAGAAAACTGCGGGAGGATTTTGATGTTTTTGCGGGATTTCGGTTAAGGGATTGATTTGGTTGGGAAGTATTTTTGTTTTGGGTGTTCGAATGTGCCGCTCACCCCCCTCTGCCCTGCCGGGCATCTCCCCCTCAGGTGGGGAGATTGGCTGGGGGCAGGCTCACCGGACATCTTGAAGGGTGCGGCGGGGACGACAGCATGTTTTGCCGGTGCATCCCTCTGACGGCTACGATTGGAGCAGTGAGCGTGCCTTTTACCGATCTCCCCACCTGAGGGGGAGATGTCCGGCAGGACAGAGGGGGGGTGAGCGGCATACGCCGACCTCATGCTGAAGTGGTGCGCGGCGCCCTCGAAGCATCCGCCGCACCCTCACCCACACAGAAGTTCTTGACCCGCAACCCTTCCCCGTGGCACCTGTCCGCATCCAGAGTAAGTGGGCACTTACCGACAACAATCGATGGCCGTGATGACTGCAATGACCGACGTTCCAGACCATATGAACCCGAAGCGTTCCTTTCAGGCGCTGATTCTGACGCTGCACAATTACTGGGCCGACAAGGGCTGCGCGGTTTTGCAGCCGTATGACATGGAAGTGGGCGCGGGTACGTTTCACCCGGCCACCACATTGCGGGCGCTGGGACCGAAGCCGTGGAAGGCCGCCTATGTGCAGCCATCGCGCCGTCCATCCGACGGTCGCTATGGCGAGAACCCGAACCGGTTGCAGCATTATTACCAGTATCAGGTCATTCTGAAGCCCAACCCTTCCAATTTGCAGGAACTCTATCTCGGCTCGCTGAAGGCCATCGGTCTCGACCCGCTGCTGCACGATGTGCGCTTTGTGGAAGACGACTGGGAAAGCCCGACGCTGGGCGCCTGGGGTCTGGGCTGGGAGTGCTGGTGCGACGGCATGGAAGTGTCGCAGTTCACCTATTTCCAGCAGGTCTGCGGCATCGAATGCTCCCCTGTTGCGGGTGAGTTGACCTATGGTCTCGAGCGGCTGGCCATGTATGTGCAGGGCGTGGATAATGTCTACGACCTGAATTACAACGGTCGCGAGGGCGACGAGAAGATTTCCTATGGCGATGTTTTTCTACAGGCCGAACAGGAATATTCGCGTCACAACTTCGAATATGCCGACACCGCCATGCTTCACCGCCACTTCATCGATGCGGAAAAGGAATGCAAGGCGCTGCTGGACGCAGGTGCGCCCGGGGAGAACGCCAATCATGTCCTGCACAAATGCGTGTTTCCGGCCTATGACCAATGCATCAAGGCATCCCATGTTTTCAACCTGCTGGACGCGCGCGGCGTGACTTCCGTGACCGAGCGACAGAGCTATATCCTGCGCGTTCGCACACTGTCCAAGGCTTGCGGCGAGGCCTTTCTGATGACGGATGCGGGCGGTGCGAACTGGAATAAAAACGCGGCCTGACGTGTTGTTTGACAGGCGATGACATGGCGGGCCGGAACGACTATCGTTCGGCCAGACCATAAGGTTTCATGAGGGGGACTGGGACATGTATATCGCACTGGCAATTATCGCGGCAATCGCCATCTATGTCGTCTTCATCTATAACGGTCTCGTCACCGCGCGGCAGATGAAGGAAGAGGCATGGTCGGGCATCGACGTGCAGTTGAAGCGCCGCGCCGACCTTATTCCCAACCTCATCGAAACCGTGAAGGGCTACGCAGCCCACGAGAGAAGCACGTTTGAGGAAGTTGTTGCCATGCGCAACCGCGCTCAAGCCGTGCCAGCGGGTGATGTCGAGGGGCGTGCGCAGGCGGAAGGGCTTTTGAGCCAGGCGCTGGGCAAGTTGTTTGCGCTGGCGGAAGCCTATCCCGATCTCAAGGCCAATCAGGGTTTTCTGGAATTGCAGGCATCGCTGGAAACCATCGAAGGCGAAATCCAGATGTCTCGCCGCTATTATAACGGTTCGGCGCGTGATCTGAACGTCAAGGTGGAGAGCTTTCCCTCCAACCTCGTGGCGCGCAATTTCGGCTTTACCAAAGCGCCGTTTTTCGAGATCACCAACGAAGCGGACCGCGCCGTTCCCACTGTTAAATTCTGATGTCGAGAACCAGCATTTTTGCTGGGAGAAATTGATAGAACCATGATCGAACTGACCATCACCCCGCCAAACCATCCTCTTTCCGGCAAGGTGGAGCCGCCCGGTTCCAAATCCATCACCAACCGCGTGTTGCTGCTGGCCGGTCTCGCCAAGGGTAAAAGCACGCTGACCGGCGCGCTGAAAAGCGACGACACGCTGTATATGGCGGAAGCGCTGCGCGCCATGGGCGTTGATGTGACCGAGCCGGATGCGACGAGCTTCGTGGTGGAAAGCAGGGGCGTGTTGACGGCACCGGCCAAGCCGCTTTTCCTTGGCAATGCAGGTACCGCCACGCGGTTTCTGACGGCAGCGGTTGCCTCGGTTGATGGCACTGTTGTTGTCGATGGTGACGAGCATATGCGCAAGCGGCCGATCCAGCCGCTGGTGGAGGCGCTGAACGCACTCGGCATCGACGCGGACGCGGCAACGGGCTGCCCGCCGGTGACGGTGAAGGGCAACGGACAGGGTTTCACCAGGGACAGCGTCACCATCGACGCCAATCTTTCTAGCCAGTATGTCTCGGCCCTTCTGATGGCCGCACCCTGCGGAGCAAAGCCGCTGGACATCATTCTGGCGGGTGAGGATATTGGCGCGAAGGGTTATATCGACCTGACCGTGTCGGCCATGGAAGCCTTCGGCGCGACGGTGGAGCGGGTGAGCAACGCCATCTGGCGCGTGCATCCGACAGGCTACAAGGCCACGGATTTCCACATCGAGCCGGATGCCTCCGCCGCCACCTATCTTTGGGGCGCGGAGCTGCTGACGGGCGGCCAGATCGATATAGGCACACCTGCGGATGCCTTCACACAGCCGGATGCCAAGGCCTATGCCGTGATGGCGCAGTTTCCCAACCTGCCTGCCGAGATCGATGGCAGCCAGATGCAGGATGCCATTCCGACGATTGCGGTGCTGGCCGCTTACAACACCACGCCGGTGCGTTTCGTGGGCATTGCCAATCTGCGGGTGAAGGAGTGCGACCGTATCCGGGCGCTGTCTCTCGGCCTCAATGGTATCCGCGAAGGGCTGGCGGAAGAAGACGGCGACGATCTGATCGTGCATGCCGATCCGGCACTGGCGGGACAGACAGTGTCTGCCTCGATCGACACGTTCCACGACCACCGCATTGCCATGAGCTTTGCGCTGGCGGGCCTGAAAACTGGTGGCATCGCCATTCAGAACCCTGTTTGCGTGGGCAAGACCTATCCCGGTTACTGGAAAGCTCTTGGTTCACTGGGTGTGGAATACAACGAAACCGGACAGGACTGAAACGCCAGAAAGGGCCGACCGTGAAGACCATTGCGGCAAGATGTCTCGCACTTTTCGTCTTCATGCTGGCGGCTCTTCCCGCTGCGGCCGAAGAGTTCATCAGCTCCTATCACTCCGTGGTGGATGTCGCCAAAAGCGGCCAGCTGACAGTCACGGAAACGATCACGGCCCGCTCCGAAGGCGACCGGATCAAGCGCGGCATTTTCCGTGATTTTCCGCTTTATGCGCTGGACAAGAACGGCAGCCGCACCAAGGTCGGCTTCGGTGTTTTATCCGTGGAGCGGGATGGTTCGCCCGAGGACTGGCGCACCGAAAGCATCGATGGCGGCATCCGCATCTATACCGGCAATGCCGACCGCTTTTTGGCCGATGGCGATCATGNTTTCCAGATCACCTACACCACTGACCGGCAGATCCGCTATTTCGATGGTTATGACGAGCTGACCTGGAACGTGACCGGCAATGGCTGGCAGTTTCCGATGCGCGACATCTCGGCCACCATTTCCCTGCCTGAAAACATGACGCCGACCGACACCGCCGTCTTTACCGGAAAGCTCGGCGCGACGGGCAAGGATGCCCGCATCATGACCGAGGGCAACGAGGTGTTCTTCGCCTCGACGCGCCCCTTCTATCAGGGCGAAGGCATGACGATTGCGGTGAAGCTGCCGAAGGGTGTCATCGACGCGCCGACGGCTGCGCAGGAACGGAGTTGGTGGTTGCAGGACCATCTGGGTCTGCTGATTTCCGGCATCGGCCTGCTCGTCGTCATCGCCTATTATTACAATGCCTGGGCAGCGGTTGGCCGCGACCCGGCTGAAGGCCTCATCGTGCCGCGCTGGGACCCGCCGGAGGGCGTATCCCCAGCGCTGGTCAACTATATCGACAACAGAGGCTTTTCCGGCGCGGGCTGGACGGCGATTTCGGCCACTGCGCTCGATCTTGCTGTCAAAGGCTATGTGGTGCTGGAGGATTTGGAGACATCCATCGTCATCCGCCGCACCGACNAAAAGATCGAGGACAGCCTGCCCGTTGGCCAGCGCACGCTGCTGTCCTCCATCGGCGCGCCNGGCGATAGCCTGACCATCAACAAGGCGAATGGCGTGAAGGTTCAGAAGGCGGGCGACGACTTTCGCGCGGCCATCGAAAAGGAACATCGCGGCAAATATTATCGCAGCAATTTCGCCTACATCGTCGGCGGGTTGATGCTGAGCATCACGATCATACTGGCTGCGCTGATCACCGGTAATTTCGATGAGAACGAGATTGGTGGCGTCATCACGCTGGTGATGACGGCGGTGNTTTTTGCCATTGGCGCAACGATCTTCGGAAAGATGCGCAAAAGCGGTAAATCCCTACTGTCGCGTATCGGCAGTATTTTCTTCATGGCCGTTGCAGGCTTTATCGGTTTTACCATGATTGCAGGCCTTCTGGCATCGGTGTTTCTCGACCACACCCATGATTCCGGATCTCTGGCGGTCGCGGCTATCGGCCTGATCGTTCTTATCAACGTACTTTTCCTGTTCCTCATGGGTGCTCCGACACCGCTGGGGCGCAAGCTGATGGATGGGATCGAAGGGCTACGCCTCTATCTAACCGTTGCCGAAAAAGACCGGATGAACATGCAGGATGCGCCCGCCATGTCTCCGCAACATTTCGAGAAACTGCTGCCCTACGCTGTCGCGCTAGGCGTCGAAAAACCGTGGAGCGAGACATTCGAGACGTGGCTGGCGAGTGCTCAAGCGGGAGAATATTCGCCCGGCTGGTACAGCGGTAACTACAGCAATTTCGGAACCCGCATCGGCGGCTTCTCCTCAACCATGGCATCGACCATCGCCTCGACGATACCGGCACCGGTGAGCTCGTCTTCGTCAAGCNTTTCCGGTGGCGGCGGTTCGTCGGGGTCTGGTGGCGGTGGTGGTGGAGGGGGCGGCTGGTGAACAGCCACTTGAGGTCTGGTCAGACCTCGTCTTCCTTCTTGACGCGGTATTCACCGGTCGTCGGATCTTTGATCAGCGTACCGGTGGCACCTGTTTCGCGTTCTTTTTCCTGTCGTTTGGTTTTCTCCGACAGTTTCCGCGCATCGCCGACGAAACGTTTGTAAAGAATGATCGCCCCGAACATGAGCAGGGCGAGCGTTATCAATTGGGCCATCTATCGTTTGTCCATCAAAATCCGTAACGCGCCCACAATGCCTTTTCTTCCGCCACCTCCGCAAGCCCCGAAGCGGCGGATGCAGCGATTGACTGTGCGTGAAGATCGACGCCCGGCAGTTTCTTGCCGACGAAATTGCGCGCGCCGCTGACCAGTTGAAGCTTGACCTTGTCGCCATAACGACGGCGCAGCACATCGCGCATATCGCCCAGACCATCGATGAGCCCGAGATCAAGGCCACGCATGCCCGTCCAGAACAGGCCGGAGAAGAGCGCCGGATCGTCCTTCAGCTTCGAGCCACGGCGCAGCTTGACCATATCGATGAAAACATTATGGATTTCGAGCTGGAGCGACTTCAGATATTCGATATCGCCTTCNTTTTCCGGCTGGAAGGGATCGAGGATCGCCTTGTTCTGGCCTGCTGTATAGACGCGTCGTTCGACACCGATCTTCTTCAACATTTCAGGAAAACCGAAGCCGCCCGAGACGACCCCGATGGAGCCGACGATGGAGGTCGGGTCGGCAATGATCTCATCGCCCGCCAGCGCAATCATGTAACCGCCGGATGCCGCAACGTCCTCTACGAAAATCAGAACTTTCTTGTTCTTTTCTTCGGCCAACTGGCGAATGCGATTGTAGATCATCCGCGACTGGACCGGGGAGCCGCCGGGAGAATTCAGCGTGATGGCGACGACGGGCGCTTCCTTCATGCCGAAAGCCTTGTCCAGCAAGGGAGCGTATGAGGCGAGATTGAGCGCCGGACGAAATTGACTGCCGCCTGCCATGATCGCCCCGTGCATACGCACCACGGGAATAATCAGCTCCGTCTTGCGAAACCGCTTCGGCACCAGTCGTTTCAAAAATCCGGCCATTTTATCCTCATCGTCATTCCTATGTGAACCGATGTGGGTATGGCTGGGGCAAAGACAATGGGCCGGGGCGGTGATAATTTGGTGAGGTGGTGGTTGGCCGTTTCCCCTAGGTCCGATTCCGCGCATCATTGCGCCGATAGCCAAAACGCCCATTGCTCAAATCATCTACCGCCTGCAAAAACGCGTGGCTGTCATCGGCATGCATGGTCAGCGGCGCGCGAAATGTAAGCCTTGCGCGAGAGCCTTTGATGGCTGTGACGAGCATTCGTACCGCGTCTTCGCCTGATCTTGGGTGGATGAGGGTAATTTCAAGGCCGCCGAAGCGGCGACCACAGGCGGTGATGATATCGGCTATGGATTGGGGGCGGGCGATGAGGGAAAGTTGGCCGCCTGGAACCAGGATGGCCGCGGCGGTTCTCAGCCAATTTTCGAACAGATCGTCCGTCATGGCATGGGCTGCGGCCTTCAATACGTCGGGCGTTTTACGGTCGCTTGCGTCGTTATAGGGCGGGTTCATGATGACGTGGTGGAAATGGTTGTCCAGCAGCCCCGCCTCCCTGCGGGCATCGGCTCGCAGGGTAACGTCTGCCTGTTTGACGCGGATACGATTTGCTAACGCCGCATTTGCAGCAAGCAGCAGGCTTCGATGCGCAAAATCGACCATTTCCGACGAAAACTCGAACAGGGTAACATCAGCCTTTTCCAGACGAGAGGCCACCGCCATGCCTGCGGCACCGGCACCCGCACCCAGATCGGCCACGCGGCACGGGGTTTCATCGGCGACCAGAGAGGCCAACAGCATGGCGTCCATACCAGCCCTGTGTCCCCTGCCCTTTGGCTGCAAAATCTGGAAGCGGCCGCGATGAAACGCATCGACTGTTTCGGAAACGGTGGCTGCCATGGGNTTTCAAGCCTCGTCGTCGCGAAGCTCGTCGGCAAGTCCGGCATCGGTCAGAATTTGGCGTGCCTCGTCGCCCCGATCTTCCTCCACCAGCAAACGGCGCGGAAGAAGCCCGAGAGAACCTTCCAGAATGCTCATTCCCTGATCGGCAATGAGGCAGTGGATGCCAGCGTCTTTCATGAGGCTCTCCGAGAAGGACAGAAGAACAGCATCGTTTGTACGGATCAGCTCACGCATAGGTCAGTTTCCACGTTAAATCCCATCTTTTTGAAGGGTGTGAGGCAATTCGCCCCTTGCCGCTTCCATCGACGCTTTCTATTGTCGGCCCCGATAGTGAACAGGAGTCCGGACCGTTGGGCGTCGTCATACCGCTTGAAGAAAGCAAAAACAAACTCGCATCCGTCAAGCCGCTTGTCGACCTGACACGTCCTGACATGGAAAGAGTGAACCAGCTTATTCTCTCCAAGGCCGGTTCAGATGTCCAGATGATACCCGAAGTGGCCAACCACCTGATTTCATCAGGTGGAAAGCGCCTGCGCCCCATGCTGACCCTCGCATCCGCCGCCATGTTCGATTACAAGGGCGACCATCACATCAAGCTGGCGACCAGTGTGGAGTTCATGCACACCGCCACCCTGCTGCATGACGATGTTGTTGATGAAAGCGATCTGCGCCGCGGTAAATCCACGGCCCGCACCATCTGGGGCAATCAGGCCAGCGTTCTGGTGGGTGACTTTCTTCTCGGTCAGGCATTCCGCATGATGGTGGAAGTGGGTTCGCTGGATGCGCTGGATGTGCTGTCCACGGCGGCATCGGTGATTGCAGAGGGCGAAGTTCTTCAGCTGTCCGTCGCCAAGAACATGGAAACGACCGAAGACGATTACCTTCAGGTCATTCGCGCCAAGACGGCAGCGCTTTTCGCTGCTGCTGCCGAAGTAGGCCCCATCGTTGCCAAAACCGACAAGGCTACCCGCAGCGCGCTGAAATCCTACGGCATGAATCTCGGTCTCGCCTTCCAACTGGTGGACGATGTGTTGGATTATGGCGGTAAATCGGCCGATCTGGGCAAGAACACCGGCGATGATTTCCGTGAAGGCAAGATCACGCTTCCCGTTATTCTCTCCTACCGGCGCGGCACGGTGGAGGAGCGCGCATTCTGGAAGCGGGCGATTGAAAACGGCGATAGCACCGATGAAAATCTGGAGACGGCGCTTGGCCTCATCCGGAAATATAATGGCCTTGCGGACACTATCACCCGCGCCAACCATTATGGCACCATTGCCCGTGACGCGCTTGCCCCATTGCCGCAAAGCCCCTGGAAAAACGCACTGATGGAAGTGATCGACTTCTGCATCGACCGGGTGAACTGAAGGCTTCCATTCATCGCGAAACCACCTAAGCGTTTCGTGATGCCGACATCTCACGAGTCCGAAATAACAAGCAGAATTTCTTGCGGGCTTGCTTCAAAAAAGCCATTCTATCGTGACGTGGTGCGTCATCGCCTGAATCGTTTTCGGTTCGGACAGTACAATCCAGTTCAAGCATTACAGGGTCAAGGTGCATCTGCGTGCGCCGAACTGTAAGGCAGCAGCGGAAATTTCGGTGCATATGCACNAAAGCAAAGGTTCCTTCATGCGGCGCAAACCAGCATTTCGTCTTTTCTGCGGCGCGGCTTTTATTGCCGCTCTCTCAATCAGTGCTGGCCCGACCGCCGCCTTTGCCGAGACCAAGCCTGACGAAAAGGTACAGGAAGCCGTCATTTTCGATCCCGCAAAGGTCAACACCTTCTCCGGCGCGTTTCTGGCAGCGCGCACAGCGGATGTGGATCAGGATTTTGCCACCGCCATCACGCTTTACCAAAAAGCGCTGGAATTCGACACCGCAAACGTGGAAATCCGCCAACGCCTGATGATCGCTCAACTGTTGAGCGGCGATTTCGAAGCTGGCGCCAAGATTGCCGATTCGTTGAAGAACGATTCGTCCGTGGAGCGCGTCACGACGATTATTCGCGCGCTGGCAGCCATCAAGCACAAGGAANTTTCCGCTGCGGNAAAAATCCTGAAATATACCGGCCCCAACGATCTGGACCGCATGGTCAACACGTTGCTGACCGCATGGGCTCGCGCCGGCGCTGGCAAAGGCAAGGAAGCCTTGGCGCTGGTCAATGGGATGAAGGGACCAGGCTGGATCTCGATCTTCCAGAAATACCACGCCGGTGCCATCGCGCTGGTTACCGGTAATACCGAAGCCGCCCGCAAAAGCCTGAACGACGCCGTGGCTGACCGCGAAGGTGGCGCGACCGCGACCGATACCTATATGCGCGCCGTGATGGCGCTGGCGCGGCTGGAAGCCAAAGCTGGCAACAAGCAGAAGGCGCTCGACACCATTGCCGTTGGCGATACATTCGCGCCAAATTATGCGCCGCTGAAGGCGTTGCGCCAGAGCATTGNAAAGGGTGAAAAGCCGCTTCAGCAGGTCGAGACCGCAACCGAAGGCGCGGCTTCTGTGATGNTTTCCATTGCCGGTGCGCTGAACCGCGAAGGTGCGGAAGAAATCGTGACGCTCTATCTCCAGACATCTCGTGCGCTGGACCCGAAAAGCGCCGATACGCTGATTCTGCTGGGCGGACTTGCCGAAGCTCAGAAGCAGCCGGACCGTGCCATTGCGTTCTACCGCGAAGTCCCGCTGGATTCGCCGATGCACCGCATCTCCGAATTGCAGCTTGGCCTGACGCTGGCACAAACCGACAAGGTGGAAGAGGCGCGCAAGCACCTCAAATCCCTGCTAGAATCCGACCCTACGGATATCCGCTCCTATCTCGCCTATGGCTCGGTCCTTTCAGACGCCAAGGACTACGCCGCGATGGCCGCCAATTACGACAAGGCCGTCGAAGTCATCGGTGCCGTGCCGAAGAAGAGCGACTGGACCATCTTCTTCCAGCGCGCTATTGCCTATGAGCGGTTGAAGCAGTGGGACAAGGCCGAGCCGAATTTCAAACGCGCCTTGGAGCTGAACCCTGAACAGCCGCAGGTCTTGAACTATCTTGGTTATTCCTGGGTCGACAAGAATATGAACCTCGATGAGGGGATCGACATGATCCGCCGTGCCGTGGAGCTTCGTCCGAATGATGGCTACATCGTCGATTCGCTTGGCTGGGCGCATTTCCGCCTTGGCGCGTTCGATGAGTCGGTGACGGAGCTGGAGCGGGCTATCGAGTTGCGCGCTGGAGACCCGACCATCAACGACCATCTGGGCGATGCCTACTGGCGCGTAGGCCGCAAGATCGAAGCTGTTTACCAGTGGAACCGGGCTCTCATCGGCGATAGCGACGATGTCGACAAGGCCAAGGTGAAGGAAAAGATCGCCAACGGCCTGCCTCCGCTGGAAAAGGAAGCGGAAAACACCGCCAAGAAGGAGCAGGCACCACCGCCGCCAGTGGCTCCAACGCCAGCGCCGGACAAGAAGTCCTGATGCATTATGCCTGCGCATGAGCCTAGCGGAGCGGTCAAAACGACAGAGGCCGCTCCCGCCAAGATCAATCTCGCTCTGCATGTGACAGGTCAGCGGGCAGATGGTTATCATCTGCTGGAAACGCTGGTGACCTTCACCGAGGCAGGCGATGTCATCCACATTCAAGACGCGGCAGAAGATGGGTTTTCCATGTCCGGCCCCTTCTCCGACATTCTCACCCGGGACGATGCTGGACACAACCTCGTGCTGAAGGCACGGGATCTTCTGCGTCAGGCATGCGGAATGGAATGCCTGCCGGTTGCCATCCATCTTGAGAAAAACCTGCCCGTTTCATCGGGTATCGGCGGCGGGTCGGCGGATGCGGCAGCCACCTTGCGCGGCCTGTGCCGCCACTGGGAACTCGCACTAGCGCCCGCCAAACTCGCCGAGATCGCCCTTAAACTGGGTGCAGACGTGCCGATGTGCCTTGCCAGCCAACCGCTGATGGCGCGTGGTATTGGCGAAGACATCGAGATGATTGATAATATGCCCGTGCTGAACCTTGTTCTCGTCAATCCGTTGAAGGCTGTGTCGACGCCGGAGATTTTCAGGCGCCTGGCAAACAAGAACAATCCTCCTCTCGGGCAGCGGGGCGATGAACCATGGATGGCCTTCATCGGCAAAAGCCGCAATGATCTCGAGCCGCCGGCGCGGGCGGTTTTGACAGAGATCGGCGAGGCTTCCACCCTGCTGTCAGAGGCCGGCGCGGAACTGGTTCGCATGTCCGGTTCCGGTGCGACCTGTTTTGGGCTTTTCGACACGATGGNAAATGCGCAATCTGCCGCTGCCCGCCTTCGCCAACAGCGTCCCGGCTGGTATGTTCAGGCAACAAAAACCATAGATGGGCTGCCAAGATGAATGCTGAGCGAACCTTTATTCCCGTCGGCATTGCGGTTCTGACCGTCTCCGACACGCGCACGCTGGCGGACGACAAATCGGGCGATACACTCGTCGCTCGCATTGCCGATGCTGGTCATCNTTTGGTGGACCGCGCCATCGTGGCAGATGACAAGGCAGCCATTCAGGCACAGGTGCAGGGCTGGACGCTGTCCGAGGAGATAGACGTCGTTATCACCACCGGCGGCACGGGTTTTACCGGACGGGATGTGACGCCGGACGCGCTGGAGCCTTTGTTCGAGAAACGGATGGACGGCTTTTCTGCCGTTTTTCACCGCATCTCCTATGACAAGATCAACACGTCCACCATCCAGTCGCGGGCGACGGCTGGGCTTATCAACTCCACCTTCATCTTCGTGCTGCCCGGCTCTCCCGGCGCCTGCAAGGATGCGTGGGATGGAATCCTGAAGGCGCAGCTGGATTACCGACACATGCCCTGCAATTTCGTGGAAATCATGCCGCGTCTGGATGAGCACTTGAAGCGCGGCAAGGCGCAGGGGTGACTAGCGCGCCGCGCGCAGCACCCATGAGGGTATGAGCTCTGCACTCAGCCGACGGGTTTTCTGTGATTTGGGGAAATGATCGAGCGGCATGCTTGATCTGGCGACCGACAGCGCTTCCTGCTTGGTCAGCAACAGGCCATATTCCAGCGGCGGTCTGCGCCGGATGAAACGCGACAGAAACGATGGGCGGTAGTGGCGCGAGGGAGCAAAACGTGCCGGCATCTTGCTCAGCGCCGTATATTCGCTGATGTCAGCGATCCAGCCGCTTTGCGGGCGGCTGCCCGGCTCCATCATCAATATCCACTCGCCGCGTGCCGAGCCGATAATATCCCTGATGTCCCATTCCGTATGAAACCGGCAGCCCGCGGCCTCGGCCACACGCTCCGAGCCGTCGCTGGAGGCGTGATCCAACACGATGACGTCACTGATCAGCCCCTCCACGGCACCTGAAACGAGCGTGGAAAGGGTATGAGCAAGCTCCGGCTCCTGATCCCGGCATTCCATGATGACTGTCAGCATATGTCTATCAGCGTGTGATCCCTCATGATGGATAAAATAGCAAAGCCCGCGCAGCCACAACATTTCATCGATAAAATTTCTACCGCAACGCAAAAGAAATTGCTATCACCCGTTTTATCATTTTGTTCTTGTATTGTTCTCATTCGTGGTTTAAGAATCGGTGCATCCACCAAGCCGGTTCATACCGGTCAGGAGCATCCAGATGAGACAACATGTGCTTTCCGGGCAGGCTGCATTCCAGCCGGGCCACACGCCAGATATTGCCAATGCGCTGGCCGATGCATCCGGCCTGCGGATCGAGATCGACCGCCGTCGTGGGCGTGGTGCGGGCATCAATCCCGGTGGGCGTTTCGAGACGTTGCAGCACGAGCCTGTCGACGATGGCTGGCAGATCATCGAGGAATTGCCGGAGTTCCGCACCGAGGTTCAGGTGGAAAAACCGCGAAGCATCATTACCCGCAACGATTCGCCGGATATCCCCTTCGACCGATCCATCAATCCCTATCGCGGCTGTGAGCATGGCTGCATCTATTGTTTCGCAAGGCCAACCCACAGCTATATGGGGCTTTCAGCAGGTCTGGATTTCGAGGCCAAGCTGTTTGCCAAGCCCGATGCCGCAAAGCTTCTGGAACGGGAACTGGCCAAGCCGGGATACAAGGCGCGGGTGATCGCCATCGGCACCAATACCGACCCCTACCAGCCGATCGAGCGGGAATGGCGCATCATGCGCCAAATCCTCGAAGTGTTGGCCAAGGCCGAGCACCCTGTCGCCATCGTCACCAAGTCCGGCTTGATCACCCGCGACATCGACATTCTGGGTCCTATGGCGGCCAAGGGTCTGGTGAAAGTCGGTATATCGGTGACGACACTCGACCGGAAGCTGGCGCGCAGCATGGAACCGCGCGCGGCAACACCCACCAAGCGGCTGGAGGCAATAAAGACGCTGACGGATGCAGGCATTCCAACTGCGGTGATGATGGCACCCGTCATTCCTGCGCTGAACGACCATGAAATCGAGCGGGTGCTGGAGGCCGGAAAGGCAGCGGGGGCGACCGAGGCATCTTATGTCCTGCTTCGCCTGCCGCTGGAAGTCAGCCCGTTGTTTCGGGAATGGCTGCTGCGCAACTACCCGCATCGTTACCAGCATGTCATGTCGCTGGTGCGTTCCATGCGGGATGGCAAGGATTACGATGCTGAATTTGGCAAGCGTATGAAGGGGGCAGGTCCTTACGCCTGGCAGATTGGCCGCCGCTTCGAGATGGCGACCAAGAGGCTTGGCCTGATCCGACGCGGCATTCAGCTTCGCGACGATCTGTTCATAGCGCCAGGAGGTGCAGGCGTGCAGCTCTCACTTCTGTAGCACACGGGCGTGCCGTCGTTCGACTGAACGATCGCGACACACGTGAAGACAAAATTGCATCACGCCATTGGCCTGATGCGCGAGAATATCCGTAGCGTCTATGCCCTGCGCTACGGGTTATGCCCCCGGTAATCTGCCGCTTCGCATGCGTTCAGCTCTTTTGCCCCAATTGAAAGAGCTCAGAGGTCATGAGACCTCGTGTTAACAGCCACCGCCCCTTGGCTGTTGCAAACACGCTGCGACCGGGGGCTTGCGGGAGATCGGTTGCCTGTGCGAGTTTCTGCCGCATGAAGCAACGCACAGCATCCGATTCTCCCGCACTTTTTGACATGCTCGATAGTGGCCCGGATTTCAGTCTGGAACTTGAAGCGAAAAGGCGCGGTCAATGGCCGGTAGCAGGAACGGATGAGGCGGGACGTGGCCCTCTGGCCGGTCCCGTTGTTGCAGCCGCGGTTATTCTGGANCCCGACAATATTCCCGATGGCCTGGATGATTCAAAGAAGCTTTCAAAAGCGCGTCGGGAAGTTCTGTTCGAGAAAATTCTTCAAACCTCCATCGTATCAGTTGCCTCGTCCGGCCCTGTTCTGATCGACCGCATGAACATCTTGCGCGCAAGCCTGGATGCGATGCGCCGGGCTGTGCTGGGACTTCACGTCGCTCCCGCCATCGTGCTGGCAGATGGGCGCGATATCCCTCCCGGTCTTTCCTGTGCAGCAAAGGCTGTCATCAAAGGCGACGGTCGCTCGGTGTCCATTGCTGCCGCGTCGATCATCGCCAAGGTTACCAGAGACCNGATGATGGAAAAGGCCGGATTGTTACATCCGGCCTATGGCTTCGAATCACATGCAGGGTATGGAACGCCAGCGCATTTGCGCGCTATTGAGGCAAACGGCCCCTGCCCGCTTCATCGGATGAGCTTTCGTCCGATGAGAGTAGATGCAGGTGCTTAGCTGGCGCGTCTCATCTCATAGGAACCATGATCCCGGCCTTGTGATGGGTTCGCGGCGAGTTGGAATTTTTGCAACAATGTGCGCAGCTTGTCGCTTTCGCTGGCAAGAGCCGACGTAGCGGACGTCGTTTCTTCGACCATCGCAGCATTTTGCTGAGTCGTCTGATCCATCTGGTTGACGGCGGTGTTCAACTCGGCGAGGCCTGTGGCCTGCTCCTGAGCCGAGGTGGCAATCGCACCCATGTGTTCGTTCATCACGGTCACATGGCTTTCGATGGTCTTCAGAGCATCACCTGTCTGGCGCACGAGACTGACGCCATTCTCGACTTCTACCGACGACTTGCTGATCAGTTCCTTGATTTCCTTGGCGGCTTTTGCCGAACGCTGCGCCAGTTCACGAACCTCCTGCGCGACCACTGCAAAGCCCTTACCCGCCTCCCCGGCACGCGCAGCTTCTACACCTGCGTTCAAAGCCAGAAGATTGGTCTGGAAAGCAATCTCGTCGATCACGACAATGATGTTGGAAATCTGCCCTGATGATTGCTCGATCCGCTGCATGGCATCCACTGCGGTCGCAACCACGTCTCCTGACAGCTTTGCGGCACGGTTGGCTTCGGTGGCAGCGCCACGGGCCTCCTGGACCCGTTTCGTGGAACTGGCGACATTGACGGTGATCTGGTCCAGAGCTGCCGCTGTTTCTTCCAGCGTCGCCGCTTGCTGTTCTGTTCGTTTGGAAAGATCCACCGAGCCATGGGCGATCTCACGTGTTCCGTCATTCATCGTTTCGATGGAAAGCGAGATTTCAGACAGCGTGCCACCCAACTGCTTGAGCGAGCGGTTGAAATCGTGTCGTAGCGATTCGAAATCCGGCGCAAAGACATCATTGATCTGAAACGCGAGATCACCGGCGGCCAGGCGCTTCAACCCATCCGCCAATCCGGATGTCGCCGCTCTCAGTCGCTCGTTCGCATCGGCCTCTGCCTTCTCCTGCGCCGCCAATCGGTCAATCTCGGTCTGTCTACGATCACTTTCCGCTTGCGCTTCCAAGCGCTTGTTGTCGATTGCACCAAGGCGGAATACCTCAACAGCTTGCGCCATTGCACCGATCTCATCTTTACGTTCACGGGCCGGAATGGTGATGTTGGTATCGCCATCGGACAGGCGCCGCATGAGATCAGTCATCCGCACCAATGGTCTTGCAAGATGGAAGTTTCCAAATAAAGCCGCGCATGTTCCAATTGCAAGAGCAATGCCAAGCGAGATGTAGTTGAGCAAGACGGCAGATTCTGAGATCTGCGTTGTGGTATCACCCTCAGCTCTGACATCACTCTCCATGTCGTCGACTGCGCTCTGGAGAGCCAATTTCGCGTCGTTGTACGCAGCCAAGGCCTCGCCCACAAATTTCGATCGTGCTTCTTCCGGCTTCCCGCTTTTCAGGGATGCCTCAACCTCGCTCCAGCGCGCTTCGGACAATTTCCATTTTTCTGCGAAGGTAGCAAAATGCGTCTTGTCTGCCTCGTCTACAAGGTACCCTTGATATTCACGGAATTCAGCATCCAGCGCCGTCCGCGCAGCTTGCATCTGCGTCTCGAATTGCGCCCGGCTGTCTGGCGTCGAACTGACGATGGAGCTCTGCGCATTTCGGATATTACCGACTTCGCCATTCAATCTGCCGAGCAGAATGAAAGCAGGAACACGTTCACCGACGATCGTGTCGATCCCGGATCTGATCTGGTTCAGGGAGGAAATCGAAAAACTTCCCTGCACGCCTGCGACGAGCAACATGATACCAGACAGACCGGCAAGAACAACACCTATGGATATCTTCATGAATAATCTCCCGTCGCGGAATGGTCCGACCGCTTCAAATGTCTGCTGGATAAAAATTCGCATGCACAGAATATTTCAGACGGTTGAGAGTTAGCCGGAACTGGAAAATTGAAGCTTCCCGAGTATCAAGGCATTTCATACTATACCGTGATAGATATATTCCATCATCATAGTTGAAATTTTATTAATATTTGAACAATTGACGATGTGCAGTTTTAATAGTCCAGATCGAGTGGATTTCTTGTCTTGATGGTCAATATCATTGGAAATATGCAACCTTATCTCGCATCATCCAGACACATCTACTCCGCACTGTTAAAAGTTATACNAAATGATAGCTTCCTATCTTACCCGCACAGGCAAACTCTGAGGTCCAAACCAAGTTGTTGCATCTGGTATCTAAGTGCGGGCTTAAATCCATTCCTTCGACGTAAGCTACAAATGAGAAAAACCCCCACCGATTTCTCGGCAGGGGTCTCATACTTATCTACGACAGACGCTTTAATGCGTCAGGCTTCGTATGATCAATTCAAACGCGCCTTGACCTCGCCAACAGCGTTGTTGAAAAGACCGGCTTTGGTAGCGGCTGTCGTCTTCTCAGCGATCAGCNTTTCAGATGCGGCGATGGCAAGATCGACAGCAGCAGAGCGAACGGCGCTGATGGCGTCGGTTTCGGCTTGCTTGATCTTCTGCTCCGACAGAGCATTGCGGCGGGCGACGAATTCTTCCGTCTTTACCTTGGCCTCTGCCGTCAGGGCTGCGGCTTCACGTTCGGCAGCCGCAATGATGTTGGCTGCGTCTGCTTCTGCTTCCTTGCGCTTGCGCTGATATTCGGCCAGCAGGTGCTGGGCTTCTTCACGCAGACGCTTGGCTTCCGCCAGTTCTTCCTTGATGTTGCCCGCCCGCTCATCGAGCGAACTTGCCAACATGCCTGGCACCTTCAGGTAGGCAATCAGAACAAAGAAGAGAACGAGGCCGACGAGTGCGAAAAATGTTGCATCAAACGCCATATCAAACCTCCTTCACTGCGGATGCGGCGGCAACGGCTGCTCTGGCATCTGCATCTGTGACCTTGGTGCCGATCAACTGATCGACAATCGCAGTTGCTGTTTCTTCAGCAATGGCACCGACATCGGCGAATGCCTGCTGCTTGATGGTCTGGATCCGTGCCTCGGCAGCGTTCACCTTCTGGGTCAACTCAGCTGCGATTGCGGCACGGTCGGCATCAGCCTTGACCTTCGCAGCATCGCGGGCGGCGGCGGCAATGGAGCCAGCCTTGGCGCGAGCAGCGGCAAGTTCTTTTTCATATGTTTCGATAGCAGCGTCAGCTTCGGCCTTCAGCCGGGACGCTTCATCGAGATCCTGTGCGATACGGCCGTGACGGTCTTCAAGAATACCGCCGACACGTGGCACGATGACCNTTTTCATGAGCACGTAGAAAAGGCCGAACGTAATGGCCAGCCAAAGAAGCTGGGATGCGTAAGTGGACTGATCGAACGGTGGGAACACAGGAGATCCGTGACCGGCATCATGTGCCACTCCCGTTTCCGTATGCGTTGCTTCCGGAGCGGTCTGACCGACAGCCGGAGTTCCGGTATTCGTTTCACTTGTCGCCGGTGCTGACTGGGCCAAAGCCTCGGTCACGAACATGCTCACCTCCAGGGGTAGTGCAAATGCGAAGGATCACGGCACGCTGCTGCGAGCCGTGATCCATACCTGATGCCGATATTAGACAGCGAACAGGAGAAGGAGAGCCACGAGCAGCGAGAAGATGCCCAGAGCTTCCGTAACGGCGAAGCCGAATACCAGACGGCCGAACTGGCTGTCAGCGGCAGACGGGTTGCGCAGTGCGCCCGACAAGAAATCGCCGAAGATACGGCCGAGAGCGAGGGACGTACCAGCCATGCCGAGGCATGCGAGACCTGCGCCGATGTACTTTGCTGCTTCCGCTTCCATGTTAAGCTCCTTAGAATGGTTGTTTGCGGCTATGTTTGACACCCGATCTTGGGGTCAGCGACTTTACTTCTCAGTGACCGCCATGCACGGCGTCGTTCAGGTACATGCAAGTCAGTACCGCGAAGACGTATGCCTGCAGGAAGGCGACGAGAAATTCCAGACCGGTCATTGCGACCGTCATGATGANGGGCAGGATTGCGCCACCGATACCAAGTGCGCCCAAGGCACCCATGGAAGCGACGAAGCCCGAGAAAACCTTCAACGTGATGTGACCTGCCAGCATGTTCGCGAAAAGACGAACGGAAAGACTGATAGGACGCGACAGGAAGGAAATGATTTCAATGGACGACACAAGCGGCAGAAGAACCGCCGGTACACCCGTCGGCGCAAAAATTCCGAGGAATTTCAGACCATGTTTGTAGAAGCCGTATACGACGACGGTTCCGATAACGAGGCACGACAGCGCAAATGTCACGATGATCTGGCTGGTGACGGTGAAGAAATACGGGAACATGCCGAGAAGGTTGGCTGTCAATACGAACATGAACAAGGAGAACACGAACGGAAAGAACACCATGCCCTTTTTGCCGGCGCCTTCGCGCAGCATCGAAGCGATGAATTCGTAGGACATTTCAGCAACGGACTGCATGCGGGTTGGGATCAGACCGCGGTTCGACGTTGCGAAATACAGGAAACCGGACGCTGCTGCGACCGTTGCGACCATGAACAGAGACGCATTGGTGAACGAAAAATCGACGCCGCCGATCTCAATCGGGATGATCGGCGTAACCATGAACTGATGGGTCGGATCGTTTGCCAACGTATGCCCTCTTTACCNTTTGCCGCGAAAGGCGACACTTTAACGTCTCATATGGAGAGCAGCGATATCAATCGCCCTGCTTTCCACTCTTGTCTTGTCCCAGCCCACCTTCGAGAAGCGGCGGCTTTGCCACCACTCCGGCAGAACGCAGAACGTTCAATACGCCAGCACAAAATCCGAGAAGAAGAAGAACGATCATCCCCCACGGTGACGTGCCCACAAAATAGTCCAGAAGATAGCCCAGCATGGCGCCAACGATGATGGCAGAGATGAATTCTGAAGACAGCTTGATCGCAAGTGCAAAGCCTTTTCGGCTCTCCTGCGCATTCTGCTCGCTTCGTCTCTCTGCCTCGTCATCCGACTTCACCTTGGCCAACTCATCGGCCAGGTGCTTGCGGCGCTCTTCCAGACTATCGTTACGGTTGCCGGTCATTTTCAAATCCTGCCNTTTTGCTCCATTCCGGTCGTGCCAGAACTCTTTGGAGTTGTAAACGGCAGGGCTTTGAGCATGTTCCAGCCCGCTCTGAAGTCGGGCGCAACATAGTTTTAGGGACTTCGCTAGTCAAGGCACAGAAGGTGGTTCACAATGTACAAAATTACATCATGNAAACAAAGGCTTGGCTAATTTTCGCAAATTCGTGACGTCGTTAGGCCGTGGAATCGGCAATTTTGATACTCTTATCCCGGTAAAAAGCCCGAAATATCAGCTCCATCCACCGCCATAGGTCCGGTAGAAGACGTGCAAACCGATTCTACCCACCNTTTTCATGGACTTCCCCCAGGCTGGGCGGACGTAAACGGCATGATAGTGGGTGGCAGAACCGACTTCGTTCAACCATATCTTGCCAGCCGAGGTTGCGATGGCAACTTCTCTCGCCANTTTCCAGTGACGCTCGGAGTTGATCCGGTCCTTGATATTGTCGCAGGCGAAGGAAAACTGGCAGCGATTGCGCCAGTCCTTGTTCTGATAGACCACGCCGCAGATGGTTTTGGGATAGGACGGGTTGCGGACACGGTTGAGAATGACCTGCGCGACGGCGGCCTGACCCTTGACCGATTCGCCCCGCGCCTCGAAGTAAATGCCGGATGCCAGGCATTGCTGCTCGGCTGCTGAAAACACTTCCGCTGGCAGCGGCGTCGCCGCCCAGGCGTGGTCGTCGGCAGATATCTGCGGAACGAAGCGTCCGGCGTCGGGCTTTTTGAGGATAGCGTCGAAGGGCGATTCGCGCGCGAAATCCGGTTCTGGCGGCGCGTAGGCGGTTGCCAGTATATCGGCGGAGCGATTGGTGATCAGTTCCGCCACCATAGGCGAAACGCTTTTCTCGGTCTTGGTTTCATCACGGCGGAAATAGAAGGAGGCAAGCTCGATGTCATTGCTCTTCTTCGGCTTGACGAAAGCGGTGCGATCTTTCCGCTTCATCGGTTCGACATCCAGCATGCTGGTGCGTTGCAGAACCGATCCCGCAGTGAACGCTTTCGGCGGCTGCATGACCTCCGAGGAGACAACGCGACCCTTCTTGGCGGCGCGGTTGACGCGGTCGCTGTCCGGCGTGGTTTCCTTGCCGTTCTTACCCGTGACAAAGGCGACCTTGCGGCCATCGGGTGTAATCATCCCTGCCCCGTTGAGCGCTGGCGCCGCATCGGCGTCGTTGAATGCCAGTGAGGCGCTGTGAACCGAACCCGCAGGAGAATTGGTCAGGACCATTCGCCACTGCTCACCCCCGGCATCGAGCCCTGCCAGGAGGGACGCCAGATCGGCGCGTGCGGCGAAGGAGGGAAAGGCAAGCCAGGCGGCAAGGCCGAAGACAACAGGCGATGTCCATTTCTCAAACGAGAAGAAGAACCCGCGACGCGATACTTTCTTTGAACGCNAAACCAGTACTCCGGACAACGCAACACACTGCTACACAGCCGAATAATCTCTCATTAACCTTGATGCTTGGTTAACGGGCCAGACCCAAATGCCTTCACGTTAACGTGTGGCGATAACGAAAAAGCCGTGTCGTCAGAAAAGTGACGGTTTTAGATCACCACGTGTGAACCGAGTTCCACCACGCGGTTGGCCGGAAGTCTGAAGTAATCAGACGGGTCTGCCGAGGTTTCCGCAAGGGCGATGAACAGACGGTTCTGCCAGNCCGGCATGCCGGATTTGGGGTCAGGCACCAGTTTGCGTCTGCCCAGATAGAACGACGTGGACATGATATCGAACTTGTAACCGGTGCGGCGCAGATAGCCCAAGGCCTGTGTGACGTTCTGGGTTTCCATGAAACCGAAGTGAAGCTCGACAACCACGAAACGTTCGCTGATCTTGGTGATCGTGTAACGCTTGTCCGGGTGGATACGGGGCGTGTCTTCGGTGCGGATCGTCAGGATGACGTTCTTGTCGTGCAGAACGTGATTGTGTTTGAGATTGTGCAGCAACGCCGCAGGTGCCGTTTCAGGGTCGCCCGTGAGGAAGATGGCTGTGCCGGGAATACGCACAGGGGCATGCGAGCTTTCCTTTTCGACCGAGGCTACGAAGGCTTTCAGCGGCACGTCGGTGCGGCGGGTTTTCGCAAACAGGATTTTCGATCCGCGCTGCCATGTCATCATGATGATGACGAAAGCCATGGCCAACAACACCGGTACGTAACCGCCATCGTGGATCTTCAACAGGTTGGCACCGAGGAAGATGAGTTCAAGCGAAATGAACGGGAAGATCACCAGCATGGCCAGAGACTTCGACCACTTCCAGTGACTGCGGGCAAATTGGAAGAACAACAGGCTGGTAACAACCATCGCGCCGGTCACGGAGATGCCGTAGGCGGTGGCCAGTGCGTCCGAACTCTTGAACGTCAACACCAGCGCAACGACGCCGAACAACAGAACAGTGTTGACCGAAGGCAGGTAAATCTGCCCCGTATTGGTCTCAGACGTGAAGAGGATTTCCATCCGCGGCAGATAACCGAGGTGGATGGCCTGACGCACGAGCGAGAAGGCACCTGTGATAACCGCCTGACTGGCGATGATGGTGGCGGCTGTCGCCAGAATGACGGCGGGAAGCAGCGCCCATTGCGGGAACATCAGATAAAACGGATTGGACATTGCGGCCGTGTCTTTGAGAACCAGCGCGCCCTGACCGAGATAATTGAGTGTGAGAGCGGGAAAGACCAGCACGAACCACGCCCATTGAATGGGTCTACGGCCAAAATGCCCCAAATCCGCATAGAGGGCTTCGGCACCGGTGATCGTCAGGAAGACAGCGCCGAGAACGACGATGCCGTNAAACCCCTCGGCCAGCAGAAATTCGACGGCATGGTATGGATTGAAAGCATAGAGGATTCTGTAGTCATCCGAAATATGCAGGAATCCGACGAGACCCATAACCAGAAACCAGACGGCTGTAATGGGGCCGAAGAACTTTGCAACGACTTCAGTGCCATGGGACTGGATGGCAAACAGACCGACAAGAATGACGACGGAGATGGGGATGATAAAGGAATCCATCTCTGGCGTGACGAGTTTCAGACCCTCCACCGCTGACAGCACGGAAAGCGCTGGCGTGATCATGGCGTCACCCATGAAGAGTGCGGCTCCGATGAGNCCCAGCATGATCAGCACACCGCGCTTGCTACCAGCCGATTTCATCAAAAGCGCCAGCAGCGACAATGTGCCGCCTTCGCCATCATTATCCGCCCGAAGCAGAAAACAGATGTACTTGATGGTGACGATGATGGTCAGCGCCCAGATCATCAGCGATATGAGACCGATGACCTCAGCCTCGGTGATGCCGTCATGTGAAATCGGTTTCAGTGCTTCGCGAAAGGCATAGAGCGGGCTGGTGCCGATGTCGCCATAGACGACACCGATAGAGCCCAGCATGGCCGCGAACAAGCCCTTGAGGCGGTGATCATCCGCTTCCGGCTTGCCGAGGTCTTCCTTATCCAAGGTATGAGACATTGTGATTCTGACCGGTTAGAGCCAGCCCTTCCAGCGGNAAAAAATGAACGGAATTATTGCCGATACAAGCATGACGACGACTGCCAGAGGATAGCCATAGGACCACTGCAACTCCGGCATGACGTTAAAGTTCATTCCGTAAACGGATGCCACGAGTGTTGGCGGCAGNAAAAACGACCGACGCGATGGAGAAAATCTTGATGATTGCGTTCTGCTCGACATTGATGATGCCAAGCGCCGCATCCAGCAGAAAGGTCAGATTGCCGGAGATAAACGAGGCGTGCTCAGACAGAGACTGAATATCGCGGCCGATGGAGCGGCCCGTTTCCTTGGCTTCCTTGTCCTGCTGCACGTTGGGTGTTGCCTGTAGAAACGATTGCAGGCGAGCCAGCGATGCCAGACTGTCACGCACCTTCGATATCAGCCGGTGATAAGCGGAGATATCTGCGATCTTGTCTTCGAGATAGCGCGGCGCCTTGCGTTTGCTGCGCGCCTGCTCTCCAAAAATACCAGCCGCGACCGTATCGATGCCAACGACGGAATTTTCGAGAATTTCTGCGGTGCGATCCACGATGGTTTCGAGCAGTTTCAACAGAAGGGCAGCACCGCTGCGCATTTCATGCGGCACACGTGTGATGGCAGCAGTGAAGAGGTTGAAGGACTTCGGTTCCGCATAACGAATGGTAACGAGCCGGTTGCCTGCCAGAATAAAGGCGACGTCCGTCAGCCGGGGATCGTTGGAATTTGCGTTCCATACCAGCGAACCGGTCATGAAAACATTGCCCTCTTCCGTGTAGAGGCGGCTGGACGGCTCGATGTCCTTCAAATCCTCGCGGGTCGGCAACTCGACGCCAAGCGCTTTTTCGACGAGAGTTTCTTCGGCCCTGTCAGGGTTGATCAGGTCGATCCAGACAATATCGTCCGAAATCTGCGTGACCGATTGGTCCGCCGACAGGCTGATTGCCTCGCAATTCGAGCGATAGGCTTTGATCAATCAGTTTCTCCGGTCAGCACACCGACAAATGCCGGTAGGCTGCTCTAACACATCATGTGTGGCTTCCGCAAACGTCCGGATGGACGGCGGATCAAACGGCGCGGCCTATGCTCCCTATGCCCGGAAGAATCAAGGAGTATTTTTTTAAAGCGCCAGTCCAACCGATGCGACACTCCGCNAAAAGCACACCGGACCACGTTGGAGAAACCATCACAAAAACATGCTAANTTTTTTGATAAAAACCAATATATTTCAGTATATTAATAGAAAAACACAAAGGGCGCTGCGCTTTGGCACCTCTCGTTAAAACAGCAATTCACGACAGAGTTCTACCTAAGCGAGGCCCTGTCAAGCCGTACGAAAGATCAAGTGCTATGCGCACCGTGCATCGATAGCTGCTTATTATTCGAACACGATCCGAGGCGCCGGCCTGCGGACATCAGCCCCGACCTGGGTCCATACCCTTTGCGCAATATCACGGTAAATCTGCGCTTGTGGTCCATTCGGCTCTGCCACGACGACTGGCGTTCCGGCATCTGACAACTCGCGAATGGAGATGGTCAGTGGCACTTCCCCCNAAAAAGGCACATCAATACGTTCGGCCTCTGCCTTTGCGCCGCCATGGCCGAAAATATCATAGCGGGCACCCGTATCCGGCGCGATGAAATAGCTCATATTTTCGATGACACCCAGGATAGGCACTTCGACCTTGTTAAACATGGTGACGGCTTTGCGGGCATCGATCAGCGCCATATCCTGCNGGGTCGATACGATAACGGCACCCGCCAGCGCCACCTGCTGGGCAATGGTCAATTGCGCATCGCCTGTGCCAGGCGGCATATCCAGCACCAGCACGTCGAGTTCTCCCCAGGCCACCTCGCGCAGCATCTGCAACAGAGCTGATTGCACCATCGGCCCGCGCCAGATCATGGCGGCTTCTTCATCCACCAGAAAGCCCATGGACATGACCTTGAGGCCATAGNTTTCCATAGGCATGATGGTGCGGCCCTCGCCCTGCTGCGGGCGGCCGGAAATCTTCAGCAATCGAGGCAGCGAAGGTCCGTNAATATCGGCATCCAGAATGCCAACGCGCAAGCCGAGCGACTGAAGCCCGAGCGCCAGATTGACGGCAGTCGTCGATTTTCCGACGCCGCCCTTGCCGGATGCCACAGCGATAATCGCCCCGATACCGGGCACACCTGCCTTGGTGCGCGGCTGCGGCGGCGATTTCGGGGGAGCCGCCGCTGCTCTTGGCGAAGGGGCCGAGCCCGGCTTGCGATCGGCCGTCAGAGCGACCATGGCCGANTTTATGCCGTGTACGCCAAGGGCTGCCTTTTCGGCTGCAAGTCGCAACGGCTCCATGTCGTCGGCCTTGTCCGCTGGAACGGTAATGGAAAAATAGGCTTTTGCATCCGCAATGAAGATTTCCGACACCATGCCCAGCGCGACAATGTTTTTATCGCTGCCAGGATAGACAACGTTTTCCAACGCCTGCTCGATCTGCTTCTTGTCGCCCTGTGTCATGCCGGTATCCATCGCGCCCGATGCGCCGGTCTTCAATACCCAACCGCGCCTGTTTCGCCAATGGTAAAGCATAAAATGGTCGGAACGGGTAACAGCCGCGTCTCAGTTTTCGTTGCCGGGCGCTATCTTTTCGGGGTCGAAGATGCGCCCGTCGAAAAAGGCATCTGGCCCCAGAACAAGGCCGGACCGCGATGCACCGACGTGAACCGGCGCCTGCAACGTGCCCTCAAGCTTCATATTGGCTGCGGGAACCGGCGCGAAGATCGGCTTCATCGCGTTACGGAACAGGTCTGGGCGAAAGGCCTCGCATGCGGCCTCATAGGCACTCGCATCTCCGGCGAATTCCNGGGGGCAATCGTTCCACCGTAACATCTGGCTGTAGAACCACAGCGCTTGGCTCTGCCAGGGAAAATTCGCAGCCTTATTGCTGGTCGAAAAAAAGCCGGGGCGTTCCAGCATCCTGGCGGGAGAATGCGAGATAAAGCCTGTGAGGGCGGGCAGGATGAGATCACCATCCACGTCCAGATAATGTGGAGCAGCCAGAATACCCGCGAGTTCCTCGATATTGGCATGACTGGCGCACCATTCGCCAGAGCGATAAAGCGCGCGTAACAGCGCCTCCAGTGTCGCTGGCTGGGTGCTTGCCCAATCGCGCGACACAGCCNAAACCTTTTCCGGCGCGTTCTGCCAGATATGGGACTTTGTCGTCACGATGCGCGCCGTACCCTGAAGAACGGCAGATGTCCCGTGGGGCTCTGCGACATAGAACCCGTCAATATCGCCCGTTTCCAGCATTTTCGGCATATCGACGGGTGCAGCTACGACGAGGTTGACGTCATGGCCGATGCGCATATGCGCGCTATCCAACAGGTAACGCAGTTCGAACACCGAAACCGCCAGACGATGTTCGACGGCGNAAACCAATGGCTGGAGCTTCGCCGTCTGCCGCGACGCCGCTACACGGGCAAGAGACCGCGCAAGGGTGCCGGGATCAGGTATCTTCATCCCCTGCTCGGCGAGGTCGTCGTGCAAAACCTGCGATACGGCGAAGGTTGCGCCGCCCGTGGCCAAAACAAAAGGCGCGACGAGATTGGCTGGCAGATCAGGCAACCCAAGCGCAGAGGCAACGGGCAAGGTTGCAGACAGATGGAGGCCTTGGAGATCGATCGTTTCCCAGTCGGCCAAAAGGTCAGCGGTGGACGGTCTTCTCACCAGTTCAAGAGAAAGGCTCTCGTCGGTGGCGAAGCCTTTTTCGAGAGCAACAACAAGGACTGCGCAATCAATCGTCGGAGAAAATCCAGCCTTGAAGCGTTTCGATGCCGCCAAACGAATCTCCCCTGCCGCGAGTAACCCGAGAATTGCTTAGGTCCCTGTAGATAACAATCATAAAATCGAAAATATTCCTATTTTATGATGCCAATACGCAAGGCTCTTGCGACCGCCTGCGTGCGGTTGACTGTATTGAGCTTTTTGGTTGCGCGGTTCAGGTAATGATTAACGGTATGCTCGGACAGTGTCAGAATCTCGGCAATTTCAGCGCTGGNTTTGCCTGCCGCAGTCCAGTTCAGACAGTCTATCTCCCGATCCGTCAACGTTTCCGGAACCCGGGCATCGAGACTGCGGACATAAGCTAGGCGGCTGAAAACATGTGCCGCAATAAACGCAATTTCTGCGATGCGTTTTGGCTCTAGATTGAATGTTTCGCCATGAAACGAGACAGCACCTCTCTGACCGGATGGGTCTTGGACCGGACACCATAGAGAGTTGCCCATGCCAAATCGACCAAAGAGCTCCGAAATTTTCTTGGCAGTAGCGTCGTCGTGGCCGCGCGTGGTGAATTCCATATCGACCGAAAATGGCACAGATGATTGCTTCAGCGTCCGAAGCACATTGCTGCGCGAGAGCAGTCCCTCATGATCATACTGGTGCAGCAACTCCGCGGGCCAATTGGTAATGACCGTATATTGCGACAACTCCTGCGCCACATGAGAGGGGATATTGAGGACCATGAAGGCCTTCATTCCCCAGGCTTCAGTTAGTTTTTTCAGAAAGCGGAATATATCGAATTGGGTTTTCAGCTCTTCCACATCGCGCGCGCATTCTGCACCAGGATGCGAAGAGTTGCAAAATTCAGAGTTCAACATCGTTTTTGTTTCTTCACAAGATCGCGTAAAATAAAATATTAACTATCAGAAGATTGTTAACTCATGAATATCAATGGGCCANTTTTTGCAAATAAAAGTTGATTGTATCCATACATCGCACNTTTTTTTGCATCAGCTCTTCTTACTGGTCATTAAATCCCAAATTATATTAGATTATTGACGTATTGGAGGAAGGCGAACAAATAGATCCGATGCGATATTCTGTGCAGCTTCACAAACAATATCGGACCAGCTTGCAAGACGCTCTTGCGTCAAACGATAAGCCGGACCGGTTACTGAAATCGCCGCGTAAAACCGTTGGCCGGGTGCGATTATGGGCACCGCAATGCACTGAATCCCAGTCTCATGCTCCTCCAGATCAAAAACNAAACCAAGGCTGCGGATATCTTCAACCGCCGNTTTGAGACGGGTTGCAGACAGGATCGTATTCGAGGTGTAGGCATGNAAATCCATGGTTGCAGCAACGGCATCAAGCTCTGCGTCCGGCAGAAGCGACAGGGCAGCTTTGCCAACTCCCGTGCAATAGGCGGGCGAAACGCGACCGATCTGCGAATACATCCGCACCGCATGCTTGCCGTCGATCTTGTCGAGATAAACAATTTCTGCGCCGCGCAGCACACCTAGGTGAACGGATTCCTGTGTTTTTTCGTGCAGAATGCGAAGATGCGGCGCTGCGATGGAGCGCAGGTCATTTCCACTCCACGCCTGCGACGCGAATGTCAGGAGCCTCAAGCCCGCCACGTAAGTCTGATCATCCTTCTGCTCCAGCAGGCCTTCCTCCACGAGATGTCCGAGTTGACGGTGAAGCGTGCCACGGGGTTGTTCGCACAGCTGAAGAATATCGGTAAAGCGAAGTGGCTGCGGCGACAGAACAACAAGTTCCAGCAAGGATATCGCCTTGCCAAGCGTTCCGGTCATCTTTTCGCGATCGGCGGACGCCATGGTATTCTCCACGCGCGCAATTGCCGCGCTTGACATTGCCAAGAGGGCAAGGGCACTATTCCATCAAATGAAACTTAGTTCCAAATAATGGAACTTTTAATCCTTGCCGGGCGTCATGTCGAGCGAATATTCTTCACAAGTTTCCGAATTCGAGAATCAAGGCATACTTATCACCGGTGGCGGCTCCGGCATCGGCGCTTCTCTGGTGACTGCTTTTGCACAGCTTGGTGCGAACGTCGCCTTTATCGACATCGATGAAGCGGCCAGCAGAAAACTTGTCGATACGCTGTCGGGGCGAACACGGCATCCGGTGTTTTATGCCCACGCAGACCTCCGTGACCAGTCGCAACTGGCACAGGCGGTGACCGTGGCGGCGGAAGCGACAGGCGGCATCAAGGTTCTGGTGAACAACGCTGCCTGGGACGACCGGCACGATATAGACACCGTGACCAGCGACTACTGGGATGCCAATCACGCGGTCAATCTAAAGCCGGNTTTTTTCGTCACGCAAGCGGCGCTGCCGCATCTGCGTCGAGCGGAAGGTGCATCGATCATCAATTTTTCGTCTATTTCCTATCTGTTGAATATGGGGGCATTGCCCGCCTATGCTGCGGCAAAAGCCGGTATCATCGGGTTGACGAAAAGCCTGGCCGGACGGCTCGGTCCGGAAAACATTCGCGTCAACGCAATCCTGCCCGGCATGATCGTGACGGAGCGGCAGAAGGAATTGTGGCTGACGGATGCGTCTATTTCTCAGACCATGAACCGCCAGTGCCTCAAGCGTGTCCTGACCGCTGAAGATATTGTCGGTCCCTGCATATTTCTGGCCTCTTCGGCGTCTGCCGCCATGACGGCTCAAACAATCATCATCGATGGAGGTCNTTTGTAATGTCCGATGCCGCATTTGTTGCCGTAGACTGGGGCACGACCAGCTTCCGGCTCTGGCTTATGAGCAACTCCGGCGAGATTCTCGGCGAACGGCGCAGTGCCGAAGGCATGACCACAGCCATGCGGACCGGCTTTGCCAACGTGCTGACATCACATCTTACCGCTCTCTCCGCACCCGATGGCCTTCCCGTCATCATCTGCGGCATGGCCGGGGCGCGTCAGGGCTGGGTCGAGGCAGGATATGTCGACGTTCCCGCTGATTTGTCCGATGTATTGAAGGGCGCAGTCCGTGTGTCCGGGGAAGCCAGCGATGTCCGCATTTTGCCCGGACTTGCGCAGCGCGCGATAGATATGCCTGATGTCATGCGGGGCGAAGAAACCCAGCTTCTCGGGGCGCTTTCGGCAGATTACAGCTCCGGTCAGCAACTTGTCTGCATGCCGGGAACCCATTCAAAATGGGTGAGTGTCAGCGATTTGAAGGTGACAGGCNTTTCCACTTTCATGACCGGTGAAATATTCGACGTCATCTCGAAACATTCCATCCNTTCCCATGCCATGACCGATGCGGCGAATTTCACTGGCGACTTGCCCGCCTTCCAGGCTGCCGTAGCCGACAGCTACAAACATCCGCAAATGGCAACGAACCGGTTTTTCACCGTCCGATCGGGGCAGCTTCTCAACGGTCTCTCTGCCACGGATGCGAAGGCCAAACTATCGGGCACCATGATCGGCCTGGAGATTGCTGGCGCCCATTCCACTGCGCCGAGGGATGCCAAAGTCGTGCTGATCGCGTCAGGCGCGTTGGGCGAACTCTACAAGGCAGCGTTCGCTGCACTATCTATCGAATTCATAACAATTGATGCGGATGAAGCCGTTCGCCGCGGGCTTGTTGCAGCCGCCAACGCCATCTGGCACTGAGGAGACTTCTAATGCGTATTCCCTTCCCACCCATGACCTATCCGCTTGTCGCCATTCTTCGCGGCATCAGGCCGGAAGAAACCGAGGGTGTCGTAACGGCCCTCCTGGAAAGCGGCCTGCGGGCCATTGAAATCCCGCTCAACTCACCGGATGCGTTTCGCTCCATCGAAATCGCGGCAAAGCTTGCGCCTGCGGATGCGCTGATCGGGGCCGGCACGGTGCTGACGGTGGACGATGTCGCAAAGCTTGATGCGSNCGGCGGCAAACTGATGGTCAGCCCCAATGTCGATGTCGAGGTCATCACGGCTGCGCGGGAAAAGGGCATGGTCACGATGCCCGGCGTACTGACGCCAACGGAAGCGCTGCTGGCTTTGAAAGCCGGGGCAACCGGCCTGAAATTCTTCCCGGCAAGTGTTCTGGGGCCATCCGGCATCAACGCGATCCGCGCCATTTTGCCTAAGGATACGCTGGTTGCGGCGGTTGGCGGCGTTTCCGACAAGAATTTCGGCGATTATACCAGCATCGGCATGACCGCTTTCGGCCTTGGGACAAGCCTCTATAAACCTGGCATGACGGCGGCAGATGTGCGCGAGCGCGCGCTCGTGACCATCAAAGCCTACGACGCTGCGATAGGAGCTTGAACCATGACTGATATCCATGAATTTGCAGGAACGGTGCTTGATCCCACACCGATGCTGCTCGGCGAAGGTCCAAGCTTCGACCCGATAACCAACTCACTGTTCTGGCTCAATATTCTGGGAAAAGAGCTTCACGAACTCGACCACGCAACCGGTNAAAAAACGGTGCATGCCCTGCCTTTCATGGCAAGCGTCGTGGCGCGGATCGATGAGAAACGCCAATTGCTGGCTTCCGACGAGGGTCTGTTCATCCGCGACCGGGCAACGGGCGACCTGTTCCTGCATTCCGATTTCGAACCCGGCAAGCCCGGCAACCGCTCCAATGACGGACGTGTTCACCAGAGCGGCGCATTGTGGATCAGCACCATGGGCAAAAAGGCCGAAACCGGTGCGGGCGCAATCTATCACGTGGCCAAGGGCGTGGTGACAAAGCTTTTCGACGACATCAGCATTTCCAACGCCATCTGCTTTTCACCCGATGGCGCGACGGGATATTATGTCGACACGAAAGTGAACCGGCTCATGAGCCTTCCTCTCGATCCCACGACCGGCCTTCCGAACGGCCCGGCTACGGTGCTGATCGATCAGGCAGGACAGGACGGCGGCATGGACGGCGCGATCTGCGATGCTGATGGCCATATCTGGAACGCCCGCTGGGGCAAGGGTGCGGTCGATCGCTATTCATCAACCGGGACGCATCTCGACCGATATCAGGTGCCAGCAAAGCAGGCCACATGCCCGGTCTTTTTTGGCGCGAAGGCCAACCGTCTGGCCGTGACGTCTGCTTGCGAAGGTCTGGACGAAGCGACGATCAAAGCCAATCCACTTTACGGTGCGACTTTCGACCTCGGTATCGAGGTCAATGGCGTACTGGATGCAGCCTACAAGGCTTAATATGCGCGCCTCAGTATCATCATCCTCGGGCTTGTCCCGGGGATGATGGAGGAGAGGTTTGGGTTCTCTGGAAGAGCCTACGAACTTCCTATCCGAATTCGCGGCCAGAGGCTGACATGTCGCGATAATTTTCCTGAAGATAACGATGGGTGGCGGCTGCATCAACCGGGCGGCCGTAGAAATAGCCCTGCCCCATGGCGCAACCGAGGTTGCGCAATTTCTCGGCTTCCGTCTTATCCTCGATGCCTTCTGCAACGACCTCAAGATCCAGCCCGTCGCACATCGCAACGATAGCCTTGATGATGTGTTCTGAGGGACGGTCCGTGCTGATGCGGGAGACGAAGGCGCGGTCTATCTTGACCTTGTCGAAGGAAAAGTCTCTCAGACGGCCCAGGCTTGATTGACCGGTACCGAAGTCATCCAGAGAAATGCGCACGCCCGCCTGCTGAAGTTCACTAATGATGCGCTGGGCGGTATCGGCCGATGTCATGACCGCCGTTTCGGTAATTTCCAGTTCCACACGGCGAGGATCGAGGCCGACGCGCCGCAGGATAGACAGGATGTTCTCAGCCGTAGTCGGGTCCATCAATTGCGCCGACGACAGATTGAAGGACAGGAACAGCTCTCGCGGCCAGGAGAGTGCCGTCTGTGCGGCTTTTCGCAACAGCGTTTCCGAGAGAGCATCGATGAAGCCGCGTTCTTCCGCCAGCGGCACGAACACGGCAGGTGATACGAAACCGAGATCCGGATCGTTCCACCGGGCCAACGCTTCAAAGCCTAGAACCGTGGCATCGCTCAGACGGACGATCGGCTGGAAATGCACGTCGACGGCATCCGTGATGATAGCGTTTCTCAAAGCCTGTTCAAGCTGCGTCGCGCGTTTCATCTCCTGCGCAATTTCACGCGAATAAACGGTGATCTGACCGCTGCCGCGACGCTTCGAACGATAAAGAGCGGTTTCCGCGCTCTTCAGCAAATCTTCGAATTCTTCGCCCGCAAAGGGGTAGATTGCAAAGCCGAAGGAGGAGGACAGCCGCACGTTCCGGTCACCCAGATCATAAGGCGCAGACAAAACATCCTTGATCATGTAGCCAATGCGTTCAGCGCCGGAGCGCTCGAAGACGAGCGGCAATACGAATGCGAATTCATCGCCATCGTGACGGGTGACCACGGCACCATCCGGCACGCAAGCCTTGAGGCGATGGGCAACCTGACAGAGAATTTCATCCCCGGCTTCGACACCGAAAAGATCGTTGATTGGCTTGAAACCGTCGATATTCGCAACACCGATCGTGAACGGCGCCGGGTCACTGGCCCGTTCTGCGGCCAACATGCGGATCTTGTCGCGGAGCCTGTAACGGTTTCCCAGTCCCGTCAGCGGATCGCTGTAAGCCATAGCCTGCAACTCATGCTGGCTTACCTGCGGCGCATCCGGCTCTAGCAATTTCATGCGCGCATCCTGACCCAAGGATTGTGGGAAGTTTCGATGACAATGCGGTTTTTCTCTTAAGAAACCACTATCGCTAAAGTCTGCGAAATAGCCATCGANTTTCACTGGAATTGCGTCCCTCGCGGGGGTTATGACGTCGGTCAACCGCGAATGCGATCTTGGCTGTGCGGCATGTGCCGCTTGAACAGCATTTCCACCATGTCGGGGCTAACAGGCTTCAACAACATGTCGTCCATACCGGCATCCAGACAGGCTTGCCTGTCACCCTCGAAGGCCAGCGATATGACGCCGATGATCGGCGTGGGGTTGGGGGCCGCTACCATCATCTTGCGCAAGCGACGGGTTGCTTCGAAACCGTCAAAATCCGGCAGCGTCGTGTCCATCAGAACGAAGGACGGTTTTTCCTGTTCGAAAAGCTGCAATGCCTGCTTGCCGGTGGTAGCGANTTTGTAGCTCAGCCCCAGACTTTCGAGGATTTGTGCAAAAACAATCTGGTTGATATTGTTGTCTTCCACCACGAGCACATCCAGCACGGCCCTGCCCAGAGGGGTCGGCGCGCTTCCGGTGGAAATCTCGGGGCTTTCATCCGCCAATGCCAAGGGCAGCGCGTGATCATGAAAGCGGAAATGACGGGTGATCTGGTTGATCAGCGAACTTTCCAACTGGAAATCATCGACAGTCATGGCATCCAAGCCATAGCTCTGCGGCAAGTCCAGACAGGCGATGTCCAGTTGCACGTCGACAATAACCAGATCGATCCGCACGCTGGCCGACGCGGCAAATTCCATGAAGGCTTTCATTTCAGCGTGGCTGGCCGCGACCGCGCAATCAACACCGACGGTGACCATTTTCCTGTGTGCCAGCTCTCCCAGATGGGCGTTGGGCGTGACAAGGAGAATACTGCGACCCTTCAATATCTGTAAGGACTGGTGATGTTCGTCCTCCAGATAGGACGACGGCGTGAACGCCATATGTTCCAGCCCGCGAATGACGCTCTTGCCATCGGCTTCGGCCGTTGCAAAGGTCGTAACGTCATCCATCGTGGTCACGAGGAAATAGCGACCGGGCTTACCCACCCGCTGCTTTCTCGTGATCACAAGGACTTCCTCACCTGTCAGACGCGTAACCCGTTCGGGCAAAATCGCCGGGTTGCCCGTTTCGAGAACATGACGATCCATCGTGTCGATCCGCGAAGCCAGCGGGTCGGCGTGGATATCAAAAACGGTGCGCCCTAGAATGAGATCGGCAGACGTTTCCAGCAGCGTGCAACCGGCCTTGTTGACGGCGACGTAGGTGGTGTTACGATCCTTGACAAAGATCGAAAGCGGCAGCGTATCCAGAATTTCTTCGGTCAGTTGCACCCGCTCGATATCGGAACGCCACTGGTCTTCGCGCTGCTTCTGCTCTGAAATGTCCGTGATGACGCAAATCCCCATACCCGACGGGAAGCGTCTTTTGACGAGGCGCAGCCATCTGCCACCGGCACGCGGCTCAACCGTTTCGGAACGCTCTTTCCAGTGTGATGAGAGTTGTTCGGCGATCCAGTCTTCACGCTCCACACCACGCGGCAAGGAGTCGCTGTCGATTTTCCTTCGACCATCGTAGACAGCCGCCAAAAAGTCCCGAAGCCGGGTGCCGACCTTTAGCTTGGTTTCACAGACAGGTAGATAATGAAGAAGGCGATTATTGATAAAAACGATATGATCGTCGCGGTCATAGATGATCAATGCGGAGGATATCGTATCGCAAACAGCGTCAAGCATGGCAGTGTGAATGTCTGCGTAAACCGCCGCCTCACCTTTCATCGCAAATCCTCACACGCACGTCCCAAGGCGAAGTACACTCACAAAATTGGCCAATGACCACCGGAAATGGCTAAAACGATCGGACATGCGGGCTAGAGCTCGAAGCAGACTTTTCACGATAATGCGACGGCCCCGACTTTCCGTCACACACCCTTGGCATAGCCGAAGGGAAATAGATGCTGCACTCATTTCAAGCTGGTTGCACCCTAGAAGCTTTCCCTTAAGAGGCGCTTAACGTTGTTTCGCAGAAATATTTAGCGGGACAACCAGTGCATCTTCGCCAATCCGTCTGATTTCCCTTTCACAAGACGGGCGAATCCACGAAAATAGCGTCATGTCCATCAAACAGCTTTCCGAAACCCTCATCAATCAGATTGCCGCAGGCGAGGTTATCGAGCGCCCCTCGAGTGCTGCCAAGGAACTGATCGAAAACGCCATCGACGCCGGCGCGACACGCATCGAGATCGCGACTGCCGGCGGTGGCAAAGGGCTTGTGCGGATTGCGGATAATGGCAGCGGAATGTCGCCTGATGATCTGGAACTGGCAATCCGCAGGCATTGCACATCGAAGATTTCGATAGCGCTGGACGATATCCGTACTTTGGGNTTTCGGGGTGAGGCCCTGCCCTCCATCGGTTCAGTGGCNAAACTGACGATTACCAGCCGTCAGCAGGGCGCGTCCGAGGGTGCGATTATTTCGGTGGCAGGCGGCAAGGTTTCACCTGTTCGGCCCGCCCCTTCAAACACCGGCACCATCGTTGAAGTCCGCGACCTTTTCTTCGCCACGCCCGCTCGTTTGAAATTCCTGAAGACAGAAAAGGCAGAGGCGGCAGCCATTACCGAAATCGTCAAGCGGATGGCGATTGCGTTTCCGCATATCCGCTTCGTTCTCTCAGGCACGGACCGCTCGACACTGGAGTTCCCGGCAACGGGTGACGACCACCTGGCGCGAATGGCACAAATTCTTGGAGCCGATTTCAAGGACAATGCAATCGAGATCTATGCCGAGCGCGAAGATGTGACACTGACCGGGTTTGCGGGTTTGCCGACCTTCAATCGCGGTAACTCAGCGCATCAATATATGTTTGTGAACGGGCGCCCGGTGCAGGACAAGCTGCTGCTTTCCGCCATTCGCGGTGCCTATGCCGAGACCATACCGCACGGCCGTTACCCGATTGCAGTTCTGGCTTTGCAGCTCGACCCCGCACTTGTGGATGTGAACGTACACCCGGCAAAGTCCGATGTTCGCTTTCGCGACCCCGGACTGGTGCGCGGGCTGATCGTCGGCGCTGTGCGTCAGGCCTTGGCGCGGGAGGGAGACCGGGCCGCAACCACCGGGGCGGCGCAGATGATGAATGCGTTTCGTCCAGGATACAGCCCATCGGCGGTGCGGCCCTTTTCATCGCAGGCATGGTCGCCAGCCAACTCTCCGTCCCGTCCCCTTTCCGTTTCACACGGCCTGTCTCTGCACGAAACCGCACAATCGCGCTTTACCGACATCACCATGCCGACGGCGCGTGCGGATCATAGCGACATGGCTGAGAACACGACGACGGTGACAGAAGCGTCGCGCTATCCGCTGGGTGCGGCACGGGCGCAGGTGCATGCCAACTATATCGTTGCCCAGACGGAAGACGGGCTTGTGATCGTGGACCAGCACGCGGCGCACGAGCGTCTGGTGTTCGAGGAAATTCGCAAGGGTCTTCACGCCAAACGCCCCGCTTCACAGGTTTTGCTCATTCCTGAAATCATTGATCTGCCGGAAGAAGATTGCGACCGGCTGATGCAGCATGCAAGCGGCTTTGACAGCATGGGGCTTGCCCTTGAGCGCTTCGGGCCGGGTGCCGTTGCCGTGCGCGAAACGCCTGCGATGCTTGGTGAAGTCAATGTGCANGGGCTGGTGCGACAACTCGCCGATGAAATCGCCGAGTGGGATACGGCGGGCAGCCTTGCCAGCAAGCTGGAATATGTCGCGGCGACGATGGCCTGTCACGGTTCCGTGCGCGCAGGCAGACGCATGCGGCCCGAAGAGATGAACGCGTTGTTGCGGCAGATGGAAAATACGCCGGGGTCCGGCCAGTGCAACCACGGACGCCCGACCTATATCGAACTGAAGCTTGCGGACATCGAAAAGCTGTTCGGCAGAAGTTGAGATATTCCCGGTATCGCGGCTGGTATTCTCGCTGCGGCAAAGCTAAAAAGACCGGGCGTCAGGAGACAATACAGATGAACAGATTTGAAGGCGGCAGCAATCGCGAGGCCAAGATCGATTACCTCGATGGCGATATTCGCATCGTGCAGACCGGTTCATATGTCACCTGCGCCATGTCCGGCAAACATATTCCAATCGACGAACTGCGTTACTGGAGCGTGGTCCGCCAGGAGCCATACGCCGATGCAGCTGCATCGCTCGAGGCAGAAAAACGGGCNGGCGNCCTGCCAAATCAAAAACGCGGCGCTTGACGTCTCGGTCCCGAAAACACATTTCCAAAATTAATTGAAGTTGTGCGCAATCGAGCAGGAACGATCGCATCCGGCGCTGGTTAGCCCGGAGTGTGATGCNAAAGCACGANTTTCAATGGGAGATGACCATGGCCGAGAAAACACTCGACGATCNTTTTTACGATACGCTGAAAGACATCTACTACGCCGAGCGTCAGGTGCTGAAAGCGCTGCCCAAGATGGCGCGTGCAGCAACCGACCNAAAGCTGAAAGCGGCATTCGAGAAGCACAAGGAAGAAACCCAGGGGCACATCGAGCGGCTTCAGGACGTTTTCGAGCTGATCGGCAAGCGCGCTCAGGGCAAAACCTGTGAAGCCATTCAAGGCATCATCGCCGAGGGTGAAGAAATCATCGAAGACTACAAGGGTACCGCCGCCCTCGATGCGGGCCTGATTTCTTCAGCACAGGCTGTCGAACACTACGAAATCACCCGTTATGGCACCTTGAAGGCCTGGGCCGAAAAGCTTGGACACACAAAGGTCGTACCGCTTCTCGACGCAACACTGAATGAAGAGTCCACAACTGATGAAGCGCTGACGAAGCTGGCCACTGCTTCGGTGAACGCGGCGGCTCAAAAGGCTGCTTGACCTTCTTTNAAAGCTAAAGAAAGCCGGGCATTTTGCCCGGCTTTTTTCGTTATGGGGTCGTGGTGTTCGTGGAATTCGGGTTTTTGTCCGTACCCTCTGTCGGCGGTGTCGCGCCTGATGGCGTGTTGTTATCGAAGGTATTCGTGCCTTGCGCGCCCGGGTTTGGCGTTGTTACAGGGGTACCGGGACCCGGCGCTGGCGCGACTTCCGATGTCGCAGGCGCCGTCGATTCTCCCCATGTTTCAGCAACGATCCATACCGCACCTGCAAGCAGAAGGCTTATCACCAGAATGACAAGCACCGGGCTGCCGCGAAAGCCCTGCCGACTTTCACGCGGTGTGAATACTTTCTTCTCGACCTTGTCTTGCGCCATCGTTTTCTCCTCACACAGTCCAAATTTGAACACGTCATAAAGAGAAGCGCTGCGAGCCGCGATTGTTCCTCGGTGAGTTCAAAAACCGGACATATGCGTCAAAGTCTACGGCGACGGTAATTTTCGATTGCAGTATCGATCATCAAGCCCGGTGCGGTCGGATCATCGNAAATCATGTCGATTTCGATGACCAGACTTTTTGAAAGCAATGAAGCACTGGCGCCGTGATGGCCGGTCAGGCGCACCGCATCTTTGGCTGTCGTCACCGGCAACAGATCGAATTTGGCCGCATCATTCATGACGTTCTGGACGTCTTCATCGCTGAAATGATGATGGTCCGGGAAAGATCGCTTTACGACAACCTCGCCTCCCAGCTCTTCGACCGTGCGATAAAACTTGTTCGGGTCGGCAATTCCCGCATAGGCCAGCACCCGTTTACCGGCAAAATCCGGCTGCGGCCGGGGCTGAATGGAGGAGACGAAAACAGGCTTTCCGGCGCGCGATGCGGTTCGCACGATGGCATCTGCCGCCTGCCCATTACCGACCTTCAGAATGGCCGAGAGCTGACGCATCTGTTCAGCCATCGGCGCGCGAACGGGGCCGCCCGGAACCAGGCGGCCGTTACCGACGCCGCGCTGGGTATCAATGACGACAAGGGCATAATCCAGCGTCAGTCTGGCGCTTTGAAAGCCGTCATCCATGATGATGAGGTCAACGCCTTCTGCGACCAGCCTGTGTGCACCGTCGACACGCTTTCTCGAAATCACGGTCGTTGCCTCTCGTGCCAGCAAAAGCGGCTCGTCGCCGACATCGACCGAACGGTGGTGGCTGGCATCGACAAGCGTCGTGACATCCAGCGTTCCACCGTAGCCACGGCTGAGGAAACCGGGTTTCAGACCTTTGGCGATTGCAGCCTTTGCGATGGCGATAGCCGTTGGTGTCTTGCCTGCGCCACCCACGGTNAAATTGCCGATGCAGATGACGGGGACCGACACAGATGCACGTTTCGACGTTCGCATCTGCCGTCCGGCAACCTTGCCATACAGAAAAGAAAACGGCGACAGAGCCCATGCTTGCCAGCCGGGCTGTTCCCACCAGAATGGCGGCGCTTCTGAAACCATCAGTCTCCAAACTCCCGCTTTGCCAATGTGGTATCAGCAGCTATCTCGCAGAAAGGTAAGGATTCTGCAAAAGACAGCGTCGCATAGACTGAATTGGCGCGTTAACCGCCTGCCTTCAGTGGCAACAGGTCTTCGAGACCGGTGATATCGTCNAAACAGTAATCCGAATCTGCGGCAAGGCTCTCTTTCGAGCCGGTCCCCGTCAACACGGCAACCCGCAAACCGGCACCAGCATTGGCGGCCATGTGCAGATCGTGATTGTTATCGCCCACCACGGCCACACGATGCGGCGGCAGACCTGTGGCTGCGCNAAAACCCAGCACCATGCCCGGCTGCGGCTTGGTGCCATGACCGCTATCATAGCCTGCCACGAAATCGAGATTCTGTTCAAAACCAAAGCGTTTTGCTGTTTCGCGAATAGAGGCCTCGTTGTCGCTCGACGCGATGCCGAGCTTGTAGCCCCGGCTCTTGAGCCGGGCGAAGAAGGCTTTGAGATCGGTTACAGCAACTGAATTTCCAGCCGCATCTGTGAACAATCGGTCTAGACGTTGCGTCAGGTCCGCAAGGTCGCAGGAAGAACCCGCAGCCAACAATCCTTCGGCAATCTGTACCGTATTTCCGGCGGCAAGCAGGCTGTCGGGTTTGACGTGACCGGTAACGGGGTCCATCCCGCAGGCAAGCAAAAGTCGGTCCGCCAGTTCGGGATCACCCTTTGCAGCAATCGCCGCAAGCTCACGGTTGACCGGACCCCAGCTCGCATCATAGCCGATCAATGTCCCGTCCTTGTCGAACAGAATTGCTGAAATTTCAGCAGCCGATCTTGCAGCGGACTTGGTATCCACGATCAACCAACCGCACTGCGTGGCTGCAGCTTCGCCGTTACCGTCAACGGGTTGATGTAGGGTTCCAGCGCCTTCACCGTGGAAGACAGTGCGCCGCGCATGTCCTGGATCACCTTGCCGCCGGCATCGATCATCTTGTATCGCTCGTTATCGTTGACCAGCAGGTAATGCACCGCCTTGGCCAGCATTTCCACGTCGCGGATAATACGCCCGCCGCCGGACCGCAGCAGCTTTTGATAGGCTTCGCGGAAGTTTTGAACATGTGCGCCCGACAGAACGGCGCAGCCCAACATCGCCGGTTCCAGCGGGTTCTGACCGCCTTCCGCCGTCAGCGATCTCCCGACGAAAGCCAGTTCCGTCAGCCGCAGATACAGCCCCATCTCACCAATGCTGTCGCCAAGGAAGATATCCGTTTGCGGTGTGATGACATCGTTGCGGCTTCTGCGCGCAACGGTCAGGTTCATGCCCTTGAGCATGGCCTCGATATCATCAGCCCGTTCCGGGTGGCGCGGCACGATCAACGTCAGTTGCCCGTCGCGCGACTTGATGGCGTTGTGAACGGTTCCCGCCGCCTTCTCTTCACCATCGAATGTCGAGATTGCGGCCCAAGTCTTGCGATTGCCGATCTGGCGACGATAGGTATCCAGCAGAGCTGCATCACAGGGCGGCGGGTCGGTGTCACCCTTGAGATTACCCGACACGACGACTGGCCATGAACCGAGATCACGGAAGCGCTCCGCATCGACATCGGACTGCGCCACCACCAGAGCCAGCTTGCTGAACAGCGCTTCGGCAAATTCGGAGTGGCGTTGCCAGCGACCAAAGGAACGATCGGACAGGCGCGCATTGACACGTATCTGCGGGATATGCCTACGCTCGAGTTCCATCATCGTGACAGGCCAAATCTCGGACTCAGCAGTAATCGCCGCATCCGGCGCCCAGTAACTCAGGAAACGGTTGATGGAAATCTTGATGTCGAGCGGCACATATTGGTGAATGACGTCATCACCCAAACGCGTGCGGCTCAGTTCTGCCGATGTCACCGTCCCCGTCGTCAGGAGAACGTGAATGTCGCGTTTGCGAATTTCGCGGATAAGCGGAACGAGAGCGAGCGTTTCACCAACACTTGCCGCATGGAACCAGACCAAAGGACCACGCGGGCGATCCGCGCTGGCATGGCCGAAGCGTTCCATGCGGCGCCGCTTGTCTTCCTTGCCTTTGGTGGCGCGATACATGAGGTAGGGTCGGGCAAAAGGATATGCGGCAACGCCGGCAATTCTGTAACCTGAAAGAGCGAAACGTGCGATCCGGCTATTCATGACATGCTGCCTTTGATCAGTGCGCGCAATGTGTTCCCCTGTGATCGATACAAGAACGCTGCGTTCTCAATGAATTGCAGCTTCGTCCTGTCGTTCGTTTGAGCATCAATAGTCCAAGGACAGCGCCACATTCCCTGGCTCGATGGCGTGAAGCCTACTTCTTATTAAAATGCGTCNTTTTTGTCTCAAGCAGAAAGGCCAACGAAAAATTGATGGTGTGGCCAGACGAGTTGTGCGCGTCCCCGCAGAATCACACAACCTCATATGCATCGAGGATAGTACAAATGAAGTAGGAAACCAGCGATTATTTGTTCTGTGGATCAAGCAAGCGGTGCATATGCACTATNAAATAACGCATATGTGCGTTATCCACAGTCTGTTGTGCCTTAGACTTCCATGCCGTCAATGCCGTTGCATAGTCTGGAAAGATGCCGACGATGTCGAGCGCCTTCAAATCGCGGAACTGTACATCCTGAAGANTTTCCAGTTCGCCGCCGAATACAAGGTGCAGAAGCTGTTTTTCGTTGCCCGCTACGGTCATAGTGTTCTCTTCCTTCTCATCGTTCAAAGCCCTGAGACCAGACGCATGCAGCTCTTGTTGAGCCACCAACTCCCTGACCTTCGTCAAACCTGGATCGGGACCTAACGCGACAAACCCGGATCGTCTTTCGCAGTCCCATTCTGTGAGGCCTCCATCTGCGGGANTTTCCCGTGAAAATCAACCTCTGGCTGGTGACTTCAACCGCTCCAGCAGGTCCGGCAGCNAATGATTTGCTGCAGCGCACAATTCGGGGTGGCTGACATCGTGACGATTATAGGTCAGCGGAGTTCCGTCAAGGTCCAGAAGCTGACCACCGGCGCGCTCCAAAATCAGGTCAGCTGCCGCCAGGTCCCAGTCATGAGAATGGGCTTTGACCAAGGTGCCATCAATACGGCCATCCGAAACCATGGCGAGCCGATAGGCAAGCGACGGCACATGCGGAATGCGGTGGACCCGAGATTTCAAATGTGCAGGAAGCTGTGCGATCACATCTTCTGGTGCCGCAAGCTTGATCTCACCGTTGTTTGCATCCGAGACAGAGAGTATCTTACCATTCTTCGTTGCCGGCCCGGAGACAACGGCGGCAAATTCCTCATTAAAGGCGGGAGCGACGAGAGCGCCGGCAACCGGCCTGCCACGATGGACGACGGCAACGCTGACGCACCATGTGTCCTTGCCTCCGATAAAGGCCCGGGTTCCGTCAATCGGATCAACGACGAACAGCGTCTCGGTTGATAGCCGGTCCGCATCATCGTCGGTTTCCTCCGAGAGCCATCCGTAGCTAGGTCGCGCCTTGCGAAGGATGGTCTCCAGCGCTTCGTTGGCGGCGTAGTCGGCAGCGCTGACCGGCGAATGGCCCTTCTTCCACCAGACCTCCGGGTCTTTGCGGAAAAACTGCATGGCGACGCGACCAGCCTCGCGAGCGGCATCCAGAATGAGGTCGAGATCGGAGCCCCAATCGGCTCCCGTAACATTTGTCATATTATCGTCGTTCACTACGCGGTTTCCAGTGCATCAACATGCACCGTCCCTCGCCCCGAAGGCAACCGATGAATGGCGCTATCAGCGTCCCGCTATCGTCATGCCTTCGATGGCAAGCGTCGGTGCGGCGACACCATATTTGCGGTCGATGTCGTTTGCAGGTGTGATCCGCATAAACATATCCTTGAGGTTGGACGCAATCGTGACCTCGGAAACAGGGAAGGCCTTTTCGCCATTCTCGATCCAGAAACCGCTTGCCCCACAGCTATATTCGCCCGTCAACAGATTGGCACCATGGCCGATGAGTTCGGTCACGTNAAAACCAGCACCGATCTGGGCGATCAGATCTTCCGGCGAGATATCGCCCGGCTCCAGCGACAGATTGGTGGAAGACGGAGATACGGAGGTGCCACCGCGCACGCCGCGACCGTTGGTTTCCAGGCGGATTTCACGCGCCGTGGAGGTGGAAAGGAACCAGTGCTTCAAAACACCGTCCTCGATCATGACAAGCNTTTCACCGCGCACGCCTTCACCATCAAAAGGACGAGATGACGCGCCGCGTACGATCTGCGGATCGTCGGTGATAACAAGGCCNTTTTTCAACACCTGCTGGCCCATCTTGTCGCGCAGGAAGCTGGTCTTGCGTGCAACGGATGCACCGTTGATGGCACCTGCAATGCCGCCGACGAAGCCGCGGGCGATGCGTGGATCGAACACCACGGTCACATTGCTGCCAGTATCGACCTGCCGGGGGTTGATGCGTTTGACTGCTCTCTCANCCGCGCNGCGTCCGATGTCTTCAGGTTTGTCGAGATCGGCGAAATAAAGGCGGCTATCATAATCGTAGTCGCGCTCCATCTTGGTGCCTTCACCGGCGATGACGCTGACGGAGCGGCCGAAGCGGCTGCCCATATAGCTCCCGGAAAAGCCGTGCGATGTGACCAGAACCAGACCGCCCATGCCGCTGGATGCACCAGCGCCGGATGAATTGCTGACACCCCTTACAGCCAGTGCCGCTTCTTCTGCCGCAAGCGCGGCCTCGCGCAACTGGTCCGAAGAAACCTCTGTCGGGTCAAACAATTCCAGATCATCGTATGAATTTGCCAACCGATTGCTATCCGCAAGGCAGGCATAGGGGTCTTCCGGCGACACCTTGGCCATAGCCACCGCACGTTCCGCCAGTGTCTTCAGGTCGAAACCGGGATTGGCCGAGACGCTAGCGACGCGCTTGCCGACGAAGACGCGCAGCGAAAAATCATCGCTTTCGGAAGATTCCGTGCTTTCCACCTTGCCAAGCCGAACGCCGACGGATTGCGAGCGCGAGCGCACGATGACGGCGTCGGCCTCATCGGCACCAGCGCGGCGGGCCAGATCGACCAGTTCGCTGGCGCGCTCGAGAAGCTTGGAGGAATCGATATCTGAGGACATGGGCTAGGCCTTTCGTTGACCTTCATTTATTGCGGCGCACCTGCCGCATCAAGGCCAAAGCGGCATTTCACCGGTAATTGAGCGAAATGCTTACGCGTCCACGCCGTGGCCGCGATGATAAAGCTCTACCTGCATCTCGATCTGGCGCTTCAGATCGTCTTTGCTGACCTGGGATTCGGCCAGCACCTCGTGTGCCTTGCGGAAATCCAGCACTTTGAAACGGTTGACCGGCGGCCGCAGGAAAATATGCGGCGGGTGCATACGCAATTTCAACGAGATGACGGACTGCATCATCAACTGACTGGCGCCAAACAGGCTCTCAAAACGGCTTGGCATAGTCGTGCCATCACCTTCCGGCCCGCCGACCACGTCTACCGCGATCACGATATCCGCCTTATCCAGCAGATGATCATAGGGGACCGGATTGAAAATGCCGCCATCGATCATGATGCGGTCGTTCATGCGAATGGGCATGAAAAGGGCGGGAATGGCGGAAGAGGCTGCCAGCGCCTGACGCAAATCTCCGCTTTCAACGATGACCTCCGACTGCGCGTAATAATCCGTGGCTGTTACCTTCAGAGGGATTTTCAGCCCTTCGAAAGTCTTTGGCATGGCCGATGGCAGGAGAGCATCGAGAACGAGCTCCAGATTGAATTGCCCCAGGCGAAAGCCGAAGACGGCGTGGCGCATGGAAGCGGGCCCGAGGCTCCAGAGCTTGTTGGCGACGCTGCCCTTTTTGCCCATCAGTTCCAGTGTGTATTCTCTGATGTCGCGGCCGCTCATGCCTGCGGCCATGCCGGCACCGATGATGGAGCCGATGGAAGAACCCGCAATGGCTGTCGGACGAATACCGAGCTCATCCAGCGCTTCAACGATATTGATATGGCAGATGCCGCGTGCGCCACCGCCACCCAGGGCCAGCGCAAATGTCGGATCGCGCACTTCTCTCACGCGGGCTTCTCTGGCAGCTTCTTCGCGTTTGCGCTTTTTGCTAGAGAGTTTCTTTTTCTTTTCAGCCACGGGCGCGGCCTCTCCTTCAAGTCATTTCGCTTCCCGCTCTATGACACAAAGACGACAGGAGAGTGACGCACGAGTGCAACGTCGTGCATCACGACCTGTAAAGACATATCAAGGTTCGTAACGGTNAAAATGCATGATGGAATCGCCGAACGTGCGGCTTTCCATCAGCTTGAACGCCGGATCGACGGTAACGAGAACATCGGCCCGCTCTTCAAGAATGGCCAGAGCCCCCGGCACAAGCCAGCCGCCGAGATGCGCCGCTACAAAGGCCTTTTCGCCCTGCCCTTGTGCATAGGGTGGGTCTGCNAACAACATATCGAAGGGTTCGATATTATTGACGCTGCCGAGCTTGGTGGCATCGCGGCGCAGAATGCGCGCGCGACCGTGCAGGCCGAGAGCATCGATGNTTTCCCACAAGAGGCCCCTGCCCTCGACGCCGTTTTCGACGAAGAGTGCAACCCGACAACCGCGTGACAGAGCTTCGAGCCCCACCGCGCCGGTTCCGGCAAACACATCGAGAATCCGCGTCCCATCCAGACTTTCCGGATAGGCATGGCTCAAGATATTGAAGAGGCTTTCACGCGTACGATCGATAGTCGGCCTGATTGCATTCGATTTCGGAGCGGCCAGTGACCGGCCGCGAAACTCACCGCCTACGATCCGCATTACGCGTCATTCCCTTGCCTCCAGAAGGTTTACCACCTGGGCCTTTGCCCCCGGGTCCATTGCGATCCGGGCCTTTACCACCGCCCGGTCCCTTGCCCGAAAAGCCGCCCTCGGAGCGCTCGCCGCGCGGCTTGCCGAACGCTGGCTTGCCAGCAAAGCCACCCGGCTTGCCGCCGGAAGGTCTGCCTTCGCGAGGCTTATCGCCAAACGGNTTTGCGCCACGGGGCTTGTCACCGAAAGGACGCTCAGCGCGAGGACGATCTCCGTCCTGCCTTGGCTTGCGGTCGCCGTAGGGGCGTTCGCTGCGTTCACCGCTGCGAGCCGGGCGGTCGCCAAATGATCTTTCTGGACGCGCGGGGCGGTCACCAAAGGGTTTGGCACCCCGGTCCGGACGATCTCCGAAGGACCGTTCACCACGAGGACGCTCTGCGCGATCGCCACCTTCACGCGGCTTGCGATCACCGTAAGGGCGATCACTGCGTTCGCCGCCACGGGCTGGACGATCACCAAAGGGTTTGCCACCACGGTCCGGGCGATCCCCGAACGATCGTTCGCCACGGGGACGTTCTGCACGGTCGCCACCTTCACGCGGCTTGCGGTCACCGAATGGACGGTCGCTGCGCTCGCCACCACGCGCTGGACGATCACCAAAGGATTTGCCGCCGCGGTCACCACGGTCGCCGCCCTTGCCGCGTCCACGGCTTTCATCCTGCGCGGGCTTGTCGGCGCGGATCCATTCGCCATCGACATCCTTGTGTCTGACGATCGCGCGGCGGGCATCGGCTTCTGCTGACGGTTTGAAAACGGTTTCAGCTTCGTCCCGGTAAGACTTGCGTTCCTTGCCGTCGCGGGTTGGCCTCGCGCCCGGCGCCATCCAAACATTGGCGGTGCGGTTGCTGCCCATCGGTGGACGCTTGGGACCACGATCTTCCTGACCTTCATCACGACCCTTGGCGAAAGGCTTGGCACCTCGTTTTGCGTCAGGCCGGCCGGGAGCGCGTTCGCGAGGCGCGTCGCGCTTGTCATCAAATCGTGGCGTGCGTGGATTTTGTTCCGCATCTCCACGCTTGGACCATTCGGACTTGACGGGACGCGGAGCCGGAGCTTCGTCTTCGTCAACAACCGCGTCATAGATCGGTGCATCGAAATTGGCGCCAGCCGCTTCGATAAGGCGTGGACCCAACTGGTCACGCAACATGCGACCACGCACTTCCACGACCTGGCTTTCCGGCAGATCGCCTAGCTGGAAAGGACCGTAAGAAATACGGATAAGGCGGTTAACCTCAAGGCCGAGCGCGCCGAGCACGTTCTTGATCTCTCGGTTCTTGCCTTCGCGAAGACCCATGGTGATCCAGACGTTGCGGCCTTGCGTGCGGTCCAGCGTCGCATCGATTGCGCCGTAGAGTACGCCATCGACGGCAATGCCCTCTTTCAGCTTGTCGAGTGCGGCCTGATCAACCTCACCATGGGCGCGAACGCGGTAGCGACGCAGCCAGCCAGTTGTCGGCAGTTCGAGAACACGCGAGAGGCCGCCGTCATTGGTCAGCAGCAGCAGGCCTTCGGTGTTGATATCCAGACGCCCGATGGAGAGGACGCGGGGAAGCTCCTTCGGCAGGTTGTCGAATACGGTAGCACGTCCCTCCGGATCGGAGTTGGTCGTCACCAGACCTGAAGGCTTGTGGTAGAGCCACAGGCGCGTGCGCTCTGCACCACGGATTGCTTCGCCATCGACCTCGATCTTGTCATCCAGGGTGGCGTTCACGACCGGGCTGTCCAGCTTCACGCCATTCAGCGAAACGCGACCTTCCATGATCATCCGCTCGACGTCGCGGCGCGAGGCCACGCCTGCTCGGGCGATGATCTTGGAAATGCGCTCGGGTTTTGCCGCTGCGGTTTCCGCGACAGCACTCTCCGTTTTTGCCACGAACGGCTTTTTCTCGCGCACCGAATCCGGCTTGCCGGAGGACTTCGGCTTGCTATCCCGGTCGAATGTCTTGGCCCCAGCGCGCTTCGGCTTGTCTTTGAATGTCATTTGTTGTTTGCCTGTTGTTTGGCGTGTCCTATCAGGTCACGCGGCACTGGTTAAGAGGAAATTGCACGAACAATGGCGGAAACGACGCATTTCATGGACCTGGCGCTTGCCGAAGCGCAAGCGGCGAGCTTCCGTGACGAGGTACCCATCGGTGCAGTGCTGGTGCTGGATGGCCGCGTCATCGCCCGTTCCGGCAACCGAACCCGCGAATTGAACGATGTAACCGCCCATGCCGAAATCGCCGTCATTCGCATGGCCTGCGAGGAACTGGGGCAGGAAAGGCTGACAGGCGCGGACCTCTACGTCACGCTGGAACCCTGTACCATGTGCGCCGCCGCCATATCCTTCGCCCGCATCCGCCGCCTATATTATGGCGCGAACGACCCTAAGGGCGGCGCAGTGGAAAGCGGTGTGAGATTTTTCAATCAGCCAACCTGCCACCATGCGCCGGAGGTTTATTCAGGAATGGCGGAGATGGAGAGCGCCGAGATTTTACGCGGNTTTTTTCAGGGGAAGCGTGGGGAGTGACACTGTGTGTCGCTGACCCCAGATGCGACGTCATCCTCGGGCTTGATCCGAGGATATACCATGTTGGATGTCGGGGTTCGTTAGATCCTCGGGTCAAGCCCGAGGATAACGGAGGTTGGAGCATGGGCTTCCAAGAAGCACTCCCGCCCGGCGATAAATTCGCCGCTGCCAACAACTAACCCTTACTGGAACGGGTTCCACCAGTTCTTGCCGGTGCCAGCCATGGCTGCATTCTTCTTGCGCTCTTTTTCCTTCTTCGCTTCCGGCTCGCCGAGGTCCGTCAGTTGGTCCTGTGAGACACTGCGATATTCGACCGGCGGGTCGGTGAGGAATTTACGCTGGTTGTTGTTGACGATCGATCCGCCCTTCGCATCAGCCTTGGCCTTGCGGAAGGCTTCCCACTTCTGGGTTTCGGTCATCTGACCGTTGGTGCCGTTACCGGCCAGAAGTGGCGAACGATAGTTCGGGTTGTCCCGGTTGGCGTCGGCCTCCTCGCGCAGACGCTCACGCGCTTCTTCCGGTGTTTCCGGCCATTGCGGGTTGGTTTCGCGGTTGGCGAGACTCTGCTGCGGCTGGGTCAACTGATCGGCGCGCACTTTGGCAGGCACGACAAGGCCGGGGCGCGGATTGTATTTCAGGTTACGCTTGCTCTGGTCGCCCGTGATCGACGTCGCGTTGCCAAGGTCGTCTACCAACTGTTCGGCAGACGTCTTTCCCGTGCCGTAAGTCGGGCTGGTGCATGCGCCAAGCGCAAGGCAAACAGTGACTGTGCCCGCAATCGTGCCGTACATGCGAAAACTCTGCGTCATGCTCATGGAAACCCTTCCGCCCAAGCCGTCCAGACGACCGTCAGCCCGCATTGGTGCTAAAATCCGGCCATTTTCAGGCAGGTTTACCGGATGAACGCTCAAAGTGCAATTCACCCGGCACTTTTCTTAGACGGCAACGCCCAGTTCCCGCAGTGCTGCGGCATCACGCGCCGAGACGTCGGGAAACGCAGCGTCCGAACCAACATCGGCGGTGATCCGCCAGGAACGCGCGCATTTGCGTCCCTCGGCCAGCTTCTGCTCGACCGACACCTTCTGGACCTCGCCCAAACGGAAGGCATCTGCCGGGCCTTCACCCGAGACGACCGAGATAGCCGAGGTGATGCAGATTTCAGCGAAATCCTGACCCTCGAGCGCTGCCAGCAGTTCCGGATCGGCAACATGCACGACAGGCGCTGCTTCCAGCGAAGAACCGATGCGCTTTTCGCGACGCTCGACTTCCAGAGCGCCGGTGACGACGGTGCGCACCTTGCGTATCTTGTCCCACTTGGCTTCCAAGGCCTCGTTCTTCCATTCCGCAGGCACACCCGGGAACTGCACGAGATGCACGGATTCCGCATCCGAGTAACGCGAAAGCCATGCCTCTTCCGTGGTGAAGGGCAGCATCGGTGCCAGCCATGTGACGAGGCAATCGAACAGCTTGGCGATGACCGATAGAGATGCACGGCGCTTCAGCGACGACGGGGCATCGCAATAGAGCGCATCCTTACGGATATCGAAGTAGAAGGCCGACAGCTCGACATTGGCGAAATCGATCAGCGCACGGGTGATCTTCTTGAAGTCGAAGGCGTCGTAACCATCACGCACGACCTGATCCAGCTCGGACAGGCGGTGCAGCACCAGCTGTTCCAGCTCGGGCAAATCAGCGTAAGCGATGTCTTCGCCCTTGTCATGCGCCAGCGTGCCCAGCATCCAGCGGATGGTGTTGCGCAGCTTGCGGTAGGCGTCGATGTTGGTCTGGATGATGGCCTTGCCCAGACGCTGGTCTTCCCAATAATCCGTGGTCATGANCCAGAGACGCAGGATATCGGCGCCGGATTCCTTCATCACATCCTGCGGTGCCACGACATTGCCGAGCGACTTGGACTGCTTGCGGCCCTGCTCATCCATGGTGNAACCATGGGTGACGACCGCGTTGTAAGGCGCACGACCGCGCGTCGCGCAGCTTTCCAGCAGCGACGAATGGAACCAGCCGCGATGCTGGTCGGAGCCTTCCAGATAGACGTCGGCAGGCCATTTCAGGTCCGAGCGATCTTCCAGCGTGAAGGTGTGCGTGCAGCCCGAGTCGAACCAGACGTCGAGGATATCGCGCACCTGATGCCACTTGGCGTGATCGTGGTCGTTGCCGAGGAAGCGTTCCTTGGCACCATCCGCAAACCAAGCATCCGCACCTTCGGCCTCGAAGGCCTCCAGAATGCGGGCGTTAACGGCCTCGTCCAGCAAAACTTCGCCATGCTCATCAGCGAATACCGCGATCGGTACGCCCCATGCGCGCTGGCGCGACAGCACCCAATCCGGGCGGTTCTCGATCATGGCGCGCAGGCGGTTTTGACCAGCGGCTGGCACGAAACGGGTGTCATCGATGGCGGAAAGCGAGCGCGAGCGCAGCGTGGTGCCATCGCCCAATTCCTTGTCCATATAGACAAACCATTGCGGCGTATTGCGGAAGATGACCGGCTTCTTGGAGCGCCAGCTATGCGGATAGCTGTGCTTAAGACGGCCACGGGCAAACAGGTTGTTGGCCGCAATCAGCGCCTTGATGACACGCTCGTTTGCGTCACCCTTCTTGCCGTTGTCGTCCATCACACGCGCAGCGCCACCTTCGGCAGATGGGCCAAAACCGGGGGCGTCTTCGGTGTAGAAACCATCGTCGCCAACCGGGAACGGGATCTTGGACGAGATGCCACGCGCTTCGATCTCACGAGCCTTGGACGTCCATGCGTCAAAGTCTTCACGACCATGGCTTGGTGCGGTGTGCACGAAGCCCGTACCGGCATCATCGGTGACGTGATCGCCATCGAGAAGCGGAACCGCGAAATCGTAGCCGAGGTGAGCCAAAGGATGGGCGCAAGTGATCGCGCCGAGTTCTTCCGGCGTAACGGGGCGAACGAACTTGAAGGTCAGCTTCGCCTTCTTGGCGGCTTCGTCAGCCAGCTTTGTTGCGAAGATCAGCTTTTCACCCGGCTGCGGGCCGAAGTCGTTCTCAGCCGTTTCCACTTCGAACAAACCGTAAGGGAAGCGCGAGGAGAAGGAGATGGCGCGGTTGCCGGGGATGGTCCACGGGGTTGTTGTCCAGATGACGACGGAGGCACGTTCAAGGTCATTTAAAGCGTTGACAAAAGGCATTTTTGCGTTCGTATCGGACAACCATTCTGCCTTCGCCGCGCCTTCCACGACCACCACCGGGAACTTCACCCAGATCATGTCGCTCTCGACATCCGCATACTCTACCTCGGCCTCAGCCAGAGCAGTGCGCTCGACAACCGACCACATGACCGGCTTGGAGCCGCGATAAAGCTGGCCGCTCTTGGCGATCTTCAGCAACTCGCCAGCGATACGCGCTTCCGCGTGGAAGTTCATGGTCGTGTAGGGGTTTTCGAAATCGCCTTCGATGCCCAGACGCTTGAACTCAGCCGATTGCTTCTCGATCCAACCTGCGGCGAATTCGCGGCATTCCTGACGGAATTCGTTGATCGGGACCTCGTCCTTGTTCTTGCCCTTGGCGCGGTAGGCTTCCTCGATCTTCCACTCGATGGGAAGGCCGTGGCAATCCCAGCCGGGAACGTAATTGGCGTCGAAACCGCGCATCTGGAACGAACGGGTGATGACGTCTTTAAGGATCTTGTTCAGCGCATGGCCGATGTGGATATTGCCATTGGCATANGGGGGGCCATCATGCAGCACGAATTTTTCGCGGCCAGCGGCGGACGCACGCAGCTTCTTGTAAAGGCCCATCTGCTGCCAGCGGGCAACGGTTTCAGGCTCTTTTTGCGGCAGACCGGCGCGCATCGGNAAATCCGTCTGCGGCAGGTAAAGCGTCTTGGAATAGTCTGGTGTTTGTGCGGTGTCGTTCATGATCATACCGTTATGCGGCGCCCCGAATGAGAACAATCTCAGGGTCACGCCGTCTTGAGTGCAAGAGGGCTAAAGCGGAAGGCGCTCAAGGCAAGCGCCGAAATCCCGGACCTTTCGGCTGCTTACTGCGCGCGAAAGGCCGGGCCAATAATTCGGGATATGAACGTCGACCGAAATTGGTGCATGGCCGTCTGTTTATGTGNTTTTTCAGCGTTTGAAAAGGGAATAGATGCCACACAAGCGTCCACGCGCTTAAAATGCGATACGTGCATCCAGTTCTCCGAGCGGCGTTACCCCCAAGAGCAGAGCCCTCGCCTCTTCCTCGTCTCGCTTGATCTGGGCGACCAGAGCTTCCAGCCCGTCGAATTTCAGCTCGTCGCGCAGATGGCCGAAGAAAGACACAGAGCAAATCTCGCCATAGAGATCGCCGGAAAAATCAAAGAGGAAGGTTTCGAGAAGGGCTGCGCCATCCTCTGTCACCGTCGGGCGATAGCCGAAGCTGGCAACGCCATCATGGAGCGATCCGTCTGCGCGGCGGAACCGCACGGCGTAGATGCCGGGTTTCAGTTCCGTTTCCGGCGGTAGCGCCATGTTGGCGGTGGGGTAACCCAGCGTGCGGCCGAGTTTCTGCCCGCCGATCACTTCCGCTTCGACGGTGTAACGATACCCCAGCAGACCGGCGGCACCGGCGACATCGCCCTGCGCCAGCAATTCCCGGATGCGGCTGGAGGAGACGATTTCGGCACCCTCATCGCGGAAGGAATCGATCAGCATGACATCGAAGCCGTGCCGTTTGCCTGCCGCCATCAGATAGGCCGGGCCACCTTCGCGTGCCTTGCCGAAGTGGAAATCGACGCCGGTGACGACGGCACTTGCACCCAGCCAGTCGACCAGAATGGATTTGACGAAATCTTCCGCAGAGCGCTGCGAGAAATCCCGGTCGAAAGGATATTCGATGACGGAGTTGAACCCTTCCGCTTCCAGAACTCGCGCCTTGACGGACGCAGGGGTGAGGCGGAAAACCGGCGTTTCGGGGCGAAAGACTGTGCGCGGATGCGGCTCGAATGTCAGCACCAGGGCGGGAGCATTGCGGGATGCGGCAAGCTCCAGCGCATGGTCCAGCACCGCGCGGTGGCCGCGATGCACGCCATCGAAATTGCCAATGGCGATGACGCCGCCCTTCAGGTTTTCGGGCAGCTGCTCCTTCTTTTCATTGCGATGAAACACGGTCATGGGCAGACTCTATTCCGATGCCACACAATTAGGCAAGACGCGGCATCCACCAGCCGGGGGCTGCGTTCTGGCCTTTCAGATAGGCATTCATCAGCGACTCGTCGGTTTCACCGTTCAGCGTATATTCCGCCGCGTGAATGCCGCCGCTGATATACAGAAGCTGGAGGCCCGCATTGATGGCACCCTTCACATCCGTCGGCATGCCATCGCCGATGGCCAGCACGCGGTCTTTTGCAAATTCGCCGCGCACCTCTTTGGCCGCAGCCATGCAGGCCTCGTAGATCGGTGCATGCGGTTTGCCGGCGATGCGCACTTCACCACCAAGCTGCTCATAATAGGCGGCCATGGCACCGGCGCAGGGAATGATGCGCTCACCGCGCTCAACCACCAGATCCGGGTTGGCGCAGATCATCGGCACGGAACGAGCAATGAAGCCCTTGAGCATATCCGTGTAGTCTTCCGGCGTTTCGGTTTCGTCATCGAAAAAGCCGGTGCAGACAACGGCCGTCGCTTCTGCTTCTGCGGCGACCTCGACATCCAGACCTTCCAGCAACGGCAGATCGCGCTCGGGGCCGAGGAGAAAGATTTTCTTCGGCCCAACGGCGATCAGACCGCGCGTTACATCGCCAGATGTGACGATACGGTCATAGGCGCTATCGGAAATGCCGAAAGCCCGCAATTGCGTAATGACGCCGGGTGCCGGGCGCGGTGAATTGGTGATGAGCACCACAGTCTTGCCCGCCTTGCGCGCCGCTTCCAGTGCAATAGCGGCGTCCGGAAAAACAGACACACCATTGTGCAACANCCCCCACACATCAGACAGAATAACGTCGAACTGAGCGGTGATGTCGCCAAGCGTGGCAATGCGATGGGCCATTTAATAATTCCAAGCGTTCCGTGAATTCACGCTGTGACATCGCAAAGCGGGATGGCGATGGCAAGCGAAAAAGCAGGACTCCGGCCCGGTTATGTCAGCCAGAGCCTCACGAAACCCGCCGTGATACACAATCCCAAAACCGGCAGCATGCCCAGTTTCAGCCGGNAAAGCGTGGTGGCCGAGACGATGAACAGGCAAAGCGAAAACAGATCAAGCGTCTGCCAGGCTGGCCACGACACATGGAGATTGACCGCGGGCAGAAGCGGAATTCGTTCGACTTCGGCAAAGAGCACGTGAAGGCCGAACCAGACGGACAGGTTGAGAATGACCCCGACAACCGCCGCAGTAATGGCCGCAAGCGCTGCCGACAAAAGGCGGTTGTGGCGCAGTTTCTCCATATAGGGCGCGCCTGCGAAAATAAATATGAAGCTCGGCACGAAGGTTGCCCATGCCGCAACGCTGGCACCCAAAATGCCCGATGTCATCGGGTCGAACAATCCGGGATGGCGGAAGGCGGCAAGAAACCCGATGTAAGACAGCACCAGCACCAGCGGACCCGGTGTCGCTTCTGCCAGCGCCAAGCCATCAAGCATCTCGCCCGGCATCATCCAGCCATGCGTATCCACCGCCACCTGCGCAACATAGGCCAACACCGCATAGGCACCGCCGAACGTCACCACAGCCATTTTGGNAAAAAATATCTGCAGATCGACGAGCGTGCCGGGTCCTGTCATCACCCACAGCAGCAGCAGCGGCAATTGCCAGATCACGACACCGAACAGGAGGCCTAGAACCAGCCGTTTCCATGATGGCGTTGCTGTCATCTCCCCACCNTTTTCCAGTGGCGAAAGCGCACTTCCCCTGCCCTTGGCAAAGCCGATAATCCCGGCCGCGAGAATAACGAGCGGAAAGGGGATGCCGAAGAAAAACAAGGCGATAAAGGCCGCAGCCGCGATGACGACCAGCGACCGGTTGGTCAATGCCCTTTTGGCAACCCGCAGCAATGCCTCCAGGACAATGGCCAGAACACCCGCTTTCAAGCCGGACAGAAGTGCCGGCAACCAGTGCGTATCCTGATAAAGCGCATAGGCTGACGCCAGCGCGACGATGACCAGGAATCCCGGCAGAATGAACAGCGTACCGGCGACGATGCCACCCCGCCTGCCATGCAGCAACCAGCCGGAATAGGTTGCCAATTGCTGGGCCTCCGGTCCCGGCAAAAGCATGCAGTAATTCAGGGCATGGAGGAACCGTTCTTCGGTCAGCCAGCCCTTCTCGTCCACCAGCACACGGTGCATCAGGCCGATCTGTCCGGCAGGGCCGCCGAAACTCAGCAGGCCGATGCGACCGAACACGGCGGTCATCTCCCAAAAGGAAGGGGGTGGCGGGGAAATATCGTTGTGTAAAAATTCTGTCATGCGGTGGTAGTAACCATTTTACATGAAATTTTTCCGACAGTCCGTCCTTGACTCAGTCCCATAGCCTGCTTATCTCCGTCTCGCTGGCACTCCACAACAGGGAGTGCTAACAATCATCACTCGGACCTTTTTGTGAGGTTCGTTCAGGTCATTTGATCGAGGGATTAGACTAATGACAAGCACAACATTCCGTCCGCTGCATGACCGCGTCGTTGTACGTCGCGTCGAGTCTGAAGCAAAGACAAAGGGCGGCATCATCATTCCTGATACCGCCAAGGAAAAGCCACAGGAAGGCGAAATCGTCGCTGTTGGCACTGGCGCTCGCGATGATAGCGGCAAGCTCGTTCCTTTGGACGTCAAGGCTGGCGACCGCGTTCTGTTCGGCAAGTGGTCCGGCACCGAAGTCAAGCTCGACGGCGAAGACCTTCTGATCATGAAGGAATCCGACATCATGGGCGTTATCGGCTGATCTGGCCGGTTCTTCTCACTTTTCCATGACAACCAATGGGCAATGAGCCCGGGAGTTTGCTACAATGGCAGCTAAAGAAATTAAATTCGGCCGCACAGCGCGCGAAAAGATGCTCCGTGGCGTCGATATTCTCGCAGACGCAGTGAAGGTAACGCTTGGTCCTAAGGGCCGTAACGTCATCATCGACAAGTCCTTCGGCGCACCTCGCATCACCAAGGACGGCGTTTCTGTCGCCAAGGAAATCGAACTTGAAGACAAGTTCGAAAACATGGGCGCACAGATGGTCCGCGAAGTTGCTTCGAAGACCAACGACATCGCCGGTGACGGCACCACGACTGCGACCGTTCTTGCACAGGCCATCGTTCGCGAAGGCAACAAGGCTGTTGCAGCCGGCATGAACCCGATGGACCTTAAGCGCGGTATCGACCTCGCAGTGACCGAAGTTGTGAAGGACCTTCAGGCCAAGGCCAAGAAGATCTCCACATCGGAAGAAGTTGCACAGGTTGGTACGATCTCTGCAAACGGCGACAAGCAGGTCGGTCTCGACATTGCTGAAGCCATGCAGAAGGTTGGCAACGAAGGCGTCATCACGGTTGAAGAAGCCAAGACCGCCGAAACCGAACTTGAAGTCGTTGAAGGCATGCAGTTCGACCGCGGTTACCTGTCGCCTTACTTCGTCACCAACCCTGNAAAGATGGTTGCTGACCTGGAAGACGCTTATATTCTTCTCCACGAGAAGAAGCTTTCGAACCTTCAGGCCATGCTGCCTGTTCTCGAAGCTGTCGTTCAGACCGGCAAGCCACTCGTCATCATCGCTGAAGACGTCGAAGGCGAAGCTCTTGCAACGCTCGTCGTCAACAAGCTGCGTGGCGGCCTGAAGATTGCTGCCGTCAAGGCTCCTGGCTTCGGCGATCGCCGCAAGGCAATGCTCGAAGACATCGCGATCCTGACCGGCGGTACCGTTATCTCCGAAGATATCGGCATCAAGCTTGAAAACGTCACGCTCGACATGCTCGGCAAGGCGAAGAAAGTTTCGATCACCAAAGNAAACACAACGATCGTTGACGGTTCGGGCCAGAAGTCCGACATCGAAGGCCGCGTTGCGCAGATCAAGGCCCAGATCGAAGAAACATCTTCCGATTACGACCGCGAAAAGCTGCAGGAACGTCTTGCCAAGCTCGCTGGCGGTGTTGCCGTTATCCGCGTTGGCGGCTCCACGGAAATCGAAGTGAAGGNAAAGAAGGACCGCATCGACGACGCTCTCAATGCGACGCGCGCTGCTGTTCAGGAAGGCATCGTCGCTGGCGGCGGTACTGCTCTTCTGCGCTCTTCCACGAAGATCACCGTAAAGGGTGCAAACGACGACCAGGAAGCTGGCATCAACATCGTTCGCCGCGCTCTTCAGTCGCTGGTTCGCCAGATTGCTGAAAACGCTGGTGACGAAGCTTCCATCGTTGTTGGCAAGATTCTCGACAAGAACGAAGAGAACTACGGCTACAACGCCCAGACTTCTGAATATGGCGACATGATCACCATGGGTATCGTTGACCCGGTCAAGGTTGTTCGTACAGCTTTGCAGAACGCAGCTTCGGTTGCTTCCCTGCTGATCACGACAGAAGCCATGATTGCTGAACTTCCTAAGAAGGAATCGGCAATGCCACAGATGCCTGGCGGCGGAATGGGCGGTATGGACTTCTAAGAAGTCCTATCTTCTGAAATACGGAAAGGCGGTCCTCACGGGCCGCCTTTTTTTGTTGTGGCTTTACAAGCAATGATGAAAACGCTCACTGTCTTCAAATAGTGAACAATTAGTCTCTACTTGTTCATCTATTCCGAGGCGGCAATTTGGCGCATATGTCGGGCATACATTCATGCCATCCGGCACCATCTTTGGAGACTTCCATGTCCAGCAGCCAGAACGCACTCGTGCTCATTGCACGCATCCTTCTTTCCTTCATCTTCATTCTCTCGGGCTTCGGCAAACTGACCGATCCTGCGGGCACTGCCGGTATGATCACCGGCGCTGGTTTGCCCGCGGCGACAGCTCTGGCCTATCTTGCAGGCGCGTTTGAGCTGGTCGCCGGTCTTGCCATCCTCGTTGGCTTCCAGACCAAGGTTGCCGCTTGGGCGCTTGCCGTCTTCTGCGTCTTCACCGGTCTCGTTTTCCACAGCGGCACGGTTGTTGTTCCAGGCTGGCCGGATGCGGCTCTCGGCTGGATCAACACGCTGAACGGCATCATGCTGATGAAGAACATCACGCTTGCCGGTGCTTACATCCTGCTCGCAACTTTCGGCGCAGGCGCTTACTCGCTCGACGCCCGCCGTGGCCTCAGCCTCGCTCGCGCATAAACTGATCTTCAATTCGTAAAAAAGGCCGCTGGATTGCTCCGGCGGCCTTTTTTCATCCCGTGTAGTCTTTTTCGTAACCCGGTAGATGCTCGATATCGGCTAACCAATCCACGGCGGAACGGGTCCATATCTGCGCCTTGGGGACCAGCGCGTTGCGCTCATTGATGCTGCCCCAGCGAATGCCCCATTCCTTTGCCTCATCACCCTCGCCGCTGGTGAACAGAGGCGAACCGCACTCCGGGCAAAAATGCTGGTTGCGCGGGCGGCCGTTATCGCCGGTTTTCCGATAGACCTTCGGCTGATGATTCCCGATTTTAAGGTCGGAGCGTTTGACCAGCAGCGTGACCCGAAAGGGCGAGCCGGTCAGCCGCTGGCAATCCGTACAATGGCAAATGCCAACGCGATTGGGATCGGCTTCTGCCTCAAACTGGATATGGCCGCACTGGCACTGGCCTGTAATATGCATCATGACACTCCTTCTCCAAGGAGACCATCATAAAGCAGCCCCTGAATAAACCAAGGATTAGACGGCGGATTGAACGCGCGCGATGATGTCTTGTACTACCGCGTCACCCTCATGTTCTGGCTTTCGCGCCCGCACGAAGCAGGCTTCCGAGCGCAGAATGATGCCATCGGTCAGGATTTTCAGGTGGTTTGCCTTGAGCGTCGAGCCTGTGGAGGTGATATCAACGATGATATCCGCCTGCCCTGCCGCCGGTGCACCTTCTGTCGCGCCAAGGCTTTCGACAATGCGGTAAAGCTGGATACCGTGCTGGCGGGAGAAGAACTGTTGCGTCAGCCGCCAGTATTTCGTGGCGATGGCAAGGCGGCGTCCGTGGCGGGCGCGAAATTCGGCGGCGACATCGCCCAGATCGGCCATGCTGTCCACATCCAGCCATATCTCAGGCACGGCCACGACGACATCGGCATGGCCAAAACCGAGGCGGGCGCAGAACTCGACGCGCTTATCCACATCACTCAAATCTTCACGCACGAGGTCTTCGCCGGTGACGCCGAAATCCACGGTGCCGTTGCCGATCTCGCGGGCGATTTCGGAGGCCGAGAGATAGGCGATCTCGATATCGTCGCGCCCTTCGATACGGCCGCGATAGGAGCGGTCATTGCCGATGGCAACGACCTTCAGCCCTGCGCGCTCCAGAATGGCGGAGGCGTCTTCCTTCATGCGACCCTTGGAGGGCAAGGCAATGGTGATGGTCATGGTTTGGCCCTCACGGCTTCGATACGATCCAGCCAGAGTGAAAAACCGACCGCCGGGATTTTGTCTTTTGCGCCGAGCAACGTCATCAGCCGGTCGAACCGACCGCCACCTGCCAGCACTGCCCCCTCACCTTGCACGCTCACTTCGAACACCAGACCGGTGTAGTAATCCAGCGGACGCCCGAAGGCTGCGCCATAGGTGATCGTATCCAGATCGACACCACCATTGGCAAGCGCTGCAACGCGGGCGTCGAAGGCAGACAATGCGGCCTGCAATTTCAGCTTGGCCTTGTCGGCAAACTCGGCAAGCGTCTGCGATGCCTGCGACAGCGGTGCCTGGAGGCTCAGAAACTGCTTTAGCAGCTCGAAACTTTCATCCGGCAGGCGCGTGGCGGCCAGCGCCAGCTTTTCGCGCAGACGGCGGGCGATTTCTTGCGGGGAGCGGCTGGCATTGGTGGAATAGCCGGTGTCTTCCATGACACTGTCGATATAGTCGACCAGCACCTTTTCCTCACCCGTGGCCAGCAGGCCCGCAACGCGCGCGTCAAGTCCTGTCATCGGCTTGGGGCTGACGAGGCTTTGCAGCAGCGCTTCCAGTTGCGCGATATCGCCAAACGCCTGCACCAGCCGCTTCTGCCAGCCGAGCGGCAGACCGAGGGCTGCCACAACGGCTTCGAACACCTGCTGATCGCCCAGCGTCACAGTTAACTTGCGTCCCGGAAGAAGGCGGGTCAGAATTCCGATAGCATCGCTAACGGCGCGAGCATCGGCGGCNGCGATATCCGTATCGCCCAAATCCTCGATCCCAGCCTGATAGAACTCGTTTGCACCTTCGCGACGCTGGCGGAACACTTCACCCAGATAGGAATAACGTTTCGGTGTGCCTGTTGCGGTTTCGATGTGACGCAGGCAGACCGGAATGGTGAATTCAGGGCGCAGGCACAGGCTTGCTCCCGTTTCGCTCTCCGTCAGGAAAATCCGGCGACGCAGGTCTTCCCCAGCCATATCCAGAAACGGTTCTGCGGGCTGGATGACCGGTGTGTTGACGCGGCTGGTGCGGCGCGCACGGAATTCATCCAGAAGCTCACCGGCAAAATCCGGCATGTCTATCATGGGCATGAGATGGCTCCTGTACGGCGAGTGACATANCCCCCTCTGCCCTGCCGGGCATCTCCCCCACAAGGAGGGAGATCGGCAAGACGCTTAGCCCCCGCTCTTCCCGCAGCGTTACCGATGGGCGAGAGGTTACCGCGATTCAATCTCCCCACCTGTGGGGGAGATGCCCGGCAGGGCAGAGGGGGGCGGGCTAGGCTCATCGGCTTAATTGCCTTGCGCCCGCAGCCGATCCTCGGCCTGAGCCGCCAGAATCTCTTTCACCTTGGCAACCAGTTCCGCTTCCGGCACCGTTTCCTGCGCCACGCGGGCCTCGCGCCATGCGGCGTTGTCCTCGATTTCGCCGGACAGACGCTTGCCTTCGATCAAATCCTTGATCTGCACAATCCCGGCGGCACGCTCGTCGCTGCCCTGAATGATCGCCAGCGGCGCGTCCATGCGGTCGGCATATTTCAGTTGGTTGCCGAATTTCTTCCAGTTGCCCTGGTACATTTCAGCACGAATGCCTTCATTGCGCAGCGCCTGCGTGAAGCGCTGATAACGCCCCATGCTCTCCACATCACCATCCATGACGGTGACGAGGACGGGCGCGAGCGGCTTTGTCTGGCCAAGCTTGCCGAGATTCTTCAGCGCCGTCATCAGGCGCGAAACGCCGATGGAGAAGCCAGTTGCCGGAACTGGCTGACCCATGAAGCGCGACACCAGACCATCATAACGACCACCGCCGCCGACAGAACCGAAGACGACCTTTTCGCCCTTTTCGTTGGTAACGTCGAAGGTGAGTTCAGCTTCGTAGACGGGGCCGGTGTAGTATTCGAGGCCTCGGACGCAGGACAGATCAATCTTGATTCGATCATTGCCGTAGCCAGCGGAGCTAACAAGTCCACTAATATCGAACAACGCAATTAGGGGGCTAAAATCGACGTCAGTGCCGTCAATAGGATCAGATAAAAGCATCATAATGGGCATCAGCCAATCGAACGCGCCTGACTGGACCTGTTCATCATCTAATATGGGCTTTCCGTCCCGACGGAAATCGGAGAAGAATTCTCTCCGTGATTTCGGCCAACTAACTGTCTCTTGGCCGATTGTAATTCTAAGTGGTTCGTCATCTCGACTATCAACGACAGGATTTGCGAAGAGCCTGTATAATGCTTTAGCTTGATCGCTCGATAGTCCGGCGCCTTTTGTGAAATCACCGCTTTCATCTTTACGGCCGGAAGTAAGCAGCTGAAAAACACCATCCCAACCGAACTTATCAAACTTATCCAAGCTTCTGAGAACGTTGACCTTCTGCGACTCGTTCACGCCTCTAGCGGCTAGAACAGAATCCAATAATGCTCGGTTGTTCACGCGGATCACGTAATCGCCGCGCTTGATGCCCAGAGCTTCCAGCGTATCCGCCATCATCATGCACATTTCAGCATCGGCCTGAACGCCGAACGCTCCAATGGTATCGGCATCGAACTGCATGAACTGGCGGAAGCGGCCGGGGCCGGGCTTTTCGTTGCGGAAGACATAGCCGGCGCGATAGGTGCGGTATGGTAGCTGTATCTCGTTGAAGTTTTCAGCGACATGGCGGGCGAGCGGTGCGGTGAGGTCGTAGCGCAGGCTCATCCACTGGTCGTCGTCATCGGTCAGCGAAAACACGCCTTCATTGGGGCGGTCGCTATCGGGCAGGAACTTGCCGAGTGCATCGGTATATTCGAACAGCGGCGTTTCAATGGGGTCGAAACCGTAGAGTTCGTAAACGCCACGGATTTTCTCGATCATTTCATTGGTGGCATGGATATCGGCAGCCGAACGGTCCGTGAAGCCGCGCGGCAGGCGGGCTTTCAGTTTCTGAGGCTTCTTCTGTTTTTCGCTCATGATTGCCGATCCGGTATTCTTGAAATTCAAGCCGCCGTATTAGAGGATGAAGCCCTGTGCGGCAAGGCCGCAGGCGCTGGTTTTGCTAGCGCAGCAACGGAAGCTGTGCTATCTGGGATACACGCATCCCAATCGCCTACGGGGACAACACAGCCATGAGCAAACAAACCGCCATCCGCCTGCCTGACGAAACATTCGACCGCCTGAAAGCGCTATCCGAGCGCACGGGCCGAACATCCGCCTATTATATCCGCGAGGCGATCGNAAAGCACATTGAGGATATGGAGGATTTGTATCTGGCAGAAGAGGCGACGCGCCGAATTCAGCGTGGTGAATCGAAGATGGTAAGCGCAGAGGCGATGTGGCGTGACCTGGAAAATTGAGTACCACTCGGATTTCCAGACNAAAGTCGGAGACATCGATCCAAGTCTTCGCCATCACATCCGCTCGTTTTTACATGAGCAGGTGGCGGTGTTAGACGACCCGCGCAAAATCGGCACAAATCTCGGCACCTACTGGCGATATCGGGAACGCGGCTTGCGGCTCATTTGCGACATCCAAGATCAAAAGCAGTCTATACTCGTCATCGAAATCGGCCACCTGCCCGAGAAGTCCATCGCTGAACCATGATCCTCGAAGCCATCAATTACGCCGCGACCTATGCGAAGACGCCGCCGGAATTTCGGCCCCATGTGCGCTATTCCATCAATCTCTGGGCGCGGGCGAACCGCTGTAAAAAAGCGTGGGCGGAACATGAGGAGAAAAGCAAACGCTTCATCCTCTCCACCGTCAACAAGCTAAAGCAGAGACGCACCGCCGTCGTGTTGGGCTCTGGCTTGTTGCGGGACGTGCCGCTTCAACAGTTGGCCGGGGCATTCGATACCGTGGTTCTGGTTGATCTGGTGCATCTGGCCAGCATCCGCGCCAGGCTTTACGCGCGCCACAGCAGAACGGTCGTTCTGAACCATCGAGACCTCTCAGGCTATGCCGATCTGGAGGCGGGACGACAGCCGGAACCCTTGGCATTCCTGCGGCTGGTCCCGTATCTAGACCTCGTCATCTCGGCCAATCTTCTGTCGCAGATCGGCACCGGCGTTCGCAACCGGCTGGAAAAACAACCTGACAATGGAATGCCTGATGATACGCTGCCGCGCCTCGTCCACGCGCATCTGGATGGGTTATCGGGCCTTCCCTGCAAGGCATGCCTTATCACCGACAGGTCGTTTGAGGTTATCGACAGAAACGGCAGCATACGCCAGCAGGAAGATTTGCTGCATGGCGTGGCGGTTCCCAAAATCGCCCGAGGTTGGGACTGGCCGGTGGCGCCATTTGGCGAGGAGAGCCGCGATTACCAGATCATTCACAAAGTTGTGGCCAGCGAACTGACATAAAGCCATTTTCCTGTCCGGTTTAAGGGGCTAAGCTCCGCGACATGCGCTTCATCATCCGCACATTGATGTTTATGGCCTGTATTCTGCAAAGCGCGATGCCCTTGCAGGCAGGGCTGGCGATGTCCGTGCCCGTGACAGCACAAATCCATGTCTCAGCCGGAAACGAAGCTGATCATGGCGATCACAGCATACCCGTGGCCGGGTCTGAAAGCACTGAAAGCGCCGATCCCTGCCCGCACCGGGGCACCATGATCCACGCGCCCCATTGTGCAGCCTGTCTCGTACTGATCCCCGAGCTGAACTTCGCGGAAAAAGGGCGCGCTCTTGACCCTTATCCCATCCCTGACCTGCAACAGGCTTTTCTGAGCAATGGTCTGGCACCACCCGTGCCACCTCCCCGCGCCTGAAAGGCGAGTTTTGCGACAATCCATCAAAATTCTGCAAGACAGAGGAAGGATAATCCATGTCTATGNAAACCATTTCCATCACCATGGCTCTCTTCAGTGCATTTCTGACATCAGCACATGCGCAAGACCACGGCGCTCACACGGGCCATGTGACCAAGAGCGAGGCAAGCGAAAGCGCCTCCACCAAGGCCTATCGAGAGGCCAGCAAGAAAATGCATGGCGATATGTCTGAAAACTATACCGGCGATGCCGATGTGGATTTCGTGCGGGGAATGATCCCGCATCATCAAGGTGCCATCGATATGGCAAGGGTACAGTTGCAGTATGGCAAGGACCCTGAAATCCGCAAGCTGGCCGAAGAGGTGATCAAAGCCCAGGAAACCGAAATTGCCACCATGAAAGCGTGGCTGGCGTCCAAGGGTCAATAACGTTTTAACAGGAGAGGCAGCTTATGGCTGCTTCTCCACTGTAATGGCGTAGTTTGCGCCAAGGCCGCGACGGGATGAGCTGAGCACGAGGATGGGGCGGATCAGCCATTCCGTATCCGCCTTCGGCGTCAGCACCGCCGTGTTCTTACCCGCATCGCTGAAGAAGATCGCGTCGTCTTCCGGCTTGGCGAAATCGAAAATGGCCATCACCACGAATTCGCTACGGCTGGCGAGTGTGACGTTCAGCGTCTCACCCGCCTTGACCTTGAGGCGGTAGACATCGCCCCTGCCCTGCCTCGTCCAGCCGTTCAGTACCAGCGGGCCGGATGCGGGCATGGCGGCGGGCTTCAAAGTCTCGCCATCATCCAGCCAGATGCCATCGACATTGCGGCTTTCCGCATGGGCGGGAGCCACCGCCGATAGGGTGAGAAGAGACGCCAGAAGAATGTTTGAAAATCTGGTCACGGGCGTGAAAACTCCAGCCTTCGCGTTTCAATGCGCGGGCGGCAATGGCAACCCTCGATGTGGTCATTGACCATGCCCATGGCCTGCATGAATGCGTAAATCGTTGTGGGCCCGACAAATGTCCAGCCGCGCTTTTTCAGGTCTTTCGACAGGCGCGTAGAGGCTGGCGTGATCGGATTGGCGCGCAGCGTCGCGTAATCGAAGACCAGCGGACGTTCGTTTTCCTTCGGTTCGAAGCTCCAGAAATAACGGGCGAGCGAGCCGAACTCGTCGCGCATTTCGATGGCACGGCGGGCGTTGTTGATGGTGGAAACGATTTTGCCGCGATGGCGGATGATGCCCTTATCTGTCACACAGCGCTCGATATCGGCCTCTCCAAATTGAGCAACCTTATCGAAATCGAAACCGCAGAATGCGGCGCGAAACGCCTCGCGCTTTCTCAGCACCGTCAGCCATGACAGGCCGGACTGGAAACCCTCCAGGCAAATCNTTTCGAACAGGCGCGTGTCATCCTTGACCGGACGACCCCATTCCTCATCGTGATACAGCGCGTAATCCGTCAGCCCCTGTTGCCAGGAGCAGCGGATAACGCCGTCGTCGCCTGTCGAAAGTCCGGTTTCACTCATGGCGTCAATGCCTTTTTTCGTCGTCTGCCGGTGATTACCATTGATTCACCCTGTTTCAAAACCGTGTGCTAACCTTATTAAAAGCTTTCGGCCAAATCGCGGCTTTTCATGAACTGCCATTTACCATTCGCTGTCGCGGAGGTGCGAACGTGACTGTCATGTTCCGGTGTCATGTAGAGAGTTCACCCGATGTCGATGAAATCCGTTTTTCTCGCGCTGAGCTTTGTCTCCGCGATGTCCATGCCAGCGCTTGCCAATGATCGATACCGGGAGCGCCCGCCTGTTGTCGTCAGCCCCGATTTGACGGCGCCTTGGGTCATGCAGCTTGGTGGTGCTCAGGTTCGCCCGGTTGTCTACCCGCAGCGGCCCGTTCGTCCCTCGCTGTTTCAACAGCCGCGTGCACGAGCCGTGGCCGTAAGACCAAATACGCCAAATATGCGGACGCCCCCGCAATTCCTGCCGCAGATGGTACAGTACCAGGGCAAGGAAGCACCGGGTACAATCGTCATCGATACGCCAAACCGCCTTCTTTATCTCGTCATGGCAAACGGAAAGGCGCGGCGTTACGGCGTTGGCGTCGGCAAGCCGGGCTTCGAATGGGCCGGTACGCATACGATTACACGTAAGAACGAGTGGCCGAGCTGGACGCCGCCGCAGGAAATGATCACCCGCGAAGCCGCAAAGGGCCATTACCTGCCGGCCTTCATGGAAGGCGGACCGCNAAACCCGATGGGCGCGCGCGCCATGTATCTCGGTTCCACGCTTTACCGCATTCACGGCACCAACCAGCCATGGACCATCGGCAGCAACAATTCCTCCGGTTGCATCCGCATGCGCAATGAAGATGTGACCGATCTTTACGAGCGCGTGAATGTCGGCACGCGTGTGATTGTGATCTGATAGCAACGCTAATATAAATCTTCACGCCGAAGAGTTGCAATCAGGCCCGAACGTGCTTGCTGGCTTGAATGAATGATCTAAGGTCCGGCCATATACTTTTGGCGGGGGACGCCAGGGGGCGGCAAGCACTTTTACGAGTGCCAACCGATGAGAGACGGGCGGTGATCAGACCGCCCGTTTTTTATTGCGTCATCGCGATTTTCTTTGGCCTGCTACCGCCATAAGCCCAATCCAGCAATTCGATCGTGTGGAGAATTGGCATCGCCGTGCCACTTGCGATCTGCGTCATGCAGCCGATATTGCCGGTGGCTATGATATCGGCCTTTGTCGCCTCGATATTCCTGACCTTACGCGCCTTCAACTCCGCCGAAATTTCCGGCTGGAGAATGTTGTAAGTTCCAGCCGAGCCGCAACAGAGATGCCCCTCTGCCGGATCACGCACTGTAAAACCTGCCGCCTTCAGCAGAAGTTTCGGCACGGTCGTGATCTTCTGACCATGCTGCATGGAACAGGCGGAATGATAGGCCACCGTCAGACCATTTCGCTCCAGAGACGGCAGATCAAGTCCGCCCAGATATTCGGTGATATCCTTCGCCAGCCCGGAAACAGTCCGCGCTTTTTCTGCGTAGGTGGCATCCAGCCGTAGCATATGGGCATAATCCTTGATGGTGGTGCCACAGCCCGATGCGGTGATGATGATGGCATCCAGACCACCCTTGTCGATCTCGCGCATCCACACATCGACATTGTGCCGCGCCGACGCTAGCGCCTGCTCTTCCCGACCCATATGGTGCACCAGCGCCCCGCAACAGCCCTCCCCTTCCGGCAGCACCACCTCGACGCCAAGCCGGGTGAGAAGCCGGATCGTTGCGTCGTTGATACCAGGATCGAGCACGGGTTGGGCGCACCCTGTGAGGATCGCGACACGTCCACGTTTTTCGACTTGAGGGACTTGGGTGCTGGGATTGGCAAAGGCCGACGGTGCCGGAGTGGTTTTCGGTGCCAAATCTAGCATTGATGCCAAAGGTTTCAGTGTTTTGATCTTGTGAAGCAATGGCGCAAATGGCTGACCGAGGCGGGCGAGCTTGAGAGCTACTCGAAACCGTTTCGGATAGGGCAGCACCAAGGCCAGCAGATCGCGGATGAGCCGATCCATCAGCGGCCGCCGGTAGGTGNTTTCGATGTGAATGCGGGCGTGGTCGACCAGATGCATATAGTCGACGCCCGAGGGACAGGTGGTCACGCAGGCCAGACAGGACAGGCAGCGGTCGATATGCGTCACCACTTGCGCATCCGCCGGGCGGTCGTTTTCCAGCATATCCTTGATGAGATAGATGCGTCCGCGCGGGCTATCCAGCTCATTGCCCAACGTCACATAGGTGGGACAGGTGGCCGTGCAGAAACCGCAATGCACGCATTTGCGCAGGATTTTCTCGGATTCGGCGACGTTTGGATCGGCGAGTTGCTGAGGCGTGAAGGAGGTTTGCATTAGTGGAGACCTCGGGCGTGGGTGCGGATGCGNCCCCCTCTGGCCTGCCGGACATCTCCCCCACAGGTGGGGAGATCGGCTGGGCGCAAGGACGTCGCTTCACCTTCGGCGTCAGAGATGGGCAGAAGGTCACCGCAAATCGATCTCCCTTCTTGTGGGGGAGATGTCCGGCAGGACAGAGGGGGGTGAGCCACGAATTCGACCATCATGATATTCCCATCTTCCCCGGATTAAAAATCCCCGCCGGATCAAGCTTCCCCCTAACCCGCCCAGAAAGCACAGCTTCCACCGGCGAGAGTGGCTCAAACGCCGCAATGACCTCCCGGACTTCCGAGCGTATTAATGTGGCATGACCACCACCGACCGCTTTGACGTAGTGCCGCAAAAGCTCCGCTTCCGGCTGAGCGTCCATCTGCATCCAGACCAAGCCACCCTGCCAATCGTAGAACGCATCGATGCCCGCTTCCAGCCGCAGCGCTGCCACCAGCTTGTGGCCTTGGGAGGGGGCGACCGAGACTCGCCAGAGCGGTTTTGCCGGATTGGCCGCGTAGGGCGTCACATCGCGGATTTGCTGCCACAGCGCCTTGCTTTCGTCCTCACCGAGAAACACCGAAGCGCCAAGTGCTGACAGGATCGTTTGCAGTTTCTGCGACCGCGCCTCAACCGAAGCACCGAGCCCTTCCAGCCGCAGCACGGTGGCTGCGCCATCGGGCAGCGATCCGTTGAGAAACCGGGATTTCACGCTCTCCGGCAGATGCGCGGCACCGGAGACCTCGACGCTGGTCGCCATGGCGGCGGCCATGGCATGGGTAGCGGCCTCGTCTTCGAGGCCGGATATAACGAGCGTGGTTTGTGCAGGCGGAACCGGCAGGATGCGGAAGGTGACTTCCGTCAAAAAACCGAGCGTTCCATAAGAGCCCGCCAACAGCTTGACCAGATCGAGCCCGGTGACATTCTTCATCACCCGTCCGCCCGCTTTTATGGCCTCGCCCCGACCATTGACGAAGCGGATGCCGAGCAGGCTGTCGCGCGCAGCACCTGCCACGTAACGGCGCGGGCCGGAGATATTGGCGGCAAAAACGCCGCCAATTGTCGGCTCACCCACAGTACCCATCACGGCGCGGTGGTCCATGGGTTCGAATGCCATCATCTGGTTGGCAGCAGACAGCGCCGCCTCCACCTCAACCACCGGCGTTCCGGCTTTCACCGTCATGACCATTTCAGCGGGGTTATAGGCCACGATGCCGCTGATTGATCGAGAGGAGAGCGCCGCTTCAGCCGCAACGCGATTGCCGAAGCCGGAGCGCGTATTGCCGCCAAAGATTGCCAACGCCCGGCGGGCATCCGCGTGATCGCGAATGATATCGGCAGCTTCAGTCTCGGNTTTAGGCAGATGCATGTCGTTCATGTCGCAGGCCGTCCGTCCAGCGGGAAGACCTTGGAGGGATTGAGTATCCAGTCTTCATCGAAGGCAGCGCGCACCGCCATTTGCTGGTTCAGATCGGCATCTGAATACTGGTGGCGCATCAGGTCGCGCTTTTCGATGCCGACGCCATGTTCTCCGGTCAGGCAACCACCCGCATCGACGCAGAGCCGCAGGATTTGATTGCCCGCCTCTTCAGCTTTCGCGGCCTCTTCTGGGTCGTTGGCGTTGAAGAGGATGAGCGGGTGCATGTTGCCATCGCCCGCGTGGAAAACATTGGCGACACGAAGCCCGAGGCTATCGACAATTTCGCTGGTCNTTTTCAACACATAGGACAGTTGGCTGAGCGGGACCGTGCCGTCCATACAGATATAATCCGAGATGCGACCTGTCGCACCGAATGCGGATTTGCGGCCTTTCCAGATGGCGGCGGCTTCCATGGCGGACTGACATTCACGCACGGTTTTGACGCCATGTTTTCGAGCGATGGCAACGATGTCGGTCAGCATGGCGTCCATCTCGTCTTCCGACCCCTCCACCTCGACAATCAGCAATGCGCCTACATCCAGCGGATATCCGGCCTTGGCAAAGGCCTCGCAAATCTCGATGGCCGGCTTGTCCATGAACTCGATGGCGACGGGAATGATGCCCGAGCCGATAATATCGGCAACGCAGGAGCCTGCCTCCTCGGAGGTTTCGAAACCGAACAGAACCGGCCGCGCGCCTTCCGGCTTGGCAATCAGTCGCACCGTGGCTTCGGTCACGATGCCAAGCTGGCCTTCCGAACCGCAGACGAGGCCGAGCAGGTCGTAACCGCCCGCGTCCAGATGCTTGCCGCCGATTTCCAGCACCGTGCCATCCACCAGAACCATCTTTACGCCGAGCAGATTGTTGGTGGTTACACCATATTTCAGGCAATGTGCCCCGCCGGAATTCATGCCGATATTGCCGCCGATGGTGCAAGCCAGTTGGGAGCTTGGGTCAGGCGCATAGAAAAACCCTTGCGAGCCTGCGACATCAGAGATCGACAGATTGGTGACACCTGCCTGCACGGTGGCGGTGCGGTTGAAGAAATCCATCTCGAGAATCTGTGCCATCTTCGAAAGGCCGATCACCACCGCATCCTCCTGCGGAATAGCACCGCCGGACAGAGATGTGCCCGCCCCGCGCGGCACGATGGGAATGCCGTAACGATGGCAATATTTCATGACGGCGGAAGCCTGTGCCGTCGTCTTCGGCAGCGCGACGGCCAGCGGCACTTTTCGGTAAGAAACGAAAGCATCCGTTTCGAATGGCACGAGCTCTCGCAACTCGTGGACAAAACATTCCGGCGGCAGCAGATCGGCAAGGTCGGCCACGATCCTTGCCCTGNTTTCAAGAACCGACAGGCGGGGTTTCAAAAACTCTATGGCTTGCGACATGATTGCTCCACACGCCTCCTCCTGCGATGCAGGCCATGATGTTACGAATATTTCGCCAATGGACGCAAGCGAGCTTGAAAAACATCGGCCCTACAATAAGTGCCACAACTGCGACGCCCGTGAGTAATTTTATCTCTTTTTAATGGAACTTTTTCCGCAAAGCGCACTTTCCCCTAGGTTGCCTGGAAATTTTTATTACGATGGGACGCTATGATTACCACGAGCGAAACTGAACGCTATCCACGGATAGCACTCATATCGACACATGGCTACGTAGCCGCACAGCCGCCATTGGGCGCCGCTGACACCGGAGGACAAGTCGTTTACGTGCTGGAACTGGCGCGCAAACTCGGCCAACTCGGATACACCGTCGATCTCTACACGCGCCGCTTCGAGGACCAGCCGGAAATCGATGACGTTGATGATCGCGTGCGGGTCGTTCGAATTCCTTGCGGTGGCAAGAACTTCATCCCGAAAGAATATCTGCATCGCCATATGATGGAGTGGTGTGAAAATGCACTTCGTTTCATCAAGAAGAATGATCTCAATTATACATTCATCAACAGTCACTACTGGGACGCGGGTGTCGCAGGCCAGCGTCTTTCGGAAGCATTGNAAATTCCGCATCTGCACACGCCACATTCCATCGGCATCTGGNAAAAACGTCAGATGGAGACTGACTACCCGGNAAAGACGGATACGTTCGAGTTGGAGTTCAATTTCAAGGAACGCATCCAGCATGAGCTGATCGTCTATCGCAGCTGCGACATGGTGATTGCAACCACGCCGGTGCAACTGGACGTACTGATCGAAGACTACGGCCTGAAGCGCAAGCACATCCACATGATTCCGCCTGGTTACGATGACAACCGGTTCTTCCCGGTGTCCGAGGGATCGCGGCAGATGCTGCGTCAGCGCTTCGGATTTGAAGGTAAGACGGTTCTTGCCCTGGGGCGCCTCGCGACGAACAAGGGCTACGACCTGTTGATCGATGGTTTCTCGGTGCTGGCGGAAAGAGAGCCTGAGGCCCGTCTTCACCTAGCTGTTGGCGGCGAGAACATGGACGAGCAGGAAACAAATATCCTCAACCAGCTGAAGGATCGGGTAAAATCCCTCAAACTGGACGATAAGGTCGTCTTTTCCGGTTACGTGGAAGACGAAGACCTGCCGGATATCTACCGTGCAGCGGATCTGTTTGTGCTGTCCAGCCGTTACGAGCCCTTCGGCATGACGGCTATCGAGGCGATGGCAAGCGGTACGCCAACGGTGGTCACTATTCATGGCGGACTGTTCCGCGCCATCAGTTACGGGCGACACGCCCTGTTTGCCGACCCGTTTGACAAGGAAGATCTCGGCATCACCATGATGAAGCCATTCAAGCATGACCGCCTTTACGGTCGGCTGTCGCGGATGGGCGCACACAAGGCACGCAGCCTGTTTACCTGGACCGGCATTGCGCAACAGCTTCTTGCCTTGGTCGAAGGGCGTACAATGATGCCTGTACTGGAAGAAGCCGATTGGGCCGAACCATGGAATGATGGCGATTGAAACCGATTCGTCTTTTCTCAACCGATCTTGATGGGACCGTCGTTGGCAACAACGACGCGACGGCCCGCTTCCGTGATTTCTGGCAATCCTTGCCACAAGAAACCCGTCCGCTGCTGGNTTTCAACAGCGGACGCCTTCTTGATGACCAGTTCGAATTGATGGAGGATGTGCCTCTCCCGAACCCCGACTACGTTATCGGCGGCGTGGGCACGCTTCTTTCCGGCCACGATCAGCCATCGCTAAAACAGGCCTACGCGGCGTCTCTCGGACAGGCATTCGACACACATAAAATCGTATCGGTGATGTCGTCCGTGTCCGGCGCAAGCGTTCAGCCTGCGCGATATCAACATGATCTGAAGTCTAGCTGGTATCTCCACGATGCAAGCGGTGCCGACATATCCGATATCGAACGGCGCCTCGTCGATAACGAAATCGATGCCCGCATCGTCTATTCCAGCAATCGCGATCTGGATATTCTCCCGCGCGCCGCCGACAAGGGTGCTGCCATCCAATGGTTGTGCATTCATCTCGACATCGGTCTCGATGAAGTCGTCGTCGCCGGGGATACGGGCAATGATCGCGCCATGTTTGAATTGCCAGGTGTTCGGGGTATCGTCGTGTCAAATGCCTTGCCGGAATTGAAGGGGTTGGCCGTGGACAAGGACCATGTCTTCTGCGCGCCAGACGCGGAGGCAGATGGGGTCATGTCGGGCTTGAGACATTGGCTGTCTTTGTAAAGACGTCGATTTTGATCACATAATATTATGTGTTGAACATCAAATATACTGTCGCTTTGGCTGTGAGCTTATTGACCTTGGTCACGAACAGCCGGACAATCGAACGAATCATCCCATATTATTGTGCGGCGATATGGCGTGACCAATCTGGTCATAACATTAGATTTTTCGTACATAACAAATTGCATTTGAAGGACATAAACTCATTGAACGTGCTCACCCGATTGGCAACTGACGTCTGCTTGATGCTGCGCCGCCCACCGCGCCAGCAATATGCGGCGCTTTGCTATCGCAGGAAAAAGGGTGCGCTGGAAGTTTTGCTGCTGACGAGCCGGGACACCGGCCGCTGGGTCATTCCCAAGGGCTGGCCGATGAACGGCAAGAAGGCACATGCCGTTGCCGCACAGGAAGCTTTCGAGGAGGCTGGTGTTCGCGGCAACGTTGNAAAGGACCATTTCGGCTTTTTCGATTACGACAAGAAACTGCGCAATGGCGTGAAAGTGGTCTGCCGTGTGCAGGTACATCTGCTCGAGGTTGTCGATCTCGTGAAAAACTTTCCAGAACGCGAAAGTCGGACACTTGAATGGGTGACTGCAGAGGAAGCATCGCGTCGCGTCAATGAGCCCGAATTGAAAGAACTTTTCCTTTCCTTCGACAAGCAAATGGCGCAAACTCAAAAGCGACCCATTCAAAAAGACGTCAATTTGTAAGACCCAGACAACGCCGCTCCAACGCCTGCACACGCGGCTAAAGCCGCAGATGAAAGCAGATCGATGGTGCGACCACCTTCCAACCGCATGAAGCCGACACTGGATAAGGATCTGGATCGGGTTACGCGTGTCGAGGAGGCGACGTTCCACATCACAGACCGTTTGACGGCACCCGGCATCGGTCTGCTTTTTCTGATCATGGCCGCCTTGCTGGCGAATGCCTTTGTCGGCGGCACACCGGGCGCGGTTATCGTCGTGGCTGCGGCGATTATCGGTGCCTACATGGCCCTGAACATCGGCGCTAAGGATGTGGCCAACAATGTCGGTCCGGCTGTTGGTGCCAAAGCCCTACCGATCGGCGCTGCACTGATAATGGCCGCTGTCTGCGAAGTGCTGGGGGCGTTGATCACCGGCGGCAACGTGGTGGAAACCATTTCGCGCGGCATTATCAGCGTCGAAACCATTCCTGATACCGCAATCTTCACGCTAGCCATGCTGGCCGCATTGATCACCGCGGGTCTGCTGGTGAACCTGTCGAACATCGTCAAGGCACCGGTTTCGACCACCCATACGATTGTCGGCGGCGTCGCGGGTGCCGGAACAGCAGCCTATGGGTTCGGCGCGGTCGACTGGNTTTCCCTGTCAAAAATCGCGCTGGCCTGGATGGTAACGCCCTTCATTAGCGCCTTTTTCGCCGTTGTTTTTCTTGCTTTCATCAAGGAATTCATCATCTACCGCGACGACAAGATCGAAGCAGCACGGTTGTGGGTTCCGGTTCTGATTGGCGTCATGAGTGGCGTTTTCACAGCCTATCTCATATGGGTCGGCCTTCACAATATCGTGTTCGTCTCACTTGGCACCGCAAGTCTGCTGGGTTTGGCTATTGGCCTTCTCAATTGGCGTCTCTGCGTTCCGCTCATCCGCAAACAATCGGAAGGGCTGGNAAATCGCAATCAGTCGCTGCGCAAGATGTTTCAGTGGCCTCTCATTCTGGCCGCCGGATTGATGTCTTTCGCCCACGGCGCCAATGATGTCTCCAATGCCATCGGCCCCGTCGTGGCGATTGTGCGTGCCACTCAGGGTCAATTCGTCGGCGATACCGCTCGTGCACCGGAATGGGTGATGTTGATCGGCGCCTTCGGCCTGTCCTGCGGCATCTTGCTGTTCGGTCCACGCCTCATCCGGCTGGTCGGAGAACAGATCACTAAGCTCAATCCGATGCGCGCCTTTTGCGTGTCGGTTTCCACTGCGCTCACCGTGCTGGTGGCGTCACGGTTGGGAATACCGGTCAGCACGACTCACACCGCTATTGGCGCCGTCTTCGGCGTTGGCTTCTTCCGTGAATGGTACACGCATCGCTCCCGGACACGCGTTGATGCCGCCCGCGCTGAAAGCGACGTTGTCAACCAGACAAGCAATGAGGACGATGAAAACTCCTCCGAGGTGCGCCGTCGCTACCTGGTGCGCCGTTCGCACTTCATGACAATCGTCGCTGCCTGGATTATTACCGTTCCCACCAGCGCCGCGCTGGCGGCAGCACTCTATGGAATTATGTATATTCTGTTTATCTAGGCTTGAGTGACGACGATCCAACCCAAAATCAAAGAGCAACATGCGCGCCAATTTTCGAATGCAACGGCTTTTCGTCAGCCAGCCCCTCAAATCGGGTGAAGCTGTCGAGGCCACCAGCGACCAGTATAACTATCTCGCCAATGTTTTGCGCATGACTGATGGCGCGGAAATTCTCGTGTTCAACGGGCGCGACGGTGAGTGGAGAACCACACTTTCCTTTCCCACCCGCNAAAAAATCCTGCTAACCGCCACCGAACAGACGAGAGCACAACCTCAAACGCCGGATCTGCACTATCTGTTTGCGCCTCTTAAAACCGGGCGCATGGATTATCTGGTGCAAAAGGCGGTTGAAATGGGCGCGGGCGTCCTCCAACCGGTCATGACGCAGCATGTTCAGGGCNAAATCACCAGTCTCGACAAGCTGCGGGCCAACGTCACCGAAGCCGCTGAACAGTGCGGCATTCTGGCCATCCCGCAGGTTCTGGAGCCTATAAAGCTCAGGGATTTGCTTGACAGTTGGGATGCCTCGCGGCGTATCANTTACTGCGACGAAGGTGACGAAGGTCAAAACCCTTTGCCGATACTGAGCCGTATCGAGGNAAAGCAGATCGCCCTTCTGGTAGGCCCGGAAGGTGGCTTTTCGGACGAGGAACGCCAATTGCTGCGTGACCACGCGGCTGTCACACCCATTCCACTGGGGCCGCGTATTCTGCGGGCCGATACAGCGGCCGTTGCTGCGCTTGCCGTTATTCAGGCAACTCTGGGTGATTGGAACTAGAGGTCTGCGAAGCACGGCGATGGAGCAAAACAATTGCCTTTGGCCATGCTTGAAAGAAATTCATTTGCCTAAGCCAGTGCCGCGCCCTATCAGCGAATTCAACAAGCCAAAAAGCCAAACATCGACCATAAGGTAACTCCATGGCCCGCGATACCACCGACCAGACTTCCATTTCCTCCGTACAGGATTTGACCGACTATCTGGCGGGTGGATGCAAACCCGTTGAGAAATTCCGCATTGGCACCGAGCACGAAAAGTTTGCCTTCTTCCGGGAAGACAACTCGCCGGTTCCCTATTTTGGCGATGCCAGCATTTCCGCTCTGCTGAAGGGCATGCAGGAAAAACTGGGCTGGGAACCGATCATCGACGAGGGTAACGTCATCGGTCTCAGCGAACAGAGCGGCATGGGCGCCATATCCATTGAGCCCGGCGGACAGTTCGAGCTTTCTGGCGCGCCGCTCGAAAACCTGCATGAAACCTGTAAGGAATCCAACCGGCATCTGGCGACCCTGCGCGAAGTCGCAGAACCCATGGGCATTCGCTTTCTGGGCATTGGCGGCAGCCCGCTGTGGACCTATGAAGAGACGCCGCAGATGCCGAAATCGCGCTACGCGATCATGACCCGCTACATGCCCAAGGTCGGCACACAGGGTCTCGATATGATGTACCGCACCTGCACGATCCAGGTTAATCTCGACTTTTCGTCGGAAGACGACATGCGCCGCAAGATGCGCGTTTCGATGAAGCTGCAATCGCTGGCGACGGCCCTGTTTGCCTCCTCGCCCTTCACAGAGGGAAAGCCGAACGGACTTCTTTCCTGGCGTGGCGATATCTGGCGCGATACCGACAATCGTCGCTCGGGCGTGTTGCCGTTTACCTTCGAGCCTGATTTCGGGTTCAAGGATTATGTGGAATGGGCGCTGGATGCGCCGATGTATTTCATCGTTCGCAATGATAAATATCGCGATTGTACCGACATCACCTTCCGCCAGTTCATGAACGGCGCGCTGAAAGGCCAGATTGCCGATTGGGAGCCCAACCTGGGCGACTGGACGAACCATCTTTCCACGCTGTTCCCTGACGTTCGCATGAAGCGTTTTCTGGAAATGCGTGGCGCGGACGGCGGCCCATGGCGCCGCATCTGTGCTCTGCCTGCTTTCTGGGTGGGGCTTCTCTATGATGACGCAGCGCTGAGCGCTGCTGACGAATTGACGAAGAACTGGACCGTCGAAGATGTCATCGCCATGCGTGACACGGTTCCGGCTTTGGGGCTTAAGGCCATGGTGGCTGGCCACGGACTGATGGATATCGCCCGCGAAACCGTATCGATCGCCCGCGATGGCTTGCGCAATCGCAAACGTCTGAACGATGACGGGCAGGACGAAAGCGTGTTCCTCAACCCGCTGGATGAAGTTCTGGCGAAGAAGGCCACCATGGCAGAGGATTTGCTGGCGCTTTACAACGGCCGCTGGGGCAAGTCGGTTCTGCCGGTTTTCGACGAATATCAATACTAAGGCGCATNAAAAAGCCCGGTGCAGCTTGAGGGCAGACACCGGGCAAAGGCAGGGTTTATTGGCAAATCACCCTGCGGGGAAATGATTTAAGGCTTGCGGACGCTTACAACGCCTTCGCTGCAGCCACTCTGGCCATGCGCGCAAGCCGGGTCGTCGGATCTTCCATGATGCCTGTGTCGAGGGCAGTCTTCAAATCGCGGCGCGTCAAACCAATGTCGGCAAGTTGATGGTCATCCATCTCAACAAGGCGATTGGCAGCGAGGCGATTGGAAATGCGGCGTAGAAACGTCACGAAACCTTTGCTCACGCCCGTCGCAACCTGTTCAAAGGTCGCCGTCCGTGGTGCGATCAAACCCAGTTCCATCTTCCGTTCTGCCGTGCGCATGACACTATCCCTTCATTTAGGCACGATGAGGCACCGCCTCCACACCCATGCGTGAAGGCCGCCGGTCTGGCCACCTGACGGGTGACAAATTGGTTATTTGCTGCTTCTGGCGTCAAAATGTCGCAAGACCATTGATCAGTCCAACGAATGTTTCTAATGTGAGCCATCAATCATTCTTATGGATGTTCTGCCCATGTCCGCACCTCTCGACATCGACCAGCTACACACATTTATCGCCATCATTGACGCTGGCAGCTTCACCAAGGCCGCAGACCGGGTTTTCAAGACGCAATCTGCTGTTTCCATGCAGATGCGGCGTCTTGAGGAGCGATTGGGAAAGCAGCTTTTTGCCAAGGATGGACGTGGCAACAGGCTGACGGCAGAGGGCGAAAAGCTGATGCATTATGCCCGCCGCATTATCCGTCTCAACAACGAAGCCGTCGCCGCCTTCGACGACAACCGGCTGGAAGGTACGCTGCGCATCGGCACGCCCGACGATTATGCCGACCGGTATATGCCTGAGATCATTGGCAGGTTTGCCAAGACGCATCCGAATGTCGAGCTCTACATCGTCTGTGAACCATCAGTCAGCCTTGCGGNAAAAATGGCACGTGGAGAGCTGGATATCGCTCTCGTTACTCATAATCCTCGTGCGCGCGCGTCCGACATTGTGCGCACCGAACCGCTCTGCTGGGTGGCGTCCGCCAACCATCCGCTGCGCGACGACGTGCCTGTACCGCTGGCGGTAGGACGTCGAGATTGCCTGTGGCGCCAACTGGCCACTTCGGCGCTGGATGCCGATGGCCGTGACTATCAGGTTCTGTTCACCAGTTGGTCATCCACCGTCATCGCCGCAGCCGTTCTGGCCGGGATGGCTGTCTCGGTTCTGCCGGAATCGACGCTGCGGACAGGCATGAAGGTGCTGACATCGGCAGATGGCTTCCCGCCCCTGNCCCCCGTGCAGATCGGCCTGATGAAGCGCCCCGGCCTTTCGCCGTCGCTCATCAACGCCATCACCGATCACATCACCGCCTGCCTCGACAACATATCGCTGGCATCCCCGCCCGATGAACTGGACGAGGATATCAAGGCGTTTCCAAGGCTTGCGCGGGTGCGGACAGGACAACTGGCACCGGGATGGTGAGGTAGTCGCCGGAGCGGAATAGACTGGCCCTCACCGGTGACGATTACCCCAAATTCTTGCGAAAGAACTCAATCGTCCGCCCCCAAGCGAGGTCTGCGGCGGCCTTGTCGTAACGGGCGCTCGATGTATCGTTGTTGAAGGCATGGTTGACGCCGTCATAGACGAAGATTTCAAACGACTTGCCGTTGGCTTCCAGAGCGTTGCGATACGCACCTATGCCAGCATTGATACGCTCGTCCAGACCGCCATAATGCATCAGCAGTGGGGCTTTGATGGCGGGCACATCGTCGCCCGGCGGCTGCGCACCGTAATAGGCGACGCCTGCGTTCAACCCTTGGGATTTCGTTGCAAAGCGGTTGACCAGACCGCCGCCCCAGCAGAACCCGACGGCGCCGACCTTGGTGTTTGAACCATCGCGTTTCGTCAGCCACACACGCGTGGCTTCCGCATCGGCAACGGTTGCCGCCATGTCCATGCCGGAAAACATCTGGCGTGCCTTCTCCTCATCTGCTGGCGTACCGCCTTGCGATGATAGNAAATCGGGTGCAAGCGCCACGAAACCTTCAAGCGCCGCCCGGCGGGCGACGTCACGAATATGGGCGTTGAGACCCCGGTTTTCGTGAATGACGATGACCGAACCAAAGGGTTTCGCGACATCCTTCGGCGCGACGAGATAGCCCTTCATTTCGCCGTTTGCGCCGGGATAGGTAACATCCTCCGTAATCAGACGGTCGTCTTTTTCGGCAACGATAGCGGCCTGCGCAGCGGTGGCACCCAGCATCGGCGCTATCGCGGCGGCGGCGGCACCCGACCCGGCCAGCAACGTCAGTTTTTCCATGAATTTGCGGCGGTCGAGGCTGAGATGCGTATACTCATCATAGGCATCGATCATCGCCTGTGTGATATCCGGCTTGTCTGTCATCATGCTCTCCATGTGGACGCTGCGTTGAACAATAACGCAAAGTGCGGAAAAGCGATGCAGGACGCGGATTTCAGCGAAACAACTTTTCGCGATCCCGACCTAGAGGTCAGCCGTTTTCCAGCGCCAGCCACACGATCATCCAGCCCCACATCAGCACAAGCGCTGCGAAACTAATGGCAAAGGCAGGGGCGCGGTAACGCAGCCTGTTGCTGGTCACATGCACATAGGAATGCGCGTAACGGCCAACCACGAATATCCAGGCAAGGATAATGGTGGCGATATTGTCGGCATCGGTGATGTAGAGAAGCAGACACACCGCATGAAACAGCATGGGCATTTCGAACTGGTTGGCGATGTTCTTGTTGACCAGCAGGCTTTGCTGCGCCTCTTCGCCCGCATCACGAAAGCGCTTGAAAGCATCCTTGTTCGTGAAGGTAAATTTCTTCCGACGAATGAAAAGCAGGACATAGAGACCAAAGACCAGAAACGCGTGGGCGATCATGGGCCAGAACATTGCGGTCGTCGGTGACATCGTCGTGCTTCCTTTCAACAAAACGCTCTCCGAACGTGGTGTTCGGAGAGCGTCCATGTATTGCCATGTTACCTGTCTGGACGAAAGATCAAACTGCGCCGGGATAGTTCGGGCTTTCGCGGGTGATCGTCACATCATNGGCGTGGCTTTCACGCAGGCCAGCGCCCGAAATGCGAACGAAGGTCGCGCGCTCCTGGAATTCCGGGATCGTGCCGCCGCCGACGTAGCCCATCGCAGCCTTCAGGCCGCCAGCGAGTTGGTGAAGAACGCCGGATACCGGGCCCTTATAGGGCACCTGACCTTCAATGCCTTCAGGCACCAGCTTCAGCGTGTCGCGCACCTCCGCCTGGAAATAACGGTCTGCCGAGCCGCGTGCCATGGCACCGACGGAACCCATGCCGCGGTACGCCTTGAAGGAGCGACCCTGGTAGAGGAACACCTCGCCCGGGCTTTCATCCGTGCCTGCCAGCAACGAGCCGATCATCACGGCAGATGCACCCGCAGCGATAGCCTTAGCGAAGTCGCCAGAGAACTTGATGCCACCGTCTGCGATGACCGGAATATCGGCATCACGGGCGGCTTCAACCGCAGACATGATAGCCGCAAGCTGCGGAACGCCCACACCGGCCACGATGCGTGTGGTGCAGATCGAACCGGGACCGATACCAACCTTGACGGCATCTGCACCGGCATCGATCAACGCCTTGGTGCCATCAGCCGTTGCGACATTGCCTGCGATGATGCGAACCGAGTTCGACATCTTCTTGACCTGCGTGACGGCATCGAGAACGCGCTGTGAATGGCCGTGGGCGGTGTCCACCACCAGGAGATCGACACCGGCTGCAATCAGACGCTCTGCGCGCTCGATGGCATCGGCACCCACGCTGATGGCGGCGGCGGCACGAAGACGGCCCTGCGCATCCTTCGTCGCGTTGGGGTTAAGCTGCGACTTTTCGATGTCCTTGACGGTGATGAGGCCAACGCAATTTCCAGCGGCATCGACAACCACCAGCTTTTCAATGCGGTGCTTGTGCAACAGGCGGCGGGCTTCCTGCTGATCAACGCTGCTTTCCTTGACCGTCACGAGATTTTCGCGGGTCATCAGTTCGTAAATCTTCTGGCTGGGATCAGACGCNAAACGTACGTCACGGTTTGTGAGAATGCCCACCAGACGTCCCGACTTATGACCTCCGGAACCGCCATTTTCGACAACCGGAATGCCGGAAATGCTGTAGGTCTTCATCAGCGCCTGCGCTTCGGCAAGCGTGGCATCCGGGCCGATCGTGACAGGGTTGACGACCATTCCGCTTTCGAACTTCTTGACCTGACGGACTTCTTCGGCCTGTTCGACCGGCGAAAGATTGCGGTGGATGACGCCGATGCCACCCGCCTGCGCCATGGCAATGGCAAGACGACCTTCGGTGACCGTATCCATCGCAGATGAAAGGATTGGCAGGTTCAGTTCGATATCGCGGGCAATGCGTGTGGCGATATTGGTCTGACCCGGCATGACTTCGGAGTGCCCGGGCTGAAGCAGCACATCATCGAATGTCAGAGCGTCAAGACCGGTAGGAGTCTGAATAATACGTGCCATGGCCAAATTCCTGTATTGAAAATGCAAGCCGTCCCGGAAGGAAAAGTCCACCGGCGGCCCTGCAAAGGATTGCTTGGAAGTTGGCGAGGGCTGGTAACACGTTCATGACAGGAAGGGAATAGAAAAAACCCGGAAACGCGTTCCGGGTCTTGTTGTTGCAGCTATGCAGCAGTGTCAAATGTCGAACTGGTACGACTTCGGCACGAAACGATAACCCTCACTCTGCTTCTCGGCATAGCCAACGGCCGGGAACGGCATGTGATAACCGAGAAAGGCCACGCGGTCGGTCGCGATCATGTCGAACACCTTCTTGCGGCTGGCGGCAGCAGCGGCCTTGTCCATGTCGAATTTCACTTCCCAGTCCGGGCGCTGAAGCGACAGCACGAAGTGGTTGGCGGTATCGGCTGTCAGAACCAGTTGTTTTCCTTCCGATTCGACGTGGAATGTCATATGACCCGGAGAATGGCCGAATGCGGCAGCGCTGGTAATGCCTGATACGACGGTTGCGCCGTCTCCGATGAAGGTTGCCTTTTCGGCGAGCGGCTTCACATTGGCAAGTACGCCTTTTTGGCCGCCTTCCGCAGGTGTGCCGACCCGTTTGGCGTCCGTCCAGAAATCATACTCCACCTGGCCCATGACATAACGGGCCTTGGNAAAGGCAGGAGCGCCCTTTTCCATCAAGCCGCCGATGTGGTCTCCGTGCATATGCGTCAGCACGACCACGGTTACGTCTTCCGACTTGTAACCGGCAGAGGCTAGACCTTCGAGCAGGCGACCGTTACCGGCTTCGCGACCGCTCTCACCAAAGCCTGTATCGAACAGCACGAGGTCCGAGCCTGTGTTGATCAACACAGGCGAAAAGCTGTTGACGAACTGGTCTTTCGGCAGAAAATTCTTGTCGAGCAATTCACCAACCGTCTCGGCGCTCTGGTTCATGCCAAATGTTTCATTCGGCTTGCCAGACGGTCGCGAACCGTCCTTGACGACCAGAACCTCGAATTTTCCAAGTTTGAAGCGGTTTGTTTCTGGTGGCATGGCGTGATCGACCTTCATGGATGTTTGTGGCTGGGTTGACTGTGCAAATGCAGTGCCGCGCAGGACGAAAGGTGCCGCAATGGCGCCCATCCCCGCAGTCACAAATAAACTGCGCCTATTCATCTTCAAAAAACTGCTCATGAAATCCTCCAGCATTATTGTCCTACACCCGAACGCAGTATCACCGGTAAAGTGCCGAGAATGTGTAGAAAAAATCGATCTCACACAGACGTGATGGAAAGCGTAAACTTGCCGAATGTTTAGTTGGCAAACTGCGCGCACGGGCGTAGTTAGGACTTATCGACTTTCTCAGGATGCGGCCCGCCGCAATCACCACATGAACCGCATCATTCCGCTGATACTCGCTGTCGCCCTCTTCATGGAGCAGATGGATTCAACCGTCATCGCGACATCCCTGCCCGCGATTGCCGCCGACCTGAATGTCGGCCCGATCACGTTGAAGCTGGCACTCACCTCCTACATGGTGGCGCTGGCGATCTTCATTCCCATCAGCGGCTGGATGGCCGATAAATTCGGCGCAAAGAAAATCTTCCGTATTGCCATTGCCATTTTCGTTATCGGCTCGATCTGCTGTGCGGTGTCTTCGTCCGTGGTCGAATTCGTCGTCTCGCGCTTCCTGCAAGGCATGGGCGGCGCGATGATGACGCCGGTGGGCAGGCTTGTTCTTTTGCGAACGACGAAGCGTACCGAACTCGTCTCCGCCATGGCTCTCTTAACGATTCCCGGCCTAGTGGGACCACTGACCGGCCCGCCCATCGGTGGCTTCATCACGACCTATTTCTCGTGGCACTGGANTTTCCTCATCAATGTGCCGATCGGCGTTATCGGCATATGGCTTGCGACGATCTTTCTACCGGAGATCGAGACCACCAATCCGCCACCGATGGATACGAAGGGCTTCATCCTTTCGGGCGTTGCCGCATCGGGCGTCGTCTTCGGCGTCTCGGTGGTCAGCCTGCCCGCCCTGCCACCCATTGTCGGCATCGCGGCGACCATCGTCGGTTTCATCTGCGGTTTCTGGTACTGGCATCACGCAAAACGCCATCCAGCGCCCATCCTCGACTTCAAGATTTTTCGCAATGCAACGTTCCGCGCGGCATCGGTTAGCGGAACGATCTTTCGTATTTCAACAGGTGCCATTCCCTTCCTCATGCCGCTGATGCTGCAGATCGGCTTCGGATTAAATCCGTTTCAATCCGGCATGATCACCTTTGCGGGCGCCATTGGCGCCATCACCACCAAATTCATGGCGCGTCGGGTTTTTGCGGCGACCGGCTTTAGAAGTATATTGATTGGTGCCGGCATCGTGGGTGCCTTTACCACGGCAGCCAACGCGCTTTTCACTCCGGATACGCCTTACCCGCTGATCATGANTTGCCTGGTGACAGCGGGTTTTGCCCGTTCATTCTTCTTCACCGGCGCCAATGCGCTCGGCTATTCGGACATCGAGGACTCCCAAGCCAGCCAGGCGACGTCGATGGCTTCAGTGCTTCAGCAGATCAGCCTAGCCTTGGGTGTGGCATTTGCAGCCACCATCCTCGAAGTCAGCAGCTACATGTCCGGGGCACATTTGCAGCTGTCTGATTTCCACACGGCGTTTACGGTCGTGGCCGCGGTATCGCTCATCGCCATCTTGCCGCTGATTGCCATGGATCGAAGTGCTGGAGCAGCGGTTTCCGGCCATCGTGGCAAGGCTTCGCAACCGGCGGAATAGAATATTTGCGTAGTATTCAGCNAAAAATTCTATTCCGTTCCACCTGTCTTATTCGATGTCTGAAGCAACGGGTTCAACCGGCTTGCGGCCCTTGAAGTGTTTGGCAAGCAAGAACATTTCCACCGATTCCGAGCGCGATGAAGCCGGTTTTATGTGGATGACCTGCTTGAAGTTTTGCTTCAGCATATCAAGCAGCGCTTTTTCCGTACCACCCTGGAAGGTCTTGGCCAGGAAGTGGCCACCTTCGGCCAGCACCTGCACGGCAAAATCCGCTGCGACCTCGCACAGATGCATCGTGCGGATATGGTCGGTTTTCTGGTGACCGGTCGTGGGCGCTGCCATATCCGACAGGACCAGATCCGGTGTCCCACCGACAGACTTGATCAGAAGGTCAGGTGCGGTGGGATCGAGGAAATCGAGGTGGAGAATCTTGACGCCGGGAATAGCCTCGATCTCAAGGAAGTCGATGGCCGCAACGCGGATATCGTCTTCGGTCGAGTCTGTGACCTTGGCGGCAATCTGCGACCAGCTTCCCGGTGCAGCACCCAGATCGATGATGCGGCGCGCATCCTTCAAAATCTGATGTTTGTCATTGATTTCCAGCAGCTTGAACGCCGCGCGGGCACGGTAGCCCTCCAGCTTCGCGCGCTGCACATAGGGGTCGTTGATGTGACGCTCGATCCAGCGGCGCGAAGACGGCTTCAACTTTGCCTTCTTTACCTTCTGGCCGATCTTGCGTCCGGTACGGTTGGTACTAATGGGCGCCTTGGTCATATCAAACTTTCCGTTCCGGTTTGCCTTGCATCTGTGCCCGGCGAATTCGTGTGCGACGCCATGCGCCATCATCTGCCATCATATCCGTCAAAAGCCCTTCGCGAAGCCCCCTATCGGCAACCCGCATGCGCCGTGACGGCCAGCGCTTGCGAATGGCTTCCAGAATGGCGCAACCCGCAAGCACCAGATCGGCGCGATCCGGCCCGATGCAGGCGTTCGCTGCACGCCCTGCAAAATCCCAGGCCAGCAACTTGTCCTGCATGGCAGTGACTTCATCATCCGAAAGCCAAAGGCCATCGACTTTTCTGCGGTCGTAACGGGGGAGGTCGAGATGCACGCCGGCAAGTGTCGTCACCGTCCCCGATGTGCCGATCAGATGAAAATCCTCAGTAGCGATCTCACCCAGAGGCGGGCAATGAAAGCCATCCAGCAGGCCTTCGACTTCGCCCACCATCGCTGCAAACACCGCGGGCGTCACGTCACGCCCGCCATGCCGTTCAGACAGCGTCACCACGCCGACCGGAAGCGATGTCCAGTGGGTGATGTGGTTGGCCAGCCGGTTGGAACGATTTTCGCCCACGTGAATGACGGCGATCTCCGAAGAGCCTCCGCCGATATCGAACAACACGACCGAACGCGCTTCACGACCGACAAGCGATGCGCAGCCAGAGACGGCCAGACGGGCTTCGGTCTCGCGGCTGATGATTTCGAGTTCGAGACCTGTTTCGCGTGTCACACGCTCCAGAAACTCTTCGCCGTTAACAGCCGCGCGGCAGGCTTCTGTCGCGATCAAGCGCATGCGGCGTATGGTGCGCCCCGAAAGTTTGGCGGCACAAACCCGAAGGGCCTCGACCGCACGGTCCATCGCATCATCAGAGAGACGACCGGTTGACACCAGCCCTTCCCCAAGGCGCACGATGCGCGAAAAAGCATCCACGACGCGAAATTGGCCAGGGCGCGTCGGCTGGGCAATCAGCAGTCGGCAATTGTTGGTGCCGAGATCGAGCGCGGCATACATGTCTGCGCTGCCATCAAAGCCTGAATCCCGATAAGGCGTTTGCGCTCGCGCGTGAACATGGCTCCTCTGATCGGCTGTGAGAGGCGGATGTGCAGGCGACGCCGCACCANTTTGTCTCGCAGCAGGCTTGGGCGCATGTGTCGGGACCAGCGGGCGACCTTGTGGTCCACGATGGTTACGCTTCCCACCACGGGCGCTACGCTTGCCCTGAGATGGCGGCGTGTGCGTTCCCTGTTCGANTTTTGCACTGACGGCGGGTGCAGCCTGACCGCCGCCCTGCCCGCGAGAACGCCTGCGGCGCTTGCGCTTGCGCGGCTCCGCATCTGGCTCAACACTACCAATGGATGAGGAATCTGGTGGGGAATCGGCACTGCGTAGATGTGACGGAGAAGCAGCGTTGCGGGGCTTCCCGTTACGCCTGCTCTTGCCACGACGGGAACGCTTCGCATCCCCTTTTTCCACCGCCGACGNCCCTGATTCCGACGGCGTTGTGCCGTTGCCGGGGTCAGTCACTGTTTTATCCATTCCGCCGCGCGAAAGCTGAAAGCGATGCTGCTGGCGTCCATAAGTTACGTTGACGCAATCATACCAGCGCCCGACATTTTAGCCAACCAGTTTTTGAAGACGAAGAAAGCGCGCGTAAATACACGCCCCATAGCAACATCTGCGGCGCAAGGATCAACGGTAAACAACTGGAGAATAAGTGTNAAATGGTACGGTTGGCTGGAATCGAACCAGCGACCTCAGGATCCACAAACCTGCGCTCTAACCAACTGAGCTACAACCGCACATCAAACGCCATGTCGGCGTCACGGGGGCTCACATACGGGGAGTTTTTCCGTTTTGCAAGTCCTTCGGTAATTTTTGCGAAAAAAGCTTTGGAAAGCAAGAGGGTTTTCCCAGGCGACGGTGATCGGCAAAAAGTCTTGGGATTGAGGTGCGCAAACAGACATTGACGATTGCAAAAAGCAGCTGATCAACCCACATTCGATGGTATGCGCAGATCTTGCTCGGGCGCTTGGTAAATTAACTGTAATTGGCATTTCCTGCCGCAGATGATGGACCTATCCACCCTGTGAAGTTATTTAAGATTCTGTTAACATCGAGCCGATGCAGGCTGTATGGCACCTCATGATGAGGTCTTGCGGTTGTTTGAGGTCAGGTCGTGCCCAGAATAGGTCCCCACATGCCCGCCGTTCAATATCCATTTATAGACATAGCAGTACATGAGCGCGTTCGAGACCATTTCGGTCGCGGCGAAGCCATGGCGCTGTTCTCGATGGACCTCAAAAGCGTGCTCTGGGCCAACGGTCGTGGTGCGGCTTTGTTCGGTACGCCGATGATCTACGACTTTCTGGAACGCGGGCCAAAACAACGGGATGTAACCTTTCGGCAGCTCTCTGCGACGGTTACGCGCCTGACGAAAACCGGTGACAGCGCCCAATTTACAATTCGCATTCATTCCGGCTTCAAAAGCGTGTCGATTGTCGCGACCGCTGAGATCATCGAAGCCGAACCGGGCCAGCCGGCTATTTTGTTCACGGCGCCTGTCGATCAGACAATGCCCTCCCTGGAAGAACGCTCCCGCCGCATGATCGAGGGTTTTGACGACCCTGATATTCACATGGCTGTGCTGGATGCCGACAGTAGGGTTTTGGCGGCATCGCCAGGNTTTGCGGCTCTCGGTATAACTCCGGTGACGACAAGAACGCTTATTTCGATGGCGTCGACGCAGCCGGGAAAACTGGTCAAGAGACCAGTGCCTGCGGGCAAGGGCTATCTGCCAGCCGCTGCCGGGCAATTGTCGCAAGAGCCTGAATTGAACCTGCTTTTTGTCGTAGAAACTATGATCGGCACTCTCGATCCATCCGCAGAGTTTACCCAGGCAAAGACGGAACCCCAGCCGGAGATCAGTCATCCCGTTGCGACTGCACAAGACGATCACGTAGAAACGGAGCGTCAGGAATTTACCACCGTACTCGAGTCGATTGCGGACATAGAAGAGGTTGTTGAACCGCAGAACGAGAGCGACGATATTGACATCGTTTCCGAAGCAGCCACGCTTCCTGACGTTCAGCCTGNAAAAGAAGATGAGCAGGTACCAGCGGAAGATCAGGACGAGATCGTCCTTGACGAGCCGGAGGCGCAGCAGGCCGAGACAGAACCCGCGCTGCCCTTGGTTACACAGCCTTCACCCATCGAGATCGAGCAGGTCGAACAGGTCGAACAGGTCGAACAGGTCGAACAGGTCGAACAGGTCGAACAGGTCGAACAGGCAACCACAACCGCTGGTGAAGACAAGTCTTTTGTTTTCGATCCGAATCGGCGCGCCTCTCGTTTCGTCTGGAAGATCGATGCCGCCGGTCGCTTCAGCTCCATTTCGCATGAATTTGCCGAAGCGGTCGGACCGAAAGCTGCCAATGTCGAAGGCATGAGCTTTGCCGACCTTGCAGCATTGTTCAGCCTTGACCCGGATGGAAAGATTGCTGAGCTTTTGAACCGGCGTGATACGTGGTCCGGCAAGACCATTCACTGGCCGGTCGAAGGCACATCGCTGACCGTGCCGATTGATCTGGCCGCGTTGCCGACCTATACGCGCTCACGCGAATTCGATGGTTTCCGCGGCTTCGGCATCGTGCGCATTGCCGATGCGGCGGAAGATCCGAATGCCGTTGGCCTGACACTGGCAGGTGAACCGCACGCGGCGTTGGAGACGGACGAAGAGGCGCATGTCGATGAAAAAGCGCTGTTGGTGCTTCCAGACCAAGAGGAAGCCAACGCCGAGGTTTCGCCGTCCGTTATTCCGGAAGCGATGAACGAAAACGTTGCAGAGGACGACAGGGGGCAGCTGGACGAGACCACCAGTTACGCTCCGCCTGAAACCGAAGTCCCGGTTCTGAAGATCACCGAAACGCCAAACCGGCGTCATTCCGACAAGGTGGTACAGCTTGAAGACCGCCGCAGCAAAGGCAGGGACCAGCTGAGCGCCAGCGAGCAGGCGGCATTCCAGGAGATTGCGCGCGCTCTAAAACCTGTCGTGGCGGATACGGTCGAGACGAAAGAAACCGAAGAGGCGGATACGCTGGAGATGGCCGACATTGCCCCTGCGCCTGAGGCTTTGGATGAACCGACGTCTGCGCCGGAAGAACTCGCTGTCGAAGACAGCCAACCCGCGATTTTCGCGACAGAAGACGACGATGANTTTGCCGATTATACACGTGGCGATGAAGTCGTAAGTTTCGTGGCGCCGCAAAATCCGGTTCGCATAGCCGACAGTGAAAGCTTGGCTGAAGCGATTTCCGAGGCGCCTCGTGCAAACGCCACGTTGAATGCAGAAACGCTTGACCAGATGCCGGTTGCACTTCTGATCCATAGTGGTGACCGGCTGATCCATGCCAATCCCGAGTTTCTGAGGCTTACCGGCTATGCGACGGTGGACGAGTTGGCGGAAGTCGGCGGTCTTGATGCGCTGTTGCAACGCGATGAACTCGACACTGTTTCTGAACGGTCCGGCGGCATGGTTGCTGTCAGTTTCGAGAACGAGCTGATCCCTGTCAAGGCAAGGCTGCAATCCGTTCGCTGGGACGAGGCTGGCGCATTGATGCTGTCGCTGATCCCCACCGCTGAGAGCATCGCGAGCCCCCTGCCCGCCAATGAAAATATGCAGACGGACATTGCGCAGAACGAAACGGATATCGAACTCGGCGCGCTCCAAGGACAGGTCGAGGAGCTGCATTCCATCTTGGAAACGGCGACAGACGGTGTTGTGCTGCTTGCCGAAGACGGTTCCATCCGCTCATTGAACCGTTCGGCCAGTGCGCNTTTCAATTATGACAATGACGAGATATCCGCCAAGCCCTTCGTTACGCTCTTCGCCCATGAAAGCCAGCGGGCCGTGCTGGATTACCTCTCTGGTCTTGCCAATAATGGCGTAGCAAGCGTTCTCAATGATGGCCGCGAAGTGATTGGCCGTGAGGCCTCGGGCGGTTTTCTGCCTCTGTTCATGACCATCGGCAAACTGAAGTCCTCCAATGGATATTGTGCCGTCATCCGCGACATCACCCAGTGGAAGCGGACCGAAGAGGATTTGCGTAACGCCAAGCGCGCGGCAGAAACGGCAAATGCGCACAAGACGGATTTCCTGGCACGCGTCAGCCATGAGATTCGCACGCCACTCAATGCCATTATTGGCTTTGGCGACATCATGGCCACGGAGCGCTTCGGGCCGATCGGACATACGCGTTACATTGAATATTCCAACGACATTGTGCGCTCTGGTCGCCACGTGCTGGATATCGTCAACGATCTCCTGGATATTTCGAAAATCGAAGCAGGACAGATGGATGTCGATTTCAGGGCGGTTGCCTTGAACGATACGATCGCGGAAGCGGTATCCATCGTGCAGCCGCAGGCGAACAATCAGCGCGTCATCGTGCGCACGGCGCTGTCGCAATCGGTGCCACAGATCGTTGCCGATCTTCGCTCGATCAAGCAGATCATGCTCAACATTCTGTCGAATGCCATCAAGTTCACGCCATCAGGCGGACAGATTGTGGTGTCCACGGCTTATGAGGCCAATGGTAGCGTGGTCCTGCGTATCAGAGACACAGGCATCGGCATGAACCGCGCGGAACTGGAACAGGCGATGAAGCCGTTCCGACAGGTTTCCGCTTCCAGCAACCGTGTCCGCGGCGATGGCACGGGCCTGGGCCTGCCGTTGACCAAGGCGATGGTGGATGCCAACCGTGCCAATTTCTCCATCACGTCGGCACCGAATGAGGGAACGCTGGTGGAAATCAGCTTCCCTTCGCAGCGCGTGCTTGCGAACTGAACACTTCCGGGATTAGCAATGTCCAAGGGCATAATCGCCCTTGGAGATTTTCGATCTACGCATCGGTCCCGCCGATGACGGAAGGATAGAGCATTGCCGCTGCCCCAAAACTCTGACGCCGCCTGGATCGTCCCCGGATCGAGGCCTTCGGGACTTTCCATCTGGACAGTTTTGCTGGCTTGCGCAGTTGCCATGCCCCTGATTGCGANTTTCTGTATCGCTGCCACCGGTGGAACGGATGGCTGGCGTCATCTTCTGGTCAACGTCTTGCCACGTGCGGGCGAGCAGACTGTGATGCTTATAGGCCTGACCGGATTGATGACCGCATGTTTTGGCATCCTCACGGCATGGCTGGTGAGCACTTTTCAATTCCCTCTGCGCCGCCTCCTGGCTTTTGCGCTGGTACTGCCGCTTGCCATTCCGTCCTATCTGGCAGCCTATGCNTTTGGCGAATTTCTCGATTTCACGGGGCCGGTTCAAACTGCTGTTCGCACCCTCTTCGGCTATCATACGGTGCATGATTACTGGTTCCCGGATGTCCGCTCGCTGGGTGGTGCGGTGCTGGTCTTGAGTTCCGTTCTCTACCCCTATGTCTACCTGTCCGTCAGAGCGGCTTTTGGGCTACAGGGACGCTTTGCAACCGAAGCTGCGAGAACACTGGGCGCCGGTTCTTTGCGAATATTCCTTTCCGTGCAATTGCCAATGGCCAGACCTGCCATCATCATTGGCCTTGCTCTCGTCATGATGGAAACCTTGAACGACATTGGTGCAGTCGAATATCTCGGCGTTCGCACACTGACGTTTGCCATCTACGAAACCTGGCTCAATCGCGGCAATCTGGCGGGCGCAACGCAGATCGCTTCTGTGCTGGTGATCATCGTCGCCGCTCTCATCATCATCGAGCGAAAGTCGCGCAGCCGACAACGTTTCACCGCCGCCAAATCCACGGCCATGACGCAGCGCTTTGGGCTGAAGCAACTGCCGGCCGGGCGTGGATGGGCCGCAACGGCATTCTGCTTGCTGCCTATCCTGTCTGGTTTCGCGATTCCGGTCTTGGTGCTTGGGGGTTACGCCTTCAAACGCATCGACGCGCTGTCTGATACCAAACTGCTCAAGGCGTTGGCGCACAGTCTGGAAGTGTCGATGTCGGCAGCACTCATAACGCTCGTCTGCGGTTTCATTTTCGCTTATGTGCAACGGGCCAACGCCTCGTCCGCATCGCGCTCCATCAGCCGCATCGGCTCGCTTGGTTACGGAATACCCGGCACGGTGCTGGCCATTGGTGTGCTATTGCCGCTATCAGCCTTCGACAACGCGCTGGACGGATTTCTGCGGCTTCATCTCAACTACTCGACCGGGCTGCTGCTTTCTGGAACTGCATTTGCCATTGTCTACGCCCACAGCGTGCGGTTCATGACGCTGTCAGAAGGGACAATCGACGCAGGTTTTCAGAAATTGTCGCCACATCTGGACATGGCAGCGAGAACGCTTGGACGTAACCGCCTTCAGACACTGGTCAACGTGCTGTTGCCGAATATTCGCCCGGCAGCGGTTACCGCAGCATTGCTGGTCTTCATCGAATCGCTGAAGGAACTGCCCGCCACTATCATGCTGCGTCCTTTCAATTTCAACACGCTTGCAACACTGGTCTATGAGGACGCTTCACGCTCCAAGGTGCAGGATGCCTCCATTCCCGCCCTGATCATTATCTTGGCAGGGCTTATTCCTGTCCTGCTCGTGTCGCGATCTCTCGACCATGACCACGCTCAAGAAAAAAGGCAGCCGAAGCTGCCTTGAAAGTTTGTGCTTATAACGAGAGTAGGAATAACAACATCATGTCTTTGGCCACCGGCCCAGTCACCCTCTCATTGAGTGCACTCACGTTGAGATATATGTGAAGCAGTGCCGTTTAATAAACAGTTAAGGCGGCACGACACCATTTAGGGGCGATAAATCCTAATCGATACCGTTGATTTCGGCGCAGTGACCCCACCCGATATCGATCAGCCCTTGGCAGCCGCGTGTTCATCGCGCATGCGCTGCAATTCGGTTCGCTTGGATGCGATGGAAGCACAGATGACGCCGACCGTGACCAGCGCAATCAGAATGGTGCAGATGGCGTTGATCTCGGGCGTTACGCCAAGGCGAACCTGCGAATAGATCTTGATCGGCAGCGTTGTTGCCCCNGGCCCNGTGGCGAAGCTGGCAATGACGAGATCGTCCAGCGACAGTGAAAAAGCCAGCATCCAGCCCGCAACCACGCCCGGCAGGATAAGCGGCAGGGTGATGCGGAAGAACGTCTTGACCGGTGGGCAACCGAGATCAAGTGCTGCCTCCTCCAGACTGCGATCAAAGGTCAGCAGGCGTGATTGCACAACGATCGCTACGTAGCACATGGTGAAGGTGGTGTGGGCTATGACCACCGTCCAGAAACCGCGGTCAACACCGATGGACACGAACAGGAGCAGCAGTGACAGGCCAGTGATGACTTCTGGCATAACCAGCGGCGCATAAATCATGCCGGNAAACAGCATGCGCCCCGGAAAGCGGGTAAAGCGCGTCAGCGACAAGGCTGCCAGCGTGCCGAGAATTGTGCCGATGGTAGCGCTCAACAAGGCTACCCTCACCGTGATCCACGCAGCATCCATCAGGCCCTCGTTGGACCAAAGGGAGCTGTACCAGTGCAGTGAAAAACCGCCCCAGACAGTGACGAGCTTCGACGCATTGAAGGAATAAACCACCAGAATGATAATCGGAATATAGAGAAACGCGAAGCACAGCGTGAGAATGGTCGTGTCGAANTTTCCACGCTTCATGGCTATGCCACCTTCTTCTGCTGGTTCTGGAAGATGGCAATGGGCACGACAAGCACCAGTAGCAGCAACACCGCGACGGCGGAAGCCAAGGGCCAGTCTCGGTTGCCGAAGAACTCCGTCCAGAGCGTCTTGCCGATCATCAGCGTCTGCGCACCGCCCAGAAGATCTGGGATGACGAATTCACCGGTGATGGGAATGAAGCAGATCATCGAGCCAGCGATGACGCCCGGCAGCGACAGCGGGAAGGTGATTTTCCAGAAGGCTTTCCACGGCGGGCAACCGAGATCGGCTGCTGCTTCAAGCAATGTGGCATCCAGTTTTTCCAAAGCGGCATAGAGCGGCAGCACCATGAAGGGCAGATAGGAATAAACCATGCCGATGAAGACGGACGTATCTGTACGGAAGATGTTGACCTGCTGGTCAGGCCCAAGAATGCCAATGGTCTGAAAAAGCACCGTCAGCAGCCCCTCCGGCTTCAAAATCCCGATCCAAGCGTAAACGCGGATCAGAAACGAAGTCCAGAACGGAAGAATAACCAGCATGACCAGCGTCGGGCGAATGGTGCTGGGCGCACGCGCCATGGCCAGCGCCATGGGATAACCGATCAGCAGCAGCAGACCTGTAGAGATTGCTGCTATGCGCAGGGAAGACAGATAGGCTTCGACGTAAAGCGGATCTTCTGTGAGGAAGATATAGTTCTCGAAGTCCAACTGAGAAAAGAAGTCGCCAATCCGACTGAAACCATCGAACACAGGCACGTATGGCGGCATTGCGATAGCGGTATCGGACAGCGAAATCTTGACGATGATCAGAAAGGGTGCCGCGAAAAACAGCGCCAGCCAGATATAAGGCACCGCAACCACCAGCCAACGCATAGGGCTTTGCCGGTTTTCAGGAGACGAAATCGCCATGTTCAACACTCCCTCAGCGTGTGAGAACCAGACCGGAATCGGCTTTCCAGTTCAACCAGACCATATCCCCGAAAGTGATGGGCCGATCTACGAGGCGTGACACATTGGCTTGCGCTGCGCGCATGGTTCTGCCATCCGCCATCTGAACGATGAAGACCGAGAAGTCGCCGAGATAGCCGATGTCCCAGACTTCGCCGTGTGCGACGTTGATCGAGGTATCGTCCGGCTGATCTAAGGAAATGCGGACCTTTTCCGGGCGGACAGCGAAGACCACCTTGTTACCGGCAATCGTTGCGCAATCCTGCTCCACCGCCACTTTCAATCCGTCGCAATCTAACAGCACCGTTGAGGGTTTGCCGTCTGCCGCTGTGTTGGATGTGATCTCCGCCTCAAAAATATTGATGTCGCCAATGAAATCCGCGACGTAGCGACTGTTGGGCGCTTCATAGATTTCCGCAGGCGTCGCCACCTGTACGACCATGCCCTTGTCCATGACGGCGATGCGGTCAGAAACCGTCATCGCCTCTTCCTGATCGTGGGTGACGATGAGAAACGTCAGACCGAGCTTCGTCTGAATGTCCATCAGTTCGAACTGCGTTTCCTCGCGCAGCTTCTTGTCCAATGCGCCTAGCGGCTCATCCAGCAGCAGAACTTTGGGACGTTTGGCGAGGGACCGGGCAAGCGCCACACGCTGACGCTGACCGCCGGATAGCTGGTTGGGCTTGCGTTTGGCAAACTGCTCCAGCTTGACCATCTGCAGCAGTTCTTCGACACGGGTCCTGATCTCCGCCTTGGGCAAGCCATCCTGTTCCAAGCCAAAGGCAATGTTCTTTTCCACCGACATGTGGGGGNAAAGCGCATAGGACTGAAACATCATGTTGGTGGGCCGCTTGTACGGCGGCACGCCCGAGATGTCCTTGCCCTGCAACAGAATGCGCCCCTCCGTCGGCTCCTCGAAACCGGCCAGCATGCGCATCAGCGTTGTCTTGCCGCAGCCGGATGGCCCGAGCAGCGAGAAGAACTCCCGCTCATATATATCCAGCGTCAGATTATCGACGGCGACGAAATCGCCAAATCTCTTGGTGACATTCTCGAAGCGAATGAACGGAGCCGACGCCGGATCTGTCCAGGGGGAGAATTTGCGTTTAACCGGGCCAAGAGATTTCGCCATGAACTGTCCCATTATTGAAGAAGAGGCCGAATGAGAAAGGGGCAGGCGTTTCCACCTGCCCCTTGTGNAAATCCGGTCAGCTGCCGGTTTTTATCTGGGTCCAAACGCGGTTGAGAACGCGCTGCTCCTTCGGTCCATAGGGCGAAATAGTGAAGAGCTTCTTCATCGTTTCGGCATCCGGGTAAACGCCCGGATTCTTGGAGACGGCTTCGTCCATCAGTGGTTGCGAGGCCAGATTGCCGTTGGCATATTGCACATAGTCGGACGCCTTGGCGGCAACATCAGGCTTCATCATGAAATTGATGAAGGCATGTGCGGCATCGACATTCTTGGCGTCTGCCGGAATGGCAAAGGAATCCATCCAGATATAGGTGCCTTCCTTCGGAATGACGTAGTTCACTTCAACGCCATTTTTGGCTTCTTCGGCGCGGGACTTTGCCTGAAGAATATCGCCGGACCAGCCGATGGTGATGCAGCTATCGCCATTGGCGAGTTCATCGATATAGGCAGACGAATTGAACGTCTTCACCGAAGGACGGATCGCCTTGTAAACATCGCCGCCTGCTTCCAGATCAGCGGTTTCCTTGCTATCCGGGTTCTTGCCGATGTAGTTCATGGCAATAGCGAAGGTTTCGTCGGACGCGTCGAGGATGTTGATGCCGCAGGACTTCAGCTTGGCTGCATTCTCCGGCTTGAAGAGAATATCCCAGCTATCGACTTTCACGTCACCCAGGGCAGCTTTGATCTTCGCCACGTTGTAGCCGATACCGGTGGTGCCCCACATGTAGTTGACGGCATATTCATTGCCCGGGTCATATTGCGAAAGGCGCGTGGTGATTTCCGGCCACATGTTCTTGAGGTTCGGTAGCTTGGACTTGTCCAGCTTCTGGTAGACGCCAGCCTGAATCTGACGTGCCAGGAACGGCGATGTCGGCGCGACCACATCATAACCAGAATTGCCAGCCAGCAGCTTGGTTTCCAGAACCTCGTTACCGTCATACACGTCATACACGACCTTGATGCCGGTTTCCTTGGTGAANTCTTCCAGAAGGGCGGGATCGATATAGTCGGACCAGTTATAGACGTGGACGACCTTTTCCTGCGCAAAGGCGGTGCCAGCACCAAGAACGGCTGCGGCGACGGCGAGGCTGAAACGAAGCGAACGATGTTTCATGATATCTCCTGTTTGAACGCGCTGTGGGAAGACGCGTGATCCCCTTGNTTTGCCAGAGACTAGAAAGGAAAAGTTGTGTCGGCAAGCGGGAAATGTGCGGCGCGGCAATTTCAAACAATTGTGTTGAAAGCCACTACTGNAAATCGAAAACGCTGAGACCCGTTACCATTTCATCCAGCCCCAGCGGACGCGTCAGCGGTGCCTCCGCCCGCGAAAGACAGCCTTGCCGCTCACACAGCCGACAGGATGGGCCGATGGCAATGCTGCCCGCCTTGATGCCCACCACATCACCATAGACAGTTTCCTTTGCCATCGCCGCATCGCAGGCCACCATGACAGCGGTGCGGCGAATGCGTTCTCCGAAACCCGCCTGTGGCCCATCCAGAGAGCGAGCGATGGTGAGATAAGCGCCGCCATCCGGCATCTCCACCTGTTCGGCCAGCACCTGCCCCGGCTGGGAAAAGGCGGCGTGAACGTTGAGCTTCACACACAGCCCGCCAAACTTCGCCTGCGGAAATCCTTGAGCGCCCGCCTTGCGAAAGCGGTTTCCGGCGCTATCGATTTCCATCAGGAAAAACGGAATACCTGAAACACCGGGACGCACCAGCGTGACGAGACGGTTGGCCGCCTGCTCGAAGGACACATTGAAACGCCCGCGAAGGATATCGATGTCATATCGCGCACGCTGGGCGGCGGCCAGATATGCGCCATAGGGCATCATCAGCGCATGGGCGGCATAGCGGGCAAGCTCGAAGCGGGCGATGCGCTTTGCCTCCTCACCCGACAGTGCAAGGGCTTGCAATTCCGTGCCGATTTCCTCCGTCAGCGCCAGAAGACAGGCTTCCATTGCCATTTCCCTCAACTGATCCTGCGGGGACAGGCGTTCGGAGAGAAACAGCCGCATGGAATGGCGGTCATAACGTCTGCGAAGGTTGGGCATGGCGTGAACGGGCATGGAGCGCACGACGATGCCGTGGTTTTTCTGAAGCCAGCTTTTCAGCGCCTGCGCCAGATCATCGCCCGGCTTGAGGACGGCATGAAACCCTTCAGCCGCCAAATCAAGCTGAGCAAAATGGGCGGGCCGCCGCTCAAAGATTTCCCGCACTTCATCAATCGGCAGGCGCGCGGAGGATAGCGTGGTTTGATGCCCTTCCCGTGCCAGAAGGTCTGATAGATCGCTCAGGCGCTGCGCCTGTTCCTTATAGGCCCGATAAAGCTTGGTGATGCCGCTTGCCGCATTGGGTGCCGCTTCCGCCACCTCGACTAGCTCCTGCCCCGAAGGCACCTCGCCCGCCAGCAGCGGATCGGCAAACACTTCGCGCAACTGGCTGGCAATGCCCCCGCTTTCGCCCTGCAAGTCATCCAGATCGATCTTATAGACGGAGCTGAGCTTCAGCAGCAGTTGCACAGTGAGCGGACGCTGGTTGCGCTCGATGAGATTGAGATAGGATGGCGAGATCGACAGCGCATCGGCCATGGNCGTCTGCGTCAGACCCAACCCGTTGCGTACGCGCCGCACCCGCGGCCCTGCAAATATCTTGGCCTCCACCAAATCTCCTCCCTTTACNAAATCCATACAAAATACGGCGTGTTCTTCNTTTACAAAATTTACAGTTTTACAACTCCACCCTGTCAAAGACGATACAGCATGACCTCTTTCAAGTCACTGATTTTCCTTTTTATCTGGCATAAAAATCATCGAAACTGTAAATTCAGTCACATCGGAGCACACATCATATTGTAGTATAGATGTGTGGAAGGATTTGCATTTCTGATACGGGAGAGAGACATGACTGATTTTTACAAACTGGTTCCAAACGCGCCACAGGGTCGGTTCGATGGTATCGAGCGCACCTATACGGCAGCCGATGTGGNAAAACTGCGTGGCTCCGTCATCATCCGGCACTCGCTGGCAGAAATGGGCGCGAACCGGTTGTGGAAGCTCATCAATGAAGAGAGCTATATCAACGCTCTAGGAGCGCTCTCCGGCAATCAGGCCATGCAGATGGTTCGGGCCGGTCTGAAGGCGATCTATCTGTCCGGCTGGCAGGTTGCGGCGGATGCCAACACCGCATCTTCGATGTACCCGGACCAATCGCTATACCCGGCCAATGCAGCACCGGAACTGGCAAAACGCATCAACAAGACCTTGCAGCGCGCCGACCAGATCGAAACCGCCGAAGGCAAGGGCCTGTCCGTCGATACATGGTTTGCACCCATCGTTGCCGATGCGGAAGCCGGTTTCGGTGGCCCGCTCAACGCCTTTGAGATCATGAAAGCCTTTATCGAGGCGGGGGCTGCGGGCGTTCATTACGAAGACCAACTGGCGTCTGAAAAGAAGTGCGGCCATCTGGGTGGGAAGGTTCTGATCCCGACAGCCGCTCACATCCGCAACCTGACAGCGGCGCGTCTTGCCGCAGACGTCATGGGAACGCCGACACTGGTCATCGCCCGCACGGATGCGGAAGCCGCCAAGCTTCTGACCTCTGACATCGATGAGCGCGACCAGCCCTTCGTGGATTACGATGCCGGACGCACGGTCGAGGGCTTCTATCAGGTGAAGAATGGACTGGAACCCTGCATCGCCCGCGCCAATGCCTATGCGCCATACTGCGATCTTATCTGGTGCGAGACATCCAAGCCGGATCTGGAGCAGGCGAAAAGGTTTGCAGAGGGTGTACACAAGGTGCATCCGGGTAAGAAGCTCGCCTATAATTGCTCGCCGTCCTTCAACTGGAAGAAACATCTTGATGACGCAACAATTGCCAAGTTCCAGCGCGAACTGGGTGCCATGGGCTACAAGTTCCAGTTCATCACCCTTGCCGGGTTCCACCAACTCAACTACGGCATGTTCGAACTGGCACGCGGCTACAAGGACCGGCAGATGGCCGCCTATTCGGAGCTTCAGGAAGCGGAATTCGCCGCCGAGATCAACGGCTACACTGCCACCAAGCACCAGCGCGAAGTTGGCACCGGCTATTTCGATGCGGTCTCCGTCGCCATTTCGGGTGGCACTTCATCCACCACGGCGATGAAGGAATCGACCGAACACGACCAGTTCCGCCCTGCTGCGGAATAAGAAACAACCCATTGAACGGAGGAAAAACAATGGCTTCGATTTCAAGAGTTAAAGAACGCAGCGAGGAGCAATCCTCATCTATGAGCCAGGATCAGCAAAGCGCCATCCGCATGCTGGCCAATGACTTGCACCGTCTCAACCAGGCGGTCATGAACGCCGTCGAGGCCGGTGTCTCGGTCGAACTCGTCCGCTCCGCCCGCCACCACGGCGGTGACGGGAACTGGGGAGATTTGCTGATCCCTGTTATCGTCGCACAGGGCAAGGCGGCGGCTTAAGAGCTGCCCATCAAACATCCGTCATGCCGGGCTTTATCCGGTATGGCGGAACGGGAATATTAGAACAGCAGCACCAGAAACGCAGCAATAGCGCCAGCCGAAATCAGGCTCAGGCGGAAGGCGTAAACGGCGTTGTCATTGGCGGTGCGAGCGATCGCGATGGCGCGGGGGCGNTTTTTGGACATCATCATGAGCGGCTTCCTGAACGAGAAACATAACCGATCGATGCCGGGTTCCGGCGTCCAGCTGGACATCATGTATCAACTTACGTTGTGCTGGCATTCGATCAGCATGACTCCGCGGCTCTTAATAAGGCATTAAGATGTCGAGGGTTCAAACAGATTCCCCGGCAGCGTGGCCGGATGCCCATGCCCATTGGAAATTATAGCCGCCGAGCCAGCCTGTCACATCCACGCATTCGCCTATGAAATAAAGGCCNGGGATGGTTTTCGCCTGCATGGATTTGGAGTCGAGATCGGTCGTGTCCACGCCGCCGAGCGTGACTTCGGCTGTGCGGTATCCTTCGGAACCGGAGGGCTTTATGGACCATTCCTGAACGGCGGCGGTCAGCGTAGACAGTGTCTTATCCGACATGTCGCCGAGATTGCCGGTAACGCCTGCCCGCTCCACCACATGCTGTGCCAGACGCTTCGGCAGGATTTCGCCAAGCGCGGTTTGGGGAGACTGGCGGCCGTTGGTCTTTTTTGCCGCCTTCAGATGGCCAAGAATATCCAGATCGGGCTCCATCTTGAGGCGAACCTCGTCACCCTCGCGCCAGTAGGATGAGATTTGCAGGATCGACGGGCCGCTCAATCCTCTGTGGGTGAAGAGCAGCGCTTCATTGAACGATGTCTTGCCGTGGGAAATTTCAGCTGGAACGGCGATGCCGGACAGCGCGGACAGCTTTTCCAACTGCGTCGGTTCGAGCGTCAGCGGCACGAGGCCCGGGCGGGTTTCGATAATGCCGAGGCCGAATTGCTCGGCAATGCGGTAGGCAAAGCCGGTCGCGCCCATTTTGGGAATGGACTTTCCACCGGTGGCCNAAACCAGACTGTCAGCCTCGATGACGTCCGCGGAAGTCGATACGCGGAAGCCGCCGGTTGGAATGGCTTCCACCAACGTAATGTCCGTTTGCAATTTGAGTTTTGCACCAACGGCCTGCATTTCGGCCAGCAACATGCGGATGATATCCTTGGCGCTGTCATCGCAGAACAATTGGCCGAGCGTCTTTTCGTGAAACGCAATGCGGTGCTTTTCGACAAGGACGATGAAATCGCGTGGCGTGTAACGGGCCAGCGCCGACTTGGCGAAATGGGGATTGTTGGAGAGATAGTTTTTCGGGGCCGCATGCACATTGGTGAAATTACAGCGCCCGCCGCCGGAAATGCGGATTTTTTCGCCCGGCGCCTTGGCGTGATCGAGGATAATGACGGAACGGCCGCGCTGACCGGCGCGTATGGCACACATCATGCCAGCGGCCCCCGCCCCCNAAATCAGCACGTTACATTTTTCCGTCATGGAGTTTCCCTAGTTTCGGTGTACTTCCTCTTTTAGAAGTCAGGTCCGTTGTCAATGGCGCCCCCCCTTTTGCCAAATGACAAAGTCTGGCTATGATAGTGTCAATCGAAACACAAAGCCGGTGATTTATGCCTCCCAAGAAAACCATGCTCCATCCGAAAAAACCGGCAAACATGGCGAAGAAAATACAAGTTGATGTCTCTCCGACACGCGGTTGCTCCACATGGCGTGAGGCCGCACAGTGGCTCAAGGCTCGCGGCATCGAAGACATCGAATGCATCACCCCGGATCTTGCGGGCGTTCCTCGCGGCAAGATGATGCCGACATCCAAATTCACCGGCGATACATCGCTGGCACTGCCGTCCGCGCTCTACCGTCATACGATTTCTGGCGAATACCCCGACGAAACTGCGAACTTCCGTTATGAGCCACGCGATAGCGACCTGAAGCTGGTGCCCGATCTTTCCACGCTCTGCGTCGTGCCGTGGGAAAGCGATCCCACCGCGCAGGTCATCTGCGATGTCGTGGATCAGGAAGGCAATTTCGTTCCCTACACGCCACGCAACGTGCTCAGAAACGTGCTCGACCTTTACAAGGAAAAAGGCTGGAAACCGGTCGTCGCCCCGGAAATCGAGTTCTATCTCGTCGCCATGAATGACGACCCGGATTACCCGTTGCATCCGCCAAAGGGCCGCTCGGGCCGCTCCATCGTCGGTGGGCAGAGCTATTCGATTGCCGGTATCAATGAATTCGACGAGCTGATCGACGATATCTACCACTTCTCGGAAAAGCAGGGTCTGGAGATCGATACCCTCATACACGAAGAAGGTCCGGCGCAGCTGGAAATCAACCTGCGCCACGGCGATCCCATCGAGCTTGCCGATCAGGTGTTCCTGTTCAAGCGCACGATCCGCGAAGCGGCGTTGAAGCATGGCATCTATGCCACCTTCATGGCCAAGCCCATGCAGGGCATGCCAGGTTCGGCCATGCATATTCACCAGTCGGTGGTGGATATCGAGACCGGCGACAATGTGNTTTCCAACAAGGATGGCAGCCCGTCCAAGGAATTCTTCGCCTTCGTCGGCGGCATGCAGCGTTATGTGCCGAATGCGTTGGTTATGCTGGCGCCTTACGTCAATTCCTACCGCCGCCTGACGCCTGACATGGCTTGCCCGGTCAACAATGCCTGGGGTTACGATAATCGCACGACGGCGTTTCGCGTGCCGATCTCCGGCCCTTCGGCGCGGCGTGTGGAAAACCGTCTGCCGAGTTCAGACGCCAACCCATATCTGGCGATTGCGGCCTCACTGGCCTGCGGCTGGCTTGGAATCGTCAACAATATCGAACCGACTGAGCCGACCTATGAGACGGCAAACGAAGGCTCAATCGAGTTGCCACGCGGGCTTTTGGAAGCAGTGGCTCTGCTAGAAGGCGAGCCGCAGCTGGAGCGTGNTTTCGGGCATGAATTCGTTGGCCTCTACGCCGGATTAAAGCGTGGCGAATTCGAGACCTTCATGCAGGTGATCAGCCCGTGGGAGCGGGAATTCCTGCTGTTGAACGTATGAGGGTTTGCACATGACATGGCAAAGCCCGATTGCGCCCGGCATGTCCTGGTATCAGGACAGTCTGAGCGAGCGGCCCGAATATGCCGCAATGGATGGTTCGCGCACGGTGGACGTAGCCGTGATCGGCGGCGGCTTCACCGGTTTGCAGGCGGCCTATAATCTTGCAAAGGCTGGCGTTTCGGTCGCGCTTGTCGAAGGTTATCGTTTCGGCGATGGCGCATCCGGTCGCAATGGCGGACAATTCGGAACCGGCCAGCGCGCATGGCCGGATGATCTGGNAAAGGACATAGGCTTGGAGCGCTCCAAGACGCTGTTCGATATCGCGGAACGTGCCAAGCACTATGTGCTGGATTTCGCCCGCGAACATGACATCGACATGGAGTTCCTGCCGGGCCAATTGAATGTGCTGCACAAGGCGTCTTACGAAAAAGACTATCGCAAAAGCGTCGAAGCCATGACAAGCCGCTACGGTTACAGCCACGTCTCCTTCATGGAAAAAGCTGAAACAGCGGAACGGTTGGGTTCAGATCATTACCATTTCGGCGTTCGCGACACCGGCACCGGCCACATCCAGCCGCTGAAGCTCATCGTCGGTCTGGCAAAAGCTGCACAAGCGGCAGGCGCACAAATCTTCGAGATGACGCCCGCCAAATCCATCCGCCAAACGGGTGGCAAGACGCTGATCGAAACGTCTTCCGGCACCATCACGGCTGACCGCGTGCTGATCGCCACCAATGCCCATATCGGCAATCTGGAGCCGGTAACGGCGGCGCATGTGATGCCGATCCGCTCCTTCATCGGCGCGACCGTGCCGCTGGACGATTTTCCGAACATCATTCCCGGGAAGGAAGCGGTTGCCGACAGCCGTTTCGTGGTGCGCTATTTCCGCAAGACGCCTGATAACCGATTGCTGTTTGGCGGGCGTGAGGCCTATACGGCGGATTCGCCGCGTGACATTTCCAAACACATCCGCAAGCAGATCGCGGAAATTTATCCCGCTTTGGNAAACATCGAGATGACCCATGCCTGGGGTGGGTCTGTCGGCATTACGCTCAACCGCCAGCCCTTCGTGCGTGAAGTGATGGCGGGCGTCATGTCCATTGGCGGTTATTCCGGTCATGGTGTGATGCTGTCCAACTATTGCGGCAAACTTTATGCGGATATGGTTGTCAACCGGGACAAGGCACTGGAGCAGTTTTCGTCTCTGGACGTACCATCGTTTCCTGGCGGCATGGCATTGCGTGCGCCACTGCTTTTCCTTGCACTTTCATGGTATGCTTTACGAGACAGGTTCTAATGAGACTGACGACCATAGGCAGCCATGCTTAAGGTTAGAAAAAACAATGCCTTATAAGCAAAATTCATAATTTTTTACAACATGTCTGGCATTTTTAAATCGATTAGATTATGGATGCCTTCAACACGGAAAGATCGAGAGAATCGGTATGAGCAGTCAAATCATTCCAGTAGAGCCCTTCGATTGCGTCGTCTTCGGCGGCACTGGCGATCTGGCCGAGCGCAAGCTTTTGCCTGCACTTTACCACCGTCAGGTCGAAAACCAGCTGACAGAACCGACCCGCATTATTGGTGCGTCGCGCTCGGTCATGACCCATGAAGAATACCGCAAATTCGCGCAGGATGCTCTGAAAGAGCATCTGNAAAAGGGTGAGTACGACGACGCGCAGGTCGCGAAGTTCTGCGCCCGCCTTTATTATATCCCTGTCGATGCGAAATCCGACGATGGTTGGGATAAGCTGAAAAAGCTGCTGGACGAAGGCAAGGACCGCATTCGGGCCTTTTATCTCGCCGTTGCGCCTGGCATCTTTGGCGATATTGCCTTCAAGATTCGCGACCACAAGCTGATTACCAAATCCACCCGCATCGTCGTGGAAAAGCCGATTGGCCGTGATCTGGCCTCTGCGCTGGAGCTCAACGACACGCTGGGTAACGTCTTCAAGGAAGAGCAGATCTTCCGTATCGACCACTATCTCGGCAAGGAAACCGTGCAGAACCTGATGGTGCTGCGCTTTGCCAATGCACTTTACGAACCGCTGTGGAACTCCGCGCATATCGACCATGTGCAGATCACCGTTGCCGAATCCGTCGGTCTCGAAGGCCGTGCCGGTTATTACGACAAGGCCGGTGCGCTGCGTGACATGGTGCAGAACCACATTCTCCAGCTGCTATGCCTTGTGGCTATGGAACCCCCCTCCTCCATGGATGCGGAAGCCGTGCGTGACGAGAAGGTAAAGGTTCTGCGTTCGCTGAAGCTGATCGACCAGTCCAATGTCGAAAAGCTGACAGTGCGCGGCCAGTACCGCGCCGGTGCGTCCGCTGGCGGCCCGGTCAAGGGCTATCTGGAAGAGCTGGAAGGTGGCGTTTCCAACACCGAGACCTTTGTTGCCATCAAGGCGGAAATCGCCAACTGGCGCTGGTCTGGTGTGCCCTTCTACATCCGCACCGGTAAGCGTCTTGCGACCCGCGTGTCCGAGATCGTCGTTACCTTCAAGCAGATCCCGCATTCGATCTTCGATGATGCGGCGGGCAAGGTCGAAGCCAACAAGCTGGTCATTCGCTTGCAACCGGATGAAGGCGTCAAACAGTCGCTTCTCATCAAGGACCCGGGTCCAGGCGGCATGCGCCTGCGTCAGGTTTCGCTTGATATGAGCTTTGCACAAGCCTTTAATGTGCGCAGCCCCGATGCGTATGAACGACTGTTGATGGATACCATCCGCTCCAATCAGGCCCTGTTCATGCGCCGCGACGAAGTCGAAGCGGCATGGAAATGGGTCGATCCTATCCTTAAAAGCTGGGAAACCGTGAGCCAGGGCGTTCAGGGTTACACGTCCGGCACATGGGGACCAAGCGGCTCTATTGCTTTGATCGAACGCGATGGCCGCACATGGCACGAAGCCGATTAAGGGGATATGCAGATGATTGGACAGGAGCATATCTTCGCAAATGGCGCCGAGCTGGCGGAAACGCTTGCAAAAAATGTTGCAGAACGCCTTGAACGGGGTGTTGCAGAGCGGGGGACGGCAAGTATCGCCGTTTCTGGCGGCTCAACGCCAAAGCTTTTCTTTCAGGCACTTTCCAAACATGAACTGGACTGGAAGAACATCAGCGTAACGCTGGTGGACGAGCGTTTCGTACCGCCGGAAAGCGACCGTTCCAACCATAAGCTGGTGGTCGACCACCTGCTGCAGAACGCAGCGACTTATGCCTATTTCGTGCCGCTCTATCAGTTTTTCGCAACGCCTGATGACGCTGCGACGCTGGCGACCGTTAAGACGGAAGCGATCTGCGATCCCTTCGATGTCGTCATCCTCGGCATGGGCACGGACGGTCATACCGCCTCGTTCTTCCCCGGTGGTGACAATCTCGAAGAAGCACTCGATCTGGATGAAGAACGCGCAGTGCTGCCGATGGCGGCCGAAACGGCTGGCGAAGAACGGCTGACGTTTAATCTCTCCGCGCTTCACGATGCCCGTTTTCTGGTGCTGCACATCGAAGGTGCCGTGAAGAAGGAAACGCTTGAAAAGGCCAAGTCCGATCTGGACGAAGAGGACATGCCCGTCCGGGCCGTTCTTAACCGTGCGGAATCACCCGTGCATATCTACTGGGCGCCATAGGCTTCTCCGCTTTGCGGGAGCCGCGCCCAGCGCTTGAAACAGCAACATGATCACCGGCCGACGTTCCCAAGCTCCCGGCCGATGGTCTTCAGAAGGACAGGATAACGCCCATGGCTGCCGACCCTCGTATTCAGGCTATCACGGCCCGTATCGTCGAGCGCTCGAAACCTTACCGCGAGATTTATCTCGAAAGGCTTCGGCTTCAGGTCACCAAGGGCGTACATCGTTCCGTCCTGTCCTGCGCCAATCTGGCGCACGGATTTGCGGTCTGTTCCCCCGCCGACAAGGATATCCTTGCCGGCGATCGGGTCGGCAATCTCGGCATCATAACTGCCTATAACGACATGCTCTCAGCCCATCAGCCCTTTGAGGTTTACCCGGCCATGATCCGGGATGCGGCCAAGCAAGCGGGCGGCATTGCGCAGGTTGCGGGTGCCGTTCCAGCCATGTGTGATGGCGTGACGCAGGGCCAGCCCGGCATGGAGCTGTCGCTGTTTTCGCGTGATGCGATTGCCATGGCGGCAGGCATCGGCCTGTCGCACAATATGTTCGATGCAGCTGTCTTTCTCGGCGTTTGCGACAAGATCGTGCCGGGTCTGGTGATTGCGGCTCTTTCCTTCGGCCATCTGCCATCCATCTTCATTCCAGCCGGACCGATGACCTCTGGCCTGCCGAATGACGAGAAGTCGCGCATTCGCCAGCTTTACGCCGAAGGCAAGGTCGGGCGCGCCGAGTTGCTGGAAGCCGAATCCAAATCCTACCACGGCCCCGGCACATGCACCTTCTACGGCACTGCCAATTCCAACCAGATGCTGATGGAAATCATGGGCTTCCATATGCCCGGGTCGTCCTTCATCAATCCCAACACGCCGCTTCGCGATGCGATGACGCGTGAAGCGACGAAGCGGGCGCTGGCAATTACTGCGCAGGGCAACGAGTTTACGCCTGCGGGCGAGATGATCGATGAACGTTCCGTGGTCAACGGCGTCGTCGGTCTGCATGCCACAGGCGGCTCCACCAACCACACGCTGCACCTCATCGCCATGGCGCGGGCAGCCGGCATCGTGCTGACATGGCAGGATATTTCTGATCTTTCGGATGTGGTGCCGCTTCTGGCGCGGGTCTACCCGAACGGTCTGGCAGACGTAAACCACTTCCACGCAGCTGGTGGCATGGGCTTCCTCATCAAACAACTTCTGAAACAGGGCTTCGTGCATGATGATGTGCGCACCGTGTTCGGGCATGGGCTAGAGGCCTATACGATTGAGCCGACACTGGATGAAAACGGTGCCGTGGCCCGCACATCCTCGCCGGAGGTAAGCCATGATCCAAAGGTTCTGGCCAGCGTCGAAACGCCGTTCCAGCCCACCGGCGGCCTGAAGATGCTGACCGGCAATCTCGGCAAGGCCGTCATCAAGATTTCTGCCGTGAAGCCTGAGCGCCACATCATCGAAGCGCCTGCGATCATTTTCCACGATCAGCAAAGCCTCCAGACTGCCTTCAAGGAAGGCAAGCTGAACCGCGACTTCGTAGCTGTGGTTCGTTTTCAGGGACCTAAGGCCAATGGCATGCCTGAACTACACCAACTCACACCACCGCTTGGCGTGTTGCAGGACCGTGGCTTCAAGGTGGCTTTGGTCACAGACGGCCGCATGTCCGGCGCATCCGGCAAGGTGCCTGCTGCCATCCATATGACGCCGGAGGCAGTCGATTGCGGTCCGATTTCTCGCATTCAGGACGGCGATATCATCAGGCTCGATGCGATCACCGGCACGATTCAGGTGCTGGTATCGGCCACGGAGCTTGCGGCCCGCGCACCCGCAACGGCAGATCTATCCGNAAATGAATGGGGCATGGGCCGCGAGCTGTTCGCGCCTTTCCGCCGCAGCGTCGGAGCGGCTGACCATGGCGCAAGCGTCTTTTCGAATTGAGTTTGGACATGAATCCGCAGGACGCAGCCTACCCTGTCCAGATGCAGTTGGAGGCGTATAACGCTCGCGATATCGATGCCTTCATGCCGTGGTGGGCAAGCGATTGCCAATATTACGTCTTTCCAGATCAACTCGTCGCCAAGAGCGCTGAGGAAATACGTGACAGACATATAGAGCGCTTTAGGGAGCCAAATCTGCACGGCAAGCTGCTGCACCGCATCGTGCTGGGCAACACTGTGGTTGACCACGAAACGGTAACGCGCACTTTCCCTGATGGACCAGGAGAGCTGGACGTTATCTGCGTCTATGAGATAGTGGATGGCAAAATCGCCAAGGCGTGGTTCAAGATCGGCACTGCCAGATTGTACAGCTGACGTTCCAGCCTACCAGGCCCTGATATCGAGCTTGCGGTCGCGGTGTTTCGGGTGGGTGCTGAACACGAAAATGCGATCCATGTCCTTCTTGCTAAGGATATGCAGGAATCGGACCTGAATGGTGTTGTTCGGATTGACCTTCATCAGTACGCAACCAATCTTGGTAATACGTGCGTCTGGAATATCGAGATAAAATTGTCTCGGCAGATTATATTGCGTCAGAAGCGCCAGTACGGCTTCGGACTGGGAAATTTTGAGGACATCGCACCGGCGCGAGGCCATGTTCATGACGGCTTTTTCGGTATATTCGATGCGTGCGGCATTCATCGTATCTTCCATCTTGAACCGCGCCTCGCGGTCATACATGAAAGATTCTTCCTTGCTGAGATAGGTGGGTTTACCGATGTCCGCCCGGGCGTTCACTGCCGCAATCCTCTTTGTTATTTTTCATTGATAAAGACTAGCCAGAAGTCATTAAGAATTCATCTCTGCGTTTCGATATGAAACACATGCCAATTCTGGCTGTGGATAACAACGCCCACTCACCACCAGCATACCCGCACTCACGCCAAACTATTGATCTNAAATCANTTTAGAGCATGTGAAATAATTATGACACAGCTGAACGGCTTCTTTTTATGTTTAATAAACCGTTGCAAAGACCCTTCTAGCGGCGGTAAGTCTGGCCTTCAGCGTCAAAGAGATGCAGCTTTTGGGACGGTGCGGAGAAGCGCAAAATCTGACCTTTTTTGGCCTGAGCGATTCCAGGGATTTTGACGATAATCGGGTCCTGTCCTGCGGGCGCTTCAAGATACAGCAGGGTGACTTCGCCCAACGCCTCCACGATGGAAACCTTGCCCTCGNAAAGATAGTCGTCACCGGTGACAACAGCAAGGTCTTCCGGACGCACGCCGAAGGATGCGGCCTTGCCCTCTTCTCCCGACGGGGTTGCTATATCGACGGACAGCGTCTTGCCGCCAACAAGTTCGATGGCCGTATGCGCGCCCGTTGCCTTGACCGTGGCTGCAATGATATTCATGGCCGGTGAGCCGATGAATTTGGCAACGAAGAGATTGCCGGGGTTCTCGTAAAGGTCCAGCGGTGCANCGACCTGCTCGACACGACCGCCGTTCAGCACGACAATGCGGTCGGCCAGTGTCATAGCCTCGACCTGATCGTGCGTGACGTAGATCATGGTCGTATCGGCCATCTGTTCACCGAGCTTGGCGATCTCGATACGGGTGGCGACACGAAGCGCGGCATCGAGGTTCGACAAGGGTTCATCGAACAGGAAGACCTTGGGGTTTCGGCAAATGGCACGGCCGATGGCAACGCGCTGGCGCTGACCGCCGGAGAGTGCCTTCGGCAGGCGTTCCAGATATTGCGTCAGTTGCAGAATATCGGCAGCGGCGCGCACACGACGGTCAATTTCCTGCTTGTTTTCCTTGGCGATCTTCATGCCGAAAGCCATGTTGTCGTAAACCGTCATATGCGGATAGAGCGCGTAGGACTGGAACACCATGGCGATGCCGCGCCGTGAGGGCGGGATTTCGTTGACCAGTTGGCCGTCGATATACATCTCACCGCCGGTGATCTCCTCGAGACCGGCAATCATGCGCAGCAACGTGGACTTGCCGCAGCCGGAGGGGCCGACGAACACGATGAACTCACCTTGCTTTATATCCAAGTCGATACCGTGCAGGACTTTGACCTGCCCGTAGGCTTTGCGGATATCCTTCAGAATAACGCCAGTCATGTGGTGTTCCTCCCTGTATTTTCAGGCGTAACGGGCGAAAAAAGCGCCCCAAGCCGGTAACTTGACCTCATTGCCACTCAACTCTGACGTAAAGCCGTGGCCGTCTAGAACCTCCCAATCACCGTCCGGCAATGTCGCGTGGGACGGCTCTGCTGAAAGGTTGAAGAGGCACAACACGGTTTCATTGCCAAGCGTGCGCGTGTAGCTGGAAACGGTGCCCTCTACAGGCTGGAACTTTATGCCGCCCTTGGCAAAGGCCGGATGGATCTTTCGAAAGGCGAGGAAGCGGCGGTAATGTTCCAGCACGGAGGTTTCATCGCCCTGCTGGGCGCTGACGGCGCGCTGCTTGTGCTCGGTCGGAATGGGAAGCCACGTCTTGTCAGATGTGGAAAAGCCTGCCTGCGCATGGCCCGCATCCCACACCATCGGCGTGCGGCAGCCGTCACGGCCCTTGAATTCCGGCCAGAACTGGATGCCGTAGGGGTCCTGCAAATCTTCAAAAGCGATATCGGCTTCCGTCAGGCCAAGCTCTTCGCCTTCATAGATGCAGACAGAACCGCGCTGCGTCATCAGAAGGGCCGAGAGAACCTTGGCAAAAGCGTCCTTGTCTTCCACCACATCGCCCCAGCGGCTGACATGCCTGGTGACATCGTGGTTGGAGAAGGCCCAGCAGGCCCAACCCTCGGGCGCCGCTTTGGCGAAATCCGCCTGCACATCGGCCACGCGTTGCGGCGTCAAGGCGTCAGGTGCCAGAAACTCGAAAGCGTAGCACATCTGCATCTTGTCATCGCCGGAGGTATATTCACCGACAATTTCGAGACCACGCTGGCTGTCGCCGACTTCACCGACTGCGGCAATATCAGGGAATTCATCCAATACTGCGCGGAAGCGTTTCAGAAACTCGATATTCTCAGGGCGGTTCTTGTCGTAGATGTGTTCCTGAAAATTATAGGGGTTCACAGCAGGCGCGGTGGACGCATTGCGGCGCTCCGGTGCGAGCGCCGGGTTGTTGCGCAGTTCCTTGTCGTGGAAATAGAAGTTGATGGTATCCAGACGGAAGCCATCGACACCGCGCTCCAGCCAGAAGCGGGTGATGTTCAGCAACTCCTGCTGCACGTCTTCATTGTGCAGGTTGAGATCCGGCTGTGAGGTGAGGAAGTTGTGCATGTAATATTGCATACGCGTCGGATCCCACTGCCAGCCGGAACCACCGAAGATGGACAGCCAATTGTTGGGCGGCGTGCCATCCGGCTTGCCGTCGCTCCACACATACCAATCACCCTTGGGGTTCTGGCGGCTCGAGCGGCTCTGCACGAACCATGGATGCTGGTCGGACGTGTGCGACAGGACGAGGTCGATCATGACGCGGATGCCGAGGCGATGCGCTTCGGCAATCAAGCCATCGAAATCGGCAAGTGTGCCGAACATCGGATCGACATCAACATAGTTGGAAACGTCGTAGCCGAAATCCTTCATCGGTGACGTGAAGAAGGGCGAAATCCAGATCGCGTCTGCGCCAAGTTTGGCAATGTGCTCCAGGCGGGAGGTGATGCCCTTGAGATCGCCGATGCCATCACCGTTCGAATCCTGATAGGAGCGTGGGTAGATCTGGTAGATCACGGCGCCACGCCACCAATCCTTATCGCGCACGAGGGCAGAAGACGTCATTGCAGTATCCTGTGTGGTATGGGCATTCATTGTGGATCAGCCTCCCTTGACCGAGCCTGTCAGCAGGCCGCGCACAAGGTAACGTTGGAGAGCGAAGAATACGCAGAGCGGCACGACGATGGTGACGAAGGCCGACGCGGTGAGGATTTCCCAGTTGCCGCCGCGCGAACCAAGCAGCGCATTCAGCGCTCCGGTCAGCACCAACTCGTCCTTCTGCGTACCGAGAAACACCATCGCGACCAGAAGATCGTTCCATGTCCAGAGGAACTGGAAGATCGAAAAAGAAGCGAGTGCAGGGAAAGACAAGGGCAGGACGATCTTGACGAAGATTTCGAAATCGCTGGCGCCATCGACACGTGCGCTTTCGATGATTTCTTTCGGCAGACCGGCGATGTAGTTGCGCAGCAGGTAGATGGCGAGCGGCAGGCCGAAAGCCGTATGCGCCAACCAGATGCCCGCATAGGTCTTGGATGGCACGCCGAAGACATTGCCGATCCAGTTATAAAGCTGCAGCAANGGGATAAGCGACATCTGCAACGGCACGACGATAAGGCCGACGACCATGGCGATGATGAGGGAGCGGCCTGTAAACTTCATCCATGACAGGGCGTAAGCAGCGAAGGCAGCGATCAGGATCGGGATAACAGTGGCAGGAATGGCAACCGTCAGCGAGTTGACGAAGGACTGGCCAATGCCTTCAGACGCCAGAACGGTGCGGTAGTTATCGAGCGTGAAGATTGGCGGGGTGGCGACGGCGAGATAGACACGTTTGGCACGGGACCCTTCGAAACTGGCGTTCTTGCTGTATTGATAGGTGCCGTCTTCGTTGATGACGAGGCTCTCACCATCACCCAGATCAGCGGCCTCTCCCGCCGGGAAGGCTTCAGGGTCCTGCACGCGGACACCGAAGGCGGAAACCTTGCCGCCGGCACCATTTTCAAAGACGTTGCCAGCGATGATGAAGCGGTCACCTTCCTGTTTTTGTGTCGCAGGATCAGCAAGGCGAAGCGCCTGCGTCTGGCTGGAGCTGGAAAAGGCCGTCCACCAGCCGGAAACGACGAGCTGGTCCTTGTCTCGTAGCGAGCTGACGAGAATGCCGAGCGTTGGCAAAAGCCAGAGCAGAACCACGAACAGCACGCTGATGTGAACGATAAGCCTTGGCAGGCCGACGCGGCGAATGCGGGTTGCAATGCTCATATCAGCGGCCCTCCATCTCACGGTTTGCCTGGCGAATGTTCCAGATCATGATCGGTGTTACCGCCGCCATGATGACGAGTGCGATGACGGCGCTTCGGCCGCTATCCCCACCGCCACGGAACATCCAGTCGAACATGAGGTTAGCGAGAACCATGGTGTTCCACTGACCGTTGGTCATGGTCAGGACGATATCGAAGACCTTGAGAACGAGAATGGTGATGGTCGTCCAGACGACTGCGATGGTGCCCCAAATCTGCGGCACGAGGANTTTCCAGAAAATCTGCCAGCCATTGGCGCCATCGATGACGGCGGCTTCGACGGTTTCTTCAGGAATGCCGCGCAGGGCGGCCGATAGGATGACCATGGCGAAGCCGGTCTGAATCCAGATGAGGATGATCATCAGGAAGAAGTTGTTCCAGAAGGGCATGGAAATCCACACCTCCGGAGTGCCGCCGAAGAATTCGACGATGGCATTCAACAAGCCGATCTGAATCTGGCCTTCGCCGCGATATTCGTAGACGAATTTCCAGATGACGGACGCACCGACGAAGGAAATGGCCATCGGCATGAATACGATGGACTTGGCGATGTTACCCCACCAGATGCGGTCGGTCATAACGGCGATAACGAGACCGAAGAAGGTACAGGCAGCAGGTACGACGGCGAGCCAAAGGATGTTGTTGAAAATGGACTGGCGGAAACCGGCATCGAAAAATGCCCACCGATAATTGTTGAGGCCGACGAAGTTGGCGCCGGTGCGGTCATAGAAAGAGAGGATAAAGGTAGCGACGACGGGGTAGACGAGATAGACGATCAGCAACAACAGTGCTGGGCCGACGAAGAGCCAGGGACGAACCGCAGCCCGTCTGTTCAGATTACGCGACGCATGGATGACATCGCCGTCCTTCAGTGGGAAGATGAATTGCAGCGCCTTGTCCGACAGCCAATAATAAGCGGCACAGGCGAAAACGCCGACGATCATTACGCCGAGCGCTGACACGATCTGGGTCATCACATTCCCTCCCCGTATTCCGTTCTTATATCCAGCCCGGCAGCGGGTATCCGACCGCCGGGCCAATTGGTTGTTTTACTTGAGGCCGTCCCAGGCCTTCTGGATATCGTCACCAACCTGCTGCGCAGATTTGCCGCCGACGAAATCAACCATACCGGTCCAGAACGCGCCGGCACCGATCTTGCCGGGCATAAGGTCGGAGCCATCAAAACCGAAGCTGGTGGCTGTGGTGAGAATTTCACCCTGACGCTTGGTCTGCTCGCTGGCGTAAGCGTCGAGGTTGACCTTCTTATAGGGCGTGAGGAAACCGGACTGTGCCATCCAGACCTCATGCGCAATAGGCGTCTTCAGGAACTCGACCAGTGCGCGAGCGGACTTCGAATCCTTGGTGATGGTGAAGAGCGTGCCAGCACCCAGAACCGGCTTGCCGAGGTCAGGCTTGGACGCGAATGTCGGCATATAGAAGAAATCGACGTCCGTTCCGACCTTGGTACCTTCAGGGAAGAAAGATGGAATGAACGATGCCTGACGATGCAGATAGCACTTCGGCGGAATATCGAAGAGGCCCTTGGGGCTATCGCGGAAGTCGGTTGACGCAACAGCTGCTGCGCCACCCGAGACATATTTGTCATTCTTGGCGAACTTACCAAATTCCTCGATGGCCGCAACAACGCGTGGATCGTTGAACTTCACTTCGTTCGTCGTCCACTTCTGGTAGACATCCAGTGGTTGGGTGCGCAGCATGAAGTCTTCAACCCAGTCAGTGCCGGGCCAACCCGTCGCACCGCCAGAACCGAGACCGATGCACCATNGCGTGCCGCCGTCTTTTACAATCTGGTCGCTGAGCTTGACGAGGTCTTCCAAGCTTTTGGGAACTTCGTAGCCTGCTTCCTCGAAGTTTTCAGGCACGTACCAGACCAGCGACTTCACGTCTGCCTTGAACGGGAAGGCGAAATAAGCCTTCTGGCCGTCCTTGCCGGAATACATGCCGAGATCGACCCAGGACTGGCCCGCGCCGTAATTGTCCTTGACCCAGTTCGCCGTCTCATNCCCCAGCGGCGTCAGAAGACCTTTTGCAGCAAGGTCGGCCAAAAGGCCTGGCTGGGGAAGAATGGCGACATTGGGAGGCGAGCCCGCCTGCGTGTCGATAACGATCTGCTGCTCGTAATTTTCCGAAGACGAATACCGAACGTTCACGCCGGTCGCATCGGNAAAATAGGCCAGAACGGACTGAAACAGTGCTTCGTCCTCACCGCGCCAAGGTCCGAAGATCGTCAGCGTTTCGCCTTTTAGGCTGGCATTGGCGGTTTTGAAGTCTTCGTAGCTCTTCCAGTTGAATTTCGCGTCTTCACCGGGCTTGAACTTCAGGTCTGCCGCAAGGGCTGCACCTGCAAAAAGCGTGGCCACGGCCACTGTCGTCAAGAAAGTCNTTTTCATGTGATTTTCCTCCCATCACATTGTCAGGCTATTACCCGCNAAAAATCTTCAAAGCGCTTTGGCTACCTATTCTTCTCACTGGGATGGAACCGGAGTCAAGTGCCAGACTCAACTTTAGCGCTTTAATAAATGCACTGCAGTGNAGCATGCAAGCTATGCATGAAGAAACCTCACCTTTCCAATTGTGGCTCGATCGAACTCTTGCTATCATCCAAAGCGGTTTGGACGTTTGGAGGAGCAACGCGTCAAACCGACACCTGAATCATGGAGGGCTGCGAAACATGAACTTGAAACAACTGTCGCAGCACCTCGGCATTTCCCAGACCACGATCAGCCGTGCGCTTAACGGCTACCCGGAAGTCAACGCCGAGACCCGTCGCAAGATCATCGATGCTGCGCAGAAGACCGGCTATCGGCCCAATGTCGCAGCCCAACGTCTGGCAACCGGCAAGATGGGCTCCATAGGTCTGGTGATGCCCACCGGCCCAGACTATCAATCCGACGTGCATTTCGGTGAATTCCTCAGCGGCTTGGGAGAGGCTTCGGCCCGCAACGGCTTTCACCTCGTCATCATGCCGACCGATCCGGCCAATGAGGAAAATGCGCTGAAGGAACTTGCCGTCAGCGGCAGCGTCGATGGCATCTATCTCGCCTATATGAAAAAGAACGACCCCCGCATCGAAATGATGAAAGGCCTTTCGATACCCTTCATGGTGCATGGCCGCTCCTGGGGCGTGGAGGCGGATTATCCCTTCCTGGATGTGGACAATGAGACTGCGTTTCACGATGCGACATCGCTTCTGTTGCAGTTGGGCCATCACAACATTGCACTTCTGAACGGCCCGGAAGGTTACGACTTCACCTTTCGTCGCCACCGTGGTGTCGAGGCTGCGCTGGGAGAGAGTGGATATACGCTACGTCAGGACAATGTCAGCCACAGCATCATGAATGATGAAGCGGGATTTCTAAAAATGGAACAACTGCTGTCGCGCGCCGATCGCCCGACGGCGATCATCTGTGCGTCGACAGCATTGGCGCTAGGTGCCGTCCGGTCGCTCAATCACCGAGGCCTGAAGCCGGGAAGAGATATTTCGCTGATTGCCCATGACGATGTCTTGCCACTGCTGAAGCCGGTCAATTTCTCGGTGCCATTGACGACGACGCGGTCTTCGCTAAGGGCCGCCGGGCTGAGAATTGCCGAGCGGCTGATCAAACAGATCAAATCCGGACAGCCTGACAACCAACAGGAATTATGGAAAGCGGAACTTGTCGTGCGCGGATCGACAGGCCCCGCCCGAGTGTAGATCCGTTAGAACTTAGGTGCGGGTTTTCCAACGGCGCGATGCGCGGCGATGACCGTATTTGCCATCAGCATTGCAATCGTCATAGGACCCACACCACCGGGAACTGGTGTGATGGCAGCGGCAACGGCGCTCGCCTCGTCATAGGCCACGTCGCCCACCAGACGAGACTTACCCTCGCCTTTTTCCGGTGCCGGAATGCGATTGATACCGACATCGATGACGGTTGCACCGGGCTTCACCCAATCACCCTTGACCATCTGCGGACGACCGACCGCAGCAACGAGGATATCAGCGGACTTGCAGACCGCAGCCAGATCTTTGGTACGCGAATGCGCCATGGTGACAGTCGCGTTGGCGTTTAAAAGCAGTTGCCCCATGGGTTTGCCGAACAGGTTCGAACGACCGATGACCACCGCGTTGAGGCCCGAGAGATCATCGCCATGAATGCTGCGCACCAAAAGCATGGAACCCGCTGGTGTGCAGGAGATCAACCCTGTCTCGAGGTCACCTGTCGCGAGCTTTCCAGCGTTGAGAACACTCAAGCCGTCTACATCTTTTTCCGGCAGAATGGACTGAATGACAGTATCTGAATTGAGATGTCCCGGCAGTGGCAACTGTACGAGAATGCCATGAAGGGAAGCATCGGCATTCAATGTCGCGACCAGGGCTTCCAGTTCGGCCTGTGTCGTTTCTTCCGGCAGAGTATGCTGAACAGACTTGAAGCCGCATTCCTTGGCCGTTTTGCTCTTGGAGTTTACATAAGCGTGGCTAGCCGGGTCGTTACCCACGATGACCACGGCAAGTCCGGGCTTCACACCCGCCTGTTGTGCAAGACCTTCCGCCGCCTTGCGAACGGTCTCGATTACAGATGCCGCTTTTGCTTTTCCGTCGATCACAACTGCCATATGCCTGCCTCCTGGAAACTAGATAGCTATCTAGCGTCGGAATGCGGCATAGCAAAGTGCATTTTGATTGAAAATCGACGCGTCACGCGCGATTGCGGTTCCGCTCTTCGCGCGCATGTTCGAGCAAACGTGTTCTGAGCACAGCAAGCTCCTGGCGCAATATCCGCAACTCCTCGGTCTCGGCTTGCGCATGGTCTGCGTGACCGGCCAGAGCCGCCGCCAGCAATGGCGGAAGCTTGAACCCTGGCGCCTCTTTTTCCCGCGGTTGAGAGGAAATGGCGTTTTGCATCAAAACCTGGCGTACCCGCTCGTCAAACGGCAAGTCGTTGGCAGCCTCATCATAGGCAGCCTCGGTTTCGATCTCAGCTTCATCTTCGACCTTTGACGAAGACACAGTCTCCAATGTCACCGGTTCTGGCGTCGTTGGANTTTCCACGGACATGTCATCGNAAATACCGGGCTCGATTTGAATCGTCTCGGCAGACGACATCTCATGGACGGACGTGTCTAAGGCCGTTTCAAGCTTGATGACGGTCGGCAACTCGGCAACGTCGCCTGCTTCCTCCTTGCGGCGGTAACTCAAGACGAAAAGGGCGATCAGCAGCCCGGTAGCTCCACCTGCGGCTGACATCGCATTTGCGGTAAAGCTGTCGTAATTGGCAACGCCCGGCTCAGCCGTCACCGCAAGGGCGGCGCTGATGCGCGGTGCGCTGGAGAATGTGCCTGCGGCGTCGCTTGAGATGATGTAATCCGTGCGTGCCTTCTCAAGGGCCGCTTCCAGCCTTGCGAGATCCGCGGGAGCATCCCCAAGGGCATTTAACTGGCTGTCGAGTTCGGCGCGGGTGTTCGCCCGCATTTCCAGTGCTTCCGTTGTGGTCGTTTGCTCTTGCTTCAAGGCTTCCAGCACACCGCGAAGGGTGGGCATGGCTGTCGCCCGCGCCGCATCTACTGTCGTCTGTGCGGCAATCGTGCGCGGATGTCTCGGTCCGTGATCGACGCTGACTTCGGCTAGCGCGAGCTTGGCGGCAGTATAATTCTGGCGGATCGTTTCCAGCGGCGCAAACGCGACCATCGCTGGCAGAGTTCTGTTGAGAACGTCATCCACTTTCATGGAGGCCGCGGCTGAAATGCCGTCCGCGAGTTCGCTGCTCTTGGCAATGAGAGTTGTGGTGGCGGCTTCGTCTTCACGAATTTTTTGCTGCAAGCCCTGAATACGGGAGACGGCGTCGTTACCATGCCGCATCTGGAAGCCCGTTAACGCCGCCTCGGCGCTATCAAGCGCGACACGCGCCTTCTCGACGGCCTGGAGTTCCGGGTCGCGTTGCTCGGCACCAATGTCTTTTACAATGCGAGCGGCGACATAATCCGCGATCTTCTGCGATGCCTCGGGCGTGGCGGCAGTGACATCGATTGTGATCTCATTGCTGGGAAGCGCAGACGAGATAGACACCGCATTTTTCAGCGTCGTTTCCGTTGCGCCCACCAGCGCATCACCATTGTTTCCTCCACCCGCAAGCAGGTCCAGAAAAACGGAGAGATGGCCTTGCGTCTGAATACCGGTGAGATCCTGAGGTTGGAGTTTCAAGTCTGAAACCATCAGGCCAAGCGTCATCGGCGACAGCAGATTTTCACGAAGCTGCGATGTGATGCGCTGCACGCCAGCGGCGTTGGCGTTTGGATTGGAGACTTTGACGCCGGCCTGGGAAACGTAACCTTTCAGGCCGGGCTCCAGAAGCATCGTCGGCAGAAAAAAGCCGGATGCCGTTAGGGAAAGCACTGTTGCGGCTGACAGCAGATATCGTCGCCACGGTGCAGCAACGAGTGTCTCACGAAGAGCGTCCCGATTCGGCATCACCAGTCTCTTGCTCTCAAAAACCATCTCAAACCCATAGGGTTACATACCGCGCAGACCGGAAAGCCCGCTGGTGTAAATATAAACGAAGTCTAAAGCGACAAGGCAAACAAAAGGTTAATACGAACACATTGGCATCTCCCGCCCCACCTCCTCGGCCGTTCGGCAGAAAGCGTCTTCCGCAAGTCCCGCGCAAGATTGTCACCCTNAAACAGGATCAAGTTAAACACGGAGAATTGTCATGCAGCCGATTCAGCTGTTTGCGTTGGCATCCCGGCAGGCCGAATGGCTTTCTGTCCGTCAGGAAGTCGTCGCCGGTAACATTGCAAATGCCAGCACCCCAAAATTCCGCGCAAAGGACGTCGTTCCTTTCGATGCGGAATTGCAGTCGGTCGGCATGCAGATGGCGCGCACCAATTCGGCACACATGGAATTGGCAGTTGCAGGCGGCGGCAAGGTTGCGCTCGAGGATGCTGACCTTACCAACGAAATCGGCGTTCAGGAGTCCGGCAACACGGTGTCCCTTTCCAAGGAAATGGCCAAGACAGGCGAAATCAAGGGGCAGTTCGAACTGAACGCGCAACTCGTTCGCTCTTTTCACAGCATGATGCTGACAGCGGTGGGCAAGTAAGATGGACCCTTTAAAGTCTTCGATGAAAATTGCGGGAAACGGAATGGAAGCTCAGGCCACGCGCCTGCGCATCGTTTCGGNAAACATCGCCAACTCTCGCACCACAGGCGATACGCCGGGTGCAGACCCTTATCGTCGCAAGACCATTACTTTTGCGAATGAGATGGATCGTGTTTCCCAGACAAATCTCGTCGAGGTCAAGAAGCTGGGCGTCGATCGCTCCGACTTCACCCAGGAATACGATCCCGACAGCCCTGCCGCAGACGAAAAAGGCATGGTCAAGCTTCCGAACGTCAACATGCTGATTGAGATGGCCGACCTTCGTGAGGCCAACCGCGGCTACGACGCCAATCTGCAAGTTATCAAGCAAACACGCGACATGGTTGCCTCAACCATCGACTTATTGAAGGGTCAGTGATGATCGACGCCATTAACAGCCTGAAATCACTGACGAACGATGCAACAGACGGACTGAAAGAAGTCACGTCCAGCCTCAGCACGCTTGCTGGAAGCGCCGTTTCAACGGCGGCGAGTGCCGCCACCGGCCCCACCTTTGCCAGCGTGCTGGGTGGTGTGGCAACGGATGCCATCGATTCCCTCAAGAAGAGTGAAGCGATGTCTTTTGCGGGCCTTCAGGGCAAGGCCAACACGCGTGAAGTGGTGGATGCCGTCATGCAGGCGGATCAGACGCTCAAGACCGCCGTAGCACTGCGCGACAAGATCGTCTCGGCCTATCTCGACATCGTGNAAATGCAGATTTGACGCTTAAGGATATAAAAAATGAGAGCACTAGCCATTGCAGCGACGGGCATGGATGCCCAGCAGACAAACCTTGAGGTCATCGCGAACAACATCGCGAACATCAACACGACTGCGTTCAAGCGCGGNCGCGCCGAATTTACTGACCTGCTTTACCAGACCGAGCGTGCACAGGGCGTTATGAACCGCGCCAACCAGTCCGTTGTGCCTGAAGGCGCCAATATCGGCCTCGGTGTTCAGACATCTGCGGTAAGAAAGCTTCACATTCAGGGCGAGATATCCCAGACCAGCAATGACCTCGACGTTGCAATCGTCGGCAAGGGCTGGCTTCAGGTCGATGGCCCCGATGGCAACACGCTCTACACGCGCGCCGGTGCCCTCAACAAGGATTCAACCGGACGTCTGGTCACGATCGACGGTTACGGTGTTCAGCCCAACATCGTCATTCCGACCGACGCGACAGAAGTTACCATCAGTAAGGATGGCATCATATCGGCGCGCATCGGAACCGCAAACAATCTAACCGAACTCGGCCAGCTGAACCTCAGCAACTTCGCCAACGAAGCCGGATTGAAGCCACTCGGCGACAACCTGTTTTCACAGACGGAAGCATCAGGCAACGCTGTAACAGCCGCGCCGCAGACTGAGGGATTCGGCTACATCAAGCAGGGCTACCTCGAAAGCTCGAACGTCGATTCCGTCAAGGAAATCACCGACCTCATTTCTGCGCAGCGCGCATATGAAATGAACTCCAAGGTCATCACCACAGCAGACGAAATGGCGACGATCGTCAGTCAGAACCTGAAGAGGTAGCGTAACATGAAGTTCCGCCCGAAAATCGTGCCTGGCAGTTTCTGCACAATGGCGCTGGCGCTCACGGTCAGCCTGGTGGCGCTTGCGCCACAGGCTGCCCTATCGCAGCAGAAACACGCCGTTGTTCCAACAGCCACTATTTTCCCGGGCGACGTCATCACGCGTGAGCGAGTGACGGAAGTTCTCGTCACCAACCCTAACCTCTCGCCTGGCTATGCAGACGCCGTACAAACGGTCGTCGGCAAGGTTTCCAAGCGCACTCTGATTGCCGGACGGACCATTCCCGTCGGCGACCTTCGTGACCCTTTTGCGGTCCAGCGTGGGGCCTCGATCAGGATCGTCTACAGCGTGGGCGGCATGAACCTTTCAGCATCCGGCACGGCCATTGAAGATGGCATGGCTGGTGAAGTCGTGCGTGTGCGCAATCGCGATACCGGCGTTACCGTTAGCGGAACGGCCAATCACGACGGAACCGTGGAGGNTTTCCAGAAATGAGTTTTCGTCGCGGCTTGATCGCTGTCACCGTAATCGTCGCGACGCTTTTCGCAACGACGCCGATTGCCTATTCCCAAGCCAACGCTCGTGTCAAAGATATCGCTTCGCTGCAGGCTGGCCGTGAAAACCAGCTGATCGGTTACGGTCTTGTCGTCGGCCTTCAAGGGTCCGGCGACAGCATGCGTTCTTCGCCCTTTACCGAACAGTCGATGCGGGCGATGTTGCAGAACCTCGGCATTTCCATGCAAGGCAACCAGACTGGCTCCAAAAACGTGGCCGCAGTTATGGTCACCGCCAATCTTCCGCCATTCGCAAGCCCCGGAAGCCGGCTCGACGTCAATGTCAGCTCGCTGGGCGATGCGTCGTCTTTGCGTGGCGGCACGCTCATCATGACATCCATGTCGGGTGCCGATGGCCAGATTTATGCGGTGGCTCAGGGTTCGGTCATCGTATCAGGCTTCAATGCCGAAGGTCAGGCCGCGCAGTTGACACAGGGTGTCACCACAGCCGGTCGCGTGCCGAGCGGCGCGATCATCGAGCGTGAGTTGCCCTCGCAGTTCAAGGATTCGGTCAATCTGGTCCTGCAACTGCGCAATCCGGATTTTTCGACATCCACGCGCATTGCCGACGCCATCAACGGCTATGCCAAGACCGCCTTTGGCGAACCGATTGCCGAGGCGCGCGACAGTCAGGTCGTCTTCATCCAGAAACCACGGTCGGCTGACCTGACCCGTCTGATGGCGAACATCGAAAATCTTGCCGTAGAGACGGATACACCAGCCAAGGTCGTCATCAACGAGCGGACGGGCACCATCGTGATCGGCGCCGATGTCAGGATTTCACAGGTCGCCGTCAGCTATGGCACGCTGACCGTTCAGGTTACCGAGACGCCGCAGGTCATCCAGCCTCAACCGTTCAGCCGGGGTGAAACCGCCATTCAGGAACAAACCGACATTGCGGCACAGCAGACCGGTGGCCCCGTTGCCATTCTCAACGGACCAAACCTGCGTTCGCTGGTGGCTGGACTGAACAATATCGGCGTCAAGCCGGACGGCATCATCGCTATCCTTCAGGGCATAAAATCAGCTGGCGCGCTGCAAGCAGAACTGGTGTTGCAATGATGGTCAAAATCTCTGAAATCTTCACACCTCGCCGTACGCTGCTTGCCATTTTCGTCATGGCCGCAGCGCTGCCATCCGCAAAAGCTCAAGAGCAGGTGCGGGTGACATCAGGGGATACGAGCGGCCAGGAAATCCAGCAATATTGCACCAATGTGATCGATCAGGCGCGTGACCAGCGTTACATCCTGCAAAAGCAGGATCTCGNAAAGCTGCAACAGGACGTCGACAACCGCATCGCCGTCATGGAAGCGCGCAAGGCCGAGTATGAAGACTGGTTGAAGCGCCGCAACGACTTCATGCGGCAGGCCGAGGCAAACCTCGTCAACGTCTACAAGACGATGAAGGCGGATGCAGCTGCTCCCCAGCTGGCAGAGGTCAACCCTGCCCTTGCCGCCGCGATCATCATGAAGCTGCCGCCTCGCCAGTCTGGCCTGATCCTCGCCGAGATGGACGCCAAAAAGGCAGCCATCGTCGCATCGATCATGTCCAGCGCGACCGACAAAACAACATCAAGAGATCCGTCATGAACAAAGCGCTCATTCTTGTCCTTTCCGCCGCAAGCGTTCTAACCGGCTGCTCCAGCATCACGCAGAACCAGACTCTGAAGGAAATAGGCAATGCGCCGGCCATGAGCCCGATCGGCAGTGGCCTGCAATTCAGCCAGGCGCCGCAACTGGCGTCCTACCCGAAGCAGCCATTGCATACCGCCAGCGGCTACTCACTGTGGAGTGACAGCAAGGCGGCCCTGTTCAAGGATGCCCGCGCGTTGAACATCGGTGACATTCTGACGGTCAACATCCAGATCAACGACAAGGCGACATTCGACAACGAGACTGATCGCACCAAAAAGAACAATCGTGAGACTGGCTGGAAGGCTGACGCCGAAATTCTCGGATGGAAACCGCAGGCCGATTCGTCGCTGAGCTTCGACAATACCAGCGAGTCCAACGGCAAGGGCTCCATTAGTCGTGCCGNAAAGCTGACGCTGCTCGTTGCTGCCGTCGTGACCGGCATTCTGGNAAACGGCAATCTGCTGATCAGCGGATCTCAGGAAGTGCGCGTCAACCACGAAGTCCGTATCCTCAACGTCGCGGGCATCGTGCGGCCGCAGGACGTCAATTCCCAGAACACGATTTCCTACGAAAAGATCGCGGAAGCCCGCATTTCCTATGGTGGCCGTGGCCGTATCACCGAAATCCAGCAGCCGCCGGTTGGCCAGCAGGTGGTGGATCTGTTCTCGCCGATTTGACATGAACCAAGCATACGGCCCGCCGCATCCCGCACGGGCTGTACTCCGAGACAGACGTAAGAAACGATCATGAGCCTCACGACAACCGAACCAGCTGCCCCGAAGAAGCCGTCGATCGTCGTGACCGCGGGTGCCATTGCTGTGCTCTCGCTGCTGGGCCTGGGCGGCGGCTGGTTCGTAGGCAACACATTGCTTGTGCCAGCATCACCCGCTGCCGCGACGCCAGTGCCGGCCCCTGCGGAACTTGCAGCGGCAGCAGTCGAGGGTGCCCACGGCGCACCGGCGGCTGGCGGTGAGCATGGCGCGGCCGGTGCCGCAGCGCCCAGCCTGATCGCGCTCGATCCGATTGTCACCAACCTAGGTTACCCTACAGATAAGTGGATACGGCTTGAACTTGCATTGCAGTTTACAGGCCCGGGCGATACTTCGCTCGCTCAGGATTTGCACCAGGAAATGCTGACCTATCTCAGAACTGTTTCCTTGCAGCAGCTTCAGGGACCACGCGGCTTTCAATATCTTAGGGATGACCTGAGAGAAATCGTTGACCTCAGATCAAAAGGGCGCGTATCCAAGGTTCTCTTCAGAACCTTTGTGATCGAATGATTCGAAAAATTATCCTTCTGCTTGTTCTAGTCCTCATCCCAGGACTGGCCTTCGCACAACAATCGCCGGCTGATTTGCTCAATCTGCCGCTGGATGGTTCTGCGGCTGCTTGGATCATTCGCACCTTCGGTCTGCTGACCATTCTGTCGATTGCTCCCGGCATCCTCATTATGGTGACCAGCTTTCCGCGGTTCATCATCGCTTTTTCTATCTTGCGTTCCGGCATGGGCCTGGGAACCACTCCATCCACCATGATCCTAACCAGTATGGCTATGTTCATGACCTTTTACGTCATGGCGCCTACCTTCGAACGGTCATGGCAGGATGGTATCCAGCCGCTGCTGCAGAGCCAGATCACCGAGGCGGTGGCTCTCGAGCGCGCCGCTGAACCGTTTCGCGGTTTCATGGTAAACAATACCCGCCCCAAGGACCTCGCCCTCTTCGTCGATCTCGCCAATGAACGGGGTCAGGAAACGATGAATGGCACGGTGCCGCAATATCGGGTTCTCATCCCGGCTTTCATGCTGTCGGAGATACGTCGCGGCTTTGAAATCGGCTTCCTAATCATTCTGCCATTTCTCGTCATCGACATGGTCGTGGCCACCATCACGATGGCGATGGGTATGATGATGCTGCCGCCGACCTCGATATCCCTGCCGTTCAAGATCCTGNTTTTCGTGCTGATCGACGGCTGGAACCTGCTGGTCGGCTCTCTGGTCAGATCGTTCTACTGAACGTTTCATTCTGACCGAAACAGATCACCCCACCTGCCGGCTTAAATTCATATTGTGATACCGCTGACGGTCTGAGCTGCCCACGTTACGCAAACGAAAACCGCCCGAACTTGGCAAAGTTCGAGCGGTCTGGATGGCATCAAATCTTCAGTGGCCGGAGCTTGCCGCAGCGGTTGATTTCGGCGGCGGCGGATCGGTATTGACGACAATCTGCTGAGGTTTCTTGTTGGGGTCTCTGGCCTCGATCTCTTCNTTTGAGATGAAATCCATTTGTTCGATAAGGACCTGCTTGACCATTGGCTTTTCAAGTCGGGCGTTCAGCCCATCCTTGATCTTGGCCTTGAAACCGTTCACATCGAATTTGTCGGCAGTCTTCACGTCAACCAGTTTATCGCCGACCAGCAACGTGTAAAGCTCGTCAGTGAGGNAAACGGGGACGGGAACATTGACCTCCTTCAGCGCATCTTCATCCACTTGAAGGCTGGCGCGAAGGATGAAGTAGCCGGACACCGTGCCATCCACCACGACGGGCAACGTCACGGTTTCGCTTTGAACGAAATGCGGTGGGTGAACGACTTCGGTAGCAGGGTTTGCACCCTTATTACCCAAAGTCACGGCGGCATAGACGCCGCCGAGTGTTACGACGAGAATCCATATCCCTGTCGCTACAAGCTTGATCATTGCGCCCCGCTTGCGAACTGTTCCAGCGAGTAGGTGCCGTCATCCTCGGCGCGTCTGGCAGCCGTCTTCAGAAGGTCGACCACTGCCCTGACGGCGTGAAGGTTGGCTTCGANCCGGCGGGTATTGATGGCCAGCTTGGCCTTGATATCAAGAATCTGACGTTTGTGAGCAGCGGCGATCTTGGCCCCGTCTACATCGCGAAGCAACATGCTGAGTTCATACAGGCAACGGCTCTTATGCGCGTTCGACAATTTGAAATCGAATTCCGGATCTTTTCCGATTCGCTGATTTTCGTTGTCGATGACCGTTTCGAGGCGGCCGAGAATGGCCTGGGTTCTGTAGTCGTTATTTACAATTTCCATCANTTTCAGCGCTCCGCCACTTAAGTTTCAGTCTTGTTGGTTTCGGCTACAGAAAAGATGCGCCGTTGGAAGTCCGTCACCATGCTGACTGCAAGGCTTTTACTGTCCTCGTTCGTCGCAGTGGGCGGTTCAGCATTGCGGACCCGTTGCATGGCCTGATTGTAGGCCTGTTCTGCAATGCCGATGCCACCGCGCTTGGAAACGGCATCCGCCATCTGCTCGGCCATCATGCTTTTCCAGAAATCGCCAGCTGAACCCTTGCCGTAAACCTCTTCGCNTTCCTTTGGCATCATATTCTGGAGCATTGTCGACAGAACACTGGCTTCGAATTTCCGATAGGTCTCGGGAATCTTTTCGTCGGTTTTCACGTGATGAATGTTACCTACACCGGCCTTGCCAGCTGCAGTATCGATACTGTTGATGGCAGATTCGAAGCCAGCGTTGCTGGCTGTCAACACCGATGCCTCTTTGGCCGCGCTCACCGAGCGCAGTTTTTCTCTTGCTGCCGTAACCTGTGTCGGGTCCGCTGCATTCACAACATCAAGCACAAGATCGCTTGGAGGAGAAATGGCCACGTCGTCATCCNTTTCCGTTTTTATCGGATGACGGTACCTGCCTAACCTTGCTGGAGGCTGGAGTCTTTCAAGCTCATATGAAGATCGATCAGTTCGTAGACGCTGTTATCCTCGCGGACACGGAGCTCATCTGCACGTGCTGCATCGCGCTTGTCTTCGAGACGTTCACCCTTCTTCGTCTCTTTCATGACCTGCTGCTCCTGCGCTTTCTCGATCGACTCGAGGCGAACATCGCGGGACATGAGTTTGCCATGGCGGGTGGCATAATGCTTGAGCATATGCTGGTGCATTGGGTCGAGCGACGTCAGATACCCGCTCAGCGAATCGATCTTTTCAGCAAGATCGTTGCGTTCCCGGGTGGTGATCGCCAGCTCGTTTTCAGCCATCTTCTTGAGATGCCCTTGAACCTTGGCCAGCCTGTTGAGCTTTTTAGATTTGGAATCGTCCATCCTCGCCCCTCACATATTTGCNAAAACGCGAAAAAAACCGTTCACGAACTGGTTCACCACCGCCGCGATGCCGAAGTAGAGCAACAGCAGCCCACCGCCCAGCGCGTACGGGGTCGATATGAAGTACACGGGTATCTGCGGGGCGAGCTTGTTGATCAGCCCGATCGCCACATTGAAGAGAAACCCGTAGAGAATAAACGGGCTGGCCACGCGAAGCGCAACATTCATGGAGGCAACCAGCGTGTCCGTCAGCGAGATCAGCATACGTTGCACGCTCATCGCGCCGCCCAGCGGGATGGTCGCGTAGGAATCCACGATGGCACGGNAAACCACGTGATGGAAATCGAGAATGAACAGCAACAGCAGTACGCCGTAGGATAACATGCTGGAGAGCTGATTTTCCGATGTGTCTTCGAGAGCGTCCTGCACGGGCGGACCGGTGAAGGAAATTGCCGTGCCCATGGCGGTGGCCGCGAACTGCATTCCCAGCACATAAAGATGGGCGATCATGCCGAAGGTCGCACCGACGAGCGATTCAAAGAAAATGAACTTGAGATAGGTGATCGTGTCGGTTCTCGCCATCGGGTAGATCGTGTCCCACAACAACGGCAAAATGGCCATCGAAAGGGCCATTGCAAGGAGCAACCGGATTTGCATGGGAAGGCGCGCCGAGGAAAAACCCGGCATCACCATCAAGCAGGCACCTATTCGGCAAAATGCCAGAAAGAGCGCCATAACCGTTCCCTGCGGGTCTGAGATCATGAGATCGAGCCGAGTATCTTTATTTCCGTGCCTTTGGCCAATTCGACATGTGACAGCACCGGCAGCGTGCTGAAGAGGCGTTCCGTAATCATACGGACATAAGACCGGGTTTCGGGCAAAGTAACAAGTACGAATGGTAGACCGACATCCATGAATTCACGGATTACTTTGCTCGCCTCGTTGGAGAATTCTTCCACCTGGCGCGGATCGATATCGAATTCGATCACTTCGCCCTTGGGATCGCGTTTGAGGGCCTGCTGGAACACCACATCCCACTTCGTTCCCAGTCTCAAGACGCGCAGGACACCGTTGTCCGAAAGATCGCCGCAGATTTGCTGCGCCATACGGATACGGACATGTTCGACGATCTGTTCGGTTCTGCGAAGATGAGGTGCAAGCTCGGCCACAGCTTCCAGAATGAGGTGGAGATTGCGGATGGAAACGCGCTCCGCCAGCAGCAGCTTCAAAATGGCCTGCAAGCCGGAATAGGACATGTGCGACGAGCAGATTTCGTCGGCCAGTTTCTTGTATTCCGGGTCGAGCCTGTCGATGAGAACCTTGACGTCCTTGTAGGACAGCAACATGGGTAGATTGTTGCGGATGACTTCGCTGACGTGCGTCAGCAAGGCCGAAATATTGTCGATGGGATGGAAGCCCTCGCGCTTGAGATCTTCCACGAAGTTTTCCAAAACCGAAACGGCTGGCATGCCAAACGCGGGTTCCCGCACATCGTCGCCGGGAACGGACGGTCTGCGACCCTTGCCGGTAATGACGAGAACTTCGCCAACCCGCAGCGTGCTGGCCGCAACCGTCGTGCCGTGAATTCTGATCTGATAGGACTTGTCGGGAATGGCGATATCGTCCGTAACCTTGATTTCCGGAACGACGAAACCGTACTGAGTAGCGAACTTCTTGCGCATCTTGCCCACCCGGAAACCAAGTTCCTGGTGCGCGCCAAGCAACCGTGGAGAAACCTGCTTGCCAAGGGCAAGTTCGATTTCAGTCGTGCGCAGGGAGTTTTTGACGGTGTCTTTTTCCGCTTCCTGCGCTTTGTCCGTCTGCTGCTGCTCGGCAGCGCGCTCCGCGTCCTTCACCTGTGCTAGCTGCCTTGGAATGAACCATGCGCCGAATGCGAGCGTCAAACCGAGGAACATGAACGGCACTAACGGCAGACCCGGAACGAGCGAGAGAACGAACATTAGGCCAGCAGCCACACCCAGAGCCTTGGGATATCCGCTCAACTGATTGATCACGGCTGTGTCGGTGGAGCCCTTTGCACCGCCGCGGGTAATGATAAGACCGGCTGCCAACGAGACGATCAGCGCTGGTACCTGCGAAACGATACCGTCACCAACGGAGAGCTTCACGAACACGTCCGCAGCTTCGCCAATCGGCATGCCATGACGGAAAACACCGATAATGATGCCACCGCAAATGTTGATAGCCGTGATCATCAGACCTGCGACCGCGTCCCCACGAACGAACTTGGAAGCACCGTCCATGGCACCGTAGAAAGCGCTTTCTTCCTCCAGCTCACGGCGTCGAAGCTGGGCTTCTTTTTCGTTGATGATACCAGCGGACAAGTCAGCGTCGATCGACATCTGCTTGCCGGGAATGGCATCGAGGGTGAAGCGCGCGCCGACTTCCGCGATACGCGTCGCACCCTTGGTGATGACGATGAAGTTCACCACGATGAGGATGAGGAAGACGATCAGACCGATGACGAAGTCGCCCGACATCACAAGTGTCGAGAAGCCCGCGATGACGCCACCGGCAGCTTCATGGCCCTGGTTACCGTGCGAAAGAATGACACGCGTCGTCGCAATGTTTAGCGCCAAACGGATCATGGTCGAAATCAGAAGAATGGTCGGGAAAGAAGAGAAATCCAGCGGTCGCTGAATCCACAAGGACACCATCAGGATAAGGACAGAAAAGGCAATCGAAAATGCCAGGCCCATATCGATCAGGAAGACCGGAATAGGCAGGAAGAGGATACAGAGGATGGACACGATGCCCACTGCAAACCCGACGTCGCGACCGCCTGGTGCGGCCTTTGGAAGGGGCAATATGCTCGGAGGCGTCGCCATTCTAACTCCATCTCTTCATGAGAAACTGCAGTAGCGTCCCGGCTTTCCGTCATGGAAAAGCCATGCCGACCGACTGGACACAGATCGACGTCGCAGCATTATTGGATCAAGCTTGCGCGAGAGTGGATAAAACAGGCGTTATTATCCCCGGCGGCTGTACCGATGAACGAGTCAAATATTAAGCTTTGGTTCAGATCGAAATTGTAATATATTGAGGAAGTTCTTCGCGCGATGATGGCGTGTATGCTGGCCATGTCTTCCCAAAGGCCAAACTATGCAAGGCTACGTTATGGCGTCGATTTCCACTTATACAAGCTATCTTACCGTCAACCGCGACATAAAGTCGTCGTTGTCAACGGTCGCCAGCCAGTCATCGGTTGCGAAAGATACTGCCTATTACAAGGAGAAAATCGGCGACGTGAAGACGGTCGATGAGTTCCTTGGGGACTATCGCCTCTACTCCTACGCCATGAAGGCCTATGGTCTTGAACAAATGACCTATGGCAAAGCCTTTATGCGCAAGGTTCTGGAAAGTGACCTCACCGACAAGACGAGTTTTGCAAACTCGCTGACCGACAAACGGTATTTGCAATTCGCCGAAACCTTCAACTTTCAGGGCGACAAGAAAACTGCGCAGAATACCGCGCAAGCGAGCGACGTGACGGACGCTTACAAGGCATCGTTTACCAATGAGCAAACAGCTATCAAGACCGAAGGCACCTATTTCGCTGCCCAGATCGGGAAAGTCACCGATATTGATAGCCTCCTCAATAACACCCGGCTTCGCACCTACATGCTGGACGCCGTAGGACTTGATTCCACATACACATCCAAGAGCTATCTCAAGCAGGTTCTGACGAGTGATCTTGATGATCCCGACAGCTTTGCCAATCAGGCCAAAAATCCTGCCTGGAAGGCGCTGACCGCAGCCTTCAATTTCAACACCGACGGCACTATCAACGGCAGCATTCAAACTGCCGACCAGACCGAAGACCTCAATCTGGACTACGTGTACAATAAATCGACATTTCCTTCAGACCTCCTGGCAGATGCCAATAAGCGGTATTGGGACAAGAATGTCGCGACGGCCACCGACGCAAAAGATCTCGTATCGGACAGCCGGATGGTGGAGTACATCAAGACGGCTTTCGATCTGAACCCGACGATTATGGCCAGCAGCGTTGCAAGCCTGATGTCGAGCGAGACTTTTGCGACGACCTACGGCAATACGAAATTGTTGGATTATTTCAATTTCGAAACGGATGGCTCACTGGCCAGCGGCAATACGGCACAGACCGCCACACAGACGGCTGATATCAACAAGCTTTACAGGACAGCTTTTTCCAAAGACCAGTCGACAGCCATCGATGAGGCGGTGACCAACTACGAAACGCGCGTCGTCGGCTTCACCAGTCTCGATGANTTTCTTGTTTCCAACAAAAAGGACGACGACAAGNAAAACGACGACGTCACCGAAGTCTGGGACGTGGCATTGAGAGCATTCNGGATCGATNCCGACGAGGTCAGCCAGTCGGAGCTCAAACGCATCTTGACAAGCGATCTGAGCGACAGAAAAAGTTACGTCAACTCGCTCAAGGACGATCGGTTCGTTGCGTTGAACAAGGCGTTCAACTTCACTTCGGATGGCCAGATCAAAGCGCCGGTTCTCGCACAGGCGGAAAGCGTCTCAGACAAATATGCGGCGGATTACGAAAGCTACAAGGTCAGATCGCTGACCGGATCGGCGAAAGACGCCGCTGTGNAAAAATCGGATGCGGAAGTCCAATATTACAAATCAAAGATGGAGTCCGTCACAGATGTGAAGGATCTGCTGTCTGACACGCGCGTGACCAATTTCATTCTTGAAGCCAACGGCATCGACCCGAAAAGTGTCGTGCCGGCCGACCTCAAGAAGATGTTCGAGTCCGACCTGTCTGACCCGAAGAGCTACGTCAACACGCTTGNAAATGACAAGTTTGCCCAGATCGTCGCCTCTTTCAATTTTGACGCAGAAGGAAAACTGACGGCTGATGCGGTCCGTGGCGGCCAGCAACGCGGTGAAGTTCTGGGAACGACCAACCAGTACGCCCGCCAAACATTGGAAGAGCAGCAGGGCGACAAAAATGCTGGCGTGCGCCTGGCTCTTTATTTTGAACGCATGGCCCCAACGATTTCAAGTCCCTATGGCTTCCTGAGCGATGACGCGCTGTTCCAATTTTTCAAGACCACTTTCAACCTGCCCAAATCCATCGCGAACATGGACGTCACCAAGCAAGCCGATCTGGTCAACTCCAACATCGACATATCCAAGCTTCAGGACCCGGAATATGTCTCCAAACTGCTGAAGCGGTTCACCGCGCTCTACGATGTTCAGAACAACGCTTCGCAGTCCCCTACCCTGTCCATTCTGACTGGTGGCGCCTCCATCAGCGCCGATACGTTGCTGGCAGTCGCCCAGTTGAAGTCAGGGCAGTAAGCACTCGGATCGATCACTGATCAAAAGACAAAGGCCCGAAAATCGAAACGATTTTCGGGCCTTTTCTATTCTCGGATAACGATTCCGGCGACAAATATGCTCAATACTCGTCGTCATCGGGGCGTCTTACGACACCGTCCTCATCCGCCTTGCTCTCATCATCCGCGACGGGAATGGCATAGGAGCCTTTCAGCCAACGCGAGAGGTCGAGCGAACGACAGCGGTCCGAACAGAAGGGATAATCTTCGCGCGTGGATGGTCGTTTACACTCAGGGCACGGCTGGGTTTTGCGCAGGTGTGTGACGGTGGATTTGTTAGGTTCATCTGTCATTACGTCAACCTTCCGGCCAGGCGGATGCCACTTCGAAACCCTCTCCGGTCAGAAGTGACACCGTTTCATAAAGCGGAAGACCCACCACATTTGTATAGGACCCCGTCAGCTTCTGAACGAAACATCCAGCTATGCCCTGAATACCATAGGCACCCGCTTTGCCGCGCCACTGACCCGAGGCGATATAGCTGTCGATCTCGTGCTGGGAGAGGCGTTTGAAGCGCACCTTGGTCTCTACGACCTTCTGGCGCACCTTCCCGCTCGGGGTGACGAGGCAGACGCCCGTATAGACCCAGTGGCTGCGACCCGACAGCAGGTGCAATGCCGCCGATGCATCTTCGATATATTCTGCCTTGCCGACGATGCGACGACCGACGGCCACGACGGTGTCGGAGCCCAGAACATAGGCGCCTTTCCAGGCAAGCTCGCCCTTCACCGCCTTGTAGGCAGCCTCGGCCTTCTGCAAGGACAGACGGCGACNAAGGGTACGCGGATGCTCCAGCCGGGCGGGCGTCTCGTCGATATCCATCGGCATCAGACGTGCGGGCTCGATGCCCACCTGATGCAACAGCTCAAGACGGCGTGGCGACCCGGAAGCCAGAATCAGCTTTTGTTTTGCGTCTGTCATGCTCTGCCAGTCGTCCGGTCTGCCGGGCGATTACTTGAAACGATAGGTGATGCGACCCTTGGTCAGGTCATAAGGCGTCATTTCGACCAACACCTTGTCACCGGCCAGAACGCGGATGCGGTTCTTGCGCATGCGGCCTGCGGTGTGAGCGATGATTTCATGTTCGNTTTCCAGCTTCACACGAAACGTCGCATTCGGCAAAAGTTCGATAACGACGCCCGGAAACTCAAGGACTTCTTCNTTTGTCATATAGTGTTTTTCTTCCTGTTGATAATGCCAGCCAGAACAGGCCGGGAAAATTGCGCGGAAACTACACAATCGCCGCACATTTGTGAACCTAAATTGTCGTTCGTTTTAAAGTGTCTCGGAAAACGGTCTGGCGCGTTGCGGCAGACGCTCCNAAATCAGCTTTGTCAGGTGCTCGCGCACCTCGCGGTAGGCTTCCAGAATCTGCTCCCGGGTACCGGTTGCGACCGTCGGATCCATTGTTGGCCAATAGACGACATCTAGAGAGTTGGATCTGGTCAATTCAAGTGCTTTGTGGTGCGCCTCGGGTGTCAAAGTGATGATGAGGTCGAAAAAGTCATCCTCTATCTCATCCATCGTGCGCGGTTTGTGTTTCCCCAGCGCCAGCCCGGCCTCATCCAGCACTGCATCCACGAAAGGGTCTCGCTCACCTGCGCGCACGCCTGCCGATTGGATATAGATGCCGGGAGCAACGAGCTGTTTAGCGATGACTTCTGCCATGGGGGAGCGGATGGCGTTCATGCCGCACATGAACAATATGGCGCGCGGTACCTTTTCTTTCAAGTCGATGGTTGTCGGGTCCTGCATACCTAGCCCCGCCAATACAACACACAGACAAGTGTGAAGAGACGCCGCGCCGTATCGAAGTCCACTTTCAGTTTCCCGGACAACCGGTCCATCAGAGTTTGCGAGCCATCATTGTGGATGCCGCGCCGTCCCATATCGATGGCCTCGATCTGGCTTGGTGTGGATGAGCGGATCGCTTCATAATAGCTCTCGCAGATCATGAAGTAGTCTTTGATGATGCGCCTGAAGGGCGTCAGCGACAGGATGTGGGTTGCGACTGCCTGCTCGTCTTCGGTCTTGATCGAGAACACCAACTTGGTGTCAACGAGAGAAATATTGAGCTTGTAAGGCCCGCCTGCGTGACCGATCGGCTCGAAACTGNTTTCCTCAATAAGGTCAAAGATGGCAACGGCCCGTTCATGCTCGACGTCAGGCGTGGACCGGCCGATGCTCTCGTCCAGAACCACATCACAGAGCCTGAAAGTGCTCGAACCCATCCCTCACCCTTCCAGATTGAGGCGGATGGCGACGGAGCGCGCATGCGCATCCAGCCCTTCGGAACGGGCAAGCGTAATGGCGGAGGGCGCAAGCTGGCGCAATTGCTCCGGCCCCAGCCGCAGGATGGACGTACGCTTGACGAAATCCAACACCGAGAGACCAGACGAGAAGCGAGCAGAACGCGCCGTCGGCAAAACGTGGTTGGAACCGCCGACGTAATCACCAATCACCTCGGGTGTGTGGCGGCCAACGAAGATAGCGCCCGCGTTGCGAACGCCTGCCATCAGTGCATCAGGGTCATCCACTGCCAGTTCCAGATGCTCGGCGGCGATCCGATTGGCCAGCGGCACAGATGCAGCAAGGTTTTCGACCAGTATGATAGCACCGAAATCGCGCCAGCTGGCCGTTGCAGTTTTAGAGCGTGACAATAGCTTCAACTGTCGCTCGACGGCTTGCTCTACCGCTTTGCCAAGATCGGCATCATCGGTAATCAGAATGGACTGCGCGCCCTCGTCATGCTCGGCCTGTGCCAGAAGATCGGCGGCCAGCCATTCGGGATCATTATTCTTGTCGGCAATGACAAGCACTTCCGATGGTCCGGCAATCATATCGATGCCAACGGTGCCGAAAACATGGCGCTTGGCTGCAGCCACGTAAGCATTACCGGGGCCGACTATCTTGGCAACCGGAGCAATCGTCTGCGTACCGTAGGCTAGCGCCGCGACGGCCTGAGCGCCGCCGATACGATAGATTTCCTCGACGCCAGCAATTCGCGCCGCAGCCAGCACTGCAGGGTTGATGATGCCTCCATTGGCGGGAACGACCATGACGATACGCTCTACCCCAGCAACCCTGGCCGGCACGGCATTCATCAGAACCGAACTTGGATAGCTTGCCGTACCGCCGGGAACATAAAGCCCGACCGCATCGATTGCAGTCCAACGAGAACCGAGGCCGACACCGATGTCATCTTCATAGATATCGTCTTTCGGCATCTGACGCGCGTGGTGCTTTTCGATTCGCGCTGAGGCAAACTTCAGGGCATCGAGAACGGCGGGATCGACCTGCGCAATCGCTGCATCGATTTCCTCTGCCGTGACGTGCATGGAGGTCTTGTTGAAATCCAGGCCGTCGAATTTGAGGGAATAATGCGCCAGCGCCTCATCGCCTCGGCTGCGGACATCATCGATGATATCGCGCACGACAATGTTGACGTCTTCGGACACTTCTCTCTTTGTCGTCAGGAATGCTGCGAAAGCCTGTTCAAAATCTTGAGACGCCTGTTCCAGCCAGATTGCCACGTCACTTACCCTCTTGCGGCCCCATTATGAAAACAGGGCTAAATGCTTTGCCTGCACGCTTTCGCATGCGCTCTTGGGTATGTGGCATAAATTAAAACAGGCGGGCAAGGCAATTCCCTGTCCGCCTGCTTTATAAGATCAGTCTTGCGGGTGGTGCGGTTTCGATGTCGTTTCCCAGCCACCGCTGACATCCGACAGCTGAGCTTCGATGCACTCGACATCGAGCGCGATAGCACCACCGCCGGAAAGGGTCAGCTCAACCGTTCCATCCGGGCCTTCCCCGTTTTGGTTGAACTGCACCGCTAGCAATGCGAGAACCTGTTCCTTGTTATCACGGTCAAAGCCGTAAGAGCGGACATTGCCCACTCGCTTCAGCGCCAGAACGCTTCGGCACCGCTCCTGCGGCTGGCCCTTTTTGCTGCCGTTTTCCCAAACAAAACGGTTGGACGACAGCAGAAACTGGCCGGATTTACGATCAAACGACGCGTCCTTCAATTTGAAAACGCTGTCCTGCATATGGGTCGAGATGACGGAGAGATCTTCGCTGTCCAGCGCCATCAATTTAAGGCCACTCATCGTGTCTATGTCCTCTTTGCGCGGACAACGCCGCTTATATCCAATTGTGACTTGGAGATAGGCAGTCGAAGCCCGCTCTACAACCGTCGGGCTTCGATGAGAGGGCAGTATTAGTCGCTGACGCGCTCAACCTGCGCACCGCAACGGTTGAGCTTTTCTTCCAAACGCTCGAAACCACGATCAAGGTGGTAGACGCGCGAGACCACCGTTTCACCTTCCGCCACAAGACCGGCGATGACCAGCGAAACGGATGCACGAAGATCGGTCGCCATGACAGGTGCACCCTTCAGGCGGGAAACACCTTCAATGCGAGCCATCTGGCCGGAAAGCGAGATTTTTGCACCCAGACGCGCCAGTTCCTGCACGTGCATGAAGCGANTTTCGNAAATCGTTTCAGTGATGTGCGAAACACCCTGTGCGCGCGTCATCAGTGCCATGAACTGCGCCTGAAGGTCGGTTGGAAAGCCTGGGAACGGTTCCGTCACGACGTCTACCGGATGAATGCCATTACCATTACGCACGACGCGTAGACCGGTTTCGGTTTCGGTAATCGTTGCGCCAGCAAGCTTCAGCGTGTCGAGCGCATTTTCGAGCAGCGAAGCACGCGTGCCCTCAAGCAGAACGTCGCCGCCCGTCATGGCGACCGCCATGGCATAGGTGCCGGTTTCGATACGGTCGGGAAGCACGCGGTGACGTGCGCCGGACAATGAGGTCACGCCTTCGATGGTAATCGTGGATGTACCCGCACCTTCGATTTTAGCACCCATTGCTGTCAGGCACTGTGCGAGGTCCACGACTTCAGGCTCGCGTGCAGCGTTATGAATGACCGTTGTCCCTCGAGCCAGAGATGCGGCCATCAACATGACATGCGTTGCACCAACCGAAACCTTCGGGAACGTATAGGTCGCACCGATCAAGCCACCAGAGGGCGCTGTTGCGTTGATGTAACCGCTATCGATTTCCATGGTGGCACCAAGTGCCTCCAGACCTTCGATGAAGAGATCCACCGGGCGCGTGCCGATGGCGCAGCCACCAGGCAAGGAGACACGGGCCTTGCCATCACGTGCCAGCAGCGGACCAATGACCCAGAAGCTTGCGCGCATCTTGGAGACGAGCTCATACGGTGCCGTCGTGTCCACAATGGTGCGGCAGGTAAAATGCACCGTGCGGGAATAACCTTCACCCTGGCTTTCCCGGCGACCGTTCACAGCAATATCGACGCCGTGATTGCCAAGAATGCGGATGAGTTGTTCGACGTCTGCCAGATGCGGCACGTTTTCAAGCGTCAGCGTATCGCTGGTCAACAACGACGCGATCATCAAAGGCAAAGCTGCGTTTTTTGCGCCTGAAATCGGGATGATGCCGTTGAGTTGATTGCCGCCGGTTATTCTGATGCGATCCATACGTCCCTACGGGCTGTGCGCCCGCCTTTCCTGAGTGCTTGCGAAGGATTGGCCTCTCCTGCCATTCCAGTCGATGATGTCCGGTCTTAAATTAGAATGGAGAGGTCCTGCCGCGTAATCCGTTAGGCTACGCAATAGAGGAAACTCCGCGCTATTTCAATTTTCTGATGAATGTTTCTTGTCAGCACGATTCGTCCGTTTTTGCGGCGGGCAGACCAATTGTTTCGTCCGCTTCGCCAGCACGTCGCGCGCGCGCCTGCTGTTTCCGCCGGGCAAGGTTCTCGCGCAGCTTCTTCGCCGCACGTGCCTTACGCTCAGCCTCTGCCCTCTTGGCCCTGTCGCCCGGGCCATTTTGCCCAGAGGAAGCGGCGCCATCATCCGCCNAAAGATCGTCGTCATCGTTCATAAGCGCATCATTAGCCGAAGTCCGGCCTTTTCAACAGCCCCCGCTGGTTTTTGCACGGTGGAACGCCGAAGTCGCAGATTGCTGCTTGCGCTCGTCATAAACCTATGGCAATAGGCCCCAACTTGATGTGAAGCAGATGCTTCGACATCGGATGCTGCGGTAGCTCAGTGGTAGAGCACTCCCTTGGTAAGGGAGAGGTCGAGAGTTCAATCCTCTTTCGCAGCACCANTTTTCCAAAAAATTCTAGCCGTTAAATTAGAGACTTCAGCTCGATCTCATGGTCGTGGTGCGTGGCGGATGTGCTCTTGACTATCATCGGCATTATGACAATTTCAGCGCGCATTTGAGTATTGGAGGGCGACGATGAAATTTGCGGTAGCGACTTTTGGTTTGCTTCTTATCGCCAGCGCTGCACAGGCAGCAACCTGTGAAAAGAACTTCAAAGTATCGGGCGTCCCTTTGATGTCAGCCATGAGCTATAAATCCTGGGAAGAGTTTCCAAAGGCAAAGGCGTCCACTGNTTTGCAGAAACTCGCACAGGCCGTTTCCGCGGAAGGGTTTTCCGGTGTGAAGGTCGACAAGGCCCTGTCATCCATCGATGCATTTCAGAAACGACAGGGTCAGGCAGAATCCAGACGCTGAGAGTTGTTGCCCGCCAGAAGGGCGCTGGTGTCAGGGTGGATATTGNTTTCAATATTCAGGCAGGCCAGGTCACGGACAAAGCCGTCGTGCGCGAAGGGATTTGCAACGTTCTGGCCGGAGCTCTCTGAGCAGATTATGNAAAAAAGTGAGCGTCAAGCGCCTCTAGAGATTTCGGCTAGATCGGTTTAAAAGCCCGACTGAACACGGGAAAAAACCATGTTGGTGAACATGCCGATCTGGGAACCAACGAATGGCGCCGAAAGACCGATTGCCACCATTACAGCAATGATCTTGGGGACGAATGTCAGCGTCGTTTCCTGAATTTGCGTCAGTGCCTGTATCAGCGCAATGATGATGCCGACCGCCATGGCAGCGGACACGGCAGGACCAGATGCAATCAGGACTGTCCAGATTGCATTTTGCATAATGTCGAGAGCGTCGGCCTCGTTCATCTCAGTACGCTCGATCCAATCGGCGTCACGAAGCCGAATTGAGAAATAAAAATTTCAGTGACGCCGTTTCCGTCTACACAGAGCGGTATATGATTCGAGCGATATGGTTAAGCCGGAGTGTTGGCGATTTTGATGCCCTCAGTGATCGCAATTGTGCCACCGGTCGTCGTCGTGGCTGTCAGGCCTTCCGACGTGACCTTTATCGAGGCAACGACACCGGTTGTCTTTTCATCGGCACTCGTCAATGTCTTGCCGATATAGGACGACGCGTTCGACAGAGAATTGACAGACAGCAGGCTTTCAAGATTGCTGTTCATCTTAACCGACTGCTCCACCTGAGAGAAGGTCGCAAGCTGCGCGACCTGCTGAGTGGCATCCATCGGGTCCGTCGGGTCCTGATTTTTCATCTGTGCGATCAAAAGCTGCAGGAAATTATCGTAATCCAGCGATGCTTTCTTTGCATCGGTTTTCGCAGCCGACGTTGTTTGTGAGGTCGCCGCGCTGGACGAGGTGCCAGAAATGCCGTCTACCATGGCGCAATTTCCCGTCTCAGTTCGTTGACCACCGCAGGGGTGATTTCGTGACTGTTGAGAATGATTTCTTCCTTCGCATAAAGGCCGCGAATGGTCTTCAGCGCGTCAAACGGGCGACCAGACGAAACCGTTGCATCGATCCGCTTCAATTCGGAACGAATTTCCTCGTTCTTGAACGTGGTCAGCAACATGGTAATCGATTTGCGGAACAGTGAAAGTGACTGTTCCTTGCCCTCCGGATTGATCAGCATCATCTGGACGATGAAATAAAGCTGCCGCAAAGGTGTCGTCGTATCTTCGAGTTGAAGAACGTGGTTTTCCAAAAGGAACGTCACGTCATTGAGGAACTCCAGAGACACCTTCCTGTCAACGCGCAGAACAGCGCCGTTGATGAAGANTTTTTCTCCGGACTTTAGAGAGATGCGCAGCGTACTTTTCATTTTAATCCATCCTTGATGATGGTTGTAACGTCGATTATGCCCTGGTAATTCGTAGATTTACGTTTGCGTATGTTCTCGCACTCTCTAAGAATCCAGATAGCGATGGAAATCAGGTTGGCTTTTAGTTCAACGGGAAGCGCATTCTCAGGCTGTTTAAGATCATCGATGAGACTGGTCCAAACGCGTCTCGTATAAAAAATTGCTTCTATCCCGTCTTTGCCGTAGTGATCGCGCTCTTTCGCGACAGCAAGAAGCTCAATCGATCTGTCTAGAACCTGTCTTTCTCTATCGCGGGCGATATTNGGGTCATCCTCCATTATCTCCGCATATGAAAACTGGAACATTCATCTTTCCTTCATGGTCTTAACGGCCACCCGTCATAGGCGTTTTCTGTTTTCTTTAGAGATAGTTAACCAGGCTTAGGCCCTGTATTTTCGACGTTATCGAGTAAGATGTCTCGACCTGATTGAGCAGCGTTGTCAGACGCGTGGAGGCCTCATAGGTATCGACGCCAACAAGGTTGGTCAGTTGGGTGTCGATGATCGTCTTCTGAGAGCTCATGTAGGTATTCGCCTTTTCCACTCTTTCCTGGGACAGGCCAATTTTCGAACGCTGGGTGTCTATGCCGGATATTGCGGAACCAGCGAGGCTCGTAGTAGCGTCATTGACGACGGCTAGCGCACTTGCGCTCAATCCTGAGTTTACCAGCTGCGACGATATCACACCCGCAAGCACAAGGCTTTTGAAACCGTCCGCATTAGCGGACACCGATGTAGATACGGTTTCCGAAGTACTAATACGGCTGCTCATGGTTGTATCGGACGCACCTGTCCAGGACGGCCAGTCGAAGCTGTCCTGGTAGTCCGCCAGGAACGTCTTCATATCGTCCGCCGTCACAGCGGAAGGATCAGGAAACTGGGTGGTGAACTGGGCGTTAAAGTCCGCGGCTATATCCGTAATGAACGTATCTGGCAGTGTCTGCGCATCCGTGTTGATGCCGGNAAAGAGATACTCGCCGTTCACGGCGGTGTTCGAATAGCTGACGAAATTTTCCAGTGTCGACATTGCCGTCGTCTTGGCAACGCTGAGGCTGCTTGCATCCGTGTTGCCACTCAGCGCAATGACCGAATTCAACAGGCTTTGCGCCGAGGCCGACATATTCTCCATGGCGAGCTGGGACGCATCCATGCGCTGCTCGGCAATGGAGTTGGCATCCATGATCGACTGAAGGCGGCTACTTTCACGCGTATAGTCCAGGCTCGTGGACGTGCGGGTTCCAAGCTCCAGCCCCACATCCGCGTAGGTGCCGGTGACTGCTTCAGTCTGCAACTTGGTGATTTCCGTCTGCGCGTTGGAGACGGTCAACTGCATTGCAGTGCTAATGGATTGAGAAGAAATGGGTGTGGTCTTCATATCAGTTCGCAGCCTCCATCAGTGTCTTCAAGAGATCATCGATTGTCGACATCAGTTTTGCCGCAGCCTTGTAGGATTGCTCGATATCCAGCATCTGAATGAGCTCTTCGTCGAGGTTGACGCCTGTGGAGTTGGAGTAGGCCTCGGTCGACTTGTTCAGCATCGCCGACGAGCTTTCCGCAGCCGTCGTAGCATTGCTGCGATATTCCTCGACCCAGCCGGCAGAATCCGTTGCGAAGCTCAGCAAGCTGGCATTGGTGGATATCCCAGCCGTCGGATCGAATTCGACCTGCGCGTTGAGATTAGCGGCGTACTTGTAAAGAAGATCGGAGTAACCAGTCGATCTATCGACGTTCGGGCTATCACCCGCAATATCGCCGTCACGAAGCTTGATGGGTGTAGCGGCCGCGTCAGCCGACACGCTGATGAGACCTGCCAGACCTGGAATGATCTCGGGGTTTGAAAAATCAACGTCCGAGCCGTCGTTCGTTGTGAAAAGTCCAGCGATTGCGTCGCCGTTTCCATCTGTTTCCGCAAAGGCACCCATAACACCGCGCGCAATCTCATCCAGTTGCGNCTGATAGCTCGGGTAGACCTGATCACGCAGTTGCAAAAGTGCTGGTAGGCTGCCCTTAGCCGTCGTGTTGCTGCCCGCACCCATCTTCACGGCAACGCCATCGATGTAAATATTGCTACCGGTGGCGTTGGCGTCATACGCAGCCATCGAATCGAACGAGACCTTTCTCGCCTTCGTTTCGAAAAGGGTCGTGCCATCGCTGGTGTAGATGACCATGTCGTTATTGGCGCGCGTGGATGTCGAAACGCCGACGATGCCGGAAATCTGCTTGAGTAAACCGTCACGCTGGTCGAGCGCATTGTTCGGATCGCCGCCCGTGGCCGTCGCAGCGCTCACGGCATTGTTCGCCTGCTCGAATTGGGAGAGCAGCAGGTTGAGCTTTTCGACAGTCTTCGATATCTCGCCGTCGGCATCGGATCTCAGCTTCTGGACCGACTGGGTCGAAGTGTTCAGGGAGTTGGCAACGTCACCAGCAGCACTCACCGCTGCAGATGCCAATGTCACGTCACTCGGCGAAGCCGCATAGGTCTGCAAGGCGTTTTGCAAAGTGGCCAGGTAAGTGGAAGGCGCTGCCGTGTACTCTTGACCGCCAAGAACGACGCTGAGCGAGTTCATGCCATCAAGAAATGTCTGCCGTCCTGCGTCATCGGATGTCGCAGCCAGCGCCTGCTTCAAAAGCGCGGTATCTTCGGTACGCTCGATCTTGACCACAATCGCACCGGTCGTTGCATTGGTGGTCGTGATCGCGGTGCGGCGATTATATTCCGTGGAGCTGGCATTCGAAATGTTGTTCGAAACGACACCAGTCTGAACAGCAGTGTTGCTCAGAGTTGCCTTTGTCGTATTAAGCGCCGAAGCAAGCGACATTCACCTGTCCTTTAAAGCTTTACCGTACCAGATTGATGAGAACGTCCATCAGATCGGAACCGGTCTGGAAGACTTTGGAGTTGGCCGTGTAGCTGCGTTGCGCCTGGATCATTTCAGTCAACTCGGTGGCGATATCCACGTTCGAAGACTCAAGCTGCTTGGAAGCGATCGAGCCAAACCCGGTCTGACCAGCAAAACCAAGCGTCACTACGCCGGATTCTGCACTGGTCTGGAATACGTTTCCTGAAAGGACTGATAAGTTGTCCGGGCTTGCGACATCGGCTAGCGGGATTTGGAAAAGTGCGCGAGCAGAAGACTTTGCATAGGTCGCGTAGACAGTGCCATCGGCTGTGATGGAGATAGACTGTACCTGCTCAGCCGGGTTACCGTTAACCTTGCCCTGCTCCATTGTAGAATTGGTCGCAGCAAATTGTGTCATGCTGGACAAATCGATCGTAATGCTCGTCTCATTGTTAGGGTCGTCGATGACCACATTTGACAGATCGAACGTCTTTGTGTCGGTGTCAAAAGACATCGGTTCACTTACGAGGGGACCCTCAGAATAAGGGAAGGAGCCGGTGCTGGATGCGTATGCCGCATCGTAGACGTTGACTTCCCACTCGTTGTCAGCTGTCTTGGAAAAATAGAAATCATATTTGATTTCGTTGCCGAGAGCGTCATAACCGGTGACTGACGTCTTCAAGGTGCTGATCTGATCGACAACCACGGTAGCATCTTTATCACTTGGGAGGTTCGCGGCATCCACGACCGGAGCGGAATCGCTGAGGTTGCCCGTCAGCGAACCGGAGGTCGAAGGCGTAGCCGTCATACCGTTGGCCGAAACATTGACGGGAACGAGGCCATCATAGCTGTTGATAACGGTCGTTGGCGTCGAGCCGGTATATTCATAGCCAAGAAGCGTGAAACCAGCACTGTTGACAAGGTTACCGTTGTCATCAGCAGTGAACGAGCCGGAACGCGTCAGAAAGACGTTACCCGCGGTATCCTGGACGACAAAGAAACCATCACCGTTGATAGCAAGGTCGGTTGAAGACTGCGTGGCGACGGCTGCACCCTGCTGGGAAATCGAATACCTGACCTGGGTGTCGACGCCGCCGGAATTGTAGTTGCCGCCGCTGGAGGACAAAACGAGCGAGGAAAAAGCAGTCGAGGCGCTTTTGTAACCTGTCGTGCTGGAATTCGCGATGTTGTCGCCGACGGTGCCCAGCTTGTTTGATTGCGCATTCATGCCGGACACGGCAGTTTTCATCGTTCCGAAAAGGCTCATCTCGAATCCTCTGTTCTTATCTGCACCAAAGTTAGGATGTGGGCCTTGCGTGAGGCTGTCTGNTTTTCTCTCTGTGGAATGACCTGACCNAAAAATTAANTTTTGTTCGGAACCATTTTCAGCACTCGCCGTTAGTCTTGAAAATTTAAAGCTTCCGTTGCTGCTTCCGCCCAGGCAGAAACAAATAACGCCGCACTCTTGGTGAGATGCGGCGCGGTACTTGTGGAGCTGATTTCGGAAGAGACTCGAAGATTTAGAGGCAGAAAGTCATGCCCAATCGATGCAGTAGCCAAGAAACCTTTTAGAGTCGATCGGGTCGAAACTCAGCTTCTTGCGGAGCTTCTTACGCAATTTGCTGATGTGGCTTTCGACAACATTTTCTTCGACTTCTTCATCGAAGATGCCGTAGATCGCGTTGAAAATCTGCGCTTTCGAAACGCGGCGTCCACGATTTGCAATTAAGTATTCTAGAATGCGGCGCTCGCGGCGCGGCAATGGAAACACTTCTCCGCTAACCTCTGGATCACGCCCATCCGAGAATACCCGGATAGGTCCAGCATCCGTAAAATGCGTGAGAACCGACAGGCGACGGCGAATAGCTGCCGCGCGAGCGAGGATTTCTCTTGGGTGAACCGGCTTGCGAACGACATCGTCCACACCGGAGTCAAAAAGCGCCAGTGTCGCATCCAAAGAATGATGATCGCTGACCGCAATCACAGGCGCCTGAGAACGATCCCGGATAGCCCGCGGCAACTCGTGAGTTGATTCCGCCTGACCAATCAGGAACGCTTCGATTGCCGCAATATCTGAGTCCGCCGCCGTATTTACCCATTCGCCAAATTCAGCTGGATCAAATCCAGTTGAGGGAATTCCCTCGCGCCCAAAAAGGGCTGTGTACCCGTCCTTAACAAGCTTCCGCTCATCAACTACCACGATCATTCGTCCGCCTCCGAATCAGTGTAGCCAATCTACATGCTAGGGTGTACGAATCGAGGGAATCTCTCACAACTACNAAAAAACACAGGCAAAAATTAATAATTGATTAACCATATTGTTCCGATTTGATCTATATATAGTAGGCATCTTCNAAAAATAGGATATTTTTTCGGGGGAAAAGTGCGAGTCAAGTCACTTAGGGCTTGCCTGCCNTTTTTTGTCAGAATCTCGCCGCATTTGTTTGGGGGCTATCCAGGAGACTTGAAGACCAACCCTTGGTTGTTCATCCCAGGCAGAAATTTCTCGCATTGGCGGTCCATTGACCGTAGCCAGTGGCGATGAGATTGCTGATCACCCTGCAGACATACCGTTGCTGGGCTGGGTCGTTGTTGGGTCCAGCATGGTATCGAGCGACCGCCATAGTCCATGTATCGTGACGATCATGGAGACGTTTCAGGAATTGGGCGGCATAGGCAACGTTCTTTGCGGGGTCGAACATTTCAGCGACGGAGCTGAATTCTGCACCGTGAAAATGGACGTTGATCTGCATGCAGCCTATATCGATCAGCTTCGCCCCGCCACGCTGGGCGTCGCCAACCAGCTTGTAAGCCTCCGGCAAATTTTCAGGGAAATACGCCTTGCCTTCAATGTTGATGGCATAANGGCTCAGCGAGCCCTTGCGTCCCGTCTCGGTCAATCCAACAGAATNAAGGATGCCTTCGGGTATGCCGTATCGATCTGCCGCTGCATGTATCTGCCGCTCACAATCAACTCTGGTGACGGGCTGCGAAGCCTCACAGGTAAACGTGGTCAGGACGAACGCTGGCAGCGCGAGCAGATATTTCAGGCTGTGAAATATTGTCATGGCTATTTGTCTCTTCTCTGGCGTTGCTTCCCGGGCGACGATAAAACTGTTCCTGTGGCNTTTCTTCCTGACCACGCTGCCCTTGCTGCGCGCTTTGCTGACCCGTATCTGCTGGCTGGCGGTTGTTCGTGCCGCTATCCTGGCGGTCCGTGCCGCTGGCCAATGTCACCGTCACATTCTCCACGCTGAAACCCTGAGACTTCAGTGCCTCCAGAATGCTGGAACTATCTTTCTGCAGCTCACTGTAGCCCTTGAGCGTATGCGCAGTCAGCTGCACGCTCAACTCGTCTCCTACCAGCTTCATGGCTGCGGTCACGTGCCCAAGATCAACTGGTGTCATCTGTATCTTCAAGACGTGGACCACCTGTCCGGTGCTTGAAATCATAGGAGACTTGCTTGTCTGGTCTGCCATNGCGCCTGCCCATTGCGGGTCAGTCGCCATCGCCGTCGTTATAGCTGCGGCGTTGGATGTTTGCGCAAGGCCCACAAAACGTCTGCTTTCAACGACTTGCACAACGTCGGAGACATCGCCTGCGGCCTTGGAGACGTCAACCTTCGTTGACCCGTCTTCATTGGTATCGAAATGAAGATCGAGCGCCGGCGCATCCTGCTTTTGCAGTCTCACGACAGTCGAGCCGGTGACAGCACCTTCGGCAAGCGGATCGCCACCAGTCACTGCTCCAGATGCGGTACCCAACACAGAATTTCCATCATCGGGTGACGGAGCAGCCTTCTGCTGAACGGATTGATCGACAGGCATCACGGTTGAAGCGAGCAGCGATAGCAAGTCATTGTCGCCGTTGGAGGTGTCTGTTAATGCAACGTCTGCATCGCCTTTATCTTCTCCGTTGTCGACGGCATCATCCGTCTCGGAGGTCGCCGTCGTGGAAGACAATTTGCTCAGGGCGGTCACGAGCTTCGCCAGATCGCTTATCACGGGCAGTGGCACTGTCTCAGCGGTGGCGTCGGGGAACTGCGTGGCACCGGGCGGAACAGGCTCCGCTGTTTTGGTGTTCTGAAGCCCGTTGAGTTGAGCAGTCAAAGTCGTTTGTGTCGTGGGCTGGCTCGGCGAAACCGCAGCCGCGTCGATAAAGATTGCCGTCGGAGCGATGGTTTTATTGGTTGCCGCAGCGGGCGCGGCACTGACTGGGGCTGCTGACACCTCGGGCTCGGGGACGTCAGCGGGCTGGTCAGCGGTTGCATTCGCATTTGCAGGCTTGCTGGATGCTGAGGGTTTGGGAGGAGCAGCCTTGTCGAGGGAGCCCAGAGTATCGGAAAAGCCCGATCCTNCCCGCTTCGAGGAGCTATCACGGTCTTGACGGCTTGTCTGATTGACGGTTTCGGCATTGCCGGGAACAATAGTCTTTAAGACGTTCATTCTATCTCTCCTCCTGCTCCAACAAAGAATCTATCTCGTTTAAACGAGCTCGGCTCTTGTCAAAGAACTCTCTCAATGGTGCTCCCGCGACGACCTGCCCGGACTGCTTTTGTGCATCGACATCATCATTGCTAGCCGAAAGGACAGTCTTGCCGTCGCCAGCCGGATCGTCGCCTTGACTTGGCGGAGAACCTGAGGCGGCTGGCACTCTCACAATTTGCTCGGCGATCGTTTTTGCCGCGTCGCGCAGTGCGATATCACGCGGCGACAGTTCGTCGTTGGGTATGCTTGCCAGTGTGTCTGTGGCGCTATGGACGGCGTCGCTTGGAACGCCTGCCAAGCCGGAATACAGCTTCGAGAGGGGCATGCGCGACGTATCGCCTGTCTTCGATGTCAGCCCTTCGGCTTCGTCTGTAGCAAAACGTGCCAATTCGACCTGACCGCGCAACGAAGCCTGACGCGCAATGCGCAGATAGATTTCTTCCGCGCGCTTAGGGTCCATCAGATCCGCGATCTCCACGATGTTCTCCTTGGAGACAGCACCAAAGCTTTCGACGACGAAACCAACGAAGAGGTCGGCAAATTGGGAGGCATAGGGCGAGTGCAGAAATCTGACCGCATATTTTCGGACATATTGAAGGGTTTTGTCGGGCTGCTTCATCTGGATCATCGCGATGATCGAACGTCGCAACGCTGCCTCTTCGATGATCGTGCCTGGCGCCGTCAGGCGTGCATCATCGAAGNAAACCAGTGACGCCGCNGGGTCTCTCGTCACGGCAATATTGNCCGCAATCAACATCAGATAAGGACCCAGAACCCCATTGCGGTATTCAGGGAGAATATCGGTGATGATCTTTTCGACCTGCACGCCACGCCCGTTGAAATATTTCTGCAAGATGTTGATGACGCGGGAATCGAAATGTCCCTGCACATCACGCGCAACGAGATAATCGAGCGTCTGCGGATTGCCGCCACTCATGATGTAGGCGAGCGCCGCATCAGCATTTCGGGAATCTTCAAAAATCGAAGCATCGGCCGTTCTCAGCGTCGTATCGATGGTTTCCAGAAGATACTTCTGCATGTNCCGCGCGGAATGATCTCCCATGACGACCGAGTCCTGAACGAACTGGAGGGAGCGCAGGATTTTGGCAGGTGGCAGATCGCTCTGCGCGTATCCGTAACTGGCGCTGGCCAGCCACGAAATGCCCAGAAACAAGACAGCAATGCGGGTCGCTTTCATCATCCGCTGCCTCAACTATCCTCTAGCAATATTTCGATGCGACGGTTTGCACCATTCAGCGGATCGTCGGAGGTTTGCAGACGCCTGTCGGCAAAACCCGACAATTGCTTGATCCGCGTCTCATCCAGACCGCCGCGCGACAACATGAAGTAAGCGGCGTGTGCGCGGTCCATCGACAGCGTCCAGTTGTCTTTTCCGTCACTGCTGTAGGGACGCGCATCCGTGTGACCACGAATGACAACGGCGCCTTTCTGCTTGCTGAGAACCTGACCAATCTTTTCCATCGCAAGAACGAGGTCCTTCTGCGGCACGGCAGAACCGATGCCGAACATGGCAGTGTTGGCCTTTTCAGAAATCGTGATCAACGTGCCACCCTCGGCGGGCGTAACGACAATGCCTTCCGCGAGCTTGCCAGCAACACCGGCAACCTGCTGGGCAATCTCGTCGCGTAGTTCGGCCGTCGTCTCTTCCTGTGCAGCATCTGCCTTGGATTTGGCGGCGGTATGCGCCTTGGCCGTCTTCGTCTTGCTTGGCTTAGAGGACGTTTCACCTATTTCATCGACGGCGCCCGGATCGACTTTCTGCGCCTTGATCTCTGTCGCCTGCAAAGTTGCTGGTGACTCGCTATCATTGATGACACTGGCCATGTCCTGTGGAACAGCAACCGCTTTCGGATCTGTCNTTTTCTGTGCCTTTTCAGGCAGAGCGGTATCCTGGATCGCTACCCCACTTTGATCGGGGCGGACATCGACCTGCTTGCTCCAGAAATCCGGATCGAACGGGTCGCGATAGGCCTCTCCGCCGGACGCGCCGGTTGATGGACCGGAATCGCTTGCACCACCCTCGCCTTTGGCGCTGACATTTGCCTGTTGTCCGACTTCCTGTGCGATTTCGGCCAGAACCGCGTAGGGGTTCTCGAAGAACGCCGCTTCGGAATAGGCCGTCTTGTCGCCGGAGGACGAGGTCATGTCGTCACCGCTTGCAGCAGCGGCAGCGTCATGCGTCTTTTCGGCTTTCGTATCGGACTTTTGCTGGGTCTGCTCGCCGTCGGCAGTTTTTGCGGGCTGCTTCATTCCCTTGTCGGCAGGCTTTTCGTCCGTCAACTTGATGGGATTGAAATAGCTGGCGACGGAAGCCTTCGTTTCCTCGTTTGCAGCATTTACCAGCCACATCACGAGGAAGAAGGCCATCATAGCGGTCATGAAGTCCGCGAAAGCGANTTTCCAGGCACCACCATGCGAGCCTTCGTGACCACCTTTATGGCGTTTAATGATGATGATTTCGTTTTTGCCGTGATGGTGATTTTCGCCTTCACTCATCCGCCAAACCCCGTGCGTTCTGGNAAAACTCTGCCAGTCTCGTCATTAAGACTGAGCTATCCATTTGTACTTTCACATCAATATCGGTCGAAACGTCGTAATCGACCTGATTGTCGACCGCACCCAGACCTTCGCGGATTTTGGACNAAAGATGCTCCGGGCCGGTTATCTTGATCGTACCGGCAAACCCGCCTTCGATCTCGCGGATGATTTGGGCAGAGATATCGGCTGCTGTATCTTTCGCAAGCTCCCGCTCCATGACAACAGAGAACAAACGAAAGCATGCGCTTTCGACATTGTCGGCAATCATCTGCTTCATTGAAATGACCGAGGTGGCGAGATGCGTTGCGATCTCTTCCTCATACCGGACACGCATCGCCTCCAGTTCCTCAACGTGAAGCGCACGCAATGCTTCCAGTGCAGTCTCCTGATTGACGAGCTGTTCCCGCTTGCCAGCCTCTTCCCCCTCGACAAAAGCCTTGCGCTTCTCTTCATCGACATCGATGGCGATTTCGGGTTCAGGCGACCAACTGCTGTCGAAGGCAGAAACCGACGTATCCAACTCAATAATGTCAGCTGCATCAGGCGGCGTGAACTGGCTGAAGTCCTTGAGATATTTTGCCAAAGCTCCGCTCATAGACGCACCCCGTCCGCTATCGTGCTTGTCTTTTCTATGGAGAAGAGAATCATGAAATAATCCGCAAGGCATTCAGAGAGGGCCAGCAGAGCGATTTCGCAGTCTTGATGAGAAAGCGAAAACCCGGCAGCAATTCAGTGTCCTAAAGTAGAGGTTCAAACTTGTGCGAGGATGAACCCCTACCCGACATCACGAAAAGAGAGTGGCAAGGCTCTTTCGGTGGTTGTTGGCAAGTGACACGACTTCGACTGCCAGATCGCGCTGCGTCTTGTAGGCCGTCAATTTGGTGGACTCTTCTTCCATGTCGGCATCAACCAAGCGGCTGACGCTTTTATCCATCGAGTCCTTGAGCGAACTGACGAAGGTGGTCTGCTGGTCCATCCGGTTCGACATCGTACCAATTGAACCACCAAGCTCGTTCAGCTTTTTCGACAATTGGCTGACGACATAGACCATATCATCGAGCTCATCTTTCGTCGTGGTATCGGAGACGGCGATTTCAGTGCCCGTGACCCCAGTCGCTGATCCCGCGTTCAGAAGATAATAATCCCGAGCCGGTGCAGCGGTATCGCCATCACGTGCGCTCGCGTCTACCGCTCCGGTCAGCAATCCGCGGCTTGCGTCACTGGTGTCCACCATCGTCGTTTGCGCCGTGTCGACAGTCAGATGCTGTAGGGAAATACCGCCGGATGCGTCTTTATGAAAGGCAAACGGTACCGATTTTGTTGCCGGAAGCTGCTCGGCCGTATTGTACAGCCAATTGTCGCCGGAGAAGCTGGCAGCCTGCGACACCGATTGCAGATTGNTTTTCAAGGCACTGATCGCACCATTGATCTGACTTCTGTCTGCGCCGGGCTCATATGCTGTCGTCAATTGCGTCATGATCTGATCGACAACGCCGATCAACGACGTCACGGCTTCGTAAGCAGTGTCCGCCTTGGATGCGCCAAGATTGAGGGCATCGCCCACGCTCGTCAACACGCTTGCGTCCGATTTCAGGTTGGTGGCCGTTGACCAATAACCTGAATTATCCGCCGCAGACGCAATCTTGTAGCCAGACGTTACGCGTTCCTGTGTCTTCGACAACGTGTCGTTGCTGAACAAAAGTGTCTGAAGTGCACTCTGCACGGAGCCGGAGGAAATAATCTTGGTCATGGTACCTGCATCGGGCGGAGAGTAATAGGACATGCCAGTTATCTGGCGAAAGCCGCACTCTCATCATGAAGAGGCAAGGATGCGAAGCGTTATGACCGCCGCATGGCTTAGGGTTAACGAAATGTGAACCTCGTTACAAGTCTTATACCCTGCCAAGCTATGGCGAAACTTGCGTGACGAGGTCCAGAGGTAAAGGTTTCTACGATTTCGTATCGACCCTTGTTGAAAACGAAAAAACCGCGCCTCCCTTTGAAGAGGCGCGGTCTTGTCATTGNAATGATGCGACTTACTGGCGGAAGAGCGACATGATGTTCTGAGCGCTGGAGTTTGCAATCGAGAGTGACTGGATGGCCAGCTGCTGCTGTGTCTGGAGCGCCGAAAGCTTGGCTGATTCCTCTTCCATGTCAGCATCGACCAGACGGCTGACGCCTGCTTCCATCGCATCCGACAACTTGGCGGAGTATGCATCCTGAAGGTCGATACGGGTCTGAAGTGCGCCGATGGCCGCAGCAGAGTCCGTCAATCCGCTCATAGCGGTTTCGACGATGGTCATGAATGCGTCGATGTCGCCTTGTGTGGAAACGCTTGTCAGGGCCACGCTCATGACGCTGCCGAGAATACCGCCAGATCCAACACCTGATGTAATCGACTCGAACATGGCATAAGATGCGATGTTAAANTTTGCGGTCGTAACGCTGACGCCGCCGCTTGCGTTACGGATGAAGCCATCGACAACACTTGCCTGAGTGGCGTCGCCGTAGACCATCCAGTTCTCACCGGAGAACGAGGCACCCTGTGCGATTGCGGACAGCTGTTCCTGAAGTTTGCCGATTTCAAGCTGAATCTGGCCCTTGTCGGTAGACTGTTCGCTGGCGGTAACCAGCTTTGCCTTGATCTCATCGACGGCGCTAATGGCGCTTTCCATCGCGGCATAGGCAGTATCAACCTTGGCTGCACCAACGCCCAGAGCGTCGGAAGCGGCATTCAACGCTTTGTTGTCGGAATTCATGGTGGTGGAAATGGACCAGTAGGCTACGTTATCTTTCGCCTGGCCAACCCGGAAACCGGACGATACGCGATCCTGTGTGTTGGAAAGGTCTGTATTGATTGAGCGCAGCGTCTGAAGAGCAGACATTGCAGAGGTGTTTGTCAAAATACTGGTCATCTTCAGGGCGCCCCTTTGGCAATTCTTTAAGAAGAGACATTCCGGTCAAAGCCGGGAAACGCAGCAGGCAGCTTCATGCTTACCGATCTTAAATTGTTCGGTGCGCTGTTTCGATGACCTCAGAAGACAGGTTTATGGTTAATAAAGCTTTAATCGTAGGGATTTTTTCATCTGTGTGAATGGAACATTAAGGCCCAGAGCACCCGTTAATGAAGAATAACTTATTGTTAATATTGCAGATTTTTCTTTTTTATCCCGTTAATTTTTCCCNAAAAAAAGCCGCGCAAATGCGCGGCTTTTCCGTCCGATTTGNAAATTATTAGCCTCTGAAGAGAGACATGATGTTCTGCGAAGAAGAGTTCGCAATCGACAGCGACTGGACAGCCAACTGCTGCTGGGTCTGTAGAGCCGAAAGACGTGCAGATTCTTCTTCCATGTCAGCGTCGACCAGACGGCTTACGCCGGCTTCAATCGCATCGCTCAACTTGCTGGAATAGTCGTCCTGCATGTCGATACGCGAAGACAGCGCACCGAGAGCTGCTGCACCGTTTGTCAGGCCATCAAGAGCGGTCTGCACAGTCGTCAGGAATGTGTCGATTTCGCCCTGTGTCGATACGCTGGTCAGAGCAACAGTCATCACGGCAGACAGGATACCGCCGCTGCCGACGCCGTCGGCAATTGTCGAAAACAGTGCGTAGGAACCGGAGTTGAACGTCGCTGTCGTAACCTTAACCGAGCCGGCAGAGTCACGGATGAAGCCATCAACAACCGTCGTCTGCGAGCCCAGGTCACCCTGAATGGCCCAGTTTTCACCGTTGAAGGACGCGGCCTGACCGATAGCTGTCAGCTGTTCCTGCAACTTGGTGATTTCGAGCTGAACCTGCTCTTTGTTGACAGATGTTTCGCTGGCAGTTGTCAGCTTGGCCTTGATTTCGTTAACGACGTCAATCGCGCTGTCCATGGCTGCATAAGCCGTGTCCACCTTGGCTGCACCAACGCCCAGAGCATCCGTCGCAGCATTAAGCGCTTTGTTGTCGGAGTTCATGGTGGTGGAGATCGACCAGTAAGCGACGTTATCGGCGGCTTTGCCGACCTTTTGACCGGACGAAACGCGATCCTGAGTCGTGGATAGGTCGGAGTTGATCGTGCGGAGAGTCTGCAGTGCAGACATGGCAGATGTGTTGGTCAAGATACTGGTCATAGTATTAATTGCCCCTTTGGCAAGTACATTTGAAGGGACATTCCGGGTTCACCGGTAAACAACGATCAGCATCATGCCTGCCGAATACTATAGTTAACTTTCGGCCGTCGTTTCGATAGACCGATCTAACATCATTAAGGTTAAGGACTTCCAAATATTATATAAAAATTTAGTTAATTTACNAAAAAAATAAGTAATACTTTGTTAACAAACCTAAACAAAAAAGGCCGGACCTTTCGGTCCGGCCTGATTTCTCGNTTTTGGGGTCGATCTTAACGGAACAGAGAGAGAATGCTCTGCGAAGAAGAGTTGGCAATCGACAGAGACTGGACAGCCAGCTGCTGCTGGGTCTGAAGAGACGCTAGACGTGCAGATTCTTCTTCCATGTCGGCATCGACCAAGCGGCTGATACCAGCGTCCATGGCGTCGCTGAGCTTGTTGGAATACTCGTCCTGAAGGTCGATGCGGGTCGAGAGAGCACCGAGAGCGGCTGCGCCCTTTGTGAGTTCGCTCAGCGCGCTTTCAACAGTCGTCAAGAATGTGTCGATCTCACCTTGAGTCGATACGCTGGTCAAAGCGATCGTCATAACAGCCGCTAGTACGCCGCCGCTACCAACGCCATCAGCAATGGTCGAGAACATGGCATAAGAACCAGAGTTGAAGGTGGCTGTCGTAACCTTGACCGCACCACCTGTGTCACGAATGAAACCATCGACGACAGTCGTCTTGGAAGTATCAGAAGACTGAACAGCCCAGTTTTCACCGTTGAACGAAGCGGCCTGACCGATAGCGGTCAGCTGTTCCTGCAACTTGGTGATTTCAAGCTGGACCTGATCCTTGTCGACAGATGTTTCGCTGGCGGTTGTCAGCTTGGCCTTGATTTCATTGACGACGTCAATCGCGCTGTCCATGGCGGCATAGGCTGTATCGACCTTGGCTGCACCGATGCCAAGGGCATCAGTCGCGGCGCCGAGAGCCTTGTTGTCGGACTTCATCGTGGTCGCGATGGACCAGTATGCAGCACCGTCAGAAGCGTCGCCGATTTTCAGGCCGGTGGAAACCCGATCCTGGGTCTTGCCGAGGTTGTTGTTGATGCTGCGCAAAGTCTGGAGAGCGGAGTTGGCGCTGGAATTGAAGTTAATGCTAGACATAAGTTGCCCCTTAAAACGCGGTACAAGAGAGGGACATGCCGGATTACAAGTACCGGCGCGAACGGTTCGGCATCATGCCACTCGGTTCCGTTTTCTTTGGACACCAAACCCGTCACGCAGGGTTCAAAATGCGCGGCAAGCATTTCCAAGTTCTTAATTTCAGCGCCATCGCCAGACCTGTCGATTTTGTTGGTTAACGTTGCGCAAATGGCTGAGAAGCGCGGTTAACCACAATGAAACAGGTGCGATGTGGCGAGACCTGTTTCAAGCAAGGTTCGCGCGGTAACCTCTGTCGAAATTCAAAATCGCCAAGACCTGCGTCCGTCACCGGCTGTCGTCCGGCAAGCAAGACGGCNAAAGGATGAACGAGAAAATGTTAAACGAAATCAGCTATTCCGCCGCATCGAAACACTTCAAAACGGGCCAATATACCGAAGCCCTTTCGACGCTGAACAGGCTGATCGACACCAAACGCGATGCGCGCACCTATGCTTTGCTGGCNAAAACATGCATCCGGATTGGAATGCCCGAGCAGGCCGCGACATCCTACGAGCTTGCATACCAGCAGGACGGTATTGATGCCGAAAGCTATCTCGTCGAAAGCATCAAGCTCTACTTCGACTGCGGGCAAAAGGACAAAGCGCTCGCACTGTCCAACAAGCTGATCCACAAGTTCCACAAGTACCCCGAGATCACCTACATCGTTGGGACGATCCTGCTGGAGCGCGGAGAGCCGAAGATTGCCCGGGCGCTGAAAAGCATCCTGATGAAGAGCGACACTGTCGAGCATATGAAGCTCGGCGCGCGCATCGCCATCACCACCTGGGATCTGTTCGACCCGAAAGACATCGAAACTGCGCGCCTGCTTCTGGCAAAATTGCCACGTCAGCAGGCTGTGCGCCTGATGTATCTGGTCTTCTGCCGGGAACACAGCAAGTTCGATGCGATTGNAAAGCATCAGCCCATGATCGATGCCGCCATTGCATCAGGAGATACGTCTTTCGTTTCGTTCGACGGTACCTTCTTCAACATTCACTGGACCGACGACGAACACATCAATCAGTTGGCACGCAGCAACACCCCGGCCTTTACACCAGAGATGACCGCCAGACGCCACCAGATGGCGCATCAATGGGGTCAGAAGATACGGATCGGCTATATTTCTTCCGACCTCTTCGACAAACATGCGACCATGAAACTGATCCGCCGCGTTCTCGAACTGCATGACCGTGACCGCTTCGAGGTCACGCTGTTTTGCCATTCAGACCCGGACCTGCTGAACACCAACGTCGCAGATCGCACCCTGTGGGGCGATGTCGTGACAATTCGCGACATGACCAACGAAGAAGCGCTTGCAGAAATCAGGGCGCGGAATATCGACATTCTTGTCGACCTGAAAGGACACACGGCAGGAAACCGCACGGCGATCTTCAACATGGGCGCGGCACCCGTTCAAGTCGCTTGGATCGGCTTTCCGGGTTCTACAGTCAATGTCGATCTGGATTACGTCATTGGCGACCATTATGTGCTTCCGGACAGTTCGAAGCCGCATTACTACGAGAAGTTCGTTCGCCTGCCGGAAACCTATCAGCCCAACGATCCCCTCAATCGTCCATTGGCNAAACAAATCACCCGTGCAGACGTTGGCTTGCCGGAGGACGCTTTCGTTTTTGCATCATTCAATGCGAACCGTAAGATTACACCGCGCACGGTGGAGCTGTGGTCCGAGATGCTCAAGCGTGCGCCGAACAGCGTGATCTGGATTCTGCACAACAGCCAAGAGAGCAAAGCAAATATCCTTGCCAAGTTCATGGCCATGGGAATCTCCGCAAAGCGTGTGNTTTTTATGGGCAAGCTGGAATTCGAGCTCCACCTTAACCGCATCACCGTCGCCGATCTTGGTCTCGATACTTTTCCGGTCAACGGCCACACGACAACGTCGGAACAGCTCTGGTCCGGGCTGCCAGTTTTGACGGTGAAGGGCAATAACTTCGCATCACGCGTCAGTGAAAGCCTTCTCCACGCCATCGGAGCACCAGAGTTGATTGCCGAAAATGAAGCAGCTTATGTCGATCAAGCCGTCGGCTATGCTCTCGATCCATCAACGATCCGCGATATTCGCGCACGTATCGATGCCAATAGGTTTACGAAGCCGCTTTTCGATGCGGAACGCTACTGCCGTCACCTCGAAGCTGCTTATGAAACGATGAGCAAACAGGCCAGAGCAGGCATCGCGCCCGATCACTTCGATGTAGCTGCTCTACCCGCCCGCACAGAGCCTTTCCACGGCAACTAAGCCGATCCATCGGCCTGAAAAGTCCTATCTGGTTTTCAGGCCGATATTATTGGATCGCCAAGCTGTCGTTGTTCAGTCTAATGGATATAGCCCATACGAATGGCCTTCGCGATCGNCTGGATGCGATTGACAGAATCGAGCTTGATGGTTGCCGAGCCCAGATAGGCATTCACGGTGTGAACCGAAAGGCCGAGCTTTACGGCAATTTCCTCACTGATACGACCGTCACCAGCGAGCTGGAGACAAGCGACCTCGCGTTCGCTCAACGACTCCGCAGGCGTCACCCGTCGCTCGTCCAAGGCTAGCAGATCGACCATGATCTCGGTGCACTTGATATGCTGCTCAAGGACCATCTCGTTGTCCAGCAGCAGATTTCCACCGCAAAACACCACATATCCATTGCCGATCATCCCCAGGCGAACCGGCAGCGCCAGTCCGGAATAGGAAAGGTCTTCGTTGGCAACTCTGACCATCAGGGCTGGCACGTCGGGTATTTCGGCAAACCCGGTTCCGTTTTCACTCTTCCATATCAATGGTAGCAGCGAGCGCTCCATGTGATCAAGCAACCGCTCTCCCATGGACTGGACAAGACGCAAGCTTTGATCGCTGGCATTGATGCCCCAGNTTTCTATCTCGCAGGACAGCTTCCGCTTGTTGGGCAGTCCTGATGCGATGGCGCGCATGACAACGAAGTTCTTGGCGCCCAGTATGCGCTGTATTGCCACCAGCTTGGGAAAAAGGTCCGACCGACTGGCCGAATTGCCTCGCGCGGAACCGGTATGCTCGGCGCTGGACGTCTCGGACTCCTTGTAATATCCCATCCCGCGCGCCCTCATACAAGATTATTTCGAACCGCATAGGCAATAGCCTCTGAGCGGGTTTTGGTTGCCGTCTTACGCATGACGCTGGTGATATAGTTGTTGATGGTGTTGCGGGAAATTCCCAGGATCGTTGCCATTTCGTCGCTGGTCTTGCCTTCAGCAATCCAGAAAAGGCACTCGAGTTCGCGCTCGGTCAGATCGATGTCGCGCTCGACACGGGATTCAGCAATAATGCCCGAACTTGCGAAATAACCTGCCAGCATGGCAGCTTCGCGCAAGCGGTCGTCTACCGGCACGCCGTCTTCCGCAAACAACAATAGCAGCGAAAAGCGGACGCGGCCGACACAGAAGGTCAACGCACAATATTTGCGATCAACGCCGTGTGGGATAACAGCGTCATCCGGCAGAAACAGCATGCGCGGGCTTAGCAGCGCCAGGCACTTCTCCATCTCGCTGACGCGGTTCTGGTTGTTCGTCAATTCCGCGCCCAACCGTCGCACGAGATCGAACGGCCAATCGGATGTGATTATAAAATTGAGACCTGCTTCCTGGAGCAGATCTTCGCGTGCAAGGAGGTAATGAGCAGCGCCGGCAAAAGACGCAAGCATTTCCACGGCGGCTGTAACGTTGCCGTCCATTGCCGCGACTGAAATATTTCGAATGAGTTGATCGCGCGGCAATGACTTTACCGACCTATCAAACGGCACGGCTGACAGCCTGCGAACATCAACATCCACCTTCAATAGCCTACGCCCTCTTGCTCTCCTTATCGGAGATTATTTAACCGGGATGGAAATCATTTCCATACAGAAACACAATCACAGTCCGTGGTTTGCATGTCTGGCGACCGAATCATTTGCATTTTAGGNAAAGCTACAGGGNAAACCAGAAGCAGTCGAAGGCATCCCCGTATTTATCTCCTGATCATACCACCGAAAGCATATTCATGTTATCGGCGTCGCACAGATTTGATTTCTACTATTCCAACGTAAATTGTCGTCTTGATGAACAAATTGTTAATTTCGTCTCAAATCAGACCATGTGCGCCAATGGGATGCAAGGGATAAAACGGAAGAAGGCCGGTTCGGGACCGGCCTTCTCGTTTCTAAGCTGCTTTTTCGATTGCCCATTTGCGAAGAATTTTGGCGGCGCGCTCTTCGCTGATTTCCACCATCCGCGACAGACGGCGTTCCGGTCCTTCGCGAACCCTGCGATTGAAATCGCCACTGTCGCCATCGCCAGAGAGAAGATCGTCGGTGCTGTCGAAGCCGAAGTCTGCGCCGAAGCCATCCATAAGGCCACCACCGGCACTTGCTCCACCCATGCCCGGAGAGAAGTCCGGCAGTTCGAGACCAGCCGCATCCTGACCAAGCTCCGCTGTCGAAGCAGCACTGCCGCCAGCCATGGAGCGGACGATTGGGCGGACACCGAGCCAGACAACGAGGAAGGCGACGACGACGAAAGCAAGAGAGTTGATGATGCCGGCGGAGTTGCGGCTCATAACTTCCATGAAGCCCGGACCAGCCACTGCCTGGTCGAGAAGCTGCGTTTCAAGGAAGTCCATGGCAGTGATCGTGACCACGTCACCACGATCTGTTGAGATACCTGCGGCAGATGCTACGATCTTCTGCATTTCGGCGAGGTATGCGTCGACNTTTGCCTGATCGGACGTTTCGCCGATCATTTTCGCAAGCCGTCCTTTATTGACGACGACAGCGATGGAAATCTTGTCGACCGTGTAGCCATTACGAACAGTGGCCGTCGTTTTCGAGTTGATTTCGTAGTTGGTCTGCTCTTCCTTCTTTGCCGTCTCGTCCGAAGACTTCGGACCGCCGCCGCCACCCTGTGGGGCCGCCTGCGGAACGTTCTGCTCAACCGTTGCAGCCGAGTCAGGCGTTGTTTCCTGAGACTTCTGATCTTCCTTGGTGGTGCGCACGGACCGTTCGACACGTGATTCGGGATCGAACACGGTCTCCTGAATCTGCTGGCTGTCTGTGTTCAGCTCCGCCGTAACAGTGGAGCGAAAGTTGTCCATGCCGAGAAACGGCGCAAGCGCCTTGTCGATCTTGGTTTCGAGTTCTTGCTGCACGTTCTGGGACAGTGTGAGCGAGCGGTTCAGCGCGCCGTTTCCAACATCGTCGCCGGAAGCCAGCAACTGACCGGTGGAATCGAGCAGCGTCACGTCATCGACCTCAAGGCCGGGAACAGCCGAGGCGACGAGGTGGCGAATGGAGGATGCGGCCTTGCGGCCGGCAGCAGCATTGGCGCGGATCATGACTGAAGCGGTGGGCTTCTGCTCTCCACGGCGAAAATTGCCGACATCCGGCATGACGATGTGTACGCGTGCTGCGGCGACACCATCGATCTGCTGGATGGAACGGCCGATTTCGNCCTCGANGGCGCGGACACGTGTCACTTCCTGCATGAAGGATGTAAGGCCAAGTGAACCGACATTGTCGAAGAGCTCGTAACCGGCATTGGCGCTATCAGGCAGGCCGCGTTCTGCAAGCAGAAGGCGGGCCTTGCTGGTCATACCGACCGGAACTTGAAGGCTCGTACCGTCGGCTCCGACCTGNAAATCAACATTCGACTCTGCAAGAGCGATACTGATCTTGTTCAGATCCATCGTTTCGAGGCCGACATAGAGCGTTTCGTAAGCAGGTTTATTCACGTAGAGCGCAGCTGCAAGAATGATCGCCATGGACAGAACGCCCACACCACCCAGCACCAAAAGCCGCGTCTGCCCGAGAGCCGCGATATTTTTTAAAACCTGAGGGAATTGATTTAACAGATTCATTCTGTCCCGCACCGTCGTTCAAAGAGTCGTGAGACCTTTTGGTCCCAATACCTCACTAGACGGCGAAGCTTGCGCGAGCGTTTCCCTGATGGCTTTTAAAGGGACGGCGCTCGCGCCGTTCATCAAGCGGCGATGTAAACCGAAATGATGGATGATACCTGGGCGGGTGTCAGCGAACCCATGTGGGTGTTCAACAGCGTGTCNATCTGCTGGCTGGACAGGCTGACGAGAGTATCCGTGGACAGACCGGCGACACCTGAGGAGCTGAAGGCAGCGATATCCGCCGTGGAGAATTTCGAAATATTCTCTTTCGAAATTGCCGCGACCTGGTTCGAGGTCAACGCAGCCACCTGTGCCGGCGTCAAGGCCTCGCTCTGGTCCGTCGTCAGAACTGCGATGACGCTTGTGGACAAGCCGGAGACCGCACTCGTGCCGAGAGCCACGATATCCTCCGCAGAGAACAATGCGATGTCTTCCGTTCCCAGTGCCGCAGCCTGAATGGCGTTGAGCGCGTTCAACTGCGTGGTCGACAGGGCGTCCACTTGAGCTGAGCTCAATGCGACGATCTGGTTGTAGCCCAGCGAACCCACCTGCCCAGGTGTCAGTACCTTGATGTCACCCGTCGTCAGTCCAGCGATGATAGCCGTCGACAGACCTCTGATGGAACCAGACGCGATTGCTGCGATATCGGCGGTCGAAAATGTTGACATACCCAGGGTCGTCAGACCCGCCAGACCGTCTGCGCTCAACGCGGCAATCTGGCTCGTCGTAAAGCTGTCGAGCTGGTCTTTGGTCAATGCGGCAACCTGCTTGCTCGTCAAACCGGAGATTCCACCCGTCCCCATAGCCGCCAGTTCGGTGGCTGAAAGAGCCGCGATGAAGTCTGTCGGCAAGCCACTGACAGCCGAGGAGCTGATTGCAGCAATCTGGCCCGAACTGAGTGTATCGAGTTCTTCCGCAGTCAGCCCGGAAACGGCGTCGGAGGTCAATGCAGCAACCTGCGTAGTCGACAGNTTTTGCAGTTGTTCAAGACTGAGAGCCATCACCTGACTGCTTTTAAGACCCGCGATACCGCCTGCGCTGATTGCGGCAATCTGGCTCGTTGAAAGAGACGCAATATCAATGGTTTCAAGCGCCGCAATTTGTTGTGAACTGAAGGCGGCAACCTGTGTGGGCGACAGAACGCTGATCTGATCGACAGTCAGCGACACGACTTGCGCCGTAGAGAGGCCAGAGACACCAAGAGAGCTCAGAGAATGAACGGTTTCGGTGGGAAGTGCGGCCAGGGTTGCCGTCGAAATTCCGACGATGGCGCCTGCAGTGATAGCGGCGAGGTCTGCTGTCGAAAAGGTCAGCAGGTCGTCCAGACCCAGCGCCGCCAGTTGCTTGGACCCAAGGGCTGCAACCTGATCGCTGGTGAACGCTTCCACTTGATCCGTGCTCAAAGCCGCAATCTGGCCGCTCGTCAGGCCGGAAATGCCTGACGGGCTCNAAATGGCAATCCTGCTTGTCGACATGGCGGCAATTGCCGAGGTGGACAGGCCCTGAATGACGTGAGACGGAAGCGCGGCAAGGTCATCGGTGGACAAGACGTCGATATCGTCATTGCCGAGCGCCGATAGTTGCGTCGAGGTCAATGCCGCGACCTGCGCCGGGGTTAGAGCTTCCACCTGGTCTGTCGAGAGAATGCCGACCTGCCCCGTGGATAGGCCCGCAATTGCCGCCGTATTCAGCGCCATGATCTGCGCAGTCGAAAGCACCGCAGCACCCGAGGTTCCAAGAGCCGCGATCTGTTTGGAGCCGAGAGCAGAAACCTGCGCTGTCGTCAGAGCCTCCAGTTGCGCCGTCGTCAGCGACGCAATCTGGGCCGTCGAGAGACCGGAGATGCTGTCCGTTCCAAGAATGGCGACGCGTTCTGTTGAAAGAGCGGCGATCGTGACGGTCGAAAGCCCTTGAATGGCGGTCGAAGACAAGGCCGCCAATTCGGCAGTCGAAAACGCGCCGAGATCATCGGCACCCAGTGCCGCAACCTGCGTGGAGGTAAGAACCGCCACTTGTGCCGTGTTGAGAGCTTCGATCTGCGAGGCTGACAATACGTCGATTTGCCCAGTCGAAAGTCCGGCGATGCCAGCTGTACTCAGGGCCGCAATCTGGCTGGTCGTCAGAGCCCCTGCCCCGACGGTTCCCAATGCGGCAACCTGCTTGGAGCCAAGCGAGGCGATCTGCGCAGTGGTCAGCGCGCCCACCTGAACCGCCGTCAAGGATGCAATCTGGCTGGTGGAGAGACCGGAGACGCTGGCAGTTCCGAGAACAGCTATGCGATCTGCCGAAAGCCCGGCCAGGGTCGAGGAGGAGAGACCGAGAATAGCGTTCGAACTGAGCGCAGCAAGTTCCGCGGTGGAGAATAGGCCGAGATCGGCGGCATCCAGTCCAGCGACCTGGGTGGAGGTCAAAACGGCGACCTGCGTGCTGTTCAACGCTTCGATCTGGCTGGTCGTCAATGCTGCAACTTGCGCCGAAGAAAGACCCGGCACCCCGACAGTGCCCAACGCTGCGACCTGGGCGGTGGACAGTGCGGCGACGCCAACCGTTCCCAATGCCGCGACCTGTTTGGAACCAAGTGCCGAAATTTGAGCCGTCGTCAGCGCACCGATTTGCGGCCCAGTCAAAGCAGCGATTTGCGTCGTTGAAAGTCCGGGAACGCTCGTCGTAGAGAGGGCAGCGATCGTTTGCGGGTCCAGAGCAGCGAGCGTGTCTGTCGAGAGGCCAGCAACCGCGCCACTGGAAAGCGCCATGATGTCCCTGCTGGNAAATACCTTTAGATCGTCAGTGCCCAACGCGCTGACCTGGAGAGAACTGAGCGCCGCGACCTGTGTCGTGGTCAATGCCTCGGCCTGCGCTGTGGTCAATGTAGCGACCTGGCTCGTCGATAAGCCGGCAATGCCGTCAGAGCCGAGGAATGCAACTTGATGACTTGTAAACGCCGCAATNCCTGCAGTTCCCAGAGCTGCCACTTGTCTCGATGTCAAAGACGAAACCTGAGCAGTCGAAAGAGATGCAACCTGACCGGCGGTCAGTGCTGCAACTTGGCTTGCGGATAAGCCAACGATCGCCTTTGTGTTGATGGCCGTTATCTGCGATGGCAAAAGCCCCGCAATCGTAGCGGAAGACAATCCGGAAATCGCTGTCGACGTGATTGCCGCCATAGCTGCGGTGGACAGCGTATTCAGATCATCCGTTCCAAATGCAGAGAGTTGCTGAGAGGTCAATGCCCCTATCTGTTTGGTCGATAGGGCAAATATCTGCCCGGTCTGCAACGCGGCAATCTGGCTGGTGGTCAGGCTCGCGACGGCATCCGTGCTCCAGTAGGCTATTTGCGCGGTCGTCAGGCTGGCAATGGTGCTTGTCGAAAGCGAACTCAATACTGCCGTACTCAGCGAACCAATTTCTTCCGCTGTAAAGGTGGCAATTCCCTCCGCCTTGATCGCAGAGAACTGTGCATAGCTGAGAGCCTCGACCTGTACCTTTGTCAGGGCTTTGGCCTGATCGGCGCTCAATACGGCTATCTGAGCCGTCGTCAAACCGGAGATCCCACCCGTACCAAGTGCCGCGACTTGCTCCGTCCTCAATCCCCTGANTTTATCAGTGCCCAGCACTGCCATCTGTTGGGCGGTGAGTGCTGAAACCTGTTTGGTCGTTAACGCGGAAATCTGATCGGAATTCAGCGATCCTATCTGAGCGGTGCTGAGGCCAGCCACACCCTCGGCGCTCAAGGCCGCAATGTTCCCGCTCGACAACAGTGACAGCACCGCCGTCGAAATGCCGGAAATCGAAGTCGATTTGATAGCTGAAATTTCTTTGGTGGAGAATTTCGCGATATCGTCTGCGCCAAACCCTTCGAATTGTTCGCCAGTCAGCATTGCGATCTGCGTGCTGCTCAGCGCTTCAGTCTGATCGGTCGTCAACGCTGCGATCTGCTTGCTGGACAGACCTGTAATGCCGGATGTGCTCAACGCCGTGATCTGGCCCGGAGTGAGGGCGGCGATCTGCGCTGTGCTCATTACAGAAATCTGCGTCGACGTGAATGCCGCGATCTGTGTTGTGGAAAGAACGGCAAGCTGCGAGGGCGTCAGTGCTGTTAGCTGTGGATCAGTCAGGCTCGTCACGGCGCTGGCGCGCATTGCTGCGATCTGGTCAGCCGAAAACGACGCGATGCTTGTTGGAGTGAGCACCGCGATCTGGGATGAGCTCAGCGCTGCAACCTGAGAGGTTGAAAGCGCCTGAAGTTGTGCAGAACTCAAAATGTCGATCTGATCCGTCGTCAAGCTTGCGACAGCAGCCGTGGAAAGGGCTTTGATCTTCTCTGCCGTCAGCGTCGCAACGATCGCTGTAGGGAGGCCGGCGGCGCCTTTTCCGCTTAGCGCGGCAATTTCCTCGACGGAGAAGGTCGCGAGATCGTCCGTTCCCAGTGCCGCGGTCTGCGTCGACTTGAGAGCCGCGATCTGACGTATCGTCAAGGCATCGACCTGCATCGTTGAAAGCGCCACGATCTGATCGGATGTTAAAGAGCCAACAGCGCCGATGCTCAAGGCCTTGATCTTGTCGCTTGGAAGAGCTGCGATAAAATCAGTCGACAGGCCAGACACACCGTTGGCGCTGATTGCCTGTATCAGGCTCACAGACATCGCAGCGACGTCCTCGGCTTTCATCCCCGCGAGCTGGGACGACGTTAGCGCGGCAACCTGCGAAGGGGTAAGGGAAGCGATCTGCGTAGAGGAAAGATCCGATATCTGATCAGCGTTCAGGCCTGATAGAGCCTTGGTGGCAAAAGCTGGCACCTGAAGCGTCGTCAACGCCGCGATGACGTCCGAAGACAAGGCGGCAATCTGTGTGGAGCCAAGAACTTTGATCTGCGCGGTTGTCAGCGCTGCAACCTGTGATGCCGTGAGTGCAGCGATCTGATCGCCGGTCAGCTTTGCGACCGAGTTGGGATTTAACGCGGCGACTTGCCCTACGCCCAGCGAAGCAATGGCGGCGGTCGAAAGCCCGGAAATGGCTCTGGTGCTGAGAGCGCCGACAGCCGAAGCCTTCAGTGCGGCGATATCGACAGCTTCCAGGGCAGCGACCTGCGCAGAGGTCAGTACCGATACCTGCGCTGAAGACAGTGTGCCGAGCTGGGATGATGTCAGGGCATCGACCTGATCTGTCGTCAACCCCGACACTGCACTGGTGCTGAGTGCCGCAATCTGCACAGATGTGAGGGACGCAACGGCTTTAGCGCTGAGACCCTGAACGGCTTTCGAGCCAATGGCGGCGATATCGTCCGTGGAAAATGTGGCAATGTCTTCCGTTTCCAGCACCGCCAACTGCAAAGAGGTAAGCGCCTTTACCTGCGCCGAGGTCAATGCTTCGAGCTGCGCAGTCGACAACACGCCAATCTGCGCCGTCGAAAGCCCGGCGATGGCTGAGGTGCTGAGAGAGGCGATCTGTTCCGGCGTGAGCGAGCCGAGATATTCCGTCGTCATGGATTTGATCTGTGCAGTCTTGATCGCACTCAACTGCTTGGGCGTCAGGGCCGCCAATTGGTCGCCTGTCAGCGCGCCGAACTGATCAGAGGAAAGAACCGCGACTGTTGCGGTGCTCATTGCTTTGATCTGGTCCGGGGTCAATACGGCTACGACCGCCGTGCTGAGGCCCGCAATGCCCTTGGTGGTGATTGCAGCAACTTCACCGGGAGTGAACGTCTTGATATCGTCCGCACTCAGAGCACCGATTTGCAGCGAGCTGAGCACCTTGATCTGGTTTGAGGTCATTGCCTCGACCTGGTCGGTGGAGAGCGCTGCGATCTGCTCCGTCGTCAGTTTGGCGATTGCACCAGTCGCAAGCGCAGTGATCTGGTCAGGCGTGAGTTCCGCAATGACGTCCAGTTGCAAACCCGAGATTGCCTTGCCTGACAGGGATGCGAAAGACGAGGATGAAAAGGCTACGATATCTGTCTTTGAGATGAGCGCTGCCTGAGCGGACGTCAGTGCCGCAAGCTGGGTCGATGTCAACGCCGCAGGTTGGCTGCTGATCAACGCTGTGAACTGTTCATCCGTCAGCTTGGAGAATGTGCTTGCGCTGATCGAGGAGACCTGCGCGGGGGTGAGTGATCCGATGATGTCAGCGCTTAGGCCTGCCGCAGCAGCACTCGTTATCGCAGCAATATCGGCCGTCGAAAACATTGCTATGTTGTCTGAACTGAGTTTTGCGATCTGCGTCGAAGTCAACGCTTTGACCTGAGCGGATGTCAGTGCCTCGGCCTGCGCTGTGGAGAATGCCTCGACCTGTTCTGCCGTAAGACCACCGATCGATCTCGTACTCAAGGCTGCAATCTGTGTGGCAGTGAGACCCGCAATACTCTCGGTCGGCAAGACTTCAATCTGTGAAGACCTGAGGGCACTGACCTGCTTGGTGGTCAAACCCGACAACTGGTCGTTCGACAGGACTGCAATCTGGGCTGTCGACAGGCTGGCAATTGCCGCCGTGCTGAGCCCGGCAATCGCGGCAGGAGATAGATTGGCAACATAGTCTGCACCGAGCGCACCGATCTGCACCGCCTTCAAGGCAGCGATCTGGGTGGACGTCAAAGCGCCGACCTGTGCCGAAGTCAAACTGCCGATCTGGTCCGTCGTCAATCTTGCAATGACACCTGTTCTCAAGGCCGCAAGCTGCTCGTCAGATAAAGAGGTCAGCGCATCCGTGCTCAAGCCCGGAATAGCCGAGGCGCTGAGGGCTGCGACCTGTTCGGCTGACAGAATAAGGATGGCTCCGGTTGAGAGGCCCGCTATGCCCTTACTGGAGATCGCAGCCATATCTAACGTTGAAAATGTCATCAGGTCATCAAAGTCGAGCGCGGCGATCTGATCGGAACTCATCGCTCCAATCTGTGCCGGCGTCAGGGCTTCGGCCTGATCCGTCGTCAGAAATTGCAGCTNGGAGGTCGTCAAAGCCGCCACCTGACCGGCACTGAAGCCAGCGACCGAAATCTTGTTCAGAACTTCGATCTGGTCCATGGACAAGCCGACGATCGCGCTTGTCGAAATCGCGCTCAGCTGTTTCGTCGACATTGCCTCGACATCTTCAGTTTCTAGCGCTGAGATTTGGTCCGACGAGAGAACGCTGATCTGTTTTGACGATAGAACTTTGACCTGCTCAGTCGAAAGCGCTGCCATATCCTCGGATGACCAACTTGAAACCTGAGCCGTCGAAAGTTTCGAAATTTGGCTGGCAGAGAGAGTAGGTATGATCGACGTCATTTGCAGGCCTTGATCGCGAGTTCAATGATCGNAAACGAATTCGTTGGAGCCAGAGCGCCCCACGCTTGCGGCCCTGGAATAGAAATCAGGGCAGCATTCGACATCGACAATCCTAGGTTTCGTTGCTTGCGCGAGGCTTTCAGTTATTTCGATATGAAAGCCGCCATGGCTCTGCGGCCACAGCAAAGCAGCTCCCTCCCGAAAACAGGAAAGGCTATTACCGGCCTCTTTCGATGTGGTTTGACCCTAATCGGGTTACAGCGGTGGGTTCAGGAATGAGGGCATCGTCTCATCCNTTTCTACCAACGAAAGGAAAAGGCGCGACGTATCGAGCGCTTCGCGGATCGTCACATCCATATCCAGATAACGATAGGTGCCGAGGCGACCGACAAAGGTCACAGCTTTCTCGTCATTGGCAAGCGAGACATATTGAGCGAGCTGCTCTTTTTCCTCGACGAGCCGGATAGGGTAATAAGGAACATCGTCAGGCCCGCATTCGCGTGAAAACTCCCGGTAGCAGACGGAGCTTTCGTGCTTTTCCCAAGGCGAGAAATGCTTATGTTCGGTAATACGGGTGTAGGGAATGGAGACTTCACCGTAATTCATGACCGCGCAACCCTGATAATCGCCATCATAGGTGAAACGTTCGAAATCGAGCGTGCGGTATCCCAGCCTTCCATTGGTGTAATCGAAGTAGCCATCAAGCGAGCCGGAGTAGAACGTATGATCGTAACCGCTTATGTCGGCACGTCCGAAATTGCTGCTCAGGTGAACGCGGATGCCGGGATGATCGAGAATACGTTCCACCATCGGCGTGTACCCGGTTTCCGGCATGCCCTGGAATTTGTGAAAGAAATAATCGTCGTCGTAGTTGAAACGCACAGGCAGGCGCTTGAGGATCGATGCTGGCAAAGCGGTTGGTGAGCAACCCCATTGCTTTTGCGTATAGCCCTGNAAAAATGCCTCATATAAATCGCGCCCCACAAAACGAAGCGCCTGCTCTTCAAAGGTCTGCGGGTCTTCAATGGTCTTGTCGGCCTGTTCATCGATGAAAGCCTTCGCTTCATCAGGGCGAAACGTCTTGTCGAAAAACTGGTTGATGGTGTGCAGATTGACGGGAAGCGAAAAAACTTGACCCCGGCTCGTGGTCTTCACCCGGTTCTTATACGGCATGAAGGTCTGAAACGTATTGACGTAATCCCAGACTTCTGCGTCGTCCGTGTGGNAAATATGCGGGCCGTAGACGTGAACCATCACGCCGGTTTCAGCGTCCCGTTCCGTATGGCAATTGCCCGCAATGTGGTCACGCCTGTCGAAAATATCGACCTGATGCCCCGCTTGTGCAAGCTCACGACCAATAACGGCTCCTGAAAGCCCTGCTCCGACAATTGCGATCNTTTTGGATTGAGACACTCGACCTGCCTTTATGAGGTGTTGGAGCGCTTCGGCTCATAGAGTGAAGCGCCCGGACCGGCTGAAATTGATTGCGCCGTATCAGAATTTAAGACGCAGCCGCGGCGGCGCTTGTCCACAGCCGGTTGTCGGACGGTATCGGAGAATAGTCGTGCCATTCGCGCAGTTTCTGAAGATACCGCTGGCGATAGGCCTGCTCATCGACAAATTCGAGATTTTCCAGCACGAGCTCCGCGCCGATTTCGTAATACACGTCCATATTTCTTAAATCGGGAACGGGCGTTTCTCCGCGCTCGGCTTCTGCCTGCATCTGCCAGAACAGCTCTTCCAGACGACGTGCCAGTGCCGGAATGTCGCGAAGCGCACTTGTGTCGCGGTTGGCCTGAATTTTGTCTCTTAGCGTCTTCAGGGTTGCCGGGTTGTTTGCATAGGAGATGGCCTTGGCAACATAATCGTCAGGGCCATCGCAAATCAATTCCGGCACACCCGTTGCAGCCACAACGCTGCTGCAGAAACGGGCGGCAAAGCTCTTTCCAGGAAATGTCAGAACGGGTAGCCCAACGGTCAGCGAATCCGCTGCGGTGGAATGCGCGCCATAGGGGAATGTATCGAGGAACAGGTCGGCCACGGCAATACGTGCCAGATGTTCGGCATTCTGAGCCTTGGGCGCAAAAAGAATGCGCTCGGCATCAACACCGGCCTCTACGGCCAACTGCCGCAAACGCTGGTCGGCTTTCTCGTTACCGCTGAGCAGCCACAGCACGCTACCGGGGGTCGCCGTCAGTATCTTCATCCATTGATCGAAAGTGCTGGCGTTGATCNTTTGCATGCCGTTGAAGCAGGCAAACACGAAGGCGTCTTTCGGCAGGCCCGCCTGCTCGCGTGTTGGCTTTGCGGCAATGATGCGCTTACGGTCGATTGGCTGATTACAGGCAATCCGCAGCACCTTTTCCGAATAGTAGATTTCGCTTTCCTCGGGCACAATCTGCTGATCGGCGATCATATACTGATGGAAAGGACCACCCATCGAACCCGGATAGCCACAGAAATTGACGATCACTGGAGCCGGACGATAGGCAAAAATCCCGGTTCTGGCATGTTTGGTGTAGCCGTTGACGTCGATGAGAATATCGATCTCATCGCTGGCAATCTGGCGCGCAGCCGCTTCGTCAGACAGCGCACCAAGTTCGTGCCAGGCATCGACCGCAGCTTTCATCCGGNTTTGCGTCGCATCGTTGGAAACCGCATCACCGCAATAATAGGCGTGAATTTCAACGCTGTTTTTGTCGTGTAGCTCGAGAACTTCACGAAGCGCAAAGCCGACCGCGTGGTCGCGCAGGTCAGACGAAACATAGCCGACGCGCAGGCGTGCGCCCGTACCCGATTTCTGCTTGACCTTTGCGCGCGGGAAACTCTTGATATCGAGACGACCAACGAAGCTCTTGCTGTACTGGTGGGCTTTGGCAAGCTGGAACATCGGGTCATCCGAATAGCAACCCAGCGTCAATGGCGATATGGAATCGACCATCTGGCGCGTTGTAATATGGCTGGATGGCATGATGATCGGCCATTTGCACTGGCGCTGACGGATTGCGGTCCAGTGCTGTCCCGACTCCGTCTTTTCGGGCCGCAGTTCCATCGCCTGCCAGAGCACAGCTTCGGCCTCATCGAGCAAGCCTGCGNTTTCCATGACACGGCCGATATGTTGCAATGCCATCAACCGGTAGGAAAGTCGGTCTGGCGTCGTTTCGGATGTACTGTCCACGAAACTCTGCCATTGCTGGATGGCTTGAGGAGCAGCGCCACCGTCTTCATAGGCGCGGCCCATGTTGATGTGGGCAGGACCGAAAAGTGGATCGATTTGCAGCGCGGCGCGAAGGGCGTTCATCGAACCGGGGAGATCGTTGGTCTGGCGCAGCGTCACGGAATAGTTGAAATAGACCATCTGTAGGCCGGGGTGGCCATCATTGAAGGCCAACCATGTCTTGTATAGCTCAACCGCCTCGCTTCTGCGGCCTTCCGCGCTGAAACCCTCGGCGAATTTGAACAGGTCCATCAAGGCGAGGCGTTGCGATTTCGCCAGCTCCAGCAGATTTGGGAAAAGCGAGCTGGNAAAACCACCGTTCGATACACTGTTCATCAATTAAGACCCCGGGACTGGCGCGTCGAACGGCAAAACCGCTCGCTGTTATAAACCGGTGTGCAGATTAATACTTTGAAGCTTGCGCGGCGCTTTACTTGCACNAAAATGGTGCTTCGCCGCTCATTATTTAACAGATTTTGTTTTATGCGGACTTCAGGCAACTGAAATGGTCTTCGGCCAGGGTCAATATTGCCTTGCTATCAGGCGCGGTCGGCGCTCGGTGTTCGACCTAAAACAAATCACAATCGCCGGAGGCCTTGTCCAAAGGTTGCGAATGTCCGTGGCGCAGGCCAGCACCCAGCGCCTTTTGCATTTCCGCAAGTTTGACGAGACTAAGCGCGGTGGACACGTCGACGGCCCAATCAAGCGGAATGGAGCCTGTGATCGTGTCAATGAATTCAGCGAGACCGCGTGTTTTCTGAACGGCAAGGTCGATGCCCTGCAACAACCGCATACCTTCGGTCGTGACAGCGCCATTGGTGGCCTCGAGCAGTTGCGGTTCAATCCGTTCGATAAGATAGGCCACGTCATGGAGTTCGGAAACAACCCGCATCAACACGTCGGGAAGTGCTTCTTCGAACGCTTGAAGTTCAGCGTACTCGGCGATCTGCATAACATACTCCGTGACCAGCGCGCCGAACTGAAACCCTAAAATGTTTTCGGTTCGATGCTGAAACAAAATGAACGAACAGCGAGGCAAACCTGCTTTTGTACGCTGCTTTAGNAAAACTCGATATCGTTGGCCACTGGCTTCGGAGCTGGGGCTGGACGCTTTTCCAGAGCAACCGTCGACTGCGTTTCCGCACCACTGAGAGGATGCTGGCGGGCACGGCCGGAAACCGGCCAGAACTCCACCTTGCGGCCTGAATCTCCTCCGGTTGACTGCCCGAGAAGACGAATACCTTCGTCTTTTAGAAACTGCACCGCGAATGCGGCGTTCTGCTCGCCAACATTCGAGAAGCTGGCAATGGTTTTCGCCCCACCGAAAATCTTTGCTTCTAGACGATCACGGCGTGCCCCCTGCTTGAGCAGGCCGTTGATCAACAATTCCATGAGATGCACCCCATAACGGGTCGCATCTCCANCCCCCGTACCCCCTGTCCCCGGCAGCAGNAAATGGTTCATGCCGCCGACGCCCGCAACAGGGTCTCTGAGACATGCAGCCACGCACGAACCGAGAATGGTCGTTAAAACCACCTCGGGATCATTGGCGANTTTATACTCGCCCTGAATAATATGTACGCGCTTGGCTGCGGTTTCGATCATTTCAAAGATCCAAATACGGCTTCGATTGCCGCCTTCATCTTGTCGATGGAGAATGGCTTGGCCAGAACGTTGTTGGCACCCAGCTGGGCGGCCTTCTGAACCAGCGCACGATCGCCCTGTGCCGTCAAAATAATGAAGGCCGCCTTCTTGGTGGTCGGGTTCGTGCGAANCGCCTGCAAGAAGCCAAGACCATCCATCTTCGGCATGTTGAAGTCGGAGATCACGAGATGATGGGGCTGCTGCTCCATGATCTTCATGCCCTGTTCGCCATCACCAGCAGAGGTGATCTGCTTGAAGCCCAGCTGCGTCAGTGCGTCACTGAGCAACAGACGACTGGTAACCTGATCGTCAACGATCAGAACTTTGANTTTTTCTGCAAGAGACATTAGTCGGAACCTTCTTTTCGGGCAGCAGTAAGTTTCAGAATTTCTTCGCCGATAGCGTTGAGCGGATATTGTTGTTCAACCGCACCAAGCTCATGAGCAACGCGCGGCATTCCATAAACGACGCAAGTTTTTTCGTTTTGGCCGATCGTACGCGCACCTGCATGGCGCATCTTCAGCAACCCGGCAGCACCATCACGACCCATCCCGGTCAGGATAACGCCAACAGCATTGCGTCCGGCGAGCTCGGCCACGGAATCGAACAGAACATCCACGGATGGACGATGGCCATTAACAGGTTCTTTTTCCAAAAGCCTGCAACTTGGTGCGGAATGATTAACGACCTGCAAATGGCGCTCTCCGCCCGGCGCCAGATAGATTTTACCCGTCTGGAGACGTGCGCCGTCCGTCGCTTCTTCCACCACTGGCGCGCATAAGCGATTGAGACGTTCTGCGAAGCTTTTCGTGAATGTCGAAGGCATGTGCTGCGTGATGACCGTAGGCGGGCAATTGGCAGGAAACTTCTGTAAAACCGATATCAACGCCTCAACGCCGCCGGTCGAAGAACCGATAGCGACGATCTTGCGGCCAACGCGGTAATCGCTGACCGCCATCGGTGCAGCAATCGCCGGTCTTTCGGTCGCCATGTTACGGTAAGTTTGATGCTGTGAACGCGCCGCAGCCTTTACCTTTTCAGCCAGATCGCCAAACGGCCTGCTGTCGCCCGGCGCGGGTTTCCCCACGCAGTCGAAAGCGCCGATCTCCAGTGCCGCAAGCGATGCGCCAGCACCACGATGCGTCAATGTCGAGACCATGATAACGGGCATGGGCCGAAGCCGCATGATCTTTTCCAGAAACTCGAGGCCGTTCATCTCCGGCATCTCGATATCAAGCGTCACCACATCCGGGTTGAGTTCCTTGATCGCTGCGCGCGCTTCCATAGCGTTGCCCGCCTGACCAACCACCTGAACATCAGGGTCGGCTTTCAGGACAGCAGAGATCAGGCCGCGCATCGTCGGTGAGTCATCGACCACAAGAACTCTAGCGGGTGCAGTCATGCTTTTCTCCCGCCGGGTTTGCCGATATAGCGATATGTCGTGATGCCGGTATTATCGAACAAAGCTTTCGGATCTCCCGAGACACGCTCGGAATGGCCGATGTAGAGATGTCCACCTTCCGGCAGAAGGCCCGCGAAACGCGACCAGATTTTCACCTGTGTCGGCTCATCGAAATAAATCACGACGTTACGGCAGAAAATAACATCGAAATTGCCCTTGAAGGGCCACTGCGTCATCAGGTTCAACTCGTTGAACGTGATCAGCNTTTTGACCTTGTCGCTGATCTGATGCTTACGGCGGCCACCGACTTCGACGTCCTGAAACCATTGCTTGCGCATGGCGGGGCTAACCGTTTCAAGCGCGTTCTCGTCGTAGACCCCGGCTCTGGCCTGCGCCAGAATCTTGGGATCGATATCCGTCGCCAGAATGCGGAAATCATGCTCGGCGGCATTGGGGAACATGCCGAGAACCGTCAATGCGATCGAGTACGGCTCCTGACCGTCGGAACAGGCAGCAGACCAGATACGCACACGACCACCGGACTTTGCCCGGTTGATCAGCCCCGGCAGAACTTCATCGCGCAAATGCTCGAAGTGGTGGTTTTCGCGGAAGAAGCGCGTGAAGTTCGTCGTCAGATGCGACAGCATCTCACGGCGGGCATGCGCGCCTTCCTGCGAGGAAACCAGAGTACAATATTCCCGAAAGCCGGAAATACCGAGATTGCGGATGTGTTTGGACAGTCGCGAATAAACGAGCGACGCCTTTGTGTCGTTCAGATAGATGCCAGCATCGGCATAGATCATCGCGGCGATTTCGGACAGATCTCGGCGTGTCAGCGGATATTCTCCGCTGGCAAGCACTTCGTCCGGGGATAGGCGTGTATCGTTAAACTTGAGCGCTGTCATTCATCACCACTTTTCAACCGACCGCCGCAAGAGACATCTCTTGCTTGAGCGACTGACCACGAGACGCGCCGACAACGGCATCCACATCGAGAATAAGCGCGACGCGGCCATCACCAAGGATGGTTGCGGCGGCAATGCCCGGAACGTGGGTGTAGTTGGCTTCCAGCGATTTGATCACGACCTGACGCTGCCCCTGGATGGCATCGACCATCAGAGCGCGCTGGCCACCACCTTCCGATTCCACCAGAAGCGCAACACCGTCGACCGGGTTTGCTTGGGTGGCGCGGAAGTTGAGGATACGACCCACGTCCACCAGCGGGCAGAAGGAGTTGCGGATGGAGATCAGGCGCTGATTGGAGCCGAAGGAGTGAATGTTCACGGCTTCCGGCTGCAATGTTTCGACAATCGCAGTCAAAGGCACGACGAGCGTCTGGCCGGCAACCGTCACCACCATGCCGTCGAGAACGGCGAGTGTCAGCGGAAGGCTCATAGTGAAGGTCGAGCCGAGGCCCGGACGCGAGGTGATGCTGATACGACCGCCGAGTGCCTGGATCGAGCGCTTGACCACGTCCATGCCAACGCCACGACCTGAGATATCAGAAATCTTGTCGGCGGTAGAGAAGCCTGGTGCGAAGATCAGGTTGTCGATTTCCTCGTCCGTCAGGTTTGCATCGGCAGCGATCAGATCGTTGTCGATAGCCTTCTGGCGAACGCGTTCGCGGTTGATACCTGCGCCATCGTCGGCGAGTTCGATCAGGATGCGTCCGGAACGATGTTTCGCCGTCAGCTTGACGGTGCCTTCAGGGTTCTTGCCAGCAGCTTCGCGCNTTTCAGGGGTTTCGATGCCGTGGTCGACGGCATTACGGATCATGTGTGTCAGCGGCTCTGCCAGCTTGTCGATGACCGTCTTGTCAACTTCGGTGTTTTCACCCTCGGTGATCAGACGGATCTGCTTGCCAATCATATCAGCCACTTCGCGGACGATACGCGACATGCGCTGGAAGACCGGCTTCACCGGCTGCGCGCGGATGGCCATGACGCTATCCTGGATTTCACGCGTCAGTTGCTGAAGTTCTTCAAGACCCATGTTGACGGCCGATGTGCCGGTCGCATCGTTCTCGATCACGCTTTGCGACAGCATCGCCTGATTGATGACAAGCTCGCCCACGAGGTTGATAAGGCGGTCGACGCGGTCGAGATCAACGCGGATCGTCTGACCGGCGCTTGCGTTTGCAGCGGCTGCGGCCGGTGCTTCCTTCTTTTCTGCGGCAGCAGAAACGGAGCGCGTGACTTCGGTCGCGGCAACGGCAGTCGCCACGGTCTTTGCAGGCACGCTCTCTTCTGCTTCAGCGGACTGAACGGCAGGCTCGTCGGCAACTTCGTCCAGAACCGACAAATCGAACGGCACCGGTATCATCGGCAGTTCTTCTTCGGCTGGCGCCTCGGATACGATCTCGGAAATTTCCAGATCGCAGTCCCATTCGGCAAATTCGAAGACGGTACGGATGCCAGCGGCGCCCTTGTCCGTCTTGATCGAGATATTCCAGAAGAAATAGGCAGCTTCTGGCTCGATGTTTTCGAGCGCCGGCAAGGTGCTCATGTCGCAGTTGATGCTCATCTCGCCAATGCGGGAAAGATCGCGCAGCAACAAGGCCGACTCGTTGCCCTTGGTGTAGAGCGATGTCTGCGGCTTGAAAACGACGTTGAAAGACGGCGTTTCCATCATCGGGACGGTGTCGTCCTCGAAGTCGCCAAAGGAGAAGGCAACCGGCTGAAAACCGCTGTCATCTGTCGGCGCAGGTGCTGCGACCTTTGCCACGACCGGCTCCGACGCTGACGAACCGGGGGCCGGCTTTTCGCCATTGGCCAGCGCTTCCAGCTCCTTGACCAGACCGCGTGTGCGGCCTTCCTCGACACTGCCGCCATCACGGGCCGCATTGGTCAGATCGGCCAGAACGTCGGCCGATTTCAGCATGACCTTCAGGACTTCCTGGTCAGGTTCGAGCTTGTTCGAACGTACGCAATCAAGCGTCGTTTCGAAAACGTGCGCGAAAGCCACGAGGTCGTCGAGGCCGAATGCGCCCGCTCCACCCTTGATGGAATGAACGGCACGAAACACAGCATTTACGGTTTCCGGATCACGGTCGCCGTCGTTCAATTTCAGAAGACCCGATTCCAGTTCAGCGAGTTGCTCTTCGCACTCCTGGAAGAAGATTTCTTTGATTTCGTTCATATCCATCGTGAGTAGTCCCGTATCAAGCAGTTACGCGTTCAATGGCATCGATCAGCTTCACAGGGTCGAACGGCTTGACGATCCATCCGGTAGCACCTGCTTGACGGGCACGATTTTTCTTCTCGGCATCGCTTTCGGTGGTCAGCACGAGAATAGGTATCGCGCGGTATTTCTCGTTGCGACGAACACCCTCGATAAAGCCGAAGCCATCGAGACGCGGCATGTTGATATCGGTGACGATAACGTCAGGCTCACAGCCCTCGAGAACTTCGAGCCCTTCGATGCCGTCTTCAGCCTGAATGGTCTCGAAACCGGCATTGTTCAGCGTGACCAGCAACATGTTGCGGATCGTTCTGGAGTCATCGACAGTCAGAACCTTCTTTTTCATTTCGAGGTCTCCTTCGGGAGCATATGATCGATGTCCACGCCGATCAGTTTAAGGGTTTTGTCAAAGGCATCGGATGCCTTGGAAAAAGTGAATGGCTTGCCATCGGCCTCCCAAGCCTTGATACCTGCCATCAAGACCTGGGCGCATTGCACGCCTATGCGCTCTACCTCGGAGGCATCCACCGCAAGCGGGGCACCCCTCATTTCCATCAGTTTTCCGTGCAAGACGGATGCCTGATTGAGGTCCAGCACGGGTGACAATTTCAATGCCGACTGCGCTGCTTTCCTGCCTGCCATCAAATCACTCCTTGGCGTCTGAATTGTTGGTGCTCGTAGCCATAATCCACGCTTTCCCCAGGCGTGGTAGCAACGTAGCCCTGATACTGTCTCGCAACCGGCTCGGGTGCCGTATGCTGTTGGCGCGCTATGCGGAATTCCCGCACCGTACGACCCAGTTCGAGAATAACGGTATGCAGATCGTCAGCTTCCTGGGCTGCCGATGTCATCTTTGCTGCGGATCTGTCCGTCTCAGCGCCGATGGAGCCAAGCTCCACCGCAACGGTCTGCAGACTGGCGACGTTTTCGCCTGTGCGACGGGCAACATCACCGATCATATCGCTGACCCCGGAGACCTGACGGACGACACCGCCAATGGCTTCCTGCGTGCGATTGACCATGCGAACGCCAGCATCCACCTGCGTCTTGGTGCCGTTGACGAGATTCTTGATTTCACGGGCGGCATCTGCCGACCGCTGTGCCAAGGCACGAACTTCCTGAGCAACGACAGCAAAGCCGCGACCGCTTTCTCCAGCGCGCGCCGCTTCTATCCCGGCATTCAATGCAAGCAGATTGGTCTGGAACGCGATCTCGTCGATGGAGCCGATGATGCGGCCGATCTGTTCGGCCGATTGTTCGATCCCGGCCATGGCGCTGATCGCCTCACCGACAGCCGTACCGCTTTCAGTCGCCGCATTGCGTGCCTGCGAGACAGCGCTTTCGGCAGCCGAGATACGCTCGCTGCTGTTGCGCACGACATCGATGACCGATCCTAGTGTATCGGAAGCATGGGTGAGCCGCTGTGCATGAGTGGATGAAGCAGACGCCATCATCCGGCCCTCACCCATCAACCGTTCGGTTGCTGCGTGTGCATCACGAATGCCCGCTTGCGCCGTGGACATCGAAGTACCGATCTTTTCCAGCGCAGCGTTGAAGGCGTCGGCCAGATCGCGGTAGGCTTCGGGAATGTCGCCGGTGATGCGTGCTGTGAGGTCGCCTGTCGCAAACGCATTCAAAGCATCGCCCAGAAGACGCTTGGCATCAGCCTGATCGTCTTCACGCTGCTTTGCCAGTTCCTGAGTATGGCGAATGCGCAATTCGTTGAAGCGGAGCGAGACGGCGATTTCCGTATCGACCATCACCAGACGCACGACAGCCCTGACGGTGTCGGCCAGTTCCTTCTGGCGCTTGCGTGCGCCGGGAAGAAGAGAGCGTGGCGATTGGTCGGCAATCAGACCGCCGAGAAGATTTTCCAGAACGACCGCATGACCGGCCACATGCCAGCGGGGGTCTAGCCCCATGCGGCTTTCGGTATCCGACAGAACCTTGATCCGCTCGGCGTAAACGGCGTCGAAACGCGCATCGGTCAAGACGCTCCAATGCGCGGTCTGGAGATCGTGCAGCCTATCGAGCTGGTTTTCGCTTTCGAAGGACGGTGAACAGTCCGGCATGGATTGGAAGCGAACCATCAGGTCACGCAGACCTGCCTTCACATGCGGTTCCAGCATTGTTCGATAGCGACGCAGCAGATCGCACTGGTCTTGATCAAGACCAGCGAATCGCAAACGGCCACCCAGGCTGCTGCCTGTGGCCTTTCGCGAATAATCTGTTGGCAAGTCCTGCCCCAAGCGACGTCCCCAAATGCTACACCGGCAATCACCGGCAGTTGACCGATTGAGAATGTCAGAATCCNGGGGGATATGTCACGAATATGCACACCAAAGATTGATGCCGCACCGACGCTGCTGAGCCTTCTGCAATCTAACGATAATACCGGATCAACCCGGTACGGCAGGGCGGCGTCATGCCTGGAAGAAGTTTGGTAAAACTCCATTCCGCCGTGAAATACGTCCAATCTTTATGGTTAATTCCTTGCTCGAAGGTTAAGAAACCACAGCTTCACCTATAAATGCTAAAATTTGTTATATAACCTATCTAATCTGACGGTTTATTGTATCGATACGGGATGCGACAAATTAGATTTTTGGAAAAGATTTCCGATTTTTAGCCGTGCTGCGCTGGACAAGCGCAACACCGTTCCCCTAAAACAAAACCACACAATATTCGCTTCCATGGTGATGNTTTAACGGAACACTGACGACGACTGAGGAGACATGANTTTGCCATGGACCGGGAAAAGCCACTGGAGCCCGCGCCATTCCAAAAGACTGATCGACGTCTTTGTCGCAGGCATGCTCGTTTTCATGGGCATTCAGGCCACAGCCAACGCGACCCCGGTTTTGAAAGCGCATCGTCTCGAGCGCTCGCATCTGCCTCAGCAAAACGCAGTTGCATCCCCTCAGGCTTCGGTCGCGCGCGCTCATCAGTGCTTTGCAGCACTTTACCAGCAATCGCCTGATCACGACTTTGTTTGTTCAAGTTTATCTGTATCTGCACTGGTAACGGACTATACGGCAACCCAGATCACGCTCGAAAACATGCCGCACGTCTTGCATGGCTTTCACCTCACCGGAACGGCGTCGCCTCGCGGCCCACCTTCAACGATATCATAGCCGTCGCGGCCAAATTATCCGTCTTTTTCGACGGAACTGGCGAAGCTGACGGGCACAAGAACCGCCAAATCTTAACGCCAGAGAAAACTGCCGCCCCGTATGAGTCTTGACGTTCTCCTACCCATTCTGATTGCCCTCCCCTTCATCGGCAGTGTTGCCACTGCCATGATGCCGAGAGACGGTGCTGCTCGTGCACCTGCATCCGTCGCAGGTGGCATCGCCCTGTTCAGCTTTGTGACGACCATATTTCTCTACACCAGCGTCGCTGGCGGTGCCGTCATCAAGTATGATGTGGAATGGCTGCCGCAACTCGGCTTGAACTTCACGCTTCGATTAGACGCATTTGCCTGGATGTTCCTGGTATTGATCACCGGCATCGGCTTTCTGGTGGTGCTCTACGCGCGTTATTACATGTCTGCGGATGATCCTATTCCGCGCTTTTTCGCGTTCTTTCTATCCTTCATGGGATCGATGCTCGGCATCGTGATGTCTGGCAACGTCATTCTTCTGTCGATCTTCTGGGAATTGACCAGCGTATTCTCGTTTCTTCTGATCGGTTACTGGCACCACAATGCGACGGNCCGTGATGGCGCGCGTATGGCTCTGACTGTGACGGGCATCGGCGGTTTCTGCCTGCTTGCCGGTCTTTTGATCCTTGGCCACATGGCTGGCAGCTATGATCTGGACGATATTCTGGCAAAGGGTGGAGATATCCGAGCGCATTCTCTCTACGTCCCGGCGCTCGTCCTTATTCTGATTGGCGCACTGACCAAGAGCGCGCAGTTCCCGTTCCACTTCTGGCTTCCCAATGCCATGGCGGCTCCGACGCCTGTCTCCGCCTATCTGCATTCGGCGACGATGGTAAAGGCCGGTGTGTTTCTGCTGGTGCGCCTATGGCCGGTGCTTGCGGGAACGCAGGAATGGTTCTGGCTGCTAGGANTTTGCGGTATCACCACCCTACTGATTGGCGCATACTTCGCCATGTTCCAGCAGGATCTGAAGGGGCTTCTCGCCTATTCCACCATCAGCCACCTTGGCCTCATCACCACGCTTTTGAGCCTTGGGAGCCCGCTGGCTGCGGTTGCTGCCATCTTCCACATGATGAACCACGCCACCTTCAAGGCGTCGCTGTTCATGGCGGCTGGCATCATCGATCATGAGACCGGCACCCGTGATATGCGGCGTTTGAGCGGGCTATACCGGTTCCTGCCTGCCACAGCCACGCTTGCAATGGCGGCCAGTGCGGCCATGGCGGGCGTCCCGCTGTTCAACGGCTTTCTGTCCAAGGAAATGTTCTTTGCCGAGTCGGTCGAGANCCACGCGGATTCGCTTCTGGACAAGGCGCTTCCCTATGTCGCAACACTGTCCGGTGCATTTGCCGTCGCCTATTCGCTGCGGTTCATCCATACCGTCTTCTTCGGCCCGCCGCCACACGATATTCCCAACCCGAAACCGCACGAACCGCCGCGCTGGATGCGTTTCCCTATCGAGTTTCTGGTTCTCGCCTGTCTCATCGTCGGCGTCGTGCCGAGCCTGTCCATCGGTCCGTTTCTCCACTCGGCGGTGATTTCGGTTCTGGGAACGCAAACACCGGTCTACAGCCTGTCGATCTGGCACGGGTTCAATCTTCCTCTGATGATGAGCCTTGTCGCCCTCATCGGCGGCATCGTGATCTATGCCGCACTGGGCGGATACTTCTCGCGTTGTGATGACGGGCCTCCCTTCTTTCGCCATCTGCGTGGACAGCGCATTTTCGAGCGCATCATCGTTACGGTTTCGTGGAAATGGGCGCGCTGGCTCGAAAGTACGCTTGGCACCCGCCGTCTGCAGCCGCAACTGCGGATGCTGATACTGGTTGCACTGATTGCCGGGTTCTCTCCGCTCGCATCGTCGGAATTTTCTCTAACGCTACCGGGCGTGACGACCTTCGATCCGANTTTTGCGATCCTGTGGGCGATCGGCATGATTGCGGCCATGGGTGCTGCGTGGCAGGCTAAATATCATCGCCTGGCAGCGCTCATCATGCTCGGCGTATCCGGTCTCGTCACCTGTCTTACTTTCGTGTGGTTATCGGCACCTGATCTGGCCATCACGCAATTGCTGGTCGAAATCGTTACCCTCGTCCTTATTCTGCTGGGTTTGCGCTGGTTGCCGAAGCGTATGGTGAAGGTCGATAACAACAACGAACTTCCGTCTCAGCTTCGCCGTGGACGTGACTTCCTGCTGGCGGTTGCCTGCGGCATTGGCATGACTGTGATCGCCTATGCGGTCATGACGCTTCCCGTTCCTAACACCATCGCCAATTATTTCCTCGATAAGGCCTACTCGGAAGGCGGCGGAACCAACGTCGTCAACGTCATTCTGGTGGATTTCCGCGGTTTCGACACGATGGGGGAAATCGCGGTGCTTGCCATCGTCGGTCTCACCGTCTTTGCCCNTTTGCGTCGTTTCCGTCCGGCGCAGGAAAGCATTGGCTTGCCGGAACAACAGTTGATCCAGAACGCATTCGATGCCGACAGCCCAGAGCGGAGCAAAGGCGAAACAGTGCGCGACTACCTGCTGGTGCCATCCGTCATCATGCAGTGGATGTTCCCGGTTATCGTTACGNTTTCGATCTTTCTGTTTATCCGTGGCCATGATCTTCCCGGTGGAGGCTTCTCCGCCGGCATAACCATGGCTGTAGCTTTCCTACTGCAATATCTGGCCGGTGGGACACGCTGGGCGGAAGATCGCATCCGCATCCTGCCGTTGCGCTGGATGGGTTTCGGCCTATTGATGGCGGCGGCAACCGGCATGGGTTCCTGGGCCTTTGGCTACCCGTTCCTCACATCCTATTTCCAGTATACGGACATCCCTTATATCGGGNAAATGCCGACAGCGACTGCCTTGCTTTTCGACCTTGGTGTCTTTTCTCTGGTCGTCGGGGCGACCGTTCTTATTCTTATAGCATTGGCGCACCAATCGCTGCGTAACTACAAGGTACGTACGCCCGACGCCGCAAAAGCGGAGGAAGCGTAATGGAGCTTATTCTTGCCATCGGCATCGGTGTCATGACGGGATCTGGCGTGTGGCTGATCCTACGTCCGCGTACCTATCAGGTCATCATCGGCCTTTCTCTCCTGTCCTACGCCGTCAATCTTTTCATCTTCGGCGTCGGCGGCATCAAGACAAATGCGCCACCTTTGCTGCTGGATGGTGTGATTACCTCGACGCTGACGGACCCTGTGCCGCAAGCTCTGGTGCTGACGGCCATCGTCATCGGCTTTGCAACGACCGCGCTGTTTCTGGTGGTGCTGCTGGCGGCGCGTGGCCTGACCGGCACTGACCATGTGGACGGGAGGGAGCGGAATTGAACTACTTCCCTGCTGACATCGTGGTTGCCCCTATCTTGGTGCCGCTGATTGCCGGTGCCATCCTGCTGTTCATCGATGAGCGAAAGCGTAACACCAAGGCTGTGGTCAGCGTCATCGCGACATTCGTTTCACTCGCCGTGGCCATTGGCCTGTTTCTGGAAGTGAACTCAACGGTCAATACGGAAGTCGCCGCCGTCATCTCGAATGGTGTCTACCTGCTTGGAAATTGGCCCGCGCCCTTCGGCATCGTTCTCGTCGCAGACCGGCTTTCAGGATTGATGGTGCTACTCGCCGCACTGCTGGCCATCCCTTCGCTGATTTATTCGCTGGCAAAATGGCATAAGGCCGGGTCGCATTTCCACTCGCTCTTCCATCTGATGCTGATGGGCGTCAATGGCGCGTTTCTGACCGGTGATCTGTTCAATCTCTTCGTGTTCTTCGAGGTTATGCTGGCGGCATCCTATGGCCTTCTGTTGCATGGCTCCGGGCAACTGCGTGTAAAAGCCGGGCTCCATTACATCGCGATAAACCTCGTTGCCGCCCTGTTCTTCCTCATTGGCGTCAGCCTGATCTACGGCGTGACCGGGACGCTCAACATGGGCGATCTCGCGCAGCGCATCGCCGGGCTCAACCCGGATCAGCGCATGTTGCTGGAAACCGGTGCCGCCGTGCTGGGCGTGGCGTTTCTCGTCAAAGCCGGCATGTGGCCGCTGAACTTCTGGCTACCGTCCGCTTACAGCGCAGCATCGGCACCCGTTGCCGCCATCTTCGCCATCATGAGCAAGGTCGGTATTTACGTGATCGCCAGACTGTCCTTCCTGCTCTTCGGAGAGACCGCGGGAGCATCTGCCGGTTTTGGTCACGACGCGCTTCTAGTGGGTGGTATTGCCACTATCGTCTTCGGCACAATTGGCGTTCTCGCCTCACAGGCGCTCGGCCGCCTGGCCGGGTTCTCCGTTCTCGTTTCTTCCGGAACCCTTCTCGCCGCCATGGGTACAGGCAATCCGACGGTTGCTGCCGGTGCGCTTTACTATCTGGTTTCCTCAACGCTGACGATCAGTGCCTTTTTCCTGCTGATCGAACTTGTTGAGCGTGGACAGGATGCCGGTGCCAACGTTCTTGCCGTGACGATGGAAGCCTATGGCGACGGCGACGAGGATGAGGCTGAAGATGAGGTCGGCGTCACGATGCCCGGAACGATGGCTGTACTGGGTGTCTGCTTTGCCGCCTGTGGCATTTTGCTGGCAGGCTTGCCGCCGCTTTCCGGCTTTATCGCCAAGTTTTCCATGCTGTCGGCCATTCTCAACCCATCGGGCCTTGGCGCGAACGACACCATTTCCACGCTGTCATGGTGGCTTGTGTTCCTCATCGTATTCTCCGGTCTTGCGTCACTGATTTCGATGACCCGAGCCGGAATTCGTACCTTCTGGGGTTCGCTCGAGGGAACGGTACCACGTGTCCTCGTCATCGAAATTGCTCCGATTCTTCTGCTTTTGGGAATGACGCTCGCCATGACGATCGCGGCAGGCCCGATCATGCGTTACATGCAGGAAACTGCCCGCATAGGCGGCCTTCCTGAAAGCTATATTCAGGGTGTTATCACAGCCCCACGGGTTGACAGAGGTTCGGAGGCAGCACCATGATCGGCCGCATTCTTCCCTACCCCTTGCTGACGATATCGCTTGCTGTTTTCTGGATGACGATCAACAGCTTTTCGCCGGGGCACCTGTTGCTCGGAACAGGTGTCGCGATGATCGCGTCCTGGGCCATGGCCTCGCTGCGTCCGCCAAAACCACGCATTCGCAACTGGCATTTGCTGATAAAGCTTATCGCGATCGTGATCTACGATATTGTACGCTCCAACATTGCCGTGGCCAGCATCATCCTGTTTCCGCGCAATCGAAAGACTCGCGCGGCCTTCATGACGGTGCCGCTCGATCTGCGTGATCCGATGGGCCTTGCGGTTCTTGCTGTCGTGTTGACCGCAACGCCCGGCAGCGCGTGGCTGGAATATAATTCGTCGCAAGGCACGTTGCTCATTCACGTTCTTGATGAAGTGAGCGAGGCGCATTGGCAAAACCTCATCAAAAGCCGATATGAAAAATTACTGATGGAGATATTCGAATGAGTTCGGTTATCCNTTTCTGGTCATTTTCGATTGCCCAGTTGTTCCTCGCATCCGCCATGGCAATTTCCGTCTATCGCATCGCCATCGGTCCACGCGCGCAAGACCGCGTGCTGGGTATGGACACGCTCTACGTCAATGCCATGCTGCTGGTCCTCGTCTTTGGACTTCGCACGGGCAATGATGTCTANTTTGCCGCGGCCCTGTTGATTGCGATCCTGGGATTTGTATCAACAGTCGCCCTTTCAAAATTCATGATGCGCGGAGAGGTCATAGAATGAGTGATGCTGCAGAATTTCCCCTTTGGGCCGCCATACTCGTTGCCTTCTTCGTTTTGCTCGGCTCGTCCCTGGCGCTGACTGGCACCATCGGCTTTGCAAGACTGCAAAGCTTTTATGAGCGCCTGCATGCGCCGACGCTCGGCACCAGTTGGGGAACAGGCGGCGTCGTCATGGCCTCGATCATATATTTTTCGGTCTCGGGCGAGCGTCCGGTCTTCCACGAAATCTTCATCGGCATTTTCATGACGATCACGACGCCTGTCTCGCTGATGTTGCTTGGCCGTGCTGCCCTTTACCGCGACCGCGCCGAACAGAACCCCAACAGCCGCCAAAGTCTCTGAGACGTAAGGTCGAAAAACCGGAGAGATCAGCACATGGCCAAACTGTGGCCGATTGGGGGCATCTGCTTTCCGCGGTCGCCGCAAAATACGACAGGCTGTNAAACAGATTTTATCGTTATGACCCAGATANTTTTGTAATACGATAATGATTTCCTATACTTGACGTCTGTCAAAGCGACCNAAAAGCTCAATCTAATCGGGCAGTTATCCCTCTCAATATTCCCGGAATTTTAACGCNTTTCCGCCATTAGTATGAAACTCAATATTTCTCGGGGACATATAATGGTGAGTTTCTTTTCGAGATCGATAGTGGTCCAGATGGTGTTTCTGACTATCGCGCTCATTTTTCTGGGCATTTTTGCTGTCGGCACTACCACATATCTCCGCTTGAAAGATGATGTCATGCAGAGCGCCATTATGGATACACGGCGCGNCGTCAGAAGCATGGCTATTCTCTATGAAATGAAGATTGGCGGTGCGACCGTTGCTATGGAAAACGGAGAACTCACGTCCGTTAACAGACCAAGCATTGGCACATTGCGGGATTTTGATCTAGTTGACCGTACCGGTCTGGCAAATGGTGGCGTCGCCACTGTGTTTCAGACACAGGGTACTGACTATGTCCGCATCTCCACCAACGTGAAGAACGAAAAGGGCGAACGTGCCGTCGGCACAAAACTGGCGCTCGAACATCCTGCCTATTCCAAAATGGCTAAGGGTGAATCCTATTTTGGCGAAGCAAAGCTGTTCGGCACGGATTACATGACGGGTTACGTTCCGGTTCTGTCCAAGTCGGGTGCTGCTGTCGGCATTCTCTTCGTCGGCGTACCGATGACTGTCTATCAGTCGCATATCGACGGCCTGCGCAACATCGTCCTGTGGTGCGGCCTTGGCGTCATGCTGGTGTTCGGCCTTCTCGGTTACTATCTCATCAACCGCACTTTGCGTCCCCTTGGTTTGTTGACGACGGCTGTCAAGTCCTTGTCCGAAGGCAAGCTGGAGACCGAAATCCCTTACACGCAGCGCAAGAACGAATTCGGCAATATCGCCCGTGCGCTGGAGGTGTTTCGTGAAAATGCCCATGAAAAGCTGCTCATCGAGAGCCGCAGTGCCGAGGAGCGTGCAGAAGCGGAATCAGAACGTGGTCGCAACGATGCTGNAAAGCGCGAAACCGATCGCCAGATCGACTATGCGGTCAGCCAGCTCGCTGGTGGCCTGGCCCGCCTTTCTCAAGGTGACCTGACGCAGACGATCGATACGCCGTTCTCCGGACGCCTCGAACAGCTGCGCACGGACTTCAACAACTCACTGTCCAACCTGAAAGACGTTCTTGCGCAAATTCGCGAGAGAACGCTGGTCATTCAGCACAACGGCATGGAAATGCGCGAATCCTCCAACGACCTGTCGCGCCGCACAGAATCTCAGGCTGCTTCGCTCGAGCAGACAGCCGCCGCCGTCGAAGAAATCACCGTTACCGTCAAGTCTTCCGCAGACCGCGCTCGCGAAGCCAATCAGGCTGTTCGCATTACGCAGAAATGCGCCGACAGCTCCGGCACGGTCGTCAAAAATGCCATCGACGCCATGGGCCGCATCGAAGATGCTTCCAAGAAGATCGAGCAAATCATCGAAACCATCGACGACATCGCTTTCCAGACCAATCTTCTGGCCTTGAATGCCGGCATCGAAGCTGCACGCGCCGGTGAAGCAGGCAAGGGTTTTGCGGTCGTTGCTCAGGAAGTACGTGAGCTTGCTCAGCGCTCGGCAGATGCCGCACGCGAAATCAAGACGCTGATCAATCAGTCGACCAACGAAGTCGGCACAGGCGCGCTTCTGGTTCAGGAAGCCGGGCAGGTTCTTTCCGACATCAGCACGCAGATCGTTGTTGTCAGCAAGCATGTCGAAACCATCGCGACTGCAACACAGGACCAGTCCTCAGCCCTTCAGGAAGTCAACGGCTCCGTCAACCAGATGGATCAGATGACCCAGCAGAACGCCGCCATGGCCGAAGAATCCAGCGCCGCAACCCAGATGCTGTCAGAGGAAGTCGAAGCTTTGCTCGGCTTGGTAGAACGCTTCCGCATCGGCCAGCCCGGTCAGCAGCAGGAACGCTACAACCGCGCTGCATAAGATCGATCTGATTTCGACCAAATGCAAAAAGGCCGCTCGATCCAATCGGGCGGCCTTTTTCTTTGGGTGTCAGTCAGGTTCATCGGCGAAACGTTCCCGCCACTATTCCGCAGCGGCGCGTGTCACGCTGAATATCTGATTGATATAGGCTCTCAGGGCCGCCGGACGGACTGGCTTGTGCTGCACGGCAATACCTTCCCTTTCCGCCTGCGCCCGTACCTCCGGCGTTCGATCTGCGGTGATGAGAAGCGCCGGAATATCCCCCTGATAGAAACGCCTGAGCTGCAACACGGCGTCGATGNCGTCGCCATCGTCCAGATGATAATCCACAACGATCATGTCCGGTGCGGCGATTGGAGCTTCCAGCATCCGCTCGAGCGCGGCAAGCGATGCCGCCTGACTGACCTCGCAGCCCCAGCCGGACATTNAAAGTGACATGCCTTCCAGTATCTTCGGCTCGTTGTCGATACACAGAATGCGAAAGCCCGGCATTTGATTGGCGATGGGTTGCGGCACGCTGCGCTCAGCCGCCCTGGCAGCGCGGCTATGTGCGACCTCGCGGGGCAGATGAACGCGAAAGGTCGTGCCTCTGCCTTGAACCGACGACAGGTGAACGGGGTGGTGCAAAATGCGTGAGAGCCTGTCTACGATGGACAGGCCCAATCCCAGCCCCGCCGCTGTCTTTGCCCCCTCGTCTAACCGCGCGAACTCCTTGAAGATCGTCCGAAACTTCGAGGACGGGATGCCGATGCCGGAATCTGTCACCTGAATGACCGCTTCCCTGCCGCGACGCCTGACGCCAACAACGACCTTGCCGGATATCGTGTATTTGATCGCATTGGAAACGAGGTTCTGAACGAGACGTCGAAGCAGATTGATGTCGGATTTCACGATGAGCGATGTGGGCATAACGATCAGCTCAAGATTTTTCTCCCGCGCCATCGGTGCAAAGTCCGTCTCTATCCGCTTGAACAGGTCATTGAGCGGCACGGACGCCAAGCGCGGCTTCATCGAGCCGGTATCGAGACGGGAAATATCAAGAACCGCTCCCAAGATCGATTCGACTGACTCCAATGCCGAATCGATGTTCTCGACCAGCGATCCGTTCTCCGACGTGCCCATGCGCTCCACGAGGGCGGAGGAATAAAGTCGTGCGGCATTCAACGGCTGGAGAATGTCGTGACCTGCGGCAGCGAAAAAACGTGTCTTGCCGATATTGGCTTCATCGGCCGCCGCGCGCGCTTCCGCCAATTCGTGGTTGACCNNGGTCAACTCCCCGGTGCGCTCTTCTACACGCTGTTCCAGTGTTTCATTGGCCTGCTTCAGCGCCTGATCGCTGGCAACGCGCTGGGTAATATCGGTAAAGGTGGCGACGATGCCCTTGTCCGGCATGGCATTGGAGCGCACCTCGATGATCCGCGCGCCCTGTGCCAGCACAAGCGAAAACGGTCTATCCATCGTCAGGAAAAGATCGATCGTCTGCTTTTGCTGACCGGCGACGATATCACCGCGCTCCTCCAGCATGGCGACAATCTCACTGAGCGGCAGGCCGACCCTGCCGAACTGTTCCGGCAGATCAAGCAGGGTGCGAAAGCGGCGGTTCCAGATGGTGAGTTGCTGTGAACTGTCGAAAACCGCGATGCCCTGATCCATCTGGGCCAGAGCGGTCTGCAGCATGTCCTGATTATATTGCAGTGCTTCACTTGCCTGATCCAGCAGCCAGACGGTGTCGGCGCTGGTATCCTCCGCCTTCTGCNAAATCAGTGAAAGGACCAGTCGCGCCGAAGAAGAACCGATGGCGCTTCCAAGCAATTGCTCCGAGAAATGAATAAGCGCCATGTCTGCTGGCTGGTCATCCTCTAGCTTTCGTCCAGCGGTTTTCTCATAGGCTGAAAGCGAGCGCAGCATCCGCTCTTCACCAAGATAGCGGGCAACCGCCGTTTTCATATCGCCGACACTAACCCGCGTTTTCCAGCCGCGCGTGGCGAATTGCGATTTTGAATGGCGCTTGACGAAAATACCGGACTGTATGCGTTCGACCGGACGTGGATTGCGCGACAGCGAGCCTAGCACGAAGGCCATGCAGTTGACCAAAAGGCTGAGTGTGACGGCATTGACGAGCGGATCGGCCTCCGGCCCACTGAAAAGCGTCGTGCCGGGCAGCAGAAAACTCAAGATCGTCGCGGCGATGTGCGAATTGTCCGGCCCGCCGAGGCTCGGCAAAAACAACAGATATCCCCAGATAATGAAACCTGAACTCAAGCCCGCTATGGCGCCCCGCGCATTAGCACGACGCCAGATGAGCCCGCCCAACAGGGATGGCGCCATTTGCGCGATGGCCGCGAAGGCCAGAAGGCCAATGGATGAAAGCCCTGATGCGCTGTCAGCAGCCCGGTAATAGGCATATCCCAGCAACAGGACAGCGAAGATTGCCGTGCGACGGATGTTAAGCAGCGTCTTGGCGAAATCATCGCGGTGCGCCGAGCGGTTCAGCAATTTCTGCCGGAGAAAAATCGGCATCACGATGTCGTTCGACACCATGATCGACAGCGCGACGGACGCAACGATGACCATGGCGGTGGCCGCCGAAAACCCGCCGATAAATGTGATGAGAGAAACCACCGACATCTGGTTGAGCAGCGGCAACTGCAGGACATAGAGGTCGGCATCGCCACTGCCACCAATCGTCAGCAGACCGGCAATGGCAATCGGCAGAACGAAGATATTGATGGCGATAAGATAAAGCGGAAACAACAGCCCCGCCATCCGCAACTCGTTCGGCGTGCGGTTCTCCACCACGGTCACATGGAACTGGCGGGGAAGCAGGATGATCGCGAAGGCCGACAGCAACGTCAGCACGATCCAGCGGCTGATCGGCGTCTGGTACGACATCGCCTGCATGACCTGTTCGTTCTCGGAGGCCAGCCGCCACAACTGCGACGGTCCATCGAACAGGAAAAATACGACGTAGACGCCCGCCGTGCAGATCGCCACCAGCTTGACCACAGATTCCATCGAGATGGCCAGAATCAAGCCATCCTGATGTTCGGTCGCATCGGTGTGGCGGGTGCCGAAAATAACCGCNAAACCAGCCATGACGATCGTCACCAGCAATGGCAGGTCAAGGAAATAAAGATTGCCGCTGCCAATCCCGTAATCGCTCGGATCGACCATGGCGGCCACGGAATTGGAGACGGCTTTCAGTTGGAGCGCGATGTANGGGATAGCGCCGACAAGGGCGATGATCGAGACGAGCGTAGCAACTGTCGGGTTCTTGCCGTAGCGGGCAGCGATAAAGTCAGCGACCGATGTCAGCTTTTCGGCTTTGGCCAGTTCCACGATCCGCCGCAGAATAGGCATACCAAGCGTGAAGGCCAGAATGGGGCCGGTATAAATCCCTAAAAATTCCAGACCGCGCTCGGATGCAAGGCCCACACCGCCAAAATAGGTCCATGAGGTGCAGTAGATCGCAAGGCTCAGCGCGTAGACGATCGGCCTGCCCTTGTTCGGGACGGGCTTCTGCCGACTTTTGCGGTCGCCATAACTCGCCACCGCAAACAGCAGCAGAATATAGGCGAATGCCGATCCGAATATGATCCACCCAGGAAGCACTTGGCTTTTCTCTCCCACCATCCTCGTCCACAAGCATAGGATAGTTCCGGGGAAATGAGAATTGGCCCGGAACTTGGCATAAAGTTTAAGATCGCGGAACCAATACGCTTTTTGCTTCGTATATCTGCACATTCGGAAATTGAATGGTATTGTGTGCCTGCTTTGCAAAATGCACAGGCTGAGAGAGGGCTTCAAAGAGGGACGTCTGGAATGCTCAACGAGTTCAAAACTTTTATCGCCCGCGGCAATGTCATGGACCTAGCGGTCGGTGTCATCATTGGTGCGGCCTTCAGCAAGATCGTCGATTCCGTGGTCAACGATCTGATCATGCCGATTGTCGGCGCACTATTCGGTGGCTTCGATTTCGCCAATTACTTCCTGCCGCTGTCTTCCCAGGTAACGGAAAACTCGCTTGCTGCGGCACGCGAACAGGGCGCAGTTTTCGCCTATGGTAACTTCCTGACCGTCGTCATTAATTTCGTCATTCTCGCCTGGATCATCNTTTTGATGGTCAAGGGCGTGAACAAGCTGCGCTCGTCCGTCGAACGTCAGAAGATCGAGGAAAAGAAAGAGCCAGCGCCACCACCGGAAGACGTGCGTCTCCTCATGGAAATTCGTGATCTGCTGAAAACCGCTGATACCAATCGCATCTGATCCATCAGAAAAATCCGTGATTTCTTCACGGAATATCATGCACGGCAGGCTTTTCATGCGCTAAGAAGGCACTCTCACTGGAGTGCCNTTTTTCATGTCGGTTCTGAAAAGTCTAAGTGCCCGCTCTCTGGCGACACCCGAAAGCGGTATCGTCGAGGTCAAGAAATACGCTCATGCCCGCGAAAACCTCTTGCCCCTATGGGTTGGTGAGGGTGATCTCCCCACGCCAGCCTTTATCGCACGGGCTGCGGCAGACGCGTTGACCGGAGGGGAAACCTTCTACACATGGCAGCGTGGCATTCCTGAACTTCGCGAAGCGATGAGCCGCTATTACCAGCGGCATTTCGCAGCCGATCTTTCGTCAGACCATTTTTATGTCACCGGCTCCGGCATGCAGGCCATCGTCCTTGCCGTGCAGGCCCTCACCTCACCGGGTGATGAGCTTGTATACCTCACGCCGACTTGGCCAAATATCGTCGCTGCGATCGGCGTGGCGGGTGCCAAGGCTGTNCCCGTCGGTATCGATTTCACCAACGGCAAGTGGGATATCGACGTCGGCAAGCTGGCACAGGCCATCACACCAAAGACCAAGGCATTGTTCATCAATACGCCATCCAATCCCACGGGCTGGACGGCAACGCATGATAATCTGCGTGAGATTCTGGCTCTGGCACGCAAGCACGATCTCTGGATCATCGCCGACGAGATTTACGCGCTCTATCACTACGCAGACACCCGTGCGCCGTCGTTTCTCGATATAATGGAGGAAGGCGACCGCATCATTTTTGCCAACTCCTTCTCCAAGAACTGGTCGATGACCGGCTGGAGAGTCGGCTGGCTGGTGGCCCCGCCCGAAATCGGTCAGGTCATCGAAAACCTCATCCAGTATTCCACGTCGGGCGTAGCGCAGTTCATGCAACGCGGAGCCATCGCAGCTCTTGACCACGGCGATGACTTCATCAAGCAGAATTTCGCCCGCGCTGCCAAATCCCGGGACATTCTTTGCGACGCCCTGATCGCGACCAATCGCGTCGAGACATTGAAGCCAGACGGCGCGCTTTACGCCTTCCTCAAGATCGATGGCGTGACGGACAGCCGTGCGGCAGCGTTCGACATCGTTGACAAGGTTGGCGTTGGCCTTGCACCTGGCAAAGCTTTCGGTGCTGGCGGAGAACTGTTCCTACGCGCCTGTTTCCTGCGCGACCCCGCGCAGATAAAGGACGCAGCAGACCGCCTCGCAAGCTATANTTTGCAGAAATGATACCAGAACCCGACCACCGAGGATCGGTAGCGATCTTCGGTGGCAAAGCTTTCGATATCATGGGNTTTGGAAGGACAGTGCGCGGACGCGTCGCTGTCTAGTGGGCCACGTTCATCGCGGTCACATCGGTATTCCGGTAAAACGCTGCATGGCGCAGACTGTCAGCCAGAAATGCCGTATTCTCGTTCGGATCGCTCGATGGATTCTGAAAATTGATGTAGTTGATGTTGACGCAGGCATGATCCTTGGCCAGCAACAGCTGCGCATAGATGGTGACGCCTTTTGGCTTGATTTCCAGATCCAGCGTGATGGATGGATAGGTGTCCCAATCCAGCTTGTAGTCGCCGCCGATACCGAAATAGACCGTTCCCGGATGGAAATAGAGCTCCGCAGCCGAATCCACCAGATCCGACAGGCTGCTATAGTATTCGAATTTCAATAGAGAGATCAGATCTCCCGCATCGATTAAACGAAGCTCGGCAGCCACAGGGCTGATTGCGCGAGCCAAGATTTCTTCTCGTTCAGCCGAATATGAGCANTTTTTCATATTGATCAGTTTACCCGTCTTTTGNTTTGGCGCGCCGCGTAAACCTTATGAATCAGTTCCGCGACGGCCTTATAAAATACTGACGGGATGACACTATCCACCGAGACTTGCGCAAACATGGAGCGGGCAAGCGGCGGATCTTCAAAAATCGGTATTCCGTTTTCCTTGGCAATTTCTCTGATTCTCAGAGCGATCAAATCCTGTCCCTTGGCAACGATGATCGGCGCGTCGCTTTCCTCTTTGACGTAGCGCAGCGCGATCGCATAGTGGGTCGGGTTGGTGATGACCAGGGTCGCTCTTGGAACACCATCCATCATTCTGCGACGCGCACGGTCGCGGGCGATGGAGCGCTGGCGTGCTTTCACCACAGGGTCGCCCTGCGATTGTTTGTATTCGTCCTTCACTTCCTGCTTGGTCATTTTCTGCTGGGTGTGCCAGCGGTGGTTGGCCCAGAAGTAGTCTGCAACGGCCAGAATGCCCGTTGAGAAAAGGACGACGGTCACCANTTTCTTCAATATCTCATAGCCGGTCGTCATGATGCTGTGCGGATCGGTAATCAGAGAATTCAGAAGGCGGTAATAGTCATTCTTCAGGACCACGACCATGATGATGGCGACGATGACGACCTTGNAAAGTGACTTTCCGAAGTTGACCAGGCCATCGACGCTATAGATCCGGGTAAAGCCGCCCACCGGCGATATTCTGGACGCTTTCGGCATTATTCTATCAAGCACGAATTGCGGCAGGTTCTGCGCAAAGGACTGCCCCAGGCCGAAAACGATGAACAGGATTGCGGCGGGCAAAAGAAACGCACCGATTTCCTTGGAAAGATGAAGCCCGAGCGACACCATATCCGCCGCGGTGTTCAGCCTCCACTGTTCAGGGCGCTCAACGATGTCTTTAAGCGTTTCGCCCAATCNTTTGATGCCATCGGGGACGNAAAAAACGAGATACAGATAGAACGCCAGCATAGACGTAAACAGCGACGCTTCATGGGACGAAGGAACATTTCCCTTCTCCTCCGCGTCGCGTAGTTTTTTCTCTGTTGGTTCTTCTGTTTTACTGTCTTTGTCTTCGCCGTCTGACAAGACACGTCCCCTGAACAAAAAAGGCCCGCCGGAATCGGCAGGCCGTTCTTGTCAGGGTATAGGCGCTGGCGGTGACCCGCAAGCCAGTCATGCCGACCACACACAGGCTTTATCGAGCATCGGCAGCGTCACGCTGCGGCAGACTGACCTTCGACGACGGCCTCTTTCAGCACTATCTGGCCGGAGTTGGCCAAGCGGATAGCTTCCTGGGCCACTGCGCGGCGGGCAATCGCCACTTCGCGTGTGTTGAGAGATGCCATCGGCACGGCGAGATCGGACTCGATCATGCGGCGTTGACGTGGACTGATGCTGGAAAGCACACATTCCTTGATCTCGTTGGTAGCACCGCGAAGCGCCATGGTAAGAATGTCTGCAGAAACGTCGTTGAGCAGCGAAACGCGGCTGCGCTGTGGCATGTGCAGAAGATCTTCGAACAGGAAGATCTTCGGCTTGACCTTGTTTGCGGACTCTTTGCTGAGCGTTTCGAGAGAGCTGAGCAGAGTATCGACCTGCGGCTTTTCGAGTTCGTTCATCAGGTCGGCAACCTTCGCCGAGCCAGCAGCATTGCGTTCAGTCTCAAGTTCGGCAATCAGTGCGATAACACGCTTTTCGATGATCTGGGCTGCGGCAGGGCTGACTTCCTTCATGTTGACCGTTCGGTTCATGATGTCGGCGCGCTGCTCGTCTGGAATGGTCAGAAGGACCTTCGCACCGAAGGAGGACGGCAACATGGAGAGGATGTAGGCGATGGTCTGAGGATGTTCACGCACCAGGAACTTGCCGATAAACTGCGGGTCCGCGTCCTGTAGCTGATCCCATATGGAGGCTTCATAAGCCTGGAATGCCGTACGGCGGCCAAGAAGACCGTCGACTTCCTCAGGCGTCAGACCTTCCTCGAGAATGCTTTCGATAGCCTTGGCGTTGTCCATGAGGCCGGTGCCTTCGGTGAACAGATCTTCGAATTCCGCCACGATCAGCGCAAGCTCGTCTGGCGGAATAACGCGAAGCGTCTGAGCCGAATTGATGATGGTTTGCAGCTCGGCCTGGGTGAAAAACTTAAGCAGTTTTCCAGCCACGCCTTTCCCCATCGCCAGCAGTACGGCGGCGGCCTTATCAGCCTGAGACAACGGTTTCCCTGCTAAAGGGTTACCGAAATCCTCAAAGTCCATCATGGTCTTTCCTCTCCGTCCCCACAGGGATTAGGCTTTCCGAGTACTCATTACTTCAATCAGCTTCACGCCGAAGCGTGTATCGTCGTCTTCCAATACAGTGATTTCACCGCGTGCAATGCAGCGGCCATTCACCATGATTTCCACAGGCTCGCCGATCTTACGCTCAAGAGCGATCGTCGCACCCTCTTCCAGTCCCATCAATCCCGATACCAGCATCCGGCTGGTTCCGAGAACGATCTGAACATCGATCGGGATTTCCATGATCAGGTCAAGGTTATCCGAAAGACCACTGCCCAAAGGTGAGGGCGTTGCGGCAAGCGGAGCGGCCGTCGAGCCGAAATCCGATACGCCAAAGCTGTCCATTCCACCACCGAACGCCGCAAGGTCGTCACTCGCGGGTTCAACCGCTGTCGACCCGAAGTCGCCAAAATCGCCAAAGTCTGACAGCGATCCTTCCGAATCACTTTTCAGTACACCGCGCAGATCACCTATTGCCTGGTCCAGATCGCCTGTATCATCAAGCGAAGGCAGCAAATCATCTTCGGTTTTTGGTGTCTTTCTCGTAGCCATGCGCTAATTATTCCCTTTGAAACTTGCGTCAAGCTGCCCATGCCCGCAACGGGGCATGCCCGGCATTCAACCCATCAAATGTCTAAGAATTTCGTCGTCCGTGCTGACGTTATTCTTCACGCGAACCGTGTATTTGTCGCCTGCGCGACCAAACTCGCAGTTGTACATATTTGCACCATTGGCGCTGACCTCGACGCAGATATCATCCTGGCGTATATCGCGGAAGGGAATGACATCCCCCGCCACAAGCCGGGAGATCGTTCTCAGCGTCAGGCTCTGTAACCGGATCTTGGCTTCCAGTGTCACCTGAGAGCGCTTCACCTGTTCGGAGATCATCTCCATCCACTCTTCTTGCTTCTTCAGCGCCTGGGCAGACGGCTTGGGCGCAACGATGGCAGTTTTCAGCAACGTGCGCTGCGGAATGACCATCGCAAATTCGGAAGCGACTTTGCCGATTTCGACCTTGAGGCGTATCAGCAAGCCGAATTGGGCGGAAATCGCCTCTTCAAAAATGGTTTTGCCATTGCCGTTGAACGGCGGATCGATGGTCGGTTCAAAACCGCCGGGCGCATTGACCGATGAGCGAAGCACTTCTCCGATACGCCCCATGACCAGCGATGCCAGATCGAGCTCTATATGAGACAAAGCCCGAACTTCCGGTTCCATGATCGTGTCGGGTGCGGCGCCCAGCATACGCTCCATCAATGCCATGATAAACGCCGTGCCGGTTGCCAGCAGAAAATTGGGTGCCCAGTTGCGCAGCGAGCAATCGGCAACGGCAAAGTCCTTGCCCAACTTCTGAACGAGGTCGGTCATCAGCCCCGATTCACAACCGAGATAGTCTACACCGATGGCGATGCCAGTTTCGCTGTGGAAGATGTCGGGCAGGAAGTTGCTGTAGATCTGGCCGATTTCGGCACCGATCTTGGCGAGTTTCTTGCCATCACCCAGGCCGCCTGTCAGCTTCGCGAGCAGCGCAGGGTCCATGGGGGTAACGTTCGATTGTGCAGCATTCGCCATCATCAAGCCGCCTTCTGGTCGCCACCCGGGTTCATCATTTCCTGCTCTACAGCGTCGATGGACGGACGCTCATAGTTGGAAATGGTCTTGCGTCCATATTCGAGAGCGACCTGCGGCACCGAGCCGTTCATGTAGGCCAGCAAGGTCTGTTTCACGATGATGTAAAGGCGGTGCTGCTTGGTGCGGACGATCTTTATCTGCGCTGATAGCGGGTTACAGATAGAGTAGGACAAGATGATGCCGAGCATGGTGCCGACGAGGGCCGCGCCGATAAGGCCACCGAGAATCTCAGGCGATTCGTTGATCTTGCCCATGGCTTTGATAACGCCGAGAACCGCGGCCACGATGCCGATGGCAGGGAAAGAGTCGCCCATCGCAGTCATCGCGTAGTAAGGTTTCATCTTGTCATGCAGGATGGTGTCGATTTCCTCGTCCATCAACGCTTCGATCTCATGGCTACGAGCATTGCCGATGATGATGAGACGCACATAATCGCAGATGAAAGACGTCAATTCCTTGTTTTTCAGAACCGATGGCGCGGTTTGAAAGATGGAAGATTCTTCCGGGTTGTCGATGTGAGCTTCGANTTCGTTGCGCGATTTGGTGCGCAGATCGCGCATGAGCGAATAGAGAACGCCCAGAACATCCAGATAGTGGCGCTCTTTCGGCACAGCGTACTTGAATGCTTCACCAAGCGCCTTGCCGCTGTCTTTCACAACTTTCATCGGGTTGGCCATGATAAAGCCGCCGATACCGGCACCGCCAATGATGACGAGCTCGAATGGCTGAAACAGAACGTCCAGATGACCGCCCATGGCCATGTAACCGCCGATAATACAGCCGAAAGTAATCACTAATCCGATAATAATGTTCATCTGAAGCTCGCGTCTGATGCCAATTTCGCACTTGAGGGATAGGCGACATGCCTTGTGCGAGGCTGGCTTGAAGGCAGGTGTTGCCGACTTTATCCCGCAAGGGTGGCAAGTCGCATCCAGCCCTCACGGCGATGTTCAGTCTCTTATATATGTCCGGGCTCAAAAGCTTCGCACAAGCAAGCATCCTTAGTTTCAGTGNAAACATGAGGGTTCTGCAGTGTCAGAGCGCGCCCTCGCTCTAGAATTCGGACAGGAGACCAACATGCAATCTGGTATTTACGTCGGCATTTCCTCCCAGATCGCCTTGGAACGTCGCCTCACCACTATCGCAGACAATATTGCCAACATGAATACGGTCGGCTTTCGCGGTACGGAAGTGAAGTTCGACCAGGTCATGAGCCAGACGCGGAACGATCTCAAGGCCGACATCGCCTTTGTTACACAGGGCAGCGATTATCTTTCCACCCGCAACGGTGAAATGATCCGGACCGGCAACTCCTTCGACTTTGCCGTCAAGGGTGACGGCTGGTTTGCGATCGACACGCCTGCCGGTCAGGTTATGACGCGTGACGGCCGCTTCTCCATGGCTGTAACGGGAGAGCTTGTCTCCACGCAGGGTTATCCGGTTCTGGATGCTGGCGGCGCGCCTATCCAGCTCAATCCCGCAGCGGGCGAGCCGACGGTTGGTTCCGATGGGCGTATTCTTCAAAACGGTGCAACAATTGCGCAGCTAGGCCTTTATACCGCAGACGCCAAAAAAGGATTCGTCCGCTACGAAAATAGCGGCGTGATTTTCTCGGAAGCACCGCAGCCCGTTGTTGATACGTCCGCAGTCGGGGTCATGCAGGGTTACGTCGAGCAGTCAAACGTCAACGCAATCAGCCAGATGACGCAGCTTGTCCAGGTAAACCGCGCGTTCGAAGGTATTTCTTCGCTGATGAAATCCACCGAGGATTCATTTTCCCAGGCCATCCGCACCCTTGGCGGCGGGCAGTAAGCGGCGTTTGATGTAGATGGAAACCCTGATCGAGACCCCTCCCCAGCCGCCGGTTCAACCGGCAACGAATGTCTTTTCCAAGCTGGATGCGCTGGCCCGCATGATGGAAGCGCAGGCTGCGTCCGGCACGCCAGTTTCGCGGGGCGGACGGGTAAGAACCATCGCAGCAGGCCACTACACCGTCAGCGGCCTCTCCGAGCATGTCCGTCTTTGCGAATTCGTGGTGCATAAGAGCACGACAGGACTGCATTTGGGAGAAGTGGTTCGCGTCGAGCCGGATTTGATCTACGTCTGCCCCATCGAACCGGGTGATCCAATCGGCGTCAATGACATAGTCCTGCGCGAAGGTGAATTTCGTGTGCAGCCGGATGACAGCTGGTGCGGTCGCACGATCAACTCCCTGTGCAAGCCCATCGACAATAAGGGCCCTTTGCTGAAGGGACCGAAAAATCGCTCCGTCAACACGCTGCCGCCGCCGTCCATGACGCGCAGCCGTGTGGTCACGGGTTTCCGCACTGGCGTGAAAGCCATCGACATTTTCACACCGCTTTGCTTCGGCCAGCGTCTGGGCATTTTTGCAGGATCCGGCGTGGGTAAATCGACGTTGCTGTCCATGCTCGCCCGAGCCGACGCCTTCGACAAGGTCGTCATTGCTCTGGTCGGCGAACGTGGTCGCGAAGTGCGCGAATTCATCGAGGATACACTCGGTGACAACATGNAAAAATCCATTGCAATTGTCGCCACAAGCGATGAAAGCCCGATGCTGCGAAAGATGGCTCCGCTCGTCGCCATGACGATTGCCGAACATTTTCGCGACAAGGGCGAAAACGTTCTTTTCATTGCCGACAGTATCACGCGATTTGCCCACGCCATTCGCGAGGTCGCGATTGCTGCTGGCGAGCCCCCGATTGCGCGTGGCTATCCGGCTTCGGTTTTCACCGAACTGCCTAAATTGCTTGAGCGCGCAGGGCCTGGCGCAGAGGGAACCGGAACGGTCACTGCGATCATCTCCATTCTGGTCGATGGTGACAACCATAACGACCCAATTGCCGACTCGACCCGCGGCATTCTCGACGGCCATATCGTTCTGGACCGCTCCCTTGCCGATGAGGGCAGATATCCGCCTATCAATCCACTGGCGTCGATTTCTCGGTTGTCTCACAAGGCGTGGACAGCGGATCAGCNAAAGCTAGTGTCTCGGTTGAAGTCATTGATTCACAACTATGAAGAAACCAAGGACCTGCGCCTGATCGGTGGTTATCGTCCCGGGGTCGACGCCGAACTCGACATGGCCGTCAAACAGGTGCCGTTCGTCTACGACGTGCTCAAGCAATCTCCCGGCGACCGCACGGTCATAGACGCCTACGCCGAACTGGCGAACGCATTGAGAAACGCACCGGGTAACAATCAGCCAGCGCCGGTCCAGCGACGGGGGCCATGACGATGAAATTCATGAAGCNAAAATCAGAACGCGACGCCGGNAAAAAGAGGTCCATCCGGGATTTCGACCGGATGCTGACGGGCAGCTTGATCGTTGTTGCTGCGACCGCAGCCGCCCTGCCGTGGTATGTTTTCTTCAACCCTGAAAAATTCGGTATCAGCGGCACCGGTTGGGAAGCGTTGAAAAACATGCCGCNAAAGGACGGTGGTGGCGTGATGGCTGTCGTTNCCCACGTCGATGANGGGGTGACCTCAGATGGGCGCACAGACGTGGCAAAACCGGATATCGACGCGCTGACGACTGCAACGGTACAGACGACGGGCGAAGCTCAGAACGCAAATACCGACGGCAAATCCCAACCGTTCCCCGGTGGCACGCGCTTTAAACTTCTCCACGTCTCAAACGGCCGCGCGCTCATCGAAGACAAATCAGGAATGTTCCTTGTCCAGATCGGCTCCGTGCTGCCCGACGAAAGCCGCCTTCTGTCCATGAGTAACGTCGAAGGCAAATGGCAGATCATTACCTCTGCTGGTGAACTATACGAAGAATGACAGCTAGGGAGCAGTAAGCGCCCAGACATTCAACAGCAGATTTTCTGCGACACAAATCGCCGACCCGCACACATCNTTTGTTTCAAACACAGAAACAACGGCGCATCTCAAGGCGATCCAACAACACGGTCGCAATCAGCCCGTTACTCAGGCGTGAGCCAAGGTACGCGACTCAATGAAGCGCCTCGTGTAAACATCGTGACCCTAGAAATAAAAATGGTGCCCGAAGGCGGATTTGAACCACCGACACGCGGATTTTCAATCCGCTGCTCTACCAACTGAGCTATTCGGGCACTGCAGGTCCATGTAGAACCTTCGCTTTTGGTAAGCGCCGGAGAAGCATTCTGCCCCGGAAGTGAGCGGGGTTATAACATCTTGTTCGGCCATGGCAAGCGCCCGCCGCAACTTTTTTGACAGNTTTTTGGCGGTACCTTTGGATGGTCNAAAGATGCGCCGTTTTGTTTCTAGATCGGGCGAGAAGCCCCGGCACAAGTGCCGGGTCGTATTTCATGTACGCCGACGGATGACTTTCTTACTTTGACCCTGCAGACAAACCCAGCGCGAAAGGGACTGCTGCAACAAGCAGCGCCATGATGGGCGAGGATGCAAAAATGCGACCCGCCAGTGAGGTTATCGCGACAGAGCGGACCACAGGAAGCCAGTTAGCGAAATCGGCGCTATGACGCTGATGGGATGAACCAAGCTGCGAGGCGCTGGAACGCGCGGCCTTTAGCTTTTCCACTTGCTTACGAATGGAATCCACTTCCCGCCGCAACTCGTCCACCTCTTTGCGTAGAGAGGCATCTATCTTGGATTTTTCCGGCGGCTTGGCACGGGCGGCGGGTTTGTTTGCTATTGCTTTCACGTCATCATCCAGTTGAGAAAGTTCGTCTTCAAGGTCTGACGGCTTGTCGAAACCGTGGGAACGTATTGGCGCCCTCATACAATTTTCCTCTTATTTGCGCGTCCGGTCGCAAAAGTTGCGGCCNGATGATAAATTGCAAACGCAGAAAGACGGAAAAGGATGCAGGGTTTTGCTCAACAGGACACAGCTGCGAATTAAGGCTTTAACTAAGCCCGACGTATGGCAACCAAAGTGACTACTTTGCTGGCTTCAACGACTGCAGAATGCCGACGAGTTCCTTATGGTGCGCATCCTGCGTGGCTTTCGTGCCCCAATAGGTCACGACCAGCATTTTGCCATCCTTCGGGGAGGCAAAGCCGAGAGAGACCTCCACAGGACCGTCTGCATCCTTGCCGTCGAACTCGATGCTACCGAACTTCATGCCGTTGATTTCGACATCCCCAGAGTCGGATTGCGAATTCGCATCAATCTCGACGCCATTGTCCGTAAGAAACTTGATGGCGTCGTCGATGACTTTGTCCATCGTCTTGTCGCTGGCAACATCGATGGNAAAGTAGATCGCGGCATCAGGCGATGTGGCGTCAATGCCGGATTCAGTTTCCTTCGGCTCCCAGTCATCAGGGANTTTTACTGATGCGATAGGCGCATCACTGGGAAACTTGAGTGTTTCGGCCTGAGCAAAAAACGGCGCCAGGACGATGGCCGCAGCCAGAATGGTTCTTTTCATTGGGAAGTCCTCTAGGGTCGAGGCGCGCACTATCGGGGTAGCAATGGTGCCTCACCCGTTGCCAAATTTGGTATAGAGGAAAAGTCGTTATTCTGTCACCCAAATAATCCCAAGTAATGAAGAATGCGATGACCAGAGTTAACAGGCCATACGCCGTTCATCCATGTAAAAATTTCTCGAATTATACATCGTCCAACAATTATCAATTATTGCGGAAATAAAGCATTNAAAAAACAGGCCACGGAGGGCCTGTTGTCGGTTTATTGATTTTGATCTCACGCAGCTTTTGCAGCAACCCCATAAGGATCGAACCTGCCGTAGAAGGTTTCACCCTTGGCGGCCATATCTTTGAGCAATGGTGTCGGTGCGAAGTGCGGGCCGTAGCTCTGGCTCAGTTTTTCCGCCAGTTCAACGAACGTCTTCACGCCCATGCCGTCGATGTAGGACAGCGCACCGCCGGTGTAGGGCGCAAAACCGAAGCCGAGGATGGAGCCGACATCGGCTTCGCGCGGATCGGTGACGATGCCTTCTTCGACCGTGCGGGCTGCCTCCAGAGCGATGGTGACGAGGAAGCGCTGTTTCAGTACGTCCATATCCACATCTTCAGGCTTCTTCTGCGGGTAGAGGTCTTTGAGGCCGGGCCAGAGAGACTTCTTCGCAGGCTTTGCCGGATAATCGTAAAAGCCCTTGGCGTTCTTGCGGCCAAAGCGGCCCTCGCCTTCCACCAGCTTCTTGACCAGTTCCATATGCCGCGGATCGACAGATTTCTCACCGAGATCGGCGACGGTGGCCTTGAGGATCTTGTAGGATAGGTCGATGGCGACTTCGTCGTTCAGCGCCAGTGGTCCCACCGGCATGCCGGCGAATTTCGCGGCATTTTCAATCATGGGCGCAGGCACGCCTTCGATCAGCATGTCATAGCTTTCGGCCATGTAGCGCAGTACGCAGCGATTGACGAAGAAGCCGCGCGTGTCGTTGACGACGATTGGTGTCTTCTTGATTTTCGCGACATAATCAAGCGCCACGGCCAGCGCCTTGTCACCCGTTTCCTCGCCGAGAATGACTTCCGTCAGCATCATCTTTTCGACTGGCGAGAAGAAGTGGATGCCGATGAAATCGGATGGGCGCTTGGAATTCTGCGCAAGACCGGTGATGGGCAAAGTGGAGGTGTTGGAGGCGAAGATGGCACCTTCGGGTAGCACGGCTTCGACAGCCTCGATCACGGCCTTCTTCACATCGCGGTCTTCGAACACGGCTTCGATGACGAGGTTTGCGGTTTTCAGCGAGGCATAATCGGAGCTTGGGGTGATGCGGGCGAGGATGGCGGCACCCTCTTCCTGCGTCATGCGGCCCTTGCCGACGCTGTCCTTGACCAGACCTTCGCAGGTGGTCTTGCCCTTGGCGGCGGCTTCGTCATCACGATCGATGAGGGTCACATCGAGACCAGCAACGGCGGTGACGTAAGCGATGGACGCGCCCATGAAGCCCGCTCCGACGATGCCGACATGTTTCAGATCACTCTTCGGCTGACCAGCCGGACGGCGGGCACCCTTGCCCAGTTCCTGCATGGAAATGAACAGCGAGCGGATCATCGCAAACGCTTCTTTCGAGCGAAGGATTTCCGTGAAATAGCGCTGCTCAACCTTCAGGGCGGTGTCGAAAGGCAATTGCAGGCCTTCGTAGACGCATTTGAGAATGGCGAGGGCTGCCGGATAATTGCCAGCGCTTTCGCGACGCAGGATTGCCGGGGCTGCGGGCCAAAGCTGGGCGGCAGCCGGTGTCCAGATGCCGCCGCCGGGGGCCTTGAAGCCCTTTTCATCCCAGGGGGCAACGGGTTTCAGGCCGTCCTTGATCATCTGCTTGGCGGCGGAGATCAGCTGATCCGGCTCCACCACCTGATGGACGAGGTTCATGGACTTGGCGCGACTGGCCGTCAGCGACTGGCCGGTCGTCATCATCTGAAGCGCGGATTGTGCATCTGTGAGGCGCGAAACGCGCTGCGTGCCACCGGCACCGGGGAAGATGCCGACCTTGATTTCCGGCAGCGCCAGCTTGACACTCTTTGCGTTGGAAGCCACACGGCCATGGCAAGCCAGAGACAGTTCCAGCGCGCCGCCCATGCAGGTGCCGTTGATGGCGGAAACCCAAGGCTTGCCGTTGGTCTCGATCTTGCGGAAAAGACCGTTCATCTTGCCGACGAGATCGAACAGCTTCTTGGACGCTTCATCCGGGTTCTTCGCTTTCTCTTCATTGTAGAAAGAGAACATGGACTTGATCATCGACAAATCCGCGCCGCCGGAAAAGCTGCTCTTGCCTGACGTGAAGACAACGCCCTTGACCACAGCATCCGCCACCGTCGCGTCAACAATAGCGTTCAGCTCTTCCATGACCTCCGCCGTAAAGACGTTCATGGATTTTTCCGGCATATCCCAAGTGACGAGGGCAATGCCGTCTGCGTCTGTTTNGATGGTAAAATTGGTGTAAGTGCTCATATTGGGATTCCTCTTCCCTGAATTTCTTGTGCTAACCGAAGACGCCGAGCAGGTAGCAAAGCAGAACGAAAAGCAGAGCAAGAACGATAATCAGTCCTCGCCCCTCTGCTTTCATCCGTGCGTGGCTTTCGGCAGGCGTAACGTGACCGGCTGCTTCAGCAGCCTCGGCCATGTCCTTGTCGAGTTGCCTCGTCTGGAAGTGGCGCTTCGTCTCGNTTTGATAGCCCGCCATGCTCGTCGCCTCAATCAAACCCGCTCGATAACCGTCGCCGTACCCATGCCTGCACCAATGCAGAGCGTGACCAGCGCGGTGTTGAGATCGCGGCGTTCCAGCTCGTCCAGAACCGTGCCAAGGATCATCGCGCCGGTGGCACCCAACGGGTGGCCCATGGCAATCGCGCCGCCATTGACGTTCATCTTGTCGTGGCTGATGTCGAAGGCCTGAAGGTAGCGCAGCACGACGGCGGCGAAGGCTTCGTTGAGTTCGAAGAGGTCGATATCGGCAATCGACATACCGGTCTTGGCCAGAAGCTTTTCGGTGACGTCCACGGGGCCGGTCAGCATTAGCGCCGGGTCGGAGCCGATATTGGCGAAGAAGCGGATGCGGGCGCGAGGTTTCAGGCCCATGCTCTCGCCGCCAGCCTTGGAGCCAACAAGTACGGCAGCGGCACCATCAACGATGCCGGATGAGTTGCCCGCATGGTGGACGTAATTGATGCGTTCAATCTCTGGATGCGCCATGATGCCGACGGCTTCGAAGCCGCCCATTTCGCCCGGCATCTGGAAGGATGCGTTGAGCGAGGCCAGCGCCTGCATATCCGTGCCGGGGCGCATATGTTCATCACGGTCAAGAATGGTGATACCGTTTTGGTCCTTTACCGGAATGACGGAATTCTTGAAGTAGCCGTTTTCCCAGGCGTGGGCGGCGCGCTTCTGGCTTTCGACAGCGAAGGCGTCCACGTCATCACGGGTAAAGCCGTATTTGGTGGCAATGAGGTCGGCAGATACGCCCTGCGGCATGAAATAGGCCGGGAAGCTGACGGACGGGTCCATGTACCATGCACCGCCGGACATGCCCATGCCAACGCGCGACATGCTTTCCACACCGCCAGCGATGACGATCTCATCAGCACCGGCTGCGATCTTTCCGGCTGCGAAATTGATGGCGTCCAAACCCGAGGCGCAGAAGCGAGAAATCTGCATGCCTGGTGCCTTGGTGGAATAACCGGCCTCGAAGGCGGCACCCTTGGCGATGACGGCACCGGCATCCATGACAGGATCGACGCAACCCATGATGATGTCGTCGACGGTTGCGGTATCAAGCCCATTGCGATCACGGATCGCTTCCAGCGTCTTGGCGGCCAAGCGAACGGACGGCACTTCGTGCAGCGAACCATCCTTCTTGCCGCGNCCGCGCNGGGTGCGGACGTGATCATAGATATAAACGTCAGTCATTTCTCATCTCCCTGTCGGCGTTTTGGCGCCTTGAAACTTTCGGGTGGCGCAAGGCGANCCCTCACTTGCGATTTCTGAAACTTAGCCTGCGGCTAAGATTTCGAAATCGCTTTCTCTCCCACAAGGGGAGAGATAAGGGTGCCGCGCCCGCTCCGGGTTACCTCTCCCCTTGTGGGAGAGGTAAGNAAATCACCATATTAGCTTTTGCTAAGTCGTAGATTTTCTAGGTGANGGGTTACCTCTTGCTGCGACATTAAAACGCTTCCGCAGCCAGTTCCATCATCGTATCGGCACCTGCTTCGATGCGGGTCTTGCGCAGTGCCGTCTCCGGCAGAATACGCTCCATGAAGAACTTGGCCGTGACCAGCTTGGTTTTGAGGTACTGCTCATCCGACGCACTACCCGAAGACAACGCAGCCTGTGCAGCCTTTGCCATGCGGGCCTGCATGTAACCCAGGACGACAAGGCCGAAGAGGTGCATGTAATCGGTCGAACCGGCACCGGCATTGTCAGGTTTGGCCATCGCATGCTGCATGAACCACATGGTCGCGGCCTGCAGGTCGTTCAGGCCTTTCTTGAGGCCCTTGGTGTAAAGCGTGAGGCTTTCATCGGCGCGATTTTCCTCGCAGAAATCACCGATTTCCTTGAAGAGTGCCATCACGGCACGACCACCATTGAGGCCCAGCTTGCGACCGACGAGATCCAGCGCCTGAATACCGTTGGCACCCTCATAGATCATGGTGATGCGGGCATCGCGAACATACTGACTCATGCCGTGTTCTTCGATATAGCCGTGGCCGCCGAAGACCTGCTGCGCCATGACGGCGTGGTCGAAGCCCTTGTCGGTCAGCACTCCCTTGAGGATTGGCGTGACGAGGCCGAGCAGATCGTTTGCTGCCTGACGTTCCTTCTCGTCGGTTGCGCGGTGGGCGATGTCCGATTGGAGCGCGGTCCAGAGAAGGAAGGCGCGGCCTGCTTCATTGTAGGCTTTGATGGTCATCAGCGTGCGACGGATATCCGGGTGCACGATGATCGGGTCCGCCTTCTTCTCAGGAGCCTTGGCGCCAGAGAGAGAACGGCCCTGAATGCGTTCGCGAGCATATTCCACGGCGTTCTGATAGGCGATTTCACCGACCGAGAGGCCTTGCAGGCCAACGCCGAGGCGGGCTTCGTTCATCATCACGAACATGGCCGAAAGGCCCTTGTTCTCCGCGCCGATGAGGTAGCCGGTTGCGTCATCGTAATTCATGACGCAGGTGGAGTTACCGTGAATGCCCATCTTGTGTTCGAGCGCGCCGCAGATAACGCCGTTGCGGGCGCCCACAGAACCATCGTCATTGACGAGAAACTTCGGCACGATGAACAGCGAAATTCCCTTGGTCCCCTCTGGTGCGCCTTCGATGCGGGCGAGAACCAGATGGATGATGTTGCTGGTCATGGAGTGTTCGCCAGCCGAGATGAAAATCTTCTGGCCGGAAATCTTATAGGAACCATCGCCCTGCGGCACGGCTTTGGTGCGCAGAAGACCAAGATCGGTGCCGCAATGTGGCTCGGTCAGGTTCATGGTGCCGGACCATGTTCCCTCAATCATATTCGGCAGATAGGTCTGCTTCTGCTCTTCGGAACCATGCGCCAGAACAGCGGCAATCGCGCCCTGCGTCAGGCCGGGATACATCATCAGCGACAGGTTGGCCGACGACATATATTCGCCGATGGCCGCGTGCAGCGTGTAGGGAAGCCCCTGCCCGCCATATTCCGGCGGTACGGCCAAGCCGGTCCAGCCGCCTTCGCAATAGGCGTCGTAAGCCTGCTTGAAACCATCCGGCACCGACACCGAACCGTCTTCGGCGCGCTTGCAGCCCTGTTGATCGCCAGACAGGTTCAGCGGGAACAGCTGTTCTTCGGCAAGCTTTGCCGCTTCGCCGGTGATCGCCTCGATCATATCGGGCGTTGCATCTTCGAAGCCGGGTAGATTGTTATAGCGCTCGATGCCGAGCACGTCATTCAGAATGAAAAGTGTGTCTTGTACTGGGGCCTTGTAAACAGGCATTACCGATGATCCTCCGCATCGTTTGCCGGACCGCTCCGGCTTTAACATGACGCCACAATATTTGACGTGCGCGTAAACGTCAAACGACATTTATCACGATTTTAACGTGTAGCGGGCAAGCCTCGCACAAGCTAAATATTAAAGAAAGTATTNAAACAGAAGTCGCTAATTAACTATTTGTTAACCACATTTGGTCAATTGTTCCTGTTCAGGGACCGCGTCGAATCGTGGAGTCACTATCAACACAGAAGACCTTTGCTTCACCAGACCATTTTGGTCCCCGGTGGAGCAAACAACCGGGCAACGATGAAGCGGGCAGGCAGATGAACGGATTGCGATCGAATTCCCATCGTCAAAACGACAGATCGTCTCTGGATGCGCTCAACCGCACCATCGAAGGTCTGGAAGCCCGGATCGAGGATTTGCTGGGTGCGAAACCTGCTCGGCCTGAAAATGGTCGCGGAGGCTCCGAAACTGCCCCCTTGAGACCTCCCCTCAAACCCCGTTTCGACCCCGTCAACGAAATTCGCCAACGTCAGCAGGCACTGGATGCCCGCTGGGAAAGACAACAGGCGGATGTACCGCGTGGCACAGACCTTGCTGCGGAACGCGAGATGGACCGCCGTTATGTCGAACGCGATTACCGCGCTTCGACCGCCATTCCTGCAGCCCGCCCCCGCCCGACAGCGCGCATCGAGCGCCCAGCCCCAGAACCCGTGCAAAGCGATGCTGCCTTGCGCGAAGTGGCCGAGGCGCTTGTCAGCCTGCGACAGGAACTGAAGCATGAGATTTCAGAAGGCGTTGCCCGCGAAATGCAGGGCGTGCGCTCTGAACTGCGCAACATCAGGTCCTTTGCTGAAGATCAGGANTTTGCCGAGGATATTCGCGAGGACGTGGCACGGCTTGCCGCCAGCATAGAGCGCATGGGTGGCGCCACGTCGCCCGACGCTGAAGCGCTACGCATCGAATTTGACGAATTGCGCAACCTGATGGATCAGGTTGCACGCGAAGACAGCATGCACCGTATGGAGCAGCGCTTCGACACCATGGACAATACGTTGCGCGGTTTCGACACGGCCCCGCTTCAGGAAGAAATCGTCGCGCTCGCTTACCGGCTGGACGACATCAAAGGCCAGCTTGGCTCCATGAGCGGCAACACGACCGTGCGTGCTCTCGAAGAAAAGCTGCTGACCATCGCCAGCGCTGTCGAGCATATGGGCAGGCACATGCAGCCCAATGATCAGGCTTACAGCGAGCATTTTTCAGGCCTAGATCAGCGTCTGGACGAAATCAGCCGCGCCATCGCTGCTGCCGGAAACCGCCCTGCCGCCTTCGATCCAGCACTCGGCGAGCGCTTGGAAAATCGCTTGAACACGCTCTCTGCGCAAATCGATACGTTGAAGGACGACGCCTCGGAAAAGCCGACGGATGCCCTGGGTGCGCGTCTGGATGCACTGACGAGCCGTATCGAAGAGCTTTCTGCGGAGCGTGGCGTGTCGCAACTCGGTGAACGCCTCGATCAGCTTTCGCTGCTGCTGGAGCGTTCCCAGCGCCCATCCAGCCAACCTGAACTGACATCGTTTCTCACCGATATCTCGCGCAAGATCGATGGACTCGGTACAGGCGCCGTCAACGACAAACTGGCCGAACGGCTGGAAAAAATCGCGCGTCGGATTGAAGAGATCGAAGCCAAGCCTGCAAAGGCTTTGTCATACGATACGGCTTTCAAGCGACTTGAAGACCGTTTGAGTGACATTGCCACAAAGCTGGATGAGACGAAGGCTCCAGTCGCGGCCGACAGTGTCGGCATGTCTCCGGAACTCGACCAGCGCATGTCCGCTATCGAAGAATACATGGCGTCAAGCGACGAATACATTATCGAAGCGGCCCGGCAGGCGGCGGAGGCCGTTCTCGAAGCGCATTCGCGCAACAACCTGGCGCAGACCGCAAACAGCGCCGACATGGTCATTCTGACTGAACTTGCTAATGATCTGCGTAAGCTCGAAGGTTTGAGCCGCAACACCGAAGAACGCACGCACCGCACGTTCGAAGCTCTGCACGAAACGCTGGTTCAGATTGCCGGACGTCTCGACAATCTGGATAGCCGCAACGGATCGCGCTCTTCGCAAACGCCGGATGCCGACCGTGAGTGGGCAGATTATGACAGTGGCGCCCGCATGCCCACGGCGACCTTTCCAGAAGGTGGATTGATCGCCAAGGACGAACATAGCGCTTTCGAAGGCGAGACAGGCCACCAATCCGGCACCGACATGCTTGTGCCACCGGAAGCCGAAAGACCTGCACCGCAGGAAAAACGTGGCCTTCTGTCTGGCCTGACACGTCGCTTCAAGTCCAGCGCCGCAAAGACCGAAGAGGCAAAAACGACCGAAGTCCAGGTACGGACGCAGGTCGATCCCGCGCCAGCGCTTGACCCTGTGGATGTGTTGCAGGGCGATATAGAAACAGAACTGCTGGAGCCCGGCTCCGGCGCGCCTGATATCAAGAAAATTCTGGAGCGGGTGCGCGCCAGCCAGACGACAGCGGCCCGTAGCGGTGCAGGCGAAAGCGACAACCGTGCCGATTTCATCGCCGCAGCACGCCGCGCGGCGCAGGCCGCAGCACAGGAAAGCGTGCCGGACAGAAGCTCTACCTCCCGCCCCCAGCGCAATAAAGCCGCCGCCGAACAGGAAGGCTCTGCGCTTTCCCGTTACCGCCGTCCGCTGCTGCTGGGTATTGGTGCCATTCTGCTGGCGATGATGGCGATGCCCGCCATCAAGTCCCTGGTCGGCGGCGAAACGACGCCTACTCCTGTCGTCGCAGAGCCTAAGAGCGCAGAGACATCCGCGCTACCGTCTCTGCCAGCAGAGCCAAAGCTGGCCAGCATCGAACCACCAGCGGTGACAATTCCGTCCGAAAGCCCGATCGACGAAAGTGCGAAGGCTGCCGGGGAACGCATGCAAGTGGATGCGGACAAGGGTGAACATTTGATCGACACCAGACCGATCGGTGGCGCCCGCCTTCCCCAGGAAACACCGACCATCGTTGCGCCAACTGCATCGCGGAGTTCTGGTGCCGCTGAACGTTTGCAGCCAGCAGCCTCACCCGCTGACGTCCAGGCGCCCGTATTTACCCAACAGGATTTGCGGGTGGCAGAGGCCATCACCGTTCCCGCCGGCATTGCACCGCCGTCATTGGCGGATGCAGCGGCCAAGGGTGACCGTCAGGCATTGTTTGAAATCGGCGCTCGCTACACCGATGGTCGCGGCGTTCCCGCCGACCGCACGGAAGCTGCCAAGTGGTACAAGCTGGCCGCAGACCGTGGCCTGGCACCCGCGCAATACCGTCTCGGCAACATGTACGAGAAAGCAAACGGCGTAGAGCGCAATCTTTCAGAAGCAAAACGCTACTATCAGATGGCTGCGGACCAGGGTAACGCTGGCGCCATGCACAATCTCGCCGTTCTGCTGGCTTCGGACGCTGCAGGCGCACCGGATTTCAAGGCGGCGGGCGACTGGTTCATCAAGGCATCGAACCTCGGCGTCCGTGACAGCCAGTTCAATCTTGCTATTCTTTACGCACGTGGCAGCGGCGTTTCGCAAAGCCTGGAAGAATCCTACAAGTGGTTTGCGATTGCCGCCCGGGACGGCGATGCTGATGCAGGCCAGAAGCGCGACGATGTGGCAAAGGCCATGCGGCCTGAACAACTGGCCAGCGCCAAGGCGAAGGTCGATGCATGGCAGGTTACGCCGCTGAATGACGAATCCAATTCCGTCAACACGCCAGCCGAATGGGCCGGCGGTGAAGAGGTCAAGACGTCTTCGGTCGACATGCAGAAGGCGATCCGCAACATTCAGGCCATTCTCAACAATAATGGCTTCAAAGCGGGTGAACCGGACGGCAAGCTTGGTCGCACGACGGTAGCAGCCATCAAGGACTTTCAGAAGTCCATCGGGCAGGCGCCGGATGGTCGCATTACCGACGAACTGGTCACCGCATTGCTCGCTCGCAACAAGTAAGTGGGTTCTTTGCCGATCTTTTCAAATTATCAACGTATTTGCCGTTGAGTAATTGACAGGTATGCCCACCACGGGCATGACCGATGAAGGTCGCAAGGCTTCCTGCCTTCGCCATTCAGACAGAGATACCACCCTTCGTGGCAAAAGCCCGCCTAACGGCGGTTTTGCCGTTTTGCACGGAACCATGCCCGAGGTCCTGATGTGACTGTCTATCTGCCCATCGCAGAACTTTCGGTGAATATTTTCATCATTCTCGGCATGGGCGCGGCTGTGGGCTTTTTGTCCGGCATGTTCGGCGTGGGTGGCGGTTTTCTCATCACGCCATTGTTGATCTTCTACAACATNCCCCCTGTCGTTGCCGTGGCAACTGGCGCAAACCAGGTTGTTGCCTCCTCCGTTTCCGGCTCCATCACCCACTTCAGGCGTGGCACTTTGGATGTGCGGCTCGGAGGGGTGCTGCTGATCGGTGGCCTGTGCGGGGCAACGGTTGGCGTTTGGCTGTTTACGCTCCTGCGCAGCATCGGCCAACTGGACCTGATCATCTCGTTGCTTTACGTGATCCTGCTTTCCACCGTGGGCGCACTGATGCTGAAGGAAAGCATTTCGGCTATCCGCCGCTCCGCACGAAATGAAACCGTGACGCTTCGCCGCCCTGGCCATCACAACTGGGTGCACCGTCTGCCACTGNAAATGCGCTTCAAGAAGTCGAAGCTCTATCTCAGCGTCATTCCGATCATCGCACTGGGCTTCGGCGTCGGCGTGCTCACTTCCATCATGGGTGTGGGTGGTGGCTTCATCATGGTTCCTGCCATGATCTACCTCTTGCGCGTTCCCACCAATGTCGTTGTCGGCACCTCGCTGTTCCAGATCATTTTCGTCACCGCCTACACGACCATCGTGCAGGCGGCGACGAACNTTTCGGTCGATATCGTGCTCGCCTTCATTCTGATGCTGGCGGGCGTGATCGGCGCACAATACGGCGTGCGCGTGGGCCAGAAGTTGCGCGGCGAACAGTTGCGAGCCTTGCTGGCGCTTCTGGTGCTGGCCGTCGGCATACGACTAGCCATCGGGCTGATCGTAAAACCGGAAGACCTGNTTTCAGTGGCAGTCGGAGGGTTGGGCTATTGATGCGCACAGCCTTCATTGCCACCGTCTTCGGCACCTGGTGCGGCACCGCACTGGCGCAAACGCCGCCACTGGCTATTTTACCAGATGCGAACGGCCAGACCCGCACCCTTCAGGAAAACATCGAGATCGGCGCATCGACGACCGAAATCTCCATTGCGTCCGATTTTCGCGGCGCGGATTTCACCATGTTCGGCGCGTTGAACAATGCCGACCAGTTGCTGCTGGCCATCGGACAGTACGACATCGTCGTGACGCTGGAAGGTCCAAACGACTATTCCACCGTGCGTAAGAAAAGTCGGGTCGGAGGTATCTGGATCAACACCAGCGCCATAACCTTTGCGCCGCTGCCGGAATCCTACTCCATGGCCAGCACCCGTAATATCGACAACATCGCCACGGCTGGAACGTTGAAGGCCATGGGTCTGGGGGTCGAACATCTACCGTTGCGCAGCGCCGTGTTTTCCGGCGTGCCCGACAATGTCTATGANTTTCAGGATGCCTATCGCCGACTGAAGCTTTCTAGCGGCATTTATCGCAACGACACGACGGGCGTTCGGCTGGAGCGCACGGGCCTGTTCTGGGCCACTCTTCGTCTGCCCGCCAATGTACCGAATGGCGTGCACACCGCCCGCGCCTTCCTCTTCAAAAGCGGCCTGCCGATTGCGCNAAAGGAACTGCGTCTTCGCGTCGTCNAAACCGGTATGGAACAGGCAATAACCGATGCAGCGCACCAGACGCCTGTGGTCTATGGCTTTTTATGCGTATTGCTGGCGGTCGTCACCGGCTNGGGCGCGAGCTTACTGTTCCGCAGGGATTAGTTAGCCGAGAAGATTGCTGAATCGTACCGAGTAAATCCGGTCACGACCCAGCAGGTGGGCAATCAGCGCCGGATGGTCGAACAGGCCATGCATCGCCTTGTGACGCAAATCCAGACCGCCGCTGAGCACGCCAAAGGCTGGCATCAACATGCGGGTGCCATCGGTTGCNAAACATGGGCGTCGCACCGATTTGTCGCGGCGTCTCACGGTGGCGGCGGGGTGGAGGTGGCCGGCGATTTCGCCCGGCGATGCGCCCGGTTTTGGTTCATGCCGGAAGGCGAGGTTGCCGTAGAACATTTCATCCGACGATGAGCCCGGCAAATCCACCGTGCCATCGGGATCGTGGTTGCCGTTGATCCAGATCCATTCGCGTCCCCGGGCCATTTCCTTGATGAGATCGCGCAAAGGCAACGGCAGATGCTGCGAGCCGATGCGATCATGNAAATTATCACCGAGGCTGACGACGATTTTAGGATCATAGCGGGTAATCAGAGAGGACAGGATTTTAAGCGTGGCGATGGTGTCGTAGGGCGGTAGCAGGCGGCCGCGGCGGGCGAAGGCGGCGCCCTTTTCCAGGTGCAAATCCGAGACGACCAGCAGCGACAGATCAGGCAGATAAAGTCCGCCCAGCGGATCGCACCAGCCAGCAACGCCGTTGATGGCGGTCTCCGAGCCGAGGCATTCGAAGCCGGTGGCAAATTTGTCGCTCAGGGCAAGTCGGCTCAGCACGTTTCGGTTTTGTCCTTCTTGTCCGGCGGGTCGATGCATCATGACATCGCATCCGCAATCAGTTCATCGGCGGCTTCGGCCAGCACATCGTCCATGGCCTGACCCGGCACCGTCTCGCGCCCGATTTCCATCATGACCGGTACGGCCAGCGGCGAGACATGCTCCAGAGCGCAATGGGTGGTGTGGCCCTTGATTCGCCTCAGCATATCGCCAAGACGGCCAATGTCCAAAAGCCCCGATGCGGCATCGCGCCGCGTGGCTTCCAGCAGGATGTGATCCGGCTCATGGCTGCGAAGAACGTCATAAATAAGATCGGCCGAGACAGTGACCTGCCGCCCGGTTTTTTCCTTGCCGGGATGGCGGCGCTCTATGAGGCCGGAAATGATTGCGCAGTTGCGGAAGGTGCGCTTCAGCATGAAGGATTCGTCCAGCCATGCTTCCAGATCATCGCCCAGCATATCCTCATCCAGCAAATCCGGCAGCGACAGACGGTCGGATTGCAGGCGCATGCCGATATCTTCCAGCGCCCAGATGGCTAGCGAATAATCGGTGGCGACGAAGCCCATTGGCTTGGCCCCTGCCCGCTCCAGACGCCGGGTCAAGAGCATGCCGAGCGTCTGGTGCGCCAAGCGACCCTCGAAGGGATACATGACCATGAAGAAGCGCTTGCGGAAGGGGAAGGTCTCGACCAGCAGCTCATCCCGTTTGGGGATGATGGATTTCTCCTTCTGGATGGCGAGCCAGTCTCGCACCTGATCCGGCAGGGCGTTCCAGCGGGCAGGATCGGCCAGCATGGAGCGCACCTGGTCTGCCAGATAGGTGGAGAGCGGAAACCTACCGCCCGCATAGGACGGGATTTTCGGGTCCATGGAAAACGCCTGGCTGACGAGGCATTCACTTTCGCGGATGCCTTCGAAGCGCAGCACCTTTCCAGCGAAGAGGAATGTATCGCCCTGCACCAGCTGTTCGAGGAAATACTCCTCGACCTTGCCGAGCGTCATGCCGCCGCGCCCGATGGTGCCCTTGGCATTGCGTTTGACCATACGGACATTGAGTTCCGCCGCCTCGACGATGGTGCCGAGGTTGAGGCGGTATTGCATGGCGACCTGCGGGTTGGAGACGCGCCACAGGCCATCCTTGGTCTGACGGATGCGGGCGTAACGCTCATAGGTGCGCAGGGCATAGCCGCCGGTGGCGGTGAAATCGACGATACGGTCGAAGGTTTCGCGCGGCAGGTCTGCGTAGGGTGAGGCGGTGGTGACTTCGCGATAGAGGTCATCCGCATCGAAGGGTTCGGCGCAGGCCATGCCGAGCACATGCTGGGCCAGCACATCCAGTGCTCCCTCGGCAATCGGCGGCGTATCCTGTGCGCCAACATAGTTGGCATCGAGCGCTGCGCGGCATTCCATGACCTCGAAACGGTTGGCGGGCACGAGGATGGCCTTGGAGGGCTCGTCCATGCGGTGATTGGCACGACCGATGCGCTGAGCAAGGCGGCTCGNCCCCTTCGGTGCANCGACATGCACGACGAGATCGACATCGCCCCAATCGATGCCGAGATCAAGCGTGGAGGTGGCAACGACAGCGCGCAGCTTGTTATCGGCCATCGCTGCTTCCACCTTGCGGCGTTGGCCCGCATCCAGCGAGCCGTGATGCAAAGCAATCGGCAGATTGTCGTCGTTGATGGTCCAGAGTTCCTGAAAGATGCGCTCTGCCTGAGAACGGGTGTTGACGAAGATGAGCGTCGTCTTGTGCGCTTTCAAAGCCGGGTAGAGATCCTGCATGGCATAGCGGGCTGAATGACCGGACCAGGGAATGCGCTCTTCCGTGCCGAGAATCGCAATATCGGGCTTTGCGCCGCCATCCACGGTGATGAGACCGGCGGTGGGTTCGCCTTGCGCCTGCGGGCTGAGATAGCGTTGCAAATCCATCGGGTCGGCCACGGTTGCAGACAGGCCGATGGTGCGCATGCCGGGAGCATGCTTGCGCACACGCGCCAAGGCCAGAGAGAACAGATGACCGCGCTTGGAGGTGACGAGCGAATGCAACTCGTCCAGCACCACATATTTCAAATCCTTGAAGAAGCGCTCGGCTTCCTTGTTGGCGAGCAGCAGCGAAACCTGCTCCGGCGTCGTCAGCAAGATATCCGGCGGTTTCAGTTTCTGGCGCTGGCGCTTGGATTGCGGCGTATCGCCAGTGCGGGTTTCCACCGAAATGGGCAGGCCCATCTCCGATACCGGCTTCATCAGGTTGCGCTCGATATCGACAGCCAGCGCTTTCAGCGGCGAGATGTAAAGCGTGTGGACACCGACGAAGGCCGAACCGGGTGGTACCTTGCCGCGTTCTGCGAGATCGGTGAGCGATGCCATGAAGCCACCGAGCGTCTTGCCCGCCCCGGTGGGCGCAATCAGCAGCATGTTTTCGCCAGATCTAGCGCGGGCGGATAATTCCAGCTGATGCGCGCGCGGGCTCCAGCCCTTTTCCCCAAACCATTTCTGGAAGGATAAAGGCAAGGTGCCGACGTCTATGCCGGAGATGGGGGGCTCTGTGTGTTTCACAACCCTNAAATAGGGAAAGCAGCCGGAAAAAGAAGGGCCTCACATCGCGATATAGCGGTCGTTTCGATGATTGACGGCGATGACGAGGTTCATGACGAGCGCGCCGAGGATGGAGCAGAGAATGATGAAGGGGGTGGCGACAAAGAATGCGCAGATGAGGACCGTACAATCGAACGCCAGTTGCGCCAGCCCGGCGCGGATGCCGAAACGGTCTTGCAGGTAAAGCGCCAAAATGCCGAAACCGCCGAGGCTTGCGCGGTGGCGAAACAGAGCCAGCATGCCAGCGGCGACCGTGAGCCCGCCGAAGAGGGCAGCAATGACNGGATTGACATTTTGCAGCACGATGAGGTGCGGCAGATATTCCGACAGGACCGATGTCAGTGCGACGGCGCAAAAGGTCTTGACTGTAAAGGCCAGGCCGAGGCGGCGCAGGGCGATGTAATAAAATGGCAGGTTGGCGAGGAAGAACAGAAGGCCGAAGCTGAGACCAGTCGCGTAATGCAGCAGAAAGGCGACGCCGACGACACCGCCGATCAGCAGGCCACCGCCGGACAGAAGCACGACGCCGAGCGATACGAGCATGCTGCCTGCGATGACGGCCTGCGCATCTTCCACGAGAGAATGCTTATCAGACGTCGATGCCCAAAACCTGTTGCGCTTGCGCTCTGCTATGTCGCTCATGATCGTCCCCGCGTTGCAGTCTAACTCTTTGCGCCGCGAAGGACAAAAATTCAAGCGTTCAGCGCACGACGATGTAGCGGTCGGAACGGTGATTGATAGCCAGGAACAGGTTGAGCACGAAGGCGCCGACGATGGAGTAGAGCACCGTTTCTGGATTGATGACGGCAAAGGCGGCGATCATGACGCAGCTATCAAAGGCAAGCTGGATGAGACCGGCGCGGATGCCGAAACGATCCTGAATATAGATAGCGAGAATGCCGATACCGCCGAGGCTGGCGCGGTGGCGGTACAGCGCCAGAAGGCCGTAGCCCAAGAGAAGACCGCCGAGCAGTGCCGCCCAGAGTGGGTTGATGCTTTCCACCACCATCCAGCGGCTTTCCAGTTCCGTCAGCACCGAAACAAAGCCGATAGCGATGAAGGTTTTGAGGGAGAAGGCAAGACCCAAGCGACGGAAGGACAGGTAATAGAAGGGCAGATTGACGAGAAAAAACAACAGGCCGAAGCTGATGCCGAAAGCGTAATGCAGGAGGAAGGCCACGCCTGCCGTGCCGCCGGTGAGCAGGCCGACTTTCGCTAGGAGGTAGAAACCGAGCGCCGAGACGATGCTGCCGGTGACGATGCCCTGAATGTCTTCCAGCGGCGCATGCTTGGCCGGATCAGCACTCCACATGCCATAAACGCTTCTCGTGAATGCCATGCGCGCTACCCCGAAATGGAACTGTCAATGCTGTGTGAATGTGCATCGCCGCATCACGCATCCGCCGGGATGGATCGCTCGATTGCGCCTANTTTGCACTGCAAAAGGCCAGGTTTCAACATCGATATGTAAGCAAGGCTGACCTATCGATCAAAAGGCAAGAAACGNAAAGATCAGGCGGGCTTTCTGGCAAGAAACAGAATGCCAGCGAGGGGTTTTCCAGCGTCTTTGCGAATGGTGGTTTTACGTATTTCCAGCATTTGCAGGCCGGATGCCTCCAACAAGGCGCGGACATAGGCTTCCGAATGGGCGTAGCGCAGGGATGGCAGGAGGATGAAGCCTCCCTCGTCACCTGCATCCTCCACCGNAAAGGCGAAGGTTCCACCCGGTGCCATCAGCGCCATGACAAGCGGCATGACGGTTTCGAGACTGCCGAGATACATCATGACATCGGCGGCTGCGACCAGATCGGCGCGGTGACGGGGAAGGTCATCGGCAAAGAGACCGGATGTTTCTGCTGGCATCGAAAGATCGGCTTGGGCCAGATGGTGGTAGATGGCCNTTTCCTGCGCCTTGGCCAGCATGTTGGTGGAAATGTCGAAGCCTTCAAGGCGGTGTGTCCAGCCGTGGATTTCCGCACCCAGCAAGCCAGTGCCGCAGCCGATATCGACCGTGCAGGTGAATTGGCCGGTGGCCGGTCTTGCGGTTTCGATCAGCGCTGCCAGCTTTTGCGGGACGCTGTATTCCAGCTTTTCCACCAGCGAGGTTTCGAAACGGTCGGCGTAATCATCGAACAGGCCTTCGACATAGGCGCTGGGCGGCTGTTCCGGCGTTTCGGCGGCGCCCAGCACCGCGAGTTTGAGGGGGGCAGCAAAAATTCCCTCCGGGTCCAGCCTGTTGACGGTCTCGTAGGCGGCTATGGCCTTCTCGGTCAGCCCCGCCTTGTCACAATAGTCTCCCAGCTGTACCCAGCCTGCGGCCCATGACGGCGTTAGCTCCAGCGCCTGCTCCATCAGTTCAGCGGCCGCCGCAGGATCTCCGCTCTCTGCCAGCATGCGGGCATAATCGGCGCGCCGGTCTGCGATGGCGTCGCCGGAAGNAAACTGGTGTGGGGCCATGCACGCTTTCCTGAAAGAGGTGGACTGTCTTTCATCAGGCCATNAAAAAACTCAACTCCTATTTCATGGCAGCGGCAAATATAGCGCTTAGAATGTGTCTTGGCTTGCATAGAGGCGCCATGCTTTCTATGTCTTGGCTGAATTTAGGAGATATGCTGATGGCGGGTGAGGTCGATAAGGTGCTGGGTGATAGTGTCGCGCGAACAATCGTCAAATTGCTTGTCGTGTCACTGATCGTCGGTTTCGTCATGGCTGTCTTCGGCTTGACGCCGTGGAACATCATCTATGGCATCAGAGATTTCGTGCTCGACATCTGGCACAGCGGTTTCCGCGCCTTGGGCAGCATCGGAGATTATTTGCTGGCGGGTGCGGTCATCGTCATCCCCGTCTTCATCATCCTTCGCCTGTTGAGCTTCCGCCGCTGATATGACTCAACATTCCCTGCTCACGTTTTCACGGCGCGGCTTCGTGCTGGTTTCTGCAAGTGCAGCACTTTCCGCCTGCGTTTCCACGCGCACCAACAAGGGTATCGCCTCCGGCACGCGCGATGAGACCGCATCAGCCCTTCCCATGGTCAACGAGCTTCGCCGCTCCAAGGGGCTCCCAACGCTGTCCGCCAACAGCGCCGCTCAACAGGCGGCCGCCTATCAGGCCAACCGCATGGTGAAAGCGCNAAAAATGGCGCATCTCATCGGCCTCACCGACAGNTTTCTCATTCGCATGAGGGACGGCGGCGTGCCTCTGCCTGCGGCTGAAAACGTGGCAGCTGGACAGGATACGGTCGAGCGCGTGGTAAAAGCCTGGATCAGTTCGCCACATCATCTGGAAAATATGCTGGGCAATTACGGCGGCCTGGGTGTGGCGGTTGCTTATGATGCAACGGCTAAGAATAGGCCTTATTGGGCGATGGTGCTTTGCAAGTGACGAGCTTGGGTAAAGGCCGCAGCCACAACTCTCCGTCACCCCCGCATCAAGTACAGGATGACAGACGTATATGAATCCGTTGCGACTTTAAATTTTACGCTCGGCCCAACGATCCACCGCGCTATCACGCAGTTCCCGAATATTGCCAACCTGCTCGCGTGCGACCAATGTGGAAAGCCCTCGCACGATGCGGCCGGGCAGAGCCGGCCCCTCATAGACCATGCAGGAATACAGCTGCACCAGATCAGCACCGGCACGGANTTTTTCCAGCGCGGTTTCGGCAGACGAGACGCCGCCGACGCCGATGATGGGCAGAGCGGGGCCGACGCGTTTGCGCATTTTGGCAAGCACGGTCGTGGAGAGATCAAAGAGCGGCTTGCCTGACAGGCCGCCCGTCTCGTTATTGTTCGGGCCGGGGCGCAGACCATCACGTGACAGTGTCGTGTTGGAGACGATCAGGCCATCAAGATTATGGGCCAGCACTTCGGCAGCGATATCATCCAGCCCCTCTTCCGTCAGATCGGGTGCGATCTTCAGGAATACCGGAATGAGGCGGTTCAGCTTCTGTGCCTCGGCATCGCGCTTTTCCAGCACGGCTTTCAACAGGGCTGACAGGCTCTCACGCGCCTGCAAATCGCGCAGGCCCGGCGTATTGGGCGAGGAGATGTTGGCAGTGAAATAAGACGCGACCGAAGCGAATGTTTCGATGCCCTTCACGTAATCCGAGATACGATCTTCGCTATCCTTGTTCGCACCGATATTGACGCCGACGAGGCCGCGCAGGCCAGCAGCGATAAGGCGCGCAAGCGCCACCGCATGACCTTCATTGTTGAACCCCAGACGGTTGATGACGGCGTCGNTTTCCAAGAGCCGGAAAATGCGTGGTTTCGGATTGCCCGATTGCGGGAGCGGCGTGACCGTGCCGATTTCGGTAAAACCGAAGCCCAGCTTCAGCAGCGGACCGGGCACTTCCGCATTTTTGTCGTAACCCGCTGCCATGCCGAGTGGGTTGGGGAAAACAAGGCCAGCCACCGTCTGTTGCAGGCGTGGATCGTGCGGCACCATGCAGGTGGGCATGAAACCACTGCGTAGCGCGGCGATCGACATGCCATGCGCCACTTCCGGGTCCATCAGAAACAGGCCGCGCCGACCGAGTGAGGNAAAAAATCCGCTCATCATGAAATCTCCGGAAACTGGTGTGCGCCGTCATCATCCATCGTCAAAGGTGTTTCCCACAAAACCGCGCTCAAGGGCAGGTGCGCATAGAGATGCGGGAACTGATCGCCGCCACGGGATGTTTCAAACACCAGCTTGTCTCCCAGCGCGCCACCATCGACGGCCACCAGCAGAAGATCGTCCTGACCGGCGAAATGCTTCTGTGCAGTTTCCTTGACTTGGGCTGCGGTTGAGAAATGGATGTAACCATCCGTAAGGTCGATGGCCGCGCCTTGGNAAATACCGGCGTCTCTAGCCCTTTGCCAAAGGGCTGTCGGGACAATCTTGTAGATGACGAGATTGTTGATGACGGGGGGCGTTTCACTCATGCGGCGTCTCCTTCACTGCGGGCGGTTTGCCGCAAATGCCGGTGCTTGTCCACCGCCTCACACAGATTTTTGCCCCAGGACGACACCCGCAAGGCATTACCTGCAATCTAAAGCTTGTATTGCAGCCGTATTCACGCAATCCTTATTTGGCGGATGCTTGACGTGAAGTTGAACTCCGCCAAAATGAGACGCACATGAAATGCTCTTGGGAGGGGGCGCTGCATGTCACAACTCACCATTATCATCGCAGATGACCATCCGTTGTTCCGCGGCGCTTTGCGCCAGGCGGTTACAGGGCTTGAAGGCGACAACACGATCATCGAGGCGGGTGACTTCGAAGCGGCGAAAACGGCCGCCGCTTACCAACCCGATGCCGATCTCATGCTGCTGGACCTCGCCATGCCCGGTGTCAGCGGTTTTTCAGGGCTGATGGCTTTACGGGCAGAGTTTTCCAGCCTGCCCATCGTCATCGTTTCAGCTACGGACGATCCGGCCACCATGCGCCGCGCCATCGAGCTTGGCGCCTCCGGCTTCATTTCCAAATCCTCAGGCATTGAAGATATGCGCGCCGGTATCCGCGCAGTGCTGGAGGGTGATGTCTGGATACCGGCATCCTGTCAGTCCGGCCAGGATCACGACCCGGATATGGCAGACCTCATCAACCGGCTGCGCACTCTGACACCGCAGCAAAACCGTGTGCTGGGCATGTTGGGCGAAGGCCTGCTCAACAAGCAGATTGCCTATGAACTCAGCGTTTCCGAAGCCACGATCAAGGCGCATGTTTCGGCAATATTGTTGAAACTGAAGGTGGATAGTCGCACCCAGGCCGTCATCCAGCTTTCCAAGATCAACATGTCCACATTGGTCGCATAATCAATAAGGATTTTATTCCNTTTTTACTTTACTCTTTCTTCGTGTTTGGCTAAATTTCGTCAGATACTGAAGCGAGCCGCGTGACGACGCCGCTCCATCCGGGCCGTAAATTATGCTATCACACGATAATATCTGGAGTGCGATCGATACTCTCGCGGACCGTAACCAGCTGACGCCTTCCGGTCTGGCACGGAAAGCGGGACTTGACCCGACATCGTTCAACAAATCCAAACGGGTAGGCCCTGATGGTCGCCAACGCTGGCCTTCCACCGAATCGGTGTCCAAAGTGCTGGATGCAACCGGGGCGACGATCGACCAGTTTTTCGGTTACGCCCTTGGCCATGCCAGCAAAAACACCTTACCCGACGGCAATTTTCCGCCACAGACGGGCGCCATTCCTCTGCTCGGCTTTGCCCAGGCGGGGTCAGGCGGCTTTTTTGATGATGGTGGTTTCCCCGCTGGCCAAGGTTGGGATGTCGTAGATTTTCCCGCCTCCCCCGCTAACAAGGCTGGTGTCTATGCATTGGAAGTGCAAGGCGACAGCATGATGCCGCTTTATCGCGATGGCGATATGCTGATCGTAGAGCCCGGTGCGCAGGTTCGTCGCGGGGACCGCGTTGTCGTCAAAAGCAAGGATGGAGAGGTCATGGCGAAAGTCTTGGCACGCCAAACCGCCAAGACTATCGAATTGTTCTCACTGAACCCGGAACATCCCAATCGCAGCTTTGATCTGGCGGACGTCGAGTGGGTGGCCCGCATCATCTGGGCCAGCCAATAATCCGATAGGTTCAAAACATTCCGTAAGGAAAATAGCGGCGATAGATTTCCTCCAGTCGGCCGTTACGTGACAGAGCGGCAAGGGCCTGATCGAAAGCAGGCACGAGCTTGTCTTCCGGATCGACCGTCATGATGGACAGACCCTCGCCTAGAAAACGATCGGACATATAGGGACCATCGAACATGGCGCAACAGCCATCGGATGCAGTTCCCGAGACCCAAAACGGCAAGCGTAAGCCATCGGCGAAGATGGCGTCGATCTTGCCGGTCCTCAGCGCTTCATACATCGGCTCGTAACCATCGAAGCCGTTGATGGCGACGGTCGGNAAAAATGCTTTCAGCATCGCCTGATGACGGGAATTGCTGATCACGCCCACTTTCTTGCCGGAAAGTGCGCTCGCTGACTGNCCCTCCAGCTTGGTTGTCTTGTTGATGGCAAAGCGGGCGGGCAGAAGTATATACGGCCTTGTAAAGCTGAAACTTTTCCGAAGGTCTGGGCTGGAGGCGATGCCCGACATGACGGCTTCGCCCTCACCCATTTCCACCGCGGCCTCCAGCTCATCGAAAGGAAGCGCCTGGACCTGGCATTTACTTTCGATTTTCAACTGAGCGCAAATCTCGCGAGCCAGATCAACATGGAACCCGACCAGCCGTCCGTTTTGATCGGTAAAATTGAATGGAGGAAAATCGACCGACATCAGAAACCGCACGCGCGAGACCGTCGAAAGGTCTGCACCCGGCAACCGCTCCTGCTTATCGAACAAAACAGGCAGTCCGCCATTTTCGACAAGATTTTCCGCACGGACTGGCTGCGACGCCNAAAAAATACTCGCGCAGACAAAATAACCTNAAATACCCATTAATTTGAAGGGTGCAACTAAAGGACGCATGTATATGATCCGCTGGGGAATTGTTGGGGCACCACCGGTTCGGTGGCTGGTATATGTATGTCGCGTATTGACGAGTATACACAAGAATCGCGAAAAGCGATGCTTGTACAGGGTGAAATCGTCTCATTCGATCCGCTCGAAGACGATCCATTTTCTTTCCTCGATAGCTCGGTGGCAGAGAGTGACGAAGCTGCTTTTCTCAAGACCCTCGGATTGGGNAAACCCTATATCGAGGAGTTTACGGCACGTGCGCTTCGCAACGGATCGACCTTCGAAGCGGAGCTTCTAGCGAGCGAAACCGTAACGGAAACCGCGTATTTTGGCGCTTTTGCCCGCTTTCTGCGGCTGCCATTCGTGGCTGAGCTGGATGGGGCCATCGTGGTCGATACACCGTCGCTTGATATCCAGCTCCTGGAAACGCGAATGGTCCGCCTCTCTCCAAAGGATACCAAACCCTATATAGCCATCGTTCCTGATATTAGCAGCATCGAAAGGCTGAAACATGCGCTGGAAAGCACGCCCGGCATTGCTGCAGATCTTGTTGTCACGACGCCATCGGCGCTTCGCACCGCCGTCTGGCAGGCAGGTGCGGAAAGGCGAACACGACAGACTGTGAATTCATTATTCGATGCGACACCGCTTTATTCGGCGCGCATTACCTTGCACGGAAAGCAGGGATTTCTGCTCGGCGTCGGNTTTACCATAATCATAGGCTCGATGCTTCTTTCGCCGTCGTTGACCTTTCATCTTCTGCATATCCTGACCGCTGCGCTCTACATGGCCGCCATCCTGTTTCGTCTTGTACCGTTGCGCTTAAAACCGGACCGGCGAACACTGGCACTGGTGGAGCAATCGAAGGAAGATCAGCTACCGGTCTATACCATTCTTGTCGCGCTCTACCGCGAAGAGGCAATCGTGGAGCAACTCGTCACCGCGCTGAACAGGCTCGACTGGCCGAAATCTAGGCTGGATATCAAGCTAGTTTGCGAGGCGGATGATGCATCGACTATCGTTGCAATCGAACGCCTTAACCCCGGCTCGCACTTCGAGATCGTTCATGTGCCGCCTTCCTTGCCGCGCACGAAACCGAAGGCTTTGACCTATGCGCTATACGGCGCGCGTGGAGAGTTCATCGCGGTATATGATGCCGAGGACAGGCCGCATCCCAAACAATTGCGCGAGGCCCATACTCGTTTTCGCAGTGGTTGTGAAAAACTGGCCTGCCTGCAAGCACCACTGATTATCAGCAATGCCAATATTTCTTGGATGACATCGTCTTTTTCGCTGGAATATTCCGCGCTGTTCAGGCGCATGTTGCCCATGCTGGCACGCATGCAAATGCCTCTTCCGCTGGGCGGCACATCAAACCATTTCCGCGCATCGATCCTGCGCCATGCCGGAGCCTGGGATCCCTACAACGTCACGGAAGATGCCGATCTTGGCATGCGCCTGTACCGGCTCGGCTACTACTCGGATGTCATCAGTTATCAGACATTGGAAGATGCCCCGACAGACATATTCGTCTGGCTTGCCCAGCGCAGCCGCTGGTTCAAAGGCTGGCTGCAAAGCTGGCTGGTGATGATGCGATCGNCAGTCAGTGTCGCAAAGGAAATGGGATGGAAAGCCTATCTGGTCTTCCACCTGTTGATCGGTGGCATGTTGCTTTCATCGCTGACTCATCCGCNTTTTATCGTCTACTTGATGGTCGTTGGTCACACAATCTGGACGGAAGGTCCAAGCGTATTTTCCACCACGCAACTCGCGCTTATCGGCATCGACACAGTTAATATTGTAGCGAGTTACGCCATCTTCCTGCTGATGGGGACTCGAGCGATGATCAAGCATGAGCGGGGTATGATCGGGNAAAGATGGCTCGCTACACCACTTTATTGGCTCTTGCTGTCTGCCGCCGCTTGGCGTGCCGTCTTTGAACTGCGCTATAAACCATTCGTCTGGAATAAAACGCCGCACAAACCGGTCTCAAAGAACAATTGAGTGAAANTTTAATTAAAACTCATGCTCTTCNAAATATAGGATGAAGAGCAGATAGGGTGTCATTCAATAAGGTGAGCGGCATTCCGTACGCGCGCCATGCTTGATTTGATACGTATTGTCGGTGGCGTGGTATGACGGGTAGTTCTGCGCGCACCATTTCACATGCAGGATTTCATGCGAAGACAGCGATAAACCACTTGAATTCCCGGCATCTGATGAGCCTCCGGTAAATGCGACCGGTGGGTGATCGTAGGTGCCTTGCGTGCCTGCCTGACCCTCGTATGCAGGAGCAATGATGCTAAGTGCATGGGCAGGAATCGAAGTAGTCGCAGATAAACCGACGCTGAGAACGACGAGAGAAATGAGTTTTACCATCCTAGACATTGGTAATTCCNTTTTTTCTATTCGGAAAACCAACGTGACTTGAGTAGCTTTTGTTCCAGAAAATACAAGATTGTTAAAATTTGGTGTTGACAACACCATCGGGTGTTGCAGCGCCNAAAAAATGAAAGACGGTCTCAGATTTTTGCTCTCCAAAAAATCCACCGAATTTCGGCGGTAGATTTGAGTTGTGTTTACGCTGAGCCGTTTTATCCTAAAGCACATTGGAAAGTAGCNAAAGATGACGTAACGTTAATTCGTAAGACCGAGGGTCGGCGCTATTCGCTTCATCAGGTGAAACTTCTACGCTTGATCACATTCTTGTTCTGAATGCCTGTCAGTTTCATTTTCCGGCATCGGTTCCCGACCATCAAAATTGCTGGATGTCACTGCATACTGTTGCACGTTTATACGCGCGCGTGAGGCGAAAACGCTGAAACATCAGCATTTATTTGACGTCATTGATCTTGTTGGAAAGGTCAATGGAGCGGGTGAAGGGAATCGAACCCTCGTATTCAGCTTGGGAAGCTGCTGCTCTGCCATTGAGCTACANCCGCGCGGAAATCAAAATCTGATAGTTGCGACAGACTGTCAAGCTTGGCGATAGGAGTTATTCCGGGCGGAAGTGNTTTGAAAGTTTCAAGCCCTGAGCCTGATAGTTGGATCCTAGTCCTGATCCATAGAGGCCTTCCGGCTTGGTCAGCATGTGCTCGTAGACCAGGCGACCGACGATTTGGCCGTGCTCCAGAATGAAGGGGACTTCGTGGCTTCTGACTTCGAGGACAGCGCGGCTGCCGGTGCCGCCGGCGCTGGCATGGCCGAAACCGGGGTCAAAGAAACCAGCGTAATGGACGCGAAATTCGCCGACCAGCGGATCGAACGGTGTCATCTCGGCAGCATAGAGAGGTGGGACGTGGACGGCCTCCTGCGAGACCAGGATGTAGAACTCGTCCGGGTCGAGGATGAGTTCGGCACGGCCCCTTGCGTAGATCGGCTCCCAGAAGTCCAGCACGTCGTGAGCGGCTTTCTGGTCGACATCGACCACCGCGGTATGATGTTTGCCGCGATAGCCGATCAGGCCCTTTTCACCAAAGCCTTGAAGATCGATCGATAATGCAATGCCACCGCCGGAGACATTGGGCGTTTCGCTCGCGACCAGCGTTTCCTTTTCGTGCAAAATCAGCATTTCAGCATCGGCAAGGACGGAGTGACCGATGCGAAAGCGAATTTGTGACAGGCGCGAACCCTGGCGCACGACGATGGGGAAAGTGCGCGGGCTGATCTCAAGATAGAGCGGGCCGTTATAGCCTGCGGGTATCTTGTCGAATTCCTGCGCATTGTCGGTGATGACGCGGGTAAAGATGTCGAGGCGACCCGTCGAGCTTTTCGGGTTGGCGGAAGCGGACATATCCACAGGCAGGGCAAGCGCCTCCATCAACGGAACGATGTAGACGCAACCGGTTTCAAGAACCGCACCTTCGCTCAGATCGATCTCGTGCAGGCTGAGACGCGTGAGCTTCTCGATGACTTTTGTCGATGGGCCGGGCATAAAGCTGGCGCGCACGCGGTAGGCTTTGGCACCCAGACGCAGGTCGAGGCTGGCTGGCTGAATCTGGTCCACATCCAGCGCGCGTTCGCTCTTTAACTGCCCAGAACCGAACAGCCCCCGGATTGCGCCATCCGCCAATATGCCCGTTGTTCTCGTCATCTTTTCATCATCCCNTTTCACGGCGACAAAACCMAAAGCAAGGCATTGACGCAAGTCGTTAACGGAGTTAAGGCAATCTTATCCCGTGGTGATTTGGCCGGTCGGCTTGCAGCCACGTTAAATAAGTGGCTAAAAAGACCGGGTGCGCTTGTAACCGGTCTGCTTTTTGCGACCGGNTTTTTTGTTTGTAAGGTGATGACATGAGCAAGAAATGGCGCCCGGCAACACAGCTGGTACATGGTGGAACACTACGGTCTGCGTACGGCGAAACGTCCGAGGCAATCTACCTTACGCAGGGCTTTGTCTATGACAGTTCTGAGGCGGCTGAAGCCCGCTTCAAAGGCGAAACGGAAGGCTTCATTTACGCCCGTTATGCAAGCCCGACCAATGACATGTTTGAAAAGCGCATGTGCCTGCTGGAAGGCGCCGAAGACGCGCGCGCTACGGCATCCGGCATGGCCGCTGTCAGCGCTGCCATTCTGTGCCAGTTGAAGGCAGGCGATCACATAGTTGCCGCCCGCGCTCTGTTTGGTTCCTGCCGTTGGGTTGTCGAGACGCTCGCTCCGAAATACGGCATCGAATGCACTTTGGTCGATGGCCGCGATCTCGCAAATTGGGAAAAGGCCATCCAGCCGAACACAAAGCTGTTCTTTCTTGAAAGCCCGACGAACCCGACGCTGGAAGTGGTGGATATCGCTGGCGTTGCCAAGCTTGCCAACCAGATCGGTGCGAAGCTGGTGGTCGATAACGTGTTTGCGACACCGCTTTTCCAGAAGCCGTTGGAACTGGGTGCGCATATCGTCGTCTATTCCGCGACCAAGCACATCGACGGTCAGGGCCGCTGCCTGGGCGGCGTCGTTCTCTCCGACAAGAAATGGATCGAGGAAGAGCTTCAGGATTACTTCCGTCATACGGGGCCCGCCATGTCGCCCTTCAACGCCTGGACGCTGCTGAAAGGCATAGAGACATTGCCGCTACGCGTGCGCCAGCAGACGGCCAACGCCGCCAGGATTGCCGATTTTCTTGCCGACCAAGGCAAGGTCGCCAAGGTGATCTATCCCGGCCGTGCCGACCATCCGCAGGCCGATATCATCGCCAAGCAGATGACGGGCGGCTCGACGCTGGTTTGCTTCGAGCTGAAGGGTGGCAAGGAAGCGGCATTCAAGCTGCAGAACGCGCTGGAGATCGTCAAGATTTCCAACAATCTCGGCGATGCCAAAAGCCTGATCACGCATCCCGGCACCACAACGCACAAGAACCTGACCGATGAGGCGCGTGCGGAACTGGGCATTTCCGGTGGTACGCTACGTCTCTCCTGCGGCATCGAAGATACTGACGATCTGCTGGAAGACTTTGCTGCTGCAGTGGCTAAAGTCTCGGCCTGATGAAACAGATGTGGCCCGATCACCCAGGCCACATTTAACGCCTCGCCTCGGCGTTGATTCCGGGTTCGTGGAACCAGAGTGACCGTCAGCTTTCAGAAATGCGCAAAGATCCGTGAACACCTGCTAATGTAAACGCGCTTTATTGACGATATACAGCGCTATTCGTGTATAGTGCCAAGAGAAGCAATACTTAGGGTCCCGTAATGTACCGTGCAATGACAAGAGATATCGAGGTCACAGTCGACCCCTATTATCTTGACGAGCAGTCCGACCCGGATGACAGCCGTTATGTCTGGGGCTACACGGTTGTCATCTCCAACAACTCCGACCTTGCCGTAACTCTGGTCAATCGCTATTGGCATATTACCGATGAAAACGGCCAGGTGGACGAGGTTTCCGGTCCTGGCGTGATCGGCGAACAGCCACATCTCAAGCCCGGCGATTCCTACGAATATTCTTCCGGCTGCCCGCTGGATACGCCATCGGGCCTGATGTTCGGTCATTATGAGATGCAGGCGGAAACCGGAGAAGTGTTCACGGTGGACATTCCGGCGTTTTCCTTAGATAGCCCGGGACTGCTGCGCGTCTTGAACTAAAGCAGGCGGGGCATCACCCCGCCCACGATATCAGCCCGCGACTGGCAACTCTTCGACCTGATAATGATAGGTCGTCGAGCAGAATTCGCAGGTAACGGAAACAACTTCGTTTTCCTGACTCTCGCGGATTTCCTCGGCGGAAAAACCGGAAAGCACGCCTTTGATCTTATCACGCGAGCAATTGCAGCGATCAAGGATCAATTGCGGTTCGTAGACGCGCACGCCCTGTTCGTGGAACAGACGATACAGCAGCTTCTCGGCTGGAACTTGTGGATCCGTCAGCTCATCCGTATCGACAGTGTCGATCAAGGCGACGGCTTCATTCCAGGCGTCGTCGTCCGCCACGTCGAGGCTATTTTCGTCACCGTCGCCGCCATGCAAATCCCGCTGACGGAGCCGTTCCGGCGCCTGCGGCAGAAACTGCGCGATAAGCCCACCGGCCCGCCAGCCATGGCGTGGTTTGCCGTCTTCGTCCCGGTCGAACAGTTCGGCAACGCCAAGCCGCACACGCGTGGGCAGTTGTTCCGACTGGCGAAAATAGACGCCCGCAATATCTTCCAGCGTGGAGCCATCCAGTGGCACGATGCCTTGATAGGGCTGCATGCCAACGCCTTGATCGATCGTAAAGGCCAGAATGCCAGCACCAAGCAACTGCTCTGGCGACGTGGTGCCGGCAGCCGTGGCTTCCGCCAACCGCTCCTCGTCGAAACGCGCATAGGCGCGCATATTCTCAGGCGCTGAAAAATCTGCGACCAGCAAATCCACGGGGCCGTCACTCTTGGTCTGAAGTGTCAATTTGCCGGAAAACTTGAGCGACGTGCCGATTAGCGCAGTCAGAACAACCGCTTCCGCCAGAAGGCGGGCGACAACCGGCGGATACTCGTGTCTTTCGAGAATAGCATTCAGCAGCGGCCCGACCTGCACGGCACGACCGCGCACGTCCAGTCCTTCTACCTGAAAAGGAATGACCTTGTCGTCACCTGCAAAATCGAGTGTGTCGAGATTTACCGTCACATCTGCCATCTCACTAACTCCTTGATGCCCGCCGTGCACGTTGCCGCGCCACATGATCTGCGCCGCAAGCAGCATTGATCGACGGGCCTGATATTCGTTCTCGCATAGATAAACCGGCGGAGGTGAAAACGGAACCACCGTCCGGGGAAGTATGCGGCGAATAGTTGATGAAAAGCCGCCATCAAATTGTATGGCAGCATCGACTTGGGCTACAAATGGGTAGCCCTGCCGAAAATTCAAGCGTTCGGTACGGCACGTTGCGTTAGCAACATGCCCCAGACGTCAGATGACGCCCATGCACCATGCGATGATGGACTTTTGCGCATGCAGGCGGTTTTCCGCCTCGTCAAAAACGACGGATTGTGGTCCGTCGATTACATCATCCGTCACTTCTTCACCGCGATGCGCAGGCAGGCAGTGCATGAACAGCGCGTCCTTGTTTGCCTTGGCCATCAAGCCAGCATTGACCTGGTAAGGCTGGAAGATATTGTGGCCACGCGCCTTGTGTTCCTGGTTCATGGACACCCAAGTGTCGGTTACCACGCAATCGGCACCTTCAACGGCACGTTCTGCATCGTGATACAGCATGACTTCGCCGCCATTGTTGCGCGCCCAGTTCAGGAACCGGTCATGCGGCTCGGACCCCATCGGCACCGCCATGTTCATGCGGTAACCGAAGCGTGCAGAACCTTCGACCAGCGAATGCAGCACATTGTTGCCATCCCCGGTCCAGGCAATCGTCTTGCCCTTGATCGGTCCGCGATGCTCTTCGAATGTCAGAATATCTGCCATGATCTGGCAAGGATGCGTATCATCCGTCAGGCCATTGATCACAGGCACGGTCGCGTGTTCTGCAAGCTCCAGCAGGCGTGAGTGGTCTGTCGTGCGGATCATGATTGCGTCCACATAACGCGACAGAACCTTGGCCGTATCGCCGATGGTTTCAGCACGGCCAAGCTGCATTTCCGTGCCTGATAAAAACAGCGTCTCGCCGCCGAGTTGGCGCATGCCGACATCGAAGGAGACGCGGGTGCGTGTAGACGGCNTTTCGNAAATCATCGCCAGCATCTTGCCAGCCAGTGGCTTTTCCGCTGTCCCGTTCTCGGTCGCAATCTTGCGTGCGCGGGCGTCGTCCATAATAACCCGCAGGTCATCCGAGCCAACGGCCGAAAGATCTAGNAAATGCTTTGCTGATGCCATTTCAATATAGTCCCATTGATGCAGGCCACGCGGCGCGCTGGCCTAACCATTGCGCGTTTAGGCGCTTTTTGCCATTTTCGTCGTGACGGCTTCCGCAGCTCTTTCAAGCCGCGCCAAGCCTTCGCGCGCTTCTTCTGCCGTTACAACAAGCGGCGGCAGCAAACGAATAACGTTATCACCTGCTGGAACACCCAGAAGATGCTCGGCACGGATGGCATGAAGCAGATCGGCGGAGGGAACCTTTGCCTTGACGCCGATCAGAAGACCTTCACCTCTGATCTCCTCGATCACATCGGGATAACGATCCTTCAGGGAAGCGAGGCCCTGGCGGAACACCAGTGTGACATCACGTACCTGCTGAAGAAATCCGTCGGCCAGAACGATATCCAGCACTGCATTGCCGCAGGCCATGGCCAGCGGATTGCCGCCATAGGTCGTCCCGTGAACGCCAGCCGTCATACCGGATGCGGCCTCTGCCGTTGCAAGGCAGGCGCCAAACGGAAAACCGCCACCAATACCCTTGGCCACCGCCATGATATCTGGCGTAACGCCCGACCATTCATAGGCAAAGAACTTGCCCGTACGGCCGACACCCGTTTGCACTTCGTCAAAAATCAACAGTAGGCCATGCTCTTCACAAAGGTCTCGAAGTGCGCGCAGAAATTCTGGTGCAACCGGACGAACGCCGCCCTCACCCTGAATAGGCTCTATGAGCAACGCCGCAGTTTCCGGAACGATTGCCGCTTTCAGCGCTTCCAGATCATTGAATGGTACCTGATCGAAACCTTCGACCTTCGGGCCGAAACCTTCGATGTATTTCGGCTGGCCACCGGCAGCAATGGTGGCCAGTGTGCGCCCGTGAAACGCGCCTTCAAAGGTAATGATACGGAACTTCTCCGGGTTGCCGTGGGTATAATGGTAACGACGCGCCGTTTTGATCGCGCATTCCAAGGCCTCAGCACCCGAATTGGTNAAAAACACCTTATCCGCAAAAGTTGCATCGGTCAGCCGCTTGGCCAGCGTTTCCTGACCCGGCACTTCATAAAGATTGGAGAGATGCCAGACCTTCTCGGCCTGGCCTTTGAGAGCCTCCACCATATGCGGATGGCTGTGGCCGACCGAGGTCACCGCAACGCCTGCGCCGAAATCCAGATATCGCTCGCCGCTTTCCGTCACGAGCCATACACCCTCACCGCGCTCGAAGCGCAAAGGGGCTCTGGAAAACGTATCGAACAATGGCGTGGTGTCGGCCATGGCTGCAGCACTCCCGCGCAAACGCGCTATCAATAGGGCTTATCGGTCATCCCGTGCCTGNAAATCAAAAATGCCGCCTCGCGGCGGCTTGGGATATTCTCGGTAGGTCGAGCGCACTATTGTCACTTCCCTTGACGATGTCAACAAATGTCCACATATGCTGGCTTTCTCAAGCGATGGTAGAATCGTTTTATCAACCTACAAAGTGTTGCCTTTCTGACTCAGAAACGAAGCAAGTTGGGGNAAACCGGGAAATCGATTCCAGATGATTCCCCCGACTCTTGTCACGGAGTCTGCCGACGATTAGGTTAACTCTCAATTACTAGACTGCAAGCGGCGGAACTAGTCACCTACAATCTGGCGGATACTCTGCGCGTGGTTCACTCCACGGCATCGGGGATGATTCTGCCTGCGCTACGAGCGGAGAAACGGCATGAACTGGACTGATGAACGAGTCGAAAGACTGAAACGCCTGTGGTCCGAAGGACTGAGCGCCAGCCAGATCGCAGCGCAGCTCGGTGGCGTCAGCCGCAACGCCGTCATCGGTAAAGTGCACCGTTTGAATCTCCCAGGCCGTGCGAAAGCTGGCGGGACAGTAGCAACCACACGTCCAGCAGCCAAGCGCCCAGCAGCCTCGACAGCTCCGCGTCCAGCAAATTTTCAGGCACGTCCAACCGCTGCCCGCCCTAACGTCCGCACTGCAGGTTCGACCGCGTTGAAAGACGACATGGACACCGATACAGCGCGGGTTCTTGAGTATGTTCCCGTCAGCAACGCATCGCTGCCAACCTCTCTTCGTCTGACCTTGACTGAGCTAACGGAGCGCACATGCAAGTGGCCAGTGGGCGATCCGCTAAAGGATGATTTTCACTTCTGCGGTTGCGAGTCCCACGAGTCCTCGCCTTACTGCAAGTTCCACGCCAAGATGGCCTACCAGCCAGTGAGCGAGCGTCGCAGAGCCTAAAAGGCCGCACGCACATTGCTGAATATAAAAAAGCGGGTCATTGGCCCGCTTTTTTGTTGCCTGGAATTTTCGGAATGGTCGACACCGCAGTTCAGCGCACCAACAGCACCTACATCTCTGCGCTCGGCTAAACGCACGCCCCGCCGTTCACATCTTGATTGCAAAAGCTCTCATAAACATTGGATGCTTTGCGAATGGTTCGGACCACTTATGGAGGGAAATTTCTGCGCAACACCAATACGATTTGCGCAAGGCGCAAGCCTGCTTGCTGATACTCAGCCGCGGGCGTCACGTGCTTTGGAGGCACGATTTTGGATTATATCCATCTCGCCAGATCGCAGCCCTTCGATTGAACGGCTGCTGGATCTTGGCGAATGGATCAGCCTTGGCGGGCTTTGCGGTTGGCATAACGACGATCGCGTTCTGCCTTGCGGGCCGCTTCGTCTTCGACAACGCGAGCAATACGANTTTTTTCAGCCGCCTTGCGGGCGTCTTCTTCAGCGTTTGCGGCAGCTTCGAGTTCGGCTTCGCGTTGCGCAGCTTCAGCTTCGAGGCGAAGTTTTTCTTCACGCTTCTGCGCATCTCTTTCGGCCTGACGCGCTCTGCGTGCTTCGGCAACAGCAATCTGCTCTGCCTGCTTGGCTTCGAGTGTCGGTGCGGCAGCTTCCTTTGCTTCACGATAGGCCTTCAAAAGAGCGGCCTTCGCGTCGGCCGCGGCGCCGCGACGTTCGGAAACTTCGTTGTTCTTGATATTTCTAGTGTTTCTCAAATCTCTATTCCAGTTGATGCGTCATGCCGACCGGGGTCAGGATTTTTTGGCGCGTTTCGTTGGGATGACTGCGGGTTTCATGCTGTCGTCAAGTTCTTTCGCAAGGCGCGCTTCACGCAGCCTGATGGTCTTTTCGTCGCGAGCCTGGGCAATGGAGTTGAGTTCATCAACCGCACGACCGCGTGCNAAAAACTGCGATTGCGTAGCGCCGAAAGCGATTTCGGCCTGCTTGCGAGATTTGCTGTGAGCGTCAGACATGGAGTTCCCTTCCTATCGCATCGCACTGAAAATCGGAATCGATTTTTTNAAAAGGACGATACGCAGATTTATTGCTCGAAGCGTATTCGTGCATCTCGACGATGCAATACGTTCAAGCGTTTGGCCGTCGAGCGGCACNAAAAAAGGCCAGGCAACCTGCCTGACCTCGATTGGTCTCATGCTTTCAACAATGCCAGTACATCCGTGGTCAATGGAAAGCAGAGTCCGTATTATACAGCCTGCAGGTTGCAAGCAGACATTTTGCCCGACTTGTTGTCGCGCTCAAGGTCGTAGCTCAGCTTCTGGCCTTCAACGATTTCGCGCATACCTGCACGCTCTACAGCGGAGATGTGTACGAATGCGTCTGTGCCGCCGTTGTCAGGCTGAATGAAGCCGAAGCCCTTGGTGGAGTTAAACCATTTTACTGTGCCTGTGGTCATAATGAACCCTTTCAAAGCATAAGAGATAGATCGCAGAACTTGCGTCCCGCGTGCGATTATAGCGANTTTTTTGAAGGAAAGGGTTAGTTCAAAACGCGGTGCTAATCGCGCGGCAACCAAAGCTCAGCAAGCAAAATATCGATATGACATTGATAGACGTTTATCGTCGGATAGTCAAACTTTAANTTTGAGATAATGACATCGACTACCGATGGCGCTGCTCGAAGGGTACGTTTGGTGCATGCTGGCAGTTGGCTTTTATATCAGAAAGAGGTGNCCCTGGACCCAATCGACGTCTTGGNAAAATATATCTCAGACATATGGTCCAAAGTTATTGAAGCTCCTTTTCTATCCATCTCCCGTCGGTCTTGTGGAGATGGAAGGGTATACGTTGAGTGGGCCAATAATCACTATTGGCTCATCTGTGAAGAGCGCGGCAAGGAATACTGGCGCAGGGAAGCCGAGGACATCGATGATGCCGCATTCGAGTTGAATTCGACAGAACTTATGATGCACGCAATCAAAAAGGAGCGCTCTTTACGTCCCGCAAAAGTGTCCTACCATCTCGTTGGAACTGGATGTACCTGGACATCGAAATGATGGGCGCGATGAAAACGAGTTATGGAATTCGAGCAAAACAGCGCTACGTCGAAGTTTTGCAGCGCGCGCGCCTGAGCCAAGAAGAAAGACTTTACGCGCGCTACCCAATCAATCTGGAAGTCTGATATCTATCAGGCTTCCATAGAGTATCCCGCGCCGCGCACGGTGCGGATAACATCCTGCATATTGGAGAAGTTGAGCGCCTTGCGCAGGCGGCCGACGTGGACGTCCACGGTGCGTTCATCCACATAGATGTCGTGACCCCAGACGCCGTCGAGAAGCTGAGAGCGCGAGAAAACACGACCGGGAGACACCATCAGGAATTCCAGCAGGCGGAATTCGGTTGGTCCGAGCCGCACTTCACGGGTCTTGCGGTGAACCCGGTGGGTTTCCCGGTCCAACTCGATATCCCCGCATTTCAGCACCGAAGACAGGACTTCGGGACGAGCGCGGCGCAGCATGGCCTTGACGCGGGCCATCAGTTCCGGCGTTGAAAATGGCTTGACCACATAGTCGTCGGCACCGGTGGCCAGACCACGCACACGTTCGCTTTCCTCACCACGTGCCGTCAACATGATGATCGGGAGGCGTTCGGTTTCAGGACGCATTCTCAGACGGCGGCAAAGCTCGATGCCGGAAACGCCCGGCAGCATCCAGTCCAGGATCAAAAGATCCGGCGTGCGCTCCTGCAAGCGGATTTCCGCTTCGTCGCCACGCGGGATCGTGTCCACGTCGTAACCTTCGGATTCCAGATTGTAGCGAAGAAGAACGCTCAACGCCTCTTCATCTTCGACAACTGCTATTTTCGGCACCATGGCTAAGGGACTCCGCCAGTCTTATAGGGAATTCACTCGGTTACTGCACCGAGCGTGTTGGAACTGTCGTCCTTGGGACGCTCGCCTTCCGGCTGGCTACCGGTGGCCATGTAGTAGATGGTCTCCGCGATGTTCGTGGCATGATCGCCAACACGCTCTATGTTCTTGGCACAGAACAGAAGATGCGTGCAGGTGGTAATGTTGCGCGGATCTTCCATCATATATGTCAGCAACTCGCGAAACAGCGAGGTGTACATCGCGTCGATTTCCTCGTCGCGCTCGCGGATGGTCTGTGCCTTTTCCGCCGAACGGGTGGAATAGACGTCCAGAACGTCTTTCAGCTGCACCAGCGCCAGTTCGGACAGATGCTCGAGACCGCGCGCCAGCTTGCGAGGAACGCCGGTTCCGGCAACCGCTATAACGCGCTTGGCCGTGTTCTTGCCGAGGTCGCCGACGCGCTCCAGATCGGCAGCGATGCGCAGCGAGCCAATGATTTCGCGAAGGTCGGCTGCCATAGGCTGGCGCTTGGCAATGGTGACGATGGCCTTGTCGCCGATTTCGCGTTCGGCGTTGTCAAGGATCGTGTCATCCGAGATGACCTTCTGGGCCAGGGCTGCGTCGGAATTGACGAGGGCGCGCACGGCATCCGCGCACATCTGCTCCGCCAGACCGCCCATTTCGGCGATACGGCGGGTCAGGAACTTCAGCTCTTCATCGTAAGCGGACATGATATGCGAGTGGGTCGGCATGTTCTACTCTCCAGTTTCGGTGCGATTCCGCAAGCCCAGCCGGGCTCAAGCGGTTTGCGCTGATGTTGTGAACCAACGGCAGATCAGCCGAAGCGGCCCATGATGTAGTCCTGCGTACGCTGGTCATCCGGGTTGGTGAACATCTTGTCGGTGTCANTTTCTTCCACCAGATGGCCGAGGTGGAACATGGCCGTGCGCTGAGATACGCGGGCGGCCTGCTGCATAGAGTGCGTCACGATAACGATCGTATAGTTGGCGCGCAGCTCGTGGATCAATTCCTCGANCTTGGCAGTCGCAATCGGGTCCAGCGCCGAGCATGGCTCATCCATCAGGATGACTTCAGGCGAAACGGCAATGGCGCGGGCGATGCAAAGACGTTGCTGCTGGCCACCGGAAAGACCGGTACCGGATTCGTGCAGGCGATCCTTTGCTTCGTTCCACAGGCCGGCCTTTTGCAGGCTGGCTTCGACGATCTGGTCCATATCAGCCTTGCTGCGGGCAAGACCGTGGATGCGTGGGCCGTAGGCGATGNTTTCATAGATCGTCTTCGGGAATGGGTTCGGCTTCTGGAACACCATGCCGACGCGCGCGCGCAACTCAACTACGTCGATCGCGGGATCGTAGACATCGTCCTCATCGAGCGTGATCTTGCCGGTGACGCGGCAACCGTCGATCGTGTCGTTCATGCGGTTCAGCGTCCGCAGGAAAGTAGACTTTCCACAACCGGATGGCCCGATCAAAGCTGTTACCGTGTTTTCGCGAACGTTGAGGTTCACATCGTAAAGGGCGCGTTTCTCGCTATAATAGACAGAAACGTCCTTGCCGATCATCTTGTACGAAACTTCATTCATTTTCTTGTCCAGCGCCTTTTCAACTGCTGCTTCCGACAACATGTTCATAGCTTTCAAGCTCCTCTACCAGCGCCGTTCAAAGCGGCGACGCAACAGAATTGCGCCAACATTCATGACGATGAGGAACATAAGCAGGATGATAATAGCGCCGGATGTTCTTTCGACAAAGGCACGTTCTGCTTCGTTCGCCCACATGTAAATCTGCACCGGCAGGGCCGTAGACGGGTCCATGGGTGTTGTCGGATAGTTCGTGACGAAGGCGACCATGCCGATCAGAAGCAATGGCGCGGTTTCACCGAGAGCATGCGCCAGGCCGATGATCGTGCCGGTCAGAATGCCGGGCATGGCAAGCGGCAGGACATGGTGGAAAATGGTCTGCATTTTCGACGCGCCAAGGCCAAGAGCCGCGGCACGGATGGAGGGTGGCACTGCCTTCAGCGCCGCGCNGGTGGCGATGATGATGGTTGGCAGAGTCATCAGGGTCAGAACCAGACCGCCAACCAGCGAGGCCGAGCGTGGAAAGCCCATGAAGTTGATGAAGACCGACAGACCAAGCAGACCGTAAACAATCGAGGGAACGGCAGCCAGGTTGTTGATGTTGACCTCGATGAGATCCGTCAGGCGGTTCTTTGGCGCAAACTCTTCCAGATAGATGGACGCTGCGACACCGATGGGCAGAGACAGAACCAGCACGATCAGCATCATGTAGAACGAGCCGATGAGAGCAACGCCAACGCCAGAGGCTTCCGGACGGCTGGATGCGCCGTTGAAGAAGATGCCGGTGTTGAACTGCTTGGCAATCTGGCCAGCATCGGTGAGTTGCTTGACCCAGGCGAGTTGCTGATCGGATATCCGACGGTTCTGTTCATTGACAGTCAGATCGACCTGGCCCTTGAAGGCGCTGTCGAGATCGCCCGACGCCAGAAGGGAGACGGTGCGTGTTGTGCCGATGATGCTTGGATCATTGACGACGACATCCCGGAGCTGAACGCGGATACCATCCGAAATCATCGCAGAGACACCGCGCAGAGCCGTGCGGTCATCCAGCGAAACGCCAAGTGCCTTGGCCACCGCATTGCGGGCCACGAGAGGATAGTTGGCCGTAACGAGCTTGGCCGGGTTCTGAGCACGCACATTATCCGGATCGATGATCTGTTCAGAAAACTCGACCGGGACGGTAATCATGGTCTGCTGGAACGCTGTGTAACCCTTGCCAACGACCGACCAGAGCAGAAGAAACAGGAACAGCAAACCAAAGGTGATGGCTGCGAGACCGTAGGCGCGGAAGCGGCGCTCGGAGGCGTAGCGGCGTTTGATGCCGATATCGCGCCGGACCTTCTTCGTTGCGGCTGGGGCAATAGTGCCCGGAGTAACGACGTCGGTCATTCGTACTGCTCCCGGTATTTGCGCACTATGTAGAGCGCGTAGATATTGAGGCAAAGCGTGATGGCAAAGAGGGTAATGCCAAGCGCGAAGGCAACCAGTGTCTGCGGCGAGGTGAACTCAAGGTCACCGGTCAACTGGCTGACGATCTTGACGGTGACGGTGGTCATCGGCTCGAACGGGTTGAGTTGCAGGCGTGCTGCCACACCTGCGGCCAGCACGACGATCATGGTTTCACCGATCGCACGCGAGGCCGTCATCAGGATCGCACCGACAATGCCCGGAAGGGCTGCCGGAAGGATGACCTTCTTGACCGTTTCAGAACGGGTGGCGCCCAGGCCGAGTGAACCGTCACGCATTGTGCCGGGTACTGCGGTAATGATGTCATCCGACAGCGAAGACACATAGGGGATCAGCATGATGCCCATGACGAAGCCAGCGGTGATGACGCTCTGCGCCTGGATGAAGTTCGTGTAGTCGCCAGTCGCCAGTCCGTTGATCTGCGAGGAAATGTCGCGCAGGAACGGGCCGACGGTTGTCAGCGCGAAGAAGCCGTAGACGATGGTAGGGATACCCGCCAGCACTTCCAGAAGCGGCTTTGCGACCGAGCGGAAACGAGGGCTTGCATATTCGGCCATGTAGATGGCTGNAAACAAACCGACCGGGACCGCAACCAGCATGGCGACGAAGCCGATATAGAGCGTGCCGGCCAGAAGGGGAATAAGGCCGAATTGACCTGCACTATCGGTAGAACCGGCAGCGGCAAAACGTGGGTCCCACACCGTTCCGAAGAAGAACTGATGGGCGGGCACCATGTTGAAGAACTGAATGGCTTCCGTCAGCATCGACAAGACAATGCCGATGGTTGTGAGAATGGCGATGGACGACGCCAGCACCAGAGCGGCAAGAATGACCTTCTCGACATTGTTACGCGCCCTGAACCGTGGAGCAATGCCGCGCATGGCGTAGACTGCACCGCCAATCGCCACGACGAGCACGACGAGAACCATGCCGACCTGACTGGCCGCGGACATGGTATTCAGCGTTTCAGCTGCTTCGACCATGTAAGGCTGCGGATCTCCGGCAATGGCAACGCCCTTTGACCCCAGCAGCGGCCGCAATGTGGCCGGATCGGCCTTGGCCGCAGCAAATTCTTCCGGTGTCAGGCGCTCGAGGCCACGCGCAATTGAGCCGACCATGCCGTAATTGAGGCTCTGCTGAGCTTCCGATTGCGCCCGGATATCTTCTGGAAACGCGGCGCGCACCGAAGAGGTGATAACGAAGGGGCTGATAACCAGCCAAAGCGCGAGAATGAACGCTGCAGGAAGAACCGCCCAGACGAGAACATAGGAGCCGTGATAACCCGGCCGCGAATGCATCTTTGTGGCGCTGGCGCCCACCATTGCGACTGCGCGACGTGTGCCAAGCAAATAGCTGGCTGTGCCGATCAGCGCCAATATAAGCAAAAGTATGGATGTGTTCATGGAGACTTTCCTCGGCGCATCAGAAAAGTGGATGCGGTATCAGGCAGCTTTGTAATTTGCACATCGGATCGTCCGAAGACCGGACTGACCTTGAGGTCGTACGGTTTCGTGACAGGCGCTGTATCCCCTGCTCGGCTTCGACTTTCCAGATTGATAGATCCTATTCATCGGGTCTGAGCGTCCGGTAAATAGGGCCTGTCAGCCCATGGGTGNCTTGGCAGACAGATAGATGAAAGGCGCGGCAGTGGTGCCGCGCCTTCCGTCAGGATTTACATGACCTTACCGGTTTCGAACTGGGCGCGGATTTCCTTGCGTTCTGCTTCAGGAGCAGCAACCAGGCCGTAGTTTGCCAGAGGAGATTCTGGACCGATCATCTCGTCAGAAACGAAGAACTCAACATATTCCTTGAGGCCAGGAATAACGCCGAGGTGGGCCTTCTTGACGTAGAAGTACAGTGGACGAGACACTGGATACTTGCCGCTTGCAACGGATTCCGTGGTCGGAACGATGCCGCCGACGGTTGCAACCTTCAGCTTGTCCATGTTGTTTTCGTAGAATGCGAGGCCGAATACGCCAACGCCGGTCTTGTTTGCAGCGATGCGAGCCAGCGTTTCCGTGTAGTCGCCGTCGATATCGACAGCAGCGCCGTCTTTACGAACTGCGATGCACTTTGCAGCAGCCTGCTTGGCGTCGGGAACGAGGGTCTTGAGAGCGTCAGTTGCTTTAGCTTCCTTGCAGCCATCAGCCATGATCTTCTCTTCGAAGACTTCGCGTGTGCCGTGCTTGGAGCCAGGAATGTAAGCGGCGATCGCTACGTCTGGCAGCTCCTTGTTGACTTCCGACCACTTCTTGTAAGGATTGGCAACGAGCTTGCCGTCCTTGACGATTTCAGCGGCCAGAGCGAGGTACACGTCCTTTGCCTCAAGCTTGACGTCGGCGTTGGACTTGTCCATCGCAAAGACGATACCATCGTAACCGATCTTCACTTCCTGAACGTCGGTAACGCCAGCAGCCTTACAAGCTGCAAGTTCGTCAGCCTTGATAGCGCGCGAAGCGTTGGCAATGTCGATTGTGCCTTCACCAACGCCAGAGCAGAATGCCTTCAGACCACCGCCTGTGCCGCCGGACTCAACAACTGGAGCCTTGAAGTCAGGGAATGTTTCGGAGAAGGATTCAGCAACGATCTTTGCGTAAGGCAGAACGGTGGACGAACCAGCAACCTGGATCTGGTCGCGAGCAGAGGCGGCGCCTGCGAAGGCAACTGAAGCCACCAAGGCTGCTGCGGACAATTTAACGATATTCATGTGAATCTCCCGTAGGGTGCCCGCGGTGGGCATTTGTGGACGCTGCCGGCAGGAGTTTTACCCTCTTGCCCAACTATGGGCTGCCCCGGCGACCTCTTCATAACCAGTCTTGCCACACCCNTTTATGTCACTTCGATGAAGTATTTGTGACAATCTAAATATCTGATTATTATAAANTTTTTTTCTTCATAGAATCCGCGATATGCGTTTTATGTCAAAATCTCACGGTGAAGTCGGTTCCGACATCCAGTTCCGACCGGATAATCAACCTGGCGCGGTGGCGGGTGAGGATGTGCTTGACGATGGCAAGCCCGAGACCCGTGCCTTTTTTCGAGCGGCTATCGGCCACGCTGACACGGTAAAATCTTTCCGTAAGGCGTGGGACATGTTCCGCCGGAATTCCCGGCCCCTTATCCACAACGCCGACCTCAACGGGNTTTCCAGGATTGGCACGCNAAAACACGTCCACCACCTTGCCATCCTGACCGTATTTGCAGGCATTTTCGACAAGGTTCTGAAACACCTGAACCAACTCGTCACGGTCGCCGATGACCTCGACCTTTTCCGCAGGCATATGAAGATTGATTTCGATGTCGAGATCTTGCGCCAATGGAAGCAGCGAGTCCCTGACATGACCCAGCAACGGCACCAGATCAACCTTTTGATCGGGTGCGATATTGGCGCGCAACTCCAGCCGCGACAGCGACATCAGGTCATCCACAAGGCGGCTCATGCGTGTGGCCTGATCCAGCATGATGCCCAGAAACCGCTCCCGCGCCTTTGGATCGTCACGGGCCGGGCCCTGCATGGTTTCGATAAAGCCTCGAAGCGATGCCAGTGGGGTGCGCAGTTCATGGCTGGCATTGGCGACGAAGTCGCTCCGCATCCGGTCTATCCGGCGCAATTCCGAAACATCCCGGAAAGACAGAATGTAAAGCGGCGCACTTGCCTGCCCCTGCATTTCAGCCAGCGCAATGCGGACGATGAAGACACGCTCGGAAGGCAATCGCTCCGAATGCTCGACCTGATTGGGCTGTCCTGTGGCGATGGTTTCGCGAATGACATCCAGCAGACCCGGAGAGCGCAGTCGTCCGGAAATGTGCGAGCCGACAGCAAGTGTTCCGAACGCCTTTTCTGCGGCGCTGTTTTCGAAGAGAACGCTGGCATTACGGTCCAGAATGAAAACCGGGGTGTCGAGAACCGCAAGCCCGGAACGAACACCGGCAATCAGGCTTTCGCTGACACCTTGTTCCTCTTCTCTTTCTGCCTCGGCGGTATTTTCCCNGGGCAATCTTGCGACAACACCAGAGCTGATCGCCAGAATGGCCAAGACCGCCCCCAACCAGAGTGCTAGCGGGACATAGGGCGAGCGCAACTCCGACAGGGCGACCGCGGCGAGCAAGGTGACGACAATAATGGGTAGCCAGCTTCTGCGAAGCTTCTGCAAATATCGCCCCACTGCGTCTCCACCTTCCATGATTGCCATAGTCTTCCACTTTTCTTCTACGCCGAAATCGGCGCATCGAAACCTCTTATCCCTCTTTCATGACAAAGATTCATCACTATGTCNTTTCCACAGCCTGTATCAACGCAATGACAAGACGCCGACCTCAAACATCACATCCAGGGAGCCATGATGAGCGAAAACGCCAAGGACCGTTCGGTTGAACTTCAAATCGAAGGCAAAACCCGAATCTTCAACATCGACGATCCCGTTCTGCCGGAGTGGGTCGAAGATAAAAAACTTTCCGCCGGTGGGTTCCCCTACGACAAGAAGATGAACCGCGACGAGTATGACAAGACGCTGGAAGCGCTACAGATCGAGCTAGTGAAAGTTCAAAACTGGTTGCAGGCCACCGGCCAGCGCGTGATGTCGGNTTTCGAAGGGCGCGATGCCGCCGGAAAAGGCGGGGTCATTTCGGTCATCAAGGAATATCTCAACCCCCGAACTGCGCGCGTCGTTGCGCTTACCAAACCAACGGAAACCGAACGCGGACAGTGGTATTTCCAGCGCTACATCTCGCATTTTCCAACCGCTGGAGAATTCGTGATGTTCGACCGTTCCTGGTATAACCGCGCAGGCGTCGAACCTATCATGGGTTTCTGTACTCCGGAGGAACACAAGCGCTTCCTCAAGGAAACGCCGCGCCTCGAAAAGATGGTGGTCCATGAAGGCACCTACCTGTTCAAGTTCTGGCTGGACACGGGCCGGGAAACCCAGCTTGACCGCTTTCACGATCGACGTCATAGCCCATTGAAATCCTGGAAATTGTCCGACATGGACATCGCCGCTCTGACCAAGTGGGACGACTACACGGCCATGCGTGACCTGATGCTCGNAAAAACCCATAATGATGAAGCGCCATGGACGGTCATCCGTGCCAATGACAAGCGCCGCGCCCGCATTAACCTGATCAAACACATCCTGGCGTCGCTGGACTATGACGGCAAGGACAAGAAGGCGATTGGCGATATCGACGGCAAGATTCTGGGGTTTGGTCCGGATTTCTTGAAGTAGAAAGCACCTCGCATCACTCGCCCGGCAGAATCCTGACAGAGTAGAGATTGACCGGGCGACCGTTGCCATCGACATCGCTGTTGATGACAATGCGGCCCGGACTGTTGGGAGCAAGCGTCCGGTCGAACGTCACATTGATCAGCATGTCCGCACGCTCAGGCGTTGCCGTGAAACGGTGGCGGGCGCAATTTCCAAGGCTACCGAAATCACAGCTGATGGACAGCTGCGTCTGGCGGTCGCTGGAGGATTGTAGTGTTATGGCAATGGTCGAGGATTTACCGGCCATCTCGCGCAGCACTTCTGTCGGCACGGCAATGCTGACGTTACCATCAGCCTCCGCCACGCGTGATGTCAGCCGCACGGCTTTTCCAGCAGGTGTAGAGATGTCCTCGATGGCGGCGAGAGAACCTGCTTGAAGACCTGAATTGCCACGATCAGCATTGAAAATCTCGTTCCAGGCATCAGAAAATCCACGCCCTGCTTCAAGGCTCGGCTCCGGCTTGGTCTCCGTGCCCGTGAAATCTTCCGACTGCACTTCCGGCGGCGGATTTGGGACGCTGGTGTCACGTTCGGCAGGGCTAAGCAGCAGGCCGGAACTGTAGACCCACCATGCGCCNAAACCCAGGAATGCCAACAGGGTNAAATAAATGAACAACCGCGCGACCAGCCGCTTTTTACGGCGCGCTTTTGCGGCGCGCTGTGGCGTGAATGCTAGAGACCCCATATCCGAATCCGATGCAGACCTGGCATCTGGCGCGACCACGCCGCGCTCGGCACGAAAATCCTCTATATCGTGACCCGCGGGATCGGCATTCGGAGTTTCACCCCTCACCTCCGCATCGACCGGCAGGTCGTTTGCTTCCTCTTCCCACTGCGCAGGCGAGACAGATGGCGTGACCGAAGGAACCTGTGGCGCAGCAGCAGGCGCCCTGGCTGCTTCACGCCGAACATGATCTTCCACGACATTGAGCAGCCGGTTGCGTTCTTCACTCTCGATAGCATGGACCAGCATTTCAAGCCGCTGGCGCTGCTGCGCCACCACATCGGGGTCTTCTATGCCCTGCTTGCGCAAACCCGCTTCCAGCGCTTGCCGCGACGACTGGTAGATCCGCGCGCGCACTTCGGCGCTTGATCTGTCCGANTTTTCGAGGGCATTCCTAATTGCCGTTTCCAGTCCGCTCACGACCCGTCCTTACCTTGCCATGCAAAAGGCGTCTGCGGCCTTGCGCCATGTTGTTTACGATTCGGTAACGACTAGCTTGCGCAATCGCAAGCGATGTATTTCACAAACAGCGCAATGGCTTGGGGAAAAGCACTCGAAATGGCTCGTAATGCAGCCTTTTCCGTCTTCTCGGCTCCTACCCCTGATAGCCGGCTGTGGAATGCACAGGGTGATCTTACGATAGCATTTTGCATTCTTTTTCGCTTTTCAGACCGCGTTAGCTTCGCTACATCTTACGTGTGCGTAAACGTAATTCGTGGGAGGAAACATGCTGCCGGCCGTACTCAACGATAATCTTCGACTGCCGGTGATTGCCTCGCCGCTGTTCATAATCTCCCATCCCGAATTGACGCTGGCGCAATGTAAGGCTGGCGTCGTCGGCGCATTTCCAGCTTTGAACGCCCGCCCGGAAAGCCAGCTTGACGAATGGCTGGCGATGATGACCGACGACCTTGCCAGCTATAACGCGGCAAACCCCGAGAGACCGGCGGCGCCCTTTGCGGTGAACCAGATTGTTCACACCTCAAACAAGCGTCTGGAGCATGATCTCGGTCTGTGCGTCAAATACAAGGTGCCGATCGTCATCTCATCGCTGGGAGCCGTGCCTGAAGTCAACGCCGCCATTCATTCCTACGGCGGTATCGTGCTGCATGACGTGATCAACAACCGCCACGCCAGTTCCGCCATTCGCAAGGGAGCTGACGGCCTGATTGCCGTTGCGACAGGTGCAGGCGGCCACGCAGGCACGCTCTCCCCCTTCGCACTGGTTCAGGAAATCCGCGAATGGTTCGACGGCCCCCTGCTTCTGGCAGGCGCAATCGCCAATGGCGGAGCAATCCTTGCCGCCCAGGCCATGGGCGCTGACATGGCCTATGTCGGCTCCCCCTTCATCGCCACGACCGAAGCGAGGGCAAGCGATGCGTACAAACAGGCCATCGTCGACGCCCAGGCCAGCGACATCGTGTATTCCAACTATTTCACCGGCATTCACGGCAACTACATGAAAGCCTCGATCATTGCCGCTGGCATGGACCCCGATAATCTGCCAGTGGCCGACCCGTCAAAGATGGATTTCGGAGTGGCGACGAGCGGCGCAAAAGCATGGAAAGACATCTGGGGGGCTGGCCAAGGCGTGGGCGCCGTCAAAGCCATCGAACCAGTCTCCGCTCTGGTCGACCGCCTCGCCTCCGAATACACCGCAGCCAAGGCGCGGCTTTGCAACTGACATTGACGAAGGCGGTGCGAACCGTTGCGGATTTTTAAGTCAAGCGACATTCAAGACTTGAAATCCGGGTTCAATGCTTGTATCAGCCCGCCATATCCCACGGCGCCGGAACTATCGGCGNCTGGTAAGCCGCTTTAGCTCAGGTGGTAGAGCACATCATTCGTAATGATGGGGTCGCAGGTTCGAGTCCTGCAAGCGGCACCANTTTCCCGTGTTGTTCAATTGGATACTGCGAGATTGATTGCGGTTAGGCACCTTCCATATTTGGCAGGCATCTACACCATTTATTCATTCACCGCTCCCAGAACCGCNAAAAACTTTCACATGCGAGTGAAATCATTGCTGAGGCTGGGTGGTCGTCCTGGGTATCAACGTCCCGTCCTGGCTTTGCGGTGAAAGCTGCCTATCGCCGTTGAGGAATGCGATGCTCAGCACGATGCCCACGAGCACTAGTAAAAGCGCTACGAAAATCAGGCCTGATTTGTCTATTGGTTGCTTCATGCGTCCCTAACATAAACGTGAATGTGAAGATGATGGGGCGGAAAACACATTTCTTTAACGCTGGACATATTTGGTTACAAATAAATGAAGGCACGCCGTCGCGTGCCTTCATTTATTAGTGNTTGCGGCTCTCGAGAATGGCGTCAAATGATGCCGCCGCTGCCGCTTCTGGATTCCGGGCGTTCGGCTGCCACCTTGGCGCGGTAGCCACTGGCGCGGTACGTGGCGATGGGGTCGAGGGCACCGCTAGATCTTCTGCGCGCTTCAGCCAGAATGGGTTCCACATCCGTGCGGTAGGCTCGCTTCAGTGTGTCGGATGCCATAAGCGCGTCGTTCTCCTGTTGGAAACCATCGAGTGCCGTGCGGTCCACAAGCAGCGCCTGCGCATAGGAACGACGGATTTCGTTGGCGCTGGAGATGAGGCTTTCGATAGGATCGGTCACATTGTGCGACTGGTCGATCATATGGGCCGGGTGGAAGTCTTTGACGCCGCGATGGTCGGCATCAACCAGTTCGTTGAAGACGAGGAAGAGGCGGTAGGGATCGATAGAGCCTGCATCCAGATCGTCATCGCCATATTTGCTGTCGTTGAAATGGAAGCCGCCGAGCTTGCCGAACTGGATGAGGCGAGCGACGATCATTTCGATGTTGGTGTTGGGCGCATGGTGGCCGAGATCCACAAGGCAGAAGGCCTTTTCGCCCAGAGTGTTGGCGATGAGGTAGTTCGTGCCCCAGTCCTGCACCACTGTGGAATAGAAGGCCGGCTCGTACATCTTGTGTTCGGNAAAGATGCGCCAGTCATCCGGCAGAGCCTTATAAATCTCCGCCATAGCGGAGAGATAGCGCTCGAAGCTCTTGGTGAAATTGCTCTGGCCGGGGAAGTTGGAGCCATCGCCCACCCACACCGTCAGCGCTTTGGAGCCGAGGGCATTACCGATTTCGATGCATTCGATGTTGTGGTCCACCGCCTGTTGCCGGGTTGCTGCGTCTGCATGGCTCAGCGAGCCGTATTTGTAGGAATGCTGCTGTCCCTCGGCATCCGAAAACGTATTGGAGTTCATCGCATCGAAGCCGAGGCCAAGAGCATCGGCATGGGCTTTCAGCATTTTTGGGTCTTGGCTGTCCCATGGAATGTGCAGGGAAACATTGGGGGTAGCAGCTGTCAGCTGGTTGATGACGGCGCAATCGTCCAGCTTGTCGAAGATGCCACGCGGCTCTCCCTTCCCGGGNAAGCGGGCAAAGCGCGTGCCACCGGTACCGACGCCCCAGGAAGGAACAGCGACGAAGAATTTAGACACCTGCGCGGTGATGGCCTCGATATCGATGTCGCGACGCGCTAGATTAGTACCCAGCGCCTCGTAATCCGCATGATGGGCGCTCGCGCGCTTTTCATTTTCGCCGTCAACGATCTCTGCCGCTANTTTCAGTTCGGTCATGCTGTCCTCCCGTTCCTCGCCTCCCGCAATTGAACCAATTCCGTGCTCCCCACGTTATGTGCTTGGAAACAAACAGACGGGATATTCAATCGTGGACATTGTTCGTATTATTCTTGCCATCTTCCTGCCGCCAGTCGGCGTCTTTCTTCAGGTCGGCCTTGGGCTTCAGTTCTGGCTCAATATTCTTTTGACGCTCTGCGGTTACATCCCTGGCATCATTCACGCCATATGGGTCATCCTGCGCAGATAAACGTTATTTCACCCGCGCCTAGCGGGTGAAACTCTGCGCGTTACCAGCGTCGACATTGATGATGTTGCCAGTCGATTTTGCCGAGGCATCCGAAGTGAGAAAGTAAATCGCTTCGGCAATGTCCTCAGGCAAAACATTCAGTTTGAGCATTGAGCGCTTGCGATAATGTTCTTCCAGATCGGTGACTTCGATCTTGGAAGACGCTGCACGCTGCTCACGCCATTCGCCATTCCAGATTTTCGAACCACGAAGCACGGCATCCGGGTTGACCGTATTGACGCGGATTCCGGCGTCGGCACCTTCAAGCGCCAAGCAACGAGCCAGATGGATTTCCGCGGCCTTCGCCGTGCAATAGGCCGATGCATTGGGCGATGAGGCGAGGCCGTTCTTGGAGGCGACGAAGACGACGTTGCCGCCGATATTCTGGCGACGGAACAGACGGAAGGCTTCCCGCGAGACGAGGAAATAGCCGGTCGCAAGAATGTCGATATTCTTGTTCCACATGGCGAGCGTCGTTTCTTCGACGGGTGCGGAGGACGCGATGCCCGCATTCGACACCAGAATATCGACACCGCCAAATTCGACGCTGGCCTGCGTGAAGGCCGAGAGAACTGTGTCTTCCTTCGTCACATCCAGCTTGACACTACGCACGGCATCCGCGCTGAAACGCTTTTCGAAATCGCCTTTTGTGACTTCCAACGCAGCTTCATCGATATCCGCCAGCACGACGCAGGCACCTTCATTTGCCAAGCGCTCCGCTGTGGCACGGCCAATACCGCCCGCGCCGCCGGTGATGAAGGCCACACGGCCCGCCAAGCTCTTTGGCTTTGGCATGCGCTGTAGCTTTGCCTCTTCCAAAAGCCAGTATTCGATATCGAAAGCTTCCTGCTCCGGCAGGCCCTGATATTCGGAAACCGTGGAAGCGCCGCGCATGACATTGATGGCGTTGACGTAAAACTCACCGGCAATGCGCGCCGTCGCCTTATCCTTGGCAAAGGACAGCAGACCGACGCCGGGAATGAGGAAAATCACCGGATTGGGGTCTCTGANTTTCGGTGAATTATCGTGCTTGCAGGCTTCGTAATACCGGACGTAATCAGCGCGGTAATCGGCAAGCGCCTGATCAAGCCCGGCAAGCAGCGCATCCACATCAGGATTTGCGGTGTCTAGATCGAGGATCAGCGGGCGGATTTTGGTGCGCAGGAAATGGTCGGGGCAAGACGTGCCGAGCGCGCCCAGCGGCTTTAAATCCTTGGAATTGACGAATTCGAGCACGGCTTCCTGATCATCGAAATGGCCGAGCTTGCGCTCATCGCGACCGATATGACCACGAATTTCCGGCATCAGACGGGCAGCGATGGCGCGGCGCTCTTCAACGGACAGGCTTTTGGCGATAGCGCCACCGAAAATTGTCTTGCCCTCGGTTTCCTTGGCAAACCAGGTGATGGCCTTGTTGATAATCTCCAGCGTCAGCTCGTAGCAGGCCTTGGCATCATTATCCCAGGTAAACAGACCATGGCTTTCCAGCACGACGCCCTTGGCCGTGGGGTTGGCCTTGACGAAGGCTTCAAGGTCCAGACCGAGCTGAAAGCCGGGCCGGCGCCATGGCAGCCAGCCGATATCAGCCCCGAAAATCTGTTGCGTCAGCTCTTTGGAATTCTTGGAAGCCGCAATGGCGATGATAGCATCTGGGTGCATGTGATCGACATGATCGAACGGCACGAAACCATGCAGGGGTGTATCGATGGAGGCGGCGCGCGGGTTGAGATTGAAGGTGCAATGGGGCAGGAAACCGACCATGCGGTCTTCGTCTTCCACACCCTTATAGATGCTTTTCAGCGCTTCCAGCTTGTCGAGATAAAGCGTGGCAAAGCCATCCAGCTTGATGGTGCCGACATCTCCGCCCGAACCCTTGACCCACATGACGCGGACTTTTTCGCCCGTCAGCGGGTCGGTTTCCAGCACTTTTGCGGAGGTGTTGCCGCCGCCGTAGTTGGTGATGCGCTTGTCTGCACCCNAAAGATTGGAGCGATACAGCAGCTTGCCCGGCTCATCGAGTGTTGCCGCATAGGCATCATCCCAGCGGTTGTCGAGAAGACCCGTCTGGCCCATCGCAATATCCTCCCATGTCGTTTATCTGCAGGCCATCGAACCGGCCCGCCTCCCGATGCAGGCAGGTATCGCGCATTCAAAACGGCAATGTCAATCACAAACGATCATATANTTTCATGCTGCATTCGCACCATTGTTTATTTTGATTGAACTTGATTGACAACGTCAGATCTTTACGAATAACTGACCATCAGGAGGACCCCATGCACGAAAGCGAACGCCATCGCATCATCTTGAGCGCTATACAGGAAAAGCCTGTGGTGACGGTGCAGGATATTGCCGAGTTGACGGACGCTTCCGAAGCGACCATCCGGCGCGATATCGCCTCTCTGCACGTTCAGGGAAAGTTGCGGCGGGTGCGCGGCGGGGCTGAGGCGGTGCATCCACCACAGCTGGGCAACCTGGCAGCGCGGCCGTTTCGCGTGTCTGAATCGGTCAATATCGACAAGAAACGCGCAATTGCGCGCAAGGCGGTGGATCTCTGTGAAGAAGGTGACGCCATCATCATCAATGGCGGCACCACGACCTTTCAGATGGTCCATTATCTCTCGGCACGACGTTTGCAGGTCATGACGAATTCCTTTGCGATTGCCGAGCATCTGGTCAAGCATTCCAAGTGCAATGTCAGTGTGCCCGGCGGCGCGATCTACCGCGACCAGAGCCTGATATTGTCGCCCTTCGAAAATGACGCGATTCGCAANTTTTATGCGCGCAGAATTTTCATCGGCGCGCAGGGTGTTGGCGCGCTCGGCATCATGGAATCGGATGCGCTGGTCATTCAGAGCGAACAGAAATTGATGCGGCAAGCGGAAGAGCTGATCGTGATGATCGACTCGTCCAAATTCCGCAAACGTTCGAGCCTCATTCTCTGCCCGCTGGAAAATGTCTCCACCATCATTACCGATGAGGGCATTTCCGATGAGGCGGCACGGATGGTGGAGGCAGCGGGCGTGACGTTGATCGTGGCTGGAACGGCTGCAGCGCAGACGCGACCACCGGACGAGGAGGATTCCGTTTCGGTCGCTTGAAGAGCACCGCCGCGGGAATAAGGTTTAATCGGGAGGAGAACCAACATGAAACTGACACGCAGAAAACTCAGCCAGGCATTGGCCCTTAGCGTCGCCATCGGCGTTGCCGGATTTGGCGGTATGGCGCAGGCCAAAGACATCAAGATCGCGCTGGTCGTGAAATCGCTCGGAAACGGCTTCTTTGAAGCCGCCAATAAGGGTGCGCAGGAAGCGGCCAAGGAACTCGGCGGTGTCGAGATCATCTATACCGGCCCTACGACGACCACGGCTGAAGGCCAGATCGAAGTCATCAACTCGCTGATCGCGCAGGGCGTGGATGCGATCGCCATTTCCGCCAACGATCCTGACGCGGTGGTGCCAGCCCTCAAGAAGGCAGCACAGCGCGGCATCAAGGTTATCTCCTGGGATAGCGGTGTTGCACCGGCAGGCCGTATTCTCCAGCTGAATCCATCATCCAACGCGCTGATCGGCAAGATGTGCCTGCAGCTGGCTGCGGCCCATCTGGATGGCGGCAAGGGCGACTTCGCTATCCTCTCTGCCACCACCACCTCCACGAACCAGAACATCTGGATCGACGAGATGAAGAAGCAGTTGAAGGACTTCCCCGGCCTCAACCTCGTCACCACAGTCTACGGTGACGATCTGGCCGACAAGAGCTACCGCGAAGCTCAGGGCCTCCTCACATCGCAGCCGAATGTGAAGGTCATCGTCGCCCCGACTACGGTCGGCGTGCTGGCCGCATCGCAGGCGGTGAAGGATGCAGGCAAGATCGGCCAGGTCTTCGTGACAGGCCTTGGCCTTCCATCCGAAATGGCAGGTGCCATCAAGTCCGGTGCCACCAAGGAATTCGCCATCTGGAACCCCATCGACCTCGGCTATTCCGCCACCCAAATCGCCTATCACCTTGTGAAGGGTGATGCGGATGGCAAGCCAGGCACAGAGATCGAAGCCGGACGCATGGGCAAGATCAAGGTTGGTGAGAATAGTGAGGCTGCGATGGCCGATCCGTTTGTGTACAACTCGTCCAATATCGATCAGTTCTCGAAGATTTTCTGATCTTTAATGATTCTCCCGGCGGCATTGGTCGATGATCGCTGCCGGGGATTTCAAGTCGCATCCACACCCTCGACGTCATCCTCGGGCTTGTCCCGAGGATCTGCGACGTCTCGGACTTTCAACGTGGTTAGATCCTCGGGACAAGCCCGAGGATGACGTCGAGGGTGTGGGTCGCCCCTGCTCCACAAGGAGCGTTCGGACTTCTGACAATGACAATGGCTGTAGAGNAAATCACCGACGCGACAGCGTCACACGCACAAGCCATGGGAAGTTCAGCTCCCATTCTCGAAATGCGCGGCATCAGCCAGATATTCCCCGGCGTCAAAGCCTTGGATGGCGTCAACATTGCGCTCTACCCCGGCAAGGTTACCGCCCTCATCGGTGAGAACGGTGCGGGTAAATCGACGCTCGTTAAAATCCTGACCGGCATCTACCGCCCCAACGAAGGCGAAATCCTGCTGGATAGCCAGCCCGTCACCTTCCAAAGCGCGCAGGATGCCATCGATGCGGGCGTCACGGCAATTCATCAAGAAACCGTGCTGTTTGATGAGCTGTCGGTGGGTGNAAACATCTTTCTCGGCCACGCACCAAANGGGCGTTTTTGGCTGATCGACTGGAAAACGATCAATGAACAATCGCGCACGCTGCTGGAGCGGCTGGAAAGCAAGATTGATCCGACCATTCGGCTGAAAGACCTGTCGATTGCGCAGCGGCATCTGGTGGCGATTGCGCGGGCGCTTTCCGTCGAAGCCCGCATCGTCATCATGGACGAGCCGACGGCGGCTTTGTCGCGCAAGGAAATTGATGACCTCTTCCGCATCGTGGAAAACCTGAAACGGCAGGGAAAAGCCATCCTGTTCATCAGCCACAAATTCGATGAGGTCTACGAAATCGCCGAAAGCTATGCGGTGTTCCGCGATGGCAAGATGGTCGGTTCAGGCGATCTGGCACAGACACCGCAGGATGAAATCGTGCGTCTGATGGTGGGGCGCGATGTGAAGGATGCATTCCCGAAACAGGCGGTCAACATTGGCGAAACCACACTTTCGGTACAGCGCTATTGCCACGATACCGAATTTCGCGACATTTCCTTCGATCTGCGCAAGGGCGAAATTCTTGGCCTTTACGGCTTGATCGGCGCGGGGCGCTCGGAGCTGTGCCAATCCCTGTTCGGCATCACCCGCCCCGCCTCCGGCACACTCATGCTCAATGGCAAGCCGCTCTCCATCCGCTCGCCGGAAGACGCGATCCGCTCTGGCATCGTCTATGTACCGGAAGAACGCGGGCGGCACGGGCTGGCGCTCGATTTGCCGATCTATCAGAACATGTCGCTGCCATCTCTGTCACGCACATCGCGCAAGGGCTTTTTGGCGGCGGCCAATGAATTTGCACTGGCCCGCAAATATGCGTCGCGGCTGGATTTGCGCGCCGCTGCGCTCTCCGTGCCGGTCGGCACGCTCTCGGGCGGCAATCAGCAGAAGGTGGTCATCGGCAAATGGCTGGCAACACAGCCAAAGGTCATCATTTTGGACGAGCCGACCAAGGGTATCGATATAGGTTCCAAGGCCGCCGTGCACGGTTTCATCAGCGAGCTGGCGGCCGAGGGCCTGTCGATCATCATGATTTCATCCGAACTGCCCGAGATTCTCGGCATGTCCGACCGCGCCATCGTCATGCGGGAAGGACTGATGGCTGGCACCTTNGAGCGCTCGGAANTTTCAGCCGAAAAGCTGGTGCGCGCCGCCACAGGTAATGCGTGAGAGGAGCCACACCATGAAAAGACTGCTCAAAAACCGCGAATGGCTGCTAGCAGGCATTATCATCCTGTTGATCGCAGGTTTCTCGCTGCGCTCCCCTGGCTTCGAGCGCCCGGCCAATCTCGTCAACATCTTCAATGACACGTCGATCCTGATCATTCTGGCGCTGGGCCAGATGGCGGTGATCCTGACGAAATCTATCGACCTCTCGGTCGCTGCCAATCTCGCCTTCACAGGCATGGCGGTGGCCATGATCAATGCGGCCTTTCCCGGTATTCCCCTGCCCTTCCTCATTGCGATGGCAGTCGTGATCGGCGCGTTTCTGGGCTCGATCAACGGCATTCTCGTCTGGTGGCTTGGTCTGCCTTCCATCGTGGTCACATTGGGAACGCTGACGATTTATCGCGGTATGGCCTTTGTTCTCTCGGGTGGGGCATGGATCAACGCGCATCAGATGTCATCGACGTTTCTCAACGTTCCACGCACGCCCGTCCTGGGCATGCCGGTTTTGTCCTGGGTCGCGATCCTGATCATTGCAGGCGCATGGCTGGTCTTGACGCGCACCTCCTTCGGACGTTCCGCCTATGCCTCCGGCGGCAATCCGGGCGNCGCGGTTTACGCGGGGATTGATGTCGGACGCACCCGCTTTCTGGCCTTCGTGCTATCANGGGCTCTGGCNGGGCTGGCGAGTTATCTCTGGGTGTCGCGCTATGCCGTCGCTTATGTTGATATAGCCTCGGGTTTCGAACTGGACAGCGTTGCGGCCAATGTCATCGGCGGCATTTCGATTGCCGGTGGCATCGGTTCGGTGGCAGGGGCTGTGCTGGGGGCGCTGTTTCTAGGCGTCATCAAGAACGCGCTGCCCGTCATCGGCATCTCGCCCTTCGCGCAGATGGCGATTTCTGGCGTCGTCATCGTTCTCGCAGTGGTCTTCAACGCCCGCGNCGAAGCCAAGAAGGGCCGCATCATCCTGCGTGACAGGGCCAAGACCGAAATTACCAAGGAGGCTTCGGCATGAGCGCGACCGTACCCGAAACCCGCGTCATTCCAGACAAGCTCGGCACGCCGTTCAAACGCATCATTGCCAGCTGGGAAGTGTTGCTTTTAGGCGTTGCGATCCTCATCTTCATCGTCAATTCCTTTGCGTCACCCTATTTCCTCGATGCCTATAACCTCTCCGACGCCACCTTCAATTTTACCGAAAAGGCGATGATCGCATTCGCCATGGCGCTTCTCATCATCGCCGGTGAAATCGATCTTTCTGTTGCCGCGATCATCGCGCTCGCCTCCACCGCCATGGGCTATGCGGTGCAGATGGGCGTCGGCACGCCTGTTATCGTTGCCATCGGCATCGGCACCGGTCTTGTTTGCGGTGCTTTCAACGGCTTTCTGGTCGCTGGGCTGAAACTGCCCTCCATCGTCGTCACCATCGGCACAATGAGCCTGTTTCGCGGTATCTCCTATCTGGTTTTGGGCGATCAGGCCTTTGGTAAATATCCTGAAAGCTTTGCCTATTTCGGACAGGGCTATGTGTTCTGGGTCATCTCGTTTGAATTCGTATTGTTCGTGGTCATGGCCGTCATCTTCGCCATTCTGCTGCATGCGACGAATTTCGGCCGCCAGGTCTTCGTTATCGGCACAAANCCCTTTGCCGCGCGCTTCTCCGGCATCCCGGTCGAGCNGGTGAAGTTCATCCTGTTTCTGCTGACCGGCCTGATGAGCGGTATCGCCGCCGTCTGCCTCACCTCGCGCCTCGGCTCCACCCGCCCCTCCATCGCGCAAGGCTGGGAGCTGGAAGTGGTGACCATGGTGGTGCTGGGCGGTGTTTCCATTCTGGGCGGCTCCGGCACCATTGGCGGCGTGGTGATTGCGGCTTTCGTCATGGGCCTCGTCACCTTCGGGCTTGGCCTTCTCAACGTGCCCGGCATCGTCATGTCGANTTTCGTTGGCCTTCTCCTGATCATCACCATTGCCATTCCCATCGTCGTGCGCCGTCTGCGAGCCATGAGGTAGACCATGCCAGAACTCGAAAAACACGCCTTCAAGATGAAGCTCTTTCCGGGCATGGAGGCCGAATACCGGAAGCGCCACGATGAAATCTGGCCGGAGCTGGTCGCGCTGCTGCACAAGGCAGGCATCAGCGATTATTCCATTCATCTCGACCCTGAAACCAACATTCTCTTCGGCGTTCTGACCCGCCCGAAAACACACGGCATAGCATCGCTACCTGACCACCCGGTGATGAAACGCTGGTGGGCGCATATGGCCGACATGATGGATACCAACCCGGATGACTCCCCGGTTGCGACCGACCTCATCACATTGTTTCATCTGCCATGACCATCAAGAATGTCGCCGTCATCGATATCGGCNAAACCCATGCGAAGCTGATCGTGGTCGATGGCGAGAGCGGCGAGGAAATTGCGTCGCGGAAGATTGCCAACAGGGTTTTGGCCNGGGCGNCCTACCCTCACTACGATATCGAGACGCTGTGGAGTTTCATCATCGAGGGGCTGGCGGCATTTCGTGAGCAGCCCGGATATCAGGCCATTTCCATCACCACTCACGGGGCGAGTGCCGCGCTTCTGAACGGCCAAGGTGATCTAGCGCTGCCGGTTCTGGATTACGAACACAGCTATCCCGAGGACATTCAAAAAGCCTATGCCGCTCTGCGTCCGCCTTTCGAGGAAACCTTTTCGCCTGCTCTGCCCATGGGGCTGAATGTCGGGGCGCAACTGCATTATCAGAAGACTGCTTTCCCAGAGGCCTTCGTTGATGTCACCGACATCATAACCTATCCGCAATATTGGGCCTTCCGGCTGACGGGCGTAAAGGCGAACGAGGCAACATCGCTGGGCTGTCACACCGATCTCTGGCAACCGGGCAAAGCTACAGTCTCGAGCCTACCGGAAGCACTCGGCATCGCTGGAATCCTCTCGCCGGTGCGCTCCGCCTTCGATGCGCTGGGACCGGTCCTGCCTGATATCGCAGCCAAAATCGGTGTCGATGGCGACATGCCGGTCTATTGCGGTCTGCATGATTCCAATGCGTCGCTGCTCCCGCATCTGATGTTGCGCAAGGGACCGTTTTCCGTCGTCTCCAGTGGCACATGGATCATCTGTTTCGGCGTCGGCGCACAGCTGGAAACGCTCGACGCTACGCGTGATACACTGGTCAATGTCGATGCCTTCGGAAAGCCGGTTCCCTCGGCGCGCTTCATGGGTGGGCGGGAATTTGAAATGTTGACGGCAGGCATAAAGCCGCCGACCGGCGCTGAGCTTGAGGTGGCGCTGAATAACGTTTTGGCTGAGGAAATTCTTTATCTGCCAAATGCGGTGGATGGGTCCGGCCCGTACCCCGGTCGCAAAGGTCACTGGCTGAACGAACCGCGCAGTGACACGGAACGTCATGTTGCCGCAAGCCTCTATGCTGCGATGATGACGGCCTCCTGCCTCTCGCTGGTCGGTAACGCCAAAACAACCATCGTGGAGGGTCCGTTCGGCAGCAACGGCATCTACACCCAGGCCCTGGCCGCAATCACCGGCTCGGATGTGCTGGTCACCGATAGCAACAGCCCTTCAGGCACGGCCCTTGGCGCGGCACTGCTCGCCATCCGCAACGCGCCTCGTCAATCCTATCACACCGTGCAAGCGCTGAACGGCATCTCTGATTACGACGACAAATGGCGGCAGATCGTTGACACCGATTAAGAGATGGCCTGAACCAGCCAGAGACCGCCGACGGCAGCGATGCCCGTCAGAAAGGTTCCCCAAAGGATATCGACCACACATATGCGCCACGACCAGCCCTTCAGCGTGGAGAGATTGGTCATGTCATAGGTGGCATAAGCTATGAAGCCGAGGACTGCACCGGACGTTAACGCCTCATGCCAATCGCCACCATTGAAGGCCGGGAGGACGGCGAAATAGACGATACCGGCAACATNAAATAGATAGAAAATGCCAGCTGCGACGAAATTGGGTTTTGGCAACAAGAGCGGGCCGATCTCGCGCTTGTAAAAGCCTGCCGCCTTCGACAACCAGATGAAATCCAGACCGAAAAAGACGATGGCCGTGCCGATATAGGCGGTTATCACTTCCATCGTCTCATTTCCTTAAATACCGAGAACCGGCTGCAACAGGCGAACCAACCAGCTTTTGAACTTGAGGGGCGCGTCGGTCACGGCAAGACAAATGCAGTCTTCACCCTCACCCGCAATCGGTTGATGTGTGATGTCTTCATCTGTCTCTTCGAAATCGCCACGACGAAACACGTCCTTGCCATCCATGAAGCATCCGGCCAGAACGACCGTCAGCTCCCGCCCGCCATGGCTGTGTTCCGGCACCGGCTTTCCGGCCGGTATACGCAGCAACCGGACGATGGCTTCACCATCATTGGTGCGGATCGGGAACTGGTAAGCGCCGGGGCCGAGTTGCTTCCACTTAATGTCATCCACATCGCCACCGGCGTAGGAGCGCAATGGTTCCGGCAACACAGCTTTCAGAGACGGCCTCGCTGCGGCTTCAGGCGGTGAAACCTGCGCGCCGGGCTGCAGCAGTGCTCGTATCTTCTGCCAATCAGCGCCAGACGTATCCTGCATCGGCTCGATATCATTTAAAAGGGCGCCACCTGCCATTTCCATAGCGGAAAGTCGCCGGCGGCTCTCGGGACAAAGAGCCAGATGGGTCGAAACAGCGAGGCTCCAACTTTCGCCAAGGCTTCCCGAAGCGTAATCCAGCAGCAATTCATCGCTAACCTGGTGCCGTACACTCATGTGCGTGACTCCAGAGCCGCGCGCAACTTGGCGAAGGCGAGCCGAATGCGCGATTTAACGGTACCCACGGGGAGACCAAGCTGCTGGGCAATCGCGCTGTGGGACACTTCATCGAAGAAAGACCGCTTCAGCAGATCAAGCTGTTCCTGCGGCAATTGCGCCAAGGCGCGGTGAAGACGCTCGGCATCCTGAATTTCTTCCAGCTGCAAATCGGCGGCGGGTGCATCGTCCTTAACGAATGCCGGATCGTTGAAATCGAATTCCGGACGCTTGTTCTTACGGTGTGCGTCTATGCGCAGATTTCTGGCAATTCTGAATATCCACGCCGAAACATTGCCTCGGGCGGGATCGAACAAGGCAGCCTTGTTCCAGACCGTTATCATGGTTTCCTGCATCAGTTCCTCGGCGGCCTGTGCATCGCGCACCTGCCGTAACATATAGGTCCGCACGCGCGGTCCGTAATAACGGAAAAGCGTCTCGAAAGCCTCGACGCTTCGCTCAGAAGCAACTGCCCTGATCAGGGCCGGACATTCGCTTTCGATAGTGTTCCTGTCGACGTCATTCATGCGGATCGGCTTCACTCCGCTTCCAAATAGCTTGCCCGCAACCGGACTGTTCCGCTTGCTTGTCATATATTGCCATGCAGGGGCAGCTATGGAAACGTTTATTGTCATGAAACGGATTACGCCATCGGCTCATGAGCGGATCACCGCGAACNAAAAAATGCGAGATCAGCAATCCACTGCCCCGCACCGCTCGTATTGACTAACATAATAAATGCGGAACCGACATTATGGATTTCACGACAGTTGCCAGCAACAAGCCTGCAAGACGCCGGATTGCCGTCATCGGTTCGGGCATCTCCGGCCTCTCGGCGGCGTGGCTGCTGGACAAGTCGGCAGATGTCACGCTGTTTGAAGCAGAGGGCCGGCTTGGCGGCCATGCCAACACTGCGTTCGTGGAACAGCCGGGCGAGGCAACAATTGCCGTCGATACCGGCTTTATCGTCTATAACGAGCGCAATTATCCAAACCTCGTCGCGCTGCTGGATCACCTCGGCGTCGAGACTTCCGCGTCAGACATGTCCTTCGCCGCGTCCCTGCGCGGTGGGCAACTGGAATATTCCGGCACCAGCATCAATGGTCTTTTTGGCCAACGGTCCAACCTTCTTCGCCCGCGCTTCTGGCACATGGTGCGTGATGTCATGCGGTTTTACNAAAAAGNCCCCGACCNTTTGGACGATCCTTCGCTACAGACGATCAGCCTTGGTGAATATCTCGACGCGAACGGCTATTCGCTGAGCTTCGTTGACGACCATCTGTTACCGATGGGTGCAGCAATCTGGTCTACGACGGCAGCCGACATGCGCGCCTATCCGTTGCAGGCTTTCATCCGGTTTTTCGTCAACCACGGTCTTGTCCAATTGGCAGATCGCCCGCAATGGCGCACGGTCAAGGGTGGAAGTCGCGAATATGTTTCGCGGCTGATGTCGCAGTTCAAAGGTACCGNTGTCCTGAACAGCCAGATAGCGGGCCTGCAACGCAGCGAAGACGGCGTGAAGGTTCTGGACCGTTCAGGTCAGCTTTCGGGCTTCGACGATATTGTCATCGCGACCCATGCCGATCAGGCTTTGACTTTGCTGTCGGATGCTGATGTGCAGGAGCGCTCGCTGCTGGGTGCTTTTGAATATACCCGCAACGCTGCTGTGCTGCATTCCGACGCCAGCCTGATGCCGAAGCGCCACAATGTCTGGTCAAGCTGGAACTACCTCAGCGAACCGAACTCGACCGGCGCCGAACAGTTGTGCGTGACCTACTGGATGAACCGGCTGCAGAACATCGACGAGAAGACACCGTTGTTCGTCACGCTCAATCCGTCTCGCGCCATTGATCCGGCCAAGCTGATCCGCGCTTTCGATTATGCCCACCCGCTGTTCGACACCAAAGCACTCGACGCGCAAAAGCAACTGTGGAGCTTGCAGGGTCGGCGAAACACGTGGTTCTGCGGCGCGCATTTCGGCAGCGGTTTCCACGAAGATGGTTTGCAATCGGGTCTCGCGGTAGCGGAAGCGCTGGGCGGGATAAAGCGCCCTTGGAACGTTCAACAGGAATCCGGTCGTATTTTCCTTGCCCCTGAAAAGGCGCTGGCTCCATGACCTTCCGCTCCTCGATCTATGCCGGACATGTCGTGCATGCGCGACACCGTCCGCATGCCCACAAGATGCGCTATCGTGTATTCTCGCTGCTGCTGGATCTGGACGAACTGCCGCTCCTGGACAAGGGTCTGCGATTTTTCGGCCACAACCGCAGGGCGCTATTCAGCTTTCACGATACCGATCACGGGGTTGGCGAAAAGGGTGGCTTGAAAGACTGGGTATCAAAGCACCTGTCAGACGCGGATATCGAGGTCCCCAAGGGTGGTTTGCGTGTTGATATGCTCTGTTACCCGCGCATTTTCGGCTACGTCTTCAACCCGCTGACCGTCTATTTCTGCCATGATGGCGACCGCTTGGTGGCCATTCTCTACGAGGTCAGAAACACCTTTCACGAGCGCCATACCTACATCATTCCGACTGGTCAGAGCTTAGACAATACGATCCGTCATTCCTGCGCGAAAGAGATGTATGTTTCACCCTTCGTCCCGATGGAATGCACCTATGATTTCCGCATTCTGCCACCTTCCGAAAAGGTTCTGGTCGCCATCAACGAGCGCGATCAACAGGGCGATTTGCTGTTTGCTTCCTTTGCCGGAGAGCGCCGTCCCTTGACCAGCGGCGCACTCATGCGCGCACTTTTATCTTACCCGCTGATGACGCTCAAAATCATGGGCGCCATTCACTGGGAAGCACTTTTGCTGTGGGCAAAAGGCAACCCAATTTATCGCCATAAGGCTGCGAAAAACCGCGTTGCCAGCTCGATAGCTGCGCAAAACGGTGGAACCATGGGAGACCTGNAAAATGAGCCACGCTGAGCAGGAGACGACGCCGTTTCCCATGAAAGATGCACCTCTCTGGCAGCGTATGATCTGCCGCCGTCTAAACAACATCACGCAGGGCCGCCTGACCGTCATTTTTCCGGGTGGCTACGAATACGTCGTCAAGGGACAGGAGCCTGGTGCGCACGGTGTGATATCGCTCAACCGTGGCCGCGTCGTGCGCCGGTTGTTGATGGGCGGAAGCCTCGGTTTTGCACAGGCCTATATCGATGGCGACTGGGATACTCCCGATATCGCGGCGCTTCTTGAAGTCGCCATCGCCAATGAGAAGAACTGGTCGTCGGTGTCGGAGCCATCCAAGCTATTTTCCGCATTCGCCTATCTTCGCCACCGCCTGCGGCGCAATTCGAAATCCGGCAGCCGCCGCAACATTTCCTTTCATTACGATCTGGGAAACAATTTTTACTCGGCTTGGCTGGACGAAACGATGACCTACTCCTCGGCTCTTTTCGAGACGCCGGGTCAGAGCCTCGCAGATGCGCAAAATGCCAAATATGACCGTATCGTAGAGCAGTTGAAGATCGGTCCTGACGATCACGTGCTTGAAATCGGCTGTGGCTGGGGCGGCTTTGCCGAATATGCCGTGCGTAAGACGGGTTGCCGCGTGACGGGCCTCACGCTTTCGCGCGAACAGGCGGACTTCGCCAAGGCGCGCCTGTCCAACGCCGGCATGACAGATCGAACCGACATTCGTCTCGAGGACTACCGCGATTGCGCGGGTCCCTACTCCAAGATCGTCTCGATCGAAATGTTCGAGGCCGTGGGTGAGGAAAACTGGCCGACATACTTCCGCCGTGTGCGTGAATTGCTCGNCCCCGGCGGTGATGCCATGGTGCAGGTCATCACCATCGATGAAACGCGTTTCGAAGATTATCGTCGCAACGCCGACTTCATCCAGACATACATTTTCCCTGGCGGAATGCTGCCAACCGTCACCGCGTTTCGCAAGGCGGCGGCCGTCGAGGGCTTCACGGTTCCAGACATGCTGCGCTTTGGAAAAGACTATGATCGCACGCTGATGCTGTGGGACCGCGCCTTTATCAACAACTGGCAGCGCATAGAGCCACTTGGCTTCGACGAGCGCTTCCGCAGGATGTGGCAATATTATCTGCACTACTGCGCTGCGGGNTTTCGGGAGGGTACAATCGATGTCGTGCAGTTTCAGTTGAAAGCATCTTGACGGCAGTATCTGGCACCGCCCGGAGCACGCAATATGCTCGTGCACAACGAAAAATAGAAGGTTCATGGAACTTCGGAAAGATACTCACGTTACGGTGAGTGTCTTTTATCAAAGCATTGCGCTCTACCGAGACAATTTCTCGGTAAGCTCGAGCGCGTAACGCGGAGAATATTCCCATGAACCAGATTATCTACATTGTTGGCCTCGTCGTTATCGTCCTGGCCATTCTCTCTTTCTTCGGCTTCCGCTAATAACAACTTTAACGTTGTAATTTTACGAAAGTGAAATATCCTCCCTAACGGGAACCATGTCGATGTTTAGAACGTTGACGTGGGCTGTTAGGGAGGCGTCCGATGAAACTGACAAGATGGACAGAGCCAGTCGAAGTGAATTTCGACACGACGAACAAGAACGTCATTGCCGGGCCTTTCGATGCCTTGGCATTGTTGACCGAAGACTGGCCGCATACGCGCGGGCTTAACTTCGTCCGTGCTCGCAGCGCATGCCGCGCAGCACTTGACGGACGTAAGTCACCCGAAGAGGCGCGCAAGTGCTTCGAGGATGCGGTGTCGGAAGCACGGCGTCAAAAGCCACATTAAATCCAAAACGATTTAGATATTGAGTGTAGAGAATGGCCCCATACGGGGCCGTTTGTTGTGGTATGTCAGCGTCTTGTCGAGAACACTATCTACAACCCCAGTGCGCGTCACCAAACGCAATGATGGCCCCAAAAGGGGCCATCTTGCATTATCTCTTACATCCAATATGGCGGGACACCGTAATAATCGTAGATTTTCCGGTCGTCGTTTCCAAACAAGCTGTCATCGTCGCGGTTGGCATATTTCGGGCCATTTTCGATCTGCTCTTTCGTCAGGTCGATGCGGTAACCGTCCAGTTCTTCGTCATAGTGCAGTTTTTCCCATGGTAGTGGGTAGTAATCGTCACCGATTCCCAAGAAACCGCCGAAGCTTAGAACTGCGTAGGCAACGCGGCCGCCGCGCTTTTCGAGAATGATGCGCTGGACGGAGCCAATCTTTTTGCTATCGGCGCCGTACACACTGGTGCCCTCAACCTTATCACTTGCAATGAAGCTTGGGGTATCCTTGACATAAGGGTCCTGGCCAGCCTGGGGTGCATGATGTACCATCGGATAATTCCTCCTTGGGTTTTTATTGGTTGTGGTTAGTAAACCCAGAGGTCAAAAAATCGTTCCGATAAAATCTGTCCGCGCCTATGCCCTGATACGCCCCACACGGGCAAGAACCACCACAGGCAATACGCCAATCAGCACGATAGCAAGTGCTGCGAGGGAAGCTTCTTCATAGGTTCCGCGTGCCGCCTCTCCATAAAGATGGGTGGCGAAAGTTTCAAAATTCATCGGGCGCAGCAGCAGCGTTGCGGGTAGCTCCTTAACACAATCCACGAAAACCAGCAGCGCCGCGGCGGCCATTGTCGCCTTTGACAACGGCAGGTGGACGGCGCGAAATGTCTCCGTCGGTGTGCGACCTAGCGTGCGGGATGCCTGATCGAAGGAGAGCGGGATACGGCTTAAACCAGCATCGATGCCACCGCCCGCAATGGTGAGGAAGCGCGCCACATAGGCAAAGACCAAGGCCGATCCACTGCCGATCAGCAACAGGCCCGTCGACAGACCGAACCATTGCTGCATCGTCTGGTCGAGAAACCGGTCGAAACCACCCAGCACGATCAACACGCCGATAGCGATGACCGTTCCCGGTGCAGCATACCCCATCGTCGCCAGACGAAACGACCATAGTGAAGCCTTGCCCGGCAAAAGGCGTAGGGCGTAAGCGACGACCAACCCAGCGCCAACGGTGGCAAGCGTGGCAATTCCGGCAAAGGTAATCGTGTTGAGGGCTTCACCTGCAAAGCGCGATGACAGTCCGCTGAACTGAAATCGTTTCCAAGCCTCAACAACCAGATAGATGGCAGGTGCGACNAAACCAATCAGGATTGGAACGACCCCAAGCCCGAACGCCAGCTCCCCGCGCCACCCACGCATCCGAAGCGGGACCATAACTGAACTTTTCTGGGCTGACGTGGAATAGCGTTGCCTGCGGCGCGCCCATCGCTCCATCGCAACAAGTGCGACGACCAGAAGTAGCATGCACAGGGCAATCTGCGATGCCCCCGGCAAATCCGATTTCGTGACCCAGGTGGTATAGATGGAGACCGTCAGCGTGCGGACGCCCAGAAACTCCGAGGCACCGATATCGTTCAGCGCCTCCATCAACGCCAGGCTCACACCCACAGCGATAGCAGGCCTGGCAAGCGGTACTGCGACCTTTACAAAAAGCCCGTGTCTCGAAGTTCCAAGCATGCGCGCGGCATCCAGCAGACTTCCTGCCTGCGTCAGAAACATGGCCCTGACAGGGATATAGACGTAAGGGTAAAGCACGAAGCCGAGCAGAATGATGCAGCCTGTCATTGAGCGGATATCTGGCAGACGAAATTCGCGGGGGCTGGAGTAGCCGAGGGCAAAGCGCACCGCCCCCTGCACCGGACCCAGAGGATGCAGAATATCGAGATAGGCGTAAGCGACGATGTAGGTCGGCATGGCCAGCGGAAGCAGCAACGCCCATTCCAAAAGCCTGCGACCATGNAAATCATAAGCGCTGACCAGCCATGCGCTCGTCGTACCGAGGATGCCTGCCAGCAGACCGACGCCAAGCAACNAAATCAATGTTTCAGGAAGGGCCGAGGCCAGAACAGTGTCACGCAAATGCGCCCACAACCCTTCAGACCCTTGAACCGCCTGCGACAGCAACGCCAGAACCGGCAACATGGCCAGCAGCGCAACCACGCAGGATGCCACCAGCCACCAGAATGCCGGGTTGATCCGCAGCCTTGGTTTTAGAAGAGTTGCGGTAGCGATGCTGGATACCATGCTGATCTTGAGGTTTTGACCGATTGACAATACGGGGCTCTGGAAACAGTCAAGGCACCCGCTCGAAAACGGGTGCCTGAGATGGCGTAAGCCACTTGGCAGGAAACGTCCTGCTCCATCATTCCGACTTCGAGCGGAGGTGACGGAATGTGAGGAACCGTATCCTCACAGGCAAGCGTCCTTAGTTGTCGAAGCCGACTTTATCGACCAGTTGGCTTGCTTCCTTGCGATGGGAAACGATTTCCGTCAGCGGCTTGCTGTCGATTTTCAGATCACCNAAAGATGCCACGATCTTGTCAAGGCCAGCGCCCTGCTTGACGGGGTATTCATAGTTGGCTTCGGCATAAATCTTCTGCGCTTCATCGGAAACCAGATATTCGAGAAGCTTTACCGCTTCGGCCTTGTTAGGTGCGTTCTTGGCGACGGCCGCGCCGGAGACGTTCACCTGCGTGCCGCCATCCTTGAAGGTCGGCAGAACGACCTTGATTGCCTCACCCCATTTGACCTGATCTTCGCCACCCTTGCCGGAACGCATCAGGCCGACATAATAGGAGTTCGCGATACCGATATCGCAAATGCCGCCGAGGATGTCCTTGGCAACATCACGGTCGCCACCGCCAGCCTTGCGCGCCAGATTATCCTTCACGCCTGCCAACCACTTTTCGGTTGCCTCAGCGCCATGGTGGGCGATGTAATCGGCAAAAAGAGCCGTGTTGTAGGGATGCTGGCCAGCGCGAATGCAGACCTTGCCCTTCCACTTGGCGTCAGCGAGATCCTCGTAATTGAACGAAGAAACGTCCACGTCCTTCGCAGCGTAGAGAACGCGCGCGCGCATGGACAGAGCAAACCAGTTGCCCTTGGCATCACGAAGGCTGGCTGGAATAGCCTTGGTCAAAACTTCGGATTCGATGGGCTGCGTGACACCCNTTTCAGCCAGATCGACCAGATTGCCAGCATCCACTGTCATCAAGACATCAGCAGGCGAGCTTGCGCCTTCGCTCAGAACGCGTTCAGCCAGACCGTCCTTCAGGAACACGGTGTTGACCTTGACGCCGCTTTCCTTGGTGAAAGCTTCGAGCAGGGGCTGGATCAGCGCAGGTTCGCGCGTTGTGTAGATGCTCAGTTCTGCGGCATTTGCAGCGCCAGCGGCAAATGCCGCAGTGCTGGAAAAAAGTGCGATTTTGGTAAAGGTCGATATTGTCATGTCTATNCCCCGGTAACGTGNAAACAATATCCGGATGCATGATCATACATGACGCAACAAATCAAGTTATACTGACTTAGTTTTTAGAGCAAAGGCCTCACTTTGAGTTGAACAATGGGCCATTTTTAAGCAGAAAATTCTAATATTCAATCAAGGGTAAATATCAGAACACGATCAGGAGCGACCAAAAGGCGTACGTCCTGCATGTCTGCAGAGCTGCGCCGCATGCTGCGAACGCGCAGGTCCTGTGCAAGACCTACAACACTGACAGAAACCTGTTCAATCTCGCCCATGAACATCCTGCTCGTAATGCGTCCGGCGATATGAGCACCTGAGTCAGCCTCGCAAAGCGTTATCGCACTGGGGCGGATATAAGCCAAAGCCCTCGACCCTTCACGAAGATCGCCTTCGTGCGGAAACGTGCCGATCGGTGTTTCCAGATGTCCGTTTTTAACCGTACCTTCGACCTTGTTGAAGGCACAGAAAAAATCTGCCGCATAACGACTGACGGGGTTGTCGTGCACGTCATAGCCAGTGCCGCTCTGCACGACACGACCATTTTGCATGAGAACCACGCGGTCACCCGCCGAGAGCGCTTCTTCCGGGTCATGCGTCACCATGATGGCAGTGGNTTTCAAGCCTCTCAGCAGGTGCAGCGTTTCCTCGCGCACACTGTCGCGAAGGCCGCGATCCAGATTGGAGAAGGGCTCATCCATCAGAAGAATGTCCGGTTTGGGCGCCAGCGCCCGCGCCAGTGCCACGCGCTGCTGCTCTCCGCCCGAAAGCGTGTGCGGATAGCGAGTTGCAAGTTCCGCCAGACGCACATGCTGGATCATGTCTGCCACCCGTGCTTTCGCCTCGGCTCTCGGCAATCCTTTCAGACCGAACAGTACGTTTTGCTCGACCGTCAGATGCGGAAACAGCGCGTAATCCTGAAACACGAAACCAATGCGTCGCTTTTCCGGCTCCATGAAAGTCGTCGGCCCTGCGATTTCGCGACCATTCATCATGACAGCACCGGCATCCGGCGTTTCGACACCCGCGATGATCCGCAGCAGCGTGGATTTGCCACAGCCGGAACGACCGACCAGACATATGATTTCACCAGGCATGACCGTCAGCTGGATATCCGTCAGCACGTCCACGTCACCGAAGCGCTTTCCGATCGAGTTCAGCTGTAGTGCGGCGATACCAGACATTGTCATTTCCATANTTTTTTGGTGCGGTTTGTTGATTGCTCAATTCAGGATTAAAGTCAAAAGCCAATCTTTTTGGCGGCAATCCGCGCGGATAAGCGACGATGCGAGATTTGAATCGCGATAGTTGACGTTTACGTCAAAGTTAAATACGCTGATGTGAGTAGGTGGTTTTGGAGGCTTCATCTACGATTGCAAAATTCGTAAATGCATGACTGTTTGGCTGAGGAGCTGGCAGATAGGATTGCAGAGTTGTGCAAATGCCGGCATGGGAGGATACAATGAGCGACATGAATTTGGGCCGTGAGGAAACGCGCGTGCAGCGACCATGGCTTGCATCCTACCCGCAGGGTGTCCCTGCGGAGCTTCCCGATCTCGGTTACTCCTCCCTCGCAGAGCTTCTGGAAAAAAGCTGCTCGCTTTACGCGGATCGCAAAGCCTTCTCCAGCATGGGCAAGTCGCTGACCTATCGCCAGCTTGAGGAGCAGACACGCAAGGTAGGCGCTTGGCTTCAACAGATCGGACTGGTAAAAGGTGACCGCGTTGCGGTCATGATGCCGAACATTCTGCAAAACCCGGTTGCGACCTATGCCATCCTTCGGGCAGGGCTGACGGTGGTCAACGTCAACCCGCTCTACACACCGCGAGAGCTTGCGCATCAGCTCAAGGATTCCGGTGCCAAGGCGCTGTTCGTGCTGGAAAATTTTGCAAATGTGGTTCAGCAGACCCTGCCGCATACAGATGTCAAGCACGTGGTGGTCGCCACGATGGGCGATCTGCTTGGACTGAAGGGTCACATCGTCAACCTTGTGGTGCGCAAGGTCAAAAAGATGGTTCCGGCATACTCACTGCCGCAGGCCGTCAGCTTCAAGGACGTGCTCAAGCAATCCCGTGATCTCCAACTGAAGCCGATGCAGATCGGCCGGGAAGATATAGCCTTTCTGCAATACACCGGCGGCACGACAGGCATTTCCAAAGGTGCGATTCTGACCCACGCCAACCTCCTGGCCAACAAGCAGCAAATCTCGCTCTGGATGGACGCCGCCTTCCTGAACAAAAAACGGCCGGAAGTGCTCAATTTCGTTTGCGCGCTACCGCTGTACCATATCTTCGCGTTGACTGTGAATTCGCTGATGGGCATCGCGCTTGGAGGCCACAATCTGCTTATCGCAAACCCGCGTGATATTCCGGGCTTCGTCAAAGAACTGTCCGGCTACACGCCGCATGTTTTCCCCGCCATCAACACTCTGTTCAACGCGCTGTTGAACAATGAGGATTTTCGCAAACTGGACCTCTCCTCCCTGGTTCTGGTCATGGGCGGCGGCATGTCCGTGCAGCGCCCCGTTGCAGAGCGTTGGGCATCGGTGACAGGCACACACATTTGCGAGGGTTATGGTCTTTCGGAAACCTCGCCCGTCGCCACGGTGAACCCTCTGGGCCGGAGCGATTTCAGCGGCACCATCGGCTTGCCCGTGCCCTCGACCGACATCGAAATTCGTGACGATGACGGCAACAGCCTACCCCTCGGTGAAGTCGGCGAAATTTGTATTCGCGGACCGCAGGTCATGCCGGGTTACTGGCAGCGCCCCGACGAAACCGCCAAGGTGATGACGCCAGACGGCTTCTTCCGATCCGGCGATATGGGGCTCATGGATGAAGCCGGTTATACCAAGATCGTGGACCGGAAGAAGGACATGATCCTGGTATCGGGCTTCAACGTCTACCCCAACGAAATCGAAGAAGTGGCGGCTGGCCACCCCGGTGTGCAGGAATGTGCGGCCGTTGGCGTAGCAGATGAGCATTCCGGCGAAGCGGTAAAGCTTTACGTGGTGNAAAAAGACCCCGCACTGACCGCCGAAGATCTGAAAGCCTTCTGTGCCATAAGCCTCACGAACTACAAGCGCCCCAAGCATATCGAGTTCATCGCGGAATTGCCCAAGACCAATGTCGGTAAGATCCTGCGCCGTGAGCTTCGAAAGCCGACTAACTGATTGGTGTAATTTGCGATAATTCAATCGCTTTGACGAACGCGCCTTGATTTAGCCTGATGAAAAAGAATAGTTTCCTCATCCTTTCCCGGAGCATGAGGAGCATTCCATGCAGGCCATCGTCGAAAACCTGAAATCCACGGCAGCGAGGACCGCTGCCACCGACCTTCGCGCCGCTTTTGCCGCCGACGATAACCGTTTCGAGCGTTTCAGCGCCCGCTTCGACGATCTGGTGATGGATTATTCCAAATGCGCGGTAAATGAAGAGGTGCTTGCGCTTCTCGAAAAGCTGGCCATCGAGGGCGGCGTCGAAACGAAGCGCGAGGAGATGTTCTCCGGCAAGGAGATCAACTTTACCGAAGGACGTGCCGTGCTGCATACGGCGCTGCGCAACCGCTCCAACACGCCTGTCATGGTCGATGGCAAGGATGTCATGCCTGACGTCAATGGCGTACTTACCGCCATGGGCAAGNTTTCCGATGCCATTCGCTCCGGCGCGCTTAAGGGTGCGACGGGCAAAAAGATCACCGACATCGTCAATATTGGCATTGGCGGCTCCGATCTTGGCCCCGTCATGGCAACGCTGGCGCTGGCTCCCTTTCATGACGGTCCGCGTGCGCACTTCGTTTCCAACATCGATGGCGCCCACATTGCCGATACGTTGAAGCTGGTCGATGCGGAAACCACGCTTTTCATCATCGCATCCAAGACCTTCACCACCATTGAAACCATGACGAATGCCGCAACGGCGCGTAAATTCATTGCCGACAAGCTCGGTGAAGACGCCGTCAAGCACCATTTCTGTGCCGTTTCCACCGCTCTCGACAAGGTTGCAAGCTTCGGTATCGACAGCGAGCGCGTTTTCGGTTTCTGGGATTGGGTGGGTGGACGTTACTCCATCTGGTCGGCCATCGGCCTGCCACTGATGCTGGCCATAGGCCCCGACAATTTTGGCAAGTTCCTGGATGGCGCTCACGCCATGGATACGCATTTCCGCCAGGCACCGGTTCGCCAGAACCTGCCCATGCTGCTCGGCCTCATCGGCTTTTATCACCGCAACGTACTGGATTATTCGACCCGCGCCATTCTCCCCTACGATCAGCGACTTTCGCGCTTCCCGGCCTATCTGCAACAGCTGGATATGGAATCGAACGGCAAGGGCGTCACCATCGATGGCACACCTGTCGAAGGTCAGTCCGGCCCGGTCGTGTGGGGCGAGNCCGGCACCAACGGTCAGCATGCCTTTTACCAGCTGATCCATCAGGGCACGAGCGTCATCCCTGCAGAGTTCATGATTGCCGCCAACGGTTTCGAGCCGGAATTGCGCCACCAACATCAGTTGCTGATCGCCAATTGCCTCGCGCAATCGGAAGCCTTGATGAAGGGCCGCACATTGGCGGAAGCGAAAGAACAGCTGACATCCAAGGGCATGGAGGACAAAAAGGCCGACTTCATCGCCCCTCACCGCGTCTTCACCGGTAACCGCTCGTCGATCACCTTCGTCTACGACACGCTGACGCCGTTCGCGCTGGGCCGCCTGATCGCCCTTTACGAACATCGTGTCTTTGTAGAAGGCGTTCTGTTCCGCATCAACTCCTTCGACCAATGGGGCGTGGAACTGGGCAAGGAACTGGCAACCGGCCTGCTGCCTGTCGTGGAAGGCAAGGAAAGCGCTGAAGGTCATGACAGCTCGACGCAGGGCCTTGTAAAAACATTGGCTGGACTGGCGAAGCACGGCTAGTTTTCACCGTCGGAGCGCAGTCACGGATCATGACAGCGCCTAACTGAAACCAACCCTGCCGATGTCCTCGGCTGGGTTGCTCGTTAAGCCGACCCATGTGCACAGCATTTGAAAATCGAGCGGAAAACCCTAATATCGCTTGGAATTGCGGCTTTGCACCGATATGAAATCAAAGGCCCTCGCATCGACAGGAACCGGCCCGGTGTTTTCGACCGTCATAAACAGGACAGACCGTCAGGATGCGGACGCGCACAGCGAAGCGCCCGGCTTGACACAAGGCCTGTCCGGTCGGCTGCTGTTGCTGACAGTCATTTTCGTGATGATCGCCGAAGTCCTGATTTTCGTGCCGTCCGTCGCCAATATGCGCCTGTCATGGCTGCGTGACCGGCTGAACACGGCAGCGGCAGCTGGCATCGTCATCGATGGCTTGCAGACCGAACTGCCCAGAACCGTTCAGAACGACACGCTGCTGGCGACGGGCGCAAAGCTCATCGCTCTTAAAAAGGACGGGACGTCCACGCTTCTTGCCGCCACGGAAGTGCCACCCAGCGTCGATGAACAATATGACCTGTCGGACGTGTCCCAACTCGCGGCGGTGCGCGATGCGTTTTCCGTTCTTCTATTCGGCGGCAACCGAGTCATCCGCGTGTTCGATGTCATCGACGACAGCAATATGATCATCGAGATCGTCATCGGCGAGCATAAGCTACGCGCGGCGATGATCGCCTATGCGGGCAACGTCCTCTTGATTTCAGTGGCGCTGTCATTGATCACGGCCAGCCTGATTTTCGTGTCGATCAACCGCATCCTCATCCGCCCCATCCGCCGCCTGACCCTTGGCATGCGGGGANTTTCCGAGCAACCGGATGACCCCTCGCGTGTGTTCAAGCCGGAAGACGGCAGCGATGAACTGGCCGTGGCCGGTCGACATCTGGCCGATATGCAGACGCAACTGCNAAAAACATTGAAGCAGCAGAAAAACCTTGCCGATCTGGGCCTCGCCGTTTCCAAGATCAACCACGATATGCGCAACATCCTGTCATCCGCTCAGTTGATGTCCGACCGCCTTGTAGACGTCGAAGACCCGATGGTGCGCAGTTTCGCGCCAAAACTGCTTCGTACGATAGACCGCGCTGTCGGCTATACCAGCGAGGTTCTTGCCTACGGGCAAGCAACCGAGGGTGCACCGAAACGACGCCTGATCGAACTGGATGAACTGGTACAGGACGTAAAGGATGTCCTCGCTATCGATCCCGCGAGCGGCATAGAATTCATAGATACCGTTCCAACAGATTTGCGCATCGACGCCGACGCGGAACAACTGTTCAGAGTCCTCTACAATCTCTGTCGAAACGCCGTGCAGGCGCTGCAGCAGGCGACCGGCGATGACTATGCCCATAAACGGCTGACGATCGCCGCTCAGCGCAATGCAGACGTTGTCAGTGTCGTCATTGACGATAACGGACCGGGCATGCCGCAGAGGGCCAGAGAAAATCTGTTCTCTGCCTTCAAAGGCTCCGCTCGCTCTGGCGGCACCGGGCTCGGTCTCGTCATCGCCCGTGAACTGGTCCTTTCCCACAAGGGCACGATTGCGCTAGTGGAAAAGTCCGGCCAGGGAACGCAATTCCGCATCGAAATCGCCGACCGGCCAGCCACCGAGCCTCGTCAACAAAACGGCGCATAAGCATCGCTTAAATATGCGCCTCTGTTTTGACCGGGTCNAAAAACGAGTTAATTCAACGGCCTGGAAAATTCATTGCAGGAAAATGACAATTTCTCAGCGAAATCGCTTGCATTCAAACTGAGGACGTTTTAGAGGATCGCCACGCCAACGGAACATGTTTCTGCGGCACGCACCCGTAGCTCAGCTGGATAGAGCACCAGACTACGAATCTGGGGGTCAGGAGTTCGAATCTCTTCGGGTGCGCCATTCCATCTCTTTGATGGACAACAATAATCTGANTTTGCTGATTAGTTTCCTGCTGCTTTTGATACACAAAGGTAGCACACATGGTCCTTTCTATGCCCTCCCCATATAAACATCCTGCGACCGGCGTTTATTGGTATCGGCAGCGCGTACCTGCCCGACTCAAATCACTCGCGAAGGGGAAGGCGGTCACGGTCACCATTGACGGATATGTTTCCTGCCCGACCATTGGGGACGATATCAAGGTATCGCTCAGGACCAAGCTACCAGCAGACGCGAAGAGGTTGGCCCCGGAGGTGCAAGCGGAGTTTGACCGCGTTTGGTTGAGCTTCGAAAAAGGCCCGGTGACCCTTACACTGCGGCAAATCGTTGGCCTAGCCGGTGAAATGTACCATACCATCCGCAAGGCCCTCGAAGACGACCCGAAGGAAGCAGGAGAGTGGGCCGAGCGCCGCCGCCAGTGGGAGACTAACGACCGTGCGTTACAGCGGTCAGAGCGCTATGGGTTGATGATCAAACCTCTGCCAGACCTCCGCAGCCGATTGGGTTCGTGGGTTGACGGTGCGCTTGCCCAACATCATCTCTCGGTCACTCAGGACACCTACGAGCGCCTCCTACAAGAATTCGACCGTGCGGCCTCGGACATTGCGAACCTTTTGGAAAAACGTGCCAAAGGCGATTTCAGCCCTGATACAACGGGCTCTCGGTTTCCTACGTTCGACATGGGCGATGCTCAATCTAAGGTCGATGAAAGCGGAAAGACCAAAATCACCGGCCTCCTTTCCACATGGTCGGGACGTCTGAAGCAACCAAAGCCGCAGACGGTGACCCGCTACACCGGCATCATAACGCAGCTTGTGACTTATCTCGGTCACGATGACGCTGACCGCTTGACTGATGCGGATATCGTTAGATGGCACAGTGAGCTTATCGAAGCGGGTACGGTTTCGCATGACACATTCATNAAAGCGTACAGGGCTGCGATTAGCACCGTCTATGCCTATGGGATGACCGCGCAGGGCGGGAAACTTGTGGCACATAACCCGGCTGCAAAGCTCTTGCTAGAAGGTCCTCGGAAAAAGCAGAGCCGCCCCAAGAGCTTTTATGTTGAGGAAGCCCATAGCATCCTACGTTGTGCGCTCGATGCGTTGACCGCAGAGAACAGCTATTCCGAAATCAATCGTTCGGCCATGCGCTGGGTGCCTTGGATAGCGCCTGAAAAAGCGCGGCGGTCGATTACCACCCACCATAGATCACGTCATCTGTCGTGCGCTCCCAACACCATCAATCAGGAAATCCAAATGTCCGCCGAAGCCACCATGACCATTCTTAACATCCTCACGGCTGTCATCAATGATGCCCACGAGAAAGTCATCAGACGCACTCAGGAAGAGACGCTGCATGCCATATGGAACTGCTGATTGAGAGACGGAAGCCAACCGAGCGAGCGCATGGGCTGCAAACCCTGAGCAGGCGTATAGAGGTGTTGAGGGAGTTTCGGGCTAATATGCCCATACAGATGGTCTCTGTCTTTCTGGCAGTGGCCATGAAGCCGGGTGTTCGCCAATGCGATCTTGCAGAGATTACCGGCCTTAGTCAGTCTTCCGTGTCGCGAAACATTCACGCTCTCGGTAAGTTTGATCGACATGGGAAGCCGGGGCTGGACCTTATACAGCAGCGGAGTGGTATAGCAGGCTCTAAGTCGCCTGAGATACGTCTCACCAAGGCTGGCAAGGAATTGGCTCAACGGCTCATACTGCCTAGATAATGGCTGTGTCCCATAAGGTATACCCACATCGGACGATCTAAACGAATTGAATTATGTCCGATATGGATTGACTTTCAAATTATGAGACACTATTTCGATTTAATCTTAGACCTTATCGGACAAAAAGGTGTCTCATGAAAATCGGCTATGCTCGCGTATCCTCCACCGGCCAGAACGAAACCGCTCAGGTGGATATCTTGACCCGCCACGGTGTCGAAGAGGTATTCATCGATAAAGCCAGCGGGACCACTCGCGAAGGCCGCACAAAGCTTGCTGAGGCCATCCGGTTCGCACGTAAGGGCGATGCCATAGTTGTGACTCGTCTAGACCGCCTAGCGCGTTCTGTGCCTGATCTACACGCGATCTCTCAGGAGCTACAGGCAAAGGGCGTGGACCTTATCGCCACGGAGCAAAACATCGACACCACGACACCCACTGGACGCCTCATGTTCAACATGCTGGGTGCCATTGCCGAGTTCGAGACTGACCTCAGGAAAGAGCGGCAACTTGAGGGTATCGCGAAGGCGAAAGAGGAGGGTCGATATAAGGGCCGTCCGGTGACCGTTGACGGTGACAAAATAAGGGCCGCGTTAGCCGATGGCCGCAAGCCGGTGGAGGTTGCGAAAAGCTTTGGAGTAGCTCGATCTACTGTCTACCGATTTGCAACTAATAAATAGGGATGAAAGTCAAGTCCGTGTACTTNGGGGGACGTCTGCNTTTTTTAGACCCACTGAATAAAACTCTTGATCGATATCTTTTTGGCTGGCTGAGCTTGTGGTTGAATGACCGCCTACGCTGATTCGATGATGCTAATAAATAATAAGCGAAATCAGAGTCATAAGTTATTAGATTATGGGGCGGGGGAACATGACAAAAACTATTCCAGACGAATTGATTTCTGCGGTTAGGGAGGGACGAGCCGCTTTGTTCATGGGTTCTGGAGCTTCAAGAGGGGCTACAGGCTTCGAAAGTGGGAACGTTCCTGATGGCCAAGGCCTTGCGGACATCCTAGCTGAGCGTCNTTTGCCGCCACAGTATAAGGGTTTGAACCTCNAAAGAGTGTATGACCTCTGCTGTAATCAGAGAGACGTCCGTACCGTACNAAAGATACTCTTTGACCTATTTGACCCATTGCAGCCAGCAGAGTTTCATCGACTGATTGCCACGTTTCCTTGGGCGGGACTTCTTGGCACGAATTACGATCAGGTGATCGAGAAGGCATACGAACAGGAACCCAAAGCCATCAAGCGGGTAGAAGTTAATACCAAGGACGGAGACGGCGCGACGGACCGTGTGGGCACAGACGGAATTCTTTATGTCAAGTTACACGGATGTATCAGTAGGCATTCCGAAACGAAACCACCTATGATAGCAAGTACCGAACAGTATATTCGTTACAATGATGGCAGGTTAGGACAATTCGGTACTTTCCTTGAGTGGGCGAAATCAAAAACTATAATATTTGCCGGGTACAGTTTCGACGATAGCAACTTACGTGGCCTCCTTGAGGATATAATCGCAGAAGGCGATAATCGTCCTAGGCACTACATAGTTAACAAGGGCGTCCTTGAACTCGAGGCCGACTATTGGAGGGAGCGGAGAGTCATCGCAATCGACTCCACCTTCGAGAATCTTCTCAAAACTCTAGATGTCAGTATTCCTTATGAACTAAGAAAATTGGGAACTTTAACAGAATCCTCCGGAACGAGCTTTCGCCGCTTCGTCACAGACCCTGTCAAGCGAGAAAGTGAATCTCTCCAGCGATACCTTAGCACTTTGATCGAACATGTTCCGCCCGAATTAGATGCTCCGAGTGTTGACCCTAAGAGTTTCTACAGTGGTTTCGATCTAGGTTGGGGGCCAATTGCTGCGGACCTTGATGTCCAGCTACCTTTGGTCGACCAAATCTTAAAAGCCGAAATCATTTCTTCTGTAAAGCGATCTTCACAGCCAATTGTATTAATCAAGGGACATGCTGGGTCAGGGAAGACCGTGGCCCTGAGACGCATATGCTTCGAGGCTACCNAAAGAGAAGGAAAAGTCTGCNTTTTTGTAGGCAGAAGACATCTGATCGATGTCGAGCGCTTTGACGAAATTTTTACGCTGACTAATCTGCCAGTTTTCCTGTTTGTCGACAGCATAAGCAGCCATCGCTTGNAAATAGTAGAACTCGTAGCACGGGCGAACCGGCTGAAAGCTCACTTAGTAATAGTAGCTACAGAAACGTTCAGCATGTGGAATAGTCATTGTGAAGAACTGGAACCACTTGTTCAGTCGGCCTATGAAATGACTTACCTCTCCCAAAAGGCGATAAGCTTACTTATAAATAAACTCGAACAACACAACTCCCTAGGCAATTTGATCAATCTTCCTGAGGACAAAAGGGCCCATGAACTTGAACACAAATTTGGTAGGCAGATACTTGTTGCTCTTCTTGAAGCTACCCATGGCGCGCCTCTGCAAGAGATTCTTGTCCAGGAGTATCACGGCATAGCGTCTCCACAAAGTAGGCTTTTATACTTAGACATTTGCTCGCTTCATAGGTTCGGAACCCCCGTACGCGCCGGATTAATTTCGAGAATACACGATATTGACTTCGAAGATTTTGCCGGAAAGTTTCTTAAACCTTTAGAACAGATAGTAATACTTCGAGAAGACAAGCGATCGGGTGATTACGTTTACGAAGCACGGCACTCGCATATCGCAGACGAGGTTTATCATGGAATCCTAAAGACAGAGGACAGTCGCTTCGATAATTTCATCAGAGTGGTTGGTAAATTGAATCCAAATTTCTCATACGACTTGGAGGTACTTGCNAAAATAATAAGAGCAGATGCATTGGAGAACACGCTTCNAAACCCTGCAAAAATTCGGCAAATCTACGATGTAGCGGAAACGTCCGTAGGTCGCAGAGCGGTAATCCTACACCAAAGGGGCCTGTTCGAAATGCATCAGGCGGGTCACATTGGTCAGTTTACCGTAGCAGAAGATCTTCTGCTCGAAGCGGAAGCGAAAGAACCATATAACAAGTCAATCAAGCACACCCTCGCTGAGTTAGACTTGCGCCGCTCTCGAATGGCCGCTGAACCCGCAGAAAGACTAGCGTGGCGTAAGAGTGCAGAGGACCAAGCATCCAAGCTCTTAGGTAAGGGGTCAAGTCCGTACCCACACCACACACTCTTAAAGGCTGCAATCGATGCCGTGCAGGATGCCCTCGTCTTGCTAGAGAAAGAGCAAAGCGAGGCCGCTACCATACATCTCGGAGATGCCATCGCTCAAGCAGAAGCGGTGTTGAAAAAAGGACTGCAGAATTTTCCCAACGAAGCCATGCTTCTTGCGGAAGAAGGAACTCTGTCGAAAATTTTGTCTCAAGCATCGCGAGCGGAAAAGGCTTTCGACAACGCCTTTAAAGCAAATCCCCGAAGCACTCTAATTGCGAAAAGATTGAGCAGAATCAAACGCGCCAAAGAGGCGTACAGCGAGGCGGCTGACATTCTCCGCGAGTGTTTAGGCTACAACCCGGGGAGTCTCGACCTTCACTACGATTACGCCCTTACGCTAATGGAGGAATCTCCCGATGCTCCAACGGTCTCCTCGGACACCCTGTTATTTCATCTTCGACGTTCATTCACGCCGGGAGATCGTAATCGACAAGCTCAGTTTTGGTATGCCCGTCAACTTTCTATTTCCGGTAGCTACCCAGAAGCGAAGGTGTTGTTCGATAGCCTTTCGCAATCTCACGCTTCCTATAGTGAAAAAACTTCTGTTAGAGGGGTCTTGCGAGATCGAGAAGGAGCAAGGGAGTATTTCACAGGTTCGATTGTTACGCTCGGTGAAGATTATGGCTTCGTAAGTTGTGAGCGGTTTGGTTTCAACGCATTCTTCTCANTTTCAGACGTGCCACCGGATGAGGTCGATTTTCTCGCCGTAGGAATGACGTTGAGATTTTGCCTTGGGTTCACACTTAGGGGGCCTGTTGCCTGCAATATTGCGGGTTGAGCTTTTTCAATTCAAGTCTGGAGGACGGTGTTGCTGCATCGTCTTTTCCTATTTACGATGCCATTGACGATACTACACATCGTTGATACACAGAACTGACGTGGCGGGAAGCAAAAGCTATCTTTTCTCGGGTTATTGCCGTTCCTAAAGGGAGTTCGAATCTCTTCGGGTGCGCCATTTTTTCTTCCTAAAATTTCATTCNTTTATGCCATGACGACATGGCGTTTTAACGTCGGTCAGCATGGCACGTTCGACACAGTTGTGTGAAAAGCGTCGGTCACCAGGGTCGTCATCGCTGGCTTCCCCGTGTTGCTTCTGCGATAAGCGGATCAATGGCGCAATGATGTGCGCGGGGAGAGTAAGCAATGGCCTTCAGGCTTGTGGCGATGTTGACGATGATCGCCTTTCTTGCAGGTTGCGGCGGGCGTCCCATTGGGGTGATGACGCCGACCGGGCAGAGGGTACAGGGCACGTCTGCCGTAAACCTTCTGGTTGCCACCACCCGTGCGCCATCTGATGACAAGGCCATCTTGTTCGGGGGCGAGCGTGGTACGGGGCTGAAGGTCGATGCGATATCCGTTTCCATTCCGCCTGAGGTCAACCGAAAGGTTGGTCAGGTGCAGTGGCCGAAGAAGCTGCCGGCCGATCCGTTGAAGAGCTTCACCACTGTTTCCGTCGAGCCACTGACCAATGATGCCGACAGCCGCAGCTGGATCAAGCGTAACAGCCTGAAAAACAAGCGTGTGCTGGTTTTCGTGCATGGCTTCAACAACCGCTATGAGGAATCGGTATACCGCTTTGCGCAGATCGTCCATGATTCCGGGTCCGATGTTTTGCCGGTGGTGTTCACCTGGCCATCGCGCGCCAGCGTGTTCGACTATAATTACGACAAGGAAAGCACCAATTATTCCCGCGACGCGCTGGAAGAAATGCTGACGCGGCTGGCCAAGGACAATGCCGTCAATGACGTGACGATCATGGCGCATTCCATGGGCACCTGGCTTGCGGTCGAAGCGCTGCGCCAGATGGCGATACGGCACGGGCGCGTTTATCCCAAGATCAACAATGTCATTCTGGCCGCACCGGATCTCGATGTCGATGTGTTTGCGCGCCAATATGCAAGCCTTGGCAAGGAAAAACCAAAATTCACGCTGTTCGTCTCGCAGGATGACAGAGCGCTCAGCCTCTCCAGACGCATTTCCGGAAATGTCGACCGCCTCGGCCAGATCGACCCCAGCGCGGAACCCTATAGAAGCCAGCTGGAAAGCGCGGGCATCACTGTTCTCGACCTCACCAAGCTGAAATCCGGCGATAGTCTCAACCATGGCAAGTTTGCCGAAAGCCCGGAGGTTGTGCGTCTTATCGGCGGGCGGTTGATCGACGGTCAGACGGTGACGGATTCCGATGTCGGTCTGGGTGAGGCTATCGGTGCCGTCGGCATTGGTGCCGCACAAACCGTGGGCACGGCGGCCAGCGTCGTCGTCAGCGCGCCGATTGCGGTTTTCGATCCACGCACGCGGGAGAATTACGGTCGTCAGGTCGAGCGTCTTGGCCGTTCCGTGGGCAACACGGTTGGTTCCGTGGGTGACACGGCGACGAGCGTCGTTGATCCGCAGGCGTTGAACAACGGTGCCCGGCGGTCCAGCGATTGTAACCTGTCTGTCAATCGTGGAAATTCCGAATGCCGCGGTCGCTGAACCCATAATATACAAACAGTATTTTATGGGTTATGACCTGCATATCCTAATCTTTCACCGGAGTGGTCCCCATGCGCTTCAAACGTACCCTTCAGCTTCTCGATGTTCATTGCGAAGGTGAAATCGGGCGTGTCGCCACGGGTGGTGTACCNAAAATTCCGGGCAATACGGTGGCTGAACAGCTTCACTGGCTGAACACCGATCCAAAAGGCGAGGAACTTCGCCGCTTTCTGACGCTGGAGCCTCGCGGCGCGCCCATCGGCTCCGTCAACCTGCTGCTGCCGCCCAGGCACCCGGATGCGGACGCCGCTTTCGTCATTCTCCAGCCGGATCAGGCGCATGCCAGTTCCGGCTCAAATTCTATCTGCGCCACCACCGCGCTGCTGGAAAGCGGCATGGTGGAAATGAAGGAGCCCGAAACCATCGTCATGCTGGAAACCGCAGCTGGCCTGGTAAAAGCTACCGCCACCTGCCGCGATGGCCGCTGTGAGAAAGTGAAACTCACGATGGTGCCCTCCTTCGTCCATGCGCTGGACGTCGAACTCGATACCCCGGACTGGGGTCGTATCCACATGGACATCGCCTATGGTGGCATTTTTTATGCGCTTGTTGATGTCGGCCAGATCGGGCTCACCATCGACAAGGCCAATGCGGCAAAGCTGGTGGCGGCGGGCATGGTGCTGAAGGATATCGTCAATCGCGATATCCCCGTGGCCCATCCTGAAATCCCCGCCATCTCGGGCGTCGCCTATGTGATGTTCCGAGACACGGAGGCCGATGGCACCATTCGCACCTGTACCACCATGTGGCCGGGCCGGGCGGATCGCTCGCCCTGCGGCACGGGCAATTCTGCCAATCTGGCCACGCTGCATGCGCGCGGCAAGGTAAAAATCGGCGATACCTACACATCGCGCTCCATCATCGGCACGCAGTTCGAAGTGGGCCTTTCGGCGGTCACAGAGGCTGCCGGTAAAGCCGCAGTCATACCCACCATCACAGGGCGCGGCTTTACCTTCGGCATGCACCAGGTCTGGCTTGACCCTGACGATCCACTGGCGGACGGNTTTGCCATGACCGATGTCTGGGGTCCGCAGGCGGGTGCGATTTAACAACCGTTTTTGCGCCGAAAAAGTCGCTTAGGGCGCTGTCTTCTCGCGTNAAATGGTGTTAAACGGGCGCAATTCCAGCAAGCCCGAGGTTTCACGATGAAGTCGATCACCCTTCGCCGCCCTGATGACTGGCACCTGCATCTGCGCGATGGCGCGATGCTGGAAGGCGTGATTGGCGATACCAGCCGCCATTTTGCCCGCGCCATCATCATGCCGAACCTCGTTCCTCCGGTGGTGACGACGGCAGATGCGATTGCCTATAGGGATCGCATCGTGAAGGCCATTCCAGCGGGTGATCGCTTCCAGCCGCTCATGACGCTGTACCTGACTGAACACACAAGCCCCGACGATGTCGAAGAAGGAAAAACCAGCGGCCTTATCACCGCCGTCAAGCTCTACCCCGCCGGTGCCACTACGAACTCCCATGGCGGCGTGCGGGACATGGACAAGGCCATGCCGGTGTTGGAGCGCATGGCGAAGATTGGCCTGCCCCTCTGCGTTCACGGCGAAGTCACGACACCGGAAGTCGATGTTTTCGACCGCGAAAAAGTCTTCATCGACACGGTTCTGGACCCGCTGCGCCAACGTCTGCCTGAGTTGAAGATCACGATGGAGCATGTGACGACGCAGGACGGTGTCGATTACATCAAGGCATCCAAGTCCAACCTCGCTGGCTCCATCACCACGCACCACCTCATCATCAACCGCAACGCCATTCTGGTGGGCGGCATCAAGCCGCATTATTACTGCCTGCCGGTGGCAAAGCGCGAAGAACATCGTCTGGCTCTGCGCGCCGCCGCCACCTCCGGCGACGAGCGTTTCTTCCTGGGTACCGATTCCGCCCCCCATGTGGACCCGCTGAAGGAATGTGCCTGCGGTTGCGCGGGCGTCTACACCTCCATCAACACCATGAGCTGCCTTGCGCACGTGTTCGAGCAGGACAACGCACTTGACAGGCTGGAAGCCTTCACCTCGCTCAATGGCCCGGCGTGGTATGGCTTCGCACCCAACGAAGACACGATCACTCTGGTCAAGCGCGATGAGCCGGTGAGCTTCCCCGCCAAGATCGACACTGGCGCAGGCCCGGTCACGGTGTTCGACCCGATGTTCCCGCTGCATTGGGACGTTGCCTGAATTTTTCAATCCCTGCCGGTTTATCCGGCAGTTTTTCTATGTGCTTTATGACGATAAAGGAAAACGCCTGATGTCCCAGTTTACATTCACGGATCGCGCCTTGGTGGCAGAACTTGTCGCGAAGATGCTGTGGGAGATCAAGGCGGTTCATTTCAATTCCGAGAGCCCCTACACATTCGCATCGGGCATGAAGAGCCCAGTCTATATCGACATGCGCAAGCTGATTTCCTACCCGCGCATCCGCTCCGCTGTGATGGATTTTGCTGCCGCCAAGATCGTTGCCGATGCTGGCTTCGAGAAGTTCGACTGCGTGGCTGGTGGTGAGACGGCGGGCATTCCCTTTGCGGCATTTCTCGCGGAACGCTTGGGCTTGCCGATGATCTATTGCCGCAAAAAGCCCAAGGGGCATGGCCGCAATGCGCAGATCGAAGGCCATATGCCGGAAGGTGCGCGCGTGCTGGTCATCGAGGATCTGACGACCGCTGGCGGCTCCATGTTTACCTTTATCGATGCCATCAGGGCCGCTGGCGGCATTGTCGATCATGGCATCGCGCTGTTCTATTACGGCATTTTCCCGGAGGCGGAAGCACGCTTTGCCAATGGGAACGTGAAGCTGCATTACCTCAGCACATGGCGCAATGTTCTGGCTGTTGCCCGTACTGAGAAACTGTTCGATGACAAGACCCTGTCGGAAGTCGAGGCCTTCCTCGACAATCCGCTGCCATGGTCTGCCGCCCAGGGCNGGGTCAGCGAATTGCCGCAATCCTGATCTTCTTTTATGTCAAAGTTTCGATTGGAAGACGTCTGGCCAATTCAGGCGAAGTTGTTTAAATCGATTTAGNTTTTGATACGGAGGAGGACCGGATGATCCTGTGTTGTGGTGAAGCCCTGATAGATATGCTGCCGCGTGAAACCACGAAAGGCGAGCCGGGTTTTGCGCCCTATGCAGGCGGGGCGGTCTTCAACACGGCCATCGCGCTNGGGCGTCTGGGCGTGCCATCCGCCTTCTTCTCCGGCATTGCCGATGACATGATGGGTGAAATCCTCAAGGACACGCTGAAGGCCAGCAATGTCGATTACAGCCTCTGCGCCTTCTCGCACCGCCCCTCGACCATCGCGTTCGTGAAACTGGTGGACGGCCACGCGACCTATGCCTTCTATGATGAAGGCACGGCCCTGCGCATGCTGTCAGAGAGCGATCTGCCCAACATCGGCGCCGATTGCGAAGCCATGCATTTCGGCGCCATCAGCCTCATCCCCGAACCCTGCGGCAGCACTTACGAAGCGCTTCTGATGCGCGAACATGAAAAACGCGTCATCTCGCTCGACCCCAACATCCGCCCCGGTTTCATCAAGGACAAGCAGAAACACCTCGAACGTATCAACCGCATGGCCGCCAAATCGGATATCGTCAAATTCTCGGATGAAGATCTGGCCTGGTTCGGTCTGGAAGGCGACGAAGACACCCTCGCCCGCCACTGGCTGCACCACGGCGCCAAACTCGTCGTCGTCACCCGCGGCGCACANGGCGCCGTCGGCTACACCTCCAGCCTGCGCGTGGAAGTGCCAAGCGAACGGGTCGAGGTGGTCGATACCGTCGGCGCAGGCGACACCTTCGACGCCGGCATCCTCGCCTCACTGAAACTCCAGGGCCTGCTGACCAAGCCGCAGGTTGCAGCACTGACGGAAGAGCAGATTGCCAANGCGCTCGCGCTCGGGGCGAAGGCTGCGGCTGTGACAGTTTCACGCGCCGGGGCGAACCCGCCTTGGGCGGAGGAGATTGGGCTGTGAATATCTGATATAATCAGNTTTTTTGCGAACTTAGACTGCTACCTAAGCGACCCTGCCTCTAATTTCGGTCATTGTTATCTGCCGGAATTGGCCGCAGGGGTGCCCGATAGTTCTTCAAAGCGTTTCGGTGCAATGTAGACCGTGATTGTCGCCTCCGCGAAGGGCGCTAGCTGTATGATCGCAGCGACATCGAAGCTCAACATTTGCGGTGCATGGCCCAGCGGGGTCGATATGCCTGTAGGGTGGACCAGAAGAAACTTGTCGCCGACCTTTATGCCAAGTTTATCAGCTACATACTTACCAATAACGGCGTGATGGCTGGTAGAAAATTCGACTGGCTTCAGGTTCGTCCAGACGTTGAGCTTGGAAAAGTCTCCAACTTCTATGCCTTGAACGAGCACGCCAGTCGAGTGATTATTGGCAGTCGCCAAAGCTTCGGTGGATGGGCCGACCAATTGGCTAAAGGCTGCACCTTGTTCGNAAAAAATGAATGCGATTGAAACTAAGTTAGCCCAAAAACCAATCCTGAAAGTCGCTTTCAACATACCAAGGCGCCCTTTAGGTTAACGAACAATCCCACTCAGATAAATATCCTCTCCACGTCGCTCTTCGCTGAACACGAAATCGTCCTTCCTGAGAAACGTATCAAACCAATTCACAAGCTGTTCAGCGGTCAGGGTGTTGCGGTAGGCGGTGAGCTTTACTGTAAGAGGTGCTGTGAAAGCGAGAGCAAAGCTGGTGCCGAATTGAGTTTCACCCAGAACTTGTGCTGAAAACGTCCCGCCTCCATCGTGGCGCAACGAGATTTCGGCCTTTTGGAAAAACTCGTCGCTATAGGTCGTGATTAGGCCCGGGGCCTCCCACCAATCCTCATCCNTTAATCTGTTCGGAGTACCTTCACCCTGAAAATTCACGTGTATCGTTTCAAGGCTTCGGTAGTCGCGATTTTGAAAATGTTTAACTGGAATATCTAACCACTGGGTATCTAGGCAGGGATTGAGCCACTGAGCAACATCATCTTCAGGATCGTTATTGGGGTCAAAGAAAAATTTCGGGGACAATATCCTCAGATCTAGGTTAACGAAATCGTCAAGGATTTTTCCGGGGAAGGATCCGCTCGAGGCTCGCAGGGCGATGACGGGCTTTTGCGCCGGAAGGTCAAGCGAATAGCCTTTATAAACAAACTTAAAATGCCCCATAAAACCTCTCAACTGTTCGACGGGCGCGGCCACCTGACTTACCTAATAGTTGTATTTTTGATGAATCATATTCAACAAGTCAATCATGAGATGTTTTGTGCCAAGCACATCACAGAGCTACGAGTATTCTGAAATTGAACCGCGCCGGGTTTGCCGGAGGCCATTTCGTTTAAGTTATGCGGCCATGGCTGGTTCGTCCAGCATGGCGTAGT
>NZ_PGEL01000023.1 GCF_002896715.1 Agrobacterium bohemicum
AAACTTGTTCGTTGTCTTGCTCATGGTGACTCCACTTTCTCAGAAGTTGGAGCCTCCGGCAAACCCGGCGCGGTTCAAATTGCTTCACAAGTGAGCACCAAGTTTTGAAGTTAGAACGAATTTTCAGTCCAGCCCTTTCTCACGCAATCACATTCGTTGATATTTTAGGCAATTCGCTCGATACAGAAACCATCTCCTCATTGTCACATTAGACGGTCCGCACCGTCTTCTCGTTCTCACGGAATACAAAATGCCTGCTTCATCCACTACCCGGGCACATAAGCCCTTCTATACGTCTTTCGGCTTTCAAGTCTTCGCCGCCATGGTTGTCGGCCTCGTACTAGGCTACATTGCCCGGCAGATGGGGGCGTCCGAGGCTGGGCCAAACTGGCTGGTTCAGACGCTTTCCACCATTGGCACGATTTTCGTTCAGCTTCTGCGCGCGCTTGTGCCGCTGCTGATTTTCACGGCTATCGTGGCCAGCATCGCCAATCTGCGCGAGTTGAACAATGCGGCGCGGTTGGTGTGGCAGACACTGTTGTGGTTCGCGATTACGGCTTTGATTGCCGTTCTCATCGGCATCGCTCTTGGACTGCTGATCCAGCCGGGTGTCAATTCGGGTGTGGCAGCAACGGCGGCGGCGGCACCGTCCAGCACGGGTTCATGGCTCGATTTTCTGAAAGGATTGATCCCGGCCAACCTGCTTGGCCTTCAGGCATCCACCCGCATCAATGACACGGGCGCGACGACCTCGCTCAATTTCAACGTCTTGCAGATATTGGTGATTTCGATTGCCGTGGGTATCGCCGCCTTGCAGGTGGGTGAGAAAGCGGAGCCGTTCCTGTCCTTCAACCGCTCGCTGCTGGCGATCACGCGCAAGATTTTGTGGTGGGTGATCCGCCTGACGCCCATCGGCACGATTGGTCTTCTCGGCAATGCCGTTGCAGTCTATGGCTGGGAAGCACTTGCGTCCCTCGGCTGGTATTCCGCCGCGATCTATATCGGCCTCGCCATTGTGCTCTTCGTCGTCTACCCTATTATTCTTGCTGCCAATGGGCTGAACCCGATCCGCNTTTTTGCGGGTGCATGGCCAGCCATTCAGCTCGCGTTCGTGTCGCGCTCTTCGATTGGAACCCTGCCCGTCACAGAGCAGGTTACGGAGCGCAATCTGGGCGTACCGCGAGAATATGCGGCCTTTGCCGTGCCTCTGGGCGCCACCACCAAGATGGATGGTTGTGCTGCAATCTATCCGGCGATTTCCGCTATCTTCGTTGCGCAGTTCTATGGCCTGCCCTTGGGCATTCAGGAATATGTGCTGATCGTCTTCGTGTCCGTCCTCGGTTCCGCAGCAACGGCTGGCCTGACCGGTGCCACGGTCATGCTGACACTGACACTCTCGACGCTTGGCCTGCCTTTGCAGGGTGTCGGCCTATTGCTGGCGGTCGATCCGATCCTCGATATGGGCCGTACGGCAGTCAACGTCGCGGGCCAGGCATTGATCCCCACCATCGTTGCCAAGCGGCAGGGCATTCTCGATCAGGAAGCCTATGATCGGCAGGAAGGTATAGACGCGCTCGACCCCGTGATGGCGCCTGCCGAATAAGCTGGCGACACGTTATGCACCAAAAGAAAACCCCTCGTCTTGGCGAGGGGNTTTTCAGTTTCAGATTACGCATCGAAGCCGGATTTCCGAGTATCAGAATTCCTGCCATTCGTCACGGCTCTGGGCAACGGCTGCGTTACCGTTGAAGGCACGCGCTACATTTCCCATCATCTTGCGTGCGGGCGAGGCAACAGGTGCAGAGCGCAATGACATGGCAACGGGTCTGACTGAGGCAGGGGTGTAAGAGGTCTTGTCGTTGCCCAGGTGGAACCGGCCGACCAGCGAGACCAGATTTTCAGCCTCTCCGCTCAGCTTGTGTGTTGCCGCCGAGGTCTCCTCCACCATCGCCGCGTTGCGCTGGGTCACCTGATCCATCTGGTTGATGGCGGTGTTAACCTCATGCAAGCCGGTCGACTGCTCCTTTGCGGCTGTCGCGATGGAGTGGATGTGGTCGTTGATACCGAGAACACGGGTCTCGATCTCATCCAGCGCCTCACCGGTGCGCTGCACCAGTTTCACGCCATTACCGACTTCATCGCCCGACTTTGTGATGAGCGCCTTGATGTCCTTGGCCGCGTTGGCGGAACGCTGAGCAAGCTCGCGCACTTCCTGCGCTACAACGGCAAAGCCCTTGCCAGCTTCACCGGCACGCGCCGCTTCCACACCGGCATTCAGCGCCAGCAGGTTTGTCTGAAAAGCAATTTCATCGATGACGTTGATGATCTGGCTGATTTCACGCGATGCCTGCTCTATCCGGCCCATGGCCGACACGGCGTCACGCACCACCTTGGCAGACTCTGCGGTCTTCTCCTTGGTTTCGGATACCATCGTGCTGGCTTCTTGGGCGCGCTGGGTGGAGTTGCGCACCACGGCAGTGATCTCATCAAGAGCTGCGGAGGTTTCCTCCAGCGCGGCGGCCTGTTGCTCGGTGCGCTTGGACAGATCGTCTGCCGCGGAGCGCAACTCATTGGCATTGCCGCTGATGCTTTCCGTGCTGCCACGAACTTCGCTGATCGTACCCTTCAGCTTGGCGAATGTTTCGTTCACGTCTGATTGCAGCTGTGCAAAGACGCCGTGGAACGTACCATTCATCGTCTGCGTCAGGTCGCCATGGGCTAGGCTTCCAATGACGCGGCCTGTTTCCGTCACGCCACTATCGACGCTGGTCAGCAAGGCATTGATGTTCTGGGCGAAACGGTTGAGGTTTTCGTCACCGTAATCCTTGGTGATACGATGGCTGAAATCACCTTCGGCAGCAGCGCCGACAACCTCAGCCATGCCCGCCTGCAAGTCGTCGCTCTTGGCGCGCATGGCGGTTTCCTGCGCATTCATGCGTCGAACTTCCAGACCGTTGCGCTTCAATACCTCAACGGCTGCGGCCATTTCACCGATTTCGTCCTTGCGCTCCAGGCATGGAATTACTGTTTCGAAGTTGCCCTCGGCCACGGAGTTCATCGCCTCCGATACTTGAAGGATTGGTCCGCTGAGCTTGGAGCCGACGTATAGGCCAAATGCGGCACCTGCCACGACACCGCCCACCGTCACCAGTACGACGACCAGGAAGATCGTCTCGCTGAAGCTTTCGATGCCTGCCTTGATTGTTTGGAGTTCCGCCAGGTCGCCTTTGACGACTGCGTCTATCTCGGTCTGATAAGCTTTGCGGTTCTCGCGATTGGCCTCGTTGTTGCCCTGCGTATTGGCGTCCTGTGGGCTTACCTCACGGCCAAGACGTGCCGTTTCGGTGCGAAACGTGCGAAACTCTTCGAAGCGTTTTTCCAGATTGGTGAATTGCGCGGTCTGGCTGGCGGGTACATCCGGCTTCCATTGTTTGAGCAGAGTGTCCATATCGGTCAGGTTTTTGGCAAGACCATCGGCAAACTTGGCTGCGGCGGCAGTGTCTTTGGCAGCATATATGCCGCGCGATTCCATAACCACAGCGGTGACAAGACGGTTCAGTGTTTCACCGCTACGTGCCCGGTCGGCCACCGATTCCAGTGTCAGCGTCTGCTTATGGTATTCATTGACGGCAAAAATCGACAAGCCGCCAATCGTACATGCCACAAGGCTTAAAAGCCCCACCAGAAGATTAATTCTGCCCCGTATTCTCAACTGCCTACTCCCCCCAAACGCCCCTCTCACATAAATGTAAGAGGAAAGTCGAAATAATTGTTTATCCCCACAACATTTACCCATGCTCCGTTAAGAAAGAATTTCAGATTTTAATTCGTTGAATATCGGCCCAGTCGATTGAAGGTCACAACGGAAGAGCCGGGTTTGCTTCATGCAACCCGATTATACGATGTCGGACGATTGCCAGGGGAATGACCGTCAGCGATTGACTTTGCAGGCCGTAAGCCCTTATAAGNCCGCACGTTCGGGCATTTTGTGCTTGCGCAGGTTTCTGAACGCCAAAACGAAACGCTCTTGTCCCAAAAGGGGCAAAGTCAAGAAGGGCCGCANCCCGCGGTATTAAATAAATGTCTAAGCGTACTTTCCAGCCATCCAAGCTTGTTCGCAAGCGTCGTCATGGTTTCCGCTCCCGCATGGCAACTGCCGGCGGTCGCAAGGTTCTGGCCGCTCGCCGCACACGCGGCCGCGCCCGTCTCTCGGCTTAATCTGGCCGAAGCCCGATGAAAGTCGTGGCACATGACGCATGAGAAGAAAATACCCGGTCGGTTGAAAAACCGACCGGAGTTTCTTGCTGTCCAGGCAGGAGAAAAAAGGCGAGGCGGTACTTTCCTTATGGAAGTTCTGGATCGTCAAAAACCTGAAACCGAACCCAGGGTCGGCTTCACGGTTACCAAACGCCAAGGAAATGCGGTTGAACGCAACCGAATGCGCCGCCGTCTGAAGGAGGCCGTCAGGCTTTCGGCAGGGTTGGCAATGAAACCCGGACATGACTATGTGATTGTCGCCCGTAGGGACGTACTGAATACCGAATTTGCCGTACTGGAACACTTGCTCATAGAGCGGATCAAGGGACGAGCGAAATCCGGACGCTCCCGGGAGACCCGCTCCAGGAAAGAATGATGGNAAAAAACCGCAACTACTTTATCGCGATAGGCCTTTCGGTTGTCATCGTGCTTGCCTGGCAGTTCCTCTACATGAATCCGCGCATCGAGCAGCAGCGCCGCGCCGAAGAGACACGACAGGCGCAACAGGCGACGCAGCAGACAACGACGACGAATGCCGCGCCCGGCACCGCCACAGCACCGACCGGCACTCTGCCCGGCGCTACCGGCCAGCAGGCAGCAACGGTTTCGCGCGAGGAATCGCTGTCGAAATCACAGCGCGTCCAGATCGACACGAATGCGGTTCAAGGCTCCATCAGCCTGACGGGCGCGCGTCTGGATGACATCCGCCTCAAGGATTATCACGAGACGGTAGACGACTCGAGCCCGCTAATCACGCTGTTCTCACCCTCCGATACCCATGACGGTTATTTCACCGAGCTTGGTTATATCGCTGGCGAAGCGACCACCGGTTCGGCCCCGGGTCCTTCCACAGTCTGGACAGCCCCTGAAGGTGCGAAGCTGACTGAAACCACACCAGTCGTGCTGACCTTCACCAATGATGTCGGCGTGGTGTTCACACGCACGATCGCCATTGACGATCATTATATGATCACCGTCACCGACAAAATCGAGAACCCTGGCCAGACGCCTGTGTCTTTCTCGACCTATGGCCGCATCACCCGCAACAACAAGCCAACGACCCCTGCCGTCTTCGTCATTCATGAGGGCTTTCTGGGCGTCGCCGGTACGGATGCGGGCCTGACCGAAGATACCTACAAGAACATCGAGGAAAAGCCTGTTACCTTGCCAAAGGCAATGGGCGGCTGGCTCGGCATTACCGACAAGTACTGGGCAGCAGCCATCGTTCCTCCGCAGAACGTCGCGGTCGAAACGCGCTACTCGCACTTCACGGATGGTCAGGCACGTTATCAGGCCGATTACCGTAGTGATGCCATGACTTTGGCCCCAGGCCAGTCCATCGAACTGAAGAACCTCGTTTTCGCCGGTGCCAAGGAAGTTCCGCTGGTCGACCGTTACGAGACGCAATACAGCATTCCGAAGTTCGACCGCCTGATCGACTGGGGCTGGTTCTACTTCATCACCAAGCCGATGTTCAAACTGATGGATTTCTTCTTCCGTTATTTTGGCAACTTCGGCGTTGCGATCCTGCTGACCACCATCGTCGTCAAGCTTCTGTTCTTCCCGCTAGCTTCCAAGCAGTACGCTTCCATGGCCAACATGAAGCGCATGCAGCCGAAGATGGAGGAGCTGAAAGCCAAGCATGGCGATGACCGCATGGCCATGCAGCAGGCGATGATGGCGCTCTACAAGGAAGAGAAGATCAACCCTGTCGCCGGTTGCTGGCCGATGCTGTTGCAGATTCCCGTGTTCTTCGCACTCTACAAGGTCATCTATGTCACCATCGAAATGCGGCACGCGCCGTTCTTCGGCTGGATACACGACTTGTCTGCGCCGGACCCGACCTCGCTCTTCAACCTGTTCGGTCTTCTGCCTTACGATGTTCCGCACTTCCTGATGATCGGCGTCTGGCCTATCGTCATGGGCATCACCATGTTCATGCAGATGCGTATGAACCCGACGCCTCCAGATCCGACCCAGGCGATGATATTTACCTGGATGCCGCTGATCTTCACCTTCATGCTGGCGTCGTTCCCTGCGGGTCTCGTCATCTACTGGGCGTGGAACAACACCCTTTCGATCAGCCAACAGGCTGTGATCATGAAGCGCCACGGCGCCAAGATCGAGCTGTTTGACAACATCAAGGGATTGTTCAAACGAAAGCCGGTGGAAACCAAATGACCAGCGATATCAATGGCGGTGTACCGGTAACGGAAAAGCCGCTCTTCGGTCGGCCCTGGATTTTCATTCGTGGCGTTCCCGCCATGAAGTTCCTACCGCCCGAAGGACCGCCGGAGATTGCCTTCGCCGGACGTTCCAACGTCGGCAAGTCTTCGCTCATCAACGCGCTCGTCGGCCATAAGGGGCTGGCGCGCACGTCCAACACGCCGGGTCGTACGCAGGAACTCAACTACTTCGTTCCTGAGGGCTACTCCGGTGAAGCTGGCGATATGCCACCAATGGCGCTCGTTGACATGCCAGGTTACGGCTATGCAAAGGCTCCGAAGGACCATGTCGATGCCTGGACGAAGCTGGTGTTCGATTATCTGCGTGGCCGCGCGACCCTGAAGCGCGTCTACCTGCTGATCGACTCCCGCCACGGCATCAAGGCCAATGATGAGGACGTTCTGNAAATCCTCGATAAGGCGGCCATATCCTATCAGGTCGTGTTGACCAAAACCGACAAGATCAAGGATGTTGCCGTGCCCCGCCTCGTCAACGAGACGTTGGAGAAAATCCGAAAGCGTCCTGCTGCCTACCCTGAGGTTCTGGCAACATCATCAGAAAAATCCGCCGGGCTCGACCTTCTTCGCGCAGAGATTTGCAAGACCGTGGGTATTGTCTGAGATTGGTGAGGTGGCGGCGTCAGCCGCCTCCCGCCTTACCGGCTACAGCTACTCAAGCAACAGAGAACAGTAGAACTGCGGCCCAAAGTAGCGCCGCAGATGTGGTCAACCGCCAGAACCGAACCGAATTCCACACCGCTGACAAAATCTCGAACCGCCCATATATGCCGCGGTTGAGCCTGTCACCCTGCCTGCGCAGGGCATGATCGTTCGACGCATTCATGTAATAAGAGAAACTGCGATGCTCGCTCGCAGTCGTGTGGCCAAGGNTTTCCTGCCAGCGACGAACCATGGCCGCAAACTGCCGGTCCGTCTTCATGCGTTTGGCAAGCTCGGCATTCACATCGGCGCTCAGTGCTCCCAGCACGTATTCGCCCGCGAGTACCTCGTCTTTCAAACCGCTTCGCTTCTCCCGATCCGGCGAGGTCATTCGTCTTCGAACTCCTGGCTTTATGCGCGGCCGNCCCAACGGTCCGTCAGCAATCTATCGCCGACGCGCGCTAATCCCCGTGCCAAAGCTGGTCCGATTGTCCGCATATGTCAATCATATTGGCCGTCACCATGCGTTCACGTTCGAATTTTCTGCGGCTGATCGGCTCTCCGTTGTTTCTTCCGTCAAAAACTTGGGTTAAAAGCGCGGCAATCAACGACGAGGTTATTCCCATGACGTCTTCCGAAAGCGAAATGCAGGCCCGGCTTCTCGCACAGGCTTTGCCTTTCATGCAGAAATACGAGCACAAGACCATCGTCGTGAAATATGGCGGCCATGCCATGGGAGATAACAGTCTCGGCAAGGCTTTTGCAGAAGACATCGCCCTTCTCAAGCAGTCCGGCATCAATCCTATCGTCGTCCATGGCGGCGGTCCGCAGATCGGCGCGATGCTGAGCAGAATGGGTATCGAATCGAAATTCGAAGGTGGCCTGCGCGTTACCGACGCCAAGACCGTCGAGATTGTCGAAATGGTTCTGGCCGGTTCGATCAACAAGGAAATCGTTGCCCTCATCAACCAGACCGGCGAATGGGCCATCGGCCTGTGCGGCAAGGATGGCAACATGGTCTTTGCCGAAAAAGCCAAGAAGACCGTGATCGATCCCGACAGCAATATCGAGCGCGTTCTCGATCTTGGTTTTGTCGGCGAAGTGGTGGAAGTCGACCGCACGCTGCTTGACCTGCTGGCCAAGTCCGAAATGATCCCGGTCATCGCACCGGTGGCCCCGGGCCGGGATGGCGCGACCTACAACATCAATGCCGACACCTTTGCCGGCGCCATCGCCGGTGCGCTGCATGCCAGTCGCCTGCTGTTCCTGANCGACGTCGAGGGCGTTCTGGACAAGAACAAGGAACTGATCAAGGAACTCACGGTGTCGCAGGCCCGTGCGCTGATCAAGGACGGCACGATTTCCGGCGGCATGATCCCGAAGGTCGAGACCTGCATCGAAGCCATCAAGGCGGGCGTTCAGGGCGTCGTCATTCTCAATGGCAAGACACCACATTCCGTTCTGCTGGAAATATTCACCGAAGGCGCAGGCACACTCATCGTTCCCTGATCTTGGCCGGAACGCGCNTTTACCAGAACAGCAATCCCAGGATGCCGCTGACGATCAGCAGGCATCCTGCAAGCTCCATGGCGTTGACCCGTTCGCGAAACAGGAACCACGACGCCATGAAGGTGAAGACCAGCTCAATCTGGCCGAGTGCGCGCACATAGGCCACCTGCTGCAGCGTCATGGCCGTGAACCAGCCCGCCGACCCCAATACCCCGGCGATGCCGACAAGGGCCGATGAGCGCCATGTCACGAGAACCTGCACGATCTCGCGCTTGTCTTTCCAGAACATCCACACCAGCATGAACGCCGTTTGAAACGTGGTGACGCAGGCAAGCGTCACCGCTGCCGACATGACGGGCCCTGCTCCGTGCAGCGACAGCGACGCGCTTCGGTAGGCCACCGCCGAGATGCCGAAAATGCCGCCCGAGGCGATGCCGATCAAGGCCGTGCGGCTGGTCATTGCTGTGATGGTATTGCGCCACGAGAGCGGCAGACGTGCCATGGAGATGACCATCACGCCGATGACGCCAACGATGATCGCGCCGACAGCACCCGGCGTCAGCTTTTCGCCCAATATGACGAAGCCGAACAGTGCGGCCTGGACCGGCTCCGTCTTTGAGTAGGCCGTGCCGACGGCGAAGTTGCGCAGCGAAAACAGATACACCAGCATCATGGTGGCGAAGATTTGCGCAAGCCCGCCTACCACCGCCCATATGAAAAAGCCGGTACTGAAGGTTGGAAAAATCTGCTCCGCACCGAAGCGCAGAAACATCACATAGGCGATGGCAATCGGGAAGCCGTAACCGAAGCGCACGAAGCTCGCCCCACGCGTGCCGAGCGAGCCCTGCAAATGTTTCTGCAAGGCCGAGCGCAGGTTCTGCATGAAGGCAGCGGCGATGGTGATGGGTATCCAGAGTTCCATACTCCATGATTATCACGCGTCAGCTTGACGCCCCAAGGTCGGAAAGCGGCAGGAACGTCGCCTTTTCGATTTTCTTTGCAGCGATGACAGGGCATAAGAGGGCCATGAGCACGAAACCGAAAAATGAACCAAACCCCGCCGAATTTACCCATGTTACCGAATGGGTGTTCGATCTCGACAACACGCTTTACCCCCATGAGGTGAACCTGNTTTCGCAGATCGACNAAAACATGACGGCCTATGTTGCCGAGTTGCTGCAACTGGAACCGGACGAAGCGCGCAAGCTTCAAAAGCAGTATTACCACGAGCATGGCACCACGCTTCAGGGCCTGATGATCCATTACGGCATCGACCCCAATGCCTTTCTGGAGCGGGCGCATGCCATCGATTATTCCGCTCTGCTGCCCAACCCGGAACTGGGCGAAGCCATCAAGGCTTTGCCGGGACGCAAATTCATTCTGACCAATGGCAGCGTGCCGCATGCGCAGGCCGCCGCTGGTGCACTGGGTATACTCGACCATTTCGAAGACATCTTCGACATCGTCGCCGCCGATTATCTGCCCAAGCCGGCCAGTGCGACCTATGAGAAATTCGCAGCCCTTGCCAAGCTNGACACGACCAAGGCGGCGATGTTCGAGGATTTGCCGCGCAACCTCACCGCGCCGAAGGCTCTGGGCATGAAGACGGTGCTGCTGGTGCCGCGCAATCTCGAAGGCATCATCATGGAGCGCTGGGAAATTCCGGCGTTGAGCGACGATCACATCGATTTCATCACCGACGATCTGACCGGTTTTCTAAAGGAGTTGACCGTCAGGGCTGGCTGAACCGGCAGGTTACCGATTTGTCATCCACATTGCTGATGTTTAACTGGTTAAGGTGCCAAGAGGGCACTACCTTTCAATCAGGGACAGCATTTGAAAGGTACAGACCATGACAATTCGAAAATTTGCGCTGACAGCTCTTGGCGCAGCACTGGTGCTCAGCACCACAGCACCCATGTCGATGGCGGCACCCCGCGGCCCCGGCCGAGACGGCCCGCCCATGCGCCCTGAACTGGCCTATGTCTATCTGCTGAAGACGGCCGATACCAACAAGGACGGCAAGGTTTCCAAGGAAGAGTTCGCAGCCCGCCAGGATGCACTGTTCACCGAGATCGACGCCAACAAGGACGGCTCGATCACGCCGAAGGAAATGCGTGATTTCCGCAGAGCCAAGATGGAAGCGTTCCGCGCCGCCAACCCACGCCCTGATCGCGCCAATGCGGACGGCAAGGACGGCAAAAAAGGCGGCCCCGAACAGGCGGACCGTGACGGCAAGCGCCATGAAGGCCGCAAGTCCGAAGGTGGTAAGGGTGGCAAAGGCGGCCACGGTGGCCGGGTGAACGCGATGTTCTCCATGGTCGACGCCGATGGCAACGGCCAGATCAGCAAGGCCGAATTTACCGCTGCTGGCGAGAAAATGTTCACACGCCTCGACAAGAACAATGACGGCGTCATCAGCATCGACGACATGCCGGACCGTCCGTTCCTGTAATCTCGCTTTCGATCCTGAGACCAGCAAGGCCCGCCTCACGGCGGGCTTTGTGCATTCGGACGTTTCCGCTTTTCAACATCCTTCCTCATGGTATATCGATGCCTGGAGATTTCAGAAGGACTTGATCGTGAGCATCGCCACCCTCCTCGCCTATGCCACCGCTCTCTTCATTGCCGCAGCCATTCCCGGCCCCGGCATGACGGCCATTGTTGCCCGGGCGCTGGGGTCTGGCTTTCGCGAAACCTTCTTCATGGGCCTGGGGCTGGCGCTCGGCGACATGGTCTATCTGACCGCCGTCATTCTCGGTCTCGCCTTTCTGGCGCAGGCATTTCAGGAAGCCTTCATGGTTCTGAAAATCGCCGGTGCCGCCTATCTCCTCTACATCGCATGGAAGCTCTGGACGGCTGGCCTGTTGCCGCAGAATCTGCAGGCNAAAAAGAGCACCAGCATCGCCATGTCGTTTCTATCAGGCCTGCTCATCACACTCGGCAACCCCAAGACCATGCTGNTTTACGTGGCGCTGGTGCCGACGCTGATCGACATTCGCACCATCGGCAGCAGCGAATATGTGGTTCTGCTGGCGGTTACCTTTACCGTGCTGATGGCGGTTCTGCTTCCCTATATCCTGCTCGCTTCCAAGGCCCGGCTGCTGCTGAAGCGCCCCAGCGCGCTCACCATTCTCAACCGCACCGCCGCCGGTATCCTGGCCGCCACGGCTGCGATGATCGCCANCCGCGCGACGTGACGTCATCANTTCGATAAATGCTGCATTTTGAGAACGATATACCAGAGACTGCGCTACATACGCATTCTCGTTCTCTAGCGTCATCAGACCATTCCTCCTATTCTGCGCAAAATTCCAAAGCATTGCACAATGGGAGCATGTCATGTCTGAAGCCAGAAAACCGGGACGCGGGCGTATCTATTCCTCGATTACCGAGACGATCGGCGATACGCCGCTGGTGCGCCTCGACAAGCTGGCGAATGAAAAAGGCGTCAAGGCTACTCTTTTGGCGAAGCTTGAGTTCTTCAACCCTATAGCCTCTGTAAAAGACCGTATTGGCGTCGCCATGATCGAGGCGCTGGAAGCGCAGGGCAAGATCACGCCCGGCAAAACGACCCTGATCGAGCCGACATCCGGCAATACCGGCATCGCTCTCGCCTTTGCCGCCGCCGCCAAGGGTTACAAGCTGATCCTGACCATGCCCGAAACCATGTCCATCGAGCGCCGCAAGATGCTGGCGCTGCTGGGCGCGGAACTGGTTCTGACCGAAGGTCCCAAGGGCATGAAGGGTGCCATAGCAAGGGCGCACGAACTGGCGGCAACATTGCCTGATGCCATCATTCCCCAGCAATTCGAAAACCCGGCCAATCCTGACATCCACCGCAAGACGACCGCCGAGGAAATCTGGAACGACACCAATGGCGCCGTCGATATCTTCGTTTCCGGCATCGGCACGGGCGGCACGATCACCGGGGTCGGCCAGGTGCTGAAATCCCGCAAGCCCGAGGTCAAGGTGGTGGCCGTCGAGCCAGCCGACAGCCCGGTTCTCTCGGGCGGCACCCCCGGCCCGCACNAAATCCAGGGCATCGGCGCAGGCTTTACACCCAGCGTTCTCGATACGAAAATCTACGACGAAATCATCACCGTCACCAATGAAGACGCGTTTGAGACCGCCCGCCTCGTCGCCCGCCTCGAAGGTGTGCCCGTCGGCATTTCTTCCGGTGCGGCACTCGCCGCCGCCATCAAGATCGGCGCGCGGGATGAAAATGCGGGCAAGACCATTGTGGTGATCATTCCCTCCTTTGCGGAGCGGTATCTTTCGACGGCGCTGTTTGAGGGCTTGGGGTTATAAGGTCTAATATTGGTAGCAGCATTATCCAGCGGTAAAACGATACATATTTGACGCAGGGGCAAGCTCGCCCCCCTCTGCCCTGCCGGGCATCTCCCCCACAGGTGGGGAGATCAGGCTCGGCGCGATGTCTTGGCCATCTTGAATATCGTGGATGAGCGAGAGCACGTTTTGCTGGTTGTCCTTCTGACGTCCCCGGATGGAGTGGCAAGCGTGCCTCTTGCCAATCTCCCCACCTGTGGGGGAGATGCCCGGCAGGGCAGAGGGGGTGAGCCACACCCGCAAACGCAAACATACACTCCACCACGAATCCCATCCCGTCAAAAANCCCGGCCACCACACACGCACGCTTCGCCGTTCACGCGGCAGCACCTGCCCGTGGTTTGATCTCTTCTCAGTGCCCATCGCCGGGTTCGGCCATGGTATTCGGACNGGGCGCTGCAAGCTGCCTCGTTGGGTAGTGTAAGAATGGCACCTTTCAGCGCCCCGTTCGGCGGTTGTTACCCGCCAGCGATCCCTTTGCCACGGCTGACTTGGTCCCGGATGGCGAAGGGCGAGCCTTGCCGGAAAGCCGGTCGGACGTGTTCAAGGTCCGACCCTTCCCACCCGGGCGGCAATATTGCGTTTCCGCACCATTGCCTGCCAGTTCGGTCACATCCGTGCGCATCATCTCTGACGCGGACGGATGCAGCGTGTTCCTGTGTACCGCCTGACTTTCGCTTCAATCCCGTATGGTCGCGTTCGACCAGAGGACGATGAGCTGTCGGTACACCCGGGGCTGGCGAAACGGAGCGGTGGCACCTTAAGTCTCGAAACCGGTTAGGGTATTCGAGGCAGGCACGCCGATCCGGTCCGAACATCGGGAGAGCAAGACCAGCCGGTCCGAAACCGATGCTGCTCCCCACCCGTTGCCCCNGGGGGATTCGCTGCCGGACCCCGGCGATGAAGGTTTGCGTATCCCTTCACCACCAGCGCCGGTCCCGCCTCGCCGCAACGCCTTGCGGTGTATCCGAGGGCGGAACGGGGTGATTGTGCGGGTGATTCGCGAGGTGTGGAGAAAACTGCGGGAGGATTTTTTGATGTTTTTGCGGGTTTTCGTTAAGGTATTGATTTGATTGGGGAGTANTTTTGTGGAGAGGTCAGAATATGCCGCTCANCCCCCTCTGCCCTGCCGGGCATCTCCCCCACAAGGAGGGAGATTGGCTAGGGGCGGGCTCATTGGGCATCTTGAAAGGTGCGGCGGGGCGACAGCATGTTTTGCCGGTGCATCCCTCTGACGGCTACGATTGGAGCAGTGAACGTGCCNTTTACCAATCTNCCCACCTGAGGGGGAGATGTCCGGCAGGACAGAGGGGGGTGAGCGGCATGCTCTGCTCTCATACATCATCCTGACTACGTCGAAGAAAATATGCTTTGGTACATGGGAAGGGCTTGATCATCCAGCTGCGGTCCTCCCTAACCCGCACCACTCGTCCTTCGAGGCCTGTACGGAGGAACCCCAGGAGGTGAGCGCTACCATCGGCGCCTCTTCTGTGACTGACTTAGGATGAGAATGAGAGTTGCTCGTGANTTTCCATCAAGCCGCTGCCGTCAATCGCTCCCCCGCGATACGATAGGAAATCGCTTCTGCCAGATGAATGCGGGTCACGGTCGCCTTGTCGTCCAGATCGGCGAGCGTGCGGGCGACTTTGAGGATGCGGTGGTAGCCTCGGGCGGAGAATTTTAGTTTTTCGGCGGCGTCGCGGAGCAATTGCAGGCCCGGGGCGTCGGGTTCACCGAATTTTTCGATGAGAGCCGTGGAGCAGCGGGCGTTGGTGCGGATGCCGGTAAAGCCTGCGCGCGCGAAACGGTCCTGCTGCAGATCGCGGGCGCGGGCGACGCGTCTGGCGACATCGGCGCTGGCTTCGGCGGCCATGGGGCGAATGAGGTCTGCGGCGGAGACGGCGGGGACTTCGATGCGGATATCGATACGGTCCATCAACGGGCCGGAAATGCGCTGCTGGTAATCTGTAACGCAGCGCTGACCGCGGGCGCAGGTAAAGCCGGGCTCACCCGCCATGCCGCATTTGCAAGGGTTCATGGCTGCAACCAGTTGGATTTCAGCCGGATAGCTGACGCGATGGTTTGCGCGGGCAATGATGCATTCACCGGTTTCCAAGGGCTGGCGCAAGGCATCCAGTGCTTGCGGCGAAAATTCCGGAAACTCGTCCAGAAAGAGGACACCGTGATGGGCAAGTGACGCCTCGCCGGGTCTGGCGCGCAGACCGCCACCGACGAGGGCAGCCATGGTGGCGGAGTGATGCGGAGTGCGGAACGGGCGGCGATCCGACAGCTTGCCGCCGGAGAGTTGGCCAGCGATGGAGTGGACCATGGAGACTTCCAGCAGTTCCGACGCCAACAGGGGTGGCAGAATGGATGGCAGGCGCGAGGCCAGCATGGATTTTCCCGAGCCGGGCGGGCCAACCATCAGCAGATTATGTCCACCGGCGGCGGCCACTTCCAAAGCGCGCTTGGCGCTTTCCTGCCCCTTGATATCGGCCAAATCAGGCAGGTTGGCGGGATTGGCACGAATGGCTGGAACGGGGCGTGACAGACGTTGTGTGCCGCGNAAATGATTGACGAGGGCAATAAGGCTGCGTGGCGCGAGAATATCGAAATCGACCCCCGCCCATGCCGCCTCTCCACCGCTATCTGCCGGGCAGATCAGGCCCTTGCCCTGCGCATTTGCGCCGATGGCAGCGGGAAGCGCCCCGGAGACTGCACCGATGGTGCCATCCAGATTAAGTTCACCTAAAACGACATAGGAACCCAGCGCATCAGCGGGAATGGCACCCAATGCGGCCATGAGCCCGAGCGCGATCGGGAGATCGAAATGGGAGCCTTCTTTTGGCAGATCGGCAGGTGCCAGATTGACGGTGACNTTTTTTGCGGGGAGCGCCAGGCCGGAGGCATGGAGAGCTGCCTGCACCCGTTCGCGGCTTTCCGCCACGGCCTTGTCCGGCAGGCCGACGATCTGCATGCCGACCTTGCCGGGCGCGACCATGACCTGAACTTCGACCGGCACACCTTCTATGCCCTGAAATGCCACCGTATTGACGCGCGCAACCATGTAAGCCCCCAACAGTCGGACTTTAGAAAACGCGCAATCAAGCGTGTATGTGTCCGCCCATGCAACCTTGCACAACGCAAATGATAAAACAAGAACAAGAAGTGAACAATTTCACTTATACCGGGCAGTAANTTTTGCGCNGTTGTGAGACGTCAGACACCGGTTGAGCCGAAGCCGCCGGTGCCGCGCTCGGTATTGGACGTCTCGCTAACCTCGAAAACCTCTACCTGTGTAACGGGCGCAATAACCATCTGGGCGATGCGCATGCCGCGCTCGATGACGAAATCCTCCTGGCCCAGATTGGCGAGAATGACTTTGACCTCTCCGCGATAATCGCTATCCACTGTGCCGGGAGTATTGAGACAGGTAATGCCGTTCTTGATGGCCAGGCCGGAGCGCGGGCGGATTTGCGCCTCGTAGCCGTCGGGGACCTCGAAGATGAAGCCGGTGGGCACCAGTGCTCTTGCGCCTGATGTCAGAACCATTGGCGCGTCCTTGGCTACTGCGGCGCGCAGGTCCATGCCAGCGGCACCGACGGTTTCGTAAGATGGCAGTTCTATGCCGTCTGCATGCGCCAGACGAAGGAGATTAAGGGCGGGGCGATTTTCGTTTTTTAGGGTCATGCGGCATTAGTTTGCCGCGTGGGTGCCAAGGTCAATTGCAAAAGCGGCCCCGAAACGCTAGATACCGCGCAATTCCACAGGATTTGTTTGATGCCCGAAACACTCGCAGAGGCGGTTTCCCGCCGCCGCACCTTCGCTATCATCGCGCACCCGGACGCCGGTAAGACGACGCTGACCGAAAAGCTGTTGCTGTTCGGTGGTGCCATTCAGCTGGCCGGTGAGGTGAAGGCGAAGAAGGATCGCATCCAGACGCGCTCCGACTGGATGAAGATCGAGCGCGAACGCGGCATTTCGGTCGTGACCTCGGTGATGACGTTCGAGTATGACGACAAGGTCTTCAATATTCTCGATACGCCGGGCCACGAAGACTTTGCGGACGATACTTACCGCACGCTGACGGCGGTGGATGCGGCCATCATGGTCATCGATGCCGCCAAGGGTATCGAGCCACGGACGCTAAAACTGTTCGAAGTCTGCCGCATGCGCGACATTCCGATCATCACCTTCGTCAACAAGATGGACCGCGAAAGCCGCGACATTTTCGAGATTCTCGATGAGATCGAGGAGAAGCTGGCGCTGGACACGGCACCGATTACATGGCCGATCGGTCGCTCCAAGAGCTTCTGCGGCTCTTATTATCTGACCAGCAACAAGGTGCGCGGTTCCGACAAGGAAGTCGAGGCAACGCAGGTGAATGGCCCGCAGGATGTGGCCAACCGGTTGCCGGNAAATGAGAGGGCAGCCTTTATCGAGGAAACGCAACTGGCGCTGGAAGCCTGCCGCCCGTTTGACCGCGAGGCCTTCCTGGAAGGCCATTTGACGCCCGTATTCTTCGGTTCGGCACTGCGTAACTTCGGCGTTCGAGACCTGATCAATGCGTTGGGCGATATCGCGCCGCCACCGCGAGATCAGGTTGCCGATACGCGCACCGTACATGCCGACGAAGACAAGATGACGGCTTTCGTCTTCAAGATTCAGGCCAATATGGACCCGAACCACCGCGACCGCATCGCTTTTGCCCGCATCTGCTCCGGCAAGCTGGAGCGTGGCATGAAGGCGCGGCTGGCGCGCACGGGCAAGCAGATGGGCCTGACGGCACCGCAATTCTTCTTTGCCTCACAGCGCCACATTGCCGATACGGCTTTTGCGGGTGATGTGGTGGGCATTCCCAACCACGGCACGCTGCGCATTGGCGACACGCTGACCGAGGGCGAGAACCTTGTGTTTCAGGGTGTGCCAAACTTCTCCCCGGAAATTCTGCGCCGCGTGCGGCTGGAAGATGCGATGAAGGCGAAGAAGCTGAAGGAAGCGCTGCACCAGATGGCCGAAGAGGGTGTCGTGCAGCTGTTTTCACCGGAAGACGGTTCACCCGCCATCGTCGGCGTCGTCGGTGCCTTGCAGCTGGACGTGCTGAAGGAACGGCTGATGGGCGAATACGGCCTGCCGGTTTCGTTTGAAATGTCGCGCTTTTCCATCTGCCGCTGGATTTCGGCCGAGCAATCTGCCGACATGGAGAAGTTTCTGACCATCAAACGCGGCGATATTGCCCGCGATCTGGACGGCGACCCGGTGTTTCTGGCGCAGGATGCGTTTTCGCTGCGCTACGAGTCGGAACGGTATCCAGCGATCAAGATGGCTGCGATCAAGGAGTATCACGTCGCAAAGGCGGCGTGATGTTGGGACAAGCGGTACGCCTATAGTAAGCAGCAGTGGGTGGGGCTTACCCCCCTCTGCCCTGCCGGGCATCTNCCCCTCAGGTGGGGAGATCGACTCGCGGATGCCACCCGGCCATCTCGAAGGCTGCGGATAGAGTGGGGAGCATGTCTCTAGCCGATCTCCCTCCTTGANGGGGAGATGTCCGGCAGGGCAGANGGGGGTAAGCCCCACCCGCTGCCGCGCANTTTCACACGTTGTTGGTTTTCGACTTAACCCTGCGCGTCGCGTTTGCGCTCGATGGCATCCCACAACAGGCTGGCAACATCGGCGCCGCCGAATTTCTTGACTTCACGGATGCCGGTTNGGGACGTGACGTTGATTTCCGTCATGTAATCGCCGATGATATCGATGCCCACGAAGAGGAAGCCGCGTTCGCGCAGGGCCGGGCCGATGCGCTCGCAAATCTCTTTTTCGCGGCTTGTCAGTTCCGTCGGTTCAGGGCGGCCACCGGCATGCATGTTGGAGCGGGCATCGTTTTCCGCAGGCACGCGGTTGATGGCACCGACCGGCTCTCCATCCACCAAAAGGATGCGTTTGTCGCCCTTGCGAACGTCGGGCAGATACTGCTGGGCGATATAGGGTTCGCGGAACATCTGGCCGAACATTTCCAGAAGCGAGGAGAAGTTGCGGTCATCGCGGGTGGAGTGGAAGACGCCAGCGCCACCATTGCCGTAAAGCGGCTTGAGGATGATGTCGCCCATCTCTTCGCGGAAGCGGGAAATTTCGGCCACGTCCTTTGTGATGAGGGTTGTCGGCATCAGATCGGCGAATTCGGTGACGAAAATCTTTTCGGGTGAATTGCGCACCCATGCCGGATCATTCACCACGAGCGTCTTGGGGTGAATGCGCTCGAGCAGATGGGTGGAGGTGATGTAGGCCATGTCGAAGGGCGGGTCCTGGCGCAGATGGATGACATCCATCGTCGAGAGGTCAACACGTTCCGGTTCCGACAGGGAGAAGTGGTCGCCTTTGATATCGCGCAGTTGCATCTGCTCGACGGTTGCGTAGATTTTACCATCGCGCATCGACAGGCGATCCGGTGTGTAATGGAACAGGCGGTAACCGCGGGCTTGCGCCTCAAGGCTGATCGCGAAGGTGCTATCGCCCGCAATGTTGATGCCGGAGACATGATCCATCTGGATCGCGACGTTCTTGATTTTGGCCATGCGCAATTTCCNTTTGAAAGCCCGAAATGTGTAGGGCAGGCAAGCTTCAAAGGCAACTGCTACGCGGTGGCGTATCTATGAGTTTTATTGACGTTATCGGCGCCTAGAGTGTCGGCGTTTTGGCGGGCAACAGCTTGTTCTTCAAGCGGTAGGCAAAGGCGATGGGCGCAGGGAACGGGCGACGCAGGAAAGCAACTTTGCGCACGTAAGTGTCCACCCGCCATGTGGCCCAGGTGCCAGCCTTGAAATAGGCGACATCGCCCGTGCGCAACATGTGAACGGAGCCATCCTCCGCCGTGACATGAACTTCGCCTTCGAGAATGTGGACGGTCTCGTCCCAGGCGNAAAACCAGCGGAAGGTGCCAGCCGTGCAATCCCACAGCGCGGTGTAGGCAGCGCGGTCTGCGCTTTTGGAATGGTCGGCCATGCGGGCAACGGGTTCGCCTGCGATGATCCAGTCCGGATTGATGGGGGCCGGTTGCATCTGCATGGCGCTGGACGCGGCAGAGACGACAGGCGCGGCCCTCTCACGCNTTTTCGGCAGCGCCATCGACGGCACGGAGCGTCCGGCCAGTGCCGCCACACTTGCGATTACGACATGTNAAACCATATTGCGTCCCCACTTTGCAACGGGAACGCAATAACACGATTGGCGTAAGAATGCTCTTCCATAAATTGAATCATATTTAATGGAAGTGTATTTTCAACAGACTTAGTGAGCCGCTGCCAGCTGTTGCGCTGGCTGCTGGATGGCGGCGGCAGCGCCCTCTATGCGCTTTCCGCTTTCCTTGTCGAAGAAATGCAGCTTTTCCGATGCGATGGACAGCGACAGTTCCTGCGGAATATCCGTCTCAGATGCGCAGGCAACGGTCAGTGCCTGTTCGCCCAGCATGCCGTGAATGAGGCGCTGCGAGCCAAGTTCCTCGATATATTCGACGCGGAACGGCATGCCCGGCGCTGTCCCATGAACAAAGCGCAAGTCTTCGGCACGCATACCAACCGTCACCAGACCGGAGGTGGGCGCATAACCGTTGAGCGACAGGACCGTCGGACCGATGGCAAGGCTATCGCCATGCAGCTCGCCGGATAAAAGATTCATGGCGGGCGAGCCGATGAAGCTGGCGACGAAGGTAGAGGCGGGCTTGTGGTAGACCTCCAGCGGCGCGCCGATCTGTTCAATGCGACCGGCGTTGAGCACCACCAAGCGATCCGCCAGCGTCATGGCTTCGAGCTGGTCATGCGTCACGTAGATGGAGGTGGTGCCGAGGCGGCGTTGCAGGCGCTTGATTTCACCGCGCATGGAGACGCGCAGCTTCGCATCCAGATTGGACAGCGGCTCATCGAAGAGAAAGGCGGCGGGCTTGCGCACGATGGCACGACCCATGGCCACACGCTGGCGCTGGCCGCCGGAGAGAGCACGGGGTTTGCGATCGAGATAGGGCTGAAGTTCCAGCATGCGGGCGGCTTCCGCTACGCGCGCATCGATTTCGGCCTTTGGCGTCTTGCGGNTTTTCAGGCCGTATTCCAGGTTCTGGCGCACCGACATATGCGGGTAGAGCGCGTAGTTCTGGAACACCATGGCAATGTCGCGGTCGGCGGGTTCCACGTTGTTGACGACGCGGTTGCCGATGCTGACGGTGCCATCGGAAATTTCCTCCAGNCCCGCGACCATGCGCNAAAGCGTGGACTTGCCGCAGCCCGACGGGCCGACGAGCACGATGAATTCACCATCCTTGATGGAGATATCCACATCGTGCACGGCGCGCATGCCGTTGGAGTAATCCTTGCAGACCTGCGTGATTTCGATCTCGGCCATTGTGGTGTCCTTTATTTGTCGCTCTCGGTGAGGCCCTTGATGAACCAGCTCTGGAAGATCACGACGATCAACACAGGTGGCAGCATGGCCAGAACGGCAAGCGCGAAAGCTTCGTTATAATCGGGGATTTGCGAGCCGACCCACACTTGCAGGATCGATTTGATGCCGCGCATGAGCGTGAAGAAGCTCTCATCATTGGTCATCAGCATNGGCCAGAGATACTGGTTCCAGCCGTAGACGAACATGATGATGAAGATGGCGGCCACCATGGTGCGCGACAGCGGCAGCAGGATGTCGATGAAGAACTTGACCGGTCCCGNCCCATCGATGCGGGCGGCTTCCAGTATTTCATCTGGTACGGATTTGAAGAACTGCCGGAAATAGAACGTGCCGGTGGCCGACGCCAGAAGCGGCACGATCAAGCCAGTATAGGAGTTCAAAAGGCCCAGTTTGCTCATGACTTCGTAGGACGGCATGATGCGCACTTCGAGCGGCAGAAGCAGTGTCGTGAAGATGATCCAGAAGGCGAACGTGGCGAAACGGAAGCGGAAATAGACGATGGCGTAGGCCGCCAGCATCGACAACACGATCTTGCCGACTGCAAAGCCGACGCCGAGGATCATCGAATTGACGAACATGTTGAAACCGGTGATCTGGCCCGTGAAACCGCCCTTCTGGGTCAGTACCTTCTCGTAGGTCGCGATGAAGTTATTGCCGGGCGTAATGGCAAGACCATTCATATGGATTTCGGTGGCGGTATGGGTCGACGTCATGAAGGACACGATGACCGGCATGATCAGAAACAGCGAACCGATCATGAGAATGAGATGGTCGAGGGGCTTTGTCTTGTACATGTCTGATATCCCTCAACCGTAATGGATGCGTTTTTCGAGGAAGCGGAATTGCAGCACGGTCAGCACGAAGACCACGATCATGAGAATGACGGATTGTGCGGATGAGCCACCGATATCGTTGCCACGGAAGCCATCCAGAAAGACCTTGTAGACAAGGGTGATGGGGTTGTTGGCAGCCTTGTCCTTCACCATCACGTCAATGACGGCGAAGGTATCGAACAGCGCGTAGGTGATGTTGATGATGAGCAGGAAGAAGGCTGTGGGCGCGAGCAACGGCATGATGACCGTCCAGAACCGGCGAAAGCCAGAGCGGCAATCGATGAAGGCGGCTTCGCGCACGGACACCGGCACGCTTTGCAGGCCCGACAGGAAGAAGATGAAATTATACGGGATTTGCTTCCAGANCGACACGAAGATCATGGCAAAGGCGGTGTCGAAATAATTGACGCCTACCTGCATGTGCCAGCCAAGCATCGCGGCCATCTTCACGAAGGGGCCGATGTGCTGATCGAAGAACATCATGCCAATGAGGCCCGCAACCGGCGGGGCGATGGCATAGACCGAAATCAGCAGCGTCTTGTAGGTGGCACTGCCGCGAATGATCGCATCTGCCTTGACCGCGAGCAGCAGGCCGAGCGCCAGCGAGAAGACGGTGACCAGCACGGTGAAAACCACCGTGAACTTGGCGATGTTGAGATATTCGGTGCTGAACAGCGCATCGGAATAATTGGCGAGACCGACGAAGGTGGAGCCGAAGCCGAACGGGTCTTCGATATAGAATGAGGACTGGACCGCCTGCACCGAGGGCCAATAGAAAAACACGAAAATGACGAGCAACTGCGGCGCGATCAACAGATAGGGCAGCGCGGATGACGAAAACTGCACCCGTTTCGCCGCTTCAGCNTTTACCGCAGGCNTTTTTGCCTTGGTCATGAAGCCGGACAAGAACCGCACGGGACGCGGTTGTGAAGACGTATAGGCCACGCGCGCAAACCTTTATGTGTTGTGGACTTCTCTTCGAGGGTGAAGGGACGCCGGGATTATGACAGGCTAGGGCTGCATCATTGATGCCGAACGCAGTTCTCCACTCTCCGTCATTCCGGCCTTGAGCCGGAATCCAGCAGCGCCGCGTCTGCGGTGCAGAAGAGTCTTTCGCGATCAAGGACTTGATCGCACTGGATCCCGGATCAAGTCCGGGATGACGGGAAGAAGATGCGCTTCGTAAACTATCGCAGACAGTCTACGGACCTTCTCTCATCAAGAGGGAAGGTCCGCTCGNTTTCAGTTATCAGCCAGCGGTCTTGGCAAAGCGGGCCAGAAGATCGTTGCCTTCCTTCTCGATGATGTCGAAGGCATCCTTGACGGAGACTTCGCCGGAGAAGATGCGGCCATATTCACGTTCCATGATGGTGCGGATCTGTGGGTAGAAGCCGAGGCGATAGCCCTTGGACCATTCGCCACCTGGAAGAGAAAGCTGCTTGATGCCGACTTCGGCAACGGGCTGCTTTTCGTAGTAGCCTTCCTTCTTGGCCAGCTCGTAAGCTGCCTGCGTGATGGCAACGTAGCCGGTTGCCTGGTGGTAGAACTTCTGGATTTCAGGCGATGTCAGGAACTGGAAGAAGTCTGCAACGCACTTGNTTTCAGCTTCAGACTTACCGGACATGGCAAACAGGGCAGCCCCACCGATGAAGGAGTTGGTGCCAGCGCCCTTGATGGAGCCCCAGTAAGGAAGGAAGGTTGCCGAGAACGGCATCTGTGCCGTCTTCTGCAGGCCACCGAAGGAACCGGAAGAACCGATCCAGAGTGCAACCTTGTTTTCTTCGAATGGCTTCTGGTTATCGTTCCAGCCAGCGCCGTAATAAGCGAAGTAGCCCTGATCTTTCCATGCCTTCAGCNTTTCGAACATCATGACGAGGTTCGGGTCGGTCACCTTCAGCTTGGTATCGACAGTGCTGTCGTAACCATTGTTGTTGGTCGCGAACTGGAGATTGTTGCGCGAGAAGAAGTTCTCGGTGAATTCCCAAGTCAGCTGCGTCTGAACGAGCGGGATGAAACCGGCTTCCTTCAGCTTCGGTGCCGCTGCTTCAAACTCTTCCCAGGTCTTTGGTGCTTCAACGCCAGCCTTTTTCAGGGCTTCCGTGTTGAAATACATGATAGGCGCGGAAGAGTTGAATGGCATGCCGACGAACTTGCCATCAGCGGCGGCAAAGAAGCTGCGCACGCCGGGAATGAAGGCTTCGCGGTCAAACTTGTAGCCAGCCTTGGTGATGATGTCTTCAGCAGGGATAACGGCGCCCTTGGCATTGATGATGGTGGCGGCACCGGCATCGAAGACCTGGAGGATGTTTGGCTGTTCACCGGAGCGGAAGGCAGCGATGCCGCTGGCCAGGGCTTCTTCGTAAGAACCCTTGGAAACCGGCGTTAGCGCGCACGCGCTCTGGGCGGCGTTGAACTTCTGGGACACTTCATTGATGACTTCGCCGTTGCGGCCACCCATGCCGTGCCACCAGGTGATGTTCGTCGCCGCCATGGACGACGTCGCCGAAAACGTGATGGCCATCGCGGCCATGGAAAATTTCTTGATCATAGTTTCGTCCTCTACCGCCCTTGTTGGCTGAGGATGCGAATAGGCCCCTTCCATGACGGGGNTTTTACAGTTTTATGGCAGATTTATTACGGCGCAACCTGGTCACGTATGCCGATGAAGAGGATACATCAAATGAGAGTATCGGCATCTTTGGGGATGATCTTTCGCGCCGGATTTCCGACGACAGTCTGACCGGGTGCCACGTCTTTCGTGACGACGGAGCCTGCGCCGACAATCGCGCCTTCGCCGATGGTGATGCCGGGCAATATGATTGCGCCGCCGCCAATCCAGGCATTGTTGCCGATCGTGACGGGTTTCGCGATCTCGATACCCTTGGAGCGTTTCTCTACATCCCTGTGATGATCGGCGCAGTAAATTTGCACGCCAGGCCCCAGCATTGCGCCCTCCCCGATTTTGACCGGAGCGGAATCCAGGATGACGCATCCTGCGTTGAGGTAGACGTTTTTGCCCAGAGAGATATTGAAACCGTAGCTGCAATGGAACGGCGCTTCGATGAAAGCGCCCTGTGCGACCGATCCGAAAAGGGTTCGCAGAAGCGGTGCCATTGCGCCGCGGGCATCCGGTGCCATGGTGGCGTGCTGATGTACCGCGAGCCTTGCTGTGGCGCGAAGGGCATCGAGCTGTTCATCAAGGCAGCAATACCATTCCCCGGCGGCCATTTTTTCCCGCTCGCTGCGCATAGGCTACCCTTTCAAAAGGCGTCGACAAAATGTTTCGGCAGGCGTCGCGGCAGGACCGCGACGATATCAAAGCGTAGGGACAAGGTACCGGCATCCTTGCGACGGGACAGCCACAGGTCTGCGGCAGCGCGAATGCGGNTTTGCGAAGCGTAACCGACGGCATCCACAGCGCCGGTCTCCGACGCCCGCGCCTTGACCTCGATGAAGGCGATCACGTCCTTCTTGCGGGCGATGATGTCGATCTCGCCCACTCTGGTGCGATAACGAAGGGCCAGAATGCGGTAGCCCTTCAACAGCAGATAGAGCGCTGCCCAATATTCGGCGATATGGCCACGCCGTTCGGCACGGCGTTTGCTGTTCGCCTCACGCGCCATCGTTGTCCTTGAGGTCGAGAATACGCTGGTAGAGCTCCTTGCGCGGCAGGCCGGTGAGTTTGGCGGCTTCTGCGGCGGCCTTTGCGGCGGGCATTGTGGAGACGAGGTCTTTCAACAGCTTTTCCACGTCTTCCATATCGGGAATTTCGTCGTAGGAAGGCGGCTCTATCAGCAGAACGATCTCGCCCTTGACGATGCGGTCTTCGTTATAGAATTCCGTGAGCTCGCCCAGCGTGCCACGGCGGAATTCCTCGAAGGTCTTGGTCAGTTCACGGCATACGACGGCGCGGCGGTTCGGCCCCAGCACTTCCGAGGCGACCTTGATGGTGGCGCAGATGCGGTGGGGGGATTCAAAGAACATCATGGTTGCCGGGATTTTCGACAGTTCCGAGAAACGGTCGCGCTTGCCCTTGTCTTTGACCGGCAGAAAGCCTGCGAACATGAAGGCATCGCTGGGCATGCCCGAACCGACGAGTGCTGCCAGAGGTGCAGACGCCCCGGGGATCGGTACGACGCGGTGGCCTGCGTCCAGCGCCATCTGGCCCAGGCGATAGCCGGGATCGGAGACGAGAGGCGTTCCGGCATCGGACACCAGAGCCACGGATTTTCCGGCATCCAGAGCTGCGATGAGTTTGGGACCTGCCTCTTCGGCATTGTGTTCGTGGTAAGAATAGGGGCGGTTGCGGATGCCGTAACGGTCCAGCAGAATGCGGGTGACGCGAGTGTCCTCGCAGGCCAGCACATCGGCCGAGGCCAGCGTTTCCAATGCCCGTACTGTAATGTCACCCAGATTGCCGATGGGTGTGGCGACGAGATAAAGAGCGGCATCGATAGGGCGCGCAGGAACCGTGAAGCCGCCAATCTTGAAACCGCGCCCTGTGCCGTCGGCATCCGTTGTAGACTGTTCGCTCAACGCTTCATCTGTCACTGCATCATTCCCGTCATGTCTCATTCCATGTCTTTATGGGCAAGACGGGGGCTTCGAACAAGGGCAGTTGTTGGCGCTCAAGCCATGTAAGGAAATGTATAGCGTGGAAAATTGAGGAATGACGCGGTCTGGCCCCTTGCCTTTTCCTCGATAACTCTGCCATTTTGCCGGTCCACATTATCCGGCCAAAATGCCGGAGACACTATCTTGGCGATCCGGCCTATCCAGGATCGCATCGGTTGAAAGCGGAAGTCTTCATGCGTATTACCCTCGAGCGGTCGAACCTTCTGAAATCGCTGAACCACGTTCACCGCGTGGTGGAACGGCGCAACACGATCCCTATCCTGTCCAACGTGCTCTTGCGCGCATCCGACGCGAAGCTCGACATGAAGGCGACCGACCTCGATCTCGAGATCACCGAGGCGACACCGGCGATGGTGGAACAGGCTGGCTCGACGACCGTGCCTGCGCATCTGCTCTATGAAATCGTGCGCAAGCTGCCTGACGGTTCCGAGGTGCTGCTGGCCACCAACCCTGATGGTTCGACCATGACGGTTGCGTCCGGTCGCTCGAAGTTTTCGTTGCAGTGCCTGCCGGAAACCGACTTTCCGGACCTGACGGCCGGCACGTTCAGCCATGTCTTCAAGCTGAAGGCAGCGGATTTGAAGATGCTGATCGACCGTACGCAGTTTGCGATTTCGACCGAAGAGACCCGTTATTATCTGAACGGCATTTTCTTCCACACGATTGAAAGCGGCAATGACCTGAAGCTGCGCGCTGTCGCGACCGACGGCCACCGTCTGGCGCGCGCCGATGTAAATGCACCTTCCGGTTCGGAAGGCATGCCCGGCATCATCATTCCACGCAAGACGGTTGGCGAGTTGCAGAAGCTGGTCGACAATCCCGAGCTGGAAGTGACCGTCGAGGTTTCCGATGCCAAGATCCGCATTGCCATCGGCGATATCGTTCTGACCTCCAAGCTGATCGACGGCACGTTCCCGGATTACCAGCGCGTGATCCCGACCGGCAACGACAAGGAAATGCGCGTCGATTGCCAGTCCTTCGCCAAGGCCGTGGATCGCGTTTCGACCATTTCATCCGAGCGTGGCCGCGCCGTGAAGCTGGCGATCACCGAAGGGCAATTGACGCTGACCGTCAACAACCCCGATTCGGGCAGCGCCACGGAAGAAGTGGCCGTGGGCTACGAGCACGACAGCATGGAGATAGGCTTCAATGCCAAATACCTGCTGGACATTACCGCGCAGCTGTCCGGCGAAGACGCGATTTTCCTGCTGGCCGATGCCGGTTCGCCAACGTTGGTGCGTGATACGGCAGGTGACGACGCGCTTTACGTGCTGATGCCGATGCGCGTTTAGAACTCTCTCATTTTAGATAAAGCGCAACAAAACGCCGGTGACACCATCACCGGCGTTTTTGTTTGCGCATTCGTCACAGTTTGTTAAGANTTTCCTATTGCGACATTTTTCATTTTCTTTACGACAGACCGAAACAACATATTGCCACAGTTTCACCAAATGTTGTTTTGACGGAACACAGAGGGGGACCGGATGGGACTGAGCCTGAAACAGCGCTTCGGCAGAAAATTCGAAGAAGAAATTCGTTTCTTCAAGGGCATGGTGAACCAGCCGAAAAAGGTTGGCGCGATAGTTCCGACCTCAGGCGTGACCGCCCGCCGCATGGCAAGCGTCATCACGCCGCAATCCGGTCTCCCCGTTCTGGAGCTCGGGCCTGGAACCGGCTGCATCACCAAGGCGATATTGGCGCGTGGCGTGAAGCCTGAAAACGTGACGGCGATCGAATATTCCACCGATTTCTATCAGCAGCTTCTGCGCAACTATCCCGGCGTCAACTTCATCAATGGCGATGCTTTCGATCTTGATACGACACTGGCTGCGCAGAAAGACCAGATGTTCGACTGCGTGATTTCGGCTGTGCCCATGCTGAACTTCCCGATGGCAGACCGCATCAATCTGCTGGACGAGTTGTTGAAGCGGGTGCCGCATGGACGTCCGGTGATCCAGATTTCCTATGGTCCGGTATCGCCCATCGTCGCGCAGCCGCATCTCTACCACATCCGCCATTACGACTTCGTCGTGCGCAACATTCCACCGGCACAGCTGTGGACCTACACCCGCGCTTGAGTTAGCGTCGGTGTCATGTACGCACTTTACATCACCCACCCGCAGGTCAGGATCGAGGCGAATGTCCCGGTCCCGGAGTGGGGTTTGTCCGACATTGGACAGGCAAGGACGCGGCGAGCGAGCGCCCTGCCCTTCGCCAAANCCCTCCGGCGTATCGTTTCCAGCACCGAGAAAAAGGCCACCGATACCGCCCAGATTCTGGCAGCGGCGAGCGGTGTCGCCTATGAGACCGCTGACGATCTGCACGAAAACGACCGCAGCGCCACGGGATTTCTGCCACCCGATCAGTTCGAACGGGCGGCGGACTGGTTTTTCGCTCATCCGCATGCCAGCTATAAGGGCTGGGAAACAGCAGTCGATGCGCAGGCCCGCATCGTAACCGCCATAGACGCCATCCTCGCCAGCCATGATCCGACACAGCCGATTGCCTTTATCGGCCATGGCGGGGTTGGCACATTGCTGAAATGCCACCTCGCAGGCAGCGAGATTACCCGAAGCGCCGACCAGCCACCGGGCGGTGGAAATCTCTTCTGTTTTACCCTTGCAGACCGGCGCATCACATGCGACTGGACGGCAATGGAAACGTGGCAGGGGATGACACTATGACCGCACGCGAGCGCCTGATCGTCGGGCTTGACCTTCCAACCGTGGCTGAAGCCGAGAGCATCGTCAGCGCATTGGGCGACGATGTCCTTTTCTACAAGATCGGCCACCAGCTGGCCTTTGCGGGCGGGCTGGAATTCGCCAGGGAACTGGCGCAAAGCGGCAAGAAAATCTTTCTCGACATGAAGCTTCTCGATATCGACAACACTGTGGCCTCAGGCGTGGAAAACATTGCCAAAATGGGCATGTCGATGCTGACGCTGCACGCCTACCCCAAAGCCATGCGGGCAGCGGTGAAGGCAGCGGAAGGCTCTGGGCTGACGCTGCTCGGCGTGACCGTGCTGACGTCAATGGATGATGCCGATTTGATCGAGGGAGGATATCAAGGTGACGCCCGTTCGCTGGTGTTGAAACGGGCAGCCCAAGCGCGGGATGCTGGCATGGGCGGCATCGTCTGCTCGGCGGAAGAATCTGCTGGCGTGCGTGAGATCGTTGGAGCCGACATGGCGGTGGTAACCCCCGGAATTCGCCCTATTGGTGGCGATGCAGGCGACCAGAAGCGGGTTGTCACGCCGTTCGATGCGATCAAAGCCGGTTCCAGCCACCTTGTCGTTGGCCGCCCTATCGTGAAAGCCGCCGATCCGAGGGCTGCGGCACGCGCTATTCTGGATGAAATGACAAAAGCAATCTGAAAGGNAAACATCATGGCAAAGGGCTACTGGATTGCACAGGTGGATGTGCGTGACGCCGAGCGTTACAAGGATTATATTTCCACCGCCAAACCGGCATTTGAACGCTACGGCGCAAATTTTCTGGCCCGTGGTGGCGTCGTGACGCAGCTCGAGGGCAAGGGCCGGGCGCGCAATGTCGTGATCGAGTTTCCCTCCATGCAGCATGCACTCGATTGCTACAATTCGGATGAGTACCAGCAGGCGCTGAAAATTCGCCAGGAAGTGGCCGACACCGAACTGATGATCATGGACGGCGCCTGATCTTAGCCAGCATCCGTTCATTCTGGTTGGGGCGGATGTTGTTCTCTCTTCCCGTTGTATCGGCTTTAAGCTAAGAGACGGAAACACCTCTATTCAACGCTTCGCAGGAGCCTCCCATGCCTTTGGCCAACCTTCCCCCTCTCGTCACCGTTTTTGGCGGCTCGGGCTTTGTCGGACGGCATGTGGTGCGCTTCCTCGCCAAGCGTGGCTATCGCATACGGGTCGCCGTTCGCCGCCCTGATCTGGCTGGCTTCTTGCAGCCGATGGGCAATGTCGGGCAGATTTCCTTTGCGCAGGCCAACCTGCGTTACAAGGATTCGATCAACAAGGCTGTCGAAGGTGCCGACCACGTGGTCAACTGCGTTGGTATTCTGTTTGAAAGCGGACGCAACACATTCGACGCCGTTCAGGAATTCGGTGCGCGCGCCGTGGCCGAAGCCGCCAAGAACGCTGGCGCGACACTGACGCATATTTCCGCCATTGGTGCGGACGCGAATTCGACTATTGGTTATGCCCGCACCAAGGGCCGTGCCGAAGCCGCGATCCGCTCTGCTTTGCCGGATGCCATCATTCTGCGTCCTTCGATCGTGTTCGGACCGGAAGATGATTTCTTCAACAAATTTGCCGGCATGGCGCAGCGCATGCCTTTCCTGCCGCTGATCGGCGGCGGACACACCAAGTTTCAGCCCGTCTATGTGGAAGATGTGGCCGAAGTGGTGGCCCGTAGCGTCGATGGCGCGTTGAAGGCTGGCGCGACCTATGAACTGGGTGGGCAGGACGTCATGACGTTCCGCGACTGTCTTGAGGCCGTTCTGGCCGCAACCTATCGCCAGCGCCCGATGGTCAACCTTCCCTTCGGCATTGCCTCACTTATCGGCAAGATCGCATCCATGGTGCCGCTGATCACACCGCCTCTGACATCCGATCAGGTTGCCATGCTGAGAAACGACAATGTCGTCTCTTCCGAGGCCGCACATTCCGGGCTGACACTCGATGGTCTCGGCATCACGCCGGTGCGTGTCGCCTCCGTTCTGCCGTCCTATATGGTGAGCTACCGCACCCATGGGCAGTTCAGCAATGCTGGTAAAGCCGCTTAAACGTTATCGTATCTGGACGGNAAATCGGCATCCGCTTTTCCGTAAAATACTTTTGAAAGATGCGTGCAACCAAATTCAAACTGGTGAGTTATGCACCCAACGGGCAGCGATCACGTTCGCTGCCTTTTCNTTGTATGTGGGGGCACATCATGAAACCAGCAGAGCGTAAGACAAAGCGTGGCACATGGGCAACTGTGGACAAGAGTTCGCATTAACCCGGTGTTCAGCAAGGTCCTTTATTGCTAAACGCCACATCCTACACACAATCCAGAACCTAACAATCATCGTACGGCGGCTGATGTCGCCACGTTCATCGTCTGAAAGGCAAATATAAAATGGGCAAGTCTATCGCACTCNTTTTTGCGTGTGCGGCGTTGGTTGTTCTGGCAGGTTCGTTCATGGCGCCGGGCACGGTTGCAGCTGGCAAGACCGGTTGTTCGCCAGCCTATGGCGTCGATCCATGCGCCACGAGCTCGATCTCGGCAAACTGATCGATTTCAAGCAAAGCGCTTGGGTATGATTTTNAAAAAAGCGCCATCGAGTTGATCGAAGGCGCTTTTTTCATGGTTGGGTGCCGGTTTTCAGCAAGAAAGTGATGCACCAATCGCCCGGATGTTAAACTTGTCTTAAAAAAGCTGAACTTATAGTTTCTGCACAGGCCATACCTGTCCGCCCTCTGGCGATAAAGACAACCTTTCCTTTCATCAAAAATTTGAGTGCCGATGCCAACCCNTTTTCATTCTCCGATGTCGACTGCCTCACGATTCGTTCGGCTGATCCTGACCGAATACGGTTTCCAGGCTGATCTGGTCGAGGAGCAGCCATGGGAAAAGCGGCGCGAGTTTCTGGCACTCAACCCGGCGGGAACGCTGCCGGTCTATCTGGATGACAATATGCGCTCGCTGTGTGGGCCATATGTTCTCGCAGAGTTTCTGGACGAGACGCATGGTGTGTTGAAACGGGACAGGCGTTTGCTGGCTGAAGACCCGTTCCAGCGCGCCGAAATCCGCCGCCTGACGGAGTGGNTTTTGCAGAAGATGGAAACAGACGTGACCCGCCCGCTGGTGCGCGAGCGCGCCCACAAGCTGCAAATGTCCACCGCACAAGGCGGCGGTCCGCCAGACAGCAAACTGTTGCGCACGGCGCGCTCGAATGTCCATCAGCATATGAAATATCTGGAATGGCTGGCGGGATCACGCACGTGGCTTGCGGGCGACCGGTTGAGTTATGCCGATCTGGCCGCCGGTGCATCAGTCTCCATTCTCGACTATCTCGGCGAGATCAATTGGCTGGAAGCGCCGATTGCCAAGGAATGGTACCAGCGCGTCAAATCACGGCCCTCCTTCCGCCCTCTGCTGGCGGAACGCGTGCCGCGTCTCGCGCCCTCGTCCCATTATGCGGATCTGGATTTTTAAGCCTGCGACATGGGCTTGCTATATAATGACGCGCAATGCGGGTTCCTATCCGCATCAATTGCGGGAGAAGCGCCATCGACACAGCTTTGCAAAAGCAGCAGTTGCGCGCCGGCAAGCTGACGGACTTCGTTCGCGCAGAAGCACTCTCGCTCGGCTTCGATCTCTGTCGCGTCACTTCTGCCGACAGCATTCCACTTGCGCCGGAAAGGCTACGGGAATTTATCGGCAACGGCTTCCACGGCACGATGGGCTGGATGGAAGAAACGGAAGAGCGCCGGGCCAGCCCGAAGACGCTGTGGGGCGACGTGCGCTCGGTGGTGATGTTCGGCCTGAACTATGGCCCCGACGAAGACCCCCGCGACATTCTGACCAAACCCGACAAGGCGGCCATTTCCGTTTATGCGCGCAATCGCGATTATCATGACGTCATCAAAGGACGGCTGAAGGAGATTGCCACGCGCTTTGCCGCACGAGCTGGCGAAGACGTGAAGGTTTTTGTGGATACCGCCCCGGTGATGGAAAAACCCCTGGCGGCAGCGGCGGGTCTGGGCTGGCAGGGAAAGCATACCAATCTCGTCAGCCGCACACATGGTTCCTGGCTGTTTCTGGGTAGCATGTTCACGACAGCGCAACTCCAGCTGGATGAGGCGGAGCGGGACCATTGCGGCTCCTGCCGGGCCTGTCTCGACGCCTGCCCGACCAATGCCTTTCCGGAACCCTACAAGATCGATGCGCGGCGCTGCATTTCCTATCTGACGATCGAACACAAAGGCCCGATACCACCGGAATTCCGGCCGATGATCGGCAACCGCATCTATGGATGCGACGATTGCCTTGCTGCCTGTCCGTGGAACAAGTTTGCCGCAAGTGCTTCCGAGATGAAGCTGCAGGCGCGTGAAGACCTGAAGGAACCCTCCATCGCTTTTCTGTTGACGCTGGATGATGCGGCGTTTCGAACTTTCTTCAGCGGGTCGCCTGTAAAGCGGATAGGTCGAAATCGTTTCGTGCGTAACGTGTTGATTGCAGCAGGAAATTCCGGCGACAGCGACTTCATCGCCCAGTGCCAGACACTGGCACGAGATAGCTCCGCGGAGGTCCGCGCCATGGCGGTCTGGGCGCTTTCAAGGTTGATGGATGGGAAAAGCTTCACTACCTACGCAGCGGCCCNGGCGCCCGAAAGCGATTCGAATGTGCTGGACGAATGGCGGATAGCAGGAGTGTAAATGTCGCATCTGATGANTTTCGGCGCCGGATATTCCGGCAAGGCCATTGCCAGAGCGCTTCAAGGCAAAATGGCCAAGGTTTCGGGTANGACACGCAGCAGACACAATGTGACCGGCCTTCAGTGTCAGGCGATTGCACCCTTCATCTTCGATGGTGAGACGTTGAGCGAGGAGTTGCGCACGGAACTCAAAGGCGTGACACATTTCGTTCAGTCCATCGCGCCTGGTACCTCCGGTGACCCGCTGCTGCGGCTTTGCGCGCGCGACCTCAAGAGCCTGATGCCGGACTTACAATGGGCGGCCTATCTTTCCACCGTCGGCGTCTATGGCAACCATGATGGCGCGTGGGTGGATGAGAACACGCCCTGTCGTCCGGTGTCAGTGCGCTCGACGGAACGGGTGGAGGCGGAAAGTTCCTGGCTAGCAGCGGCAGAGACGGCAGGAGTACCGGTCTGCATCCTGCGGCTATCAGGTATCTACGGACCGGGGCGCAATGGCTTCGTCAACCTGGAAAAGGGAACGGCACGGCGGCTGGTCAAGGCAGATCAGGTGTTCAACCGCATTCGCGTTGAGGATATCGGCGGGGCAACGGACTTCCTGATCGACAAACATGCAGGCGGTATTTTCAACGTGACGGACGACGAACCGGCTCCGCCGCAAGACGTCGTTGCATTCGCGGCAGACATGATGGACGTCGAACCGCCGGAAGAGCAGGCATTCGAGACCGCCGAGCTCAGCCCGATGGCACGCTCGTTTTATGGGGAGAACAAACGCGTCTCCAACCGCAAACTGAAAGAACTTGGTTTTAACTTCACTCACCCGGATTACCGGCAGTCACTACGCCAGCTTTGGCAAGATGGTGTATGGAGAGATGAATAAACGTTCATCTTCATTGCAATGNAAAATCCTTCCAATGGCACTTTTCAGGAAGGAATTAATCTCATTTTGGCCTTTTAACCTTTCGTTAATGCGCAAATTTGGCTAAAATTTTCATACGGTGGAAAATTATTTCAACATGATTTCGTGATCCAGGCCATGCTACTTGGCCCGCGCAACGAATTTCTTGCTTATTGTTGATTCTAAATAAATTTTTGCTGGAAGCATCGAAGGCTATTTAAATTTCAATACCTTCTTTCAATCACGAATGTTACAAGCTGTAACACTTCGTGATTAGCGCTCGGCCATTTTTTGCCATTTTTCGCTCGCTCTACACTCACCTCAGTTCAGTTAGCCTAGTTTATCGGCGCGGGGCCGAGTATCAGGGAAGCACAGTTTGACGAATATCCGACGCATGACTTTTGCGGCTGCGACTATAGCCGCATGTTCCATCCTCACTCCACTTGCAGCGAATGCAGCAACTGGCTGTGGCGGCGCATCCTGGTATGCGCTGAACTCCAAAACAGCCTCTGGCGAGCGAATGAATCCTGCAACGCTGACGGCGGCGCATCGTTCCCTGCGGTTCGGCACCAAGGTCAAAGTAACGAACGCCAACAATGGCAAGGCCGTTGTTGTTCGCATCAATGACCGTGGTCCGTTCATCAAGGGTCGCGTTCTCGATCTTTCCAAGGCTGCCGCCAAGAACATCGGCATGGTCAGCTCCGGCACGGCGAAGGTCTGCTACGAAGTCATCGCTTCCAAGTAAGAGCGCGGGCGAAGCCGCTGTTGTTGAGCGAATTCTTCGCAAAGACTTGCCCTCGCCACCATTCGCGTCTACCAACCGCCATTCATAATGATGAGGTAGACAATGCGTTTGGGCGGGCGTTTAGCCGGGGCTATAGAAGTACTGGCGGATATCGAGGCGCGTAGACGCCCCGTCGCCGATGCCCTGAAGGACTGGGGACTGGCACATCGNTTTGCCGGTTCAGGCGACAGGGCTGCCATAGGCAACATTGTCTATGACGCGTTGCGCATGAAGCTTTCCCACGCATGGCTGATGGATGACGATAGTGCGCACGCACTTGGCTACGCCGTCATGTTGCGGCAATGGGGCAAATCCGCCGAACAGTTGGTGGCGGAATTCGATGGCGACAAATTTGCGCCCGAACCCCTTTCCGAAACCACTTTGAGCGCCTTTGCATCTCGCGCGCTGTCCGATGCGCCTGCCCATGTGCAGGGGGATGTTCCCGACTGGGTGCAGGCATCTCTCGAGGCGTCCTTCGGTGAAGACTGGTTGCGGCAGGCGCAGGCGCTGAACCAGCGCCCGACGCTCGACCTGCGCGCCAACACATTGAAAGCGACCCGAGAAAAGGTCATCAAGGCGCTGTCTGACGCCGGTGCCGCGGCCACCCGCCTTGCGCGGCAGGGCGTGCGCATCGCCGCTGGCGAAGGTCCATCACGCCTGCCGAACGTGACCGCGGAGCTTTCCTTTCAGAAGGGCTGGTTCGAGGTTCAGGACGAGGGATCGCAGATCGTTGCCGATCTGGCCGGTGTGCAGGAAGGCGAACAGGTTCTCGATTATTGCGCGGGCGGTGGTGGCAAGACGCTGGCCTTGTCTGCCAGCATGAACAATAAGGGGCAGGTTCACGCCTTCGATACAGACCGCAAGCGTCTCGCCCCCATCATCGAGCGGCTGAAGCGTGCGGGGACGCGCAATGTGCAGGTTCACGACCGCGCCGAAGGGCTCAAGAGCTATGTCGGCAAATTCGACCGCGTTCTGGTCGATGCACCCTGCACCGGCACGGGCACATGGCGCCGCCGCCCGGACACGAAATGGCGGCTGACACCGCACAATCTGGAAGAGCGCGTCGAGCAACAAACCCAGGCGCTGGATCAGGCCAAGACCTTCGTGCGGCCCGGTGGTGAGTTGCTTTATGTGACATGTTCGGTTCTGCCCGAGGAGAACGAGCGCCAGATGGAACGTTTCTGCACGCAGAACCCGGAANTTTCCATGCGGCCGGTGCTGGACCGGTGGAACAGCATATTTGGCGCCCAGGCCATCAAACCGCATTCGACAGATGGACATTCCGTGACGCTGACGCCCGCAACGACGGATACGGATGGCTTCTTCTTCTGCGCCATGAAGCGTACCGCCTGACCACTTTCTATCCAGCGGGTTGCCGGATCTGATTCCGGCATCCTGCTTGGAAAGCTTCTAAACTAGAATATTTGACACAAGTTTGTGATTGGTTCAGAACTCGCCTTCACGGCCTCGTTACGAGAGGGCTGATAGGAGAGATCATGTTTCGCNAAACCGTTCTTAGCGCCAGCGCGGCGCTTCTGGCCGCTTCCGTTACGTTCAGCGCGCTTCCAGCCCGGGCCGCGACCGATCCGGCCGCCGTGGTAAAGCACTACGCAGAACTGGGCTACGCAAAATATCAGGATTCACTGACGACGGCGCAGGCGCTCGACAAGGCTATCGATGCCTTGATCGCGACACCAAGCGAAGCCAATCTGAAGGCCGCACGCGAAGCCTGGATCAAGGCCCGCGTTCCCTATCAGCAAACGGAAGTTTACCGCTTCGGCAACCCGATCGTCGATGAATGGGAAGGCAAGGTCAATGCCTGGCCGCTGGACGAAGGCCTGATTGACTATGTTAACGGCTCCTATGGCACCGAAAGTGACGAGAACGAGCTTTACACCGCCAACATCATCGCCAACAAAAAGATCAAGGTTGGTGGCGAAGAGGTCGATGCCTCCAAGATCACGCCGGAGCTTATCCAGAGCCTTGCGGAAGCGGGCGAAGTGGAAGCCAACGTGACCACCGGTTACCACGCCATCGAATTTCTGCTGTGGGGCCAGGACCTGAACGGCACGGGACCGGGCGCGGGCAACCGCCCTTACACCGATTATGACACCAAGAATTGCACCGGCGGCAATTGCGACCGCCGCGCCGATTATCTGAAGGCAGCATCGACGCTGCTGGTGGCCGACCTTAAGGAAATGACGGGCAACTGGGCGCCGGATGGCGAAGCGGCGAAAACCGTCGAAGCTGATCCGAAGAAGGGCCTGACGGCCATTCTCACCGGCATGGGTTCACTCTCCTACGGCGAATTGGCAGGCGAGCGCATGAAGCTTGGCCTTCTGCTGCACGATCCCGAAGAAGAGCATGATTGCTTTTCCGACAACACCTACAACTCGCATCTGAACGACGCCATCGGCATCGCATCGGCCTACACCAGCGAATATACCCGCGTAGACGGCACCAAGATGACCGGCCCTTCCCTTTCGCAACTGGTCGCCGCCAGCGACAAGACGCTGGATACCGAAATGCAGGGCAAGCTGAACAAGACGCTGGATGCCATGCACGCCATGGAAAAACGCGGCCAGACGGTCGAGGCTTACGACCAGATGATTGCCGAAGGCAACAAGGACGGCAATGCCGTGGTGCAGACCGCGATTGACGGGCTTCTGGACCAGACCAAGACCATTGAGCGCGTGATTGCAGCGCTTGACCTTGGCAAAATCCAGCTCGAGGGCTCCGAGAGCCTTGATAGCCCGAACGCTGTGTTCAAGTAGCACGATTATGCGGGCCGCGTGAGGAACGCGGCCTGCCCCTTCCCTCCCGGTCAATCATCATGACATGCTCGCGGTCGCTTCTTTTTCTTTGTCCGCTGCTGATCGTGGCCGTTACTGGCGGTTTGCCAACAGCGGCTGAAACCAGCAAGCGGCTCGACCTTTCCGCCGAAGACAGAACGCGCATTCAACACGTCACTCGACCCACGACAGACTTTTCNAAACCAGAACCCTTCGAGGCCATGTCGGCGGGGGCGGCAACCACGACAGCGACACGCGACCCATTTTCGCAACCCTCCGCCAATATGACCTTCGAGCGCGGACAGGATTTCAAGCTGGGCAACGCCCTGTTCCAGAAGCTGTGGGTTTCCTCGCCCTCCTCCACGCAAGCGTCGGATGGGCTGGGACCGCTTTACAATGCGAGGTCGTGCCAGACATGCCATATCAACGACGGTCGCGGACGTCCGCCGGTAGGAGGCGAGGATGCGGTTTCGATGTTTCTGCGCCTTGCCCGCCCTGCCCGCACGCCTGAAGAGATGAGGGCGATAGCCGACCATGATATCTTGAANTTTCCGGATGCGACCTATGGCGGGCAGCTTCAGAATCTTGCGGTTCCAGGGCTGAAGGCCGACGGCACGCTTGTCGTATCGTATGAGGAGCAGACGGTGACGCTTGATAGTGGCGAGACCGTATCGCTCCGCAAGCCAACCTATGGGGTAGACCGACTGAATTACGGGCCGCTGGAGCGCGACACCACGCTGTCTGCCCGCATCGCTCAGCCGACGCTCGGTCTGGGATTGATCGAGGCGATTGCTGACGAGGATATTCTGGCCAATGTGGGCGAAACCGGCAAACCAGCATGGGTGCGCGACCACCGCAGCGGCGCGTTGAAGCTGGGTCGCTTCGGTTGGAAGGCTCAGAATGCCAGCGTGCGGGATCAGGCCGCCAATGCGCTTTCTCATGATATCGGCATTTCCTCGCCGGATGCGCCCAATGCCTTTGGCGATTGTACCGACAAGGAACCCGACTGTCTTTCCATGCCGACCGGGGTGCAGAAGCGGCTGGGCGATGTGGAAGCACCCTCCCCGGTTCTCGATCTGATGACCTTCTACACCGAAAATCTGGCCGTGCCTGCGCGCCGCAATGTCGATGACCCCACCGTACTGCGCGGCAAGCAGCAATTTTATGCGGCGGGATGTGCATCCTGTCACGTGCCGAAATTCGTGACGAGGCGTGATGCGAACGACCCGCTGCATTCCTTTCAACTGATCTGGCCCTATTCCGATTTTCTGCTGCATGACATGGGCGATGGCCTAGCGGATGGTCAACAGGTGGGTGAGGCAAGCGGGCGTGACTGGCGCACCCATCCGCTGTNGGGCATCGGCCTGACGCAAGCCGTGAACGGCAATGGCTTTTACCTGCATGACGGACGGGCGCGCAGCCTGACGGAAGCAATATTGTGGCACGGCGGAGAAGCGCAAAAAGCGCGCGATACTTTTGCTGCCTTGCAAAAGTCTGACCGGCAGGCTTTGCTGACATTTCTGGAGTCTCTGTGATGGACAATGCGATGCGAAAATTTCATGCCCTTCTGCCGCTCGCTTTTCTGATAAGCTTCGGCACGGCACTGGCGCAAGATGTGGAGCTGATGCCACCACCGCCTCTTGACCCGGTCAAGGTGCGCAGCGTGATGGCAAAGGCCGTGGATGGCTTTATCCGCCCTAGCTATGACGGTTTTCGTGATAGCGCCAAGGCGCTGGAGGGCAAGATGCAGGCGCTGTGTGCTAGCCCATCCGCGGACACGATGGCAGCGGCAAAAGCAGGCTTTGCCAATGCGACGCACGCATGGGCGGAGATCGAGATCGTCCGCGTCGGTCCCGTTATTGAGGAGAACCGTTTCGAGCGGGTGTTGTATTACCCTGACAAAAAGGGTCTTGGCCTGAAACAGGTGCAGCGTTATCTCTCGGNAAAAGACGAGAGCGTAACGACGCCGCAGGGCGTTGCGGCGAAAAGCGTAGCTGCACAGGGGTTCGGCGCACTGGAATATGTGCTTTACGGCACTGGCGCAGATGACATCGTGGCTGAGNAAAACGGTTTTCGTTGCCGCTATGGCGCAGCCATTGCCGGCAATGTCGCCAATATCGGCACGGAGCTTTCCGATCTCTGGGACGCGCCGGATGGTACGGCGAAGAATTGGAAGGAGCCGGGGCCGGACAATCCGGTATTTCGTGACGAGAGAGAAGCGCTGGTGGCGCTGCTGGGCATTCTGGTGCACGGCTCGGAAGCCATTCGCGACCAGCGTATCGAAACCTTCTACAAAGGACCGGACAATGCCAAATTTCCGCGTACCGCGATCTATTGGCGTTCCGGCCTGACATGGAAGAGCATCGGCGACAATGTGTCTGCCGTGCAGACGCTGTTGCACAAGGCTGGCATGAGCGATCTTCTGCCGCCCGACCAGCGCTCCATCATCAGTTCCATCGACTTCATTGCCAAATCCATGGTTCGAGTAGCCGGAACCATTGAACCCGATGTGGAAAAGGCGCTTGCCGACGACAAGCAACGCTCCAAGGTCGATTATCTACTGCTGAACGGCAAGGACCTGATCTACCGCATCAACGATCAGTACGGCGGAGCCATTGGCCTTAGCTCCGGCTTTTCCTTTTCGGATGGGGATTGAGTGGTGGCGCGCGACAAACGGCTGCTGATCGACCGGCGCGCCTTTATCAAAGCGGCGGGATTGCCGTTTCTGGCATCGCTTGCGCCGCGTTCGCTTTATGCGCTGGAGCGCACGGACGCGGTCTTCGCCTCGGCCTTCCGCGACCGCGATGGCGCTTATGGCGTGGCGACTGTGAGCGAGGCGGGCGAGATCATCGACCGGCTGATTTTGCCCGCCCGTGCGCATGGCATGGCGACCAGCCGCGCGACGGGTGTAACGGTTGCCTTTGCGCGCAGGCCCGGAACTTTCTTCATGGCTTTCGATCCGGCCAGACGCCGCGAACCCATCGTCATGCACACGCCGGAGAATCGGCATTTCTACGGCCATGGGCAGTTTTNCCCCGACGGATCGATCCTTTATGCGAGCGAAAATGACTTCGACCGCAATCGCGGTGTGATCGGCCTTTATGACGCCCGCGATGGCTTCAGGCGCATTGGTGAATATGATGCGCGCGGCATCGGTACCCACGACATGACGGTCAGCGATGACGGGCGGATGATCATCATCGCCAATGGCGGCATCGAGACCCACCCGGATTTCGGGCGCACGNAACTCAATATCGATACCATGGAGCCTTCGCTGGTGCTGCTGGATGCGGCGACGGGACGACTGATCCAGCGGCACGGGCTTGCGAAAGATTTGCGCCAGCTTTCCACCCGCCATGTCGATCTGGGCCGCGACGGGCGCATCTGGTTTGCCTGTCAGTACGAGGGACCGCGCAACGACATGCCGCCGCTGGTGGGGTANTTTTCCAGGGGCGACGATCTCCGCTTCATCGATCTGCCGGAGGAAACCACCGTTCGGCTGGCCAATTATGTCGGGGCCATCGCCATCAACCGGCGCGACGGTATCGTCGGCCTCACCTCGCCCAATGGCAATTCCACCGTAATGCTGGACGAAAAAAGCGGCAAGGTTGTCAATGAGACGACGCTTCGCGAGGCTGCGGGCGTTGCNGCGGCCGCAAAGGGTATCGTCACCTCATCCTATGACGGGCAATTCGCGGCGAAAACCAGTGCTGTGGCGTGGGACCAGCACATCGTCAGACTTGCCGGATAAATTGCTAAAATAACACCGGAACAGAAGGCACGTCTGCGCATTTCATGCCTATGNAAAAAGCTCTGGTCTATCTCATCTTCGTCTTGGCAGTCGTCACCATCGGTGCGTTCGTCGGTATGAACAATGTCCCAGGCGAATGGTACCAGTCGCTCAACAAACCCTTCTTCAACCCGCCCAACTGGATTTTCGGGCCGGTTTGGACGGCACTTTACGTGATGATTGCAATTGCCGGTGCACGCACATGGCTGCAAAGCCGGATGGGCGGCCGCATGCAGCTGTGGGGCAGCCAGATGCTGTTGAACTTCATGTGGTCGCCGATCNTTTTTACGATGCAAAGCCCCGCTGGGGCTCTTATCCTCATCGTACCCATGCTGATCTGCGTCATCGCCTTCATCATCATGACAGCAACGCGCGACCGCATCTCCATGTGGCTGTTCGTTCCGTATGCTGTGTGGGTGGGCTTTGCCACGCTTCTCAACGCCAGTATCGTCTATCTGAACTAGCAAACGCGCTCGCCCTTGCCTTGTGGCCCTGCACACGCCATGTTTCGATAAAGAAACAGGGAAAGGCAGGGGAATGAATTTCACCGATCCCGGCGATTACCGCCAGCGGATAAAGAAGAGCTTTGCTCGCCAGGGCGTCGTTCAGGCCATCAATGCCGAGATATCGCGCATCGAGCACCGTCTGGTGGAAATCGAGCTGCCGTTTCACCCCAAACTGACGCAACAGCACGGCATTTTGCATGCGGGCGTGATTGCGGCTGCCCTCGACACCGCCTGCACCTATGCCGCCTATACGATCATAGAGCCGGATGCCTCGCTGCTGACGATCGAGTTCAAGGTGAACCTGATGTCGCCTGGGCGCGGCGAGCGGTTTCTGTTTCGTGGTGAAATCACCAAGCCGGGCAGCAACATCATCGTGGCAGATGGCCGCGCTTATGCGCTGTCAGATGGGCCAGCCAAGTTGATCGCTTCCATGACCGGAACGATAATGGTGATGAAGGGCCGCGAAGGTTTCGAAGAATGAGTTATGAGATTGTCGAGGTGGCGGGCAAACGCCTGCTGTTCGTCATGGCTGCCGATGCCGAATACGGCCCGCATCTGAAGGCGCGCTTCAAGCCGCTGATGACGGGGGTCGGCCCGGTGGAGGCGGCGGTTTCGCTGACGGTGGCGCTGAGTGATCTCCGTGCCGCCGACAATCGACCCGAACTCGTCGTGTCGCTTGGCTCTGCCGGTTCGCGCACGCTGGAGCAGGCGGAGGTCTATCAGGCCGTCTCCGTTTCCTACCGCGATATGGATGCCTCGGCCTTCGGTTTCGAGAAGGGCCGCACGCCGTTTCTCGATCTGCCCGCCGAGATTACCCTGCCGCTGCGCATTCCCGGCGTTGGGGAAGCGCGGCTTTCCACCGGCGCCAATGTCGTCTCCGGTGCCGCCTATGACGGGGTGGATGCGGATATGGTTGAGATGGAGACATTTGCCATTTTGCGCGCCTGCCAGCGCTTTGATATTCCGCTGATCGGCCTGCGGGGAATCTCCGATGGTAAGGCGGATGTGCACCATATCTTCGACTGGACGGAGTATCTGCATGTGATCGACGAGAAGCTGGCTGATGCTGTGGGCAGGCTGTACCGAGCAATAAAAGACGGAAGCATTTCGCTCTAAATCTCTTGCGCAACCGCTTATTTTCTGGCTTTTCAGGCCATGTCACGGGTTGCCTAAAGCCCCGGATTTCTTTAAAGGCTCGCCATGACCCAGATAGCCCATCCCGACAGCATCCTCATCATCGATTTCGGCAGCCAGGTGACGCAGCTTATTGCGCGCCGTGTTCGCGAAGCCGGAGTCTATTGCGAAATCCACCCGTTTCAGAATGCCGCGGACGCGTTCGAGACACTGAAGCCGAAGGGCGTGATTTTCTCTGGCGGACCGGCATCCGTAACAGCGGAGGGAAGCCCCCGCGCGCCGCAGGCGGTTTTCGATTCAGGCATCCCGATACTCGGTATTTGTTACGGCCAGCAGACGCTGTGCACCCAGCTGGGCGGCACTGTTGAAGGTGGGCATGCAGCGGAATTCGGGCGCGCCGATATCGAGATCAAAAAAGCAAGCCCACTGTTTGACGGCTTCTGGGAGCTGGGCGGACGTTATCCTGTGTGGATGAGCCATGGCGACCGCGTAACGCAATTGCCGCATGGTTTTGAAGTGGCCGCGACGTCCGAAAACGCGCCCTTTGCCATCGCCGTCAATGAAGAGCGCCGCTACTACACCACGATGTTCCACCCGGAAGTCATGCATACGCCCGACGGTGCGAAGCTTCTGTCCAACTTCGTGCACAAGATCGTTGGCCTGAAGTCCGATTGGACGATGGCTGCCTATCGCGCCGAGATGATCCGCAAGATCCGCGAGCAGGTCGGCACCGAGCGCGTGATCTGCGGTCTGTCCGGTGGCGTCGATTCCTCCGTTGCTGCGGTTCTCATTCACGAAGCCATCGGCGATCAGCTGACCTGCATTTACGTTGACCATGGCATGATGCGGCTTGCCGAAAGCGAGCAGGTCGTCACCATGTTCCGCGACCACTACAATATTCCGCTGGTGCATGTGGATGCGTCCGACCTGTTCCTGACGGAGCTCGCCGGCGTTTCCGACCCGGAAGTGAAGCGCAAGACCATCGGGCGCCTGTTCATCGAAACATTCGAGGCCGAAGCCGCCAAGATCGCATCCGATGGCAAAGGCGCGCCCGCGTTTCTGGCGCAGGGGACGTTGTACCCGGATGTTATCGAAAGTGTTTCCNTTTCCGGTGGCCCATCCGTCACCATCAAGAGCCACCACAATGTCGGCGGTCTTCCCGAGCGCATGAACATGAAGCTGGTGGAGCCGCTTCGTGAGCTTTTCAAGGACGAGGTTCGTGTTCTGGGCCGTGAACTCGGTCTTCCCGAAAGCTTCATCGGCCGCCACCCCTTCCCCGGTCCGGGCCTCGCCATCCGCTGCCCAGGCGTCGTGACGCGTGAAAAACTGGATATTCTGCGCAAGGCCGATGCCGTCTATCTCGATGAAATCCGTAAGGCCGGTCTCTACGACACCATATGGCAGGCCTTTGCCGTGCTGCTGCCGGTGCAGACCGTTGGCGTCATGGGCGACTACCGCACCTACGACTTCGTCTGCGCGCTACGCGCCGTGACCTCTGTGGACGGCATGACGGCAGACTTCTATCCTTACGACATGAACTTCCTGGGACGTGCGGCAACCCGCATCATCAACGAAGTCAAGGGCATCAACCGCGTCGTGTATGACGTGACCAGCAAGCCGCCCGGCACGATCGAGTGGGAATGAGGTCAGCTCTTCTGCAATAGGAAAAGCCGGTCGATGAAAACTCATCGACCGGCTTTTTGTTGGGTAATATGTATGAGGCGAAACGTTATCGTCTCGCCATCAAATGTCAGCCTTAGAGCTGAACCTTGTCGAACGCTGTACGTTCGATGCCAAGGGCGTCAAGGTCTGCGCCAGCTGGCTTGCGGTGGGAGCGGACAGCTGCGGATACTGCCAGAGCCGCGCCGAAAACGGCAAATGTTTCGCCAAAGAATTTACGGGATGTCTTAGCAACGTTACGCATGTGGGTCTCTCCTTCGTGTTGCCCAGAATATGAGCATTTGAAGCGCTTTGCACAACTCACGATATAGCAGGCAAGCCATGCAGCTTAGCTCGAACTCATTTGGATGACTGGTCATGCAAATTTGCATAGCTAGCCGAGATTTGAATGCGGCGGANTTTTTGCTATGCCTTTCGGAGAGCATGGAAAAGGCTGACGGATATGACGATTACGATCTACGGGATCAAGAACTGCGACACGATGAAGAAGGCCCGCACATGGCTGGAAGCAAAGGGCATCGACTATGTGTTTCATGACTATAAAAGCACCGGGATCGATGAAGCGCATCTCAATGCGTGGTGCGATGCCGCTGGTTGGGAGACCGTGATGAACCGCGCTGGCACCACTTTCAAGAAACTGGATGAGGGCGATAAGGCCGACCTTGACCGCGAGAAAGCGATTGCCTTGATGCTGGCGCAGCCGTCGATGATCAAGCGCCCGGTTCTGGAAGCCAAGGGAAAGATAACGGTCGGCTTCAAGCCTGAATTCTACGCCGCGCTGTTCTGTTAGGCGTGGCCCATGTCGAAGACCACGCGCGCGACCCAGACGCTGACCAAAGCGGGTATTTCCTTCACGACGGTGACCTATGAGTATGATCCGAATGCAGAACGCATCGGCCTTCAGGCAGCGGAAGCCATCGGGGCCGAGCCGCATCTGGTGTTGAAAACGCTGATGGCGGAGGTTGATGGCAAGGCGGTCTGTGTTGTGGTGCCATCCGACCGTGAGGTCAGCATGAAAAAGCTGGCGACGGCCTTTGGCGGCAAATCTGCCCATATGATGAAGCCCGCTGATGCCGAGCGCGCAACGGGATATCATGTTGGCGGAATCAGTCCTTTCGGCCAGAAAAAGCAGGTGCCGACGGCGATTGAAGTGCAGTCGATGGGTCATGAACTCGTCTATATGAATGGCGGGCAGCGTGGATTGCAGGTGCGCCTTTCACCGGGGGATGCACAGGCGGTCTTGAAGGCACTGGCGGTTTCCCTGGTCACCGAATAGCAGAAATCCGGTTGGCTTTCGCAGCGAATGGGCTATGTTTTGCGCCTCGCAATGAAGACATTGAAGGCGTACCATGACAGTCTCCCCTATCGATCCCGTCAAACTGGNAAAGCTGGCTGAAGTTGCCATCAAGGTCGGGCTGCAATTGCAGAAAGACCAGGATCTGGTCATCACTGCACCGCTTGCGGCGCTGCCGCTGGTGCGGTTTCTGACCAAGCATGCCTATATGGCTGGCGGCGGTCTGGTGACGGCTTTTTATTCCGACGAGGAAACGACGCTTGCGCGTTACAACCATGCCAGCGATGCCAATTTCGACCGTGCATCCGGCTGGCTTTATGAAGGCATGGCGAAGGCCTATGCCAATGGTGCCGCCCGCCTCGCGATTTCAGGCGACAATCCGATGCTGCTCGCGGATGCGGACCCTGCCAAGGTNGCGCGCGCCAACAAGGCCAATTCCATGGCCTACAAGCCGGCGCTGGAGAAGATTTCCAACTTCGACATCAACTGGAACATCATCTCCTANCCCAACCCGTCCTGGGCCAAACAGGTGTTTCCCGGCATTCCAGAGGATGAGGCCGTAACGAAGCTGGCGGATGCAATTTTTGCCGCATCGCGTGTCGATCTGGCCGATCCTGTGGCGGCGTGGACGCAGCACAATGCAAACCTTGCCAAGCGCTCCAAGTGGCTGAATGACGAGCGTTTCTCCTCGTTGCATTTCACTGGCCCCGGCACGGATGTGACCATCGGTCTGGCAGACAGCCATGAATGGCATGGCGGCGCATCGATGGCCAAGAACGGCGTGATCTGCAACCCCAATATTCCGACCGAAGAGGTCTTCACCACGCCGCATGCGCTACGGGTGGATGGCTACGTCTCCAGCACCAAGCCGCTGTCGCATCAGGGCACCCTGATCGACAATATCCAGGTGAAGTTTGAGGCAGGCCGCATTGAGGAGGCCAAGGCTTCCAAGGGTGAAGCCGTGCTAAACAAGGTTCTGGATACGGATGAAGGCGCACGACGTCTGGGCGAAGTGGCGCTGGTGCCACATTCCTCCCCCATCTCGGCCAGCGGCATATTGTTTTACAACACGCTGTTTGACGAGAATGCGTCCTGCCACATTGCGCTGGGACAGTGCTATTCCAAGTGCTTCGTCGATGGCGCTTCGCTCACGCCAGATCAGATCAAGGCGCAAGGCGGCAATTCCAGCCTCATCCATATCGACTGGATGATCGGCTCCGACAAGGTCGACATCGACGGTGTCAGAGCAGATGGCTCCAAGGTTCCTGTCATGCGCAAGGGCGAATGGGCCTGATTTAACGAGGGATCTGGCTTTTCTGGCTGAGCCAAACGCTGAACAATACCATAACAAACCCTGCAATCTGGACTGGAGCGAGGCTTTGACCGAGCGCCATCCAGCCCAAAAGCGTGGCGGTGACGGGGCTTAGGAAGCCGAGCGATGCCGCCACGGATGGCTCGATGCGTGAAAGGACACGAAACCACAAGAGATAGGTAAAGGCCGCGCCGATCAGGCCGAGATATGCCAGGCCAAGTATGNTTTCCGTACTGAGTGGGGGCAAAGCGGGTTCCAGACACCAAGCGACCGGCACCAGCAAAATACCGCCCGCTGTGAGTTGCCATGCCGTGAAGGTCAGACTGGAGACCGGCGGCTGCCATCTGCGCGACAGGACCGTGCCGAAGGCCATGGAGACCGCACCGGCAAGAGCGGCTGCAATGCCAACGGGGTCTAACGCCGCATTTGGTGTCATCACCAAAAACGCCACGCCTGCCATGCCGATGATGCCAGCGACGATCGCCAGTGCGCGAATGGGGCGTGCAAGAAACACGTGGGACAGCCCGATAACGATCAAAGGCTGTACCGCGCCGACCGTTGCGGCCACGCCACCGGGCAGACGATAAGCTGCAACGAAGAGCATCGCCCAAAAGAAAGCGAAGTTTAACGCGCCAAGAAAAAAGGCGCGGCTCCACCAGATGCCGAAGGGCAGTTTACGAACAAACAGCAGCAACAGCAGACCCGCAGGCAATGCGCGCAGCATGGCAACGTGCATGGAGTAGCCATACGGCAAAAACTGCGTCGTGACGAAATAGGTACTGCCCCAAATGGCCGGGGCGATTGCCGTCAAGGCAATATCAGCGATGTCGTGTGAATTTTTCTTCATTTCAAGAATCTCTATATCAAGATAAATATAGAATATGCGNTTTTGTCTTGACGTCAAGATACCCAATGCTATCNTTTCTCCATGGCCGAAAAACCCGCAGATGATCACGTCGACAGAATTCTGGCGCAATGGGCGAAGGAACGCCCGGATCTTGATGTCGAGCCGATGGGTATCATGGGGCGTCTGCACCGGCTGGCCACCCATCTCGGCCGCGAGGTGGAGGCCGTTCTGCTGCAACACGGATTGTCATCTTCGGCTTTCGATGTGATGGCAACCTTGCGGCGCGCAGGCGCGCCCTACCGCCTCTCCCCCGGCGAATTACTTGATATGACCATGGTCAGTTCCGGCACCATGACCAACCGCATCGATCAGTTGGAAAAAGCAGGACTGGTGGAGCGAATCAACAATCCCGAAGACCGGCGGAGTGTGCTGATTGCGTTGACGGACAAAGGGTTTGCCACAGTGGACGCGGCGGTGACGGCGCATGTGGNAAACCAGCACCGGCTGCTTGCCGCCATAAGTGAAAAAGACAAGACAGAATTCAATCGGCTGCTGAAAACGTTTCTCGCTGGCCTTGAGTGAGCCAGTGACGACCGACTAAAACAGGCTGCCCTGACCTGCCGGACCTGATATCGGGGCCTTTGCGGGCTTTTTCTTCGGCGCAGATGAGACGCCTTCTTCTGTCGGCCCACCCTCTCCAGTAGCTATTGCGGAGACGATGCCATCGGCGAACTCGATAGACAAGGCAGCACCTGATGTGACGGTCGCAGCGCGTGTCAACGGGCGGTTTTCGTCATCGCGAATGACAGCATAGCCGCGCCTCAGCACGTTTTTGTACGAAAGAGATTGCAGAATGCGATCATGAGCGGCGATGCCGGAGCGGTTTTGGGACATACGGTGCAGCACGGCAGTATCGGTGCGTCGGGCAGCACCCGCCACCCTCTCCCTCTGGCGTTCCAGTTGACCAAGGAGCCGGGCCGGCAGTGCGCGCAGCGACGAATCCGACGATGAGACGCGCGATTGCGCCTGTAACAGCCGACGTTCCACGAGACTCTCGGCGCGCTGCATGCGCTCCTGAATGCGTTGGCGTTGCTGCTTGAGGCCATGGGCCAGCACATCCGGGCGAAGACCCGATGTGGTGCGCTCGAAGCTGCGGCGTTTGTTGAGCGTATTCAGCTCCAGCCCGCGACCGAGACCGCTCGCAGCCTCGTCAAACCGGCGGCGCGGCAGAGCCAGCAACTGATCCAGCGACGGAAGCGCACGAACGAGCGCCCTTACGCCCTGCCGGCGATTGTCCATCTGGCGCGACATGGAGCTGGAAAGACGGGCGGAAAGGCCTGCAAGCTGGGCTTCCAGATCGGCCCGGACAGGCACGGCCATTTCCGCAGCACCCGTGGGGGTCGGCGCACGAACATCGGCGGCATGATCGATCAGTGTCGTATCGGTTTCGTGGCCAACGGCCGATATCAGCGGTATTTCACTTTCAGCAGCAGCGCGCACGACGATTTCGTCATTGAAGCTCCAAAGGTCTTCCAGACTGCCGCCGCCACGCGCCACGATCAAAACGTCGGGGCGCGGAATGGCACCACCAATCTCCAAGGCATTGAAGCCCCGGATGGCGTTGGCCACTTCCTCGCCTGAGCCCTCACCCTGCACCTTCACCGGCCAGACCAACACGTGCACGGGGAAACGATCCGATATACGGTGCAGAATATCGCGGATGACGGCACCGGTTGGCGAGGTGACGACGCCAATGATCCTTGGCATATAGGGCAGACGGCGCTTGCGTGTCTGATCGAAGAGACCTTCGGTGGCCAGCTTTCTACGGCGCTCCTCCAGAAGCGCCATCAGCGCACCAGCACCGGCGGGCTCCAGGCTTTCGATTACGATCTGATATTTGGACGAACCGGGGAAGGTGGTGATCTTGCCGGTAGCAATGACCTCCATACCCTCTTCCGGGCGGAATTTCAGCTTGGAAAAACTACCCTTCCAAATGACGGCATCAATGCGGGCCCGATCGTCTTTCAACGAGAAATAGGCGTGACCCGATGTGTGCTGGCCGCGATAACCGGAAATCTCGCCGCGGACCCGCACCTGGTCGAACGCCGTTTCCACCGTGCGTTTGATGGAGCCGGATAGCTCCGACACCGAAAATTCGGCGAGGTTGGTGAGAGGCTGGCTGAAAATATCGCTCATGCCCGTTTCTACCCGATGGGCTGCGATTCGCAAATCGCATCCTCCGATCAATTCCGCGTTTCCACGTCAGATAAAATTTCACAAAATTGCAACAATTTGCTAGCGTGTGGGTTGAGAGTGCATGCATGGAGGAGAATAAGGGCTTTTGAGGATGACGGTGCCTTTCCTCAAGCCCCCTGGAGGAGGAGCGGCATCATGGTATTTATTCTTGGATTGTCACTGGGCGTCACCGCGCTCTTTTTTCGCTCCGCAATGGTAATTGCAGCGGTCGGATTGCTGGTTGTAGCGGCGTTCTCCGTTGCGGCGATCGTCTCATACCCTGCGTTTCATCTGCTTCCACTGTTGATTGCCTTGGCAGGCTATAATGTCGGCATCGCAAGTGGCTTTATTGCAGCGATAACGATCCGGCGTTTCGGCACTGTGTAAGCGCTGACCGTTCGTGGAAATTGCGTTATGCAGATGGCATCGCAATTCGAACATCGGAATTAAAGCGTGCCACTTCTGCCATTCACTGCGCTGAACCTTGCCTTAGTGGCTTTTGACGGACTTGCGACATATGGCCTGATCGGTATTGCAGGCTTGGACATTATTGTTGCCCGTTTGTTGGGCCTGTGTGTCGCGTTTGTTTCTCTTGTCCTGTTTCAGCGCTACGCACAGCGAAAAGACGCATTGGCTACCATCATAAGTGGCATCACCATGCTCGTAAGCTCCGGGCTTTTTGCGCTCATACTGACGCGTAACCCGGCGATCCAATGGCCAATTGCCTTCATCGTCGCGTCCTTGGCGTCGCTCGTGCTCGGCGTATTTGGATATCGCCGAGCCCTGAAGCGACGCGAGAGCGTGGTTTAAACCGTTTCCCACCCGTCCTTCTCAGCCGCCCGATAGATCGCATCGATGAAACGCTGGCTGTTTCTGGAGCTTTCCAGCGTCACGACATCCGCAGCCTCACCGGTGGCGGCCTTGGTAAAGGCTTCGATCTCGCGCCGGTATTGTCGGCTATCCTGAAAGCGGAATATCTGTGACACGCCGTGGTTCTGGTTGGTGAGTTCCACCTCTTCGGCACCCCAGCGGTCCGCATTGAAGGGTGACTTGACCTCGATATAACCTTCGGTGCCGTGCAGAACCATGAGCTGGCGGCCCGCAAGCTGGGTGGAGATGTAGAAGCTGAGTTCGAAATCACCAAAATCTGCCTTCACGCTGGCATAGATATCAGTGCCAAATTCCGGGTCACGCTCGACAACGGCCTGAACACGCTTCGGCTCTTTTCCGGTCGCGAAGCGTGTGGTGATGGTGGGGTAGACCCCGATATCCGGCAAAGCGCCGCCACCAAGTTCGGGGATGTTACGCATATTGCCGGGATCGCGGTTGAAATAGGTGAATGATCCCTGCACATGCTTGAGCGTGCCGATGGCACCGGCGGCCAGCAACTCGCGCACTTTCAGCCACACCGGCGCGTAGGTCACCATATAGGCTTCTGATATCAACACATTGTTGCGGTCTCGTGCGGCAATCAGGCTGTCGATTTCATCTGCCTGGAGCGCAATCGGCTTTTCACACAACACATGCTTGCCCGCATCGGCGGCCTTGATCGACCACTCCACGTGCTGGGCGGTGGGCAGCGGAATATAGACGGCATCGATAACATCCGAGGCCAGCATTTCCTCGTAGGACCCAAAGGCATGTGGCACGGAGAAACGGTCGGCCAGTTCCCGCGCCTTGCTAAAATCACGGCTGGCGATGGCGGTGACGACAGCATTTTCCGCGTCCTGGATGGCAGGAATGACAAGCTCCCGACCGATTTTCGCCGTCGATAGAATTCCGAAACGCAACATTCTCATCTCCCNTTTTCTGGGCGGCACCTTACCACGCGAAAGCCGCGAGGCAACACGGTGGCGCCACAGCCGATCAGCTGGGTGTATCATGGCTGAAAACGTCCTTTCTTCGGCAATATCCTGTCTTTCGCCTTCCAAGTAAAAAGGAAAAACTGTATTCACACTGAACCGGAGATACAGAAAATGTCCCATGATAACACAGCGCTTCTGGTCATCGACGTGCAGGAATCGTTCCGACAAGCGCCCTATTTCGATGAAAGCGGCCTATCCACTTTTCTTTCCGCCCAGCAGAAGCTAATCGATGGCGCGCAGGCAGCGGGAATTCCGGTGATCCAGATATTCCATGTCGATGGCGACAAGGCCTTTGCAGAAGAAAGCGGATTCATTCGAGTGCTCGAAGGCATTCGCCTTACCCCGACGGTCACCTTCCGCAAGAGCCGCCATTCGGCTTTTGTCGGCACGGGCCTAGATGTATGGTTGACGACACACGGTATCAATCGCCTGATCGTATCCGGCATTCGCACGGAACAATGCTGCGAAACCACAACGCGGCACGGCTCCGATCTCGGCTACACCGTCGATTACGTCACTGAAGCGACGTTGACATTTCCGATGACGCACGCTTCCGGTGAGATATTTTCCGCTGAACAGATCGCCACCCGTACCGAGCTTGTTCTGTCTGGACGTTTCGCCCGTATCGCGACCGTGGATCAAGCTTTGAGCGCGCACAAGAAAGCAGCATGATGAGACCAAGCGGCGGCACCAGCACCNAAATCATTTCGGTTTTCGTCGTCTTGCCGCCGCAAACCCTACTGCTGGATGTCGCCGGTCCTCTCGAAGTTCTGCGGTATGCCAATCAACAACAGAGTGCGATCCGCTACGATTGCACCTATATCGCGGCACATCCCACCCAGACCACCACGATAGGGCTTTCTCTGTCAGGGCTGCTGGCCTTACCAGAGACACTGCCTGAAGACGCTATGGTGATCATCTCCGGCAGTTCCTCCCAGGAACACGCGCAACCCGCCGCGCAAAACGAACGGCGCATTCTCGCGGACTGGCTGCGGGGCACGGTCAGAGACGACACCACGATTGTCTCCATCTGTTCAGGCGCGCTCATTGCTGCCGAGGCTGGCGTGTTCGATGGCCATCAATGCACCACCCATACGCATTGCGTCAGCGACCTTCGACGCATTGCGCCGCTGGCGCAGGTTCTGGAAAACCGGCTTTTCGTGGAAGATCGCAAGCGCTTCTCGAGTGCCGGTATTTCGACCGGTATCGATCTTTTGCTACACATGGTTTCCAATCTCACCAGCCCGGCCATTGCGGCCCGCATCGCGCAGATCATGGTCATCTATATTCGCCGCACGGCAAATGATCCGCAAATGTCTCCCTGGCTGTCCGGTCGTAACCACATCCATCCCTCGGTCCACAAAGTGCAGGATGTGATTGTCGCCGATCCCGCTGCCGATTGGTCACTTGCCAGACTTGCCGATGTGGCAAATCTCAGTGAACGCCATCTCTCCCGGCTGTTTCGAGAGCATACAGATGTCAGCGTTGTCGATTATATCAATCTGATGCGCGTCAATCTTGCCCGCGATATTCTGGAACACTCCCGCCTGGATATGGAGGCGGTTGCGGAGCGGTCCGGCTTTGCCTCTGCCCGCCATCTTCGCCGTGTCTGGCAGCAACATCATGCACAGCCGCCGAGTTTTTACCGAACCGTTTCAGCCTGAGCGCTGTTTGCATCACAGACGCGACATCCGGTCATCAAGGAAATTCAATGGTTATGCGCGCGCACGATTGCTAACCTCACTCTCAACAGAAACGACATTGGGAGAATCTCCATGGNAAAACGTGCACTTGGGAAAACCGGCCTATCCGTTGCCCCGATTGTCTTTGGCGGCAACGTGTTTGGCTGGACGGCGGATGAAACGATGTCCTTCCAGTTGCTGGATGCCTTTTTCGACGCAGGCTTCAACACCGTCGACACTGCGGATGTCTATTCCGCTTGGGTGCCGGGACATGANGGGGGTGAGTCGGAAACCATCATCGGCAAATGGCTGAAACGCGGCACCGTTGCCCGTGAGAAGGCGGTGATCGTTTCCAAGGTTGGATACGACAAAGGCCTCAAGGCAGACCGGATTGCAGAAGCAGTCGAAGCATCGCTACGCCGCCTGCAGACCGATTATATCGATCTCTATCTGGCCCATAAGCCTGATGCCGAGACACCAATCGAAGAGACGCTTGGCGCTTTCACCAAGTTGAAAGAGCAAGGCAAGGTCCGCGCCATCGGCTGTTCCAACTATGATGCGCCGGACCTGCAAGCTGCCCTCGACGTCTCTGCAAAAACAGGATTAGCACGCTTCGATGTTGTGCAGCCGGAATACAACCTCTACACCCGCGAACGCTTTGAAGGGCCGCTTGCGGAACTGGCTGTCAAAGAAGACATTGGCGTCATCAACTATTACAGCCTTGCGGCTGGGTTCCTGACAGGCAAATATCGCAGCAAGGCGGATACGGAGGGAGTGGCGCGCTCTTACCGGGTTGGTGACTACGTCAACACACGCGGTCTGGCCATTCTCGGCGCGATGGACACGATTGCGGCCGAAACGAACGCAAAGCTCGCGGATATCGCGCTGGCATGGCTGTTGCGTAAAAAGGCAGTGACCGCGCCAATTGCCAGCGCCACCAGCCTTTCACAACTGGAAAGTTTCAAGCGCGCCACAGAGCTAAAACTGACGGACGAAATGATGGCTCTTCTGGACAAGGCAGGCGCATAAATGGACCTGGAAATTCGCGATGCCCGTCCGGAAGACCGGGCGGATTGGCTGACGCTGTGGAATGATTACCTCAACTTCTACAATGTCGATCTCGCCGAGGATGTAACCGCCCACACATGGGCGCGCATCATCGACACGACCTCTCGCGTATCTGCGCGTCTTGCCGTTCTGGATGGACGGGTGGTTGGCTTCGCCATTCACCACTTCCACGATTCCACCTGGGTCAAAACGCCGGACTGCTACCTCGAAGATCTGTTCATCGATGCCACCATTCGCGGCAAAGGCGTCGGTCGGGCATTGATCGATGACCTCATTTCCATCTGCAAGGACAAGGGATGGTCGCGCCTCTACTGGCACACCAACGACGACAATGCCCGCGCTCGCAGGCTGTACGATACCTATGTCCAGAGCGACGGCCACATCCGTTATCGGCTCAAATTCTGACTCACGCCCTGGCGCGGAAAAAATCCAGNAAAGCCCTCAGTGCCGGACGCATCTGCCGGCGTGAGGGGTAATAGATGTAAAAACCGTCGAACGGTGCGCACCAGTCCTCAAGCACTCTGACCAACTTTCCATCCNTTATATCGTCTTCGATGCGCTGCTCAAACACGAAGGCAAGGCCCGCTCCATCGATCACCGCAGAGCGTATGAGGCTCTGGTCGGAAAGGATCAGCGGTCCTTGTACGTCAACGACCAACGGCTTTCCGTTCTTCTCCAACTCCCAGCGATAGATGAGGCCGCTTGAGAACCGACGGCGAATGCAGCGATGCTGCATAAGATCACGCGGGTGCTGTGGTGTCGGATGCCTGCTGAAATAGGCGGGAGAGCCGACGATTGCGCCGCGCCATGCACCGCTGGCGCGCACGGCAATCATATCGGCCTCAAGATTTTCTCCCAGCCGAATGCCCGCATCGAACCCTTTGGCGACGATATCCTCGAACCGGTCGTCAGTGGATATTTCCAGAGAAATCTCAGGATAGAGCATCAGGAATTCGCCGAGCCTGGGCAGAACAATGTCTTCGGCGGCAAGACGTGGCATGGTGACCCGCAAGGGACCGGCGGGCCTTCCGCCGTGTTCGGCAAGGGCGCTGATCACCGCATCGATATCGGCCAATGCCGGGGCCAAGGTTTCCAGCAGCCGCCTGCCCTCTTCCGTCGGCGAAACGCTGCGTGTGGTACGATGGAGAAGGCGAAGGCCAAGGCTCGCCTCCAGCGAAGATACGGCGTGGCTGACAGCAGAGGGCGCGACGCCAAGCTCCGCAGCCGCCTTGCGGAAACTGCGCCCTTCGGCCACGGCAGCCAGCACAGCCAATTGGGAAAGTTGTACACGGTTCATTGTTCTNAATGATAGAACAAGCTGACAAGAATTGCAGCGATTANTTTTGCCGTCTTGCCACGCTATCTTCGTCATCATGCTGAATAACGGGCGGTTCCGTTATGGAAGGACAGACAGATGCACAACAGAACTCTTGGAAAAAATCTCTCGGTTTCGGCACTTGGCCTTGGCTGCATGGGTATGAGCCATGCCTACAGCCCCTCCTCCGATGAAAATGCCTCGATTGCGACCCTGCACCGCGCCGTCGAACTCGGTGTGACCTTTTTCGACACGGCGGAAGTCTACGGCCCCTACACCAACGAAGTCCTCGTTGGAAAGGGTTTGAAGCCCTATCGTGACAAAGTCACCATCGCCACCAAATTCGGTTTCAAGATCGATGCCAGCAAGCCAGCGGGACAGATGATGGTGGGCACTGACAGCAGTCCGGAAAATGTTCGCGCCGTGGCCGAAGCCTCCCTCAAACGTCTGGGTGTCGACGTCATCGATCTCTTCTACCAGCACCGCGTCGATCCCAACGTGCCGATAGAAGATACTGTTGGCGCCATGGCAGAACTGGTACAGGCGGGCAAGATCAGGCATCTCGGTCTTTCGGAAGCCAATGCCGAAACAATCCGCAAGGCGCATGCCACCCATCCCATCACAGCACTTCAGAGCGAATATTCGCTGTGGACCCGCGATGTAGAGACGAATGGCGTACTCGACACCTGCCGAGACCTCGGCATCGGCTTCGTGCCGTTCAGCCCGCTAGGACGTGGTGTGTTGACCGGAGCATTGAAGAAACTCGACAGCCTCTCCGACACGGACTTCCGCCGTTCGCTGCCTCGTTTCCAAGCCGAGAATTTCGACGCCAATCTGGCACTCATCACATTGCTGGAAGAGATGGCTGCAGAAAAAGGTGTAAGTGCCGGGCAACTGGCTCTGGCATGGGTGATGGCGCAGGGCGACTTCATCGTCCCCATTCCCGGCACCACCAAAATAGCCAATCTGGAAAAGAACATCGCAGCGGCTGATGTTTCTCTCAGCAGGGAGGACGTGACGAAGCTGGGCGATTTGCTGTCTCCAGCAAAGGTCGCAGGCGGGCGTTACCCCGAACAAATGGCGGCTATGGCGAACCGTTAAAAGCAAAGGCCGAGGAACATTTCCTCGGCCTTTTTAATCTTATATGACGTAGGTCTCTAAGCGCGCAGCACGCCACCGGTCGATTTCTCGACATTGCCGACGATCTTTGCCGTCAGAGCTTCGAAGTCTTCATCCGTCAGTGTCTTGTCGACTGGCTGGATCTGGACTTCGATGGCGACCGACTTCTTGTTCTCTCCGACAGACGCACCTTCGAAGACGTCGAAGACATTGACGCCCGTGACGAGTTTGCGGTCAGCGCTGGTGGCTGCCTTGATGATGGAGCCCGCTTCGACAGAGCGATCCACAACGAAGGCGAAGTCACGCTTGACGGTCTGGAAGGGTGAAAGCTCAAGCGCCGGCTTGGTGCGCGTGGCCTTCTTCTTCGGCTCAGGCATGGCGTCGAGATAAATCTCAAAGCCGCTGTAGATGCCCGACACATCCAGCGCAGAAAGCGTCTTTGGATGGAATTCGCCAAAATAGCCGAGAATGACCTTTGGTCCCATTTTGATGGTGCCAGAGCGACCGGGATGATACCAGCCGGGAGCGCCCGCTTCGATTTGCACATTGCTCATCGGCAATCCGCAGGCCTCGATGACGGCCAAGGCATCGGCCTTGGCATCATAGACATCCACCGGCTTGCCGCCGCCCTTTGCAACATTCGACCACATGCGACCGGAGCCGGACAGCGATGCTGTGCCACGGCGGACACCGCCAGCCACGCGTCGTTGAGCTTCCGGCGTATCGCCCTCATAGGTGCCGGAGACTTCAAAAATTGCGACGTCGCCATAACCTTTATCGGCATTGCGCTGTGCGGCCGTCAAAAGACCTGGCAGCAGAGAAGGACGCATATCCGACATGTCGGCAGCGATTGGGTTGGCAAGCTTCAGCGCTGCCGAACCACCACCGAAGAGCCTGGCCTGTGCTTCTGGAATGAACGACCATGTAACGGCTTCGAGCATGGCGCGGCTGGCCAGCGCACGGCGCGCGGTGCGGGTGCGGATTTGCAGCGTGGTCAGGATACGGCCATTGACGGCACCGAAACTTTCCAGCGGTTCCGGCTTGATGTTATCGACGCCATGAATGCGCATAACCTCTTCCACCAGATCCGCCTTGCCATCAACATCCGTGCGCCACGAGGGAACGGAAACACTGACGCGTTCGCCTGAGCCTTCGATACCGAAACCGAGGCCCTTGAGGATATCAAGACTCTCGTCGGTGGAAACCTCAAGGCCGGTCAGCCGCTTGACTTCGGATAGCGGGAAATCGACGATCTTGGGCTCAAAAACCTTGTAACCGACGACCTTTGCTTCACCCGCCGTGCCGCCACAAAGCTCCAGCACCAGTTCCGTCGTGCGCTCCAGACCAGCCACCATATATTCCGGGTCAACGCCACGCTCGAAACGGTACCGCGCATCGGTGATGATACCGAGCGAACGTCCGGTCTTGGCAATATTGATCGGGTCCCAGAGCGCGGATTCGATCAGCACGTCGACGGTGTTTTCATCACAACCGGAATGCTCGCCGCCCATGACGCCGCCGATGGATTCGATGCCGTTATCATCGGCGATGACCACATTGTTCGGACCGAGCTTATATTCGCGCTGATCGAGCGCAAGGATGGTTTCGCCGTCATTGGCACGACGAACGACGAGGTTGNCCTTGACCTTCGCAGCATCGAAGACGTGCATGGGGCGACCCTGATCGAAGGTCATGTAGTTGGTGATATCCACCAGCGCGTTGATGGGACGAAGACCGATGGCGAGCAGACGCTGCTGCATCCATTTAGGGCTGGGGCCATTCTTCACCCCGCGCACAAGGCGCAAGCCGAAGCCGGGGCAAAGTGCCGCGTCGTCCAGATCGAGTGTCACATCAATCGGGGTTGCGCCTTCGACCTTGAAGCTTGGAGCGGGCTTTGTCTTCAGCGTGCCGAGGCCCGACGCTGCGAGATCGCGTGCAATGCCATAGATGGACGTGCAATCCGGGCGATTTGGCGTCAGATTGATCTCGATGACAGGATCGTCAAGACCGGCATAGGTCGCGAACGACGTGCCGACCGGCGCATCGTCCGGTAGATCGATAATGCCGTCATGGCTATCGGACATGTTGAGCTCTTTTTCGGAGCACATCATGCCATGGCTTTCCACGCCGCGAATTTTGCCGACAGCCAGTGTCACATCAATGCCCGGAACATAGTCACCCGGACGCGCCAACGCGCCGACAAGACCGGCACGCGCATTTGGCGCACCGCAGACGATCTGCACCGGCTTACCCTCGCCCGCATCGACAGACAGCACTTTAAGTCGGTCAGCTTCCGGATGTTTTTCAGCCGTTAAAATCTTGGCGATGACGAAGGGTTTGTAAGCCGCCTTATCATCGACATCCTCGACTTCAAGACCGATGGCGGTCAGCCGTTCGCAAATCTGTTCGAGAGACGCATCGGTTTCGAGATGCTCTTTCAGCCAGGAGAGTGTGAATTTCATTTGTCTATCTCCTTAACTGCTCAAACCGCCAAACAAGGTAGGCATGTCGAGCGGGCGGAAGCCGTAGTGGGTCATCCAGCGAACGTCGGCGTTGAAGAAATCGCGCAGATCAGGCATGCCGTATTTCAGCATGGCGATACGGTCGAGNCCCATACCCCAGGCAAAGCCCTGATATTCATCCGGATCGAGGCCACCAGCGCGCAGAACGTTGGGGTGGACCATGCCGCAGCCGAGGATTTCCATCCAGTCCTTGCCTTCGCCGAACTTGACGATGGGGCCGGAACGATCGCACTGGATGTCCACTTCGAAGCTCGGCTCCGTGAAGGGGAAGAAGGAGGGGCGGAAGCGCATGACGACACTATCGACCTCNAAAAAGGTCTTGCAAAACTCTTCCAGCACCCAGCGCAAATTGCCGACATTTGATTTTTTGTCGATGACCAAACCTTCGACCTGATGGAACATCGGCGAGTGCGTGGCATCGCTGTCCTGGCGATAGGTCTTGCCGGGAATGACGATGCGGATCGGCGGTTTCTGGGCTTCCATAGTGCGCACCTGCACCGGCGAGGTATGTGTGCGCAGCACCTTGCGCTCACCATTCTCGTTTGGTGGAAAGAAGAAGGTGTCATGCATTTCGCGGGCCGGATGTCCCTCGGGGAAGTTCAGCGCCGTGAAGTTATAATAGTCGGTCTCGATATCCGGGCCCTCAGCGATCGAGAAGCCCATATCGGCAAAAATTGCGGTAATCTCATCTACGATCTGGCTGATCGGGTGAATGCGACCACGCTCTGCCGGTGATTGGCGCACCGGCAGGCTGACATCCAGTGTCTCGGCCTTGAGGCGCGCCGTGATGGCAGCGTCTTTCAGCTCGGTCTTGCGCGCGGTAATTAGATCCGTCACATCGGTCTTGAGCTGGTTGATCGCTGCGCCGCGCGTCTGGCGCTCTTCCGGCGTCATCGAACCCAGTGTTTTCAGAAGCTCTGATACCGAGCCCTTTTTGCCCAATGCAGAAACACGCACGGCTTCGATGGATGCTTCATCTCCAGCGCCTGCGATGTCCGACATCAGTTGTGATTTCAAGGTATCCAGTTCGGTCATTTTTTCCTGCCTCGCCGGGCTTTAGCCTGCGGCTTCGGGTTCAACAGCATTCTTCAGATAATCGGTCGCCACGATAAAGCGTTGCAGATCACTACCCATCTGCACGCGCCCAATCAACCGGGCGAGCGGCNAAAAACGGCCAAGAACACGCACCAGCCGCCGCAATTCAATGATTGCAGCTTCAGGTGCACGCGACGCCCATGCCTGATAGGCCGCATCCAACGTCGCACGGCCGTTTTGCGCGAGTATGCAAAGCGGTAGAAACAGCAACCAGATATCCCGCGCCTGCGCGGTCTCGAGTGGCATAACGGCTTGTGGCTCTTCTTCGAAATCCATGAAACCGATGCGGCCATCGCGCAAAAAGAAATCGCGGACATGGGGACGACCGTGACACAGGCTGGCTGCATGCAAATCCCCGATCGCCGCAGCACAGTCGATGAGAAGCGCGTCATGATCTGTTTCGCCCGCCCGCCGTTTCCATTTCAAAATTCTTTGAACGGTGGGACCAACATCGGAAATGACGATGGCCGTCTGCGAGGAATAGATGATGTCGGGAACGGGAAAACCCTTAGCGCCAAACTCCATCATCCGCCGCCTTTCACGCTCCATCATCTCGACGGGCTTGAGGATTGGTGACGGCTTTAGAAACTTATACGGCAGAGCCGACGCCGCAAGCGCCTGGAGCTTTATCCACCACGGTGCTTTTTCAATGCCCTGGCGTTTGATCCAGACAGATCCCGCAGACAGGTTAAGCTGCTGTATGCGGCCATCACTCGCCAGCAGCACCTGCATCAGGGCAGCAATATCCGCGTCCTCGAGATGGACGTGAAATCCCCGTGCTTGCTCCTGTGGGTCGGCGGCTTCCAGCATTTGGAACTCATATATGGGCGTTTGCCCGGTTTGTGATATCCGTAGGACGGTGATCNAAACGGCNAAACCCGCACCGGTGACCGGCGCGGGTTTCAAATGAACAACAGATTGTCCGCGCCGTAATTACTTTACAGCGGTTTCAAATTCGTTGGTGGTGCCTGCATCCTTGAGGTACTCAAGAGCCTTCTTGGCGCTATCGACGAGAACGCCGAAAGCAGCTGGCTCATGGATAGCCATGTCGGACAGAACCTTGCGGTCTACTTCGATACCAGCCTTGTTCAGGCCGTCGATGAAGCGGCCATAGGTCAGGCCGAATTCGCGAACAGCAGCATTGATACGCTGAATCCACAGAGCGCGGAAGTTGCGCTTGTTAACCTTGCGGTCGCGGTAAGCGTATTGCTTGGAACGATCCACAGCAGCCTTGGCTGCGCGGATGGTGTTCTTGCGGCGGCCGTAGAAGCCCTTGGCTGCCTTGAGTGTCTTGGTGTGCTTGGCGCGGGAAGTTACGCCACGTTTTACGCGTGCCATGTCATGATCTCCTTAAAATGTCCAAAAATGCGGAAAAGTCTTAAAGACCGTTCGGCAGGTAGTTCTTGACGACCTTCTTGGCGTCAGCTTCGGCCAGAACCATGGTTCCGCGCGCGTCGCGAATGAACTTGTTGGACCGTTTGATCATGCCGTGGCGCTTGCCGGCNGCAGCTGCGAGAACCTTGCCGGTGCCTGTGATCTTGAACCGCTTTTTAGCGGCGGACTTCGTCTTCATCTTGGGCATTTTGCTACTCCANTTTTTGTATCGAAAGACAGGCAGACGAAGCCTGCTTTCAAGCTATTCTAGAACGGACTCGGCATGCCCTGCCGGACCGTTCGGACGCGCTCCTATAACCGTAGTTATNAAAAAGAGCAACGGGGAATAGGTAATCCTCCTGCGGATTTGTCAAAACGCCTGCGATACAGACGCTCTCACATTANTTTGGTGCCAGAACCATCATCATCTGACGGCCTTCCAGCTTTGGTTCGGCCTCGACCTTGGCAATCGCCAGGGTGTCTTCCTTAACCTGCAGAAGAAGCTTCATGCCGAGTTCCTGGTGAGCCATTTCGCGGCCACGGAACTTCAGAGTCACCTTTACCTTATCGCCTTCGTCAAAGAAACGGTTCATCGCCTTCATCTTCACCTCATAGTCATGGGTGTCGATGTTGGGGCGCATCTTGATTTCCTTGACCTCAACGATCTTCTGCTTCTTGCGCGCTTCTGCCGCCTTTTTCTGCGACGAATACTTCAGCTTGCCGAGATCAAGAATTTTGCATACGGGCGGTTCTGCGTTCGGCGAAATCTCAACGAGATCGAGACCGGCGTCTTCCGCCATCTTCAGAGCCTGGTCCGTCGCCATGACGCCAAGGTTCTGGCCTTCTTCATCAANCAGCTGAANTTTGGGAATTCGAATTTCCCTGTTGGAGCGCGGGCCCTCTTTGACGGGGGCATCGGCTTTGAACGGTCTGCGAATGGTCGTATTCTCCTGATCTGTTTCGGGATCGCGTCGGCAAAAACCAGCTTGTCGGTGCAAATGGCGGAAATGTCGTGAATGCCGCCGCGAAGTCAATAGCATACCCACGCNAAAAAATCACCTCCTGTCGTGCTTTTTCCGAATTTACGCTACATGGAGAGCAAAATGCAGGAGATTCTCACCGATATGACTGAGCAAACGATTCAATACTTGACGGTTGGCACTGCCGATGAGGCTCGCGACATCGCCATACTCTCACGCGCAGCGACAAATGGTGAGGATGCTCCTGCTCTCGTCTGGCTCGGCGGCTATCGCTCCGACATGACCGGCACCAAAGCCGCGGAGCTCGACCGATTTGCCGAAGAGAACGGCCTCGCCTGCATCCGCCTCGATTATTCCGGCCACGGTGCATCCAAGGGCGACTTCAACAAAGGCACGATCTCGCGCTGGCTGGAAGAAACAATGGCCGTGCTGCGTCACACGGCACCGAGACGTATCGTGGTCGTCGGCTCCTCCATGGGCGGCTGGATTGCACTGCGGCTGGTCGAAGAGCTGCGCAAGGCTCAAATCGGTCCGGAAATAGCTGGCCTGCTTCTCATCGCCCCCGCTCCGGATTTCACCGTCGAACTGATAGAGCCCAATCTGTCAGATGAAGAAAAGACATCACTAGAGGGCAGAGGTTATTTCGAAGAGCCGTCCGAATACAGCACAGAGCCGAACATCTTCACCCGTGACCTGATCGAAGACGGACGCGACAACCGCGTGTTGCAAGGCATTATCCAGACCGGATGCCCGGTCTACATTCTACAGGGCATGAACGACGAGGATGTACCCTATACGCACGCCCTCAAACTGCTTGAGCATCTGCCTGCCGACGACGTGGTGCTGAGCCTTATCCGCGATGGCGACCACCGACTGTCGCGCCCACAGGATATAGAGCGCATGCTGGCAGCGGCGAAAAGCCTTGTTTCGTAGGCAAACTGGCTACAGTCTTAACCATATTATTCATCTTGCGTTCATGGACACCGAGTTCCGATTGACACATACCCCCACCGTCTCTTAACTTTTCATTAAGATTTTAAGGGACGGGTTTCATGATGAACGCAGCGCGGGCACTGCTTCTGGCAGTTGCGGCCGGAATACTTTCTGTGGCCTCTGCACAGGCCGAGAACAAGGGCAGCCCGGCCATGGTCACCGGTGGCATCACGTCCCAGCCTATCGGTCATTACGAGTTCTGCCAGAAGTACATGGCCGAGTGCGATATTCGCAGCAAGCTGACCCCTCCCCCGCGTGTCACTGAATATGGCTGGAAGGTCATTCGCGACGTCAACAAGGAAGTGAACACGACTATCGTCGCCATGACCGATCTGGAAGTTTACGGCAAGGATGAAGTCTGGGAATATCCCAAGACCGCTGGTGACTGCGAAGATTTCGTGCTTTTGAAGCGCCGAAAGTTGATGGAACGCGGCTTTGCCGTGTCCGACCTTCTGATCACCGTCGTTCGCAAGCCGGATGGAGAAGGTCATGCGGTGCTGACGCTGCGCACCAATGACGGCGACTTCATTCTCGACAACCTTTCGGATGACGTAAAGCTCTGGACGGATACGAACTATACATATCTCAAGCGTCAGGCCTCGTTCAACACGGGCCGCTGGGTTTCCATCGAGGACGGTCGAGACGTTCTGGTTGGCGCGTTGCGATAATATCCGAGACGAGCGTCAGGCATCTGCCAGCAAGCCTGAAGCCATCTGGCGNAAAGCCTGGACGGCTTTGGGAAAGGCTTCGCGCGGATCATCGGCGGCGGCGATCCAGAGCGCCGCGTTCAACACAGCACCATTCAGCAGCCATGTCGTGGCTCTTGCATCGACCGGCTTTAACGTGCCGTCATCGACCAGCGCCTGAACCGTTTCCTCGATCCTCTTGAGGCAGGCCGTCTGGTTCGGCCATTTGGCGGGGTCACCTAACACTGCCGGGCCGTCCAACAGCATGATGCGTTGTATGTCCGGCTCCAGGGCCATTTCGATATAGGCCACGCTTTCGGCCAGCAGACCCAGCCAGGGCGTGTCCGCCTCCTGCTGCACGACACGCAATCTCGCCAGCATTTCGGCATCGATCTGGTCGATCACGGCCTGAAGCAGCCCCNTTTTGTCACCAAAATTATGATACAGCGCACCGCGCGTCAGTCCGGCTTGCGCTGTCAGGTCATCCATGGACGATGCGGCATAACCCTTTGATGCAAAGGCTTTTCGCGCCTCCGCGATGAGTTTCGTGCGCGTCTCTTCGACCATTTGCGACCGGGTTTTTGGTGTCATGTTCCACCCCACGATTAACATACGATGCGTATACCTATTGACATACGTTCCGTATGTTTACATATTTAGACATACGGAACGTATATCAAAATTCGTCCCGAACAGTAAAGTCATCAAAGGCCTGACCATTCGACCTCGCAAGGCGCATTTGGCGCATTTACGAGGACTGGACGCTGCTGCCTTGAAATCTGGAGTTNAAAAATGAGCAAACGCGACGCAATTTTTCCCGCCAATCGGCATGCGCTTTATGAAAAGCACGGCTACTCGGCAGCAGTCCGCGCTGGCGACCTTCTGTTCGTCTCAGGACAGGTCGGCAGTCGCGATGATGGTTCCGCCGAACCGGATTTCGCCAAGCAGGTGCGGCTTGCCTTCGAAAATCTGAAAGCTGTTCTCGCAGCAGCCGATGCGACCTTCGATGACATCATTGATATCACCACATTCCATACCGACCCGGAAAAGCAGTTCGACACGATCATGGCTGTCAAGGCCACCGTCTTCAGTGAAAAACCCTACCCCACATGGACTGCCGTTGGCGTGAATTGGTTGGCGGGTTTCGACTTCGAGATCAAAGCCATCGCCCGCGTTCCGCAGGCTGCATAGTTCATTGAAGAGGGCTCAAACAACGCGTTGAGCCCTCCCTTCGCCTCAGCCGTGACCGATGATTATGCCTGCCGCCAGCACCAGCGAACCACCCAGCACGACCTGAAACACAGCGCGCAGGAACGGCGTTTCCATGTAGCGGTTCTGAATGAAGGCGATGGCCCAGAGTTCCATGAAGACGATGACGGCAGCGACGGCAGTGGCGGTCCAGAAATGCGGAATGAGGTAGGGCAGCGTGTGGCCGAGACCACCGATTGCGGTCATGATGCCGGACGCAAGACCACGCTTGAAGGGTGAACCACGGCCGGAAAGCTTGCCATCATCATGAGCCGCTTCTGTAAAGCCCATCGAGATACCGGCACCGACGGAGGCTGAGAGACCGATCAGGAATGTTTGCCACGTATCCTGCGTGGCGAAGGCGGCGGCAAAGATGGGGGCGAGTGTCGAGACCGAACCATCCATCAGGCCCGCCAAACCCGGTTGGACGTAAGTCAGTAGAAATCGGCGCTTTGCGGTTTCCTCTTCTTCGGATCTGGCGTCTTCCGGTAGATGCTTGCCTTCCAGCATCCCGGCAATGTCCTGATGCCCACGTTCCGCCTCGGCCAGATCGCCCAAGAGCTTGCGGGTCGATGCATCAGTGACATGTTTGACTGCCTCGTCATAGAAGCGGATCGCTTGACCTTCCATCAACTCGGCCTGTTCGCGCATGGTCCCGACAGACAGGTTCTTGACCAGCCAATCCGGCTTGCGCTCGTAAAAGCCGCTGACATGTTCGCGGCGAATAAGCGGAATGACGTCGCCAAATCTTTCCTGGTGCATCCCGATCAGCATATTGCGATGCGCCTGCTCCACCTCCGCCATCTCATCGAACACCTTGGCCGATTGCGGATAATCCGCTCGCAAATGTCCGGCATAGGACCGGTAAATGCGGGCATCGTCTTCTTCTGACGATATTGCCAAGGCCAGGATTTCCTGTTCGCTTAAAGACGAGAAAGGACGCTTGGACCGCGAAAAGAGGTTGAGGAGCATGAGAACCATCCAATTTAGAATAATTCTAAATACCCTCGGTCAGGAATTTTGGCAAGACAATTTAGAATAATTCTAAAACTCAATGGAGTCAGATAATCAAATTCGAAACGAGGCGACGACAAGAGCCTCGCCCAGACCGCTCATTCACGTCAAGGTTGATATTGAACCCTGCCTCTACTGGNAAACAGAGGGACCCACCTCAATATGATCAAGATTACCTTGAAGACTGCAACCGGACATGGTTAGTAGTCCACGGGAGGCGTACCAGGCGGTTCGCCTTAAATCTTCATATTCAAGGCTTAATCGAACATGGATCGCAGATCATTCATCCGCAAGGCCGGCGCCGTTGGTGCAGGTGTTACAGCAACCGCGCTCGCCGCGCCCGCCATTGCCCAGGAAAACCCAAAGATCACCTGGCGCATGACGTCCTCTTTCACCAAGGGTCTCGACATCCTGTTCGGCGCCGGGCAAATCGTGGCCGATCATGTCAAGGAAGCGTCCGGCGGCAATTTCGTCATTCAACATTTTGCCGGTGGCGAGATCGTTCCAGCCCTTCAGGCGGCCGATGCCGTGACGACGGGCACAGTCGAAATGGCGCACACCTGCTCTTACTACTATGTCGGCAAGGACCCGACCTTTGCGCTTGGCACCTCCGTACCTTTCGGCCTCAATGCCCGCCAGACAAACGCGTGGTTCAACCAGGCTGGTGGCAACGAATTGATGAACGAGTTTTTGGCCAAGCACAACATCTATTCCATTCTGCTGGGTAACACCGGCGCGCAGATGGGCGGCTGGTTCCGCAAGGAAATCAACACCATAGACGACCTCAAAGGTCTGAAGATGCGCATTGCGGGCCTCACCGGTCAGGTCATGCAGAAGGTGGGCGTCACCCCGCAGCAGATCGCAGGCGGCGACGTCTATGCGGCGCTGGAAAAGGGCACTATCGACGCAACGGAATTTGTCGGTCCCTACGACGACCAGAAGCTTGGCTTCTACAAGGTCGCGAAATATTACTACTATCCCGCATGGTGGGAAGGCGGACCGGCTTGCCATGCTTTCGTGAATCTGGAGAAATTCAACAGCCTTCCGGACAATTACAAGCGCATTCTGAAAGACGCTTGCGCGGCCGGTAGCGCTTCCATGCTGGAACGTTACGATGCCCGCAACCCGAAGGCGTTGAAGGAACTCGTCGCACAAGGCGCGATTCTGCGCCCGTTCAGCCAGGAAATTCTAGACGTCTGCCACAAGGCGGCGCTCGAAACCTATGCCGAGATTTCTGCCGTCAACGAGAACTTTAAGAAGATTTACGAAAGCCAGCAGGCATTTAAGAAAGATGCCTATCTTTGGGCTCAGATCGCTGAATACACCTACGACACCTACATGATGATCCAGCAGCGTAACGGCAATCTGTAATCATCTTCTGTCCATATTTGATGGCCATCCGGTTACGCCGGGTGGCCATTTTTATGCGCTGACACCAGCTTCCAAACCTCCCGCTCCCGCCACGCCAGCGGGTTCATGCCGGTGATGCGGCGAAATTCCCGGTTGAAATTGGACTTGGTCTGGAAGCCGCTTTCGAACATGATGGACGTCACGGATTGATCCGTCTCCTCCAGCAATCGGCATGCATCTCTCACGCGCAGTTGGTTGATATATTGAGAGACATTACCGCCCGTTGCGCGGTTGATGGCATTGGAAATCTGGCGGCTGGGCAATGCCAGCTTGCGGGCTAGGCGGGAGAGATTGAGATTTTCGTCTCTGTAGAATTGATGCCGCGCCATCAGTTCTTCCAGCCGCGCCATGATCTCATGGTCTTCGGTGGTGGCGCTCACTGGCTCTGTTTCCGTTAGCGCCGAAAANTTTTCAGGCTTGCTGTCGCCCGCAACCCATGCCGTCAGCCCAATCAGGAGCAGGCCGAGCACATTGCAATTGCTGATGATGACACCGGCATTCTGACCCCGCGTCCATTCGTAGTCGAGAAGGATCACAATATCGAAGGCTGCGGAAAGGCAAAGGGCGGCAGCGGCGATATAGAGTGCGCGGTGAACGGATGTGACGCTCGCAAATTGCGCCTCCTCCAGCCCATCCGGCCCACGCCGTCCCAACAGGATGATGGCCAGCGCATAGCCGACAAAAAGAGAAATGAGGGCAAAATCGATAGCAACCGGATAAAGGATCAGCAAGGCTATGATGACGAGTGGCGGAACAGCAAGGCTGGCAAGCGTTTCCGCACTTTTCAAACGCCAGTCGTTCATCAGGCTGCGGAAGCTGGCATAGGCCAGCGGCGGCAAAAGAGATGCCGTTACGGGCAATGAAAATTTCAGCCAATCGACTTGATAGCCCCAGCGCAGACCAACAAGTGCCGACTGAGTGGCGCTCAGCACGAGCAACGCCAGAAACGGTAGATTGGCCTTTCCTTCGCCATTGGCTCGAAGGATCGAGATCAACATCAGACAAAGAAGTAGGGCGACAACAAGGGGTAAAGGCAGGAAAATCAAGGCGAACGACCCAGGTTGGAAATGATGAACCCTTTCTACATGGACCAGATCGCGTTCGCGAACGACCTCAAACGTGTTTCAGGGCGTNAAAAAACGGCGATGCGCAGACATCAGCCTCGTTGTTTCATTTCAAGAGGCTTTCCCATGCGCTGCATTCTTTCCGCTACCGTATTATTCGTTCTCGCCACACCGCCCGCTTTTGCAGGCGAAAATGTCGGCACCCGCGATATAGCCATCCAGTCCTCTTCTCGCGGCCGGGATTTATCCGTTACCGTCTGGTACCCGTCTGGAGGGATGAGCCAGAAAGTCAGCGTGGGTGACAACAGGATTTTCGAAGGAGCGCCCGCTTTCAAAGATGCCCCCATCCAACCGCATCGCCTGCCATTGGTGTTGCTATCCCATGGCTCCGGCTCGCGCGCGATCGGTATGGCATGGATTGCGACAGCTCTTGCGCAAGCCGGTTTCATTGTTGCCGCACCAGATCACCCCGGCACGACCAGTGGCGATTCCACGCCGGAAGACACACCGAAAATATGGGAGCGCACCGATGATCTCTCCACCATCATCACATCGCTCACAACCAATGCCGAATGGTCAAAATCCATTGATGAGAGCCGCGTTGGCGTTCTGGGATTTTCGCTGGGCGGGAGTGCTGCGATGGAGCTTGCAGGTGCGCGCGCCGACCTTAATGCCTACGTAAAATATTGCGTGGACTATGCCACATCCATGGATTGCCAGTGGNTTTCGGGTGGACGTGGCTATAAGAACGATGAACAGATCGTTGTTCCGAAGTTTGATTTGCGCAGCGTCGATAAGGCACGCTTTGAACAATCCAATCGCGACGCGCGCATCCGGTCTGCCGTGCTTGTCGACCCNGGGCTGGAGGCCGCCTTCACGAAGGACAGTCTTGAGACTATCGACATTCCGATGACATTCATCAATCTCGGCAGCGTCGGCGACATTCCTGTCTCTGTGCTTTCGGACCAGTTGGCTAAGGACGTGCCGCATGCAACTTACATGCAAGTCGATGACAGCAACCATTTCAGCTTTTTGCCCGTCTGCNAAAAAGATGCAGACGCATTTTTGAAATCGGTCGGTGAAATCGATCCGATTTGTGAGCAGACGCATAAGCGTGACAGAGCAGACATTCACAAGGAACTGGTGAAGCTAATCATCGATGCGTTCCAGAGCACGCTCAAAGCAAGCGACTGATCGTGCAGCAAATGCCCGTCAAAGAAGCCGGTTCAAGCATACCGGCTTCTCCCTTGGCATTATTCGCGAAATATCGAACTCACTGAATATTAACATTANTTTCAAACCTCGGTTGCAGAAGTGTAGGCACGCTGATCTTTTCGGCTTCAAAGAAATTGAAGGCCAAAAGCGGACTTTGGGGAAAATAATGATGATCGATAACTTGCTGGCACGTTTCAAGATACAAACGAAAGTCATCGTGTTCATAGCGCCATTTATTGCAAGTATTCTCGCAGTGGGATTGTCGGGGCTTTACGCATCAAATCTACTGCAAAGCCGCATGGATGTTTCCAACACGATCCTGCAATCCTTGACCGGATTCAAAGAAGTGTATGGCGGCATGACATCGTTTCTTACCAACACTAATGAGGAGACCCGCACCACCTTGCACCGCCAGCTGGCCGAACAGGCCAATTTTCTGCGCGCGACCGAAGATGGTAACTCCAGCGAAATAAAAGACGCGATTGACAGAACAAAAGTCATCACCAATCAGGTCGATGAATTGTGGTCGAGCCACCAGAAAGAGCAGGCACTTCGTGCTGGTATGGATACCGACCTTTCAGTCATCAAGAAGGAACTGAACGGCCTTCTGGCGAACGCAACCAACATCCGAAATACGCTTCAGACCGACGAAGCCAAAGCCAAGCTGCTGTTGCGCGAAGCAGACAAACTTAATCGCGGCGCAAACCTCATTGCCACTGTGGTCACAGACTTCAACAGAGTGACATCGCCCGAGGAAAAGACGGCTGTCGTAAAGGCAGCCATTTCCAATCTGGAAACAACGGCCAAGGAACTGGTCAGCATCGCCTCCGTCGATCAGAAAATGATTATTGACCAGCTGGCCGAGGGCGTGACCCAAATCCGCGCCCAGCTCGATATCGGCCTCGTCAATGACGCGACAGTCGGCACGATCGACCGCGTGGTCAACATCATGCGCCCGTCGACCATTCGACTTCAGGGTTTTGCTACCGTCAAATCCCGCCAGGCGACTGAGGTTTTCGGCAAGCTCGACCAGCCTATCGAACAGGCAACAGCATTTCTTGCCACCGCACGGCAGATTGCCGAAGACGCNAAAAATCTAGAGCTTGAAATGGCAGGCTTTGTTGCGGCCCCAGCCAAGGCGTCATTGGAGAAATTCAGAGATGTCGCCTTCCGCCTGAACGTCTCTGCCGGCGAGATGATCGGCGACAAGACGATGTCTGAGGCGACGCGCAAGAGCGCCGAATCGATCGACGCCATGGCCACCAAGCTGGACCGCGCATCGGCAGACCTGTTCGCCATGTCTCAGCAGCGTCAGGTCGCGTTCCGCATGGCGGAAGACGAGATCCGCAACGTTTGGACCAGTCTGACGAGTTTTGCCGAAAAGCAGCGCACTGCCGCCGATACCGAGCGCATCAAGGCGGATGGCATCTCGCTTTCAGCCATGGTGATCGGCGTACTCGTTGCCATCTTTGCCGGTATCGGCCTGGTGATGACGTTCAAAGGCCCTATCCTTGGGATCGTCGGCGCCATGAAGCGGCTGGCAAAGGGCGATATCGATATTCCACTGACGGGCAAGAACCGTTACGACGAAATCGGCGACATGGCGCGCGCGCTGGAAGTGTTCAAGGAAAATGCCGAAGAGCGCATTCGTCTCGAAGCCTCCACGCAGGAACAGCGCGCCTCTGCCGAAGCAGCACGCCAGTCCAACGATGCAGAGCGGAAAGAGCTGGACCGCCAGATCCAGTTCGCCGTTGCGGCCTTGGCCGGTGGGTTGGAGCGCCTGTCCGCAGGCGACATTTCCACCACCATCGATACGCCATTCAGCGACCGTCTCGAGCAATTGCGCGTCGACTTCAACCAGTCCATGCTGCGATTGCGCGAAACCATTGGCGGCATTCTCGAAAACGTCGGTGCCATCCGCGGTAACGCGCAGCAAATGTCGGAATCCGCTGTTGATCTGGCGCGCCGCACGGAACGTCAGGCCGCTTCGCTGGAGGAAACGGCAGCAGCCGTGGATGAGGTCAACTCCAACATGCGCAACGCCGTGGATCGTGCCCGGGAAGCGAACACCATTGTCGATAAGACACGCCGCAATACCGATGAGTCACTTGTCATCGTCGGCAATGCGATTTCGGCCATGGAGCGGATCGAGAATGCATCGAAGACCATCGGCAACATTACCGAGGTCATCGATTCCATTTCGTTCCAGACGAATTTGCTGGCTCTGAATGCGGGCGTTGAAGCAGCGCGCGCCGGTGAGGCGGGCAAGGGCTTTGCCGTTGTCGCCCATGAGGTTCGCGAGTTGGCGCAAAGATCGGCCGCAGCCGCCAAGGAAATCCGTCAACTGATTGCCGTTTCGAACAAGGAGGTCGCCGCAGGTTCCAGCCTCGTTACCCAGACAGGCGAAGCGTTGGCCCAGATCGGCACGCAAATCTCCCATGTCAGCGACCATGTGCAGCAGATCACGCAATCAACGCAGGACCAGTCGATTGCCATGCAGCAGATCAATAGCTCCGTTGGTGAAGTTGATCTGCTGACGCAGCAGAATGCGGCGATGGTGGAAGAGACAAGTGCGGCCAGTGAGCAGCTGAATGAAGAGACGGATCAGTTGCTTGGTCTGCTGGAGCAGTTCCGCCTCGACAGCGCGCAGGATAGCCGCCGGGATCATCGGCGCGCTGCCTGATCAGNAAAAACGGGAATTTCGAACATGAGCGCGGGCGGTTTCGTCCGCGCTTTTTGCTATCATGCTCACCGCAGTCTCACGCAAATGTCAGCTCATCNTTTTTATCANTTTCCGATCGTAAAGATTGGATTCAGCCNTTTTTGATAATTTGTCGTTAGTCATCNTTTTTCAAGGTTCCAGGGCGGTGCGTTTTGTGTTTGCCCGTCTGTTTTGCGTACGGATTCTCATGTATCGATCGACAGTGCCAGCCATTATTCTAGCCTGCCTATCCCTCACGGCCTGTACGTCCAGTTCTGGGCCGGAAAGCCTGATGGCGGGAATTCCTTCCAAGGAAACGACGAGTTCCGTAACGCCTTCGGCGCCTGTGCCGCAGGCCAGTGTTGGCCAAACGCGTGCGACGCTTCGTGCCGAACCTGCCCAGAAGGTCCTGGCCTGGGGTGGGCCGCTTCCACAGGAACCAAAAGCCTTTGCCGCTGTGGACCAACAAGCCGAACCCCGTCGCGCCATGCCCCAGATCGACACGTCGATGTCGCCACAGGCTGGTGTCGGTCTTCCAGATGAGAAGTCGGTGCAGATGGCCATGGCCGCAGCGCCTGCCATCAATGCCGGACCAGCCGTACGCTCCCGCATCTTCCGGTCCAACTTCAGCGATGCCAAGCCGATCAATTTCGGCAAGGTCACGCCTCGGCATTTTGCCGTCCACGGCGTCGATGTTTCCCGCTGGCAGGGCAATATCGATTGGGAGAGGCTGAGATCACGCGGCGCCAACTTCGCCTTCATCAAGGCGACCGATGGCGGTGATCATCTGGACCCCATGTTCAAGACCAACTGGAACCGCTCCAAGGCAGCAGGGCTGCGCCGGGGTGCCTACCACTTCTTCTACTGGTGCCGCCCTGCAAGCCAGCAAGCAGACTGGTTCATTCGTAACGTGCCGCGTGACCCGGATGCGCTGCCGCCTGTCATCGATGTGGAATATAATGGCGAATCCAGCTGCAAGATGCGCCTGCCGCGCGCCAAGGTGCTGGNAAAGATGCAGGTATTCATGGACATGCTGGAACGCCATTACGGCCAGCGCCCGATCATCTACACTGCCCCGGATTTCTACAAGGACCATCTGTCGGGTGAATTCCTGAACTACCCCTTCTGGCTGCGGGCCGTGGCCCAACACCCGTCCAAGGTCTATCCAGACCGCAAATGGATGTTCTGGCAATATTCCGGCTCTGGCCTGTCCCATGGCGTAGAGGGCAAGATCGACCTCAACGTCTTCAGCGGCAACGAGGAAAGCTGGCTTCGCTGGACATCCCGACGCGGCAACGGCTAACAGGGCTGTGGCTTCGTCGCGGATTTCTTTGCACCGACGACACAGGCCACGACGCCAACCGTTGTCAGCAGCATCGGGATGCTGACGGCTTCGCCCAGCAAACTCGCCGCCAGCACAAGGCCCATGAAGGGTTGGAGCAATTGCAACTGACCAACGGCGGCAATGCCGCCCAGCGCCAGTCCACGATACCAGAAGATAAAGCCGATCAACATGCTGAACAGCGACACGTAGATAAGCCCGGCCCATGCGCCACCTCCAATAGTGCTCCACGACGCTGGCATGGTGAAGAGTGCGAGCGGCAGCATGATGGGCAAGGACAGAACCAGCGCCCACGAAATGACCTGCCAACCGCCAAGCTTGCGAGACAAGGCCGCCCCCTCCGCGTAGCCAAGGCCACAAAGCGCGATGGCCGCCAACATCAGTAGATCACCGGCCAGCGACGCCGAGCCGCCCTGCGTCATCGCGAAACCAGCGACCAATGCGCTGCCCAGACATGAGTAGAGCCAGAAGGCCAAACGCGGGCGCTCGCCTCCGCGCAGCACGGCAAATATGGCCGTCGCCAATGGCAGCAGACCGATGAAGACGACAGAATGGGCCGAGGTGATGTGCTTCAACGCCATGGCTGTCAGCAGCGGGAAGCCGACCACGACACCCAGCGAAACGATGGCCAGTGACAGCACGTCATTCCGTGCAGGACGCTTCTGCCGAAAGACCGCAAGCAGCGCGACCCCGAGCAACCCGGCAATGCTGGCCCGCGCCAATGTCAGAAACACGGGATCGAACCCCGTAACCGCCAAACGTGTTGCTGGCAAAGAGCCGCTGAAAATAACCACGCCCACAAAACCGCTCACCCAACCAGCCGACTGCCTATCCATTCCAATGCTCCATTTCGATGGATTTATGAACCGGAATGGATGGTGCAGACAGCTACACTGCGGTACAGTTTTGTAAAACTGTTATGGTATTGAGAGCAATACGGATGAATCTGATCCCGAGCAAAACTCACGATAACGCGCCTCGCATCAACAGCGTGATGGCGGAAGTTCGAAAGCGTATCTCGGCACGCATCCTCGCGCCGGGATCAAAACTTCCATCGGTTCGCGCCTTCGCCAAGACAATGCTGGTTTCAACCTCAACCGTTGTCGAAGCCTATGAACGGTTGATGGCAGAGGGCACCATTCACTCCCGCCCCNGGTCGGGATTTTATGTGGCGGCCGCCCTGGCTCCTCTTTCACTTGCCGAAATAGGCCCGAAGCTCGACCATGCGGTTGATCCCTTCTGGGTCTCGCGCCTTGCGCTGGATNGGCAGAGTGGGATGATCAAACCCGGTTGTGGCTGGATGCCGCCTTCATGGATGCCGGAAGAGGCAATACGCCGTGCCATGCGCAGCGTGGCCCGCGCGGACACAGACCTGTTGACCGACTACGGTACTCCGCTCGGACTTCTACCATTGCGGAAATTGCTTTCGCGGCGACTGTCGGAGAACGGCGTGCACGCTGCGCCGGAACACATCATGCTGATGGATAGCGGCACGCACGCTATAGATCTGCTCTGCCGTTTCCTGCTGGAGCCGGGGCAGACCGTTTTGGTCGATGACCCCTGTTATTTCAATTTCCATGCTCTGCTGCGCGCCCACCGGGTCAAGATCATCGGCGTACCCTATACACCATCCGGACCGGATGTTGCGCTGTTTGAAGAAGCTCTGAACGAACACAAGCCCCGCCTCTACATCACCAATTCTGCAATCCACAATCCCACCGGCGCGGTTCTTTCTCCGGTTACAGCGCATCGGGTGCTGATGTTGGCGGAACGTGCCGGACTGACGATTATCGAGGACGATATTTTCGCAGATTTCGAAAACCAGAAAGCGCCGCGACTTGCTGCCTTCGATGGTCTGAGCCGGGTCGTGCAGATCGGCAGTTTTTCCAAGACGCTCTCGGCGTCCATTCGCTGCGGTTACATCGCAGTACCACAACCTTGGATAGAGCCGCTGACCGACATGAAGATAGCCACGAGTTTTTCAGGCAACCAACTATGTGAGGCAGTGGTGCTGGCAGCGCTTAAGGATGGCAGCTACCGGCGACACATCGAGACCGTGAAAGTGCGACTGTCCAGAGCTAGAGTGGAAACAACATCACGGCTTCGCGCGCTCGGCATCACACCGTGGATCGAGCCGCAAGCGGGTATATTTTTATGGTGCATCTTGCCTGAAGGGGTCGACGCGGCAAAGGTCGCTCGCCATGCTCTTTTGAAACATGTGGTTTTGGCGCCCGGCAATATTTTCAGTCAGTCATACGCCGCATTGACCCATATGAGGTTCAACGTTTCGCAATGCGACGACCCGNAAATGATGGAGGTTTTGAGTGAGGCGATCGATACGGCGCGTTCGATACTGTAAGGGTACCAGTTTTTACCATTTATAGATTTCTGGAACCAATCACGCAGAATCGCATTTTCTCCCCATAGTAAGAGGAGAAAACATCATGACATTCGATCCAAATCTGCCACGCGACCCCAATCTTCGTCCAGATCGCCCTGAACTTCGCACAACGCCAGAAGCTGCCCGCAAATCTGCGGGTTGGGCTCCCTGGGTTGCGGTCATCGCAGTTCTCTTGGTCGGCGGCTTCATCTGGATGCAGATGAGCGCTCCATCGACAACTGACCCAACGACGACGTCGTCAACAACGCCCCCAGCCGTCAGTGATCAGGCTCCAGCGCCTGCCCCCATGACACCGGCTGCACCCGATAATGCGACGCCTGCTTCGCCTAACACGGGCGGTACGCAGACTCAGCCTTAAGAGGTTGATGTCGTCAATAGTTGAAAGAGCCGCTTGCTTTCGGGCAGGCGGCTTCTTTGCGTGAACGGTACGGCATAGCTGTCTTCGATAAAAACTCGCGGTCGATAAGCAATTGCCATCATAACAAAAAGGGCGCCTCAGCGCCCTTTTCATATCAATCATCGCTCATTTTCAGCGCTGCAATGAACGCTTCTTGCGGAATGTCCACCTTGCCGAACTGGCGCATGCGCTTCTTGCCTTCCTTCTGCTTGTCCAGAAGTTTGCGCTTGCGGGTGGCATCGCCACCGTAGCACTTGGCGGTTACGTCCTTGCGCATGGCAGAGATCGTTTCACGCGCAATGACGTTGCCGCCAATGGCCGCCTGAATGGGGATCTTGAACATGTGGCGCGGAATGAGATCTTTCAGCTTTTCGCACATGTCACGGCCGCGCTTGTCGGCTGCGGTGCGGTGCACGAGCATGGAGAGCGCGTCCACCGGCTCGCCATTGACCATGATCGACATCTTCACAAGGTTGCCTTCGCGGTAACCATCGAGATGGTAATCGAAGGATGCGTAGCCTTTGGATATGGATTTCAGGCGGTCGTAGAAATCGAACACGACTTCGTTGAGCGGCAGCTCATAGGTGAGCATGGCGCGTTTGCCGACATAGGTTAGTTCGGTCTGTACGCCGCGGCGGTCCTGACAGAGTTTCAGGATACCACCGAGATAATCATCCGGCGTCAGGATAGTCGCCTTGATCCACGGTTCGCGGATTTCAGAAATCTTGACGACATCAGGCATGTCAGCCGGATTGTGCAGCTCGCGCTCGGAACCATCGGTCATCGTCAACTGATAGACCACCGAAGGGGCGGTTGCGATGAGGTCCAGATCGAACTCGCGCTCGAGGCGTTCCTGAATGATTTCGAGATGCAAGAGGCCGAGGAAGCCACAGCGGAAACCGAAGCCGAGAGCGGCGGACGATTCCATTTCAAACGAGAAGGACGCGTCGTTGAGGCGAAGCTTGCCCATGGCGGCGCGCAGATCTTCGAAATCGGCAGCATCGACCGGGAACAGGCCGCAGAACACGACCGGCTGGGCAGGCTTGAAGCCCGGCAAAGCCTTTGCTGTGGGGCGCTTGTCTTCGGTAATGGTATCGCCGACGCGGGTATCGGCCACTTCCTTGATGGAGCCGGTGATGAAACCGATTTCACCAGGGCCGAGGCTATCGACAGCCACCATCTTAGGGGTCAGAACGCCAACGCGTTCCACCTGATATTTCGCGTCCGTGCCCATCATGCGGATGGTCTGGCCCTTGGTCAGCACACCATCGAGAACGCGCACCAGAACCATAACGCCGAGATAGGTATCGTACCAGCTATCGACCAGCAGAGCCTTCAGCGGACCTTTCTCGCCAAGCTCGCTCTTTGGCGGCGGCAACTGGTGCACGATGGCTTCAAGAACATCCGGAATGCCAAGACCGGTCTTGGCCGAAATCAGCACGGCCTGAGACGCATCGATGCCGATGACTTCCTCGATCTGTTCACGGATACGATCCGGTTCAGCAGCAGGCAGGTCGATTTTGTTCAGGACGGTGACGATCTCGTGGTCGTTATCGATGGCCTGATACACGTTTGCCAGTGTCTGCGCTTCGACGCCCTGAGACGCATCCACCACCAGCAGCGAGCCTTCGCAAGCTGACAGCGAGCGCGAGACTTCGTAAGCAAAGTCGACGTGGCCGGGGGTATCGATGAGGTTCAGCACATAGATTTCGCCGTTATTCGCCTTGTAATGCAGGCGCACGGTCTGTGCCTTGATGGTGATGCCACGCTCGCGCTCGATATCCATATTGTCGAGCACCTGCTCGGACATGTCGCGCTCAGCAAGGCCGCCCGTCGACTGGATCAACCGGTCGGCTAGCGTCGATTTGCCATGGTCGATATGGGCAACGATGGAAAAGTTGCGGATATGGTCAAGCGGGGTGCGGGTCGAATTTGTGCTCATGCCCCGCGCTATAGCAGGGGCTTTTGCGCTGGAAAAGCGGGAATTTGGTTAAAAGCCTTTTAAGTTGGGCTTTTCAGCCCTCTGGGCCAGCTTACAGTGCCACAGCGAGCGTTGGGGCAGAGTGGCGAGCCAGATTATCCTGCCACCAAGACCTGAATTCCACTAAGATGGATGTTGACTCCATTATATAGGATTATTATTCTTATATGATGGNAAATAACATCGACACTTTCGAACAGTCAATCGCTGAACGCATCAAGCATCTGCGAGCACAGGGCAATCTGACGCTCGAACAGCTGGCCACCGCATCCGGCGTCAGCCGCGCCATGATTTCCCGCATCGAGCGCGGAGAAGCCAGTCCGACTGCGGCGCTTCTGGCACGCATCTGCGCGGCGCTCGGGCTCTCGCTTTCGGGCTTCTTTGCCGAGGACAGAGAAATCGTCTCGCCCTTGGTCAAGAGGCAGGACCAACCGACATGGCGGGACCCTGACACGGGCTATGTGCGTCGCGCCGTATCTCCTCCCTACGTCGGCTCCGATGTCGATATTGTTGAAGTCAATTTTCCCGCCCACGCAAAGGTCAGCTTTCCGCCGCATGCCGCAAGCCGTGGAATGACGCAATATGTGTGGTTGTTGGAAGGCAGCATCGAGATGACGACGGGCGCGGGTGTGTATCTGATGGAAGCAGGCGATTGCCTGTTCATGCCCGTTGGCGACGGGCACACGTTCCACAACCCGACCGACACCCCTGCTCGCTACGCCGTGGTGCTGGACCACCGCAAACGCTGATATTTTTAGGAGCTTCAAATGACAATCATCCGCACATTGACAAGTAGCGAGACCTTGGCCGCACTGCCAGACCTTTCCGAGATTCTGTCCGATTGCGTCAATGGCGGCGCCTCCGTCGGCTTCATGCTGCCTTTCGCACCGGCTGATGCGATGACGTATTGGNAAAGCGTGGCGGAGGCCGTCGATCATGGCGACACAATCCATGTGGTGGCTGAGTTGGATGGCAGAACGGTCGGCACCGTTCAGATTGGCCTTGCCTCCAAACCCAACCAGCCCCACCGCGGTGACCTGATGAAGCTTCTGGTGCACCGCTCGGCCCGTGGTCTTGGCGTGTCCCGCAAGCTGATGGCACAGGTAGAGGCAGAAGCTGCAAAACGCGGACGAACACTTCTGGTTCTGGACACGGCAACCGGCAGCGAGGCAGAGGCGATCTACCCTCGTTTTGGTTGGGAACGCGTGGGCGTCATCCCGGACTACGCGCTGTTTCCGAATGGCGCATATTGTGGAACCACTTTGTTTTACAAGCGAATCGCGGAACGCTCGATTTCTTCGCCGATGTAAAGAGCCGCGCCGTTCACTACTTGCAAACGTGTGCCTGCTGAAGAATTATTCCTTCAGGCACGAACGAGGGCAAGATGGCAAACGCAATCCGCAAACCACGTATTTCCATTGTCTATTGCACCCAGTGCAACTGGCTCCTGCGCTCATCCTGGATGGCGCAGGAACTGCTTCATACCTTCGCCGATAGCCTCGGCGAAGTCGCTCTGGTGCCGGCGACAGGCGGGCGTTTTGAAATCCTGGTGGACGGAGAGGTCATCTGGGAACGCAAACGCGATGGTGGCTTTCCTGGTGCCAAGGAACTCAAGCAACGCGTCCGTGATGTCATCGACCCGGACCGGGACCTCGGCCACCTCGATAGATCGAAGAACGAAGGTATGGACACCTGATTCTCAGAAGGCGGTGATGGATGCTGTCGCCCCCGCACGCGAGCCAACCACCGCAAACATCGANTTTTTCACTGNAAAATCAATGATCGTCACAAAACTTCAAAATCTCTGTTGACACCAGACGACTGCCCCCGTACATGGCTCCTCGTCGCCCAGATGGCGGAATTGGTAGACGCGCCAGCTTCAGGTGCTGGTACTCGAAAGGGTGTGGAGGTTCGAGTCCTCTTCTGGGCACCATCCGNTTTTACTCCCCTTGAAATCGTTAAACAAATAACCNTTTCAAGGGGATGTAGCTCTTCACCTGAGGCACAGAAGTGCGTCACATCATGGTGATTAGAATGGTCAGACCCGTCAAGCGTTTGGGTACAAACAACGCTCAATTCAGACACCGCATACCGCTCGACTTGGTGGAAAAGCTCAAGGGCCAACACTTTGCGGTTGACCTTCCGCTTACTCTTGACGCCCTTGATGAGCGCGCTACGTTCCGTGTCTCTTGCACGATTGGCGCTGAGATNAAATTCTCTCTCAAGACAAAAGACCCGAGACTGATCAGCGTACGTCACGCCGCCGCTCTCGGAGCCGTAACAACCTTTCTCGACGCCGCGAGACGTGGGCCGGTAGACTTGAACCATCGCCAGCTGCAAGCCGTCCTTGGGCTAGCCTATCGCCAGCTGATGGCAAAGCATGAGGACAATCCGCCGCCTATAACGAAGGATGCGGAGTGGTCGGAGTTCGAACAGTGGAAGGCCATTCTCATTGCGACGGAGGAATGCTTTGCGTTGAGCAAGTCTTTCGGCCTTCCGCGCGCCGTTGACACGATACGTCCGTTGTTTGAGGTCGATATTTTCCTAGCATCCAATCAGATACAACTTACTGNAAAAAGCTACGCAGACTTCGTGAGAGCGTTACCAGAGACCGTTGCCGATGCGATGGGTACTTTGATGGATCGCGCGCGCGGAAATTATAAGCCAGATCAGGTCGCGGCAAAGTTTCCTGAATGGAATACGGGCCGACCGGGAGCGCATACAGCGCCGTCGAAGGGGCAAGTTAAAACCTTCGACGATTTGTTTGATCGTTGGAAAGCTGAAAGCAAAAGGGCAGCATCTACTATCTCGACATGGCGCGGCTATATCAACCGCTTCAAGACGTTCGTGGGCCACGACGACCCGCACAGAGTCGAAAGAGTCGATGCGCAGCGATGGAAAGATGCGCTCGTCAATGAAGGGCGTAAGAAGGTCTCATCGACGTATCTTGCGACTTTCAACACGCTCTATCGTTTTGGCATGAGCAACAGTGAAACGACCGGGATAAGGCACAATCCATTCGATGGCGTGAAGGCAAAGCAGAAAGTTCTGGCAGGGACCACGCGCCTACCTTTCTCCACCGCCGAAGTTGCCACAATCCTCAATGCAGCGCGCGCCGCGCCTCTCAATCATCTGAGGTGGATACCGTGGCTTCAAGCTCAGACAGGCGCGCGTGTAGCTGAGGTGGCGCAGCTTTGGGGTGGAATGATCGTGACTGATGATCACGGACACCCTTGCATCCGTTTCCAACCGGCACCGGACGGCGGCACCTTAAAGAATGTAGGTTCTGAGCGCATTGTACCGCTCCACCCGCATATCATTTCAGCAGGGTTTATGGACTTTGTGCGTGCACGCGGTGCAGGGCCGCTGTTCTATGGTGCGCGCTCAGGTAAAATAGCGATCAAAACGCGCGAAGAACAGAAGCATCCATCGAAAGGCGTCAGCAACAGGCTCGGCGCTTGGGTTCGAAACCTAGGCATCACTGATGAACGTAAGGCCCCGACGCATTCGTTCCGCCATTGGTTCAAATCGGAAATGATGCGGCTAGAGGTCTCGGATAAGCTGGTTGATAAAATTCAGGGACACAGCGACAAGAACGACTCAAGTGGGTACGTACATGCCGATACGTCNATGATGCTTGCGGCAATTTCAAAGTTAGACCTTAACGCTATAGCGGACAGAGCGCCGAAACAGGCGTAGGCCCTTCTCGGAGAGATCAACCTAAGATAAGCTTCACGCCAATCATCGGGGGTTTTGGTTATGGGGCGTGTAGCTTTTCTTTGCGCAATCTTCCTTTCGGCTCCTAATTTGGCACTGGCATTTTGCTCTCAGCCGTATGGCGATGTGACGCTACCTGATGCACCGGGAAGCTTCCACAAGCCGACTGCTCCTTATTGTCTCTCTGGCTATAAGTTTTCCGGCAAGCATAGTTGCTCTGATTGGGAGATAACCAGCTATCAGAACGAGGTGGAGACCTACCTCACCAAGTTGCGCAGCTTTGCCAATGAAGCCGTTGACGCAGCGAACGAGGCCATAACCTTCGCTAACGATGCCAAAGCGTACGCCAAGTGTGAAAGCCAGAACGTCCTTGCTGAGTTGAACTAAGAGCCACCTTATGGACTTCCTCTCAATTATCTTAGCGGCATTAGGCATCCAGCGAGAGCGGGCAAGTAAAGCCAGTGACCGGAGGATAGAAGCCTACCGCCTTGTCTCTGAGGTGTCAGCAGAGGCTGCACAAGCGGCCAACATGGTGGCTACAGCAATGCCTGGCATCATGCGGCGGCTTCAAGTTCTCTACCCAGACCAACCGGAGATACCAGCAAGCTGTTCTACCACTCTGACCACGATGTTCACCCAAGCGAAACAGCTGCATGAAATGGCAGAAGGCTACAAGCCGACGGTTGAGAAGGGCAGCAATTGGGCTGACTGGGAGCTGGCCTTAAGGAAGCTGCACGAATGGCGGTCTACGGCTTCCTTGCTGCGGCCTCAGACAGAGACAATCATCCGGCGATACGAAGAGCTACTGACCCAAGCTGAGCTGGATTGGGATGAGCCCCTGTCACCCCCGCAGCAGCCCCCACGGTCTGAGCGCGACAGGGGGTGGGATGCTCCCCCATTATGAGAGCGGGGCCGGGGGAAAGCTCGCCGCAGCTGCTACGTGATTAACTCTGAGATACGTGACCCCTGTGGAAGTCGGAAGGCTATAATTCCTGTGGTAAGAACATCAAGGCGCTTGCAAAGTGCAAAATTATGTGGCTATTTTCCGCTTAATGCNAAATCGACATGCATAGCATAAGGAAAGCTACATGATTCCCGATGAGCGTAGATTAGAGTTTGAAGCCGCGATAAGACGAGACATTCCCCGCAATGCGCTCGTTGAAGTGAAGACAATGTTCCCCTGTGCTGCCGAGCAAGCAGACGTTGCCGTAAGCACCTCGCACACAGCCATAGTGGATGGGGTGCCATTGTCCCGTTTCCGCCAAAGTAGGGCGGTGGGTCTTATGCGACACAATATTATCGATGAAGCCTTTGAGGGGATACTCGCCCGGAACGGCGCTGAGTTTGTGAAATCCGTTCCTGTGGAGTACGCACCCGATGAGATTGCGCTTGCCCCTGTCCACCTCACTACCGGCGTCTTTGGCCATACAATGGTCGGCTTCGCCTCGCATAGAGAGCTAACAGATACACCTGTTAAAAACGCAACACGCAGGGCCCTTTGCTATCNAAACCGTGGCCTTTCGGCTGATCNTTTCCATCCGCCTGAAATGTTCAGTGATAGGAAACGAATGGCCGTTATCATGGTGAGGCGCGATCCCAACGTGCTTGGAAAGCTGGCGTCTCTAACCTTGTCCGTTTTGGATAGCAGACAGGAAACCTTCATCTATCAATCGGATATCGATGAATTTCTTGCTGGTTACGGTGTGGGAGCTGTTCCTGTCGTTAAGCGTCCCGTGATGCTCAAACCCGTGAAGGGTAGCTTCAAGGACACAAATGGGGATGCGTCACGCGATCAGAGCGAGAAGTGATTTAGGAATGAGAAGTGCGTAGCGGAATACAGACATTTGTGGGAGCCAAGCTTGCCGAAGCACGACAAGCACGGGGCATTTCATCGCGAAAAGCTCTTGCCGATATGATGCAGCGTGCAGCTAGCACAGTGCAGCGCTGGGAAGAAGGTGACTCTTTCCCGGAGCCGCAAGCGTTGTCTGAGCTTTCCACACTACTTGCTGTCCCAGAGGACTTCTTTCTAACGCCGCGATCAGATGGCGCTGGTCCTTCTTTCTTTAGATCATTTGCTGGCGCTTTGAAAAGTGACAGACTCATCCAGCATGCGCGGCTGGCGTGGCTGGAAGACATCACAGCGGTAGCTGAGCACTACGCTTATCTGCCGGAAGTGAATGTGCCGGATTTGATGGGTGGTCGAAGCTTTAAGTCGCTCAGGAATGAGGATATAGAAGCCCTCTCACAAGCCGCAAGAGAACACTGGGGACTTGGCCTCAAGCCTGTACTGGACGTAGTAGCGTTCGTTGAGGGTATTGGCATCATCGTAGCGGCTGAGCAGATGGAAACGGATAGACTGGATGGTCTCAGCCGTTGGGGCCAAGACGGAAGGCCCTACATACTCTTAGCTAATGACAAACAATCTTTCGCACGCCGTCAATTCGATACAGCTCATGAGCTGGGCCATATCCTTCTGCACAGGCAGATAACCGAAAGCGAGTTCGAAGAAAACTTCAAGCTCATTGAGGATCAAGCGCATAGCTTTGCGTCGGCATTCCTGCTGCCCGCAAGTCAATTCAGTGTCGAGGTTGACTCTGGAGCTATATGGGAACTTGAGCGCCTTAAGGCACGCTGGAAGGTATCGATAAAAGCTCAGATCATGCGGCTCAAGCGGCTGGATATTTTAGACCCCCTATCCTCACAGCGACTCTTTAAAATTTATAGCTCTAAAGGATACTCTTCGAAGGGCGAACCCTACGATGATGTTTGGCCGCTGCAGCAACCCAGCTTATTAGCTGATGTCTTTCGGGCTTTGGTCGATGAAGGCCAAATCAGTAAAGAGGCTCTTTGCCACGACCTTCCGCTGTTCCCCCATGATGCCGAAAGCTTATCTGGGCTCCCAGCTGGCTGGCTGACGCTGGAAACGGCTAGAATTGTTGAGTTCAAAACTGATGCACTCAGACGCCCTAAGGACGGCAGCAATAGTGCGCAAGTTATTCCTCTGACGAGAAAGTAGCCTTTTCAGAATTCGAATCCCACACCGCGACGAGATTACCTAATTGCCTCCTGATGAGGTCGCGGGAGGTCAGCGCAGTCCTGCGAACAACCTGATGAAGCCCATGCCGCTGGTAGCAGACAGCAAGGCAAGCTCAATGGGAGCTTCATGAACTTGCTCAAACGGTGCCCCGTGCCTGTATGGATGGGCCTCCCTGACCCAAGCATTAAGGGTCTCCAGCACGCGGGCTACCTTGTCCTCAGCTTCGGGAAACTCTTTGTATCGATCAAGAAGGATTAGCTTCAAGCATCCGTCCACTGACTGCTTGTTTAGACGGTTCGCGGTATTGGGGCCGATCACCACGAGGAAGGAGCTTTCCACGGCTTCGAAGACACCCCGGATCAATCCTTTGCCGCTCTGCTTTACAGGTGAAAGCGCTTTTAAACCCTCTTGTAGAGCCGCTCGTGCTGCCGTGAATTCAGGCCTGTCGAGGCCAGAGAGAGCAGCCTCCACGGCGGATGAGAACTCCGCATCGACCAAGAAATGAATGCCACCCCTATCATCCATTTTGTAATGTAAATCCTCTTGCTCCAAAATATCACGGGCTACCGTAAGCTGATTTGGAGCTTGCCGTATCCACAGAGTTATTGCGCTAAGGAAGTCGCTAACGTCTGATTTTTCCCAAAAGCCGTTGTGAAACCATCCATTAAAATACGGGTACTCAGCGCCAAGCTCTCCCTTAACGATGAGGGGAAACTTATTTAGCTGGTCCACGCTCATACTGGCCAAAAAGCGAGCCGCCACTCTTCTCCGGGCCTTTATGCTGTCAGAGAGCTTTGTGGGGCTTCGCTGATAACTCCTAGTGAAAAGCTCACCCTCTTTCGCTTCCGCCACTTTCGCCCTCCCCCTGATTCGAACTTCTGTATGCCACGATGTCGCGGGCCTCAATAACCGAAAGGCCAGACGCTACTAGCTGGAGCAACTCGTCACGCATTCTTATGTGATGCTCAGGGTCTTTCCTCAAAGTCTCAGGAAGCACCTTGCCGTGTCGGTAAGCAACACGCGAAACCCCATCGTCAGCATCCCGCCACTCTATACGGGCGTCTGGGACGAACTCGAAGCGTGGGGCCAGTTCTACTAACTGCGGCGTGAGGCAGAGCCACTGGCTACCCATCTTGACCACAGAATGCAGTATCAGATCGGAACCACAGACCATCCACCCAAAGACATGACGACTCAGCCTACTGGGGTCATTTGCTTCTTGCGTAGAGCAATTAGTGTGGCAGTCGTACGGCACCATGTCAGCCGCTAAAAGTTGATCTCTTGGTGGGCGAGTTACGACCACGCGCGGCAGGGAGATTACCTCTGTATAAGCGCGCTTCTCCCACTCGGTAACTGGNAAAGCAAAGAGTGCAGCATCACGCAATATTAGCTCGTCTAGCTGTAGACTAGTCTTAGGGGCAATTGCATTGGGNAAAAGATCGTTTTCCATTGCCGATTTGTCTCATCCTGCCCCACACTTGCTTCAGAACAAGCCCCCAGTGCCTGTTCCCTTACGCCGGGTTTCCGTTGTTCGCTCTTCCCAAACCTCCTGCCAAATCCTGTAGGTGTCGGCAACCATGCTTTCTAGCTCATCAAGGGNAAAAAGCTCAACGCCTGTGTCAGTGTACAACTGCACAGACCGTCCATCACCTTCGTCGTTATCTTGGAAACGAACAATGCCCAACCTAACGTCTGCAAAGTCATCATCAGCTACACGGATACGCTCATGCATCATTGAAAACGCAAACCTGCGGCCTACCTTGGTGAGCCCTTTTGTTCGGCGTGGGTCGACNAAAATCACATGCGGCTGCTGCTCTACTGCCAGCACCATCGGAAGCCAAAAGCTAACCTTTTTGCCAACACCGACATGCATGGGGAAAAAGTCCTGCTTTCTTCCAATCACGCTGTACCCAGATGCAAACTCATGCAGGGCTTTCGCTATCTGCGATGCAGAACGCATGTGCCACGGTCAGGAAAATATGACGCTGAAAACGTCCAAGGTTATCGACACCCAACCAACGGGCAAGCTCGATGTCGAGAACGCGCGGGCCTGTGTCGGTGAGAGATAGAGTGAAAGGTGTCATGATGTCTCTTTCCAGAAATCGGATTGTCGAATGATTGTCCCAGTGGGTCACTCTTATTGGTCAGCACAACGCGGAAAGCCGACAGCGCGGAGCCAGTAGCGCATTTCATGGGCAATCGGCTTTTTGCTGCGCGATAAGAGCGCGTCGAGACCAGCCGTAGAAATGATGGTCATGTCCCTGCCAGCCGAGAAGCCTATGGTCTCTCTCTTGATGATACGGCGTTGGCTCTCTTTCAACGCCAAGTACGAACGCCAGTATCCGACATCCGTGCCGTAGAGGGTCTTGAGAATATCTGTCCCAAGAAACCAGAAGACGCCGTCGATCTCTACGGTTCTGATTTCGCATGTTTGGAACGCATACGATGTGGTGTGGGGTGTCATGTGCAAGCTTTCGAAATTTGGCCACGCCTGGCTTCGGGAGCGCATTGGCGTAATCGAGAAGCCCCTTCGCTAGAGGGTTACGATAAAGGCCACAGGTAGTGAGACTGTGGCCTTTTTCATTTATGGTGATGGTCCCGTGTTGGTCAGCATCGTTGATGAGTTAGTCGTGAACTAATCCGGCCCGGAACTGGCCTTGCCTGTAAGCGCGGCGCTTGTAAGAGTAATATGATACTGCGAGTCCTATACCTCGCGTCCAACAAATCTCATTTTTGAATAACTTTGCGTAAAAGCCACTCGGTAGTTTTTCAAAAACGACGGACTCGCCGATTTTTATGTTCATTCCTATGTACCCCTACATGATAACAAGCGTCTTTCGTTGTTAACGATACTGATACACNAAACTGATACACACATCAATGAGAAAATCAGGNAAAACACAATGNAAACAATATCACTATCGAGAGTGAGACCCGTCCTCTTCTGGGCACCATTCCATTCTTGATCTTAGCCAGATCAACAACTTACCTGAAAATTTGATGTGNAAAAGCACTGNCCGACGGGCGATTAAGTGCCGTTTGTGGGCATATATTTGACGTTGGACGGGCGTTAAAGCGAGCAAACACAGCTCCGCGCGCTCGTCATGCTCNTTTCCAAAAATACAGTGATAAATATTACTGGCCACCGCCAGTAGCACCCTCGTTGGTGGAGTGCTCTTCGCAATTGGGTGTGCAGGAAAGAACCGTGCGCGCCGTTTGACGGAAAACGCGAACCGTGTTGCCTTCGTCGATCGACACCAGCACACGCTCATCAACGATCGCATTCCCATCTGCGTCCAGAAGAACCAGATTTGTGGTGCCAAAGCTGCGCCCAGTGAGGACGATTGTGGTTGCATCTGCGACCGTCGCATCTGCGACTTTGGAATTACCGATGATGACCTTGCTGACGGGACGATCAAGTTTCAGGACCCGCGCATGGTTCATAGACACGCGCAACATGTCGTTTTCTGCAGCCATAATTGGTGATGACGTTGCGATAAGCACCGTCAAGGTAGCCGCAATTCTTGCTATAAAAACGGACAGCATGGATATAGACAGCCTCGGTTAACTCGTTACGCATTTCATCGAAATCACCATGCGCGGCATTGGTGAATGAAGCGTTAAGTCAGAATCCCAATACGATACTGCCTCGACCATGACAGATGGATGCGGGTGAACCATTATATGCCATGCGCCATAATGGAACACGATATGCGCCACCTTGAAACGCATTTGGGAACATTAAACGAAAGTCCAAAAGCTGGAGGAGTAAGGATTGTGGACTGTGTATAAAAATTGAATTTCTACTTTGATCTATTGTTTACTATGCTCAACTACANCCCCCATTAACTAATTTTTAACGAGATTTTTTAAGTCGTTGGAAATCGACCTTCTATAATTTGGGATCAACCGAACAGCGGAAAACAGTTGTCGGCGTGCTGAACAACAATCGAAGAGTTTAGGAGAACCCGCATGACAAAGATTTTCGCTCGCTTCATGAAAGACGAGTCCGGCGCGACCGCCATCGAATACGGCCTGATTGCAGCGCTGATTTCCGTTGCTATCATTGCTGGTGCTACAACGGTTGGCGACAAGCTAAAGATCGTATTTGACAATATCGCCACGAAGATGACCACAGCTTCTGGAAAAACAACCTGATATAATAACAAATCGTCGCCCTTAGAGATGAGGGCGACGTTTCCGATATTGGAGGAACAATTGTGAGCACATTAGCCATATTGCTGATACCTCCATTTTGTTTGGCGTTTGCCGCGATCACTGACCTATTAACAATGACTATCCCCAACCGCGTCTCGGCGATTCTTTTCGGCTCCTTCATTGTAATCGCTTCAATTATAGGGATGGATTGGCAAAGCATAGGCATGAGTCTTGTCGCAGGCCTTGCCGTTCTATCAGCTTGTTTCGCGCTGTTCGCAATGAACACAATGGGTGGGGGCGATGCCAAACTTTTGACGGCATCGGCTGTTTGGTTTGGCTTCAACACTTCACTTGCAACATTTTTGATCTGCGTTGCTATTGTTGGTGGAGTTCTTACTCTCGCGATTTTACTACTGCGCTCCCGTAAGCAAGAAATCATGGCAAGCGGCTTGCCAATTCCTGATTCACTTCTAGTTGCAAAGAAAGTGCCTTACGGCATAGCTATCGCTATCGGGGGCCTCCTGACCTACCCCGAAGCGCCCATCGTGCAACTCGCCATGCAGCACATGCTTTGACGGCACATTTCCAATAATCGTGTTGTTTATTTCTCATTAACCACGACGCGACAGATTTTATTAACTATAATTACACCAATGGCGGGCCAAGGTTGAGATCAGAGATTCTGACTCCCTCAAGGCCCAAGCATGAAACCGTCACGTGTCATCATACTCTCCGTTGCTATTGTTGCCGCTGGTCTTGCCGGTTTGCTGGCGATGCAGCTTGGCGGTCCTCAGCAGGTCGTTGAACAGGCGGAAGCCATCATCCAGAAAGAGCCGACGGTCAATGTGCTGGTTTCCTCGGTCAATCTGCCAGTGGGAAGCCGTCTGAGTGCAGACTCCGTGCGCTGGGCGCAGTGGCCACAAGGCAGTATCAACGATAACTTTGTCACCGAAACCAAGCGACCAGACGCTATCACAGAATTGACCGGGTCCATCGTGCGCCTGCCTTTGTTCGAAGGCGAGCCGTTAAGACCAGAAAAAGTGGTCGATTCCAGCACACGCATCATGTCCGCTCTTTTGCCGGCGGGGATGCGTGCCGTCGCCACGGAAATTTCCGTCGCCACGGGTGCCGGTGGCTTTGTGCTACCGAACGACCGGGTCGACGTGATCATGGTTCGCAAGGGTGACGCTGGAAGTTTCCTGACCGAAAACGTTTTGAACAATGTCCGCGTCCTTGCCATCGATCAGCAGATCAAGGAAGGCGAAGACGGCACGACCGCTGTCGTTGGCGCAACCGCAACCCTGGAACTGACGCCCGAGCAGGCNAAAATCATGATTGTCGCACAGCAGATGGCGGACCGCTTGACGCTTTCCCTGCGCTCAGTTGCCGACGCTCAGGACAGCGATACGACATCGGCCAATTATCTCTTGAGCGGTGGCTCGGGGCGACCGGCCATTCAAGTTATCAAATCCGGCTCGATCGTCCGGGAAGGACAGGGAGGGTCGTCACAATGATCGTATCTCATGGATTTTGGCGCCTGAAACAGGTTATGCGCTCCTCCGTTACCGGCGGCATCGCTTTTTGCATCGCCTTTTCTGGNTTTCCCGGAATGAACATGCCTTCCGGCCTGTCGACGCATGAGGCGCTTGCCCAGAGCGCCAGCATCGTGCGGATCAATGAAAGTGGCCAAGGTGTCCGCAAGCGCCTGAAGCTGGGCTTGAACAAGGCACTTGTCATCGACCTGCCGCAGGACGCCCACGACATTCTCGTTGCCGACCCCAGCATGGCAGATGCCGTAACGCGCAGTTCGCGGCGCATTTATCTGTTCGGCAAGTCGGTTGGCCAGACGAATATCTTCATCTTCGGTGACCAGGGCCAGGAAATCGTCAGCCTCGATTTGGAAGTCGAGCGGGATATTTCCGGCCTTCAAGCCAACTTGCGCCGGTTCATTCCAGAATCCGACATTCGAGTCGAGATCGTCTCAGACAACATCGTGCTGTCGGGCAGCGTGCGGACGCCGCAGGATTCCGCCCGCGCCGTTCAGCTGGCCTCCGCCTTTCTGAAGGGCGGTGAGGCCACCACGCGCAATATCACCGAGACAAGCCAGAGCAATGGCGACGGCGCTGTCGCGATTTTCGCCGAAGACCGTCAGCAATCCTCCATCGTCAACATGCTGACAATCGAGGGTGAAGATCAGGTCACGTTGAAGGTGACCGTTGCCGAAGTCAGCCGTCAGGTTTTGAAGCAACTCGGCTTCAACGGATCGATCAGCGGTACGGGCAGCGATTTGGGTGGACGTATTTCCTTCTCCAACCCGTCGAACCTCGGCAACGCAATCGGCCTTGCTGGTACGGGAAATGTGGCCGGTACCATCGGCAAATTGACGCTTGGCAGCTATTTCAACGCTATGGAACAAGCAGGTGTCATGCGCACGCTTGCAGAACCAAGCCTCACCGCCATTTCTGGTGAGCAAGCCAAATTCTATGTTGGCGGGGAGTTTCGCCTGCCCGCTGAGCAGCAGGTTTCGATTGACGATGCCACTGGGCGGCCAACCGTCACGCGCTCGACCGATACGGTCGATTACGGCATCGAGCTCAATTTCCGGCCAGTTGTGCTTTCTCCTGGACGGATCAGCCTGNAAATCGAAACCAATGTGTCCGAGCCGACCTACGAAGGCAGCGCAGTGACGGGCAATGGCAGCAGCATCAATGTTCCCGGCAGCACCTATTTGTCGATCCGCAAGCGCGAAGCGTCCACAAGCGTGGAGCTTCCATCCGGTGGATCGATCGTGATCGCTGGTCTGGTGCAAGACAATGTTCGCCAGGCCATGTCCGGCATACCCGGCGTCTCCAAGGTGCCGGTCCTCGGAACACTGTTCCGCAGCAAGGACTTTATCAGGAACGAAACCGAACTGGTCATCATCGCGACGCCCTATCTGGTTCGCCCCGTGTCGCGCAATGAAATCGCCCGGCCTGACGACAACTTCAACCCGGACAATGATGCGGCGATGTATTTCATGAACCGGGTGAACAAGGTTTACAGCAAAAAGCAACAGGCTCAGACACAGCCCTATCAGGGCTCGGTAGGGTTTATCTACAAATGACAAAGATGCATCAGATGAAACCTTTCTTCGATAGTCCTTCCATCCGCCGTGGCGGGTTGTTACTCGCACTTTTGACGACGGCGGCGCTGGCGCAAGGCTGCGCGCGCGACCCGATGTCGACGGGTGCCATACCTGATGATTACCGCACCCGTCACCCGATCACGCTTTCGGAAGCCCAGCACTCCCTGGATATTGCCGTATCGGCTGGTGACAACCGCCTGACCGTGGGCGTGGCAGACAATATCAAAGGCTTTGCCCAGAGCTATACCGCGACATCATCAGGCGTCGTCCAAATCCAGGTGCCGACAGGCTCTGTGAATTCGGCGGCGGCATCCATATTTAAACGCCAGGTCCGGTCTGTACTTGCATCGTCAGGCATACCGGCGGGAAAAATCGTCGAGACACCCTACCGCGCCGCGCCATCCGGCGATGCCGCCCCTATCCGCCTGAGCTACATCGCCGTTACCGCGATGACCGGGCAGTGCGGACAATGGCCGGAAGACTTGTCCGACAACACCTATTCCAACAAGAATTGGTACAATTTCGGCTGCGCCTCCCAGAATAATCTGGCTGCGCAAGTGGCAAATCCGATGGATCTCGTCGGNCCGCGCGGCATGAGCCCAATCGATGCGGAGCGACGCTNCGTGGTGATCGGCAATTATCGTTCAGGCAAGACCACCGCAACAACAGAATGACGTCCAGTACGCAACGCACGCGGCGACAGGAAAAACAATGAGCCCGGTAAACTACGATATCCAGCACGCAAATCCGGACGAGGTTTACTCCGAAGAGCCCTTGCGCGTAGGAGATATGGACGATTTGCGGCCACTGCCGCGTATCTCGATCCATGCCTTTTGCGAAAGCGAAGGCATGCAACGGCTGATGGAACGTCTGTCGGGCGACCGTCGTATGAACAAGGTCAGCTTACGTACCACCAATGGTGAAGTCGAAGCTGCCGCAACCATGTTTTCGTCCAGCCCGACGCCCAACCTGATCATTCTCGAAACGGCGCGCGAACCTTCGACCCTGCTGAATGATTTGGCCCCGCTTGCGGAAGTCTGCGATCCGACCACACGCGTTATCATCATCGGCCGCCACAACGACATCACGCTTTACCGCGACCTTATCCGCAACGGTATTTCCGAATATCTGGTCGCTCCCGTCAAGATGCCGGATTTGCTGGCGTCGATCTCGGCGATCTTCGTCGATCCCGAGGCGGAGCCACTGGGTCGCAATATCGCTTTCATCGGAGCCAAGGGCGGTGTCGGCTCCTCCACGATTGCTCACAATTGCGCCTTCGGCATTTCGACGTTGTTTTCGACCGAGACCATACTGGCCGATCTCGACCTGCCTTTCGGCACCGCAAATATCGATTTCGATCAGGACCCGGCACAGGGCATTGCGGAAGCGGTCTATGCACCGGAGCGGCTGGACGAGGTTTTCCTTGATCGTCTATTGACCAAATGTTCCGAACATCTTTCCCTGCTGGCCGCCCCCTCTCTCCTCGACAGGTCCTACGATTTCGAGCGATTGGCGTTTCAGCCACTTCTCGAGCTCCTTCAACGCAGCGCGCCCGTGGCAGTTCTCGATGTTCCCCATATCTGGTCGGACTGGACGCAGACCGTGCTGGCGGAAGCGGACGAGGTGGTGATTACAGCAGTGCCGGATCTTGCCAATCTCAGAAACACCAAGAACCTGCTGGACGCGCTCAAAAAGCTGCGGCCCAACGACAAGGTTCCGCATCTGGTGCTCAATCAGGTTGGCATGCTCAAACGCCCGGAGATCGCGCCTGCGGATTTCTTCGAGCCGTTGGAAATCCAACCTGTCGCCATTATTCCATTCGATGTGCAGCTGTTTGGCAATGCCGCCAATAGCGGGCGTATGATCAGCGAAATCGATGCGAAATCTCCCATCGCCGAAACCTTCTCGCAGATCGCTCACATCGTGACGGGACGGTCCTCCACCCGTAAGACGAAACGGGCGGGCCTTGGTAAATTCATGGACTTGATCAAACGCAAGTAAGCGCGTTCCGCGCCTCTAGCGACATACCGGAAGAAACACATGTTCGGAAAACGCGGCAACGAGGGCTCTCCAAAAAGCCAAAATACCGGACAGGTGGCATCCACCCCTGCCCCGTCGCCTGCTATGGCGACGCCGCGCCTGGACGCGACAGACACGCTGGTTCTTACACCACCTCCGACTGCCGCATCTTCACATTCGGCAGCGCCCCTGCCGCGCAAGCGGACACGGACGGATGACTACTATCAGACCAAGGCACAGGTCTTCTCGGCGCTGATCGACACGATCGATCTGTCGCAACTCGCCAAACTCGATACAGAGAGCGCACGCGAGGAAATTCGCGATATCGTCAATGATATCATCACCATCAAGAATTTCGCGATGTCGATTTCCGAGCAGGAAGAACTGCTGGAAGACATTTGCAACGACGTTCTGGGTTACGGTCCGCTGGAGCCACTTCTGGCTCGCGACGACATCGCCGATATCATGGTGAATGGCTCCGGCCAGACCTTCATCGAAGTCAACGGCAAGACTATCGAATCCGATATTCGCTTTCGTGACAACGCTCAGCTTCTGTCTATCTGTCAGCGCATCGTCAGTCAGGTCGGACGTCGCGTGGATGAATCGAGCCCGATTTGTGACGCCCGCCTGCCGGACGGCTCACGCGTCAACGTCATCGCGCCGCCTCTTGCCATCGATGGCCCGGCACTGACCATCCGAAAGTTCAAGAAGGACAAGCTCACACTCGACCAGCTGGTGCGCTTCGGTGCGATCACGCCGGAAGGAGCGGTTCTGCTGCAGATCATTGGTCGTGTGCGTTGCAACGTGGTCATCTCAGGCGGCACAGGTTCGGGTAAAACGACGCTCCTCAACTGCCTGACGAGCTATATCGACAAGACCGAACGCGTTATTACCTGCGAAGACACTGCCGAACTTCAACTTCAGCAGCCGCATGTGGTACGGCTGGAAACGCGCCCGCCGAATATCGAGGGTGAAGGCGAGATCACCATGCGTGACCTCGTCAAGAACTGCCTGCGTATGCGGCCTGAGCGCATCATCGTCGGCGAAGTTCGCGGACCCGAGGTCTTCGATCTGCTGCAGGCTATGAACACCGGTCATGACGGCTCCATGGGAACAATCCACGCCAACACGCCGCGTGAATGCCTGAGCCGAATGGAATCGATGATCGCCATGGGCGGCTTCAGCCTGCCTTCAAAAACCGTGCGAGAGATCATTTCGTCATCGGTGGATATCGTCATTCAGGCTGCGCGCCTTCGCGATGGCTCACGCCGCATCACCCAGGTGACAGAGGTTCTGGGCATGGAAGGTGACGTGATCATCACCCAGGATCTGATGCGTTACGAAATGGACGGTGAAGACGCCAATGGCCGGATCATCGGTCGTCACGTGTCGACCGGTATCAGCAAACCGCATTTCTGGGACCGCGCCCGCTATTTCAACGAGGAGAAGCGGCTTGCCGCAGCGCTCGATGAAATGGAAAGCAAGTCTCAATAGAGTAGTGAAAGAGAGTTTTTCCGGCGTCGTGATGATGTCACGCTCTCAGGCCAAGGCGAATGAAAATGAACATGACGGTGATGCTGCTTGTGATCCTCGTCGCCGTTTCGGCAGGAGCGATGGCCTATGTCTTCCTGTTCCCGCAGATCGAAGTCGAGAAGAAAACCGCAAGCCGTGTCAGCCGCGTCAAGGCCGCGGAAACCGACAAGGACAAGATCAAGGTTGCCCGCGACCGCGTTCAGGAACTGAGCAAGCGGCGCAAATCCGTGCAGGACAACCTGAAAGATCTTGAAAAGAAACAGAACGAAAAAAACAAGGACAGAAAAGACAAGAGCGTGCGCGCGAGGCTCATTCAGGCCGGTCTGACGATGTCTGTCAAGAAGTTCTATGTACTGGGTGGTGGTCTTGGGCTTGCTGTTTTTCTGGTCGCCCTGATGTACGGCGCACCTCTTCTTCTGGCGCTGGGTGGAGGTATCGTTGGCGCACTCGGCCTGCCGCGGTGGGTGCTCGGCTTTCTGGTCAAGCGAAGACAGAACAAGTTTCTCGAAGAGTTCCCCAACGCGCTTGATGTGATGTATCGCTCCATCAAATCAGGTCTGCCGTTGAACGACTCTGTTCGGTTGATTGCTTCGGACGGGCAGGAGCCGGTCAAAAGCGAGTTTCAGCGAGTGGTGGAAGCGCAGCAAGTGGGCATGAGTATTCCGGAAGGGATCAACCGTATGATGCTGACCATGCCTTTGCCGGAAGTGAACTTCTTTGGCACCGTCATCACCATCCAGGCACAGGCAGGCGGTAACCTTTCCGAAGCGCTGGCCAATCTTTCCAAAGTGTTGCGCGAACGGCGCAAGATGAAGGCCAAGGTGGCCGCTCTTTCCATGGAGGCCAAGGCATCCGCCGTCATCATCGGTGCCCTTCCCTTCATCGTGGCGACGCTCGTCTATCTCACGTCGCCGGACTATATCATGGTGCTGTTTACCGATCCGCGTGGTCATCTCATTCTGGGTGNCTCGGCAATCTGGATGTCCATCGGTATCGTCGTCATGCGCCAGATGATCAACTTCGATATTTGAGGCGGAAAAGCATGTCGCAAGAACTCGTATCGAACCTGACCAACCCGCACCTGATCATCGCCATTCTCGTTTCTGTCGCCGTGTTTGCGACGTTTTATACGCTTGCCATTCCGTATTTAGAAAAAGGCGATCTGAACAAGCGCATGAAGGCAGTGTCCACGGAGCGGGACCAGATCAGAAGCCGGGAACGCGACCGCATGAACGAAGCGGCCAAGAGCAGCAAGGCATCGCTACGCGCCAACAACAACAAGTCGGCGAGCCGGATTGTCGAGCGCTTCAACCTGCGTGAAGCTCTGATTGACGCCAATACCGTCAACAAGCTGCGCGCTGCGGGCTATCGATCCCAGAATGCGCTGAACACGTTTCTCGCAGCACGGTTTATTCTTCCGTTCGTCTTTCTCATATTGGCCTTTTTGTGGGNTTTCGTCATGGGAAACCTGCCTGAACGACCATTTGGCGTGCGCCTGATGGTGGTTCTGGTCGTTGGTTACCTTGGCTTTTACGCGCCCAACATCTTTGTTTCCAACCAGATGTCCAAGCGCCAGAAATCCATCAAACGCGCTTGGCCTGATGCCTTGGACCTGATGCTGATCTGCGTGGAGTCAGGCGTCTCCATGGAAGCCGCGATGCGCCGTGTAGCCGAAGAAATGGCTGACCAATCGCCTGCGCTCGCAGAGGAAATGGTTTTGACGACAGCGGAACTTTCGTTCCTGCAGGACCGGCGTACAGCACTCGAAAACCTCGGGCTTCGCACGCAGCTGGATGGTGTTAAAAGCGTTGTCCAGGCGCTTATCCAGGCTGAGCGCTATGGTACACCCTTGGCTCAGGCGCTACGCGTTCTGGCGCAGGAAGGTCGTGACGAGCGCATGAACGAGGCGGNAAAAAAGGCCTCTGCACTACCACCGAAACTGACGGTGCCGATGATCCTGTTCTTTCTACCCGTCCTGATCGCGGTTATCCTCGGCCCTGCCGGTATCCGCGTATCCGACTCGTTCTGAGATCGGCCCCGGCGCAAACGAAAAAGGCGGCCATGGTGGCCGCGTTTTTTGTTTGCATAGAACCATCAGTTCGTAGCGGTTTTCTTGTTTTTGTCCGAGAGTTGCGACCATGCGTTCTGCTGGGACAACATACCTCTGAGATACGTCAGATTGGCCTGTGCCTGCTGAGCCGACAGTTCTTGCACGGCGATGCGTTCCGCCTCTTCGAAGCGTCCTTGAAGGCCGACGACAAGCGCGAGGTTCTGCCGGATTCGGCTGTCGGCTCCCGGCTGCGACGCTGCGGAGCGCATATAGGTTTCAGCTGTGCGTGGGTCGCTCTGGAGCACGTAGGACATGCCGAGATTGGAAAGAATGCTGGGATCGTTGGGCTTCAGGTCTAAAGCCTGACGATACTTGGAGCGCGCCTCATTCGAGCGGCCGAGTTGATCCAGAACCGCACCTTCGGCGGAATAAAGACGCCAGTCGGGGCGATCCGGTGTCTGCGCGCGGTTGATGGTGTTGAGCGCCTGCTCCAGTTGCCCGGCAGCGGCCTGCGCCTTACCATAGGATGCGAGCACTTCACGATCAGACGGGTAGGCGATAGCAACCTGCTGCATGACGGCGAGCGCTTGGGTGTTCTTGCCGGTCATCATGAGAAGGTTGGCGTAGTTGAGACCGGTGTTGCGGTCCTTCGGATTTGCGGCATAAGCTCGTCCGGTGGATGCTTCCACTTGGCGCAACTGATCCATGTTCATCTGATCATAGGAGCGCGAGACCGCCGGGATAGACCCTGTCGACATGCGATCCGGTTTGGTGGTGGAGCAGCCTGCGAGAGCAAGGGCCAGCGCAGCAGCGCACACACCGCGCAGTAACGTCGTCGAACGGGCTGAAATGTTGGAAACAGCAATCATGACATTGCCCCGGCTCTCGGGTTGGATCGGAAAATTTTCGGCGCGACGTGATTTCCCTCGACGCAACCCTCGCTCCAGCAATAATCTGTTAACCCTAACAGAGTGTTAATTTGCTGATTCCATACCTTTACGAAAGCAGCCCATGNCCCCCTATCAATTTATTGAACGCACCACACCTTTCAGTTCAAAAGCGGGCAAAACGCTACCGGTCTTCGCCGTCACGCCTGCCCATATCGAACAGGGTGCGATTGATCCGATTGCGCTGGATTGGGCCCACAAGGCGGGCTTTAAAGCCGAGGCAGGCGCGATTCTTCTGATACCCTCGGCGGAGGGCGCATTGGGCGGCGCACTTCTCGGCCTTGGTACCAACCCTTCCGAGCTTCCTTTCATTACCGGCAAACTGGCGAGGGAGTTGCCCGAGGGCGACTGGCATATTGAAACCGCGCCACTCACGGTCAACCGTCTGATGCTGGGCTTTGGCCTTGGCGCCTATCGTTTCGACAAGTACCGCGCGGTGAAGAGCAACGGCGCAAAGCTGCTCATTCCACGCGATGCCGAAGATGCAGAAATCAAGCGTATTCTGGCCGGTGTCTATCTGGCGCGCGATCTTATCAACGTCCCCGCCAACGACATGGGGCCGGACGAACTAGAAATCGCATTTCGCAGTCTGGCTGCCCATTACAAGGCGCAGTTTAGCGTCATAGCCGGTGAAGACCTGCTGAAAGAAAACTTCCCATTGATCCACGCCGTTGGCCGCGCAAGCGAAAGCGCGCCACGTCTGTTGGAAATGACCTGGGGCAAAAAGGGCAATCCAAGCCTGACTCTGGTCGGCAAGGGCGTTTGTTTCGACACGGGCNGGCTCGATATCAAGCCGTCATCGTCCATGGCTTTGATGAAGAAGGACATGGGCGGAGCGGCTAATGTTCTCGGCCTGGCGCTGATGATCATGGATGCGCGCCTTCCTATCAACCTGCGCGTCATTGTGCCGGCGGTCGAAAACTCCATATCGTCTAATGCCTTCCGCCCCGGCGATATCTATCAAAGCCGCAAGGGCCTGACGGTTCAAATCGACAACACGGATGCCGAAGGCCGTCTCGTTCTGGCCGATGCACTGGCCTATGCCGATGAAGATGCGCCTGATTTGATGATCGACATGGCAACGCTGACCGGCGCTGCCCGCGTTGCGCTCGGCCCGGACGTACCACCATTTTTCACCGATGACGAAGACCTTGCGCACAGCATTGCCGATGCCAGCATAGATATGGACGATCCCTTGTGGCGCCTCCCGCTTTACATGGGTTACGACAAGGACATCCGCTCACGCGCAGCCGATATCACCAACGCGCCTGCCGGTGGCATGGCGGGTTCGATCACCGCAGCCCTCTTCCTGAAGCGTTTCGTAACGCAGACCAAGAAGTGGGCGCATTTCGATATTTACGGCTGGTCTTTGAGCGAACGTCCGTACTCTTCCATCGGTGGCGAGGCACAGGCGATACGGGCGCTGTTCCACTACATCTCGCGCAATTTCGCTAAGAAGTAGGCTNAAAGATGAGGGTGGAAAACCGCCCTCATCTCACACCTTCACATCTTGGTTCTTGCGGTCTTCATGACCNAAAAACTTCAGGTAACGCTGAACCTCTCCAGGTTCTCCGGTTGCCTTTTGCGGATTGTCGGACAGTTTCACGGCAGGTCGGCCATTCGCATCGATAACCTTGCAGACGATGGAAATCGGTTTCAGGCTCTCGATTGTCTTGGGTGCGCAGCCAGCGAAATCATTTGTCAGGTTGGTACCCCAGCCAAAGCCCATCCGCACCCGGCCTTCGAAATGCTTGTAGGTGTCGATGATGGCATCCACATCAAGACCGTCCGAGAAGATCAAGAGCTTCTTTTTCGGGTCACGGCCCACCTTCTGCCACCAGTCGATGATCTTCTCACCGCCTTCGATCGGGGGCGCACTGTCGGGGCGGAAACCGGTCCAGTCCGCCACCCATTCCGGCGCGTTGCGCAGAAAGGCTGCGGTTCCGAACGCATCGGGCAGCACGATCAAAAGGTTGCCGCCATAGAGCCGGTTCCAGTCCTTCATCACCTGATAGGGCGCAGCGGCCAGTTCCTCATCANTTTGCGCCAGAGCAGCCACAACCATTGGCAATTCATGCGCATTGGTGCCGACGGCCTCAAGGTCTGAATCCATGGCAAGCAATACGTTGCTGGTACCGGTAAAGGCAGGACCAATGCCTTCTTTCAGGGCTTCCACACACCAGCGCTGCCATAAAAAGCTATGACGACGGCGCGTGCCGAAATCCGAAATGCGTAGACCCGGCAGCTCGCGAAGGCGCTCCACCTTTTCCCACATCTTGGCTTTCGCGCGGGCATAGAGAACGTCGAGTGTGAAGTAGCCGAGGGATCGCATGGCGCTGCGCGACCGCAACTCGTTGATGATGGCAAGGGCCGGAATTTCCCACAGCGTCGTGTCCATCCAGCGTCCGTGAAAATTCAACTCGTACTGGCCATCACGCTTGAAAAGCTCGTATTCCGGCAGTTGATAGCTATCCAGCCAAGACAGGAACTCAGGATCGAATATCTGCGAGCGGCCATAAAACGTATTACCTGCCAGCCAGATTCTCTCCTTTTTGGAAAGCCTCAACGTCCGGGCGTGGTCCAGTTGCTCACGCAGTTCCGTCTCATCGATTTCATCGGCAAGCTTGACTGTCTTGGTGCGATTGATTAGCGAAAATGTCGCGTTCACATCCGGGTATAGTTTCCAGATCATCTGCAACATCAACAGCTTGTAGAAATCCGTATCGATGAGGCTGCGAATGATGGGGTCCAGCTTCCAGGTGTGATTGTGCACACGGGTCGCTATATCTGTCTTCGTCATTGCTGCTGCTATCCCCCGCACCGGCAGAGCCGGTTTTGCCGCGCATTTGAGAAGGCATCACGCCTCCCGAAGCCTGATCCGCTCCCGACACAAGACTTATCTGATAAAACCTTGGCAAGTCCAGACCGGTTCGGGCAAAGACGGTTCTGCCCTACCGATCAAAAATCGACAGCAGGAGGATTGATGCCGGGATACCAGTCTTTCGACGTCGGCACACGCGTTCCTGTCATTGAGACCCCTGGCGAGCCTGAGCACCGGTAACCTTGCACCGGCAAACCACGGCTCCCGAACACGTCACGATAGGGTCCATCGGGATAACCGGAATTCACCGTGGTTGAATGGCAGGTGTAACGCTCCTTGGGTTGAAGCGTCTTGGGGTCCTTTACACCGGGAAGATTGGTGTAGGCATCAGGAGCAGGCATATAACCGTTCTCATAGACTGTCTGAGCCTCCGCGGCTGTCGCCGAGACGAGTCCCGCGAAAACCAGAGCGGAGATCAGTGTTGCTAGCCTTGCCATTTATCACGCCCTGCCTTCAGTTGCATTTCTATCATATAGGGGCAGGAGAAACGAAAACAGCAGCTCCAACGAAACGTTTTCGTGAAAATATCAGGGGCGGCGGAAGCCTGTCGGCATCTCGTAGAGCCAACCAATACGCTTGATCGCCTCATCCAGATTTTCCCGCGACACATTCATGGTGTGGCCATTGGCATGAAGCAACGTTTCTTCGTCTTCCATGATACCGACATGACCTTTCCAGAAAACGAGATCGCCACGGCGCAGTTCGTCACGGTCAATCGGTGTCCCGAGCGATCTGACCTGCATGTCTGTATCTCGCAGAACCGACCTTCCCGTCATAGCCATGGACAGTTGCACCAAGCCGGAGCAATCGATACCGAAACCGGAACGTCCACCCCACAGGTATGGTGTTTCCAGAAACCGTAGCGCCACCGAAACGTAGTCAGTCGTTGCTGGCTGGTCTACAGCAAGGCAATGGGCGGCGATGACGCCCTGGCCTTTTTCCGTCATCAGATAACGCGTACCGCGTGTTTCAGCCTCTCCCACGAAGGTCACGCAACTACCCATGGATAGTGCCGCAACNGGGGGCTTTCGAAGTTCAGCCTCTGGATAAAGAAACGTGCGCGGAGCGACGATGCGGTGCGTGGCGGCGACACTCTCGCCAATCGTAGTCTCCGGCAGATATCCGGCATAGCCATCCGCGTCCGCCTGAACCCATGCCCAGCCATTGGCCCTTTCGAAAACATGCAAAGTCTCACCAAGCAGCAGTTCTGTATCGATCCCTGCGGTCATATCCGGTCTAGGGCGAAGACCGGTTACTGGAACCATCACCTGGGCAGGCGTGCCTGTTGCAAAAATCGAGGCCTYGACCTGCCCCTTCAATCTCTCGTCGGCCAGATCAGCACGGAAGATATGCAGACGGCGGTCGAGTGGCGGGTTTGCGAGTGTCATCTTGACGTCCTGATATGTTGGTCTCAGTGTTTATCGGTACTAAGCTTTACGTGCCTGATGGATAATAAGATCGCCTAATTTTTCGAGATAAAGCGCGCCTGCGACCGTGCGTTTTATCACCACATTGCGTTTGTCCCGCTGATCGCGCTCACGCTCCACCAGACCAATCGCGCCCATACTGTCCAACGCTCTGGTAATCACAGGCTTGGTGACGCCGAGCACCGAGGCCAATCCGCGGACGGTGTGGGGCGGCGGGACGAGATAGATATGCAACAAAACCGCCAGTTGCCGGGATGTCATATCCGGCGCGTCATCCTCGACCTGCGCCAGCACCACCCGATGCCAAAGGCTCAGCGCTTGCGTTGGCGATAACTCGACAGACAATTTCCCTCTCCGTCTACTTGGTGCTTCGCCCACATTCACTCTGATCTTCCCGCAAATCAATGAACAAAACAAAACCGCCGCCACTGTGACCACGCTGGAGCGCAGATAGTGGCGGCGGTTTCTTATCGCTCGTTCGAGCTTTGCGTCCCCTCTGGACTTGAATGTAGACATGCATGAAGCATGCCAGTTCAAAAAACCTTTAAATCAGGCTCACAGGAAGCACGACATAAACGAACGTCGCTTTANTTTTATGCAATGCACAAGTAATACGCATTCTGATCTCCCACCTGTAGAGGCGAGAGACGTTCTCAGAGGATCAAATCGCAGCAGTCTTTTTGGCTTCGACTTCATGCGCACGTTCACGCTTGTTATAACGGATCGAAGACCAGAGTGAGATGCCGATGAGCGTTGCGCCACCTAGGCCCGTGATGACTTCGGGAATATGGACAAGGCTCTGCACATACATGATAACCGACAGAATAAGGATGGCATAGAAGGCGCCATGCTCGAGATATCGGTATTCCGCCAGCGTTCCCTTTTCGACCAGCATGATCGTCATCGAACGCACATACATGGCACCGATACCAAGTCCGATGGCAATGATGAAGAGGTTCGAGGTTAGCGCGAAGGCACCGATGACGCCATCGAAGGAGAAACTGGCGTCGAGAACTTCAAGGTACAAGAACGCACCGAAGCCGCCCTTTGCCGCCCCTTCCAGCACCTGCTGGCTGCGATCGAGAATACCGCCCAGAACTTCGACCAGAAGAAAGGTCAAAAGGCCCCAGATAGCCGAGCTGAAGAAGACGTTGGCCGCTTCCGGCCCAAGAGCCGGATCAGCGCTGTTGGCTATAATGCGCGAGAACACCAGCATGATGATCAGCACGAAAGCGATCTCGATGCCCTTGATGGAGGAATAGGTCGCGATCTTCTCTTCGAACCAGCGAACCCAGTGGACGTCTTTTTCATGATCGAAGAAGAAGCTTAGGCCCACCATCATCAGGAACGTACCGCCGAAGGCAGCGATCGGCAAATGCGCGTCCTTCATGATCTGAGCATAGCGATCTGGCTCGGTTGCCGCCATGACCATGGCCGTCCATGGGCCGACATTGGCCGCGATGACGACGATGAGCAGCGGAAAGACGATGCGCATGCCGAAAACGGCAATGAGAATGCCCCAGGTTAGAAAGCGATGCTGCCATTCCGGCGTCATGTCTTTCAGCTTATTGGCATTGACGATGGCGTTATCGAAAGAAAGCGAAATTTCCAAGACGGCCAGAACCGCGCAGATAAAGAAGATGGTGGCCGTACCGCTGACGGTACCCGTCATCTGCCAGCCGAGATAACCGCCGAGGATGAGGCCGATAATCGTAACGATGAAGGCCCATTTGAAATAGGTGAGTGTGGATTTCGTGGCAGCAGTCATTACAGTACTCCCGCGCTAGCTGGGCGAACAGGAAAACGTGGAGCAGGCATGGCACAAAGCGCACGCATGGAATGCATGGTCAGATTTTTCATGGGTTTAAATCCGCCGGCGTCATAAGCAGGCGGTACCGACATCGCGAGAGCGCCGTAAAACTCTCGCCAGAGGGGCCCGGCACCAAAGTTCGGTTCCCAAATCCCGATGTCAGGGGATGGGAATGCCTTTGTTAGTCTCTCAACTTTTTGATCTCGTCAAGGTAAAAGTTGTTTTATCTGTCGTTTCATCAGCCAAATTCNAATGATTCATTCCATTTTGAAAATGGAAGTTGCGCTCCAGCATGTTGTCATATGATTTGATAAAGAGATATTATTTGTTCATTGCGAGCTTGGGCGCGATGCGATAGAGAAAAAGCCAGCGAATTTTCAATGGATGGAGACACGGGATGACGATTTCCTTCGACTTGACCGGTAAGACGGCCATCGTAACAGGTGCCAATACCGGGCTGGGACAGGGTATCGCCATAGCACTTGCAGGCGCGGGAGNCACCGTGGCTCTTGTTGGACGCTCGTCCATGATGGATACAGAGGCGGCAATTGCGGCAATTGGCGGCCAAAGTCACAGCATCAACGCTGATCTGTCATCCATTGCGNCCGTCGGGGACATCATCAGCGAAACCGTGCGTCTGTCTGGTAGCGCCGATATTCTGGTCAACAATGCCGGCATCATCAAACGTGCCGACTCGCTGGACTTCACCGAAGCAGACTGGGATGCGGTGATGGATGTGAACCTGAAGACGGTGTTTTTTCTCTCTCAGGCTTTCGCACGGCATCTCGTGGCGGAAAACAAACCGGGTAAGATCATCAACATCGCCTCACTTCTATCCTTTCAGGGCGGGATTCGCATTCCTTCCTACACGGCGTCCAAAAGTGGACTTGCCGGCCTGACCCGCCTTTTGGCCTGCGAGTGGGCGGGAAAGGGCATCAACGTCAACGCCATCGCACCCGGCTATTTTGATACCAACAACACCGAAGCCCTGCGCAATGACCCCGAGCGCAACGCGGCCATTCTGGCCCGCATTCCCGCGGGTCACTGGGGCAAGCCGGAGGAGATTGGCGGCGCAGCGGTGTTTTTGGCATCCGCAGCGTCGAACTATATTCATGGCACGGTGCTGCCAGTCGATGGCGGCTGGCTGGCGCGTTGATTAGATGATGTCATCAAGCGGCGGGCTCGCCAATTTTGCCTGCCGCCGCTTCAACGTGNTTTCGCGAAAGAAAATATAGAGGCCAGCCACAACGATCAGCCCCGCGCCGATGACGATGCTTGGCTGCGGAACATCCCCGAAGATCAGCCAGCCGAATACCGCTGCCCACAGCAACAACGTATATTGCAACGGCGCGACCGTAGCGGCATCCGCAAGCTTCAACGACCGATTGACCAAAACATGCGCCGTCATGGCGACAATGCCAAGGAGTGAAAGAAGCATCAGGTCGAAACTGGATTGTAACGGGACCCAGCCGGATGACGTCACGAAGACGGCGACGACACCGGCCAGAGCAGCACCAATAATCTGCCAGAAAGCCAGAACAGTATCCGGCGTATTTCTAAGCTGCCGACCTGAGAGCATCATGAACGCGAAAGCGGCACTGCCGAGAATGGAAAACAGGGCCGCTGGCGTAAGACTGGCAGCACTTGGCTTCAGAGCGATCATAACGCCGATGAAACCGATACCAATGGCCGTCCAACGCCGCCAGCCAACCTTTTCACCCAAGAGGAAGGGAGACAGTGCCGCGACGTAGATGGGTGCGGCCAGCCAGTAGGTCATGACATCGGCAAGGGGCAATGCGGTTACGGCGAAGTAAAAGCAGAAAAGTTCGGCCGTGGAGAAAAACACGCGCGCCGCTTGCAAAACCGGACGTTCGACCTTGATAAGACTGCCCAACCCAGCCCGCCACAAAATCGGCAACAGCACGACGATGGCAGCGGCGCTACGCACCATAATGACTTGGCCCAGGCTATAGGTCGAGACCAGCCACTTTCCCATGGCATCGTTTAACGCAAAAAGAAACATGCCGAGCAGCATGACGACAACACCCAAACCCGTGGGCGAAAGCTGGCGAAGGAAATTGGGCATTTTGTTTTTGAACTCCCTGGACGCCCATGACTCGGCGAGCCATCGCCCCAAGTCAAGCCCCGCAGAAAGGTGTATAAGCCTGTTTGCCCGGGCTACATCGACAAAAGCTGCGTCATCGCCGCTTGGAAGCGTCGGGAGATCGCTTCACGCTCGATATGCCTGCCTTGGCGCACGACTGCTTTGCCATTGATCCAGACCGTGTCGGGCTTGACCAGATTGCCGAATATCCATCCATCGAGCAAATGATCACCATCGAGATAGGGTGCGTTTTCGACACTCAACGATATGAAATCAGCCGGGTGATCTTTCGCTATATGGGCCTTCGCGCCCAGCGCCTGCGCGCCGCCACGAAGCGCGGCATCAAACAGGGTACGTCCAGTGGAGCCGTTGGCCGGTGCAATGACGTTGCGGGCACGCTGCGACAGGCGCTGAGAATATTCCAGTTGACGCAATTCGTCGCTAGCACCGATCAGCACATTGCTATCGGACCCGATACCGAACACACCGCCAGCGGCCAGAAATTCAGGCGCGGCAAAGGTGCCGTCACCGAGGTTCGCTTCGGTAATGGGACACAGTCCGGCCACCGCGCCGGCCTGTGCCACACCCGCCGTTTCCTCCAGCGTCATGTGCGTGGCATGGATAAGGCACCAGCGATCTGTGACATCGCTATTGTCCAGCAGCCACTGCACGGGGCGGTTGCCAGACCACGCAATGCAGTCTTCAACTTCTTTCACCTGTTCGGCAATGTGAATGTGCAGGGGTGCATCGGGCGTAAGCTGCGCCGCAATTGCCAGTTCTTCCGGTGTCACTGCTCGCAGGCTGTGGGGTGCCACCCCGACCACACTGTTTGGCATTGCGGCAACCGCATTACGGCAACCATCCACCAAGCGCGTAAAACTATCCGTGGAATTGATGAAGCGTCGCTGCCCCTCCACCGGCTCAAGACCGCCAAATCCTGAATGGGCGTAAAGCACCGGAAGCAGCGTCAGTGCAATCCCGGTTTGGGAGGCAGCAGCGGCGATGCGCTCGGCAAGCTCGGCGATATTGGCATAATGGCAGCCATCCGTATCGTGATGGAGATAATGGAACTCGCCGACACGGCCGAAACCGGCTTCGAGCATTTCCATGTAGAGCTGGGCGGCCACAGCCTCCATCTGGTCCGGCGTCATGGTCAGCGCGAAGCGATACATCAACGTTCGCCAGCTCCAGAAACTGTCCTGCGTGGCTCCACGCGTTTCCACCATGCCTGCCATGGCTCGTTGAAAAGCGTGGCTGTGCAGGTTCGGCATGGCAGGAACAATGACCTTTGCCCGCTCGTCACCCACCTGCGCCGCGACATCCGTTTCGAGCGAGGCGATTTGTCCATGCATGATTTTCAGGCGGACGTTTCTTGCCCAACCATCTGCCAACAAAGCGGTTTCAGCATGAAGGATCATATTGGCTCCTCANTTTTTAAGATCGTAGCTCTTGCCTCGCAATCCATTATGTATATACATATTNAACATAAGGGAAGGGAAAATCGAGCATGACCAGCAACTCCATTCCACACAACCACAGCAAGATTTCACTGTGGCGCAATGCCCATATTGCGACGCTTGCTCCGTCAATATACGGCCTCGGCATTATCGAGAGAGGTGCCATTGCGGTAAGAGATGGTCGCATCATCTTCGCAGGCCTTGAAGCGGAACTTCCGAGAGAATACGCAAGCCATGCCGACAGCTTCGATTGCGAAGGACGCTGGATCACCCCTGCCCTGATCGATTGCCACACCCACCTCGTTTTTGGCGGCAACCGCGCCATGGAATTCGAGATGCGCTTGAATGGCGCAAACTACGAAGACATTGCCAAGGCGGGCGGCGGCATCGTGTCGTCCGTTCGCGATACGCGGGCGCTATCCGAAGATGAACTGGTCGCGCAAGCCTTGCCGCGACTGGATGCGCTGGTGGCAGAAGGCATCTCCACCATCGAGATCAAATCCGGCTACGGGCTCAATATAGAGACGGAGCTGAAAATGCTGCGTGTAGCCCGCAAACTCGCAACGCTGCGGCCCGTGCGCATCGTCACCAGCTACCTTGCCGCCCATGCAACACCGGTGGAATACAAGGGCCGCAACGCTGACTATATCGCCGACGTCGTCTTGCCCGGACTGGAGCGCGGCCACGCTGAAGGCTTGATCGACGCCGTCGATGGCTTCTGCGAAGGCATTGCTTTTTCCGTTGAAGAGATGCGCTCGGTTTTCGATAAAGCCAAGTCGCTGGGCCTGCCAGTGAAGCTGCATGCGGAGCAGCTTTCCAATCTCGAAGGCTCGAAGCTTGCTGCATCCTACGGCGCTCTGTCTGCCGATCACCTGGAATATCTGAATGAGGCCGGTGCCGAAGCGCTCGGCAAAACCGGAACCGTTGCGGTATTGTTGCCCGGCGCGTTCTATGCGCTTCGCGAAACGCAGCTTCCGCCGGTTCAGGCTCTTCGCGATGCGGGTGCCGATATCGCGCTCGCCACCGACTGCAATCCCGGAACCTCGCCGCTGACCTCGCTGCTGTTGACCATGAATATGGGCGCGACGTTGTTCCGGCTGACGGTCGAGGAATGCCTGACAGCCACTACGCGCAATGCCGCCAAGGCACTCGGTCTGCTCTCTGAGACCGGAACGCTGGAGATTGGGAAATCCGCCGACTTCACGATCTGGAATATCGAGCGTCCCGCCGAGCTTGTCTACCGCATCGGTTTCAACCCACTTCATGCCCGTANTTTCAAGGGACGGATCACATCATGACCATCACTCTCCACCCCGGCTCCGTGCAGCTTGCAGATCTCGCAAATATCTACTGGAACAACGGTTCGGCAAAGCTCGATCCCTCCTTCGATGCGGGCATCGAGCGCGCGGCAAAACGCATCGCTGAAATCGCGGCGGGCAATGCCCCTGTCTATGGTATCAACACCGGCTTCGGCAAACTGGCCTCGATCAAGATCGATGCCGCCGATGTGGCAACGCTTCAGCGCAATCTCATCCTGTCGCATTGCTGCGGCGTGGGAGCCGCGCTGCCGGAAAATGTGGTGCGGCTGATCATGACGCTGAAGCTCATTTCGCTGGGTCGCGGTGCGTCCGGCGTGCGACTGGAGTTGGTACGACTGATCGAAGGCATGCTGGNAAAGGGTGTGATCCCTTCCATCCCGGAAAAGGGCTCCGTCGGCGCGTCCGGCGATCTTGCGCCATTGGCGCATATGGCTGCGGTGATGATGGGTGAAGGCGAAGCTTACTATGGCGGCGATCTGTTGCCTGCGGCAGAAGCGCTTTCCAAGGCTGGGCTGGAGCCTGTGGTGCTCGCCGCGAAAGAGGGCCTGGCGCTGATCAATGGCACGCAGACCTCCACCGCACTGGCGCTGGCCGGACTGTTCCGCACCCATCGTGCTGCGCAGGCGGCGCTGATTACGGGTGCGCTATCCACCGATGCGGCCATGGGCTCATCTGCGCCGTTCCACCCTGATATCCACACCTTGCGCGGCCACAAAGGCCAGATCGATGCAGGCGCTGCTCTCCGCAATCTGTTGGAAGGCTCGGAAATCCGCGTCAGCCATATGGAAGGTGATGAGCGCGTGCAGGACCCCTATTGCATCAGATGCCAGCCACAGGTGGATGGCGCCTGCCTCGACCTTCTGCGCCAAGTCGCACACACATTGCAAATCGAAGCCAATGCCGTCACCGACAATCCGCTGGTGCTTTCCGATAACTCGGTCGTGTCAGGCGGAAACTTTCACGCCGAACCTGTGGCGTTCGCTGCTGACCAGACGGCACTCGCCATCTGCGAAATCGGCGCCATTGCCCAGCGCCGTGTCGCATTGCTGGTCGATCCCGCCTTGTCCTACGGCCTGCCTGCCTTCCTTTCCAAAAAGCCGGGGCTGAATTCCGGTCTGATGATCGCCGAGGTAACCTCTGCCGCATTGATGAGCGAAAACAAGCAGATGTCCCACCCCGCATCCGTGGATTCTACGCCGACATCTGCCAATCAGGAAGACCACGTTTCCATGGCCTGCCACGGCGCACGCCGTCTTCTGGTGATGACGGACAACCTGTTTGCCATTCTCGGCATCGAAGCACTGTCTGCCGTACAGGGCGTGGAACTGCGTGGCCCGTTGNAAACCAGCCCGGAACTGCAAAAAGCCATGGCCGTGCTGCGCAACGTCATTCCGCCGCTGGATGACGACCGCTACATGGCCCCGGACCTGAAAGCAGCCTCTGAACTCATTGCGTCCGGTGCGCTGGTGTCGGTTATCTCAGACGGCATTCTGCCGAAGCTGGAGGCATGAGCATGCCTGNTTTCGAAACTCACCAAGGCTCCTCACCGATCATTCTCGGCCTGCCGCACACAGGAACCGATATGCCCCAGGATATCCAGGAGCGCCTGAACGACACCGGCAAAATGCTAGCCGATACGGACTGGCACATTCACGATCTCTATGCAGGGCTGCTGGATGATGCGAGCACCGTGCGCGCGACCTTCCACCGGTATGTCATCGACGCCAACCGCGATCCGCAGGGTTCCAGCCTTTACCCCGGCCAGAATACCACAGGGCTCGTGCCGACAACGGATTTCGATGGCAAGCCAATATGGAAAGCGGGCGAAGAGCCAACGCAAGCGGATATTTCCCATCGTCTGGCAACATTTCACGCGCCGTACCATGCAGCCCTTGAAGCGGAAATTGCGCGGGTGAAAGCCATCCACGGCATCGCTATTCTCTATGATTGCCACTCCATCCGCTCGCACATTCCGTTCCTGTTCGACGGTGCGCTTCCAGATTTCAATGTCGGTACGGATATGGGCCGCACCTGCGACCCCGCCATCGAAGCCATCGCCGTCGATGTGACAGCGAATGCGCGAGGCTACACCTCTGTACTCAACGGGCGCTTCAAGGGTGGCTGGACGACGCGGCAGTACGGACGGCCAGACAGTGGCGTTCACGCCATCCAGATGGAGCTGGCGCAATCCACCCACCTCGTCACAGAAACGCCGCCCTTCGCCTTTGACACCGAAAAGGCAACGAAGCTTCGCATTCACCTCAAAGACATTCTGACGCGCATGGAAGACTTTGCGCTGCACGCCAACGATAAGGGGAGACCATCATGACCAATCCACGCCACAACGAACGTGAGGTTCGCAGCCCCAGAGGCTCTGAGCTCAACGCCAAAAGCTGGATGACTGAAGCGCCGCTGCGCATGCTAATGAACAATCTCGACCCAGAGGTGGCCGAGCGCCCGCATGAGCTGGTTGTCTATGGCGGCATTGGCCGCGCCGCCCGCACCTGGGAAGATTTCGATCGCATCGTCGCCACGCTGAAGGACCTCAATGAGGACGAGACGCTGCTGGTGCAATCCGGCAAGCCGGTCGGCGTCTTCCGCACACACAAGGATGCGCCACGCGTATTGATCGCCAATTCCAACCTCGTGCCACATTGGGCAACGTGGGAGCATTTCAACGAGCTGGATAAGAAGGGGCTGGCCATGTACGGCCAGATGACCGCCGGTTCGTGGATTTACATCGGCACGCAGGGCATCGTGCAGGGAACGTATGAGACCTTTGTGGAGGCCGGTCGCCAGCATTATGATGGCAATCTCAAGGGCAAATGGATTTTGACCGGCGGTCTGGGTGGCATGGGCGGCGCACAACCGCTGGCCGCCGTCATGGCCGGTGCCTGCTGCCTTGCCGTGGAATGCGATGAAACCCGCGTCGATTTTCGACTTCGCACCCGTTACGTCGATGCCAAAGCCCATACGCTGGACGAGGCACTTGCACTTATCGACCAATGGACGAAGGCAGGCGAAGCGAAATCCGTCGGCCTGATCGGCAATGCGGCGGAGATTTTCCCCGAACTGGTCAACCGCATGAAAACTGGAGGCCCGCGCCCGGATATCGTCACAGATCAAACTTCTGCACACGACCCGATCCACGGCTATCTACCGGTTGGCTGGACCGTTGCCGAATGGCGCGCGAAACAAGAAAGCGATCCGAAGGCAGTGGAAACCGCTGCCCGCGCTTCGATGAAGCTCCAAGTTCAGGCCATGGTCGATTTCTGGAACGCGAGTGTGCCTACACTGGATTACGGCAACAATATCCGCCAGGTCGCCAAGGAAGAGGGTCTGGAGGATGCCTTTGCCTTCCCCGGTTTCGTGCCAGCCTATATCCGCCCGCTGTTTTGCCGTGGCATAGGCCCGTTCCGCTGGGCAGCGCTTTCGGGGGACCCTGAGGATATCTACAAGACAGATGCCAAGGTGAAGGAATTGACGCCCGGCAACACCCATCTGCACAACTGGTTGGACATGGCCCGCGAGCGTATTGCTTTTCAGGGTCTTCCAGCCCGTATCTGCTGGGTGGGTCTTGGCGACCGCCATCGTCTGGCATTGGCCTTCAACGACATGGTGAAAAGCGGCGAGCTGAAAGCCCCCGTAGTCATTGGTCGCGACCATCTGGACAGCGGCTCCGTTGCATCCCCCAACCGCGAAACGGAAGCGATGAAAGATGGATCGGATGCCGTCTCCGACTGGCCACTATTGAACGCGCTGCTGAACACCGCCTCAGGTGCGACCTGGGTTTCGCTGCACCATGGCGGCGGTGTCGGTATGGGCTTTTCCCAGCACTCCGGTGTCGTCATCTGCGCTGATGGGTCGGAAGACGCGGCACGGCGGCTGGACCGTGTGCTGTGGAACGACCCGGCTACCGGCGTCATGCGCCACGCCGATGCGGGCTATGACATCGCGCTGGATTGCGCCCGGGAAAAAGGTCTTCGTCTGCCCGGCATTCTCGGCAACTGAACGCCATGAAGCTCTACCGCGCGCACGAACACAAGCGCATGCCATGGAAGAATGGCGGCNGGGAGACGGTGGAAATCGCCGTCTTTCCACCGGGTTCTGGCGTCGAAGATTTCGATTGGCGCATCAGCATGGCGGCGGTTGCGAGTGACGGACCATTCTCGATCTTNCCCGACATTGATCGCACGCTGTCCATTCTAGAAGGGAATGGAATGTCGCTTGCAATAGACGGTCAAGAGGCCGTCCCGCTGACGCGTTCGAGTCCGCCACTCGCCTTCGCGGCGGATGTTCCTGTAGCGGCAACGCTTGCCAATGGGACGATTACGGACCTGAATGTTATGACACGGCGTGGGCGCTATCGTCACAGCGTCGAGAGCGTTAGTGGTCGCTTTTCGGTCAGCAAACAGACGGAAACCGAAACGGTATTCGTGCTGGCAACGGGCAATGTTTCTGCGCTGTCAGATCGTCACTCCTTTGCCTTGACGGCACTGGATGCGATGTCGATCGATACCACCGTGACTGTCGAGGCAGATCACACCGTCTGCTATATAATCCGTCTCACGCCGCAGGAATGAATATCGACCGTTCGCTGGCGACGATGTCCTGAAGAAATTGCACCGCGGTTCTAACCCGCGCCAGCTGGCGGGCGTTTTCGTGGAACGCGGTCCAGTAGGAGCGGTGAATGGTTATGTCTGGCAGGATGCGCGTTAGGTTCTGATCATTGCGGGCGATGTAATCATGCAAGATGCCGATACCAGCACCGGAGCGCACTGCCTCAGTCTGGCCTATGGCGCTGGATATTTCAAAGCTGGCATTCCAGTCCCGCATGATTTCACCCGTATAGTTCAACGAAGGCGAGAAGATGAGGTCTTCGACATAACCAATGCGCCGGTGAAGCTTGAGCGCCTCTACCGTCTCAGGCTTTCCGTTCTCCGCGAGGTAGGATTTCGACGCATAGAGACCAAGCGAATAATCGGTGAGTTTGGAGAAAACCAGCCTGCCTTGCTCCGGCCTTTCAATCGTTATGGCAATATCTGCTTCGCGCTGAGACAGCGNAAAAGAGCGTGGCACCGGCACGAGTTCGATCTTGAGTTCTGGATGCAACGATATCAGTGCGCCAAGGCGTGGCGCCAGAAAAGACACGCCAAAACCGTCAGGGGCACCGATCCTCACAGTTCCGCTAATCGCAGCATCGCTCCTTCCGAGACTGGCCTGAACTGCAAGCATTTCAGCTTCCATATGTTCTGCCGATATCAGAAAGCGGCCACCATCTTCCGTCAACTCACAGCCGTTCGTACGGCGGGTGAAAAGTCGGGTCTTCAGTGCCTCCTCCAGGGAGGTCAGCCGCCGGGACAGTGTGGCGTGGTTCAGTCCGAGACGTTTCGATGCAGAAAGAATTTGGCCCGTGCGCGCAACAGCAAGGAAGATGCGGACGTCATCCCAATTCATGGCTTGTTACGCAAAATCACGGGTTCCACGTCGATCAGAGTGAGCGACCTCACCATTGCCGCCGTGGCTGCCTTGTATTTGAGAAAATGCGGTGTCTGTAAATGGGCTTCATATGCCGCAGGGTTGGCATAAATCTCAAGGATACGAATTTTCTCCGGGCAATCCTTTATCGCCACCGCATTCAATGAGATCACGCCCTCTTCCATACTGACCGAAGCCTCGATCTCCTCGGCCAGCAAATGGCGATAGGCATCCAAGTGAAGCGGATCGATTTCGATGTCCGCCATTCTGACGACAAGGTCTTGATCCATCGATTTGCTCACTGTTTGGCCATCCAGTTTTGGACTTCAATTTACGCACAACGGCTTCTTATATCAGCTCATTGATTTGTACAAATTGAAGTGCGATGGTTCGCTATCAAAAAATCCCGGAGGAACACCCATGAAAGAAATCGGTCACTTTATCAACGGCAAGCATGTGGCTGGCACCAGCGGCCGCACATCCAATGTCTATAATCCGGCAACGGGCGAAGTGCAGGCAACGCTTTCACTGGCGAGCGACGCGGAAATTCTGGCTGCCGTGGAAAGCGCCAAGGCTGCGCAGCCGAAATGGGCCGCGACCAACCCGCAGCGCCGGGCGCGCGTGTTCTTCAAATTCGTGGATTTGCTGAACCAGAACATGGACGAGTTGGCCGTGCTGCTTTCGAGCGAACACGGCAAGACGGTGGAAGATTCCAAGGGGGACATTATTCGCGGGTTGGAAGTCTGCGAATTCGTCTGCGGTATTCCGCATCTGTCCAAAGGTGAGTTTACCGAAGGTGCTGGCCCTGCCATCGATATGTACTCCATCCGTCAGCCGGTCGGTATCGGTGCTGGCATTACGCCTTTCAACTTCCCTGGCATGATACCGATGTGGATGTTTGCCCCGGCCATTGCCTGCGGCAACGCTTTCATCTTGAAGCCTTCGGAGCGTGACCCCTCTCTGCCGATCCGTCTGGCAGAATTGATGATCGAGGCCGGTCTGCCCGCTGGTATTCTCAACGTCATCAATGGTGACAAGAGCGCGGTTGACGGCATTCTCACCAACCCGGATATCGGCGCGATCTCCTTCGTCGGCTCCACCCCGATCGCGCGCTATGTCTATGGCACGGCTGCCATGAACGGCAAGCGCGCGCAGTGCTTCGGCGGTGCCAAGAACCACATGATCATCATGCCAGATGCCGATCTCGATCAGGCTGTCAGCGCCTTGATGGGTGCTGGTTACGGTTCGGCAGGTGAGCGCTGCATGGCAGTTTCGGTTGCCGTTCCAGTCGGCGAAGAGACTGCTAATCGCCTCATCGAAAAGCTCATTCCGCAGATCGAGGCGCTGAAGATCGGCCCCTATACCGATGACAAGGCCGATATGGGTCCGCTGATCACCAAGGAAGCGCAGACACGCGTGAGCGGCCTGATCGACAGTGGCGTCGAGCAGGGTGCAAAGCTTGTCGTTGACGGTCGTAATTTCAAGCTTCAGGGCTATGAAGATGGCTATTTCGTGGGCGGATGCCTGTTCGACCATGTCAAGACCGATATGGACATCTACAAGCAGGAGATTTTCGGGCCAGTCCTGTCCGTCGTGCGCGCCAAGAATTACGAAGACGCGCTCGATCTGCCGATGAAGCATGAATATGGCAATGGCGTTGCGATCTTCACCCGCGATGGTGATGCCGCCCGTGATTTTGCCAGCCGCATCAATATCGGCATGATCGGCATCAACGTTCCGATCCCGGTTNCCCTGGCCTACCACTCCTTCGGCGGCTGGAAGGCATCGAGCTTTGGCGATCTCAACCAGCACGGCACAGATTCGATCAAGTTCTGGACGAAGACCAAGACGGTCACGGCTCGCTGGCCTTCGGGCATCAAGACCGGCGCGGAATTCGTCATGCCGACGATGAAGTAAAAAGACTGTCTTTCCAGTCATGCGCCCTCATCGCTGAGGGCGCANTTTTTGTGCGCGTTATTTCGTACCGTACATACGGTCGCCCGCGTCGCCCAGACCGGGCATGATGTAGCCCTGTTCGTTCAAATGGCTGTCGATCGAGGCCGTGAAAATCGGCACATCAGGGTGTGCTTCGCGGAAGTTCTTGATGCCCTCGGGGGCTGCCAGCAGGCACACAAAGCGCATGTTCTTCGCGCCGCGTTCCTTCAATTTGTCCACGGCAGCGATGGACGAGTTGCCGGTTGCCAGCATCGGATCGACAACGATGATCAGGCGTGCATCGAGATTATCAGGGGCCTTGAAGAAATATTCGACGGCTTCAAGTGTGTCATGATCGCGGTACACACCGATATGCGAGACGCGGGCGGACGGAACGAGTTCCAGCATACCTTCCAAAAGCCCGTTGCCGGCACGCAGGATTGAGGCGAACACCAGCTTCTTGCCTTCCAGAACCGGCGCGTCGATGGTCTGCATCGGCGTTTCGATGGTCTCCATCGTCATTTCCAGATCACGCGTGACCTCATAGCAGAGCAGCGTCGAGATTTCCCGCAGCAGACGGCGGAAACCGGCGGTCGAGGTTTCCTTCTTGCGCATGATGGTGAGTTTGTGCTGCACGAGGGGATGAGCGATTACGGTGACGCCGTCCATGGAGCTGGCCTTTTCTTTTATCTATGATGTCTCTGTATTTCACCGAATGAGCGGCTTTCGCAAGACCGGAAACACATTTTGCATCCCCGTTCCCGCTCGATTTATGCCGCTGTCGACTGCGCATCCAGCTTGGCAAGCAGCTTCGCGCGCGTGTCCTCATCCACAAAGGCGGCCTCAAGCGCGGTACGCGTCATGGCATTGGTCTCGGCATCGCTGAATCCGAAAGCATGGCGCGCGATCTCGTATTCCTGCGCCAGCGACGTGTGGAAGAACGGAGGATCATCTGAGCTGATGCAGACGCGCAAGCCTGCATCGCGAAGGCACTTCAGGGGATGACTTTCGAAATCTGGATAGACATGGAGCGCGATATTGGAGCCGGGGCAGACTTCCAACACCGTTCCGAGTTCCACCAGTCGCGCCACCAGCGCATCATCCTCGATGGCGCGCACGCCGTGGCCGATGCGTTGGGGTTTGACAAGATCAAGCGCATCCGCCACGCTGAACGCGCCGCAGACTTCGCCCGCGTGAATGGTGAGCCCAAGCCCGGCATCACGAGCGATATCGAAGGCGCGGGCGTAATCCGCCACGCGGCCCATGCGCTCTTCACCCGCCATGTTGAAACCTGTGATAAGCGGGTGCTTGACCCGCGCCGCATATTCCGCAGCGGCAATGACGCTTTCCGGGCCGAAGTGGCGCTCTCCGGTGACGATGATGCGCGCTTCGATGCCGGTCTTTTCCTTCGCCGCCGCGATGCCTGCCGCGATCCCCGAGAGATAGGCATCCGCGCCCAAACCGATACGGTCGCCGTGATCAGGCGAAATGATCAGCTCACTATAGATGGTGTTTTCACCGGCCAATTCGGTCAGATAGGTTTCGGCCAGAAGCGCGTAATCGTCCTCGGTCTTGAAGACCTGAGCCACGGCATCATAGCAGCGAATGAATTCGGCAAAATCCGTCCAGATATAAGCGCCATCGCGCATGAAGCAGCTGCTGTCTATGCCGTATTTCCTCGCCTGTTGTACCACCAGCGCGGGCGGCGCGGCACCTTCCAGATGGCAGTGGATTTCTGCTTTCAACAAATNCGACGTCACAAGAAACTCCTGCCGTAGCGGCCAGTTGGGATGCCAAGATGAGTGGCGATGCTTTCGCCGATATCGGCNAAGGATGAGCGTATCCCGATATTGCGTTCGCGGATGCCGGGACCGAAGGCCATGATCGGCACGCGCTCGCGGGTGTGATCCGTGCCGCGCCATGTGGGATCGCAGCCATGGTCGGCGGTGAGAATGGCGATATCACCCGGCTGCATCTTGCGGTGAATTTCAGGGAGGCGGGCGTCGAAAGCCTCAAGTGCTGCGGCATAACCCGCCACGTCGCGGCGGTGTCCGTAATTCATGTCGAAATCGACAAAATTGCTGAAGACGAGATCGCCGTTTTCGGCCTCGTCCATCGCCTGCAATGTTGCATCCATCAGCGCTTCATTGCCATTGGCCTTGATAACGCGGGTAACACCCTGATGTGCATAGATATCGCCTATCTTGCCGATGGCGAGCACCTTACGGTCCATCTCCACCAGACGGTCGAGCAAGGTCGGCTCCGGCGGCAACACGGAAAAATCGCGACGATTACCGGTTCGCTCAAAAGTAGCGACAGTTTCTCCGGTAAAAGGCCGGGCAATGACGCGGCCGATATTGAGCGGATCGACCAGTTTGCGGACCGTCTGGCAAAAGGCGATCAGCCGCTCTAGCCCGAAATGCTCTTCGTGCGCGGCGATCTGGAAAACCGAGTCCGAGGACGTATAGCAGATGGGCTTGCCGGTGCGGATGTGTTCTGGGCCGAAACGGGCGATAATGTCGGTACCGGATGCATGACAATTGCCGAGAATGCCGGGAACCTCACCCTGTTCGCAAATGGCTTCAACCAGTTCAGGAGAGAAGGCGTCGCCCTCAGACGGGAAGTACCCCCAATCGAACCGCACCGGCGTGCCTGCTATTTCCCAATGACCTGATGGTGTGTCCTTGCCTTTTGAAACTTCATTGGCGCAGCCATGAACGCCATAGATACGTTCCGGCTGCTCCATGCCCGCTGGTGTTTCGCCGCTGGAAAGCTGGGCGATGTTCAAAAGGCCAAGCGCCGACATGTTCGGCAATTTCAGCGGGCCGGACCGGAGACCTTCGCGATCCGCCGCACTGGCGGCGCAGAATTCGGCGATGTGGCCCAGCGTGTTCGAACCGAGATCGCCATATTGCTCGGCGTCCGGCGCACCACCGACACCGAAGGAATCAAGAACGAGAAGAAAAGCTCGTGCCATGCGTCACCACAAAAAGCGCGGCGTAAAGGGCCGCGAGAACAAATGAGTGATATAATCACCGCGATCAGAAAGGTGAAACGCTTTCTTCAAGCACTGTCTTGATCGTCTGTCCTGGCTTTCTTTGGCGCATTGAGATTGCGTGTGACATACCAGCCAGCAGCTACAACCATGCCCGCCAGAATGTACCATGTGATGGCATAGGACAGATGGTTGTTGGGNAAAGTCAGCATCGTCTTGCCGCCGATGGGCAGGCCGCCGGGATTGGGTGTTGCATCCGCATCGATGTAGAAGGGAGCGGCGTTCTCGATCTGTTTGGTTTCAGCAATCTGGACGATATTGCGGGAGTACCAGCGATTGTTCTGCGGATCGTTGGCGCGCAGGAAAAGGCTGCCGGTTTCAGGCGCCCGCATCAGGCCGATTACCTCGACATTGCCTTCGACCTCGCCCTGGGGGCGGGTAGCCGGATCGCGCTTATTGGTCGGCACGAAGCCTCTGTTAACGATGACGCGTGTGCCATCCGCGCGTTGCAGGGGCGTCAGCACCCAATAGCCGGGGCCGAGATCGGTCACGGTATAGACCTGAACCTCATCCTGATGGCGATATGTGCCGGTAATCTTCACACGGCGATATTCGTATTGCGAAGGATCCGTCATTGCAGGCCATTCGCTTGGCGCGGAAATGTCCACGGGCGCGGCTTGCGCACGCTCCTCCACGTGAGCTACGAGATCGCGCTTCCACGCGAGACGGTTGACCTGCCATGTGCCAAGCGCCAGCAAGCAGTTGGTGAGGACGACGGTCATGAAAATGACGACGATGGCTGCCGGGCGGATGCCCTTACGTGGTGTGGTTTCTTTTTTGGTGGTCATTAGAGCTTTCCCGCTCAACAGAAACCCCATGAATCCGCTCTCCGATTCATGGGGTTTTTGTCTCTCGGAGAGGAGCGACCCGCTGTTACGCGGGCCACGATAGCTTTGCAACGGTGCCGGTTACGGCATGTTGCGCATCTGTTCCATCGTCATCGTCGGCATCATGTTCTTGTTCATGTTGTACATGACCCAGAGAGAACCGACGAGCGTGATCATGACCACAACCAGCGTGAACAGCAGCGACATGAAGGTCCAGCCGCCCTGCGACTTCGTGTTCATGTGCAGGAAGTAGATCATGTGCACGAACACCTGGATGACACCGAAGATCATGATGACGATGACGGTGGTCGTGCGGTTGTCGATGACATCGCCCATGACCAGCCAGAATGGAATTGCCGTCAGGATGACCGAGAGGATGAAGCCGATCATGTAGCTCTTGAAGGAGCCGTGATCCTCACCGCTATCGTGGTGATGATCGTCGCCATGGGCATGCCCGTGTCCGTGATTGTGATCGTGGTTATGGTCGTGTGTGTTTGCACTCATCACAGAACTCCAACCAGATAAACAAAGGAAAAGACGCCAATCCAGATAACATCCAGGAAGTGCCAGAACATGGAAAGGCACGTCAGGCGGCGCATGTTTTCAGGATGCAGGCCAAACTTCTTGACCTGGACCATGAGGGTAACAAGCCATATCACGCCGAAGGTGACGTGCAAACCGTGCGTGCCGACGAGCGCGAAAAAGGCGGACAGGAACGCGGAACGCTGCGGCGTCGCACCTTCGTGGATCAGGTGGTAGAACTCGTAAAGCTCCAGACACAGGAAGGCCAGACCGAACAGGCCGGTGATGGCGAGCCAGATCAGCGTCGTGTTGATGTTCTTCTTCTGCGCTTCCAGCATGGCAAAGCCATAGGTGATGGAGGAAAACAGCAGGAAGGCGGTGTTGATCGCCACCAGCTTCAGATCGAAGAGGTCTGCACCGGATGGGCCGGCCGCATAGCTGCGGCCGACCACGGCATAGGTTGCAAAGAGCGTCGCGNAAATAAGGCAGTCGCTCATCAGATACAGCCAGAAACCGATAGATGTACCGTTTTCCGTGTGGTGGTCTTCCTTTAGATAGAAGACCGGCTTTTCCGCGCCGTCGGCGCTCTGGGCAGGTGCTTGAGACATTCTGTTACGCCTGAGTTGCCAGCAGCTTCGTACGTTCTGCTTCGACTTCCGTCACATCCGATACCGGGATGTAATAGTCGCGATTGTAGTTGAAGGTGTGGGCGATGGAGACCGCTATAATCGCAACCAAGGATACGATTGCCAGCCACCAGATGTGCCACACCAGGGCAAAGCCGAGGACGACGCTGATCGCACTGATGATCACGCCCGTGCCGGTGTTTTTCGGCATGTGAATGGGGATGAAGCCATCGACCGGACGTTCTGCATTGTGTTTCTTCATATGGGCCCAGGCATCGATTTCATGCACGACCGGCGTGAACGCGAAGTTGTAGGCAGGCGGCGGAGAAGACGTAGACCACTCCAGCGTACGACCGCCATAGGGATCACCCGTCACATCACGCAATTGATCGCGTCTGATGTAGCTGACGATGAGCTGGATGATGAAGGACGCGATGCCGAGTGCGATAAGGAATGCACCGAAGGCTGCAACGATGAACCATATCTGAAGCGATGTGTCTTCGAACTGGCTGAGACGACGCGTGATACCCATCAAGCCAAGCACGTAGAGCGGCATGAAGGCAAAGTAGAAGCCGACGAACCAGAACCAGAATGACATCTTGCCCCAGAATGGATCGAGACGGTATCCGAATGCCTTTGGATACCAATAAGCGATACCCGCGAGAACACCGAACACCACGCCACCGATGATCGTATTGTGGAAATGGGCGATGAGGAACAGCGAGTTGTGCAGCACGAAGTCAGCTGGAGGAACGGCCAGCNAAAACGCCCGTCATGCCACCGATGACGAAGGTGATCATGAAGCCCATGGCCCACAGCATCGGGACATCGAACGTGATGCGGCCCTTATACATGGTGAACAGCCAATTGAAGATCTTCGCACCGGTCGGGATCGAGATGATCATGGTCGTTATGCCGAAGAAGGCATTGACGCTGGCACCCGAACCCATGGTGAAGAAGTGGTGCAGCCAGACGACATAAGCGAGAATGGTGATAACCACGGTCGCGTAAACCATCGAGGCGTAACCGAACAGGCGCTTGTTGGAGAATGTCGACACGATCTCGGAGAATATGCCGAATGCTGGCAGCACGAGAATGTAGACTTCCGGGTGACCCCAGATCCAGATGAGGTTGACGTACATCATCGGGTTGCCGCCGAGATCGTTGGTGAAGAAGTTCGTACCAACGTAACGGTCAAGCGTCAGAAGTGCGAGCGTGCCAGTGAGGATCGGGAACGACGCCACGATCAGGATATTGGAACACAGCGATGTCCACACGAAGATAGGCAGGCGCATCAGGGTCATGCCGGGCGCGCGCATCTTGATGATGGTCACGATCAGGTTGATACCGGATAGCGTCGTTCCCACACCGGCGATCTGCAAGCCCCAGATATAATAGTCGACGCCCACACTCGGGCTTCCCTGAATACCCGACAACGGCGGATAGGCCAGCCAGCCCGTCTGCGCGTACTCACCGATGAACAGCGAGATCATTGTTATGACAGCTCCGGCTGTCGTCATCCAGAAGGAGAAGTTGTTGAGGAACGGGAACGAGACGTCACGCGCGCCAATCTGTAGCGGAATGATGTAGTTCATCAGACCGGTGATCATCGGCATCGCCATGAAGAAGATCATGATCACGCCGTGGGCGGTGAAAATCTGGTCGTAATGGTGCGGGTTGAGATACCCCTCAGAGCCACCAGAGGCTATAGCCTGTTGAATTCGCATCATGATGGCATCAGCAAAGCCGCGCATGAGCATGACGAGCGCCAAAATGATGTACATGATACCGATCTTCTTGTGATCGATACTGGTGAACCATTCCTTCCAGAGATATCCCCAGAGACGGAAATAGGTGAGTGCGCCCAAAACGGCCGCGCCACCAAGCGCCACGACCGCAAAGGTCACGATCAGGATTGGCTCATGGAAAGGGATGGATTCCCACGTCAGTTTCCCGAAAAGGAACGACGTTTGATCGGTATTGACGACCATTTTAGCCTCTTGCGATTTTCGGAGTGCTGCCTGCCCAACGGGACGAGTAGAGCATTCCCACGTCATTGAATCTACGTATCGGACAAACCGATGCGCTCAGAGCAGCGCGAACGACGCGCTGCATAGAATTCACTCTCACTCAGCCCGCGCTTTTACCCGCCGAAGGTAATTGCGCTTTCGTATCTGGCAAAGCTGCGGGCTCGAACGTCTGGCCTTCTATGGCCGCTGGCACAGACTGTGGACCTGACGCTATGCCGTAAGGCGAAAGCGGCGTGCAAACCACGGAGTTCAGAGCCTTGGCAATGTCGATGCCTTCCTTGCCGCCGCCGCCATTCGCGTCGATGTGCATCATGTCACGCATGCAGAGCTTGTTCGGCTCCACACAACGGTTGAGGATGGCATCGTAGAGCTGCGGATCGACATTGGCGAAATACTGCACGGGCTCGCGTTCGCTTGGCTTTGCGAATTCGAGATATTCCATGCGGCCGAAGCCCTTGCCCCCATCCTTGGCCTTGGCAACCCACTGATCGAAACCTTCCTGGCTCATGCCATGGAACTTGAAGCGCATGTGCGAGAAGCCGGGGCCGGAGAAGTTGGCCGAGAAGCCGTCGTACACGCCGAGCTTGTTGATGACGGCGTGAAGCTTCGTTTGCATGCCGCCCATGGCGTAAATCTGACCCGCCAGCGCCGGAACGAAGAACGAGTTCATCGCCGTTGTGCCGGTAATCTTGAAGTTGATCGGCACGTCGACAGGCGCTGCGAACTCATTGACGCTGCCGATGCCGAGTTCCGGGTAGAAGAACAGCCACTTCCAGTCCATGGCCACCACTTCGACGGTGATCGGCTTCATATCGGCCGTCACCTGACGATTCTCATCGATACGCTCGATCGGACGATAGGGATCCAAACGGTGGGTCGCGATCCAGGTGACCGTGCCGAGCATCAGAATGATGGCGACCGGAGCCGACCAGATCACCATTTCAAGACGCGTGGAGTGATGCCACTCCGGATCGTAATCCTCCGCCTTGGCGGATGCACGGTACTTCCACGCAAAAAAGAGCGTGAGAGCAAGAACCGGAACAATGATGAGGAGCATCAAAACCGTGGAAGTGATGATGAGGTCTCTCTGCTGGACTGCGATGTCACCGGCAGGATTCATCACAACGAGATCGCAGCCGCTCNAAAGCAGAAGCGACGAAATAGCCAACAGGGCAGATGGAATTTTCATGAGCGTGCGCACGTTCTGATACTCGTACTGNTTTTGGTAATGTCGCGTATAATTGTCAAACGTCATAAAGGACATGAGGTAGTTTGTCGCGGTGCAGCATAAACTTAAAACTGCAATCGTTGCGGCAATCGGATTTTGAGCCGNAAAGGATGAGTGCGCCCCATTATCTCACACGATACGGTCTGGGCAAGCCCCTACGCGCATTCTGTAATTGACGGGTTCAAACCCCTGTGTGACAATCCGCCGCATATGACACAGCGCAAGAGGAGGCGGGTGCGTCATGGACAAGTGCTCTGCACTGCGCAGGAGGGAATTTTTATGAGTTATACCGATACGGCTTTTCCGCAACACAAAGGACCAACCGGTCAGTCGCCAGCGCCGGTTGCTGTCGATCCAGACCGCATCACGATTGCGGTCATTCTGGCCCGAATGACGGAGTTCTTCGATTTTTTCGTCTATGCAATCGCATCCGCACTGGTTTTCCCTCACGTCTTTTTCTCCTTCGTCGATCCCCTGACGGCCACTCTCTATTCATTTGCGGTGTTCTCGCTGGCTTTCATTGCCCGCCCCATCGGCTCGCTCCTGTTTCTCCAGATCGACCGTAAGTTTGGACGTGCGGTCAAACTGGCGACAGCGCTGTTCACGCTCTGTGGCTCCACCATGGCGATCAGCTTTCTACCCTCCTATGCCGAAGCTGGAATGATCGCGCCCATTCTTCTTGCCGTCTTCCGTATCGGCCAGGGTGTTGGTCTCGGCGGCGCGTGGGATGGCCTTGTCTCGCTGCTTGCCATGAATGCGCCTGNAAAACAGCGCGGCTGGTACGCTATGATGCCGCAGCTCGGTGCCGCCATGGGCTTTGGTCTGGCCAGCGCGTTCTTCATTATCTTCACAACACAGCTTTCCAATCCGGAGTTTCTGGCATGGGGCTGGCGCTTCCCGTTCTTCGTGGCCCTGGCGCTTAATGTTCTGGCGCTGTTTGCGCGGCTACGCATGATCATGACACCCGAATTCCAGACGATGCTGCAACAGCATGAGCTCGAGCCGAAGCCGATGTTTGAAATGCTGCGCAAGCAGTCACGCGTTGTGCTGACGGGTGCTTTCGTGCCACTGGCAAGCTTTGCCCTGTTTCACCTTGTCACAGTCTTCCCGCTTAGCTGGGTGTCACTCAACACCGACCAGAAGGTTTCGGATTTTCTGTTTGTTCAATTTGTAAGCGCCATCATCGCTGGTGGCATGATTGTCGTTTCAGGCGTTCTCTCCGACAAATTCGGTCGTCGCAAGTTGCTGGGCGCTGCCGCTGCAATGATCGCGGTGTTCAGCTTCATCGCGCCGGTTCTTCTGTCATCGGGCGATATTGGCCGTTACCTTTTCGTGTTGATCGGATTTGCGCTGCTGGGCTTGTCCTTTGGCCAATCCGGCGGCGCACTGGCATCGCGTTTCAGCCGCGAATACCGCTATACCGGAGCGTCGCTAACGTCAGATATTTCCTGGCTGATCGGCGCAGGCTTCGCGCCACTAGTGGCCCTTGGCTTCTCGTCCAAATTCGGATTGTTTGCCGTCGGCATTTATCTTCTGTCCGGTGCGGTCTGCACGCTTGTCGCGCTATATTTCAGCCGAACGCTGGACATGCCTGCCGAGTAACATGACTTGAAACCTGAAGCGCCGCAGGATCACAAGCGATCCTGCGGCGCTTTTTATACTGGTCAGNTTTCAGCAATCCGAGCAGGTGATCGGATCTGCTTCGCGCTTGGCGAAATAATAATCGCGGCCAATGGTGATCGGTGTAATCTTTGACGACAATGTCGACATGAACATCNAAAGCGTGTGGGGAATCGTCAGTTCCGCATGGACGAGAAAAGCATTAGGCTGCTTCAGGNTTTCAGGGATTTTCACGACAGAATTGACGGGATAAGGCCGCTGATTATCCTGATCCCATGACCAGCTGATCTTCGCGATCTTGTTGGCGTCGACCTGTATCCCGCTGATCTTCAACTTGAGGCCGGTTGTTCCATACGGCACGAAAATGGCCGCAGCTACGTCCTTCATGGTGTTGAGATAGGCCTTGTTGACGGTCTGCGGCTGGGACGTCAAATCTGCAATCGCGCCAGCGGCTCGCGTCGCACGCTTGTAGACGCTAAAGCCGATTGTGAGCTCAAACGCTGTAATGTAAAGCGCGAGCAGGATCGGAAAAATAATGGCGAATTCTACAGCGCCCACGCCCTGACGATCGCGTCTCAGTCGATTGAACGTCTGGCCCAGAGCGCGCATGGCTTGCTTCGTTTTTCTCATGATCTGGACGCACTCATTGATAGGCTTCATTGCGGTAGGCGTCCGTTGCGACGATCAGAAAATGGGATGGCATGGAGCCGTCCTTGGGACGAANTTTTGTAAGATAAGGCCTGACAAGATCGGTGATCACTTGCCAGCGGTAATAGACACGCAGCATGTTGATCGACGTCGGCCCACCCGGCGTGAATCCGAACGCCGAATCATCCAGATCGAAGTACTGGCCGTTCGGCGTCAGCGGTATTGTCTTGGGTATGTCCGCGAAAGTGTTGAAACGCCTTAGATCGATATAGAGCTTCTGCGGTATTTTGATCTCATCGACAGAGCAGGTGATCAAGATCGACACTTCAGCGCAGAACTGCTTTCGGAAATCTTCCTCGGTGATCGTATTGGCGATCTGCCCGGTGCGCAACTTGCGCGCCATGGTGTCAGTCGCGTTTGTCACCAACTGCTCTCCGACCAAAGCGAGAAACGTCTCTATAATGGCGAAGACGATCAGGAAATAAGGGATGGCCAGGATCGCAAACTCTATCGCTGCCGACCCATCGCGGGAGCGGATGAATCTGGCGGCCGGATTTGTTTTGGNAAACACTGATCGCATAGGGCTTTTTATCTTCATGATGAGAAAGCATGTCTGGCCCGAAAGCTTTTATGCGATAGAACTATATGGCTGCTTCCTTTACATTCCCTTGCTTGAAATCATTGCATTTCCCCTAATGACACGATTTCCCCGCTGGACCAGATGAGCGCCACGCGGAGATCATATCAATGGAAGACAGAAATAATATAAATATTGCCAATTTTGTGCATTTGCGGGATATTTACAGGACTGATATTTTTAACGGAAACGCCTTTCTGGCAGTTTCCACTTTGCCTGGGGTGAACATTTGGCCAGCTTCAATGAAACCGTCGAAGGCGGTGTAAAAGAACATTCCGCTATCGGTCGCGCAGGTGGCTCGCTCGTCAGCCAGACGGCGGATGCATTGCGGCAGTCCATTTTGTCCGGTGAATACAAGCCCGGCGATAAGTTACCGAGTGAAGCGGGCCTAACCGAACTGTACAAGGTCAGCCGTACCGTCGTGCGAGAAGCCGTCGCTGCGCTGCGCGCCGACAAACTCGTGGAAGCCCGCCATGGCGCAGGCATTTTTGTGCTGACCTTGCCAATACAGCAACCGCAACCGTTTCAGGACGTGGACCACGACCGCATCTCGTCGATTATCGAGCTTCTGGAATTGCGTGCCGCGGTGGAAACCGAGGCGGCGGAACTGGCGGCGGTTCGCCGATCACCCGCGCAGGAAGAAGCGATCATTCGCTGTCTGTCCGCTGTTCAGGTTTGCATAGAGAAGGCAGAGCCGACAGCCGAGGCCGATTTCAAGCTGCACCTCGCCATTGCCGATGCGACCAACAATCCGCGCTTTCGCGAGTTTCTGGAAGTCATGGGTCAGAATATCATCCCGCGTGCGGCATTAAGGTCATCCCAGTCCGAGCAGACTGCCGCCTCTTACCTGCGACAGCTTCAGAACGAGCACGACGTGATCGTCCACGCAATCTCAGATGGCGATGCTTCCGCCGCCCGGGAGGCCATGCGGAAACACTTGAAGGGTAGCCAGCAGCGCTACCGCGCCATGTTGCGGCAGGGCTGATCGCCAGAACCAAGGGCGGATGCCCAAAGGAGTTTCAATGACATTGGTTAGAACCTTTGAGGGGAAGAACCCTCGTATAACAATGCCGAAAGGCGCAATCGATACTCAAATGCACATGTATCTGCGCGACTTTCCCGCTCAGGAGGGAGGACCGCCTGTGCCGGAGGGAACGCCAGGGCCAGATGAGTATCGCCGNCTGATGAAATGGATCGGCATAGAGCGTGTGGTCATAACCCAGGGGAATGCCCACCAGCGTGACAATGGCAACCTGATCGCCTGCCTGCGAGAAATGGGCAGCGTGGCCAAAGGCGTAGCCGTCGTGACGCGCGAAACACCGCTTGATGAGTTGCAGGAACTTGTCGAAGCAGGTGTCGTTGGTGCACGCATCATGGATCTACCAGGTGGTGCCGTCGATCTCACCCATCTGGAAGAGGTCGACAGCATAGCGCAGGAACTCGGCTGGTCCGTTGCTGTTCAGTTCGATGGCTCCAACATTCTCGATCACGAGCAGAAGCTCGCCGCAATCAAGAGCCGTTGGATTTTCGATCATCATGGCAAGNTTTTTTCCGGCGTCACGCCCGACAGCGATCAGATATCGGCTCTGAAGCGGCTGATCGAAAAGGGAAATTGCTGGTTCAAATTTGCTGGTTGCTATGAATCGAGTCGCTCAGGCGCGCCAGATTTCGAAGACATCGCAGCCGTCGCCCGCGTGATTGCGGAACACGCGCCGGAGCGCATCATCTGGGGCACCAACTGGCCGCACAACAACGCGAAAACAACCGAAGAATATCTAGATGATGCAGACCTGCTGGATACGGTGCTATCGTGGTTGCCATCCGATGAAGCCCGCAAAAAAGCACTGGTGACGAACCCCGAAGAACTGTTTGGTTTCGATCCGGTCTGAGTGAATATGCAAAAAGCCCGGGTTGACCGGGCTTTTTCAAGTCTGGAAATATCTTAGGCCTTAACCGCCGTCGGCGTTATAAAGCACTTCCAGTGTCGGAATCGACGTGATGTTGAAGCCGCCATCGACATAGTGACATTCGCCGGTAACGCCGCGCGACATATCCGACNAAAGATAAAGTGCGGAACCGCCGATATCGTCGATGTCAGGTGTGCGGCGAAGCGGTGCGTTCTTCTGGTTCCAAGAGAAGATCGCCCTCGCGTCCGAAATACCCGCACCTGCCAGTGTACGCACTGGACCAGCGGAGATTGCATTGACGCGAATGCCTTTCGGCCCGTAATCAGCAGCGAGATAGCGAACGGAGGCTTCCAGTGCAGCCTTTGCAACACCCATGACATTGTAATTCGGAATAACGCGCTGCGAGCCGTTATAGGTCAGCGTCAGAATTGAGCCGCCATCGGTCATGAGAGCAGCTGCGCGCTTGGCGATTTCCGTGAACGAGAAACAAGAGATGACCATGGTGCGGCTGAAATTTTCACGCGTGGTATCCGCGTAAAGACCCTTCAATTCATTCTTGTCGGAAAAGCCTATCGCATGAACCACGAAATCGAGAGAGCCCCAGCGCTCGCCCACCGTTTCGAACAGGGCATCCACCGAGGCAATATCCTCGACGTCGCAAGGCACGATAAAGTCGGAGCCGAGCTCCGCAGCCAGCGGCTTTACGCGCTTGCCCAGGGCTTCGCCCTGATAGGTGAAAGCAAGCTGTGCACCCTGCGCAGCCAACGCCTTGGATATCCCCCAGGCAATGGAATGATTGTTGGCGACCCCCATGATGAGGCCGCGNTTTCCCTGCATGATCCCATTCATGGGCAATTATCCGTTATAGCGCTGGAAGACGAGCGTAGCGTTGGTACCGCCGAACCCGAATGAGTTGGAAAGAACCGTATCGATCTTGGCATCGTCGATGCGCTTGCGAACGATGTTCACGCCCTCGAATTCGGGATCGAGGGTCTCGATATGCGCGCTTTCGCCGATGAAACGTTCCTGCATCATCAACAGGCCGTAGATCGATTCCTGAACGCCTGCGGCACCCAGGGAGTGACCGGTCAGCGACTTAGTAGACTGGATGTGAGGAATCTTCGAGCCGAACACTTCACGGATCGCACCGATTTCCTTGCTGTCGCCAACGGGTGTCGATGTGCCGTGTGTGTTGACGTAATCGACCTCGCCCTTCACCGTTGCGAGTGCCTGACGCATGCAGCGAACAGCGCCCTCACCTGACGGTGCGACCATGTCGTAACCATCTGATGTCGCACCGTAACCGACGATTTCCGCATAAATCTTTGCCCCGCGCGNCTTGGCATGTTCCAGTTCTTCCAGAACCAGAACACCAGCACCGCCTGCAATGACGAAGCCGTCACGATTGACGTCGTAGGCGCGAGACGCAACGGTTGGCGTCTCGTTATATTTGGAAGACATCGCACCCATGGCGTCGAACAAGTTGGACATGGACCAATCTAGGTCTTCATGGCCGCCGGCAAACATCACGTCCTGCTTGCCCCACTGAATCATTTCAGCCGCATTGCCGATGCAGTGCGCAGACGTCGAGCAGGCCGACGAAATCGAGTAGTTCACGCCGTGGATTTTGAACCAGGTCGCAAGCGTCGCGGATGCCGTCGAGGACATGGCCTTCGGCACGGCGAATGGGCCGATGCGCTTCGGGCTGTTGTTCTTCAGCGTGATGTCAGATGCTTCAACGATGGTGCGGGTGGAAGGTCCACCGGAACCCATGATGATACCAGTGCGCTCATTGCCGCTGATGTCGCTTTCTTCCAGACCGGAATCGGCAATCGCCTGCTTCATGGCAACGTGGTTCCAGGCACCGCCTTGGCTGAGGAAACGCATAGCGCGACGGTCGACCAGATCGGTTGGGTCGAGCGATGGCTTGCCCCACACCTGGCACTTGAAGCCGTGTTCAGCNAAATCCGGTGAGAACGAGATTCCCGACTTCGCGTCTCTCAATGACGCCGTAACCTCTGCGGCATCCCCGCCGATCGATGAAACAATACCGAGGCCGGTGACTACAACTCTTCTCATAAAGTTGACCTTTTCTCTGTTTGCCGCATGACGCATCTGCTCTTTCGCGGTTAAACCGCCAAGAGCAGACATCCCATATCAGGCGGTCTTTTCTTTAGACAGGCCGACACGCAGGTCCGACGCTTGATAAATCGTTTCGCCATCGGCCTTCAGCCAGCCATCGGCAGTGCCAAGAACCAGGCGGCCACGCATGACGCGCTTGAAATCGATGCCGTATTGAAGGAGCTTCGTCTCGGGACGAACCATGCCCTTGAATTTGACTTCACCTGTGGACAACGCCATGCCGCGGCCCGGCTCGCCCAGCCAGCCGAGGAAAAAGCCCGTCAGCTGCCACATGCCGTCGAGACCAAGGCAGCCCGGCATAATGGGATTGCCCTGNAAATGGCATGGGAAATACCAGTCATCTGGAGATACATCATACTCCGCACGGATGAAGCCCTTGTCGTGAGCTCCGCCGGTTTCCGAAATTTCNGTGATGCGGTGAACCATGAGCATAGGAGGCAGAGGAAGCTGCGCATTGCCGGGGCCAAACAGTTCGCCACGTCCGCAAGACAGAATTTCCTCGTAATTGTAGCTCGATTGCCTCGTTGACATGTTGCTCCGCTTCCCCGTTCACTGGTGTTGAAGGACTTCTTTAGAGCAAGTTAGGTTCAAAATGAAGCGCCACAAGGGCAGCTTGCATCTTCAATCACTTAAGCTCTTGGCAAAGTCCTGTCTTAACATGGCGCCCGCATACAGGAAGCGTAAGTCCTGAACCAGAGGAAAATTGCAAAAACGCCCGGTTTGCAGCCAATTGCTACTGCTGCCATGACGGAAACTATTGAATGCAGTGCCCGTAAAAGTTATATGCTTTCTAAATTGAGTTTATTTGACAGCTTTTGGGGCCGCACTTATGGCATTTGACGCCACGCTGGATATTGGAACAAGGTTGCGCCGTTTCGGCTTGCGACCTACGCGCCAGCGTGTGGCGCTTGGCGACCTTCTGTTTGCCAAGGGCGACCGGCATCTCACGGTTGAAGAACTGCATGACGAAGCCGTGAACGCAAATGTTCCGGTATCTCTGGCAACCGTATACAACACACTGCATCAGTTTACCGAGGCCGGTCTGATCCGCGTTTTGGCCGTGGAGGGTGCGAAAACCTATTTCGACACCAACGTCTCCGACCATCACCACTTCTTTGTTGAAGGTGAAAACGAAGTTCTGGATATCCCCGTCAACAATCTGCAGATCGACAATCTACCGGAGCCGCCTGAGGGCATGGAAATCGCCCATGTCGACGTGGTCATCCGCCTGCGCCGCAAGCGTCGCTGATATCGTCAGGCCTAGGCCATCGCTCAAGCGTTCCTAGTTTGACGGACCTTCGTTGAAGCCGACCTCATCGACCAGTTCGGACGCTTGTTTACGGTGAGCAGCTATGTCAGCAAGTGACAAAGTGTCTGGCTTGATCGGGCCAAAGTTCTTCACGACATCTGAAGGCTGCCCGCCAGGAATCACCGGATATTCGAAAACTTGCTTGGCGTAAATTTCCTGCGCCTCACCGGACGCAAGGAATTCAATCAGCTTGAGAGCATTTTCACGGTTTGGTGCATATTTCGTCATCGCCACGCCGGAGATATTCACATGTGTTCCCCGGTCGTTCGCATTGGGGAAGATCACACGAACGGCGTTACCCCAGACTTTTTCTTCCGGTTCCTGCTCGTTGGTCAGCATCAGGCCAACATAATAGGTGTTTCCAAGCGCGATATCGCATTCGCCGGAATAAATGGATTTGGCTTGTGTGCGATCCGTACCATCCGGTTTGCGGGCCAGATTGTTCTTCAATGCCGTCAGCCACGTGCGGGTGTAGTCAACACCGTGATGGGCGATCATCGATGCGAAGAGCGCAATATTGTAGGAATGCTGGCCGTCGCGAATGCAGACTTTGCCTTTCCATTTCGGATCGGCAAGCTCCTCATAGGTAATATCTTTCTGGCTTACACGGTCTTTTGAGGCATAGACGACGCGTCCACGCGTCGTCAGACCGAACCACTCGCCCTCAGGGTCACGCAGATTGGCGGGGATATCCNTTTCGATGATCGGATCGTTCAGGACGGACTGCGTAACCTTACCTTCCTTGGCTTCGACCAAACGGGCTATGTCGACGGTCAGGAGAATATCGGCGGGAGAGTTGACCCCTTCTGCCTGAAGGCGCTCCACCAGTCCTTTGTCCAGAAACAGGACATTCGTTTCAATACCGGTCTCTTTGGTAAAGGCGTCCAGCAAAGGCTGGATCAGTTCCGGTTGCCTGTAGGAGTAGACGTTGACCTCGCCACCCGCAAAAGCTGTGGACATTCCGCCACTGGCAACCAAAGATGTCGCCGCCATCGCATAAATCACGGATTTCATGCTTGCCATGGGAAACGCCTCCGATAAATTCGATTCTTGAGTTGTTTGTTCATGAATCGAATGGACGGTCAACGGGGCAATTTTGAGAACCAGAAATCTGCGAGAGATTTTTTTACTTCTGGAATTGTTCTAAACTGNAAAAGCGACTATATGACTCCACATTATAGAGTCAGGAGATCAGCATGCGTTTGACCAAACAGACCAATTATGCCGTCCGCATGTTGATGTACTGCGCCGCCAATGAGGGCCACCTCAGCCGTATCCCGGAAATTGCCAAGGCTTATGGTGTGTCGGAATTGTTCCTGTTCAAAATTCTTCAGCCGCTGAACAAGGCAGGCCTTGTTGAAACCGTGCGTGGCCGCAATGGCGGCGTCAAGCTCGGCAAGCCAGCAGACCAGATCAGCCTTTTCGATGTTGTGAAGGTCACCGAAGACAGCTTCGCGATGGCTGAATGTTTCGAGGACGGCGNCGTCGAGTGTCCGCTTGTGGATAGCTGTGGATTGAACTCTGCACTTCGCAAGGCGCTCAACGCGTTCTTTGAAGTCCTGACACAGTATTCGATCGATGATCTCGTCAAGGCACGCCCGCAGATCAGCTTCCTGCTAGGCCTTGAAGAAACCATGGCAAAGCGCCGGCCCGTTAGCGTTGCGGCCACGGCCCCAGCAGCCTGAAGCAGGCGAGACCGGTGATATGAAACCCGCAACATCGTTTGCGGGNTTTTCNTTTTGCCATCCAGTTGACGACAGCGGTTGAACGGGCGCAACTGCACATAGATACTCGCCTGTCCCGATTCCATTCGTATGTGCAATGATCACCAAGCCAGACCTCTACAGCTTTATCCTGACCATCATCATTGGCAGCATCGGCGCCTTCATCGCCTTCGTCATCGGTCTTCCGGCTCCGTTTTTGTGCGGTCCGGCACTTGCCGTCACCCTTGCCGGGTTGGCAGGTTTTAAGCTGTCGATCCCTCCCCTGTTGCGAAACGCCACATTCGTTGTCGTCGGCATTTCCATGGGAACGAGCGTTACGCCACAGGTCATCGACGCTGCAAGGGCTTGGCCGCTGAGTTTCCTGGCGGTTCTAGTTACGGTCGTTATACTTCTCTACGTAGCCTTCTGGATCCTGCGCTACGGTTTTGGCTATGATCGCACGACAGCGATGCTGGGCGCTTCGCCCGGCCATCTCAGCTACATCATCAGCCTGACAGCGGAAACAAAGAGCGATCTGGCAACCGTCAGTGTCATTCAGAGTGTCCGCGTACTGGCGCTGACGCTCGCCGTACCGCTGCTCGTTGAGTATTTCGATCTGATCAGCATAGAACCGATTATCCTGTCGCCACCGATGAGCCCTGTCGTCTTAGGCATGACCATTCTTGCGTCGCTTGCAGTCGGTTGGATTTTCATGCGCTGGCGCTTTCCGGCAGCACTGCTTTTGGGCGGCGTTGCGGTTTCGATCGGTATTCACATCACCGGCTTGACCAGCGGCGGCGTCCCGAGTTGGCTGAGCCAACCCACTTACATCATATTGGGCAGTCTCATCGGCACGCGTTTTTCCCGTGCGTCCCTTCGCGACATGCAAAAGGCGTTTGTCGCTGGCGGGGTGGTCACCATAGCTGTCATGGTCCTTTCCTCGGTGGTTGCGATATTGGTTTCACGGCTGACGGGCGTACCTCTCAACGCTGTCATGATTGCGTTTGCGCCTGGAGGATTGGAAACGATGGCAGCCATGGCGGTCATGATGCACGCCGATACCGCATATGTCGGTTCACACCACGTTCTGCGTCTCTTGTTTCTATCCGTGCTGATGCCATCAGTCATGGGCAAGGATGCGCGCAAGAAACAGGACTAGACCTAAGTTCTTCGTTAGAATCCGCATGCATTCAGCTTCGAATGCGATCCTCTTGGCCCGGCTCTCGTCACGACCACCGGACCGGGGAAAAATCGCCTACATCGACATGAGTACGACTTTCCCGCCGCCGCTCTCCCTGCCGTTCAGAAGACCTGCGGCTTTCCGCTGAATCCGAATCAACTCATCACGCTATCCGGCAGCGACACCGCTGCAACCATCGCAGCTGCTGCCAGCCAGACGAATAACGCCAACGCGGCCACGGATCTATGGCACCGATGGTGGCATTGCTTCGCAACTCCTGCCGTGTTGGTCCATAGCGGACTATCGATGCTGGAAGCAAAAGCCGCCAAGCGCGCAGGCTACTGACATGTTGCCAGCCCCGATGTGTAGAAAAAGTTTCCGCGGCGCTCCGCAATACGGTAAGCGGTTGAGACGGGTTTTGAAATTGCAGAGGTCATCGTGAAACAGGCAATCATCGTTATGGGTGTCAGCGGCTGCGGCAAGTCCACTGTGGGTGAAGAACTGGCTGACAAGCTGAGCATTCCCTTTATGGAGGGTGACAAGCTTCACCCCGCTTCCAATGTCGAAAAAATGGCTGCCGGAATGCCATTGACGGACGATGATCGCTGGCCGTGGCTGGATCTGGTCGGTGCCCAACTGCACAAAGGTTTTGAGGCTGGCGGCATCGTCATCTCTTGCTCTGCACTGAAGAAAAGTTATCGTGAACGTCTGCGTGATGCCTGCGGTGGACCGCTAGCTTTCGTTTACCTGGAAGGAAGCGAAGCGCTTTTGACCGAGCGCATGGGTGCCCGCACAGGCCACTTCATGCCGCTCTCGCTGCTGAAGACCCAGCTCGCAACGCTGGAAGTGCCAACCAGCGAACCCAGCGTCGTCACCGTCAGCATCGACGCCACGCCAGACGAGATAACCGAGAATGCCTTGAAGGGTCTATCTGCTCTTTAAACGCCCAGCTTGTCACGAAGACCGTACCACCAGGCACCGAGCATGGTCAGCGGCACGCGGAACGTCTTTCCGCCCGGAAACGGGTAGTTCGGCAGCGATGACCAGACGTCGAAGCGTTCCGCATGGCCAGCCACCGCTTCGCCCAGTATTTTGCCCAACAACTGTGTCGTCGTCACACCATGGCCGCTGTCGCCGTGGGAGAAATAGATGTTGGGTGCCAGGCGTCCGATGTGCGGAACACGGGTCAGCGTCAGCGCGAAATTGCCACTCCAAGCAAAGTCGATTTTGGCGTTTTGCAATTGCGGAAAAGTTTTGAGCATATTGGGACGGATGACGCTGGTTAGGTCGGCTGGATCGCTGCCGCCATAACCGATACCGCCGCCATAGAGCAGGCGATTGTCGGAGGTGCGGCGATAATAATCGAGGATGTAATTGGCATCCTCGACGCAGTAATTGGCAGGCAGCAGTTCTTCGATCAGCGCCGCGTCCAGCGGCTCCGTCGCCATCACCTGGCTGGATACCGGCATCATCCGCTCACCGATTTCCGGCAATAAACCGCCGAGATAGGCGTTTCCGCAGACGAGTACATATTTGGCGGCAACTTTGCCCTGCGCTGTCCGAACGACCGGGTTTGCCCCTTGTTCGACCGCGATGACGCGTGAGTTTTCGAAGATGCGCCCACCCAATCGATCGATAGCTTCAGCTTCGCCCAGAACATAATTCAGCGGATGAATATGGCCGCCGAAACGGTCGATCATGCCGCCCGCGTAACGGTCCGACTTCACGTATTTGCCGACCTCGGCTTTGGAGACCATTTCGAGACCGGTATGGCCGTGCTTTTCCCAATTGGCCTTGTTGGCCGCCATTTCGGTGATCTGCTTGGGTGTGAAGGCCGCAAAGAACCCGCCATCGACAAGGTCGCAATCGATCTCGTATTTCGCCACACGCTCGCGGATGATCTGGCCGCCTTCAAGTGACATTGCACCCAATTGCGAAGCCTTTTGCGCTCCGTAACGACGGGCTATCGTGTGAAGATCGCGGCTGTAACCATTGACGATCTGTCCGCCGTTGCGCCCCGATGCGCCGAAGCCGACCCTCTCGCCTTCCAGCACGATGACAGAGAAACCTTTTTGCGCCAGTTCCAGCGCGGCCGACAGACCGGTGAAACCTGCACCGATGATGCAGACATCCGCATCCTGATCGCCCTGAAGCGCCGTTCGCACGGTTTTGGTGTTGGCGGACGCCGCGTACCATGACGTGGTGTGGCCAGGATTTGGGGCGTTTGTTACGTCTGCCATGTCACACCGTCCTGATATATGCGTCGTACTCGACGTCGGTCACGCGTAGCGAAAATTCGGACAATTCCTGCTGCTTGCAGGCCGAATAAAGCGTGCGGTATTTCTGCCCGAAGGTTGCATAGGCAAAGCTCGACCGGGTGAAGCGCTGAAGCGCGTAATCCCAGTTCGTTGGCAGTGGCTCATGGTTGACAGCATGGCTGTCACCGGAGATCGCCCCGCCTGGCTGGCGCTTCTCTTTCATGCCGGCAAGTGCCGCACTGAGGATCATGGCAAGCACCAGATAGGGGTTGGTATCGGCACCAGCCACGCGGTGTTCAATGCGGGTGGCGGGTTTGCTCGCCACGATAACGCGCACGGCTGCGGAGCGGTTATCGATACCCCAGGAGGCATAAGTCGGCGCATGTTCGCTGGGGCGCAGGCGGCGGTAGGAGTTGGCATGCGGTGCAAACACCGCCATGCTTTCTCCCATATTCTCTAACAGGCCGCCGACTGAATGCATCAGCGCTTCAGAAGGGCCATTTTCTCCCGCGTAGATGTTGTTGCCATCCCTGTCCAGCATGGNAAAATGGACGTGCATGCCATTGCCAGCCTGCATGCCGTAAGGCTTGGCCATGAAGGTGGCATCAAGATCATGCTTGCGGGCAACACCCTTGACGATACGTTTCAGAAATACGGCGTAATCTGCAGCCTGAAGCGCATTGGGCACATGGTTGAGGTTAATTTCATACTGGCCAGGACCATTCTCGCGAAGGGTCGTGTCCGCCCCCACATTCTGTGCGCTGCAGGCAGTTGAGATGTCGTGAAAAACACCCTCGAAATCCTGCAATTCCGAGATAGACAGGACTTGCGTCTGGCCTGTATGCCAGCGACCCTCGCGGCTACGCGGCGGGCGCACGGGGTCGAGTGCGGAGCGAACGGGGTCGATCAGATAAAATTCCAGCTCCGTGGCAACAACCGGCGTCAGTCCGCGTCGGGTAAAGCCCGACAGTACCTGCGCTAGCACGTTGCGCGGATCGCCATAAAAACCGTTGCCGTCGGGATCTTTCATGGCCAGCAGAACCTGCGCCGTGGGACGCCCCAGCCATGTGACGCGTGATAGTGTTTCCGGGACGGCGAAGCACAAACCATCGGGATCGCCTGTGCCTTCCGCGAGGCCTGCGGCGTTGACATCGCGGCCCCAAATATCCAGCGCGTACACGGAGCGTGGCATGGCCATGCCNTTTTCCAAAACATCGATGGCGCGTTCACGCGGTATCCACTTGCCGCGTGGCACTCCGTTTACATCGATGACAAAGGCTTCGAGAATTTCAATGTCAGGGTTTTGTTCAAAGAACGTCTTCGCGTATTCAATATCGACCATCATTCACCAGCAGGTTGTTTCGTCTTCTGTTCGCGGCAGAGTCGCTAACGGAAAGCATCCACAAGCTGATAAATTAGATATCGCACCGTCATGATGACATTAGGCCTCATTGTTTCCCACGTTCTTGTCCCACCCTACGTGGGCTTGCCCCAGAAGGCCAGCGTGTTCTTGAAAATGCCTAATCGCTGATGGCTGCCGTCTTGACCGCCTCAATATTAAAAGCCGCCGCCATCAGAGCGCGCGTATAGTCCTCCTTTGGCGCCTCAAAGATAGTTTTGGCCGGGCCGCTTTCCACCACTTTGCCCTGACGCATTACAATCATGTCGTTTGCCAATGCTTTTACGACCTTCAGATCGTGGCTGATGNAAAGATAAGCCAGATCATGTCTGGCTTGCAGATCGCGCAGCAGGTCCACCACTTGGGCCTGCACGCTCATATCCAGTGCCGATGTCGGCTCGTCCAGCATCACGAAGCGGGGCTTCAGCACCATGGCGCGGGCAATGGCGATGCGCTGCCTTTGGCCACCGGAAAATTCGTGCGGGAAGCGCCAACGAGTGGCGGTATCGAGGCCCACCTCATCCAGCGCCTGCGCCACGCGCCGGTCCCGCTCATCCGCAGATAGCGAATTTTCATGCACCCGCAAGCCTTCAGCGATGATCTCACCCACAGACATGCGCGGACTGAGCGAACCATAGGGATCCTGAAACACCACCTGAAGCCGGTTTCTGAGCGGCTTCATCATGCCGTAGGAATAACCTTCGATGGACTGGCCGAGAAAGGAGATGCGACCCTTGGATGAAATCAGCCGCGATAGCGCCAGACCAAGCGTGGTCTTGCCGGAACCGGATTCACCAACCACGCCCACCGTCTGCCCTGCCCGCAGGGTAATATCGATGCCATCCACCGCCTTGACGTGATCAACCACCTTGCGCATCAACCCGGCCTTGATCGGGAACCAGACCTTGATGTCATGGCCCTGCATGACAACAGGCTTGCTGCTATCGGAATGCGGTGGTTCGCCCTTTGGCTCGGCCGCCAGAAGATGGCGCGTATAGGCGTGCTGCGGATCGTTAAAGACCTGCGCGACCGTGCCTGTCTCGACGATTTGGCCCTTGGTCATCACGCAGACACGGTCTGCGAATTTCCGCACGATGCCCAGATCATGGGTGATGAACAGCATGGACATGCCATGCTGGNTTTTCAGATTGCCCAGAAGCTCAAGGATCTGCGCCTGCACCGTGACGTCGAGTGCTGTCGTTGGTTCATCGGCAATCAGCAGCTTTGGCCGGTTGGCGAGTGCCATGGCAATCATCACGCGCTGGCGCTGCCCGCCTGACAGCTCGTGCGGATAGGCCTTCAAGCGCTTTTCCGGCTCACGGATACCGACCTGCAACAGCAATTCCAGGATGAGTTTGCGCGCCTCGGCCCCCGATAGGGCCTGATGAAGCTCCAATATCTCGCCAATCTGCCGCTCAATGCTGTGCAGCGGATTGAGCGAGGTCATCGGCTCTTGGNAAATCATGGTGATATCGTTGCCACGAACGGCGCGCAGCTCACGCATTGAAGCGTTCAGCAAATCCTTGCCTTCAAACAGGATCTGGCCAGACGGATGGCTTGCGGCAGGGTAAGGCAGCAATTTCAGGATCGAGTTTGCAGTCACCGATTTACCGGAACCGGACTCACCCACCAACGCCACCACTTCACCCGGCATGATATCGAACGATACGTGATCGACGGCCACGGTTTCCTTGCCGCCCTGATGGAAGGCAATGGAAAGGTCACGGACGGAAAGAAGCGGCGTTGTCGTCTGGTCCGTCATGGCACTCATCGGAAGGTCTTTCGCGGATCAAAGGCATCACGCACGGCTTCGCCAACGAAGATCAGCAAAGACAGCATGATCGACATGGTGAAGAAGGCCGTGAGCCCCAGCCATGGTGCCTGAAGGTTGTTTTTGCCCTGCGCGATCAGCTCACCCAGCGAAGGAGAACCGGGCGGCATGCCAAAGCCGAGGAAGTCGAGCGATGTCAGCGTGGTAATCGAGCCTGAGAGAATGAACGGCAGGAAGGTCAGTGTCGCGACCATGGCGTTTGGCAGAAGGTGGCGGTACATGATGGTGCCATTGCCGACGCCAAGCGCGCGTGCGGCGTTGACATATTCGAAGTTTCTGGCGCGCAGAAACTCGGCGCGAACGATGCCGACGAAACCGACCCAGGNAAATAGCAGCATGATGCCCAGCAATACGAAGAAACCGGGTGGCAGAATGGCGGCGATGATCAGCAGGATGTAGAGCACCGGCATGGACGACCATATCTCGATGAAACGCTGCATCAAAAGGTCTGTCCAGCCACCGAAATACCCCTGCACGGCACCGGCGCTGACACCGACGACGGCAGAGGCGATGGTGAGCGCCAACCCGAACAACACGGAAATGCGGAAGCCGTAGATGACGCGAGCAGCCACGTCGCGCGCCTGATTATCCGTGCCGAGCCAGTTGAGATTACCGAGCGTGCAGCCCGGATCGTCCGTCCCTTGCGGATAACCGGAGCAGCGTTCTTGCGCATCCATCAGCCAGAAGGGTGCTGTGGGTGCCGAATGAGGGATGTTCGAGTTGACTGTCTGATAAGAGTATCGGATCGGCGGCCAGATCATCCAGCCATTGGCGTTAATCTCATCCTGAATGAAAGAGGATTTATAGTCCGTCTGCGCCAGAAAGCCGCCGAATTTCTCTTCCGGGTAATCGACCATGACAGGCATCAGGATCTCGCCCTTGTAGGAGGCAATGATTGGTTTGTCATTTGCCAGAAATTCGGCAAAGAGGCTCAACCCGAATATGACAAGAAACAGCCAGAACGACCAATATCCGCGGCGGTTCGCCTTAAAATTCTGCCAGCGCCGCACGCTTGTCGGAGAGAAGAACGGACGCTTTTGAGGCGGTGCATCGGTGACAACAGGAGTTGTAACACTCATCACACATCCCTCCGCTCAAAGTCGATGCGCGGATCGATCCAGGTATAGATCATGTCGGAGATGAGGCTGACGACGAGGCCCATCAGCGAGAAAATGAACAACGTTCCGAACACAATCGGATAATCGCGGTTGACGACCGAGAGGTAACCGAGTCGTCCAAGGCCATCCAGCGAGAAGATGTTCTCGATCAACAGCGAACCGGTGAAGAAGGCGGAGATAAAGGCACCGGGGAAACCAGCAATGACGATTAACATGGCGTTGCGGAAGACGTGGCCGTAGAGAACCTTACGTTCGGACAGGCCCTTGGCGCGGGCCGTGACCACGTATTGCTTCTTGATCTCATCGATGAAGGAGTTCTTGGTCAGCAGCGTCGTAGTTGCAAAGGCCGAGAGAATGAGCGCAGTCAGTGGCAGTGCTAAATGCCAGAAATAGTCGATGATCTTCTGCCACCATGTCAGTTCGGCAAAATTATCCGATGTCAGCCCGCGCAACGGGAACCAGTCGAAGAACGAACCACCGGCAAACACCACGATCAGCAGAATGCCGAACAGGAAGCTTGGCACCGCATAACCGACGATGACGATGCCCGATGTCCAGACATCGAATTTGGAGCCATCCGAAACAGCCTTCTTGATGCCGAGCGGGATGGAGATGGCGTAGGAGATGATCAATATCCAGAAGCCGAGCGAGATCGACACCGGCAGCTTGTCGATGATGAGATCGATGACGGAGGCATTGCGGAAGAAGCTGTCGCCGAAATCGAAGCGGATGTAATTCCACATCATGTCGAGGAAGCGCGTCAGAGGTGGCTTGTCGAAACCGAACTGCTTTTCGAGTTTGGCGATGAGTTCCGGATCCAGCCCCTGCGCGCCGCGATATTTCGAACCGCTTTCATCCATCCCTCCACCCATGAGGTCGCCACCGCCAGAAAGACGGTCAGACGCACTGTCGCCGGAGCCGGACAACTGGGCGACAACCTGCTCCACCGGTCCACCCGGTGCGAACTGGATGACGAGNAAAGAAATGCCCATGATGCCGATGATGGTCGGTATCATAAGGGCCAGACGCCGCAGAATATAAGCTCCCATCAGGCGCTTCCATGCATGGCAAGAGGTTTGGCTGTCATCGGCTTCGTCAAACCGTTTCCTTTCGGGCCTGCGGAGAAGACCGCAGGCGGCGTGATTCGTAATGGCTCATGTGAATCAAGGCTTGCCTTATAAAGCAAGGCCCACATTATTTTCCGGCGTTTGCAGACCACCATGCGTCGGGGAAGCCGATGCCGTATCGGGGCAGCGTCTGTGGTCGAACGATTGTGTTCCAGTAAGCAATTGAAGTTTCGCCTCGATAGAACTGTGGGATAACGTAAGCGTTCGCCAGCAACACGCGATCCAGCGCGCGGGCAGCAGCGATCTGATCTTCACGATTTGGGGCAAAAATGACCTTGCGGACAAGCGCGTCGACTGCTGAATTCTTGATGCCAGCGACATTGTTCGAGCCCTGCCTGTCGGCCGCAGCTGATNCCCAGAAGTCAGCCTGCTCGTTGCCTGGGTTTGGTGCTGTCGCCCAAACCTTCATGATGACGTCGAAATCGAAGCTGCGGACACGGTTGGTGTACTGAGAGGCATCGACACTGCGAATGGTCGCATTGATGCCAANTTTTTTGAGGTTCTGAATGTAGGGAAGAATCGTCCGCTCAAGACCGGGAGAATCGATCAGGAACTCAATATCCAGTTGCTTTCCGGTTTTGGCGTCCACCATACGGTTACCACGAAGCTCGTACCCTGCTTCCTTCATCAGCTTCACCGCCTCACGAAGATTGTCCCGCAGCTTCGCCGGATCGCCGCCAACCGGGTTGCGAAACTCCGTCGTGAAGACTTCAGGCGGAATCTTGTCTTTGACTTCGTTGAGCATCTCCAGCTCTTTGCCGGAGGGAAGACCGGATGACGCAAGTTCGCTTCCCCAAAAGAAGCTATCGACGCGTTTCAGCTGCCCATAGGCCAGAGTTTTGTTCAAGTCCTCAAAATCATAGGCGTAGTTCAGTGCTTGCCGCAATCTCGGATTTTGAAATTTTTCGCGCCGACCATTTGGCACCAAAGCTTGCATGACGCCTACCGAGCGAAATACATTCGGCAATTGTTCCCGTTTTATCTGCCCATTTTTCACGGCAGGAATGTCATACCCCGTCATCCAACGACTGGATGATTGCTCTTGGCGGTAATCGACATTTGCAGATTTGAATGCCTGAAACTCCACGTCCTGATCCGCAAACACCGTGTAGGTGATGGTCTTGAAGTTGTTCATACCCACATTGAGGTTGAGGTCCTTGGCCCAATAATCATCCCGACGCTCATAGGTAATGGTCGAACCGGGCGAGATGGACGCGATCTTGTACGGACCAGACCCCATCACTGGCTCCAAGGTGCCCCGGGAAATATCGCGCGGCTTGCCGTCCGCGCCGTTGTCTTCCCACCAATGCTTCGGCACAACCATCACCTGGCCGACAATCTGTGGCAATTCCTTGTTGNTTTTTTCATCGAAGGTGAAGGTGACCTCGCGCTCACCGGTCTTTTCTGCCTTGGTGACATGGGCGTAATAGGTTGCCAGCTGCGGGCTTAAATCCTTTGCTTTCTCGAAACTGAAAACGACATCTTCAGGTGTCACCGGCTGACCGTCCGCCCACTTCGCTTCTTTTCGCAGCCGGAAAGTGGCTTTGGAGATATCGTCGGGATAGCTGACCGCTTCGGCAAGAAGCCCGTAAGATGAGGAGAGCTCTTCTTCCGAGGATTTCATCAGCGTATCGAATACAGCGCCGAGACCCGTCGCAAGTTCACCCTTTGCCAGAAGCGGATTGACCGTATCGAAGGTGCCGGCGGTTGATAGGCGCAGCGTCCCGCCTTTCGGCGCATTCGGGTTCACATAATCGAAGCGCTCGAAACCATTGGGATGCTTCAACTCACCGACGGTCGAAATCCCGATGCGCCAGTTTTCAGCGTCTTGAGCCCGCACCGTGATCGGAACGATCACACACGATACGGCAGCCAGAGCAAACAGACCGGATTTCAACTTTGCCAATGCCATGAAGCGACAGTCCTTTTCGTTTTCGTTGCTGTGCACCATAAGACAAACATTGGCNAAATATAGGGGATTTGGCTCACAAGCAGTTTACGGCGGAGAAATCTTGCAAACATGCTTTCACCAAATTCGCGTTCCAGCGTAATATTCTCAACAGAATCATTTCAAGCATCGCAGGCGGCGGACGATATGGAAAAACTGGCAAGAGGCGTGGGCAAAGCATCACTCCTGGCACTTTCGATGATGTCCATGCTGGCCGTCGATGGAGTCTCGGCCTTTGCGCAAGACGCACCCGCCAAGCAGGTCTTCGGCAACATTGCCCTGCCATCTGCCGGACCATCTGCCTCTTACGGTTCCTATGCGAAGGGATGCCAGTCAGGGGCTGTTGCACTTCCAACCGAAGGACCAGGTTTTCAGGCCATGCGGCTGTCCCGCAACCGTCGCTGGGGGCAACCGCAATTGGTCTCTTTCATCGAACGATTTGCGCAGGACGCACAAAAGATCGGCTGGCCGGGTCTTTTGATCGGCGACATCTCGCAGCCACGTGGCGGACCTATGCTGACGGGCCACGCCTCGCACCAGATCGGCCTTGATGTCGATATCTGGTGGCGACAGATGCCCAACCAGATCATGAGCGCCGAGCAGCGTGAAAGCACGCCATTTATCTCGATGCTCGACAAGAGCAAGTTCCTGACAGTCGATGATCGTAAATGGTCGCCGCTCAACGCCAAGCTGGTGATGATGGCGGCGAGTTATCCTCAGGTGGAGCGCATCTTCGTCAACCCGGCCATCAAGCAGAAGCTGTGTCAGACATGGACCGGCGACCGCACCTTCATGGGCAAGATCAGGCCGATCTATGGGCATGACGAGCATTTCCATGTGCGTCTCGAATGCCCGCCGGGCGCACCCAATTGCAAGCCGCAGGCACCAGTGGGCGCGGGCGATGGCTGCGACAAGTCGCTGGCATGGTGGTTCACCAAGGAACTCTGGGCTGCGCCAAAGAAAGACCCCAATGCAAAGCCGCCAAAGCCACCGCGCCCGATGATGGTGTCCGATCTGCCAAAGGCGTGCGCGGCAATTGCGGCCGCACCGTCTGCGGGCAAACGAAGCGTTGCTGCTCAAAACGCCTATGCTCCCTCGCCTCAGGCGCAGGAGATCGTCCCACAAGCTTCTGGCTTAGGTGGACCCATGCCGCCTGCGGATGTGCCACGGCCATCCTCACGCCCATCATCGAATTGACCGTATCCGGCTTTCCAAACGATGCGTAGTTGCGGTAGAAGGCTTCAAATCGATTAAGATAACGCGATCTGAACAAGGCTGGGGCGCAGAGACCATATGACCGGGCAACGCTGTATCGCTTTGATCGCGCATGACCAGAAAAAAGACGATATGGCGAATTTCGCCCGCAAGCATCAGGCCGCCCTGTCGCAATTCAGGATCGTTGCCACCGGCACCACCGGTGGGCGTGTGCAGGAGGCCTGTCCCGGCTTAAACGTGGTCCGTCTGAAAAGCGGCCCGCTGGGTGGTGATCAGCAGATCGGCGCGATGATTGCGACAGGCGACGTGGATATGCTGANTTTTTTCATCGACCCGCTCTCTTCCCTACCCCACGACGTTGACGTGAAGGCCTTGACGCGCCTTGCGACCGTCTATGACATTCCCATGGCTTTGAACCGCGCCACGGCCGAACAGTTGGCAGATTTTCAGTCGACACATTGACATCCCGGCCATCCAGGAGCAGCGATGACCAAGCAGAACGACACACTTTCCTTTCCGATTCTCATCGGAGACATTGGCGGCACCAATGCGCGCTTCTGCATTCTGATGGATGCAGAAGCTGAGCCTGTTCATCTGACAAGCGTCAAGACGGCGGATTTCNAAACCATTGATGACGCAATACAGCACACGATCCTGGACAAGACCGGCGTGCAACCCGTCTCTACAATTCTCGCTGTCGCAGGCCCGATCGAGAGCGATGAGATTCCATTGACGAACTGCCACTGGGTGGTGAAGCCGAAAGAGATGCTGGTCAATCTCAGCCTCAAAGATGTCATCGTCATCAATGATTTCGAGGCACAGGCGTTGGCCATTGCATCTCTTGGCAACGATAATCGCCTAGCCATCGGGCCCCTGCGACCTGACATGATGGCGTCGCGTGTCGTGTTGGGTCCGGGCACGGGCTTGGGTGTTGCAGGGCTGGTCTACGCCCGGAACATGTGGTTTCCAGTTCCAGGCGAAGGTGGTCATGTCGATATTGGTCCGCGCAGTGCGCGGGATTATCAAATTTTTCCGCATCTTGAGACAATCGAAGGACGCATTGCTGGCGAGCAGATTCTCTGTGGACGTGGTTTGGTGAACCTCTACCGCGCTATCTGCACCGCAGATGGAGTTACGCCTGCGTTTTCCGATCCCGCCGAAGTGACAGCCACGGGTTTGAGTGGAGACAATCTGCAGGCCAAAGAAACCTTGTCGCTGTTCAGCACGTATCTGGGACGGATCGCGGGCGACATGGCATTGATCTTCATGGCAAGAGGCGGGGTCTATCTTGCCGGTGGGATTTCTCAAAAAATCATTCCAGCGTTGAAGCTGCCGGAGTTTCGCGAAGCTTTTGAAGACAAGGCGCCGCACAAGGCCTTGATGCGCAGCATTCCGACGCATGTCGTTACCCATCCGCAGGCAGCACTGGCTGGTCTTTCCACCTATGCCCGGACGCCCGGCGATTTTGGCCTGACGCTGGATGGCAGGCGCTGGCAGGTGTAGGTAAGTCAGGACTGGCCAAAACCGGGCCAAGTGGATATAGACGCCGGTTGAATGGGCAGCGTGCTTGCTCCGAACCTCACAAGGTGGATGAACACTTGAAGACCGCCNAAAAACGGCATCCTGTGGATACCGATACAATTACATCAGTCCTGAAGCGCANTTTTGCAGAAAACGCCCGCGATCATATTTCGGGCTACGCTTTCGCAATATTCTGCCTGCTAACCGTTGCTGGCACGACGGCCTTCACTGCCTGGATCATGGACTCCATCATCAACGAGGCCTTCGTCAACAGACGGGCAGATCTCGTATGGATCATTTGTGCCTCTATCTTTGCGGCCTTTTTCATCCGTGGTCTGGCAACCTATGGGCAATCGGTCGCCCTGTCCAAGATCGGTAATAACATCGTCGCGCGGTACCAGAAGCGACTGTTTTCGCACCTCATGACATTGTCGGTCGGCTACCTCAGCGAGTCTCGCTCGGCTCATCTGGCAGCGCAGGTTAGCCAGAATATCGGCGGTATCCGCGATGTCATGAACCTGACGGTGACGACGGTCGCTCGCGATCTCCTTACCTTCATCGCGCTGGTTGCCGTGATGATCTTGAAAGACCCTGTTCTTTCTATCGTTATCGTATTCATCGTGCCACCGTTGGTATTGGGGCTACGTTACATTGCAAAAAGGCTGCGGACTGCGACACGCGAAGCCGTCATCCTTAACAGCCGTGTGCTGGGTGCAATGCAGGAAACGTTGCAAGGTATCGCCATCGTCAAAGCCTTCACTATGGAAAGGCAGCTCGAAGACCGCGTTGACAAGGTCATCGATTCCGCAGAGTGGCGCGCAAACCGCATTGCCAGGCTGACGGAGAAAAGCGCCCCTTTGACCGAAACCATTGCGGGCCTGGCAGTTTCCGGCGTGTTGGCGTATGCGGCCTACCGCGCAATCTATAACAATGTGCCCCCAGGTGCCTTCTTTGCATTCGTGACGGCTCTTCTTCTGGCTTACGATCCAGCGCGGCGCCTTGCGCGCGTACAGATTTCGCTGGAGCGTGCGGTCGTCAATGCGCAGATGATCTATGACATTCTCGACATGGAGCCGGTACAGCGTCAGAAACCCGATGCACAGCCACTGACTATTTCGAACGCAACGGTGGAGTTGCGTGATGTGGTCTTCTCCTACAAGGATGGAACAATCCTGAAGGGCGTCAGCTTTACCGCAGAAGGTGGCAAGACAACCGCCCTCGTCGGCCCGTCCGGTGCTGGAAAGTCGACGATCATCAACCTCATTCCCCGTTTCTATGATCCAAACGGTGGGGCCATCCTGATCGATGGGCAGAATATCGCCGATGTGACGACAATGTCCGTCCGCCAGAACCTAGCCTACGTTTCACAGCAACCTTATCTCTTCGAAGGCACGATCCGGGACAATATTCGCTACGGTCGTCCTGAAGCCACGGATGCTGAAATCGAGGACGCGGCAAAGCTTGCGTTTGCGCATGATTTCATTCTCGCACAGCCACAGGGCTACGAGACCCCGGTTGGAGAAAACGGTATGACCCTCTCCGGCGGTCAGCGTCAGCGTTTGTCGATTGCACGTGCACTCGTCCGCAATGCACCGATCCTGCTGCTTGATGAGGCGACATCCGCGCTTGATACGGAATCGGAGGCCGTGGTGCAGAAGGCACTCGACACAGCGATGACTGGGCGTACCGTCATCGTTATCGCGCACCGGCTGTCAACCGTGGTCAAGGCGGACAAGATCGTGGTGATGAATGAAGGTCTAGTCGTTGAGGAAGGTGTGCATGACACGCTTGCGCGCCAGGAAGATGGCCTTTACGCTCGTCTCAACAACCTCCAGGCGACAGGCGTTCGCGGTCTTTAAGTAACAAATCATAGGTAGACAGCATGAGCGGCGATGGCATGAAACTGGTGGTGGTAGGCGCTGCCGGACGTATGGGACAGACACTGATCCGCCTGATCCATCAAACGCCGGGCGTTCAGCTTCATGCGGCGGTGGAGCGTGAAGGCTCTTCCTTTATTGGTCATGATGCCGGTGAAATCTCCGGTTTGGGTAACATTGGCGTCGCAGTAACCAGCGATGCACTGGCAGCCTTTGTCCATGCCGAAGGCGTCATCGATTTCACATCGCCAGCGGGAAGTGTCGTCTTCGCAGGTTTGGCGGCACAAGCGCGGATCGCCCATGTCATCGGCACCACTGGCTGCACGGCCGACGATGAGGAAAAATTCGAGGCTGCCGCCCGCCATGCCCGGATCGTCAAATCCGGCAATATGAGCCTCGGTGTCAATCTTCTTAGTGNTTTGACCCAGCAGGCAGCGAGGGCACTAGAGGCCAGCAACTGGGACATTGAAATTCTTGAAATGCACCACAAACACAAGGTAGACGCACCTTCCGGAACTGCCCTGCTTCTCGGCGAAGCAGCAGCCAAGGGCCGTTGCGTCAATCTGGCAGACAAATCCGTTCGCGTTCGAGATGGTCATACCGGAGCGCGCGNAAATGGCACGATTGGATTTGCAACCCTGCGCGGCGGCTCCGTGATCGGCGACCATTCGGTGATCATCGCTGGAGAGGGCGAGCAGGTTACCCTGTCTCACCATGCCGCCGACCGCACGANTTTCGGACGCGGCGCGATTGCCGCTGCCGTCTGGGCCTATCACCAGAAGCCTGGGCTCTATTCCATGCTGGACGTTCTGGGTCTGGCAAACGACCAATAACCAACTCTGGAGAGCTATCGAAATGAGCGGAACCCTCGTCCTCGTTCGTCACGGTCAAAGTGACTGGAACCTCAAGAACCTCTTCACGGGCTGGCGCGACCCTGATCTGACAGACCTTGGTGTCGAGGAAGCGAATGCGGGCGGCAAAGCACTCGCCGATTACGGCATAACGTTCGACGTTGCCTATACGTCGTCGTTGATCCGCGCGCAGCGGACCTGCCAGATCGTTCTGGATAATGTCGGCCAATCCGATCTGGAAACCATTCGCGATGAAGCCCTGAACGAGCGTGATTATGGTGATCTTTCCGGCCTCAACAAGGATGATGCCCGCGAAAAATGGGGCGAAGACCAGGTGCATATCTGGCGTCGGTCTTACGACATTCCGCCGCCGGGTGGTGAGAGCCTGCGCGACACTGGTGCTCGCGTATGGCCATATTATCTGACCGAAATTCTGCCTCGTGTCTTGCGTGGAGAAAAAGTTCTCGTCGCCGCACATGGCAATTCACTGCGTTCGCTGGTGATGGTGTTGGACAAGCTAAGCAAGGAAGAAATCCTGAAGCTTAATCTCGCGACTGGCGTGCCTATGGTCTACAAGTTGAACGCGGACTCCACCGTCATCTCCAAGGAAGTCCTCGGCGACATGTCGGCAGCGCATTGACACGAAAGAAAACNAAAAAGCGCCGAAGGCTCCTGCGGCGCTTTTTTCTAACAATCTATCTCTGGAAATACCGAAGCATCTGTCAGAAATTTTGATGCTCACCAAACCAATAGGCGCAGAATACGCTCGAAGCCGCAAAAACGGTGAAGAACAGCGCAATTAAAATTCCGATTTCCATAAGCTTTTACTCCTGGCATCNTTTGAAACTTACCAGAGTAACGCGCGATGCTTGAAGAAGTTTCATCTTCACCGGTCAGATGCAGATCTGCCTGACTGGTAGAGGCGTGAAAAATCGTATTTCAGGACAGTTTTTCGCTGCCTATCATCATTCCGTCATGGGAAGAGCATAAGTCGCGACTGCGGCCTTGAACGCCAGAAGCGATTCAGCTCAAGTGCTGTAAAAGTTGGCCAANTTTCGAAAGCAAGATGACGTGCGCTATGCCATTTACTTCACACCACCCGAACATGATGCTCTGACAGAAAAAGCATCGAGGTGGTTAGGGCGCAACGCGTTTTCCGGCGCGCATTATCAAGACCATGAGTCTTTTGGGGATGTTACTGCAGAACCGCGCCGTTACGGATTTCACGCCACGTTGAAAGCCCCGTTCGAACTCTCTGAAAAACACAGCGAAAACGACCTTCTGACGGCGTGTCAGACATTCGCAGCGACCCGTCATGCCTTTGATATCCCGAAGCTTGTCGTGGGAGCGCTTGGTCCTTTCTTTGCCCTGATACCCCAAGACGTTCATCAGCCGCTTCAAGATTTCGCCGCCGATATCGTTGATTATTTCGAGCCGTTTCGGGCCCCCTTGTCGGANGGCGACATTGCCCGGCGCAAGCCGCAAAGCCTGACAGAACCCCAGCGGCAGAACCTCGCCCTTTGGGGGTATCCTTACGTCATGGACGACTTTCAATTTCACATGACACTGACGGGCCCGGTGGATGAGGATGACAGAGCGAACATGACCGGCATCCTCTCTCGTGAATTTGCAGCATTTACGGAGAAGCCTCTGGCCGTTTCCGGTCTTGGGCTGTTTATGGNAAAGACACGTGGCGAAGACTTCACCGTTCATACATGGTTGCCCCTGGCACCGGCAACCTGAGAGACGGGACGACAAGATATGAAAGCAGTACAGGCATGACCGAACATGNTTTTTCCAATGCGCGTATCGTGCTTGAAAACGATATCCTCAAAGGCTCCGTTCTCGTTCGAGATGGCCTGATTGCAGATATCAGCGAGAGCATGTCCCTTACTGGTGAGGATTGCGAAGGCGATTACCTGATACCGGGTCTTGTTGAATTACACACAGACCACCTGGAACAGCATTACTCGCCGCGCCCAGGTGTGACCTGGGACAAGATAGCCGCTATTCAGGCCCACGATGCGCAGATCGCATCATCGGGCATCACCACGGTGTTTGACTGCCTTCGCCTCGGCTCAGACGAGGACGGCGGCTTTGCCAAAGGCGAAATGCGTGGCATGGCGGATGCGATCGAGCTAGCACAGCGCGAGAACCGACTGCGTGCCGACCACTTGCTGCATCTGCGTTGCGAGGTTGCCGCTTCAGATGCATTGGAGCATTTCGAAGATTTCGAAAACGATCCGAATGTCAGGTTGATTTCGCTGATGGATCATTCTCCCGGTCAGCGGCAATTTCAAACGATGGATCAGTACATCGTTTTTTACCAAAAGAAGCGCGGCCTGAGCGATGAGGTCTTCAAGGCTTTCGTTGATCGCCGAGTCGCGGCCTCTGCGCAATATTCCGCGCAGCATCGCGATTATCTTTCGGCCCGTTGCGCAGAGCGCGGCATTACCGTCGCCAGCCATGACGACGCAACGCTCGCTCACGTCGAAGAGGCTATCGGCCACGGTGTAACGCTGGCGGAGTTTCCAACCAGCGTGGAAGCGGCCCAAGCATCCCATAATGCGGGTATGAGCGTTTTGATGGGCGCGNCCAACATCGTTCGTGGCAAGTCGCACTCTGGCAATATAGCTGCACGCGACCTTGCCGAACTTGGTGTTCTGGACGTCCTATCGTCAGACTACGTGCCCTTCAGCCTGCTTTACGCGCCATTCCTGCTTGCAGACCAAGTCGAAGGCATGACGCTGCCCAAGGCGCTTGCCATGGTAACCGCCACACCGGCACGCACTGTCGGTCTTGACGATCGCGGTCGCATCGCTCTGGGAATGCGTGCTGACTTGGTTCGTGTTCATAGAGACGTGGGCGTTCCGATCGTGCGTTCGGTCTGGCAAACAGGCAGGCGCGTTGCATGAGTGAATCGCACTCTTTCAATTCCTCTTCCTTGTCCCAACGCCAAGGTGTCATGGTCGTGGTTGTCGGACCGAGCGGCGCTGGCAAGGACACGCTTATGGAATTTGCCGCAGCCAGGCTCGGCCAGCAGCATAATATTCATTTCGCACGCCGGGTCATTACCAGAAACCGCGATGCGGGTGGTGAGGATCATGATGCGGTGACGCAGGAAGAGTTCCACCGTCGCCATGAGCAAGGGGATTTTAGCGTCTCATGGCAGGCGCATGGGCTGAGTTACGGAATTCCAGCCTCCGTTCAGGACAGGCTCAAACTCGGTGATATCGTCATCGCCAACGGCTCACGCTCTGCTCTTGCTCATTTCCGGTCAGCATTCCCCGTGTTGAAAGTCATCAATGTTATCGCGANCCCTGACGTGCTGGCAGCAAGGCTGGAAAGTCGCGGGCGCGAAAGCCGGGACGATATTCTTCGCCGGCTCCAACGCAGTTCATTGGACGTGTGTGGTGATTTCGACGTCACAACCATCGACAACAGTGGAGAACTCGCCGTGGCTGGAGCGGCTTTTGCCAAACTGCTGGAAAAACAACTCGGCCGCTGTCTCTAACTACAACGCTTTGATCTGCGCCAAGATATCGTCTTCGATGTTGATACCGNTTTCAAGTGATTGCCGACGTAGGCCCTGGCTTCGGCGCCCAGGAAGACGTGCGTGTTCCTGCCCCTCGATTACGGATGCCATAAGCGAAAGACGCTTTGCCAGAACATGATCTCCGGCGATTGTGGGGTCGATGACGATGATGGTGTGACCAAGAGACGGCGCGGTTCCGGCGTCATCCAGCAGTGAAGATGCCTGGAAACCGAAATTGCCACCGGTCAGTCCTGCGGCCATGACCTCCACCATCAGCGCGAGTGCCGCACCCTTTGCGTCACCCGCAGGCACCATCGTACCGTTGATTGCCTCGTTGGGATCTGTTGTGGGGCATCCGTTGGCGTCCAGCGCCCAGCCTTCTGGAATGAGTTCACCCNTTTGGCGCGNCGCCATGATCTTGCCACGCGCGACCTTGGAAAGTGCTAGATCGATGACCAACGGATCCGCGCCATCAATCGGTGCGGCAAAAGCGATCGGATTGGTTCCATATAGCGGCTTTATGCCACCCCATGGCGCCATGGACGCTGGCGCGTTGGCGACCATAAATGCGACAAGGCCCTGCTCTGCAAAACGCTCCACAGTCAGCGCCATCACGCCCGCATGGTGCGACCGCCCGATCACGCCGAGAGCAATACCCTGTTCCCGCGCAATAGCGGGCAGCTGCGCGACCATAATGTCAATAGCCGGGTAAGCATAACCATGACCTGCATCGATGGAGAGAACGGAAGGGCGAAGGCGCGTCGCAACGGGGCGAACTTTTCCATCCACTTTTCCAACACGCAACTGGCTGACATAAACGGGAATACGTCGGACGCCATGGCCGCCTTGGCCTGCCGCTTCGGCAGCTACAATCGCGCGCGCAACCGAACGTGCATTCTCTTGTGCGACACCANTTTTTTCGAAAATGGAAGAAACAAACTCTTCCGCCTGTTCAATGCTGAATTTCATGACTGCGACTGCTTCCCGTTGAGAAAACAGGCCTATCTCATTTCCGCACAAGCAGAAAGTACAATGGCTTCAGAGGTGGCACAACAGGCAATAAATCAGACCATTCTCACTGAATTTCTATTCTCACCTGGAAGGACGTCTGCGCTCCCGGTGGCGGTTGCGCCACGGATGCGTTTTCGATGGAGCTTACGACTTTCCTGTCCACAGCCGTATCACCCGTCGAATTGATGACACGCACCCTACCGATGGAACCACCATCGGTCACGTTGAAAGCGACCGTCACCGACATACCCTTGGAGCCAGCCCGGGAGACGCGGCGAGATACGGCAGAGCGGACCCTCGAATTCCATTTGGCGGGCGATACCGAAGATGAGAACAGACCCGAGCTGTTTTTCGCTGCAGCCGTGCGGTCCGACTGTGTCGTTTCAACCTTGGCCGTATCCTTCGCGGGAGATGCGGCCGGTGCGACGGTCTGTTTACGTTCGACTTTTTTCTTTTCAGGCTCGTCCTTCTTTTCTACCNTTTTTTCCACGGGAGTGGGTGGTGGACGCATGACCGGCAGCGGAACTTCGACATTTTCCAACGCAGCCATCTGCTGCTCCTGAACGGGGTCCGTCTCTTCCACACGCTCGGGCAACGGTTCAGGAAGTGGCTCGGTTATTTCCTGTGGCGGTTCTAGCGCAGGTTCCGGCTCTGGCGGAGTTTCCTCGGTAACGGGTTCCGGCTGTGGCTGCGGTGGCTCTACAGGTGGCGCCACTTCTTCCACCTTGTCAGGAACGACGCNTTTTACTTCCTGAATATCCTCGACATCGTTGGCTTCCACCGTCTCTTCGGTGTTGACCGCTTCAGGAAGGGCAGCAAGTTCGATCATGATCGCTGCAGGCGGTCCACCATCTTCGACTGGCTCTGGCTGTTCCTGCATCAAATAGTAAGCAGCGCCCGCATGGACGCACACCGTCAACACAGCCGCTGTCGTCCATAGCGCCAATTCTCCCAGCCGAGAGCGTCCGGCACGGGGAAAAGAGGTTCCACTCATGGGGCTACTCCGATGGGAGCTGGGGTCGCGGGCGCGCCTGATGACTGAGTTGCTGGAACAGCTCCGGTCTGGCTCGCAGCAGCCGCACCTTCGAGGCCCACAAGTGCGATCTTGAGATATCCGCTGTCGCGCAGCATGTTCATGATTTCCATGAAGTGGCCGTAGTCGACCGCCTTATCGGCACGAAGAAAGATACGGGTTTCCTTGTTGCCGCCGGTGCGGGCGTCCAGACGCGCCGCCAGCGCTTCACGCGCCACGGCATCATTGCCGAGATTGAGCGACAAATCATCTTTGACGGTCAGGTAAAGCGGCTCGTCGGGACGCTCCGCCGGTTTTGCAGAGGACGCGGGCAGATCGACATTCACATCCACCGTCGCCAGCGGAGCCGCCACCATGNAAATGATGAGGAGAACCAGCATGACGTCGATGAAAGGCGTCACATTGATCTCATGGTTTTCGGAGAGTTCGTCTCCGGCACCTTCACGAATACCACCTGCCATGATCAGCGCCCCACGAGTGAGACCGCAGGCTTCGCAGCACTGCCCGGCGGAATGCGGCGAAAATCAAGATCGCGGCTGACGAGACGTTCGACACCGGCTGCGACATCGGCCAGCAGATGGCGATAACCGGTAATGGAGCGCGCAAACACGTTGTAGATCACCACTGCGGGAATAGCCGCAACCAGACCGATGGCAGTTGCGAGCAAGGCTTCAGCAATACCGGGTGCCACAACTGCAAGATTGGTGGTCTGCGATTCCGAAATGGAGATAAACGAGTTCATGATGCCCCATACCGTGCCAAACAGGCCGACGAACGGTGATGTGGAGCCGATTGTTGCCAAAGCCCCGGTTCCCCGGGACATACGGCGGCCCGCATGGGTTTCGATGCGTCCAAGAACGGAAGAAACACGCTCCTTGATGCCGCCGCCATCGGTGTGTTCCACTATGGAGTCCGATAATTTCATTTCATGTGTTGCCATACGCAGCATCAACGCGGCAGGACCACCNTTTTTTTCGGCAGCCTCGGTAGCTTCAGAAAGTGTCTTGGCCTTGTGAATGATCTTGAGTGTTGAACCGGCACGAATGCGAGCGCCTGCCAATTCGATCGACTTCGCAACCCAAACGGTCCATGTCACAAGAGACGCGAAGGCCAACCCGATCATGACACCTTTTACGACCCAATCGGCGGCCATGAACATGCCCCATGGGGACAGGTTATGCGGAATATCCGTGCGTTGCCCGGCGCTGGCGGCAGGCTGCACAGGCGGTTGCTCCAGAGTTGGTTGGATAGGAGGCTGGGTGGTTATATNCGACGCGGGCTGTTGGGCAGCAGGTGCCTCTGGCGCAGGTGCTGGCTCTGGCGATTGCGGAGGCTGAGCAGCGGGCGAGGTCTGCGCTGGTGAGACCGGCTCAGTTACTGGCGCCTGGCTGGTTGAAGGAACTGGCTCGGTCTCAGGCGTTTGTGTCTGCGCAACGCCAGCACCGGCATAAAGGCAGGCCAAAAGCGACAGCATGATTGTGGCGGAACGAGGCCGTTTGCACGGCAAAGCATTCAGGTTCGAGGTGTGTTTTTCAAATGCCATCTTGATAATCCCGGAGTTCCGTAACAATGCGCCGATCTCTTGCAGCTGGTGCCTGCGCTCACAAAATTTACGGCCGCAGCTTGATGCGCAGTCCGCTAGCAAAGTTGAGTAAGATTGACAACTATTACATTACCNAAACATGCCCTGTAAACTCTTCTTTTACGAAACAAGCATGTAGCGGGCGGGCATGCGCGCTATGAAGGCAGGAAATGCGCGACGAGTTCATGCCGATCACCCGGGTAAGTGACCTTGACTTGGGTGATGTAGGTCTGACCACTCCAGGTTCGCCGCTCGATGACCAGACAGGCTGTTCCATTGGGGATGGCGAGAGCCTCGGCCACGCGCCGGTCGGCTGAAATTGCGCGAATGCGGTGTTCGGCGGCCCTCCACGGCACCATCTGCAACAACCATGACCCCGGTCCAACTGCAGAAAAATCCGCGTCCCGCGCCTCCGGCACGGAAGCAACATTGATCAAACGCTCTTCGAGGCAGAAGGGAACATCGCTGGTGAAATGGCGACACGTAATCGCCAGGACTTGAGCGTTTGATGCAATTTCGAGCTTCACCCGATCTTCTGCATTGGCTTTTCTCAGTTCGCGATTATCGAGCTTGTAATCGTATAGGAGGCCAAGCGCCTCTACTTCGCGCTGGATATCGTGAATTTCAAGAACAGCGGACTGGCCGTGCGGCTGGGTGACAAAACTGCCTGAGCGGCGGCGGCGCTCGATCAAACCTTTCTTGACCAGCTCACCCAGCGCCTTGTTCACGGTCATGCGTGAGCAGCCATATTCAAGCGTCAGTTCATGCTCGAACGGAATACGATGGCCGGGCGGCCATTCGCCGGACAATATCCTGCCTTCGACATCCCCCATGATGCGCTCGTGCAGGGATTTTTCCTGAACCCGGTGGGTTTCAGCCATATGTTTGCTCGTCCTATTTCATCATGGGCCTGATATCATCCTGCATTGCGCTTAGCCATATGGCATGGGTGAACCCGAANTTTCCCACTATTAAAATATTGTTTCCAGCCATGTGGTTATGATGCTTCAAAATTCATGTCGAGATGACCATGACCAGACAAAGACGCCGAAAGATCATTCGAGTACGACGCACCGCAGTTGGTGTTGCACTCGTTGCAACGCTCTCTTTCGTTGCTGGAATGACGGATGCCATCGGCCTGTCCATGTCGGGAGACTTCGTGTCCTTCATGACGGGAAACACCACACGCGCGGCATTATCCCTTCAGGCTGGTGATTACACCCACGCCGCCAAGCTTTTGCTGGCAATCCTCACTTTCGTCGGTGGCAATGCGATCGGCATCGTTGTTGCTAACAGGTTCGAAAGACGGGTCTTTACCGTTCTCTGCACGGTCGGCCTCGCGCTTGCACTCGCCGCGTTTTTACAGATGGAGGGCATGGCGACGGGCTCCTTCTATCTGGTGGTCTTTGCCATGGGCGTGATCAATGCAGCCGTTGAACATGTCGAGGGACTGCCCATCGGCTTGACTTATGTCACAGGCGCTCTTTCCCGTTTCGGGCGCGGCATCGGGCGCTTTATAATGGGTGACCGAAAACTGGATTGGACGATCCAGCTGGTACCTTGGCTCGGCATGATTGCGGGGGCGATGTTTGGGGCTGTGCTGGCCACAGTCTATTCGACAATAGCTCTTCTCACCGTGAGTCTGCTCGTCTTTGCCATTGCGCTTGCGAGCATTCTCATGCCGCATCCTCTCATGAGACGGTACAATCGGAGGGTTGCGATCGGCAGAAGCAAACCGCGCTGACGATTACTTGCTGGAAATGGTCACGAACTTCGTGCCACGGACTCGCACGGTCATCACGCATGGCTCACTGTCGGTGCGGTCGCAAAAGCGCGGATGCATCTTGAATTGGAAGACCATGTTTCCGAAACGCTGAACGAAATCGTAGCTGTAGATGGTAGCCGTGGCGATCATCAGATAGCCGCCCTCCTTTACCTGCACATAGAAATTGTTGGGGCATCCATCGTCATTGCAACTGCGCGCCTTTTCCCCATCGCAGGTCAGTTCACCGCGATTGGTCACGGCGTCAACCAGCCCGTCATTATTGATATCAAGCCGTGTCACGAACCCCTCGCCGAACTCGGCGACTTTGCATTCCTTGCGAAAATGGTCCTTTTCATAAATCTCAGGGTCGCTTACCAGTTCCTGCTGTGCCTGCGCCATCATCGGAACGGCCNAAAAAACCAGCGCTTGAAGTGTTACGAAGAGAAGGCTTCTCACGGCATTTTCCTTTAGGTCTGTTTACGCTATGGATGCGACTGCATTGGGCATGCCAGCTTTGATCAGGCGGTGGATCATATCGGACGGTCCTTGCGTCACACTGACCGCGCGAATATTCGAGGAGCGCCTGCCCATGACCCTTCTAGCTTTTCTCGATTATGCCGGCGTTGCTGTTTTTGCTGCGACTGGCGCACTCGCAGCCTCGCGCAAGCAGCTGGATTTCATCGGCTTTCTGTTTTTCGCAGCGGTGACCGGCATCGGTGGCGGTACGCTTCGCGACCTCGTGCTGGGCCGCGCGCCGGTCTTCTGGGTCGTCAACCCCACCTATATTCTCGTCTGCGTGGTCATTGCCGCAGTCGTCTATCTCACGGCCCACCTGCTGGAATCCCGCTATCGCCTTTTGATCTGGCTTGATGCCGTCGGTCTCTCGGCCTATTGCGTGATGGGGGCAGCGAAAGGCCTTGCCGTCACCGGATCGCCCACGGTCGCCATCGTCACCGGCACCATGACAGCCACATTCGGCGGCGTGCTCCGCGATATTCTCGCTGGGGAACCATCCGTATTGCTGCGGCCTGAAGTCTATGTCAGTTGCGCTCTTGCTGGCGCCTGTGTGTTCACGGCCGTCCATGCGCTGGGTCTGCCGATTCTTGTCGCATCGGCTGCTGGCGTTCTCACCGCCTTTGCGATCAGAAGCGGAGCGCTGATCTTCGGCTGGACGTTCCCACGCTATCACGCCCGACCCGGCAGACCGCCTGAAGACGTGATGTAAGCCAAATATAAAAGGCGCCCTGAGGACGCCTTTATGGATGNTTTCATGCTGACGGCATTCAGTGAACGCTGATGGTCCGCAATTCGTCTTCGGCAGCTTTGAAAAATGTGCTGGAACGGTTGTCAGTCAAAAGAATTGGCGTTCCATCTGCGCCGAATAGAGCCCATAGATCCAGAGTCGGATCGATATTGGGCGCTTCGGGAAAACAACGGTTCACTTCTTCGGCACGCANTTTACGGATATATCCGACTTCGCCTGCCCCGATATGGGCCAGTTGCGACTTGGTCAGACTCGCATGCGCTTCTTTCAACAGCATATGGCAGACTCCATTTATGAGACGCCATGCCGCTACGAGTCGCTTGGCGTACAGAATCCTACTGTGAAACGGAAATGTTAATTTTCTTCACCACGTTAGAGATTTCAGGCCGGGTGAGATCGATGGATAGCAGACCGTTGCGCAGACGTGCATCATTGACCTGCATGCCGTCTGCCAGCACGAATACCCGCTGGAACTGTCGCGCGGCAATGCCCCGATACAAATAGTCCTTCGCGTCCTGTTCCTGCTGACGTCCACGAATAATCAATTGATTGTCAGCCGTCGTGACGTCCAGATCATCTTCTGAAAAACCTGCGACAGCGATGGTGATCCGCAAACGTTCCGGGCTAGTGCCTTCTGCCGCCAACCGCTCTATGTTGTAGGGCGGATAGCCATCATTTGCCTTGGTCATCCGTTCGAGCGNTTTTTCCATGGCATCGAAACCCAACATCAGGGGATGGGTAAAAGGTGTCATACGGCTCATATCTTTCAGTCCTTGTACCCAAGCGACGATCATTTGCCCCGCTTACGGCGGCATCAATCCATATGGGAATATGGTGCCAGCAGCGCAAGCATGGCGCACCGTGAAAAAGTCACAACTGTCGCCTGCTTGACAAGCTTTGGAAACAGGCTTGAAAAGACATCTCTTATCNAAAGCAGGAAGACTATGGCCGAGCGCAGAAAAATCATTATCGACACCGACCCCGGACAAGACGACGCCGCCGCAATCATGCTGGCGTTGGCGAGCCCGGATGAAATCGAAGTTCTCGGTCTTTGTGCCGTAGCCGGCAATGTGCCGCTGAAGCTGACCAGCCGCAACATCCGCATCATGCTGGAACTTTGCAATCGCACAGAAATCCCCGTCTATGAAGGCTGCGAGCGCCCGCTGGTCCGCGCGCCCATCACCGCTGAACATGTTCATGGCAGCACCGGCCTGGATGGCCCGACCTTGCCGGAGCCGGTGCTTGAGGCACAATCGCAAAATGCCATCGACTTCATCATCGAGACGATACGCCGCGAGCCGGAAGGCACTGTAACGCTTTGCACACTCGGCGCATTGACGAATATTGCCACCGCTTTGCAAAAGGCACCCGATATTGCCCCGCGCGTCAAGGAACTGGTGCTGATGGGTGGTGGTTTCTTCGAAGGTGGCAACATCACGCCTGCCGCCGAATTCAATATCTACGTCGATCCGCACGCAGCAGACATCGTCTTTCGCTCTGGCATTCCGCTGGTCATGATGCCGCTTGATGTGACGCACAAGCTTTTGACCACCAAGGCCCGCGTCGCCGCCATCCGCGATATCGGTACACGCCCTGCCATCGCCATGGCGGAGATGCTGGAGTTTTTCGAACGCTTCGACGTGGAAAAATATGGGTCCGATGGCGGCCCATTGCATGATCCGACCGTGATCGCCTATCTCATCAAACCGGACCTGTTCGATGGTCGCGATTGCAATGTCGAGATCGAGGTGAACTCGGAACTGACCATCGGCATGACGGTTGTCGACTGGTGGAAGGTAACAGGCCGCGAACCCAACGCCCGCGTCATGCGCGATGTGGACGCGGATGGATTCTTTGCACTTCTGACGGAGCGCTTCGCACGGATTTGATCAAGGACTATAAGGTCGCCTCACCGGCGACCTTACTCCATTACAATTCATAAAAATCGGCAACTACCTTCCACGCATCCTCAGCCGTCTCACAGAAATGCAGCAGCTCCATATCGTCAGGCGCAATCGTACCGAAATCGGCAAGTGCTTCGAAATTGATGATGGAGCGCCAGAAAGCCTCACCGAACAGGATGAGCGGGATCGGCGCCATGCGCTTGGTCTGAATCAGCGTCAGTGTTTCAAACAGCTCATCCATGGTGCCGAAGCCGCCGGGGAACACGACGACGGCCTTGGCGCGCATCAGNAAATGCANTTTGCGGATAGCGAAATAGTGNAAATTGAAGCTGAGTTCCGGCGTCACATGCGGGTTGGGTGCCTGCTCGTGCGGAAGCAGGATGTTGAGGCCGATTGACGGCGCACCGGCTTCCGATGCGCCGCGATTGCCCGCCTCCATCACACCCGGTCCACCACCCGTCATCACGACATATTCGCGATGATCGTACTTTTCGGACGCAATGGCGCAGAGTTTGGCAAATTTGCGAGCTTCATCGTAATAGACAGAGGCAGCTTCAAGATTCTTTCTCTGCGTCTCGTTGCGCGCCGCCCAGGCCTCACCACCCGGTTCGGGAATGCGAGCGCCGCCAAATAGAACTACAGTGGATTTGATACCTCGCTCGGTCAGAATCATTTCCGGCTTCATCAGTTCCAATTGCAACCTAATGGGGCGCAACTCTTCCCGACACAGAAAATCGGTGTCGGCATAGGCCAGACGATAGGATGGCGAGGCTGATTGCGGGGTTTTCGGCAGGCCTTCTGCCTGCTGCTTGTCAGCGGAACTGGATTTCAAAGGGTCCCAGACACCGTCCTTGCGCCGCAATTTGCCANTTTTCAGTTTTGCCATGTCCATGCCTTTCGTCTGCATGCGCCAAATCACATTGACGCCCTTGAAACACTCGCTTAGAGCAATTGACCATGTCCGGCCAGCGGTGCGGATATTTCCCTTTATGTGACGATAGTCAGCGAAGTTTAAGGAATTCTCATGAGCATCTCGGATCTTGGCTCCCTTGAAACAATCATCGAAACCGCATTCGATAATCGCGACGGCGTCAACATATCGACCAAAGGCGAAATTCGCGATGCCGTCGAAACTGCGCTGAACCTGCTCGACGCAGGCCAGGTGCGCGTGGCCGAAAAGCAGTCCGATGGGAACTGGACCGTGAACCAGTGGCTGAAGAAGGCCGTTCTTCTGTCTTTCCGTCTCAATGACATGGAGATCGTCACCGGCGGTCCCGGCGAATCCACATGGTGGGACAAAGTGCCCTCCAAGTTCGAGAACTGGGGTGNAAACCAGTTCCGTGCTGCAGGTTTTCGCGCCGTGCCAAACGCTGTCGTGCGCCGTTCCGCTTACGTTGCCAAGAACGTTGTCTTGATGCCGTCCTTCGTCAATCTTGGCGCGTACGTCGATGAAGGCACCATGGTCGATACATGGGCAACCGTTGGCTCCTGCGCGCAGATTGGCAAGAACGTGCATCTGTCCGGCGGCGTCGGCATCGGCGGTGTACTGGAGCCGCTTCAGGCTGGCCCGACCATCATCGAAGACAACTGCTTCATCGGCGCTCGCTCTGAAGTCGTGGAAGGCTGCATCATTCGCGAAGGTGCCGTTCTCGGCATGGGCGTCTTCATCGGCAAGTCCACCAAGATCGTAGACCGCGCAACCGGCTCGATCACCTATGGCGAAGTGCCGCCTTACTCCGTGGTCGTAGCCGGCACCATGCCGGGCAAGCCGTTCCCGAATGGCGAGATGGGCCCGAGCCTCTATTGCGCCGTGATCGTCAAGACCGTCGATGAGAAGACCCGCTCCAAGACCGGCATCAACGAGTTGCTGCGCGACTGATATAAAGTAGACTGACCCATGCAAGCCACCGATCCCGTCGCCAATCTTGCCGCCCTCATCCGTTGCCCTTCGGTGACACCAGCAGAAGGTGGAGCGCTCTCGCTGCTGGACAATCTGCTGACACCGCTCGGCTTCAAGGTTGACCGTGTGATGGCGACGGAAGAGGGAACACCTGACGTCGAAAACCTCTACGCCCGCATCGGCACACAAGGCCCGCACCTGATGTTTGCTGGCCACACCGATGTCGTGCCTGTCGGTGACGAGGCCACGTGGAGCCATCCGCCTTTTGCGGCTGAAATAGCCGGTGGCGAAATGTTCGGGCGTGGTGCCGTCGATATGAAGGGCGGCATCGCCTGCTTTATTGCGGCCATCGCCCGCCATGTCGNAAAGCATGGAAAGCCCCAGGGCTCGGTGTCTTTCCTGATCACGGGCGATGAAGAAGGACCGTCCATCAACGGCACATCCAAGCTTCTGGAATGGGCTGCCGCCAAAGGCGAGACATGGGACGCCTGCGTGGTGGGTGAACCCACCAACCCGGACCAGTTGGGTGACATGATCAAAATCGGCCGCCGCGGCTCTTTGTCGGGTCGGATCACGGTCCACGGCGTGCAGGGCCACGCCGCCTATCCGCATCTGGCCGACAATCCCATTCGCGGAATGTTGCAACTTACACACGCGCTGATGGACCCGCCCTTCGACACTGGAACAGATAATTTCCAGCCATCCAACCTCGAAGTCACCACCATCGACACCGGTAACGCAGCAACGAATGTCATCCCGTCCAAAGCGACGGCTAGCTTCAACATCCGTTTCAACGACACATGGACGGCAGAGACGCTGCGCGACGAGATCATCCGGCGACTGGATGAGGCCGCTGCTGACGGCGCGTTGCGCCCAGATCGTTCGCCGGTTAAATACGACCTCGTCTGGGCCGATCGTCCCTCCCACGTCTTTCTGACGCGCAACAACTCACTGATCTCATCGCTGTCTGGTGCGGTGGCTGAAGTCACTGGCAACGAGCCGAAGCTGTCCACGACCGGCGGCACATCGGATGCCCGCTTCATCAAGGACTATTGCCCAGTAGTGGAATTCGGCCTTGTCGGCCAGACCATGCACATGGTGGATGAGCGCGTCGCCGTGGCCGACCTGGAAACACTGACCCGCATCTACGAGACCTTCATAGAACGCTGGTTTGACCATGCCATCGCTTAGCGAACTAGCACTTTATATGCGGGGCCTTTGGCTGCTCTTTCTCGGTGATCCCGCTGGTGGGCGTTTGCTGGACCTCACCGACCGTGGAATGACACGGTCATTTTATGCCGCGCTTTTGTGCCTGCCGTCCATGGCGCTGTCTTGGTACTGGTGGCATGAGGCTTATGTTTCCGTTTTGCCGAAGGACGTCNGCACCGGTGCCATGTTCTTTGTCCGGCTGGCCATGGTCGAGGCCATCTGCTGGATGGTGCCGTTGATCCTGATCGGGCTTTTGCTGGTGTCATTTTGTGCCAAACAGAAGTTTCCGGCCCTTGTCGTCGTCGCAAACTGGCTGTCGCTGCCGTTTTCCTATGCTTATGCCGTTCTGATCCTCATAGCGCTGCTGGTCCCCTCCTTGCAGGGACTGATCGCGATCCTGTGGTTTTCGCTGCTGCTGACGCTCGTGTTCAGCTTTTCCCGTATCGTGAAGTTCTTTGTCCGCGAACAGCCACTGCTTGTCGCGGCGCTGGTCATGACGTTGCTCATTCCCGGCATGATTCTGTCGGAAGTGCTGCAACGCTTTCTCGGCGTCTATCCCAACTGATACTGGCCAGCCTGTTGCGCGACGCGCCGCAAGCGAAAATTATGACAGATAGACCCCGTCATTCTTCGTCTCCGGTCTGGGTTGCCGTGGCGGTATCACATCGGGATAGTCGACCTGCATGAAATAGAGCCCATCCGGCGGCGCGACCGGCCCGCAGGCCTTGCGGTCGCACGCCTCAAGCGCCGCCTTCACGTCTTCTGCCGTCATGCCACCATCGCCTGCCAGTTTCAGCGTTCCGGCAAATGAGCGAATCTGATTGTGCAGAAAGCTCTGTGCCGTCGCGCGTATCTCGATCAGATCGCCATCTCGTGTCACATCGAGCCGGTCGAGCGTTCTAACCGGGCTGTTGGCCTGGCAGTGAACGGAGCGGAAGGTGGTGAAATCATGCCGTCCGACCAGCATCTGGGCTGCGGCATGCATCGCCTCATGATCAAGGTCTTTCGATACCCACCAGGCACGCTTGTGCTCCAGCGCCAGCCGCGATTTGCGGCAGATGATGCGATAGAGGTAGTGACGGCGCAGCGCCGAAAATCGTGCGTCGAAATCCTCCGTCACAGCCTCCACGTTTAGAACCGAGACAGCCTCGCCAGCCATGGCCAGATGCGCGTTCAGCGCGTTGCGCAGTTTGTAAGGCTCCCAGGCGCGTGCGAGATCGACATGCACGACCTGACCCTTGGCGTGAACTCCGGAATCGGTGCGGCCTGCACCGCGAAAGCTGACGATCTCTTTGGTCAATGACAGCACAGCAGCTTCCAGGGCACCCTGCACAGAAGGGCCATTGGTCTGCAGCTGCCAGCCGAAATAGGGGGAACCGTCATATTCAACGGTCATGCGGAAGCGTGGCATCAGCCGAGCCTCGTTCCGACAACGACGGGAGTGCCGCGCAGAAAATCTTGCGCTAGCATCGGCTTGCCGCCTGCCTTTTGCAGACGCACCAGCCGCACCGCACCGCTGCCGCAGGCAATGGTCAAATCACCGTCCAGAACAGACCCTGCCTCGCCCATGCCGCTCGCCAGTTCGGTCTCCAGCACCTTCACACGCTCGGCCTTGCCGCCGATCTCCATTTCGAACCATGCGCCGGGAAACGGTGACAGGCCGCGAATGTGATTGTGCACATCGTGGCTGGACCAGGAAAAATTGATGCGGGTTTCGGCCTTGTCGATCTTGGCGGCATAGAGAACGCCTTCTTCCGCCTGCGGTGTCAGCGGCAGATCGCCATCTTCCAGCTTCAGCATCGCTTCGCGCATCAGCCGCGCACCCGCCAGCATCAGGCTGTCATGCAATTCGCCAGCCGTCATATTAGCGCCGATGGCAACACACGCGGTCAGCGCAACGGGGCCAGTATCCAGCCCCTTTTCCATCTGCATGACCATCATGCCGGTCTCGGCATCGCCCGCCATGATGGCGCGTTGAATGGGGGCGGCACCGCGCCAGCGCGGTAGCAGTGAGGCGTGACCGTTGTAACAGCCAAGACGAGTGCCGTTCAAAATGGCTTCAGGCAACAGCAGGCCATAGGCAACGACAACGGCGACATCTGCGTTGAAGTCTTTGAATTCCGCCCTGTCTTCCTCAGCCTTGAAATTCACAGGCGTGAGAACCGGTATGCCGAGCAGTTCGGCGGCCTGATGCAGAGGCGATTTCTGGAGATCTAGACCGCGACGACCGCCTGGACGAGGCGGTTGCGTATAAACGGCGGCGATTTCGTGTCCCGCATCGACCAGAGCGCGAAGCGTGGGAACCGAAAATTCCGGCGTTCCCATGNAAATGATGCGCAGTGCCATGCTCGCCCCCTGCCCCGTCGCCCGATCCGACAATCTCTAGAAGACAGTCAGATCAGATTTTTGCGCGGGCCGCCTTGGTGAATTTCTTGATGACCATATCCCGTTTCAAGCGGGAAATGTGGTCGATGAACAGAACACCGTTCAGATGGTCCATTTCATGTTGCAGGCAGGTAGCCAAAAGGCCATCGGCTTCCACCGTCTGCTTTTTACCGTCGCGGTCGATATAGGCGACTGTCAGTGCAGCAGGACGCTCCACTTCCGCGTAGTAGTCGGGAATGGACAGACAGCCCTCCTCGTAGACAGACACATCGTCCGACACTTTGAGGATTTCCGGGTTGATGAAAACGACCGGCTTGCGGTCTTCATCTTCGCGCGAGATATCGATCACCAGCATGCGGCGCGCCACGCCGATCTGAATTGCGGCGAGACCAATGCCCGGCGCATCATACATCGTGTCCAGCATGTCATCGGCCAGACGCGTAATCTCGGCATCCACCTGTTCGATGGGCTTGGATTGCTGGCGCAGCAAAGGATCAGGCNAAATAATAAGAGGTTTGATCGTCATGGCTTCCCCATAACGCATCTCATCTTTGGAGGAAACNAAAAATAAAGGCCGATATTAGCGACATGAGCAGGGCCAAACGAGACTCATTCACGCCCTTGAAATGTTCCTGTTTTGATCTGACGAATCGCAAGAATTCTGTTAGATTTGGCTATGAACATCGATCTCAATGCGCTTGGTACGACAGCTTTCAGTCTCGGCAGCCTCCACATATCGGTTGGCGCTCTTCTCTGCATCGTCATTTCGGGGTGTCTGGTGGCTGCTGCCTTCATGTGGCGTAAACCGCCGGTTCCCGATCAGTCGCGTGACGAAATCACCGAACTTCTGAGAACACAATCGGAACTGCATGGTCGCATCGCCGCCATGACTGAGACATTGAGTGCGCGCCAGAACGAGATGAGCCAGACGCTGAACGACCGACTGGATGGCATGTCACAGCGCATCGGCACCACTTTGACGGAGCAAACACGCTCGACGCATGNAAATCTCAGTAAGCTGCAGGAGCGGCTTGCTGTCATCGATGCGGCACAGGGCAATATTCAGGATCTGGCCAAGGATGTGATAGGCTTGCAGGCCATCCTCAACAACAAACAGACACGCGGAGCCTTCGGGCAGGCGCGCATGGAAGCGCTGATTGCCGACGCCCTGCCTTCCGGTTCCTACAGTTTGCAGCCGACCCTTTCGAACGGTTTCCGTCCTGATTGCACCATCAGAATGCCGAACAATGCGCCGCCACTGGTCATTGATGCCAAGTTTCCCCTGGAAGCCTGGAACGCGCTGAAAGCCGACGATGCGCCGGAGGCAAAGCGCGCTGCCACGCAGCAGTTTCGTCGCGACATGGAGGTGCATATTCGCGATGTCGCCGAGAAGTATCTGATCTCCGGCGAAACGCAGGATACTGCTTTCATCTTCGTGCCGTCAGAATCGANTTTTGCCGATATTCACCAGCACTTCGAAAATCTCGTCCAGCGCGCACACCGGTCCCGCGTCGTCATCGTATCACCTTCACTGTTGATGCTCTCCGTTCAGGTCATACAGTCGGTTCTCAAAGACCAGCTTATGCGCGAACAGGCGCATCTTATTCAGGGCGAAGTCGCGATGCTGATGGACGATGTACGGCGTCTCGATGACAGAACGCGCAAGTTACAGGCGCATTTCGGACTGGCTCAAAAAGACGTGGACATGATGCTGACCTCCTCGGAAAAAGTTCTGGCGCGTGGGATAAAAATCGAGAGCCTGGATTTTTCGCTGTCTCNAAAAGAAATTGCTCGCTCCGAGGCAGAGCAATTACGCCGCATATCGGACGGGCGCCCGGGTGCCGCCAAACTGCGAGTGGTTGACGACGAGTGATCCACCCGGCAAAGTCCGGCTCTGNTTTGTATCGCTACCCNTTTATGGAATCACCCGCATGATCACAGTTTTTGGGTCCATCAACATGGATCTCGTCGCCATCTCCGAGCGCCTGCCCAAGCCTGGCGAAACGGTCACTGGAAAATCCNTTTCCACAGCGGCTGGCGGCAAGGGAGCAAACCAGGCGCTGGCCGCGAAACGTGCCGGTGCGATCGTGAAAATGGCAGGCGCCGTGGGTGACGACGCGTTTGCCGCACCCGCGCTGACGCTTCTTCGTGATGCGCGGACCGATCTGTCCTTGGTGNAAAGTGTTGCCGTGCCGACAGGCACCGCCGTCATTCTTATCGGCGAGGGCGGCGAGAACATGATCTCGGTCATTCCCGCCGCCAATGGAGAAGTCAACGTTGCGGATGCCGAGCGTGCTGTTTCTGAAATGGCGACCGGTGATATTCTGATGCTGCAATTGGAAATTCCAGCCGATGCCATCGAGGCCGCCCTGAAAGCAGCCAAGGCAAAACGTATCACTACGATCATCAACACGGCGCCTTTGACATCACAGGCTCAACACCTCTCACGGCTTTCCGATATCGTCATCGCCAACGAAACCGAATTCGAGCTTTTGATCGGAAAAAACGGCCTTTCACCAGAACAGAGGGAAACAGAGCTTTCGACGCGCCATGGGGAGACAGGTCAGACCTTTATCGTCACGCTGGGTGCAGAGGGCGTGATCGCTATCCGCAACGGCAAGCTCTTTAAGGCCACAGGCCTTAAAATCGAACCTGTCGATACCGTCGGCGCTGGCGATACGTTCTGTGGTTATCTGGCTGCAAGCCTCGACGCCGGTCTGGATTTCGAGTTAGCGCTTCGCCGGGCAGCCGTCGCCGGTTCGCTGGCCTGCACCCGTGAAGGTGCGCAGCCATCCATTCCTGTTGCATCCGAAGTGGAAGCAAAGGTCTGAACCATTATCAGGTACGGATGAAAGTGAGATAGGCGGAACTGCGACCTTCACGCTTCGCCTTGTTCTCGTATCGGGTACCCGGCCATGTATCGAAAGGTGTCGACCAGTCTGCTGAGATTTCTGCAGTCCACTTAAATCCGCCGTGGTGGGCGCAATGTTGAAGCGTCCAGTTAACATAGGTGTCGATGTCGGAGGCAAAGCAGAACTTGGCTCCAGGCTTCAACACACGGTGAAACCGCGCCAGATTGACATCTGACACGAAGCGCCGCTTCCAGTGCTTTTTCTTCGGCCAGGGATCAGGATAGAGCAGATCGATATGGTCGATGCACGCATCCGGTAGCCAGTCCAGCAACTGTGTTGCATCGTCGTCATAGAGGCGGATGTTCATCAATTCGCGTTCGCGCACGCTGCCCAGCAATTTCGCCATGGAATTGACGAAGGGCTCGACGCCGAAGAAGCCGGTGGCCGGATTTTCGGAGGCACGGTGGATGAGATGCTCACCACCGCCAAAGCCGATTTCAAGGCGAATGGATTTCACATCAGCGGGAAAAAGCGCCGCGAGGTTTTTAGGCGGCGGCGTCTCAAGATCGACCTTAAGCAAGGGCAAAAGGTTTTCAATCGTATCGACCTGCTGGTTGCGCAGCGGTTTGCCTTTCCGCCTGCCNAAAAACGCCTCGGTTGCGCGTGACCGCCGCTCTTCCGTCATGTCAGTACTCTCAAGCCAGATAGATTAACCCGTGCAGTGCCTTCAAGGGCTCTGCACGGGTTATGATGTCAGACCGTATCTCTCAATCAGCGCTGATTGACAAGTCTTATGCCGCTTTCAGGGCGTCCTTCAGCGGCTTGACGAGGTCAAGTTTCTCCCAGGAGAACGAACCGTCACGGCCAGCCTTGCGGCCGAAGTGACCATAAGAAGACGNTTTTGCATAGATCGGCTTGTTAAGATCGAGATGACGACGAATGCCCGATGGCGACAGATCGATGACCTTGCGGATCGCGGCCTCGACTTCGTCTTCGCTCAGCTTGCCAGTCTCGTGGAAATCGACATAGACCGACAATGGCTGCGCAACGCCGATGGCGTAGGACAGCTGGATCGTGCAACGCTCTGCCAATCCTGCCGCGACGACATTCTTGGCGATATAGCGGGCCGCGTAAGCAGCGGAACGGTCAACCTTTGTCGTATCCTTGCCGGAAAACGCGCCGCCGCCATGAGGGGCAGCACCGCCATAGGTGTCCACGATGATCTTACGACCGGTCAGGCCAGCGTCACCATCAGGACCACCGATCACGAACTTGCCGGTTGGGTTGATGTACCACTGGCAATCGTCTGCGATCTTCAACTCGCCGAGTGCTTCACGGATGTAAGGCTCCACGACGGAACGGACTTTCTTGGAGTCCCAGCTTGCATCAAGGTGCTGCGTGGACAAAACGATGGAGACGGCTTCGGAGGCCTTTCCATCGACGTAACGCACTGTAACCTGGCTCTTGGCATCGGGGCCAAGCTTTGCAGCTTCGCCTTCACCGCTTTTACGCGCAGTGGCCAGAAGCTGGAGAATACGGTGCGAATAATAGATCGGGGCCGGCATCAGGTCCGGTGTTTCCTTGCAGGCATAACCGAACATGATGCCCTGGTCGCCCGCGCCTTCGTCGCCCTGCTTGTCAGAGGCGTTGTCTACGCCCTGCGCAATGTCGGCAGACTGCGGGTGAAGCAACACGTCGATCTTGGCCGTCTTCCAGTGGAAACCATCCTGCTCGTAACCGATATCTCGGATTGCCTTGCGGGCAGCAGCCTTGAACTTGGCGGGATTGATGATGGGATGGCCACTTGCGTCTTTCAACACCTTGCCGTCCTTGTCCTGCTTGAGCAGGGTATCTGGTACGCGGACTTCACCAGCGATGATCACGCGATTGGTAGTAGCAAGCGTTTCGCAGGCAATGCGGACAGTCCAAGGGTCGACACCAGTCTTGGCAGCTTCACGGTAAATGAGATCAACGATTTCATCGGAGATACGGTCACACACCTTGTCAGGGTGACCTTCAGCGACAGACTCGCTGGTGAACAGGTAATTGGCACGCATGCGGGATTCCCCTCAAAGAAACTGTCTTCGCGTTTGTTAGTCATTTTGCCAGAGAAAAACAAGGACACAACGACATAAATATATCTTTATATGAGAAATCCTAACTCATCCTTACGCNAAAAAAACGGCCCCGAAGGACCGTTTGATGATGGAAAGGCAGTGCCGGGATTATTCCGCGTCGCCCTCTGCTGCGAGCGCCTTCACCAGATCGACAATACGCCGGCGAACTTTTGGGTCGCTAATCTTGACAAATGCCCTGTTCAGCTGAAGACCTTCGGATGACGACAGGAAGTCTACGACATAGTTGGAGCTGGACGCTTCTGCCATGCCGGTTGCACTTACTGTGTGGTCGCCCGGCGCGTCTTCGAAGAAGAAGGATACGGGAACATTCAAAATGCCGGAAATGTTCTGCAGGCGGCTTGCGCCGACGCGGTTCGTTCCTTTTTCGTANTTTTGAATCTGTTGGAAAGTGATGCCGAGGCTCTCACCCAGTTTTTCCTGGCTCATGCCCAGCATGGTACGACGGAGGCGGATACGGCTCCCGACATGAATGTCAATCGGGTTCGGCTTCTTCTTGTTTTCTGTCATTGTTGTGATCCTGACATTCGTTTTATTCGGGGTTATCGACTACACGCCTGTACCAATCCTGAACTGTAGGAGTGTCGCAGCACGGAATATATCATGTGCGTTGTGCAACCGAGCAAGTTCACTATGCAANTTTAGGGGTTTTTCGTCAATTCTTCCGATTCATCAAACCCATCCGAGCGATCACTGCACACACGAGCAATAATCCAAAGAACAACCAAAAGTGTATCTGTCGCATATCTGCGGTGACGATACCAGTAGACAATCCACTTAAAGTGGAATCAATTATCCCTTTTTGACCGTAATCCAGCCCTGCGACAATTCGCCCCATAGGATCAATTATTGCCGAAATGCCCGTGTTGGCAGCGCGAATCACTGGAACACCGGTTTCCACGGCGCGTATTCGCGCCTGCTGTAAGTGCTGATAGGGACCGGGCGTATTACCGAACCAGCCGTCATTCGTAACGTTGACGATGGCTGTCGAGGTCGAGATGTCAGCGGGAACCTCGCCCGGAAAAATGATTTCATAGCAGATGAAGGAGTACAGCTTTTTGCCTGAAGGCAATGTGATGGCGTCTCGTGTTGCTGCGGGTGAAAAGCCTCCCGGCAGGCTGATCAGATTGTCGATGCCGAGATGCCGCAGCACATTTTCGAACGGGACATATTCGCCAAACGGGACGAGGTGAACCTTGTCCGTCGCGCCGATGATCTGCCCCTCGCTGTCGATGGCATAGACCGAATTATAGTAGCGTGGCGCATTTCCGGCACCTGCATCTTCCATCCGCACGGCGCCCGTCAGAAGGATTTGCCCATCTTTAAGCGTCTTCGCAATATCTTCGAGAGCATCGGGATTTTGCGTCAGGATGAACGGCACTGACGTTTCCGGCCAGACGATAATGTCGGGACGTTTCTGNCCCTCGGGGGTCGGCAAAGCCGAAAGACGCAGATGCTCCTTGAAAATCTCCGCACGATCGGCGTTCAGCATCTTGCGAGACTGGTCGATCCCCGGCTGCACGATTCTGACGGTCAGAGCGTCGTTTGGGGGCGACAATGGTTGCTGGAGACGATACGCACCATAGCCGAAATGAAATGCCATCATCACGGCTGCAATCGACAGCCCTGCTATCATTCCTTTCTTTGTACCGAGCAAGGCTGGACTGGNAAAGATGAACACGGCCATTATCGACATTCCGAAAATGCCGATAAGATTGGATGTTTGCATCATANGGGGTATCGGCATCAGACCAGAGCCGACCGTATTCCATGGAAATCCGGTCAGAACGAAACTGCGCAGCCATTCGATCACACCGAAGGAGGCTGCGAGAGCCGCAATGCGTCCCCAACCATCAGACCACAGCAGGTTCGCCAGCATGACGGCGAGGCCGTNAAAAATGGCAAGACATGCAGGAAGGCCGAAAATTGCCAGTGGCAAGGCCCAAGCGAATTCATCCGCCTCCAGAAGCAATGCGTTGCCAAGCCACCACAGCCCGGCCACGAAATAACCAAAGCCGAACAGCCAGCCTATGACGAATGTTTTCCAACCACGCGACCACGCGCCCCCATCGGGGGTTCCGGTTGTCCCGTCGATCAACCAGACCAGTAACGTAAAAGAGATGAAAAGTGCCGCGAAAAAACCGAAGGGCGGAAAAGCGAGTGCACCGACAGCGCCAGCAAGAAAGGCGGTACATATTCTCCCNAAACCACTGCACAACATGATTTTGCCCGCCAGCCGCTCCATGCAGTATCCACCNTTTCAAGGCACCGTCCGGCACGAGATACACGGGAGGCGACACCGTCTGTTTAACCGGACTTACTGTNAAAAAAAGCGCGCGTCCACAGAACGAATATTCTGCGGCACTCAAATCATGAACATTGCTCGCACATCAGGCCGAAGCGTTATCCGCACGGTTTGAGGGCGGTGGCAAAGCGAGAACCACTTCACTTGTAGCCTCGGCAGGGGCCTGATCATCCTCGCCCTCAGAGGACTGGTTGCGGACGATACGAACGCCTTTGATGCGGCGCGAATCGGCGTCGAGAATATGGAATTCAAAACCGGACACCGCCCGAACGACTTCACCCTTTACCGGAATGCGACCAAGGGCGAAGAAAATGAGACCGCCCAAAGTGTCTATTTCCTCAAGATGCTCACGAACATCGAAATCGGGGCCAATAGCTTCGGCCAGTTCTGTCAACTCGGCACGTGCATCGGCAATCAGAACACCAGCGGAAAGGCGGGAGAACATCGTCTCGTCCTTGTCATGCTCGTCATCAATATCACCGATCACCATCTCGACAATGTCTTCGTGGCTGACGAGGCCATCAGTTCCGCCATATTCATCAATCACGAGCGCAAGCTGCGTGCGCTGGGCCTGCATGGNTTTCAACAGGGCTGAGGCCAGCATGGAAGACGGTACGAACAGGATTTTGCGGACCAGACCGGCTTCTGCGAGTGNTTTTTCCAGATCGACTCGGGCAAGATCGAAATTGGCACGTGGCGACTTTGCAGCTTTAACATCGGCCGCGGNCGTTGCACGCGAGCCCACGCGGCGTTTATTTCGCGCCTGCTTGCCAATGAAAGACAGAAGATCGCGAATATGGATCATACCCTTGGGGTTATCCAGCGTCTCGTCATAGACAGGCATGCGCGAACGACCGGTTTCTTCAAACAGGATCATCGCCTCGCCAACGGTCATATCCTGATCGAGACCGTCGATATCGACGCGCGGGATCATGATGTCCTCAACGCGGACCTCTCTGAAACGCAGAATATTATTGAGCATCGCCCGCTCTTCGGGCGTAAACGCGGCACCGATTTCGGTATCGGTCATCAGCGCGTCGGTAATGTCTTCACGCAGACGCTCGCCGTGCGACGGCTTTAACAGCCGCGAGATGCGAGACCAGAGGGACGCTCTGGGTTTGAAGTGGTATTCGGATCGTAAGGGACTACTGCCCTCCTCCGATGAGGATTGCTCCCCGGTTTCTTTGGCCTCTTGGGCCGGTCGTGCAGAATTTTCGTTCATGGTCCCAAACTGTTAATTCAAAGCGGCTCTTGACCCGCGTAGGGATCAGATAGACCAAGCTTCGCCAAAATGCGAGTCTCGAGCCCTTCCATTTCTTCCGCCTCTTCGGTGTCCGTATGATCGTAGCCGAAAAGATGCAGAAAGCCATGCACCAGAAGATGCGTCAGATGATCCTCGAAACTCTTGTCCAGATCAAGGGCTTCTCGCTCCACAGTTTCATGCGCGATGACGATATCACCCAACATCGGCCCCGGCATGCCGCCCGGTTCCAGCGGATAGGCTGGAAAAGACAACACATTCGTCGGCGTGTCCTTCTCACGCCACTCCGCATTGATCTCACGGATCGAGGCGTCATCGGTAAAGACAAGTGACAGTTCCGTAGGCGTTTTTGGAAAAGGCTGCTTTTCTTCCGCCTTCNAAAAATCGACAGCCGGGTTCAGGACCCGGCTGGTCAACACCAAAAGTTCATCTTCCGATGGCCAGTTCTCGGCCTCGACGCTGATCTGAATATCGAGTGACGTCATGTCCTGCTTCAATTGCCTCTTGGAAGGCTTTCATCCGGCACGGCGGTCTGCGCTTCATAGGCGCGGACGATACGTGCGACCATAGGGTGGCGAACGACGTCCACATCCTTGAAGCGAACGACGGACACACCCTCGACATCCGTGAGGATTTGCAAGGCGTCCACAAGGCCAGACTTCATGCCACGCGGCAAGTCCACCTGGCTTGGGTCACCGGTGACGATCATGCGGCCTTTTTCACCTAGGCGCGTCAGAAACATCTTCATCTGCATCGTTGTGGTGTTCTGAGCTTCATCGAGGATGACGACCGCATTGGCAAGTGTGCGCCCACGCATGAAAGCCAGTGGAGCAATTTCGATGACTCCGGCCTGAATGGCACGCTCAACCTTATCGCCCGGCATCATGTCATACAGTGCGTCATAGAGCGGCCGCAGATAGGGATCGACCTTTTCTTTCATGTCGCCGGGAAGAAAGCCCAGACGCTCACCGGCCTCGACCGCTGGACGCGACAGAATGATCCGATCAACCGCGCCACGTTCCAGCAATTGCGCTGCATGCGCTACGGCTAGATAGGTCTTACCCGTACCTGCAGGCCCTACGCCAAAGACCAGCTCCGACTGTTCCAGCGCTCGCATATAGACATCCTGTGTCGGCGTACGAGCGGCGATGGTTTTCTTGCGAGTGGAAATCTGAGCCATGGAGATTTTGGCTTTGCGCTCCATGGTCGGTAGGATCAACTGATCGTCCGCCGCCATCGCCATGCGAATGGCACCTTCAACGTCAGATACCTCGACTGTTCCGCCTTTCAAAAGGCGCTCATAGAGCATGTCCAGCGCGCGGCGCGCCTGGTTGGTAGCAACGAGATCCCCGGTGATGGCAACCGAATTACCGCGGGGGCGTACGTCGATGTTAAGGCGCTGTTCTAGCAGTTTCAGGTTTTGATCGAACTGACCGAACAGCTCTCCGGCTATCCTGTTATTCTCGAACGTGAGGACGAAGTGATTGGCGTCGGTCGCGGCTGGGCGTGGCTGGCGCGATGGGGGTGATACCAATTCGTGTGCGTTCAAGCGGTCAGGCTCCCGTCCAAAGTCAGTGTCGGTCCCCACTCTCGCTGTCTGCCACCTCGGCAAACAAGCTGTTTGGACCCGTTGCGGTGATTCGCACATGAACAATGTCGCCGATTTTCATGTCGTTTGCATCAAGATTCACAGATTGCAGCCAAGGAGATCGTCCAATCAACTGCCCCGGCATGCGACCGGGCTTTTCCAGCAACACATCCATCGTCTTGCCAACCAGCGAACCGGCAAATTCATGCTGTTGTTTCAATAGCAAAGCCTGCAAACGTTCAAGCCGCTCACTTTTTACGTCTTCCGGCACCTGATCGATCAAATCTGCACCAGGTGTGCCGGGACGCGTGGAATATTTGAATGAAAAGGCCTGCGCGTATTTCACCTGCTCCACGATGGCGAGGGTATCGGCAAAATCCTGATCCGTCTCGCCAGGGAAACCGACAATAAAATCCCCGGACATAGCGATATCAGGGCGGGCTGCGCGAATCTTTTCGACAAGCCTAATATACTCTTCGCCGGTGTGGCGCCGGTTCATGGCTTTCAGGATCACGTCGGAGCCCGATTGTACCGGGAGATGCAGATAAGGCATCAAAATGCGGAGATCACGATGAGCTTCGATCAGTTGATCGTCCATGTCTCGCGGGTGGCTGGTGGTGTACCGCAAGCGGGCGATACCAGGAATTTCCGCCAGCCGATACAGCAGCTCCGCAAGTCCCCATTGCTCGCCATTGGGGCCCGATGACCGCCAGGCGTTGACGTTCTGGCCAAGCAGCGTGATCTCCCGCACGCCAGAATCGACCAACCTCATTGCTTCATCAACGATCTGCTGCACGGGCCGCGAGACTTCAGACCCCCGCGTGTAAGGCACCACGCAGAAGGTACAGAACTTGTCGCACCCTTCTTGCACCGTCAAAAAAGCCGTGACACCACGCGCCCGGATTTTTGCCTTTTCCGCGACAGGCAAATGCTCGAACTTGTCTTCGACTGCATATTCCGTTTCGATGACACGCTCACCACCGCGGGCGCGCCGCAGTGCTTCCGGCAAGCGATGGTAAGTTTGCGGACCGATGACAACGTCCACCGCTGGCGCACGGCGCAGAATTTCATCGCCCTCCGCCTGCGCCACACAACCCGCAACGCCGATCATGAATTCGCGGCCCTGTTCCGCACGGGAGGTCTTCATATCCCGTAGGCGACCCAGCGCGGAATAGACCTTTTCCGCAGCTCTTTCCCGGATATGACAGGTGTTGAGAAGAACGAGATCTGCCTCGTTGATATCCTCGGTCGGCTCGTAGCCGTCCTTTGCCAGAGCATCGCCCATGCGAACGGAATCATAGACGTTCATTTGGCAGCCATAGGTCTTGATGAAGACCTTGCGGCTGTTTGCGCCCTCGCGAAGGGCGGGTGGGTTGGCTTCAAGGCCGATCAATTCCTGGGTCATGGCCGTTATCTAATGNTTTAAAGCACCATGTTAAACAGAAAAATGCACAATCAACGAGACTTTCGCCATCCGCCGCGCAAACTGAAATTCAACATGGTGCGGATAGAGGTTGTCGCATCGGCGCTCAATGTCTTGCGATTATCGCCACGGCGGAATGAAATCGCCTCCCCGAAAGAGACGTCGACATCGATGGTGCCTGCTTTCATGATACCAAAAAATGACGGCACCAGTTCGATGCTTCCCGGCCATGCAGCAACTGGGCGGTGATAACGACCCATCGCCATGCCCTGGATGCCGGTATAGGCAACCGCCACCGGCTGCACATGCACCATCTGCCCGGGCACCTGCTCGGCCGCACTGGAGGCCGCGCCNAAAAGGGAAGATTTGATCGGAAGAAGTCGATTGCCGTCCGACGTCGTTCCCTCGGGAAAAAGAAGAACGATTTCACCATTTGCCATGCGCTGCGCGATGTCGTTGACCTGCTCGCCGGCATTGCGCTTCTGATCACGTGTGACGAAAATCGNTTTTTGCAGACGGGCCAACACACCGAAGACCGGCCAGTCACGCACTTCTGTCTTGGCGATGAAAACCACGTCGGCAGTGCTGCCCAAAACCATGATGTCGGTCCACGACACATGATTGACCGCCAACAGCAGAGGCTTGGCACGCTCCACCTCGCCATGGATGTGAACCTTTATGCCGAGCAGATGACAGGCCACCCTGTGCCAAAACCGCGGGAGGCGGCGGCGGATCGGCCAATCNAAATGAAGGGCAACAAGTTGCACCGGCAACAGCACCAGCGTGACCAGTGTCAGAACGATGGTGAAATACATCACTCGCAGCCACATCATCGCTTCATCCGCTCCGTGGCACCATGTCTGGCTCAGCCATCTTCGGGCTTCAGCGGCACGCCGTAAAGTTCGAGCCTGTGATCCACCAGCTTGAAACCATGTTCACGCGCAATCTTTTCCTGAAGCGCTTCAATTTCGGCAGAGCGAAACTCAATGACGACGCTGTTCTTCAAGTCGATCAGGTGATCGTGATGCTCTTCCGGCATGGTTTCATAACGCGAGCGGCCATCGCGGAAATCATGACGTTCGATGATGCCTGCATCCTCAAAAAGCTTGACCGTGCGATAGACTGTAGAAATCGAGATGCGGGGATCGACGGTTGACGAGCGACGATAAAGCTCCTCGACATCCGGATGGTCTTCGGATTCCTGTAAGACGCGGGCAATCACACGACGCTGATCGGTCATGCGCATACCGCGCTCGGCACATAGTTCTTCCAGCGTTTTCGAAAGGTCTATCACGTCTTGTAACTCTCAGGTGCTTCCGTTGGAATGGCGCTCAGGCGCTGTGCAATCGTTACAACGAACTAACGAAGATCACGACGCATGACAAGCGCCGTCGATTTCGTACCATCCTTGGCAGTATAGTAGGCCTGCCGTTCAGCCACGGTTTTAAAGCCCAGCTTTCTATAAAGCCCCACCGCAGAGGCGTTACCGCCATCGACTTCCAGAAACATGGTTTCAGCACCGCGCATCTCCGCCTCACGCATGGCCGCCTGCATCAGCCGCCAACCAAGACCGGCGCGTGCGAACTTTTCACTGACAGCAACGGTTAGAATTTCGGCCTCACCGCCCGCCTCTCGCGACAAAACGAAGCCGCCCATCGGCTTGCTGAAAAAGGCGTTGGTCTGGCGTGCGACTGCACCAAAAACGCTACTCTGGCTGAGCAGACCTGAAAACTCGCCGTCATTCCAGGGACGTGAGAACCGCGCGCTATGCAACTCGGCAACCTCGACACAGTCGCCGTGAACCATGGTCACGATCTCGAAGTAAGGTTTCCAGCTCAGGTAATCGTCAAACATCGAAAGGAATCATCCGCATCCAAACTCTGAATGGCCCTATCAGGCAACCGGACGTCGTTCCAGTGCAAAACCTGACTGTGGTTTGGCGTCTGGTCCACGCAGATACAGCGGCGCAGGTTTTGGCATGCCCTGTGGCTTTTTCGCGCCCAGACGGGCAACGGTTACAATCGCAAACCGGTCCGGCCCGGAGCCTGTTTCCCCGCCAATAAAAAGCGGTGCAGCAGAGCCGATGACGGTGCCAGCAAAGCCTGCAAGTGCTGATTTCGCCTCTTCGAGTGACAGGAGTGCTGCCTCGCCGGTGGGCGATCCATCTGGGGCGAAGGTCTGGAGATAGGCTTCGTCACGCTTGGCATCGAGCCCGACAGCAACCGACAGCCCAGGATTTTGAGAATGGTGTTGCGCCGCCAGTGTTTCCAAAGTCGTGATGCCCACCGCCTCGATACCTAGCGAAAGCGCGAACCCTCGAGCCGCAGCCACGCCCACGCGAATGCCGGTAAAAGACCCGGGACCGATGGTGACAGCAATCCGCTCAACATCTTTCAACGCCAAGGAGGCCTGCAGCAAAGCACCGTCGATAATACCCATCAGCAGTTCCGCATGGCCCTTGCCGATATTTTCTGTCACTTCGCCCAGCACAACATCCGCTGCGCTGTCATAAAGGCAGGCAGAGCAATCCACACCTGACGTGTCGATGGAAAGAACGATCATGGGATGAGCCGTCCTCTTTCAGACGGCTTCGACTTCTTGCACTTCTGGAACGAAATGGCGCAAAAGGTTCTGTACGCCGTGTTTCAGCGTTGCAGTGGAAGACGGGCAACCGGAGCATGCACCCTTCATGTTGAGGAACACAGTGCCATCGCGGAAACCGCGGAAGGTGATATCGCCGCCATCTTGTGCAACAGCAGGCCGAACACGTGTTTCGAGAAGTTCCTTGATGGTGGCAACGATAGTCTCGTCACCGGCTTCGAAGAACTCTTCTTCCTCATCGGAGATTTCGGCGGCAACAGCCGTTCCCATCAGCGGGCGACCGGACATGAAATGTTCCATGATCGAACCGAGAATTGCCGGCTTCAGATGCTGCCACTCGGCGCCGTCCTTTGATACGGTGATGAAATCAAAGCCGTAATAGACGCCTGTCACACCCGGAATTTCGAACAAGACTGCAGCCAGCGGCGAGGCTTGCGCCTGCGCGGCATTCAGGAATTCAGCCGTGCCACTTTCCAAAACGACTTTGCCTGGAAGAAACTTCAGCGTTGCCGGGTTCGGCGTGGATTCCGTCTGAATGAACATTGCAATCTCCTTCGGGATACGCCATCGACATCCCGCAATTTAGAATACTTCCAAAATACGCCGGACGAAGATCAACTTCAAGTCCTGACATGATAAACACATTCAAGAAATCTGATAATCAGCAGAGAGCGTCGATTTCTTCATCCGTGAGAGTATCTGGTAAAACCGTCACCGGGATCGGAAATGCAGCACCCCGCCCCGCGATGGAGGACACCAATGGCCCAGGCCCTTCTTTGGTCGATCCCGCCGCAAGCACGAGAATGGCGATATCCCGGTCCTCATCGATCAAGCCGTGAATCTGTTCGGCGGCATTGCCTTCTCGGATCACAGATTCCGGCTCCATTCCAACGCTTTCGCGCACCTTTTGCGCCACCTTGGCCAAGGATGCTTCAGCTTCTTCTCGCGCTTCGGCGCGCATGATCTGCTCGACGCCGAGCCATTGCTGGAAATCGCCTTCCGGGATCACATAGAGAAGCACGAGCGCGCCATTGGAGTTTTTTGCACGGCGACCCGCATAGTGAACGGCCCTTTCGCACTCTGGCGTTCCATCGATGACAGCTAGAAACTTGCGGCGGTGTCCTTCGAGACGCGAAAGCCGTTTCGATACCATTGCGTACTCCTCTATTCGTCGCGGCAGGACAAACCGCCCGATGGCTCGGGCGACATTATATCAAATCCCGAGATTTAAACATGTTGTTTACCGAGAGAAATGTCTGAGCGTCAGCGCAGGAACCCGATGATATCGCGGACTTCGTTCATCGTCTTTTCAGCGATCACCCCTGCCCGCTCGCCGCCCTGTTTCAGAATTCCATCGATGTGACTGACATCGTCAAGCAAGCGACGCATTTCTCCGTTGATGGGGGCAAGGACATTGACCGCGAGATCAACCAGAGCCGGTTTGAATGCGGAGAACTGCTGNCCCCCGAATTCTGCCAAAACGTCTGCCTTGGTCCGGTCGGACAAAGCCGCATAAATGCCTATCAGGTTTTCAGCCTCGGCACGCCCCTTCAGGCCATCCACTTCACTTGGCAGCGCATCGGGGTCTGTCTTTGCCTTCCTGATCTTTTTCGAGATCGCATCGACATCATCCATAAGGTTGATGCGCGACAGATCGGAGGGATCGGACTTAGACATTTTCTTCGTACCATCCTTCAAGGACATGACACGCGGCGCCGGACCGCCGATCAAGGGTTCCACCATCGGGAAATACGCATGCACGGGCTCATCGCCAACCGTGATATCGACGCCGAGACCGGTCGGACGGATGTGATCGCTGAAATCGATATTGAATTTCTGCGCAATATCGCGGGCGAGCTCGAGATGCTGCTTCTGATCATCGCCTACAGGTACGTGTGTTGCACGATACACGAGAATATCGGCTGCCATCAGGCTTGGGTATGCCAGCAAACCAAGCGAAACCTGTTCGGTGTTCTTGCCTGATTTGTCCTTGAACTGCGTCATCCGCTCCATCCAGCCGATGCGCGCCACGCAGTTGAACACCCATGCCAGTTCGGCATGCTGCGGCACGGCGGATTGATTGAAAACGATTTGCTTGACCGGATCAATACCCGCCGCGATGAAGGCGGCGGCAATCGAGCGCGTCTGAGACTTCAGGTCGGCGTGCACGAGTTGCGCGGTGATCGCATGCATATCAACCACGCAATAAATGCAATCATTGTCTTCCTGCAGAGCGACGAATTTGCGGATGGCACCGAGATAGTTGCCGAGGTGAAGGTTTCCGGTTGGCTGGACGCCTGAGAAAACCAGTGGCTTGAATGCGTTCATGATCGTCCTCGAAAAGGCTTGTGGAGGGCCTTGCCCCGCGTTTCAAATTGGTGGCGCTTATGCACCCGCAACAGCCTGCAATCAAGGGGCTTCAGTGGGGTCTACCTGACTTTCCGTTTTCGCCTGTCGCCGCTTCAACCCCCGTTTGACCATGCCGAGATTGGCACCGCCAGTCAGGAAGGCAAGTCCGAAATAAAGGACCATGGATGCTNAAACGAGAGTTACGAGTGTTCCGGCCCGCACCACAATTGAGGACGCAGACGACAGTTCGAAGGCGAGATAGGCCAGTGCGTAATGGATGGCGATGGCCATGACCCCGGCTGCAAACAAAAGCCGCGGAATGCGGGTCAGAAGCGGAATGTCAATTTTCCAGTGTCCCCGCCAGAGCAGCATGCCGAAGAGAAGTGCGGCATTGACCCAGCCTGCGGTAATTTCAGCTGTAGCAATGCCGGGTCCGCCATAGGATGGNAAAAGGGTAAGCGCCATCGACACGTTGACGATAACAGAAATCGCCGCAAAGATCATTGGTGTACGGGTATCTTCGCGGGCGAAAAAGCCGGGAATGAAAGCCTTGATCAGAACGAAGGCGGGAAGACCCAACCCGTAAATACCAAGAATTTCAGCGACCGTTCCAGTTGCCGATGCGGAGAAGTTGCCGCGCTCATACAGAAACCGCACGATAGGTTCGGCCATGACAAGCAGGGCGGCTGCGGCTGGCAGCGTCAGGAACATGACGAATTCGACTGAGCGGTTCTGTAAATTGGCGGCTTCTACCTGATGACCACCGCGCAAAGCGCGGGCGAGTTCCGGCAACAGCACGGTGGCCACGGCAATGCCGACGACGCCAAGTGGAAGCTGATAGATGCGATCCGCGTAAGCCAGCGAGGAGATAACGCCCTCTTTGCCCGATGCAATATTGGTGTTGATCAACAGATTGATCTGAGTGATGCCGCCGGTGATTGCGGCAGGCAGAGCCAGAACCAGCAGGCGTTTGACGTTTCCGGTCATGCGAGGACGGCGAAAGCCGATCTTGATACCGGCATTGCGCACGGCAATCCAGACGATGGCCAGTTGCACGAAACCGGCCGCCATCACGCCCCAGGACAGGGCATAACCCACCTGAAGCGGATCGTAGCTCTTCCACCAGGCNAAACCGAGTACGCCGATCAGGATGATATTGAGAAATACTGGCGCGATGGCCGCGGCAAAATAACGATGCAGCGAGTTCAACATACCGCCCATCATAGCCGCCAGGGACATGCAGGCGAGATAGGGAAACATGATGGTTGCAAGGCGCACGGTATTATCGAATTTGACGGCGTCCTCAACGAAGCCCGGAGCAATGACTGTTCGCACGATGAACGGCATCGACAGTTCCATGAGGATCGTCAGCGCCATCAAGACAGTGAACAGGACACCGAAGACCTCTTCCGAAAAGCGCTTTGCACCCTCCATACCGTTGGCCTCGATTTCCTTGGCAAAAAGCGGCACGAAGGCAGAATTGAACGCGCCTTCGGCAAACAGTCGGCGGAACGTATTGGGGAAACGAAACGCCGCATTGAAGGCATCCGCCACCGGACCCGTACCGACGGCAGCAGCCATCAACATTTCACGCGCGAAGCCGAAAAGGCGGCTACCGAGGGTCGCGGTGCCGACGGTTGCGAATTTTCCAATCAGGCTCATGGATGTTTACGCCTTCGCCGTTCGTGCGGGCGGCAGTGCCGCAACATCGGGATGAGCTATGATGCCTGATGGCATCCGATCCCGCAATTCATCCTCCTGCTCGGCCATTACCGCTTTCAGACGTGACGCAATGCTCGCCTGACGGTTATCCGTCATCACCTTCTGGCCGAAGAGATCGGTTACATAAAAGGTATCGATGACCTTCTCGCCGAAGGTGGTGATGCGGGCGGAGGTGATGTCGAGCGACAAATCCGCTAACACGGCCGTCATATCCGCAAGCAGGCCCGTGCGGTCGAGGCATTCGACTTCGATTACCGTGAACTTGTTGGAAAGCCCGTTCGAAATGGTGACTGATGGTGGGATGTTGAATGTCTTGCTCTTCTTGCGGCCCTTGGTGCGGGTCGCGATAATTTCCGGAATGCGCTTTTTGCCCGCCAGAACCTCTTCGATCATCTTGCCGATGTTGTTGGCACGACGCGTCTCGTCTTCATCAATTGGAAATTCCCGGTTGATGAGGATCGTATCAAGCGCGCGCCCGTCCGAAGTGGTGAAGATTTGCGCATCGGCGATGTTGGCACCCGCAGCCGCACAGGCACCTGTTATGATGGACAGGAGACGGGGATGATCCGGTGCAAGAACCGTAATTTCTGTAATGGCGTGGAAGGAATGCGTGCGCACCATGGTGGACATCGCCTGTTCCCGCTTGTCCGTTTCGCGCAGAAACCGTGTGTGACGGATTTGGTCCTGAAGATCGACAGACAGCAGGTAAGGCTCGTAATGCAGGCCGGAATATTTGCGCCGCGCCTTCTGTCCCCAGTCGGTCAAGGCGTCGTAAAGTGCTTCTCGCGCAATTTTGGCGCGCTCCTTGCGCGACGTTTCAGAGAAGCCGCCAGACAATAGAAGTTCTGTTTCGTAATAGAGGGTGCGCAAAAGCTGGCCCTTCCAGCCGTTCCATACATCCGGCCCGACAGCCCTGATGTCACAGACGGTCAGGATCAGCAGCATTTTCAGCCGCTCCATGGACTGCACCTTGTCGGCAAAATCCGTGATCGTCTTGCGGTCATGCAGGTCGCGGGTCTGTGCAACCATGGACATCAGCAGATGCTGCTCGATCAGCCAGAACACCGTTTCGGTCTGCTTGCTGCTCAACCGGAACCGTTGGCAAAGCTTGCGCGCCACCCTCGCACCGGCAATGGAGTGGTCCTCCTGCCTGCCCTTGGCCACGTCATGCAGCAATACAGCCACATAAAGAACATCGCGGTCCTCGATAGCTGGCATCAAGCGGTTGACCAGCGGGTGTGTATCGACAGCCTGCCCGTTATCGATTTCAGCCAGCACCGCAACGGAGCGGATGAGGTGCTCGTCGACGGTGTAGTGGTGATACATATTGAATTGCATCATCGCGACGATCTTGCCGAAATCCGGGATGAATTTGCCAAGAACTCCCGCCTCGTTCATGCGGCGTAATGTCAGCGCCGGATCGCGCCGCGAGGTCAGGATCGCCAGGAAGAGCCGGTTCGCCTCTTCATTGTCGCGAAGTTCGTGGTTGATCAGAGCCAATGAACGGCTGACCACCCGCAAAGCATCCGGGTGGAGCTCGAGATTGTTGATATCGGCCACATGAAACAGCCTGATAATGCTGACCGGATCGGTGCGAAACACATCGATATTGGCCAGCGCAATGCGGCCACGATCTTCCACGAACTCGTCAGAACCCGGAATTTTACGGAGACGATGGGCAAAGCGGCTGAACACACCGGAGAGACCCGGCACGTCCTTGGCCTGTTTATCCTCGAGTGCCGCACACAGGATGCGCGTAAGGTCACCCACATCCTTGGCGACCAGGAAGTAGTGNTTCATGNAACGCTCGACAGCCGAGAGGCCGGGGCGCGGCTGATAATTCAGTGCTGCTGCAATTTCGCGCTGGATGTCGAAGGACAGACGCTCTTCTGCCTTGCCAGTGATAAAATGCATCTGGCATCGTACGGTCCAGAGGAAATCATCGGCCTTTTCGCACAGCTTAAGCTCACGTTTGGAGAGGACGCCAAGCTTTACCAGTTCTGCCGTGTCGCGCACGTGATAATAATATTTGGCAATCCAGAACAGCGTGTGCAAATCGCGCAGACCGCCCTTGCCTTCCTTGACATTGGGCTCGACCAGATATCGCGTATCGCCTGCCTTGCGGTGGCGTTGATCGCGCTCGGCAAGCTTTGCAGCAATGAATTCAGGGCCGCTATTTGTGACAACCTCGGTCTCGAAACGACGCTCCAGCTCATCGGCAAGGACTTGGGCACCACAAATGGCGCGCATTTCCAGAATGGCGGTTCGGATGGTCATATCGGCCTTGGACAGGCGAATACACTCGTCCACCGTGCGGGTGGCGTGGCCGACCTTGAAGCCGATGTCCCACAGAATGTAGAGAACGAACTCGATGGCCTTGTTCATATCAGGCGTANTTTTTACCGGAAGCAGAAACAACAGATCGATATCTGACCCTGGCGCCAATGTTCCCCGCCCATAGCCACCAACTGCGGTGATCGCGATTTTCGGTGCGTCATTGGGATAGACATGTTGGCAGGCCAGATCGTAAAGCACTTCGATCAAGCGATCCTGAAGCCAGGAAATCCGGCGGGCGCAATCAATGCCGCCGCCTTCCGTATCCAACAGTTCACGGGCTTTTTCTCGGCCTTGGGCACTGGCCTTCTTAAAAATCGGCAGGAGGTCGGATCGCACATCGACCACACGCTGCCCATCACCCTGAAAGACGCGTTCACACTCGCGTTTCAGTGCCGTAACATCGAGTATCGTGGAAAAATCCAAGTCTTTCGTGGCCATTGATGCCGATATCCANTTCATATGGGCTATGCTTTCGGCATAGCCCTATAACGATTTTTGAACGTGATGGACAGGCACTGTAAGTCTTTAAGCCTTGCCAAGTTGTTTCTTGAGCGCATAAAGCGCATCCAACGCTTCTCGTGGCGTCATTTCGTCCGGGTTGAGCGCTTTCAAAGCCTCATCGACCTTCGAATTGCCCTGTGGGCGGCTTTCCTCGCGTCGCACGGCAACCTGAAACAGCGGTAGATCATCGATCAGCTGACTTGCCGGATTTTTCCGGTCGGCATCCTCAAGCTGGGTCAGAACGGCCCTTGCCCGCTCAACGACGGAAGCCGGAAGACCGGCAAGTTTTGCCACCTGAATACCGTAGGATCGATCTGCTGCACCCGGCCCGACCTCATGCAGGNAAATCACGTCACCTTCCCATTCGCGCACCTTCATGGTGGCATTGGACAGGCGACCCAGCTTTTCAGACAGTACCGTCAGTTCGTGGAAGTGGGTGGCGAACAAACCACGGCAGCGGTTCACCTCATGCAGGTGCTCAACCGCCGCCCAAGCGATGGAAAGACCGTCGAAGGTTGCCGTGCCGCGACCGATCTCGTCCAGGATAACCAGCGAACGATCCGTCGCCTGATTGAGGATTGCCGCCGTCTCCACCATCTCCACCATGAAGGTCGAGCGACCACGAGCCAGATCATCCGATGCACCGACACGCGAAAACAGGCGATCGACAATGCCGATATGGGCTGATTCTGCCGGGACGAAAGAGCCAATCTGGCCGAGAATGGCAATCAACGCATTCTGGCGCAGGAATGTCGATTTACCGCCCATATTGGGACCGGTCAGCAACCAGATCGCGCCATTACGGTTGCCACCGACGGCCGAGAGATCGCAATGATTGGCAATGAACGGGCCTGTCGATTGGCGACGCAATGCCTGTTCCACCACGGGATGGCGTCCACCCTTGATGTCGAACATCATCGAACCATCGACCACTGGACGGCAATATGCCTGCTCTGCTGCAAGACATGCAAGACTTGTTGCAACATCAATGGAAGCCAAGGCCAACGCCCCGGCCTTGATCGCTTCGGCGTGCGAGACAACGGCCTCGACCATTTGCGTGAAAGCCTGCAACTCTATCGTGAGGGCCTGCGAGGCGGCATTGGCGATACGGCTTTCCAGATCGGCAAGCTCGGTAGTGGTAAAGCGCATAGCGCCCGCCATCGTCTGGCGGTGAATGAAACGGGCTTTCGCCTCGGCACTTGCCATCATCACGTCGGCATTGCCTGCGGTCACCTCGATGAAATATCCCAGCACATTGTTGTGCTTGATCTTCAGCGATTTGATGCCCGTTTCTTCGGAATATTGCAGCTGTAGACCGGCAATCACCCGCCGGGACTGGTCGCGCAACGCACGTATCTCATCCAGCTCNGGGTTCGAANCCTCCCGCACGAAACCACCATCGCGTTTAAGCAAAGGCAATTCGTCCGCGAGCGTCGCGCCAAGCATCGCTTCAAGTTCGATCGGTAGCGCTTTCAAAGAGGCAAGCGCCGTTGCCAACTCATCCGGCAACAAGCCTTGATCCAGCAATTCAGCGACCCTGGCAGCAGCGTACAGACCAAGTCTTATCGCGCCCAGATCACGCGGCCCGCCTCGATCAAGCGCCAGACGTGACAANGCGCGCGGCATATCGGCAACGTGTTTCAGCGCGTCCCTGAGACCATCGGACAAGGACACGTCATCCAGCAAATAGGCCACCGCATCAAGTCGCCCGTTAATCCTGTCCGCATCGGTGAGAGGAGACATCAATCGCTCAGCCAGAAGGCGCGCACCGCCACCGGTGACGGTGCGGTTGATCGCATGCAACAGCGATCCATCCCGTTCCCCTGACAGCGTTTTGGTCAGCTCAAGATTGGCCCGCGTGGCGGGATCGATGAACAGTGTCGAGGCCGAACTTTCGCGCTCCGGTGCCGCGAGAGGCGGGCGCTCTGCAATCTGGGNTTTCTCGACGTAAGCGACTGCGGCAGCCGCAGCGGCCATCTCGACGCGGGAGAAAGACCCGAAACCGTCCAGCGTAGAGACGCCGAAGTAACGTGCAATGCGACCCTCCGATGTCGCACTATCAAACAAAATGGCGGGCTGCGGCACGGCCACACGGCCAAGCATATCAAAAACCGGCTTCAGCTCTTCATCATGGAACAGGCTATCTGCGACGATCAGCTCGCGTGGATCTATCCGCCAGATATCGGCCAGAAGCCGCGTCAGCGTCGTCTCGGCCAGACGGAAGACGCCAGTGGAGATATCGATCCACGCTAGCGCAAATTGTGCCTCTGCACTGNCCCTGATACGGGCGAGCGCCATCAGATAATTCGATTCCGTCGGCGACAGAAGTTTTTCTTCCGTCAGCGTACCCGGCGTTACGAGCCGTACGACATCCCGCCGTACAACGGACTTAGAGCCACGTTTTTTCGCTTCCGCCGGGTCTTCCGTCTGCTCACATACCGCCACGCGATAACCGCGAAGGATGAGTTTTTGCAGATAGTCATCCGCCGCATGCACCGGCACGCCGCACATCGGGATATCCTGGCCAAGATGCTGACCCCGTTTCGTCAACGTAATCCCGAGCGCCCGTGACGCCTCAGCCGCATCATCGAAGAAAAGCTCGTAGAAATCGCCCATGCGATAGAACAGCAACGAACCGGGGTTGTTCGCCTTGATCTCGATATATTGCTCCATCATCGGAGTCGCCGAAGCGCGGCTCTCTTCCGATATGAGCGAGGCAGTGGAATGAACGTCCGTCAATGGCTTTTCAATATCGGTTTGGTGTTGCGAGAAACGAACACCAGACTAACGGCCCCACCCCTTGACGACAACACATTCAAGCCGCCTGCCCACAGGAAGCTTTGATCTGAAGACTTTAGCCGTTGAAACGTTCGGCTTCACCACCGTAATAGTTGATGTAGCGATTGGCGATGGCCGATACGGGCAGAATGACGAGCACATCCGTGGTGTTGAAAGCGTGATCAACCACAGCGCCAGTGCCGAACATGGCGCCCAGCCGCATATAGCCCTTTATGAGCGGTGGCATGGCAAAGAGAGCGCGGCGCGGATTGATCGCCTCCAATGGCATCATGTCCATTTCGCAATAAAGCTCCGGCAGCGCGGCCGCTGCCCAGTCCCCNTTTGCGCCACAGGTGTGATGAAGGTAGGACAGCGCCAGCGCATGTGCCTCCGGCTGCACACCGGGAAAGGATGCGCAGCCGATCATGGCATCCATACGGTGTCTGACGGCATAAGCCCAATTGCCTTGCCAGAGCAATTCAACCGTTCTTTTCGTGCGATATTCCGGCAGCACGCAGGAGCGTCCCAACTCCATGAACCGCTTGGTTGGGTGGCGGTCGATCAGCCCTTCGATGTTGAATTCGCTGGCCGAATAAAAACCATTATTGGCAAAAGCCGTGTCCTGCCGCAGCAGCCGATAGGTGCCGACGATCTGATCTTCCGGATCACCTTCGATGGAGTTGTCCAACACCAGAAGGTGGTCGCAGACCAAATCGAACGCATCGATATCACGCTCTCGGCGCATGGCTTCGGCTGGCAGGCGCGCACCCATTTCCTCAACGNAAACACGGAAACGGACATTCTGCGCGGCGTCGATTTCGCGCTCGTTTCTGGCAAGTCGGGTTTCCAACGGGCCGATGCGGCCGAAAACATCATCGTTGCGCTTTTGCGAAACGGGAAGCGCGCTGATGACGACATTTCGCTCGCGAATGTCGTATTCGAGAATTTCCGTGACCATGGAGAATCGCCCCACCACCGTTGGTTTCTGGCTGTCATAAATCACTTATTGACGACAGAACAGTGACAACGGGCAGCATAACCAACAGCAGATCAAATCTAAATTTTGCCCAAGCGTTTTTGGGGAAACAGGCGAAGCACCTCCTCGATCAACCGCTTCGGTTCAACCGGNTTTGTCAGCACTGTTGCGATCCCGGCTTCCAGTAAAATCGCTCGTGTTTCCCAAGTCGTATCGCCGCTCAACACCATCAGCGGAATCTTATTATTTGAAAGCTGCACACAGAGGTGCGGAAGAATAGCGAAGCCGTCCCCCCCTNGCATATGCAAATCGGAAATAACGAGGTCCGGCAAGCCGGATTTCTCAAAAAGCGCCTCTGAAAGTGCTGCGAAGTCGCTCACCACGTGCACTGTGCAGCCGGACTTCTCAAAGACGGCACGCAGTATCCGTGCGTTGACGGGATCGTCCTCGGCAATGAGAACATCAAGTTCCCTTCGTGTCTCATCCAATGCGGGCGAAAAACCAACCCCGGGATGATGATTATCGTTGATCGCATCGCGCGGTTCCATGCCGCGCAGGCGTCCGCATAAAACGTCCATCAGAGATTTTTCCCGCAGCGGTCGGATAAGCCAAGCATCGAACCCATCGCGTGGCTGCGATGCACGTTCCTCCGGGTTAACGAGCAATATGTGTCGTATCGTGCGGCCTTGCACCGATGGCCATGCCTGAAGTGTGTCGCGAAAAGCAGGCGCGACGCGATGATCAACGATGATGTCGGTCACGTGGTCCAAGTCATCGGGTGCTTGCCGCCTCAACTCCTCCAGTTGGCGTGGTGTGGAAACATGGGTGCAGATGCCGCCAAGGGCATGGATCGAGCCCGATGTCGCCGTTGCGGCGACACCCTGTGGCGCAAACAGCAATACGTTCGAGAGGCTTAGCGCGCCGACGCGGTTGGATGGTATGACCGGCGCCAAAGCGGACGCTGGCTGGAATATCAAGGTGAAGGTACTGCCTATGCCCTTCTTGCCTGACACGGACAATGTTCCTCCAAACTCACGAATGATGCGAGCAGATATGGCCAGACCAAGGCCTGTGCCAGCGCTACGTTGAGCGGCGGAGCCCGCCTGTTCGAACTCTCCGAAGATTCGCGCCTGCTCGGACTTGCCAAGACCCGGACCCGTATCCTCCACCTCGATTGAAAGTGCGTTGCCTTTCATGGAAGCCCGAACGAGAACTCCGCCCTTGCTGGTAAATTTTACAGCATTGCCGATGAGGTTGAACAGGACCTGCCGAAGACGGGCTGGATCGAAATCGAGATAGTCAGGCACATCCGGCGCAACGATGGATGCAATTTCGATGCCTTTTTCATGGGCGCGGTGAGCGAGCATCTCCACCACGCTTTCGATGAGTTGGCGCAGATTTTCTGCTCGTGGATTGAGCTTGAACCGCCCGGCTTCCATGGTGGAGAAGTCCAGCAGATCCTCAACGAGCTGCACCAGCGCCTGGCCGGACTGGCGCATGCCATCCAGATAATTGCGCTGCTCCTGATTAAGAGACGTTTGCGACAGGAGATGGTTCATGCCCAGAATGCCTGATAGCGGCAGGCGAATTTCGTGGCTGACGGTTGCCAGCAATCTGCCCTTGGCGGCATTGGCGTTTTCCGCTCGAAGCCGTGCATCTTCACGGGTGACGATAGCGGCGCGCTCGTCAGTGACATCACGGGCAATGCTGCTGATCACCAGCCGGCTGCTCGTTCCGTCATGGGCGATGGTATCGTGCCATGTGNAAATGCGCTGACCGTAAGGCGTGGCGATTTCGACATCGTAGCTGTGGACCCTGTCGCCNNGGCGNAAGGCAATGCCGATTTCTTCGCATGTCTTGCCTTGCGGCTCTCCGCAGCCTGTCATTTCACGAAAGGTGCTGTTGGCGTGCAGAATGCGCCGGTTCATATCGCGGGTCACGACGATATCGCCCATGGCTTCGTGCATTTCCGCCACGAGCGCGGCGTTCTGCATTTGCCGCGCTTCTACGACCTTCACATCCCTCACCGATGCCTGACGCAGAACGGCGGCCCGAAACATCATGTAGAAGGCGCAGGATACGCAAATGGAAACGGATACGGCCGCCATGTAGAGGGCGACATTTCCGCCCAGATACACAGCGCTTGCGAAAGCAAAACCACAGCCAGCGGTAAACAGCGTAACCGTTCGAAGAAGACTGTTGTAAAAAGGCAGGCCTGACGGCTTATCCGGGCTTCCGTTATGCCCAGCGGTATCGGAAACCCCACTCGTATCGCTGGGGTCGAACGCTTCAGAAATCCGGTTATTCAGTTTCGCCAGTTCGCTCATGTATAACGGCTAGCACGGCAGCAGTTTTGATTGGCTTGGCTTGAACGTTAAATTTTTAGCTTTTCTTCGTTCTTGCGTGCAGTATTTCGTCCAGAATGACGCAACCAGCACCGATGGTGATGAACGAGTCCGCCAGATTGAAAACCGCAAACGACCATGTGTCGGTATGAAACAGGATGTAATCGATCACATGACCATAAAGAAACCGGTCGAAGATGTTGCCAGCTGCGCCGGCAATGATCAGCGCGAAGCCGAGATGTGCGAAGGTGCGATCAGCTTCCGTCTTGCGCCACAGCCAGATGACGAAACCGACGATCACCAGACGCATCGTGACGATGAACCATCCCTCCATGCCTGAGAGCATGGAGAAGGCAACGCCGAGGTTATAGGTGCGATAAAGCGCCCAGAAAGGCATCACCGGCACCATTTCCTGCAAGGGCAGGTAGGCTTCAACCAGAATCTTGACGATCTGGTCCGTGATCAATGCGATGACGATGAATATGACTGCAGGGATCGGTCTGGAGAACAATGCGGGTTTCGTCATCATTTTACCGGTGCAAGTTCGAGAACATGGCGGCGCGCTTCAAACAGCATAACGGCCGTTGCAACCGCCAGATTAAGGGAGTCAGCACGTCCCTGTTGCGGAATACGGGCCAGTTGATCGGCCTTTCCAGCCAGCTCCGGCGGAAGACCGCCTTGCTCGTTGCCCATCAAAAGCACAGTCGGCTTCTTTTTGTAATCGATTGTTCTGTAATCCACAGAGCCTGCGAGATGGGTCGCAACGACGCTGACACCAGCTGATTTCTTCCAACTCAGAAACTCGTCCACGGTCGCATGCGCGACAGGTATGGCGAAGACCGAACCCATGGTGGCACGCACCGTCTCCAAGGNAAATGGGTCGGTGCAGTCACCAACGAGTATTACGCCGGAGGCACCTGCCGCATCCGCCGTGCGGATGATGGTGCCGAGGTTGCCGGGATCACGGACCCTGTCGAGTGCAATATAAGTCTGGCCGTTATCAGGCTGGATGTCTTTTAGCGGCGTCCATTTCTGATCGAAGATGCCCACCACCATCTGCGGATTATCGCGGCGGGTGATGGAGGACAGAANTTTTTCGGTGACCTCGAGAACCAGCCCACCGGAGGCAACCGTCTTTGTCGCCACCTGCTCGACCAGGGATTTACCCTTGGCATTTTTGGCATAAACCAGCGTGCGGATCGTCCAGCCCAATTCCAGAGCATCGATCACCAGCTTTAGGCCCTCGGCCATGAAGGTACCGGTTTCTTCCCGACCCTTTTTCTGGGTCAGGTTCTTGATGTCCTTGATGATGGGGTTGGCTAGGCTCGTTACTTCCTTGACCTGACCTACCNNGCCNGGTCGANTTTCACGTCGGTCATCGATCATTTCGGCACCCAGCGGCTGAAGAGAGAGGTAGNAAGCACACGCCCCGGCGTTTTGCCATCGAGGCCTGCCTCGCGGATGACGAGTTCGCCAGACGCGACCTCCCCGCCTGCGCCGCGCATGGTTTCCCGCATCAATTCATGCATGGAGTAAAAGCTGGCTCGAATCGAATAGGCTGTCAGCACTAGGCCCAGCGCCTTGGGCGACAGGATATCGCGACATACATCCAGCATCAGCGGCAAATGGTCGAAAAGCTCCCACACTTCACCGTGTGTACCCCGTCCAAATTTCGGCGGATCGGTGAGGATGATGTCATAGCTGTTGCCGCGACGTTCTTCACGCAGGATGAATTTCATCGCGTCTTCGCAAATCCAACGGATCGGCGCATTTTCCAGTCCGGCCAATGCCTGATTTTCCCGCGCCCAGCCAATTGCCTTCTTGGACGCATCCACATGGGTCACCTCAGCGCCGGCAGCAGCGGCCACTAAGGAGGCTACGCCAGTGTAACCGAACAGGTTGAGGACTTTTAGCGGACGATCAGACGCTTCAATCGTGTGTTTCAGCCATTCCCAATGAACGATCTGCTCGGGGAACACGCCGACATGGCGAAAGGCGGTGAAACGACCGAGGAAGTTGACACCGAGAAGAGAGAGCGGCCAAGTTTCTTCCAACGGTGCCTTCGGAAAACGCCAGCGGCCCATACCGTCTTCATCGGTATCGCCGCTGAAGATGGAATCGGCATTTTCCCAGACTCGATCCGGCAGGCTCGGGCGCCACAGCGCCTGCGCTTCTGGACGCACGATGCGGTATTGGCCGTATTGCTCGAGCTTCAACCCGTTACCAGTGTCGATCAGATGGAAATCACCGGCGCCCATCGATTCCAGAATGACCGGAACTCGCTCGGCCGGTAGTACACCCGTTCTTTGCTTTAAAGGACGTGGCGGAACCTGCTCTACATCAGGCGGCGCAATCTTAACCTTGGCGGTGGTGTTGTCCCTAACAGCTGGCCTTGACGGTTTGGCAGCAGAACTCGCGGAAGGCCGCACATGGTCGACATTACGGCCACGGGGCGCAGCGTCGTTTTGCTTTGCCGGTTTGACCGAATTTCTTTGCCGGGGCTCCTGNCCCGCGCGCGGCTTGGCACCCGGGCGGTTGTCTTTTTTCTTCAACGGGGTTCTTTCCAAGTCTGACCGCATCTCATGCGGCGGCCAATAACATCACGGCGCGTTATTATCAAAGGGCTGCGCTGTCAAAACCTATCACGTTGCGAGCAATTTTACTTGGAGGCGATGCGGGCATCCACCGGCGCATTGATCGCGACCGTGGTGGCGGCCGCCTTATGCCGGTTGGCTTCATCGTGCCAGCGTATGGCTTCCTTGGCTTCAGTGCGGGCGCGCTTCCGATGTTTCCCTTGCGAAAACCACGTGACCATCGATCCCAAAAACACGCCGAAAATGACGGCTAGAAAAATGAAGACGAAAAACGGGGCCGAAAACGACAACAAGCTGTCATCGGGCTTGAAAGGGTTGAGCGCCAGAGTGACGGCCTGCCGGTTTGCCACGCACAGCACGACCAGAATGATAGCCAGCGGCACGAAAACCAAAAGGTTGACGATCNTTTTTGACATCCAACGATACTCCGTCCTTCGGGGTCTTCAGACAAACCTGCATCGACGTCAGATAGGAGCTTCAATGCTCCGTCTCAACCACCACGCTCAGTCTTCATCTTCGACGTCGCTCATGCCCGGGTTGAGGCGTTCACGCAACTCTTTGCCCGTCTTGAAAAAAGGAACCCATTTTTCTTCGACAAAAACGGACTCACCGGTGCGCGGGTTGCGTCCTGACCGCGAGGGGCGATTCTTCACCGAGAAAGCACCGAAACCGCGCAGCTCGACACGGTTGCCCGCTGCCAACGCATCCGTAATCTCATCCAGCACAGCGTTGACGATATTTTCGACATCACGGTGGTAAAGGTGAGGGTTATGCGCAGCAACGATCTGCACCAGTTCAGACTTAATCAAAGTTGCCCCCTGAAAGAATTGGCTTTTTATCGGTCTCTAACCTGCCAAACCGAAACAAGACCGTCAAGAAACAACTTGTCGGCCCCCAGTTGGCGAGGCGCATCGAATGGCAGAAATTCATCATAGCCGAGCAGTTTGACGATCCCGGCAAGACTGAACAGGCCGAATGGCGAGCGCTTCGAAGGTGCGGTCCATTCCACGATCGGCAGATCCTTGGCCACCTTGCGGGTCTCGAAATAGCCGCGGATTTCTTTTTCGCCACCAAGCGTGTCGATGAGTTTGGCAGCGACGGCCTGACGACCGGTGNAAATGGAACCATCAGCGAGCTTGAGAACGTCTTCTCGCGGCAGCTTGCGGCGATCTGCAACAAGGTCCACGAACCAGCTGTAGCTATCCATGACCATGTTGCGGATCATGGTTTTTGCTTCTTCCGGCGGCTCGTGAAAAGGCGAAGGTTCTGCCTTCATCGGCGATGATTTGATCTCCTGCAGGGATACGCCAAGCTTATCGAGAAGAGGACCAACCTGCGGATACTGGNAAATCACGCCGATCGATCCGGTGATGGACGTATCGCCCGCAATGATCGTGTCGCCCGCCGTGGCAATCATATAGCCGGCAGAAGCCGCCAGTGTGCGCACGTCAGAGACAACGGGCTTCTTTTCGGCCACGGCGCGAATGGCTTTGAAAATCCTCTCGCCGCCATAAGTCGTGCCGCCGGGTGAGGAAATGGACACGATGAGCGCCTTGGCGCTATCGCTATCGGCAATCTTCTGCAGTCGCTCTAGAAGCTCGGTATCATCCTGGATGATGCCGCTGATCTCCACACGTGCTATGTGCGGACGCATGCTTTGCGTGGGCTCTGAGAAGGCGAAACGATAGATGGCGAACAAACCTGCAACGAGAAGCAGGACGACCGCGACACGCCAAAATGTCAGCTTGCGCCGCAATTGCCTACGATCTGCGATTGCCATTTGATCCATTTATTCACCTTCGATGAAACCGGTAACAGCTTCTAAAAGCCAGCCATATGAGCCTTGTAGCCACCTCTTGCAAGGAAACAAACGGGAAAGCATCGTTTTGATAAAAATATCGCGGCTCTTGCGCTCGTTCAGAGAAAAACCATATTGGCAGAGCATGGCCGTCGTGCCAAACACAACAAGAAATATAGATGGCGTCGCTTTTAACCCTTCTGGCTGCGACGAACCTCGCTTCGGACCCTTAAAAAATGCTTGAACGACTAAGCCAGCCAACGCCCGGTTTTCCCTTGTCCAACGGACATGCGCGCGCCTATGACGTTGCTTTGCGCCATTCCTCACGCGTCAAGAAACTGAGAGTTATTCTCCCGCTTGGAGCAGCCATCATCTCGCTGTCCTTCATCGCAGTATCGCTGGCCCGTACGTGGTTGCCGGACGAGGTTTCACTCCAAAGCGCGACGGTGGAAAACGGCAAGATCGTGATGGAAAAACCAGCACTTGCCGGGCGTAACAACAAGGGCTTCGATTATTCCATGAACGCTGAACGGGCATTGCAGGATATTGCCAGCCCCAACCTCATGACACTGGAAAATGTGCTGGCGGCGGTGCCGATGAATGATATTGTCGCACAAGTTGTCGCGCAGGAAGGGATCTTCGACCGGGCGACAAACCAATTGCAGATGATTGCCCCCTTTGACATCAATCTCAGCAATGGCATACAAGCTAAGTTCCAGTCTGCAAATGTCGACCTTAAAGCCGGAACGATGGACAGCAAAATGCCTGTTGCCATCACGACCAAAGAAGGTTCCATTAACGCCGATAGTTTACAGATCGCAGATAATGGCAAGACAATTACATTTTCNGGGCAGGTACGAGCTCGTATAGCTGCATCGACCATTCAGAACGCAGGCAAGTGAGAGCCCGACCCAGATGATGCAGATTTTGCGCACAGCCCGTTATACCAACGCCGCCTGTTTTGCAGCCGTTGCTCTTGCATGTCTCGCAGGCCCTGCGGCCGCACAGAGCACGACGAGCAGCATGGAAGGCTTGAAGCTTTCCAACGACCAGCCGATTGCCATTGAGAGCGATCAGCTGGAAGTTCGGGACCAAGAGCACAAGGCTTACTTCACCGGCAACGTCAAGGTCGTTCAGGGAACGACGACTTTGCAGGCAGGCAAGATGACAGTGCTTTACAAAAGCAAGGGCGAAGGAGCGGCCGCGAACTCATCCATCACCAGCGGCGGCGCCGACATCGACAAGATTTTCGTAGACAACTCCGTTTACCTGACCTCTGGAACGCAAAAAGCGACCGCTGATAAGGGCGAGTTCGACATGGCGGCGCAGACATTCATTCTTTCGGGAAAACAGGTCGTCCTTTCTCAGGATACCAATGTCTTCACCGGGTGCAAATTGACGGTCTTCATGACAACCGGGCAGGCGAAGCTGGAAAGCTGTGGCGGGCCAGTGCGCATCATGCTCGACCCGAAATCGCAGNAAAAGCAGTAGTTCGTATCCCGTGAAGATCCAATCCATCTCAAAGCTGTTTGGCGCTGGCGCCGCGCGCTCATCCGAAATTGATGGCGATGCTGGCGACAAGTCGCGCTATGAAGGCACCTTGATTGCTCAAGGCTTGACGAAGACCTACAATACGCGCCGCGTCGTCAACGGTGTGTCGCTCGTCGTTCGCCGTGGTGAAGCTGTTGGCCTTCTTGGACCAAACGGTGCCGGCAAGACGACCTGTTTCTACATGATCACCGGCCTCGTTCCTGTCGACTCCGGCAAGATTGCCATCAATGGCAATGATGTTACCAACATGCCCATGTATCGCCGTGCGCGATTGGGCGTAGGCTATCTGCCACAGGAAGCATCCATTTTTCGCGGATTGACGGTCGAAGAGAATATCCGCGCCGTTCTGGAAGTCCACGAGCGCGACGNAAAAAAGCGAAATCGCAAGCTTGATGAACTCCTGGAAGAGTTCCATATCTCGCAATTGCGCAAATCGCCAGCAGTCGCTCTCTCTGGCGGTGAGCGCCGACGGCTGGAAATTGCCCGCGCCCTGGCGACGGACCCGACCTTCATGCTGCTGGACGAGCCTTTTGCTGGCGTTGACCCTATTTCCGTTAGCGACATTCAAAACCTAGTGCGCCATCTTACAGCGCGCGGCATCGGTGTTCTGATCACTGACCATAATGTGCGCGAAACATTGGGCTTGATCGACCGAGCCTACATTATCCATGCCGGTGAAGTACTGACACACGGCCGCGCGTCGGAGATCGTCAACAATGCTGACGTTCGACGCCTGTATCTGGGTAATAATTTCAGCCTGTAACGGGCGAGATATAAAAATAGCCACTCAAAATATGCAGGCGGCAAAGATTCTTCCAACTCTCTCAACAGTTGAGCTTGACCAAACAAGAATAAAAAGCAATTTTTGGGCCAGTTCAGACTTTGCCGCCTGGAATTTTAGAAAATACGGGTGATAAAGGGGTTTATGGGAGTTTAGCGTCCACCATGGCCTTGTCCGCCAGTCTATTGCTGCGTCAGAGCCAGTCTCTGGTCATGACCCCGCAACTGATGCAGTCCATCCAGCTGCTTCAGATGACGCATATCGAACTCACGCAATTCATCGCGCAGGAAGTCGAAAAGAATCCTCTGCTTGAAATAGTGGCAAATGATAGCGAGTTAGGCGGCTCTCCCGCTGCCCATTCGGAGGGTTTTGATGAATCCAGCCCGGCTCCTGAGCAGTTTGCCGAGAGCCCGCCCGATCCTGAAGAATGGTATGGAGACCGGGCGAGCAGCCTGAACGAACAGCTCGATACGAGTTTCGAAAACGNTTTCCAGGACGATAGCGCGCAGTCAAAGGCGGACGCACCTGAGCTCATCGGCCAATGGAAGTCCATGCCGGGTGCAGATTCCGCGGAGGCTTATGATCTCGATGACTTCGTCGCCAGCAAGCTGACCCTTCGCGACCATATCGGCCAGCAACTGCCCTTCACGGTCTCCTCGCCCCGAGACCGTTTGATTGCTGATGCGCTTCTCGATCACCTGGAGGAGACCGGCTACATACCTGCAAAGGCGCTGGATGATGTTTCGGATCAGCTGGGTAAAGCCATTGGCGACGTTGAAAACGTTCTCACTCTTCTGCAGACACTTGATCCACCTGGTANTTTTTCAAGGACGCTTTGTGAATGCCTCTCCATTCAGCTTGCGCAAAAAGACCGTCTTGACCCGGCAATGCGTGCATTTGTCGGTAATCTCGAGCTTCTGGCCAAACGCGATTTTGTCTCGCTCAAACGCCTGTGTGGCGTTGGCGAAGAAGATCTTCTGGATATGCTGGCCGAAATCCGTTCGCTCAATCCACGGCCCGGTGCAGGTTTCGAGACCGGAATTTCGGAAATCATTGTTCCTGATATCATCGTCAGACCCGCAAGCGATGGCAGTTGGCTCATCGAGTTGAACCCGGAGACCTTGCCGCGTGTACTGGTCAACCAAACATATTTCTCACAGGTTTCAAAAATCAAGGCGCGCGGTGGCGAGGACGGTGAGTTCCTGTCCGAATGCATGCAAACCGCCAGCTGGCTGACCCGCAGCCTTGACCAGCGCGCCAAGACGATCATGAAAGTGGCCAGCGAAATCGTGCGTCAGCAGGATGCTTTTCTTGTGCATGGCGTTGATCATTTGCGTCCGCTCAATTTGAAGCAGGTGGCTGATGCCATCAAGATGCATGAGTCCACCGTGAGCCGCGTCACATCGCGCAAATACATGCTGACANCCCGCGGGTTATTCGAACTCAAATATTTCTTCAGTGTTTCCATCGGTTCGGTTGANGGGGGTGATAGCCACTCCGCGGAGGCGGTGCGCCATCGCATCAAGATCATGATCTCGCAAGAAGCACCTGATAGAGTTCTGTCGGATGACGAAATCGTCGAAAACCTGNAAAAAAACGGTGTTGATCTGGCGCGACGAACAGTCGCAAAATATCGTGAAGCGATGAATATTCCCTCGTCCGTGCAAAGGCGGCGAGAGAAAAAAGCAATGGCCAAAGCTGCGACCGCCTAACCAAATATTAATATATTTCAAACTGTTAATAATGTTAATTGACTCTTCATGCCGCCAAGGCTAGAAGCTCGCCGCACGGGTGGCAGGGGGCCATCAACGTTAAAGTGTTCGTTGTGCCAAGGTACCAAACCGGAATGAGACCGAAAGAGTCTCGAAACGCTTGGATGAGCGCTTGGCTTGACGTAAGCTGGTATACGCAAATCACTGAAGAAGGAAAAATTCCATGAGTGTGCGTGTATCTGGTAAGCATATGGATATCGGCGAATCGTTCCGTCAAAGGATCGAGGAAAACATCAGCCTGGCCATTACCAAATACTTTGACNGGGGGTATTCCGGTCAAGTGACTGTAGAGAAGTCGGGGCCACGTTTCTCGAGCGACTGCAAAATCCATCTCGATACAGGGGTTGTGTTGCATGCTGCGGGCGAGGCCAACGATCCACAGGCAAGTTTCGATGCGGCAGCTGCGCGAATTGNAAAGCGGCTTCGCAGATACAAGAGAAAGCTGAAGGATCACCATAACGGTGCTTCCGCCAACAGTATTCTCGAAGAATTTCCCTACACGGTCATGGACGCCGTGCCGGATGAAGATGACGAAGTGCCTGAAGATTTCGCACCGACAATCGTTGCTGAAACCTCAAAGCAGGTGAAAACGATGACGGTCGCAAGTGCGGTGATGGCGCTTGATATGACAGACGAGCCGGTGTTGCTGTTTCGCAGCCCTGCCAAGGAACTGAATATCGTTTACCGCCGTAACGATGGAAACATCGGTTGGATCGACGCGGCGACGATAAAGAGCTGAAGAGTCTGACNAAGCGAAAGGAAGTGCGCCCCGCACGGGCCGCACTTCCTGATCGTTTCGATGACATGAAGGATAAAGAGAATGGCGTTGGCAGATTTGCTGCAACAAGATGCAATTATTCCCGCCCTTAAGGTCAATTCCAAAAAGCAACTCCTTCAGGAACTGGCGGCGAAAGCTGCGCGGATCACTGGAGTGCCGGAACGGGAAGTTTTCGACGTCATATTGCAGCGTGAGCGGCTTGGCTCGACAGGTGTCGGCCACGGTATCGCTATTCCGCATGGNAAACTGGCCAGCATCAACTCCATCGTCGGCGTCTTTGCACGCCTCGATAATCCTGTTGATTTCGAAGCGCTAGACGACCAGCCGGTCGACCTCGTCTTTCTTCTACTAGCACCTGAAGGTGCTGGCGCTGATCATCTGAAAGCGCTTTCCCGTATTGCCCGTGTACTGCGGGATCCTGAATTGGTAGCCAAGCTTCGTGCCACTGATTCGGATACTGCCATCTACACCTTCCTCAATCAGGAACAGGCAACCGCCGCCTGATATGGCTGGCGAAGACCCAACCAAATCTCCAAACGTGGCACACAACCAGACGCGCGGCGTGAGCGAAGACAACCTCCCTGTTTTTGCGCCCGCGCTGAAACAGCAGATGGCCTTTTCATTAGGCTGGTCTGAGCGGGTAACAAATCTTCCTCGCTGGAAGGAGATTGCTCGCGCCAAACTATGGGAACTTACCCTCCNAAATCCGATACAGACGGATTTTGCCTCCGAAATTATAGATGAGGTGGATCGCGGAGCTTATGTCGCCCGCAAGGTGGCGTTTAATCTTACGAACGACAGTCGCGTCATTGCATTGTTGCTGATGCCGAAAGGCACAGGCCCGTTCCCTGCTGCCGTGATGTACCACGACCATGGGTCGATGTTCGATATCGGCAAGGAAAAGCTGATCAAAAGCTGGGATGACGAGGCCAGGCTACAAACGTCCAAGACATGGGCGGAGAGATTTTTCTCTGGGCGATATCCGGCTGACGCGCTTGCCCGCCGAGGTTACGTCGTGCTGGCAACAGATGTATTGGGCTGGTCCGATCGTGGGCCACTAACCTATGATGCGCAACAGGCGCTTGCGGCAAATTTCTTCAATATGGGAAGCTCTCTGGCCGGTCTCATGGCGTTCGAGGACACGCGGGCAGCAGATTTTCTGGCGAGCCTACCGCAGGTCGATCAGCAGCGGCTAGCGGCGGTTGGCTTCTCCATGGGTGCATTCCGGGCATGGCAGGCCGTAGCGCTGAGCGACAGGATCAAAGCGACCGTAGCCGTCAACTGGATGGCGACGGCAGAAGGGCTGATGGTGACGGGAAACAATCAGTTACGGGGCGGATCCGCGTGGCACATGACCCATCCGGGCCTGCTGCAATATCTGGACTACCCCGATGTTGCGAGCCTTGCCGCACCAAACCCGATGCTGATCTTCGCCGGAGCGACGGATACACTCTTTCCCCCTGCATCGGTAAAAGACGCGTTCGAAAAAATGCGGTCAGTTTGGGAAGCATGGAACGCGCTGGATCGCCTCGAAACCAAACTATGGCCAGGCGGTCATGTCTTTACGGCTGATCAACAGGATTATGCCTATGACTGGCTCAATCGCCAATTCGGCATGTAACGGGTCCATCATTCCAGCTAACAGTTGGAATGATGGACACTGTTTCGTCAGGCGTCCTTCTCGTTGACGCTGCTGGTACCGGGTTCCGCTGCTGCTTGCGCTTCGCCCTTCGGGCCGCCCTTGGCAACGCCCACCATCGCAGGACGCAGAACGCGATCGCCAATTGTGAAGCCAGCTTGCACCACTTGCACGACCGTATTGTTCGGGACTGCCGTATTTGGAATCTCAAACATGGCCTGATGGAAATTAGGGTCGAATTTTTCGCCTTCGACAGTCATCTTGCGCACGCCGTGGCGCTCGAGCGCCGAGAGCATCGACCGCTCGGTCATGTCAACGCCTTCGATCACACCGGCGATCGCAGCATCAGCGTTTTCTTTCAGCTCTGGTGGAATGGTTTCCAAGGCTCTGCGCAGATTGTCTGAAACCGCCAGCATATCGCGGGCAAAGCCAGAGACGGAGTAGGCTTTCGCGTCCTTCACCTCACGCTCGGTGCGGCGGCGTAGATTGTCCATTTCTGCGGCGAGGCGCAGAAATTTGTCACGCAAATCTGCATTTTCTGCTTTCAGCACCTCAACGGCATCAGGCTCGGCCTGCTCGGGCGCATCGTTCTCAACTGTTGCACCTTCGGCTCCCTCGTCAACGAGGTCCGCGTCAGGTCCGGCTTTGTTGGTCTTATCGGTCATGACGTTACTCCAGCTTTGCATATGTTCATGGCTTGCGCCCGATATCGAACTTTGCCATGCGAAAATCAAGGCTTGCGGGGAAAAGCGCCACTTTTTCGACCAGTGTTTTTAGAATCAGCGCCGTTTGTTCGAAAGCCGAGCCATGATTTGCGCGGTATAATCCACCATGGGGACGATGCGTGAGTAATTCAGCCGCGTCGGACCAATGACGCCGACAGCCCCAACCACCCTATTATCATCGTCTCGATAGGGTGCAACGATAAGCGACGAACCCGATAGTGAAAAGAGCTTGTTCTCAGAGCCGATGAAAATCCGGACGCCGGAACCGGTTTCGGCCAGATTGAGAACTTCGATCAGATTGTCCTTGCGCTCCAGATCATCGAACAGCAGGCGAACGCGGTCGATATCCTCCTCGCCAGCCAGCCCTTCCAGAAGATTGGATCGTCCGCGCACAATCAGACGGCCCAGCTTGTCCTCATTATCGCCGGACCAGACCGCCAGCCCACGCTCCACCAGATCCTGCGCCAAAGTGCTAAGTGCGGTTTGAAGCTCGGTCTTCTGTTGCAAAAGTTGCGTGCGCAATTCCGGCAAGGTCTGGCCCGACAGATGCGCATTGATGAAGTTTGCCGCTTCCGTGAGTTGTGACGAGGTAATGCCGGCAGGCAGGTCGATGATGCGGNTTTCAACCTGATTGTGATCACCCACCAGAATGGCAAGGCCTTTGGTCGGCTCCAGCCGAATAAACTCCACATGCTTCAACACAGCATCGCTTTTGGTCGTCAGAACGAGCCCCGCGCCCCGCGACATGCCCGACAACATGCGGCTGGCTTCTGTCAGTAACCCCTCAATGGGCTGCTCACGTCCGGAAACAGGGCCAATCTGCCGATCGATGCTGGCGCGTTGCTCCTCTGGCAGGTCACCCACCTGCATGAAAGCATCCACGAAGAACCGCAGCCCCGTCTGTGTCGGCAGGCGGCCTGCGCTGATATGCGGCGAATAGATAAGCCCCAATTCCTCCAGATCGCTCATCACGTTGCGCACGGATGCAGGAGACAGCGACATGGGCAACACGCGTGACAGACTACGTGATCCCAGCGGTTCGCCGTTTTCGAGGTAGCCTTCAACGATGCGGCGGAATATTTCGCGCGAACGATCATCCAGAAGCGCACCCGGTTCTTTTCCGATTGGAGGAGAGATGCTCATTGCGTCCGTTCTTCATCCCGTCAGTTCATCAATGGAATATAGTCGCTCGTGCGCTTAAGTAAAAACGGAAATTCCGTATCTGCCTTGCGCGTACCCGCTTTTCCTTTGCAAATCGGTCGGCGCAGCCTTAGAAGGCGGAGATCAAAACGGAGACGAACCATATGCGGCCTTCAGGCAGAAAAACCGATCAGATGCGCAAAGTTTCCTTTGAGCGCAATTTCTCCAAGCACGCAGAGGGTTCCTGTCTGGTCAAATTTGGCGATACGCACGTTCTCGTCACCGCCAGCCTTGAAGAAAAGACGCCACCATGGCTGCGCAACAGCGGCAAGGGCTGGGTCACTGCCGAATACGGCATGCTGCCCCGCTCGACCCATGAGCGCATGCGCCGCGAAGCCGCTTCCGGCAAGCAGGGTGGCCGCACACAGGAAATCCAGCGTCTCATCGGTCGCTCATTGCGCGCCGTGGTCGATCTTCAGGCGCTGGGTGAGCGCCAAATCAGCATTGACTGCGATGTCATTCAGGCAGATGGCGGAACACGTACCGCCTCCATCACCGGCGCATGGATTGCCCTTCACGATTGCTTGAAATGGATGGAAACCCGCAACATGATCAAGGTCGAGAAGGTCCTGAAAGACCATATCGCCGCCATTTCCTGCGGTATCTTCGCCAGCCAGCCGGTGATCGATCTCGATTACTTGGAAGATTCCTCGGCCGAAACCGACGCGAATTTCGTCATTACCGGCTCCGGTGGCATCGTTGAAATTCAGGGCACGGCCGAAGGCGCACCCTTCAGCGAAGACGAATTCCTTACCCTGCTCGGTCTTGCCAAGACCGGCTGTGCGGAACTCGTTGAGCTACAAAAGCAAACGATTGCCTGAGCGAGGACGCCAAACCATGCGCAAACTCGACACCAGAACCATCGTCGTTGCCAGCCACAACAAGGGCAAGATTGCCGAAATTGCCGATCTGATCGGTCCTCTCGGCTTTTCTGCAAAGTCTGCGGCAGAGTTGAATTTCGCCGAGCCCGATGAAACCGGCACGACCTTCGAGGAAAACGCCGCCATCAAGGCACTGGCGTCTGCGCACGCCTCAGGATTGCCCTCGCTTTCCGATGATAGTGGTCTGGTGATCGATGCACTTGACGGCGCACCCGGTGTCTACACCGCCAATTGGGCAGAGACGGCAGACGGCACGCGTGATTTCGACATGGCAATGCAGAAGGTGGAAGACGCCTTGCAGGAACGCGGCGCGACTGATCCTTCCGCCCGCACATGCCGCTTCGTCAGTGTTCTGTGCCTGGCTTGGCCCGATGGGCACACCGAATTCTTCCGAGGCGAGATCGAAGGCGCGGTTGCATGGCCGCCGCGTGGCGCCAGCGGTTTCGGTTACGACCCGATCTTCCGGCCGGAAGGACATGAGACAACCTTCGGCGAGATGACAGCCGAGCAGAAACATGGCTGGAGGCCCGGCGATGCCCAGGCCCTGTCCCACCGCGCCCGTGCGTTCAAGACATTCGTCGAAACCTGTCTGGACGCATGATGATCGATTTTGGGAGCAGGTTCTCCCCTGNCCCCGACGCGACGATGTTGCCCGATACCGGCGAGCCCGGTTTCGGCATTTACGTGCATTGGCCCTTCTGCGCGGCTAAGTGCCCCTATTGCGATTTCAACAGCCATGTCCGCCATAAGCCGGTGGATCAGGAACGGTTTGTTGCTGCTTTCCTTCGCGAGATGGAGACGATGCGGCAATTGAGTGGCGCAAAGGTCGTCACAAGTGTTTTTCTGGGTGGTGGCACACCGTCGCTGATGAATCCGCAGACCGTTGGCGCCATTCTGGATGGCATCGCCCGTTTCTGGCATGTGCCCGATGGCATCGAAATCACCATGGAAGCCAACCCCTCCAGCGTCGAAGCCGAGCGTTTTCGGGGCTATCGCGCCGCTGGCGTCAACCGCGTGTCGATGGGCGTGCAGGCGCTGAACGACCGCGACCTGAAATTTCTGGGCCGCCTGCATGATGTGGCGGACGCGCTGAAAGCCATCCGGCTGGCCCGCGAGATTTTCCCGCGCATGTCTTTCGACCTCATCTACGCCCGCCCGAACCAGACGGTGGACGAATGGGAAAAGGAGCTTGTTGAAGCCATTTCCTATGCCGTCGATCACCTGTCGCTCTACCAACTGACCATCGAGGAAGGCACCGCCTTTTATGGTCTGCACAAGGCTGGCAAGCTGATTGTGCCGGATGGCGATCAATCCGCTCTGCTCTACGAGGCCACGCAGGAGATCACCGCCCGCCATGGCATGCCCGCCTATGAGGTGTCCAATCACGCAATGCCCGGCGCGGAAAGCCGCCATAACCTCACCTATTGGCGCTACGGCGACTATGCCGGTATCGGCCCCGGCGCGCATGGCCGCCTGACCAAAGGCGGCACTAAACTCGCGACCGCCACGGAGCGTCACCCGGAGACGTGGCTTGAGGCTGTCGAGCGTGATGGCCATGGTATTCTGGATCAGGAAGTGCTGGGCGTCGAAGAACAGTCGGACGAACTGCTGCTCATGGGCCTGCGTCTGCGCGAAGGCGTCGACCTTGCCCGCTGGAGCGATCTTTCCGGTCGTGACCTCGACCCGGACAAGGAAGACTTCCTGCTGCAACACGGCTTTATCGAGCGCATTGGCAATTCGCGCCTGCGCTGCACGCCATCCGGCATGCTGATACTGGATTCGGTGGTGGCTGATCTGGCGTGCTGATATAGTCCGTTACGCGGACGTCTCAATCGTATCCTTGTCTTTTGCCTTGCGGGCAATCTCCGCGCTTTCACGCCGCAGTGGCGCGCCGATAGGGCAGATATCCTGCACGAACCCGGTCAGGCTGTTGGCAAGCGTATCCGATACCTGTCGATAATAAACATACTTGCCCCGCTTTTCAGACGATACCAGCCCCGCATGCTCAAGCAATTGTAAATGCTGCGAAATCGACGGTTTCGACATCTCGAAACGCGCCGCGATATCACCTGCATTCATCTCGTGATGGGCGACATAGGCAAGAANTTTGCGTCTGACTGGAGAGGCAAGCGCCTCGAAAATCAACTGAATGGACATTTCTCCTCCTATCATTAATCAATTAGACAATCAACTAACTGTTGACAGGATTATAATTAGTTGATTACCTAATTGTAGAAATGAAAGAGATCAGATCATGCATATTCATTCCCAATGGGNTTTCAATTGCGCTCCCCATCACATCTGGCCGCATTTTCTCCATGCCAAAATGGACAGCTCCAAGCCTTTCCTGTTTCGCTTCGGCATTCCCAAGCCCGTCAGTTGCAAGGTTCTGGAAGGATACGGCGCGCTCGGCAACACCCGCCAGTGCACGACGGATCGCGGCACCATCGACCAGAGCATTCTCGATTATGTACCCAACCAAAAGCTTCGTTACCGCATGATCGGCAGCACCGTCTGGTGCAAGGACTGGATCGGCAATCTGGAGGGTGAATTCACCTTGGCTCCCATGGGGCCGAACCTCACCCGCGTCGAGCGCCGCAGCGAATTTGTCGCGCACGGATTATTGGCACCGATCAAGCAACTGGCACTCTGGATCGCCTTGAAACAGGCCCACCGCTATGCCTCGAAGAACTGGCGCAGATTGAGCAGCGAGGTACGAGACGCAGAACAGCAGCGGAAGGTTGTGCCATGAGGGATCTCCCACCATCGCACATCGTGGCCCGTGTTATATACTGTCTGGAAATTCTGTTCTTCGCAGCGCCCTTCTACCTGACCTACGGTCTTGCGGCCGTTATCAGCGCTCCCTTTGCGGGCTTGCTTATCCTGTTCAGTCCGGTTTGGTTTACGGCGTATCTGTTCGATGCNAATGGTGAGGTAGGGCGGGCTATTCTCGGAATTGTCGTCGTCATTGCAATAGCAACTCTGTCCTGGACCGGTGCGATCGCCCTATGGAAATTCGCAATGCTCTCGTACATTTATGNTTTCAAGGGCACGCAAGAGCTATTGAAACACCGGCGTGACTTTCGTATCGGCCTTTACTGCGGTATTGCGCCGCTCGTTTTCACCACGCTTTTCATGGCTTCCATTGTCGTCAGTGACGGTGGCTGGGCAAGTTTGCCCTTTGCCATGATTGGCGGCGGTCTGATGCTGTTCCCCGTCACCCATCTCTGGATCGCGATGAGCGGTGCAAAATGATAAGTCCAGAAAAAGTCTCACNAAAGCAGAAACGGCCAAGTTTCCTTGGCCGTTTTGTCGTCAGGCATTATTTTCGTTGATTAACCGCTTCAGCAACTCGACCTCGTGGCCGAGTTTCGTATCACCGCCGATCAATTCTTCGATCTTGCGCACGGCATGCAGAACGGTGGTGTGATCGCGTCCGCCAAACCGGCGGCCGATTTCCGGGAAGGACCGTGGCGTCAGCATTTTGGCAAGATACATGGCGATCTGGCGCGGCTTGACGATAACGCGGGTGCGGCGGTTGGAGACCAGTTCCTGGCGCGAGACATTGTAGTGTCTGGCGACTATGCGCTGGATGTCTTCGATGCGCACGCGTTTTGGCTCACCAGTGCCCACGAGATGCGCCAGAAGTTCGTCCACGCGCTCCACCGAAAGGTTCGGCTCGAAGGAGCGGCGAAAGATCAGCTGGTTGAACGCGCCTTCCAGTTCACGGCCACTGGCCGTTACGCTGCGGGCAACGTGAGACACGATTTCTTCCGGAATATCGAAAGCTGGGTCTTCCTGACGGGCGGTCGCGATACGCTGGGTCAGCATTTCGTGACGCATGTCATAATCGGGACCTTCAACTTCGATGGCCATACCACCCTGAAGACGCGAACGAACGCGCGGATCGAGCGATTCCAGTTCCCATGGCGCGCGGTCTGCGGCCACAACGACCTGTTTGGCGCTGTCCAATAGCATGTTCAGCAGATGGCAGAACTCATGCTGGATCATCTTGCCCTGAAGGAACTGCATGTCATCGATCACAAGAAGATCGATATTGCGCAACGTGTCTTTCAGCGTCAGTGCATCATTGTCACGGATTGCAGTCGCAAAACGCCACATGAAATATTCTGCTGTCAGATAGACCACACGCGGATTGCGTGGGCTGTCGATGGCAGCATTGGCGATGGCCTGCAAAAGATGCGTCTTTCCAAGACCAACGCCTGCGTGAATGAAGAGCGGATTGAAACGCACGGCGCCTGCACCGGCTTCGGCAATCGTCTTTGCAGCTGCCAGAGCCACGCGATTGGACGAGCCTTCGACAAAGGTGTCGAAGGTGAAGCGGCTATCGAGCGGCGATCCAAACAACGGACCAGAGCCCGAATGACGGGTCGCGTGACCGGATTGCGATGCGCCTGAAATCTGCCCGTTTGAAGAGGGCTGTGGCGGAATGAACGGCTTTGCACGCTGGGCTGTCGTTGCCGCGTCGGATACGGGCTGCAAACGTTCTTCGACCGGAGCTGGCCGTGCCGGGCGGCTTGCCGAACGCACCAGAATTTCCACCTTCAACACATCCGCATCCTCGCTCTGGACGAGCGTCGTGATGAGATCGATATAACGGTTGTTGATCCAGGACTTCAGAAACGTCGTCGGTACGGTAAACCGCACGACGCTCTTGGAAACGGAATGAAGCTTGAGGCGTGCAAACCAGCTTGCATAAACTTCCGGTCCGACCTGTGCCTTCAACCGCGCGCTAAAACGTTCAAACAGCGCGTCATGCTTCATATCCTGCTTTTCCCCTAAGATATCAGTACCAGCTGCATCACATGCCTTTGGCGTGCGGTCCCCACTTGCCACCGCACCCATCACCAAATTCAATTGCATATTGCCGCCTTTCAAATTGCCAATCATAGCCCGACGAACCAACGTCCATCAGGGATACCCCTCGTTTATTATTCCCTCTCGGACATTCCCCTCGAAAGATATGTCCTCAAGTCATTTGTATCACCGCGAGCCGGTTATCCCATTTCCTCTTCATCATGGAGAGGCCTGCGATTACTCAACAACTACTCCCACAACACAACTTTAACATACGCCTACCAAGGCACAGTTCTACGTTTCTGCAACCCGATGGATTGCAGCCAAACTGGCTCCGATACCTGNAAAAACGAACTCTAACAGAACTCGTCCACAAGAAGCATTTGCCTTCGATACTCAAGGATCGAGATAGCTTGTGGATAGAAATCCTTGCCCCTTGTCGAGATGCATTTAGGCAGGATCGTGTGTCGAGATCAATGGCGANTTTTCTGCGAAACCTTCGATCGGGCATTGACTCACTCAGACCANTTTGCATCGTTTAAGCGGCGGTCCGGAGAATCTGTTATGAATCAATGAGATTCAATTTCGAAGGNTTTCCACGGGCCGATTTGGCCGAAAAATAAAAATTAGCTTGACTCGATAGCTAGGCACCCTTCCGTAGCGTAAAGCTGGCGCCTTTTATTAGACCTTTTGTAAGTATTTGTTTTTGTTGATATTTATCCGTCATCGCTCTGACGCAGAAGTGTCATGCTNAAAGCTAAAATATTAACAGCGAAGNAAAAACNAAAAAAGCCCGGTCATAACGACCGGGCTTTTTATAATAATTTGTATTAGCCGGATTAGGCTGAAAGTGCCTTAACACGCTGTGCCAAACGAGACACTTTGCGATCTGCCGTGTTGCCTGGCATGACACCGCGCGTTGCGGCGCGCTGGATCTCAGGCTGTGCTACCTTCAGGGCTTCAGTCGCGACTGCGAGATCACCGGTTGCGATGGCTTCTTCGACCTTGCGGATGAAACCACGAACGCGCGAACGGCGAGCCTTGTTGACTTCAGTACGGCGAGCGATCTTGCGAGTCGCCTTTTTCGCCGAAGTTGTATTGGCCATGTATGCCTCTCTTCGAATTCAAACCAAAATCCGCAACCACAGGATCAGGTCTATCGAAGACCTCGCGTTCCAAAGAGTGCGGGAGTAATTGGAACAAGCCGGATGGCTGTTCCTAACCTTGGGCGGGCATATAACCCTAAAGCCGCTGCCCGTCAACGCGCATTTTCATCAAAAACGCTGATATTCCGAATCTGCGCTTCGATCTGACAGNAAAAAGCGGCGTGATTTTCTGTCAGATTCGTAGACTGAGACTAGCGGTTTTGAAAGGCGGGNTTTCTTTTTTCCACAAAGGCCACCATGCCCTCTTTCTGATCCTGCGTCGCAAAAAGCGACTGGAACAGACGGCGTTCAAACCGCAGACCTTCACTCAATGACACCTCGAAAGAACGGTTGATGCTTTCCTTGGCCATCAACACCGAGGCGCGAGAGAGTTTTGCGATGGTGCTTGCTGCTTCCAGCGCCTCGTCCATTAACCGCTCTTGCGGCACGATACGGGAAACCAGGCCTGCCCGCTCTGCTTCGGCAGCGTCCATCATTCGCCCCGTGAGGACGAGGTCCATGGCTTTGGCCTTGCCAACGGCCCGTGTCAGCCGCTGTGAGCCGCCCATGCCCGGGATGATGCCCAGCGTGATTTCCGGTTGGCCGAATTTTGCACTGTCGGATGCGATAATGAAATCGCACATCATGGCAAGCTCGCACCCGCCGCCCAGCGCAAAACCTGAGACGGCCGCAATGATGGGCTTGCGGCTGGCAGCCACCTCATCCCAACCACCTAGGAAATCTCCAAGATAGACATCTACAAAATCCAGTGACTGCATATCTTTGATATCGGCACCCGCGGCGAATGCTTTCGGAGAGCCGGTGATAACAACGGCGCCGATGGAATCATCGGCGGAAAACGACGTCAATATATGACGTAATTCCTTGAGAAGGGTCGAGTTCAACGCATTCAATGCCTGCGGGCGGTTGAGCGTGACGATACCGACGGCCTCGCGCTTTTCGACAATCAGCGTCTCATAATCCATGTTGAGGGTCCTCTCCCGTTATTTCTGGCAGGCAGCGCAAAAGAATGTGGAACGCCCCGCCTGCACGATGCGCTCGATTGTACCCCCGCATTCCGGCGTGCGGCAAGCATGGCCCTGTCTGTCATAGGCGGAAAAGGAATGCTGGAAGTAACCGAGCGTTCCATCTGTTTGTATGTGATCGCGTAAGGATGAGCCACCTGCCGCAATTGCGTCGGTGATCACGTCCCGGANTTTCTGGGTCAATTCGACAAGCTGGGCCTTCGGTTTACCTGTTTTCGTCACCAATGTACCAGCGGCGCGCAGAGGTGAGAGGTGAGCACGCCACAGCGCCTCGCAAACATAGATATTGCCCAGCCCGGCAATCACTTTCTGGTCCAGCAACGTGCTTTTCAGCGGCTGGCTTTTGCCACCGAAGCGGCTTGCAAGATAGTCGGCGCTCAACGCATTGCCGGTCGGTTCCGGCCCCAGTCCCACAAAGGCTGGGTAAAGATCGATATTAGACCGGTCCACAAGGTGCATGAAACCGAACCGGCGTGGGTCATTATAGATAACGCGCGCAGCCCCTTGGGCACCTCGCAAATAGAAGATCACATGGTCATGCTTTCCGTCCTTGGAGCGTGGATGATGAAAATCTCCGGGCGTTTCTACTTCAAGCGGGCTCTCTATGCGAAATGACCCGGACATGCCCAGATGGGATATGATCGTCAGCCCGCCCTCCAGCTCGATCAGCAGATATTTCGCCCTTCGCCCAAGAGAGATGATGCGCTTTCCCTCGACCAACTCCGAGAAGCCCTGCGGAAACGGAAAGCGAAGATCGGGCCGCCCGAGCTCCATCTTCTCGACCACGGCCCCTTCCATAGTTGGTGCAAGACCACGTCTGACGGTTTCGACTTCGGGCAATTCTGGCACTGGAGTTTATCCCACATGTTTGTCGCGGCGGTCTTGTGATCGAAAGCCTGCGGGCATACATGTCGCAGGCACTTTGCACCGCAACAGATAGCGTTGCATCCACCTTTCCGCTATGGTCCGTAACGCAATTAATGATGGAGACCGCTCATGACCGAAGCCCGCACGACTGCCGATGGCGGCATGGAAACCTCTTATGGCTTCCATAAGGTCGATGAAGGCCAGAAGCAGGGCATGGTCAACGAGGTCTTCCACAAGGTCGCCAAGCGCTATGATATCATGAACGACGTCATGTCGGCGGGTATGCACCGTGCCTGGAAAGATGCGATGATTTCCGCGCTGAACCCGCGCAAGGATGCCTCCTATAAGACGTTGGATGTCGCTGGCGGCACCGGCGATATCGCCTTCCGCATTATCGAAGCCTCCAATCGGCTGGCGCACTCCACCGTTCTCGATATCAACGGCTCGATGCTGGCCGTCGGTGAAGAACGGGCAGCNAAAAAGAAACTGTCCGAAAATCTGACCTTTGTGGAGGCTAATGCCGAAGAGTTGCCGTTCGAGGCAAACAGTTTCGATGCCTATACGGTCGCGTTCGGAATTCGCAACGTACCGCGCATCGATGTGGCCTTGAGCGAAGCGCACCGGGTTTTGAAGCGTGGCGGGCGTTTATTGGTGCTGGAGTTCTCCGAAGTGGACATGCCGCTTTTGGACAAGGTCTATGATGCGTGGTCGTTCAATGCCATTCCGAAGTTCGGCAAGATGATCACCGGCGATGCGGAGCCCTATCAGTATCTGGTGGAATCCATCCGCAAATTCCCTAATCAGGATGATTTCGCCGCGATGATCCGGGCGGCCGGTTTTTCGCGCGTCACATACACCAATTATACCGGTGGCATCGCCGCCCTTCATTCCGGTTGGAAGCTCTGATCAATATGGCGTTTGAGAGCAGGAAGAAGACATTCGCATGAGCACTCTTGGCGCTTATTTCCGACTTGCAAAGGTCGGCTGGGTTCTCGTGCGGGAAGGCGTCGTGCTTGCTCTGCCATCAGAAGACCTGCCGCCATCAGCGAAATTCGCGAAAGCTGTTCTCAAGCCCTTCGCCCGCAACAGAGCTAAGCGGGCCGACCGCCGCGACCGTCTGGCGACAGCAGTGGAAAGACTGGGGCCTTCTTATGTGAAGATGGGCCAGTTTCTGGCTACGCGTCCAGACGTAGTGGGCAATGACTTCGCCGACGATCTCTCGCGTTTGCAGGACCGCATGGCGTTTTTCCCGAATGCAGCGGCAAAAGCGAATATCGAGGGGTCGTTGGGACGTNCCATATCCGACCTCTTCCTCGAGTTCGGAAACCCTATCGCGGCGGCCTCGATAGCACAGGTTCACCCAGCCATTGTGCGCACCCCTACCGGACAAAAGAAGGTCGCCGTCAAGGTCATTCGTCCTGGTGTCCGGCAGCGTTTCCAGAACGATCTGGAGGCTATGTACCTTATTGCCGATCTCCAGCAACGTTTTATCCGCTCTGCCCGCCGTCTACGTCCCGTTGAGGTTACCCGCGCGCTGGAGCAGACCACCAAGATCGAAATGGATCTTCGGCTGGAAGCGGCTGCCTTATCCGAGATTGCCGAGAACACCCAAAATGATCCCGGCTTTCGGGTGCCTGAAGTAGATTGGGAACGCACGGGCCGCGATGTCGTCACCATGGAATGGATCGACGGCATCAAGATGTCGGATGTCGCGGCGCTGAAAGCTGCCGGTCACGACCTCAATGCTCTCGCCGATACACTTATTCAGTCTTTCCTGCGCCATACGTTGCGCGATGGCTTCTTCCACGCCGACATGCACCCCGGCAATCTGTTCGTTGACCCGCAAGGCATGATTGTTGCCGTGGACATGGGCATTGCCGGGCGGCTCGGCAAAAAAGAACGCAGGTTTCTTGCAGAAATTCTCTATGGCTTCATCACCCGCGATTACATGCGTGTGGCGGAGGTGCATTTTGAAGCGGGATATGTTCCCGGCCATCATGATATTGCAAGCTTCGCCCAGGCCATCCGCGCCATCGGCGAGCCAATTCACGGCCAACCCGCCGAAACCATCTCCATGGGTAAACTCCTCACCCTTCTGTTCGAAGTGACCGAGTTGTTCGACATGGAAACGCGCCCGGAACTGGTGATGCTGCNAAAGACAATGGTCGTGGTCGAGGGCGTGTCGCGCATTCTCAATCCGCGCTTCAACATGTGGAAGGCGGCAGACCCCGTTGTCAGCAACTGGATTCGTGACAATCTAGGCCCTAAACGCATCGTCACCGACCTGAAGGATGGCTTGAAGGCCGCGGTCAAACTCGCAGAGGCCGCACCTGAGATCGCTGCCAAGACAGAAAAGCTGCATGCCGATCTGGTTTATATGAGCGAACACGGCCTGCGCTTCGATGAGCGGACGGCCGAGGCAATAGGCAAGTCGGAAGCCCGCCATACTCGTTGGGCGCGAGTAGCGCTTTGGGTCATTGCACTGANCCTGANTTTTATCGCCATCAGGATCAGTTGAGACGACAACGATTCATCGCAACTTGGTTTTCAAAGATGCTTCAGGAAAGCATGTTGGCCGTATTCCGTTTTTTGCTTGCCAGTCACCCAATGAACGGCGCGTCTTGAAGCCTGCCAACCCGTCGGCTTTGCCGACGTCATAGCCTTTGGCGACGAGTGCCNTTTGCATGGCAAGCACGTCAGATCGCAGCATGGAGCCGACATCGCCCCATTTGCCCTGAAACGGCCCCGCACCATAAGCGATGCGATCTGCCAGATTGCCAATGAAGAGTGCGTACAGGTCGGAGTTATTATATTCCTTGATGACGTAGAAATTGGGCGTAACAACGAACTCAGGTCCATTGCGTCCGGCAGGCACCAGCATCATGCCATCCGCGCTCAAGTCATTGGCNGGGAATGCNTTTCCAGAGATGCGAGTAATACCCAACTTGGCCCATTCGGCCACGGGGCGTGCGAGATCGGGCCCTTCCTGTGCACACGATACATCGTCTGGTATGGAAACTTCAAAGCCCCAGTCACGATTGCGTTGCCAGCCGCGCGTGGAAAGATAGTTGGCGATGGATGCCAGCGTATCCGGCACGGAGTTCCAGATATCGCGACGGCCATCCCCATCGAAATCCACGGCATATTTCAGATAGCTTGAGGGCATGAATTGCGGCTGACCGAGTGCGCCTGCCCATGAGCCCATCANTTTCGACGCTGGAATATCGCCGCGCTCCACGATCTTCAGGGCATCGATCAGCTCGACGCGGAACATCTCCTTGCGGGTGGATGTATAGGCTTTCGTGGCCAGCACGTCAATCACGGCATTGGGCAGCTTTGCCCGCCCGAAGCCGGATTCACGACCCCAGACGGCGATTAATATATTGCCGGGAACGCCATANTTTGCCTCGATGCGCTTTAACGTTGCGGCATGGGTCGCTGCGAGCGAGCGCCCTGATGCTGCCAGCCCCTGCAAACGCTGCTCGGAAAAATAGGCGCCGGGCGAGGAAAATTCCGCCTGGCTTTGCGCCTGTTCGCTGGGTGGCTTCTGGCCGGGAATAATGAGGTCGGGCAGTTTCCAGTTGATGGAAAGGCCTGATAGTGTCGCATCAATCGTTTTCTGGGAAATGCCCGCTTTGCGCGCCTCCGGCCAGATTTCCTTTTTCAGCCATGCATTGAACTCGGCATCATATTTTGCGGCGGCGGCACCCGTTGGAACTGTTTGAGAGGATGCTGTTCCTGCGGNAAATGCGCAGATGATCGCGGCTAGAGCCGGGCCGATGAAACGTGGGCGCATGCGTCTTCCTCTTCTTAAATGACCGTGCGGGCGCGAAGTGCCGCTGTCAAAGTACCTTCGTCCAGATAGTCAAGTTCACCCCCGACTGGAACGCCGTGCGCTAGACGGGTGATCTTGACACCGAGACCCTGAAGGCGGTCCGTTATATAGTGCGCCGTCGCTTGCCCTTCGACCGTTGCATTCACCGCGACGATAATCTCCTTGATACCGCCAACGCTCACGCGCTCTATCAAACCCTTGATGTTCAAATCTTCCGGTCCAACACCATCGAGCGGTGACAGCGTCCCGCCCAGCACATGGTACGCGGTATTCATCGCACCAGACCGTTCCAGTGCCCAGAGATCGGACACATCTTCCACGACGATGATGACCGTTTGGTCACGTCGATCATCGGTACAGACTGTGCAGGGGTCCATCGTATCGACATTGCCGCAACGCGAGCAGACCTTGACCTTGTCATAGGCCTCACCCATGGCATGACCAAGCGGTCCAAGCAGTTGCTCTTTCNTTTTTATGAGATGCAGCGCCGCGCGTCGCGCGGAACGGGGACCTAGTCCCGGAACTTTCGCCAAGAGTTGAATGAGTTTTTCGATTTCGGGGCCGGTGACTCGTTTTGCCATCCGCTGCTTTTAGCCCATATGAAGTGCAAACGGAATCGTTTGGAGGAGTTACGTGCCATGAAACTTCATGCCGTCTGTATGGGACAAGCCGAAAAACTGCCGGGCAAGAGCTACAAGACCGGAATTTTCAAAGTGCCGGTCACGGGGTCCGTCCTGATTGATGGAGAGGGCATCGTGGGCGATGCAATCTGCAATCGCAAGCACCATGGCGGCGTCGATCAGGCTATCTACATCGAAGGTCTGGAAACCCTCGACTGGTGGGGTGAGATGCTTGGAAAACCTATCGCTCCCGGTACATTCGGCGAAAATCTGGTGATTTCGGATTTGGACAATCGAGACGTCTACATCGGCGACCGCTTAACCATCGGCGAGGTCGTCCTGGAGGTCACATCCGCCCGCATTCCCTGCGCAACCTTCACAGCGCGCATGCAAGACCCGACTTTTGCGAGACGCTACACAAAGGCAGCGCGCCCGGGAATTTATTGTCGGGTCATTTCGGGAGGTGCCGTGACCGCCAGCGACACCGTATCTTACGATCCATTCGAAGGCAGCAAGGTCTCAGTTCCTGAAACGATGGCGACATTCGGAAAACGGCTGAGCGAAGAAACGAGGCAGCGATTCCTCGCCGCCCCGATCCATTACAAGTTAAGACGCGAGCTTGAATCCTACTAGAAAGGCAGCTTCATGCCGGGCGGAATTGGCAAACCAGCTGTCAAGTCACGCGTCTTTTCAGCGGTTATGGCTTCGGCGCGCTGCTTTGCATCATTGTGAGCCGCGACCAGCAGGTCTTCGAGGATTTCGATTTCGTCTTCCTTGAGAAGCGACGGGTCGATTTTCACCCCAAGCAGCGAACCCTTGCCACTCATTTTGACTGTGACGAGACCGCCACCGGAGGTGCCTTCGACTTCAAGTGCAGAAATCTCTTCCTGCATCTTCTCCATCTTGGCCTGCATTTCCTTGACCTTGCCCATCATGCCCATGATGTCACGCATGTCGAAACTCCTGTCTTTTTTNNAAACTCTATGTCGTCGCCGGGAAGGATGTCGCCTTCACTGGATTCTGCGACGGATGGTGGCGCGATGTCTTCGACATCATCAGGCACAGGTGTGCGGATACGGACGTCGGTAATCTTTGCGCCTGGAAACTGCGCCAGAATGGCGGCAACATCGGGGTCCTGCCGGGCGTCGACAAGGCGCGCATCGCGGGCATTGACTTCGGCTTCCACAAGTGTCGCCTGGCCTTGCTCTTTGCTGAGGCTGACCAGCCAGTGAATGCCTGTCCATTCCTTCAGCTTGACGCCGATCTCACCGGGAAGTGAGCCGGGTGCCCCTTCGCCGAGTCGCAGGTCGAGCCGCCCTGGCTCCAACCGCACGACATGGACGAAATTACGGACCTTTGCTTTGAGAATTGGGTCCCGATATTGAGTGCAGAGATCAACGATGTCACTCAAGGAATTGACTGGAATCTTCGGCTCTGGTCGCTCCTCTGGTTGTGGTGCTGCAACCTGCATTTCCTGCGGTCGGCTGTCAGGCACGGCGCGCAGCATCGCAGTTGGCTGTGGCGCGGACTGGCGTTGCGGGGAGGATTGAGCAGTCGCCACAGCTTGCGTCGATGAGTAGGCGCGCGAACCGCCGCCATTGCCGACACTGCCTGACGGCGCTCCATTTGTTGCACCGCTATCGCCATTGGAGAGCTCCAGCAGGCGACGGGCCGCATCTTCCGGCGCGGGCAGATTGGCGGCGTGCGACAGGCGGATCAGCACCATTTCAGCAGCACCAGCTGGGCGCGAAGCGTTCTCCGTTTCCGGGATGCCCTTCAGAAGCATCTGCCATATGCGAGACAGGCTGGAGACTGCGATGGTGTCGGCAAATTCTGCGCCACGGACGCGCTCAATCTCGGAGAGCGATGGGTCGTCTGCGGCATCCGGCACATATTTCATGCGCGTCACGAGATGTGTGAAATCAGCCAGGTCATTCAAGACCACCACCGGATTTGCGCCGGCTTCGTACTGAGCCGTAAACTCTTCCAGAACCGATGCGACATCACCCTTCACCACATGCTGGAAGAGGTCAACGATGCGCGCGCGGTCGGCGAGACCCAGCATACCACGCACGGCGTCGGCCTCCACACGTCCACCGCCATGGGCAATCGCCTGATCCATCAACGATAAGCCGTCGCGGGCAGAGCCTTCGGCAGCGCGGGCGATCATCGCAAGCGCTTGGGCCTCGGCCTCGATGCCTTCCTTGGCAGCAATGGCCGTAAAAAGGCCGACAAGATCAGCCGCGCTGATGCGGCGCAGATCAAACCTCTGGCAGCGGGACAGAACGGTGATCGGGACTTTGCGAATTTCGGTCGTCGCGAATATGAACTTCACGTGCTCTGGCGGCTCTTCAAGAGTCTTCNAAAGACCGTTGAACGCCTGCGTCGAGAGCATATGCACTTCGTCGATGATGTAAACTTTATAACGCGCAGAAACCGGGCGGTAGCGGACCTGCTCGATGATCTCTCTAATGTCATCGATACCGGTGTGGGAAGCCGCGTCCATCTCGATTACGTCAACATGTCGGCCTTCCATGATGGCCTGGCAATGTTCGCCGGGAATGCGCAGATCAATCGTCGGCTTGTCGATTTCGTCGGTCTTGTAGTTCAGCGCACGCGCCAGAATACGGGCTGTTGTCGTCTTGCCCACACCGCGAACGCCGGTCAGCATATAGGCTTGTGCAATACGACCGCTTTCGAACGCATTGGTGAGCGTGCGAACCATCGGCTCCTGGCCAACCATCAGATCGGAAAAATCTTTCGGACGGTATTTGCGCGCCAGAACCCGGTAACCTGTACCCTGCTCTTTGGTCTGGGGCATATTGGTTCCGGTTTCGCTCATCGCCTCGCCAGTGATTGGGTGCTGCCCGTGTCAGGCCGAACTGGCCCGGCGAAACCTGAGCACGTCTTCAAAAAGAAAAGGTGGGAGGCTGGCACGGCGACCCGTGCCTGGCTCGTTAGGGCTGCTTCCTTCCGGACCTGACCCGGTTGGCGAGTGGCTCGTCCACCACCAACCTCCCGAAGGCACATATCGGCAATAATAAAACCAAATGCAAGCCAAGCCGCCAAAAAACTGCTATCACAGCGAAAACAAATTGGGAGGATGCCTTGGACATATTCCGGCTTGACGAGAGACTGGCCCGCGACAGCGTGCTGATTACCAAGCTGGGCCTATGCCAATTGCGCCTTCAAAACGACAAACGCTGGCCATGGCTGGTGCTCGTTCCCCAGCGAAATGGCATGAGTGAGCTGTTTGATCTGACCCCGCTCGATCAGGCAATGCTGACCTTTGAGACTAATCAGGTGGCATCGACGCTAAAAGACTTGACCGGAGCCACGAAAATAAACGTTGGCGCTCTTGGGAACATCGTCCGCCAGCTCCATATCCATATCATCGCTCGCAACGAAGGGGACGAGTGCTGGCCCGGACCTATCTGGGGACAAGGTACACCGATCCCTTATGCGGATGACGACAAACACGATTTTATGAAAAAGCTGGGCGGCGCGCTCTAATGAATTCAAAAAGCATTTTCGACACCAACTCTCCTCACCCAGAACCCAGCAAGCTCACTGCCTTTGCGCAAAACGCTATTGATCGTATGGCCGAGAAACGGACTGAAGAGTGCGTCGTCAATGCCTTAAAGATCGAGGGAACACATTTGCTGGCCTTCGCCGGCAATAAGCTCGTCCTCAAACATGACGATCAGGTTCTCGACCCGCTGTTTGCGGCCTACGAACTGGCTGAACTTAACCCCGACTTCGAGAATGCCATTCTGCTGGGTTACAAGGACAATGGTGAACCGCGCGTTGCCGTTCCCGTGCGGATTGCCGCCGATACACTGGCCAGTCATTACAAGCCGGTCGACGCGCGGACACTGTATCGAGATCAGCTAATTGGCGAAGAACTGCTGGGAGAGGTTGCGCAGGCTGTCAGTCTCATCCAATGGAATGCGGACAATCATTTCTGTGGCCGCTGCGGCGGCGCGATGGAACTGCGCATCGGTGGATACAAACGCATTTGCGCTGCCTGCGGCCATACGATCTTTCCGCGTACCGACCCTGTCGTCATCATGCTAACCATCGATATCGAGCGTGACCTGTGTCTGCTGGGTCGTGGAGCGCACTTTGCACCAGGCATGTACTCCTGCCTTGCCGGTTTCGTCGAACCCGGTGAAACGATCGAAAACGCCGTCCGACGCGAGACGCATGAGGAGGCCCATATCGATGTGGGTCGCGTGCGTTATCACGCGTCACAGCCATGGCCCATGCCGCACACACTGATGATTGGCTGCTTCTCGGAAGCCTTGTCTTTCGACATCACGCGCGATGAGGCAGAGCTGGAAGATTGCCGTTGGTTCACCCGTGATGAAGTGATGGAACTTCTGGAAATGAGCGCGCCCGATGGCCGTACCCCANCCCCGCGCNGTGCCATCGCGCACCGNCTGATGCGCGACTGGATCGAATGGGAGAAACCGGCGGAGTGAGGTTGCGTTGCAGGCTCAGAGATTGTTGAGCTTGCGGCGCATCTCATGGCCCGGATAGACGCCGAAAATACGGACTTTTTCGGAAAAGAATCGCAGCTCTTCCAAAGCGTGACGCACCGGCTCGTCCTCCGGATGGCCTTCGATGTCGGCATAAAACTGCGTCGCCACGAACTTGCCGCCCAACTGATAGCTTTCCAGCTTCGTCATGTTAATGCCGTTCGTCGCAAAACCACCCATGGCCTTGTAGAGGGCTGCTGGAATGTTGCGGACATTGAAGACGAAGGTGGTGACGATTACCTCATCCGCCATTGTCCGCTTCCCCCAGTTTTCATCGCGCGACAGCACGACGAACCGCGTCACGTTGTTTTCCGAATCCTCGACGTTTTCGGCCAGGATATCAAGGCCATACAATTGTGAAGCAAGCCGTGGCGCAAGAGCCGCCATGCTGCGGTCCCCCAACTCGGATACCTGTTTTGCAGCGCCCGCGGTATCGCCAGCGACGATTGGCTTCCAGCCGTTAGAGCGAATGATTTTGCGGCATTGGCCCAGCGCATGGATGTGGCTGTGCACGGTCTTGATTTCATCTTCGCTCACACCTGGCAGCACCATCAACTGAAAGCGGATCGGCATAAAATATTCGCCAATGATGTGCAGACGTGATTCGGGCAGCAGATGATGGATGTCGGCGACGCGGCCTGCCAGCGTGNTTTCAATCGGGATCATGGCGAGATCTGCATCGCCGTTCTCAAGCGCGTTGAAGGCATCTTCAAATGTCGGGCATGGCAGCGGGTCCATGTCGGGAAACACGTCGCGGCATGCCATGTCGGAATTCGCGCCATAGTCGCCTTGAAAGGCAATGCGGTTGCTGCTCATGGGGATCGCCATCAATTCTGTTTGCCTGTAAGGATTTCACGCGCCCTGTCGAGTTGTGCCTGTGTATCGACGCCGAGTGGAACCGACTGGACGATTTCCGCATCGATGCGCATTCCCGATTCCAGCGCGCGCAACTGCTCAAGGCTTTCGCGCAGTTCCAGCGGTGAAGGTTTCAGCGTTACGAATTTTTCAAGGGCTGCGCGGCGGTAGGTGTAAAGCCCGATATGGTGGTAGAGCGGGCCTTGACCATAAGGCGCAGTCGCACGCGTGAAATACAGCGCACGCAACCGCGTATCGGAGATAGGGCTGCCGACGATCTTAACGACACTGGGGTTGGTCTTTTCTTCCTCATCGGTGATCTCTACCGTCAGGGTGGCAATATCTACGGACGCGTTATCCATAGGGCGCAACGACGCACGAATCGTTTCCGGCTCAATGGTCGGCAGGTCACCCTGAACGTTGATGACGAATTCGGCATTGCCGTAAGGATCGGCTTTCTGCAGCGCTTCATAAATACGGTCAGAGCCGGATTGGTGGTCCTGACGGGTCATAGTCACATCGAAACCGGCATTTTTGACGGCTTGGAATACCTGATCATCATCGACTGCGACGACGATACGCTCTGCGCCCGCTTCGCGCGCCCGCATTGCAACCTGAACGACCATGGGGTGGCCTGCAATATCGGCTAACGGCTTGCCTGGCAGGCGGGTCGAAGCCATTCGTGCCGGAATTAGCACGACGGCTTTTTCGAAATACCGATTATTCATCCAACACCCTTCAAATCCCGCAATAAAAGTGGCAATACGTCACCGTGCGGGGAACATATTCAAGTTGCGCAGGCTGTGCAAAAGCCATAGCTTTTGAGCAATTTCAAGATGTCCGTTTGATGCGAACGGTTGTGAGGGAGCGCAAATCAATGAATTCATATGTAAACATGGCGGTCGGAGCCCTTTTGGGCACGATATTCGTCCTTATGTCGGTATCGATAGCGTCGGAAGGTANTTTCCATGCACCGACACCCGNAAAGGAAGGTTTCGCCATTGTTGCAGAGACAAGCGGGGCAGATAGCGGCAGCGGGGAAGCTGCTGCGGTAGCAACGCCTATTGCCACACTTCTGGCAAGTGCCGATGCTGCGAAAGGCGAAACCGTTTTTAAGAAGTGTGTGAGCTGTCACACCGGGGAGAGCGGCGGCCCCAATAAAGTCGGCCCCAACCTTTATGACGTCGTCAACCGCCCCATCGCCAGCCACGCGGGCTTCAGCTATTCGGCAGGCATGAAGGACTTCTCCAAAGGCAGCACCGAGAAGTGGGATTATGACCACCTCAGCTACTTCATCGAAGCACCAAAGAAGCATGTTCCAGGCACCGCCATGGGCTTTGCCGGCATCAAGAAAGAGACAGAGCGCGCTGATTTGATCGCCTATCTTCGCACCCTATCGGCCAATCCGGCACCGTTGCCAGACCCTGCGGCGGCACCTGCCCCCGCACCGGCGGCGACAAACTGATAGACTTCTGGAAAAGCCCGGTTCGCCGGGCTTTTTGCTGAGCACATCGTCTCTAGTCAATTTCCCATCAACACATCGAACAATGTCGTCTGCTTCGGCGCACCCTGCCGTTGCGGCGCATTGCCGCCGATATCAGCGGGTGGAACCGGGCCACCATTCTGTTGCGGAAACTGCTGGGCCGGAATATCGGCCGGCGGATAAGGCGATGTCGAGGCCGTCTGATCAGGGCCGACGGGTGCTGCTGGATAATCCTGCGGTGTGGGCGCTGGCCCGCCACCCAAGGCATTCGAGATAATGTCACCGATCGACTTCGGTGGTGCCCCTGGCGCTTCCGCCATAGGTTGGCCGATCTCTGGTGCGCCATAGGCGCCGAGCCCAAACAACGGAGATGGCGTGAGCCCCGCATGCGCCGCCGTCATGAACTCTTTCCACGCCTTGGCCGGCAGACCGCCGCCCGTGACCTTTTTCATCGACGTGCCATCGTCATTTCCGAACCACACGCCGGTGGTCAACGTACTGGTATAGCCAACGAAAAGTGCGTCACGGAAGGATTGCGTGGTGCCAGACTTTCCAGCCGCTTGCCAACCTTTCAGCCGTGCTGCCTTGCCAGTCCCCTCATTGATAACGCCCACCAGCATGCTGTTCATGGTTGCAGCAATGGCTTCACTCAAAACACGTGGTGGATTGTCGTATTTGTTCTCGTAAAGCACCTTTCCGTCAGGATCAGTGATTCGCTTGACGATATGCGGAGTTGCTTTGAAGCCGCCATTCATCATTGGGGCGTAAGCGGCGGTTAGCTCAAGAAGTGATACTTCCGAAGTACCAAGCGCAATGGAAGCATTGGCTTGAAGGTCTGATTCAATGCCCATGCGGTGAGCGACCTGCGTCACCCTGTCCGGTCCGACTTCCATGACAAGTTGCGCGGCGATGGTGTTCAGCGAATTAGCAATCGCCGTTGCCAGCGTGACTTCGCCACGATATTTCTGGTCGTAATTTTCCGGCGTCCACTTGCCGANTTTGACCGGCGCATCGTTGCGCACAGAATTCGGTGTCAAACCGCTTTCCAGCGCGGCAATATAGACGAAGGGCTTGAACGCGGAACCAGGCTGGCGTTTTGCTTTGGACGCACGGTTGAACTGGCTTTCCGTATAATCCGCTCCGCCGACGATGGCTCTGATAGCACCCGTTCCATCAATGGAGGCAAGTGCTGCCTGCGATGCGCCGAGCTTTTTGCCCTCGCTTTTCNAAACATCGGAGAGGGATTTTTCGGCCTCTTTTTCCAGATCAAGATCAATGGTCGTATCGACAACCAGATCCTGCTTCACGTCGCCCACGAGCATGCGGACTTCTTCGAGCACCATATCGGCGGCATAATGCTCGGCACCAGACCAAAAGCGCTTTGCCTTTGTCGGCGGTTGCGACATTGCCGTCTTGATCTCATCTTCACTGATAAAGCCGACGTCGTGCATGGATTGGAGAACGACCTGCGCACGTTCCTCCGCTGCCTGAGGGTCACGCGCGGGCGAAAGGCGAGACGGCGCTTTCAGCAATCCGGCCAGAAGTGCTGCTTCACCAAGATTGACATCGCGGGCGGACTTGTTGAAGTACCGGCGCGATGCCGCCTCTACCCCGTAAGCATTCGAGCCGAAGTAGACGCGGTTGAGATACATCGCAAGGATCTGGTCCTTGGTATATTTTTGCTCCAGCCAAAAGGAGAGCAACACTTCCTGTATCTTGCGCTCAAGTGTTCTGTCGGGAGAGAGGAACAGGTTTTTCGCAAGCTGCTGCGTCAGGGTTGAGCCACCCTGAACCGTCCTGCCGCTTGTTATATTGGTGACTATGGCGCGGGCAAGACCCAGCGGATCAATGCCGAAATGCGAGTAGAAGCGCCGGTCCTCGATGGCAACCACTGCCTGCGGAAGATAGGGCGACATATCTTCTAGTGCCAGCGCCTCGCCACCTGTCGTGCCACGATTGGCAAGCACGGTGCCGTCTACGGCGACGATTTTCAGATTGGGCGGGCGCTCCGGGATGGTCCAAGTGCTGGCGCTCGGCATGCGCGCACCGTAATAGAGAACAAGACCCGCAACGCCGATTCCGCCCCAGATACCGAGCACGATGCACCAGTAGAAACAGGAGCGGATAAAGCCTGTGATGCCGCCACTGGATCGCGGCTGGTGCTTCGACGGTGTTTTCCTGGAACGTTCGCGCTTCTGGGGCTCGAAGGGATCGGATTGCTTGGGCTTTTTGGCGCCGCCTTTTGTGCCGTTGATCCGGTCGCTCGCATCGAGACGCAAGTCGTCGCCGGATTCGTGAAAATCCCCGAAAGAAGGTTCTACGCGCTGGCCTGACTTGCCATTACCTGCCATCTGCGGGACATCGCTCCATGATTTGGCGGTTTTGTTCCCTGCCCTGTGATCGTCGTTGCATCCGGATGAAGCTTAAATGCGGCGATTTAAGGTGGGGTTAAGGGAGACGAGTTGTCACGTTGCCGTCACTGGCAGACGTCAACCCATTCGGCGCACGTCAACGCGGCCATATAGTCTGGGCTGATACGGACAGCAGCATTGGTAGCACCAGCCGCTGGCACGACCTCGGCATAATTTTTAAGCGAAAAATCACAGTAGATCGGCAATGGCGAAGGCAAACCAAAGGGGCAGACACCGCCGACAGGATGACTGGTGACTTCAAAGACCTCTTCTGCACCCAGCATGCGCGGTTTGGCGCCGAACCGATCTCGGAATTTGCGATTGTCCAACCGCCTGGTTCCAGCCATAACCAGCAGAAGAACGGTCTCCCCCGCCTTCAGGCAAATGGTCTTGGCAATCTGGTCCGGGGCGACATTGTGGGCTTCTGCGGCCTGCGCAACAGTCGCAGAACTCGCTTCGGTCACGACAATGGTGATGTCAGGCGCAACAGACGTGAAGTATTTTCGAACAGATTCAATACTCATGCTCAATGTTTAGGCGTTAACGCGCAAAAGAGCAATACATCTGCTGTTAGTTATGCATTTTGCGCAATGCTGCACTGCAATGTTTTGACTGTTTTTTGGGGAAAATCGTAGTATCTTCAAATCATCGAAGCGACGCACTCCTCCTCCCAGCGTCGCCCGGTTGGACTGGCAACACTCCTCCTCCCAGTTGTCAGTCAGTATCAAGAACCCGGCGCACCTCCTCCCGCGCCGGGNTTTTGCNTTTTTGACTTGGTTCAGTCGACCACCCATATGTCGGTAATCACTGCGAAAATCGACGCGCGCGGATAGAAAAAAGCTTGGTTTAGGCTCGCCAAACCTTGTCGAAGAAACTTGACATATCCGCTGTGCGACATTAATTCTTCGCCATCGATATTTGTTTGACGACCAGAGCTTCGACGTCTTTTTTGAGACGCATACGACGATCTTTCCTTCAAATTCGAGAACACCGCGCTGATTTTCAGTGCAAACGTAATTTGCCAACGGAAGGAACATCGTTATGGCGACTGGTACAGTAAAGTGGTTTAACGCGACTAAGGGCTACGGCTTCATTCAGCCTGACGATGGCGCACAGGACGTATTCGTGCACATTTCTGCTGTTGAGCGCGCTGGCCTGAACGGCCTTAAGGATGGTCAGAAGATCACCTACGAACTCGTTCAGGACCGTCGTTCTGGCAAGATGTCTGCAGACAGCATCGTTGCTGCCTAATTTGGCGTTGTCGGCTGGCACATCGCCAGCTTGATCAAGATTTTGAAAGGCCGGATTTTCCGGCCNTTTTTTATTTGTCCTGTTTCGGCAAGAATGCCCTGTTCAGATATCACCCTTTAGAGTTTTATNAAAAAAGGGAAAGCCGCCTTGTAAACGCCGAGCGCCATACCAATATTAAGTTCACGAGTGTTTCGGTAATTGTCCGATGGACCAATCGATTGCTTCTTGTGCGTTAACCAAAGATTAACCAAAGCAAGGCAATCTGTTTTCCGAAGACGCGAGCGACAGCGAAGTTAGTTGGCGCCGTGCTGAGACACCAAACCGTTTTATGCACTTTGACCACGGATGTACTGGCACTGAAGCNAAAACGGTAGGAAAGGTCGGGCTTGCCCGGCCTTTTTGCNTTTTTAGGGCTTCAAACGTTCACAAATAAAGCGCCGCCGGAATGACCGACGGCGCTTTTTATTATTTACCGCCCAGCGCTGCCAAAATCCGTACCCAGGAACGAATGCCTTTGTGGAAGGATTGCAGGTCGTATTTTTCATTCGGCGAGTGAATGCGGTCGTCGGTCAGTCCAAAGCCGATCATCAATGAGTCCATGCCCAGCATCTTTTGNAAATCACCGACGATCGGGATGGATCCGCCCATACCGATCACGACGGCAGGCTTCGCCCATTCATCCGAAAGCGCGTTCTTTGCTTTCGTCAAAGCCGGCGAATCATAGGAGAGCTGGATGGCCGGTGAGCCGCCATGCTCATGAAAGTCCACCGTGCAATCAGCTGGGATTTTCGAGCGGACATAGGATCGGAAGCTCTCGCGGATTGCAGCCGGGTCCTGCTCCCCCANCAAGCGGAAGGAGACCTTGGCCGACGCTTTGGCCGCAATCACGGTCTTGAAGCCCTCGCCGGTATAGCCACCGATGATGCCGTTGACCTCCGCCGTCGGACGCGCCCAGGTCAACTCGAGAACAGAACGACCTTTTTCCCCTGCTGGAATAGACAGGCCGACTTCACCCAGAAACGACTCAGCGGTGCGCCCCAGATTATCCCACGATGCCTTGATGTTGGCAGGCGTTTCCTCAACACCATCGTAAAATCCGGGAAGCGTCACGCTGCCCGTCTCGTCATGAAGACCAGCGAGTATGTGCGTGAGAATATGGATGGGATTTGCCGCAGCACCACCGAAGAGGCCGGAATGAAGATCGCGGTCAGCGGCAGTGATGACGATCTCTTCTCCGACCAGACCGCGCAAGGCGGCAGCAATAGCCGGCGTCTCGCGATCCCACATGCTAGTGTCGCAGACCAGCGCGTAATCGGCCTTCAATTCACCGGCATTGGCATCAAGGAAAGGTTTCAGCGATGGCGAGCCGGATTCTTCTTCGCCTTCGAACNAAATGGTGATGCGAAGTGGCAGCGAACCGTGCACCTGCTTGTAGGCTCTGCATGCTTCCACGAAGGTCATCAACTGACCCTTGTCGTCAGAGGTTCCGCGACCGGTAATGACCTGTCTGCCTTCACCGATATCCTCGATCGCGGGGTCGAACGGATCGTTGTCCCAAAGCGCAATGGGATCGACGGGCTGCACATCGTAGTGACCGTAAAACAGCACATGCGGCGCATCCGGTGTTACGCCATCATGGTGGGCAACGACCATTGGGTGACCGGGGGTATCACGGATCGAGGCATTGAAACCGAGGCTCGTCAAATCCCGGACCAACCAGTCGGCCGCCTTGCCGCATTCTGCCTTATAGGCCGGGTCCGTCGAAATGGATTTGACACGGACCAGTTCGAAAAGTCGCTCGAGGCTGGAATTGATGTTGTCGTCAACCGCCGAAAGTACGGGGGAAATATCTGTCATTACGCGATCCTGTCATGCAAAGATCAAAACAGGATAGAGCAAAGGCCGCGCGGTTTCGAGCCGGAAATTTACGTTTCGGTTCTGGATGCCTCTATCGTGCGGCTCATATATTCGAGCAGCAATTGCCGCTCGAACTTCAAGAGGGTAGCAAGCATGGCATCATCCGTCGCCTTGGATGCAGAAATAGCCTGCATTTCAAGCTCACGACCCGTTTCCGTCAATTCGATGATCTGGGCACGGCGGTCTTTGGGATGAGGCTTTCGCTGAATAAGGCTATCGCGCTCCATCCTCGCCAAAGTGTTGGCGAGCGTCGCCTGCTCTACATCGACACGATCAAGCAACTGGCGCTGTGTCAGCCCGTCTTCATGCCACAGCTCTAGCAAGATGGGGAACTGACCAGGCGAAAAGCCGAATGTCGCCGCTCGCTTGCTCAGCGCTTTTGAAAACGTTTTTGCAAGCTGGGCGGCGAGGTAGGTCGCCGAATCGTTTCGCGAAAAACGCATCTCATCCCTGCCACTAAGCGGCGATCATATCAGCCGCGTTTATATACCAAGCTATGTAGGGCCGCAGGCTTTCGTGAAACGTGTGATCAGGGCACGCGCATNAAAAAACCGCCATGGCCGGGAGGGACAGCCATGGCGGTTATGTTGAAGGACAAAGGCCCGGAGAGGGGGGATAGGCCTTTGTCCGGTCTGACGCGGCGGGGGACGAGCCAGCTATCAGACTACGGCGTGATCAGTCGCCGTCCCTTACGAAATGAGGCTGCAAATGCGGCTTTTCAAGGGAAGCCAGGATTACAAATTAGTAACGTTCTGGTGAGAGTGAAACGCGCCGATTGGCGCCTGAGAAACGGTGCGTTGCTGCATTCGGCCAGCAACTTTATGTGGACGCCAACCATGGCCCGCGCTATCCATGCTTCCCATGAAAAAAGGCGATCATCTCTTCCTCGTAGACGGCTCCGGGTTCATCTTCCGGGCGTTCCATGCCATTCCTGCGCTCAACCGCAAATCGGATGGATTGCCGGTCAATGCCGTATCCGGTTTTTGCAACATGCTGTGGAAGCTTTTGAAGGATGCGCGCAACACCGATGTGGGTGTCACGCCGACGCANTTTGCGGTGANTTTCGATTATTCATCCAAAACATTCCGCAACGAGCTTTATGATCTCTACAAGGCCAACAGGTCAGCCCCGCCGGAAGATCTGGTGCCGCAATTCGGCTTGATCCGCCACGCCACACGCGCGTTCAATCTGCCCTGCATCGAGACGGAAGGGTTCGAAGCGGACGATATCATTGCGACCTATGCCCGGCAGGCGGAGGCGATCGGCGCGGATGTGACGATCATCTCATCCGACAAGGATCTGATGCAGCTCGTCAGTGCCAACGTTCATATGTATGACGCGATGAAGGACAAGCAGATCGGCGTGCCTGATGTCATCGNAAAATGGGGTGTTGCACCTGAGAAGATGATCGATCTGCAAGCGATGACAGGGGATTCGACCGATAATATTCCAGGCATTCCTGGCATCGGCCCCAAGACCGCGGCGCAGTTGCTGGAGGAATACGGCGATCTCGATACGCTTTTAGCGCGCGCAGGAGAGATCAAGCAGCAGAAACGCCGCGAAAACATAATCGCCAATGCGGAACTAGCGCGTCTCTCACGCCAACTCGTGTCGCTGCGTACGGATGTCCCGCTGGAAATGGCACTCGATGCGCTGACGCTGGAGCCGCAGGACGGGCCGAAGCTGATTGCCTTCCTGAAAGCCATGGAATTCACGACGCTGACCCGACGTGTCGCGGAGGCAACAGGTGCGGATGCTGCCGTTATCGATGCGGCTCATGTGCCAGTGGAGCGCGGTGCGCTCGCCCATGGCCCCGATCTGGATGCTACAAATGCGCCAGCAACGGAACAGACAATGCCGCTCGATGAAAGCGCGGTTGGCAATGCGTCTGCCGTTGCCTCCAAGCTCGAAGGCAGTACGCCGTCTGCACTGGCATCATCTCGTGAGGCCATTTTCTCAGCGGCCAAGATCGACGTCACATCTTACCAGACCATCCGCAGCCTTGATGAACTGGACCGGTGGATTGCGATGGCCCGCGAAAGCGGTGTTGTCGGTTTCGACACGGAAACGACATCGCTCGACCCCATGCAAGCGGAACTCGTTGGCTTCTCACTGGCCGTTGCCGACAATAGCAGGGATGCCAGCGGTGCCAGTATCCGCGCAGCCTATGTGCCGCTCAGTCATAAAACAGGTTCCGGTGGTGATCTCTTCAGCGACGGGATCAAACTGGCACCAGACCAGATACCGTTCAACGACGCGCTTGAACGGTTGAAAGCATTGCTGGAAGACCCTGCCGTTCTCAAGGTCGCACAGAACCTGAAATACGACTATCTGCTGGTCAAGCGCCTCGGCATCACCATTCAAAGCTATGACGACACGATGCTGCTGTCCTACGTGCTGGAAGCGGGTAAAGGTCTGCACGGCATGGACGCTCTATCCGAGCGTTGGCTTGGCCATACGCCAATTGCCTACAAAGACGTGGCGGGTTCCGGCAAATCCGGCGTGACGTTCGATTTCGTCGATATTGACAAGGCCACAGCCTACGCCGCAGAAGACGCCGATGTAACCCTGCGCCTGTGGATGGTGTTGAAGCCTCGCCTAGTAGCCGACAAACTGACATCCGTCTATGAGCGACTGGAGCGCCCGCTTTTGCCGGTGCTTGCGCGCATGGAAGAACGCGGCATCACCGTCGACAGGCAAATTCTATCCCGCCTTTCCGGTGAGTTGGCGCAGAAAGCCGCCGCTTTCGAAGACGAGATTTACGAACTTGCAGGCGAGAAATTCAATGTCGGCTCGCCCAAGCAACTTGGTGATATCCTATTCGGCAAAATGGGATTACCCGGTGGCTCCAAAACCAAGACCGGCCAATGGTCGACCTCTGCTCAAGTGCTGGAGGATCTAGCGGCAGAGGGCGCCCCACTGCCACGCAAGATCGTGGACTGGCGCCAACTGACCAAGCTGAAATCCACCTATACCGATGCCCTGCCCGGTTACGTTCATCCGGAAACGAAGCGGGTGCACACATCCTATTCGCTGGCATCCACCACCACGGGCCGCTTGTCGTCGTCGGAGCCGAATCTGCAGAATATTCCGGTGCGAACGGCAGAGGGCCGCAAGATACGCACGGCGTTCATTTCGACGCCGGGTAACAAGCTTCTATCCGCAGATTACAGCCAGATCGAACTTCGGGTGCTGGCGCATGTGGCTGACATTCCGCAACTCAGAAACGCCTTTGCTGAGGGCATCGACATTCACGCAATGACGGCGTCCGAAATGTTTGGCGTCCCCGTAGAGGGCATGCCATCCGAAGTGCGCCGCCGCGCCAAGGCTATCAACTTCGGCATCATTTACGGCATTTCCGCTTTCGGCCTCGCCAATCAACTCAGCATAGGGCGCTCGGAAGCGGGTGAATACATCAAAAAATATTTCGAGCGCTTCCCCGGCATTCGCGACTATATGGAGAACACCAAGACATATGCCCGAGACAATGGCTACGTCGAAACCATCTTCGGTCGCCGCATCAATTACCCTGAAATAAAGTCGTCCAATCCATCGGTGCGCGCCTTCAACGAACGCGCTGCGATCAATGCGCCTATTCAGGGCTCTGCCGCCGATATCATCCGTCGTGCCATGATCCGTATAGAACCGGCATTGGGCGAGGCTCGGCTTTCTGCGCGTATGCTTCTGCAGGTGCATGACGAACTTANTTTTGAAGTGGAAGAGGCCGAGATCGACAAGACCTTGCCGGTTGTCGTGTCCATCATGGAAAATGCGGCCATGCCTGCCATCGACATGAAAGTGCCCTTGAAAGTGGATGCGCGCGCAGCCGCCAACTGGGACGAGGCGCACTGACGCGTCCTTGTCATGGAAGTGTCGTTTGCCAGTAGTAAGTGAGGCTACCTCGTTTTAGGGAGCCTTCAACATATGCACGCGCCTGTCGTTTCACCTGAGCTGACTGCGTTTTCCACAGACAAAAGAGAGGCACCACCACGCCACTTAGGAACCCGTTACGATTCGAACGGCGAGTTCCTGCATGAGCCGGGCAATACTGTGGTCTGCCATCTGGCAGAGGGGTCGCGCACGCAAAGTGCGATCATCAAGGCGCGCGAGNAAATCATAGGAATGCCAGAGGCGCACAGCCATCTGGCCTTCACACCGATTTCCAGTCTGCACATGACAGTCTTTCAGGGCGTCATCGAATATCGCCGCGATTGGCCTTATTGGCCGAAGAACATGCCCGGTGATTCCTCAATCGCCCAGATGACAGAATTTTATCNAAAAAAACTTGAGAGCTTTCCAAAGCTTCCGCCCTTTTTCATGCAGGTGACCCATGTCGGCCCTCTCGGCCTCACGCTGAAAGGCGTGACGCCCGAGGACGACCGCATCGTGGCCGCATGGCGCAATGCATTTGCCGATGCCTTCGGTTATCGGCACCCTGACCACGATACCTACGAGTTTCACATCACCTTCGCCTACGTCATGCGCTGGTTCGAACCCGACTGCCTGNCCCCGTGGCAAAGAATGCTGGACGAATGCCTTGAAGAACTGCAGTCTGCTGTTCCGGTTCTGGAAATGCGAGCACCAGCATTCTGTGAATTCAGCGATATGAAGCATTTTGAGGAATTGATCGTTTTCGATCCTGTCTGATAGTCAATGTGGAAATGCTTTGGCGCGGAAACATTGATTGTGATTCGGCCATTCTCGAAAAAATGTGCACCGGGGCTGGTCAAAGCCCAGTGAGGCATGTATAAGCGCGCCAAAATTCAGATATAGAAACATGTGACATTCGGCCTGGGTCCTGGCTGGTTCCCGTGTTTCGCCGCTTCAGTGGAGTTACACAAAATGGCAGTACCAAAGAGAAAAACAAGCCCGTCCAAGCGCGGCATGCGTCGTTCGGCCGATGGCCTGAAGTCTGCAACTTACGTTGAAGACAAGAACTCCGGCGAACTTCGCCGTCCACACCACATCGACCTGAAGACAGGCATGTACCGTGGTCGTCAGGTTCTGACACCGAAAGAAAGCGCATAATTTCTGCGCAGTCTTTGATTGACGAATAAGCCGACCTTTGGGTCGGCTTTTTTGTTTTATCCAAGTGCACTTCGATCGTGCTTGGAAATTCCAGCGCCTCCACTTAGACTTGCACCTGGGAATGCGGAGGGGAAGAGCGGTGACATATCGCTGGATCGGTATCGTGCTTTTTTGCTTGGGCCTTGGCGGCGTTGCCTTGACCAAGGGCAGCGATCTCGTTGCCGAAAGCTACTTCGATGAGGTAGCGGCGCAAGGTGGCACTACGTTGCGGCTGGCAGTCTCTGCACTGGGCGGACATCTCAGTCGCTATGAGCCGCTGCCCGCGCTGATGGCAGATCATGACGATATTGAGGAGCTGGTTGTTCACCCGCAGGATCAGGCGTTGCGACTGCGCGCCAATATCTACCTGAAATCCATCAACGATCTGCTGAAATCATCCGATATCTACATTATGACGCTGGATGGCGAGACCATTGCTGCCAGCAATTATGATGGACCGGCGAGCTTCGTCGGCCAGAATTTCAGCTACCGCCCATANTTTCAGGATGCCGCCAAGGGCCAGCAATCGAAATTCTTTGCGCTGGGCACCACTTCGCACAAACGCGGCTATTATTTTGCCTCACCCATCTTCTTCAACGAAGAGATCAAGGGCGTCATCGTCTTCAAGGTCGACATCGAAGGCATCGAGGCATCCTTCGGCAATGGCGAGAACCGGATTTTCGTCAATGATCCCGAAGGCATCATCTTCATGACGGGAACGCCGGAATGGCTTTACGCCGCCATCCAGCCACTCACCCCCGAACGCATTGCCAAGACGGAAAGCTCACGACGGTATTCCGACGCGGATCTGAAGCCGCTGGGCCTGACACGCGGCACTTTTGGTGCGCATGACATGATGACGATTCGCGAGGGCGAGCAGGAGAAGGAATATCTTTTCCTCTCCCAGCCGATGCCCGATGCTGGTTGGACGGTGAATGTATTGATGGACACCAGCTCGGTGCGCACGCAGGTCAAAACAACGATGATCGCGATCGTTCTTTGCCTCTGCCTCGCCGGCGCGCTGGTTGCCGCCATGTTACAGCGGCGCAAGAGCCTCCAGGACAGATTGGTCCACCAGGCGGAAGCGCGGGCCGAACTTGAAAGACGCGTGGAGGAACGCACCGCCGATCTTGCACGCGTCAATGTAGACATCAAGCATGAGATTGCCGAGCGCAGGCAGACCGAAAAACGGTTGCGCAAGACGCAGAAGGATTTGATCCAGGCTGGCAAGCTGGCAGCGCTCGGCCAGATGTCGGCCGCCCTTTCCCACGAGTTCAACCAGCCACTGGCTGCTGCCAAGACATACGCCGAGAGCGCATCTTTACTGATAGAGCGCGGACGGGTGGGCGAAGCCTCGGATAATCTGAAACGTATCTCGGTGCTGATCGACCGTATGGCAGCCATTGGCAAGCATCTGCGCAANTTTGCGCGCAAACCTAATGAAAAGCTCGGGCCTGTCCCGCTGGATGCCGTGGTCAGCGATACGCTTGAGATCGTCAACGCGCGACTGAAGGCAGCAGACGCGCGATTGACGGTGGATTTGGGACCCGTGCCGCTTCAGGTCAAAGCAGGCCCTGTCAGGCTCCAGCAAGTCTTGGTCAACATCATCTCAAATGCAGCCGATGCTGTGGAGGGGCTGGGCGATCGACAGATTGGTCTTACAGCGCGCCAGGTGGGCGAAAAAGTTATCCTCTCCATTCGCGACCACGGTCCCGGCGTTCCACCCGCCATCATGGAGCGTATCTTCGATCCGTTCTTTTCCACCAAAGGCGTCGGCAAGGGGTTGGGCCTTGGGCTTTCCATTTCCTACAACATCGTCAAGGATTTCGGCGGGCGTCTGAGCGTCACCAATCTGCCCGAGGGTGGGGCGCGTTTCGATATTGAGTTGGACGCCGACGTACCGATGGAGATTGCTGCCGAATGAATGTCTCGCGTGTTTTGCTGATCGATGACGAAGAGGACTTGCGGCTTTCCACCGCACAGGCGCTGGAGCTTGCTGGTCTAGACGTCGTCACCGTCGATAATGCCGACCATGTGTTCGAACTCATTGGCTACAGTTTCGATGGCATCATCGTCAGCGATATCAGAATGCCTGGCATGGACGGAATGACCCTGCTGCAAAAGGTCCGGGAACTGGATGCGGAAATCCCTGTCATTCTGGTCACCGGTCATGGAGATGTGCAGCTTGCCGTTAGCGCCATGCGCAACGGCGCCTATGATTTCATCGAAAAACCGTTCAGCGTTCAATATCTTGCTGGCATCATCAAACGCGCGATAGACCGGCGCTCACTCGTTCTGGAAAACCGCCGTCTTCGTGCAGTTGCTGGAAAACGCGATGATCTGGAAACGCGACTGCCNGGGCGCACGCAGGTCATGGTCGATCTGCGCTATCGCATCCGCGCGATTGGTGCGGCCGACGCCGATACGCTGATCATCGGCGATACCGGTGCGGGCAAGGAAGTGGTGGCGCGCGCGCTCCACGATGTCAGCGCCCGTGCAGACAAACCCTTCGTCGCTATCAATTGCGCCGCGTTGCCGCAGCACCTTATCGAAAGCGAGCTGTTTGGCCATGAGGCGGGGGCTTTTCCCGGCGCGCTGCGCCCGCGTTACGGCAAGTTCGAACATGCCCGTGGCGGCACGGTGCTGCTGGATGAAATCGGCTCCATGCCATCAGACATGCAAGGCAAGCTGTTGCGGGTGCTGCAAGAGCGTACGATCACTCGTCTTGGCTCCAACGAGACCGTGGAGCTCGATGTCCGCTTTATCGCGACCAGCAAGGCTGATTTGGCACAAGAGGCGGTGGCGGGCCGTTTTCGGCAGGATTTGCTATACCGGCTCAATGTCGCGACCGTTCATGTGCCTTCGCTGGCGCAGCGCCGATCCGATATCCCGCTTCTGTTCCTCCAGTTGGTGCGCGAGGCGGCCGCGCGTTATGGCCGGGATGATCTCGATGTACCCTCCAATATCGTATCAACGCTTGCCATGCGGGAATGGCCGGGCAATGTTCGGGAACTGAGAAATGCTGCAGATCGGCTGGTGCTGGGGTTAGATGGCAGCGCCTCTGATGGGCCGCGGACAACGTCAGATAACGCTACAAGCCTTTCCGCCAAGGTCGCAGAATTCGAGAAGTCTGTTTTGACAAGAGCGATTGCCCTCAACAAAGGCAATCTCAAAGCCGTCTACGAGACACTCGGAATATCGCGCAAAACACTCTATGNAAAAATGCNAAAACACGCACTGACGAAACAAGAGTTTGGGGATGAACCCTAAACTATATTCAGACGAAATATACCTTTGATTTACAAGTGCATTGCACAACTACACATTAAAATTTCTNAAATACNAAACAGTTCATTCAGTATTCATTCGCATTGTATATTCCTATCTCCACTCAGTCCAATTACGGTCTGATTTGGGGGATATGGATTTGCTTAAGTTTGGTTCTATTGTAATTGCTGCAGTTTTGATTGCATTGGGTGCAGGTTCTGCCAGCGCCCAAACAAAGGGTGATTGGGTTCTTGGAAACTACAAGGGCGCAGGCTACTGGTTTCCTGGCGTGGTTGAGAAACTTGCTGGCGACAAGATCACCATTCGCTACGATGACGGTGACCGGGAAACTGTCGCAATCAATGCGGTCCGTCCTTATGACTGGATGATTGGTACCAAGGTTGAATGCAACTACAAGGGTGCGGGAAGCTGGTATTCCGGCAAGATCGCGTCGCTGGCGGGTGAGAAGATCGGCATTGCCTATGACGATGGCGATAAAGAAACGACCAAGACCGGTCGTTGCCGCTCAAAGTAAACTCTCGATTTACATGCAATTGTCCTGAAGCCCGCCGTCTCATCGCGGCGGGCGTCTCGATTGGGAGTCGTNAAAAACTGCACCCGATANTTGGATGGGTGGATTTTCACCCATCGGCAGTGGCAAGTGTTTCGAAATCCACCCATTATGGGTGGCAGAACCCCAATTTGTTCTTGGGTTCCTCTTGAAAGCATTGCTTCGCGCCCGATACCGATTGCAAATAGCCTCACCCCGACCGACCGCAATAGGAGTGCGCCGGTCGATGAGGCTATATTTCATCGGGAGGAAAAGATGAAAATTCTCAAGACCGTCACAGGTGCCGTGGCTGCCGCTGCCGTATCGCTGTTTGCTTTGTCCGCTGCTGCGCAAACCTATCCGCAGCGCAACATCACCATGGTCGTTCCCTTTGCCGCAGGCGGCCCGACGGATACCGTTGCCCGCCTCGTTGCCGAATCCATGTCCAAGGATCTTGGGCAGCAGATTATCGTGGAAAATGTCGGCGGTGCTGGTGGCACGCTCGGTGCTGGCCGTGTCGCAGCCGCTGATCCGGATGGCTACACCGTTCTACTCCACCATATCGGCATGGCCACCAGCGCCACGCTTTACCGCAAGCTGGCCTATAACACGCTCGAAGCCTTCGACTATGTCGGCCTCGTCACCGAAGTGCCGATGACCATTTTGTCGCGCAAGACGCTTGAAACCACAGACCTCAAGGGCCTCATCGAATATGCGAAGGCCAACAAGGACAAGGTCACTGTTGCCAATGCCGGCATCGGCGCCGCCTCGCATCTCTGCGGCATGCTGTTCATGAGCGCCATACAGACACCGCTCGTGACAGTGCCTTACAAGGGCACCGGCCCTGCCATGACCGATCTTCTCGGCGGTCAGGTCGATATCATGTGCGACCAGACGACCAACACCACCAAGCAGATCCAGGGCGGCACGGTCAAAGCCTACGCCGTTACCACGCCGAAGCGTCTGGACGTGCTGCCAAACGTGCCGACCTCAGCTGAAGCCGGTCTGCCGAACTTCGAAGTGGGCGTCTGGCATGGCGTCTACACGCCAAAGGGCACACCTGCCGATGTCAATGAGCGCCTTTCCAAGTCACTTCAGGTCGCACTGAAAGACCCGAATGTCGCAGCCCGCTTCGCCGAGCTCGGCACCACGCCGTCTTCGGCGGAAGAAGGCACGCCTGCGGCGCTGAAGGCAAAGCTTGAAAGCGAAATCACACGCTGGAAGACGGTCATCGAGGCCGCTGGCCAGTACGCCGACTAGGCCTGCTCTCAAGCAATCAACCGGTGGCCTCACGGGCCACCGGNTTTCACTCGTCAGCGGGGTAACAAACAAATGAAATCATTATCTTTCGACGCAACGGAGGCGGCTTGCGGCGGCTTCTTCATGGTGCTCGGCATTTTCTTTGCCTGGCAATCCTACGGCCTTGAGCTGGGAACGGCGTTTCGCATGGGTCCGGGATATTTCCCGCTGGTGCTGGCGCTCATTCTCGTGGGGCTTGGCACACTCATTCTCGTACGGGCGGGCAAGTTTCAGGGCGAACCGCTGGGGCCTATTGCCTGGCGTGGCATCTTCCTCATTCTGCCAGCGCCGATCATCTTCGGCATGACGGTGCGCGGCCTCGGCTTCGTGCCTGCCCTGTTCATCAGCGCGCTGATCGCATCCTTTGCATCGCAGAAGATGACACCGTTGATGGCGCTCATCCTGTCGGTTGGCATCACCATCNTTTCCGTCGCAGTCTTCGACTACGGTCTTGGTCTGCCCTTCCAGCGCTTCGGCCCCTGGCTCAATTTCTGAGGTGCATGATGGAACTGTTCAATAATCTCGCGCTTGGNTTTTCCACCGCAACCTCTCTCGACAACCTGTTCTTCTGCTTTATCGGCGTCATTCTGGGAACATTGATCGGCGTGTTGCCGGGCATCGGTGCCACGGCGACCATTGCCATGCTGCTGCCCATCACATTCCAGCTGGAGCCGGTGTCATCCCTCATCATGCTCGCCGGTATCTATTACGGTGCGCAATATGGCGGCTCGACCACCGCGATCCTCATCAACATGCCGGGCGAGTCCTCGTCTGCCGTCACCGCTATTGATGGCTACCAGATGGCGCGCAAGGGCAAGGCGGGCGTGGCGCTTTCGGTCGCAGCCATTGGCTCATTCTTCGCGGGTACGGTGTCGACCTTTCTGGTCGCGATCTTCGCACCACCACTCACGGCCATCGCGCTGAATTTCGGTGCCGCCGAATATTTTTCGCTGATGGTCGTTGGCCTTGTCTCCTCCATTGCACTTGCCCATGGCTCCATCATCAAGGCGCTGGCCATGGTGGTTCTCGGCCTGCTGCTCGGCCTTGTCGGCACGGATATCTATAGCGGCACGCCGCGCTTTACCCTCGGCATCCGCGAATATGCCGATGGCCTGAACTTCGTGGCGGTTGCCGTCGGTGTCTTCGGTATTGCCGAAATTCTGCGCAACCTCGAAAGCGAAAAGACCCGCTCCGTCTTGATGGCAAAGGTCAGTGGCCTCTTGCCAAGCAAGGAAGAGTTCAAGCAGATGGTGGGCCCGGTTCTGCGCGGCACGGCCATCGGCTCGGCACTGGGTATCCTGCCGGGTGGTGGTGCCATTCTTGCGGCTTTTGCCTCCTACACAGTCGAAAAGCGTGTGTCCAAACACCCGGAAGAGTTCGGCCACGGCGCTATTGCCGGTGTGGCCGGCCCTGAGTCAGCGAACAATGCCGGTGCGCAGACCTCGTTCATTCCGCTGCTCACGCTCGGCATTCCCGCCAACCCCGTCATGGCACTTATGATTGGCGCCATGATCATTCAGGGCATCGTTCCCGGACCCAATGTCGCCACCGAGCAGCCTGCGCTGTTCTGGGGCATCATCGCGTCCATGTGGATCGGCAACCTGATGCTTGTCATCCTCAACCTGCCGCTGATCGGGTTGTGGGTGAAGCTGCTGACCATTCCTTACTACGTGCTGTTCCCCATCATCATGGCGTTCTGCGCCATCGGGGTCTACAGCGTCAATTCCAACGTCTACGATCTCTATGCCGTCGCCTTCTTCGGGCTCATCGGCTATGCGCTCGTTAAAATGCGGTGCGAACCGGCACCGCTTCTGCTGGGCTTCGTGCTGGGGCCGTTGCTGGAAGAAAACCTTCGGCGTGCGATGATCCTCTCGCGTGGCGATGCGACGACCTTCGTCACCCGCCCCATAAGCGCAACCCTGTTGCTGATCGCCATCGCCGTTCTCGTCGTCGTCTTCCTGCCAAGCGTCAAGAAGAAGCGCGAAGAAGTCTTCCAGGAAGAAGATTGATCCGCCGCGACGATAGGGAAAGCTTCAAAGGCCGGGCATCATGTCCGGCCTTTGTCTTGTCTGTGAGATGCAAAGCTGGCAAAGCAGGGCATTGACAGGAGATGCCTATGGCCGACAACAGCGAAAACCGTATCATTGCGCTCGAAGAAACCGTGGCGCATCAGGCNAAAACCATCGAAGAGCTGTCCGATCAGCTGACGGAACAATGGAAAGTCGTTGAGCAGACCCGCGCCAAGCTGGATCGATTGACCGACCGGTTCCTGAACCTCGAGGAGCAATCGCTCGAAGCACCTGCCATAACCAAGCCGCCGCATTATTGAGGAGCGCGCTATGAGTGTTGTCCACCCCGCTCCATCGGCTTCAGATGTCTTGAGCTTCTGGAAAGATGCCGGACCCGAAAAGTGGTTCGACAAAGACGCGCATTTCGACGCGACGTTCCATGATCGTTTCAGGGATTTGCATTTCGCAGCCGCAAGATGCGAACTGAAAACGTGGTTCGACGGCGCGGAAAGCAGTCTGGCGTTGCTGTTGCTGCTGGACCAGTTTCCACGCAATTGCTTCANGGGCACGGCGCACATGTATGCGACCGACCCGCTTGCCCGCCAATATACCCAGGAGGCCCTGCGGCGCGGCCATGACCGTACGATCGATCCAGAGCTTCGCATTTTCTTCTATCTGCCTCTGATGCATTCGGAAGACCTGGGGGATCAGCACCTATGCTGCAAACTCTGCGAACCACTGGGCGAGCGCTACCTGCCTTTCGCGATTGAACATCGCGACATCATCGAACGCTTCGGACGTTTCCCACATCGCAACGAAATCCTGTTGCGCGACAGCACAGATGAAGAAAAACTCTTTTTGGRAAAGGGTGGGTTTGCCGGCTGATCCGGTTGGGGCTTCGGCATAGAAAAGCCGCGCATTCTGCCGAAGCGCGGCTTTGTCTTAAGCGTCAAGGAGATGGATCAGCCGTCGAAGAATTCCTTCATCCGGGCGAAGAAGCCGGTGGATTCAGGGTTGTTTTCCTTGGACGACAGTTCCTCGAATTCCTGCAACAATTCTCGCTGACGCTTCGTCAGTTTCTGCGGCGTTTCGATCTGGATCTGAATATAGAGATCACCCTGCTGCGCGGAACGCAACACNGGCATGCCCTTAGCCTTCAAACGGAATTGCTTACCCGCCTGTGTGCCTTCCGGCACCGTCACACGGGATTTAGTTCCGTCCAGCGTCGTGACATCGAACGTACCACCGAGCGCCGCCGTCGTCATGGAGATCGGCACCGCGCAATAAAGATCGGCACCATCGCGTTGGAAGAACTCATGCGGTCGCACAGACAGGAAAATGTAGAGGTCGCCCGAGGGACCACCACGCATACCCGCCTCGCCTTCGCCCTGAAGGCGAATGCGTGTGCCGTCTTCGATACCCGAGGGAATATTGACCGACAGCGAGCGCTCTTCCGTAATACGGCCCTGACCGTTGCACTTCGTGCATGGGTCGGTAATCGTCTGGCCACGACCGTGACAGGTGGGGCAGGTGCGCTCCACGGAGAAAAACCCTTGCGCAGCGCGTACGCGGCCTGAGCCCTGGCAAGTGCCGCAGGTTTTGGGCTGCGTGCCGGGCTTGGCGCCGGAACCAGTGCAAACATCACAGGTTATGGACGTCGGCACACGAATTTGCGCTGTCTTGCCCGCGAAGGCTTCTTCCAGCGATATTTCCATGTTGTAGCGAAGGTCGGCACCGCGTTCGCGTCCGCCGGTGGAGCGACGTGCACGTCCGCCACCCATCATCTCACCAAAGATGTCTTCGAAAATGTCGGAGAAACCACCGCCGGCACCACCGCCAAAACCGCCGCCTGCATTGCCCATGCCGCCCTGCTCGAAGGCTGCGTGACCGAAACGATCATAGGCGGCCCGCTTCTGCGGGTCTTTCAGTGTCTCATAGGCTTCGTTGAGTTCTTTGAATTTCTTTTCAGACTCGGCGTCACCAGGATTCTTGTCTGGATGATACTTCATCGCAAGTTTGCGGAAGGCGCTTTTCAGCTCTTTTTCGTCAGCTGTTCTGCCAACGCCAAGTGTTTCGTAAAAGTCTGCTTTCGCCATTAACTACAAGCCCCGGAAATGGATTTCCGGCTGCACAAGGCAGCCGGATTTCAGTCAAGCATCAATTGGAGTTCAAAAGCCACGCTTATGCGGACTTCTTGTCGTCCTTGATTTCTTCATAGTCGGCATCGACGATATCGTCCTTGCCGCCCTGAGCGGCGCCTTCGCCACTCTCAGCCTGCTGGGCTTCGTAGATGGCCTGACCCAGTTTCATGGACACTTCCATGAGGGTCTGCGTCTTCGCCTGAATATCGTCAGCATCCGGCTCAGCCGCTTCAACCGAGGTCTTCAGTGCGGCAATGGCATCCTCGATAGCCTTGCGGTCCGTCTCAGAAACCTTGTCGCCATATTCCTTCACCGACTTCTCGGTGGAGTGGATAAGGCTTTCGGCCTGGTTCTTGGCCTCTACACCGGCGCGACGCTTCTTGTCGGTTTCGGCGTTGGCCTCGGCATCCTTCACCATCNTTTCGATGTCGGCGTCAGACAGACCACCAGATGCCTGGATGCGGATCTGCTGCTCCTTGCCAGTGCCCTTGTCCTTAGCGGAAACCTGCACGATGCCGTTGGCGTCGATATCGAAAGTAACTTCGATTTGCGGAACGCCGCGGGGTGCCGGCGGCAGGCCAACGAGGTCGAACTGGCCGAGCGACTTGTTGTCGGCAGCCATTTCGCGCTCACCCTGGCTGACGCGAATGGTCACGGCAGACTGGCTGTCTTCGGCGGTAGAGAAGGTCTGGCTCTTTTTCGTCGGGATCGTCGTGTTACGGTCGATCAGACGTGTGAACACGCCACCCAGTGTTTCGATGCCGAGCGACAGAGGCGTTACGTCGAGAAGCAGAACGTCCTTTACGTCACCCTGCAGAACGCCAGCCTGAATGGCGGCACCCATGGCAACAACTTCATCCGGGTTCACACCCTTATGTGGCTCCTTGCCGAACAGCTGCTTGACGATTTCCTGGACCTTCGGCATGCGGCTCATACCACCGACGAGAACGACTTCTTCGATCTCGGCTGCGGTGAGGCCAGCATCCTTGAGCGCAGCCTTGCACGGTGCAACCGTACGCTGAACCAGATCGTCCACAAGGCTTTCGAACTTGGCTCGAGTCAGCTTCAGTGTCAGGTGCTTTGGACCGGTTGCATCTGCGGTGATGAACGGGAGATTGATTTCGGTCTGCTGCGACGACGACAGTTCGATCTTCGCCTTTTCAGCGGCTTCCTTCAGACGCTGAAGCGCAAGCTTGTCGCCCTTGAGGTCAATGCCCTGGTCCTTCTTGAATTCACCAGCCAGATACTCGACCAGACGCATGTCGAAGTCTTCACCGCCAAGGAACGTATCGCCATTGGTGGACTTCACTTCAAAAACGCCATCGCCGATTTCCAGAACGGAAATATCAAAGGTGCCGCCGCCCAAGTCGTACACGGCAATCGTCTTGCCTTCCTTCTTGTCGAGGCCATATGCCAAAGCAGCAGCCGTCGGCTCGTTGATGATGCGCAGAACCTCAAGACCAGCAATGCGGCCAGCATCCTTGGTGGCTTGGCGCTGTGCGTCGTTGAAGTAGGCGGGAACCGTGATAACGGCCTTCTCGACCTTTTCGCCGAGGTAGGATTCAGCCGTTTCCTTCATCTTCTGAAGGATCATGGCGGAAATCTGCGAAGGGGAATAACCCTTGCCCTGCGCCTGAACCCAGGCATCGCCATTGTCACCCTTGACGATCTCGAACGGAACAAGAGCCTTGTCCTTGCCGACAGTCGGGTCTTCGTAACGGCGACCGATAAGGCGCTTTACGGCAAACAATGTGTTGGTAGGGTTGGTAACAGCCTGACGCTTCGCAGGCTGACCGACCAGACGCTCGCCATCATCGCTGAACGCAACCATGGACGGGGTCGTGCGCGCGCCTTCGGCGTTTTCAATAACTTTAATATCCTTGCCGTCCATCACTGCGACGCAGGAGTTGGTCGTGCCAAGGTCGATACCGATTACTTTTGCCATTTTCTTCTCTCCTTGAAGCGAGCTGTCGGAACCCCGTGAGGCATTCCACTGACAACTCCTTGACTTGGATGGTCTTCGTGTTTGTGCAGCATTCTTCAATGCTGTTCTNGGGGGTATATAAGGAGCGATTTTTCCCGCTGCAAGGCAGATAGATGTGTCCATCGCTGCAAAAATCAAGAAATGCAGCTTCAGNAAAAACATACGGGGCGTCACAGCCACTCCGTATGCCCCAAGATCGCCAGACAACCAGGTTGCATGAGTCCAACAGATTCGCGTTAATCGTCATGTCTCTGTCATGCGTGATGCCTATAGGCGGGAAGCATTTCCATAAAACATAACGCCATAGAGGTTATCATGCGCAAACTTTATGCTGCATTCGTTGCCACCACCATTCTTGCCGGTACAGCACACGCTGCGACCGTTTATCCCCTTGATCGTGCGACGATTCTCACCGGCTCCCCNTTTGATTTCAAGGTAGAGTTCAAGAGCGTCGTAAAGCCTGAGGACGTCAAGATCACCGTCAATGGCCAGGATTACAAGACGGTCTTCGGTTCCGACGTCATATTCACAGCGGAAGAAAAGGGCAAAGAAGACAAGGTCCTCGGTTCTGCCGTCACATTGCGCGGGCTGAAGATTTCACAGGCTGGCGATTACAAAGTTGAGGTTTCTGCTGGCGCCGAGACGAAAAACGTCACATGGACTGTTTACGGCACCGGTGAAGCACCAAAAGCTAAGAACGTTATCTTCCTGTTGGGTGACGGCCTTTCCGTTGCGCACCGTACGGCTGCCCGCATCGTGTCCAAGGGCATGACCGAAGGTAAGGCGAACGGCCGCCTCAACATGGACGAGATGGACCATATGGCGTTCATCGGCACATCGTCGACAGAAGCTGTCGCTACCGACAGTGCCAACACCATGTCGGCTTACATGACGGGTCACAAGACCGCCGTGAACGCGCTTGGCGTCTATGGTGACCGCACACCTTCTAGCCTTGACGACCCGAAGGTCGAAACGCTGGCTGAAGCCCTTCGCCGCCAGACGAAAAAGTCGATCGGCATCGTCACGACGTCCGAATTGCAGGATGCGACGCCAGCCGCTGTCGTTTCCCATACCCGCAAGCGCGCCGACAAGGCCGAGATCACAGGCATGATGTTCGACGTCAAGCCAGACGTAGTTCTGGGCGGTGGTTCGGCGTACTTCCTGGGTAAGGACACTCCCGGTTCCAAGCGCAAGGATGACAAGGACTATATCAAGCTTTTCAAGGAGGCCGGTTACACGCTGGCCACCGACAAGAGCGAGCTTGAAAAAGCTGAAGGTTCAAACACCGGAAAGCTCCTTGGCCTGTTTCACACCAGCAACATGGATACGCTGCTCGACCGCAACTTCCTTAAGAAGGGCACGGTCGACAAGTTTCCAAATCAGCCCGGTCTGGTCGATATGACCAAGGCGGCCCTCGGTGAACTGTCGAAAAATCAGGACGGCNTTTTCCTGATGGTCGAAGCTGCCAACATCGATAAAATGTCCCATCCGCTGGACTGGGATCGCGCCGTCATCGAAACCATCGAGTTCGACAAGGCCGTCGGCGTTGCCCGCGAATTCGCGGCGAAGAACCCGGATACGCTGATCGTCGTCACCGGCGACCACACCCATGGCGTCTCCATCATCGGCACCGTCGATGACGAAAAGCCGGGCGATGAAATGCGCGCCAAGGTCGGTACCTACGCCGAAGCCGGCTTTCCGAACTACGAAGACAAGGATGGCGACGGTTATCCTGACCGTGTCGATGTTACCCGCCGCCTGTTCCTGAACGCCAATAATGGTCCTGACCATTACGAAACATTCCGTCCCAAGATGGACGGTCCTTTCGTTCCGGCCATCCAGAACGAGAAGAAGGAATACATCGCCAACGAAGCCTACAAGAACGTACCCGGCGCCGTTTTCGTGCAGGGTAACATTCCAAAGGACGGTGATAGCGGCGTTCACGCCGTTGATGATATCGTTCTTCAGTCCACAGGCCCAGGCTCAGAAGAGTTCAAGGGCTACATGGAACAGAGCGACGTGTACCGCGTGCTGGCCGATACCTTCGCCCTCGGCACAAAGCAGACGCAGTAAACACTGCACTGACTGATCGTGATCCGGCTCGCAAACAGCGGGCCGGATTGCATCGTTTAGAAGAACCCGGACAGGTCGAATCGGAGATCGTCATGGCGCACCGTTCCCGCATGCTCACACGCAGACAGTCGCTTCAACTCGCCAGCCTAGCTGTGTTTTCACTCAGCGCACGGCAGTCATTTGCAGCGCCGTCGCCGCTGACCTTCGATGAGATGTATGGCAAGATCGGCGTGTTGGGTCTGGAGTATTCCGATAAACTGAAGCAATTGAGCGGCAGGGAAATCCGCATGAAGGGCTTCATGGCTCCGCCCCTGAAAGCCGAAGCTGCATTCTTTGTGCTGACAGAAATCCCGATGGCGCTTTGTCCGTTCTGTTCGTCGGATTCCGACTGGCCGGATAATATCGTCGTCGTCTACCTCTCGGNAAAACAGACCTTCGTGCAGCCCAGCACGACGATCGAAGTGACCGGAACTTTGGAGCACGGTTCATGGACCGACCCGGAGACGGGTTTCGTTAGCCTCGTGCGCATCAGAGATGCTCAATATTCGGTGTCTTGAACATGCTGTCTCTAACCATCTCCGGTCTCACCGTCTCCTACGCCNGGCTCGCTGCGCCCGTGTTGCATATCGATGCTTTGACTGTCGCAGCCGGAGAGATGGTCGCGATAACGGGCCCATCCGGTTCCGGCAAAAGCACCTTCGTCAATATCATCACCGGTCTGGAACGGGTGCGTGAGGGAAAGGTGGTCTGGGGTGATCAGGACATTGCCGGATTAAGCGAGACCAGACGCGACCGCTGGCGGGGCGAAAATGTCGGGCTTGTCATGCAGGAGTTTCATCTTCTGCCCGGCCTGTCCGCGATTGAAAACGTCCTGTTGCCAGTTCATCTCAGTCGCGCCATGTCTGGTGGCTATGGCAAACGTGCAGCCGAATTGCTTGAAAAAACCGGTCTAGGTAGGCCCGATCAGAATATAAACACCATGTCGCGGGGCGAGATGCAGCGCGTGGCAATTGCGCGCGCGCTTCTGCGAAAGCCCGGTGTCATTGTCGCCGATGAGCCCACCGCAAGTTTGGACCCCGACAATGGCGAGGCCATCGGTCGCATGCTGGTCGATCTGGCGCGGGCCGAAGGCACGACGCTCATCGTCATCACCCATGACAGGCTGTTGGCGCAGCGCCTCGACCGCCGTCTGGAACTTGGCAATGGCCGTATCATGACCGACATTGCCGGGAACCTTTGATATGATCCGTTTTATCCTGTCCGATCTGAAGCGCCTCTGGGCCGGTTCTCTGGTCGTCGTCTTGCTGGTTTCCCTGGCAACGGCCCTCGGCGTCACTGTCACCTTGCAGGAACGTGCATTGCGCCTGGGGACGGCGCGCGCGGCAGATAAATTCGACCTCGTCATCGGCGCGGCGGGCAGCGAAACGCAGCTAGTCTTGTCCTCGGTCTTCCTTCAAGCCGCACCTCTGCCGCTGGTCAGTGGCGAAACGCTGGCGTCCTTGGCCAAAGACCCGCGCGTTGCATGGGCAGGGCCAGTGGGTTTCGGAGATTCCTTTGCCGGCTATCCAATTGTCGGAACGACGACGTCGCTAATCGACAACACCTCAGGTGGCTTCTTGGAGGGGCAAGGCTTTGCCGACGGGGAAGACGCCGTTATCGGTTCTGCGGTCGATCTGCCCATCGGCGCGGAAATCAAGCCGATGCATGGAACGGCGGAAGAAGGTGGTCATACCCATACCGAGATCGTCTATCACGTTCAGGGTCGCCTGAAGCCCACAGGCACGCCATGGGACCGCGCCATTCTGGTGCCGATCAGCTCTGTCTGGCACATTCACGGCATGGAAGCGCATGAGGATGGTCACGACCACGCCCATGAAGCAGAGGGTGAGGGACACGCGCATTCCCATAAAGAAGGCGAGGAAGCCGGACTGAACGAGACTTTCACAGCAGAAACACCCGGCGTGCCAGCCATTCTGGTAAAACCGNAAACCATTGCCGACGCCTACAAGCTTCGCCAGCAATACCGGAAGGGCAACACGCTTGCAGTATTTCCGGGCGAGGTACTGACGAAACTCTACGCCACCTTGGGCGACGCGCGTCAGGTTCTGTCCGTTGTCGCCATCGGTGCTCAGGGGCTGGTGGGCGCATCCCTTATTCTCGTGACGCTAACCCACATCGTTCAGCGGCGAAAACAGATCGGAGCCTTGCGCGCATTCGGTGCTCCCAGATCATCCATATCGCTGATCGTTTGGATAGAACTCTTCGCGCTCTTTGCCACAGGCATCGCGTTGGGTTTTGCTATTGGNTTTGCAGCTGCNAAAATCATCACGGGCATGCTTGTTGCGAAAAGCGGCGTCCTTATGCCTGTGGAGTTTGCCAAGGCCGACCTGACACAGGCGGCGTTGCTGCTTGCGGTGGCCGCCGGTCTCGCAATTCTTCCAGCGTGGCTAGCTTATCGTCAATCCCCCGCAGAGGCGCTCCGCGGGTAAGCACCCTTCCTCAATGCGGATCGATATGCGCTTTGTGAAAGATGTCGTCCTGCGGCGGGATGGCCTGACGCTCTATCATGCGGTGGACGCGCGGGCGCGTTGCACCTCTATGTAAGGCCAGAATACTGTCCCAGCTTTTGGCGTCCGCTTGCGTTCGGCGATGGTTATGCCGAACATATTCCACCCATGTCGGCACGTGGTAGATTTCTGTCCAGATATCCGGGTTTTCCAGATCTCGCATCAATGTCCAGTTCTGCGCACCATCTCGCAGCCGAATCCGCCGCCGCTCAGCCATGATCGTCATGAACTCCGGCAGATCGCTATCATCGATCTCGTAATCAACCAGAATGGCAATCGGGCCGCTTCGGGGTTTGACGTCAAGCCGCAGGTTCGGCTCCACAAACCGATTGAGCGGATCGAGATTGAGTGACGCGAAGGCTGGCATGGTTAGCTTAAGGCCGACGAGAACACCTAGCAGCATCAGCAGGCACGAACAGAGCAGCGAGTAGGACAGACCGTAATTTTCGGCAAGCGAGCCCCAGAGCCAGCTGCCTACGGCAATGCCGCCGAAGGTCAAGGTCTGGTAAAGAGACAACGCCCGTCCCACCACCCAGCNGGGGGTGGAGAGTTGAACAATCGTGTTGAAAAGCGAAAGCGCCNAAACCCAGCTTGCGCCGGAAATGGTCAGCACGAGCGCGGTCAGGATCGCACTTGTGCTGACAGCCGTAACGGCCGCGCTGAAGGCAAAGCCTAAAAATGCAACGCGTACGATCCATTCGCTGCTCAATGTTTCGCGAAGACGCGCACTGATCAAAGCGCCGCCAATGGCACCGACACCAAAAGCACCCAGCATAATGCCGTATGTCAGCGGACCACCCTGCACCAAATCTCGTGCCACAAGCGGCATCAGTGCCAGAATGGCGCTGGCAGACAGGCCGAACAGGAAACCGCGCACGAGAACCTTACCGATATTCGGCGACATCGCCACATAGCGCATGCCGGCCGAAATGGCGGCAAACAGATGTTCGCGGGGCAAACTGGACGTGTTTTTCGGCGGCTGCCATTTGAACAGCGCGTAAAGAAGCGCAAAATAGCTGAATGTGTTGACGAGAAAAGCGGCAGCAGCGCCCGAGATCGCGACGATGACACCGCCGATAGCAGGGCCGACGCTTCTGGTTATGTTGAAACCCACACTGTTCAACGTCACCGCCGCGGGCAAGTCTTCACGCGGCACCAATTCCCCAACGGATGCCTGCCATGAGGGGTTGTTGAGCGCCGTGCCGCAGCCGATCATGAAGGTGAAAAACAGCAGCAGCCAGGGCGTCAGCCATTCGGCCCATGCAAATACTGTCAGTAAGATCGATGCGGCCAGCATCAGAAACTGCGCCGAAATCATGATGCGGCGGCGGTCAAGACTATCGGCGAGAGCACCTGAAACCAACGNAAACAGCATGATCGGCAATGACGTCGACGCCTGCACCAGCGCAATCATGNTTTCCGATGACGACAGCGCCGTCATCATCCATGCCGCACCCACCGCCTGAATGAGCCCGCCGAAATTCGATGCTATGCTCGCAAACCAGATTGTTCTGTAAGTGGGGTGCCGCAATGGCGCGAGCGGAGATTTTCTATCGGGCACGAGCAGTCCAATGATGCAATTGTTGTTTGTCCAGAGCGGCAGTATAGACGCCGATCACGAGGACGCTACTGTTTCCGACTGCCCTGTGCTGAAATTGTGACGAAAGCCAATTTCATCGCATTCCGGCTTTTCCTTGCAATGTCGGGCATAAGCAGTTATACGAGCAATCAAATTCTTGATCGTCTGATGAAGAGTGGGGCCGAAAGGCTCCGCTCTTTTTCGTTAGGCGCCCTAAAAACCGGTGCGAAACGTTTCCGGTTAGACAATAAGACCGGAAGACCAGAATGGCTGAAGCCGAACCAAGACTGATAACCGAAACGGGCGTAGACCAGCGCATCGCCGAAATCATCGAGCCGGTATTGGCTGGCATGGGCTTTTTGCTGGTCAGGGTGCGCCTTTCCAACCAGAACGGTTCGACGTTGCAGGTCATGGCGGAGCGCGAAGACGGCACCATGACCGTTCAGGACTGCGAAGCGGTCTCTCTGGCCATTTCACCTGTTCTTGATGTGGAAGATCCCGTCGAGAAGGCGTATCATCTGGAAGTATCGTCGCCCGGCATTGATCGGCCGATGGTCCGTAAAACAGATTTTGCTCGCTGGCAGGGCCATATCGTCAAGATCGAGACATCGATCCTGGTGGATAACCGCAAGCGTTTCCGTGGCAAGATTGCTGAGATCGAAGCCGACGGCTTCAAGCTCGAACGTGACCAGATAGCCTATGGTGAGGAGCCTGTGGTTCTGATCCCGTTCAACACGCTTTCGGACGCAAAACTGGTTTTGACGGATGACCTCATTCGTGACGCGTTGAAGGCGGATAAGCAGGCCAAGGCCGCAGCTGCCGCCAACCAGAACGAAGAAGCAGACGAAGATTGATTCTAATTACCACGTAAGCCCTGAGATGAGGGTTAGAACGCAACTTGCGATTTACGGAGACAGAAAAATGGCAGTAAGTGCTAACCGGCTTGAGCTTCTGCAGATCGCCGACGCCGTCGCGCGTGAAAAGGTCATCGACCGCGAAATCGTTCTGGCCGCGATGGCTGATGCCATCCAGAAAGCTGCCCGCTCGCGTTACGGTTCCGAAACCAATATTCGTGCCGACATCAACTCCAAGACCGGCGAAATCCGCTTGCAGCGTCTTCTCGAAGTGGTGGAAAAGGCCGAAGACTACGGCACGCAGATTCCACTGGAACTGGCACGCGACCGCAACGTCGATGCCAAGATCGGTGACTACATTGCCGATCCACTGCCGCCGATGGATTTTGGTCGTATCGCTGCACAGTCTGCGAAGCAGGTCATCGTCCAGAAGGTTCGTGAAGCCGAGCGTGATCGCCAGTATGACGAGTTCAAGGACCGCATCGGCGAAATCATCAACGGCACCGTCAAGCGTGTCNAATATGGCAACGTCATCGTCGATCTGGGTCGCGGTGAAGGCATCATCCGTCGTGACGAGATGATTCCTCGCGAAAACCTGCGTTACGGCGACCGCGTTCGTGCCTTCGTTTACGACGTGCGCCGCGAGCAGCGTGGCCCGCAGATTTTCTTGTCGCGTACGCATCCGCAGTTCATGGTCAAGCTTTTCACCATGGAAGTGCCGGAAATCTACGACGGCATCATCCAGATCAAGTCGGTTGCCCGCGACCCCGGTTCGCGCGCCAAGATCGCCGTTATCTCCAACGACAGCTCGATCGATCCGGTCGGCGCTTGCGTCGGTATGCGTGGTTCGCGCGTTCAGGCTGTGGTCGGTGAGCTTCAGGGCGAAAAGATCGACATCATTCCTTGGTCACAGGATCCGGCATCGTTTATCGTCAACGCCCTTCAGCCTGCTGAAGTTTCCAAAGTCGTTCTCGATGAAGAAGCCGAGCGTATCGAAGTCGTCGTGCCGGATGAACAGCTTTCGCTGGCCATCGGTCGTCGCGGCCAGAACGTGCGTCTTGCTTCGCAGCTGACCGGCTGGGACATCGACATCATGACGGAAGCCGAAGAGTCCGAGCGTCGTCAGAAGGAATTCAACGAACGCACCGGCATCTTCATGGAAGCGCTGGATGTGGACGAAATGGTTGGCCAGGTTCTCGCGTCCGAAGGCTTCGCGCAGGTCGAGGAACTGGCCTATGTGGATCTGAGCGAAATTTCGTCCATCGACGGCTTCGATGAAGACACAGCTGTCGAAATCCAGACGCGCGCCAAGGAATATCTTGAGCGTATCGAAACCGAGATGGACGCAAAGCGCAAGGAACTCGGTGTTTCCGACGAGCTTCTCCAGATCAATGGCCTCACATCACCGATGCTGGTCGCACTGGGTGAAGAAGGCGTCAAGAACATCGAAGACTTTGCAGGCTGCGCCGCCGACGATCTTGTCGGCTGGAGCGAACGCAAGGACGGCGAGACCAAGAAGTTTGAAGGCACGTTCTCCAAGCTCGACGTTTCCCGCGTAGAAGCTGAAAACATGATCGTTCAGGCTCGCCTTCTGGCCGGCTGGATCACCGCTGAAGACCTTGCTGCCGAGCAGGAAGCAGCAGCAGCGACGCAGGAGGCGGATGCCGCCGATCAGGAATGATGTCGCAAACGCATGAGCCGGACGAGCTGATCGATGACGAGCAGTTCGAAGGCACCGCAAGCGAGCGGATGTGCATTGTGACGCGGCAGATCGGATCGCCTGATGAGCTGATCCGTTTTGTCGCAGGCCCGGACCAGACAGTGGTTCCGGATCTGAAACGCCAATTGCCGGGGCGCGGTTGCTGGGTCAAACCCGAGCGCGCCCTGATCGAAAAGGCCATTGCGAAAAAACTCTTCGCACGCGCCTTGAAGACGGATGTGAAAGCCGGGCCGGACCTTCTGGATATGATGGACCGGTTGATGGCACAACAACTGACCGGGATGATCAGCATGGCACGCAAAGCCAGTCAGTTCATCTCCGGCGCTACGAAAGTCGATGCTTCCGTGCGATCGGGAAAGGCCATTGCGGTGTTTCACGCCACGGATGCAGCACCGGATGGTGTGAGAAAGATAAACCAGGCCCGCAAGGCCTGGACCCTTGGCTCAGGAGCCGAGAGTGAAATACCGTCCTTTCTGCTCTTCAGTGAGCAGGAAATGGACGGACTGATGGGCCAGAATGCTTTTATCCATGCCTGCGCGCTTGCAGGACAGGCGGGTGAAGGTGTAGTGAAGCGCGCAAAGATGCTCGAGCGGTATCGCAATGGCGATCAACCTCAAGCGGATTTAGACGCTGCCCGGACAGAACAATGACGCGGTCATCGGACGATATCCGCCACCGCGTTCGGATGCAGCTAGTTAAAGACAGGGCCTGATGAATGTCATCCGGCTCTCGTCCGAAGGAACGGGAACGGAATGACCGAGAACAACGACGACAAGACACTCAACGCACAGCCCAAGAAGACTCTCACTCTCAAGCCGAGCGGAGCGTCGACGGGAACTGTGCGTCAGGATATGGGTCGTGGTCGCACCAACGCGGTTGTCGTGGAGACACGCAAACGCCGCCCATTGCGTCCTGAAGACGAAAAGCCCATCACGCCGACAGTGTCCGCAGCGCCGCATCCTGCCCGGCCAGCAGCACCTGCTGCAACGCCTGCAGCAGCACAGCGTCCGCAGCAGCCTCAGCAGCAGCGACCTTACCAGTCCGGCAATCAGAACAACAATAACAACCAGAACCGATCTGCGCCATCTTCGCAGCCACAGCGTCAGCCGGACCGCCCGCGTGGCGCCGTCCTGCATGACCTTTCGGCTGGCGAAATGGATGCGCGCCGTAAGGCTCTGGCAGACGCTCAGGCGCGCGACATCGTTGAAGCCAAGCAGCGTGCCGAAGACGAAGCCCGCCGCAAGGTAGAAGACGAAGCCCGTGCAGCGGCCGAAAAGGAAGAGGCTGTACGTCGCGCCGCTGAGGAAGCCCTCGCAGCAAAGACGGCACCTGCTCCTGCTCCAGCCCCCGCCGAAATCGTACCGGCTCCTGCTGCCGCCAGAACACCTACGAGCACGGGTCGTCCCGATGCACGTCCTCAGACGACACGCACGGCACCTGCTGCCCCTGCACCAATCGACAGTGCAGGCCCACGTGGTCGCCGCGCTGGCGAAGAAGAAGATGATCGTGGCGCTCGTCGCACTGGTGTACCGGTTCGCGGCAAGATAACCGCGCCGGTTCCAGCCAAGCCTGCCGCTCGCCTCAAGACGGAAGAAGAACGCCGCCGTGGCAAGCTGACCGTTACGTCCAACTTGGAAGAAGATGGTCAGGCCCGTGGCCGCTCGCTGTCTGCGATGCGCCGTCGCCAGGAGAAATTCCGTCGCGGCCAGATGCAGGAAACGCGCGAAAAGGTCATGCGCGAAGTTATTCTGCCTGAGACCATTACCATTCAGGAACTGTCGCAGCGCATGTCTGAACGGGCAGTCGATGTGATCAAGTATCTGATGAAGGAAGGTCAGATGATGAAGCCGGGCGACGTCATCGACGCCGATCTGGCTGAAATCATCGCTGGCGAATTCGGCCATACCGTCAAGCGTGTGTCTGAATCCGACATCGAAGAAGGCATCTTCAACGTCTCCGACGAAGATGGCGGCGGCGAACTGGTTTCGCGTCCTCCTGTCGTGACCATCATGGGTCACGTCGACCACGGCAAGACATCGCTGCTCGACGCTATCCGTCAGACCAGCGTTGTTTCAGGTGAAGCCGGTGGCATTACCCAGCATATCGGTGCCTATCAGGTCGAAAAGAATGGTCACAAGATCACTTTCATCGACACTCCCGGCCACGCTGCCTTTACGGCCATGCGTGCGCGTGGTGCACAGGCAACCGACATCGCCATTCTGGTGGTTGCAGCCGATGACAGCGTGATGCCGCAGACGATTGAATCGATCAACCACGCGAAAGCCGCTGGTGTGCCGATCATCGTTGCGATCAACAAGATCGACAAGCACGAAGCAAACCCTGAAAAGGTTCGCCAGCAGCTGTTGCAGCACGAAGTTTTCGTGGAATCCATGGGTGGTGAAGTTCTTGACGTGGAAGTCTCCGCCAAGAACAAGCTCAACCTCGACAAGCTTCTCGAAGCCGTTCTTCTCCAGGCCGAAATTCTCGACCTCAAGGCTAACTTGAGCCGCACGGCTGAAGGTACGGTCATCGAAGCTCAGCTTGATCGTGGCCGTGGTTCCGTTGCTACCATTCTGGTTCAGAAGGGCGTCTTGCGTCCGGGTCAGATCATCGTTGCCGGCGACCAGTGGGGCCGTGTTCGTGCCCTCGTCAATGATAAGGGTGAACACGTCAAGGAAGCTGGTCCGGCCATGCCGGTCGAGGTTCTTGGTCTCTCGGGTACACCGTCTGCCGGTGATCGCTTCGCGGTTGTTGAAAACGAAAGCCGTGCCCGCGAAATCGCAGAGTACCGTCAGCGTTTGACCCGCGATAAGGCTGTTGCCCGTCAGACCGGTCAGCGCGGCTCGCTCGAACAGATGATGACGCAGTTGCAGTCGACAGGCCGCAAGGACTTCCCTCTGCTCATCAAGGGCGACGTGCAGGGCTCCATCGAAGCCATTATCGGTTCGCTGGACAAGCTCGGCACAGACGAAGTTCGCGCTCGCATCATTCACTCGGGTGCCGGTGGCATCACCGAGTCGGATATTTCGCTCGCCGAAGCATCGAACGCGGCCATCATTGGCTTTAACGTTCGTGCCAACGTGCAGGCACGTCAGGCGGCTGAACGGGCTGGGATCGAAATTCGCTACTACAACATCATCTACGATCTGGTGGATGACGTGAAGTCGGCAATGTCGGGCCTTCTGTCTCCGGAACGTCGCGAGACCTTCCTCGGCAACGCCGAAATCCTAGAAGTCTTCAACATTACCAAGGTCGGCAAGGTTGCCGGTTGCCGTGTGGTCGAAGGCAAGGTGGAACGTGGTGCTGGCGTTCGTCTGGTGCGCGACAACGTCGTCATCCACGAAGGCAAGCTCAAGACGCTCAAGCGCTTCAAGGACGAAGTCGGCGAAGTGCCGGTTGGTCAGGAGTGCGGTATGGCGTTCGAGAACTACGAAGACATCCGTGCGGGCGATACCATCGAGTGCTTCCGCGTAGAGCACATCACCAGAACGCTCTAAGCGTTTCGCCGCAACACAAGAAAACTGTCGGGCGCCGGCTTAACCGGCGCTCGCTCTGTTTGAGGCTTGATAAAAATGGCAAAAGTAACATCATCCGCGCCTTCGCAACGCATGCTGCGTGTTGGCGAACAGGTGCGCGCTGCGATCACACAGATTCTGCAGCGCGGAGAAGTGAACGACGATCTGATCGAAAAGACGGTGATTTCCGTTTCGGAAGTGCGCATGTCTACCGACCTCAAGATCGCAACCGCCTATGTGACGCCGATTGGCGTTGACGACCACACCGATACGATCACGGCATTGAACCGCCACGCCAAGTTTCTTCGCGGTCGGCTCGGCCCGAATTTGCGGCAGCTGAAATATGTGCCGGAACTGCGTTTCCGCGACGATACCAGCTTCGACAACTACAAGAAGATAGACGCGCTTCTGCGCTCGCCGGAGGTACAGCGCGATCTGGGACCTTCAAACGATAAAGACGACGAACAGAATTGAAGCATGTCCAAACCACGTAAACAGCAGAACCGCAAACCCAAGGGACGGCCGATTTCTGGCTGGATCATTCTCGATAAGCCTTTTGATTTCGGCTCGACCGAAGCCGTCTCCAAGATAAAATGGCTGTTCAACGCCCAGAAGGCCGGTCACGCTGGTACGCTTGATCCCTTGGCCTCCGGCATGCTGCCGATTGCGCTGGGTGATGCCACCAAGACCGTTCCTTATGTCATGGACGGCCGTAAAATCTATGAGTTCACCGTGACCTGGGGCGAAGAACGCACCACCGACGATATGGAAGGCGATGTTCTGAACTCGTCAACCAACCGTCCCGATGAACAGGCTATCCGAGATTTGCTGCCCAACTACACCGGCACCATCTTTCAGACACCACCACAGTTTTCAGCCATCAAGATAGCTGGTGAACGCGCTTACGATCTTGCTCGCAGTGGTGAAGCGGTCGAAATCCCAGCCCGCGAAGTTGAAATTCACCGGATTACTCTCCTCGCCTGCCCAGATGCAGACACTGCGCATTTCGAAGTAGAATGCGGCAAAGGCACATATGTCCGTGCATTGGCACGCGATCTTGGGCGTGACCTGGACTGCTACGGCTTCATTTCACAGCTTCGCCGTTCGATGGTTGCGCCCTTCGCAGAGGACGCGATGGTGCCACTCGAAAAGCTCGTCGAGTTCGAAGCCATCGAAGACCGCGACGAGAGACTGGCGGCGCTTGATGCCTATCTGATCGATACGTCGGAAGCATTGTCTTCCCTGCCCCACCTCATCATCAACGATGATCAGGCACATCGCCTGAAAATGGGCAATCCGATCCTGTTGCGTGGCCGCGATGCACCGACACAGGAGACGGATGCCTATGCCACGGCGCGCGGTAAGCTGGTTGCCATCGGTGACATCGCAGAAGGCGAATTCCGTCCCAAACGCGTTTTCGGCTAGTGTGCCGAATGCTCGATAGGCTGAAAGGGGCGGTGGTAATCGCCTCTTTCCTTTATAGACCAATTGGTTTATAGGCAGCGGCAGCTTGGGCAGCGCCCGCGCTAATGAATGGCCAGTGCTGGACGACATCCCGGTGCTTGGCGTCCTGNTTTTCCTTAAATAGAAAGGATCGTCCGATGTCGATTACTGCAGAGCGCAAAGCCGCCCTTATCAAGGAATATGCCATTAAGGAAGGTGATACCGGTTCGCCGGAAGTTCAGGTCGCAATTTTGACCGAACGGATCAACAACCTGACAGGCCACTTCAAGGATCACAAGAAGGACAACCACTCGCGTCGTGGCCTTCTGACCATGGTTTCCAGCCGCCGTTCGCTTCTCGACTACGTCAAGAAGAAGGACGAGAGCCGTTACACCAAGCTGATCGGTGCCCTCGGCATTCGCCGCTAAAAACTGACACCGGCGGGTTTCGATAAGAAATTTCCGCCGGTTTTTCTTATGGCAGTTCTTAACTGGACGCCGAAAACGAAGATGGGCCGGATGGGCCGGTGCCATCTAAACCAAACCGATGACCTGTCATGGGGCAGGATTGCCGGATGCTTTTGTGACGAAGTGCAACGTCACCACATATCGATGGATATGACGCTCCAAAGCCTCCAGCTGTCTTGCCCGTGACGTGTTAAAGCCCCGGGTTTTCCTTCAATGTGAGAACCGAGGCTTCATTTAAGGACAAGATATGTTCAATCAACATTCCGTCGAAATCGAATGGGCAGGCCGCCCTCTGAGACTTGAGACAGGCAAAGTTGCCCGTCAGGCCGATGGTGCGGTTATCGCAACCTACGGCGAGACAATGGTTCTTGCGACCGTTGTTTCCGCAAAGTCTCCAAAGGCTGGTCAGGATTTCTTTCCGCTGACCGTCAACTACCAGGAAAAGACATACGCCGCTGGCAAGATTCCAGGTGGTTATTTCAAGCGCGAAGGCCGTCCTTCCGAGAAGGAAACTCTGGTTTCCCGTCTGATCGACCGCCCCATCCGCCCGCTGTTTCCTGAAGGCTACAAGAACGACACACAGGTTGTCGTTACCGTCATTCAGCACGACCTTGNAAATGACCCGGACGTTCTGTCGATGGTTGCGGCCTCTGCTGCCCTGACACTGTCTGGCGTTCCTTTCATGGGCCCAGTCGGCGGCGCACGCGTCGGCTACATCAACGGCGAATACGTCCTGAACCCACATCTCGACGAGATGGACGAATCAGTTCTGGATCTGGTCGTTGCCGGTACGCAGGACGCCGTCCTGATGGTCGAGTCCGAAGCCAAGGAACTCAACGAAGAAATCATGCTCGGCGCTGTGATGTTCGGTCATCGCGGTTTCCAGCCGGTCATCGACGCCATCATCAAGCTGGCTGAAGTTGCTGCCAAGGAACCACGCGAATTCGAACCGGAAGATTTTTCCGCTCTCGAAACAGAAATGCTCGGCGTTGCCGAAGCTGAACTGCGCGACGCCTACAAGATCACTGAAAAGGCTGCCCGTTACGCAGCCGTTGACGTGGCAAAGGCAAAGGTCAAGGCTCACTTCTTCCCTGAAGGCGCAGAGGCAAAGTACACCAACGAAGTCATCGGCGCGGTGTTCAAGCACCTGCAGGCGAAGATCGTTCGTTGGAACATTCTCGACACCAAGAGCCGCATCGACGGTCGCGACCTGTCTACCGTTCGCCCGATCGTTTCTGAAGTCGGCATGCTGCCACGCACCCACGGTTCGGCGCTGTTTACACGTGGCGAAACCCAGGCCATCGTTGTTGCCACACTCGGCACCGGCGAAGACGAGCAGTACGTTGACAGCCTGACGGGCATGTACAAGGAACGCTTCCTTCTGCATTACAACTTCCCTCCCTACTCGGTTGGTGAAACAGGCCGCATGGGCTCCCCGGGCCGCCGCGAAATCGGTCACGGCAAGCTAGCATGGCGCGCAATCCGCCCGATGCTGCCATCGGTCGAACAGTTCCCTTACACGCTGCGCGTCGTCTCCGAGATCACCGAGTCCAACGGCTCGTCCTCAATGGCAACCGTTTGCGGCACATCGCTTGCTCTGATGGACGCAGGCGTTCCGCTTGCCAAGCCAGTTGCCGGTATTGCCATGGGCCTCATTCTTGAAGGCGAACGCTTTGCCGTTCTGTCCGACATCCTGGGTGACGAAGATCACCTCGGCGATATGGACTTCAAGGTTGCAGGTACTGCTGACGGCATCACCTCGTTGCAGATGGACATCAAGATCGCCGGTATTACCGAAGAGATCATGAAGGTCGCTCTGGAGCAGGCAAAGGGTGGTCGTACGCACATCCTGGGCGAAATGGCCAACGCCATTACCGAAGGTCGTTCGCAGCTCGGTGAATTCGCTCCACGCATCGAAGTGATGAACATTCCGGTCGACAAGATCCGTGAAGTCATTGGTTCTGGTGGCAAAGTCATTCGCGAAATCGTCGAAAAGACCGGCGCGAAGATCAACATCGAAGATGACGGCACCGTCAAGATCGCTTCTTCTTCCGGCAAGGAAATCGAAGCAGCTCGCAAGTGGATCCACTCCATCGTTGCAGAGCCTGAAGTTGGTCTGATCTACGAAGGTACGGTCGTTAAGACCGCTGACTTCGGCGCTTTCGTCAACTTCTTCGGCGCACGCGACGGCCTCGTTCACATCTCGCAGCTGGCATCCGATCGCGTTGCCAAGACCTCAGACGTCGTCAAGGAAGGCGACAAGGTTTGGGTCAAGCTGATGGGCTTCGATGAGCGCGGCAAGGTTCGCCTGTCCATGAAGGTTGTCGACCAGACAACCGGCAAGGAAGTTTCGGCTGAGAAAAAGAGCGAAGGCGAAGCTGCCGAATAAGGCGGCTAGCGCTATCCGATATCGAGGCGCGGGATTTTTCCCCGCGCCNTTTTTCTATTTGACCTTAGGAACCACCCCATGAGCCGTGACGCCATTNAAACCCTGTTCCACCCCTTCGCTGCGCAGATGCTGGATGCACCCGGTCAAGGGGAGCGCGTATTGTTTCTAGGCGCAGAAGCAGGCGCGCCGCGTCTGGAAGGCTTTGATGCCACGATTACCGCAGTCCAAAGCCAGCGTCCGCTTTACCGCGCGTTGCAGGCCCAAGGTGCCGAGGTCACACCCGACCTTTCCGGCGAGGATTTCGATAGCGCACTCATCTTGTGCGGCAAGCATCGTGGTGAAAATGAAAATCGGGTTGCCGAAGCTCTGAGCCGTGTGAAAGCCGGTGGCATGATCGTAGCTGCTGGTTCCAAAGAAGACGGCATCGCCACCCTGCGCAAGACCCTGTCTAAACTCGGCATCGAAGCAGATTCGACACCCAAATATCACGGCGTTGCCATCTGGTTCAAAAGACCGGAAGAGGTCTCAACGGCCGTTTCCAAGCTCAAGCAGGAAATTGCAACGATCGAAAACCGCTTCACGGCCCTGCCCGGCATGTTCTCGCATGACCGTGTGGATGGTGGCTCGGAACTTCTGGCCTCGCGTTTCCCCGCTGACTTCGACGGCAATGCGGCAGATTTCGGCGCCGGCTGGGGCTACCTTTCCGTTATGCTGGCTGAAAAGTCACCGCGTACAGCGCGTATCGATCTGTTCGAGGCTGACTGGAACGCTCTTGAATATGCNAAAACCAACATGCTGGAAAATTGCCCGCGTTTGGCGACACGTTTCTTCTGGCAGGATTTGGCCGCCGAGCCGCCGAAGGAAAAATACGACCTTATCATCATGAACCCGCCATTCCACACAACCGGACAGGCGTCCGAGCCCGCTCTTGGTCAGGCGCTGATCAAAACTGCCGCAACCGCTTTGCGTAGCGGCGGCAAGCTGTTGCTGGTTGCCAATCGCGGCATGCCCTATGAGACGGTTTTGTCGACTGAATTCCGTTCCAGCCAGGAAGTGTGCCGCAACTCCCGCTTCAAGGTGCTGAGCGCACNAAAATGATCAGCTGAGCAGCCATGCCCAGAACGACACGGTCAGCACACCAAACAAGGTGGAAATGCTGATCGTGGAGGCAGCGATGCTGTGGCCGATACCAAAGCGGTTGGCCAGCAGCCATGAATTGATACCCGTTGGCACGCAGGACGTCAGAACCAGTGCCGCGGTCCATGCAGGACTTAACCCCAGCGCATGTGCGGTCAACCATACGCAGGCCGGCATTAGAACCAGTTTGAAAGCTGTCATCGTGACCGCAATGCGCAGATTGCCGCGAATGGGATATTTGGTTAGCGCCATACCGAGCGAGATCAATGCGGCCGGGGCCGCCATGCCAGCGATCTGATCGATAACAGTCATCATCACCGTGGGCATAGGCACACTTATCATATTGAAGCCAAGACCTAACGCGAGAGCGATCACCAGCGGGTTCTGCGCGAGATTGCGCCCTACCTGCTTCAAGACGGCAAATGCGCTACGTTTTTCTCCACCGGTGACTTTGTGGGTCGCATTCTCCATTAAAATGGTTCCTGCAATCATCATGATTGGCAGATGGACCACAAGAAGAATGGAAATGGCAACGATACCGTCACTGCCAATGGAGCGTCCGACAAGTGGGAGACCGATGAAGATATTGTTGGCGAACGCCGATGAGATACCGGCAATGACGCTAACCCGCAGGTCCTGTTTGAACATATGCCGCGTCACCAACTGCCCTGCCGTCCAGGTGATGGCTACACCGGTAAAGTAGGTAAGCCAGAGCTTGAAGGGTGATGCACCGTGAAAATCGGCAGCCGCCAGCGTCCGGAAAATCAGGGTTGGGACTGCGATCTTGAACACGAAGTCGCTCAGGACGTCGCCAGCTTCCGCCTTGAAAAGCTTCGCTTTGACCGTCAGCCAGCCAATGAGGATGAGAAGAAAGATCGGCGCGACATTGACGGCGACAGCGTACATGGGGGAGGACTTTCGCGGGCCTTACAGGGATGCGTTCGGTCTAACGCATATGGCACAGGCAAACAAATGATTTTGCCTTACTCCTCGCAATCGAACAGCGACGAAAAAGAGCGCAAGAAAAAAGCGGGGTTACCCCCGCCTTCATCCCGCACGCTGTGCCAGTACATCCGTGGCGAAGCGACGCGCGTTTTATAACAATGCTCAATGACAGGTGCATGACGACGAAATTTAACGTCAAGAATGTACCGGACGCCCTCCAGAATGAGGTTTTGGCTTTTCATGTCGGCAGAAATCTTTAAGACCGAGTTCTGGATAACGCATCGGTCGATGCGGTTCGGACGAGAGGCACATGACAAAATTCGACGTACTGACCGTTGGCAACGCCATCGTGGACATCATTTCCCGCTGCGATGATGCTTTTCTCAATGTCAATAGCATCACCAAGGGCGCTATGAACCTGATCGATGCGGAGCGTGCCGAACTGCTCTATTCGCTGATGGGCCCGGCATTGGAGGCATCAGGTGGCAGCGCCGGAAACACGGCAGCGGGCATCGCGAATTTTGGTGGGCGTGCGGCATATTTCGGCAAGGTGGCCGAAGATCAGCTCGGGGAGATTTTCCAGCACGACATCCGCGCTCAAGGTGTTTATTTCGAAACCAAACCGCAAGGCACATTCCCGCCGACGGCACGCTCGATGATTTTCGTCACCGAAGACGGCGAACGCTCGATGAACACTTATCTCGGCGCTTGCGTCGATCTCGGCCCTGAAGATGTCGAACCAGCTGTCGTTGCACAGTCCCAGGTCACATATTTCGAAGGCTACCTATGGGACCCACCGCGCGCCAAAGACGCTATTCGCGATTGCGCCCGCATTGCCCATGNAAACGGTCGAGAAGTCTCCATGACGCTCTCTGACAGCTTCTGCGTTGGTCGCTATCGCGATGAGTTTCTGGACCTGATGCGCTCAGGCACGGTAGATATTGTGTTTGCNAACAAGCAGGAAGCGCTCTCTCTTTATGAAACCGATGATTTTGAGCTTGCGCTGACAAAAATTGCGGCTGACTGCAAGATCGCAGCCGTGACCATGAGCGAAGAAGGTGCCACGATCATTCGTGGAAACGAGCGCGTGAAAGTCGAGGCTTATCCCGTGCACGATGTTGTGGACACCACGGGTGCGGGCGATCTCTTCGCCTCCGGCTTCCTGTTCGGCTACACGCAGGGTCGTTCACTGGAGGACAGCGGCAAGCTGGGTTGCCTCGCCGCCGCCGCCGTCATTCAGCAAGTGGGCCCGCGACCTATGTCCTCGCTGAAAGCATTAGCAGCAAAGCACGGCCTTATTTAAAGGCCTCGCCGGGATAAGCACCCCAAATTTCACCTTGCGAAACCCATCCTGTCACCTGACCGGTATGGGCGCGGCACCAGTCGCCATTGCACTCGCCGATGCTGATCTGAACGCCTGGCTCCAGCCGGGCAATGACGGCAGCACCGGATTGCGCTTCGCGGCGCATGTTAACAAATACGTCCTTACCCTTGCCGCGCATCCAGGGCGCGGCGACAGCCGTTCTCTCGCCAGACAGAAGTGCCTGGTTGACCCAGCCCTCTGTGCCATCCGCATCACGAATGCGCCGCCAGTTTTCGTATTCCTGGATAATTTCCACAGGCATGCCTGATTTCATGTACATCCATGACACCGCATAATCCGTGCTGGGCCCGATGCGCATGTTGACGCGTCGCGACTTGAGACTGACGAATCGAGGTAGCGGCAGGCCACTCGCACCCTTGGCTGCACCCTGCGCATATGCGGGCGCGCTTGCGGCATCGATAAAACCCAGCGACAATGCAATGCAGATAATCGAAACAATGCTACGCATGCCGGTTTCCGTTCCTTGCTTTTTAGCAATAGAGAATAGTGATCATGGACATCGTTTCTAAAGGCTGCGACTGCGACATGCGAGATTTGTTTGTCTTCGTCGTTGGGTCTGGTAGAAACGCCCGTGGTAAATGAAATTATCGCTCTTTCTGGTTAATGACCTCTGAACAAGGTGCCTGCTGACGATGACGAATAAAAAGAGACCATCCGTTTATTTGACACGCAAATTACCGGATCTGGTCGAAACCCGCATGCGCGAGTTGTTCGACGCGGAACTGAACATCGAAGATGCTCCGCGCACGAAGACGGAACTGGTTGCGGCGATGCAGACAGTGGACGTTCTGGTGCCGACCGTGACAGACCGGATCACGGCTGAGATGATTGATCAGGCTGGCCCGCAACTGAAACTGATCGCCGGTTTTTCCAACGGAACCGATCACATCGATGTTGATGCTGCCGCCCGCAAGGGAATTACCGTAACCAACACCCCGAACGTTCTGACGGAAGACAGCGCCGATATGACAATGGCCCTCGTTTTGGCTGTTCCGCGCAGACTGGTCGAAGGAACCCGCGTGCTAGCCAACGGATCCGACGAATGGGGCGGCTGGTCACCCACGTGGATGCTGGGCAGGCGTTTGTCTGGNAAACGCATCGGCATCGTCGGTATGGGACGTATCGGCACCGCCGTCGCCCGCCGCGCCAAGGCTTTTGGTCTTTCCATCCATTACCACAACCGCAAGCGCGTCAACCCGGCAACGGAAGCCGAGCTCGAAGCGACCTATTGGGACAGTCTCGATCAGATGCTCGCGCGGGTCGATATCGTCTCGGTCAACTGCCCTTCGACACCGGCAACGTATCACCTGATTTCCGCACGTCATTTGGCGCTGATGCAGCCGACGAGCTACATCGTCAACACCGCGCGCGGCGATATCATCGACGAAGCCGCCATGATCCAATGCTTGCGGGATGGCAAGATTGCGGGCGCAGGGCTTGATGNTTTCGNAAATGAACCTGTCGTAAACCCGAAGCTCATCAAGCTTGCGAAAGAAGGCAAGGTGGTTCTGCTGCCACATATGAGCTCGGCAACCATCGAAGGCCGGATCGATATGGGTGACAAGGTCATCATCAACATCCGCGCNTTTTACGATGGCCACCGTCCACCCAACCGGGTGCTTCCGGGCCGCAGCTGAAGAGCTTCAGTCCAGACGTTTGGTCATTTCGATAGAGGTGATACTGTCATAGCCAGGGTGGGAGTTCTCCGCCGTCTTGGCAAAACCCCACGCCGAGAACCTCTGGTGGTTCCCGGTCAGTTCAATGCGTGTTTCCAACCGCAGTGCCATGAGGCCCAAGCGGGACGCAGTGTCTTCGGCCTTGGTCAATAGCGCGCGTCCCACGCCTTTCCCTTGTGCTGTCAAAGAAACTGCAAGCTTGCCGACATACAGGCTCGTTGCTTCAGGTCGGCAGAAAATACAGCCCAACATGCTTGCATCTTCAAGCGCTATGAACGCAATTTCGTCCTTCGCTTTTTGCATCAACCTTGCTGATGTGAGGTGATGCGCAGAAGACGGAGGATCAATGACGCCATCCATATAAGCGAAAGAGGATCGAATCAACGTCAGTACTTCATCGAAGCGCCCAAAGCTCTGGTCTATTCTGACAATGTTCATCAGGCGTTTTCCTGCCGCCGCTTGTAGCGAACCGTGTCGAAGCAGGACGCCAGCGCATCGTATAGAAGCAGGCGTCCTATAAGTGGCTCACCGGTCTGCGTGATAAGCTTGATCGCTTCCATCGCCATGATCGTGCCGATGACACCGGTCAGCGCCCCAATGATACCCGTTTCGGCGCAAGACGGCACAACGCCCTGCGGCGGAGGCGTTGGGAACAAATCCCGGTAGCCGGGTAATAGCATGCCCTCCGATCCCGTCTCATAGGGTTTGAGAACGGTAACGGAACCATCGAATCGACCCACCGCCCCCGTCACCAGAGGCACTTTGGCTGTCTCTGCCGCATCCGCTGCGGCATAGCGACTATCGAAATTGTCGGAGCCATCGATGACCAGATCGAAAGACTTCAGATGGTCATGTGCCCATACTAGGGAGAAGCGCTCCTCAAAATGAATTGTCCGCACATGTGGGTTGAGCCGAGCAATAGACCGACGGGCACTCTCCGTTTTATGCTGCCCGATCGTGCCTGTGTCATGAATGACCTGACGCTGGAGATTGGACAATGAAACAATGTCGTCATCGATGATGCCGAGCGTTCCAACGCCCGCTGCTGCCAGATAATAAAGCACTGGCGCCCCCAGACCGCCCGCGCCTATGACCAGTACCTTCGCTGCTTTCAGCCGCTGCTGGCCAACGCCGCCGATTTCCGGCAGCAGGATATGTCTTTTATAGCGTTCGATTTCCTCTGGGCTCAAGGGGTCCAAGATCGCGTCTCCGGTGANTTTCAAGAGGATGTAAGCATTATCAACCGATGCTTCCATCGGAAACGTTGAAAAACTGCGCCCTGTCCTGCAGCCCTGAAAACATCGATGCATCCGTTCCGGTCATAAAGCTTTGACCGCCGAGTGCGTGAATGAGATCGAACAGTGCGGCGCGGCGGCCTTCATCCAGATGGGCAGCGATCTCATCCAACAGCAACACCGGCGCATGGCCCGTCATATTGGCCGTTAGTTGCGCATGAGCCAGGATCAACCCAACAAGCAACGCCTTCTGTTCACCCGTGGAGCAACGACCGGCGTCCATGTCCTTTTCAGCGTGACGAACATAGAGGTCGGCACGGTGCGGACCCTCCAGCGTACGCCCGGCACCGGCATCGCGGTAACGATTGTCCTTCAACAATGCGAGATATTCATCCTCCAGATCGACGGCAGGACGGTGAAATTCGCCGTCCATAAAGCCAGACAAAGTCAGCGATGCGGTCGGGAAATTGGCATCGTTCTCACGGCTTTCAATCAGTGCTCTCAGCAAACCCAGCATCTCGTGACGCGCGACCGCCATAGAGATACCAAGCTCTGCCATCTGCTTTTCGATGCCTTCCAGCCAGAGCGGGTCGAAACGGCCATCTGACAAAAGGCGATTGCGCCCGCGCATGGCTTTCTCAAAATCACTCGCACGGCGTCCATGGCTGGGATCGAGTGACAAGACCAGCCGGTCGAGAAAACGGCGCCGGTCAGACGAGGAGCCGGTGAAAAGCCCGTCCATGGAGGGCGTAAGCCACAAGACACGGAGGTGGTCGGTCAATTCGTCCACGGATTTAACCGGCGTCCCATTCAGTCGCAACCGGCGGGAAAGGGTTTCGCCTTCACCCTCGACGCCTGTACCAATCGCGACGTCGNCATCCATGCCGGTCACCTCGGCAAAGATCGAAAAGCCGATGTTTTCCGCACCCACCTGCGTAACATCGGACAGGGTCGCACGACGCAAACCCCGTCCCGGCGATAAAAAGGAAATCGCCTCCAGCAGGTTGGTCTTGCCGGAACCATTGTCGCCGGTCAGCACCACATGCCGCTGGTCAAGTCGCAGTGAAGCCTCCGCATAATTGCGAAATGCGTTCAGTTTCAACCTTGTGAGAAAAACCTTGCTGGTCATGCCGCTTCCAGAATCGTAATCGCTCATGACCTACAGCATGCGCTGGAAAAGCGGAACGAATTTTCACGAACAGAGCAGTATCTGAGGGAGGAAGTCCCTACTCCCATATATCGATCTTGATATCAGCTTCTTGCGCGTTCTGAACCACGCGCTTGCCGTTTGGCAAATCATTGCCATAGAGNTTTGCGGCAATGCCCGCTTCGTCCAATCCGTATCCGATCCAGCGATCTCGTAAGCGCTGCTCGAGAACCTCCACGCTTGGTCCGACGAAAATGGAAAGATCAAAGCTGTTTTTCAGTTGAATCCACGGCTGCTCATTCAACAGAAGATAGTTCCCTTCCGCGAGAATGAACCGCGTTTCAGAAGAGACGGAGCGTGCAGATGCGATGGCGATTTCCCGGGCGCGGTCGAAAACCGGTACCAGAACGTCCTGATCTGCCTTTCGCACCGCGTTGACGATATCGAAGAAACCGCGCACGTCGAACGTTTCGGGAGCGCCTTTACGGGCAAGAAGGCCGCGCTCACGTAAAATGCCGTTGTCCATATGGAACCCGTCCATGGGCAGAACTTCGGCTTTTTCGCCACGCTTGGTCAGTTCACAGTAAAGTGCATCGGCCAAAGTGGATTTGCCGGCCCCTGGGGGACCGGCAATGGCGACGATGAAGCGGGAATTTCCCGACGCGCGCTGCACGATAGCATCGGTCAGCGCACCGAGTGTCATAGTCATGCGGCCATAGTTTCCTTTGGAGGCTCCTTGGCACCCGTCATGAAGGCGACAGCATCCGACATTGTGTATTCCTTCGGATTGATCACGCAGAGGCGCTTTCCGAGCCGATGAATGTGAATGCGGTCTGCGACCTCAAACACATGCGGCATGTTGTGCGAGATGAGGACGATAGGCATACCGCGGGAGCGAACGTCCAGAATAAGCTCCAGCACGCGCCGGCTTTCCTTGACACCCAGGGCCGCCGTCGGTTCGTCGAGGATAACGACCTTGGAGCCGAAAGCTGCGGCTCTTGCAACAGCTACACCTTGCCGCTGGCCACCTGAGAGGGTTTCCACCGACTGGTTGATGTTCTGAATGGTCATCAGCCCGAGTTCGGAGAGCTTTTCGCGCGCAAACTTATCCATTGCAGCATGGTCCAGCTTGCGAAGCACTGTGCCCATGAAGCCGGGCTTTCTGAGTTCGCGCCCGAGGAACATGTTATCAGTGATCGACAGCGCGGGTGAAAGCGCCAAGTTCTGATAGACGGTTTCGATACCGGCGTCGCGGGCCTCCAATGGAGTCTTGAACTGTACCTGCTTGCCTTCCAACCTGATTTCACCTTCGTCCGGGCGGACAGCACCGGAGAGAGCCTTGATCAGGGAGGATTTGCCAGCACCGTTATCGCCAATGACTGCGAGGATTTCGCCTGGGTACAAATCGAAATCGGCGTTGTCGAGAGCTGTCACACGACCATAGCGCTTAAACAGGCCATGGGCAGAGAGAATGGGTTGCTTTGTCATATCCACGGCCATCACACGCCTGCCTTTCTGATCCATTGGTCAATTCCGACAGCGGCGATGATCAGCCAGCCAGTCAGCATGACTTTCCACTGGGGATCTGCACCCAGCATGTTGAGACCCATGGAAACGACGCCAACGAGCATGGCCCCAAACAGTGTACCAAGAATGGAACCACGCCCGCCAAACAGCGAGATGCCGCCAATCACAGTCGCAGTAATAGCCTGAAGATTATAGTCGGTCACCGCAGCGGACGGTGAGATGGAGCCGTTACGACCGATGGCGACCCAGGCCGCAAAGGCTGCGATAACGCCGGCGACCGTGTAGACACTCAAGAGAACCTTGCGCGTCTGAATGCCGGACAGCTTCGCCGCCTCGGGATCATCACCCACCGCATAGACGTGACGACCCCATGCCGTATGATTAAGGACGTACCAAAGGACGCCGACCAGCACGACCATGGCAATCACGCCAAGCGTGAAGATTGCGGTTCCGACACGAAAGTTCGTGGCAAAGAGGTGAAGCAGCGGCGCGTTCTGGGCTACATCCGTGTCGCGTATGGTCTCGTTCGCAGAATAGATGAAATTCGTCGCCATGACGATATTCCATGATCCCAGCGTGACAATGAAGGGTGGCAATTTGACCACGGCGACAAGAAAGCCGTTAAAGAAGCCGCACAATCCGCCAACCACAAAGCCTGCGAGGATCGCAACGCCTGTCGGCAAGCCGTAGGTGACGGCAAAATTGCCCATGACCACGGATGAAATGACCATCACGACACCAATCGAAAGGTCGATACCGGCGGTCAAAATGATCAACGTCTGCGCTGAACCGAGAATGCCGACAACCGCGATCTGTTGAAGAATAAGGGTCAAAGTATAGGATGAAAAGAAGCGCCCGCCGATCGTGAGACCGAAGATGGCGACCGACAATATCAACACGATCAGCGGCACCGCCGCAGGGGTCGAGTGCAGGAAGTGCTGCGCGCGCTTGAAGGGTGAAATCTTTTGCTGGTCGAATGAAGCGACATTCTTGTCGCTTGAATCCAGCACTTTCTCGAATTCCTGTATTCCGCTCATGTTTCCTCCTGCCGCCCGCCAGCACAGCCCTTCAAGGCGCCCGTTATTGAGCCGGGTAATCTGACAGCGAAATCTTCTTGGCGAAACTGGCCGGGACTTGATCCCGACCAGCCCACATTAATCGATAGAGGCTATCAACCCCAGCACTTGGCAAGGCCTTCCTTGACGCTGATGGCTGGAACGCCGGAAACCGGCTTGTCGGTGACAAGCGAAACGCCTGTGTCGAAGAATGACTTGCCTTCGGTTGGCTTTGGCTTTTCACCTGTGTCGGCGAACTTCTTGATCGCTTCCACGCCAAGCGCTGCCATCATCAGAGGATATTGCTGAGATGTCGCGCCGATCACGCCGTCTTGGACCGATTTAACGCCGGGGCAACCGCCGTCAACGGAAACGATGAGCACGTTCGTTTCCATGCCGACTGCCTTAAGGGCCTGATAAGCGCCAACCGCGGCAGGTTCGTTGATGGTGTGAATGACGTTGATGCCTGGATCCTTCTGGAGAAGGNTTTCCATAGCCTTACGGCCGCCTTCTTCATTGCCGTTGGTCACGTCATGGCCAACGATGCGGGGATCGACTTCGTCGCCGATCTTGTTCGGGTCTTTCGGGTCAATGCCGAAGCCGATCATAAAGCCCTGGTCGCGCAGAACGTCGACGCTTGGCTGGTCAGGGGTAAGGTCGAGGAAGCCAACTTTAGCGTCCTTTGCCTTGTCGCCCATGGTTCCCTTTGCCCACTCACCGATCAGTTTGCCTGCGAGCAGGTTGTCTGTTGCGAAGGTCGCATCGGCAGACGCAATGGGGTCGAGCGGGGTGTCGAGCGCGATGACGAGAATGCCAGCGTCGCGTGCTTTCTTGATAGTCGGCACGATACCCTTGGTGTCGGATGCAGTGATCAGGATACCCTTTGCGCCATCGGCAATGCAGGACTCGATCGCGGCAACTTGGCTCTCGGAGTCGCCATCGACCTTACCGGCATAGGATTTCAACGTAACGCCGAGTTCTTTTGCCTTGGCTGTCGCGCCTTCCTTCATTTTTACGAAGAAGGGGTTCGTGTCGGTTTTGGTGATGAGGCAGGCCGAAACATCGGCAGCGGATGCNAAAGATGCNAAAGAAACGCCAAGCGCGAGCGCGCCGAGAAAGGCGGAAACGGTGCTTTTCATGTAGTCCTCCCAGTGATGAGTGCTTCTCGTTGAAGCGACTTATGCGGCCCTTCTCCTCCTAGATCGGGTGCCACTGGCGCAGATGGAAACATCAAAACAACAGCGTGTCAATAAATAAATCCAATTGAATTATTAATTCCATGTGGCATGTTATAATTTTAGTAACCGTTGAAAAGTGTGTTTGGAGGAACTGCTTTTCGCTTAAACGGTGGTTGCGCAGTACAGAGGCTGACGACGTCAATGTCGTCACTGAGGAGGNAAATTATGACACGCTCAGCGGAAGCCACACGGCACACGCCAGCGAACGCACCAGATTTGAGTGGGGGAGCCAATCAAGTCCGTGTGCGCGCCTACAATGAGCGCCTTGTTCTCTCCCTTGTGCGGCGACACAGCGGGCTTTCGAAAGCGGAAATTGCCCGCAGGAGCGGCCTTTCAGCGCAAACGGTGTCTGTCATCATGCGCTCACTTGAGAGCGACGGGCTTCTTGTTCGCGGTGAGCGTTTGCGTGGCAAGGTCGGTCAACCGTCCACCCCCATGCGGCTGAATCCCGATGCGGTTTTCTCATTCGGCGTCAAGATCGGTCGACGTAGCGTCGATCTCGTTTTGATGGATTTCGTCGGCCGGATCAGACTGAAGCTCCGCAACACCTACCCTTACCCCATGCCGGAATGGATATTGCCTTTCGTCATCAATGGCATGGCGGAGCTTGAGGCACGGCTGTCAGAGGATGAACGAGAGAGGATTGCTGGCATCGGCATCGCCGCGCCCTTCGAGATGTGGAGCTGGGCGCAGGAGGTCGGTGCGCCACAAAAAGAAATGGACCGCTGGCGTGGCGTGGATTTGAGGGCGGAAATCGCCGATCAGGTCAGTTACCCTGTTTTCCTTCAAAACGATGCGACCAGCGCTTGCGGTGCAGAACTGGTTTTCGGGTCCGGCCAGAATTATCCTGANTTTCTCTACGTTTTCATAGGATCGTTTATCGGCGGAGGCGTGGTGCTGAACTCCGCCCTGNTTTCCGGGCGAACCGGTGCAGCGGGTGCTATCGGCCCGCTACCCGTTCAGGGGCGGGATGGCTCCACTGTCCCATTACTCAAGATCGCGTCGATCTTCGTGCTGGAAGACATGTTGCGTGAACATCACGTAGACCCGAAGCCCCTGTGGTTTTCCCCTGACGATTGGATCGACTTCGGAGAGCCACTGGAGCGATGGATACAAAACACCGCCGCGGCCCTCGCCCAGGCAGTACTCGCCGCGGCATCGATCATCGATTTCGCTTCCGTCATCATTGATGGCGGCTTTCCCAGCTGGGTACGCGCACGGATCGTTGCGGCAACCAAAAAGGCGCTGGATTTGCACGACCTACAAGGCGTCGTCGTGCCGGAAATACGAGAGGGTGCTGTTGGCAGCCAGGCACGTGCAATCGGTGGCGCAAGCCTGCCGTTGTTTTCACGTTATCTTCTGGACCAGAACGTTCTGTTCAAAGAAACGACCGCATAAACGAATAACGCTTGTATAGCTGATTTGATATCTGGAAGGGATGGCGGACAGGGTGGGATTCGAACCCACGGTACGCTTTCACGCACACACGCGTTCCAGGCGTGCGCCTTAAACCACTCGGCCACCTGTCCGTCTAAACATCTGCATTTTGTGAAAACTGCAAATCACTGGAACGGCGCGATATATACCGATGAATTCGCTGGGATCAACCCGAATCTGACAGTTTTTTTATTTGTGCAACAATTGCTTGGTACCGATGTGGATTGCAAAGGCGGTTTAGCCACATTATCCAGTGAGTTCTGGGCCAAAGCCCAGCGTGCCAATCGGCTCGCAGTTTTGCAATAATCATCGGAGCAGCCATCCATGAAAACGGTTTTCCGGTTCATCAGTTTCTTATTTCTGGCTGCGGCAGTTGGCGTCGGCGTTCTGGATTCGATCCGCTCCGTCTCGACGTCGTCCGTCGACTTGATGAGCACGCAAGACGCGTGGGTCAAANTTTTTCCTGCTTCGGTCACCATGGTAGAAGGCGGGGTCGCGCACTATATTCATCCCGAAGCGTGGCGTTGGGTCGAAAATGGCCTGTCGATGGTTCCAGCTTTTGCAGTTCTTCTTACCCTGTCACTGCTGNTTTGGATGGCTGGGTACAAGAAGCAAAGAGCCATTGGCCGCTTTGCCGCTTAATGCGGCCATCGTCACGCATATTCATGCTGAAACCAGAGGGCGGCCCCGTTCGGGCGCGCAAGGAGACTGCAATGTTCGGATTTGACACGATGTCTNAAAAAACCGTCATGCCCACACCGGAGACCGCTTATCCCGGCCGTGATGAGCCTCTGCCGATCCCGGAACATCATTTCGTCAACGGCAATCCGTTGAAAGGCCCCTACCCCGATAATCTGGAGACGATCTATCTTGGAATGGGATGCTTCTGGGGGGCGGAGCGTCTGTTCTGGAAAACACCGGGCGTGTGGGTCACGGCTGTCGGTTATGCCGGGGGTATCACGCGAAATCCTACCTATCAGGAAACGACCACGGGGCTGACAGGTCACACGGAAATGGTGAAGGTCGTATTCGATCCGGCGAAGGTGTCGTTGGCCGCATTGCTCAAGACATTCTTCGAGGAGCATGACCCGACACAGGGCATGCGCCAGGGCAATGATGTCGGTACCACCTATAGATCCGCCATCTATACCACCAGCGAGTCGCAGCTGGCTGAGGTCAAGGCGGCCCGAGACCTATTCCAGCAGGCATTGAAGGATGCCGGCCACGGGCAAGCGATCACTACGGAAATCGGGCCACTGGATATTTTTTATCATGCAGAAGACTATCACCAGCAATATCTGGCNAAAAATCCCGGCGGATATTGCGGGCTACGCGGAACCGGTGTGAGCTGCAATATCAGCTAGGCCTGCGCACCGATCAGCGGTGAGGCGACTGGGTTCGCGGGTTTCCCCGCAGGGCTTTCTCGCCTCACCCGTGCTGCCTATCGTTATCGCAACGCCGCATCCCNTTTTTTAAGCCTATTGCTCTAGAAAGCAGCAGTTAAGGGTTTTTCCACCGGGTNAAAAAAACCGGATGAATTTTTCTTGCAGCCGTGCAAGGATATGCCCACGCACAGTCTAGAAAAGGCTGGCAGTTCCGCAGACATGCCCGTAACCGGGTTTGCGGGAGGACCCTTTAAAAAACCAAACTGTAACAACAGGGCTGCACAATGAAAAAATCCCTTCTGACGCTTTTCGCGCTGGCCGCGATGTCGGCTTCCGCTTTGGCTGCGGATATCAAGCCTGCGCTGGTCTATGGCACGGGCGGTAAATTCGATAAGTCGTTCAACGAAGCCGCCGCGACAGGCGCAGAAAAATTCAAGGCGGAGACCGGCACCGAATACCGCGATTTCGAGCCGACCAGCGATACACAGGGTGAGCAGGCGATCCGAAACTTCGCGAGCCGTGGCTTCAATCCAGTCGTTGCTGTGTCNTTTGCCTGGACATCCGCTATGGNAAAGGTGGCTGCCGAGTTTCCCGACACCAAGTTCGTGATTATCGACTCCGTCGTCGAGCTGCCGAATGTGCGCTCCGTTGTTTACAAAGAAGAGGAAGGCTCTTACCTCGTCGGCCTTCTAGCCGGTATGGCGTCCAAGACCGGCAAAGTTGGCTTCATCGGCGGCATGGATATTCCGCTAATCCGCAAGTTCGCTTGCGGTTATGCGCAAGGTGCCAAGGNCGCCAACGACAAGATCGAAGTTTTCCAGAACATGACCGGTACAACGGGTGCCGCCTGGAACGACCCGGTTCGTGGCGGTGAGCTGACAAAGAACCAACTCGACCAGGGTGCTGACGTCGTTTACGCAGCGGCAGGTGCCACCGGTCTCGGCGTTCTCCAGACGGTGGCCGATAACAAAAAGTACTCGATTGGCGTCGATTCCAACCAGAACCACCTGCACCCCGGTTCGGNTTTGACATCGATGGTCAAACGCGTCGATCTTGCTGTCTATAACGCGTTCAAGGACACCAAGGACGACAAGTTCACCGCTGGCGTCACGTCTCTCGGCGTCAAGGAAGACGGCGTTGCTTACGCGCTTGATGACAACAACAAGGCTCTGATTACCCCTGAAATGACTGCTGCCGTTGAAAAGGCGAAGGCGGACATCATTGCCGGTACTGTCAAGGTTCACGACTACATGTCGGACAAGTCTTGCCCAAAGTGATGTGATTTGTAGAAGACGGGCGCATCGCGGATTTCGCGTTGCGCCCNTTTCATATCCAGCCTCCGGAGACATTTGGGTTGACGATGGAACCTGCAATCGAGCTTGTCGGTATCGATAAAAAATTCGGCACCGTGCATGCCAATAAAAATATCAATCTCACCGTTGCCAAGGGAACGATCCATGGCATCATCGGTGNAAACNGGGCCGGNAAATCGACACTGATGTCGATTCTTTATGGANTTTATTCTGCCGATTCAGGAGAAATCCGCATTGACGGCAAACCCGTCAATATCAGAGACAGCCAGGCGGCGATCGATGCAGGCATCGGCATGGTTCACCAGCACTTCATGCTGGTCGAAAATTTCTCGGTGCTTGAAAATATCATGCTGGGTGCCGAAGGCGGCGCTTTGCTTGCAAAAGGCACAGCTGCGACCCGCAAGGAATTGAAGCGTCTCGAAGACGAATACGGCCTTGAGGTCAATCCTGACGCGATCATCGAGGATTTGCCGGTTGGATTGCAGCAACGTGTGGAAATCCTCAAGGCGATGTATCGTGGTGCCGAAATCCTTATTCTGGATGAACCGACAGGGGTTTTGACACCCGCCGAAGCCGATCATCTTTTCAAGATTTTGAGCGTGCTGCGCGATCAGGGCAAAACAGTTATTCTCATCACCCACAAACTGCGCGAAATCATGGCCATCACCGATGACGTCTCCGTCATGCGTCGCGGCGAAATGGTTGCGACCCGCAAGACGTCCGAGACCACGGTCGAAGAACTCGCTGAACTCATGGTTGGTCGCCGTGTCCTGCTGCGCGTTGAAAAAGGAGAAGCCAATCCTGGCGACGTTCTGTTCTCCGTGCGCAATCTGACTGTCAAGGATAGCCGTGGTGTGACCATGGTGGATGACGTATCTTTCGATGTGCGCGCTGGCGAAATCGTCGGCATTGCCGGTGTGGCTGGCAACGGCCAGTCGGAACTGCTGGAGGCCATCGCTGGTATTCGCAAACCGTATTCCGGTGAAATTCTGATGGGCGGCAAGACGGTCGACAAGGTCGATCCCGCAGTGCTGCGCAAGCTGGGCTTGGCCCATATTCCGGAAGATCGTCATCACATGGGGCTGGTGTTGAAGTTCGAGGAGTATGAAAACTCCATCCTCGGCTATCACCGCGACGAGCGTTACGGCAAGGGACCGTTCCTCAATCCAGAAGCCATTCGTAAGGATGCTATCGNAAAGATCGAGAAATACGATATCCGCCCGCCAAATGCGAATTTGNAAACTGCCAATTTCTCAGGTGGCAACCAGCAGAAGATCGTCGTTGCGCGCGAGATTGAGCGTGATCCAAACATGCTGATCATCGGCCAGCCAACACGTGGCGTCGATATCGGTGCCATCGAGTTTATCCATCGCCGCATCATCGAAATGCGTGATGCCGGCAAGGCAATTCTGCTGGTGTCCGTGGAGCTTGATGAGATACGGTCGTTGTCGGATCGTATTCTGGTGATGTTCGCGGGCCGGGTCGTTGGAGAGAAAACGGCGGAAGCCGAAGAACAGACGCTGGGCCTGATGATGGCCGGCATCGCCGCATAAGGCAAAGGCTTTAAAGCTCATGAGTACAGCTTCCGTCCCTCTTCCCAACTGGATGTCCTACGGCCTTCTGCCGTTTTTGAATATTCTCACCGCATTCGTCATTTCCGGTCTCGTCGTGTGGGGCATCGGCGAAGATCCCTTTGCCGCCCTGCAGCTTTTGATCGAAGGTGCGCTGGGCCGGGGTGATGCCATTGGTTTCACACTATTCTACACAACGAGCTTCATCTTCACCGGCCTGTCGGTGGCCGTCGCTTTTCATGCTGGGCTCTTCAACATCGGCTCCGAAGGTCAGGCTTACATTGGCGGTTTAGGCGCAGCACTTGTGGCACTTGCACTGGACCGCTACGTGCCCTGGTACGTAACCATGCCGTTTGCCGTCATCGGTGCCGCGGTGTTCGGCGCCGCCTGGGCCTTCATTCCGGGCTGGCTTCAAGCGAAACGCGGCAGCCATGTCGTCATCACCACCATCATGTTCAACTTCATAGCCGCGGCTCTGATGGTATACCTACTGGTGAATGTGCTGATCGTACCAGGTAAGATGGCCCCTGAAACCCGTACTTTTCTGCCAGGTGGACAATTGCCGAAACTGGACTGGCTGATGGCAATGTTCGGTCTGAAACTTGGACCTGCCCCCTTCAACGTGTCATTCATCATTGCGCTGGTTGCGGCTTTTCTGGTCTGGGTGCTCATCTGGCGCACCAAACTGGGTTATGAGATGCGTACGCTCGGCATCAGNCCCTCCGCTGCGGTCTATGCTGGCATTCCCTATTCACGCACTGTCATCATCGCCATGCTGATCTCCGGTGGTCTGGCGGGCATGATGGCGCTGAACCCGGTCATGGGTGCGTCCGCTCGGCTGCAAGTGGAGTTCGTGGGGGGTGCCGGTTTCGTCGGCATTGCCGTGTCGCTGATGGGGCGCAGCCACCCGCTTGGCATCGTATTTGCGGCATTGCTTTTCGGTATACTCTACCAGGGTGGCGCAGATCTTTCCTTTGAAATGCCTAATATCACCCGCGAGATGATCGTCGTCATTCAGGGCCTCGTCATCCTCTTTGCGGGCGCGCTTGAATTTATGTATCGCCCCGCGCTCGTGCACATCTATCAGCAATTCGTGAAGAGGTAACGGCCCATGGAAACCTTCGATATGCTGATCAGCATTCTCGGTTCGACCGTTCGTCTGACAATCCCGCNTTTTTTTACGGCACTGGCCGGACTGTTTTCCGAACGCGCAGGCGTGTTCGATATCGGCCTTGAGGGCAAGATGCTGGCTGCGGCTTTCGCGTCTGCTTGCGTTGCCTATCTTACGGGAAATCCATGGGCTGGACTTGCCGCAGGCATTGGCACCGCGATCTTTTTCTCGCTGGTACATGGCTTTGCTGTCATTACCAATCGCGGCAACCAGATCGTCTCCGGCGTGGCGCTGAACTTCGTTGCCGCCGGTCTGACGGTGGTTCTGGGACAGGCATGGTTCGGGCAAGGCGGTCGTACACCGCAAATCCCCGGCGAAGGCCGCTTCTCTCCCATCATACTGCCGGGCGTGGATATGATGCGCGAAGTGCCTTTTATCGGGCCGCTTTACGCCAACGTCATTTCCGGCAACAATATCCTGACTTACCTCGCCTTTCTCGCCGTGCCTATTTCCTGGTGGGTTCTCTACCGCACGCGCTTTGGTCTTCGTCTTCGTGCCGTCGGTGAAAACCCCGGCGCTGTGGATACGGCAGGCATTTCCGTGGCATGGATGCGCTTCCGCGCCGTCATTGTTGCCGGTTTTCTCTGCGGCTTTGCAGGAGCCTATCTCGCGGTCGCGCAATCGGCAGCCTTCATTGCCAACATGTCTGCCGGTAAGGGTTATATTGCGTTGGCCGCGCTGATCTTCGCCAAGTGGAAGCCCGTTCCAGTCATGTTTGCGTGCCTGCTGTTCGGCTTTCTGGACGCGATAGCGAACTTCATGCAGGGCAAAACAATACCCGGCATTGGCGAAGTTCCTGTTCAAATCTTCCAGGCGCTGCCTTATATCCTCACCTGTATTCTGCTGGCCGGGTTCATTGGCGTTGCAAAACCGCCGAAGGCCGGTGGCGTCGCCTATTCAAAGGAGCGTTAGTCCATGTCTCACGAGCTTTTCGAAGCAGCCCGCGATGCTATGAGCTTTGCGCACGCGCCTTACTCCAAGTTTCCGGTCGGTGCAGCCATCCGCGCCGAAGACGGCAGGATTTACAAAGGCACCAACATCGAGAACCTTTCCTTTCCACAAGGCTGGTGTGCGGAACCATCCGCCATCAGCGCCATGATCATGGGTGGCGCCAAGAAAATCGCAGAGATCGCAGTCATCGCCGAAAAGCTGGCTCTTTGCCCACCCTGCGGTGGCTGCCGCCAGAAAATCGCAGAATTCGCCTCTGCCGATACTAAAATCTATCTTTGTGATGAGGCTGGCGTTCAAAAGGTCATGACCATGGAAGAGCTTTTGCCCTTCAGTTTCAAGACCGAGCTTGCTTGATGGATCATGCGATGATCGACGTTCTCGTTGACAGGCTGAACGGGCTTGTGCCACGAACCGCCATTATCCTCGGCTCCGGGCTCGGCTCTCTGGTGGACGAGGTCTCAGACGCTATCCGTGTCCCCTATTCGGATATTCCTGGCTTTCCGGAGAGTGCCGTTTCCGGTCATGCGGGCGAACTTGTGGCGGGATATCTCGGCGGACAGCCCGTCCTCATGCTTGCAGGCCGTGTCCACTATTATGAAAAAGGCGATGCGGCGGCCATGCGGTCAGCCATTGAAGCTCTCGCAGGCATCGGCGTACAATCGCTCATTCTGACGAATTCGGCAGGCTCCGTCAGACAAGACATGCCACCGGGGTCGGTCATGCAGGTTACCGACCATATCAATTATTCCGGCATGAACCCGCTGATCGGTGAAGAAACCGATCGGCGCTTCGTGGGTATGACCAGTGCCTATGACGCGGAACTTTCGATTGCCATGCGCAATGCTGCCATTCGCGCCACTGTTCCTTTATTCACCGGCGTTTATATGTGGTTTTCTGGTCCAAGTTTCGAAACGCCTGCGGAAATCCGTATGGCCCGAACGCTCGGTGCAGACGCGGTCGGCATGTCAACCGTGCCAGAAGCCATTCTCGCACGATTTTTCGGGATGCGCGTTGCGGCCGCTTCGGTTATTACCAATTACGGTGCCGGAATGACTGGCGAAGAATTAAGTCATGACGAAACGAAAGACATGGCGCCGATTGGCGGCAAGAGACTGGCCGCGATTTTAACGGAAATGATTTCTGGAGGAAATTGAGCATGGAACTTCAGCGCCCGCGTGAAGCTGCCGCTCTCGCCTTGTCCCTATTGGACCTCACAAATTTGAAGGAAGACTGCACGCCGGAGCAGATTGCTGCTTTGTGCCAGAGGGCCCACACGCAATATGGCACCACCGCTGCCATCTGCATCTGGCCGCGATTTGTCGCTCAGGCACGCGCGGCCTTCGGCAACAATCACACCATTCGCATTGCAACTGTCGTAAATTTCCCGGCTGGCGATTCTGACGTGGCAACGGTCGTTGAAGAAACGCGGCGCGCGATCGCTGATGGCGCCGACGAAATCGATCTCGTCATTCCCTACNAAAAATTCATCGCAGGCGATGAAGCTGCGGTCTCAACGATGGTAGCTGCAGTACGCAAGACTTGCACAACGCCTGTTTTACTCAAGGTCATTCTCGAAACGGGCGAATTAAAAGACAAGTCGTTGATCAGGCGGGCGTCCGAAATCGCCATAGCCGAGGGTGCTGATTTCATCAAAACCTCTACCGGCAAGGTGAACATCAATGCCACGTTGGAATCGGCAGACATCATGTTGCAGTCCATCAGAGACAGCAAAAAGAAGGTGGGTTTCAAGCCTGCTGGTGGTATCGGGACGGTTGCGGATGCTACGTTGTATCTGCGCCTTGCTGAGACGATCATGCAGCCCAATTNGGCGATGCCGTCGACATTCCGTTTCGGTGCCTCCGGAATTCTGGACGATATCTTGAATGTTCTCGCAGGGGACGAGCCGGCAAAAGCGTCCAGCGGATATTGAACGCATGATCCCACAGGAAATCATCCGCCGCAAACGCGATGGCGCGATACTGACGGCGGGCGAAATTGGAGACTTTATCGCAGCTCTTTCCACCGGTGCAATTTCCGAGGGACAGGCAGCAGCTTTCTCCATGGCGGTTTTCTTTCGTGGGATGACCCGTGACGAAACGATCGCTCTAACCCTCGCCATGCGTGATAGTGGCGATATTCTTTCATGGGCAGGAATCGGCAAGCCGATCGCGGATAAGCACTCCACAGGGGGTGTTGGCGATAATGTCTCGCTCATGCTTGCACCCATCGTCGCAGCCTGCGGATTGGCCGTGCCGATGATTTCGGGCCGGGGGCTTGGCCACACCGGCGGTACGCTCGATAAGCTGGAAGCGATTCCCGGCTACAACGTTATGCCCGACGAAACGTTGTTTCGCCGCGCAGTCGCTGAGGTCGGCTGCGCCATTATCGGCCAGACGGGCGATCTCGCTCCCGCCGACAAGCGTCTCTATGCCATTCGCGATGTAACGGCGACCGTCGATTCAGTCCCATTGATCACAGCCTCCATCCTGTCGAAGAAGCTAGCTGCGGGACTTGAGACATTGGTTCTGGATGTCAAATTCGGCAATGGCGCATTTATGCAGAGCACCGAGGACGCCGAGATGCTGGCCCGTTCATTGGTGGATGTGGCCAATGGTGCGGGCGTGCAAACATCGGCTCTGCTGACAGATATGAATCAACCATTGGCAGATGCAGCCGGAAACGCACTGGAAATCATTCATTGCCTTGATTTTCTCGATGGCAAAAAGGGTGGTACACGCATCGAAACACTGGTTCTCGCCTTCGCAGCCGACATGCTGGTTCAGTCTGATGTCGTTTCAAATCTGGTTGATGCCGAAAGAAAAGTTCGGCATGCGCTGGCAAGCGGGGCGGCAATAGAGCACTTCGGCCGTATGGTCGCCATTCTTGGTGGGCCGAAGGATTTCGTCGAAAAGCCTGGCCAGTATATTCAACGCGCGCCTCACATCTTGCCTGTTCCAGCTCCAGTCACAGGGTGGCTTTCATCCTGTCAAACCCGAGACATCGGCATGGCCATTGTCGAGCTCGGCGGTGGAAGACGTCTTCCGAAGGATGTAATCGATCATAGGGTCGGTATTTCTGACATTCTGCCCTTGGGAGAGCGTGTGGNAAAAGGCCAGCCAATGGCCATCGTCCATGCCGCGACAGAACAGGACGCCGAGCGCGCGATCGTTACCGTTTTAAATGCATTCTCAATGTCGCCTGTCCCAGTCACAGTACCCCCCATCATACAAGGGCGTGTTGGCTAAGCGCTTTAGCTATAGCGAGATTGCACTTTGAAAGCCAAGGGCTTAGGTTCGCCCTCAAACGGGAAACGGACCGGCATTATGGTACTTTCAGGCAAACACATCCTCCTTATCATTTCCGGCGGCATCGCGGCCTACAAGAGTCTCGATCTTATCAGGCGCCTGAGAGAGCGTGGCGCGAAGGTCACCCCGGTGATGACGGAGAGCGCAAAGGAATTTATCACTCCACTCGCCGTCGGCGCTCTGTCCGCCACCCATGTCTTCACAGATTTGTTTTCACGGCAGGATGAGCAGGATGTCGGTCATATCAGATTGGCGCGAGATTGTGATCTGGTGATCGTCGCGCCCGCGACCGCCGATCTGATGGCNAAAATGGCAAACGGATTGGCAAACGATCTGGCTTCGACAGTCCTGCTTGCGACGGACCGCCCGGTACTGGTTGCCCCTGCGATGAACCCCNAAATGTGGGCCGCAAAAGCGACAAAACGCAATACTGAAACGCTAAAAGCCGATGGTGTCCACTTCACCGGGCCCATGGCGGGTGAGATGGCTGAAAAGGGGGAGGCTGGCCTTGGCCGCATGGGAGAGCCGCTGCAGATCGTTGAGGCCGCCGAAAGAGTGCTGGATGACAGACCCAAACCGCTAGCGGGGNAAAAAGCCATCGTTACCTCCGGCCCCACTTATGAGCCGATCGACCCAGTGCGCTACATTGCCAACCGCTCTTCAGGCAAGCAAGGCCATGCTATCGCGGTAGCATTAGCCGAGCTCGGTGCAAATGTAACACTCATATCCGGCCCGGTGGCGATAGATGATCCTCAACAAGTTGCGACCATCCATGTTGAGCGCGCCGAAGAAATGCTTGACGCCGTCTTGTCACATTTGCCTGCCGACATTGCTGTGATGGTCGCAGCAGTTGCCGATTGGCGTACGACAACATCTGTGGATCAGAAGATTNAAAAACAGTCCATGAACCAACCCATGGCTCTGCAATTGACGGAAAATCCCGATATTCTCAAAATCGTCGGTCATCACGCAAACAGGCCGAATATCGTCATCGGCTTCGCGGCAGAAACACAGGATATTGNAAAAAATGGACGCTTAAAGCTGGAAAGAAAGGGTGCAGATATCATCGTAGCCAACGACGTGTCCACCGCCAGTGGCGTAATGGGCGGTGACAGGAACAGAGTGAAGATTATTTCCAGAACCGGAACAGACATCTGGCCAGATCTCGACAAACATGAAGTGGCAAGAAACCTTGCAGCATTGATCGCGGNAAAAATCTCATGAGCCTGTTCGACCGTCAAAATTTCGATTTGATCTTGGAAAAATGGCCGGGCGTCAGTTTTGTCGACCAATGGGATTCTCATGTTGCCAAAGTCGGAGGGAAGGTATTCGCAGTTCTAGGAGAGCGAGAGAACTGGCGTCTCGTCGTTAAATGCTCTGAAGAAAGCTTCGAAATTCTCACCCAAATGCATGGAGTAAGTCAGGCACCCTATTTTGCGAAGCGCAAATGGATTTCCATTTCCGATGATGCTCCGCTAGAGCCAATGGAGGTAGAACACTATGTCCGCCGGTCTTATGAGTTGGTAGCGTGTGGATTGACCNAAAAAGTGCGAACGGAACTCGGTATCAGGTTGAGCTGAGATCAGGCATAATTATCAGCGCCGTAGCATTTCAATACCATCACCATCAGATCGGCTGCTGCGATATAGACGTTGCAAAATTTCGCGCCGAACAGGGCAGCGGCATACGCTTGTCGCTACAAACTCTCCTTCAAACACTGGACGAATAAACCGAAACGCTCGTGTGATCGCCCGGCCCGGTGACTGTTCTCTCGGCTGCTTTTCGCAGGAGAGCTCTAAGCTTGAAAAACTCTATTCTCAATGGGATTGAAATCCGGGTTGTAGCACGGAAGGAATATCATCCTCGCGCTGACCGCTTCGATCAATTGCTTGCTCTCGATTGTTTGCTGCTGGACAGATTATCGAGGATGATGACGTCACCCGGCTTCAATGTCGGAGCCAGAACCTGAGCGACATACGACTTGAACAATTCACCGTTGATCGATGCGTCGATAACAAGTGGCGCGACCATTCCCGTATTGCGTCGGCCGGCAACCACTGTCGTCGTCTTGCGACAACCGTGAGAAAAACCCATCCGCAACTGCTCGCTTTGCGGTATAGNCCATGAGTACGGGCCATATTTATAGTGGCCCAGGTTTCGCCGATGCACACACGAGCCGCCCCGGGTCGGGATTGGGTTACTTCTTGAACCAACGTTGTCGCCTTTCCAGAACGTTCTGGATGACTTTGATCAATCGCATGGCCAGTCTTTTTTGCTCGTGTGTTGGTGCAGGATAAGAAAGTGATGATCGTGACGTTTGCATTTGGCAAGAGGGGTCCGGATTTTCTCAGCGAGCGGACCTTTTCTGGAAGACCTCATATGCCGCACTGATCAATCCGGTAGTCATGAACACAGAAAGCCACGTGATTGGGCTTTATTTGGCTTTTGGGAATTTTTGGTTGCGGGGGCAGGATTTGAACCTGCGGCCTTCAGGTTATGAGCCTGA
>NZ_PGEL01000021.1 GCF_002896715.1 Agrobacterium bohemicum
TATAAGCAACCCGACCCTACCGGAAAACACCGATGGCTATGAAACCCAGCTACACCACGTCCTGGGACACGATCGTCCAACATCGAACGTTTCGTATTATTTCGGATGACTACGGGATTACGAGCCTGTCCCAAATCCCTCAAATGCGGCGGTATAGAATGTCTGCGTTCTGCCCAATCCAGACATCGGCTGCATATCTGAAAGTCCTGCTAGATAGGAATGTTCTGTCATCANTTTTGGTTCAGCCGATGACTTTCCGGACCTCAGGATGTCGGCTAGAAAGGCATATGAGCGCTCCAGAACGCATTTACCCCACACTGAACGACCTCAAGTTCGAGATCGGGCAGGTACTTGTCTGCTGGTGNTTTTTCGNAAACACGATGAGAGATCACTTAAAGGGAGCTGGGCTTCCGCAGCAGATTTTGAAGGGGCCCGTGATTTCTCATTGGCGGACATATATCAAGACGACTTATCCAGACCGAGCCCATGAGCTTCTCGAAGCAGTTGAAAAAGTCGCTCGCGTCCGAAACCCACTTGCGCACTGCATCCATTCGCTGCACGCAGATCCATGGACCGAGCGCAGCGCGGTGATCGCGTGCGCAGCCCCTGACGGCACAGTTCATTCTTTCAGCATCGACGATCTTCGTGCCGCATGCACCGAGCTTTCAAAGCTCATGGTGACGCCGATCCCGTGGGCCAAAGGCGACTGAAATGACGTATTGTAAAAATAAGGCTCTCCAGTCAGTGATGTGCTGGGACTGTAGTAAGACCGACGCTACGACGCGCCCACAGGAGTTGCAAGTGATTGATAAGAATTTGCTGAATATTTGAACAAGAGGGGTTGCGCCCCTCAAATCCCGCCAATAAACGTTATAGCATTACATAAGCCGTAACTGAGCGGCATCCTGCAAATGGAGCTATTGCGTCGTTGTGACTGAAGCATGCATGATCTTCGATAATCTGATCCTGGGCTACAACCGCTATCCTGCCGTGCAACATATGAACGGTGTCGTGCGCAAAGGAAGTCTAGTGGCCGTCGTTGGCGGCAATGGGTCAGGTAGATCAACCCTGATGAAGGCTATCATCGGCCTGTTGAGGGCGATCGCTTCGAAAGCGGACGAAAGCTGGGCGGCTTCTTGTATTCGGACGCCTTGTCGCCTGCCGATAGATCCGCGCCGACCTATATTGAGATGATGCGTCACAACGCCCGAACCCTGACATCTGCGATCAACGGCGGCTAAGACACCGTCCGATCAGACGGNAAAACCCATAACGTCGATGTTATGTAATATCATTNAAAGGAGAGATGAATGAGATATTTAATCCCAAGCGTATCTGCGCTGGCGCTATCCGCGACCCTGCTTGGCTCGGTCGCGTTTGCGCAGGACGAAGAAGAAAGCGTAACGCTCTATCGCATTTTCGTCGGCGACCATAAGGATTCGAAGGTCACGGCATTCGACCTGAGCAAACCCGAGAAGCGCTGGACGTTCGACACGGTCGGCCAGAATAAGCTCTACAGCGTCAATGACGGTGCCAGCGTTGTCGCCGTTCAGTCTGACAATAATGCCGTCAACTTTATCAATAGCGGTATTTCCCTTCACTCCCATGGTGACCATTCCGATATCGAGATTACCGATCCGTCGGCCGTAGAAAAAGCCTTGACCGGCCCACGCCCGTTTCACGTTATCGACCATGACGGCAAGATCGTCATCAACTTCGACAAGGGTGGATATAACGACATCATCGATGCGCACGAACTGACCGATGGCGAGATTGAATCGACACGGCTGAAGCAGGCCCGTGCTCACCACGGTTTTGCGGCGCCTGTTGGAAAGGGCTGGGTGACGACGGTTGCTTCCGATGCCCCGGTCGAAGGCGATACGGCTCCGACACGCGTCGGCTTGCGTGCGGTGAAGGAAGACGGCACACCCACAGGAGAGGTTGCGACCTGCACAGGCATTCACGGCGAAGCATTCTCCGGTGCTTTCTTTGCTGCGGGATGCAAGGAAGGCATTTTGACAGTCACCGCAAGCGCTGGTGGCCCGGTGACCAAGATGCTGACCTATCCCTCCGATCTGCCGAGCGGCGAGACAACCGGCACCCTGCTGGGTGCCAAGAGCATGCAGGTATTCCTCGGCAACTACGGTGCTAAGGGTCTCGTCGTCGTTGACCCCGCGGATGAGCCGCACTTCCATTACGTCGAATTGCCCTTCCGCCGTGTCNACTTTGCACTCGATCCGGCCAACGCTCGCTTTGGTTACGTACTGACTGAGGACGGCACTCTGCATCAGATCGATGTTCTTGGCGGCAAGATTTCCAAGAGCGCCAAAGTCACCGAGCCATATTCCATGGATGGCCACTGGAACGATCCGCGCCCGCGTATCGCCATGGCTGGTGACGATATCGTCATGAGCGATCCCAACGCCGGGATGGTGCGCCGCATCTCAAAGACCGAGCTCAAGGAAATTGCCACCATCAAGGTTGAAGGAAAGCCATACAATATCGCGGTCGCTGGTGGCAGCGGTAAGGTCCATGAGCACGCTGACGGCGAAGCTCAGGACCATGACGGTCACGCTCACGCCCACAGCCACGGCGATCCCCAGATCTACAAGGGCTATTTCGAAGACAGCCAGGTCAAGGACCGTCCGCTGTCTGACTATGCTGGCGATTGGCAGTCGGTCTATCCTTACCTCAAGGATGGCACTCTCGATCCCGTATGGAAGCATAAGGCAGNAAAGGGTACGTCAAGCGTAGAAGATATCCGTGCCGAGTACGAAGTCGGATACAAGACCGACGTGAACCGCATCACGATTGAAGGCGATGCCGTGACCTTCTACAAGGAAGGCCAGCCGTCAAAGGGCACCTATGCCTACGACGGCAAGGAAATTCTGACCTACAAAAAGGGCAATCGCGGCGTTCGGTTCATCTTCAAGAAGACCGAAGGCGATGCCAGCGCTCCGCAGTTCATCCAGTTCAGCGATCACGGAATTGCACCGAACAAGGCTGACCATTACCACCTCTATTGGGGCAAAGACCGTGCCGCCCTGCTGAACGAAGTCACTAACTGGCCGACCTACTACCCGTCGTCATTGAAGCCAGAACAGATCGTCACTGAAATGAAGGCTCATTGATCGGCCAAGTTACCCACCACAGCATCCGGCAGAGACAGGCCGGATGCTACATCGTCTGAAAAGGCCAATGCGCTTTGTACAATTGACGACGCTCTATCTGTCCAACCAGAAAATCCTTGCGGTTGATCGTCCAGCCTTCGCTGGTTCAAGTGCTTTCAACGCGAGGATTGTACAATGCCGGATGGGCAAAGGGCAGTTACAGCCCAGTGGTCGCCAAAGATTTTAGCGCCGAGACGAGATAGCGTTCACTAAGCTCGTGCCTGCCGTTTCTTGCTAAATCGATCGCCGCCGAAATCTGGGACTCGAGTTGCACGGCTTCCACGGCATTGCCGAAATTCCGCTCGGCAAGAACGATTCTAGTATAGATTGACGGATCGCCGTTTACGTCTCTCTAACACGAGCCCATGCTCAGAAGAGCTTTCGTGCAGCCGCTCGGAAAAACGATGCCGTACGACGAAACAAATGACTGCCCGCCAAGAATGACGTCATGAATTCGAGCTGCCAACCGGGGACGGTCTTCGTCGGCGATCCTGGCGAGGATGTACTCGACCGGTAACCCTTGCCCCAGTTCTCTCTCGTCGATCTCTTAGATGTCCGCATATGCCTTGTCGGCCGTCAGAATATTCGTTTGGAGTGACCACGAATAAAAGCCTGCTCCTTGCATCAAGTGTTCGATCAGTTTCGGTCTTGGANTTTCCATACCTGTCTTATCTCTTGTCCTTTCCGTGCCAACATGCCGTGCCGTGAGGGATGATGGGCAGGGCAATCATTCCTCACGATCGATTAACATTACGGTCCGCAGAACACTTCGGTTTAGTAGCGGACTCAAAGATCACCGAGGATCTGCTACCGTCACGCACACGATCGTACGGCCGTCATACCGAGGCTCGAACTACCGGCCCTCGCAGTCTCTTCAGCTAATGCCGTTCACCACCACTGTCACGCATTCTATATCTGCGAGACTGGAAATTATTGTTCGCAAGAACTCGTATTGACCAGCAAAGCCATTTTGCTGAAATTACGCCATGAGCCGGTTCGAAAAACGAAGAAACATTCACGATGAATTTTGGACTGTCATCGACTCTGTCACGGCAAGTCCGGCTACAGTCGATGAGCTGCCTATGGATGCCCTGACAGAGGACGAGGCAGACGAGATGATTGTACTTCTCGAAGCCCACCATATTCAAACTGACGCCCGGCCAACGTGATCGGTTCTCCACTCGAACGGTAACGCCATGCCTATGTANTTTTTTCGTGTCCACTATGAAGACGTCGGTATGATCGATGAGCATGGTGCCGAATTTGCGAATGACAAAAGTGCGTGTTTAGAGGCCATGAGGACTGCGCGGGAACTGGCGGCGGACAAAATAATTAATGGTCTAGACCTAAACGGAATCTACTTCGAGATTGCGCGTTCGGACCGGTCTTTAATGGACAGGATACCATTGAATTCAGTGTCCAGAGGTGTGATTCCTGAAGACGCGTGACACTCTCCCGCTCGACCCATCCAGCCTCTGACCTATATCCAAATCGCACCGGCTATTGTGGCACCCGTTCGAGAGCGCTTACGATCTTAACTTCTTTACGAGAATGACCAGCGACAAGAAAAAACAAGCCGAATTCGTCAGGATGATAGGCCATTCGGTGCGCATGACCCCGAATATGGTCCAAAGTGCAAATCCTGTAACCGTGAGACAGTACATTCCTGTCGAGATCGCCTTGGTATCGTTGGTCCTGACAACCTTGTAGACTTGTGGAACAAAGCTTGAGACCGAACACGTTGAGGCAAGGTATCCGACCAAAAGAGCGGTATCCAATGAAAGTTTCCTTCGTGCAGATGCTGCTGTTGTGAGGGGACAGCAGGCAGCCCCTCATGACTAACTTTCGATACTATTGACCCATTGTTGCTCTGACGAATGTCGTCCACGGCTAAGTCGTCTCTTCGTGNTTTCGGATGGCCAATATTTCCGAACCATCAGGCGATGCGCGGGTTTGCATCATAAGCTCGTATTCTCGGACGGCTTGCAGCCAGTGTTCGTTATCGTGTCCGTTTATCCGCCCGTTTTCTTCCCAAAGTGCATATGCGCGTGCGCTGATCCAGATATCCCGTTTCTCGTTCATTGGTACTGCTCGGGTCCATTTGTTGATATTCAAGCCGGACTGGCAGGCCTTTCAACTGTTCAGCATCTACAATGTTCCTGGGGCTTGGCGGATACGATTTTCGNTTTTTGCGGCGCTCAGCGAGGATAGCATCAGTCAAAGGACGAGGGTCCAGATCATATGATTTGCTGGTGTCATGGTCGAGGAATGATCGTTGTTCTCTCAGGATGATCGGCACGATCAACCGACTGCAATATTCAGCGCCTGCAAATCTTGTGGGCTTACCGACATCATCTCCATCGGTTGACCAATTGTGACAGACTGCTGAATGCGCCCGAGTGTTGACGTGACGACCGATGTGGACCGCATGTTTCGGGGAACCAAACAACCCACTCCAAGGTTGGCATGGCAGTTGTTCAGCTGATCCTGGACCGTCGATCATCCTGATAGAGATTGCTGGACGAACACACATTTTTCTGGAGGAAGATATGGCACTGAACGTTCTTGCCCTCAACGGCACGCTCAAATCATCGTCATCAACAGAGACATCGTCGACCGCACGTCTGCTTGACCTCATAGCTGAGGAATTCAAGTCTTTCGATGCAGTGACAGAGACGGTTTGGCTGGCAGATCACGACATCAAGCCCGGTGTGACGTCTGATGAGGGGGACGGCGATGCGTGGCCTGCAATAAGGACCAAAATACTCGGCGCAGATATTCTTCTCATTGGTACACCTATTTGGCTTGGCCAGCCGGGCAGCGTCATAAAGCGGGCGCTGGAGCGCATGGATGCGTTTTTGGAGGAAACCGATGACGAAGGTCGTATGGTTTCTTATGGAAAGGTTGCCGCTGTCGCTGTGGTTGGTAATGAGGACGGCGCCCATCATGTGTCTGCCGAAGTTTTCCAGGCCTTGAATGATGTCGGCTTTACGATCCCGGCAAACGCCGTCGCCTATTGGGTGGGTGAAGCAATGGGATCGACCAACTTCGTCGATTTGGAGGAGACCCCCGACACGGTAACGACGATGGTCGAAATGCTGGTACGGAACACAGCGCATCTCGCCAACCTTCTGCAAGAGCATCAATATCCCGGTGAGCAGTGAGTTCGGCGTCATGCACACCAGCCTACAACTTTTGCTCCGCCTTGAGCTCATAGATATTGGAAACGATATATGAAGTCGAAGGCTAACGCTGATGAACGACAGCNAAACCTCGGCGGGCTTCTCCGAGATATCAAGGCCCTTGCCCGAGAATCTGAACTATCAATTCATAATATAAGGGAAACAGTTGGAAAACGCAGTTTCGGGCCTTTTCTGACGATCCCGGCGATCATCGAAATGAGCCCGATTGGGGGAATTCCAGGCCTTCCGAGCGTCATCGCCATTGTCATAAGTTTCATTGCCATCCAGATCCTGTTCGGGCGAACGCATATATGGCTTCCCGATTGGCTGGAGAAAAGAAAGATAAGTGGCCGCAAGCTTGAGCGTGGAATTGAGAAGATCGAGCCCGCATCGCAATGGATCGACAAGGTAGTTCGCCCACGAATGTCCTGGGCAACGAAACCACCTTTTCTTCAGAGGCTGGCGGCATTGTCTATCGCCCTTTGTGCGACAGTACCGCCACTCGAACTCATTCCCTTTGCGAGCACTTTACCGATGGCGGCAGTAGCTCTTATTGGGTTGTCACTCGCTGCGCGCGACGGCCTGCTAGCATGTCTAGCACTGCTGTTGGCTACCGGGACGGGCTACGCAGTGTTCAGAACGCTGTCAGAATTGTAAGTCAGGGGTAACCGGATCACGGGTTATATCCTCGGACGTGCGCTTCTCCATCTAACGCCTTACGGCAAACCGTTGGCCTGCAACGGATGTGTTCACGTGATAGGGNTTTGCAGAGTAGTTACCTTCCAATATGTCGAGATTTGAATATACCGTTTCACGACTACGCCTTCACATTTTGATCGAAAAGCGGCGGAAGCGAAACACTCGGCCATGGATGGCACCGGAGGACATCACTTGAGCGAATGGCTTTTATCGTTTGGTATTGAATTTAACTTCCTTCCTCATTTAGTAGCACTGCTGGTGGCTTATCTTCTTGCACTTCCTATTGGATGGGACCGCGAACAGAATGAGCGAAGTGCGGGCCTTCGAACGTTCCCTTTGGTTGCGATTGCGGCATGTGGCTTCATACAAGCGTCAGAAAAAATCACGCTCGGCAATGCAGAGGCAACCGCCCGCGTGCTCGAAGGCCTGATCAATGGCGTCGGCTTTATCGGAGGCGGAGCGATCCTTGTCGGCNAAATGGGAACGCGCGGAACTGCAACGGCTGCGAGCATATGGGCGACAGGTGCCATTGGCGCTGCAGTGGGGCTGGGATCATATGACACAGCAATTGTTCTCTCAGTTGTCACTTTCGCGACCTTGAGAGTGATGACCAACTTTAAGTCCGAAGGGAACCCTGTCAACTTGCCGGTTAAACCGCCGGATCAAGAGTAATCACCTTGGCGACCGCCAACAAATTCGCGTAACGCAGGCCAATAAAATTGGTTACGGGGCAGTAAGCTCGACCAGTTTTCGTTGGTTCCAGAGCCGGTGTAGCAAATTTTAGTGACGATGGCGCGCTTCTGCGACCGCAGCCTCAAAAGCGGTGCGAGCATCATCGACAGATTTATGTCCCGCCAGTGCCGCCCGGCAGGCGCTTCGGGCTCTCACAAAATTTGGGCCTTGGACAGTTGGCCACTGTTCCGTCATATGCACGAGCGCTTCGAATGGGCCGCCCACCTCATAGGAGCCGTTCGATGGGAAATTAAACTCGACANGGGCGCTCCAGCGAGCACTTGGTCCGGACATATCGCAACCTCCTCGATAACCGACGTTTTTAACGCTGAAGCCCTTAATTAGTTCCACCTTAAATAGTTGACGAATTTCTCTTTGTGGTTCAAATCGCGATGAGTTCATGAGTTCGAGGGTCAGTGCCGCTGCGATGTGGCGCTGCTCTGCGCCTGTCTACCTGATGTAGAATTGCCGCGCCCGACTGTGATAGTCGGCGAAGCTTTCGGGGCGAAGTCGTCCCATGGTGCGGACGGTCCAATCTCTNAAAAACGTAGACAGCTCTATTACGCATTAAATTCTNAAATCACAGGGAACCACTTCTGATTATATCGGTTCGCTCGATAAGAGAGGAGAATACTATGAAACAGGAAACACCAAAGTCCGGCGCTCCCGGAACAACTGACCAGTCTCCCCGTTGGGAGGGACCGCAGGATACTCGCCCCGCAGGCTATATGCCGGCAAAAGACGATCCAGAGGTTGACCGGGACGCTGTGGGCGAAAATCTCAGAGATCCTCGCCGAAAGAACTTGGGTGATGCCGGTAAGGTCAAGGGAGACATGTGATGTCCACGAACGAGGACAACAAAGGCTCGATAGAAGAGATCACGAGGATGCTAAAGGCCAGTTTGCACGCGGATTGAAGCGGAGCAACAATAATGGGGTCGACAGCGCCAAACCACGTGTCATCACGGGTTCTGACGACGCCACCTCCCATAAAAATCCACCCGGGCAGAGGCCGATCAAGAAGGAATGGGACGTGAATTACGACGAGCGCGGAACGAACGAGGGTGATTTTCGCAGTTAATCAAGGATATGCGGTTGTGCGGAAAAACTTACCCGCAGGCATCTGTAATAACCAGCGGTTCCCGGACATCGCCTGTCACTCTGATTTGCACGACGAAATATCGTCACCAATCGAGATACGGTCGACAGGAGTAATCATTGACCAACGAAGGCGACATTATCCCGCCTGTTGCATCGCCTGCGTCCTTGGGCGTAAGGGGCCTATGTCCCCGGTGCGAAAAAGGCCATCTATTCGAGGGCTACTTGCGGCTCGCGCCGCGTTGTGATGTGTGCCATTTGGACTACGAATTTGCTGACCCCGCTGCGTTTACCGAAGCAGCAACTATGTCAGTACCTTCTTGTTTCGCAGCGCAATCTCGATACCAATAAGGGAATGTTCGATGGCAATACNAAATGTATCAATTCCACAAATCAAGGCTGCTAGAGCGTTATTAGACTGGTCCCAGTCTGACATGGCTGCCGCATGTGGCATTACCGAGCCGACAATAATAAGACTGGAAGCTGCCGAGGGTGATCTTGGTGGCCAAGCCGACACGGTCGGCAAGATTGTAACGTCACTCGAGCAAGCGGGCGTGAAATTTATTGATGACAATCAGACATCGGCCGCAGGTGGCCCCGGTGTCCGGCTTGCCTTGTCGCCGAAGCCCGAAGTTCCCAGCCCGGAGACCGTGCAGTATCCTGNAAATATGGAGCCGGACGCGCCGACGGGTGCAGGCGGYTAGCTCTTCATTGACCTGCCCGTAACCTTTNAACGTCTGCTACTGGGTCGCGATCATCCCAGGTTTCATGTCTTTCCTGTGCATCATTGATGGCGTTGGATGGCAACTGGGACAGGCCGTGGCAACTGCAGTCGTGTGGAAMACATTCTGGGGCGGAGCGCTTGGGAACGTGACTGTTCTGGGTGGTATCAATATCCGCGATTGGTCCGAAGCAGTCGATCAAGGACCTTCTGTCATGTCAGTGTTCAAGCGACAGGGCTGCGTCGTCGCTATTCTAAAAGTTTCATAAACTGCCTTACGCCCCAACAATGTTAATCAAATGCGGAAGATCATTCGCGCAAATGAGATGGCAGTGGTTCGATTCCAATCAAGGCGATGACAGCGTTTCCCAACTCGTCGTGATTGAATCGAGGCACGTCGAGGGGAAATTTCTATATGCTGGATCACAAACGGTGGCCAAGTCCATCTCGGGCGGAACTTGAATTGAGCTACAAGGCCCGAATGGCCCAGCTTTTCACTTGCCCAATTCCCGTGATCGTCGGCATCGATTTCTCTTCCTCAGATATCTAATCGGGCTTTCGCTTCACGCCGCCTACGATGCAGGACAGGTTCAGTATAGCCATTGGGCTGATGGGTGCCTCTGAACACAAGATCACGGGCAGCTTGGAACGCAATATTGTTGCCGAGGTCGCGTGTCATCGGGGAATAGTTGGGATCGCTGGCATTTTGTTCATCTACTACAGCTGCCATTCGTCGGAAAGTATCCTCGACCTGCTGTTCGCTGCACAGGCCATGCTCCAGCCAGTTGGCAATATGCTGCGAAGAGATCCGTAGCGTAGCCCTATCCTCCATCAACGCGATATTGTCGAGATCGGGAACCTTGGAGCATCCGATGCCCTGATCGATCCATCTCACCACATAACCGAGTATGCTTTGTGCGTTGTTATCGAGTTCCCGGCGGACATCCTCTTCGGGAAGGTTGCGGTCTTCCAGCAAAGGTGGGGTTAGTAGATCATTAAGGCTTGCCGGCTGCCTATGACGGAGCGTATCCTGCAAAGCAGTGACCTTGACCTGATGATAGTGCGTGGCGTGTAAAACTGCCGCAGTAGGCGAGGGGACCCAGGCGGTGCTTGCTCCACTCTTCGGATGACCGATCTTGACGTCCAGCATCTCTTGCATAGCATCTGGCTTTGACCACATGCCCTTACCGATCTGCGCCTTTCCTCCCATTCCCACCCTCAAGCCCACATCGACATTGTTGNTTTCATATGCGGGAAGCCAGACCGTGGATTTGATCTCGTTTTTTGGTGCGACCGGGCCCGCCTGCATACTGGTATGGATTTCGTCACCGGTGCGGTCTAGGAAGCCGGTATTGATAAAGGCGATGCGGCCTTTGACGGAACGGATGGTCTCCTGCAGGTTGACGCTAGTACGTCTTTCTTCATCCATGACGCCAATCTTGACGGTGTTGTGCGGCAGTCCGAGAACCTTTTCGACGCTGTCGAACAGTCGGTTCGTAAGCATCGCCTCCGCAGGTCCATGCATCTTTGGCTTCACGACGTAGATGCTACCAGTACGGCTGTTGCGGCCGGTGCCGAGGTCATGCATAGCCGCAAAGGTTGTTATCATGGCATCCAGAAAGCCTTCGGGAGTTACTGACCCGTCTGCGTGCGTCACTGCATCCGTGGTCATCAGGTGTCCGACATTGCGGACAAGCATCAGGCTTCTGCCGGGTAAGATGATGTCGCTGCCATCAACCGCCTTGAATCGCTTGTCCGAGCCAAGACGACGGGTCATCTCCTGGCCGTTCTTCTCGAACGTATCTGTGAGGCTGCCCTGCATCAGCCGCAGCCAGTTGCGATAAACGACGACCTTGTCTTCAGCATCTACCGCAGCAACAGAATCCTCACAGTCCTGGATGGTCGTAAGAGCAGATTCCATCAACACATCTCTAACGCCTGCAGCGTGCGTCTTGCCGAGTGGATGGTTTCGGTCGATCAGAAGTTCTATATGGAGCCCATTATTGCGAAATAGGATTGAATAATTGTTGCCTTCGGTAAAGCCGACTAGTTGCGATGGATCTGCCAATTCAGTGACGCTGCCATCGGCCAGCCCGACCAAGAGCCCGGTCGTGTCCGTGCCATTCAACATGTAGCGAGTCGCATTCGCGTGTGAGCCCATTCGCAGCGGTATGGCGATATCTAAGAAAGAGGCGGCCTTCGCGATCACGGCTTTGCCTCGAAGTTCATTATAGGCGCTACCTGGAGCAAGTTCGCCGCTGCGATCAATCGCATCGGTCCCATAAAGCGCGTCGTAAAGGCTTCCCCAGCGCGCATTGGCAGCATTCAGTGCAAAGCGCGCGTTCATGACAGGAACGACGAGCTGTGGTCCTGCAAGCGAAGCAATTTCAGCATCGATATTTGCCGTCTCGATGCTAAAGTCTCCCTGTTGCGGAACGATGTAGCCGATCTCCTCTAGAAAACGTCGTTGTTCTAAGACGTCGAAGCGCTCGGTACCGCGGTCCTTAATCCAGGCATCAANTTTTTTTTGAAATTCGTCTCTTTCTGCCAAAAGGCGTTTGTTTTCGGGCTCCAGGGTGGTCAATATGGCTTGGTAGCCGGACCAGAATTTGTTGATATCGACACCTGTCCCCGGCGCAACTTCATTAGCAACGAAATCGTGCAGCGNTTTTTCGACCCTCAATGAGCCAATTGCAATGTAATTTGTCATCTCGTCCAACTAACCCCGATGCGTCATATCAATCAGATTGGAGTAAGCAATTGCGTGGCCGGGTACGAGGTGAGAAATCAGAATTTCCACGATGCGGAAAAGGGACGTTAGGAAATGGCGGAAGAGAAGAAAGTAGAAAAGGTTCAGAGCTCCGGCAGTGTCCAGTCAGTTGAACGAGCAATGGCACTTCTGGAAATCATTGGGCGTTCGGCGGGTGGTTGCCGTCTCAGCGACATCGCCAAGAGTGCTGGCCTCTCACCATCTACCACGCATCGCTTACTTACAACTCTTGAACGCGGCCGCTACATTCAAACGGACATTAGAGACGGACGCTGGCACATTGGCCTGCCCTTGCTGAGCATCGGCCTTGCATTTCTGGACCGCAGCAGTTTTGTCGCTCCATCCATGCCCTTACTAAGACGCCTGCGTGACGACACAAGGGAGACCGTCAACTTGGGCGTTGCGTATGATGGTGAAATTGTAGTTCTTGCTCAGGTTGCTAGCCGTCAAATCATGCGCGCCATTTCTCGTGTTGGAGGTCATGTGCCAATGACAGCATCTGCAATGGGCAAAGCCATTCTTGCGACTTTGCCAACTGCAGATATCGATCAACTCATTGAGTTGCGTGGGTTTAGAAAGCAGACCCCTCAGTCGATAACCCGTTCGGTTGCCCTTCGGGACGNACTCGCCGAGATCCGAGCCAGAGGGTATGCAATCGACAATCAGGAATTCGATAGCGGTGTGCGGTGTGCCGCAGCGGTAGTCTATAATGACCAAGGCGAGGCGCTTTGCGCCATTTCTGTTTCAGGTATCACACAGCGGCTTTCAGCAGAACGCCTACAGCAATTCGGTGATCGGGTGGTAGCAACAGCACACGAGATTACACGCGTTGTTGGAGGTCGCGTGCCTTAATGGCTAGCCAGGGCGAAGTAGCATTTAATTAGTGATCTACGCCGCGCTCTTTCTATGAGTAATGTACTTGGGGTCAGAACAAGAGCAGTCCGAAACCTTACGCTAAGGCCGAACGAAGCATGAACAATGCCATAGCTCGGATTTGGCGCGTTCGATCTCTGTGGATTGCCATCGACATGCTCAAATTTTGATTTCTCTGTTTCGCCCGACTCGACAAGGCTCAGTGGAGATTGGGGATGGATGGAGTCAGGCAACGCAAAGCGAAAGCTTCTCAAAGATCAAGCTTATCGACATATCAGTCGACGAGGACAGCCTGATCCGACACTATTCGTTGTCATTGGCGGATCGCCTCGAGATCGAACTGCGAAGACGTAATCACAACCGGCTCGGCTTTGCCATTCAGCTATGTCTGATGCGATACCCGGGTCGAGTGCTGGGGGCCAAGACACTCCGCCTCGCGCCATGCTGAGATTTGTTGCTGATCAAATCGGCGTCGCCCCGGAAGCATTTGCGCTCTACGCACGTGGTGAAGAAACCCGGCGCGCTTTATGGTTCATGGATGTCGAGGACACGGGCTCAGAAGAACGGGGCCAAACTCAAGGTCGGCGTTTAAAGCCAGAAGGATGCCCGGTCCGTTCACCTGGATCCGTCAGGACTGATCAGGTCCCGAGGATTAGAAATTCTGTTTAGTGGTGGCTTGTGCGTCACGCTGCTTTCATGATGGCACCTTCGATTACGACGCCGGAGCTCACGTACTTCCAGAGCGCAACTCGCAATTTACGGGCCAGTGCCACGATCAGTGGCGTTTTAAGGCGGCCGGCGTTACGCGCAACGCGCTCCTTGAACCATAACGTCAATACCGATTTCGGTTGGTGCCGCAACCAGAGCCACGCGAGCTCGACCATTGTCGCCCGCAGTCGCCGATTCGACCAATTCCCCTGATCTCCCAAAGCGCAGTCGCTCTTGCCGGCGTTTCCGGTGTCTCTCGTACAATCAAAGCATCTCGCTCTGCCTCCACCGCCTTGATTTGCGCCAACAACAATTCAAGACGATCGAGTCGTCTGCAAATTTCGGCTTTGAGGTGTCTGCACAGAACCCTACCGTCTCCAGTTCGAAGCTCGTCCAGACGCTGGCGGCGATCTCGATTTACAGGCTCGTAATCTCGCACACCTTGGGTGAACAGAGGTCCTTTGATGCGGTTGACGTGGAAAACACGTTCAGCAATCAGCGTTTTCCGCTCCCGCCCGATCCGGCGGATATCTTCCTCATTCGGTGTGAGCAGTTTGACCATCGAGCAGGCGCGAGGCTCGCCACGTTTCCATGCCATCAATGCGCGGATCAAGATTTCGCCATCGATGCGATCAGTTTTGGCCCGACGATGACGGCGAGGCATGGCTATGGATGCAGCCTCGACAATATGGCTCTCTATCCAGTCTACTTTGCTGAGCACCCGCCCCAACCAGAAGGTATCAAGCCCGACCTCCTGAATCCAGCGGATAAAGCTTGCCCTTTCGCAGCTGACATTTCTGGCGGAGGACAGCAAAACACGAGAATAGACACGAGATGTCACCTCCAGTAACCGTATGACGTGACATCNTTTCACTTCCGGGCGAAAGAGCCGTCACGAGCCATTTCGATTTGCTCAACTCCAACGAGACGAAAATTGCTCCAAGATCGATAGGTGTATCGGTCTGTGCTTGAGTTTGATATGCTGTCTTCGGCATGATTGGCCTCCAGAGAGTTTTCTAACGACCTCACTCTGCCACGGTGTGGGCCGCTACTCACCCCTGACGGGATCTCAAGGCGCTGGCAGTGTTGCCTTTCCCGATGGCGGCCGAGAACAATCGTTTGCTCCGCATTCACGTCATATGCGCCTCATCGGAGACATCACTGCAAGCTTGAGTGGATCAAAGAGCGCCGTCTGTGGGGCAGACACCCAGGCAGGTGCACGTGACATGCAGACAGCGGATTGTTTTCTGTTAGAACGCGAATTCCTGATGAGAATCGAGAACTTGCAGAATGAGACATCTGTTGCACGTGATCCTGCCAGAGGCGATGCCGGTCAGCTATAAGGAGCGGCTTCGTTCCGCGATGGGTGCATTGATTGGCATTCTCCTGACCGGTTTTCTGGGACATCTGGCGATCAGCGACACTGCGGCTCTGCCTGCTTTGATCGCCCCAATGGGGGCGTCCGCCGTCCTGCTGTTCGCGGTTCCCTCCAGCCCGCTCGCACAGCCATGGTCCATTCTCTGCGGCAATATCGTCTCCGCCGTTGTCGGTGTTACAATTGCAAAGCTGGTGATGGATCCCTTCGTGGCCGCGGGGCTCGCCATTAGCATCGCCATAGCGGNCATGATGGCTCTACGCTGCCTGCATCCACCAAGCGGTGCGGTGGCTTTGACGGCAGTTCTTGGCGGATCGGCCATTCACGATCTTGGCTATGGCTTCGTGCTCTGGCCGGTGACGGGCAATTCCATAGTGCTTCTCACCGTGGCGGTCATCTTCAACAATTTGTCTGGCCGTCGCTATCCGCACGCGATGCGCATTCAGCCGACCAACCACGGCACGAAAGACCCGGCGCCAATCCAGCGGATCGGTTTCTCGTCGGCCGATCTGGATGATGTTCTGAAGGATTTCGATCAGGTGTTGGATATCGATCGCGACGATCTTGAAACGATACTGCGCCGTACTGAACTGCGCTCCTACCGCCGTCGAGCCACGGATCTGGATTGCGCCAGCATCATGTCCCGCGACGTTGTCGCCGTCGCACCGGATCATCCGTTGAAAACGGCCCATGAATTGATGCGCAACCACCANTTTAAGGCTTTACCCGTGACAAATGATAACGCGGAGGTCGTCGGCATCGTGACGCAGACCGATTTGCTCGACAAAGCAAGCTGGGCAAGCGGTCGCCCGACCATCGGCCTTCTTCAACGAGTTCGGCTGATATTCTCAGGACGCAGCGCTCCTAACGGCACGGTTGAAGACATCATGACATCTCCGGTTAAAACTGTGTCATCCGACACGCCAGTCGAAGACGCGATCATCATTCTGGCAGAACAGGGCTTGCACTATCTGCCGGTCGTTAGCGGCAAGAACAAACTCGTAGGGATTATTTCGCAATCGGATGTGATGGTGGGTATGCTAATAGATAGGGCAGGNAAATAAGCCTAAAGACAAAGCCAGCCTGTATAGCAACGGGATTCTTTGCCGCGGTTAGCGCAAGGATGTAGAATTTCGCGATGATTGACCCGGTTGCAGGTTGGGTGCTGAACAAGCCAATTTCTTACATGAAAAGGGAAAACTTCACGGGAATACCGCGCAGTTTTTCCGTTGGATTGCACCTTCCTGCGTCTTCAAGAATTCGTTTCGTCGGATGCGAAGGCAACAGCCGCGATATCTTCCGGCTCGCCGAAGCGGCCGAGCGGCAAACCTGCAATCAGCTTCTCGCCGAATTCACCCGCAAAATTGCCATCGGTGGCGGGCGTGTTCGTGTGACCCGGCAGGATGGAGTTCACTTGGATGCCCCGCGGTTCGAGTTCAGGGGCGAGCGCGAATGTCATCGTATCGACGGCATCTTTGGTCGCGGCATAAATGCTGGAGGCGAGGTAGGGGTCGGCGCTGAGGATCGTGCTGATGTTGATGGTGCTGCCGCCGCTTTCGCCAAAATGCTTGTGAGTTTCCCGGGATAGCCAGGAAGTAGCCGAGCACGTTGATATTGAACTGCTTATGAAAAGCGTCTTCGGTCACGTCAGCGGCCATCTCGAACACCGCAACACCGGCATTGTTCGCAAGCACGTCCACCTGGCCGTGGTCAGCCTTGTCTGATGCAGAGGTATTGACGGGCTTGCCACGAAGGATGCCCTGAAGGCCCAACGGTCTCATCAGCAATGCGACGGTGTAGCGTGTGATGTCCTTACCTTACTCCGCGTCTTGTCGCGATACATGCTGCGGTAACGCGCGGGCGTTTGCCCAAGGACGCGGCGGAAGCTGGCAGCAACCGCGCTATCAGGCCCATAGCCAAGCGACTTGGCAATCGCGACGTATTCGATTGGTCGCCGTTTGGTGGACATTGCGCAGGACAGGACGAATATTCTATTCAACAACGGTCTGCATTTACAGGGATACNAAATAGGGATATAATATATCCTTAATTACAATCTGGGTCCCCATCGCATGATACTCAAAAGCCAAGTCGAATGGGCACTCCACTGTTGCGCGATTCTCGCGGGCCTGCCTGACGGGCGATATCTGTCGACCAAGGCGCTGGCAGAGCTGCATGGGCTTCCGAAGGAATATCTTTCAAAGGCACTTCAGAGCCTGTCACAGGCAGGCCTTGTTCATACGACGCTTGGCCCTTCGGGCGGCTATCGCCTGGCAAGGGCACCGGCAGAGCTGACATTTCTTGATGTCGTCGAAGCAGTGGAGGGGAGCGGTCGGACCTTCGTCTGTCAGAACATCCGCGCCAACAACCCGTGCCGACCCAAGGGCTTCTGTGACAGCGGTTCGTGTGCGATTGCACGGATCATGTGGGAAGCTGACGAAGCGTGGCGGACGGCGCTTCGGAAGGCTACGTTTGCAGACCTCGGGAAAATGCTGAAGCAGGAGATCGACCCGGGCATCTGGGCCGGAACCTTCGACTGGGTGCTAAAGCGCGCAGGGTAGGCCGCCGACCGATCCAGATTTCTCCATCTTGTCGCCCAGGCTGGGCACGACGAGATAGGCTTGCGCCGGCATTGCAAAGCCAAGACCTTGGGTCGCGCATTGTTGGCTGACGACGTCGATGATCTCGTTGCGCGCTGGCACTCGGTTGGCAGGGCTGGTCACGCGGAACAGCAATTCGACATCGATTGCGATCGCATCAATGCCCTTGAACGCCACGACGGGCTTGGGCTCCTGAACAATGAACCGGCAATCCTCCAGTGCAGACACCAAAATTGCTTCAATGGCGGATGGCTGTCGGTCGGTTGCAATGCGGATGGCCAATACGACGAGGTGCGATTCATCTGGTCGCGTCAGGTTGGTGAGACTGAGTTTGGCGAGTGCGCTGTTGGGGAGAACAACAACATTATGTGCCGGCGTCAGGATCTGTGTCGAGCGCCAGTTGTTCTGGATGACGCGTCCCTCTGTGCCGTCGCCTAGCTGTATCCAGTCGCCGATCGTAAACGGGCGGCCAAGTGTGAGGGCCACGCCAGAGAACAGGTCGCCCAAGGTGTTCTGGAGGGCAAGGCCGAGGATAATGGCAACCACGCCGGAGGTAGCAACGAGCGTTCCAATCGGTGCGCCGAACACGAAGCCGATAATGGAAAGCGCACCACCTAGATAAACGCCGGCGACGATCAGATCCTGGATCAGTCTCGCCTCCTGCGGCCGGCGGTCGAGCGCAATGTAGAGGCGTACGAAGCCGATCGTTGCCCAGGCGAGGTGGACCCACCAGAGAACGCGCGCGGATTTTCCGAGATAGGCGGTCAGGCCTTCAAGCTCACCTGTTGTCACGCGAAACGGGACGATGCCCTGCGACAGGAACGTCGCGGTCATTGCTGCNAAAAACAGGATCTGGACGATGAGGCGCGCCGTCGGTCGATCCTTGCCCTGAACATGCCAGACAAGGATGCCGATCACGCCCACGATATCGACGATTGCGAATGCCAGTGCGGACAGGTCAACGGCCATGGCAGGTCACTCCAGACTTGAAGGACAAAAGGGACCGGATGCGGCGACGGAATCCGGTCCTTGTTGAGATCTCTACTTCTTGATCGGGTAGGTCAGTTCCNTTTGATTGGTATCGACCACGAAGACGGCGAGAAGCTTGGCGCGCTTCGTGTCGCTGCCGTTCTTGCTGACGCCGTGGCGGTCGCCCGGTAGTTCAGAGAATTGTTCTCCAGCCTTGTATTCCGTGACCGGACCGTCATTGACCTGGCTGAGGATCGATCCTTCCAGCACGGTTGCGTAGATGAAGGCGCTGTCCGGGTGCGTATGCGCGTCGGAATACCCACCCGGACCGTACTCGACCAGAACGCCCTTGAGGCNTTTGCCCGGCACATTCGGCAGCTCGTGCTCATAGACGAGGGTGACCTTCGATGCTGAACCGCCACCCGGTGCGTCATGCGCAATCGCGGTTACTGACGTGACGATGGCGATCGCCACCGCGGAAATGGTTCTTCTGATCATGACATTCTTCCTTCGTGATTGCGGAGTGGGATTTCACTTGCGAGGGGCGGCGGCGAACCACTGTTCGAAACCGATCTTGCCGAGCCGCGGATTGTTGTCGGAAACCAGCGTCAGGTCTTCCAGGCGGGCACCGAAGTATTTGGCCTCAGGATCGGCAACGACCTGTCGGGTGTCCCCCGTCGCTTCCAGATAGCGGGCGACCAGTTCATTGAGTCGGAAACGCTCCGGTCCAGCGATCTCGATTAAACCGTGGGCCGGAGGGGCAAGCGCCACGTCAGCCATCGCATCCGCAACGTCGTCGGAAGCGATGGGCTGCACGAAGGCCGGCGACAGATGCACCTTGCCTTCAATCAGGGCGGACTGCACGATGCCGCCGAGGAACTCCATGAACTGGGTTGAGTGGACGATCGTGTAGGGAATACCGGCCTCGCGGATCAGCTTTTCCTGAGCCAGCTTGGCGCGGAAATATCCGCTTTCCTGGAGCTTGTCCGTTCCGACGACGGAGAGCGCGATGTGGTGCTTCACGCCAGCGGCCTTTTCGGCAGCGAGCAGATTGCGGCCGGAGGTCTCGAAGAATTCCATCACAGCCTTGTCCTCGAAGGACGGGGAATTGGCGAGATCAAGAACCGCAGCCGTGCCCGTCAGCGCTTCGGCCAGCCCCTCACCGGTGATCGTATTGACGCCGGTATTGGGCGACGCGGCAATGACCTCAATGCCCTTTGCCCGAAGGCGTTCGGTGGTCTTCGAACCGATCAGGCCGGTTCCCCCGATGATGACGATTTTCATGGTCGTTCCTCCGTCAGCCTTACTGACATCGTGTGAATTTCATGCGGTGCAGATGTCTTGCGGGTCTTAGCTGAGGCCTGCCTTGTCGAGGCCGTAAAGCTTGTCGGCCGAGCCGGGCACGGACTTGAAGGCGATACTGATACGGTTCCAGGCATTGATGGTCGTGATCGAGAAGGTGAGGTCGGAAACTTCCTTCTCCGAGAGCTGGCCGCGAACACGTTCGTAGAGCTCTTCCGTAATGCCGCCTTCAGGCAGCTCGGTAACGGCTTCCGTCCAGGCAAGGGCTGCGCGTTCGCGGGGAACGAACAGATTGGATTCTCGCCAGATCGAGACATGATAAAGACGAAGTTCGCTTTCGCCGTGAATCTTGGCTTCCTTCACATGCATGTCGAGGCAAAAAGCGCAGCCGTTGATCTGCGAGGCGCGAATATTGACGAGATCGCGGATCGACTGCTCAATGACGCTATCTTTCAGCGACATGCTGAGTTCGGATATCTTCTTGAAAAATTCAGGGGACTGGGCTGCGTAGTTAAGGCGCTGTGTCATAGTTTTCTCCATTATTAAGGACCTAAAATATCCTTATGGATAATTAATATCCTTAATTTCTGGACAGGCAACCAAAACCGGACTAAGCTTTCGGCATAACGCTTATTCCAAATGGTATGGGCAGAAGGGAAAGCAGGATGGACGTCGTTTCAGCACTGAGGACATTCTTACGCGTGGCCGAAACAGGGTCATTCTCTGCGGCGGCGCTGGATTGCGGTCTGACCCAGCCGGCCGTGTCGCGGCAGGTCTCATCACTTGAGGAACACTACAGCACGCGGCTGTTCCACCGCTCGACCAACGCCCTCTCCCTGACTGTCGAGGGCGAGCAAATGATTGCGATGGCACAGAAGGTTATCGATGCAGTGGAAGAACTCGGCGAAACCGCGTCGGCTGATGGCGTCATGGCTTCCGGCAAAGTTAGGATTAGTCTGCCGGCGGCGCTCGGGCTTTACATCAGCGATCGGCTGCCTGCCTTCCTCGCGAGCTTTCCCGGTCTGTCCGTCGATATCGTCTTTCGCGAACAGTCTTCGGATCTGGTCGGCGAGGGGATCGATCTCGAAGTCCGCCTTGGCGAGGTGTCCGATAGCAGTCTGATCTGTCGCCGGATCGGTTGGACGACAGCCTTCCTTGTTGCAGCGCCAAGCTATATTCAGAGGCGGGGTATGCCCAGCCATCTGCTTGAAATCCCCGACCATGATTGTATCTGCTACAATCGTGGGGGCGAGGGCCGCTCCTGGAGTTTCATGAACGGAGCGGACATCGAGAGGGTCAAGGTCGCTCCCAGGATGATTTTCAACAATACCGGAGCGGTGCATCGCGCAGTGCTCGCTGGTGGTGGATTGGCTATCCTGTCACACATTCTTGCCGGCGAAGACATCGCTGCGGGACGCCTGGTCAAATTGATGCCGGCCTTTCCGCCAATGCGGTTGCCGATCACCATTGTCTACGCCTCACGCCGCAATCTTCCGCTGCGTGCCCGCGCTGTTCTGGATTTTCTGGTCGATGCCGTTGGTGAGGACATATTGATGGGTACGGCCGAGGCGGCTGCTTGACCTCCCGGCAGACCGGTCAAGGCCGACTAACCGCGATGTGGGATCAGCTTGACGGCGGGCCGTGACGATACGTTTCCAAGACGGGGTACGAAATTCGCCGAAGCCGAGTCTCCANCCGCGCGATGGCTCTGGCACTAAAGATGCGCCGAAGATGAGAGCGTGGAATTCTCCTTGAAATCGCCTGGAACCGAGAGTTGCCGGTTCGTATCCCTTCGAGAGCTTGACAGTCACAGGGTGTGATGCGCACAGGCTTCCGTGCAACAATTTCTTAAAAATATCAAAGCGATCGAAAAATTTGTTCGATTTCCTTCCGGCTATCGCCCCGTGCAAGACAAAGCGCTAGCAGGATTCGAGCTCTTTGGGGGTTGATGTCACCACCACCGATAATTCCAAGCTCTCGGTGATGTGCGCTGTCTACCACCAATCCCGACCCGGTTCTGGAAGACTGAACCACCACCACACCTGCTTCGACGATGGTGGCAAGCGCCAGCGTCTCAGTGGGGGTCGCCATTCCCGGTCCGAAACCCGCGGAGATAATCCCTTTTGCGCCAGCTGCTGCGAATGCTTGAGCTGCACTTCCATCGGCACCGACGTAGCTATAGGTGATATCGACGCGTGGAAGAACTCGGAGAAGCGACTGCGGAAATACCGGGTACTTGCGTTCTTCGCGCCGCAAGATCCTCACGTCTGGTCCATCCACGAAGCCAAGCGGGCCCATCCAAGGCGACTGGAAGGCACCGAGACGTAGTGTATGCGTCTTTGTTACTGTTCGGGGCGAGTGGATTTCGTCGTTCACAACGACGAACGCCCCTGGACCAACATCAGGGGCCGACGCAACTCGAACTGCGGCTGCGAGATTGGCGTTTGCATCGGTCGATATACCAGTTAGTGGCCTCATCGAGCCTGTCAGAATTATGGGAATTGTCGGTGCCAATACGAGCGACAAAACCCAGGCTGTTTCCTCAAGACTGGCTGTGCCATGTCCAATGACGATGCCTGTCAGATCGGGATCGTTGCTGAGAGACTCGCATGTTTGAGCCAGGTCCGCCCAGTCGTCGTAGGTCACAGCCGTGCTATCGATCTGCCTGAAATTAACCGGGATTATTTCGGCAATCTTCCCCTGAATTCCTGTCCGGTCGATGAGGGAGGCAGCGTTAATACGCACGTCGCTTGCGTTGTAGTCCAAGAGGTCGAACTGGTCTGTTCCAAGGGAAGCGATCGTTCCGCCGGTTCCGATGAAGGCAATTTTAGGTAGCATTCTTGTTCCGATCTGGAGAGGCCTATTTGAGCATGCGAACTTCGGTCATGCCTCGGGAATTACACCAGACGACCGTCAGAGAAAATATCGGAAATGAACGAATTGCGTACGTTGCTGGCTCTATTCCGCAAACCCGTGCCTTCCCAAGACGAAATCTAAACCGATAACCTGCAAGAATAGAGTGGCTCAATCTTATTGTTGGACGGAGCTGCCAAGCCCTTCCATATTGGCGGCGTTGGTTCATGAGGTCGGTCCTCCCAGGCATCCTCTNAAACCATCGGAACACAATAAGGGGAACGTCAATGTTCAGATCTCGTACCTATCTGCCGATGATCGCAGCACTTGCTATAACTGTCTCGGCAGGCCCGAGCCTTGCTCAGAGTTTCGATACGTCTTCCATTAAAACGGACGACGCGCTTGCCGCCCGGCTCCCGGNAAAAATCAAGTCGTCCGGTGTGCTTACAATCGGGTCCGACACAGCCTACGCGCCATGGGAGTTCTTGAGCGNAAAGGATGGTCAAACGCCAGAAGGCATCGACGTCGATATCGCCAATGCGATTGGTAAAAAGCTGGGTGTGNAAATCGANTTTCAGACCTCTGCATTCGAAGCCATCCTGCCAGCACTTGGTACGAAGTTCGATATCGGTGTGTCAGCTTTCTCTGTCACCAATGAACGCATGAAGGCCGTCAACTTTGTAAGCTATGCTGACACCGGAAGCATGTGGGCTGTGAAGGCGGGCAATCCTGCGAAATTCGATCAGAACGATTTGTGTGGCCGCAAGATTGCGATCCAGTCAGGAAGCTATCACGAAAAGGCTGTCATTTCGGAAAACGAACTCTGCAAGACGGCTGGGAAGGCCGAGATCGAAATACTTCCATTTTCAAAGCAACCTGAAGCGCTCACACGCGTGGCAGCCGGTGGCGCAGATGCCACAGTGTCAGGCGAGGCNGGGATTGGCTACGCAGCCAAACAATCCAAAAGCGCTTTCGAATTGCGGAAGCCCACCGCTGGCGCTTTGAGCAAGCACGGTCCGAACGGAATAGCGGTTGCAAAAACGGACATGGCCCTCACGGAGTTGATTGCCGACACGATCAATTCCCTCATCGCCGACGGCACGTATAAAGCCTTGCTTGACACTTGGGGTGTTGGCTCTGTGATCGTCGACAAGGCTTTAGTCAACCCAGAAGTCAAGATCTGAACCATGACCGTTATCCACAAAGACCTGGGGGCCGGCGTCAAGCCGGTCTCCCTTGAAAAGCCCGGAATCACGCGCAACGTCGTAGTTCCGCAAAGACATCCTGGCCGCTGGCTGGCGGTTGTTGTTCTGGCTATCATCGTATTTCAGGTTGGCCAGGCCGTTTCGGTCAATCCCAACTTCCATTGGGATGTCTACCTCACTTACCTCTTTTCCCCGCAGGTCATTCGTGGCGTTGGGTGGACGCTTCTTCTGACCATTGTCGCCATGACAGTTGCCATTTCCGTCGCAGGCTTGCTGGTGGTCATGCGTGACAGCGACAATCCTGTGCTACGCGGCCTTTCTTATTCCTGGGTGTGGTTTTTCCGGGGAACGCCAATCTACACTCAATTGCTTTTTTGGGGTCTGTTTGCGGTGCTGTTCCCAAATCTCAGCCTGGCTATTCCGTTCGGACCGGAGATCATCAGCGTAGAAACGAAATACATCGTTACGCCTGCTGTGGCTGCAATTCTCGGTCTCGGTTTCAATGAATCGGCCTATTTGACGGAAATTTTCCGGGCTGGGTTCAGCTCTATCGATCGCGGACAGGCCGAGGCGGCCCAAGCCCTGGGAATGCGGCCGGCGAAAATCTGGTGGCGCATCCTCATGCCACAGGCGATGCGTGTGATCATTCCACCGACCGGAAACGAGACTATCGGAATGCTGAAAATGACATCTCTGGNTTTGGCGATACCGTTCACCCTGGACCTGACGTTCGCAACCAATGCCATATCGAACAGGCTTTATCTGCCGGTCCCGCTCTTGTTGGTTGCTGGTACCTGGTATCTCGCCATTACCAGCGTTCTCATGGTGGGCCAGTATTTCCTTGAGCGCCATTTCGGTAAGGGCGTTTCCGTTCATCCAGCGCGGGCGGAGTAAGTCATGAACGCCAATGTTTCTGAGTTCTGCGTGGAAATGCNAAACATCCACAAATTCTATGGTCCTGTTCACGCGCTTAGAGGCGTGGGTCTAAATGTGAAAAAGGGCGAGGTGTGCGTTGCTATCGGACCATCCGGGTCGGGCAAGTCCACGATGCTACGCTGCATCAATCAGCTTGAGAGCATCTCGGCCGGTCGGGNTTTCCTGAAAGGCGAACTTCAGGGTTTCACAGAACGAGATGGTCGGTTCCACACCTTATCAGCGCGAAGGATTGCTGCGCAGCGGCGGCTGACTGGCATGGTCTTCCAGCGTTTCCAGTTGTTCCCGCATATGACGGCGCTGGAGAACGTCATGGAAGGACCGTCGCACGTCNAAGGATGGTCAAAGGAGCGGTCCCGTACCAAAGCACATGATCTTCTCAAGCGTGTTGGTCTTGACGGGTTTGGAAGCCGTTATCCGGCGCAACTCTCTGGTGGCCAGCAGCAACGCGTCGCGATCGCGCGGGCGCTTGCCATGGAGCCGGAGGTGATGCTGTTCGACGAGCCCACATCCGCGCTCGATCCCGAACTCGTGGGTGAGGTTCTGGATGTCATCAAAGATCTTGCAAAGAGCGGGATCACGATGGTCGTCGTTACACACGAGATCGGCTTTGCTCGAGAGGTGGGAAATCACCTCGTCTTTATGGATCAAGGGCAGATTGTCGAGGAGGGGAATCCACGCGAAATGCTGGCAAACCCGCAGAACCCGCGCACGGCGGCGTTTCTCTCCAAGGTCTTGTGATCCATCATGGCGAAGACCATCGAGAAAGCATCAGATCGCACCGCGCAGATCTCGAATGAAGTCTTCGAGAATTCTGGATGGAAGGCGATTTGGCGGGGTGATCAGAAGCGTGCGGAAATGCAGCGCAGGTTCGAAAGGCCTCAAGGTCAATCCTTGCCCTTCATATGGTTCAGCCGTCAGGGGGTTCACCAGTCCAATCCCGACGCCCGCAGCCACCATGGCGCAGATCGTCGTGGAATAGGGCGTCTCCATCACTGGGCGAATAGTCACCCCAGCACGGTGAAAGGCGATCTCTGCCTCACGTCTGGTTGTATCTTCGGGAGCAAGAGCAATAAAGGGTTGCCCCGCCAGATCGGCGGGACGAATGACTTTCAGAGCTTCAAGAGGGTGACCTTTCGGCAAGGCGACAGCCACGCGAAATTCGGCAAATTCCTCGATCTCGACGCCAGTGCGATCAATTTCGTCTGCAACGATACCAAGGTCGAACTGGCCCGACGCAACAAGATCGCGCACGTTCGAAGACATGCGTGCCTGAAATGTGACCGCGACGTTCGGGTTGCTTTTCATGAATGCCTGCAGTGCTCGCGGCAAGACGTTGGTCGAAAGCGCGGACAAGCACGCGATCCTGATCTCGCCAGAGCCATAGTCACGTATGCGTGCCGCCGCACCACGCAGATGGGTCAACCCCAGAAACGCTTGCTCGACCTCGCGGAAGAAAAGCTGGCCTTCCTGAGTTGGATGCAGGCGTCCTTTGATCCGCTGGAAGAGATCGAAGCCAAGGGATCGCTCCAGTTCCTGGATCATCTTGCTGACCGCAGGTTGGGAGACATGGAGAACTTCTGCGGCGCGAGCAGTTGTGCCGTTTGTCATGACCACCCGAAATATCTCGACCTGCCTCAGATTCATTCAAAACCCCGTTTCACGGCCATAACTCCAGAGAATAGAAATAGCGCAAAGTCCAATATTTGTAATTGGTTTTCTTGCGTTTTGGAGCCTTCAGAAAGTCCTACTCATGAATGATCTTACACAATGTGTTCTTACGCCCGAGGTACCGACGAAGGGGTTTGATCCACTCGGCGTGGGGGTGCACCGTGCTTCCACGATCGTATTCAAGGACGCAGCTGCCTATGCTTCACGCGGAGAGCGTGGGCATGAAGGATATTCCTACGGGCTGTACGGCACACCAACAACGCGCACACTTGAAGCCAAATTGACAAGCCTGGAAAACGGCTTCTGGAGNTTTCTCACGCCTTCGGGACAATCCGCAAATGCTCTGGCAGTTATGCCTTTTCTCGCGGCGGGAGATCACATTCTGATCGCTGACACAGCCTATCCGCCCATGCGGGATCTGGCCGAAACGGATTTGCGACGCCTTGGTGTCGACATCGAGTTTTTCGATCCGCAATCGCCTGAAGACGTGGCAGCTAAAATGCGAACATCGACGAAGATCGTCTGGTGCGAAAGTCCGGGTTCGACCACGATGGAAATCCTCGACCTTCCCAAGATTGCGTCGATTGCCCATGGATATGGCGCTCTGGTTGGCGTTGATAACACCTGGGCGACCCCGCTCAATTTCAAGCCACTCGAGCATGGCGCTGACATTGTGACGGAGGCGCTGACGAAATTCGTGTCGGGTCACTCCGACGTCTTGATGGGATCGATCACCATCAAGGATGAAGCGCTGCTGAAACCCATCCGCTCACTGATTGGAAGAATGGGGATCGGCGTTTCGCCCGATGATGCCTCTTTGGTGTTGCGCGGTTTCGAAACTCTTGGTGTGCGACTGCGGCACTCGGAACGAGTAGGCCTTGATTTCGCGCGTAAGATCGAACGTCATCCCTTGGTGCAGCAAGTTCTGCATCCTGCCCTTGAAACATTTCCGGGTCATGCGCTCTGGAAACGAGACTTTCTCGGTTCCAGTGGCGTGTTCAGCATCGTTTTCACGCAAGAAGCCTCTGCTCACATTTCTGCGGCGCTCGATACATTGAAGGTTTTCGCCATCGGCGCGTCCTGGGGTGGAACGCGAAGCCTTGCTGCTCCCATGTCTATTGATGGCTTTCGCAGCGCGACAGCCTGGTACGGCCCAGATGTCATTCTCCGGCTCAGTATAGGCCTTGAGGATGAGGAAGAGCTGTGGGCCGACGTCGAGCGGCTGCTCGCGGACCTCGATACTCGCAGCCAAACATCAGCACAGGATGCATCCCTTGCAGCAGTCCACAAAGGCTGAAGCGAATTTTCACAGAAATGGGAAGGACAAGGCGTGCCAAATACAGACGATGTGTTGCGCGATATCGACGGCAATTTTGACAACACGCTACGCAAGCTGCTTGAACTTGTCTCAATACCTTCAATCTCCGGAGATCCGTCGGGTGATGAGGGTATCGCTCGTGCCGCCGAATGGCTTAAGCGGGAACTGTCTTCCATCGGTTTGACGGCGGATGTCGTGCAGACGAAAGGCCATCCTGTTGTTTTGGCAAAGTCCGTCGGTAATCCCAACGAGAAGCGTCCACGGCTGCTGTTCTACGGACATTACGACGTGCAGCCGATTGGTGATCTAAACCATTGGAAACATCTTCCTTTCGAGCCGCGCATCATCGAAGAGGACGGTCTTCATCGTTTTTACGGGCGAGGGACATCCGACAGCAAGAGCCAGCTCTGGACGTTCATCGAAGCTTTGAGGGCATGGAAACACACCTTCGGGGAGTTTCCCGCAGACGTTATCGTGATGCTCGANGGTGAGGAGGAATGCGGGTCTCAAAGCCTGCCCGAATTCATTCAGGCGCACCGAGATGAACTGGCCTGCGACGTCGCCTTCATTTGTGATGCGGAGATGTGGTCGGCATCGCAGCCAGCTATTACTACGCAGCTCAAGGGACTGGTGCATGAGCGTGTGACGATATCGGCTCCAAACCTTGATCTGCATTCAGGGCATTATGGGGCGGTTGCTGCCAACCCTATCCGGATAATGGCAGCCATTCTGGCCGGGCTGCACGACGATCATGGGCGCGTTGCCATTGATGGCTTCTATGACGGAGTGGAAGAGATCCCGGACGCCGTTCGGCTGCAATGGCGACGGCTGGCGCAGGAGCCGGGTCTGTTGGGAGATGTTGATCTCGCAGGTGGTCTCATGGAGGACGGTTACTCACCTCTTGAGGTCATGTGGGGCCGTCCGACGGTCGATATCAATGGTATCACCGGAGGCAATCAAGGGCCGGGTGAGCGTTCCGTCCTGCCCGGATCCGCAACCGCGCGCCTGTCATTCCGGCTTGTCGCAGGACAGTCGCCGGAAACGATCCGCAAGCGCTTTCGCAACCATATCGAAAGCAGACTACCGGAAGGGTGCCTTGTAGAGTTTGAAGGTCACGGTGGTAGTTCCGCTGTCGTGTTGTCGCAGGAAAGCCCCTATCTGAAGGCAGCAGCGCGCGGGTTGGAGAAAGAATGGAAGACGCCTGCTGTTCTCCGAGGAACGGGAGGGGCGATACCACTGGTCGAACAATTGAGCGAGGCCCTTGAGACGGAATGTGTGGTGATCGGTTTTATCCTCCCGAGTGATGCCATCCATGCACCTGACGAGCGCTACGATAGCGAGCGTCTTCGCCAGGGTGCCCGAAGCTGGATTCGGATTTTCGAGGAGATACAATTACAGAGCGATGGCAAGGCGTAAGACACAGATGACATCAGCCCAGCCAGAAACAACAGTAACGCCATCCCTGCCGTCTCGCCTTGAGAAAGATGCACTCGGCACTCGGCTGATGCCGGATAATATCGTCTACGGAATTCAGACCGCGCGTGCCGTCGAAAACTTCTCGATTTCGGGCCGCACCATTGCCGACATCGAGGGATTTGTGCCGGCAATCCTTGTGATCAAGCAGGCGGCAGCACGCGCCAATCAACGTGCGGGTAAGTTGGAGCCGCGGCTGGCCGACGCCATAGAAGCTGCCGTGATGAGTTGTCTGGCCGACATGCGCGGCCAAGATTTTCCCGTCGATATCTACCATGGCGGAGGCGGCACTGCAGCCAACATGAATGTGAATGAGGTTGTTGCAAACCGGGCCAGTGAAGTCCTGACCGGCAAGTTAGCGCCGGACCCTGTGCATCCCAATACGCATGTCAACATGAGCCAATCGACGAACGACGTCATACCGTCTGCCATGNAAATGGCGATTGGCGGAGAGCTGCACGCGCTAAAGCATATGCTGGACGAACTCGTAAACGCCATATCGCAAAAAGAACTGGAATTTGCAGGTGCAGTCAAACTTGCCCGCACCTGTCTACAAGACGCGCTGCCGATAACATTCTCGCAGCAGTTTTCCGGCTATCGTGCGGCATTGCAGCGCCAGGCAGAAGAGCTGCTGGTTCTTGAAAATGCATGTTTGGGATTACCGCTCAGCGCGACGGCAGTTGGCACGGGGTTTGGGGCCTCCAAGCAATATCGGGAGTTCGTGTTCGAAGAGCTACAGGCACTCTCCGGTAAACGCTATCACCTGGAAGCCAACCTGTTCGATGCCCTTCAGAATGCGGACTTCTGGATACGCGTTTCTTCAGGATTGAAGGCGATTGCGGTGACCCTGTCCAAGTTTGCAGCCGATTTACGGCTCATGTCGTCGGGCCCTCGCGCTGGTTTTGGCGAAATCACCTTACCATCGGTGCAGCCCGGTTCGTCCATCATGCCCGGCAAGGTTAACCCGGTGATGCCTGAGATGATCATGCAGGTCGCCTTCCGGGTGATCGGCAATGATGCCACCATAACCCGCGCAGCAGAGGGTGAACTCGATCTCAACGTCTGGGAATCCATTATTCTCGAGAGCTTGAGCGAGTCCGTTCGGCTGATGCGACGAAGCATACCGCTTTTCGTCTCCGGTTGCGTGGCTGGCATCGAGATCAACCCCGCACGTGGCGCGGCAGACGCGTCCTCATCCCTTGCGCTCTCGACGGCGCTCGCTGAAATATTCGGATATCCTGCAGCATCCGCCGTTGCAAAACACGCTGAAACCCACGGCATGCCTATCTCAGAAGCGGCCGTCGAATGCGGGCTGATGAATGCGCGAGACGCAGGCCGTCTATTCGGCGACGTGTCCATCTACGCTGAACTAGNAAAGAGCGAGAGCATTCTCGATGACCTCCGTGGATCGCGACCGGCACCATGATGCGAAGCCTCATTCACCACGGAAAGCGCAATGTCTGACATGGATGCGCGGCCTATGAAAACGTTATCCTTACCNTTTCTTCGGCTATGGATTGGAAATACAGCCTCTGGACTGGCCACGTGGGCGTTGCCATTCGTGCGTGGCCTCGTTGCGATGGAAAGCACGATGAGCTCGACGGAGTTAGGCCTCTCGCTGGCTGCCCGCACAGTCGGTTTTCTGATCGCCGTTCCTCTTGCTGGTATTTTGTCGGATAGACATGGTCCGCGGCGTATCGTTTTGGTGTCGGGTCTCGTCGGTGCTGTCAGTATTCCCATTATCGTCTCGGGTCTATCCGATTACAGCCCGGCAGCTTCGATCTTGCTTTTGGTGGGGGCAGCCGTCGTTGGTTTGGGCCAAGGCGCTTGTCGGCCTGCCTATCAAGCGATGATCCCCGAAATCGTGACAGTAGACCATCTGCAAGCGGCAAATGCGGCTATGAGCATATCTGTCCGGGTGACGAGTTTGGTCGGCCCGGCGGCAGTCAGCTTTATCACCCTGGCGTTCGGTACAGGTGCTGCCTTCACCACCATCGCTGCTCTCTGGCTCGTCAGCGCTGTGGTTCCCCCACGCGGTAGGGTTTCGTCCAGAGCCAGCAGTTCGAGACGTAACATTCTCTCCGAGTTTCTCGTCGCTGTTGAAGAAGCGAAAAGGCATCCGTGGTTCGTAGCTGGGCTCGCGACACTTACGATCGTCATCGCGACAGGCTATTCGGTGACTGCCGTTCTCGTTCCAGCGATCAGTCAGCAGGTCTCTGGCGGCGCGATGCTGATGACAGAAACGGCAACAGCATTCATGATTGGTGCTCTCTTTGGTGCGCTGCTTGCCACGAAATGGAAACCTGTCAACAGGGGGTGGACCGCACTCGCCGGACTTTCGCTATACGGAGTTGTTCCGTTTAGTCTTCTTGCCGCGGAGTCAATGATTGTTCCGATTTTTGCATTCTTTTTGGCCGGGGTCGGTATCGAAATATTCAACGTGCCATGGTTTACTTCGGTTCAGACGGAAATTCCGCAAGATCGGCTAGCCCGCGTCTCGTCGCTGGATTTTCTATTTTCCTACGGACTCGCACCGGCAGGGCTGGCACTCATGACCCCGCTTGCAGATACATTCGGGCGGGATGCAGTTCTGGTTTCCAGCGGCATTATTTGTCTCGCAGCCCCTGCTGTAGCGATGTTAATTCCGACAACACGGCATTTTTCACCCACAAAGTAACGGCGCCTATCGATCGAAGGCGCCGTTCTTTTCATGAACGCGAGCCGCTATAGAGAGAGTTCCGAGCGGCCTTTTCGGCGGCAGCCTTCGCATCGTCCATTGCAGGNTTTTTCTCCGTCCGTCAGAACTTTCGTACGGCAAATCTGACCAGGACATGTTCCTGGTGCGCGTCAATCCGGCCTTCGCATACCAGCCCGATGGTCACACCTTGATGAGGGCGACATCTGATGACTGGGTATCCAGCTTCAATGTCGACACCCAACTCGGGGCGAAGTTTGAAACCGGTGTGGTCGATCATACGACATTGTTCAGCGTGGATTATCTGAAAGCAAAATCCAGCACGAACTATGGCAATACCGGCCCCGGTGCCGTTGTCCCTCCGCTGGATTATTTAAACCCGGTATACGGAGAGGAGGAGGGTTCCCGGTGCCTTCCAGCGCTCAAGGCTGCAGAGCCAAGATCGAGGGTGCCTTTCCGCCTTTCAATTCTATCGATTCCAATAAGCAGCTCCAAGGCTTTGACGTGGACATAGCCAAAGCGCTTTGTGAGACCGCAAAGTTGAAATGTGAATTCGTTATCCAAGAGTGGACTAGTATAATTCCTGAACTAATCGCAAATAACTATGACGCTATCGCCTCATCAATGTCGATGAGCGCTGAAAGGCGCAAACAGGTCGCGCTTTCAGAAAAGTATTACAACAGCCCATCGGTTTTTATCGTGCGCAAAGGAACCGCCATCTCCGGAACCCAGGTGAATGATCTAAAGCACCTCCGTCTCGGGGTGACAGCTGTAACCTCCCAAGAGGCTTACGCCAAAAAGTTCTATGGCGGTGTACCTACAACGGTTTTTCATGCGTCGCCGGACCTTTACAAGGCCTTGGTCGACGATAGCGTCGATATCATCCTGGAGGACAAACTGGCAGTCTACGATTGGCTGGCTAACACCAAAGCTGGTAGCTGCTGCGAGTTCAAAGGACCCGATATTTTGAACACCGAATTTCTTGGCGATGGAGCCGGTATCGCGGTGAGGACTTCCGATACGCAACTGCTCGAGAAATTTAATGCCGCGCTCAAAAGCATTCGAGCGGGTGACACCTACGATACGATCAATGCTAAGTATTTCCCGTTCAGCATTCGGTGAGCTGCTTGATGGAGCATCTCGACCTAAAAACGGTGGACGCCGCCCCCATGGCGACGATGCAAAGGGACTGCTCGGACAAAAGCGAGGGTGCCTGCGNAAAATAGTGTCTCCCAGAGTAAGCATCATGGGGTGTTTTAATCGCTTAAAGCGACCGTTGGCGATATAGCAGAACGCCTCCTGAGAGAGCACGAGCAGCCAAGGACTAAAGAAATGTAACTTCATCTTTTGCCTTGAGCTTGGCCACTCCAATAAGGGCTCCAGCATTGTCAGAAGACGCCGACATTANTTTTTCAACGGCTACATCATCCGCAAAAGTGGGCTGACTGCCGAGTAGTAGTGCTCAGCTCCCTGCAAAAGAGCGGGCGCTCCGCAGAGGATTAGGCGCAAGCGAGGGCCTGAAGCCCTCGCTTGATTGGTTATCGTGTCATGCTGAGCCTAATCAGAACTCTTCCCAGCTGTCAGTTGCTGCTGCTGCATTGCCGCGGCCGGCAAAGGCCTTGGCAATCTTGCCAACCATCCCGCGGACCGGTGACGCGGCGGGCGTCGAGCGGTGGGAGGCTACCATCACAGATGCCGTATTGTGCAGCGCGGAGGCTTGAGTGGTGGCATTGGATACGCTGCCTTGGCCGAGCTGGAACTGGCTGATCAGTTCGCGCAGGCGGCCGGCTTCGGCTGCAAGAGTGGCGCCGGCTGCGTTGGCTTCTTCCACCATAGCAGCATTCTGTTGGGTCACCTGGTCCATCTGGTTGACGGCGGTGTTGACCTCGGCCAGGCCTACCGACTGTTCGCGTGACGAGGTAGCGATCGAGTCCATGTGCTGGTTGATCGTGACGATATGAGCTTCGATGGAGCGAAGCGCTTCGCCAGTGTCCTTGACGAGCTTGACGCCGGCGCTGACTTCTCCTGAGGACTTCCCGATTAGGTCCTTGATTTCCTTGGCAGCCTTGGCCGAACGTTGTGCCAGTTCGCGCACTTCCTGCGCGACCACTGCAAAACCCTTGCCGGCTTCACCGGCGCGAGCCGCCTCGACACCGGCATTGAGCGCCAGCAGGTTGGTTTGGAACGCGATGTCGTCGATGACGCCGATTATGTTGGAGATCTGGCCCGAAGATTCTTCGATACGGCCCATCGCATGCACAGCATTGGCAACCACAGCACCGGACTGGCGGGCGCTTTCGTTCGCCTGGATGGCGACGGTACGGGCCTCTTCGGCACGCTTCGACGAATTGCCGACATTGACGGTAATCTGATCCAGCGCCGCGGCGGTCTCTTCCAGTGCAGCGGCCTGCTGTTCGGTGCGCTTTGACAGATCGTCTGCGCTGTTACTGACCTCGCGCGAACCGCTGTCGATCGAGCTGGCTGCCTCAGAAACCGAGCCAAGCGTGCCGCGCAGCTGCTCAACAGTGGCATTGAAGTCGGCGCGGAGGCTTTCGAAATCGGCAGCGAATGGACGGGTGAGCTGGAATGTCAGGTCGCCGGATGAGAGATGCTTGAGGCCGGTTGCAAGGCCGTTGGTCGCTTCGGCCATGGCTTCAGCACGGACGCGCTGTTCCTCAGCGTTCTGGCGACGCTGCTCCTCGGTCATATTGCGCTGCTCGTCAGCCTGGCGCTCCAGTTCCTTAGTCTTAAGGGCATTGTCCTTGAACACCTGTACGGCGCGCGCCATGGCGCCAGTCTCGTCCGGACGGTCCTCGCCTTCAATTTTGGCAGATAGGTCTCCAGCGGCCAACCGTGACATCGTGCCGGTCAGGCGGCCGATGGCATTCCCGAGTGACCTTGCGAATAGCAAAAAGGCGGTGAGGGCGATGATCGAAGTGAGGACGGTGACGCCGAGCATGGTCCACAAGGCGGTACGGGCTTCAGCGGTAATCGCCGTGGCGTCGGTACCGATTTCGAAGACGCCGATCGTTTCTCCGGTAAACGAACTGAAGGGGACTGCTTTGATAAGCATGTCGCGGCCTTCGAGCACAGTTGTTTCAAAGACGGGTTTGCCGTCAAAGGCGGCCTGGATCTGTTCTGGAGGCAAAAGTGCCTTGCCGTTCTCCGTCGATGACTGGTTCACCAGCTTTCCTTCGGAGAGCACATTCACGGAAATCTCTGCACCCAGCCTCTCAGCCAAGGGCGTNAAATAAGCATTCGACAACTCCGTACCAACGTCAACGACACCGACGACGTTGCCGTTCACGAGGACGGGCGCAACCGCGTAAATGCCGATGCCAGTTCGCCCTGGCTCGATTCCGGCGGCAACCTTTCCAGTTGAGACAGTTGATGCGACAGTTTTACGGCGAGCCAAGTAGTTGTCGCCGAATTTGTCTGGCGCGTGGGCCCGTGCGATTACGTTGCCTTTAGCGTCTGCAATGGTAATGTTTTGCAGCCCACCGATTTGCGCCACCGATTTGATGTTAGTAGAAAACTTCTCAAGAAGACGTTGTCGATCGTTCGTGCCAATGTATCCAGCAATGTCAGGCTCACCTGCGAATGCCAGCGCAAGCGCCGAAGCGGAACGTTGAATGGCGGCCATATCGGTCTGTATGACGTTGAGATCACTATCTGCCTTGCTCTGCAGTGCTTTATCGTTCATGTCAGCTTGGCGGTACCAGGCTAAGCCTCCAATAGCGGCGCTTGCAAAAAGGACAGCGGCAAAGCCGTAACCCGTGATCTTGATCCAAAGCGGTTTTCGTACAGTTTCTGCAGTCATTGGAATGNCCCCCGGCAATATGAGATTTGTCTGCGGGGACAATCTGCAAAAAGACTAAATTTTTCATAAAAATTGCTTTATTAGAGAATAAAATTCTTGGTTCAGCTTCGTTTCGCTATCATCTCCAAGTAATGACTGCTTGCCGAAGATCTGAGGCGAGGTTCGTACCTCATCAAGAAAAGCACGGTTCGAATCGAACTTATTAAATCGCCGACTGCCTAATGAACAGGTTGGTGTATCTGAAGATAAAAATGTTTAAATCTGTACGATTGCTGAATTCACTGAAGTCCGATCCTGGTCCAAATCGCCATCGGCAATTGCAAAATTTTGAGGCAAGTTCACTTTCCCTCGTTTCCAAGAAACAGTAAAGCAATGGCATATTAGGTAGTGGTTATGGTGCCGGCCAGATTGAGGGACATTCATTGACATCATCANTTTCAGCTGTGATTGCTCAATCTGGTCTAGCGGGTCAGCGCATAGCAACGTTTGATTGGTCGCAGACATCGCTTGGCGACATGGCCACCTGGCCCGAGATCGTTCGCTCGACGGTGATGCTTGTCTTAAAGTCGCCACTTGCGATGACGACCCTTTNGGGATCAGAGGGCATCCTCATCTACAATGACGCCTATGCCGCCTTTGCAGGCAGTCGTGATCCGGCTCTTCTAGGTATGAGAGTGCTGGAAGCATGGCCGGAAGCCGTAAATTTGAACAGCACCGTTCTCAAAACCTGTCTGGCGGGCGAGACCTTGTCCTACAAGGATCAACCGCTCATTCTGTATCGTGAAGGTGAGCCGGATGAGGTCTGGGTCGACCTGGACTATTCACCGGTCCTGGACGCGGAGGGGAACCCAGTTGCAGTTCTCGCGGTTGTCGTCGAGACCACCGATAAGGTTTTGTCGGAGCGATGGCTGAGCNGGGAACACGATCGACTGCGCCTGCTGTTCGATCAGGCCCCAGGGTTCATGGCAATCCTGCAGGGCCGCGATCATGTCTTCGACATCATCAATCCGTCCTATCTACAATTAGTTGGACATCGGAATATTGTGGGACGGTCCGTTCGCGATGCCCTGCCGGAAGTTGCGGGTCAAGGTTTTCTGGATCTGCTGGACAATGTGTATACAACCGGCGAAACTTTCACGGGCAAGGCTTTACGGGTCAATCTTCAGCGTGAGCAATCATCTGCCCCGGAAGAGAGATATGTAGATCTCGTCTATCAACCGATCCGCGATCGTCGGGGAAATATCACCGGGATATTTGCCCAAGGAACCGACGTCACGGAAAGGGTTGTTGCCGAAGCTGCGCTGAAGCTCAGCAACGCTCGAAATCGCCAGATTCTCGACAGCGCCGTAGATTACGCCATCATCGCCTTTGATACGGACGGTAAGGTGACGCGCTGGAACACGGGCGCTGCAACGATTTTTGGCTGGACGGAGGAGGAAATCCTTGGCCGTGACGCTGGGAGAATTTTCACACCAGCCGATCGCGAAATCGATCGCATCGCGACGGAAATGGGGCTCTCGATCAAGAATGGCTCGGCCAACGATGAGCGTTGGCATATCCGACGATCCGGTGAAGTGTTCTGGGCAAGCGGGGAAATGTCTCCGCTCCTTGATGATGCGGGCAATCTTGTGGGGTTTGTCAAAGTTCTCCGCGACCGGACGGAAGAACACCGCGCAACCGAGAAACTGAAACGAACCGAACAAAGGTTGCGTCGCGCCCAGGAGGCAGGTGGGGTCGGCATANTTTCGATTTCCGTCAACGATGACGTTCTTGACGTGTCTCCTGAGTTCTGTCGCCTGTTCGGTGTCGAACACATGGAAAACGTCTCGGCAAAAACCGTTGAAGGCCTTGTCGTGCCGGAAGATCAGGACAAGGTCTCCCACGCTGAGACCCGAAATGCGCAGACCGCGTCGCTCGATGTGCAATATCGCATCAAACGAGCGGATAATGGCGAAGAACGGATCATCGCCCGCAAGGCGGAGTTCGAGTACGACGCCGACGGCAAGCCGGTCCGGCTCGTCGGTGTCGTGCAGGACGTGACCGAGCGGGATAGGGCCGTTCTGGCTTTGCGCGCCAGCGAAGCGAGGTTCAAGGCGTTTGCACAGGCGATGCTGAACCATGTCTGGACTGCAACGCCCGATGGCTTGCTCGATTGGTTCAATGAGCGCACATATGCTTATTCCGGCGCTGCGGAGGGCGAGCTTGATGGTCGAGCCTGGACGAGCATCGTTCATCCCGACGACATCGATTCTGCAGGNATGCAGTGGTTGGAGGCTCTGACTACCGGCTTCGTTTACGAAGCAGAATTTCGCCTCCGCCGCCATGATGGTGTCTATCGCTGGCATCTGGCCCGAGCCGTCCCAATGCGAGACGACAAGGACCAAATCGTCCGCTGGGTCGGCACGAATACTGACATCAATGACCTTCGAGCAACGCGCGAGGCGCTCGACAAGCTTACAACCCATCTGGAGCAGCAGGTGGAGGAACGCACCGCCGACCGCGACCGCATGTGGCGTCTTTCCACCGAGATCATGCTGGTTGCTGGCATGGACGCCAAGATTATTGCTGCAAATCCCGCAATGCTCGCCATTGTGGGTCATGCGGAGCGTGAGGTCCTCGGACAGTCGTTCATGGATTACGTCCATCCCCTGGACCGCCAAGCTACGCTTGATGAAGTCGTAAAGCTTGCCCAAGGCATTCGCACGCTGAAATTCGTTAATCGCTACCGCGGCGAGGGCGGTGTCTACCGGACGATCTCCTGGACCGCAGTTCCGGACGACAATGTCATTCATGCCGTCGGTCGCGATGTCACGGCGGAACTCGAGTCAGCCCAGCAACTACGGACGACCGAAGTCGCCCTTCAGCAGGCGCAGAAGATGGAGTCTATCGGCAATCTCACCGGCGGGGTGGCTCATGATTTCAATAATCTACTACAGGTCGTTTCCGGGAATCTGCAACTGCTTTCCAAGGAAGTGTCTGGCAATGAACGGGCAGAGAAGCGGATCTCCAACGCGCTCGACGGGGTCAACCGCGGCGCAAAGCTTGCCAGTCAACTCCTGTCTTTTGGTCGTCGCCAGCCACTGGAGCCGAAGGTCATCAATATCGGCAGGCTTATTGTCGGGATGGATGAATTGCTTAGACGATCATTGGGAGAGGCCGTCGAGATCGAGACCGCTGTTTCTCCCGACCTTTGGAACATCCAGGTCGATCCGACGCAGGTTGAAAATGCTTTGCTCAATCTAGCGATCAACGCCCGTGATGCGATGAATGGATCGGGCAGGCTGACCATCGAGGCCAGCAACACCATCCTAGATGGCTCCTATGCAAAGGGAAATCCGGAGGTCCAACCGGGCGCGTATGTGATGCTTGCCGTCAGCGATACCGGATCAGGTATGGCTGCTGACATCGTTGCCAAGGTATTTGAACCGTTCTTCTCGACCAAGCCTGAGGGCAAGGGGACAGGTCTTGGACTGTCTATGGTGTTCGGCTTTGTGAAGCAGTCTGGCGGCCATATCAAGATTTACAGCGAGGTCGGCGAGGGCACGAGCATCAAGCTCTATTTTCCGCAGGCATTGTCGGACGAAGACCTGATCGTCGATATGGACGTTGGCAAGATAGAAGGCGGAAACGAAACGATTCTGGTTGCGGAGGACGATGAGGCTGTTCGCGCAACGGCTGTCGAATTGCTCCGTGATCTCGGTTATAACATAATTACTGCGAAAGACGCCGAGAGCGCTCTGGTTGTGCTTCAAAGCGGCGTCCATGTCGACTTGCTATTTACCGACGTCGTCATGCCCGGTTCACTGAAGAGCCCGGAACTTGCGCGGATAGCACGGGAGAAAAACCCTTCGCTATCGGTGCTGTTCACATCCGGATACACCGAGAACTCTATCGTGCACGGTGGGCGGCTTGATGCGGGGGTGCAGTTGCTGTCGAAGCCATACACCAAAGAAGCCATGGCTCGTAAAATCCGACACGTGCTTGCTAACCAGGCTCAACGAGAACAGTCACTCTCGGCGACACGCCAAGCGTTGAAAGAAGAGATACCGCAGACCATTCTGAACATCCTGCTGGTGGAAGACGACGTCCTAATACGTTTAAACACGGCCGACATGCTGGAAGACATGGGACATAAGATCACGGAAGCCGGTAACGGCAACCAGGCTTTGGATATCTTGAAGACCGGCAGTTTCGACGTGCTCTTCACAGACGTTGGGCTTCCCGGAATTTCTGGAATCGATTTGGCAAAGGGTGCCAGAGAGCAGTTTCCCGACCTCACCGTGATTTTTGCCACCGGTGATCCCAACGTTCCGACATTGAAAGGCACCGGGNAAACCAAGGTGCTATTAAAGCCTTACCAAGAAGAAGACGTGCTTTCTGCACTCTCGAAAGATCCAGAACGGTGACTCTGTCNTTGACAACCTTTTAACTGGCAAAGATGATTCGTTTGTCGGACGTAGAGTGTGACGACTGATCTCTCGANTTTTCACAAGGCTTAACTGCCATCTCCGATTACCGAATGTCCTGGCCGCTAGAGGGATAGGGCTAGCGGCCAAGAATCCATCAAATCATGATCTCGCCGCCGGTTACCGGAATAACCGCTCCTGTCATATAGCTTCCGAGATCCGATGCCAGCAGCACGTAAGCTCCGGCGAGTTCTGCGGGCTGTCCGGCACGCTTCAAAGCGTCTGCTCGCCGAATTTCACAGCCTTGTCGGCCGGCATCGTGGAGGGCATTAGCAGCGTCCAGATCGGNCCCGGCGCGACCGCATTCACGCGAGTGCCTTTGCCCACCAGCATTTCGGCCAGACCCGCGGTGAAGTTTGAGATCGCTCCTTTGGTGGACGCGTATGCAATAAGCGGGGACGGCTGCCGCGACTGGATTGAAGTAGTATTGATAATCGAGCTGCCAGGCTTCATGTGAGGGGCAGCAGCCTTCGACAGGAAGAACGGCGCGTAAATGTTGGTGCGGAAGGTTTCGTCCCATTCCTCTGCTGTGATGTCGGCAATGTCGCCGTAGGTTCGCTGAAATGCGGCGTTGTTCACTAGGATGTCGATACCACCGAGTTTGTCGACGGTGCCTTGGACAAGGCCCTTGCAATGGTCCTCGGATTTGATGTCACCCGGAACGACAATCGCTTTGCGTCCGGCTTCCTCGACCAATCTCGCGGTATCGCGAGCGTCGTCGTCCTCGTTAAGATAGGACGATGTCGGCACCTTCCCGAGCGAATGCAATTGCCACAGCCTTGCCGATCCCGGAGTCAGATCCAGTTATAAGGGCGACTTTTCCTGTTAGCCTACCGTTCCCCTTATAGGACTGTTCGCCGTGGTCCGGGACAGGTTCCATCTTGGCTGTCTTGCCCGGTGGCTCTTGTTGCTGTTCTGGATATGGCGGGGTAGGGCGTCGCTTATTGTCCAATCTTGTCTTCTGTTTCGGGTTCAGGGCGGTACATCATGACGGGTGCTCCGTGTTCCGCTAGAATGATTTTCATTTCGATCGGGAACAGCATTTCGGTCTTGACCGGGATCGCTTTCCAAACGCCAGTCCGGCAGAAGCCGTTCGATACCCACGGGATTGACGACGGTGCCTGAGAGAGGATATGGGCGCCGACCTGGCACCCTTCTCCAGCACCATCACCGACAGGTCCGGATTGACCTGCTTCAGCCAAAACGCCGCCGACAAACCGGTCCGCCGCCGACGCTCGCGACGTTGAGCTCCATGCTCTCCCGTTGGGAACGGCGCCCTCCGTCAAAGCGTCTTTTTGATTTCCGGCAGTGCTTCGAAGAGGTCGGCGACGAGGCCGTAGTCGGCGATCTGGAAGATCGGGGCCTCCTCGTCCTTGTTTATGGCGACGATGACCTTGGAATCCTTCATGCCGGCGAGATGCTGGATGGCACCGGAAATGCCACAGGCGATGTAAAGATTGGGGGCGACGACCTTGCCTGTCTGTCCGACCTGCCAGTCGTTCGGCGCATAGCCGGCATCGACTGCAGCGCGCGAGGCGCCGACGGCGGCGCCGAGCTTGTCGGCAATCGGCAGGATAAGCTCCTGGAATTTCTGCGCTGAGCCGAGCGCCCTGCCGCCGGAGATGATGATCTTCGCAGACGTCAGTTCCGGACGGTCGGAGGCCGAAAGTTCGTCTTTAACGAAGGTCGAGAGACCGGAGCTTGCTGCTGCCGAAATGGTTTCGACCGATGCTGACCCACCCACCGTTGCTGCAGCAAAGGAGGCGGTTCTGACAGTGATCACCTTCTTGATGTCTACGGACTGAACCGTCTGGATGGCGTTGCCGGCATAGATCGGACGCTTAAAGGTATCGGGCGAGACGACTTCTGTGACTTCCGAGATCTGCGCGATGTCGAGCAGGGCTCCGACGCGCGGTAGGACATCCTTGCCGGTCGAGGTTGCGGCGGCAATGATCGTGTCGTAACTGCCTGCCAGGGAGACGATCAGGTCGGCCAGCGGCTCGGCCAGATTGTGGGCGAGGTCGTCGCTTTCGGCAAGCAGGACCTTGGAGACGCCTGATAGCTTGGCAGCCGCATCGGCGGCTGCCTTGGCACCCTTGCCTGCGACCAGCACATGCACATCGCCGCCGATTCTCGCAGCAGCCGTCAGTGCCTTGGCGGTCTGGTCGGAAAGGGTTGCGTTGTCGTGGTCAGCCAGAAGAAGAATGGCCATGATCGTTATTCCTTTTTCGAACCTTAGAGGACGCCAGAGATCTTGAGGTTGTCGACAAGCTCGGCGACCGAGGCGACCTTTACGCCGGCCTTGCGGCCGGATGGCTCCTCGGTGTTCATTACCTTGAGGCGCGGGGTGCTGGAGACGCCGAAGTCGGCAAGCGTCTTCTTGTCGAGCGGCTTCTTCTTTGCCTTCATGATGTTCGGAAGCGACGCATAGCGCGGCTCGTTGAGACGTAGATCGGTGGTAACAACAGCTGGAAGCTTGACGTCGATCGTCTGCAGGCCGCCATCGACTTCGCGGGTCACGGTTGCCTTGCCGTCGCCGATCTCGATCTTCGAGGCGAAGGTCGCCTGGGCGGCGCCAAGCAGGGCCGCCAGCATCTGGCCTGTCTGGTTGCTGTCGTCATCGATCGCCTGCTTGCCGACAATCACGAGACCCGGCTGTTCGACATCGGCGACGCCCTTTAGGATCTTGGCAATGGTGAGTGGCTCGAGAGCATCGTCGGTCTCGATGAGGATGGCGCGGTCGGCACCCATGGCGAGCGCGGTGCGCAGCGTCTCTTCGGCCTTAACCGGGCCGATCGACACGACAACCACTTCCTCTGCCTTTCCGGCCTCCTTAAGGCGAAGCGCCTCTTCCACCGAGATCTCATCGAACGGGTTCATCGACATCTTGACGTTGGCGAGTTCAACTCCCGTGCCGTCAGGCTTGACGCGGATCTTCACATTGTAATCAATCACCCGCTTGATTGGGACAAGTATACGCACCGTCTTTTCTCCTACTCGGCAAGTTCACGAGCGATTATTAGACGCTGAATCTCGCTGGTACCCTCGACTATCTGAAGTACCTTCGCCTCGCCAAGCAAACCGGAGACTTCGAATTCCTCGAAAATGCCGTATCCGCCGTGCACCTGAAGCGCGACATCTGCTGCTTCCGATGCAAGCTCGGAGCAGAAGAGCTTGGTCATGGACGTCTCGGTTCGAAATTGCTGATTGTCATCAGAGAGTGACGCCGAATGCCGAACCATCAGCTCCCCAGCGTGTATTTTGGTCAAAACGTCTGCAATCGGAAAAGTTAGGCCCTGGTTCTCAAAGATCGGTTTCCCACCGACCCGTCGCTCAGCTCCGTAGTTCTTCGCGAGATCCATCGCCTTTCGGGACAGTCCCAGACCTGTGGCGGCAACAAGGATGCGACCGATGCTGAGTGTTGTTAAGATCTGCTTTAGGCCGTCGCCTCTGTTCCCGACAATCTGGTCTTTTGAAACTCGGCAGTTGTCAAAGAAGAGTTCGACCGAGTCGGCAATCCTCCAGCCAATTTTTGCGCCCGGCTTGCCGACCGNAAAACCTGGCGTTCCCACCGGGACGATGAAGGTCGATAGCCCTTTCGGACCGCGCTCGGGATCTGTGACGGCGACGACGGTCGAGAGGCCATGCANGGGGGTTCCAGCATTGGTGGAGAAAATCTTAGAGCCGTTGAGGATGAAGTGATCGCCATCTTCGGTGGCTTTCAATTTAATGCTCGCGACGTCCGACCCGCCGCTCGGTTCTGTGACACCAAAGGAAGCAATCATTTCACCACGGCAGAGCGGAGCCAGCCATTTCTGCTTTTGCTCGTGCGATCCAAACCGCGATATCACCGTCATTGGCGCGCTGTTGCAAAGGAAAATTGCGGCGAAGCCCGGTTCTACGCGTGCAAGGGCTTCGGCGACGATAGCTGCTCCNTTTGCGCCGAGACCTGACCCATCATATGCCGGGTCATAGGCGGTACCCATNAAACCCAGCGAGAAGAACTGCTTTACGAGATTTGTTGGAAATTCGTGCTTGCGAACGAAGTCGCGAATCTGTTCGCGGAGAGCGGTCTCGGCGAAATCCTCGACCGCCTCTTTGAGCAGTCGTTCGTCATCGGTTAAGTCAAGTAGTGACATAGTTAGCCTCCCAATTGAAAGAGTTCGGCGTCCATCGGACGCAAGTCATGCGCAACGTCGAACGCGAAATCGATCTGATCGATGATGTCCCGATTGAGGTCCGCACCTGGAGCGATCTCCGTGAGGACGAGCGTTTGGCCGTAGAGCTTAAATACGGCCCGCTCTGTAATGATGGTCGCTTCCTGGCCCCGTTCTGAGATGCCTCGGGAGAGCGGATAGGTGATTTGGTCGACTTTCTGGACGAACTTTTTGATCCGTCCTTCTTTGCGAATCTCGATGCCCGCGTCAGAAACCAAGACATCAAGTCCCGAAGTGGTTAGCGTCCCCACAAAAACGAGCCGTTTTGCGTTAGTTGCTATATCTATGAAGCCGCCAGATCCGGGGCTAAAGCCGGAGAATTTGCTGACATTGATATTCCCGACCTGGTCAAGTTGCGCAAACGACAGGGCGGCAAACGCACAGCCGCCGCCGTCGATGAAGTCGAACTGAGAAGGGCCATCTATTAGCGCCTCGGGATAAAGATTGGCGGAAAACTGCCATCCGCTCATCACGATCCCGCCAAATACGCCGTGTTCGGTCGTATGGCGATAGCGGCGGATGCCGCCGTCATTAAACTTGCCTCCGTCAGCGAGAACTAGAGGGATATTGGTCGCCGCGCCAAAACCGAAAATGGAGACCTCGCCCTCCTTCAACTCATGTGCTGCTCGTCTCGCAATCACCTTGTCGATACCCGCNGGGTATAGAGCGCTGAAGCTCGAAGGATCGAAGGAGCCACCGAGATAGCGAGCATCGAAGTCGACATCTGTTGTCATTTGCCCTTGTGCAACGACGATGTAGTCGACAAGGGCCGCAGGAATATTCATGTTCGCCGCCGGCATCAGGCCGGCCGGCACAATCTCGCTCACTTGAGCAATCACTTTGCCGCCGGAGGCTTTCACTGCGAGGGCCAGGGCAAGGGTGGCGGATTGGAGCGGTTCATTGCAAAGAGACAGATTGCCGAGCTCATCTGCGAAGCTTGCGCGCAGGAGGGCGACGTTCAACGGGAACGTCGGATAGNAAAGGTATTCCTTTCCGTCGAATTCCCGCAGCTGAACGAGATTGTCTTTCGTGCGCGAGTTCATCTTGCCGCCTTCTTGGCGGGGGTCGATAAAAGAACCGAGGCCCACTTCAGTGAGATATCCGGGGCCGCGTCGAGCAACTTCGCGAAGCCAGTGCATCGTAGCACCGATCGGCCATGCGTAGGCTTCCACCTCGTTCTCAATGATCATTCGCATCATTTCCGCGCGACGACCCGTTCGGGGGTTGAGCGGATTGATGAAGTTCCCGCCAATCACACGCTTCAGCAGCCCTGGGACGGCTACGTGGTCCATCCCCTTGATCTCAAGAGCATCACCGACGCCAACCGGGAAATAAAAGGTAAGATTGCCGGGGCCGTTTTTGGTGAGGAAATTGTGAGCAATACCCTCAAGCAAGTGATCCGGAACTAGCCATCCAATAACACCGACAGAGCCTACAGTATCACCATCACGGATGACTGACAAAGCTCGGTCCAGATCGACAATCTCAGACATCGTGTCGAGCCTGTTTGGGCTGGCGGAAGCGATCGAATGTCTTTTGGGCATCGCTCGAAGTTGCATTCTCACNAAACAGTCGATTGGCCTCGAAGTCCATCGTCTCGGATTTCTCCATCGCGTAGGTAGAGAAGAACCTTTTGGTCGCCTTGACCGCGGGTCCAGGAAGCTCGCCGATGCGCCGCGCCAGGGCGGTCGCATACTCGGTCGTTTTCCCGGGATCGGTTACGTAGTCAACCAGGCCCAGTCGTCGTGCTTCGTTGCCGTCGAGCGAGTCTAGGCCAAAGCAAAGTCTGCGTGCCTCCACCAAGCCGACGCGGTTAATAATCGAGCTGATACCCCACGGTGTCAGCCAACCGATCGGAACTTCTGGAAGGCTCCANTTTGCATCGGTACTCGATACGACGAGATCGCAACATGTGGCGAGCGTAAACCCACCACCAATGGCGAAGCCCTCCACCGCAGCGATTACAGGCTTGTCAATGAAGCCGATCAGACGCCCGAGGTCGCCGCATTCCTGTTCGAATCGACTGATCTGGCGAATGTCCATCTCGCTGATATATTTCAGATCGCTTCCCGCGCAGAATCCTGGCTCTGCACCCCGAAGAACGAGCGCGGAAATCTTTTGATCGTCGGCGAAGCACAGCAATGACTTACGAACTCCTTCGACCAGATTTTGGTCCATTGAGTTTCTTCGGAAAGGCCGCTGTAGGGTGATTGTGCCGACGGTTCCTTCGATCCCAACCTCAACAGACTCGTTTCCCTTCCACAGATGGACTTCCATATCTTTGATCCTTGTTCGCTGCATCACATGGAAAGACGCGTTTCTCGGAGAAACGCAATTTGTAAAATGTTTGTAGTATCCTACTAGGATACAGTCAACAGCTTTGTAACGTGCTACGTAGGTTTTAGCGCGGGCCGGACGGTGCCGCTGCCAATAATTTGGAGGGCAGATGCCGCAAAAATCTGAACCTGGTGCGCAAGATCCGGTAGAATCCCAAGCGGAATCTGCTCATCGCAAGCTTGAGGAGTTGATTGTCACGCTTGAGTTGCCACCGGGAAGCAAATGGAGCGAGGAAAGTTTGGGAGAGTTGATCTTGATCGGCAGAACCCCGGTGCGCGAGGCGGTTAAGCGGCTCCAAAGTGACTCGCTTCTGCGAATTATACCCAAGCACGGCGTGATGGTGGCGGAAATCGACCTACAACAACAACTACTAGTTATTGAGCTTCGCCGGGAACTCGAGCTCTTCATAACTCGCCGCGCCACGCGAAGAGCTTCGTATGAAGAGCGGGTGGCTCTTAAAGAAATGGCCGAGGCTATGGAAACGGCTGGTATATCCGATGTCCACTCGTATCTCCGCCACCTTTTCGACGTGAACCGAACCGTTGCTCGGCTGGCTGGAAATCCGTTTGCGGAAAAAGCGATTTCGCCGCTCTTAGCGCTTTCGAGGCGGTTCTATTTCAAGTTCTATCCTGAGCTGCGCAACCTTGAGGTCGTCGGCCGACTTCACGCAGCGCGCGCTCGCGCGATCGCTGAGGAAAAGGAAGATGAGGCCCTAGCGATCGCGACAAGCCTCATGAACGTCGTGGAAGAGTTCACGCACAAACTCTTCTACAAGAGTGTGGGCGTGTTGAAGCGATAACTCGCCAAAGCAATTGGCGGCGGCTGGACGCCGCCGCCGCGCGACCTATTGGGAGATTTGCTCTAGGGAAAGACCCTTAGTCTCAATTCCCATGATCCAGATGGTCAGAGCCGCAACGACGAAGCAAATGGCTCCTCCAATGAAAATGCCGCCCTGGCCTATCACAGGCNAAAGAACGCCTATCCCCAGCGGACCAATGATAGAGCCGAGCCGACCGACCGAGGACGCGACCCCCGCTCCGGTCGCGCGCGTTCTCGTCGGATAAAGTTCCGGTGTATAGGCGTAGATGATGCACCACATGCCGAAGAAGAAAAACTGCATCGCAGCGCCCGCAAGGACGACCTGCTCAACAGGAAGTTTCAGTGAGGCACATTGACCATATACGTAAGCGCTGGCAGCACATCCAAACAGCATCACGACAGCCGCTTTCTTGCGCCCGGCCCATTCCAGAAACCATGCCGCAAAGATGAAGCCTGGTATGCCCGCTGCGGACATGATGACGGTGTAGATGATCGATTTCGAAACCTCGTAACCGGATTCCTGAAGGAGCGCGCCCAGCCAGGATGAGAGCCCGTAGTAACCGACCATCGTAAAGAACCACACTGTCCATATCATGAACGAACGCTTGCCATATGTCTTGTTCACGAGTTCGGACAGCGTTGTCAGAACTCCCAGGTTCCTGCCCGACACGAGGTCCACGTCGGCCGTGATTTCGTCGACAGCAACAGCGGGGAGTTCCGCGCCCTGGAGGCGCTTGCGAACTTGATCTTCAATTTGCGAAATCACGCGATTTGCATCCTCTCGCCTCCCGTGACTTTCAAGCCAACGAGGCGATTCCGGCACGAAACGCCGGATGACCAGCAACGCAGCCGCTGGTACCGCCAGAATGATGAATACTCCTCGCCAGGAGACCAAGGGCAATGTGAAATATATCAAGATGCCGGCAAAGACATACCCGACAGGAAGAAATCCCTCCAAAATTGCAGCATATTTGCCGCGTTGCTGCGATGGTATGAATTCGGACACCATTGCCAAAGCGACCGGAAGCTCCATTCCCATGCCGACACCGAGGATAATTCGGTAGATAAAGAGGTCGTTGTAACCTGACGACAGTCCACAGAGCAGGCTCCCAAGGCCCCAGACGATCATGCTGACCTGAAAGACGGGTTTTCTGCCAAATCGATCCGCTGCAAGACCAGCGATCGACGCGCCAAAAAACATCCCAATAAAGCTTGCGCTTGCAACAAAGCCGGCCTGCGCTGTGGTTAATCCGAGGTCACTCTTGATGGACCCTAGCATGAAAGTCATCGCCGCCAGATCCATGGAGTCAAAGAGCCAGGCGGTTGCGATAATTAGAAAAATGAAACGTTGGTAGCCGGTGAGCGGTAGCCGCTCGAGTCTGGCAGCCACGGTCGGCTGCGCCTTTCGCGTCGTAATTGTCATGANTTTCCTCCCAAAGAAGTGCCACCCTGAGTCCCGAGGGCGGATCCCAGAACTATAATGTATTTGTAGTATCTTACAAGTGTCCAACGATGATCCATCGCGAGTGGATCGCTTCTTCATAGGGAGATGAACGCGTTTGTCGCTCCAGACTTGGGCTGCCTCGCATGAGCTCGTTCGTAGTTTGGGATTTCCCGCACCGGGACTGGCCTGACGCCTAATAATACGCCCAAGCGTGGAAGTTTTGCTCAGGGGATGCCGAAGTTAAATGGGTGGTCGCCGCTGCAGCATTGCATTGCTTCAACTTTGTCCGGAGCCGACAGCTCTGGACCAAGCATCACCTCGCCGCGCCTCATTCAGGACGCGATAGAGCGAACCATACCAAAGGAAGGATGGGGCTAAAGGCGCGGCCCGGCCGCTTTTGCGTTGATGCCAGGGGTCTACGAACAAAATACATTGTAATGTCAAATGTCTCGCTTCACCTTAACGCCATACCGGGCTGTAAACATCNAAACAGCACCGTCTACAGCTTCTTCCCTATCGGGCAGCTCACGTGTGGCTGCGCCGATCGACATGACATAGGGCCAGAAAGTCATCTCGAGGAGAAGGCCGAAGAACTGGTGGGCAGCGAGACTAGGATTGTTACAGGTCAACAATCCCTGCACGTCGAGACGCATGATTTCGCTAGTCAGAGAAGCGAGAAGCGGTCCCTTGCCGACTTTATAAAATTCGTGACCGATCCAAGCTGCGTGGCGGGATTCTGCGATTACCAATCGGGTGAAATCCACCTGTTCGAGGTTGTCAACGAAAGCCAGTGCCCGATCGGCAAAAATACGCAAAACTTCCGCGGCGGAGGCCTTCGGCGGAAAGGTTTCAGCTTCAAGGTCGCTGTGGCCTGCGATACTCGACCAATGGTCATTTAAAACGGCTTTGAAAATCGCCTCTTTGCTTCCGAAAATGTTGTAAAGCGTTTGCCGAGAGACGCTCGCCTTCTTCGCGATCGTATCAAGATTGACGCCATCGTAGCCCTTTTTAAGAAAGAGCTGGCGAGCTGCCTTTATGATTGCGGGCGTCGATCCATTTTCAGATTTGCGATGTTTCCGATCCATTTGGCTCAGGCAACCCTCTCCTCGCTTGTATTGTACAATATAGTACATCTTAACCGAATTAATGCAAACCAAGAGAAAGCGGGACTTTCGCCGTCACTAGCCCTTTTTCAAAATTTGGCTTTACAGTACAGTCTAATTTTGCAATGATGACATGAGACGAAATATGGTTCCGGCGCGTTCGATAAGGCTTACCGGCCGGTCCATCGCCTGCCGTTTCCCGATGAACTCANTTTGAGGAACCCGTATGCAATATGCAACTCAGCAGAAGATGGGACACTATTCGATCACCAAAATCAGCGAGCAAGAGCTGTTAAGCTTCGCTCCCGGGAAATTGTTTCCGGAGCTTGGAGAGCAAGCGGTCGATCCAGCTCTTTTTCCCCCCACGCNTTTGTCTCCGGCTGGCAATGCCCGCCTTAGTATCCATAGCTGGCTGATTAGTGACGGTAGTCAGAACATTTTAGTCGACACCGGAGCAGGTGCGAAGAAATCCAGGCCCTATGCGCCGTACTTCGATAGTCTGACCCCGCCTTTTCTCGAGCGGTTACAAGCGGCTGGGGTAAGGCCTGAAGACGTCGATGTCGTTCTGCTAACTCACCTCCATGTTGACCACGTGGGGTGGAACACGGTGTGGGATGGACAAATCTGGCGCCCCACCTTTCCGAACGCGCGTTATATTTTTAGCGCTGACGAATACAGGTTCTTCTCGGCGCCGGAAAATCAGATTGACCGCCACCGGACCAGCTTTATGGCGCGCGCAGACAGCGTCGACCCTGTCGTCGAGTCTGGACAGGCGATAATGGTTTCCGTTGACGGAAGCGAGGTGCTGCCCGGAATTCGTTATCTTCCAACACCCGGCCACAGCCCGTTCCACGCTTCTATTGCGGTCGAAACCGGAGAAGGTGTAGCGCTTTTTGCCGGCGACACCTTACACCACCATGCGCAGGTCCTGCGGCCAGACGTTAACTCCATATTCGATGCTGAACCTGNAAAAGCGCAGCAATCGCGCCTGCGTTTGCTGGAGTGGGCGAGCGTTCCACAAACGGTTCTCTTCGGTGCTCATCTGGCTGGCACATCCGTCATAAGGATCGCGAAAACGTCCGAGGGATATCGCTGGCGCGAGGCCTGAGGTCTCGCTTCCAGACGGGTTCGATAGCTATGCCAGTTACTCAATCTCTACCGCAATACGAGCTTTGGCGAACAATTTCTCGCCTTTGTGGTGTTTCCTGGCAGTGACGCCCGCTTTGGCCCCGTCGAAATTTTTCGTATGGCAGATGCCCACCCAGAGATCATCTGGTCATGGGGAGCGGTCTCGTTTCTCTTCCTGACGCTGCTGTTCGTCGTAATCATCGTCATTTCTCGCAGATCGTTCTGCTTTTTCGCGTCGTTTCATAGGGGGGCCGCCATGGAATATCCTCAAAGAGGTATTCATTGGAGCAAGCTGACCGCTCCGGAATTGAGCGCCTTGGCAAAGGACCACGCCGTTGTGGTTGTTCCGATTGGTTCTACCGAACAACACGGGCCGCATCTTGTAACGGGAACCGACCACGTCCTTGCAGCCGCTGTGTGCGAATGAGCGGCTAGGCAACTGGTAATTCAGACCTCCCTTGCGTGGTGACCCCTGGTCTGGACCGGTGTTGCGCACCACCATGCGGATTTCGGTGGCACCTTTACACTCAGCAAGGCGACATTCGCACGTCTGTCCGAAACGCCGGCNTTTCGAAGATCGTGCTGGTCAATGGCCATGGCGGCATTATGGCCGGGCTGTCGGTCGTGGCGACCGGGATCGCGACGGTCGTGGGCATGCCTGTTTACACGACGGCCTACTTCATAGGGCCGGCGAGAGAAATCGCCCAGGTGTTGGAAGAACAGAAAACCTGCAGCATGCCTGTGAAGGCGAAACGTCGATAATTGGGGCATTCCATCCCGCTGATGTAAGAAATAGTCAATTATGCGATGGACCCGCGTTCAGTTTGCAGACGACGCTACAACCAACTCTGCGGACGTTCGAACCGTTTCCAGACTGACGTCCAACGGCTTTTTAGGTTTCACCACGAACGTGTCGCCCGAAAAAGGACTACGTCTGCCTGATGCTTGCGCATCGGTTCTTGGGGGCTCGATCAGATATTTCGGACCAGCCATAAAGGTGCCATTTGAAAGAACGCGCTTTGGGTGCATCCCTTTTCCTTATTCAGAAACCTCGTCTACCGTCAAACTATGTTCCCGTTCAGCCCGGATGGCTATTGTGCCGCTCGATAGGGTTGTCGCCCGTGGTTGTCTGGAAAATCCGATTTTACAACTTGCGCTCTGACGGCATGCGGATACATCTGACGACGAGCCGAGCGGACAGGCAATTCTTATGATATCGGGGAAGGGCACGGACTTAGTAATTTGCTGGTCTCGATTCCAAAACCGAGCCTAACGCTCCGGACGTCTGGTGGCAAAGAAGCGCCTGACACTTGCTTGGCTTCGGCCGGCACTCGACTCGACCGTCCTGCATAGGCCAGCGCGCTCCGCGATTGGCGGTCCATAGTCTGCTCGCGCGCGGATCATCGTTCGAGAGAGCTGAATTTTAGGTGGGGACGAGCCAGGCGGCAGCACCGCCTAGCTCGATATTACCGTAAGCAGGATCACACACTTATGATGATCTTGCCACGCGCCCTGCCAGAGGCTTGGCGCCCGAAGGCTTCTGCGAACGAGGTAATGGGGNAAACACCATCGATCAGGACCGATTGGCCCATTGCGCGCATCGCCTTAACCAGATCCGAGAGCCGCCCGGCGTTCGATGTATGGAACACGAATGTACCTTCGACCTTGTGGGCCGTCGCCAGTGCTTGGTCAGGCGGAGAGACCGTCGAAACCAGCTTGCCGCCACTGCGCAGCACGTCGAAGGAGCGCTGCTGTGTCTCCCCGCCAATGGTATCCAGCACCACATCGATGTCCGAAACCTTGGTGGCAAAATCCTCGGATCGATAGTCGATGACCTGATCGGCACCCAGTTCGCGCGCGATCTCCACACCGTCTCCCGACGCGCTGGCGATGACGCGGGCGCCAAGCCCTCTGGCGAACTGGATGGCGACACTTCCGACACCCCCGGTACCGGCATGCACAAGGACGGTCTGGCCGGCCTTAAGATCCGCGATCTCTACGAGAGCCTGCCAAGCAGTCCCTGCAGCGGTTGGCAATCCCGCTGCGCTGTTGAAGTTCAGATCTTGCGGAAGAAGCACAAGCTGATCTTCGGGAACGATGGCGTAGTCGGCAAAAGCGCCACCCTTGGTCGGATCGAGCCGTGCCATAACCCGATCGCCGACCCGCCAGCGTGAGGTCAGGGAGCCAGTCTTTTCGATTGTGCCGGCGAGGTCCGTACCCATCTGCGACGGAAAGGTCAGGGGGAAGTAGGCGTGGACCCGACCAAGTTGAAGCTTGACGTCGAGCGGGTTTAAGGCTGCCGCTTTAACGCGCACAAGCANCTCGCCATGATTCGGCTCGGGGATGGCTACGTCTGTCAGGGCAGGGGTTTGCTCGTAATCGGAGAGTATGATCTGTTGCATTGTCAGCTCCTAGTTCTTGACCGGCCAAGCGNCCATCTGGGCAAACCAGCCCAGCCAGTCCTCCATGTGCCGAGTGTGGGTGATCCGGCCGTTCTCGAAGGCGTGGAACTCATGGATCGGAAGCGAGAATTCGCGGCCGGTCGGGGCGACCCCGAACCAATCCGCGACGTGACGACCAGTGATGACGGCCCGGACGGCAGCCTTGTCCGGCCCGCCGATCACATCGACGATCTCGATCTTGATGTCAGCAAACGCCTCCGAAAAGGCGGCGATCATGGGCTTGAATCCATTTCGGCCCGCTGCCTGGCCCGGTGCAAGAGGGATGTCGTGCCAATCCGCAACGACGCTTGCGTCGAGGAGATCAGGGTTTCCCTCAAACGCCTTGTAGAAGGTACGAAGCGTCTGTAGATCTGCGGTGCTTATTCCGCTGTAAGATGGCTGTCCGTTGCTCATAGCGAACTCCTTGGTTGGCGATAAGCAACAGTACGCTCCACGATTTCATCGTTGAAATCGATATCAGGTATGCGATAACATCCACGACATGGATTTACATGGCATTGACCTGAACCTGCTTGTTGCCTTTGATGCGCTCATGGCCGAGCGAAGTGTAACGCGCGCAGGCGTGCGGATCGGGCGGACGCAGCCGGCCATGAGCGCCGCGCTATCGCGTCTGCGTGCTCTCTTGCAGGATGAGTTGTTTATCCGTGGCCCAGTGGGGTTGCAGCCAACGCCGCGCGCGCTTGACCTCGCCGAACCGCTTGGCCATGCGCTGGCGGAAATCCAGCGAACGCTGGAGTTTACGCAGGTCTTCGACCCCTCGAAGTCAACGGTCACACTCTCGATTGGGCNTTCCGAGCACGCAGCGTTTGTCGTCCTGCCAAAACTGCTTGCCAGCCTGCGAGTTGAGGCGCCGGGTATCGTTCTGCGAATTCGCAACTTCGATCACCGCGACGCCGTCATCTCGCTTCTGGATTCCGGGGAGGCAGATCTCACCGTCGGAGTTCCCCACANCCCGGCCGGTCGCATTTTGAGCGCAAGTTTGTTCGAGGAGGGTTTCGTCTGCATTGTTCGCAAAGACCATCCGCACGCCGACACAGAGCTGACGCTCGACGCTTTTCTTCAGATGTCACACTTGCTTGTTTCCCCCGAAAACGAGCGGTTCGGGATGGTCGATGCCGCGCTTGGGAAGCTGGGATTGCGGCGGCGCCTTGCGTTAACGCTCCCGCAAATGTACGCCGCGCCGCCGCTCGTCGCGTCGTCCGACCTGATAGCAACGCTGATGAAGGGCGTCGTCGAAGCATCCGGGTATCGCGAACAGCTTCACGTTCTGAAGCCGCCATTGGAACTTGGCACGGCGACGTTCGACATGGCATGGCATAGGCGCAACGACGTTCACCCCGCGCAGCGATGGCTGCGTGAGGTGATCGGGTCACTCTTTGAAAAGGCCGCCTCCTAGACTGGCGACTACCGGAGGATAGACGGCTTTCGCGGGCGTAGCTCGCCTCATTCCTGGCCGCGGAGTTGCCGGGACGCGCGCGACCAGTCTTCAACGTGATATGTCCGATATACTCTACCATCTTGGACTTCGTGGACATCGATGGTCATGATCCGGAAGGCGCGACCCGACTGGGCGACGCCGAGAAACTCGCCGACAGGTGTGCCTTGAGCTTCGCTGCGAACAACAACCTTGTTCCCCATCGTGACAACATCCAGGATCTCGAAGCTGAAATCCGGTACCTTGGCGATCCGGGCGCTCCACCTCGCGATCGTTGCTTCGCGGTCATCGCATGCATTGGTAGAACCGCAATTCTGCCAATCCTTTGTCGTTCCGCTTTCAAGATGAACGCGCACATCTGCGGGTGACGCCGCGGTGAGTGCGTTATAGACAGGCCGCACGATCTCGATCGCCTGTTCGACAGATAAACTGCCCTGTGTAGCTGGAGATGGCGCTGCCAACGCAATGACCAGGCCGGCGGTTTGCAGGATGTCGCTCATGGATATGTTCCTTTGGCAAAGGTAGGATCTGCTCGCGGTTGCGTGTTCGGGAACACTTCCGAGCGTTTGGCGATGATCATGTTATGGACGCTTGGGCTTCATCAGGTCGGCTATCCCGAGTCTCTCGAAGAACGAAAGCTGCCTGGCACCGATCAAGGCTTCGATCTCGTCCGTCCCTTTGCCTTGTGGGTCGATCGAAATCCTGAACGGCTTTTCTCCGAACGGAAGATCGAGGACATCCTTCACAGCCTTGCCAACGGATTCGACAGTCAGACCGAGGNTTTTTTCGGCATCCAGTACCTCAAGGGCTGTGCCGAGGCCGCGAAGACGATCCGGAAGCTCACCGTATTGGCTGACGACGGCAAGGGTCTCCGGCCCATNGGCGCCCGCGAAATGTTCCGTGCCGGATGTAAAGGCGCCGGGCACAACGATGACACTCTCGATGCCAAAAGGTGCGGCTTCGAAGCTCATCGCTTCAGCCAGAGCCTCGCCCGCCGCCTTGCTGGCGATATAGGGTCCGATGAAGGGCTCATGGATGCGCGAAGTCGTGCTGCCAATATACACAAGGACGCCTTCTTTCTGCCGGCGCATGATTGGCAGCGCTGCCCGGTTCACCCGAAGCCAGGAGATCGCGTTGGTGTCTAGAATCCTTGCCATTTGCGCAGGCGTAAAGGCTTCGGCAACACCGACCATCAGCATGCCCGCATTGTTGACGACCACGTCGAGACGGCCGGTCTCCAGAAGGACCTGATCGAACGCTGCTCTTATGCTCTCCTCCGAGAGGACATCGAGCTCGAGCGCGCGCAGGTCGACCTGCTTTTCTGCCGCAAACCGCGACAGCTGTTCGACACGGTCCTGGTTTCGCTCCTTGAGAGATCGCATCGAAGCGTAGACAATGTGGCCCGCGATGGCGAGCGCCTTGGCGACGGCGCGACCGATGCCGGATCCGGCGCCAGTGACGACGATGACTTTCTGATGCATTTTAACTCTCCTCAAGCCAAGCCGCCATTGGCGCGCACGACCTGTCCATTGACCCATCCAGCTGCGTCGGACAGAAGAAAGGCGACGACCTCGGCTATGTCGTGCGGTTGACCAAGACGTTTGAAGGGCGCTGCTTCTGCCATGCGGTCGATCTCGGCCTGGCTCTTACCCGTGACAAACAATTCGGTTTCGACTGGGCCGGGAGCCACGGCGTTGACGGTAATCCGTCGGCCTCCAAGTTCCTTGGCAACGACACGTGTAAGAGCCTCGATGGCGGCTTTTGTAGCGTTGTAGATGCCGTAGCCTGGAGGGTTGAGGGCAAGCGTGGTGCTGGACATACTGACGATCCGGCCACCGTCGATGATCCGTCGCGCGGCTTCGCGCATGCCGTTGATTGTGCCCCGAAGGTTCGTATCAAGTTGTTCGGCGAGCTGCGCCTCGTTCAGATCCTTCATCAAAGACGGCCTGATGAGCCCTGCGCTGCTGACCAGCGCGCGGACATTGCCATAGGCATGCTCCGCCTGATCGAAAAGATCCTTCATTTCGGATGCCGATGAAACGTCGGCCCGAACCGCGTTGGCACGCCCACCTCGTCCGACGATCTCTGCGACGACAGAGGCCGCTTCGTCATGATTGTTGGCGTAGTTGACGACAATGTCCCAACCGTGTGCGGCAAGGAAGCAGGGCGGTGGCGCGACCGATACCGCGCGACCCGCCCGTGACGACTACTGANTTTTGCATAGCACACCTCCTTTAGGCTTTTGTTCAGCCACCCTAGGAAGTTTCTTTTTCAAGATAAAATCGACTTATCGTATAAGCCACAATCCATGCCGTTTATAATAGCGTCACCCAGTCATTCATCTATGTTCATTGGTATCACTTCTCGCTCGCTCGGCGCGCAAAAGCCGATCGGCAAAGTAGCGCGAAGGCGTGGTCCCAAGCGCTTTCCTGAACATGACGATGAAGGCCGTCGTCGATTCGTACCCTAAGTCGCCTGCCACCTGCTGCACAGTCGCACCTCCGGCAAGTTCTCGCAGCGCGATGACAAGATGTAGCTGACGCCGCCAACGGCCGAAGCTCAATCCTGTTTCTTGGACCATAAGCCTCTTTAACGATCGTTCGCTGACGGCGACATGCTCAGCCCATTGGCCGAGCGTTCGGCGGTCGCTCGGGTCTGCCAACAGCGCCGCAGCTATCACGGCGATCTTTGGATGATCAGATACCGGTAGCTCCAGCCTTTCCCGCGGCATCAGCGCGAGCTCATCCAGCATAACCCGCACGAGCCGATCAACGTGAGTGTCGCGCGTTTGATTTCCCGGTAGGTCCGCTACCCGATGTATCATCTCTCGAAGCATCGGCGATACCGAAAGCGTGCAGCATTCAGCCGGAAGCATGGCCGCGCCGGGCTCGACAAACAGATAGGTCAGACGAGCATTGGATGTGACCTGGTTGCTGTGAGGAACGCCACCCGGTATCCAGACTCCACAGTCGGGTGGGACGATCCAGACCCCACTTTCCGCTCTACATGTCACCGCTCCATGGAGCGCCAGAATCAGTTGGCCCTGCGGGTGCTGGTGCTGCACCCCCTCGGCTTCATAGTCGGCGAAGTCCATCCTGATTGCCATCGCTGGCCCGCGCAAGAGGCTTAGATTTATCGCGGTACCACAAGGTGGCTTATTGGAAGGTTGGCCCGATTTCGAGATCATATGGCATTATCTCCACTTTTGCTCGCGCCGCAATCCTTTAGGCTCCTGCTTGAGCAACTTCAGGAGATCACCCATGCGTATAGCTGTGGTTGGCGCGACCGGCAGGATCGGCGCCAAACTTACCGAGAAACTCTTGGCCAGTGGCCATTCCGTCAAAGCTCTCTCGAGAGGAGGACCGGCCCTAGATGCACTTGTCGCNAAAGGAGCAGAACCGTTTATTGGCAGCTTTGACTCAGGTGCTGGTGATCTCAACAGGTTCTTCGAAGACGCTGATGCTGCGTTTTTGATGGTCNAAACCATTTGGGGCTCGGAGGACCTCCATGGACACTACCCTACGGTAGCGCTTCGGTTTTTCGACACGCTTCGGGATTCCCCTGTGAAGTTGGCCGTAAACCTGACCGGGATGGGATCCGAGGTTAGCGGAAACACCGGCCATTTCCAGGGCTTCTATATGCTGGATCAGATCCTCAACCGACTACGAGCGGTCAAATTGGTGCACCTTCAGGCAGGCTGGTTCATGCAGGACCTGGCCGGGTGGGTCCACTCGATCGCGCAGCACGATAGTATCGGCTGGTCGCTTGACCCCAACGTCAAAACTCCTTGGGTCTCAATTCAGGAAATCGCGGATCTCGCGGCGAAGGAGTTCGACACGCCGACTGACCAGCACCGATCGGTAAAGCAACTGGGCATTGATTACACGATGACCGAGATCGCCGTGATTATCAGCCGGGCACTCGACAGAGAGGTGGGCTATCGCTTCATCGACAGGAACGATCGCGAAGTCGAGGCGGTCTTCCGCGAGAGGTTCGGAACGCTCGGACGGTGGGTCTACGATAATGACACCTTGGCCGCTCTTAACGATCGGCGTGTAAAGTTTCACGATGATCGTCCTGCGCTACGCACGACAATGAAAGAATTCGTCGAAGACACCCTGAGGCCGCTGATCGAGATGACGCGGATAGATAGCGTCAAACCAGAGACCTTCCTAACGTGGAGCTCACAGGGTTAGAGCTGTCAGAGATTTGGCGGGGAGCGGACGGCGGTGGCCGAGCCCATGACAACGATCAGGCATTTCGATAATCCGCCACCCGTTAGACCCGATTGCGAGAGAGAATGGCAAGAAAACGCAAGTCCAACGCACATCAAAGGGTGACAGTAACCCTCGTCCCGCCTGAACGACTCTGGATGCTGACTTGTCCACCATGGTTGGTGACAATCTGCTTCGCGAGGGTTAGGCCAAGCCCCGCGCCCTGGCTTCTCGGTGTGACGCGGTAGAATGGCTGAAAAACCAACTCCTGATGCTCAATTGGTATGCCAGGTCCCTCGTCGGTGACGGTGATCTCTCCACTTGCAATGACGGACACCTCGATCGTTCCTCTTCCATTGCAATGGTCAATCGCATTACGGACCAGGTTACCGATCGCTCTGGTCAACGCAATGGTGTTGCCCTTGCGAGGGAGCGCATCCAGCCGGCTATGAAATGAAATTTCATAGCCGGCTGCGATTGCGAGAGGCGCAAAGTCTGCAACGACGGTACGCGCAACCGTCACCAGATCAACCTCTTCCTCAAGGTCTACCGCTTGGTCGTTGCGTTCGAAGTCAAGTAATTGTTCTGCCGTGTCAGCCAGGCGTGCCACATCTTGCAACATGCGTGTGCGCTCCAAACCATCTGACATGCCGTCGATGCGCGTTTGCATAATGGCGATGGGTGTTCTCAGCTCATGAGCAGCGTCAATCAAGAACCGTTGGCGTTTCTTAAATTCGGTTTCAAGTCTTTCGAGAGCTTCGTTGAACGCGATGACCAACGGAGTGACTTCGCCCGGAATTCCTTCAACCGGAAGCCGGCTGCCGTGGCGATGGGGGTCGATTTGCGCTGCCCTCTCGGCGACATCTTTGATCTTTGCAAGCCCACCTCCCACGATAATCGGTACTGCAGTGNAAATGGCTGGAAGGGCCATCGCAAGCAGCGACACATAGATCGGATAGGCCCGCCCGAGCAAGGCCAGTAAGGGGGAGCCTTTTCCAGCAATGCCACCGAAAAATACTCGCACTTCACCGAGAGTCGTGGAAACATCATCAATTGATGCGATCTCCTTGATTCCGTCCGCCCCACGAATATCAGCGGCCCTAATGAGGTAGGTCATAGGGGCAATCGCGGCATATGGTNGGGGGATTGCTCCCAGAGAGATGAACTCGCCATCCGGGGTGGCGGCTACAAACCACAGACGGCTGTTCTCTTCCATCAGCGTCCGAAGTGAGACGGTTTCCTCGAGTTCAAGCTGGCCGCGGCCGTTCCGCCTGATCGATTCCGCAACAGCATTCTTGACCTCGCTCTCCATCGCGATATTGGGCGACATGACCATCGTGCCATACATCGATAGCCCAATGATTGCAGCGCCAATCACAATGCTGATCACCAGACTGAGTCGCCAGCTTAGACGCCACCAAAGCGATGGGTTCGTTGATCGATATGCGCTCATCATTCTTCTTTCAGGAGGTAGCCAACACCACGGATGTTATGGATCGTCGCACCCGCCTCGACATCCGACAATCTCTTGCGCAATCTCGAGATGTGGGCGTCCAGCGCGTTTGATTGTATCTCTTCTTCATAATTATAAACCGCCCTCTCGAGCGTGGCCCTGAGAACGGTTCTACCCTTGCGTTTTGCAAGCGCCTGGAGAACCAAAAGCTCCCGGCGGGGAATATCGAGCGTGTCGGTTTCGATTTTGACTGTAAGGTTCAACGGGTCGATCAACAATCGCCCAACCTTGATATCTTGATCGACCACGCCAGAGGGGCGTCGTAACAGCGCGCGGACGCGCGCCATAAGTTCCTCGACCAGAAACGGTTTTCCAAGATAATCATCCGCACCGAAATCGAGGCCCGCCACCCGTTCCATCGGCTCGTTTCGGGCGGTAAGTACAATGATTGGCGTATCATTGCCTGCACGCCTTAACACCGGGATGAATGTCAGTCCCTCTCCGTCCGGCAAACGCCGATCCAAAAGGATGGCGTCGTAGTCANTTTGCAGAACGAGCTCATGGGCATCGGCGAGGTGCATCGTGTGATCGGTAACGATCCCGTGCTTTGACAGCGCAGCCGATAGCGCTGTCGCAAGTTCCCTTTCGTCCTCGATCAAAAGAAGTCTCATCGTTGNCCCGCATCCTCGCCTAGCAGCAGTGTCGCCAAGAACATTGCAGCAGCATTACGAGGATAAAAAGATCGAGGTAATGTTGCTGCAATTGTCGAACCTCATCGTCCACCCACAGACGCGGCACCAGACGGCTTGATGTGCGCTGCTCTATCACAACGAGGTCGACCTGATGGCATCCAAATGGAATAGAATACTCATGATAACCGCAGTGCTTCTTGGCGGCATCTATTGTTCCGTCGCTTTGATCGGCCCTGCACGGGGAACGAGCGTTGCGAACGAACGACTGCAGAAGGTGGTGACCGCGCATGTCCGTGGCGGGACAATACCGTTTGAACTGTCTCCAATGGAAGTCGCTACAATTCAGCCGGCCGTGCTCGTTGAGCGGCTCAGGGTAACGGGCGAACTTCGACCCTCACGTCTCGTAGAACTACGTGCCGTTAGCGGCGGCAGGATAACCCATTCAAACATTCGGGAAGGACAGGCCGTAAAGGCCGGTGACGTCTTGATCGGGTTTGAATCGAATGACCTTCAGGCCGGTCTGAAACAAAAGGAGGCGGACCACGAAGGCGCAATCGCCGNAATGGTGCTTGCCATGCAGTCGCTCAACCGGATTGAGCAACTTGCGAGCAAAAGTGTCGCAAGTCAGGACCAACTCGACAAAGCACGTGGCGAGGTTGGGGCAAGAAAAGCCCGGCTGGATAGCCTTGCCGCCCAGGTCGAAATAGCGCGAACAGCGTTGCAGAATGCCGAGATTCTTGCTCCCTTTGACGGCGTGATATCCAAGCTTTCGGTCAATCAGGGTGCGCAAATCGCGGCAGATGCGGAACTTCTCACCCTTGTCGACGTGAGCGATATGGAAGCCAGGGTTCTGATTTCGACGCAAGAGGTTACGCGTGTCGCTGAAGGACAGGTCGTGGACCTTCAGGTCGATGGCATCCNAAAGCAGGTGATCAGGGGAAAGGTCGCTCGGACCAGTCCGGTCGTGGACGACGGTAGCCGCTCGGTGGCTGTCCATATTCGTCTGTCAGGCAATGGCTACCACTTCAAGGGAGGCATGTTTGTCCACGGCTCAATCCTGGTCCGGCAGACTGAAGATGCAATTGCCATTCCTGTCGCCTCAATTCGGGGAGGCGATAAAGACGCTCATGTTTTCAAACTGGTGGACGGCATTCTCATCCGCCAGCCGGTGAGCGTCATCTCAAGGTGGGATGATAACCAGATGGCCGAGGTCTCTGGTCTTGCGCCCGGCGACATGATCGTAATGGCGCCACTTGCCGAGCTGCAGCCGGGCCTTGTCGTCACAGTCGCGAAGGTGGGATAACTTCATGTTTCTCACCCGCATTTCCATCGATAACCCGGTTTTTGCCACCATGATGATGGTGGTTCTGGTGGTGATCGGCGCGTTCTCGTATGATCGGCTTGGGGTTGATCAGTTTCCAAATGTCGATGTCCCAGTTGTCGTCGTCACCACCACTTACCCTGGCGCCACACCCGAAGCTGTCGAGATGGACGTAACCAAGCCGATCGAGGAGGCGCTCAACACGATCAGCGGTATCGAGGACGTAACCTCAACATCCTACGAAGGTCGATCCGTCGTTGTGGCGAGTTTTCAACTCGAGGTGCAAAGCCCGGTCGCGGCGCAAGACGTCCGTGACAAGGTCGCAGCCCTTGACGCAGANTTTCCGGAAGAGGCCGACAAGCCCATCGTCTCGCGCTTCAATCCGTTGGACGAGCCGATCCTCTCGATTGCCGTCACGTCCGCAACCCTGGGCGTGCCCGAATTGACCAATCTTGTTCAGGACCGCGTGCTCCGCGAGCTCGCGACCGTGTCGGGAGTTGGGCAGGCAACACTGGTTGGCGGCCAGAAAGAGCAGATCGATATTCAAATCGACGAAACGCGGTTGACCGCTCTTGGTGTAGGCGCCGACGACGTGATCGAGGCAATCAGGAGCAGCAACAGGAACCGGCCAGCCGGAAGCATCATCAGCGACCTCTCCGAACGCACTATTCAGATCCAGGGTCGGATCTCGGAGCCCAAGGAATTACTTGATCTGATGATTGACCGCCGCGGTGGGTTCCCTGTTTACCTTTCGGACGTGGCCTCGTTAAGAACCCGCCCGGCGGATATGGAAAGTCGGGCCATGTACGATGGCGAGACGGCGTTGGCGATTGACCTCGTCAAGATTGATGACGAAAACACAGTGCAGGTGGTAAGCGAGTTGCGCAAACGGCTTGACCAGCTCACCGTCGTTTTGGCTCCGAAGAATGTGCAGTTTCAAATCATCAANGATGCATCCAGACCCATCCTGGAGTCGCTCGGTGACGTGCAATCGACCTTGATCGAAGGGGCGGCGCTGGCAGTCGCCATCGTCTTTCTCTTTCTCAATTCCTGGCGAAGCACAGTCATCACCGCGCTGACATTGCCGATCTCGATGATTGGCACACTCGCTGTCATCGATTTCCTGGGNTTTACCCTCAACATGCTCAGTTTGCTTGCCCTGACGCTTTCGATCGGCATCCTGGTCGATGACGCCATTGTCGTCCGTGAGAATATTACTCGTCACCTGCGCATGGGTAAGTCGCANTTTCAGGCGGCACTCGATGGCACAGCCGAAATCGGGCTTGCCGTCTTGGCGACAACAGCGGCAATTGCTGCCGTCTTCCTTCCGGTTGCCTTCATGGACGGCATGGTCGGTCGCTTCTTCTATGAGTTTGGCGTTACCGTCTCCGCAGCCGTTATGATTTCGCTGTTCGTGGCGTTTACGCTCGACCCCATGCTTTCCAGCATATGGCATGACCCAGACGCAGAGCCTAATGCGGTTCGCGGCCCGATTGGCCGTACCATCGCGCGGTTCGATAACGGCTTTGAGGTGATTGTCGCGATCTACGGGAAGATGATCCGCTGGACGCTGCGCTACCGCCTGGTCACGCTCTTGCTCACAACAGCAGTGTTCATTGCCAGCATTTTCATGGTTCCACTTGTGGGCGTCGAGTTTGTTTCAACTTCGGACGAGGGACAGTTTCAGATCAATATAGCCGCTCCAGCGGGCTCATCACTGGATTACACCACCGCAAAACTTCGACAGGTTGAAGCCGCTTTGCGTGAATTTCCCGAGGTGGCCTCCACCTATTCAACGATCAACACGGGCGGCAATCCTGGCAAACACAACGCGACATTGCTTCTCAGTCTTGTACCTCAACAAGAACGCCAACGAACTCCCGTGATGCTGGCTAACCCGATCCGCAAGCGCCTTTCGGTGATCCCCGGGATCAACATCGCCATCATCCAAGCAGGTCTCGGTGGTGGTGCAAGCCCCATCCAACTGAGCTTGCTCGGCGATGATCGGGCGGTGTTGGAAAAAGCCGCAGCGGAGCTGATTACGGACATGCACCGGATCCCAGGAGTGGTGGACATCAATTCAAGCGCCAGCGATCGAAAACTGCTTTTCTCGGTACGGCTGAAGCGCGAGCAAGCCGGCGACCTTGGTGTCGGCATTCGCGAGCTTTCCGCGATGCTCTCGCCATTCGTCAATGGCGAAGAGGTCGGAACCTGGTCCGATCCGCTGGGTCAAACTTACGATTTGGTGGTTCGACTTCCCGTGAATCAACGAGACAGCGTCTCCGCTATCCGCAATTTTATGATCAAATTGCCCAATACCGGCCACAGCAAAAGTCCACGGATGGTGAGGCTCGGCCAGATTGCTGACATCGATCTGGTTCCGGCTGCATCAGAGATCCGTCGCCTGGACCAATTACGTGAAGTTCTGATCTCCGCCGATGTATCGGGTCGTGCCATNGGTGACGTCACGGCCGATCTCGAGGCCACCATATCCAAGCAGGAACTTCCGGCGGGATACCGGATCAAGTTTGGAGGAGACGCTGAAGACGTCGAGAAAGCAACTACGAGCCTGCTTAAGGCCCTGGTCATGGCAGTGATCTTCATCTACGTCGTACTTGCGTCGCAGTTCGGAAGTTTCTTGCAACCGCTTGCCATCATGGCGGCGCTTCCTCTGTCGCTGGTCGGTGTGTTGATCGGATTGCTGCTGGCTGAAAGCACCATCAACATGTTCTCGATGATCGGCTTTATCATGTTGATGGGTCTCGTCACGAAAAACGGCATCTTGCTGGTCGACTTCGCCAATCAGGAGCGCAGACGGGGACTTTCCGTTGTGGAGGCTTTAGCAAATGCCGGTGCCGTGCGCTTTCGCCCGATCGTGATGACAACGCTGGCGATGATCTTCGGGATGATCCCGCTTGCCCTGGCAACTTCCGGGGCCGGCGCACAGAGGGCTCCCATGGCACATGCGGTTATCGGTGGGCTTATAAGCTCCACAGTTCTCAGTCTGATCGTTATCCCGGTGATCATTTCCTGCATCGACAGCTTGATTCGGAAAGTGAAGGGCCCGCCTCGCATCGTTGCGCCCCAAAACCATCCGCAACCGGCGAGGTAGGACAATGTCAATAAACTGCAAAGCGATTAAGCGCATTGTCGGCCGCCTGCTCTTTTCCGCGTTTCTCGTCGCTGCGCTGTTCGGGGGCCCGATTATTCTCCTGATAATAGTATCGCGCCGCTTCATTCAGTAGCTCGCCCTCAGCGGTTCCACGTGCTGAAGCGGCGTCGGTTGGCCAATCTTGTAATGCAGCCGCAATGCTTCTCTCCCAGTGTCCAAGGCAGTCGCCATCGGCGANTTTTGCGTAGCTGACAACAGGAGATATCCCAGGTGTTCAAAGACAATCATCTTCCCCCCATGCCGAAACGACGCGCNGCGTCGACGCAGGTTCTCTTTAATCTTCAGAGTGGATCAATCGTCAGGCTCTTGGTCATGACGACAGCTTTGGTGTCTTTGATGCTCCCCGCAACCACCTGGGCTGCTGATTTCGTTATGGAGGAAGCCCCAGTCACGCCGCCGGAACAGTTTGACAAGGAGCGGTTCGGCGGCGTACGCGGCAAATTGCACGACTGGAAGGTCACAGTGGGTGTCGGTGCGGTTTATCTTCCCGAATATGAAGGCTCCGATGAATTCGAGATCCAGCCCTTTCCGATCGTGTCAGCCCAATTCGGCGACCGCGTCCATCTGGGCATTGACGGACTTGTGGTCGACTTGTGGGAACACAACGGCTTCGGCGTAGCCGCCAAAGGCGGGGTCGAGATGGGGCGAAAGGAAGACGATTCCGATTATCTTCGCGGCCTCGGCGACGTTAATATGGGCGGCGTTGTTGGCGCGCTGCTCACCTATGAAACCGGACCGTTCGAAGTATATGCCTCACTCGACAAGACACTCGGTGGTAGCGAAGGCCTGACCGGTACCGTTGGAGCAAAGGCATCGTATCAGTACGAACGCTTTGTTTTTTCGGCGGATGTATCCGGCACCTGGGCCGACAGCAAGCATATGGAGTCCTANTTTGCTGTGAACTCGGCACAGTCTGCACGCTCTGGCTTGAGAGAGTACGAGGCAGGCGCAGGCTTTAAACGCGTCGATCTAAAAGGATCGGTAACGTACAAATGGACGGAAAACTGGATGGTCACGGGCGCAGCGGGTGCAGGTTTCCTTCTTGGAGACGCCAAAGACAGTCCGATTGTGAAAGATGACATTCAACCCTTCGCGATGCTCGGCGTTGGGTACCAGTTCTAAAAACTGATCGTGGCATCGCGGCCTGTTCTCTTGTCGCGATGCGTCCTCGGTCTCGCAGATCAAAGTGATTTACTCAATTTAACCTTCTTAGCGCCACGAAATATGAGACCCACGCGGTCGAGCGTGAGTTCGTTGGTGAATGGGGAAGCCATCTGCACCAGGAGGGAAAATCACAGTGTGACCCTTCCAACCGCAAGACACAAACTGTGTGAATCGGTCATTTGTTAATGCCATGCTTCNTTTGACTTCGATGCCAAGAGTCTACGNAAAAATACATTGTAACGTCAAATGTCGTGCCCCACCTTAACGCCATAACTGCATAAACATTGAAACAGCTCCGTCACCAGCTTCTTCCTTTCATAGCAATATTGAGAGGCTCGAATGGAGCGGCAACGGTCCGGCACTGACGAGAGCGGTAAGCAATCTTGTTGGCAATGGAATAAATCACCGCGATGGCAAAAGAATGATTGTCCTATCGATGTGAGCAGATGGTGCAGTGGCTGTGGCCGATCAGGGACCGGGAATGGCTGATGATCAAACAGGAATTGGCTTTCGAACCCTTTTACCGCGTTACCCTGGGGAGCCACGGCGCGGGGCTCGGTCTGTGTCTTGTCAAGCAGATTGTTACAAATCACAGCGGGCATGTCAGCTTACAAAGTAGCCTGCGTGGCACGAAGTCGACAGTTCAGCTTTGAAGCAGCGAACCTATTTCGTCCCACCCTTGCGAGCATCCAAGCTCCGGCCGATTCTCATAGGTGCTATCNTTTGACAGGTCTTTGTAATGTTGCGGCAATCCTCCACTGCAACTGTCCTCCCAAATTTATCGGAGGCTAACAAAGTGCACAGCAATCTTCTTTCCTTCCGTCCCTTAGACAAGGATCCACTCAAGCGTTTATTTTCGGTCCTGTTCGTGAGCATGGCGATTGCTGCCTCGGGGTGTACCACAATGCCCATGAAGGAAAGTGGAACGCTTACCTCGTACAGCAATCTTGGCGTAGCCAAAGATAAACTGGGGAAGAAGCGCCGATTTTACGTAGACGGCCAACAACTGGCCCAGGTTAAGACGGTGCGGATTGTCCCGACGAGTTTTACGTTCATCGCTGCATCCAAGGTCAAAACTGATGCCAACCGGGCGCTAGTTTCCAACGCACTTGACCGGGCATTGTGCGTCGCCCTTAGCGACAAATATCAAATTGTTCCCACTAACCAACCAGCGGATTTGACGATACGCTCTGTGGTCACGGACATCGTGCCAACGAACAAAGATATGGCCGCGGCTGCGACGGTCGTCAGCGTTGGTGGCGGTTTTGCGCTTCCCGACAATATCCCGCTTGTTGGCATCCCTCGCATACCATTCGGTCTCGGCGGCCTTGCCGTTGAGGCGGAAGCTGTCGATAACCTAAATGTACAGCGCGCGGCGATGATGTGGGCGCGCGGAGCGAACTTCTTGCAGGACAAGCCGCGTTATTCCGAGGTGGGCGACGCCTACAATCAGGCATCGAAGTTTGCCGCCGACNTTTCGNAAATATTGATCGTCGGTAGGGAACCCAAAATGCTCGACGCGTCGATCCCTTCGAGGCATCGAGTACAATCCTGGTTGGGTGGAAAGCCGAAATACGCCGCGTGTGAAGCTTTTGGTCGTTCGCCCGGTGTGCAAGGCGCTGTTGCGACAAAGTTCGGGCTACCGCCACAGTGGACCGACAAGAAGCCAAAGTCGGGCGTAACTCCGTGACCTCGCGCATTTGACGTGAGACGATGGTTCATCGCGAGGCGCGCTCGATTGTCGGCCACCATGGGCAAGCATGCGAGCCTTCTTTCTGCTGACGCCTCCGCCTTCACTGATACTCAACAATGCTCACTTGCAGTACAGCGATCCAATTCTGCACGGGCGTCAGACGCGGTGCATTCTCGGTCTCAGCTTAGANTTTGCAAAAATGCCAGTTCGGCCTGATTTAAAGAAACCTTGGCCGCGCTGGTATTCATGAAAGGTGCGTCAGCGTGAATTTTCTAGCTAATCATCGAACGACCAGAGCGTACGTCTCGCGAGAGTTGAGGTCGGAGCCTGCGGGACGTCCTGGCACTCTGCCCTCGGCAAGATCTCTTTTTAATGTGCGTCCCCGGTGTTGACGGTGCCCGGNTTTTTTAGGAACAACGACGCTGCCAAAGCAAGAACCAGCGCCGCGCCTAGAAGAAAAAAACTGTCGCTGAAAGCCATGATGTCCGCTTGCTGCCGGATGAGCCGACCAATAACGATTAGTGCCTTTTGGCTGGCCACAGCTGCGTCGCTGATGCCACGACCGAGAAAGTAGTTGGTAAGAGAACCTATGCGCCGCCGGGTCTCCGGATCGAGGACCGATACTGATTGATTGATCACATTCGAATGGTAATGCTCGCGCTTCGTCAGGAACGTCTGCAGCACGGCGATACCGATGGCACCACCGAGATTCCGCATCATATTGAACAGGGCCGAGGCTGATCCGGCATTCTCCGGTTCGATCCCAGCCATGGCCACGGCCGAGAGCGGAGCGAAGCACAAGGCTTGACCGATGGCGCGTAGAACGTTGGGAATCAACAGTTGATCGGCAGAATAGTCGGCACTCATGTTGATACCGAGTAGATTCCCGCTTGCCAACAGCCCGAGGCCGACCCCAATCAGGAGACGGGCATCGAACCATCTGAGCAGACGCGGGACCAATGGGATTAGAAACAATTGCGGCAAGCCAATCCAGGCGAGCACAAAACCGATCTGCTCAGGATTGTAGCCCTGAATGCGCCCCAGATATTGGGGCAACAGAAACACGAGGCCGTATAGCGCTATACCCNAAAGAAAACTCGCGGCCATTCCAAAACCAAAGTTGCGCCGAAGGACAAGACGCAGGTCGAGAAGCGGGCGCTTGGTGGACAGCTCTATCCACACGAATAGAATGAGAGAGAGGGCAGCGACCACCGAAAGCCGGGTGATGAAAGGAGAACCGAACCAATCCTCCTTGTTGCCCTCCTCAAGCACCGTTTGGAGTGTACCCAGACCTATCGACAATGTTCCGATTCCGAGCCAGTCGCCCTGCTTGATGAGGTGCAGTTGCATGGGTCGGGAGTCGAGCGAGAACCAGAGCATTGCAACCATGGCGGCTCCGGGAACAAGGTTCACGTAGAAGATATATTGCCACCCCCAGTTTTCCGTCAGGTAGCCGCCGATTGTGGGGCCGATAGCGGGTGCAAATATTGCCGAGATCGCGAACATTGCCATTCCGATCGGCTGCTTCGATTTCGGCAGCAGCGTGATGATGATGGTGAACGACATCGGAATCAGGACGCCTCCAGCAAAGCCTTGGAGCGCTCGCAACACGATCATCTGCCCGAGGTTCTGTGCCAGTGCGCAGCCAGCGGAGAACACGAGGAAAAGCACCGCGTTGACAAGCAGATATCGGCGCATCGNAAAAACACGCGACAACCAGCCTGTCAGCGGAATAACGATGATCTCGGCGACTAGGTAGGCCGTCGAGATCCAGCCTCCTTCGTCCGTTCCCGNCCCAATCGCACCCTGAACGGTGGCGAGCGATGCATTGACAATCTGAATGTTCAGCACAGCCATGAACGCGCCGAGCGTTGATCCGATCACCGCAACCCAGATACGCAGTCCGGTCGCCTTTTCACGGGTGGAACCTTTATCCATTGTCTCGCTCTGATTACTGTTGACACGCATGATTAGCTTCCGCTTCTGGTGTCGATACTGGCCTCGAGCGACATGCCAGGGCGCAGAGTGCCTTCATGCCCGACGAAGTCGTCAACGCGGATCCGGACGGGGATGCGCTGTACGATCTTGGTGAAATTTCCCGTCGCGTTATCGGGGGGCAAAAGCGCGAACTCCTGGCCGCTCGCTGGTGCGATACTATCGACATGGCCTCGAAGGGTCATGCCAGACAGCATGTCGACTTCAAGGTCGACTGGCTGTCCCTCTCTCACGTCGCGGAGTTGAGTTTCCTTGTAGTTTGCGACGATATAGACGCTTGCAAGCGGCACCACGGCCATGAGTTGCGTGCCCGCTTGGACGTATTGACCAACCCTCAGCGTGCGGTTGCCGACGGTGCCGTCTAGTGGCGCAACGATCAACGTATAGGTGAGGTTTAGGGCTGCTTGCCGTTCGATGGCTTGGCTGTGAACGAGGGCGGCTCGCGCCTGATCAACGTCAGCCTTCAGCAGATCGACCTGCTTGCGCGCAGTTATCAATACGGCACTATCGCGTTCGAGTGTCGCGCGGCTCACGGCACGGCGAGTTTCTGCCTGTTGTGCGTTTTGGACGCTGCCCGAGTTGGAGGCCGCCAAGGTAGAGTATCGCTTGGCATCCTGCTCGGCGAAAGCCGCATTGGCCTCGTCGATTGAAACGGCGGCCTGCGCGGCTTCAATCACTGACTTTTGCGAGTAGAGCAAAGCCTTTTTGCTGGCCAGTGCAGCCGACGCTCCGGCTACGTTGGCTTTCGCCTGATCAAGAGCGACTTGGTAGTCGCGATCGTCTATCCGAGCAAGCGTTTGTCCTGATTTTATCTGCTCGTTGTCGCCGACGACGACCGCCGAAATGTATCCGGAAATCCTCGGAGCAACGATCGTGGCGTCGGCCTTCACATAGGCATTGTCCGTGGAGACGATGTACTGGCCATGAGTAATGTATCGATTAAGGTAATAGGCGGTGGCGACCCCGCCAGCAAGCACGATCATTCCCAGAATCAGCGTCCTGACGCTGCGGGACGAACGAGTTCGTACAGGCGTCTTAACAATGGGGCCGGCGTCCATATTATATCCTCGCAAGTTTGACCCGCTCAGCCTAGGACGTTGTAGAAAGAATGATAATCCTGCGATATATGGAAATATTATAAACATCGAGATTATAATGATGGACCGACTGACGAGTATGGGAATCTTCGTGAAGGTGGTCGATGCGGATGGCTTTACTGCCGCCGCACGACGCCTCAATACGTCGGTCACGATGGTGAGCAAACACGTGCAAGCGCTTGAAGAGCATCTTGGCGTGCGTCTGCTCAATCGTACCACCCGCAGCATAGGCCTGACGGAGGCCGGAAGGGCCTATTACGAACGATGCAACAGCATCCTCGCCGAGATTGACGATGCAGATCGCGCCGCAGGTGCTTTGCACTCGACGCCTATGGGCACGCTAAGGCTCTACACCAACTACCAGATTGGAGGATTTCTTGCCCCGGCCATCAGCGAATATTTGAGCCGTTACCCATCGGCGAAGGTGGACGTGACGGGCGGTGACCGGATGATTGACCTGGTTGAAGAAGGGTATGACTTGGCAGTCCGCACCATGCGGCCGCCGGAATCGACATTGATCGTTCGTAATCTACTCGCCTTTCGCCACATTCTTTGTGCATCACCAGCGTATTTGGAAAGTTGCCCGCCGCTTGAGACGCTGGACGATCTAACTCGGCACAACTGTGGTCGATATTCTTTCTATCCTCATGGTGACAAATGGCATTTCTTCGGGCCTGACGGAGTACCGACGTCGCTCAGGGTTTCAGGTAATCTGGTGAGCAATGTCCCGGACACTCTGCTGGCGATGGCGCGCAACGGTCAGGGAATCTGCTTGATGCTAAGTTTCCAGGTCGCCGACGACATCGAGGCGGGACGACTGGTTGAAATACTTCCGGACTGGAGACCCGTGGAATTTACGATCAACGCCATCTATCCACATCGTCACAAGCTGTCGAGTAAGGTGAGAACATTCATCGATCTGATGGGCGAACACTTCGCGCGGCATCGCGATTGGCTCGACCTGACGGCGGTCATCCCTACGGACATTACGAGCAATCAGATACCTAAGAAGAACTGAGCGGCGTCAGTCACTGGCACGCGTCTGCATGCAATGAACGCGACTGCCCGCCACGCTCACCGGAACCGCAGAACAAGTTCCAGGGCATCAGGGAAGTTCCGGCTTTCGGCGAACACCCGGCCGCAGCCACTTCAAGGGGGTGTCGGCGGCACAGNTTTCAATTAGATCCGATCGTTGGGCAAGAAGTAAGAGTGTTGGGCCTTTTGGCGGCGCCTTCTTTATGAAATATCTATCAAGACGGCAAGTGTGTTTGGCGGACTGATGTTCAACAGAAACAGAGACTTCGGTGGCATCACCTGCCAGAAAGTGGACGATTGTCGAACCAGCGGGTAAACAAGCACTGATAGGCGAACGTTTCGAGAGTGGGCAACATCAGCGCAGCGGTGAGGCACCAACGGATTGCCCCAANGGTGCAATCTCCAGCTGTCCGAGCTATAGGAGCCGAAATCAGATGCGCAGCGACGACGGCCTCAGTAGCGAGGCGGCCGAGCAGTTAGAACCGATCACCATGACACGGGCGCCGACCTAACCCGGCGCCCTATTTGTTGCTTTACTTATCCGCTCGAAACAGAAGCTGAAGTCCTAAAGCTGACGAAATCGTTCAGCGGTTAGGCTCATGCAGTGCGAGCAACAGCTTGCGTTTTGCCGGGCCCCGTTTGGATAAAACTTGCAGCAATTATGCCCATTAGCACACATGCGCCGATGAACACCCAGCCCAGCGAGTAGTCTTTGCCGGCCTCGTTGACAACGACCAATGCCGCAAATATTTTTGCACTGAATGCGGCAACTGTGTAGGCGGCACCGTTCACGAACCCCATAGCCTTTCCATACACTTCAGGCGTGAAAATTTCCGCAGGTACAGCAAGGAAGGGCCCCCATGCCATGTTGCCGAAGAACCCCATGCCGCAGAGGCAGAAGGCCAGCATTCCTGGATGAGCCTCGTTGAGAGTGGCAAGCAAAAAGACAAACGGTGCGAGGCCGATGAAGCAGGTTAGGATCATAATCCTGCGATTGCCGCTGAAAACTTTGTCGGAAAGATACGAGGATGAGAAACTTCCGACTGCACCGGCACCAAAGTAAAGCGCGCTCCACAGTCCCATCTCCTGAAGCTTAAAATGAAAAACGTCGGAGAGGTAGAGCGGTATCCACGTCAAAGCTCCGTAGAGTGTGATCTGCATGACGATATCCACGAAGATCACCGCCACGTAGCTTCTATTTTTGAACAGGTCCAAGAACTTGATGTCGTGCTTTTCAAGGATTTGCTTCTGAGCGTCTCCGTAAGAACCTTCTCGGATATCGCCTCGTTCAATCTCGTCGCGGTAGGCGTATTCCAAATCTGCTGGCGTCGCCTTTTTATAGTGCTCAGGTCTGTCAAAAACCAAGAGCGCAATCATGACGAGGGGAACAACCCCGAATGCCGCGGTCACATAGAAAACAATTCGCCAGTCGCCAGCCGCATGTGCGAACTGCGTTGCGAAAACGCTTGCCCATGCAGGCGTCAAAATCCATGCCCATGAGAGAAGTGCTTGAGCACGGGCCCGTCCCTCTTTATTGAACCATCGCATGAGGATTCGCGCTGAAGGCACATATTCGGTTCCCACAAGAGCGCCAAACAATGCCATTCGGNAAAAATACTCATCTCTCGATTGAATGTGTGCCATCCACGCCGTCATCACTGACCAGGCGATAACCGAGAAAATCAAAATGCGCTTGGCCCCAAACTTGTCGGTTAAAATTCCGGAGAGATATTGCGACGGGCCATNAAACNAAAGCATCAAAAATGCTCCCGTCCCAAGATCACTTACCGAGAGACCCACGTCATGAGCGATAACGGGGTTCAGGACGTTCGTTTTAACCCGGTCCAAGTACTGTATACTGTAGGCTGCGAATAGAGTGATCGCGATCACCCAGCGGTAAGGTATTGACTTCATTTTCTTCCTCCACAATTGCAAACACGGGTCTTCGTTGTCCAAGAGCTACCGGGACGAAGATTCCATTGAATTTTTTGAGACCGAGAGCTGTGCGAACCGGTATCGTTGGCTTTAGAGCGCGCTGCCGAGCCGAGCCATTTCTGCGCGAACCTCCTCGCCAGTGATACTGGNAAAGGATCTGCCATCTTCGATCGACATGACGGCGGCGGTAGCAGCGGCGTTCCCATATTCAAAACACTGTGCAGTAACTCGTGCCGAGGCGAGAGCCTCATGCTCGGCACTCAACGAACGACCCGCTACTATGATGNTTTCGCCATGCTCAGGTACGAGGGCGCCATAGGGTACCTCATAGTAATCGTCTAACAGCCAATGAAGCTTGGGCTTATCTCCGCTATGGAGCTCGATTGGCCATGGCACGCGACAAATGCCGTCAGGTCGTTTACGACATGTGAGCACATCATCGTTGCGGAGCGTGTCTCTGCCGACGATCGAGCGAGTTTGTCGTATGCCCGCCTCGACACCCGTATCTACAACGAAGCTGTTTTCGCAACCAGGGATAGCTTCGGCAAGAAACCGTGCATACTCTCTTACCTGACGACGTCCTTCAATCTCGGCTTCGGTGAAATCCGCCGGATCAATAACGTTCAACATGCGTCCATCTCGTCCAGACAGTCGGGTGGCATTCACCATCAGTTCGCCAGGTCGCGTGGTTGGAAAGATCCAGATTTTATTGCGTGGAAGGATGTATTTCCCGCTTTGGTGTGCGGAAGAAATAGCATCGATGACCTTTGGTGGGCATATAGTGTCCTCCCCCCAAAATGCGGAGAACGCGTCCATGTCCACATTTCCCAGCCTAAAAAACATGGTTGGGTTTTGAATGCGGCCATCATCGCCGAAGGTGTATGAATGACCGGCCCGTGCAACAACTGCCGCATCGCCTGAAGCGTCAATAATACGTTTGGCGCGAATTACGGTACGACCTGCATTTGACTCGGCGATAATTCCAAGAAAGGTCTCGCCTTTCATGATTACGCCAGTGACTACGGTGTGGAAGAGGACCTTGACTCCGGCTGCTTCCAGAAACTGGTCGGCAGTCTCGCGCCACATCAGAGGATCATGTGTCACTGTATAAGTTTTGCCGTAGATTTGGGGGGACGTTAAACCGCCACGCTCAGCCAATGCTTTCTTGAAGCGCTCGGCAAAGCCAAAGACAACTTGCTCAGGGCGGTCGCTATTCTCGCTTGCCATGTAGAGCCCACAAATCGTCCCAGACATGCCGGCCACGGCNGCGCCGCCGCNAAAGCCATATCGCTCGACGAGCACTACCGANTTTCCTTTTTCTGCCGCCACGGTCGCCGCTGCAACTCCCGCCGCGCCACCTCCGACCACCAGGACATCGACGTCCGCGAGTTGCGGCAGGTCTATGCTCGAGTCGGCAGTGCACTCGANTTTCCATCCTTCAAACACGTACACATTCTCCCTCTGAGATACTCAGTTGTCGATCAATTGCATGTCAGGATAAACTCTCACTTTTTGTTTGTCCAGCGTGGCCAGGGCATTTTAGTCGGACCAGCCGGTTGTGGTCGTGAGATGGAGCAAGAATGCCGAATCTGTTACGTCCATAACAACCTAATCGCGACGTGAATCCGGAGAAGTGAATGACGAATGACATCAGCAAAGCGGACCACGCTTATGATCTACTTGAGCGGATGATCACATTTCAGGAGATTAAGCCCGGGAGTATGGTGTCAGAAGGCACTCTCATGGAGTTGACCGCTCTGGGTCGGCATCCTGTCAGGTCTGCACTGCAGCGCCTGTCATGGGAGAGGATGGTCGAGGTTCACCCGCGACGAGGTATTATTGTCCCGCCCATATCAGTTGAAGCTCAATTTAAGCTGTTGGCCGTGCGTCGGACGGTGGAGGAACTCGCCGTGAAATGGGCCTGCCTTCGGGCCACGCCGGTGCAAAAACAGGCTATGTCGGCTCTTTCAGTTGAGCTGGAGCGGTTAACTGGGGCCGGGGACATGATCGCTTTCGGTGGCCAATTAAAGCAAGTCCATAAAATCATCGTCGAGGCGGCGCAAAATGAATACCTTCAGCTCTCAATGGCCCCATTGCAGGGTTTGTCGAGACGGTTTTGGTTTGCCAACATCAATGATCCTGACGTGGAGCTAAAACGAGCTTCGACTCTTCATCGGACAACGCTTCTCGCTGTGGCGGCCGGTGACGAGGAAGCTGCAGTTACAGCTTCCTTGGCACTCAACGATTACCTGACTGACTTCACATATAAGACCTTGAGAACCAACGTTGCTTTGTAGTTTTCCACTGGGTCTTCGGAGTATCATCGCTTTCCCATCCGGGACTTCGGGTCGCCAAACCGTCCGAGTTACCTTCAGATCTTTCGCGACACAACGGTCGTCGAATGAATTCGGGTCCGATGTAAGTGAAAAAGAAAACTGGCACGAACGCGATTCAAGATTGCCGATGATTAGGTTAGCNGGGGGGGGGGCACATTGCGCCCGGTCGGCCCTTTTTCTGGCCCTCTCATGTCCATCCTTACAAGCCCATTGGATGCGGCGCAGGGCTGCTACTCCTGCGCCGTTTCACACTGACTAACTAATACGATGATGTCATAGGCTGAGGTGCAGCGGACGAACTGGGCGGAACGCTTTCAGCCTATCGGCTCGCGCGGTTCCGATATTCAAGTGGGTGCCAAGAAAACGATCCCGCTCCTTCAGCGCGCACGTAGCCGACGCCAGGGAACGGCAGATGAGGCGCGGCGACGAGCTCGCGGCGCTTGGCCAGATCGCCGAATGTCTCCTTGCGGACCGACGCGGCGTCTTCCGGCTTCACGTCGTAGACAATTGTCACGTTCGGGTCAGGAAACTGGACCGCTGCAACGTGAATGACGTCACCGATGAAGGTCATCGATTGGTCCCTACTGCTAACGGTGAAGAAAGCGCTGCCCGGAGTGTGACCCGGGTGTAGCGAAGTCTTTATACCGGGCAGAATGGTTTCGCCTTCGCCAAACGTCTTCACTTTCGCAAGGTTTTCGTAGACACCGATGGNTTTTGCGGCCTCGTCAAAATACTGTTCCGCATATCCTGTCTTCTGGGCATTTGATGGATCGAGAAAGAATTTCAGATCCGGTGCGCCCACGTACACTGTGGCGTTCGGAAATGCCGGCTGGCCATCGCGAACTAGACCACCGGTGTGGTCCGTGTGGATATGCGTGATGAGAATCTCGGTCACGTCCTGAGGTTTCAGGCCGACGCTCGCGAGGCTGTCTAAGAGCTTGCCACCATACCCCGGCCCAAAGAGCTCGCCGGAGCCTGTATCGACAAGGATGGTATGGTCGGCGCTTTGGATTAGAAATGCATTGATCGACGCCTCAACTGGANTTTCCAGGAATTCTCTGTCGAGCAAATGGTCGGTATGGGAGTGAGATGTTCCGATAAGGAGTTTGTAGAGATCCTGAGGAACGGTTCCATCCGAAAGAGCTGTGATCCGGAAATCGCCGAGGGGGAAAGAGTAGCTGTTGGTGACTTGCTGATAGCTCTCAACGGCAGGCGCCTCGCTCGATGCGAATGTACGCGCTGATAGGCCTACTGAGAGTGCAACAGCGGTCGAGAACAGGAGAGATCGTGTATTTTTCAAGATTCTTATCCNTTTGGTAAACGAGAGATCCTCAGTTGGACCCGGCGGCCNGGGACGCGCCGCACCGTAGATGCAGTGCAACGCGAGCGATCGCGTCCGTGTGAACGGGTCGACTCCCCGGGCCGTCTGGAAAGTGCCATTTCAGGGTCTGAAAGACCAATCGCGATGAGCAATGCGACGTATCGTTATCGCCGATGTCTAAGTGTGGTCTCAGGCGTTTCCTAGAGCGGCTTCCACAACCATGGAACGCAGCCATTGATGAGCGGGGTCCGCTGACATCCTCGGATGCCAAAAGTATTTCAACGCGAACGTCCCCAGTTCGATCGGTGGCTCGAAAAGGTCGAGGCTGTGGACGAAGCGCCCTAGCAAACGTTTAGGCAGCGTGCAAAGGCAGTCGGTCGAAGCGACGATCAGAGGAGCCAGCGCATAGCTTTGAACGGACACTGCGACCCGTCGCCTTCGACCGTGCTCAGCCAGAACTCCATCGATGACCCCCTCGAACATACCGCCACGAGACGAAATCAACAGATGGTCGAGGGAGCAGAATTCGTCGAGGGAGAGAGAGCCGTTCCCACGAGGATGACCGATCCGTTGAGCCGTTACGAGTTCGTCATCGAACAGCTTGCGGCCGATCAGATCTTGCGGCGCATCANTTGCTGCGCCGATGTAAAGATCGACGTCACCGCGCTCCAAATGCTCGCCAATCATCGCCCTGTCCGGAAAGATGAAGGCAATCTTGACACCGGGCGATCTTTTGTGAATGTGGGGAAGCAGGTCAGGAGCGATAATTCCCGCAGGATTATCCGAAGCTGCGANTTTGAATGTCCGGTCGCTTGAGGAGGGGTCGAATACGTAAGCTTTTTGAGAAAACTGCTTGAAACGATCGAGAAGTTGATCCAACTCCGGCTTTAATGCNAAAGCATGCGGCGTCGCTGTCACGCCCCGTCCCTTCGACGCTGGAAGAAAAAGCGGGTCATTCAGGATGTGCCGAAGCTTGTTTAGCCGGCCCGACAAAGCAGACTGAGTGATATTCAGCCTAGCCGCCGCATGAGTGACGTTTCCATCTCGCAATAATGCATCAAGTGCGAGCAAAAGACCAACATCGAGTTCTCCCACACGCTCAACCAAATCTGTTCTCCGACCTTCTACTCTGATCATGACTATCGTAGTGGATTGTGTGGTTCGCTTCCAAGATGAAAGATGACGCCGTATATGTACTTTTCGGGAACTACGCGTATCCGGAAGCGCGATCATCACGCTAATAAATATCATGTGCGCTGTTCGGTGCGGGCCNTTTTTTTGCTCGCATCGCCTGCAAAGACGGAGGCGGACGTTTTAATCGAAATTTGCTGAGGTCAACTAGACTCATACCGGTTCAAACTGAATTGTCTTGCACCAATCTCCGGTTCGCGACCGTCAACGATCGCGGCGATCAAACGCGCGGAGCCGGTGCTCATTGTCCAGCCCAACGTGCCGTGACCGGTGTTCAAGAAAAGGCCGTCGATATTTGTCGCGCCAATTATTGGCGTGCCGTCNGGGGTCATCGGCCTCAGNCCCGACCNAAACGTTGCTTTGCCCATGTCGCCGCCAGGGAACAGGTCTGTGACAGAATGCTCCAGAGTTAGGCGACGCGCCGGACACAAAGTGCCGTTGTAGCCGGAAATCTCGGCCATGCCGCCGACCCGGATGCGGTCCCCCAAACGGGTGATGGCAATCTTGTAGGTCTCGTCCATAACAGTCGATTCCGGGGATTGGAGTGGATCGACGATCGGAACGGTAAGCGAATAGCCTTTTACAGGATACACCGGTAAGGCGATGCCATAAGGCCGAAGCAAGAGCGGTGAGTAACTGCCCAGCGCAACAATCACAGCATCTGCATCGACACGCTCTTGTCCCACCAAAAACACGCCCCTTGCTCGGCCCGACTCGATATCCAGCCCCGTTATGGTCGTGTCAAAGGTGAAACCCACGCCAAGTTCCCGGCATTTGGCGGAAAGCGCGTTTGTGAATTTGAAACAATCGCCCGTCTCGTCGTTCGGCGTCAGGAGGCCACCTACGAACTTCTGTCTGACCCTGGCAAGTGCAGGCTCGGCCCGGACACAGCCGTCNGGGTCGACCATTTCATAGGGTATCCCGTCGGCGGCCAAGGCTTCTGCGTCCTTCCCCGAAGCGTCCAACTGCTGTTGCGTGCGAAAAAGCTGCAGCGTGCCCCGCATGCGCTCATCGTAGGCTATTCCGGTTTCCTGGCGGATAGCGGCTAGGGCCTTGCGGCTATAGTCGGAAAGCTGCAGCATGCGGCTCTTGTTCATTGCATAGCGATCTGCCGTGCAATTCGTCAACATCCTGGCCATCCACGTAAGCATCGACGTGTCGAGTTTTGGGCGAAGGATCAGTGGCGCATGTTTCATGAAGAGCCATTTCATGACCTTCAAGGGGATTCCGGGCGCAGCCCATGGCGAGCAATAACCGAACGAAATCTCGCCGGCATTTGCGAAACTTGTTTCCAGCGCTGGGCCTTTCTGCCGATCAATGACCGTGACCTCGTGTCCGGCTTTCGCCAGCTCGTACGCCGATGTCACGCCGATAATTCCGGCGCCCAAAACAACGACCTTCATTGTGTTGATTCTCCGGCCNGGTTTCAATCGATGGTGCGCGCCAAAAGCGACAGCCAGTTCTCCGAGCCGANTTTGCGCAAGAGAGCGTCCGAGTGCCCCCTAGTGCGTAATGCATCGATCAGCACCGGCAGGCCGGCGCTGGAGCCAACCGCCTCGGGTATCGCCGCACCGTCGAAGTCTGAACCAAGGCCGACATGATCCTCGCCGAGCCGCTCGATCAGATAATCCAGTTGCTCAACCATCAAATCCACCGGGGTATCGCTGCGCATTTCGCCATCGGAACGCAGGAAACAGGTCGCGAAATTCAGTCCGACCATCCCGCCGGTATCGCGGATGGCATCCAACTGTCTGTCTGTGAGGTTGCGCGGCGAAGGGCAAAGCGCGTGAGCATTTGAATGGGTCGCGACCANGGGCGCGGTTGATAGGCGCGCCACATCCCAGAACCCCTTTTCCGTAATATGTGAGAGATCGACGACAATTTTCATCCGGTTGCAGGCTTCGATCAAGCGCTTGCCATTATCCGTCAAGCCGGGCCCCATATCGGGTGAGCCCGGAAAGTGGAACGGCACGCCATGACCAAATACGTTGTTGCGGCTCCAGACGGGCCCGAGCGAACGCAGGCCGCAGGCATAGAGGACCTCCAGGAACTCGAGGTCAGGGTCGATCGCTTCGGCTCCCTCAAGGTGGACAACGACCGCCAGCGCGCCTCGATCGCGGGCCGCATGAATATCCCGGGTGGAGGTGCAACGGACGACAGCACCGTGCGATTCGCGTTCGATACGAAGAAGAATGGCTAGTTTCGCAAGGATTGGCGGTCGNCCCCCGCTAGCATCCATAGGCGTGGGCATCGGGATCTGATACCGTCCATCCTTCATCCCGTCGAATGAGATGTTGTCGCTGGAGGGCGAGTAGAGCGCAAAAAGCCCTCCGAACAGTCCGCCGGCACGAGCCTTGGGCAGGTCAATATGGAAACTGTCACGGCCCTGGATAAAGGCATCGACGGGATCGTCGTGCCGGTTGCGATAGAGCTTCAGCAGAATGTCGTTATGACCGTCGAAAACGGGGATATCACCGGACATATCATTGCCTCCAATACAGGCGCAATACGATCACGGCGCCGACTGCCGGTAAGTTCGCCAAAGCAATCNTTTGTCATAGCGGTAAAAGGAGCTGCGGGTTGTTGCTCAAATTAGAACGGGTCAGCGTTGAGCGAAAACTCGAGATCTGCCCAGGATCCAGTCGATCACTTCCTTTGCCGGTCTCGGAAGAACCTGCCCGGACCGCACTAGCATTGAGGCTTTGCCAGATTCCAGCNAAGGATGGTCGACCTTGAGCGCGACCAGTCGGCCATCGTCCAGATAGTCTGCGACATGAAAGGGATCCAGAAACGTTCCGACATTCGTTTGCAAGGCCTGGTCAATCAGCATTCGCAGATTATTGGTGGTCATAGAGGCGATCATTTGCTCTTCTTCTGAATAAGCAATGTGATCGAGGATCTTTCGGATACCGTAGGATGTCGTGAGGAGCGCGAGAGGATAGGAAAATGCTTTGCGAACTGTCAGCGGTCCTTGTGCTGCCGCGGNCGCGAGAGGGTGCTGAGGCCTTACCAGCAGCCGTAGCGGGACGTCCACCTCTGCAAGTGAGGTCACCCGATGAGATGCTGGAGCGTTGAATGCTATCCCTAGATGACAGATGCCGTCCGCGACCGCCTCTAGAATGTCTGCGACCCCAAGAGCCTCGACTGTGAAATGTATATTGGGGTGCAATGCTGTAAACGGCAGGATGACCTCCTGCTGCAAGCCGGGGGCGAACCCTTCGCCGACGGCAATTCGGACGTGACCGCGACTGAGATTACCAATTTCGCTGANTTTCTGCTCGAGGTCCTCGAGTTGCAGCCGTGAAGCCTTCCAATATCTGAGCACTTCGAGCGCGGCTTCCGTCGGAACACTGCCGGCAATGCTACGCTCGAAAAGCTTGGCTCCGAGCTCATCTTCCAGCAGCCGGATTTGGCGTGTGATCACTGAGGGCGCCGTATTCAAGCGTTCAGCCGCGNCCCTGATCGAGCCACTGACGGTCACCTCGTAAAAATATCGAAGCCGCTGCGGATGAATATCTCTCATTGTCGCTCCCGTTGTTGCTCTGAAAGCAACGATGCGAAAGATGCATTGCATCNTTTTCGTACGCTAAAGAAGATGCACTCTGCCATCCGTGTCAATTGTCGTTCCCGCAGAAACGGGATCGGACACGCAAGAGCAGCGGTTCGCTGCAGTAAGGCGAGGATGCAATGGGGAGGACGACATGAAGAGAAGAACGTTTTTGAAAGCCGCCGCCGGCACGGCTAGTGCCGCAGTGATGGGCGCGCCATCGATTTCCCGCGCGGAAGGACGGGTTATCAAGGTTATCCCAATTTCCAATCTGTCTGGTATCGACCCAATCGTGACTTCGGGACAACCAATCCGCAATCACGGTTATCAAATATACGATACCCTATTCGGCCTAGATGCCAATCTGAAAGCCAAGCCACAAATGGCGGATGGCTTTGAAGCTTCGGCGGACAAGAAAGACTGGACGATCAAGCTAAGGGACGGCCTGAAGTTTCACGACGGCGAGCCCGTCCGTGCGACGGATTGCGTTGCAAGCCTGCGGCGCTGGGGCCAGAAGGACCCTTTGGGTCAGCGGATGTTCACACTCGCCGACGAGGTATCGGCGGTCGACGACAAGACCATGCGGTTCCGCTTCAAGTCATCCTTCGGTCTCGTGCCAGAAGCACTCGGCAAGGTTGGAGGACCTGCGCCTTTCATTATGCCAGAGCGGATTGCCAACACGGATGCGAACACGTCGATCACCGAGGCAATCGGATCCGGTCCCTTCCGGTTCGTGGCAGATGAGTGGGTGCCTGGCAACCGCGCCGTCTATGCGAAATTCGACGGCTACGTTCCGCGCAACGAGCAACCAAGCGGCACGACCGGCGGCAAGAAGGTCTATATCGACCGATATGAGTGGCACATCATTCCGGATGCCGCGACCGCGACGGCCGCGGCCGTTCGCGGAGAGATAGACTGGTATCACAACCCGGACACCAATCTCCTGCCACTGCTTCAGAATGAATCGCAGATCGACCTGACGCCTTTCGATGACTTCGGGTACGTAACCTGCATCCGCTTCAACCATCTTCATCCCCCCTTCGACAACGTGAAGATACGCCAGGCGATCATGATGGCGGTCAGTCAACTGGATTATCTTGCGGCGGAAGCAGGTGATCCGGCTCTCTACAACGAATGCAAGTCGATGTTCTTCTGCGGCACGCCGTCATCCACCGGCGCTGGTGGCGAGGCAATGACCGGCAATGTCGAGACAGCGGCTCAGTTGATCAAGGAGGCCGGTTATAACGGCGAGAAGATCGTGTTGCTCGCACCCACCGACCTTGTGTGGCTGTACAACGCTAATCTGGTCACCGAAGCTCTTCTCAAGAGCCTCGGTATGAATGTCGAGCTCCAAGCGATGGATCTGGGCACGTTCTATACCCGGCGAACCAACATGGATACGGTTGACAAGGGTGGCTGGTCGATCTTCCATGCGGGCTGGAGCGTCACGGATATTCTTGATCCATCAACTCATCTCGGACTTCAGGCCACCGGCAAGACGACTTGGCCGGGCTGGCCAACAGATCCGGATCTTGAAGCACTGCGTTTCGACTGGATTCAGGCAGGAACGGACGATGTGAGGGCTTCCGTCGCACGAAAGATCGAAATGCGAACCTTCGCGACCGTGCCATTCGTGCCGCTCGGCCAATTCAAAACGCCTTCAGCCAGACGCAAAACGATTACTGGCATGCTGAAGGCGCCGATCCCGATCGCCTGGAACCTGCAGAAAGCTTGAGCCGATAGCAGTTCTTCGGGATGGCCGGGCAGGAAGCAGAGCCCGGCCCTCCTCAATTTCGTTCGTGTTGCAAGCTGCATACGCATAATCTGCATGGGAGTCATCTTTGTCCAATTCAAACGTCATTACAACGGATCGGGCGCCTGCCGCCATTGGTCCCTATTCGCAAGCCAGAGTTCACGGCGGGCTACTCTTTGTGTCGGGGCAGTTACCGATCGATCCATTGACCGGCAAGATTTCCTCCGATGATCCTGCCGAACAGGTCAAGCAATGCCTGACAAACATCCAGGCGATTGCCGAAGCTGCCGGCACATCCATGGCACATTGTCTCAAGACGACGGTGCTCGTTACCGACCTTTCGCGATTTGCGGACATAAATGCCGCATATGGCCAGATGTTTACCGCACCTTATCCTGCCCGGGCGACCTATCAGGTAGGCGCGTTGCCGTTGAATGCCCAGATCGAGGTCGAGGCTGTCATCGCAATCATCTGAACGATGGTAATGTGGGCGCCGAAATCTGAAATTCCGGCGCCCTCAGATCGGACCATCAACACCGAGAGGCCGCTTTTAAAAGGGCGTAAGCCTTCCGCACGCCTCAGCAATCCGCCGGCAGGCATCTGCCAATTCATCCTGTTTTAACGCGTAGGATATCCTCAAATGTCCGGGACTGCCGAACAACCCACCCGGCACGACGGCCACGTGCGCCTCCTGCATCAGGTAGCGACTGACATCGTCGTCGGTTGCGATGACCTTGCCATCAGGCTGCTTCATACCCAAAGCACGTGCACAGCGCGGGAAAAGATNAAAAGGCGCCGTCCGGCGCAGCGCAGTCAAATAGTCGGGTAGCCCGCAGCTTCTCGATAAGAAACAGCGAGCGATCCCGAAACGAACGACACCGCTCGGCAAGGTAATCGTCCGGGCCGGTCAGAGCTGCAAGCACGGCCGCCTGCGAGATCGACGACGCGCATGATGTCGATTGACCCTGAACGATCGCCATGTTTCCGATCAGGGACTGCGGACCGACGCCCCAACCCATACGCCAGCCGGTCATGGCATAGGCTTTTGATGCTCCATCAACGACGAGCATCCNTTCCCTGAGGTCGGGAGCTGCGTCGCGCAAGCTGACNAAAGGAGCGTAGCTGATCTCGCGATAGATTTCGTCACTCATAACGGCGATCTGCGGATGACGTCTCAAGACATCCGCCAGCGCAACCAGTTCATCCGGCCGATAAACAGCTCCTGAGGGATTGCCGGGATTGTTGAGCAGCAGCCAACGAGTTCGTTTTGTAATCGCGTTCTCGAGCTGTTCCNGGGTGATCTTCAATCCCGTGTCTGCGGTCTGCACCACCACCGCGCGGCCGCCGACGATCTGCACCATGTCCATGTACGTGGTCCAAAAAGGCGCTGCGAAAATAACCTCGTCACCAACATTCAACGTTGCCATTAAGGCATTGNAAATGACCTGCTTCGCTCCCGTACTGACGAGCACTTCCNTTTCGGTTGCGTCGTGGCGCTTCCCGATAGCGGCGCGCAATTCTGGGGTGCCCGAATTGGCGGTGTAACGCGTCTTGCCGTTTCGTGCCGCTTGAAACGCTGCGTCCACGACATGTTCAGGAGTAGGGAAGTCAGGCTCGCCGACCCCCAGATCAATGACGTGTTTTCCTTCTGCCCTCAACAGTGCGGCGGCTTCCGAAATCCGCACGATACCCGACACCTCGATCCCGAGGAGCCGGTCTGCACGGGAAAATGGAGAGCGGTCGTTCATATCAGTCCACCAAAATTTCCGGCGGATTTTCGTCATATGTTCGGATGATGCTTCGCTTCGGTTCGGCAACTGGATTGTCGAAGAGCTCGCTCTGCGTCTCCTTATCCGAAAGGAAGAGGAATAGTCCCGGTTCGTTTCCCAGGGGGTAGGCATCGACCGCATGCCAGGTGCCCAGCTTAAACATAATGCCTTGGCGATCGAGGCGAAATGCCCGCAACTTCGCCGGCGTAGGCACCTCTTCCGCCGGCTCGCTTACAACAATCACCGTGGGAGATCCACCGATATGCATGCGGGATTCTGTTACATGGAAGTGTCTCTCGATCTTATGGACCTTGAAGGGCTGCGGCTTGAAGCTGATGAGTTGCAGAATGAGCGGCCCGTCGCACTGCCAAGGGAATCTGTGAACACTTTTCGTCGGCAAGTCGAAGTCCGGGATCTCGTGCGGGTGAAAGACACGTCCGAAAGGCGCGAATGCCTCCGGTGTCAACGTTTCGATTTCAATGCCATGCCCTGACGTCACGTGTTTACCTCCTCGAAATTGTATCGGGTTCCGGATNGGACCGGTCCCAACCGGGAAGGTAGCAAGCGGCAGGTGGCGACGATATGCGCAAACGTTACGCCAGCATGTTGCCCTATGGGCACTGCCTCCGGTGGGTTCAACATCGACCGAAGATTTTGGAATGTCGTCGAATATAATCGATCATCGTGGTCATCGCCTTTGTCGGCGTCCGGCCAGATCGCGCAATGACATTCGCCTGGTTTTCGGTCAGCAACGGATGGTCAATCTCGAGCGCTTTCAATTCACCACTACCGAACTCGGCCGCGACATAGCGCGGACCAAGAAACGCAACGGCCGTGCCGTTGCAGATGAAGTGGGCGATGGCTCGGGAGGAATTCGAGGAGAACACGACGTTCAGAGGAATGCGCTTTGAATCGGCCAGAAGTTCAGTGGTGCGACCAAGCCCGAAATTGTTCGGCATTTTAGCGATTGGGTACGACAGGGCGCGGGCCAGCGTGATTGGCTCGGTTGTTTTGGCGAGTTCGTGATCATTGCTGACAAAAAGCTTGATAGGCACATCGACATGCAGGAACGAGCGGATATAGCTGACCTTCGGAGGGTTATAGACAATTCCGAGATGCGCGATATCCGACGCGACCTGATCTACGATGTCTCCGACTGAAAGCACGTTCACCGAAAGCTCTATTTTGGGAAAGTCCCTGTTGAATGGCTTGACGACATTGTCGACAAAATCAACCAGGAACCCCTCAGAAACTGAGATATAAACCTTTCCGCGCTTGAGCGCCCGGGTCTCAGCGATACGCTCTTCGAGGATCTCCATAAGCGAACGGGAAGAATGCCAGTAGTCGAGCAGGAACTGTGCGGCATCAGTCGGTTTACTGCCAGAGACGTCGCGCTCAAACAGCTTGACGCCCATCTCCTCCTCAAGCAGTTTTAACTGCCGCGTCACGACTGAAGGGGCGGTGTTCAACTCATCGGCTGCCCGGCGGATGGAGCCATGCAGCGCAACATTGTAGAAATAGCGTAGTCGGCGCTCATTGAGTTCCCGCATTCTCTCGCCAACATCCTTTCGAGACAAAGCGCCGGAGCTTCTCCGGGGCCGTCCAGTCCGTTTAAATATTCCGCGACATGCGCGGATCCAAATAATCCCGCAATCCGTCGCCTATGAGATTGATGCTTAGCACGGTGATCGACAGGAACACGGCGGGAAAGAAGATCATATGGGGATAGATCTGGAAGAACGTCCGCCCGTCAGCGATGATATTGCCCCATGTCGGGATAGACGATGGCGTGCCTGCGCCGATGAAGCTCAGGATCGACTCGACGATAATGGCGGAACCACAGATGAAGGTTCCCTGAACTATCAGCGGGGCCAGAGTGTTGGGCAGGATATGCCTGNAAAGGATGTGGTGGATCGGAGCACCTGACGCTATTGCCGCTTCAACGAAAGGCTGGCCGCGCAAAGTGAAGACGACGGAACGCATCAGACGGGTGACCCGCGGTATCTCCGAAATCGTCAATGCGATGATGACGTTGCCGACGCTGGCTGTCGTCAGCGCCATCAGGGCGATGGCCAAGAGAACGGCCGGTATTGCCATGAAGGCTTCGAGGACACGACTCATAATGGCATCCACCGACCTGAAGAAACCCGATACGAGGCCGAGAAGGATTCCGCATGCGAGCGACAACACGGATACGGACACCCCGACGAGCAGGGAAACACGACCACCTGCAATCACGCGGGCGAAAAGATCGCGACCAAGCGCATCGGTGCCGAACCAATAAAGTGAGGACGGGGGCTTCAATCTCCTCAGCGGGGAAATAGCATTTGGGTCAACCGTGTAGATAATCGGTCCGACAAGAGCGATCAGGATCACGCTCNAAAGCAAAATGCCGCCGACGACTACGGATAGATTCTGGTGCACAAATCGATTCCAGAGCGCATAGCGTGAGGGTGTGTTTTCTAGGATTACAGTCATGGGATCAGTTTCTGATTCTGGGATCGAAAATGGCATAGCTGATGTCCACCAGGAGATTTACCGCTACGTAGATCGCCGACAGTAGAATGAGCACGCCCTGGATAACCGGATAATCGCGTTGCAGGATTGCATCGACCAGTAGTCGGCCGAGACCAGGAATAGCGAACACTGTCTCGGTGACAACCACGCCGCCCATCAGCAGCGCAATACCAATTCCCACGATCGTGGCGATGGGGACTGCGGCATTTCTCAAGGCATGGCGCAATAACACGACATGTTCACTCAGTCCTTTGGAACGGGCGGTGCGAATATAATCCTGCGAAAGCACCTCAATAACGCTCGCTCGCGTGATGCGCGTGATCAGAGCAATATAGACCGTGCTTAGCGAAAGCGCTGGAAGGATAAGATTGTAAAACCAACCCGACCAGCTCGTTGCCAACGGCGTGTAGCCTTGAACCGGAAACCAGGCGAGTTTGACCGAGAGGAACCAGATCATCAGATAGGCGATGATGAATACCGGAACCGAAAANCCCMAAATCCCAATTGCCATTGCTATCCGGTCAATTAGGCCTCTGGCCCGCCATGCGGCAAGCGTGCCGAGCGGAACCGCGACCGCTATCGATATGATGATCGTCAGGACTGCCAACGACAAGGTCGGCTCAAGGCGCTGCGCAATCAACGCGGTCACGGGCTTGTGGGAGAAAATTGAAATTCCCAGATCTCCTCGGAAAGTATTCCAGAGAAAGATACCGAGCCGCACGTGGAAAGGTTGATTGAGACCGAGCGTTTCCCGAATTGCCTCGATGTCGGCGGGCTGCGCCATGTCCCCCGCGATAACCGCAGCCGGATCGCCGGGAGCGAAATAAAGCAAAGAAAATGCGATTAGCGCAACGAGAAACATGACCGGAAGAGCGGCGAGAATCCGCCGTGCAAGGAAGGATATCATCGGCTCGCTCCTGAGTTCGGTTCGCTTACTTCAACCATTTTATCTGACCTCCTCTTGGGAATAGCCGGCATTTGCCTGAAACGGGTCGAGAGAGGCTGGCCAGTAGGGCTGGCGTTTCTTCGAGTAAGGGAGGGTTGCGAACTTTGTCGAGGCCGATCCGCCGGCATCCACGTAACGGACCTCCGCAGCCAGAGGTCCAAAGCCAGTCAGGAAATGCTGCATCGACTTGACCACGATTATCTTCTTGTCAGTCAATTCACATCCGAGGGCCGTGAAGGCCTCGGGCGAATGAGTCTGAAGTCTGGTCGAGGTGAGAACGATGTCAATTTCCGCGCCGTTTACCCACACCCCGGTCCCGAGGCTCATGCGCCCGCCGCTCAGCGCGGGCTGTGAATGGTCCCGCTTGATGCCCATGACAGTGACGCGCAGGTCCACCGGGTCGCCGGACTGCGGCCCCATCTTGCCACCGACGCGAAGGTCGAGTTCTCCACCAACACCGGTTTCCAGGCACATCTGAACAGCAACGGGGTCCCAAAAGCACCCGATAGCGACGTTTTCCACTTTTCTATCAATCAAGCCGCGCAGAATATTAGTGTTGTCTGCGGCCGCGCCCGCACCCGCATTGTCTGCGACATCGGCAAACACGATTGGTGCCGCAGAGGACGAGAGAGCGGCACTGATTGCCTCTTCGACCGTATCGTAGCGCTGGGCCGCTAAATCCCGGATATCCCACAATTCTTGACGAAATCGCTCGGCGGTCTTTACCGCAGCTTTCATATCGTTGTCGGCCACAACGAGCATTTTAGCCCCAACGTCCGCTACATCAGCCCATGGAAAGCCGTGCCCGAAGGAGACCGAGAGTATTCCGTCGTGGCCCTCCGCCTCGGACATGCGTGTGACGAAGGATCGCATTGGTTCGGTCGGCGGACGCCAGACGCCGATCATCCGGCAGTCTTCCAGTGCCATTACGGGCCTGATTTCTCCTGCGAGCGTGCGGCCCACGAGGTCGTAGACCTCTCTCGCCCTTTCGGCGATATCAGTATGGGGATATTCTTTGAAGGCGACAATGATATCCGCCTTGGTGCGCATCAGCTCCGTCAGGTGGCAATGGAGGTCTATCTCGACGCCGATCGGCACCGATGGTCCGACGGTCTCTCGAACCCTTGCGATGATATCACCCTCGCAATCGTCATAGCCTTCAGCCACCATGGCGCCATGCAGGAAGAGCAACACCTTGTCCACCGGCAACGCTTTCTGCAGATCCTCCAGGATTTCGTCCCGCAATCCTTCATAGGCGGTTCGTTGCGTCTTGCCCGCAGGAGCCGCGAAAGCGCATATGCTTTCTACCACCTGATCCCCGTCCGAGGTCGCCAGACGACGCCATTCGATCAACGGAATGTTGCCAAGCACCGGCGCGCGCAGTCCTCCGTCGCCGCGAAAATACTCACGGGTGGTGAACGATTCTCGCACGGATGGAAAAGGCGAAAACGTGTTGGTTTCTGTCGCGAGAGTGGAAATGAAGACTTTCAAACGGATCTCTCCCAAACCTGAAATTTAAACGACTTGCCTCAGAAGGCATCAATCACTGTGCCCACTCAGATCGATCCCACTCCTGGCAGACGTGGCCGACCGAGACCTCCCGATACTCGCGCTTGGGGGCGATGTAGTTCGGCGGCCTGATCGGCGAGGGCAGTTCGCGGATCGGAGGCGCGGGACGCTTCCCGCGCTCGCGCGGCTCAGGCACCGGAACTGCTGACAACAGACGCTTCGTATAGGGATGCGTGGGATTGCCGAAGATCGAGGCTCGAGGTCCGATTTCGACAATCTCTCCCAGATACATCACGGCGACACGATGACTGATCCGTTCTACCACCGCCATATCGTGGGAGATGAAGAGATAGGACAAATTCATTCCCTTCTGAAGGTCGAGCATCAGGTTCACCACCTGCGCCTTGACCGATACGTCAAGCGCCGACACTGCCTCATCCGCGATGATGAGTTTCGGTCGGACAGCCAGAGCGCGTGCGATCGAAATGCGTTGACGCTGGCCGCCTGAGAATTCATGTGGGAACCGTCTCATCATATCCGGCNAAAGCCCCACCTCCCGGAGCAACTGCGCGACGCGATCCTTGGATTCGCGTCTGCTTGTCATTCCGTGCAGAAGCATCGGCTCAGCAATGGCATCGCCTATCCGGATTCGAGGATTGAGGCTTGCATAAGGATCTTGGAAGATCATCTGCATCTTCGTCCGAGCCTTGCGCAGTTCGGCCGCCGAGCATTTCATGAGATCCTGGCCATCGACGACGATTTCGCCGCTCAGTGGGTGCTCGAGCCGCATGATCGACCGGCCGGTCGTGGATTTGCCGCATCCGGATTCCCCAACAACGGATAAGGTCTCGCCTGCCTTCAGGTTGAAGGAGATGTTTTCGACCGCGTGGACCCGCCCGCCGAGCCTACCCAGGAAACCATTGTTGATGTCGAAGCGGGTGACCAGGTCTCTAACCTCCAGAACGGTCGCAGCCTTCTCGATTGTCAGCTTGCGTGTGCTAGAAGTCTCCGGCGTTTGCGGGGGAAGGGCCTGCTGATCCTGTAAAGGAAGTACGAAATGTGCAGGCTCCGATGTGCCTGTCATCGATCCAAGCCTCGGCACCGCCGCTAATAGTGTACGCGTATAATTGTTCTTCGGTTCGTGGAAAATATCCACGGTGTCCCCGTGCTCAACCAAATTGCCTCGAAACATGACGAGTGTTCGATGCGCAATCTCTGCAACCACTCCCATGTCATGGGTGATGAACAGGATGGACATCTGTTCTTCTGCCTGTAACTGGCGCAGCAATTGCAATATTTCCGCCTGGATCGTCACATCCAACGCCGTGGTCGGTTCATCGGCGATCAGCAATTTAGGCCGGCAGGCAAGCGCCATGGCGATCATGACGCGCTGGCGCATGCCGCCTGNAAACTGGTGAGGAAAATCATCCAGACGAGTGGCGGCCGCCGGTATGCTGACGCGGTCGAAGAGCCGCACTGTCTCTGCTCGTGCTTCGGAGACCGACATCTTGCGGTGCAAGACGAGCGTTTCCGACAATTGCCTGCCCACCGGGAGGACGGGGTTGAGACTCGTCATCGGTTCCTGGAAGATCATCCCGATCTCGCCGCCGCGTACCTTGCGCATCTCCCGCTCCGGCAGCACGGTGAGATCGCGCTCATTAAGCAGGATCTGGCCCTTAACCTCGCTTGATCGGGTATCGAGCAGGCGTGTGATGGCGAGGCTCGTCACGCTTTTGCCGGAGCCGCTTTCGCCGACGATGGCGAGCGTTTCACCCGGATTGACGTCGAACGAAATGCCGTTAACCACCTGTGATCGGCCGTGCCCCGACAGAAATGCGACTTCCAGATCCCGAACGGATAATACAGTTTCGACCACGGATACCCTCTCAATTTTCATAGATAAGTCGGGATGGCCGCGCAGGGCGCCGCCTGTCCTGTATCGCAGAGAACTGTCCCGCCTCAGGCAGTCTTCTGGACGTTCCAAAAGAGCGGGGCAGGCGACTTTACAATCCCGCTTACGGTCTTGCGATAAGCGGTAATCTGGGAACGCTGGCCAAGTGGTACATAGGGTACCGACTGAAATGCATGCGCTTCGACATCACTTGCTATCTTCTTTCGCTGGTCTTGGGATGTCGCCTTCATCCAATCCGTCCGAAGGGATTCCAGCTTGGCATCATCCGGCCAGCCAGGCCATGCGGCAAGACCGTTGCCGCGTAGAGCGAGATGTTGCGCCGGGCTGAGGAAATCAACCGACCCAGCACCCGAGACAAGGGCGCTCCAGCCGCCTTTTTCAACCGGCTCCGTCGAATTTCGACGCGTGAAATAGGTACCAAGATCCATGGTCTGGACTTCGACCGTCATGCCAATATTGCGCAGAAGCTGCTCGACGACGAGGCTGGCTGAATAGATCCACGGGATGTCGGTGGCCGAAATGAGGACCACTTTCTCGCCGGCATAACCAGCGTCCTTTAAAAGGGCTTTGCCCAGTTCCAGATCGCCCTTCATCACGTCCGATCCGGTGCCCGAAGACATCGGAGTGCCGCAGAAGAAGAACGACTTGCAAACTTCGTAATTGCCTTCTCCGACCATGGCGACGAGTACGTCTTCCTGGTTGATGGCGGCCATCACCGCCTGACGAACCTTCACGTTGTTGAAGGGTTTTTGCTGTTGGTTGAAGCGCAACATTGTCCCCTGGTAGGGATCATAATCGCCGACCACGACATTAGGATCGCCTCTCAAAAGCTCGACAAGGTTGAGATCGGGTTTTTCGAACCAGTCGATTTCGCCACGCTTTAGTGCCGCGACCGCTGTTGATTGATCGGGGATAATGAGCCACTCGACACGATCGAAATTGACCTGTTTGCCGCCAGCAATGCCGCTCGGCGTTTNCTCGCGAGGAATATAACCGTCGAATCTTTCATAGGCGGCTTTGCTGCCCGGTACCCACTCGTTCGGTAGAAAGCGATACGGGCCGGATCCGGTGGCGTCAGTGATCTGCGTTTTGCTGTCCGTAGCGCCGGCGATGCGCTCGGGCATGATAAAACACACCGGCGTGGAAGATTTACCGAGTGCAACGTAGATGAGCGGGAAGGGGGATTTCAACGTGAAGCGGATCGTATTGTCATCAACGGCTTCGAGCTTGTCCGTAGCCTCGAGCAGGGATTGTCCGAGGCCATCCTTANCCCCCCAACGTTTAATGCTCGCGATGCAATCCTGCGCGCGCACCGGTGCGCCGTCATGAAATTTCAATCCGGGCCGCAGCGAGAACGTGTAGGCGAGGCTGTCGTCGCCTTCCTCCGCCTTATCCACCATCTGCGGCTGAATTTCAAAGTTTTCGTCTTCCGCAAACAAGGTGTCATAAACCAAATAGCCATGATTGCGGATTGGATATCCGCTTGTGACGATCGGATCTATCGACGAAAGATTTCCGGCAGGGACAAACCGCAACACATTGGGCCTGGACTGCGCCGAGGCTCGATTTGCGCTTGATGCAAGTAGTGCAAACGCCGCCGTGTGCTGCAGGAATTCACGTCTCGTCCCTGTCATCGTCGCTCCACCCGTTGTTGGCTTATCGCTCTCGATAGGGGCGATGCCTATTCTTTGGAGCTAACGTAAGCACAAAGGCCTGAGACGTAAAACCGTAAACGGAACACAATGGTGTTGCCTGTTGGGCAACACCAATCCTATCGGAAAAACTGCCACTAACCTTGCGGCAGTGGTGGCAGGACCTCGTCAGGGATCGGGCAGACGTATNCCCCCCCGGCATTGCGGTTACGATGTTCCTGTTTCGCCTGTTCAAGCAAATCAGTATCTTTGATTGCGCGTAACACGGAAGCAGTCATAACCTTCGCAGCCTGGAACATCCCCTTATGTGCAGCCGGCAATTTCCCCTGTGAGACGAGTTGCCACGAATGAAAGGCCGTGCTGCGCGCGAAACTGGCGACCCAAATCTGCGCCAGCGGGATCACAACTGAAACATCGCCCACGTCTGTCGACCCGAGCGAATTGCCGACGTGATCCGCAAGCGGAGCTATATCGCCGTCCAGCGCGCGGTTGCCTTGATAATCCGGATCATTGAACGCGACTGCCGCTGCCAAATCCTTCTCATCGAAGTCAGGTGCGCCAAGCGCGATGAACTGCTCGTGCATCATCGTGGTCAGAGCCAGATTAGGTTGATACGGCGACATTCCCGATTCGATCGAGAATTCAACTTGGGATCCGCTCATCATCGCCGCCCCGCGCGCAACCTGCTCGACGCGCGCCACGAGGGCATTCAAACCTTCGATGGTACGCGACCTTACGATGTAGGCGAGCTCTGTTCTAGACTGGACGACGTTTGCGGCAATTCCTCCAGCATCACGATAGGCGTAATGGATACGCTCGCCATCTTCGATGTGTTCGCGCAGGTAGTTGCAGCCGACATTCATCAGTTCGGCGGCATCGAGAGCACTTCGTCCGAGATGCGGCGTTAGGGCCGCATGCGAGGCATGTCCGCGAAAAATGACCCGTATTTGCAAAAAGGCGTTGGTCCGGCTCATGTGGGCGGAGGACGTTGGGGCCGGATGCCACGAAAAGGCGGCATCGAGATCGTCAAAGACCCCGGCGCGGGCCATGAAAGCCTTTCCGCCGCCACCCTCTTCCGCCGGGCAGGCGTAGTAGCGAATGGTGCCTGGAATGCCCATGGCTTCAAGTATTTCTGCTGCGGCTGCCGCGGCAAGCGCCGATCCGGTGCCAAGCAGGTTGTGCCCGCAACCGTGGCCGGCCATGCCTGGATGAAGAAACTCCTCTTTCGCCGAGCCCGCGACTTGGCTCATCCCCGCCAGAGCATCGAACTCGCCCAGGAGACCAATCACCGGCTTGCCCTTGCCACGTTCCGCGACAAAGGCAGTGGGCAATCCGCCGATGCCCGCCGTGATCTTGAAGCCTTCAGCTGCCAGCACGTCCATCTGGGCTTTGCTGGAGCGACTTTCGGAGAACCCCAATTCGGCAAATTCCCAGATCTCGTCGGCCAGCCGGGAATAACGAGCCGCTCTCTTGTCCACGGCCGCAAGAACACCTGCAAGATCGATTGTGATTTCATTCATACCCATGTCTCCTTCTCAAGGCGAATTAAATGGCGCGACCGTCGCCCGGCGTTTGCCAATCCGGCAGAGGTGCCCAGCCATGCGGCCTTGGCACACGAACTTAGCCGCGAGTGCGTACTGCATGGGTCATGCGCTCCAGAATCTCGCTGAGTATCGTTTCCGATGTCGCNAAATTCAGCCTTGCAAAGGCCTCACCGCCTGTCACAAACGTCTGCCCGGCGCTTAGGGCTACGTGCGCTTCGCCCAGAAAGAAATCGTAGGCCGGCAAGGGTAATCCAAGTGCGCTGCAGTCGAGCCACGCCATGTACGTGCCTTCGGGTGCATAGACCCGGAGTTCCGGCAGGTCCTTTTGCAACCTTTGCATGAGCAGGCCGCGCATGTCGGCCAGATATGACAGTACATCATGCTGCCATTGATGGCTGCGCTCCCAAGCTGCAATCGTCGCATCGATACCCATGACATGTCCCGGGACAATCACTCTGCGCGGGAAGGACTTGAGATAGCGATCGCGTAACTCCGCAGTGCCAAAGTGAACAAACGCGCATTTCAGGCCCGCCGTATTGAATGATTTCGCCGCCGAACCCAGAGTGATCGTTCGCCTTGCTATTTCCTTGCCAAGGGAGGCAATGGGAACATGCCGGAACTGATCGAAGGTAATCTCGCAGTGCACCTCGTCCGAAATGATGAGCAGATCGCGAGCCAGAGCGAACTCCGCCAGTTTTTCCAGGTCCTGGCGATCGAGCACGCCTCCCGTCGGATTGTGTGGATTGCACAGCACAAGCAGGCGTGTCTGGGGTCCGATGGTATTGGTGAGGTTGTCGAAATCGATGGATAAACGATTTCCGTCGTCCACGGTTCCGACGGGGGTAAAAACGCGCCCGGTCGAGACTATCGCGTCTCGAAATGGCGGATAGCAAGGTTCCTGGACCGCAACGCCATCGCCTGTTTGCGAAAACGCCAGTATGGTTGTGAAAATTGCTTGCACGAGATCGGNAACGACGACAACATTTTCCGGGTCCGGACGCCAATCGAAAATCCTGCTCATGCGTTCAGCATAGAGCAATGCCACAGAGGCCGGCGTGCGAGATCCGTTTCTTGCCNGGTACCCGTATTGTTGAGCAGTCGCTATTCGTGACAGAGCATCGGCGATCGCTGGCGCCGCCGCATAGTCCATCTCGGCCACAAATGCCGGAAGGACATCTTCCCCATAGGTGGACCACTTGAGATTACCACGACGGCGCAGCGCCGGTTCGTCCATCAGAAAATATATACTGTCCGGATTGCGCTTCAGCGGAGCAGCTTCGACATTCTGCATCTGATCAATCCTCTGAAATCAAACTGGAAAACGCCGGTCCCATGGGCGAAGTGCGCATTCCTTCTGCCAACCTCGTCCATGGCAGATCATCGGGATCGGCCTTCATAGGCCCTGGCGCCTTGGCTACGATAATGGCTGCCGCTATTTCTGTGAAATCAGCTCGAAAATGCACGGAGCTCTTGTTGACGAGTATGGATTTCGTTTCGGGTTCGATGCCAGCGATCCGATAAAGCACCCTATCAAACATCTGGGCCTTGGTCGGGCTAACGACGATGCTGACACCTGCGATGCGAAGGCAGGCTACACCTCCCAGGTCGACCTTGTTGCCATGGAACATCGGCCCCTCGAACGTGCAGGTCCCATCGCCGATGAAATCGACATGGAACGTGCCACAGAGAGGCGAATCGCCCTCCACATCCGATGTGCCGCCCAGCGCTATGGTTATGTCAGTGCCGACGCCGGCTTCGCGTGCAGCCTCGAATGCTGCGGGGTCGTAGAACACACCGATTGCAGCATTGGCCGCTCCACAGTCCAACAATGCCTTCAGCATTCCGGTCGTGTTCCCGTCACCACCCGCACCGGGATTGTCTTGGGTATCGGAGATGACCACCGGCTTCCGAGCGTCCGCAGTAATTCTCATGGCCTGCTCCACGGCGTCGCGTGGGGAGAGAAAATCTACCCGCCAGTTCTTCTCTTCGGCAACGATCATATCGACAAGCGTTGAGACGGCGTCTTCAACGGCGTGCCGATCGCGCCCATAGCCCCNAACGGTGGGTCCGCATTCGGGAAAATCGGCGGCGGGAAAGCCCGGGGCGAAAGACAGAGAAATAACGTCGCCTTTCTGAAGTTCCCGCAGCCTTTCGTAAACGCGACGGGCCGGATCGACCAACGTGCACATCCCGTTGATCGGAATGAGAAAGGGGAGCCTGCTAAATGTCTTGAACCAGGGCGTCGGCGACACTCGGTATTCATGGAGCAGTTCGAGGACCTTGGCTCCGGTATCCGCCATGTCGAGATGCGGATAAGTCTGGTAGGCGATCAGGCCGTCTGCAAGATCGATCATTTTTGCAGTGACATTGGCGTGTAGGTCCAAGGACGCGACTAGAGGAACATCCGAACCTATGATCGAGCGCAGCCTTGCCAGTATTTCACCTTCCCCGTCGTCATGTGCCTCTGTGACCATGGCGCCATGGAGATTGATGAAAACACTGTCATAGGAATGCTTCCTTGCCGCTTCGGCAATCTCGCCGAAAATCTGCTCGAAAGCAGCAGTCGTCACATGGGCGGACGCGCTCGCGCCACCCCAGACGACGGGGATGAGCTCGTGTCCAGCGGACAACGCCGCCTTGATGAAGCCACCCGCACCGAGGTTGATCTCTTGCAACTCATAAAGTTCGGCTCCGCGCCTCAGCGCCGGATACCCTTCTCCTTTGAGGAAGTTCCGGTAGTGGGCCTTGGAAGGCGCGAACGTGTTCGTCTCATGTTCAAACCCCGCTACAAGTATTCGCACGATCCACCCCCAAGTTTGCGCCAAACACGATATGGCCTCTATCGGGCGATGGGTTTTTGCGGAAGCAGCAGCTTTTGAATGCAAGCATTGCCTTGAAAGCAACACCCCAACGCGATGGCACGCATCTGGGGACTATAATCGTGGTGATCGGTCAACGAACGAGGTTCGCCAGAAACTGCCGGGTGCGTTCATTGGACTGGAGTTTGAAAAATACATCCGGCCTGTTAACCTCCACGATCTGCCCCTTGTCCATGAAGATCACTCTGTCGGCGACTTGCCGCGCAAAGCCCATCTCGTGGGTAACGCAGATCATCGTTATGCCGTCTCTTGCCAAATCCGTCATGGTATCCAGGATCTCTTTCACCATCTCCGGATCGAGCGCGGAGGTCGGTTCATCAAAGAGCAGAATTTTTGGCTCCATGCAGAGGGCTCTGGCGATGGCCACGCGCTGCTGCTGGCCGCCCGAAAGCTGGCCGGGATATTTAAATGCCTGTTCGGAAATTCGGACCCGCGCGAGATAATGATCGGCAATATCCTCTGCTTGCCGCCGCGACAATCCCCTGACCGTCATCGGTCCCAGAACGCAGTTTTCCATGACGCTCAGATGAGGAAACAGGTTAAAGTGCTGAAATACCATGCCGATCTGTTGCTTTACCANTTGCACATTCTTTCGCGCATCAGACATCTCCACGCCATGGACATGAAGGCGACCGCTCTCGAAAGGTTCGAGCTGATTTATGCAACGAATGAGCGTGGACTTGCCTGATCCGGACGGGCCACAAATAACGACCTTCTCACCAACGGAAATATCGAGGTCAATACGGTTCAGAACCTGAAAGTTTCCAAACCATTTGGAGAGTTCACGAACCTGCACGGCGAAAGATGTGACTGGGATAGGTGTTTCGGTCGCGACCATTATATCACCTTCCATGATCACGAGACAATCGACGTTCGATCAGAGCGCCGTAACGCGACATGCCGAAACAGAAACTGAAATATACAATCGCGGCAAATGCATAACCGGTCGTACTGATCGTGGGCGCTGCCCATCGGGGATCGATGCGCGCCGTTTCGACGGTTGACAGGAAGTCGAATATCCCGACGATCAGAAGGAGCGATGTGTCCTTGAAGAGGCCGATATTAATGCTGACGATATTCGGAACGGCGACCTTGAGGGCTTGCGGTAGAGTGATGAGAACCATGGTCCTCCAGTAGCCGAAGCCTAATGCCGATGCCGCTTCATACTGCCCTCGCGGGATGGCTTGCAGCCCACCACGAATGATTTCCGCAAGATATGCCGCCGCAAAGAAAGTGATACCAACCAGAGCCCGCACCAACTTGTCGGGATTGAGGCCGGGCGGGAGGNAAAGCGGAAGCATCGTATTTGCCATGAAAAGCACCGTCACCAAAGGGACGCCGCGCGGCAACTCAATCAATCCGATGCTCAACCACCGCACGATCACCAAATGTGAGCGACGCCCTAGAGCAAGCAATATCCCGACCGGCAAGGCGGTGGCGATACCGACGGCGGCGACCACGATAGTAACCATCAGTCCGCCCCACAGATTCGTGGGAACATCCGGCAGCCCCACCGCGTCCCAGCCGCTTAGGAAGATAAAGCCGATTAACGGAAGGGCAACAATAACGAGAGTTAGGCCCAATCGCCGGAACGGAGCACGCCGCCACAGCAGATAAGCGAGACCAAGGNCGCCGGCGATAAAGAACGTGTTCACGCGCCATCGCTGATCGAGAGGGTAGGAGCCGTAGATGAAGTATTTGTAGCGATCGGCAATGAACGCCCAGCACGCACCCACAGGGCGCCCATCCGAGGGTCGGCATGCCTCCCCAGTGTCACCCCACCATACCGCGTCCACCAACAGGAACTTAGCCAGTTGCCACGCTGTGCCAGCGAGAAGGGAGAAGATCAAAATCGACAGGAGGGATTGCCGCCAGGTGGGAAACAGGTTGCGGCGAAGCCAACTGAACCAGCCTCGATCGCCAAGCGGCGGCGGGGCAGGCGGGTAAGGGTCGCTCTGACAGTAAGTCGAGGGTAGCAACGGCTCGTGTCGATAGGTACCGGATGACATCAGNTTTCCACCGTAGCGATGCGGCGGTTATAGACGTTCATCCCGAGTGCCGTAAGAAGCGAGATGGTGAGATAGACCGCCATGGTCATGAAGACGATCTCAACTGCCTGACCAGTTTGGTTCAACACTGTCCCGGTGAAAATCTGCACGAGATCGGGATAGCCGATTGCCACCGCCAGTGAAGAGTTCTTGAGGAGATTGAGATACTGGTTGGTAAGAGGTGGAATGATGACACGTATCGCCTGCGGCAAGATCACTTTACGCATTATCTTTCCCGATGGAAGATGAAGCGAACGGGCCGCCTCATACTGTCCCTTGGGTACAGCCGCCAGGCCAGACCGGACCACTTCGGCAATCGATGAGGCCGTATAGAAGATCAGGCCTATGAGAAGTGCCACGAACTCAGGCAACAACTGCCATCCTCCATCCACGCTGAACCGTCCCATCACGGGAATATTGAATAGGATCGGTGAACGGCCAGTTATCAGGTAGATAGCAAGGCAGAAAGCCAAAGGCAGGCTGAAGAGGATCAACAGGTTCATGGAACGATGCGGAAAACCGTGCCCTGTTCGTGCCCGCCATATTGGAGCAAGACGTGCGGTCNAAAAAAATAGCGCCGCAATTGCTGCAGCGACGACGAGCCAGGCGCCGCCGAAATCCTGAACGACCGGCTGTGGAAGAGCAAGTCCGCGACGGTTCAGATAGATAACGTTGCCGAGGTGCAGACTTTCCAAGGCTTTCGCTGGGAGAGCCGCCAATACGGCATTGTACCAGAACAGAAGCTGGAGGAGTAAAGGCGTGTTTCTGAAGACCTCCACATAGGCGGCCGNCACACGGTTGAGCAACCAATTGGACGATCGCCGGGAGATGCCGACGGTGAAACCCAAAATAGTTGCAAGAGGAATGGCGATTACGGTGACTTCGACCGTGTTCAGCAGACCGACCAGGAAGGCGCGTCCATAGGTCGAAACTGCGCTAAACGGGATCAGGCTCTGACTGATGTCAAAGCCGGCGGTATGGCCGAGAAACCCGAATCCGGATGCGACCCCCTGCTGGGCAAGGCTACCGCTAGCATTCCATAACGCGCCCCCCACCAGGCCGGCAATCGCAACAAGCAGTATCGCCTGCCACAATATTTCCTTCGCGGTGGCCGATGGGCCCCGCGAGGACTTCGTGGGTGTCCGGGAGAACATGTGATTTCCCATCGTTTTGATGTTGTTGGCTAACGTTTGTGGCCCTCATAGATCGTTTTTCCGACCCTTTCGGTCATCGAAGCGGGGGAGCGTATTGCAGGCCTCCCTTGCTCCAGAGAGCATTCAGGCCCCGCGGTANTTTCAAAGGTGAACCCGAACCGAGATTTCGGTCGTACATTTCGCCGTAATTGCCCACCGCGCGAATAGCGCGCAGTGCCCAGTCCGTGTTAACGCCCAGAAGTTCACCGACATTTCCTTCTACGCCAAGAAGGCGGCGGATCTCTGGGTTTTCGCTCGTCAGATAAGTATCGACATTGTCGCGGGTGACGCCGTTGTCCTCCGCGATAAGTAGGGCGAAATGAAGCCAGGCTGTGAGATCCGACCACTGGCTGTCGCCCTGCAGAACACCGATGGCAAGCGGCTCCCGCGAAACGATCTCCGGGAGGACGACGTGTTTGTCCGGCTCGGCCATTCTGCGACGTTCACCGTAAAGCGCGGAGGAATCGTTCGAATAGCTGTCGCAGCGCCCACTTTCATAGGCTTTTACCGTTTCGCTACTCGTAGCAAAAGTTACGGGCTTGTATTTCATGCCTTTCGTGCGGAAATAGTCCGACGTGTTTAGCTCGGCCGTCGATCCCTGCGTTAGGCATATGCTTGCACCGTCGAGTTCGGCTGCAGATGTCAAGCCGCTATCGGCTCTGACGAGAAATCCCTGTCCGTCGTAAAAATCGACCGCGCGAAAATCGAGACCGTTGGCTGTGTCACGAGAGAGTGTCCAAGTCGTGGTCCTCGCGAGTACATCGACTTGCCCGGCCTGAATTGCTGCGAAGCGATCCTTGGCCGTCAACGGAACGAATTTGACCTTTTTGGCATCGCCGATGACCGCGGCTGCCAGCGCACGGCAATAGTCGGTGTCTAGACCCTGCCAGTTGCCATCCGAATCAGGCAGTGCGAAGCCTGCAAGTCCAGTGCCGACACCACAACTGAGTTCGCCCCGTGCCTTGACCTTGGCGAGCATGGAACTCTCTTGGGCGCTCACCCAACCGGGCGTGATCGCCATTGTCAATGCGGCCAATGCCGCACTGTAAATACGTATTCTCACACTCTTCTCCTCCATTTGCGCCTGCTCTCCCGGTCTGGCGCGTCTGTCGCTTTTACGATTATGATGAGCGATTGGCAGACGATGCTTTGAAGGTATTGAAAGCTGCCGCCTATGGAAGATGCAAAGAGTAAGCGCGGGTGTTGCTCTTGAGGTAACGCTCACCATAGCCAACACACGCAGGCATGGTGCCCTTGTCGCGCAGTGGTTTGAACACTGGCCTTGAGCTCGCGTCGATCGACAGTCGCTCGCCGTGGAGCAATCGAGCTTATTGGTGCAGCCCCACAAGCATACTCCCTCTCGGCAAGTTGGATTGCGGCTGCATAGACAAGAACCGGTGCCGATCCCATTGCGTCGGCACCATCATACCCACGCAGCAACCCGAACGCCGCCGGTGCGAAAGCATACCCGGCCTGACCGATAGCGACGATCTGTGGCACAACGAGTACTGTCTCTGCAGGAGGAAACTCCTTCTGTGCAATCAGTGGTAGCAATGCTGTGCGTTTCTGATCCCCCAGCCTAAAAGCATGATACCCGGAAACAGCCGCAGCGCGCGGTTGTCGGCGGCAACTATGAACAGCAGCGAGCCAATGAGGGGTCTGGTTGAGGAGGAAAGCTAGCAAATATGACGCCGCGAAGACAGCGCTTCTCCTCCATTCAGCCAGTACGTGTGAATGCAAGCCTGAATGGCAAAGTCGCCCGGTGAAGGGGGCTCAATCGGGGAGAAACTATGCCGTTGCAACCCACCCTTTGACCGAAAATGCGGAATAGAAAAGCTCGACATCCGCAAAACCGGCCTCACGCATCAACGTTTCTTCTTCTGATGCAGCAAGCAACGGCAAGGCTGCCGCTATGGCGGTGCCGGTAGCAGAGGCCGCTTCCCATGAGAATTTTGCTCGGTCAGCAAACGCAGCCAAGCGCGTCAACCAAATTGCTGCATCGCCGGCTCCAACACTATGATGCGCCATGACCAATTTTGCTCCCGGCTTCAGCCGCTGATGGATTTGGATCAGCGTATTGAGTCGTTCCCGTCTGTCCAGAAAGTGAAGGACGAGGAGGCATGTTGCGCCATCGAATTCGTGCGCTGGTACAGCCTTGATAGTACCCTCGATAAGTTCAACTCTTTTTGCGATTGATTTAATGGTCCGTCGGGCCAGTTCCAGCATAGGGGCGGATGGATCGACGCCAACGAAGCTCCATTCGGGTTGGGCTTTGGCCAAAGCCACCAGTTCCATTCCTCCACCCGCACCGACCACTAGGATATGAGCTTTATTCTGGGCGTACTCGCTGAGCAGGAGCATGGTCATCCGGTGCAGATCAGCCAGCCCTGGGACCTTTCGCGGCGTTTCGGTGATATAGGTCTCGATCATCCCNGGGCTCGCAAAGGGATCATGTCTCTGGCGCATTCATCTTCTCCCTGATGAGTTCAAACAAGAAACCTCCGTAACAATGGATGGTCAGCATCAGGTCGATCCGAACATCAACGATCTGTGCACCCCTGCCCCGGCAAGGTTTCCATCCCCTACAGCCAGCGCTACCGAAGCCATCATGCGTGCCGCATCCCCACAGGCGAATACGCCTTGCATGCTCGTTTCCTTCATCGGATCGGTTTTGATGACTGCTCCGAGTGGGCCTCGGTCCATCTCTAATCCAAGTTGTTCTGCCATGGGGCTAGCCAGTTCAAAGGGCGCTAGAGCAAAGATGCCCGCAAAGCTAAGCGTACGCCCATCGTGAAGACGGACGTCGGCATGACCCGTGATCGCTGCCACTGCGGTACGCTCCACAGTCACCCTGCGAGCCTTGAGGGCAGCGAGTTGCTCTGCATCCGGCTCAAAAGCCCCGTTGAGAAAAAGAGTTGTCGGTCCCCAGTCGGGCAGCATCAACGCATGATGCATGGAGAGTTCGGACCCTGCGATCACGCCTATCTGGCCCTGGTTCAGCTCATAGCCATGGCAGTATGGGCAGTGGAAGACGCTTCTACCCCAACGCTCCGCAAGCCCTTCGATGTTCGGCAGGATGTCCTTGACGCCCGAAGCGAGCAGCAGTCGCAGAGAGAGGTAACGAGTGTCGCCAACCGCAACCTCGAAAGCAGCATGTGTCGAACCGGTATCGCCTAGTCTTCGACCGGAGTCGGCCCTTGCTGCAACCCATCGGACTGTTGGATACTTCAAGACCTGCGCCCGGGCCTTGGCCGTTATGATTGCTGGATCGACACCATCCTGAGTTAAGAACCCATGCGAATGGCTGGCGAACCGATTACGCCTCAGTCCTTCATCAATGATCAAGACCTTGCGTCGGGCACGACCAAGCTGCAATGCGGCAGAAAGACCCGCGTAGCTTCCGCCGATGATGATGACGTCATGAATTTCACTGTCCATGCATAACCTCCCNTTTTCTCGACACATCATAAGTGTCGTGAGACAGCGATGTCAACTCTCATGATACATTTGATGTGACAAGAGCGTTGCGATTGGATAGATTTCGGTCTTTGCAAGAGGGATTTGCTGCATGAGACAGGACAGTCGGTTATCTCGCATGTTGCATGTGCTGATCCATATGGGTCGTCACGACGGCCCGATGACATCAGATATGATCGCGTCCATGCTGGATGCCAACCCGGTTGTAATCCGCCGGACGATGGCGGGCTTGCGAGACCAGGGCTATGTTTGTTCCGTAAAGGGACATGGTGGCGGATGGACGCTGGCTCGGCCTCTTGGCGAACTGACACTCCTAGACATCCACCGAGCGGTCGGCGAGCCTTCCATTTTCGCTGTTGGGCCAGCCTACGACATGCCGGGATGCGCAATTGAAAAAGCCGTGAATGCCACGCTTAGGGATGTGTTTGCTGACGCGGAACAGCGACTGTTGGAAAGGTTTGCAGGAGTGACTCTCGCCGACATAGCAGCTGGTTTTCCGTCCACTCCGAGCACCGAAAAAGGTACACGATGCGACGGTTGACGAGGAAATCAGAGGCTATGAATTTGGCGTCCCTGATGGTTGACCACGATATANTTTGTCACGTGCGATACCCCGCGTCGAAATCCTACTAGGCTCCAACACTTATTCATAAGGGGTGCTATCCATCGCGACTTTGAGCCCTCTTGTTCCTAGGTCAATCATTGCGAGAAAGGAAGCCACGGCCTCTTCAGCATCCTCCCGCTCACCGAACACTCGGTGGCCTTCGATTGCTGCAACGACCCACGTTGTTACAAACAGGGCTGCCGAGAGATTTGCGGCAGGATCGCCTGCTGGTTGCCCTGCAGCTTCTGAGAGCGCGTTGGATAGTACGTCGGTCAGCTCATCGCGGATTGCCCGAGCGCGAGCCGTGAGCGCTTCGCTAGCGACAACGGCTGATACGAACTGTTGGCTCCCCGGGAAAAAGCGAATGTACGGTCGACCTTCGAGCGCAGATCGATGCGCGAACAGTCGGAGTGTTTCGACTAAGCTCGCACCGCCTTGTCGTGATTTAAGTGCATCTTCCAAATCCCGGCGTCCTTGACCGTCGAGGTCAAAGAACATGTCTTCCTTTCGAGCGAAGTGATTGAAGACTGTCTTTCTCCCGACATCAGCTGCTTCTGCGATTTCGTCGACTGTGACGTTATCGAATCCTTTTTTNNAAAAAAGCCGTGTCGCGACGTCCGATATTACCTGCCTTGTCGCGAGCCGCTTTCGAGTTCTTCGGTCGATTTCCATTGACATGCTTTTCCCAACAAATTAAATGACACTCAGTATATATTGATAGTGAGTGTTAATTCGCGCTGCTTGGTAACACCATAGCAAATGTTAGGGACTGGCAGGAGATGCCAAGTGGAGAAAACGTTGCAGATCGTTGGACGCGGATCAAGCGTGCTCATTTCCGGAGCAAGCTTTGCTGGCCTCTCAACCGCATACTGGTTGAACGAGCTCGGCTACGATGTGACCATCGTCGAGGTCGGCAATGGTCTGAAATACGGCGGCTCTCCCGTTGATATTCGAGATGGTAGCATCGACGTCATCAAGCGCATGGGTCTCTACGAACGGATCCGCGCACGGAGTTTGAAACCAAGGCGCTTGTATTTTAAAAACGCCTGCGACGTCGCCGTCGCGACAATTTCACCCGAAACGGGCGAGGGGCCGACCTCTGGGGAGGAATATGAAATCGAGAGAGACACGCTCCTCGAGACCATGTTCGAGGCGTTAGGCGATGAAATCGAGGTTATCTTCGGCGACAGCATATCGTCTCTCGAACAGAATGAGAGCCAGGTGCGCGTTAGCTTTAAAAGTGGAGAACAGCGCACCTTTAGTCTCGTTATTGGTTGCGACGGTAACCATTCCTCGATCCGGAAAATGGTTTTTGGTCCGGAGTCCGACTACGCCGTTTCTCTTCAAAACTACTTTGGGATCTCGATCGTGAACAAGCTGCTGATCGAGACGGACACGACTCAGATTTACAACGCTCCCGGCAAGGCGGTGATGCTGAATGCCTACAACCACAAGACGGACATCTCGTTTTTGTTCTTTTCCGCGGATGAGATCCGGTACGACTACCGTGATCAGGATCAGCATCGACGCATTATTCACGAGCAATTCTTCAATGAGAAATGGCGTACCCGCGAAGTCCTTGAGGAAGCGCTGCAGTGCGAAAACTTCTANTTTGACAAATTCTGCCAAATCAAAATGCCCTCGTGGTCAAAGGGTCGTGTCGCTTTGGTGGGAGACGCCGCCTACTGTGCGACGCCTGCAGCGGGAATNGGGGGGGCGCTCGCGATGGTCGGAGCGACTGCCTTGGCCGATGCTCTTATAAAGTACGAGGGCAATGCCGAAATGGCGTTCCAAGAATATGATCGAAGCCTGCGGCCCTTCGTGGAGAAGGTACAAGCAAATGCCATCGGCTTTGGATTGGAGATGTTCGCACCCAGAACGGAAAAGGCAATTCGCGAAAGAAATGCCCGCTTTGCTTCGTCCTGACGTTCAACCAACGAACGCGACCGATGCCAATTATCCTAGAAAAATGGTCTGAAGTTCTTTATCGGAAATTTGCTTCATGCGCTCTTCTGGAAGGAGAGTCGGCCCGCGCTTCTACCATTTCGTGAAGTGGCTGGTACAGGGAACCGCGAATTTGAGATGCTGTTCACCACATAGCTTTTGGTCATTTGGAGGGCAACTGCGACCAAATTCAGTTGTACTTAAAGCCAGTGTAATCCTCATGTCGTGAGCGGCCGATTTCGCAGCTATCCTCAGGATGGTCGGTCCATCTACCAGGGTTGCAGGGCTCGGTGCTATTAGACAATGCGCCCGCCCGTTTCGGCAGCAAAACATCACCCTGCCGATATTAGTCTTAAGCGAATGTCCCAGCTTCTATAGGGGCTCTCTCCTGCTCGTCGGCAAGATTACGGGAATGAAAGAACGCAGCGGGGGCATAAATAAATGTGTATTATACACTTTCATATTGACGAACTTCCTGCTTCTAGGTTATGTGCATATTACACATTGAGCAGGTGATAGTAAAATCCCTGCGCAGCGAATTCGGGCATCCGCACCCCTTTGCGGTCTACAGCAGAGAGGCGCAGTATGAACGCCGACTTACCTAAAGTGGTAAACGATCGGGCNGCGCCAACACTTGACTGGCGCGTGATGCTGCCGGTCTTTCTCAGCGTCAGCCTCTTTGCGGCTGGCGCGACCGCTGTTTTGCCAATCTTGCCATTTTACCTCAGGGAAATGGGTGGAACGCCACTTGNTTTCGGTATTGTGATCGCCACAGAAGCGCTGACCCAATTTGTGGCAGGGCCACTCGTCGGTCAGCTTTCAGACCGGATGGGACGTAAGAAAATCCTGCTGGCGACTCAGGCCGCTGCTTTTACCAGCTTCCTCTTGCTCGCTATTGCAGAGGTAGTGGTGCCCGTTGTGTTGGCGCGCATCCTGTTCGGCTTTACGGGAGGGACATTCACCGCTGCCGCCGCGTACGCGGCAGACCACAGTTCCCCTGCCAACCGCCGGCAGGCCATCGGTGTCCTAAACGCCGCCGTCGGGCTTGGGGGTATCGCCGGAGCGGGCCTGTCGGGTTATCTGTCCGGCATCTCGCTGACCGTTCCGATTTATGCCGCCATGGGCTTCTCCGCAACCAGCTTCGTCGTGACGGCTGCCTGGATCAAGGGCAGCCACGCACCATCCGACGTCTTCGATGAGAAAGTCAAAAGCCGGGATGCTTCCGATACATCCTCGTTCAGGTCGATCGTCAGATCTCCCTTGATCCGAGTTCTTGTGATCGTGCTGCTCTGCTACTTTTTTGCCTATGGCATGTATGGCTCCCAGATCGCCAACTATCTTCAAGCGACCTTTACCAGTGACGGCAGTTCGTTTGGACCGCGCGAGCTTGGCTATGTAATGGCCGCGGATGGTGGGATCAACATCATTGTCCAGTTGTTCCTGCTGCGATGGCTCGGGCGACACTTCACGGAACGCCTGCTGATCGTTCTCATTTGCGGTATTGTGGCTGTCGGCTACATCACTGTCGGCTTTGCGACGACGCTTCCGGTTGTTGTCTTTGCCATCCTTTGCGTGAGCGTCGGTGACGCCTTGGCGCGGCCCACTTTTATCTCGGCGCTCTCCGTCCATGCCCCGCGCGAACGGCAAGGGATCGTGCTGGGAACTGCCCAATCGCTGCTCGCTGCCACGGAGGCTGTCTCTCCCTTGTTAGCCGGCTTTCTCATTGGTCAGGCACTCTATGGTGTCTGGACCGGCGCGATCATTGCGTTCGTTGCGATTGCCGCGACAATCGCGTGGACAAAGCTGCCGCTTACCGACCCAGAGGCAGAGGGACATGCGAACGAATAAGCAAACGGTTGCCGGTCAATGGCAGCAGTCCTCATCTCACCCGGCTCTAGAGAATACTCAATGACAGGCCTGAACATCTTGGNAAACATAAGCATCATGCAATCGGCAGGATATATAAGGATGACGTCCGCCGCGCGCGGTGTTCTCTTTCGGGTCTATTTGAGGGCGTTGGCTATTCGCTTCGTGATCAGGCCGACAATGCGGTCATTGATAATCCTTTTGTTCGCCACGTTGGTTCTTTTCAGTTGCACACACACGCCAGAGCGGGCTTTTGACGCGCGTGAGGCCGACAATGCTTCGATCGCGGGATATGGAGAAATCCGCGCCTACCGCTACTCCTCTCGCAACGAAGCGCTTGCTAGGCATGGCGACTGGATGGTCAACACCCAGTCCGATGAGAAAAATATACTGATGATCTCGGGTGGCGGTGGCGGCGGCGCTTTCGGTGTCGGTGTGCTCGCGGGGTGGACTGCCACGAACACGCGCCCGCCCTTTGATGTCGTAACCGGCGTCAGCACAGGTGCCCTGATCGCGCCATACGCCTTTTTAGGTTCGGCTTACGACCAGACACTGGTGCACCTATTTACCAGCGGCGTTGCCCGGGAGCTTGTCGCGATCAACGGGCCATTCGGGGTATTCGGCTCGAGCTTGCTGAAGCCCGAGCCGCTNAAAAAACACGTAGAACGCTCCATCACTCCTACTATTCTCAACCAGATCGCCGCCGAACACCGCAACGGTCGACGGCTGCTTGTTCTCACGACAAACCTCGATACCCAACGCGGTGTGATCTGGAACATGGGCGCCATTGCTGCGAGCGGGAACCCGAATGCCCTGAAGCTGTTTCGCGATGTTATCGTCGCTTCGGCAAGTGTCCCGGGCGTCTTTCCTCCAGTCATGATCCAGGCGACGTCAAACGGACGGCAGTTTCAGGAACTGCACTCCGACGGAGGATCGACGTCCCAAATCTTGACGCCACCTCTTCTCGTCGAAAACGCCCTTTTTTCCAAGGCGTCTGCTCAGCAAAAAGTCAATTTGTACGTAATCGTCAACAACGCGCTCATCCCTGAGTTCGACGTTACCCCTAACAGGACTGTCTCCTCCCTGGGCCGTGCATACGCGACCTTCCTGAAGTCTCAGGCGCAGAGCGAATTAACCGCGCTATATAACCACGCCAGCCGCACAGGAGCGAATTTCAATGTTGCATCGATCGACGTGCAGATTCCCTATTCAATGCTTAACCCGCTCGACAGGAATTATATGCTGGCCGTGTACAGACTTGGCTACGAGCAGACGACCGCGGAAGCATTGTGGAAGGATACACCAATCTTTCCGTTGAATTTATTGCAGCCTGTTTCAAGGTGATTTCGTCACCGCACAAGAGCGTGGTCTCTTGTCAGGTCCTGTGTCGCCTTGGCAGGAACCGCTCCCCGAGGTGGCAACCAAAGAATGAGCGCCCTGCAGCGGTTAATTTTCCACGTGGCTGCCTGTTTAGACACGTGCGTGTTTCACACCAAAAGCGAGCCTCTGATGACCCACGAAGCTGATGTCCCGCGCCCGGCAGGGAAGAAACTGCAGAGCTTGTTCCCAATCTTCGCAATTGTTGTCGTGGACACCGCCAGTGCAGGTCTCATCCTGCCTCTTCTCCCGNTTTACGCGCAGGATTTCGGTGCAACACCACTGACGATCGGGTTTCTATTTGCAAGCTTTGCCATCTGCGAATTTCTTGCTGGCCCCATCCTGGGCAACGCGTCTGACAGATCGGGCCGGAAGCGGTTGCTTTTAATAAGTCAGATCGGTACCTGCGCAAGCTTCCTTCTGCTCGCCGTGTCGCCCAATCTGTTCGTTGNTTTCCTGGCCCGCATCCTCGGAGGGTTGTCGGCGGGCAATGTTGCCATAGCGATCGCTTATGTCGCAGATCGAAGCGAAGCTAAGGTCCGCCGACAGGCGATCGGGTTCGTGAGCGCGGCGATGGGTTTGGGCACGATGGTCGGTCCGGCTCTTGGTGGAACACTCGCCCCGTTCGGCCTGGCAATTCCATTCTTGGTTGCTGCGGGTCTCTCCCTTGCCAGCATTGTAGCGACCTCCACTCTCCTTCCTGCGGATGATCGGGCTTCCCGCATCCGTTTCGATAGCCATGTCTTCAGGAAGAGAAAGCGTCTGGCCAACCAAGCACGTTGTGCCAAGGAAGTCTTGAAAAACAACGCAAACGGCGCGGCAAAGTTTTCCCTGACGAAATTATATCGTGAGATCACTGATCTAATCGCGCTTCCTAATGCCAAGGCGCTTCTAACAGCGCTTGCCATACTTTACCTCGCGTTCAGCCTGTTTGCTTCACAACTCGCGCTCGTGCTCCAAGCGCGGTACCAGTGGGATGGCGAGCCATTTGGACCGACCGAAATCGGGCTCCTGTTCACCGTAGCAGGCGCGACAAACATTTTGGTTCAGGTTGTGGTCGTGCGCGCGATCAGGAAGACGTTCCATGAGCGAACGCTGGCCGCAGCGTCGTTCGCATTGCTCGCGGTCGGTTTCGCCCTCATCGGTTTCGGCGATACGATCGCTGGCCTGGCCGTGGGTGTCTTTACGGCCGCGTCGGGCCTGGCGCTGGCAAGACCGACACTCGTTGCCGCACTAACGCTGATCGTGCCCGCCGGTTCTCAGGGTGTCGCCATGGGTATGGCGCAATCGCTTGCCTCGCTCATCAACATCATCGGGCCGATCGCCGGCGGATTTTTGATCAAGCAACAAAATTACATCGGCTGGGCCTCGGTCCTAGTCGCGCTCGCGTTAACGGGTCTCGCCGCAGTCGGACTGCTTTCTCTCNTTCCGGNAAAGTCCGATCCAACAGAAAGATGACGATCACGGCTGGCTCGCAACTGCTGACGGTTCGCTGAGCACGATGATGTCGCATCGGCTTCACTCACACAACAGGAGAATGAAATGTCATATCCCCGCCTCGGCTTGGCAACTATCCAACCGGCTTATCGACCGATTGCGTCTGCCCTCCTTTCATTGTCGTTGTTACCGATCGTCGGGTGCGCGTCTGTATCGCTTGAACAGGCGAACTCTCTAACGTCCTACGAAGGTTTGACATCAAATAACGGGCGATCGACCAAAGCAAACTATAAGGTCTCTTCAGGGGATCTCGCCACCACTAAGACAATCTACATCGAGCCAACGATGGTGTCAGGCGCAGCATTGCATTCTATCAAGAAATCTTCCGACCGAGCGCTGGTGGCGAATGTGATAAGCCGCGCCCTCTGCGTCGGTGTCAGCGATCGTTTTGAGGTTGTAAGTAGGAGGGAGGATGCCGACCTTGTTGTTCACGCAACCATTACCCAAATCGTTCCTACGAACGCCACAATGGCTGGTCTTTCTACAGCGACGTCACTCGGAGCCAGCATCTTTTCCCCGGTGCCCGTTCCAAGGTTGCCCATGGGGCTTGGAGGCCTTTCCGTGGAGGCTGAAGCCACGATGAGAGATGGCAAGCAGGTAGGAGCGATGGTATGGGCTAGAGGAGCGAACTTTGTGACCACGAGTGCTCGAGTTTCGCAGATTGGTGACGCTTATTCACTTGCGGCGAGCTTTGGAGGTGATTTTTCCAAGATGCTCGTCACCGGCAAGACTCCGTTCAAGGGGCTACCGAAAATTCCGTCCGGGCAGAAAATAAAGTCGGGTCTTGGTGGGAAACCGAAGTATCCTGCGTGCGATATGTTTGGTCGGTCTCCCGGACTGACGGACTTAGCAGCTTCGCAGGTTGGTATGCCGCCCTCGTGGACTGACAAACAGCGTCCGACAGGCGCGCAATAGAGGCGCTAGACACGGGTAACCCGTGGCTTGCCGCTTGCAATCAATTTGGAGGCTCTCATGGGCGCGCCGGACCGCTAGCATTCACTCCAGTTGCGCTGCAGAGCAGCTGAAAGTGTCGCTCGATACCGCACGCGCCTAGTCGTCGATCTGTGATGAGGCTGAGCGCTCGCTACGACCATCGAGCACTGGCTGGAGTAACAGCCGAAGGTGCTGTGTATGCTTACCTGCAACGCCATAAGGCGACTATTTCGACCGTTGCAACGAATGCAAGTTCATTGGCTGCTATAAATCATCAAGAACTACCTTGGGGCATGAAAAGAAACGCCTGTGCAATCGGCTCTTCGCGTCTTGTTCAATCTTGCAGTACCCCCGGCCCAAGCGACGTGACCCCATCGGGCGCCAGCGGGCTCGGAGAACCTGCCAATACATGGCGTCGCTTCTAGCCTTCTTGCACGGGCACGGCGGCGATGCTGTCGGCGAACATCCGCATGAGGCGAACCAGTTGGTCGAAGTCTTCACGCGTCCAGTCTTTCAGGATGGATAACGCCATTCTCTCGCGCGCCTTATCGAGCGCATCAGTCGCGGCTTTTCCCTTTGCCGTTATGACCGCTTCGCGCACTCTTTTGTCGGTTGGTAAGGAGCGGCGCTCGACGAGACCGAGTTGCTCAAGACGTGCTACCTGGCGACTGACGGTCGTGTAGTCCCGTCCGACACCATCGGCGAGTTCGACAACTCCAATCGGTCCGCGTCGCTCTATGCCGACGAGAAGCGGGAACAGCGCGCGCTCCAGCGTCAGCCCTGCCAGTTCCAGCAATTGCGCATCCCGTTCGGGACGATTCATGAGCCCGGCAATATCCATGAGCGAACGATGCAGTTCGGGCAGTGTTTCCAAGATGTGTGCATTTTGCACNTTTTTTGTTGACATCGTCGTGTCTCCTGATGATATGTGCATCATACACATTGGAGGCAGAAATGAAAGTTGATAACGTGATCGACGTCTTGATCTGCGGCGCGGGCGCTGCCGGCCTTACGCTTGCCATTGACCTCGCCCGACGCGGCGTGGCGTTCCGCCTCATCGAGAAAATGAACCAGCCATTCCCGGGCTCGCGCGGCAAGGGCATTCAACCGAGAACGCAGGAAGTCTTCGAGGACCTAGCGATCATCGATCGTATTGTCGCGGCAGGCGGTACCTATCCGCGAATGCGCGAGTATCGGGACGATGGCACGTTCTTGGACAAGGACATGGGCGAACGAGTTGATCCGACACCCGCGGAGCCCTATCAAATCGCCCTGATGGTGCCGCAATTTCTCACGGAGAAGGTGATGCGTGAGCGGCTCGCCGAACTCGGACATCAGGTCGAGTTCGGACTTGAGCTTGTTGCCTTCGAACAGGACGAGGAATGTGTAACTGCCCGGCTTGCTGGACCATCCGGTCAGGAAGTCGTTCGCTGCGAATATCTTGTTGGGGCAGACGGCGGCGGAAGTTTCGTAAGACGTTCGCTTGGCGTGGACTTCCCTGGGAAAACACTTGGTGTACGTGCGCTGGTAGCAGATGTCTTGCTGTCGGGGCTCGACCGTCAGGCCTGGCACCAGTTCAACAGCGGAGATATGCGACGAATGGTTTCGATTTGNCCGCTCGCGGGAACTGAACTTTTTCAGATCCAGGCACCAATCGCGCCGGTGGGTGAGGTCAAGTTGTCCGCACCAGCGCTGCAACAAATGATCTCCGAAAAGACGGGCCGAAGTGACATTAAGGTCCAGTCGGTTTCCTGGGCGTCCGCCTATTCAATGAACGCTCGCCTTGCAGAGCGTTACCGGGTTGGGCGGGTGTTTCTTGTTGGCGATTCTGCTCACGTCCATCCGCCGACAGGGGGCCAAGGCCTCAACACAAGCGTACAAGACGCCTATAATCTCGGGTGGAAGTTAGCGGCAGTGCTTGGCGGCGCCGCGGACCAGTTGCTTGATACCTATGAGGAAGAGCGTCGCCCTGTCGCTGAAGCGATGCTCGGGCTCGCGACAGGTTTGCTCGAGGCTGCGAAACAGGGAGGAATGCAACGGGGACGCGAGGTGCGCCAACTCGATATAGGATATCGAGGGTCATCACTGTCACTCAATCCACCCGGCAGAGATGCAATTCTGATCGCGGGTGATCNGGCGNCCGATGCGCCGGTACGGGGTGCCGCAGGATCTATCCGTCGCCTCTTTGACCTGTTCCAAGGGCCCCACTGGACCCTGATCGGCTATGAAACGGCGGGTGACGAGGTAACCGGCCAGAAGGGACTTCACATCCATCGGATCGGTAACGGATGCGAACTGGAAGATGACAAGGCCCACTTCCGTGATGCGTACGGGCTCGCATCGGGCGAGTCGATACTCATTCGGCCTGATGGATATGTCGGGGCTATCGTGGCTTCCGGCGATACTGCNAAACTACCATGGGCCTTTTAAAGAGGCGTGGCTAACAAGGGCGGACCGTTTTGAACCTGACCTTAACGGCTCGCCGACCAAAGATCTTTTCATGCTCAACGATTGCGCGATTAGGATGCGCGATCGCTTGCACCTGCCGCACATAGCCACACTGAGGGGCACCGACATGCGCGGGCCTGGTCTGCCATTTGGTTCTGATGGCGGTCGACGGCTCGGGAGATATTTGGCCCTCAGGTCGTGGGNTTTGTGGGACAGCATTAGTACGGAGCAGTACCGATGTCGCTCAAAGTGCAAGATGCTGCTCGAGTGCATCTGTCCCAGCGAATTCCTCTCTCCTCAAGGTGGTTATGATACGCCCCATATCTAGTACGTGGCAGATATCGGCAACAGTCTTAATCAGGGTCACATCTTGCTCAGCTACGAGAATCGTCAATCCCATCCGATCGCGCAGCCGGACAATATGCTGTTCTATTTCCCCGACGATGGACGGCTGAATTCCTTCTGAAGGTTCGTCAAGCAGAAGAAGTTTAGGATTGCCAACCAAAGCGCGACCTATCGCGACCATCTGCTGCTGGCCACCTGACATCGTGCCACCTTTTTGCCGTCTACGCTCCTCGAGTATCGGGAACATCTCATGGATCTCCTTCATGAGCAGCTTCCGGTTGGGAACGTCGGACGAGACATTCATTCCCATCTCGAGATTCTCCGCAACTGTCAGGTCTGGGAATATGTGCCGTCCTTGGGGAACATAACCCAGGCCGGCTCGGGCGCGAGCGGCAGTCACTTGGCGCTCGATCGATCGTCCTTCGATGCTGATAGTGCCTGAATGAAGTTTATTGTAGCCCATTATGGTCCGGATCAAGGTTGTTTTGCCGGAACCGTTTCTCCCCACAATCGCGGTCACCTTTCCCGTAGGAATGCAGAGGCTGAGATTGTGCAGAACCTTTGTTCTACCATAGCCACTGGTAATGTCGTTCATTTGCAACATGGCCACTGTCCTATGCTCTGGATCCAAAATAGATTTCTTTCACACCTTGGTGGGTTCTAACCTGCCGAAGCGTTCCCTCGAAAAAGATTGAGCCCTGATTGAGTACCAAGATCGGAGCGTCGAGTGCGGATACAAAGGCCATATCATGCTCGACAATGATGACGGTCATGCCTTTCTGCCTATTTAAGCGCAACACGATCTGGGCGGTCTGCTGCGTTTCTTCGGGTGTCATCCCCGCAGTTGGCTCGTCCAACAACAAGATGCGTGGTTGACTGGCAATCGCCATGCCGATCTCAAGCCATTGCTGGTGTCCGTGAGATAGATTTCCAGCTCGATTTCCAGCCTGCGTTAGCAAGCCAATCATATCGAGGGTCTCATCGATCACCATGTTGCGTGAACGGGCATCTCGACCTGTCTCGCGTTGAACTGCGATGCGGATGNTTTGGTAGACGCTGAGTTCCCGGAAAACGCTCGGAACCTGAAGCTTGGTGCTGACACCAAGCCGAGCTATCTCGTGGGGGTGCAAACCGTCGATGCGCTCGCCCGCTAGCCTTATCTCGCCGGCGCTCGGGCGATGCAGACCGATCATCGNTTTGAGAAATGTCGACTTGCCACATCCGTTCGGACCAAGGAGAACACGCATCTCCCCCTCGGGAACACCGAAGCTCATTCCGCGCAGCACTTGCAGGCCACCGAAAGATTTATGAAGATTTTCGACTGTTACTAGATCTGACATCAAAGACGACCTCCAAGCAGGGGGCTTTTTTCCAGACGCGCGGCTCGCCGTCGGGCAAGGTATCCGTCCAGTGCCATCTCAATGGTTGTCACGATACCCTGAGGGAAGAGCATGACAGTGCAGAGCAAAAGGATAGCGAAGAACATCAGCGAATACTCTCCGCCGCCGTAGGCCAGTTGCTGATTGATCCATTGAAGGGTGAACGTGGAAATCGTGACAGCCTGAATACTTGCACGTCCACCAGCTGCAACCCAAATGATCGGCAGGGTCGCCGCCGTCATGCCCATCGACGATGGTGCGATAAAATTATTCCAGGATGCAAAGAGTACGCCACCCAGAGCGGCAATGCCTCCGGCAATGATATAGGTGACCAATTGTATTCTACGAATATCGTAACCGAACAGCTGGGTGCGCAGGGGATCTTCGCGGGTGGCAACCATAAGATAACCCCAGTTTGAATTCAGCAGGAAACGCAGACCGAGAAAGACAAGAATTAGCAGGGCGGCGACCAGCCAGAAGAACGGTTTATCGACGAACACGATGGCGAAATCTCCACTGCCGATCTGCAGCGGCGGAATGCCGACCATTCCATTGGAGCCACCTAGCAAAGCAGATCCAATGCGGAATTGCGGGCCGGACGTTCGGCTGAGCAGAGTTTCGGCAAGCAGCGTCAGCATCAGAGTAAAGATCGCGATGTAGAGCGATGAAATTCCGCCGTNAAAGATGACATAGCCCACGATCGCGGATAGCAACATAATCAGGGCGATGCCGCAAACGGCCGCAAGCATGCTGTATTCGGGCGGGATGTTGATACTCACCANCCCATAGACATAGCCAGCCAGGCCGAAGAAGGCTGTCTGCCCGAAGCTGAATATACCGGTGTAACCCCACAGTATACACACGCTCAATCCGAGAAAAACCCAAACCAGGAGGAAGCCGTTGTTCGAGACGGCATAGTCCTCGCCTATGATCGGGTACAAGAGCAGCAGGCCACAGACAATGGCAAGGCTTTTCCAGTAAAGAGGCGAGGTGCCTACGGTCTGGGGGCCATTAAGGGCCGTAATAAGGTCNAAAAACTTAGAACGCATCGCTATTTCACTTTCTTGCCCGCAGGATGTCCCAGAGGCCGGTGAACCCTTGGGGCAGAACCCGGATGAAGATCATCGTGATAAGAAGAATGCCGATCGAACCGGCGACGGAGTCCCAAAGCCACGTTAGACCTCCATACACACCCCCGAGCGCTACGCTTGACATCAGTGGCCCAATCAGCGGATCCGCGCCCCCGACAATCAAGACAGTGAAAGCTCTCCACAGGAAGCGGTCGCCGAAATATGGCGAGACCGGCATGAGANGGGCGTATAGGGCACCAGTCAGACCCGCCAGCCCCGCGCCGAGTGCGAACGTTTTTAGATACATCGCTTTCGTATTGGTGCCGAGCCCCTCGGCCATATCCCTGNTTTGCATCGCGGCCCGAACATTCAGGCCGAAGCGTGTAAACCGGAACAGAAGAAATACCGACACAAGCACGAGAGCTGCGCATCCGAAAAGGAAAAGCTCATAGTAGTTATAGGCCGCGTCTCCTACCGTAAAGGAGCCAAAGGGTTGATCGATGCCTGGCTGGCTGGTTCCCAGCCACAGGAAGACAGCTTGTACGATGATGATATTGATTGCCCATGTCGCAAGCAGGCAGTCGAGCTTTCGATTGTACAGCCTGCGGATCAGCGTCATTTCCAGGAATGCGCCCACCGCTGCCGCAATCAAAGCGGCCAGAGGTATAGCAAGGAAGACTGACAGATTGGCTGCGCTGACAAGATAGACGGTTACCACGGCTCCCAGCATGATGAACGAGGCGTGAGCGAAATTGATGATGTTCATCACACCGNAAATAATCGCGAGGCCAGTCGTCGACAGAACGAGAAAGCTGAAAGTGGCCAGTATTTGATAGAAAAGTCCAAACATGATCTCTCCAATGTCGCCTGCCGGGGGCAGCCGATCCAATGGCGGCCTTCAATCAAGTGGGCAGCCACGTAACATGACGCCCCTAAGCTGCGAGCTAAAGCGGGCTGGCGATACGCGCTCCGCAACCCGGGCGCGTATCCAAACCAACTACTGAGGTGTTATGCGTCCAGGGGCGAATACTGGCGGCTTTCTGGCTTCTTCGTCAGATCAACGCCAATGCTGCCAAGCCAGAAAGGCTCGATGNTTTCCCAGCTCTTAACAATTTCGAGCGTGTGATCCTGCGCAACCTTCCCCAGATGAACATTGTGGGAGACGTGATGCGACTTCGGATCCACACGGACCGTACCCTCCGGCGCATCATAGGAGATGCCGGTTTCAAGCGCCTTGACGATCTCGATAGGGGTAACGTTGCCGGCGAGAGCTGCAGCCTTAGCATAGAGCTGGACGGCGACGTACGTGNTTTGCGCAGGCTGACTTATGAAAACCTCGTCGGGGAACTTTGCCCGAAAACGTTTTACGAAATCCGCGTTTCGCTCGCCTGGCAATTCTTCCAGGTAACTGAAAGTCTCGTGCAGCCCCGCGAGTACCGGCGACTTCATGCGACGATGACCGCCAGCCTGTGCAAGTGTGATGACAAAATCCGAGAGCGGAATGTTCACGCCAAGAGACGCGCGCTGGGTGAAAAACGCGCTCTGCTCCTTGCCCGTCAGCGATGAGTAGATCCAATTCGGCTTTGCTGCCTGGACGCGACCGAGTGTCGAGTTGAAGTCGGAAACATTAAGCGGAACGGCCTCCGAACCAACCAGCTTTCCCTTGGCTATACTGACATATTTAGTCAGCCAGAGCGTGGAAAGTTGACCCCNAACATAGTCTGCAGCGAGATCATAGACATTCGCACCATACTGCTCGACCATGTAGGGAATAAGCGTGGCAAAGCCCTGCTCTGGAACAACGCCTGTGCAGAAGGTCCAATTGTCGGCGACCCCGCCTTCATAACAAGTCGGGTNAAAGTAGGGGANTTTTGCTGCATGCGCGATCGGCCTAATGGCCTCGCGATCCTGGCTACCAATGGCGCCGAAGATGGCATCGACCTTATCGCGTCCGATCAACATCCTGGCCATTGAAACATACCGCGAGGTATCAGACTGGGTATCGACAATCACGGCCTCGACCTCCCGCCCGTTGATGCCGCCAGACGCGTTGATTTCCTCGATCGCCAATTCTGCCGCGTGCACGGCAGGAAGACCGTATTCGCCAAATCCACCAGACTGATCGAACAGGAAGCCTAACTTGACTGGCCCTTGTCCGGCTGCCCGCGCAGGCGAGGTCACGCTCAGGATAGCGGGAGCAGCAACGCTCCCCACAGCGATTGCCGTTACTCCCTTGAGGAACTGCTTGCGCGTAATTCCCACTCTGTTCTGACTGTCACTCATGGCATTCCCCNTTTTTGTAAGAAGATCGATTGGCCTATCGGGCAGGCGTTTAATTGATAACCCAGTAACATATCAGTGTCAATTAGCGACTTGTGAATGCTAGGAATTCAAAGCGCTCTTTATCAATCATAAGATGGAAAGACCGAAACGCAGCTCATATTCTGCGNAAAAACGCAGTGCTTATATTGATTTCGTTGTCCACCACTGATATGTCAGCATGATGAGGCGCGAATAGAAGCACCGGAGCGGCTGGTGCATTTCAGTTAGCGCCAATGTTTCAATCATCGTTGGAAGGTGAAGATAATGAGAGTTGTTTCCTCACAGGAAGCCGTATCCGGCATAGCCGACGGCGCAACGGTAGCCTCGGTTGGCGTAATTGGGTGGGTAACGCCGGACGCAGTTTTGAAGGCTCTTGGTGATCGGTTCGCCGAAACAGGTTCGCCGCACGGGCTGACCTTTTACTTCCCATGTGGGACCGGTGATGCGCAGGGCATCAGGGGAATGGACCACGTCGCCAAGGAAGGCTTGATGAAGCGCATAGTCGCCGGGTCCTACATCAATCCGGTTGACCCGGTGACCGGGAAGCGGCCGGAGCTGATGCNGCTCATTCGCGAGAACAGGATAGAAGCCTATTCATGGCCGATCGGTGCGTCGATGCACTGGCTGCGTGAGGTGGCTCGCAAGAGCCCCGGATATCTCACGGACATTGGCGTTGGCACTTATGCAGATCCAGAACTTGGCGGTGGTCGGTTTACTTCAATTGCGACGGCCGACCTTATCCGTAAGGTCGAATTTGAGGGTCGTAAGATGCTCTATTATCCGACATGGCCGATCGACGTCGCGATTGTCAGGGCATCGTCCGCCGATGAGTACGGCAACCTGTCCTGGGAAGACGAAGCTTTGGTTTCGGCGAACATCGGCTTGATTCTGGCGGCCAAAGCGTCNGGGGGGCGGGTTATTGCACAGGTTCGGCGTATCGTTCCGACTGGTAAACGGCTTGCCTCGCAAACCTCCGTTCCGGGATATTTCGTCGACGACGTTGTCGTTGTTCCGGACATGATGATGACGTCACACACGCCGTTTGACTCCGCCTACTTTTCAGGTAGCCGGCGTCCGATCGGCGAATTGCCTATACCTGCCATGTCCGCAGACAAGGTTATCGCGCGCCGCGCCGCTCATGAGGTGCGCAAGCGGGAGCTATCAATATTTGGCTTCGGCGCTTCTGCGGACATTCCTCTGGTAATGGCTGAAGAAGGCATGCTTGACGATCCAGCAGGCCATGACTACTGGTTTACGACCGAGCACGGATCCTACGGTGGCGTCGTGATGTCCGGATGGCAATTCTCTGCCAACATCAATCCGGACGCGATCATGGACGGCCTTTATCAGTTCGATGCCATCGATGGCGGCTTATGCCGTTTCGCCGCTCTCGCTTTTGCCCAGTTCGACGCTGAGGGAGTCGTGAATGTATCGAAATTCGGCGCCGCGAACCCTGGGGCTGGCGGCTTTATCGACATCGCTCACAATGCTGAACGACTTGTGTTCACCGGGACGTTCACGACCGGCGGCTTGGAAACAGTTTTCGAGAACGGNAAACTCAAGATCCTTCAGGACGGGCGGATCTCAAAGTTTGCGAAACAGGCTGAAAGTGTCACCTATCGCGTGCTGGACGGCGTACGCGACAGAGGGCAGACCGCAAAGATTGTCACGGAACGCGCCGTGTTCGATGTCACGCCGCGAGGGCTAAGATTGTCGGAGATCGCGCCTGGTGTCGATGTAAGGCGTGATGTGTTGGAACGGATGGATTACGNCCCAGCGGAAATTGCCGATCCGCTGCCACTTATGGACAGCTCGCTTTTCCTTCAGGCGGCTGCCGCAGACCAAACAGAGGAGGTAGCCAATGCTTGATCTGGCCATCGAAAACCGCGTCGCCATCCTGACGATCAACCGCCCGACACGCCGCAACGCTCTGGGCACGGAACTAGTCGAGATGCTCGAAGAAAAGTTCCTCCAACTAGGCGGAGATGCCGATATCGGCGCAGTCGTCCTTACGGGTGCCGCCCCAAGCTTCTGCGCGGGAAGTGACCTCAAAGAACTCGGTACCATGGACGTTAAAGGGATGGTTCGCCACGAAGCTCATACCGCACGCATGGCTCGCGCGATCGGGCTTCTCGATCTTCCTGTCATCGCAGCCGTCGAGGGGCACGCCCTGGGTGGAGGGTTTATCCTAGCGATGTCATGCGATCTTGTCGTCACGGCCGAGACTGCAAAGTGGAGCCTGCCAGAGGTTCCCAACGGATGGCTGCCGCCGTGGGGATTGAAGGCGCTTGCAAGCCGCGTCGGAATGACGACTGCTCGTCGGCTCGTCTGGGGTTATGAGGTCCTGGACGGCGCCACAGCATGCAAATTGGGCGTTGCTGACTACTTGACCCCGCCGGATGGGGCCCTTGAAAAGGCGCGGGAGATTGCCGGCCGCCTCGCTGCCTTGCCGCGCGTGGCGGTNAAATCGACCAAGCGCTATTTCCAGGCGGAAGTACTGGGCGCGGCGGAAGTGTGGGACGCGCAGGCCGGCGAGATATTTGCGGAAAACTGTGCCCATGAGGCAGCCGCAGCTACGCTGAAAAAATTTGCAATTAAGAATTAGGCGGCACCGCACGGCAGACAGACACAGGGAGAATAGTCAATGAGCATCCGTCGCCCCAGCCTCGACCGGCTTCACAAACTTGCAAGCGTCAACCATTTCTCCATCGGTTCGGAAGAGGAGGGTTCATATACGGCGCTGTTCGACCATATTCTCGAGCAGTATGACGCTCTAGAAGCCAGCCCAGCTTCCCAAAGCGTCCCACCAACGCGAGATCCAGGCCATCGACCCGCGCCGCATGAGAATTTTTGCAACTCCTTTGTTCGTAAGCTGTCCATACGGGGCGCAAGCGAGGGCCCGCTTCACGGCAAGCGGATCGGCATCAAGGACAACATTAGCATCGCTGGCGTGCCGATGACGTGCGGTTCGGATGTTGTTGAGTTCACCCCGCAACAGGATGCAACGGTCGTGTCACGCCTGCTTTCCGCGGGAGCCGAAATCGTTGCCGTCGTGAATATGGACAATCTCGCCTTCTCTGGTGCGGGTGACACCAGCGCATATGGCCCCACGCGCAATCCACACGATAGGACCCGGCTCGCAGGTGGCTCATCGGGTGGCTCGGCCGCAGCCTTGCTCTCCGGCGAGGTCGACATCACCATCGGTGGAGACCAAGCGGGATCGATTAGGATTCCCGCGTCCTGGTGCGGTGTGGTCGGATTGAAGCCAACCTACGGGCTGGTGCCGTATACGGGCATTCTGGGATACGATCTCACCTTCGACCACACCGGTCCAATGGCACGAACGGCGCGAGAGGTGGCTGAAACGCTTGCCGCGATCGCGGGCAAGGACCCACTTGATCCGCGACAGCGGGAGGTTACTGTTGTCGACTATGTAGGCGCGCTCGACCGGAAGAACCTGAGCGGCATCAAGATAGGCATCCTACGCGAAGGTTTTGGCACGGCCGGCTCCGAGCCAGACGTTGATGCAACCGTGCTAGGCGCAGCAAAAGCGCTTGAAACGCTCGGAGCGACGATCATCGAACTTTCGTATCCCGGCCACGCAGAGGCTGGGCCGATTGTTTGGGGGGTGTTTGCCGAAGGCGTGACGGCGACCTTCCAGGGCAATGGTCATGGGCACCATTGGGATGGTGCCTACAATCCGGAACTCTCACAGGCTTTCGGCACCGGCATGCAAGAAAGGGGTGACAGAATGCCCCTACAAGCCAAATTCAATCTGATGCTCGGAACTTATCTGCGTGAAGACTACCAGGGGCGCTTCTACGCCAAGGCACAGAATATGCGAGCCACGCTGCGGGCAGGTTACGATACCTTGTTGGAACAAGTCGATATTTTGCTGATGCCGACAACGCCAATGATTGCGCACGTTTACAATCCGGACCAGTCCCCGGCAGAACTCGTGCTCGCGGGATGGAACATGGTGGCGAACACCGCACCCTTCAATATGACAGGGCATCCTGCGCTGAGCGTCCCCTGCGGGACATCCGGTGGACTACCGGTGGGCATGATGCTCGTTGGCAGGAAATTCGAAGACGACAAGCTGCTTGCTGTCGCCGATGTGTTTGAGAGGGCCTCAGCTTAGGCCGCCCGCAGGTTTTCCGCGTTCCATGACCAAGCCCTGGCCCCATCCGGCGGCCGGGACTTGGTTCGAATTGCGTTAGATGCGTCGCTCAATTGCCATTCTGGTTAGGCTCTCAAGATAGTCCATGAGTTGGACAACTTGTTCGGCGGCGTCTGCAGGAGCGTTGTGGGCAATGGACGTGACGACTTTGGCATGAAGCTTGGCGGCACCCTTCATCTGCTCCTCCCCAATATAGGCATACCAAAAACGCCGGGAGAGGCCGTGGACGGCCCTGATCGTTTTCTCGAACGTCTCGTTGTGGGTCGCCGCTGCCACCGTCTCGTGAATGGCTTTGTTCGCTTCGTAGAACTTTGCTCGATCGCCAGTGCCAGCCGCAGCGTCGATCTCGTCTGCCAATTCGATCAACCTGCGCCTCTCTGCACCAGTTGCACGTACAGAGGCAAGGCGGGCGCCGAGGTCTTCCAACGAGCGTCGTACCTCCAAAAGCTCCAATTGCTTCAAGACGTCGACCGGGGTGACCAACGCTCCCCGCCGAGGATGAACATCAATATATCCCTCAAGCTTTAGCCGTTGCAAAGCTTCCCGAACGGGAGTCCTCCCGCAACCGAGTTCCTGGCCGAGTTGCGCTTCTGAAATCATTGAGCCGGGCAAGAGGTCCTGCATCACGATCATTTCTTCGATGCGACGATACGCTTTCTCCGCCATCGATTCCTGGTCGATCTTTGCTTTCAACTTCATCTCCAATTTCACACCGTCCTCTTGCCGATGACAAATTGGCCATCGGTCCACTTTGCTTATCAGTTGTATATCAGTGGCGTCCAGTGACCGGCCGTATTTTTAGTCAATAGCTTCCACTAGGACCGGGGAAAACGAGAATGTTGCCCTGAAGTGGTGACATCATCGGCGAAGATNAAAAAAGCCCTTGCGCTCGAGAAATCATCTGACATACTAGTGGTCGCCCAGTGAGGCACTCAGCGCGAATTGCCGCAATGAAGGTCATCCGACGGCCAAGCAGCATGTCTGTTACGCGGAGNAAAAAAGCTCAGCAGAAATCAACAAAGAAACGGAGCGGGAACTATGAACATTCGAACGATATGTGCAGCTGCAACAATGTCGGCAGCGCTAGTATTCGTCAGTCCGGCCATGGCAGAGGAAGCCAAGACCGTACGCATCAATCAGGCCTTCCAGTCGTTGCTGTACCTCAGCCTCTACGTGGCACATGACGCCGGGTTCTTCGAAGAGGAGGGCGTCGATGTCAAGGTGACAACGGGTGGCGGCGGCTCGCAGGCCTGGTCGGCCGTTCTGGGCGGCAGCGCCGATTACTCAATTCAAGACCCGGNTTTCCCGACTATCAGCCGGGAACAAGGTGGACCTGGTGTCGTGGTCGGCACCATCTGCAACGCTGAGACCATCTATGCGCTTGCCAAGAACTCAGACATCAAGCTGACCGCTAATTTCTCGGACCTTCTATCTCAGGGCTACAAAATTTCGACACAACCACAGCCGGACTCCGGCTGGGCTCGTCTAACTGATCTGGCGCAGCGCCTTGATATCAAGCCATCGGGTAGCACATACACGAACGTGCAGGTGCCGATCGGCAGCGAAATGGCGTCCGTTTTTGCAGGCCAAACGGACATCGGGCTATCCTATCCGCCAGTGGTAGAGCAGGCGGAGGACCAAGGTTTGCACGTCGCGTTCTCGTTTGCTGCGGCTTCCAGACCATATCTGNTTTCGAGCCTCAACACGACACAGGCGTTCATCGNAAAAAATCCGCAGACGCATCAAAAGGTCATGAACGCCTTTGAGAAGGCGAGCCAGTATATTTATCGTCATCCGGAGGAGGCCGTTAAAATCGCCATCCGGGAGTTTCCCGACCTCGACGAGNAAATCGTCCGTAAAGCAGTCGAACGGATGATCTCCGAGCTGGCTTTTCCCGAACATGCTTTTGCAGAATACAACGCCTTCACGGCCAGTCAGAAGATGCATGTCTTCGTCGGTACGATCAAAAAGGCAGCAACGGTGGAAGATGGCCTCGATAATACGGCTGCTTTATCTGCCTATCGCACGCTGGGGCGGATCGAATGGTCCGGANCCCGTCCGATCGCCAAAACTGTAACCCAGTGACAGCGGTGATCCGGCATGTGGGAAGCACCCACGTGCCCTTTCGGAGGGGAATATCATGAATGCAGAAAACAAATCCGAGGCTCTCGGCTTAGCTGAACCTCGTGCCCGCGTAGAGGTCAAATCCGTTTCCAAATCTTTTGCAACGAAGGAAGGTACGGTTCAAGCGTTGCGCCATATCGACCTCGTCGCGCGCGACCAGGAATTCACCTGCATCGTCGGTCCAAGCGGGTGTGGAAAGAGCACACTTTTCAACATCATCGCCGGCTTGCTCGATCCGACTTCAGGCGAGGTTCTCGTTGATGGCACGCCTGTCCAAGCAGGTATTGCCGGTCGCATGGGATACATGCAGCAGAAGGACCTGCTCATTCCATGGCGTACGATCTTGCAGAACGTCACTATTGGGCTGGAGATCCAGCGACAACCGCCTGTCGAAGCCCGGGAGAAAGCCATCGCCTATTTGAAGCTCTTCGGGCTGGAAAAATATCGCGACAGCTATCCTGCAGCTCTGTCGGGCGGCATGCGCCAGCGGGTCGCGCTTATGCGCACGCTGGTCATGGGACAGGACATCATCCTTATGGACGAGCCCTTTCAGTCACTGGATTATCCGACGCGTGTCGCCCTTGAGGCCGATCTGCTTGAGATGGTTCGCGAACTGAAGCGCACAGTTCTATTTATCACCCACGATATTGAAGAAGCCGTATCCATCGCTGACAAGGTCTACATTCTGAGCAAGGGTCCCGGTACCGTGCGGGATCTTCGAACCATTCGTCTCAACATGAAACGAGAATCCCCCATCGACGCACGCAAGAACCCCGAATTCCATGTGCACTACGCTGCGATCTGGAATCAGCTCGAAGTCGTCACAGATCTGAGGAAGGAGCGCGCGCAATGACGGACGTGGTTCGAAACGAATTCTCCCTCAATGCCACTGATGAACGAAATGCGGCCCGTGAAATTGAGCGCCGTGAGCGGCGTGAAACTGTCCTCGTTCGTATTGTTCAATTGTTGATAGCGGTCTTGCTTTTTGGCGCCTGGGAATGGGGGGCGAGAACAGGCAGCATAAGCACGTTTCTGTTTGGCTCGCCCTCACAGGTTCTAAAACTCGCGATGGCCCGAATAGAGAACGGCTCTCTCCTGTACGGTGCCTACGTGACCGGACTTGAGACAATCATCGGTTTTCTTCTCGGGAGCGTGATCGGCACCGCTATCGGGCTTGGTCTCTGGTACTCACGCTTCGTTGCGCGCGTTATGGGCGTCTACATACTCGCTCTTGGCTCGGTTCCGGTGCTTGCCCTTGGCCCGCTCATTATCATCTGGTTTGGAGTCGGTATCGAATCCAAGATCATCCTGGCGACCGTCTCCTGCGTCATCGTAGCACTTCTTCAGGCCTATGAAGGAGCTCAGCAGGTCGACAAGGATCTCATCAAACTTTTGAGGTCTTTCGGCGCAACTAAGATACAGATCTTTACCAAGGTTGTTATCCCGTCCTCTTACGGGTGGGTCGTCGCTGCAGCCAAGCTGAATGTAGGTTTCGCCCTCATCGGCGCTGTGATCGGGGAGTACATTTCCTCTGAGGCGGGCCTTGGTAACATCATCCTTATTGCGGGTGCGAACTACAACATTCCGCTCGTTCTCTTGGGCATCTTCAGCCTGATGATTCTTGCCTTCGTCCTAAGCATGGCCGTGGGTGTCTTGGAGCGCTTCCTGTTGAAGTGGAAGAGCGCCGGCAGCCGCTAAAAAACAACGGTCAGGCACCCTCCGGGTGGCTGACCGGAGACATAACCAGTTGATGGGGAGCACGATGCCGAAACAACCGACCGATTACGATCTTCACCGCATTGCAGAAGCAAATCATTTTGTTCTGAGCGACGCAGAAATTGGAGCCTTCCAGCAGTCAATCGCAAAATCGCTCGCATCTTATACAACTATAGAGAACCTTTCAGACCCTCCCGACCGAACTCTGAACCGGGACAGAGGGCATGCGCCCCTTCCAGGAAAAAACGCATATGGCGCATGGGCATGGNAAACATCCATTCGCACANGGGAAGGTGGGGCGTTGCATGGCAAACGGATTGCGATCAAGGACAATATCTCAGTTGCAGGCGTTCCGCTTCTTAACGGATCTGAGATATTGGCAGGCTACGTTCCCAACTCGGATGCCACCGTTGTATCGCGTATACTGGCAGCGGGTGCCGAGATCGCAGGAAAGGCAGTTTCCGAAAATCTCTGCTTCTCCGGTGGCTCACATACCTCATATCCAGGCCCGGTACTCAATCCGTGGGACACACAGCGGANGTCCGGCGGTTCATCGAGCGGAAACGGCGCGCTTCTTGCTGCGAATGACTGTGACATCGCGATAGGAGGAGATCANGGGGGGTCCGTTCGCATCCCAGCATCGTGGTGCGGCGTCGTCGGCCTTAAGCCGAGCTGGGGGCTGGTTCCTTATACCGGTGCATTTCCCATCGAGCCCAGCCTCGATCACCTTGGACCTATGGCGCGAACGGTTGACGACATCGCCCTGATGCTTGACGTGATCGCCGGGAGGGATGGCCTGGATGCCCGTCAGATCGAGGTACCCCATGCACTTCCCTCATACAGCACCGCGCTCGAAGCGGACATCGCAGGCTTGCGTGTCGGCATTCTCAAGGAGGGTTTCGGATGGGAAGGGCTCTCGGATCCCGATGTTGACGACGCCGTTCGGCAGGCCACCGAGGCCTTCGGAAAGTTGGGAATGACGGTGAAACAGGTTTCCGTCCCGATGCACCTTCACGGTCTCGATATCTGGACAGGAATAGCCACTGAGGGCGCTTGGAGCGTCATGGTTCGCGACAACGTCATTGCTTACGGCTCACAAGCCCACCAGGATATCGGCCTTATCGATTTCTATCGAAAAGCCAAACTTGAGAAAGCGCAGCTCTTTTCGCCTACTGTCAAGGGTGTCATTCTACTCGGGCAGTATCTCGCCGAGCAGACCGGCGGCGTGTTCTATGCGAAGGCTCAAAATCTTCGGCGAAAGCTACGTGCAGCCTACGACCAAGCGCTCCGCGAGGTCGACATACTCGTCATGCCGACGACGCCCACCACCGCGCCACGTCACGAGCCCGAGGCTTCACTAGGACGGACCATGGAGATTGCGCTCAACATGATGCCCAACACTGCAACCTTCGACGCGACAGGCCATCCTGCCTTGTCCCTTCCTTGCGCAACGGTGGGAGGCATGCCTGTCGGCATGATGATTGTCGGTCGGCATTTTGAAGAGCATACGCTCCTAGCCGTCGCAAAAGCCTTCGAGACGCAGGCATTTCTCAATCAGATTGAACAGTCTGACGAGGCCTAAGATCCTCCCGGCCTGCCAAGAAACTACCGTTTAATCGCGTCACCGTTCTACATCGCTGGCTCGCCGCGCTCAACATGCGAACCGGCGGAAATTTGTTTGCTACGGTGTGCCCACGTTTGGAGTTCAACTTGCCCATATCCAAGATTCTCGTCGCCAACCGCTCTGAAATTGCCATTCGCGTATTCCGCGCGGCCAACGAACTCGGGATAAAGACGGTCGCAATATGGGCAGAGGAAGACAAACTCGCGTTGCACCGCTTCAAAGCCGACGAAAGCTATCAGGTCGGCCGCGGGCCGCATCTTGCTCGTGATCTCGGGCCGATCGAGAGCTATCTGTCGATCGACGAGGTGATCCGCGTCGCCAAACTTTCGGGTGCCGATGCCATACATCCAGGCTATGGCCTGCTGTCCGAGAGCCCCGAATTCGTTGATGCCTGTAACGCCGCCGGCATCATCTTCATCGGGCCGAAGCCGGATACGATGCGCCAGCTAGGCAACAAAGTCGCGGCCCGCAATCTTGCGATCTCGATCGGTGTTCCAGTCGTCCCGGCAACCGAGCCGCTTCCTGACGATATGAAGGTCGTCGCAAAGATGGCCGGGGAGATCGGCTATCCCGTGATGCTCAAGGCCTCCTGGGGCGGTGGCGGGCGCGGCATGCGCGCCATTCGTGACCCGAAGGATCTTGCTCGCGAAGTGACGGAAGCCAAGCGCGAGGCGATGGCTGCCTTCGGCAAGGACGAGGTCTATCTGGAGAAGCTCGTTGAGCGCGCCCGTCATGTCGAAAGCCAGATTCTCGGCGATACACATGGCAATGTTGTGCATCTCTTCGAGCGCGACTGCTCCATCCAGCGCCGTAACCAGAAGGTCGTTGAACGCGCGCCTGCGCCTTATCTCTCCGAAGCGCAGCGCCAGGAGCTTGCCACCTATTCGCTGAAGATCGCCGAGGCCACTAACTATATCGGTGCCGGCACCGTCGAGTATCTAATGGATGCCGATACCGGCAAATTCTACTTCATCGAGGTCAATCCGCGCATTCAGGTCGAGCATACGGTCACCGAAGTCGTCACCGGTATTGATATCGTCAAGGCGCAGATACATATTCTCGACGGCTTCGCGATCGGTACGCCGGAATCGGGCGTTCCCAAGCAGGAAGACATCAAGCTTAACGGCCACGCGCTGCAGTGCCGCATCACCACTGAGGATCCGGAGCACAACTTCATCCCGGATTATGGCCGCATCACCGCGTACCGCTCGGCATCCGGCTTCGGTATCCGTCTCGATGGCGGCACGTCCTATTCGGGCGCCATCATCACCCGCTATTACGATCCGCTGCTGGTGAAGGTCACAGCCTGGGCGCCGAACCCTTCGGAAGCTATCGCCCGCATGGACCGCGCACTGCGCGAATTCCGTATCCGCGGCGTCGCGACCAATCTGACCTTCCTCGAAGCGATCATCACACATCCGAGCTTCAAGGATAACAGCTACACCACGCGCTTCATCGACTCGACGCCGGAGCTCTTCCAGCAGGTCAAGCGCCAGGACCGCGCCACCAAGCTGCTCACCTACCTGGCCGATGTCACCGTCAACGGTCACCCGGAAGTCAAGGATCGGCCGAAGCCATCTGCCGACATTGCCGAGCCCGTCGTGCCCTATACCAATGGCGGCGGCATTCCCAACGGTACCAAGCAGCTGCTCGACAAGCTCGGTCCGAAGAAATTCGGCGAATGGATGCGCAACGAAAAGCGCGTTCTCATGACCGATACGACGATGCGCGATGCCCATCAGTCGCTGCTGGCGACCCGTATGCGCACCTATGATATCGCCCGCATCGCTGGCACCTATGCGCACTCACTGCCGAATCTCCTGTCGCTGGAATGCTGGGGTGGCGCGACTTTTGACGTCTCTATGCGTTTCCTGACTGAAGATCCGTGGGAGCGGCTCTCCCAGGTCCGTGAAGCGGCGCCTAACCTGTTGTTGCAGATGCTACTGCGCGGTGCCAATGGCGTAGGCTACACAAACTACCCGGACAATGTCGTCAAATATTTCGTCCGCCAGGCGGGGAGGGGTGGCATCGATCTGTTCCGTGTCTTCGACTGCCTCAACTGGGTGGAGAACATGCGCGTCGCGATGGATGCCGTCATCGAAGAGAACAAGATCTGTGAGGCCGCGATCTGCTACACTGGCGATATTCTGAATTCGGCGCGCCCGAAGTACGACCTGAAGTACTATACGGATCTGGCCGCCGAACTCGAAAAGAGTGGCGCGCATATCATCGCGCTGAAGGACATGGCAGGCCTGCTTAAGCCCGCCGCTGCCAAGGTGCTGTTCAAGGCGTTGCGGGAGGCGACCAGCCTGCCCATCCATTTCCACACGCATGATACGTCGGGTATTGCTGCTGCGACCGTTCTGGCGGCCGTCGATGCGGGTGTCGATGCAGTCGACGCGACGATGGATGCGTTGTCGGGCAATACCTCACAGCCCTGCCTCGGTTCCATCGTCGAAGCGCTGCGTGGTTCCGAGCGTGATCCGGGCCTCGATCCTGAGTCGATCCGCCGCATCTCCTTCTATTGGGAAGCGGTGCGTCATCAGTACGCGGCCTTTGAGAGCGATCTCAAGGGTCCGGCCTCTGAAGTCTATCTGCACGAGATGCCGGGCGGCCAGTTCACCAATCTCAAGGAGCAGGCCCGCTCGCTTGGTTTGGAGACCCGCTGGCATCGCGTGGCGCAGGCCTACGCCGACGCCAACCAGATGTTCGGCGATATCGTCAAGGTGACGCCATCCTCGAAGGTCGTCGGAGACATGGCGCTGATGATGGTCTCTCAGGATTTAACGGTCGCTGATGTCGTGAGCCCAGACAAGGAAGTCTCCTTCCCGGAGTCGGTTGTCTCGATGCTGAAGGGCGATCTCGGCCAGCCGCCATCCGGTTGGCCTGAAGCGCTGCAAAAGAAGGCGCTGAAGGGCGACAAGCCATACACCGTCCGTCCGGGCTCGCTGCTTGCAGAGGCTGATCTCGACGCGGAGCGCAAGACGATCGAGACCAAGCTCGAGCGCAAGGTTAGCGATTTCGAATTCGCTTCCTACCTGATGTATCCGAAGGTCTTCACTGACTTTGCGCTGGCGTCGGACACTTACGGCCCGGTTTCGGTACTGCCAACACCTGCCTATTTTTACGGTCTCGGCGATGGCGAGGAGCTGTTAGCCGATATTGNAAAGGGTAAGACGCTGGTTATCGTCAACCAGGCGATGAGTGCCACCGACAGCCAGGGCATGGTAACAANTTTTTTCGAGCTCAACGGCCAGCCGCGCCGCATCAAGGTACCGAACCGCGTCAACGGTACCCAAAATGCATCGGCTCGCCGAAAAGCGGAGCCGGGAGATGCTACCCATGTCGGTGCGCCGATGCCGGGCGTCATCTCCCGGGTCTTCGTCTCGCCGGGGCAGGGCATCACTGCTGGCGATGTGCTGGTATCGATCGAGGCGATGAAAATGGAAACCGCGATCCACGCCGAGAAGGACGGCACGATCGCCGAAGTTCTCGTCAAGGCCGGTGACCAGATCGATGCCAAGGACCTACTCATCGTTAGCCGGGAGTAAGGAAGCGGCCTGTGGCGAGGGCGATTTCGCGATTACTCGAGGCGACCATTTTCCCCGTTCAAAATGGCGTCGGTACCAACGTTGTTCTGCCCCGGCGATATTTTCCTTGGACATCTGAAGGGTGCTTTCAGCGTTCCAGCGACATTGGCGCAGCTGTAGCATCTCGCAATGCTCGGATAATTGCTCGGCAGGACACGCGGACGAGAAGTACATGCTCGGCGCTTGATTGCCGTCCGACGATGCTGTTTCATAGACAGGCCGGTTACGAAGCGCAGAGAAGCAGCTGTACGCCGCCGGCGGATCGGAACGCCGCATCGTTGGCGACTATTCGACGTTTGAGGGTTTGCTCCACATCTTCGATCTCGTCACTGGTAAGCCTGCAGCCTATGTGTAGGCACGGCAGGTGTACATCGATTCGTCAAATCTCAGCGGTGCAGGCTCCCGTATCTTACGAAAAAGCAGCGATGGGAACATGCNAAAAAACTCGCTACGCTATTTCTTCTCTGTCATCAGAAATGAAACGATTTGCGCCCCAACCGCTGAACCGCGCGTCGAGCAATCCGCGATCAGCAGACAGTTGACTGCTCGAGCATGAGATGGTTCACGCTGGGCGAGACGTGTCAGTTTCACGCCGGCCGGAGAGGGCTTATTTGCGTGCGGGCGGTAAGACGTGGTTCAGGAGGAACGGCTTGAGCCTGTCCCGGATGCCCCAGGCTTCCGCAAAGAGCATATAAGCGAAGCCGCGCGGATCGCGGCCTCAAGGGGTTCCAGGGCTTGTCGTCAGAGCTCTCCTACGAAGTAGTCAGATCAACCAACGCACGTAGAGGGTTTGATTCTGGCGGCATCCCAAGTTCTCATTCTGGCGAGTACTCTTCTGAGAAGAAAGATGCGATGGCCTCGAAGGCCTGCAATCTGTTTTTCTCCATCAGCACGAGATGTGTGGCTTCGCCGATCTCGACCCAGCGCCGGTATGGCGCACCCGTCAGCTTCTGAAAGATCGAAAGCGCAAGATCGATCGTGACGTCGACATCCCACTCGCCATGCACCAGCAGAGTCNGCGCGCCAATAAGAGCCGGGTCGTAAAAAGCGCGACCCTGGCGCCAGTAGTCTCGGATGTCCTGGATAGGACCATTGGAGGCGCGAAGTCGCTCCGGCGACTTTCCGGCGCTCCACGGATCCTCCGCCAGCGTCGCCTCAGCCCAAGTCTCAAACCATCCCTCTGGCACCAAGCTATCTCGCGCATTTTCAGGTGCAGTCGAAAGCCAGCGCGCTTTCGTTTCAAGTACTGGAACAAGTCGGTAGGCGTCCAGTTCTCCGCCCATGTCGATAGGAATGGGCTTGTCGCTGAGCCATTGAGGCGCGAGCAGCGCGAGCTTCACGACTTTCTCGGGGTTGTCGGCACTAAACGCTCCAGCGACGGTACCGCCCCAAGACATACCAAAAATGTTTACACGATCCAGTTGGCGATGTTGCAGGACGAAATTAACCGCGTGACCAAGATCGATGACGCCGGTTTCGGTCTTTACCACAGGTGGCGAGAGGCTTGCATCTTGTTCCATCTCGGGTGGCCGAGTGGAGTGGCCATAGCCGCGAACGTCGACGGCAAAGACGTCAAATCCGCGAGCCGCGAGAAAATCCATATAGGACATGCCCCCAAGTCGGACGTCATAAAGGCTGCCTGAAGAGTAGGTCGCACCGTGCACCATGACGACGGTCTTTTCCGGACCAAACCGTTCTACCCCGCGACGACGCTTGTTGCGCAGGTATAGGGTGATGCCGGGTGTGTCGGTGGTGATATGATGATCCTCGAATAGGATTTCTTCGAGGTTGATTATGTTGTCTGACATGATTGCTTCCTTTCAAGCGTAGGACCAGGTATAGCCGTGATCCGCGCGCGTTACGTAACCGGCGGACGAACCCGCAAAATGAGTTGCGCAGTAGAGCGCGTGATCGTCTGCGAGTATCCGGAGGATCTTCTCTCTTGAAGCGGCTGCATCCTCGGGGAACTCGCAGAAGACCGTGTTGAGGTGTGGTCTGAGGACTTGGATAGGGTGGTGGAGCACATCGCCGCCAAAAATCGCCGTTTCACTGNCCGACTTCAGCTGGATCGACATATGCCCGATGCTATGACCGCGTGTCGGGATAAACTTGNAAATATCAAGATAATCTCCGCCATCCGATCCTATGAAATCTACAAGACCGGCCTCGATGACCGGAAGAATGCTGTCTTCGAACACCCCAAGACTCGGAATATTAACGTCGTTATGGCTGGCGGGGCTGCCATAGTACTCGGCTTCTTTTCGTGGAAACACATAACGTGCGTTCGGAAACGTTGGCACCCAGCGTTCATTGTCCAGCACCGTGTTCCAACCCGAGTGGTCTACATGGAGGTGGGTGTTGAAGACGTAGTCGACGTCAGCCGGGTCCACGCCGGCCTCTTCCCGAAGCCGCTCCAGAAAAGGAATATTCTGGTCGTGAAATAGAGGGTTGAGCGGGCGTTGCTTGTGATTTCCGGAACCGGTATCGATTAGCACAAGATTGCGGGGCGTACGAACCACCCAAGTATGAACACTCTGGACCAAATCGTCCTGGTTGTCCTCCAGGTCTACGGAGGAAAGACGCTCCGAGATACCTTCGAAATCTTCCCGCTTTGCCGTTGGATAGACGAAACTTTTAGGAACGTTTCGAAGCGGTTGCTCCAGAACCCTCTGGATCGTCACTTCACCAATATGGTGGACCTTATGTTCGTGCATCATATTACCTCCAATTCTAGTGGCGTGGTCGCCAAAGAAGCTGGACAGTAACGACAGAACAGGTTAACGATCAAATCGATGAATGAAATAGCCTCAATCGATCATTTCAATTTGTGGTCTTTCGATCTCAATTTGCTCGTCGCCTTCGATGCCCTCATGCGGGACAGAAGCGTGACGAAAGCAGCCGCGCGTCTGAAGCTCCAGCAGCCGGCGATGAGCCACAATCTCGCGACGCTGCGATTATTATTTCAAGATGAACTGTTCGTGAGAACTGGCCAGACTATGCAGCCGACGCTGAGGGCGCACGCCCTCGCTCCCGTGATTCAGCAGATCCTCACGCAAGCCCACGATGCTCTGACCTCGCCGGGAGCGTTCGATCCCTCGCAGGAGTCGCACACATTTCGCATCGGCTTTTCGAGCGAGTTGGAAGTCATCTTGATGCCAGAGTTGACGACGGTCCTGAGGAAGACGGCACCAGGAATAAAATTGCTGGCGCGTGCGGCAAGTCCCGAGCAGGTTCATCGAATGCTCGACGAGGGCGTAATCGACCTCGGGGTCGGCTGCTATGGCAAGGGAAACAACCGCCACCGCCACCGGCACCTCTTCGAGCAGTCTCTGATGTGTTGTTACAACAAAGAGCTGCTGGCGTTGAGTGAGCCAGTCGATCGGACGACATATCTGAGTCTAGAGCACGTCCTGGTGTCCCNAAAAGATACCATTGAAGGGTGCCTTGACGAGGCGCTCGATAAGCTTGGCGTCAAGCTTAACGTCGCCATGGCGGCCCCTGAGTTTCTAACCGTGCTGGCTGCGGCACGGATGGCGCCGCTGCTGGCCACTCTACCGACACGTATTATCAGGCGCTTCGCTTCCACGTTCGGTTTGACAGAAAGCCCCGTGCCACTAGACCTCACTGTCAGTCCCATCGCGATGGTCTGGTCGGCTCATTCAGACCGCGAGCCAGCTGCAGAATGGCTCCGTTCCCAAGTTGCGACGCTGATCGACGCCATTGAGGCCTGACNTTTTTTCCGCAGCCTTGCCTCATCACAAAGCCGGCCTAGTGGGCATGATCGAGGTGATTAGGGACGCGGCAATCCTCGGCTTTTCGTTTCACGCCACCCAGGCCATAAGATGGACCACGCCTCAATAGCCCTCGACTCCGACCGAAATGTCCTGCACCACCCGCTCAAAGTCCTGACGCCTGACTGATGTCGGTTTCCCACCCAGAGCGCGAACAGTCGTCGCAGTCTCGGCGCGGGACGCTCAACTACGCGGCGGACCATGATGCAATCTGGTTCAGGTCACGNTTTTTCGGCGTCGTCTGCCGGTCACGTAACACCCAAGGCAAGAGGCTACGACCAGCGCTTCGAGTAATCGAAACGTCCTTGTTTGGCTAGGACAAGTCCGGTGCGGCGTTGATTTCATCCATCATGAACTCTGTGGCACAGTGGAACGGGGGTCAACATGATCGACGTATTCCACGACTGTCCCGTCAGCGTGCCGGAAGCGTGTCTTGCGCCCTACCGGCGTGGTTTGTATCGGCTCCAATTGGTCGGCCGAGCCGTTCAGGAGAGCGGCGATCATCGTCTCGAGATTGTCAACCTTTATCGTCAGCCGCGTCGCCTCAAACGGCACGCGCTTTTCGGCCGTTCCGGCGATGATCAGTACGGAAAGCTTCTCCGAACTGACGGCAGCCAGTTCCAGCTCTTGTTGCGGATAGGCGAAACGAAGACTAACGACACCGGACAGTAGCGAGCGGTAGAAATCTATCGTGCGATCAAGGACCCCCGGATCGACGAAGACGCGAACGTACGTTTCAAGTATCATCGTTCAACCTCGACAACAAAGGCTCTGGTCATCGCACTCGCTAAGTAGCTTCGATATGGACCCATCGAAGGTTCTCCTTTCTAGCGGCTTATCAAGGCGCTCATCAAGAGCCGGGGGGCTCCGTACCCATCGTTCTGCCAAAGCAGCACCATTCAGCCGATAATTTCAATCGTTAATGCAAGCTCAAAAGCTGTAAGGCTAAGAGCGTGTGGTTCGAAACGCACGCCGCCAAATCGNCCGTGCGATTTCCCTGTGTGCACAGCGGTGCGTTCAGGTAGGCCGCGTCGATCGACCGGACCGGCTTGGCATAACTGNTTTGCGTACATGCCGAACTCCGATGCGCCGCTAGAGCCGCTGCTCAAGGCACTAGAGGATCGTGNCATCTTCACTTCCAGCGCATCAGAGCGCTCGATCCGATTCGCTCACTATCGTCGAATTCGCGCCGCGACGCTTCTATGTCCTGCCAGGTATCCCTGATCCAGTTCGTGAATGCGGCCAAGGGCGGCAGCATGGATATGCCGCGCGTCGTCAGTTCGTATTCTACTCGCGGCGGTACTTCGGGATAGTAGTGACGTGCCACGAGACCGTCGCGTTCGAGACTACGAAGAGTGAGGGTCAGCATCCNTTGCGAAATGTCTGGAATGCCACGTCGTATCGCGCCGAACCGCATTGGCGCGTCAGGTGCGAGGGCGAGCATAGACACGACCAGAATAGTCCATTTGTCACCGAGACGGGCCAGCACGCTTCCGGGCGCGCATGGGGTCAGCACCGGTCCTCTTGGGGTTTCGGTGATAGGGCGACCGTTGATTTCACGCTGCACAAATGAACTCCTTCAATAGTTATCTTGATGTAACCGAGGACCAAGAATGTGCCGTCTTGCGCAGATTTTCAATTGGTCCCAGTTGGTAACTGTCAATAATTACGAAAGGTAACCGATATGGATCAGAGTGCAGAATTCCTCGTGTTCGGCGCGACCGGACAACAAGGAGGGGCTGTTGCGCGCGCACTGAAAGCGAAGGGGAGAAAAGTCCGAGCTTTTGTCCGCGATCCAGAAAGCGGTAAGGCGAGGACCTTGGCTGCCGAAGGTATTTCCTTGATAGTCGGCGATCTGTTCGATCCTGCTTCGATCGACCGGGCGATGGCCGACATTGCCGGCGTTTTCAGTGTCCAGACCAGCTCACCGGCTGGTGAAATCACGGACGAACAGGAGGTCTGGCAAGGCAAGGCCATAGCGGACAGTGCGCTTCGGCAGGGCGTTCGACATCTCGTCTATTCTTCCGGCGGGGCAGCGGGAAAGGATCCGACTGGAATGGGACATTTCGATAGCAAATCCGAGATCGAAGCCCATGTGCGAAGCCTTCCCATTAAGAGTACGATCACTCGTCCCGCAAGCTTCATGGAAATGATGCTTTTGCCCGGCATGGGGTTGCCTCAGGGCGAATTTACCTTCTTTATGCGACCAGAGCAGTCCATGCAGATGATCGCTGTAGACGACCTCGGACGAATCAACGCCGAAATCCTAGTGGCGGCGGATCGCTTCGATGGCAAGACCATTGAATTGGCCAGTGCGTCTGTGACCGGCAACGACCTGGAGCGGGCATTTACAGCCGCCGCTGGTCGGACGATCACATACAAGCGCTTTTCCGACGAATTGCTTGCCCAAAACCCTTTTCTTAACCGCCTAACTGAACTTTTAGATAGTGGTTTGCTGGCAGGAGCGGCCGATATCCCGTCGCTCGAGGGCGAGTTTGGTCATTTGACGTCACTTGATGAGTGGTTGGACGGACAGGGCAAGACGTTGTTCAAAGCGGCCTTTGTTGACGATAAGGCTCAAGTGGCGCTCCGTTAGGCAGACGGACATCACGCTGCGCTGCGGGCACCAAAAACTGTGCCCGCGACCGTCTATGTAGAGCGGCAGCCGCACGGTGGGCGGAGATTGAACGGAACCAGGAAGTCGAAAGACCGTGTTAGCCTGATGGGGAGTAGGCTAAGGTGGTTCCAGCCCTTTGGAGCGTTACGTCCCTCGAAGGGGCGTAAAGCGGATTTGGCATGTTTAACGGCCCCTGAATTGCTTGGCGCTTGCTATTTCATCTGCGGCCCGAAGGGAACGCAGGGCTTGGTCAACCTGTCTAAAAGTCAGCAGCTGNAAAAAACATCTGCGCCGTTAAATCATTGCAACCGGCGGTCCGGCGCGTTCCTCCCGCATCGCCAATGCATCCTGTTTCGGGGGACAGTTGAACCTCCGCGCATACTCACGACTGAATTGGGAGACACTATCGTAACCAACCGCTTGCGCCGTTCGCGTCACATCATTTCCCTTGAAAAGCAACTGGCGCGCAGCCTGCAGCCGCAACGCTTTTTGATATTTAAGAGGGCTGGTCGCGGTGGCGGATTTGAAGTGCCGATTGAACGAAGGGACGCTCATAGCGGCGATCTCGGCAAGCGTCTTAATGGGGATGGATTGATCAAAGTGGCTTCGCATCCATGAAACTGCTTTTCGTATCTGCGCTAAACCGCCGTCCTCCCAGACAAACTGCCGCAGGACGCCGCCGTGCCCACTCTGCAGCAGGCGATACAACAGTTCGCGCTCCCGCGGTCTGGCTAGTGCGGTGATATCACCGGGGGCATCTAGGAGCGCAAGATGTTGGTTCCAAGCGTGGAGAAGCTCAGGCGTTCCGTCTGCTATGCTGAAGCTCGACGGTTCGGAACGCGGCGACAACGGAGGCAAATCAGCTAGCAGTTCGCCCAGCAAAACGGGATCGACAGTAAGCCCGACCGCCACATACGGCTCTCGGCTCGCTGTTTCAAACAGGCACCGCGTGGCGGGTAATTCGACTAGTGAGGCGAAAGATCGCCCGGCATCCTGCTGCAGTGCTTGGTTACCGATAACGAGTTGCTTGGTCCCCTGAAGCACCAAACAGAAACCTGGTCCGCACATCGTGNTTTCTGGATCGCCGACACCGCGCGATACTGCCACGCTTATTCGCGGAACAGGCGTTGTCATCTGCGACGCGGCGAAATGTTTCAACACGCGATCGCGCATAGTCTCGAGAAAATCTTGCATTGGTCGGATCTAGCTTAAAGCCTCCATGCGAACAAGGCGATTGATCCGATTAGGCAAAGATTCGATCGGATCGGGCGTTGTTTAAGGGCAGGGAAACTCCGACATTGGGAAGCCAATAGGCGGGGAGGCGACACGAAAATGCTGCCGCCGGCGACCGCGCGGCGAGCCATCTAAGCGGTCCCGCCAAAGTGCTCTTCGCCAAGCCTACGTGCTCTGGTGGCGTAACTAAAAGAGAAAATCTGACGTGCAGTTCTATACGTCAGGTCTTCATTTCCACCGACCACCAACCAACCAGGAGNAAACAAATATGAGAGCCATGATCCTTGACGCGCCTGGCGGCCTCGATCGAATTCGACTAGCGGACGTCGAAGATGCCCGTCCACCGGCCGCCAACGAGATACGGGTCCGCTTGAAGGCCAGTTGCATAAACTATCACGATTACGGAATCGCCAGCGGCAGGGCGCCGACAGAAGACGGTCGCATCCTGCTCGCAGACGGCGCGGGCATCGTTGAAACAGTCGGCAGCGAGGTAACGGACTTCTTACCCGGTGACGCTGTGCTGACATGCANTTTTCCGCAGTGGCGTTCGGGACCGCCGCAGGTCTCGGACTTTTCGCAGACGCCAGGAGATGGCGTGCACGGGGTCGCGTGCGAAACGTTCACTGCGTCAGCGTGCCTGTTTACGAAGGTGCCGCGCGGCTACAGCATGGCGGAGGCAGCGACCGTGACGACCGCCGGCGTCACTGCATGGCGGGCATTACTGGTGAACGGACCACTCCAGGCGGGTGAAACGGTGTTGGTGCAGGGTTCGGGCGGCGTATCTCTCTACGCGCTACAGATCGCTAAGGCCCTTGGCGCTAAAGTCATTGCGACATCCTCCTCCCCGGAAAAGCTCGCTCGGCTCCGTGAGCTCGGCGCGGATCACGTCATCAACTATCGCGACAACCCGGATTGGGGCCGACTTGCCTATGAGTGGAACGGCGGCAAGGGCGTCGATCACATAATCGACGTTGGCGGACCAGCTACCCTGCCGCAGTCGATTGAAGCCGTGAAGATCGGCGGCCATATCGCGATGATCGGCCTCCTCGGCGGCTTGGAGGCCACCATCCCGATGATCCCGATATTCGCCAAACAGATCCGGCTCCAAGGCTGCCTCAACGGTAGTTGGCAGGACCAGGCCGACCTCGTTGAATTTCTCGCCACCCNAAATATCAAGCCCGTTCTAGATCGTAGTTTCAGGCTTGAGGAACTGGCAGACGCGTTCCGGTATGAGGAGTCCGGATCGCACTTCGGCAAGATTGTCATTGAGATCTGAGGCAACACAAGTCTGCGGGCGACGATGTGTCGTCACCTGCCTTCCGCGTGATGCGTTGCCAAGCTCGTCGGCAGATGGCTGTGACGGTGCCGCCCAAGTAGGAAACGCAACGACGTCCGGGCCGAAATCCTTGCATCGCTGGGTTCGTCGAAGATGGCTGCCCCCTCCGCTCAGTTCGAGACCTTCAGGAAGCCTATTCCTCGCGGAATGCGGGATGATGACCTTTCCGGCCTCGTTGAGCCCAATGGCTAAAATGTAGTAATCTGGAATGAGTTCATCAATAAGCCGCGTGAGGCTTTGTGTGATACCTACCCGTTCTGCGGGCGGTTTCCGGCGCGCCTCCTTCCGCCGCTGAATCCTCAATTGCTTTAATGCGAGCCTTCAGGGATCCAACCTCATCTGTAAGTACCTCGCGAGACATGGTCGATACTTCCTCATCNTTTTTACCAACGAAGCGGCCAAATATTCCCCCGAGTAGTCGGGATAGATCGTCCATGATCAGAAAGAGCGAGGGCACAACAACGAGCGAGAGAACCGTCGAGACGATGATGCCGCCGATCACGGCGATCGCCATCGGTGCGCGAAACGAACCACCTTCGCCGACGCCCATAGCAGATGGCAGCATTCCTGCCGACATGGCAATTGAGGTCATGATGATTGGGCGGGCGCGCTTACGACCGGCCTCCACCATTGCTTCGACGCGCCCCGATCCGTGGCGCTGCAACTCGATCGCGAAATCGACGAGGAGGATGGCGTTTTTCGTCATGATACCCATCAGCATGAGGATGCCGATCAATACGGGCATAGAAATGGGATTGTTGGTCATGAGCAACCCGACCGCCACGCCCCCGATTGCCAGCGGCAGGGAGACCNAAATGGTGAACGGCTGGATGACGTCTTTGAAGAGTAGGATCAACACCACAAGCACTAGCATCAGGCCCATCAACATGGCGTTGACGAAGCTCTGCTGCATTTCCTTCTGGAGCTTGGTGTCGCCGCTCTCCGCCAAGCGGACACTAGAAGGCATATCCGTGTCAGTGACGATTTGTAGGAAGCGGGCCGAAGCAGCATCCAGCGCGACGCCGTGTGGCAGGTCGGCGCCAATCGCGACGACGCGGTCGCGGTTGCTGCGCTTGATCGAGCTTTCAACCTCAGAATAGGTGATGTCTGCAACGGTCGACAGCGGAACGCTGCCGCCACTGCCAGCCATAATCTTCAGGGAGCGGATCGCCCGGAGGTCGCGACGCATGTCAAGCGACGCCTGAATGCGGATCGGGATCTGGCGATCGTCGAGCGAAATCTTTGCAAGTGCGGCATCAAAATCGCCAATCGTAGCAATCCGTATGGTTTCGGAGATCTGCCGGGCAGTAATGCCGAGGCGGGCAGCCTGATCTTTACGCGGGCGAACCTGCAGTTCCGGGCGGGGCAGGGCGCCGTCAGTGCTGATGTTAGCGAGAAGCGGCTCGGCGCGCAGCTTTGATTCAAGAATGGCGACGGCAGCACTGAGATCGCGCTCGTCTTTGGAGAGGAAGTTGAACGACAAGTCGCGTTCGTTGCCTTCATTTAACTTTACGATGCGAACGTCTGGGATATTGTCGATCTTGGCGAAAACGTCTTTTTCGATATCCCATTGTGGGCGGTCACGGCCATGAACATCAACCTTCGGCAAATGCCGGCCAATAACAGGGATTGACCCCAGCACGTCATTGAATAGCTTTTTAGCCAGCGAATGGTCGGGCTTGAACAACGACACGGTGATCGTTGCCCGTCGCACCTCGAGCTCTCCCTTCGGCGAAGCCCCTCCGAGAATCAGCACGCTTTCCACACCATCGATACTTTTGATACGATCATATATCGCCATGCTTGTTCGCTCCGTGTCTTGCAGCGTCGCATTCGGAGGCAATTCGATCGAGAGCACAACGCGGGACGTGTCGTCCACGGGCATGAAGGTGCTGGGAACCTGCAAAAGTAAAAACACGGAAGCAACCAGAAAGCCAACGGCCGCCATGAGGGTGGCATATCTGCGCCACCACTGCCCTGTTGTGGCTCGCACCAGCCGCGTATATCCACGCAATAATACGCTATCGTTATCGTGATGATCTTCCAAGGCGTCTTCGGCGCGCATCAAATAGGCCGCCATCATCGGCGTGATCAAACGTGCGACAACGAGCGAGAAGGTTACAGAGAAGGCGACGGTCAGTCCGAACTGAATAAAGTACTGACCAGGGATACCGGGCATGAGGGAAACCGGCACGAACACAGCGATAATCGTGGACGTGGTAGCGATCACGGCAAGGCCGATTTCATCGGCTGCCTCTATTGCAGCCCGGTAAGGTGTCTTGCCCATTTTGATGTGGCGGGCGATGTTTTCGATCTCAACGATTGCGTCATCGACGAGAATACCAGTCGCGAGCGTCAGGGCGAGAAAGCTGACGAGGTTCAACGAAAAACCCAGTAAGTCCATGATCCAGAAGGTCGGGATAACAGAGAGCGGCAAGGCAATCGCGGAAATGATGGTGGCGCGCCAATTCCTAAGGAACAGAAAAACGACGAAAATTGCGAGCAACGCACCTTCTAACAAGGTGTCCATAGCGGCTTCGTAGTTGCCGTATGTGAAGTACACCGGATCATCCACCAGCTCGATGCCGACATTCGGATTACTGGCGCGGACTCTGTCCAGGCTTTGAGCGACGGTTTTGGAAACACTGACATCGCTGGCACCTTTGGCGCGGAAGACACCGAAAGTTACGACAGGAGTGCCTTTGAAGAGCGAGAAAGACTTCGGCTCCTCAAAGGTGTCTTTTACAGCGCCCACGTCCTTCAGCTTGACGAAGCGTCCACTCGGTAACGCAATTGTCGTGTTGGCCAATTCGCCGACATCGCGGGCGTCGCCGAGGACGCGGATCGCCTGTTCGCTGCCAGCGAGCTGACCGCGGCCAGAACCTAGATCGACGTTGGTTCCCCGTAACTGTTGGTCCACGCTAGCGGCGGTGATGCCATATGCATTCAGCTTGCCAGGATTGAGTTCAATACGTACTTCGCGATCGGCACCGCCGTAGCGGTCGATGCGGCCAACGCCCGATTGGCCCTGCAACGAGCGCTTGATCGTGTCGTCGACGAACCAGGATAGTTCTTCGATCGACATATTCGGTGACGATACAGCGAACGTTTGAATCGCCTGACCTTCGACATCAACCTTGGCAACGACCGGCTCTTCGACGTTGGCTGGGAGATCGCTGCGAATGCGGTCAATCGCATCCTTTGTGTCCTGCACGGCCTGTTCCGTCGGCACTTCCATGCGGAACATTACTGACGTCACTGACTGACCGTCTGTGACTGTAGACTGGATTTCGTCTACCCCGGTAAGAGATGCGACAGCGTCCTCAATTTCNTTTGTTACCTGCGTCTCCAACTCCGCGGGGGATGCTCCGCTTTGTGACACGACAATTGAGACGAGGGGCACGTCAATATTGGGGAAATGCGTAATCGGCAACTTGTTGAAGGACTGGATCCCAAGAACCAGAAGCACGCTAAAAAACAATAATGGCGCAATCGGATTGCGAATAGACCAAGCTGAAAAATTCATCGATCCATCTCCCTATGGGAAGCGTCGGACGGTTCTGGAACGGCGTTGATCCGATCACCGTCGCGAACATAGGCGCCGGCCTTGGCAACAACTTCGTCGCCTTCCTTCAGACCGTTCAAAATTTCGACATATGAACCATCTTGAATGCCGGTTTCGATTGCCGCGAATGTGACAACGCCGTTTTCCACTCTGCGAGTTGATGTTCCCTCGCTTGATGTCAGAACCGCAGATAGCGGAAGAGCTACGTTTTCAGTTTCAGCAACAATGACCTCCGCGCTCCCGTACATGCCTGCGCGTGCCTTGCTTTCGTCGCTTAAAACAATATGGACGAAGCCAAGACGGGTTATGGGATCGATCGTGGGCGAGACAAGGCGAACAAGGCCAGCAACCTGCTCGCGGCCGNCGGAGAGCGAAATACTCGCTTGTTGGCCAGCGCTAATCCTTGAAATGTCGTCTTCGCCAACGTCGGCGACAAGCTCGATTTCGCCGTCACGAATGATCGTGAAGAGCGGGTCGTTGTTGCCAAAAGCGATGCTGCCGACCTTGGCATTTCTGGAAGCAATTGTCCCCGCAACAGGGGCCGTCACATCGGTTCTTGTAAGTTTCAGTTCGACATCGGCAATCTCGGTCTCGATGATCTTCAACTCCGAAAGGGCGACTTGGACGGCGTGCTCGGCAGAACTGACCCGAGCCTCCATGGTGGCTGCGACCGCATCTGCTTCTTCGACCGAAGCAACGGAGACCGACCCAGTCTTGCCCATTTTACGAGATCGGTTCTGCTGCCTCTGGGCCTGTTCCGCATTCGCTCGTGCCTCGGCGAGTTGCGCGCGAAGTTGAGCTACATTTGCCTCGTTCCTTGCGCTGGTCGCCTGCTTTCGGCTCTTCTCCAGAATTAGAGCATCGGGATTCAAGGTAGCAAGAGTGCTTCCTGCGGCGACCTTATCCCCAATGTCGACGTTCAGGGTGCCGATCAAGAGCCCATCGACTTGGGGCTGAATGTAGATTTCAGCGACCGGGCGGATAGTGCCAGAGGCGGCTACCCTGTCCACCAACGATCGCAGCTTTGCGGTGGTGACCACGATGGACGGCAGGCTCTGGCTCGATGTTGGCTTCTCGGCCGCCTGCAAATACGATGGTGCCGCGACTATAAGCGTTGCGAATACGATTGACGCGCGAACTGCCCCGAATGAAATTGTCATATTGTGCCTCCAGTGGGCCGACAACGACCTGAATGCGAACTATCGGGTCGACGCGCATCTATGTGTATAATACATATTTATAGGTTTGCGCTGGTGACGTCAATGTATTGCTTGCATAATACACATGATTTCGTAGACCTGCTCGTCTCGGATCCCCCNGGCGCGCCACTGGCGGAGACCATTTTCAGCGGACTTGTCCCCGTCACAAAAGATCTGGAGACGGCTATGGCGTGTTCCACACATACGTAGGGTCATGCTGTTAACAACGATGCCGAGGGCATGCACAAGCTCGTAGTTGAACAGGGAGCGGGATTGCATTGCTAATCCACAAGATCAATGAAACGGACTATTGACGCATGACGAACGGGTCCACATTCACAATGCGCCAAAACAGACCACAAGGTTTGCGAGGGAAGGCGATGCAAGCGCTGGGTTGAAGGGCAAACAGGATTCGGTATGCTGTTGTAATCGTTGGAAAGATGTAGAAATGCTCTTCTGCTTCAGCAATCATGACTTGGTGATATCGGCCTAAACCGAAACACAGCGTGTCCGGACGCTGTCCGATCAACCGCTCAAGTTAGAACTTGTAGCCAACGAAAAGCGATGCAGAAGGTTGAAGTTTCTCTTCCACGACCGGGCTATCCGCCGCGTCGCCCGTCAGAATGCCGAGCCCGGCCTCGCCCCGGACCAACCAGTTTTTAGTCAGCAGGTATGTCGCTGACGCCTTGACATTCACGCGTTTCAACCCTGCTTTGGCTTCATATTCTGAAAGTCCGGAGGCGGCCGATTGGGCCGCGTTGACGCCAAAATAGGCTTGCATATGGTTCTTGTTCGCAAAAATTGCCTCCGTACCCGTACCAAGGATAAGACGCTCAGTGACAGGAACCGAGTATTCAGCCCCGAATGTGGCGACCAAACTTTCGCTTCCACCCATCGTCTGGTCGAGTTCGGCGTAGAGTTCGATCCCGTTCCACACGTAAGCGGCCCTAGCGCCGATCGTGGCTGCGAGGTCAATGTCGCCCAAGCCGTTCAGGCGGTCAGCGTCATCTTCGTCGCGACCCATCTCATAGCCAACCTTTCCAGATAGCGAGAAGCCGTCGCGTTCGAACGCTCTCACTGAAATCCCGCTAGGGTCAATCTTGAGCCATTCGCCATAGGTAAAGAGCACAACCGGTACCGGGTTTATTTGAAGTTTCTCGCTCCCTTCATATTCAGGGCGATACATCCCGCCTCCGCCGATAACCAGGCTCCAGTCCGGCGATCCAGCTTCGTTGTGGAAACGGTTTTGGTCGAAGGAGGGCTCGGGATTTTGTTCATAAAGACCGGTGTCGGCTCCGAATGCCTCTGATAATGCCCCCGAGATTGCAAGCGAAATTCCTAGGGTGGCTGACATCGCAGCACGGTCAAATCGAATGGTGAGAGACATGGACGCTCCGGTGGCTGGAATTCACAAAATGTGTAATTCACACATATAACGCCGGAAGATCATGGCTAGATTAAGGTGTAAAATACAAGCTTTCAGAGTAGCCTGCAATTGCACCGCAGACCACACTTCAGATCCCGACGACGCGCTCAAAGCCGACGTCGATCACATGGCAGATTGAGAGAGACGGAGGCTCGCTATCCACCATAATAGCTTTACCAGAGAGCCCCTCAAAAGCTTGAGGGAACGCGTCGGTCATCGCAGCGAGCTTTGCCTGTCATAAGCGACGGTCGATGGGCTCTAGCAAAACGCAACTGAAAAAGATTTCTCTTATAATTCAGTCCATGACCGATAAAGAGGGGCTGTATGACAGGGACTGCCACTCGGCGCTCACATTTAGGACCGCACGAACGGCAGATGTCGTTTCCGGTGCGCATTTCTAGCGGACGCTTTGGCCGAGGGCTTCAAGGCACGTTGGATCATCCGATCTGTGGTCCCCGCTCCAGGTAGGTACCCAAGGCCACAAATGTTTTGACGCTCTTGAAGCCTTCCAGACGATGGAACATTCCAAGAAGTCTTTCGAGGGATGAAGGATCTTCAGTTCTCACCTTCAGAATCATGGCCGTGTCGCCGGCGACCGTGTGGACCTCTTCGATCTCGCTGAAGCTCGTCATCTCAAGAACCTTCCGCGTCGTCTCCCAGTTGCTGGTTTCCAAATGCACAAATGCCAGAAGATTTTTGCCGATCTTTGGCCCATCAAGGAGTGCCACGGTCGCGCGGATGAAGCCGCCGGCTCGGAGCCGCTTTACCCGTTCGTGGACGGCTGGAGGCGAAAGATGAATCGCATTGCCGAGTTCGCCGTAGCTCAACTCCGCATTTTTTGCCAACAGGCTTAAAAGTTTTCGGTCCATAGCGTCCAGCCCATCTTCGAGTTGCCTTTTCCGCCGAACGTTTTTCGTAACTTTATCCATCGCCTTGCTTCCCGGTTATCTCCGAATATCCTGCTGTTCAGATGTTACAGTAACGAATTTTATTCGGTAAAGGAGTCGTTAAGTGGAAATTGCAACACACCCTGATTTCGAGGGCCATGAGATGGTTCTATATTGCACGGACGAAACCACAGGCCTTCGCGCGTTCATTGCCATTCANGACACGACACTAGGCCTTGGCATGGGAGGATGTCGGATGAGAGCCTATGGCAGCGATGCGGAAGCTTTAAGCGACGTCCTACGACTGTCGCGGGGAATGACCTACAAGTATGCTGCGAGTGGACTGGAGCATGGTGGAGCCAAGGCCGTGATCATTGACGATCTAGATGCTAGCAAACGTAACGAGCGTCTCCTAGCCTTTGGACGTATCGTCCAAAAACTAGGCGGTCTTTACACGACTGCAGAAGACGCTGGGATTTCTACTGCTGACGTTCGTTTGATGAGTTCGACCACCGAGCATATTCGCAACCTTCCTTTGGAAGATGGAGGGGAAGGCGCTCTTTGTACGGCTTGGGGCGTGTTTCACGGTATTCAGGCGGCTCTTGAGTTTCGCGGTCTTCCTCACCTGTCCGGCCGCACAGTGGCCGTTGAGGGATTGGGTAAGGTAGGCATGGCGCTTTGCGAGTTGCTAAACAGCGCAGGTGCTGATTTGATCGTCTGTGATCTAGACGAGCAGAAAGTTAGAGTTGCCCAACAGAAATTCGGTGCAACCGCTGCGTCTTCTGGACAGATTCACTCGACAGAAGCCGACGTTTATTCGCCGTGCGCACTGGGAGGAACTCTTAGCGAAAACACCATTCCTGAAATCCAGGCCAAGATTATTGCCGGTGCTGCGAACAATCAATTGCATTCCCCGTTGCAGGATAAGTTGCTCTGGGAGCGCGGCGTCACCTATTGCCCTGATTACATCGTAAACGCCGGCGGTGTTCTCTCGGTAGCACCCAAGGGCGCTCAGTTTAATCTGGCTGAGGCACTAGCCCGGGTGAAAACAATCCACGACACTACGCGCAACGTATTGGCCTTCTCAGAAGTGGAGGGCATTCCCACTGGAGTTGCCGCTGAATGTTTCGCGCGTAGACGCCTCAAGGGGTAGCTATCAAAAGTGACGGAATGCAAGCAGGTGCCTGGCGGCTGTTGCGAGTGACACCAAGTAAAACTACGCGAAACAAAGTCTTATCTGACTTTACATGCCGATGGCGCGCCAGAAGGGCGTCGTCGCGTGTATCGACAAAGGCGGCAACCGCCGGCCCGCAGGTCACGTGAGCGATGTAGCCGATCTTTATCTATTATTGTCATTATGACACGGCCTGTCCTTGGTGATTGCTCCTCCTCATTCTGAGTTGACAATGTGAGATGAGAGCATTATTGGATACAATTATGATTTCGGATGCGCAACAGACACAGGCAGAATTGACTGCTGCCAAGATCAGGACGTTGATCCTGAACGGCTCGTTGCAGCCCGGCCAGCCGTTGCGGCAGGATGCATTGTCCGAACAACTAAGCGTCAGTCGAACACCGCTGCGTCACGCCCTCCAAGCGCTTGCTGAAGAGGGATTGGTCGAAACGATCGGCTACAAGGGCGCAAGGGTCATAGAACTTGACCGGGGGATGATCGACGATCTCTTCGAGATGCGGCTGCTTTTGGAGCCGGTGGCTCTCAGATCCGCATTTCCACAGATCACGAAGCTCGATCTCGCCAGGGCCGAGATGGCACTCGACGCCGCGGACGCAGAAGGCGAGCCGTCAAGGCTTTCGGCTCTGAATTGGGATTTCCACTATGCTCTCTACCGTCCGTCAAAACGGCAGATGCTGCTGCGGACCATCGAGCAGTTAAACAGGGCATCGGCTCTCGCTGAGGTGATCGCGAGTTCTATTGTCGCCCGTCCGNAAAAATCGGCTGCCGAGCACCGAAGGTTGCTTCGGGCCTGCCAGGATGGCGACGAGACCGGTGCAATTGCAGCTCTAGGCGAGCATTTGCAGCTTGCTTACCATGATATACAAACAGGAGAAGAGTGAAGATGCCCGTTAAAAACAGGATCGCAGAGTTCCACGACGAAATGATCCGGTGGCGGCAACATCTTCACGCCAATCCGGAGCTTTCCTACCAAGAATTTGAAACCGCCAGCTTCGTTGCAGACCAGTTGCGTTCCTACGGGATCGAAGTGACCACAGGCGTGGGCGGTACAGGCGTTGTCGGCGTGCTTCATGGCAACCATGAAAGTGGACGTTCCATTGGGCTCAGGGCTGATATGGATGCGCTTGCGATCGAAGAGCGCAATGACTTCGCGCATCGCTCCACGAACCGGGGTGTCATGCACGCCTGCGGTCATGATGGGCACACGGCGATGCTCCTCGGTGCCGCACGCTATTTGGCCGAAACTCGGGATTTTTCAGGTCGCGTCGTTTTCATCTTCCAGCCCGCCGAGGAGATGGGCGGGAATGACGGCGGTGCAGCGCGCATGATCCGTGAAGGGCTGTTCGAGAATTTTCGCTGCGACGAGATTTACGGGTTGCACAACTGGCCCGGAATGGAGGTAGGGACCTTCGCCGTTAAGGCGGGGCCGATGATGGCGTCTGGCGATGCCTTCGAGATCGAGGTAACGTCGAAGGGAATGCATGCGGCGCAACCGCACAAAGGAGTCGATGTGGTCCTGACGGCGGGTCACATCCTCGTTGCGCTTCAGCAGATTACGGCAAGAAACATCGATCCTCTTGACGCGGTCGTCGTTAGCGCCACGCAAATTCACGGTGGCGATGCCTATAATGTTTTGCCAAACATGATCAAGATCCGGGGCACCGTGAGAGCGTTCTCTCCCGCCGCGCGAGCCGCGGCAGAATCGGCCATTCGCCGTATAGTGAAAGGCATTGCCTTTTCGACTGGCGCCGAATGCGAGACCACATACACCCAGCAATATCCCACGCTCATCAATTCGACGGCTGCCGCCCTTTCCGCAGAAGCGGCCGCATCGTCGGTGTTCAACAAGGTCGAGACGAATCCGCCACAGACGATGATCGTCGAAGACTTCGCCTTCATGCTCGAAGACCGACCCGGCTGCTATGGGTGGATCGGCAACGGCCCAGATGGCAATGGTCGCATTCTTCACAGCGCTTGGTTCGATTTCAATGACGAAGCGCTTCCATTCGGGGCCTCTTANTTTGCCTCGCTCGTTGAGGCGAGGACGCAATAGTTTTTACGCTTCGCGATCCTAGCGGACCGACGCGTTTGTAGTTTAAATGGCAGCTCTAAGGCACGGGTCTGGAGCTTTGGCTACATGGTTTCTATTCGACCACAAGGTGGCCTCTTTCTCTCATTTCATCTCAGGGGAGACAGTATTCAGGGGCTGGCGGAAGTCTCGCGCTTGCGTGTGGCCCGGGCGGAGAGTTTATACACGAGCGCACAGTTGCGGGACTGTTGTAAACCGGATTTCGCCCGACATAGGGCCAATGTGCACGACGTATTTCCGTAAGAGCTACACACGTCGAACTCAGCCGCGAGTTCCATAACCTATATTATGCGATATGTTATAACATAACAATGAGCTGTACCGATGCTATCACCTATTGAAAAGGCGTGCCTGCTCTGGATCTCGCAAGGCAAAAGTGTGCGCGATATCGCGCGGCTTGCCGGTCGACGGGTGACGGAAATCGAATTACATATTTCGGACGCCTGTGCTTCACTCGGCGCAGTATCATTAACCGACGCCGTCGAGAGGGCAAAGTTGTCGCACGAAGTTCCGAAAAGTAGAGGTCAGGGCGGGACGAAGTCGCCCAAGGCGGTCGACGTCGAAGTCGGAGCCCGGATTCGTTCGCAGCGCCGAGCAAACGGGCTGAGCCAAACCACCGTCGCGCGTGCGCTTGGCATAACATTTCAGCAAGTCCAAAAATATGAAAACGGCACGAACCGGGTCGGAGCGAGTCGCCTTCAAAATCTTGCGAATGTACTTGGGGTTCCTGTGGGGTTCNTTTTTGATGGCAATTCAAGGCAAGCGATGGAGTCAGAAATGCGAACTGACCTGCTCGCGGCCAACGACCTCACCGCATTTCTTCAATCGGCGGAAGGCAGAGAGCTGAATACCGCANTTTCCAAGTTGAAGTCCCCAAATGTCCGCAAGCGTGTTGTCGTTTTGGTCAAAGCAATCGCCTCGTCTTTTCCGGAGGAAGCCTCTGAAACGAAATAGAGTCGCCCTTTCCCCGCAGGCGTAGGTGAGGCAGCCGACGACTGAATAACCTTGAGAACTGTGCCATGAACGATACCGGCCGTCTTTCAGCGTCGCTGACCCTGCTCCAGTCGATCGACAATTCCGATCAGTTGGAAAACGCATTGCTGCAGATCTGTAGGCTCTTCAGCCTCAAGCACATGACATTCCTGGTCGTTCGCGCAGGAGCCGCACCCACGCAATATCCCTACTATTGCACCACCTATCCGAAACCCTGGACAGAAGCCTATGTCGCAGGGAATTTCTTCGACACGGATCCGGTTATCGAAATTTTAGGATGGAGCAGGCTTCCCGTTGACTGGTCGTCACTGGACTCGGGACAAGCCCGCCAGTTTTTTGAAGACGCTCGTCTAAGCGACGTTGGCTCTCATGGGATGACTATACCACTACGGGGTCCACAGGGGGAACGCTGTCTGTTCTCGGTGTCATCGGATCATTCTCGTGCCGACTGGTCCTTACTAAAATCAAATAGCACTCGTGAGCTCTCCATCANTTCGCATCTGCTCCATGAAAAGGTGCTTTCGGAACTCGATCTCCCAACTCGTCGGTCTTGGCGGGCGCTATCGCCGCGAGAAAGACAATGTCTCGAGCATATCGCCAGGGGGCTCATCCCAAAACAGATCGCTGCAAAACTCTCGATCTCGGAAAGTTCGGTGCGGCTCTATCTCCGCTCTGCGCGGCGAAAGCTCGATGCAAAGACAAGTCATCAGGCCGTGGCGAGGGCGAGTTTTTGCGAGATAATTAAAATCTAGGAATTGATGGTGCGAATCCCTGCAACTTTCTCGTCAACCTGACGAATTCGATAGATTGCTACAGGTTCCGCNGGGTCCGATCATAGCGTGTGAGCAAGTAGGCCGTCGCGGTGCGGCACCACGTGTTCACACCAATCCAGAAGGATTCTTGCCAAGCGAACAAAAAGGAACGAGCCATGGTTTCCATGCATGTTATCGAGCATTGGAGAAATGCACCGCGGTTGACCTCACTTGCGGAATTTTTCGAGCGGACTGCGAGTGGACTGGGAGGGGCACCTGATCGTGCTGTTCCAACCGTCGACCTGGGCCTCCTGGATTTCGATCTCGAATGCGCTGTCTTTTCCGACACGCACCGTCGGTTATGGGGGCCGTTTGACAAACACTACTTCGCAAGCATCCCCTATCGGTTGGAAGAGGAATGTCGGATCGGATCGTCACTTCTAGCGTTCGGCCTACGAAACTGGGCCAGGACGCGAGCGCCAACCAAAATCTACACTCTTGGCACCGGCACGGGCTGCCTTGCCCGCACGCTCGCGACGCTCGGGGGTGGACGTATCGAAACATTGTGCTGTAGCCCGACCGAAGCCAATCGAACAGCATTCTATGCNAAACGTAGCAGCCCGAATGCGCATTTCTTTCACGGACCGTTCTTCGATCTTGATGATGAACGATACGCGGCCGATCCTCAACTGCAGCAGTTCCAGGACGGGTTTGACATCCTTATGGAGGATACGACCTTTCAGATGTACGATCGTGACCGTCTAAGCCAACTCGATTTTATAACGCCGCGCCTGCGGCCTGGTGGTCTCCTCGTTCAGGTACAGAAGCTCGCTAACCGCGATGTCGAGCTCTACCAAGAGCATGAACGGCAGAAGGACGACCTCTTCAAATCGAGGTATTTCTCGCCGACCAAAATCTCGGACNAAAGAGATGAAGTCCTCAATACGATGGACAATCTGCAGGTCGATCTGGAGACCACAACTGCGGCGCTCGGCACCTTCTTTCGCTACTCGGTTGCGATCTGGAATAGCGGAAATTTCTATACTATCGTTTCGTCCAATGCGCGCCAGGCGATCCTTGATTTTGTTTCTCTCTTGATCGAGCCTGCCATTNCCCCCGCCTATTGTCATCATTCACTGCCTGCCATTTTGATTGATACGGAGGCACAACCCCTTGCGACAGCACTAAAATGGCGATCGTCCCATCCGATGACGGATGCCCTGCCCCGACTTCTCGCCTCTTGAATCGGACGTGTGATGTCTCCGACACCTCCCCACTATTGCAGTCCCGACGACATTCGACGCGCGCTGAATAGACTGATGCCGTCGATCGAGCCGTACTGGAAAAAGCCGCTGAGGAACTACGCCGCTGCGGCTTACGATCTTCGGCGGCAGACGACTTCGAGNTTTGTTCGCGACCAAGCCATGCTGCTGGTTCGATCCATGGTGGAGCGGGTTGCGCAAAAGGCAGGTTTTGGCCTTGATGATGCCAGAAGTGCCAGCCTTGAGTTAACCGCTTCCCCTGTCCTGCAGACCGGCCCACACACCCTTTTACTCTTCGAGCCAGACGCTTTTTACACCCATCTTTTCAGCCTGATGGGATTGCAGTCGAGCGGACGGCGGTGGCATGTCACCTATGCCGGATCGACCATGTCTTTCAAGGAGTCCGCCAAAAAGGGGCCAGGATGGCTCAAGATGGAGGGGGAGGTGCTCAATCTCTTTGGATTGCCGCGCAGTCGAATGGATGGACGCAGCATATGTTGCTCCGATGGTCCATACCAGTTCGCGCTTTCCAATTCTGCGGGGGTTGAGGCTCCGACTGGAGCCGCCAAGCGCTTACTTGAAGAATTACCCCCTACCCTGTTTCCTTCTGCATCTGAAGCGATCAAGGTGGCCAATGCAAAGCTTTGGAGTTCGCATTTCGGTCGTTCAGTCAACCTGCTTCAACTCGACGATTTCGACGTCGCCGGTCTGATCGCTGATCACCTCGAAGATCCGACTTCCTGGCTGTATGAANTTTTCATCGCTGAAAGACACGCTGCGGTTTTGCCGGACGCGATTGATCGGCTCAACGCAGGACCTTGGCGAGGATGGGTGCGCAGCACAACGGATTACTTCTGGTATGTCGGGCCCGAAAGGGTGTTACCGTTGGTTCTTGATGATGGAAATCTTAGGGACGTGGCATCTACGGACGTCATGGTGAAATTCGCTCCTGATNAAATAGCAAGCGCAATCCGAGACCGTAAGCTCCTCCCTACCCTCTTCCTGGCGTTCCTTGTCCTATCGATCCTGCCCGGCATCAGAGCGCTTGGTGGGTGCAGGCAGCCGGTTTACTTGCCAGTACTGAGATACCTTGCCGCGTTATGTGTCGAACGATCTGGCGATGGTGATCTTCTCAACGATCTACGGCAGGATAATTACCCAGGGATGTGGGGACATCGGGTGTTGCGGCCCAGCGCCGGTGATCCGTTCCATGACATCAATGGCTCTGGAGGTATTTTAGCACTCGTAGAAGATTACGGTTCGCTGCCATTATTCGAAGCAAGCGGTGATCTGACGAGCTTTACGGGTGACACCCTCTGGTCAGAGATGAGCAAGCATCTTGCTTCCGGGGAGATCAAAGTCTCGGCGGCTGAGTGGAAGTGGTCCGGAGTGTAGTCGGAGGTGGCAATGCATCGCTCGGTTCCGGGTGCACAGGAGGCTTTAGAGCGCCACTATACTCGCCGCACCAGTCCGGCGGATCGTGCCAAAACACTTGACGAATGATTTCCTGCACGGTCCAGTGCTGGATCTCTGCGTCAAGTCGCACATCCCAAGACGGCGCGACTTGACGCCTCTTCTCCCCAGCCCGGCTTGCAAGCGCTGCCGCATCTCTGACATTCAGGAGCAAAACTGGGAAACAAGCCAAGCACCGCAGATGATGAAACTTGTTTGTAATGAAAAATTCAATTACTATAGTGATCTGGTCAACGAAAGGAACTCCTATGACGTCATTGGCGGTAACAATGAAAGGGCAGGTCACGCTAAAGCGAGATCTCCTGCAGCATCTCGGTATAAAGCCAGGTGAGCGGATCGACTTCGACAAGCTACCGGGTGGCGAGCTTCGGGTGAAGGCCGCAAAACCTGTCGGCACGATTGACAGCTTCATTGGCAGGCACGCATCCAAAGTCAAGAAGCCGATGAGGATTGAGGAAATGAACGAGATTGCCGCCTCTGGGTGGGCGGGCGAGGAATGAAAATTTCGGTCGATACGAACGTGCTGGCTCGCGCTGTCTTACAGGACGATGCNAAACAAGGACGCGCCGCAAGCAAACTCTTGAAAGAGGCTTCGCTGATCGCAGTTTCTTTGCCCTGCCTGTGCGAGTTGGTTTGGATATTGCGTCGGGGGGCGAAACTGTCGAAGGAAGACGTAGCGGTGACCATCCGCGATTTGCTGGATGCAGGAAATGTCGTGATGAACAGGNCCGCTGTTGAAGCGGGGCTTGCGATCCTCGAAGCGGGCGGCGATTTTGCGGACGGCATCATGGCCTATGAAGGCAATTGGCTCGGCGGCGAAACCTTCGTCTCGTTCGATAAACAGGCGGTCGAATTGGTGATGCAGCAAGGGCAGGCCGCACAACTGCTTTCCTGATTTGCATCGGTGAATTCGTGGAGCGAGCGCGCCACATTGGTTGAAAATGTTTTTGTCGATGAAGGTGGTCCGGAAATGGCGGAGCTCCACAATGCGAGGTCGATTTATAGGGCCGCGATGAAAATCTCTGCGCTGAAGATTAAAAAGGGCAAAATCCTTCTCTGGTTTCTGCCCGTCGTTCTGCCTATGCTCGTCGTCGGAGCGCCCTATCTACCGNTTTCGCAACTCGGGCCGATCGCGAAGCGACTACTGCTTCCTTGAAAAGCGTCAGCTAGGGATATCGATGAAGAACTTGCCGTGGAGCGCGCCTCGAATGCTACAACACATGCCGCAAGCTAGGCGGAAGCGCACAATCAAACGGTAAATCTAACTCGTTTGAGCCGAGTTTAAAATCTGGAACGCGCCTGGGTATGTGATTATATCAATCTTATGGGCACTTATTCTGACTTAAAAATTGGCAAATTCACAGTCGAGGAAAGCGGGAATTTCTCGACGACAAGACACCAGTCTATTTTTCTTCCAAGCCATAGCNAAACCATAATCCGTGAAGGAAGAGACGATCGAAAGCCAGTGGAGGTTTTCCAGGCTCCGCTACGCGATCTGGTCACCCGACTTGAGTTAATGGGTTCAACATTGCCCGCGATCGAACGTCGCTTCTCCGATCCCTACGTTACTTATGACCAGCCGCACGATGTTAGCTTCTCGGACGCGCTCGAACTGGTTCGTAACGCTGACTTGGAAACAATACCTGAGTTCGACATGAATAGCGACAGCCCCGGCATCTTGCCTCCGGAATATCACGATCGCCTCAGAGGCCCGAATTATTTAGGCGGCTTCAGTCTTGGACCAGGCTGGGACTTGACTAGCCTTCTTGAACGCCTCAACGCAGAGGATATGCTCCGTGTGCTAGCCGAACGTCCCGAAAACCTGGATTTGATGGTCGTTTGGGATTTTATGGATGTCGTCGNAAACGGATATTTCGAGCGTGAAGACTTCACGGTAGGCTCGGCAGGGCAGAGCTTCCTGCTGGTTACCGAGGGGACCAGTGACACAGACATCATTCGTCATGCATTTGATATCCTTCGCCCCGAGATCAAGGANTTTTTTCGGTATGTCGACATGGAGCGTAACTACCCATTCGGCGGTCATGGCAATCTTCTGAATTTCATGAAGGGCTTGAGTAGTATTCAGAAAACGGGTGGAGTCGTGGCAATATTTGATAATGATGCCGCAGGCGTTGGCTCCTTGAACGCGCTGGCGAGGGTGCCTGATGTGAACGCAGTCAAGCTGCCCGATCTCGAAAAATTCAAATCNTTTCCAACTATCGGGCCCAACGGAGAGCATCCTGCTGACATCAACGGCAGAGCCGCTGCGATCGAGTGCTATCTGAGGCTCCCAGAAAACTGTCGCGTGCGATGGACAAATTTTGACGAGAAAGCCGGGGAATACCAGGGTGCCATCGATCAGCGCGGCTCCGAGAAAAATAGGCAGCGGGATGAGTTTCTCAGAACGTTGGCCACTGACGACTACCCATTCGAAAATATTCGGAAGGTTTTAGAAATGATTGTGGATGCCTGCACTGAACGAGGCAAGCCATGAGAGCAATGGTTAACTTCCAGGATTTGAGGTTTAGCTGCAAGTGACGAGAGTNGGTCATGACCAATTTCAAAGGTTCGCGATCGGCACGCTCGTGCCATAAGTATCGCATTGCCGTCTTCGGGGGTCCATTGCGCGACCACAAGTTTATACGCTGCTGGAGAAGGTCGCCGCTCCACCTCTTTCTATAGACACCTGATTCCGCTCACCGCGGCCTGAGCAGCTTGCATAATCTTAATCTTCAGGTAGCCGCAGGTTCGTCAATCACCGTGTCATCTTCGGCGGGATCGGGGTCATGTTCGTAGGCCTTGCTGAGATGTTCGATCTCCTTTCGGAGCGCCTCGATGACATCCTTATGTTCCGCACCGTCGACGACGAATTTATCGACCAGATCATCTAGTTTGAGTCGCAGATCTGCGTGCCATTCTTTGCTCATCACTTCCTCCGCNTTTTTACTGAGTTGTCGGCGAGTTCTATCCAAACCGGGGCATGGTCGCTCGTACGCTCCCATCCGCGGACGTGCTTGTCGGCTTCCGCCGTCGCAAGCCGTTTGGCAAGGTCTGGGCTAAGTAAGAAATGATCCAGCCGAAGTCCTGCATCTCGCCCATAGGCATTCCTGAAATAATCCCAGAACGTGTAAATGCGTTCATCCGGATGAAGTTGCCGAAGAGCATCCGTCCAGCCCTGCCCCACCAGCTCGCGGAAGGCTTCACGCACTTCGATGCGGAAGAGTGCATCGTCCTTCCACCTCTCCGGCTTGTAGACATCAAGCTCAGTTGGCATGACGTTGTAGTCCCCCGCCAAAACGACAGGTACCTCAAGGTCCAGCAGTTCGGCTGCATAATCGTGTAAGCGCTTGATCCATCGCAGTTTGTAGTCGAATTTCGGGCCGGGATAGGGATTTCCGTTCGGCAGATACAGGCCGCCTATCACGATGCCGTCGACGACTGCCTCAATATAGCGGCTCTGCTCGTCTTCCGGATCACCCGGAAGACCTTTCCTCGTAAGCATCGGATTCCGACCGCGGGCAAGTATCGCGGCACCATTCCAAGACTTCTGGCCGTGCCACACAGCGCCGTATCCGGCGTTCTCGATCTCCTTCACCGGAAATCTGGCATCAGGCGCTTTAAGTTCCTGAAGCACGACAATGTCCGGGGTTGCCTCGCTCAGCAGCGGAGCAACACATCGAGCCGACCGTTCACGCCGTTCACGTTATATGTGGCGACTTTCACTTGCGCTTGTGGTCGCCTTTGTCACCCTCGCCCGGCTTCGCATCGTGCTTCGCCTCGTGACGCTTGTCGGCGGACAGCGATCTACCGACATCGACAGATTCCTTGAACTGCCCTTTTTCGTCACGGCGGACGTATCGCTTGTCAGTTCCGGTATCGATCAGCTCTCGCTTGCTCATGGGAATCTCCTGCGGTTGCGATACGACGATAACTCGCGACCTGGCGAAAAGATGCATCGATTCCAGCGGCTTGGTTGGACTCCTCCGGTTGTGGTGGAAAACTGAATCAAGTCATTGAAAAAGAGTCGCTTTTTGCTCCGGAACCAATCCGCAAGTGATTCGGTTGAATCGCCTAAGTTGCGTTAGTTGCGTGGGAGAGTTCGATGGCAGGCCAGCGTGCACAGTGGAAGGGCTTTATTAAATTCGGGGAAGTGGCAGCAGGAGTGGCACTCTATACAGCCGCATCGACATCCGATCGCATTACCTTCAACACGATCAACAAGGCGACGGGAAACCGGGTCAATCGCGTCTTCGTAGACAGCGAGACTGAGGAGCTTGTCGAGAAGGAACACCAGACCAAAGGCTTCGAGATCGACAACGGCCATTACATCATCATCGACCCCGACGAAGTGGCCGCGGCAATCCCTGAGAGCAACAAGACGCTCGAGATTGAAGCGTTCATCCCGTGCTCGGACGTAGACGATGTTTACTTCGACAAGCCTTACTACCTCACCCCCGACAAGATGGGTTCCGACGCGTTCGTCGCTTTGCGGGACGGCATGCGCAAATCGAAGGTTGCGGCCATTGCCAGAGCCGTTCTGTTCCGTCGGATGCGAACTGTGCTGATCCGCCCTCACGGTAAGGGCCTGATAGCTACGACCCTGAACTACGATTATGAGGTTCGCTCCTCGAAGAAGGCCTTCGAGGAAATGCCAAAGATCAAGGTCGATGCCGAAATGCTGGAGTTGGCGAAGCATATCATCAGCACCAAGAAGGGCGACTTCGACCCAGCCACTTTCGACGACCGATACGAGGCCGCGCTCGAGGAGATGGTGAAGGCCAAGATCGAAGGCAAGGCGATGCCGAAACGCAAGAAGGTCGAGGCTTCCAAGCCGAACGATCTGCTTGCTGCGCTGCGCGAGAGCGCTGGCATGATGAAAGCCACTGACAAGCCGAAACGCACGGCGGCCAACGCGAATGCCGGAGCAAGCAGGCAGCGCGCAACGCGTGGTGCGGCGAAGTCCACCTCTTCCAAGACCGCGCAACAGCGCAAGGCCAGCTAAGGAAACCGATCATGGCACTTCGACCATACTGGAAAGGTTATCTGAAACTATCGCTGGTCACCTGTCCGGTGCACATGATGCCCGCGACGTCAGAATCGGAGAAGGTCCGTTTCCACACGCTTAACAAGGAGACGGGCAATCGCGTCGTGTCGCAGTACATGGACTCTGTGACAGGCAAGCCTGTCAAGGACGAGAACGAGGCGAAGGGGTATGCGCGTGGTGAGAACGACTACGTCATACTCACGGACGATGACCTCGACAACGTTGCGCTTGACACGGTCAAGACAATCGACATCCAAACATTCGCTCCGGCTGAATCCATAGAATGGGTGTACCTGGAGAAGCCCCATTACCTTATGCCGGACGACGCGGTCGGTCACGAGGCGTTCGCCGTCATCCGGGACGCGATGAAAGCCGACAAGGTCGTAGGCATCTCGAAGCTCGTCATAGGGCGTCGTGAGAAAGCGGTCGTCCTTGAGCCGCGCGACGATGGTATCGTTCTGTGGTCGCTTCGCTTCGGCGACGAGGTTCGGCCAGAAGAAGCATANTTTGAAGACATCGACGACGACGGTGACCCCGATCTGATCCCGCTTGTCCAGAAGCTCATCAAGCAGAAGACGGCCAGGTGGTCGCCGGACATGGTAAGCGACCCCATCCAGGAAAGCTTGCTCAAGCTGATCGCCGAAAAGAAGAAGGCACTCAAGCCCAAGAAGGCCACGAAGGGCAAGAAATCGGAAGCCGCTGAGCCGAAGTCCAACGTGATCAACATCATGGACGCCCTGCGCAAGTCGGTCGCAGACGAGCTCAAGAGCCGGAAATCAGGCTGACGTGACCGCCGTATTCGCGTTCATCCGACACTAGAGGTGTCAGCGACTGCCGTTATCGAGCCAAGGCATTCTGAAGAAACCGCGCCGCAGTGTCCGCACCGCTCATTGAGATCGTGTGACCCACTCCAGGCTCGATCTCCAACTCGACTGAGAACCCAGCGGCTCGCAACTGTCCGGCCGCCGTCGTGGAAGCGACAGACGGTATAGTGCGGTCATTAGCTCCGTGTATGAGGAGCACAGGGGTCCGGTTGCTTTCTGGCAAGATGGATATGGGAGGCAAAAGGCCCGAGAACGCCACTACAGCTCCTATGCTCCAACGGCCAGACGAGACGCCATCCAGAGCCATGATTGCGCCCTGTGACACTCCCACGAATGCAACGTCATGAACACGGTCTCCGAAGCCTTTCTGTGTGATCACGTCGCGGATCTTACGGTCGAAACCCTCTCGTGCCGCGCGTATTCGACCAGGATCTAGCTGCATGCCATCAACTTTGAACCACTGATGGCCGCCGTACCCATTACGATATGGCGCATCCGGAGTCGCGAATACTGCTGTGGGCAGCCGACCGTTCCACGACGATGCCAGAGGTTTGAGCTGCTGGCCGGACGCGCCGATGCCGTGGAGGAAGATGATGAGGTGCGATGCTGACATTTGATCTCGGTGTTGGGAAACAAACGGAGGGCGCTCAACCCATCATGGGGAGCGCCCTCGTCACCCGCGACAGCAAACGCACAACCGTCATGGTTGCTGCAGGCCGTCGATATATGGGTGGTGATCCTTAGATGAGCACCGCCCACGCGNTTTTCAAGGTCACATCGACTCTGCGGTGGTTTCCATCCACGCGCGATGTTTCAGCTCATCCTGATGAGCGGTGAGGAAGAATGCCTTCGTGCTCGGAATGGCATCCTCGTGTTTTGCTGCGCGCTCGTAAGCGGTTACCGTGTCATCCTCGTTCGTCTTCATGGCTTTGAGAATAGCGGAATCGCCGAATAGATCGGCAAGCGCGATCTTCCCCGTCGTCAGCATCTGCTTCATGTCGCCTTCCGCAGGAGGTTCGATACCGATCTCCAATGCGATCTCGTTTAGCACGGCCACGTGCTGAAGATGGTCCTGCTTGAATTCATCAATCTTCGCAGCCAGCGCCTTGTCGTCAAGGCGTTCCATGCATGAGTCATATGCTGCGATAGCGTCGTATTCGAGATAGAGCAGATCCTTGACCAGCTTTTCGATGCTTCCTTCGTTTCCAACCATGGTGACCATAAATTCTTCTCCTCGTTAATCTGGAAGCCTAGTAACCAACCGCTTCCGGTAATGTTCCCTTCCGGGACCGCCCGGTGAGCGGAGCGGCTCGTGAGGCGGCCGCGTCGGAGCGATCTCGTCCGGATCAGATGAATTCCCGCATCACCATAGTCTGCGGCGCGCTGTATTTCGCGTGGCGACATGCGGGTGAGCTACTCCGATCTTAGAAATTCCGTTTTTGGCTCTTAGAGGCCAAGCTATGCTGTTCAGTGCTAGCGTGAAAGGCAAAGCCCATGGCATACTCGTTGGAGACGTAATAGCGGCTCCGTTGGTAAGATAGTCGAACGCTTTCGCTCAATTACCGAGGGTTCAAACTCGTAGAGCTATCGGTTTCCATGCGGAGCTGAGCCGGCTTTTCCACCGAGTAGTGAGCCACCTCTAACTGGTTTTATGATTGGGNTTTGGTCAAGGGATTGGCTTTTTCTCCTCTCTTGTTTGCTGCGGCCGAACGCCCCGGTGCAGTTCGAGCTTTCCTTCGGGGATGGCAAGATCGTCGTCACCAAGCTTAACGTCTCTTACATTCCTGGAGCACTCGCAATTGGGTGCTCGTCTCGACACCATCTAAAACTTCGCCATTGTGTATACGCCTATGATTCCCACCAACGATGGAACTCTTTGATGTGTGATGAACCCCTTCCGCTTATCGAGGCTATGGAAACCGCCATCCGAGAAGAGGCAGCCACAGGTGCGCCTGTAAACTTTTATCGTCTCGAAGCCAGCATGCACAACACGCGGAGGGAACTCGGACTCTCCGGGCAAGATAACATGTCGGCCTGGGTCGACGCCGTAGCATTCGGGTTGGACACGGATCATTTTGCAGAGCCATGGCAACGATACTTCGGCCCAAAAGGCGCGCGTTCCTACGAAGATGGGACTGTCGAGTACATTCCCGATGTTCACCAGCTGGATGAGCGAGCCCTCGACCTCTGGTCTCAACGCTTAGACGTGGTAGATCACCCTGCTTTTCGTGCTCGATACAGTGATCTGCTTTGGGAGATTGCACCGCAATTGGGGAGACGCCGTGACCCTGTCCATGCACGTACGGCGTTAGCAGCATACGAATTGATGATTGCCGAAAGCGCTTACGAAGAATTCTTCGACNAAACCGATGCGGCGCTGCGTATGTTGACACTCGCTCTGTCAATAAGGGACGAGGATGCAAAGGTGCGATCAAGGGAGTTGCTGATGGAGGAATTCCGGGAGCTCATGGGAAGTTCCCACCGTTTCAACTTCGATATTGTGGAACGACTTCTTTGGGAACGCAACGTCGGCANCCCTGAGATAACGCAGGAAGTAGTCGGCGCGTTGGACGCCGCTCTCGAGCAGAGTGCCGGGGAGGGCGACAGATTCAACGCTCATTCGGCCCGTGACATCGGTACCCGCCTTAAAAGGCACTATAATGGCTTGCGCTCCCGAGCCGACGTGGTTCGCGTGCATACGGCGGTTGCCCGCGCATTTGAGACGCTTGCCGCTCGGAGCGAACCAATGGCGGCGGCTGCGCATCTTGATGTGGCAGCGACCGAGTACCGAAACGCAGGCGACGAAGTAGCGTTCAACCGTGTCCGAACAGCTCGAGCGGAGGCAGTGGCCAGGAGCAATGTCGNAATGGTGGCTCACTCGTTCCGTTTCGAAGTTGGCTTCGACGATATGGAGCGTTTTCTCGACAGCATTGTCACTCCGGAAAACCTTGGATTGTCGCTTGCTAACATCGCAAACGAGTTCGTCCCAAGGATCAGCGTTCTCAGAGAAAGGGTCTTGGAGAACGCCAGGGTCGCACCAATACAGGCCACCATTTCGATCAACATCCACGAGGACGAACACATCGCGGCTGTCGTCGGAAGTGTGGACGAGGACATGGAAGGGCGGATTATGCACCAAGCGGGGCAGGAAGCCATGTTTGTGGGTATCTTTTTGGATCAGGCCTTAGAGCGCTGCATGTCTGTCCATGGCCTCGACTCCTACGAGATTGCGGGATGGGCAAACCGTCTTGGCGCATTCGATGATCTAACTATGGTGATCGAGGGTGTCGAGGCATGGCGCACCGGCGATTGGATCAAGACGCTTCACGTACTTGTTCCACAGATCGAGCTGGGACTGAGGCGGACGCTCAGAGGGCTCGGCGAACCCATCGTGCGCAATCACCCCACGATGCCTGGAAGGCAGACACTTCTTAATATGGGCGAGGTCCTATCGAACCCCGTACTCCAGACGGCATTGGGTGATGATACGGTTCACTACTTCAGAGCTCTGTATGTCGATCCGCGCGCTAGAAATCTCAGGAATGTAGTCGCTCACGGATTAACGGGCATGTCGGACGCGACTTCAACGACCTGTGATCGAATTATCCACTCGCTATTAGTGCTCGGGTTTTGGCGGGATATCGCGAGAGCGGCATCGTCGGCTGCGTCGCGTTTGAGTTGAAGACCGAGAAAAACTCCCTCCGAATATAACACGAAGTCGGACAATCCATGAACCAGGTACGGTGGCGCCCAAGGCTAGTAAAGGCGACAAGGCTTGGGAGGGTGTCGTGATCGTTGGGCCACCCGGCGTACGCAAATCTGAGGCGAGNCCCTCTGACGACTATCTTCCTCGTGGAAACCTGGCTGCGCGGAGGACGGAATTTGCCGCGAAGATTTATGATACGAGGGGCCGGACGGTGATGGAACGCTGGACGATTTTGAAACAAATCGGCACTCTCCCGAATGGCAGGCGGCGGAACGGTTTCAGGTCGTTGGCCAAGACGCCACTCAAGGGCTTGAAGAAGTGAACTTGAGCTGCTGAAGTGATGCCAGATTTCAATAGCCTGAGGCATCACCATGCAACGCGTCTTCGACCTCACCGCCGCCGCCGCAGTTCTTACCGCTAATCCTAAGGCTCAGTCGTTCATAAAGGCCGTCCGAAAGTTCCAGTCTGCCATATCTGTCAGCACTGACCTTGCCGATGTGAAGAAGTCGGTCGAGGAATTGCAGAAAATGCGGGAGGACGTGGGCGGTAGTGGTCACATCGCAAGAGCCCTCCTTACCCATGCCGTCGTGGTATATTGCCGCGCCAGCCACACCAAGGCCGTCGAGCGATACGATGTCGGCGTTATTGGCGCGTATTCACCGGAGCAACGCGAGGCGCACAAGATCATCGTCTCGCTTCGGGACAAGGTGCTCGCTCATTTCGGGTCGGGTGGTGGCTGGCATGACGAACGCGTGTTGTATCTGCAGCAGTACCACGGCGATGCCATCACTGCGGTACACCATCGGGTCAACAGTGACAGCATGATGTCCGATATCCTCGAAAACCTGCTTGAGGCTGCCATTCCCTACGTCAAGGAAAAGGAAGTTGACCGCGCCAAGGAGATCGACGATGAACTGACGAAGGCACCGGAGTTGTTCAAGCTTATTGATCGCATCCCTTTCGACGTCAAAGACTTCTACAAGGATGTTCCAGGCGGCATTGAGAACTTCTGGGGTGCGAATGGTTTTGTGGCAGAGCGAACTGTCAGGAGCACGACCAAAATACAAGACCCCAGCCGAGCCGAGCCAAAGCGCCGTAGGTAAAGGCGTACATGGCTTGCCAACTCACATGTCTGCTGTTGGCGCGAATCTGATAAGGCCGCAGTCGGCCCAAACCGGGCATTCGCCCGCTGGAGCAATAGCCGTGAAGCCCTAACGTTCGCGACAGGCTTGGCGATGAGGNAAATCACGGGAGTTTCTTCGGGATCACCTTGGACTTGCTTCTATTTTGGATTCGCCGGTCGCAAATAACCGGACATTCTGGCATTCTTCGAGCAGCAATCATAATCGGATGGAGGATACCAAGATGGCCGAACCACNAAAAAACATTGAGTTTGATGGCCCTCAGATGCAGGGAATGCATTACAAGCGCGCCGATATGGCAGCGTCTAATTTCGATGGCGTAAACCTCGCCGACGCACACTTTTACGCTTGTTTGTCCAAGGCACGGTTTACCGACACAAATTTAAGCGAAGCCGTTTTCGACGATATCAATCTTGCAGATTCTAGCTTTAACAACGTCAATCTCTCTGGAGCCGTCATCACGAATGCGAACCTATCGCGCTTAACGATAAGCGGCGTGACGTTGGCAGATTCGGACATCAAAGACGCCGATCTAACGGGCATGCGGATCAACGGCGTTCTCGTTACAGATTTGTTCGTCGCCTATGAACAGGCGNAAACCTGATCGCGATTTACTTCCTTCGTGAATGGCGCAGAGCGGAAAACCGCATGTGGTTCAACGCGGACTTCACACATGATAAAGGTACTATAGCAACGAGCAATATGAGCCGACGGATGTCCATTTCGATTGGACGGGAAGTTTGAAGCTGCGGACGAAGGAAGCTGATGAGTCGTGAGGCTTGGCTTACCGAAATTGAGTGAGACACAGCCATGGAATTGACCAAGGCAGATCAATTCGAGCGCTCGCAGCAGACGGCTTGGAAGTCGCTGAAATTGCCCGCCATCTCGGCATTCGATACCAGCATGCCTACAACGTTCTTAAAGTTGGAAATCGCTCGGCTTCGATCACTGACGTCGCTATTATTAATTTGCCCGTAGCAACGAAACGTATCAAGCCGCCATTGCCCTTGGATACGCTGATCGCCGGGGGGTTCACCCTTGCAAGCCGCTGGCTTTTGTCACCTGATGGCGATCTTGTCCTAGACGTGCCAGCGCCAAAGGCAGTCGGCGTCTATTCCTTCGTGAGAGATGGGTTTGCAATCTACGTTGGAGTGGCGACTGTCGGCCTACACAAGCGGCTTTATACATATGGCAAGCCAGGTGTTTCACAGCGGACAAATATTAGACTGAACAGTTTCCTCAAGGAGGAGCTGAGCCAGTCAAGATCGATTGATATTTACGTTTCGACCCCAAGTGACATGGAATGGAATGGCCTCCCCGTTCACGGAGCCGCTGGACTTGAGCTTGGCTTAATCAATAAATATCTGCTGCCTTGGAACATGCGGAGCGCTAGTTAGAAAATGGGCACTCAGGCTGAGCAACAGTTGAAGCTTCGGATCGACACATGGCGAGAAGCTTTCAATGATGAAACCACTGGCATTCTGAAAACGGTCAATGATCTTCTGTGGAACTACGCTGCTTTTCGGACGGCCATCAGGATCGTACTCCTAGCGAACAAAGACAGGCGCGAAAAACCGCCCATCAATCNAATGATGTTCGATCTTATCGCTAGCGGATATTGGTCCAGCCTTTTGCTGGGTGTGCGGAGGCTTCTCGACAAAGGGCATTTGAAGGGCGATCACGGGGTCTACTCGATCAGAGCAGTCCTAAACGACATCAAAGCTTGCCGAGCGAAACTTTCGAGACGTGTCTATGTCGAGGTTTTGCGCGACTGTCGATATGATCTCTCGAAGCTGGAAGAGGAGCAACGGGAGGCTTTGAAGGCGGCAAACGGAAAGGCCGTTTGGGGCGATCCCGCGTTAACCCAAAGCCAGACAGCCCACCAGCACTTTGACTTTCTAAGCGGAATTTCGGGTGACAAGCGTAGCCCTAACGATCTGATCAGCGAGGACATTTTCGAGCGGCTGGAAAACCGATTGGTCGCGCTCAACAGCATCAGCGATCATGTCAGTTCGCACTTGGCCCATGCGGGGAATAGAGAAAGCCGACAGGACAAGCTCCTGGATGAATTTGATATTCGAGACTCTCGGGAAGCGTTAAAGGAACTCGTCCAAGTGGCTCACCTCGTTGGTGTCTGGTTTGCCAACGAAGGCGGGGCAGGCCTTGCAACCTACATCGGGAACCAGTTCGAAGGCTTGGATTACCCATTAGTTTCGCCGGAAGATATGCCTGACCTTGAAGAAAATTGGGAAGCTACTCGCCGTGATGTAGACAGCTGGCAGATAAAAGCCACCGACTTGTAACCTGTCAGGGCCTGACAGATTTGACCGTCGCATAAGTGAGGACACATTGNAAATAGCTAGCATTATTGCGCTCGTTGCAGGCATGGCTGCAACCCCATCGACATATGCTAACGCGAATTCCGACGAGGTCTTGGCTTGCGGTGGCGTCGTCGAGGGAAAGACTTTGGTGGTGAACCGAAGCGACGCGAAATGCAAATGGCCGTTCGATGTCCAGAAAATGCAAATCCGGTGCAACGGAACTGCACTGAAAATGGGCGCGGTGTATTTCGCCAGCGAGAAAGGCGCTTTTGCGCTCAATGGGAAAGCTAAGCAGACGTTCGAAGACCCGCGTCCGATTTGGCTAGATACTGATCAGCCTGGGATGGGAAAGACAGATGTAGGACCTTGGATACAAGTCGTCTCCAGGTTTGCTAATTGGTTGTGTGAACTAGCCATCGACGAGTCTTAGGCTCCCCGGCGTTATACCAGCACTCTTGATCTGTGAGATCGAAAGCGTGATTTCCTTTGCCACGGTCGATGACCTAGTGGAGCGGCGATGCGCGTCCGGCCAACACATTTCGCGAATTGAGTCATCCAGGCGATGATCTGGCGTTAGTACAAGCATTAATGCTGGGATTAGATCGGGATCTTAGAGGTTGGGATGGCTCGCACGGGAATTATTTCAGGCATTGAACGCAGGCGGCGCTGGCCGGTAGAGGTGAAGCTGACCATCCTGGCGGAAGCGTCTCAGCCAGGCGCGCGTGTCTGCGATGTGGCACGTCGGCATGACGTTCATCCATCGCAATTCGTGTCTGGCGGAGAATTCTCTCCGGTCGAGATGTGTCACCGACGTTCTTGCCGGTCCGCCTTGTTGACCAGTTCATGGATTTCCCCGCTAATTCCGTCTGGCAGGAAACATCTCCATGGTCTTTGCAGACGATGTCTTACTGGACGGCAATCTCGTCGGCATTTCGAGCGGACGCATGTTCAGTCAGTACTACATGAAGATAATATCACTCTGCCTGATCGATATCGCTATCTCGCATATAGGCCGAACCGTCGAAGTGGTGTGGGGTGATGTCGGCTCCCACCAGGTGAAAATCAGGGCCAAAGTTGCGCAGAACCCCTATCTCGACTTGCCATTCAACCGCGATATTGATGTCAAAGCGTCAGGGCGCTGAGCGCTGTCCAAATGCGGGCAGACGACATTAGTGGAAATTCCGGCTCTTCACCTTCAGCGTGTCGATGTGCAAATCCCGGACGTAGATCTCCCGCGCGTCCGGGATTGCCTTCGGTCGATCCCGAGCATCCCCGCCGCCGTGTGACCCGTGTGCGAACTCGTCTCCTCTGCCGCTCGGATTCCGAAACACAGCGTCGCGGTCCGACAGAGACGAAAGATCAGCCGATAAGTCATAGAGCTGCCGCGCGATCAGATGGACCACATCGCCCTCTCTCTGGATCTTGCCCTGTATCGCCATCATCGAAGCTCCGAGCACGACGCGCCGCCGCTTCTCGAACAATGACGGCCACACAACGATGTTCGCAGGCCCGGTTTCGTCCTCAATCGTGATGAACATCACTCCTTTCGCCGAGCCGGGCTTCTGTCGAACCAGCACCAGTCCGGCAACGCAGAGCCAGCTCTTGTCGCGCCCATTCATTGCATCGGCGCAAGTGACGATACGGCGCGCGGCCAGATCTTGGCGCAGAAACGAAAGCGGATGCGCACGAAGCGTCAGGCCAACGTGTTGATAGTCCTCCACGACGTTGTGGCCCTCGGTCATCTGCCTGAGTTCGACCTCCGGTTCCTGCTGCTCGGCGACCGTCATCATCTCGCGCTCGGCGGCCGCCACGAACAGTGGCAGCGGTTCGTCTCGTAATGCCTTGATCGCCCATAACGCATCCCGACGTTCGATATTGAATGCTGGTCGGAAAGCATCTGCCTCGGCGAGTTGAACCAGAGCCTCGGACGGCACCTCCGATCTTCGCCAGACATCATCGACGCTTTCAAATGGTCGCTCGATCCGGGCGGCGACAATCCTCGCGGCATCCCGCATGGCGAGCCCAGTGACCTGTCGCATGCCAAGTCTCACGGCATGCCGGTCGGTTCCGGGAATTTCTTCCAGCGTGCAGTCCCACCGTGAGTGCTGCACGGAGATGGGCCTCACCTCAACGCCGTGCTTCTGCGCGTCACCTATGATCTGGGCGGGCGCGTAGAACCCCATTGGCAGGGAGTTCATAAGCGCTGCGGCGAAGGCATCCGGATAATGGCATTTGATGAAGCATGACGCGTAGGCGATCAAGGCGAAGGACGCCGCGTGGCTTTCCGGNAAACCATAACTTCCGAAACCCTCGAGCTGCGAGAACGTCTTCTCCGCAAATTCCGGTGTGTAACCATTCCGCACCATGCCGCTGACGAGTTTGTCCTTGAACCGACTGACCCCTCCTGTGAATTTGAAGGTCGCCATACTCTTGCGAAGCTGGTCCGCCTCCCCGCCTGTGAATCCCGCGCAGACCATTGCCACCCGCATCGCGCTCTCCTGAAACAGCGGCACACCCAGCGTCTTGCCCAGCACCGCCTCCAGCTCAGGTGTAGGGTATTCGACAGGTTCCTTGCCCTCCCGACGACGAAGATAGGGATGGACCATGTCGCCCTGTATCGGCCCCGGCCGGACGATCGCCACCTGAACAACGAGATCGTAGAAGGTGCGGGGTTTCAGCCGAGGGAGCATCGCCATCTGCGCCCGACTCTCGACCTGGAAGGTGCCGAGAGTATCGGCTTTGCGGATCATCGCGTAGGTCGGACCGTCCTCTTGCCGAACCTTAGCGAGATCGAGATCCTCGTGCTTGTGCTCCCGGATAAGGTTGAAGGCCTTCTGCATGCACGTCAGCATCCCTAGGGCCAGCACGTCGACCTTCATCANTTTGAGCGCTTCGACATCGTCCTTGTCCCATTCGATCACCTGACGATCTTCCATCGCCGCCGGSTCGATAGGAACAAGATCGTCTAGGCGCGACCGCGTCAGGATAAAGCCGCCGACATGCTGGCCGAGGTGGCGTGGCGCGCCCATGAGATCCCGAGCAAGCCGCAGCGTCATCACCAGACGGTAGTCGTCTGGATTCAGATTCAATTCCCGCACATTGCGCTCGGTGATCTCCTCAGACCACGACCAAAGGCCGGACGATAGCGCTTTGGTCACGTCCTCCGGCAGACCCATTGCCTTGCCGACATCCTTGATCGCGCCCTTGGCGCGGTAACGCGTGACGGTGCAGACGAGAGCAGCCCGGTCGCGGCCATAAGTCTTGTAGATCCACTGGATGACTTCTTCACGGCGTTGGTGCTCGAAGTCGACATCGATGTCCGGCGGCTCGTTACGCTCCTTGCTGACGAAGCGTTCGAACAGGAGGTCGTTGGTTTCCGGGTCGATAGAGGTGATCCCGAGGATGTAGCAGATCGCGGAGTTCGCGGCGGAGCCCCGGCCCTGGCAGAGTATGCCCTGCCCCCGCGCGAAACGAACTATGCTGTAGACGGTCAGGAAGTAAGGAGCGTATTCCATCTCCTTGATCAGGTCGAGTTCGTGTTTGACGGCTCGCAGTACGCTTTGCGGCAGACCCTCGGGATATCGGTCAGGAATGCACTCGCGGACGCACTGCTTCAGCGACTGCTGGGCATCCATTCCGTCGATCAGCGCTTCCTCGGGATATTCGTAGGTCAGCTCCTCAAGCGAGAACCTGCATTGCTCGACAATCTCCATCGTGCGCTCGAGTGCCTGCGTGTAACGCGGAAACAAGCGCTCCATCTCTTCCGGGGGCTTGAGATAGCGGTCNGCATGCCGCTCACGATCAAAGCCCACGTCGTCGATAGTCGTAGTCGTGCGGATACAAACGACGATGTCCTGAAGCTGTCTTCTGGACGGCTCATGGAACAGAACATCGTTGGTGACGACCGNTTTCACTTTGAACTTTGTCGCAAGGTTCGAAAGTTCGTGGAGTCGCATCTGGTCGTTGGGTCGCCGCCTAAGACTGAGCGAAAGATAGGCGCGCCTACCGAAGATCTCTGTCATCTTGCGGAGCTGCACAGCACAGACATCGTCTGCGAGATCAGGCACGAGAATGCCGATCAGGCCCTCGGCATAGAGGGCGAGATCATCAATATGAAGGATGCAGTTGTTCTTGCCGCCCCGGCCCTTGCCGACGGTAATCAGTCGGGTGAGCCGGGAGTATGCTGCCTTGTCCGTCGGATAGACGAGCACCGACATGCCGTCCTGCAGATCGAGCCGACAGCCTACGACCAGACGAATCCCGGTTTCGCGGGAAGCTTCCAACGCGCGTACGATCCCCGCCAGGCTGTTGCGGTCCACCACACCGATGGCTTCGATGCCGAGTTCTTTCGCCGTCGCGAACAGCTCCTGCGCGGACGATGCGCCTCGCAGGAAGCTGAAATGTGTCGTGACCTGGAGTTCAGCATATTTCATCAGGCAAAGATCCCGTGCATGAACCATCGGTGCGAACCCGTTTCCGGATCGATCCCGTCCCCAGAGCGGAAGATCCAGAACCGCTCGCCGTCGTCGTTTTCGACGACAAAGTAATCTCTGACCGCTTCCAGCTCGGTGGGGCGTTTCCACCATTCACCGAAGATGCGCTCGGGGCCGTCGGCTCGCTTCACGCGGTGGCGCTTTCCACGCCACGTAATTGTTGCTGGCGGATAGTCTGGCATCATTGCAATTGCCTGAATCTGCTCCGGTCGTTCGAACAGCCGGGTGGGCCTGCGCCAGTGTCCGACCCAGCTCTCAGTTATCTCCTCGGCGACTGCGGATATCTGCTGAACGCTCCGCTCGGGAACATCCGATGCAACAGGTGCCACGCGGTAGACGCGCTGACCACCGCGGTTGCTGAAGATATCGATCAATGGTGTGAGGTCGGTTATCTCTTCCTCAACGAGAGACGAGGCCTTCTGCTCTTCCTGCAGCGGTTCCGCCGACACGGCAACGAGGACGAGTTTCTCGATCCCGAAACCTGGATCGATCTGCTCGGTGCGATCCTTGAACAATTTCGTGAGCCAAGCGATGTCGCGTGCCGGCTTTGCCGTCCCTGCACGGATCGCCTGGTGGGTGTTGTCGACGCGATGCACGATGAGGTCCGTCCGGCGCGCGCCGAGGCCGCGTTTCTCGAGTTCGGCGACGAGCTGGACAACGAGCCGACCTACATACTTGTTGATCGTATCGGGCGCGCCTATCGGCTCCTGAAACGACCTGGAGACCTCAACGAGATCGGCAGTGCGGATCGGATCGATAGGTTCTCCCGCGCGACCGAACATCTGGTCGAGGCGACGGCCGACTTCAGGCCCGAAACGGAGGGCCAGCGGTGCTCTTGGGGTATTCGACAGTTCACCGATGGAATGGAAGCCGAGTATCCAGAGATCCTGAACGACTTTCTCCGGGAGCCGTAGCAACGAGATCGATAGCTTTTCGACGGCGCGAACGATCTCGCCGCNGGGGATGATCACGGTATCCCGATTGATTGCACGGACGCATGCGTGCGCCGCGNCCCATGTATCCGCGATCGCGACCTTGGCAGTGAGCTTCCGAGAGTGGAACGTATTCACGATACCGCTGATCATCTTTGCTTCGCCGCCTTGGAGATGGTCCGCGCCCTCGGTGTCCAGCACGAGACCGTCCTTGCCGTCGACCGCGACGATCGGGGAATAGTGACCAAGCGCCCACAGCGCGATGCGATCCAGCGCGGCGGCATCGGCGCCGGGATCTGCATCGATGAGCATCAGCCCGCGGAAGATCGCCTGAGCCTTCGCCGCGGCCATGCCGACGCGGACACCGATCTTCTGCGCAGCCCCGTCGGCAGACGCGACCCACCGTTTGGATCCGCTCTTCGCGATCACCGCGATCGGTTGGTCAGCCGGAATGGTGGGATCGTCTCGTCTGATCCTGTCCGTGGCCAGCTCCGGTAGATATATGGATACGACCCTTGCCATCACACGCTCCTACGCAGAACTCTTTGCATTCGCCGGCACGCGATCTCATCAACTCAAGAAACCATCGAGGTCGCCCTACTCCCGGTACCGGAAGTTCTTCGGACGGCAGCACGCTTACCCGCCACCTTGTGGTCGATGCGGTCGGCTGGCCGAAGTCGTTTGCCTCTGTCTGCCTTCGCCAACGGCGCACTGCCAAGGCAATTGTCCCGGTTCGCTCCGCGACGAGCTGGAGCCGACGGCTCACGACCATTGGCAACCGCACCATCTCGCCGACAACCGCGCCACAGCCGCCGTAGGAAAGCGCTTCTTCCATGTTGGCAGCGACATCTTCTTCCTTGTCGCTCTCGACGAAGATGACCCTACGCGGATGCAGGCCTGCCTGAGCAAGAGCCGGGAAGAACAGATCGGGCCGCGTCAGACACCAGACGATCGGCCCCTTCGTGCGTGCTGCGATCCCGGCGGCAAAAAGAGCAGCCGCTGCGCCATCAACAGTGCCGGAACCACCGCCTGCGAATTCGTGGAGCGCTCCATGAGCCAGGCCGCCTCCCGGCAGGATCGCGTCAATCTCTTCGACACCGAATGGAAGACAGCCCGTCTTCTTCGCGCCCTCACCCTCAATGGACGAGATGCGCTCGCGCAGATCAGCAAGGACTAGGTCGCGGACAGCCGACATCGGTCGCGGAATCCCTTCGGTTCGCGGAGTTCAGAAACACGGCATCATGCCGCCGACAATGCTTGATGTTCTTCTTCTGTTCCTTCATAACGGCAGAGTCAAGCGGTTCGGAAATAGGAATATGATCTCACCANTTTAGTGAATCTGCAGATTCTCGTTTTGAATCAGTTCGCTAGAGACTTTCTGTAAGTGACCGGCTCAATTGAAGAAAATTTCATTTTTGTTTCGAAGTGAGGTTATCAGAATCATGGACCAATCTCCCGTCAGGACATTCTGCGCTAGTAAGAGAGGACATCCGCTCCATANCCCCCGTCCTGGCCGGTGCAGCATGTTTGAAGCTCTCAGGAATTGGGGGCTCCAGCCAGCCAAGGTCGCCCGTGTCGGTGTTGGCGAAAGGCGTAGTCGACGGCGTTTGCTTCCCCGTCGAAAATGACGAGGTTGATCGATGAGCCGGAAATCATCTGCACTCGACCTGACGGCAAGGCTGCGTCAGGTGCGCGACCCGATCATCACAGTAGAATGTCGAACCTGTGGCCGCCACGGAGCACTTGATCGAGCCGCTCTGGTAAGGAAGCACGGTGCTAACATCACCTTCGGACGGCTGCGCCGGATGGCAGCGATGGGGTGTGATCGGCTGGTCGGCGAAGACGGAGATCGATGCGGGACGCGGTTTCCATGTCTTGAATAAGGAGGACATTGGTAACGTCTCGCTTATCTTCATCACCGAGGCAGGTTCGAATACGCATGGCATGAGGGTGTCAGTAATGATCAGAACTGGATGCCTGCTGCCGCGGCTCTCCTTTAGGTGTCACGTTCACAGACGTGCCCGGTCGCGCAGGCATTCATGCCAAACCGATAGCGGCTTTCGACCAAGGATCGCCATCCAAAGGCGACGAAGCCCGCCTCGCTGCTTGCTGTTACGGGTTCTTGAACCTGACGCCGACACCACCGCCATTGGTTGGGATGAACTCAATTCCATCCGCTTCCAGCGTCATCTTTATGAGCTTCAAATTTGCCGGCGTGATCGCCGGAATTCCGTTATCCATTTCGGCGCGCCGAATTGTAGAAACTCCCACGCTGGCTGACTCGGCAAGATATTCAGCCGTCCATCGGAGCAACGCTCTCGCTGCTCGAATTTGAGCTCCGGTTATTTCGCTCATCTTCTATGNTTTCTCATTGAAACATTTTCGTTCATATGCAATATTTTCGTTCACTCGGTCACATCCAGTGTTTGAGCCACCGGATGTGACCTGACCACACCTAGCTGTATGGAGCTCGGATCATGGCTGATTCTGAGAATAGCAGAACTTTGCCCGCAATCACGTGCAGAAACTCTCTGCAGACCGCGGAATGGTTCCTGTTCAACAATTTTTCTGATCAGGAGCTCTGGTCGCCGAGCTTACGCGATGGCGTCCTGACNAAATGGCATGACTGGAACCGTGCTTTTCACGAAGTAGCTGCTTTTGGACGAACTCAGCAGAAGCTCGAAAGCCTATTGATGTGCACGGCACCAGCGCTTCAGGTGGAAGTTATCTTGCCGAATAGCGCTTCGCCTTTCATGACCTCCTCGATTTCCGAGATTCAGAACCGATTGAGAGGAAATGACTTTGCGGTGGCCCGAGCAAAAGCAGAGGCAGATTTGCTTGCCAAGCACAAGCAGTGGGAGGCTGTGGACGAGTCTCTCGGCTATAGCCGCGCAAAGCGCGCGGAGGACGAGGCATCTCTCGTAGAGGAACGTTTGGCCCGCGATCTCTCGCAAGCACCAGGGATGACAAGCGTCGCCGTCGCCGCAAAGCTCCACTGTATTTTGGAACGCGGCTNCCCCCGACCAGACAGTGACGAGTTTCCTTGGCCTCAGCTCAGGTCAGTCCTGATCGATATTCTCGCAATGCATGGTGTTTTCTCAAAGGAGACCTGTGCCCGGTAAGTCTCAACGCTCGATAATCTCTGTCTGGTTGAGAGTCTAACGAGACGTGGCAGTTCCCTACACCCGGTCAACTGCCGATTTTAAAACGTTCGTGCAATTTTTTCGGATTTTGCACTTTTCTTGAGCAATACGTCGTGTAATGTAGAGTATACAACGACAGAGCATACTATGCAACTTATGAAGTTTCTGACCTGCGATGCGCAAGGCGCACCATGGGAAGGATGACCTGCGCCGTGAAAACTCGCTGCCAGCAACGAAGTCGAAGAAATCNAAAGAAGGGAACGACCTAATGCAATTTCTAGAAGGATTCCGCCCACCTATCCTGGCTTTGGCAATCGCCACCGCTACCTCCGCTGGATTTGTCGGGATCACCGCCGCCTTTGCGGAGGAATTGCGGGTCGGCACGCAGCTTAAACTGATGACCCTCGATCCCCACTACGCGGATCTCAATGAAAACAACGCGTTGCTGGCTCATATTTATGAGCGCCTCGTTCGACAGGACGAGCATCTCAATCCCCAGCCGGCCCTTGCTGTATCATGGAAGCGTCTATCTCCGACCCAGTGGGAGTTCAAACTGCGCGACGGTGTTCGTTTCCATGATGGCTCGGCATTTTCCGCTCAGGATGTCATTTATTCGATCGAGCGAGTCCGTGGTTTCCTGAAGCCTCCAAGTGGTGGGTTTCATGGCTACACCAAGCCGATCAAGTCCGTGACAGCACCGGATCCCCTGACTGTCGTCATCGAAACAAGTGGAGAGGCCCCTACCCTTCCCTTGCAGATGACCACGTTGTTCATTCTCCCGCATCAAGCCAATGGCTTCGCGACCACCGAGGAACTGAATTCAGGCGCGCAGCCGAATGGAACCGGCCCTTACAAATTCAAGGCGTGGCAGTCCGGTGAACGTCTGACGCTATCGAGCAATCCCGATTACTGGGGCGGCGCTCCGGCGTGGTCCGATGTCACCTTTCGCATCATCGAAAGCCCGGCTGCACGCGTGGCTGCGCTCACGACTGGTGATGTTGATCTCGCGGACTTTATTCCGGCACGGGATGTCGAGGGTCTCAAAGCACGCAAGATCGAAATTGACAGCACGGCCGCGTCCCGGTCCAACTTTCTTCAGTTCGATATCGGAAGCGATGAGCCTCCAGGCGTGACAGGCAAGGACGGAAAGCCCATCGGCAATCCGTTTCGCGACAAGCGCGTTCGTCAGGCGCTGACGATGGCGACGGATCGGTCCTTCATCACCGATCGAATCCTGTCCGGTTACGGCACTGCCGCTGCGCAGCTTTTTCCACCGGGCCTGGCGGGAACCTCGGATAGGCTGAAAGTCACCCCGCCTGACAATACCGGGGCCAAGGCTCTTTTGACAGAGGCCGGATATCCTGACGGTTTCAACGTCGTGCTGGCAGGTCCAGGTGGCCGCTATCCCGGCGATGCGGAGTCGCTCCAGTCGATTGCCCAGAACTGGGCTCGTGTCGGTGTCACGGTCCAGCCTGTCGTCTCACCCTTCTCCGTCTTCATGACGAAGCGGTCTAACGGCGAGTACCCGGTCTGGTATGGCGGTTGCTCCGGGGAGGCGGTCACACTTTGCCTCGACGGCGTTCTTGCATTGTCAGATGCAGCACGCGGCACAGGATCGCTCAATTACGGCCACTATGAGAACAAGGCCTTCGACGAAATGCTGGTCAAAGCGAAGGCGATGGAAGAAGGGCCGGGTCGTCACGAGGCTCTGGCACGCGCGACGGAATTCGTGATGAGCGACTATCCGATCATTCCGCTTTACCACTACCACCTGATCGTCGGGCATGGGCCGAAAGTCGGGGCCTACACAGTGCATCCGCGTGGCTGGACGACGGCCATGCAAGCCGCCTCACGGACAGAGTGAGGGCAGCGCACATGGTATCGACAATCATTGGAAGGCTTTCACAAGCCTTTCTTCTCCTCCTCGTCATGTCGCTCATTGGCTTCATCGGCATCCATAGTGTCGGCAATCCGGTCTTCAATCTCGTCAACATCGAGACTGCGACTCCCGAGGACATCAGAAATGCGACCATCGCACTTGGACTGGATCAGCCTGTCTGGCATCAGTATTTCCTGTTCATCGGAAACGTTCTGAGTGGCAATTTCGGGACATCCTATATCTATCATCTTCCGGCGTTCGAACTGGTGATAAGCAAGTTGCCCGCAACCCTTGAGCTGGCAATCGTCGCGATGTCGATTGCAGCGCCGGGCGGGGTGCTTCTGGGCTTGCTTGCGGGCCGCCGGAAAGGAAAGCCGATTGATCGTGCGATCCTCCATGGAAGCGTTATTGCGTTGAGCATTCCATCCTTCTGGCTAAGCATGATGCTTATCCTGGTCGGCGCCATTCTGACGGGCTGGTTCCCGTCCGGTGGCCGCGGCTCTACAGCCGCTTTGTTCGGCGCAGAGTGGAGTTTCCTAACGCTCGACGGTCTTCGGAAGATGACGTTGCCAGCACTTGCGCTCGCGATCCCCAACATCGCTTTGATCGCAAGGCTAACGCGGTCCGGAACGATCGAAGTCGAGACACAGGATTTCACACGGTTTTGCCAGGCGAAGGGCCTGTCGTCACGACGGATCCTGTTCCGACACACGCTACCAAATATCAGCGTTCCGATCGTGACGATCATTGGCATGCAGTTTGGCGGGATGCTGGCCTTTGCCGTCGTGGTCGAGTCCATTTTCAACTGGCCGGGTGTCGGNAAACTATTGATCGACTCGATCCAGCTTCTCGACCGGCCAGTCGTCATGGCCACCCTCACCTTCATCTCGATTGCTTTCGTCGGGCTCAACGCGCTCGTCGACCTCTTCTACGTCGTGCTCGATCCGCGCACACGCCGCAGCGCATGAAAGGGAACCCATGAAAACCGACACGTTGCGCGCTATCTGGAAGCGCCCCGTCCTATCCCGCATCAAACTTCCGCTGGCGCTCCTCGCCGCCTATATTCTCCTGGCGCTTGCGGCATCGCTCATTGCGCCTCAAAACCCCTATGATCCCTTGCAGATATTTGCATGGGAGTCGTCTTCANCCCCGGGAACCGCCAGCAGCGTTGGCTACACCTATCTTCTGGGGACAGACGGGCTCGGCCGCGACATTTTCAGCACCGTGCTCTACGGACTGCAGATCAGCCTGTTTGTGGCAACCACCAGCACAGCGCTTGCGGCCTTGATTGGAATTACGGCTGGCGTCACCGCCGCATATTCCAACCGGTGGATTGATGCGCTCATCATGCGGATTGTCGATCTGCAACTGAGCCTTCCAACGATCCTTGTCGCGTTGATCGCTATCGTGACCCTCGGGCCTGGCATCGATCGCATCATTCTCGCACTGGTCATCGTTCAATGGGCGACCTACGCACGCGTTACACGCGCCGTGGCGATGACCGAAGCGAGCAAGTCATATCTGGATGCTGCGCGCCTTTTGCGCCTGTCTCCGCCCCGGATCGTGCTGCGTCATCTTCTACCGAACAGCATCGCGCCGGCAATCACACTGATCCCGATAGAGCTCGGCCACGCGGTAGCCCTTGAAGCGACGCTATCCTTCCTCGGCCTTGGTGTTCCCATCGACAAACCTTCCCTCGGCTCGGCCGTTGCGAACGGATTTCAGTATCTCCTCACCGGCCAATACTGGATCAGCCTTTTTCCGGGGCTGGCCCTCTTCGGCCTCATCGCAAGCATCAATTTCGTCGGCGAAGACTTGCGTCGGCGGCTCGATCCAAGGAGCCGATGAATGGAACAGGATCAGAAGCAATCTCCCCTCCTCGTCGTCAGCAATCTTACCTTGAAGCATCAACGGGCCGAAACCTCGACGACAATCCTGCGGGACGTCTCTTTCGAGCTTCGTGCAGGTGAAATCCTCGGCCTGATCGGCGAATCCGGCGCTGGCAAATCGACGCTCGGCAATGCAGTTCTCGGCTTGCTCGCGTCTGGCTTCAGCCAGACCGGTGGTCGAATTCNTTTCCGGGGACAAGCCTTCGATGAAATGAGTGACAAGGACCGAATGATGGTCAGAGGACGCCGGATTTCGGCGATATTTCAGGATCACACGGCCTCACTCGACCCTTTGATGTGCGTTGGTTCGCAGATCGTCGAAACGATCCAGGCTCTGGANCGTAGTCTCACCGCTCGACAGGCCAGAGCCCACGCGCTTGACCTCATGGAGCGTGTGGGGATCCAGGATCCGGCGGGCCGATACAGTCAGTATCCGCACCAGTTCTCCGGCGGACAGCGCCAAAGAATCGTCATCGCGATCGCATTGGCTGGCAAGCCGGACATTATCGTTGCGGACGAACCAACCTCTGCTCTCGATGCGACCGTCCAGAAACAGATCCTCGCCTTGTTACGCAAGCTGGCTGAGGAGACGGGTGTCTCGATCATTCTTGTCACGCACGACATGGGCGTGATCTCGGAGATCGCAGACAGGGTCGTCGTCATGCGCCACGGCAAGGTTGTCGAACAGGGCGTGACATCCTCGATTCTCGACGCGCCAGCCGAACCTTACACCCGCGATCTCCTCGCCGCTGTTCCGCGCTTGCGCCTTTCGGGCGTCCACCAGCCGCCTGTGTTTTCGCATGGCGCGGAGCCGGCCGGAGATGGCGTTGATCCCGCCGGACTGGTTGGTCCGCGCTCCGTCCTGTCAGTCAAAGGCGTGACCAAGACATTCGCTCGCCGCAGCCTGCCTTGGCTACGAAGCGATCGGCAGTCATTTGCGCTCCAGGACGTTACCATCGAAATCGAGCGCGGTGCCATCACCGGGATCGTCGGTGAAAGCGGCAGTGGCAAGAGCACGATCGGACGCATTGTCGCGGGTCTTGAGACAGCCAATCAGGGAACACTCGAAATCGATGGTGCAGGTTTCGATATTTCCCGATCAGGTCGCAAAAGCGGTCTGTTGGGACAGGTTCAGATGATATTCCAGGACCCCGCAATGTCACTCAATCCTCGCATGTCGGTCGGCTCCGCGCTTGAAGAAAGCGTTCGATCCGGCAACCGGGGATCGAAGTCATATGCTCACGAGGTCGGCGATCTCATGGACCGGCTGGGCCTGCCGAGAATCCTATTGAAGAGTTTTCCGCATCAATTGTCCGGTGGCCAGAAGCAGAGGGTCTGCATCGCACGCGCCCTTCTCGCAAGACCCAGCATTATCGTTGCTGACGAGCCGACCTCGGCGCTCGACGTCTCGGTTCAAGCCGAGATCGTCACCCTTCTCAAGGAAACCGTTCGCGAGCGCGGGTTGTCGATGCTGTTCATCTCTCACGACCTGGCCCTCGTTCAGGACCTCTGCCATGCGATCTACATTTTCAAGGATGGCATCGTGGAAGATTCCGGCCCCACGGATTTCATATTCTCCCAGTCGGACAATCCCTACACGCGGCGGCTGATTGACGCTCGCCCCTTGCGGTTCACGCACTGACCTCAGACCGGCCGGAACTCGAATTCGAGTTCCGTGCCAACCAAAACTTCGCTCTTTTCCATCATGCAGGAACACATGACATGACGAATGCCTTCACGGTCGCAGTAACCGGCCAGTCGCTGATCAAACACGACATTCGCACTCTCGAAAANCCCGGCTTCGAGGCAGTGTGCAAGACACTTAGCAAATCGGACTTTGCATTCACCAATTTCGAGAGCACGATCTTCGGCAGCCATGGCGGATGGCCGATGAAGGGCTCGNTTTTTGGCAGCAGCCAACCCGTCGTCCTCGATACTCTCCAGTCGCTCGGGTTCCATGGACTATCCCTGTCGAACAACCACGCCTACGATCTCGGCTCGCCCGGCATCCTGTCGACGCTTGAGGAGGTCGAGAGGCGCGGCTTTCTCCATGCCGGTATCGGTCGCAACCGGACGGCTGCGGCACGATCCGGGCTTGGGTCCGTCGCTGGTCGAAAGATCGCCTTAGTCGCCATGGATGGTGGGCCGGGCCCAGATTTCATGTACGCAGCAGATGCAGCTCCGGGCCGACCTGAGCGACCCGGAATCAACCGACTGAAACTGACCCAGATCATCGACGTGGATTCTCAGGCTTTCGAACAACTCGCTGCGATCCGGGATAAGGTCGGCTACACCAGCATGGATCTCGGTAATGACAGTCAGCCCGACGACAAACCGATTGTGGATGACCTATCCGAGATCGCCCTTGCTCGTGGTCTCTTCAGGCGCTCTGAGACGTTCGGCCGCAACGTCAAAATCGATCCGGACGACCTGGGGAGAAATCTTGCCGCGATCACTGCTGCTGCCAACAGCGACTGCCTTGTCGTGGCTTATCTTCACCATCATCATTGGGCGTCTGACTGGTATCAGGTTCCAGGGTGGGTCGGTTCTGTGGCCAGACAATGCATTGATGCGGGTGCCCACATGTTCGTCAGCCACGGCGCTCCCGTTCTTCAGCCGCTGGAGATTTACGAGGGGAAACCAATTTTCTACAGTCTTGGAAATTTCGTCTTTCATATCCGTCCGGGCAAATCCAAATGGACCGCCCGTGAGGTTTGGGAAAGCGTGATTGGCTTATGCACATTCAACGACACCGGCTCATTGACTGGAATTGCCTTTCATCCGGTAATTTTAGGCGGCCCCGAAGGATTAAAGAACGAAGCGCTCGACCAGCGCCTTGCACCTGAGATTGCGACCGGTGAAGACGGGCAGCGGATCCTGCAGCGGTTTCAGCAGCAGTGCACGCAGTTCGGCACGCGTATCAGGATTTCGGAAGATGTTGGCTATTACGACGCCAATTGATAAAGGAGCCGGGCCGTTCTTCCTCGGCCTAAAACAAGATCGGCTGTCATTGCTTGGTGGCCGATCTCGCTTTCAGCAGATCGGTGGCCTCGACCTCCAGGATCCGCGCCAGCGTTTCGACCATATCGATTGTCGCAGAATACTGGCATCTTTCCAGGGAACTGACGTAGGTTCGGTGGATGTCCGCCCGGTGAGCGAGCTCTTCCTGCGAAAGACCTCGTCGCAAGCGAATTTCCCGCAGATTGGACGCGAAAGTTTCTCTGATACCCATGAACGGATTCATGCGTTTTGCAGCGCATTCATCTACAGAGTATACTCTTCATTTGTGTTTACGAAGTGTCTCATACCGAGGAATGAGCGCGGAACAATTGGGCCGCATAGGTTCGAATTGCGCCTTCCGCTTCGCGCCAACGGCGGTCTTCCGCTCTCCACCAAAGTGGACGTTTGAGCGATGGCCACCGACCTATAGATGCTCAGGCTGTCACACGCGTGTCGCTCCAGTCGAGGGATCGGCCATCGGCGGATCGGATAACGAGCCGGGCGATTGGTCTACCGGATTCGTGGTCCACCAGTGATGAGCGTTCCTCGCCCTCGGTGAACAGGAAATCTTCGCCCCACTGGCGAAGTGCAACGATGACAGGGAACAGCCCGCGCCCCTTTGCAGTAAGGACGTACTCGCGGTAGGCAGTTCCATCCGATGCTGGCGCGGTCTCAAATATTCCGCGCCTTACCAGATCACCAAGCCGAGTGGCCAATACGCCCCTGCTGATGCCCAGCCCGTTCTGGAACTCACCAAAGCGCCGCTTCTCATCGAAAGCATCGCGGATGATCAGAAGCGACCACCAGTCTCCGATTGCATCGAGAGACCGTGCCACCGGGCAACCGGAATTCCATAAGCTCACACGTTTCACCATCGGTGCCCATCTCCATCCTTCAGAATCTGGTTCTATCTTAGAACTAGAAATGTGTTGAGCCAAGTGGTCTGGGAGTGGCATGAAACAAGATCATGAAGGCCACCAAATGGAAGAGAAGTTAGACAATGCCGTGCCAGGAATGCGGGAACAGGGTTTGTCGGGACTACATACCCTCATCATTGCCGCCGCAGCCAGTTTAAGCGTAGCGAACATCTATTACGCGCAGCCATTGCTCGACCTAATGGCACATGATCTTGGAATACCGCCAGCCACCATCGGTCTCATCGTGATGTTGACGCAGGTGGGTTATGGTTTGGGGTTGATCTTTATCGTGCCGATTGGCGATCTCATCGACCGCCGTAAGCTTATCATCGTTCAGGGATTATTATTGGCCATCGCTCTCGTGATTGTCNGGGCAGCGGGAACGAACGCGATTTTGTTGGCAGGTATGGGTGCGGTCGGCTTGACGGCTGTTGTTGCACAGACACTGGTCGCTCAGGCGGCGGCCCTAGCCACTCCGGCCCAGCGGGGTAGGGTGGTTGGCACGGTTACCAGCGGAATCGTAACAGGCATTCTTGCCGCCCGATCATTTGCAGGAACAATTGCCGATGTCAGCGGATGGCGGGCTGTGTATTTGACATCTGCGCTTATCACACTTGTCATGGCCATCGTTCTCATCGCGATTCTACCGCGCCAATCTGCGAAACGGAATACGGAGACGTATACCCACGCTTTACTCTCCATTCCAACCATGTTCCTCCGAGAGCGAAGCTTGCTGTATCGAGGTGCCCTAGCGCTCCTGATTTTTGCTGCCTTCAGCACGTTTTGGACCGCGCTTGTCCTTCCGCTCAGTGCCCCGCCCTTTTCCTATTCACACACGAGAATAGGCATGTTTGGACTGGTTGGGCTGGCGGGAGCGATTGCCGCGACATGCGCGGGAAGACTTGCGGATCGAGGTTACGGTCGATGGACAACAGGAGTTTCTCTGGCGGTCTTGCTGTTATCCTGGGGACTGATCGCTCTCCTTCCGGTCTCGATGGCGGTGCTGCTCGTAGGTGTAGTTTTGATGGACTTGGCGGTACAGGCGGTCCACGTCACCAATCTCAGCGCCATTGTGGCTTTCAACCCGCAAAAAAGCAGCCGGTTGATTGGAGGTTATATGGTCTTCTACTCTGTTGGCAGCGCCATTGGAGCTATTGCTGCTACGGCGACCTACTCGTGGTTCGGCTGGACGGGATTTCTCTCCTCGGGGCCGCGTTTAGTGCAGTTGCCCTGGCGTTGTGGATCAAAAGCGAGATATCGGAGAGGACCAATTAAGCACTGCGCTTCATCCAGTGCCCGTGTCAATGACTGGTTTGGGCCAACCTTTCCCTTGGCAGCTTTGCGCCAAAAGCGGTCATTCGCAACGAACCGAACCACCGATGAACTGTTAGTTCAGCGTCGGTTCTAACGAAGCCACTTCATTCTTCGCTGATCGGGTCGCGGCATCAAGACATTGGCTCTAGCGGCGGTCTCGATGTCGCGACGGGGTTCAATCCCTCAGAAGTCCCAGTCTTCATCCTCTGTCGCCACCGCCTTCCCAATGACATAGGACGAGCCAGAGCCGGAAAAGAAGTCGTGGTTCTCGTCGGCGTTTGGTGAAAGCGCGGAGAGGATTGCGGGATTGACCTTGCAGGCTTCTGCGGGAAACAGCGCTTCGTAACCGAGGTTCATCAGCGCCTTGTTGGCGTTGTAATGCAGGAATTTCTTGACGTCCTCCGTCAGGCCGACGCCGTCGTACAACGCTTCGGTGTACTTTGCTTCGTTGTCGTAGAGTTCGAGCAAGAGATCGAAGGCGAAGTCTTTGATGTCCTGGCGCTTCTGCGCAGGCAACCGGTCTACCGCACGTTGGAACTTGTAGCCTATGTAATAACCGTGCACGGCTTCGTCGCGGATAATGAGGCGGATCATGTCGGCGGTGTTGGTGAGCTTGGCGCGGCTCGACCAGTACATCGGAAGATNAAAGCCGGAATAGAACAGGAAGCTTTCCAGAAATACGGAGGCGACCTTCTTCTTCAGCGGATCGCCGCTGTCGTATTCGCGCATAATCAGCGCCGATTTCCGTTGTAGGAACTCGTTCTCTTCCGACCAGCGATAGGCATCATCAACATCCGGTGTCGAGCACAGGGTGGNAAAGATGGAGGAGTAGGAACGCGCGTGGACCGCCTCCATGAAGGAGATGTTGGATAGCACCGCCTCTTCGTGCGGCGTCGCGGCGTCTGCCATCAGCTTGACCGATCCAACGCCGTTCTGGATCGTGTCGAGCAGGGTCAGGCCAGTGAAGACGCGGATGGTGAGTTGCTGCTCTTCTTGCTTCAGCGTTCCCCAAGATGGGATGTCGTTGGAGAGCGGGACCNTTTCCGGCAGCCAGAAATTACCGGTCAGGCGATTCCAGACTTCGAGGTCCTTGTCGTCTTCGATACGGTTCCAGTTGATGGCACGGATGCGACTGACGGGCTTGACGGCGATGTTCATGTGTTGATCTTTCGAAGCGTTCTTGTTCACAGCGCGCATGACACGCAACCCTGCACTTCCGTGCCTTCCAGTGCCATCTGTCGAAGACGGATGTAATAAATGGTCTTGATGCCCTTCTTCCACGCGTAGATTTGCGCCTTGTTGATATCGCGCGTCGTCGCGGTGTCACGGAAGAACAGCGTCAGCGAAAGACCTTGGTCTACATGCTGGGTCGCCGCCGCATAGGTATCGATGATCNTTTCCGGGCCGATCTCGTACGCATCCTGGTAAAATTCGAGGTTATCGTCGGTCATGAAGGCGGCGGGGTAATAGACGCGGCCGATCTTACCCTCTTTGCGTATTTCAATCTTCGAGACGATCGGGTGGATCGAAGAGGTCGAATGGTTGATGTAGGAGATCGATCCTGTCGGCGGCACGGCCTGGAGGTTCTGATTATAGAGGCCTGAGGTCATAACCGCTTGTTTCAACGCAAGCCAATCCTCCTGCGTTGGGATCGCGATGCCTGCCGTCACAAATAGCTCGCGAACACGCTCTGTCGCTGGCAGCCATTCGCGTTCGGTGTATTTGTCGAAATACTCACCGGACGCATATTTCGAGTTCTCGAAGCCTTTGAAGCTGACGCCGCGCTCGGTCGCGATACGGTTCGAGGCGCGAATGGCGTGATAGGTGACCGTGTAGAAATAGATGTTGGTGAAATCGATGCCTTCGTCCGAACCGTNAAAGATGCGCTCGCGGGCGAGATAGCCATGCAAATTCATCTGTCCGAGACCGATGGCGTGGCTGTCGTCATTGCCTTTCTCCACCGACGGCACGGAGGCAATATGGCTCATGTCAGACACCGCCGTGAGCGACCGGATCGATGTCTCGATTGTTTTTCCGAAATCGGCGCTGTCCATGGCGGCCGCGATATTCAGGGAGCCGAGATTGCAGGAGATGTCCTTGCCCATGACGTTATAGGATAGGTCGTCATTATATTCGCTGGCGTCGCTGACCTGAAGGATTTCCGAGCAGAGATTGCTCATGGAAATGCGACCGGCAATCGGGTTCGCCCTGTTCACCGTGTCCTCGAACATGATGTAGGGATAGCCGCTTTCGAACTGTATCTCGGCGATCACCTGGAAGAAGTCACGGGCCTTGATCTTCTTCTTCTTGATCCTGCTATCCGCCACCATCTCCCGGTATTTTTCGGTAACCGATATCTCGGTGAAGGGGACGCCGTAGACGCGCTCGATGTCATAGGGCGAGAATAGATACATATCCTCGTTGTTCTTCGCCAATTCGAAGGTGATGTCGGGCACGACGACGCCGAGCGACAAGGTTTTGATCCTGATCTTCTCGTCGGCATTCTCCCGCTTGGTATCGAGAAAACGCATAATATCAGGGTGGTGGGCGTTGAGATAGACGGCACCGGCACCTTGGCGCGCGCCGAGCTGGTTGGCGTAAGAGAAACTATCTTCTAGCAGTTTCATGACAGGAATGATGCCGGATGACTGGNTTTCGATCTGCTTGATCGGCGCTCCAGCCTCGCGAATGTTCGTCAGTGACAAGGCCACGCCACCGCCGCGCTTGGAAAGCTGGAGCGCGGAGTTGATGCCACGTGCAATGGATTCCATGTTGTCTTCCATGCGCAGCAGAAAGCAGGAAACCAGTTCGCCACGTTGNTTTTTTCCCGCATTGAGGAATGTCGGCGTCGCGGGCTGGAAGCGGCCGGCGATGATCTCATCGACCATATCCTTGGCAAGTTCTTCGTTGCCTTGCGCAAGTGCCAGCGCCACCATGCAGATGCGGTCTTCGTAGCGTTCGAGATACCGCTTCCCGTCAAAGGTTTTCAAGGTGTAGCTGGTGTAATATTTGAACGCGCCAAGAAATGTCGGGAAACGAAATTTCTTGACAAACGCACGATCGAACAAATCCCGCACGAAATTGAACGAATACTGGTCCAGCACCTCTCGCTCGTAATAGCCCTCGGTCACCAGATAATCGAGCTTTTCTCGCAGATTGTGAAAGAAGACCGTGTTCTGGTTCACGTGCTGAAGAAAATATTGCTTGGCGGCAAGCCGATCCTTGCCGAGCTGTATTTTTCCTTGCTCGTCATAAAGATTGAGCATCGCGTTGAGGGCGTGGAAATCCAGTTCGGATTCCGATGTCTTCAAAGGCTTTTCGAAAGTCGTCGCGTCCAAAATCGTTCCAATCCGTGTATGACGTTAACGACGTCTTCGTCGGTTCCCAGAAGCTCGAACCTGTAAAGATACGGCACCTGGCACTTCTTCGAGATGACGTCACCCGCGAGCCCATAGGTCTCGCCAAAATTGCTGTTGCCCGCGGCGATCACGCCACGAATGTTTCCGCGGTTCTCCTCATCGTTGAGAAAGCGGATCACCTGTTTTGGAACGGCCCCTTTTCCGCCTTCGCCACTGTAGGTGGGCAGGATGAGAACATAGGGGGCTTTGACCTGAAGGCTCTCGGAAGGACTGAGGGGAATGCGCCGCGCACTCATTCCCAGCCGTCCGACGAAGCGATGGGTATTTTCCGATCGGCTGGAGAAATAGACGATCTGACCCATTGCTCTGGCTCAGGCCGCAAGCGTGCTGATCATATCCGGGCGAAAACCTGCCCAATGGGTCTCACCAGCCACCACAACGGGAACCTGACGATAGCCAAGTCCCTGGACCAAATCATAGGCATTGGTGTCTTCGGAAACATCGATGACGGTGTAGTCGATGCCCTGGCGGTCCAGAGCGCGGGTGGTTGCTGTGCACTGGACGCAGGCTGGCTTGCTGTAAACGGTAATGGTCATAATGATCCTCGTGAGATTTGTTTAGGGCGTGCGATATCGATCAGGCGTTGGGAACACCTGTTCGGGAGATTCTGGGATGCATGGCAGCCGGACTCGGCTACGGGCGTTACCGCCCGCTATTCACGCGGATACTGACTNAAATGATGCGACATTGACTTCACCCCGAAGTGGTTGATGCGGAGACCAGGGGAAGCGGCACGCGCAGGCTCATCCCGCACGCAAACGCGACCTTCGGACACCCCGCCCGTGGACGTATTCGTTTGAGGCAGGTCTCCTGGCTCACGGGTCGTCGCATCCATCTCGCCTTCCCGAAGCATTGCGGCCTCAGTGGCAGTTTGAGAGGATGCTCGCCGCTTACAGTTGCGGGGGCAGCTCCGGCATTGCTCCGTCCAGAATGGACGTCACGCACCGTATTCCCGTCTTAGCTTCCGACGCGAATCGGAAGAACCTCGAACACTAGATATAGTATATGAGGGGATAGTTTCGTCAACTCTTAGCAGGGTGGTTGTTAAAAAATTAAGTCCTCGTCCACCGCAGCCTGTGGATAACAGGGTGATCATACAGCGTGAAAGTTCAGCCCCGAATAGCCGCAGACAAGCCGATATCAAGTATCGANTTTGCGTTTCCGCAACGTTCGTAGCGCAACGGCTTGTCGAAATCGACGCTCGTCTCGGTTCCGCGGTTGGACGGATAGGAGAAGTGGCCAAACGCGCCATAGCCTTGGGCTTTCCAGAAGCTGAGTGTTTCCGGTGTCTGAACATCGGCATGGAGGTAGGACGAGGTGTAGTCAAACGCGGATGCCCGGCTCTCCAAGGCTGCCACAATCTTTGTGCCAAGCCCTTTACGACGGGCGCACGGCTCTATGTACACGCGGACAATCTGACATACCTTTTCGCCGTCGCCATAGCGATTTCGTAAGCGCTCCTTCGTAGAGGGTTTGTTTTCGAGCGCGTAAAGACCGCCAGTCGCAATGATATGTCCATCTCCGTCCCGCACAACGAGAAAACTGCCGTGCCTTTCGAGGGAGAACCAGTTGTCCGGCTGCGCCAGCAACAGCGAATCCAGGTCAGAATGCCAGGCGGGAGTGTAGTCGATCCCGTAGACGTTCTTGATCATCCGCAGGCAGAAGGTCCTCGCTTCAGCCCGGACGGCGGCCTGTGCGTCATCAGTCAGCCATTCAATCGAGAAATTGTCGATCGGCATCAGGCCGCAAGCTCCCTGCGGATGATGTCAGCGCCTGCACCGAGTGCACGCAGCTTCGCTGTGGCCACATGACGCGGAAGCGGTGCCATGCCGCAATTGGTGCATGGATAGAGCTTGTCCGCATCCACGAACTGGAGAGCCTTCCGGAGAGTGTCGGCTACTTCTTCCGGCGTCTCGATGGCGTAACTTGCCACGTCTATGGCACCGACCATGACCTTCTTGCCTCGGATGAGCTCCATCAGGTCCATCGGAACGTGGGAGTTGTGGCACTCCAATGAAATCAGATTGATGCTGGATTTCTGAAGTTTCGGGAACGCTTCCTCGTATTGCCTCCACTCCGATCCAAGCGTTTTCTTCCAGTCGGTGTTGGCCTTGATGCCATAACCATAGCAGATGTGCACGGCGGTCTCGCACTTTAATCCTTCGATCGCCTTTTCGAGCGTGGCGACACCCCATTCGTTCACGTCATCGAAGAACACGTTGAATGCGGGTTCGTCGAACTGGATGATGTCGACGCCGGCAGCCTCCAGTTCCCTTGCTTCCTGGTTGAGTATCTTTGCGAACTCCCAAGCGAGCTTTTCGCGGCTTTTGTAATGACTGTCGTAGAGCGTATCGATCATGGTCATTGGGCCTGGAAGAGCCCATTTGATCTGCTTCGTCGTCTGTTGGCGCAGGAATTTGGCATCATCGACAAAGACCGGCCTTTGACGGGACACGGCTCCAACGACCGTCGGGACGCTTGCATCATACCGGTTACGAATCCTGACGGTTTCTCGTTTCTCGAAATCGACGCCGTCGAGGTGCTCAATGAACGTTGTGACNAAATGCTGGCGGGTCTGCTCCCCGTCGCTGACGATCTCGATGCCAGCCTGAAGCTGGTCGTCCAATGCCAGACGCAAGGCGTCCTGCTTCGCTTCGATCAGTTCATCACCCTGCAACTTCCAGGGCGACCATAGCTTCTCAGGCTCTGCAAGCCAGGAGGGCTTTGGCAGGCTGCCGGCGGCCGAAGGGGGCAACAATGACTTCATCGGAATGATCCTATGCTTTCGGATTAACGGACGACGTAGTTGGCGGACCATGCATCGAGAATGGTCTTGAACGGTCTGATAAAATGCTGCTCGGCAAATTTTCCCTGCTCGACTGCAAGGCGGCTGCGCTCCTCCCGATCATAGACGACTTGCGTCAGTGAATAGTCCGAGTGCTTCAGGTTTGGGCGGTAACACGTGCCCGCAACGGAATTGGCATTGTAGATTTCCGGGCGGTAGANTTTTTGGAACGTATCCATCGTGCTGATGGTACTGATGAGCTCGAGGTTCGTGTAATCCGTCAGCAGGTCGCCGATAAAGTAGAATGCAAATGGCGCGACGCTGTTGGGCGGCATGAAATAACGTACTTGCAATCCCATCTTCTCGAAGTACCGGTCTGTCGGCGAGAACTCGCTTTGCCTGTATTCGATACCAAGGATCGGATGCTGATTGTCGGTGCGATGATAGGTCTTGGTGCTGGAGGCGCTCAGGCAGATGATCGGCGGCTTGCTGAAATGGTCCCTGTAAGCTTCTGACTTCAGGAACGCCTGAAACAGCTTCCCATGCAGATCACCGAAGTCGTCAGGTGCGCTGAAAGCGTCCTTGTTAATGTTATGCTCGGGCAGCAGGATACTGAAATCATAATCTCTGACGTAGGAAGAGAAGTTGTTACCGACGACGCCTTCGATACGCTCGCTCGTCGCTTGATCGACGATGTTGGTCTTGAGGACTTCGATGATGGGGAAGGTTTCGGTCTCTGCCGATGACCCGATGCTCATCTCCACGGATACGATTTCGATCTCGACTGCGTAGCGATCCCGTAGCGGGTTATCCCAATGCGCCATCGCATTGAACTTGTTGTCGATCATCCGCAATGCGTTGCGCAGGTTCTCTCGACGGTTCTCGCCTCGTGCCAGATTGGCGAAATTCGTCGTGGCGCGCGTACTCTCTGCAGGGCGATAGTCCTCGTCAAACGGAATGCACCTGATCGAGAAAGTGAAAGTGCTGTCCAACATCATCCGGCATCCTGCTTCCCGAATTAGGTCGTCGTAAGCGGCCCTTTCGGTTCAAAGTCATTCTTGCGGGCGGTATGCCTGACCCGGCGGCTGACTNAAAATGGTATTATCTCACTGACGTATGAGCGCTGTTCATGCGTTTGATGCCGACAACGTTCTCTACTTCTTGAGAAGAAAACTTGACCCTCCAACCAACATGCTACATTGCTTCGTCATCGTGGTTCTTCAGGCGAAAGTCTGGAGCTAAGAGGGAATTCGGTACGGCGCTCATCGCCCGAAGCCGGAGCTGCCCCCGCAACTGTAAGCGACGAGCGGAAGTCAATTCATGTCACTGAGGCGCGCCTCGGGAAGACGGACGGAAGCATTGACCCGCAAGCCAGGAGACCTGCCGCGACAGATAACGTCCACGGGCGGGGTGTCCCGGTGTGCCGCTTTGCGTTCGGCATCCTCGCGCCGTTGCCTCGCGTCATGTCTTCGCCCTGCCGCAACATGATGGCAGTGCCGATGAACCAGAACCCGACGACAAGAGCACCTAAGCAAGTCTCGATCCCCCTCGACGCGCACCTGCAGACGAGAAGTCGCTGACATGCTGGACAGACAACACCTTTCCATCCTGCGGGAAGTCGACCGTCTTGGCAGTCTGACGGCGGCTGCTGAACGGTTGAATGTGACCCAGTCGGCGCTCAGCCATACGATCCGAAAACTCGAAGAACGCTATGGAATAGCTGTGTGGGGNAAAGACGGACGCAATGTGCGTCTGACTGAGGCGGGTCGCTACATCGTTGAACTCGCGCAGCGCGTCCTGCCGCAGCTTGAAAGGGCGGAAAATGTCCTCTCTGATTACCGGTATGGACGACGAGGATCGTTGAAAATCGGGATGGAATGCCATCCCTGCCATCAATGGCTCATGGGCGTCACGAAGCCATATTTGCTCGAATGGCCCGATGTCGACTTGGAGCTGACGACCTCTTTCGTGTTCGGCGGAGTATTTGCTTTAACAGGATCAGAGATCGACATCCTGATCACGCCAGANCCGATCGATGCGGCGGGCATCCACTATGTGGCGGTCTTCGATTACGAGCTAGTCCTCGCCGTGCCGACCGGCCATCCGCTAACTTTCAAAGATCATGCCGAACCTTCAGACCTTCTGGACGAGACGTTGTTCACCTATCCTGTGCCGCCGGAAAGGCTCGATGTCTTCACCCAGTTCCTAGTACCGGGCGACACTCGCCCCCGTCATCACAGTACTGTCGAAACAACGGAGATGATGTTGCAGCTTGTTGCGGCAGGTCGCGGGGTCAGCGCAATCCCAGACTGGCTCGTGCGGCTGGACGCCGCGGAACTGGGTGTTCAACCTGTCCGGATAGGGAGCAGGGGCATCAGCAAGAGTATCCACCTCGGGTTAAGATGTGGCGATGAGGACGTCGACTATATCGCTGGTTTCCTGAGCAGGGCACGTCAAACACCTTCAACACCAGTTGCTAGCTCATAGGCGGAGTAACGTCAGTCGGAAGCATAAACGCGCGTTTGTCTGCTTTGGGCCAGATGCGGTTATCCGCTCTGCGCCAATAAGACATGGCGATTGGCATCATCAATTAGACTTCCGTAAACAGCTTCTCCGCTGCGAAATCGATAAAGGCGCGCAGCCTCGGTGTAATAAATCGCGCCGACGGCCAGAGGATGGAGAAATGGCCTGGTGCCGTCAGACTGTCGCTCAGCACCGTTTGTAGCAGGCCTTCGCGAATGGCATCGGCCGCTAGGAACTCTGGCAGATAAGCGAGGCCAAGGCTATCGATCGCGGCAGCCCTGATCGCCTCCATGTTTCCACAAGTGAGAGCGCGTCACGGAGAACCTCGCAGGAAGGCGCACTTCTATTTGGGCCGGCATCTCTCCTCTACGCAAGGAAGTCGACCTTTACGGCCGCCTGTGGGCAGATTGCTCTACGGGCCATTTCGTCTTCGATGACTTGAGCCGCACGATAGATGCTGAACTCGTCGAAATTCCGCCCGACGAGCTGGACCGAAAGGGGCAGGCCATCGGCGCTGATGCCCGCAGGCACGCTCATGGCTGGCGAGCCCGTCAGGTTGAAAGCGGCATTGACGGACGGGGTCCCATTCACAAGAGAATTTCTTGCCACGTCATGGATGAGAGGTGCGACGCCAAGCGCACCGATCACCAAAAGGAGATTGACAGATGAAAAGGCCTCGGCGAGCTCTGTGGTCAGTTCCCCACGCCTGCGGCATGCCTGGAGGTAATCGGTCGCAGTGAGCAAGAAGCCTGGTAAAAAGCGCTCGACCGAATACGGACCATAAAGATGGAGACTGCGTCTGAAATCGTCTTCGTGGACGGCTGCTGCCTCGCTATACATGATGACGCGCTGGGCGGCGAAATAGTGACGCAGAGGTGATAATGATACATCCGTGGTGGTGGCACCAGCGTGTTCAAAAAGTCTGGCAGCCTCTTCGAAAACTGCGACGCACTCGTCCGAAAAGAAGTCGGGCTCCTCTTCATGGAAACTGCGCAGGAGACCTATCCTCATGCCACACACGCCTAAAGACGTCGCCTCGGTCCATGGCTGCGACGGAATGTCGACTGAAGACGGGTCACCNGGGTCATGACCTGCAAGAGCCTGGAGTGCTATCGCATTGTCCTCAACGGACCACGTCATTGGGCCGGCGGTCTCCATGGAATAGGCTTGAGGCGTCATCCCCCAGCGGCTCACCCGACCATATGTCGGCTTCATGCCCGAAATGCCGCAGTAGGCTGACGGCGTCCTTATCGATCCGCCCGTGTCCGTTCCGATCGCAAGCGGAACCGTTCCCGCAGCGACGGCTGCCGCCGACCCACTTGACGAGCCCCCGGTAAAGCGATCGAGATCCCACGGATTGCGCGCGGGCCCAAAGGGCAGGCTGAAATCCGGCCCACCCATGGCGAATTCCTGCGTCTCAGTCTTACCCAGCAAGACAGCGCCAGCCGCGCGCAGACTTGCGACGACTGACGCGTCAGACGTTGCGATGTCACCCAGCGTGAGGCGAGAATTGTTGGTGGTTGGAAGGCCAGACACATTGATGATGTCCTTCACCGCATATGGGATGCCATGCAAAGGTCCTCTGTATTGACCTTCCATGATTTCAGCCTCAGCCTTGCGGGCGTCAACACGTGCTGCGTCCTCCTCGATCGTGATGAAACAATGGAGCGTGGAATTGAGTGTTGTTGCACGTGCAAGAAAGTGATCAACCACCTCGACGGGTGAGATTTGTTTTCGAGCAATCATTCGTGCGGTTTCAGCGATCCCAAGTTCCCAGAGCTCCGACATCTGTCACACCTCGTCCGTCGAAGGTCGATCGTCCGTGGTGCAGGGCCTTGGAATTGCTGGTCCATCGACACGAAACACGTGGGGAGATTCCACCCGGCGATCACGCGGTATTCGCACCAAATCAGTCAGGACCCGGAGATTTGCGTATGATGCGCGGGCAGCTTCAAATTGGTCGTCGTCAAGTTTCAGCCCTGCCCGTTCGATCAACACGGAAAATTCGTCACGGCCAAGCATGTCCTATCCACTCCCGCGTTTCTTCAGGCAATGCTGTCAGGTTCAGAACCATTTCGCTCATCAGAACCGTCGGTCATCAGTAAAATGGTTTATTCAAACCGCCGATACCTGGCGAAATTGACAGGATGACAACAGGTCGGGAGGTCAGGCCGGAATGCGAACGATCGCGCCATCTCCGCTCACATAGGTCTCATCCCNTTTCGAATGAGGCACATCAAAACTGTCTTAAGTTTGGCCCGCATAGGTACGGGACAACACGCCGCATCACCTCGTGATCGCCAGCATGAACCACGGCCAATCCCGCTCTCTGTCGATGGCTTCCTGGCCCAGATCCGGATCTTCCACGATCAACCCGTGAAGGGTCCGCAGCCACGCTGCGGCCTCTTGGCTTTGCCTGCGAGGTGATCGCGCCCGTCTCAGGGCCTTTTCGGAACCATCGAGCGGGAATTGGCCCGCTCCCCAACTGGAGCCGATAACGATGTCGCACGATCTTTCTCTCGCACAGTCCCACACCTTCCAACTCTCCCGTGACCTGATGGTCCCGGTCACCGTCTTTGCAGTCGACGGTGAATACGGCGTCCTACCCACCGACGAGATCGACGACGGCGACGACCTCGAAATCGTGCACGAGCTTTCCCCCTGGGCGGCTCATTGAGCCGCCTTTTGCCGTTCCGGCTGCCGCTAGCGAGCGAGCGGTGGCAAGGGAAGCGACGCCGGGGCTGGCAAATCCTTTGCAGGATTCACCAATTGCCAACCCCGCCCTTGCCGCCTTCGCTCTTCGCGCCGGACGTGAAGGGGTCCGCGAAGAATGCGGAAAGGAAATTAACAAGGGACGATCGCCAGGCGATCGGAAAGATGATGAAGCGAAGAGATATTGAGGAAATTCGCGAACGGGTCGGGTGCGGAGCAGTTTTGGAGACATCGGGCTTCGCGATCGATGCGAAGGAAAGCACCCGCCGGGCTGTGAAATACCGCCGCGGCGGTGAGATCGTTATCGTCACCCATGGTGGCCAGGGTTGGTTCGATCCGCTAGGCGATGACAAGGGCGACGTTTTCTCACTTGTTGCACGCCTCGACGGAGGTGGCTTCCTGGACGCGTTGGACCGTGTCGCCGGTCTCATCGGCTTCCAGTCAATAGAACCGGAGTGGATGGCGGCAGCGCCAACAAAAACTGCGATTGCGACGATCCATGATCGGTGGATATCGCGTCGGAAACCTCGACCGTCATCTGAAACCTGGCGCTACCTGCGGTTTACGCGCTTCGTACCGGAACGGATTCTGAAGGGTGCCATCAAACAGGGTGTACTTCGTGAAGGCCCTTACGGAAGCATGTGGGCTGGCCATGTTGACGAGGACGGTAACATCTGTGGCTGGGAAGAACGCGGCCCGGACTGGCGGGGCTTTGCGACGGGCGGCGCGAAGGTGCTGTTCCGGCTCGGCCCATCCGGAGCCCATCGGCTTTGTGTGACGGAAGCTGCGATCGATGCAATGAGCCTCGCAGCAATCGAGGGGATGCGAGAAGACACCCTCTATCTCAGCACCGGCGGCGGTTGGTCGCCGAACACTGCCGCAGCGTTACGACAACTGGCTCGGTACCCGGATGTGCAACTTGTTGCGGCGACCGACGCCAATCGCCAGGGCGAGGCCTTTGCATATCGCCTTCGTGAAGTGGCCGATCAGGCTGGATGCGATTGGTTGCGTCTGCGACCGCCGGCGGACGACTGGAACGAGGTCCTGAAATGTCAGGAAAGGGAGAAGCAGGAAAAGGAAGGAGAAATGAACGGCGTGCCGCATTCGCGCCTCCCGCGTCAAGGGAGGCTTCGCCCGGCTGCGCCGGCCCTTGACCCGGGCGGACACGATGCCGGCGGCCCGGGAGAGGTCATGGAGGATTGAAGAGATGAGCATGGTCGTGACGACGGTGTTCTCTTCGGTCCGGACATATCCCAAGGAGCCGCAAATGAACCCCTCTGCCGCAATCCGCAAGGTTTTCCAGGGCGTGGCAACACGCAAGCAAATGTACCGCATGTTCGACCGTCATGCCCAGCGACCGGGCCGATGGGATGGCGATGCTTCATCCCTTTATGCCGGTGAATGGTTTGAGATCGCCGAAGCGGAGCACGATTATATGTTCGAGATCCTCCCGCCGCTTTGGATCCGCGGATCGATGTTTGCCATGCGTGAGTTCCTGACCGACTCCGTGACGTCAGTGTTCTTCAGCCTGCGCATCGATGGGGTCATCCGTCACTTCCATGGATATTGCGACCTGTCCGAACGTTCTATGGCCGAGCATATGCGCCTGGCCATCGTCGAGCGGGAAAGTCGTCCGCTCCGGTCGATGTCTCGGCAAGAGCGGCTCGAGCACATCTGGAGCAGCACGGCTGACGACTATCGCGACTATGCGGGCGATCGATGGCCGCAAAGCAACCGTGGCCATCGCACCGTTGTCCTGTACGGCTGCAAGGAGGGCACGTTCCTGAAACTGCTCGATGATCTGACGGACGACGAAATCTCCGCCAAGCTTCCGGTGCATTTAAGGCACCTCCCCCTCTCCATCGCCGCCTGAACGACACAACAGTCTTCACAACCGATCGCGACGCGCGGCCGAACTCTCGCACAATCGGCCCTGCCGGATTCCCATCCTCTGCGCACTTCGAGCTGCCCGCGCCGGCAGATCGCAAAATGGTGCCTTCAACAGGAGTTTCATCGCATGAGCAGCAATTCCTTTTCACTCGACATGTTCGGTAACACCGCACTGTCCACCACCCTCGATCTTGGCATCACAGGTTTCGCGGGCACCGCACCTGATGCGGCAAACGATGACGAGCCGGATCCGACGCCACCTGCGCCTGCCCCTGCCTTGGTAGCCCCGACCAATTCACACCCTCGCCCGCGTGGCGGGCGTTCCAACTTCTACCTCGATGGCAACCGAGGCCTCGCCGCGTCCTGGCTGGATCGTGCCCGCGCCAATGTCGCGGCCATCCTGATCGCCGAGGCGATCGAACAACGGGATCGACCGGCCACGCCAAATGAACAGGCGCAATTGATCCGCTTCACCGGCTTTGGTGGCAGTGAACTGGCCAACGGGATGTTCCGCCGTCCAGGCGCGGTCGAATTCCGGACGGGTTGGGACGAGGTTGCGGTTTCGCTGGAAAGTGCCGTCTCGCAGGCCGATTACGCATCACTTGCGCGCTGCACTCAATATGCCCACTTCACGCCGGAAGCGATCATCCGCGCGATCTGGACGGGGTTGCTGCGTCTCGGCTGGCGCGGAGGGCGCGTGCTCGAGCCCGGTATCGGGACCGGCCTGTTCCCGGCCCTGACTCCACAGCAATTGCGGCGGGATAGCTTCTTCACCGGCATCGAACTCGATCCGGTCACAGCACGAATCGTACGCTTGCTGCAGCCTAAGGCCAGAATCATCAATGCCGACTTCGCGCGGACCGAGTTCTCACCGATCTTCGATCTGGCGATCGGCAATCCACCATTCTCTGATCGAATTGTTCGGTCAGACCGCGCCTATAGGAAGCTTGGACTGCGCCTGCATGACTATTTCATCGCCCGGTCGGTCGATCTCCTAAAGCCCGGCGGCCTCGCTGCCTTCGTCACGACGCACGGCACACTCGACAAGCTGGACGGCACCGCGCGCGACCACATCGCCAAGTCGGCCGACCTGATCGCAGCCATCCGTTTGCCCGAAGGCACTTTCCGTCGCGACGCCGGCACGGATGTCGTCGTGGACGTTGTCNTTTTTCGTAAACGCAAGGGTGGCGAAGAGGCAGGCGATCTCTCGTGGTTGGAACTGGAAGAGGTTCGACCTGCCAGCTCCGACGCGGAACCGATCCGGATCAATCGCTGGCTTGCGCGCAATCCCGAGTTTGTTCTGGGCAGCCATTCAACAGTCTCCGGTCCGTTCGGCGAAACCTACACCTGCACAGCGCCCGCTGACCAGGATCTCGAGGCCGTGCTTGGCACTGCCATCGCCCGGCTGCCCAAAGGCCGTTACGACGGTGAACCGACACCTGTTGACATCGAGCTTGAGACAGAACTTGGCGATATCGTCGATCAACAGCCGAAGGATGGTCGTGTTCGCGAGGGAAGCTTCTTCCTTGATCGATCGACAGGTCTGATGCAGATGCTCGATGGAGCGGCCATGCAGGTCACCGTTCGCAAGGGTCGCCTTGGCGATGGCATCCCGGNAAAGCATATCAGGATCATCAGCAAGCTGATCCCCATCCGTGATGGCGTGCGCGACGTGCTGAAGGCGCAGGAGGCGGGCCGGCCCTGGCGAGATCTCCAGGTCCGGCTGCGCATCGCATGGTCGAGCTTCGTGCGAGATTTCGGACCCATCAATCACACGACTGTCTCGATCCAGGAAGATGTCGAGACCGGTGACGTCAAGGAAACCCATCGCCAACCGAACCTTGCGCCCTTCCGTGATGATCCCGATTGCTGGCTGGTTGNCTCGATCGAGGATTACGATCTGGAAACCGATACAGCCAAACCGGGTCCGGNTTTTTCCGATCGGGTGATCGCGCCGCCGGCTGCACCAACTATCACCTCATCTGCGGATGCGCTCGCTGTCGTGTTGAATGAACGTGGCTACGTCGATCTCGACCATATCGCCGAACTGCTCCATAGCGATACCGCAACCGTGGTGGATGAACTCGCCGAGGCCATTTTCCTGGATCCTATCAACGGATCGTGGCAAACTGCCGACGGCTATCTCTCCGGGGCTGTACGCACCAAACTCTCAACCGCGCAGGCTGCATCCGAGCTCGATCCGGCCTACGAGCGGAATGTACGCGCCCTCCAGGAGGTTCAGCCGACCGACCTTCGGCCCTCCGACATCACCGCGCGTCTCGGCGCACCATGGATCCCGGCCGCCGATGTCGTCGCTTTCGTAAAAGAGACGATGGAAGCCGATATCCGCATTCACCACATGCCGGAACTCGGCTCATGGACGGTCGACGCTCGACAGCTCGGCTATAGCGCCGCCGGGACATCGGAATGGGGAACCAGCCGTCGGCATGCCGGGGATCTGCTCACGGATGCATTGAACAGCCGCGTCCCACAAATCTTCGATACGTTCAAAGATGCCGGCGGCGAGCGCCGGGTGCTCAATGTGGTCGACACCGAAGCCGCTCGCGACAAGCTACAGAGGATCAAGCAAGCGTTTCAGGACTGGGTCTGGACCGATCCGGATCGCACCGACCGGCTGGCGCGCGATTACAATGATCGCTTCAACAATATTGCGCCGCGCAAATTCGACGGCTCCCATCTGAAACTTCCTGGCGCCTCTGGAGCCTTTACGTTGTACGGGCATCAGAAGCGCGGGATCTGGCGGATCATTGCAGATGGCTCGACCTATCTCGCCCATGCCGTCGGCGCCGGCAAGACGATGACGATGGCCGCCGCAATCATGGAGCAGCGCCGTCTCGGCCTGATCGCCAAGGCGATGCTGGTCGTGCCCGGCCATTGCCTGGCGCAGGCCGCGCGCGAATTCCTGGCGCTTTATCCGAATGCCCGCATTCTTGTTGCTGACGAGACCAATTTCACCAAGGACAAGCGCGCTCGCTTCCTGTCGCGAGCGGCAACCTCCAACTGGGATGCGATCATCATCACGCATTCGGCATTCCGCTTCATCGCCGTTCCCTCGGCCTTCGAGAGCCAAATGATCCAGGACGAACTGCAGCTTTACGAGGATCTGTTGACCAAGGTCGATGGCGAGGACAGCGTTTCGCGCAAGCGCCTTGAGCGGCTGAAGGAAGGATTGCAGGAACGGCTTGAAGGCCTCGCCACCCGCAAGGACGATTTGCTGACCATCTCGGAAATCGGTGTCGATCAGATCGTGGTCGACGAGGCACAGGAATTCCGCAAGTTGTCGTTCGCCACCAACATGTCGACGCTCAAGGGCATAGATCCGAACGGGTCGCAGCGTGCGTGGGATCTCTATGTGAAATCTCGCTACATCGAGACAAAGAACCCCGGCCGTGCGCTGGTGCTCGCCTCGGGAACGCCGATCACCAATACGTTGGGCGAGATGTTCTCGATCCAACGCCTGCTCGGGCATGCCGCTCTTGCCGAGCGAGGCTTGCACGAGTTCGATGCCTGGGCCTCCTGCTTTGGCGAGACAACGACGGAACTCGAAATCCAGCCATCTGGTAAGTACAAGCCAGTCAGCCGCTTTGCGTCCTTCGTCAACGTGCCGGAGCTGATTGCCATGTTCCGGTCCTTCGCCGATGTCGTGATGCCGGAGGATTTGCGTCAATATGTGAAAGTGCCAGATATTGCGACCGGTCGCCGACAGATCCTGACCGCCAAGCCAACGGCGCTGTTCAAAAGCTATCAGAAGATGCTGGATACCCGGATCGAGGCGATCGAGCAGCGTGACGGACAGGCCAAGCCCGGCGACGACATCCTGCTCTCGGTCATCACCGATGGACGGCATGCCGCGATCGATCTGCGNTTTGTCATGCCGGCGGCCCCCAACGAAGCTGACAACAAGCTCAATCTGCTCGTCCGCAATGCCCACCGGATCTGGAAGGAGACGGCCAAGGCCATCTACCGTCGCGCCGATGGCAAGGACTTCGATCTGTCNGGGGCAGCCCAGATGATCNTTTCCGATCTCGGCACGATCAGTGTCGAAAAGTCCCGCGGCTTCTCGGCCTATCGCTTCATTCGCGACGAACTGATCCGCCTCGGCGTTCCATCATCGCAGATCGCCTTCATGCAGGATTACAAGAAGACCGAGGCGAAGCAGCGGCTATTTGGCGATGTCCGCGCCGGCAAGGTGCGTTTCCTGATCGGATCGTCGGAGGCGATGGGCACCGGCGTGAATGCCCAACTGCGGCTCAAAGCGCTCCATCATCTCGATGTGCCGTGGTTGCCGTCGCAGATCGAGCAGCGCGAGGGACGGATTGTCCGCCAGGGCAATCAGCATGACGAGGTCGATATCTTCGCTTATGCCACAGAAGGTTCGCTCGACGCCTCAATGTGGCAGAACAATGAGCGCAAGGCCCGGTTCATCGCTGCAGCGCTTTCGGGCGATACATCGATCCGCAAGCTGGAGGATATCGGCGAAGGTGCCGCCAACCAGTTCGCCATGGCCAAGGCGATCGCGTCGGGCGACGAGCGGCTGATGCAGAAGGCAGGACTGGAGGCAGATATTGCCAGGCTCGAACGGCTGCGCGCGGCTCATGAGGACGACCAATATGCCGTCCGCAGGCAGATGCGTGACGCAGAGCGAGAGATCGAGATTGCCACCCGGCGCATCGGGGAGATCGGCCAGGACATCGTGCGACTGGCGCCGACCACCGGCGATGCCTTCACTATGATGATACTCGGTGAAGAGCACACCGAGCGCAAGGAGGCGGGCCGAGCGCTGATGAAGGAAATCCTCACGCTTCTTCAGCTCCAGAAAGAAGGTGAAGTTCATCTGGCGACAATCGGCGGCTTTGATCTCGTCTACGAGAGCGAGCGGTTCTGCAAGGGCGATGGCTATCGCTACGAGACCCTTCTCCAGCGCACTGGCGCCGATTACGACATTGATCTGGCGATCACGGTGACACCGCTCGGCGCCATCTCACGGCTGGAGCACGCACTTGGCGGCTTTGATGAGGAACAGCACCAGTATCGCCAGCGGCTCGACGATGCCAAGCGGCGATTGGTATCCTACCGTTCGCGAGACGGAGGCACTTTCGCGTTCGCAGACGAGCTGGAGGACAAGCGGCTGAAGCTGCGGGCAATCGAAGCTCAACTGGCGGCAGATCTGGACGACGAGACCGTCGCGGTGCCTGCATAGCTGCGTTGCATAATAAATGNTTTCCTGATGGTCAAAAATCAGGCATAGTGCTTCCAGCTGATGCATATGACGGTCACCTCCAGTTCCGTCGCAACAGCTGTTCCCCTCTGGAGGTTTTAAATCTCCACACTTCATGGGCCGCGGTTTCCGCAGGCCCANTTTTTTATTCTTTGTTCGCCGCGTCCGACCATTTCGAGAGGTTTATACTCANGGGCTTTTGCGCAGACCCCCGCTGGGCAGCTTGGAGAGCGATTGTATCTAGGTACCGTTCGCGCATAGCCTTCATGTCGATGTCTCCGCGGATCCATTCTTCCAGCAAAGCAACGAAGGCAGGATCCTTGTCGATCGGCATACCGCGCGCCGCCGCGCGATCAATCACACGCTGCGCGATGGCTCTGCGGGTCTCAGGATTTGTGCTCATGCTGCCTCGCCTGACGTTCGGATGGACGCGAAGATCTATCAGGGGGTAGTCCAGATCGCGACTTTTAATTCTCCTCCGTCAACAACATCTGAGCATCACCTCCCGATAAGACGATGTCCTGCTCACTGCAATCGCAGCGGCGTTTGATGTTGTCCTGGGATCCNAAAGAAGGCGCTCCCCTCACGGGTCGAGCGCCTTTTTTGCGTCGGAGGCGACCGCAAACGTGGTCTTGCACCTTGACCGAAACCGATTTGCAGACGAGACCTCAATCACAACACTCCGTGGAAAAGCATGCCNTTTTTTCTTGTAACGCAGTCATCGCTGGTAGAAGCTCAAGATGAGCGAGAGGCCGCTCAAACGGGGATCGACCGTCTCCGCTCTGGAGCACAGGTCACCGTTTCGGTAAAATCCGATGAAACAACGATCACGCACATCGTTGTCCCCGCAATGATCGAAGAGCCCCTTCCGGTTCCGCCCTCCGAAACCGCCATGCCCTCGCCTGCTGCTGTTGCTATCCCGGAAGCGGCCATCGTCACACCGGAAACCCGGAAACTCATCTTGAAGCGTATGATGGCTGACGCGCTGGCCCTTCTAGGGCGCCGAACCTAGTCCCGTCCTCCAGGCATCGCTGCCGCCAGCATCTCTCGTCTTCAACCGTCGGCTCGAATTGAGACGTGAAGAATGGAAAAAGAAAAGCAGGGAGGATGAACCGATCGCAGACCGGTCCTCCTACCGACGCTGTCGCTCAACCGCGGTCTGCGCGATCCCGGCCGCTTGTCCCGCGCAGGGCTATTAGCCCCGCTCGTCCCGCGCAGCAGGGATGCTCGGCCGCAGTTGCGGCAGTCCGGCCGCTCGGCGGTCCGGGAGGTGTCTTCGAAAAAAAGAAGACAGGAAGGGCCGGCAAGGTGCCGGTCGGTAACCTCTCGAAAGGACTGCTCCCATGCAAATCATGAAGGTTGACCCGCGCGCGCTGAAGGAAAATCCTGACCGTATGCGCCAGTCGAAGTCGTCGCCGCAGGCCGACGCGCTGATGCTGGCCACGATCAAGGCCGTCGGCATCGTCCAGCCGCCCGTCGTCGCACCGGAACCCGAAGGCGGAAATGGCTACATCATCGATGCCGGTCATCGCCGCGTGCGCTTTGCCATCGCCGCCGGCCTGGAAGAAATCGAGATCCTTGTCGTGGATGCCGCCAACGATAATGGTGCCATGCGCTCGATGGTCGAAAACTCGGTTCGCGAGGCGCTCAACCCCGTGGATCAGTGGCGCGGCATCGAACGTCTCGTTGCTCTCGGCTGGACCGAGGAAGCGATCGCCGTCGCTCTCGCCCTCCCCGTTCGACAGATCCGCAAGCTGCGTCTGCTTGCAAATGTCCTGCCGGCAATGCTCGAGCAGATGGCCCTGGGCGACATGCCGTCCGAGCCGCAGCTACGGATCATCGCGGCAGCAGGCCAGGTGGACCAGAAGGAAGTCTGGAAAGCGCACAAGCCGAAGAAGGGAGACACGGCTCCGTGGTGGCAGATCGCCAATGCGCTCACCAAGAAGCGCATGTACGCCCGCGATGCGAGCTTTGGTGACGATCTGGCCCAGGCCTACGGCATCGAGTGGGTGGAGGACCTTTTCGCGCCGGCCGACCAGGACGGGCGCTACACCACCAATGTCGAAGGGTTCCTTGGCGCGCAGCACGAATGGATGACGAGCAACCTTCCGAAGCGCGGCGGAATTGTCGAGGTCAACAGCTGGGGCCAGCCAGATCTGCCGAAGAAGGCCTCCCAGGTGTATGGCAAGCTCTCCAAGTCCGATCACACGGCGCTCTATCTGGATCGTGATGGCAAGGTGCAGTCCGTGCATTACCGCATGCCGGAGGAGGCGAAGCCGAAGGGGGCTGCTGGTGACGCATCGGTCGCTAGTGGCGATGATGCCGATGCAATCACCATGTCGAAGGCCCGGCCCGACGTCACGCAGAAGGGTTATGACATGATCGGTGATTTCCGCACCGACGCCCTTCATGACGCGCTCGGTCGCGCGCCGATCGAGGATGACATGCTGATGGCGCTGACGGTGCTCGCCTTCGCCGGGCAGAATGTTCGCGTCGACTCCGGCGCTGATGGCACCATCTACNGGGGCAAGCGCTTCTCACGCCATGCAGTCGGGCTGTTCGATGAGCATGGCAAGCTCGCCTTCGATCGGGACACGCTTCGGATCGCCGTTCGCTCTGTGCTGATCGATGTCCTGTCGTGCCGCCGTGGCATGTCGAACAGCGGCATGGTCTCACGTGTTGCAGGTCATGCAATCGGCGCGGACGAATATTTGCCGAACATGGGTTCGGAGGAGTTCCTCTTGTGCCTGTCTCGCCAGGCACTGGTAGCGTCTTGCGCCGAAGCGTCCGTCCAGCCGCGGCAGAAGGTCCGCGAAACCCGCGCAGCGCTCGTGGAGCATTTCGCAAATGAGCATTTTGTCCATCCGTCCGGCCGCTTCGCGCCAGCGGCAGACGAGCTGCTCGAATGGATCCGCGCAGGCGCTGCCACGGATGTCGTCGGCGCTGGGTCCCAGGATGACAGGGATAGCGATCTCGATGACCCGTCGGACGATGAGACCGAGCAAGAAGCCAACGATGTGGTCGATAGCGTGCCGCAGAAGGCGGATCTGCCGGACCACGACGACCACGACGACCACGAACACGACCACGACCACGACCACGACCACGACCACGACCACGACCACGACCACGACCAGAGGGCAGCAGCATGATCGCCGCTGTCAAGTCGAACATGGCTGCATCCATCCCCGATCTTTCGGGGGTGGATGCAGCCAGCGCGGACGGCCTGCCCGTCGCCCGCATAGGTGATCTGGTCCTTGCAATGGTCATTTCACCCAGTGGATTTTCTTATCTTGGCCGTGCCGTCGCTATCCGCCGACCACTCGCAGAACTGACGCGCGCCGACTTCATCGGGCATGACGGTCGAATTGCTGACGAAGCGGAATTCCTAGCGCGCGTCGCTGAGGCTACCGGGCATAAACGCGATCTCGCTAGCCTCGATCGTGTGCGCCCGCATGTCAGCGAGTAANCCCATGGGGTGGATCGCAGATGGCGGTCATTTATGCCGATGGCATCGTCTTCCACATGACCTCCGGCCACGGTGGTCTCCATCTCTCAGCTGATCGTAACACCAAAGTCCATCCNTTGTTACGCAAGGACACGCCGTGGTACGAGGAAGATTGTGAGTGGGCGATCGTGGCTGTTACCTTCCCGGACCTGTTCACCGCCTATGAGCGGCCCATGGCCGAGAAGACCGTTCGCAATATCTGGCCCGACGCCTGGGAGATGATCCACGGCTGCGTGCTAGCCGAGGGCGAGAGCTGGGCCAAGGACCGTCGGGCGTTCGATCAACGCCACAGGAACGACTTCGTTGTCGCCTCTGCGATCCTATCTGGCGAACACGCTGGCATGACCGAGGTCGTGGCGGTCGTTAATAGTGACCGAAAGCCAGGCAACCATCGGCGTCGCTTCCTTGTCGCCAGTGAGGAGTATGCTGGTCGCGGCCGGTTCGGCTTTGTCATCGATCACGCGCGTCACGTCGAATATGACGGGCCATCCTCTTTCGTTGGTTGGGAAAGCCNGGGGGTGGGCCATGATCGACCTCCGCACTTTGAACGTCGCGAAAGCAATCGGCGCTCGACGCGAGACCCAGCTGCATCTAGATTGTTTGACGCGGCAGATTGCGGCGCGCGCCGGAAGACAGGCGACGACGGTGAGGGTCTGGAGCCGGGCGCGGCGCCGATCGGATCCTCGTATTTACCGTCAGGAGCTCGTGGACTGCCTCACCTTCGAGCATTGGGCCGAACTCGACATGATTGCTCGCAGAATGGCGATGAATGAGCTGGTCATCGGTGAATGCCAACGTCGCGATCATGAGCCTGTGCATCATCCGCCGATATAGGCGGACCCGAAACGAAGGCGCTGGTGCTGGACTTGCCTGGCTTCGATGTCATCGGCAGGGCGGGCTTGGCCATGGTTCCTTCTCGTTGCTCGGGATTGGCGTCGGACCCGTGCCGGACTGCCCTTCTTCTCGTTGCGGTCTGAACCGGCGGCCGGCCGTTTCAAGGCCGCTGTCGCGCCGCGTAGCGGCCGATCCGACCTCACTGCGCGAGGTCAGGCTCGCGGTCTGCTCAGGTCNAAACCTGCTGGCCCGCAACCCAGCCCTGCTGGCTCAGTCGGACCGGACCTGTGAAACCGCCCGTCCCTTGCCGGTTCTTGGTCGTCCGCATCGAAGGGCAGACCGGCACGGGCCGGAACCGCTTCAGCAGTCAAGGAAGGAATAGACATGGCCAAGTCCGCCACTCCCAACCGCTCCAACGCCAGGTTTGCGCAACCTCGCCGCGGCACCACCCTCGAAATGGTCCGCCTCTCCTGCCCCGACGCCACCCAGGCACTCAAGATCGCCGAAAGCTTCGGCACTACGGTCGTCGACAGCGATGGCATCCGCAGCCTCCACCAGCGGCTGGTCGTTGAGACCGCCGACAGCCTCTCCGAAGGTTTGGGCGAGAAGGCCATGCAGATACACCTGCAGCGCATCGTCGGAGCCTTCGTCGGATCGGCGCATGGCGCCGGGCAGTTCTACTCCCGCGCCGTCACGGAAGCGCGCGACGCAACCGCCAAGGCGTCGAACGACGCCCGTGACGAGGACCTCGATGGTCCAGTCGGCTACGACAGCGCCGCCCAGCGCAAGCGGGAATTCGCGGCCGACATGGGCATCCAGGCCCATTCACTCAGAATGGCGGCAGAGGGGACAGTTGCCGCCTACGAACAGGTCATCGGTGAGACTTGGAAGCCCTTCGAACGCCCGGTCGAAAATCCGGGTGCCAGTCTCGACCGCAAGGCGGCGGAAGTTCAGATGGATGCTCTCGGCTGATCTCAACCGGCGGGGCTCCGGCCCCGCTCATTTCCTTTCTTTCAAATCGGGCGGGCCTTGTCGGGGTCGGCCCTTTCCATGTTGAGATTTGAACCCGGAGAGCGCCGCGGTTGATCGCGGTCAGTCCCGGCCGGTGGTCCTGCAGGAGACTGTTTTCGCGCGCAACGGCTTTGCCGTCCTCCTCTTCGTTCCGGNCCCCTGGGTGCGCACGAGATCCTTTGCCTCCTGCTTCAGGACCTCCGTGACGAACCGCGATCGGCGCGGTCGGACAAGAAGGAGAAATGAAGATGACCAGGAAATCGGCAGGCGACCGCAGCGACATCTATTCCCGCATTACCGATCGGATCGTGACCGATCTCGAACAGGGCGTTCGACCATGGATGAACCGTGGAGTGTTGCGCACACACAGGGGCGCATCACCCGACCGTTGCGGCATAATGGCCTGCCCTATTCAGGAATAAACGTGCTGCTTCTCTGGTCGGAGGGGGTAGCGCGGGGGTTCTCCTCACCGATGTGGATGACATTCAAGCAGGCGCTCGAAGTCGGCGCTTCTGTGCGCAAGGGTGAAACGGGCTCGACTGTCGTCTTCGCCAGCCGCTTCACGAAATCTGAAAACGACGGTTTAGGCAATGAGATCGACCGTGAGATTCCNTTTCTCAAAGCATACTCGGTGTTCAACATCGAACAGATCGATGGACTACCTCATCGCTACTACGGGCAGCCTGCTGAGAACCTTGATCCCGTAGAGCGGATCGAGCAGGCCGATCGCTTCTTCCTCAATACAGGTGCCCTGATCCGACATGGCGGCGGTCAGGCCTATTATTCGCCGGTGACGGATCATATTCAGATGCCGCCGTTCGAGACGTTTCGCGATGCGGCGGGCTATGTGGCGACGCTCAGCCATGAAGCCACGCACTGGACGGCACATCCTTCCCGTGTCGGGCGCGATCTCAGCCGCTACGCGAAGAACAAAAGCGAGCGCGCCCGCGAAGAGTTGATTGCAGAACTCGGGAGTTGCTTCCTGTGTGCCGATCTTGGCATTGTTCCGGAACTGGAGCCGAGACCCGATCACGCCTCCTATCTGCAGTCCTGGCTGCGCGTGCTGTTAGGCGACAAGCGCGCCATCTTTCAGGCAGCGGCACATGCGCAGCGCGCTATGAGTTTTCTTCATGATCTGCAGCGGGTAGCCGAGGCTGGAACCAAGGCGGGTTGAAGACAACCATTCTGTCAGCAACGGAGGTAATCATCGCCGGCCGTCGTTGCCACGACCCGACACCGTTCAGTGCGGACCTGTTGCAGCGAAGATCCAGCTTCCCACAGACCGAGGGCTGGCCAGTATCGGACGTGAGTCCACGGGATGTCTCTCGTTCAACAGTTATTGGCTTTTTGTCCTGACGAATGGATCCTCATGGCGACGTCACCGAGGAACGAGCGCGCGCGGATACCTCCATGTAACCGGCTCNTTTCATGAGATGGGTTCTCGCTGCGGATGAGTGAGTATCGACGGATTTTTCAAGGTGATTATTCCAATGTTGCCCTTCTCGAAGGGTCCGAGTCCCGAGACCGCCATAGCGATATCCCTANCCCTGTTTCCGCGGCTCCATCTGCGGGCTCGATGGGGCATGTCTGACCGGAGACCGGCTGCGCCTCGATCGTTTTCCCGCAACGACCGTCTGCAACTTTCTTCCCCAGCGAACTGCGTTCGCATTCCTCGCGCACAACAAAGTTTCCTTTGGCCGCCCTTCATTGCATTGCGGCCCTGTGCCACCCCATCGCGTAAGGCGCGAAGGGGACCCCGGCGGGTGCGGTCCGATCATNCCCGGTCTTTGCGACTGCCATCGAGGCCGCAATGGTGCGGCCCGAACAAGCAAAGGAACACCACCATGGCAACCATCGGCACTTTCAACTCCACCGAAACTGGTTTCACAGGCTCAATCCGCACCCTCGCCCTCAACGTCAAGGCCCGTATCTCTCGCGTCGAAAANCCCTCGGACAAAGGCCCGCAGTTCCGCATCTACGCCGGCGCTGTCGAGCTGGGTGCGGCCTGGCAGAAGCGATCCACTGAGAGCGATCGCGACTACCTCTCGGTCAAGCTCGACGACCCGAGTTTCCCTGCTCCGATATACGCAACCCTGACCGAAGTCGAAGGCGAGGATGGTTACCAGCTGATCTGGTCCCGACAGAACCGCGATTGAGGCATTGAGGCTCCGCCCATCGGGCGGGCCTCTTCCCTCCGACTATGGAGCCGGGAACAGGCGTCGTCCGGCCCGGCTTTCTTGGTGCCACACGGAATCGGGAGATAGCTGCTCAGATCGAGCGAGGTTGCCGGCCGAGGCGACCGCGTCAAGGATGAGCGGCTCCCCCAATTTCTCGCGATCGCTTTATGAGCGCTTGCATTTAATGGTCTGTGTTGCCAGGGAGGTCAGCCGTGTTCCCAATTGATCACTCCAATGACGCGATCACTTTAATACAGGCTTGCCGGATGTCGAGACCGACCTCTGTGTAGTAATCGCGCCTTTGACCATGGGGCAAACAGCCGCCTCGGCAACTTTGCGCCAACTGCTGACTTAAGTAAGCGTGTCTTATGGCCACGCAATCGATGATATTGTCGCCACTTTCCTTTTACGAGCGTCCTTGGGCGCGCATCTTGGCCTCGAATTATAGCTCTGATCGGGGTGCGCCAACTGTTCGAAATCATACCCGCGATGTCGCGTGTCTATCATCTCTGGCGTCTTACGCCGATCTCGGCACATAGCCGCGCGATTTTTTGTGCCGGGCAAGGTCGAGAAAGAGCACCACAGCATCGTGCTCGTTTTCGAAATGATGCACAATGCTCTGCCCGGACGCTCCAATGCGGCCCCAGCGCCGGATGAGGCATGGCTCTCCGAACAAGCTTCGGGAGATTTCCAAGGCATAGAACCGGGCCATGTTCTTCGTCGGGTCCGTTCGTTNCGTATAGATATGGTAGGGCTGGTAGATCATACGGACAGATTCGCCGATCCTGCCATTCTCGTCCAACGAGAGTTATGAATCGGTCCACACCATTCGATTCATTATTGTGATGAAACAGCCCGCCGAATAGTCGGGCGAGACGGCTTCGCCCGATGGCTCTACTCGCTTTGCTTCACGAACCAGGCTACGCGGTTTCGGCCATTCGGTCACGATCCTCTCGCTGTTAGACGCCGCATAAGGCACGAATCGGTAGAGCCGGCCGGGATGCAGCGAGACCAAACCGCGAGTGAGCACGATAGAGCCATTCAAATCAGTTGCACCACGGTCGTCTGCCACCGTCCCACCGGCGTGCGAGGNTTTCCTCCACGAGCACGGTACCAATGGAGCGGCCATGCCTGGTGATAATCCTCAGATCGCGACCGAAGCGGTCCTGGTCCCTGCCAGTGGCGGTAATTGAAAACTTTCCATTGTTGAGAAGCGCAAGCAGACGCTGCTTTGCCGCTTCCCCTTTTGCGCGCTCGACCTCGCATCGGGGCGGGCTGAGTTCAGGCGCGTCGATATCGGCGATCCGGANTTTCTTGGCATGAAACCAGAACGTATCGCCGTCGACGACGCAGTTTACGCGGCGACTGTTCCCGCAGATGGAAAACTCGGCCGACTGTGTGTCAGGCGACAGCGGAGAAGCCATCGCGGTCGAAGCGGGAATCCCAAAAACGACGCCCAGCCCTGTGAATACCGCACCGGCGATGATTGTGACCCACAGCGCCACGCCGGTATCTTTCTCGCCTGCCCGCCACCCCATCCGTTGTGTCACGTCATTCTCCACTTCATTTTGTTTTCGTTGGTGGCACAGATGCGTTGGAATGGAAACGGTTCCCGTCGACGCAAGCCCTCATGTCATCTCGCCGGAACCAGATAGCTCGTCCGCATCGGAGCGGCGGATTTCCTGCGGTGAAGACGATCTGTTCGTCGGCACGCATGCGCAGCACTTCATGGGGTTGGATGAGTGGCCTGGCAGCGAGCTGCTTCGAGCGTGTTCGCGATGATCCCTTTGCCTGGGAACTGCGGGTGACCTGGTCAATCTCCACCGTGGTCATACCGCAGCGTCGGGAGATGTAGTCGGCGGTCTCGGGATCGTTGATAGCGGCAAACGAAATCCAACTGGCACTCTCGAACCACTTGCTCGCCGCGTCGCGACCGCCATAGGTTTCGCGCATCTGGCCAATGGATTGGTAGATCATCGTCAGGGTGATGCCGTATTTGCGTCCGGCGTCGCGCGCGGTTTCGATGATCCGCATGTAACCAAGGCGGGCCACCTCGTCGAGGAGAAACAGCGCACGCCCTTCCATCTGACCGTCGCGATTGTAGATGGCATTGAGAAACGAGCCGATAATGACCCGGGCGAGACCGGAATGGGTCTCCAAGGTCTTGAGGTCAATATTTATGAAGACGTCGGTGTTTCCTGCCGCGATATCGCTGGTCGAGAACTTCTTTCCCGAAACGAGGCCGGCATAGTTCGGATAGGAAAGCCAGTGTGTTTCCTTGACCGCATTTGCATAGACACCCGAGAAGGTTTCCGGCGTCATGTTGACAAAGGCTGCGACATTTTCCTTCACGAAATCGGAGTCCGAATTGTCGTAGACATCTTGAAGCCGCTTGCGCAACGTCGGCTCCGGCTCAGAGAGGTTCATGCGCACCTGTCGAAGCGTCTGGTTCTTTTCGTCCGTATGACCGGACAGGCAAACATCGGCAATCAGCGCTGTCAGCAGTTGCAGTGCCGATGCGCGGAAAAAGTCGTCACGCACCCCGCGGACGCCGCCGCTGTCGCTCATGATCCATGATGCGACCGAAGCAATATCCTCTTCCTTCGTACCTCCAAACTGGCCGACCCAGTCCAAGACGTTGAATCCGACGTCCGGCTTCCTGGGATCGAGGACGAACACGTCCCTCCCCGCTCCTCCGCGATGCGCTGAGACCATCGGAGCGACCTCGTTAGATGGGTCAAGCACAATCAGTGTGCTGCCCCATTTGAGCGCCGTCGGGATTGTCACAGACGTCGTTTTGAAACCACCGGAGCCGGCAAATACGATCCCGTGCGACGAGCCGAACGTGCCATCGAAGCACAGCAACGGCGACTTGCCACCGGCGCCCCAGGTCTCAGCGCTGTCGGCTCGAAACGCCCGAACTCCGACACTGTCCTTGTCTACCCGATAGTGCTCGCCGATGACGATGCCACCCTTTTGGGCAAACAACTTCGCGGCTTCCGTCAGTTTCATCCAATCCGCTTCCCCATGGAGCGCGCGCTTGCCATGGATGCGTTTCGGCTCGGGCCGTGCGAAAGCGGCGTTGCCCGTCAGTATAACGCGGATTGCCAAGCAGGCGCACATCAGTGCTATGCCCGCTCCGATCGCTGTTGCCGGATCAAGATAGGCAAAGACAGACGTGTCGGCGTCAAGCGTCTTCGTAAAGGCAGCAAGGCGCACCGTCTCGCGCGTGGCCGCAATCAGAATCGTCCCACCGCATCCGGCAAGGACGCCCCAACCTGCCTGCTTTATATTGATCGAGCCGGCGCGCGCGAACAGGAACAGAACTCCGGTTACCGCACTTGCCACATAGGGCAATGCGATCCCCGCCCGCCCCCAAGCCTGTCGCACGGCCTCGCTCTTACCCAGACCGGAAAGCCATTGCTCGATCCCCGTCATTCCGATGACAGTCAGGATCATCAACGTCCCTGGTGCGACCACGAGCGCAACCCTACTGATGGTCATCGCCGAAGGCCTCCACACCGATTGCCGTAAGCCTGGAGCGCTCCTCCTCGTCGCCTTTCATTCTGCGAGCAGCATCGAGAAGCGCGCCCAGCAACAGCGCGCGCTTCTCATAACGCAGCCCGGCTTTGACGATCAGGCCGCCGAGCTCGATCNTTTCGCGCGTGTCCTTCTTGCGGGCGTCGGATGTCATCGTTCTCGCCATACGCTCAAGCCTCACCACCGCTGCCCGGGCCCGCGCCAGATGCGTCCGCCGCTTCTCCGCTGCCGTCGCCGGTGCTCTTCTTCCCTCCGCTCGTGCCGCCCTTGTCTGCCCTATGGCCTGCGCGAAATCGTTTCGCCAGTTGCTCAAGCGCTGCCTGAAGTTCTCCCTCGTCGATTTCGATCTCGCCAAGACCCGCCTTGAGCGCGACCCTTCCGATCCGCTCGGCTTCTCTCGTCTCGGCAAGTTTGAGCTGTTCCTGCAGCTTTGCGATTTCATCGCGGANTTTCGAGGATGGCTTCTTCATGTCCGATCGTCTCCTGGGTGAGAAAGCTTGTCTTTCGAACCCAGTTTTTCGCAATGGAGTGCGGGACGCACTACTGTTAATCCTACAATCGCCAAGGGCGATGCGTTGGTGAATGATCCCGGCCGTTCGAAGGAGCGGCTTCCAAGGGCGCAATTATACGTCGCTGGCGCGACGTGTTGCTGAGAGAGCCTGGTGAGCCCGCCGCTCCCGACGAACGCTTTGATGTCGTTCGCAACCAGGGAGAACTCCGCCGTGGCCGTCCCTCACCTCTCCGTCAGCATCGTCGCCCGTGGCTCCGGCCGCAGCGCCGTGCTGTCGGCGGCCTACAGGCATTGCGCCAGGATGGAGTTTGAGCGGGAAGCCCGGACGCTCGACTACACCCGCAAGCAGGGGCTCCTGCATGAGGCGTTCGTGATCCCTGATGACGCGCCGGAATGGGTGCGCAGCATGATTGCCGATCGCTCGGTCGCCGGCGCATCCGAGGCCTTCTGGAACAAGGTGGAGGACTTCGAAAAACGATCCGACGCACAACTCGCCAAGGACGTCACCATAGCCTTGCCGATCGAGCTGACGGCCGAGCAGAACATCGCGCTCATGCGCGACTTTGTGGCAAACCACATCACCGCGCAGGGCATGGTCGCCGACTGGGTCTATCACGACGCCCCCGGCAATCCCCACGTCCATCTCATGACCACATTGCGCCCGCTCACCGAAGATGGTTTCGGTTCAAAGAAGGTCGCGGTGCTGGGTCCGGATGGCACGCCAATCCGCAATGATGCCGGCAAGATCGTCTATCAGCTATGGGCCGGTAACACGGACGACTTCAATGCGTTTCGCGACGGCTGGTTTGCCTGCCAGAACAGACATCTGGCGCTCGCCGGTCTCGATCTGCGCATCGATGGCCGTTCCTTCGAAAAGCANGGGATCGAGCTCGAGCCAACCATCCACCTCGGCGTCGGCACCAAAGCCATCGAGCGCAAGGCTGAAGAGACCGATCGGAAGCAGCAAAGGCCAGCTATCAAGCTCGAACGCATCGAGATCCAGGAGCAGCGTCGTAGTGAGAATGCCCGTCGTATCCAGCGCCGTCCGGAGATCGTGCTCGACCTGATCACGCGGGNAAAAAGTGTCTTCGACGAGCGCGATGTCGCGAAGGTGTTGTATCGCTATATCGACGATGTCGCTCTGTTCCAAAGTCTGATGGTCCGCGTTCTGCAAAGCCCTGAAGCGCTCCGGCTGGAACGCGAGCGGATCAACTTTACGACAGGCATTCGTTCTCCAGCAAAGTACACCACGCGCGAGATGATCCGGCTTGAAGCCGGAATGGCCCATCGCGCAACCTGGCTTTCCGGCAGCCCCGCCCATGGCGTCCGTGAGGCCGTGCTGCAGGCGACCTTTGCACGCCATTCCCGTCTGTCGGATGAGCAGCGAACGGCAATCAGCCATGTCGCTGCGCCCGCGCGGATTGCCGCTGTTATCGGTCGCGCTGGCGCTGGCAAGACGACGATGATGAAGGCGGCGCGCGAAGCCTGGGAAGCGGCCGGCTATCGTGTGGTCGGCNGTGCCTTGGCTGGCAAGGCCGCCGAAGGTTTGGAGAAGGAAGCGGGTATCGCTTCCCGCACGCTGTCGTCGTGGGAGCTGCGCTGGAACCAGGGTCGCAACCAGCTCGATGACAGATGCGTCTTCGTCCTCGACGAGGCCGGCATGGTCTCGTCACGGCAGATGGCGCTCGTCGTTGAAGCTATCACCAAGGCTGGCGCAAAGCTCGTCCTTGTCGGCGATCCGCAACAGCTCCAACCGATCGAAGCGGGTGCTGCCTTCCGTGCGATCGCCGATCGCATTGGCTATGCCGAACTCGAGACGATCTATCGTCAGCGCCAGCAATGGATGCGCGACGCCTCGCTCGACCTGGCGCGCGGCAACGTCGGCCAGGCGGTCGATGCCTACACCGCCCAAGGTCGAATGATCGGTTTGAGGCTGAAGGACGAGGCGGTCGAGCGCCTGATCGCCGATTGGGATCGCGATTACGATCCTTCCAGGACCAGCCTGATCCTCGCACACCTTCGTCGTGATGTGCGAAAGCTCAACGACATGGCCCGCGCCAGACTTGTCGAGCGCGGTGTTCTCGAAGACGGTTTTGTGTTCAGGACAGAGGACGGATCTCGCATGTTCGCCACCGGCGACCAGATCGTGTTCCTCAAGAACGAAGGCAGCCTTGGCGTCAAGAACGGCATGCTCGCAAAAGTGCTTGAGGCAGCACCTGGCCGTATCGTCGCCGAGGTTGGAGACGGCGAGCATCGTCGCCAGGTCACGGTCGAGCAGCGCTTCTACAACACTCTCGATCATGGCTATGCGACGACGATCCACAAAGCCCAGGGCGCCACCGTCGACCGGGTGAAAGTGCTGGCATCCCTCTCGTTGGACCGTCATCTCACCTATGTGGCCATGACCCGCCACCGTGAGGATCTCGCGGTCTACTATGGCAGTCGCTCTTTTGCCAAGGCGGGCGGCCTCATCGCGATCCTGTCGCGCCAAAACGCCAAGGAGACGACCCTCGATTACGAGAAGGCATCGTTCTACGGCCACGCCTTGCGATTTGCCGAGGCCCGCGGCATGCACCTCATGAACGTCGCCCGCACGATCGCACATGATCGTCTTCAATGGGCCGTCCGGCAGAAACACAAACTCGCCGACCTCGGCACCCGTCTTGCCGCCATCGGTGCAGCGCTGGGACTGGCTCACGGCCGTAACAAACACGCCATCACTGATACAATCAAGGAGGCCAGGCCCATGGTATCAGGCATCACCATCTTCCCGAAATCACTCGATCAGGCTGTCGAAGACAAGCTCGCCACTGACCCAGGTCTCAAGACGCAATGGGACGACGTCTCGACCCGCTTCCATCTTGTTTATGCGAACCCGCAAGCAGCCTTCAAGGCCATCGATGTGGACACCATGTTGAAGGACCATTCGGTCGCACAGGCCACCCTGGCAAAAATCGCGCACGAGCCAGAGAGTTTTGGCACCCTCAAGGGAAAGACCGGTCTTTTCGCGAGCCGTGGCGACAAGCAGGACAGGGAAAAGGCCATCGCCAATGTGCCAGCACTCGCCCGAAATCTTCAACGTTACCTTCGTGAGCGGGCCGAGGCCGAAGTCAAACATGAGACCGAGGAGCGCGCGGTCCGGCTGAAGGTTTCCGTCGACATCCCGGCGCTCTCTCCATCTGCCAGGCAAACGCTTGAACGGGTCCGCGACGCGATCGATCGCAACGATTTGCCCGCAGGCCTCGAATATGCACTCGCCGACNAAATGGTGAAGGCCGAACTCGAAGGTTTTGCCAAGGCGGTATCCGAACGGTTCGAGGAACGGACCTTCCTGCCCTTGGCCGCGAAAGACACTGATGGCAAGACGTTCGAGACCGTCACAGCAGGCATGACGGTCGGCCAGAAGGCCGAGGTCCAGTCGGCCTGGAATTCCATGCGGACAGTCCAGCAACTTGGCGCCCACGAACGAACGACCGAAGCGCTCAAACAGGCCGAGACGCTGCGGCAGACCAAGAGCCAGTGGCTCTCGCTGAAATGAGGGCGGGAAATGAAACGCTCCGGTCCATGACCGCTCAGCAGCGACGAGCCATAGTGGGTCTGGCGATAGTAGCCGTAGCCGCCATCCTGCTGGTGGTAACCGCCGTCTCCGGCGGTTACCGCATCAATCTGACCCCGAGCGCGCCACTCGGCCTGTGGCGTATCATCCCGCTTCATCGACCGGCAGCAATCGACGACCTCTTGTTCATCTGCCCACCGGAAACGGTGGCGATGCGGGCAGCGAGGGCACGACGTTATTTCCACTCTGGTTCCTGCCCAGGCGGTTTCTCACCGTTGATCAAGACAGTGATCGCCGTTGCAGGACAGCATGTCGAAATCGGCGACAGCGTGAGCGTGGATGGACGGAGGACCTCCTCCTCAGATATCGCACTGCGCGATGGAAAAGGTCGGTCGTTGACGCCCTTCCCGAGTGGCACCGTACCGCCAGGACATGTCTTTCTTTACTCCTCGTTTCCAGGTTCTTACGACGGCCGATACTTCGGTCCGGTGCCCGCCTCCGGCGTTCTCGGTCTAGCGCAGGAGGTTCTCACCTATGCGCCGTGAGTACCTTCGGGCGATGACACTCGTGTTCGCTTCCGTCGCGATCGGCGTGGTTGGCTGGAGCGGTCACGCGTTGCTTTTGCCGGTCGCGCTGGGATTTCCCGTTCTTTGGTCAATCGCGCGAACGAGATTGGTGGTGGCATTTGTCTCCGCCGGATATTTCCTGGCCGNCTCGCGAGGTTTGCCACAGGGCGTCGCCGCTTTCTATTCGTCCGATATCTGGCCCGGCTTGTTGCTCTGGCTGTGCGCGTCGTTGGGCTTCGTTGCCGTGCATACTGTGCTTTGGACAAGGAACAGCGGAGTCCGTCCGTTTCGCTATCTTGTGGCAGCGGGCCTCATGGCCATCCCACCATTCGGCATCACGGGCTGGGCGCATCCCGTCACAGCCGCAGGTGTTGTGTTTCCGGGATGGGGATGGTGGGGACTTGCGTTCATGACAGCTGGCCTTGCGGGCCTCGTAACCCGCACTTGGCCAGCTGTTGCCACTGCCTTGACAGGCTTGTGGCTTTGGTCCGCCGCGATCTGGACCGAACCGACCCTACCTGAGGGATGGCGCGGCGTCGATCTGCAAATGGGCGCTTCACTTGGTCGGGACGCAGGTCTTCAACGCCAACGTGACTTGAGAGCAACGTTTCAGAATGCGGCCAGCGATGGCGCAAGCTACGTGGTGCTCCCCGAAAGTACGCTTGGCTTCTGGACACCGACTGTCGAGCGGCTTTGGGGAGGCGCACTCCTTGCGAGCGCGGCGACGGTCATTGCTGGTGCCGCGCTGCTTGACGCCACCGGGTATGACAATGTCCTGGTCGCGATCGACAGCCGCGGTGGCCGCATCGTTTATCGGGAACGTATGCCGGTTCCTGGCGCGATGTGGCAACCATGGCGATCCTTGTTCGAGCAGAGCGGTGGAGCACGGGCGGATTTCTTTGCGAACCCCGTAGTCCCGATCGGTGCCAATCGGGCAGCGCCGCTGATCTGCTACGAGCAACTGATCGTTTGGCCGATCCTCCATTCCATGCTGCACGACCCTGATTTTGTCGTTGCCGTGGGAAACGGCTGGTGGACCGGAGGGACATCAATTGTCGCGATCCAGCGCGCAGCTGCCAGAGCCTCGGCAAAGCTCTTCGCAAAGCCGCTTGTTATTGCCTTCAACACCTGAGCGCCAAGGAGGCCCCATGCTCGACGCCGACCTGATAAAAGAATGCGCAGACCCTTCCCTCAAGCTCGCGATCGTGGAGCAGTTCGTAGCCGACGCCGGCTCCAGTGATCCCCTCGCCGTCACCGTGAAATCTGGCGGCCGGTTGATCCTCGTTCCTAAAGCCGCATCGGCCGAGGAGGTGATTGCGATCGTGCGGCGGTATGCTGGCCAAGCTGTCGTCCGCGTTGGCCTGACGCAGTTTCCCGCAGGCGTTGGGGTCAAGGAAGCTACCGATTTGAAGCCCGATCTAGTCGACCCCTGCCAGAACCTTCGCAGAGGCACGGCGTTGTTCGCCAAGGTCCTCAGGATCGTCGCGAAATGGTATGGTAACCCCACGAACAAAGACGTCTTCTCGCAGANTTTCGAGGATGCGATATACGCATGGAAGACTGGTGAGTTCGAGGGCGTGAGGGTGTTTCAGGCGGAGGATCCGGGTGGGGCAATAGCCAACCAAAAGGAACCGCAAGCCGATACATTGGAGGCGGATACGGACAATGCCGGGGCTCCCCTGCAGACTGAGGCNAAAACCATGGACGAAAAGAAAGTCGGCACTGCGGAGATGCGGGTGGACCTATCTCGCATCGGTAGTCAGCCGTAGCGTTGAGGTGCTCTTCCCGTGAGGGTTGTTGATCGACCTAGTTCGCAGCTTTGGTCCGAAAGCATCAAATTAGTGTGCTTCCAACGCATGACATTAGTGTGAGCTAGATATACAGCGTCGGCACACTGGGATTCGGATCGATCTGTCCAAATTAGCGGGGATTGTTCTTCACTCGGGTAGTGAATAGCGCGTCAGCAGAGCCTCGCCCTCGTCGATGGCAATTTCGATCACCTCGTTCACCAAGTCCGGAGAACCGGCGAGTTCCTGCAAAACGAGCGCGAACAATTCCCTCTGCTGCACTGGCAGGACCTGCGGCACGATGATCACCAGGCCAGCGTGCACATCCTCTCGCGCATGGAGTTTCCTGAAGTCACGGGCGTTGTTCGTCACGAAGGTAAAATCTTCCGCAACGATCCGAGGCATCAGATCCCAGTCGGTCTCGCCACTCAGCCCCAGCCAATTCACGTGNAAACAATCGTGGCCGTGCTCTTGAGCCACCGCCACGAGCGATGTGTGCAGGCATTCATCGACGAGAAACTTCACGAAGTCTTGCCCGAGGGCTTTTCGGCTTCAAGAGGCAGACGCTTCACCGACTTCACTTTCAGCCCCTGTTCCGACAACTTTCGTGGCCGCCCACGGGCGGGGTGAGCCGCTAGCCAGATTTCGGCGAGCTCTACCATACGCGTCGTAAGAGCTGGATAGCCCTCGACGATCTCGTCCGTAGCGGCGCCTTGCAATTTCATCGCAGCGATTGTTCGGACTGGAACGCGCGTGCCTTTGAAGACCGGCTCGCCGCCAACCACGCCTTTCACGCTGTGTATGATCTTGTCCGCTTCCCTGAGCGCTTCGCCACGCGCGGCTAAATGCTCCCTCGCTCTCGCAACGTCGACGATCAGATAGTCGTCCGCTCTGACGGTGTCGGCTTCAGGATTTTCGTCGATGGCGGCAAAAAGGCGCTTCCTGCGTTCGGCGGAAAGGATTGAACCCACGCCGAACCAGAGCTTCAGGCGCAACAGATCGTCGTCAGTGATCGAACGGCTGCGCGAATTGGAAGACAGACTTCCAATGATCCGTTTGTCGATTGCGTTATGTACCGATTTAATGCCGATCTCGCTTACGGCTGCCGCCTCGGTAGGTGTATATTCACGAAGTGCTGCAACCATAATTATTCTCCTTGAGAAGAATATATACGACGCTTCGCGAAATCTCAAGGCCGTCGTATCGCTTACTATCTCTCGTTCCCGGGACGAATTAACTCGACGTGGCTGACATCCAAGGCTTGAGCGAGTTCGAAAAGCGTAATTACGGTTGGGTTGCGTCGACCTCGCTCTAGACTGCTCAGATATTGCTGACTGAAACCAGAACGTGCCTCTACCTCCTCCTGTGTCAGGCCTTTCTCCCGACGCAGGCGTGCAAAGTTAGAGCCGACCAATTTGCGCATATCCATGCGCAGAAGATCGCTGTTTACACACTTTGAGTTTATCAACTAAAGTATGTAAACGCTTGTTCGATAGGCGCTGTCAGCTCGGGTTGCAACTGGTTGGGTTTCGATCAAAGAACCCAGTCTATTCCTCGAACCCAGTGATTGTGGATGTAAGGGTTGGCGTTTATATGAGCGAACCCTCTGTGACAGACGGTGCGAAAATGACGTTAGGGGCGGCGGAATGAATAATGCGGGCTCAGCCGATGGTAACGACGAAGCAGAAAACAGGGAATCACAGTTCAGCGTTATGCAAAAGTCGGAAATGGAGGCTCTGGCGATCGCTGCGATCAAAGAGCACCGCCGACTTATTGTTGCCGACGAAGCTGTTTATGAAGAATGGACCCGCGCGTCCTCTGATCTTGCGGTGTCGAGCGCTGTAGTCGAGTCCTTGCAGCGAGAATACTTCGTGCGCCAGCATAAGTCCGAAGCCCAGCAAGTAGAACTTTCGGAAATCATCGATGCACTCGGCTACATCCCTGACGTTGCCACAGATGTTGACGATTGACGCTAGAGCAGGCCGTGGTCCTTGGCGATGGCGACGAGGTGGGGAACAGTCGCCGCTTCGAGCTTCTCTCGCGCCTTATCCAAATAATGTTGCACGGTCCTCGATTTGATCCCTGTCAACATTGCGGTTTCCGGCGCGCTTTTGCCTTTAGTTGCCCACATGAGACACATAGCCTCTCGTGATGACAGCACTCTTTTTGGTGAAATGATCGTCGTCGCAGCAATGATCTTCAAACGGTAATGGATCGCAAGAACCGCTCGAAACGCCATGTGCGAATCCTGCAACTTTGAAACGTCGGCGGTCAGGGCCGAAGATGCAAATGTTAGCATCATCGTCGATCCGAAACTCCCTTCAACGGGTATCGTCACTCCGCTCCTGATGCCGTGATCGACCGCTTGGTCGCGAAAACTCCTGAGTTCGGAACTCCCTCGATCCGCCCAATTGTCAGCCGTCCAGGAGAACAATTCCATACGACGCTTGCCTTCCGTAACCACGGGATCAATGCGGGAATATCGGCTTTTGAGATAAACGCCCTGCCAATCTTCTGGATAAGAATTGAATGTGCGCAGATCCAACCCCTCGGTATGAAGATATGCGAAGCGCTCAAAGCCACATGCGTGCGCAAATATCTTCAGGGCACCTTTGATCATGCGCTCATCATGCGCGGCTTCAGTCATGTCGATGAGTGAGCGAATGTGACCGTCCACTGACTTTCTCCTATCCGGTGAATGCGAGATGGCCCGAACCAGGCGGCACCGAAAGTTATAAAATATAAACTGCTCGACCATAGGCCATTCGCAAATGCAGTGACGGATCTGAGTCTACGACGAGATGGCCCATCAAGTTGCGATCCTATAATACTCAGCTTTTGCGAGTGTTTCTAGAGTCATGTGTAAGGGAAGTGACACATACTGCGCATGAAATTCTCATATATTTAAGCCCATGATTGAAGCATCCAAAGATTAAATTATCTTAGGGCGTTATTCGACGGAAAGACGATGTCCTGGTCGACGAGGACGTTGAACTTGTAGCCCGGACGGACGTGGATCGTCGGCTGAACGTTCAGGNTTTTCGAGATAGTCTCTTCCGCAACGCGACCGAAGCTCTCGGCAAAATTTCGCCTTGCCGCGTCGGAGGCTGTGTCCTGCGTCGCCAGCGTCGAACTCTGAGGCATCGACATATCGATCCCGGTTCCGATCAATGCTACCAGCGCCGCTGAGCCGAAAGTCCTCCACAGATGGCGGTCGACCTTGTCCCGGAAGCCGCCATATCCTTCGGCATCCGTGCCGGCCATGCCGCCGATCTGCAGGGTAGATCCATTCGGGAAAATGAGGTCCGTCCAAACCACAAGAACGCGCTCCTGGCCAAACGATACCTTGGAGTCGTAGCGGCCGAAGAGCTTTGCGCCCTGGGGGATGAGAAGCCGGTGGCCGGTAGCGCTGTCATAGACATTCTGGCTGACCTGAGCGGTAATGCGGCCTGGCAAGTCAGAATTGAGTCCGGTGATCAATGTGGCAGGAATCACCGAGCCGCGCTTCAATTCATAAGGTGATATCTGCGGCACGACCTGATTTGGCAGGTACCCAAGATCCTTGATGTCCTGATTGAAGAAATCCTCCTTCGATCCTTGGCCATTCTGGTCGACGTTCTGTCCCATCAAGCCGGATTGCAGGGCCGCAGCATATAGATCGGACGTGCCGTTCGCCGTTATGGCGGCTGGCTGGCGCCCGGCGTCATTTTTGGTATCCGCGGCAGACTCNAAATCCGAGACGTCAACCTTCAGCGGCGAGTCGAGCGCCGTAGCACGAGCCTGAAGGCGGGCCATGCGTTGGCGCTGTGCCTCGCGCATATATTGTTCATCCTGCTCTCGCTTCAGGCGAGCCTTCCACTCTTCTTCCGATTCGAGCCTCTGTCGGCGGTCTTGTCGCTCAACCGACTGGCGCTCGATGACCGGGTCCTGCTTCTCAGACTTTTCCACCACGATAGGTGTCGGTTGGAACGTCTCCTGTCTCTCCGGCTCCCCGATAATGCCATCAGAAATCCCTCGCTTGAGTTGATCCCCGAAACTCGTGGCCGGGCTGTTCGAAGCGTCATTGATATTGCCACGATTGAAGGAAAGTCCTCGCAGCGACAGACCAATCACAACAACCCCAATAAAAACGACGGTGACAATGATCGCTATGATGATCGGCAAGCGATTGAGCCGCCGCATGCCATTCTGTTCGTCTGCTTGGCTTGACGTGCCGAGTTGGAGAGATTGGGCCATCTTGAACTCCGTCAGTTGCGCTGCATGATCGAAAGCGGACTGGCTGGCGCCGCTCCGGCGGCAGACGGGGTATAAGCACGGCTCAGAGCGATTGACGAGGTAGAGACCCGCGCCAGAATCTGTCCGTCGAAGCCCTCGATCGCATAAGCGAGTTCAACCGACTTGGCGTCTTTCCCGACCTTGCCGTCCGTGACGAACCTGTAACCCCACCCTTTCAGGGCTGCTTCGAAGGCAACTGCGAACTCGGACGCATCCCTCTTCATTTTAAACGTCGTCGTAGACCCAGCCGGGCCGATCTGTTCAGCCAAGCGGCTCGCCATGTCGCCGGCGATTGCGCTCGCGGCGGGTCCCGTGACGGCCACAGGCGTCGAACTTGTGGTCAGTGCGCCGTCCGCCGTCTGGCAACCGGAGAGCGACGCGACCACGATGAGATATGCGAGAAGCTTGCGCATGGTCAGCCTCCCCGCCNGATGGTGATCTTCTGTTGCCGCCAACCGACACCAGACACGAGGATGGCCTTGTCGATCGCATAGTCTACAGTCATCATGTCGTTCTTCATCCGGTAATTGACGGTGCGATTTTGACCGCCGGAGACGATGAAGAGCACCGGTGCATCCTGACCAGAGATCGACTTCGGAAACTGGATGTAGGTCTTCACCCCGTCCGAATAGACCCGCTTCGGTTTNCATGATGCTCCACCGCTCACCGAGTAGGAGAAGTTAAGTTTCTCCGGCGCAGTGCCCGGAATACCGCCAGTTTCGAGACGAGAATTCATGTCGGCGAGTTTGGTGGAAACATCTTCCGGATACTCGAAGCCGACCCGCGCCATGTACTGGCTTGGATGGGATTTGAGCTGAATATGATAGGTGCGACGGGAGGTCGTGACGACCATCGAGGTGAGAAGGCCTGGTTCCGACGGTTTGACGATGAGATGGATCGCCTGTCCGCCTGTCGCCCCTGACGTTGCCGGCTCGACCTTCCACCGCACCGTGTCGCCGACAAGTACGTCGCGAACGATCTCGCCACCCTGAAGTTCGATGTCGCAAACCTGCAGTGGAGAGCAGATAACGGACGGCTGGGTCTCGCCGAACAGAAAGATGACCTTGCCGTCCGGACCTGTCGTGACCAGCCCCGGTGTGCCGCGCCATTTCCTGGAGAGATTCGTTGCTTTCAGTTCGTTGCTCGTCATGCTCTGCGCATGTGAGCCCCACGCAAGGACAAGTCCGGCCATGCAGCCCGCGGCTGCCAAGAAAAGTCGTGTTTTGTGCATTTAAAATCCCCTGCCCTTAAAGCTGTGCGGTCCAATCGAAATCCCGGACGTAAAGGCCGATTGGATTGAGGCGGATCGTCGCCTCATCCTGGGGCGCGGTGATCGTTACAGTCGCGATCCCACGAAACCGTCGCGTGCCGGTTTCTTTCCCTTTGCGGTCCCGTTCATATTCGGTCCAGTCGATCTGATAGGTCTGGTTGGAGAGAGCAACGATGTTGTTGACCTCGATTGCAACCGTCGCAGCTTTTGCCTTCTCAAATGGAGAATTGCCTCGGAACCAGGTGTTGACCTTCTCGGTCGACGGGTCGGAGGTGCGGAGGAGCGCGTAGGTGCGGTCGATATATTGTTTCTGCACCACTGCGTCCGGGGTGATCGAGCGAAAGCTCGTGACGAAGTTGCCGAGCGTGGCACGCACCACGCGCACATCGGCATACTCAATCTGCTGCGGAAAGCCTGCTGTGACGGCGGTCCCGAGCTTGTCCACCTCGACGATGTACGGCACCAGTCGGACTCGCGTACTCAGATACATCGAATAGCCAAAGCCGATCACCGCCATGGCCAGCCCAAGGACTCCGACGATGCGCCATGCGGCAGCCGCCTTCACATAGGAGCCATAGCGTTCCGTCCATTCCTGGCGAGCGGCAAGATACGGGTTTTCCGGGGCGCGATTTGCGGCCATTTCTTCTTCCCCTGTTTCGATTACGGTTTGTCGTTGCGTTCGGGGAGAGGTTTGGGTCTGCTGTGACCGCCACGCTGTTCATCGAGCTTCGCGTTGGCCAACCCGAGAATAGACCCTGCGTAGGCCCCCGGCGAACCGACTGCTTTCTCCTTTGCCGCTGATCCCGCAGCCTGTGCACCGGAGGTGAAACTCGCGCCCATGCCACGCATAGCAGCAGCAGCGACCGATGAGCCACCAGCTCGAGCCGCTTGTGCCGCCGCNAAACCCGCGCCCGCCGCGCCAGCAGCGAGGAATCCAGCGCCCGCAGAGAAAGACGCGGCCTGGCCGCCGTGGCGGACCGCTTCCATTCCTCCGGACACCGACGCGCCTTGCACAACGCCCTGCATAATGTTCGGGACGTACATGGCGATAATGAAAACGACGACGGCGATTCCAGCGATGGCGAGAGCGGTCTGAAACTGGTCGCCGATATCCGGCTTATTGGCGAGGCCGATAAGCACTTCGGAGCCGATGCGGGAGATCATGACAAGTGCCATGAGCTTCATTCCGACGGAGAAAGCGTAGACCAGGTACCGGACCGCAAAATCCTTGGTGAAGGATGATCCACCAAGGCCAAGCATAATCATGCCGGCAAGCAGGCCGATATACATCTCGACCATGACCGACACGAAAATCGCGGCGACAAGCGAAAACGAGATGACCGTCACGACCATCGCGAACGCGGCTGAGATTGCCAGCGCATTGTCCTCGAAAAGACCGAACTGTACCTTCTCCGACATTTTCGTTGCCACCGTGAGACCGGCGTTGAATACGTCAGCTGGTGAGGCCGTCCCTCCCCCTGCGCCGATTTGGAAGAGGCTATCCACGACCGCCTTGGCGAACGTCGGTCCCTGTGCGAGCACGAAGGCAAAGAATCCAACGAACATGATCCGCCGCACAAGTTCGGCAAACCAGCTATCCAACGAGGCGGACTGGATTGCCAGCCAGACGGCGGCAATGCCGATCTCGATCGTTGCGAGGATCCAGAACAGAGATCTCGCAGCATCCATGACGGTAGTTTCCCACCCCTTCGCTGCAGTCGTGATCTGGCTCTGGAGCGAGGTCAAGACTGACCCTTCCTGCGCAAGGGCCGGTTGGGCCGCGACCGCCGTCAAGGCGGCAAAGAGCATGGCGGCGCGTAGCTGATGAAGTATCGTCGTAGCGGTCATCCTGTCACCATTCGACTTTCATCTTTTCGCCACCGGATGTGGGGTGGTCGTTCGATGAGCCGAAGAACTTCGCCCTGCGTTCCTGAGCTTCCTGCTGTTCGGAGATCAAAAACCAAATGCCGGCGCTTGTCGCGGCAAGCATCGTTGCGATTGCGATGAGGAGTGCATTCGTTCTCACCATTCCACCATCATCCTCTCGCCGCCTGAGATGGAGGGCGCCGTCGCACTGAAGAATTTCTCGCGCCTGGCCTGTGCCAGATCCGTGTCGGTCTGTTCGGTTTGCAGCCAGGTTCCCATCATTGTCAGCTGTTGAGAGACGAGACCGCGAAGTTTCTGCATTTGCGCGACTTGCTGAGCGGCGATCTCATGTCCCACCTGCAAGGCCTTCATCTGTCCGTCAGCCGACTCGGACATCGAACGCAGCGAGGACATGGTATCTTCCTCGCTATCGAATTGGTCGGCCGTCAGGCTCGCTGCCTTCAGCGAGCTGGCGATGGTATCGCGGTTGGTGTCCGACCAGGACTGGTAGGTCGAGGAGAAGGTTGCGTTATCAGGCAAATTTGTCTTCAGGTCAGCGTAACTCTGAAAGCGCTGATGAAGAACATCGTCGGCATTGCCCATAGAAAATGAGATGCTCTGACCCTGTTCGACGATGCTGCGTAGCTGGTTGAGATCACTTTCGACCTTTCCCCAGACATAACTGGGAAGCTGCGCAGTGTTTTGCAGCATATTTTCGTAAATTTTCAGCTNGTTCTGGATCTGCTCCGCAAACTGGCTGATCTGGGTCAGCTGATTGTCGACCTGGATGCCGGAGCTTTTCATAAGGTCTACGAGTTGCGCGTTGTTGGCGAGCTGCGTCCATTCCGTTGCGGCGCCGGTGGCTGAACCGGCTTGCACCGAACCTTGATTGACAACCGTAATGGCAAGCGCCGCCGCCAAGCAAGCAACCCTTCTATTCGTACTTGAGTAGCGATGCGGCATCGTGAACTCCTCTCGTTTCAAGCCAGCGGATCGGCCATTCACGACCGTGCTCGGATTTAAGGATGCGGACTCGTTTAAGATCCTCTTTGCCCGCTGCGCCGACAAAGCTCAGGGCGACCGGCCCAAGCGACATGTTGAAGAGCCGCCGGCCTTCCGGCGTGGCGACGTAGTACTCGCGCTTTGGTATCGCCGTTGCGACGATCTCGATCTGCCGCTCATTGAAACCGATGCGCTCGTAGAATTCGCGCGTCCCGGGCTCGCGGGCGGCGCCGTTTGGAAGGCAAATCTTGGTCGGGCAGGATTCTTTCAAGACGTCGATGATACCAGACCGTTCGGCGTCCGAGATCGACTGGGTCGCAAGGACGATAGCGCAATTCGCCTTGCGCAAGACCTTAAGCCATTCCCGGATTTTGTCGCGGAAGACCGGGTGACCGAGCATGAGCCAGGCTTCGTCGAGTACGATCAGGCTCGGCGAACCATCCAGACGCTTCTCGATCCGCCGGAACAGGTAGGTCAGCACGGGCACGAGATTACGCTCTCCCATATTAATCAACTGCTCGATCTCGAAGGTCTGGAAGGTTCCGAGCGTGAGACCGTCCTCCTCCGCATCGAGAAGCTGACCCATGGGGCCATCGACGGTATAGTGGTGCAACGCGTCCTTGATTTCGCGCGACTGAACGCCGCTGACGAAATCCGAGAGTGAGCGGCCAGATGCTTTCGCCATGAGGCCGACCTGCCGAGAGATGGCGTTGCGATGCTCCGGGGTGATCGTAATGCCCTGCAGACCGACTAACATCTCGATCCACTCCGACGCCCAGGCGCGGTCGGCATCGGTCTTGAGTTCGGACAATGGGCAGAAAGCCAGGCCCCTCCCCTCTTCCGCAATGTCACCGCCAATCTCGTAATGATCGCCGCCGGCAGCGAGTGTCAGGGGAAGCAGCGAGCTACCTTTATCAAATGCGAAAATCTGCGCATTTTCGTAGCGGCGAAACTGCGCGGCGATCAAGGCAAGAAGTGTCGACTTGCCTGACCCGGTCGGACCGAAGATCAGCGTGTGGCCGACATCATCGACATGCAGGTTCAGACGGAACGCCGTCGAACCGCTCGCAACCTGCATCAGGGGCGGGGAATTCGGCGGGTAAAACGGACTTGGGGAGATCGGGCTTCCGGACCACACCGAGTTAAGCGGGATCAAGTCGGCGAGATTGTTGGTGTTAATCAGCGGCTCACGGATGTTGCAGTACCAGTTACCCGGCAGGCTGNCGAGATAGGCGTCAGTAGCGTTGAGCGTTTCAATCCTTGCCCCGAAACCTTCTGCCTGGATCAGTCGTCGGATCGCTTCGGCCTTCTCCTGCAGTGCTTCGCGATCGCTGTCGAACAAAACGACGACGGGCGTATAGTAGCCGTATGCAACAAGCTTCGATGAAGCCTGTGCGATCGCGTCCTCTGTTTCAGCGACCATTGTCATCGCGTCCTGATCGACCGAGCGGCTTTGTGTCTGGAAGATCTGGTCGAAGAACGGTCGGACCTTCTGTTGCCATTTCTTGCGGGTGCGTTCGAGCTTTTGCCGAGCATCCTCTGCGTCGAGAAATATGAAACGTGACGACCACCGATAGGTCAGCGGCATAAGATCAAGGCTGTTCAGGATACCCGGCCAGCTTTCGGCCGGCAAACCGTCGATCGCAACGATGCCGAGGAAACGGTTCTCAACTTTTGGCGTCAGCCCGTGCTCAAGCTCGGCGGTCGCGATCCAGTCGAGGTACATNGGGACGTCGGGAAGCCGGACCGGATGGCTTTCGCCAGTGATGCAGAACCTTGCGAACTGAAGGAGCTCGTCATAGCGAGCAATCCTCTCCCCTCCCCTCTCGATTGTTTCGCGGGTTTCCATTCGCCGGATCGAAAGGGTGTTGGAAAAATATTGCTCTATCTCTCGTACTGCGCTCTTGAACACGAAGAGCGCCGTGTCCGCGTAAGACCTTTTCCGGCTCTCTTCATCGGAATAGATATATTTGCTGAGAGATGTCCTCTTGGACTCGAGCGGCCGGTAGGTCAGGACCAGCGCATGCTTGCTCTCGAAGTGTCCCTGTTCGCGCTCGAAATGCGCCCGCCGCTCGGCATCGATCGCGCGCGTCACCGGGTCGGGGAAATGGCAACGGTCTTCCGACGGATAGTCGACCGTTGGGATGCGGATGGCCTCGACCTGGATAATCCAGCCGCTTCCAAGCCGTGACAGGACGGCATTGATCTGCCTCGAGAGCTCATTGCGCTCGAGGTCGGTTGCGCTTTCGGAATCTGGTCCTGCGAAGTACCATCCGGCCATCAGGCTCCCATCCTTCAGGAGCAGGACACCATTGTCGACGAGTCCTGCATATGGAACGAGATCGGCAAAGGAGGGCCCGGTTACCCGGAAGTGCTTGAGAGCTACCATGGCCTCCTCCTCAATACCGTCGCCAGGGCGAAGTGGTCGCCTTGTAGTTAGGCTTGTAGGAAATGTGTCTGATATAAACTTGCCGCATGAACGGATCAGACTTGGCTATCATCCTGAGCAGCCCGACGATCACGACCCAGACAGCAACACCGAAAAGCGCCGAGTAAACTGTCATTACGACAAAGATCAGGATCACGGCCGCAAGGCCGGTGATCAGCACCAGTTCCCTGTCGGCGCCCATCAGCAGATTTGGGCGAGACAGCGCGCGATGGATGCGGTTACGCCGCAGGCCGGACAGGGACTCAGCCATGATCCCCCTCCCCTCCAACGTCTGGAACAATTGGCATCATCTCCACTTCGGTCAGCCCGATCGACGCACCGGTCGCGCCGAACAAGCCGACGATGTTGGTAGCGCCGAGAAGAATACCGGCAACGAGGACGACGTAGACAAGTCGCCGTGCGAAATCGTTTAGCTCACCACCAAAGATGAGCATNCCCCCGGCGATCGCCACGGCTGCAAGCGCGATCGCACCCGCGACAGGCCCGGTGATCGACTCCTGGATCTGCTGCAAAGGACCTTCCCAGGGAAGCCCGCCTCCGGAACTGGCCAGCGCAGGCGCAACCGAGGCNAAAACGATGGGTGCCGCCACGAACGCGGCGGCGATGAGGGTATGGTTACGCGACATCGCGCGCCTCCTGTTCTTCCGTGAGCTGATCGGATTCGATTTCGTACTGTCCGTTGATGAAACGCTCGACCTGGATGATGTCGCGTACGATCCGCCCGCGCGGTGTTCGCTCGATGGAGATGACCAGGTCTACCGCTTCTCCGATAACCTCGTGCATCGGCTGCTGGCTCGCCTCAGCGGTCAGTTGTTCGAGACGCCGCAGCGCTGACATGGCGGTATTCGAATGAATGGTCGCTACGNCCCCCGGATGACCAGTGTTCCAGGCTTTAAGCAGTGTAAGAGCTGCGCCATCGCGAACCTCGCCGACGACAATCCTGTCGGGACGCAGCCGCATGGTGCTCTTGAGCAATCGCCCCATGTCGATCGTATCAATGGTATGCAGGAGGACGGCGTTATCGGCGGCGCATTGTATTTCCGCAGTGTCCTCGAGAATAACCAGACGATCCTCGGGGGCCGATTTGACGATTCCGTCGATCACCGCGTTCGCAAGCGTCGTCTTACCAGAGCCCGTCCCACCGGAAATGATGATGTTCAGCCTCGCTGAAATCGCGCTACGGATCGTGGCGGCCTGATATTCGGTCATCACACCTGTGCGAACGTAGTCTTCGAGTGGAATGAGGCGTGATGCGCGGCGCCGGATGGTGAATGCGGGCTTTGCGACAACTGGAGGCAACAACCCCTCGAACCGGTGGCCGCCGATTGGCAGTTCGCCTGAGATGATCGGCTGCTCGGTGTCCACTTCGGACTGAAGTGCATGCGCCACAGTCCCGATCACCANTTCCGCTGCTGCAGATGACATCTCGCCAGCCAGCGTAACGCCATGGCCAATTCTTTCGATGAACAGTCTTCCGTCCGGATTGAGCATGATCTCGACGACTGTCGCGTCATCCAGGGCAACACAAAGCTGATCGCCCAGCGCTTCCTGAAGTTTGCGGACAAGTCTGGGATGAGAGCGAAGCTGGTTCACGAATGTCTCCTTAGGCTACCTGACCGAGAAGGGTCGAGTTCAGAACAGTAGTCGGAGGGTCGAAGCCTCGCGAATGTGTCCGCGTCGGCGGGAAGTGTGCCAGCGACCGCGATTGTCACGCCGATTTTCTTCGGCTCGCCCAAACGCCGCAAAGGCCATCCGACGCGAGCGAGGATTCTCTCAAACCGAAGATCGGTTACCGTGACGATCTCGGTGTACCCATTGGTCATGCACCATTCGACGATGCCCGCGAACATGGTCAGCGTCGCCTGGTGGACCGAGCCTTTTCCCCTCCCCTCCGCGAGGGTGGTATCGACGCAAAACCGAGAACTCTCGATCATCGCTGCATGACCGATGAGTTGACCGTCTGGGAGAAGCGAGGGGAAAACGTCGGACACCATCGTCGGACCAAGCGCCGGGAGAAGTCTCGCGCATCCCGCCAGTTGGTCGGTCTCGGTAATCGCGAGAACGTAGGTCGGTCGAAGGGCATCGAAGCCATCCGACTCGCAACCTGCCGTTACATCGACCTCCCAACCAAGGCGATCGGAAAACACCCGCGCGCGAAGCTGGTATTGGAGGTGAAGGAGGCGAGCTTCCTGAATCGTCCGGGGTGTTGAGAACGCGATTACCTGCATGAATCCCTCCGTCATTGTTGGACGGTTTGGAAATCAGCACAGATTCGAAGGGCTCGGCAGTTGTATAATCCTACAAGTCGAAGCGTGAGTCGGATCCCTCTCACAGACGTTGTCGCGCCCTGTCTTTCTTTCGAAGTCGCTTTGCACAGGAGTCTTTGTAGGATTCACAGTAAAACGGAGAGTGAACGAACTCGTCCGAAATTGAGTTNAAAAGCTGANTTTGTTAACAATTTTTCNAAAACAATGAGAAACGGCCTTCCGCGTCTTAATTCTTCGTTAACTTTAAATCCCTTGCGGCATTATGGGAATCGCGAGATAGTTTCTCAAATGACGGCTTCGCGGCCACTTTTTCGAAAGTGATGCCCTACTGGNAATAGTTCGCNAAATGAGCAACTCGCTGCCCAACCGATTTGATATTGAGATTGCCCAGCAGGGTGCCAAGATCTCCAACGCGTTGCATATGTTACGCAGCCAGCAGTATCCTCCTGATGCTCGCAAAGGACTTCGAAAATTCCAACTAGGGGAAGTCGCGGATTTTATGGGGGTTACCCAGACCCACCTCCGACAACTTCATTCTGACGGGAAGGGCCCGGAGATAGAGTCGGTCAGCGGACGCCGCTACTATACGGCTGATCAAATGTTGGAACTCCGGGATTATCTTGAGGCCAATAAGAAATCTGACNAAAGGTATTACGTTCCTCGGCGACGTGAGGGCGAACCGATGCAGGTCGTCTCGGTTGTTAATTTTAAAGGCGGGAGTGGCAAGACCACTACTGCCGCACACCTCGCACAGTACCTTGCTCTCACCGGCCATCGCGTGTTGGCGGTCGATCTTGATCCTCAGGCGTCCCTCACCTCCCTTTTCGGGATCCAGCCCGAACTCGATGATACGGCGTCCCTGTATGAGGCTCTTCGTTTCGATGAGGAGCGGAAATCTATTGCAGACGTTATACAGCCAACCAATATCCCTGGTCTTGACGTCGTGCCTGCAAATCTGGTCCTGCAGGAGTACGAGTATGACGTCCCCCTGGCAATATCCTCCAAGAAAGGTGAAGACGGCCGGCTGTTTTATATGCGCATTTTCAATGCGCTGAAGCAGGTGGACGACAGGTATGATGTGGTGGTCATTGATTGCCCGCCACAACTTGGATATCTGACGATCACGGCGCTCATGGCCTCGACAGGTATTCTGATCACGATCCACCCTCAGATGCTGGATATCATGTCAATGAGCCAATTCCTGATGATGCTGGGCGGTATCATGGGTCCGGTCGCAGAGGCGGGGGCGGAGATGCGTGTCGAGTGGTTCCGCTATCTCGTGACGCGCTTCGAACCGACCGACATCCCCCAGGCACAGATGGTCGGGTTCATGCAATCCATGTTCGCACAACAGATGTTGCGAAATCATGTGCTCAAATCAACGGCCATTTCTGACGCGTCTATNAAAAAGCAAACACTGTACGAGGTGGAGCGAGGCGATTTCGTCCGGTCTACCTATGATCGGGCAATGGAGAGCCTGAACGCGGCCAATGGTGAAATCCAGGACTTGATCCACGGCGCATGGGGGCGCAGATGACGTACTTGTCAGCCGNTTTTTCAGAGGTATTTGGGAACGATTTCAATTCCTTGTCGACGATGAAAGCGAGTTCGGAGGCTGGCTATGGCACGTGAAAATCCNTTTGCNAAACTCGACATGGCGTCAATCGCGTCAAACCAGACGCCGACAAAACCTGGATACGGCATGACAGGGGCCGCTAAGACCGTCGTTCGGTCGATCGAGGATATGGCGGAGAACAGCAAGAAATTGATGCAGGGCGAGGTCATCGTCGATCTGGACCCGCAGTTAATTGACGGTTCCTTTGTCGCCGATCGCCTTTCCGACGATGGCGACGAATACCAGGAGCTCAAGCAGGCGATAAGGGAATCCGGCCAGATAACGCCGATTCTGGTTCGCCCCAGCTCATCAGACGGCCAACGCTTCATGGTTGTCTTCGGTCATCGCCGTCTCAAGGTCGCCAGAGAGCTTGGAATTTCGGTCAAGGCAGTCGTCAAGAAATTGGACGATGTTACTTCTGCTATTGCACAGGGACAGGAGAATTCCGCTCGCTCCAACCTGTCGTTCATAGAGCGTGCATATTTCGCACAGAACCTGATTGAGTCTGGAATGACGAAGGACGTGGTTCGGTCGTCGCTTGCGATCGACGAGGCGATGCTTTCGAAAATGCTGGGCGTCGTGGAAGCTGTCCCGGCCTCGATCCTCAAGGCGCTAGGAGCATCCAAGAAAGTAGGACGCGATAGGTGGCTGAGCCTCCGTCAATTGCTTCTAGNCCCTGCTCTTTCGAAGGTAGCCACAGAGCATACGGAAACCGCCGACTTCATGAAGTTGACCGAGGATGAGCGGTTTGATGAACTGCATGATTTTTTAAAGCGCTACAAAGTCAAATCAGCTGCCAAGAAGCCAAAGATCAGTCCTTCCGTGAAGGATTGGACGTCGACTGACTCTTCGCTGAAATTCGTAATGAATGCCAAATCGAAGAAAGTTGCGATCGAACTCTCGAATGTCGAAGCTAAACCTTTCAGCGAGTGGCTTTCAGCCCACATGGATCGTTTGTACGTCGAGTACAGAGGGTCGAAGCAGGAAAACAACGGAGACTGAACAGCNAAAGAAAAAGGCCCCCAAACGGNAAACCGTGGAAGCCTCTCTCGTATCTCTCGCAGGATTGAGAATCGCATTTCCCGGAATCACAGTCAAGAGTCTTGGCACCGATTTGGTGAGCTAATTTCCTTTGCCTGAAGAAAGGTGAAAGAAAAATGCATACGGGACATATAACGACGCCCTTTGGGCGGCGGCCAGCGAAGCTTGCCTTGGTGAAAGAGCAGTTCGCGATCGCGGCATCAACACCAAGCACGCGTGTCGAAAAGTGGAAGGTCTTTCGCGATGTGTGCGAAACGAGGGAGCGCTTCGGCCTTCAGGACCGAGCAATTGCCGTTCTCGATGCCCTTTTGACATTCTACCCTGATACACAACTCGACGCCTCGAACGGGCTTGTTGTATTTCCATCCAATGCGCAGCTGTCCGTCCGCGCTCATGGGATCACGGAAAGCACACTGCGGCGCCAGCTCGGTGCGCTAGTCGATGCTGGACTCATCATGCGTCGTGATAGTCCGAACGGGAAACGTTACGCACATCGCAGTCGCGATGGTGAAATAGAAAAGGCATACGGGTTCGATCTGAGCCCGCTGCTCACGCGATCCACCGAGCTAGCCTTACTGGCCCAGGACGTCGCAGCGGAGCGGATGCGGTTTCGCCGGGCGNAAGAAACGCTTACGATTTGCCGTCGAGACGTCCGCAAACTAATTACAGCTGCTATCGAGGAAGGTGCCCCTGGCAATTGGGGGCATGTTGAAACAGTATACATTGGAATTCTTAGCCGGCATCCTCGCTATCCAGACAGAAACCAGGTCGACACAACACTTGGAGAGATGGAGCTCCTGCGTGAAGAAGTCATCAACATGTTGGAGATGCAGGTAGAATCTAAGAATATGCATGGCAATGCCGCTCCAAATGATCGGCACATACAGAATTCAAAAACCGAATCTATAAATGAACTTGAACCTAGCTCTTAAAAAGAGCAGGGCGCAAACGTGCCGGAAGAACCGAAAACAAAGAGTGTGGCGGGCACAAAGACAAAGGCAAAACTCGAACAAATTAAGGCTTTCCCGCTTGGTATGGTCCTTAGGGCTTGCCCGCAGATTATCGACTACGGTCCCGTAGGCGGCATTGCACACTGGCGAGAACTGATGACGGCGGCCGTGGTGGTCCGCTCGATGCTAGGCGTCAGCCCGTCAGCCTATGAGGAGGCCTGCAGTGCGATGGGACCCGAAAATGCCGCGGTGGCGATGGCGTGCATTCTCGAACGATCGAATTTCATAAACTCGCCTGGTGGCTATCTGCGAGACTTGACGAAGAGATCGGAGCAGGGAGAGTTTTCGCTCGGGCCGATGCTGATGTCGCTCCTGAAGGCCAACGGTGAAGGGAGTGCTGTTGCGTGACCGAAGATTTTACGCAGAACCGCTCGGATAGACTTGTCGACTATATCAACGCTTTCGAGACACGTTTGATGCAACGGCACCCGAGGCAAATTAATGCCATACCATTCGTGGACTCTGCCCAATTCACTGGATGCCGGCAAGGTCATGCCGGCGAATACGCGACAAAGTTTGCAAACATCATCAATAATCTTACTAACCACCTGGACCGGTTGCGTGCGTGGGATAAGATCATTTCCGAGCTCGACAATGACGAAAAGTATGCTGTGAGTCATGAGTTCTTGAACACATCAGGTTGGGGTCGCGCTTGGCCAATCCTATGCGATCACATCACGCTTTGCCTGCGCCTCCCGGCATCTGTGCCATCAGGCGAACCGGGCATGGCAAACAAAAGTTTAGCTGGAGGACTTTTCCGAAGAACCTCTACCTCAACGATATTCAATCCTATGGCGCTGGTCGGAGTTCGAACCGGCGCAGTTGGGGGTCCGCCTTTAAGGCTGCCTCTGTTGACTTCGGAACGCCAACAATCATGGTATCTCGTCCAGATTTTACTGGGTATCACCGGCACCGTCCGACGGGCGGTCAAGTGAGAGATGAATTTGGTGGCGACTAGTCTTTCGGCATTTTCNAAATCGCTCGATTGCTTCGAATTGAGGGATATTGTTCTTAGGGAGCATGCGATGCGTTAACCCGTGTCGGAGCAAACGGCCGCAATCGCATTCGGCCCCGTGATAGGTCCCCTGAGGTAGGAGTAGCAGAACTTGTCAGCCGGNTTTTTTTGTCANTTTATCAGAAATTTCATAGTGTTATACGATTTGAGAGATATTAAAGACGAGGAAGGGAGCATACCATGAAGATCGGTATCAGGACGTCAAGACGGACGATCTCCGACCCATTGGTTTCGTGGCGAGTTGCCTAGCCGCACGTGGTCAGCCGCAAACTGAGTTGTTTTTCAGGCCAGTCTGGGTCGAAGACTACGAANGTCCCGCGTTGGTAGCACTCTCGTGCAGCAAGGTCGCTGGCGACACACTCCTCAATGTGTGTTCTGGGTCGGCGAGATTAGCACGCTTGTCTGGCGGATCATCGCCGCGCCCGTCAGCGGGGCAGCTAGGGTTTCTTAATCTTCCGGCCCTATATTCCTCCCAGCACTGGTGTTTCGGGGGAAGCTTATTGTGCGGGGGCTTCATGGAATCGCACGATAATTTCGCATATCNTTTGCCGTTTATCTTCTTGGCATTCGGCTGCTCATTTCTGTTTACACAGCGCTGGGGCATTGCCTCCGGGCTTTACTGGGGGCTAGGCTATATTGCTGCCGCCTTCGGTTTCTGTGCGCCTCTTCTGCTTGTGGCGCTGTCGCGCGAGGCTCAAGCGGTGATCTCGAACGTCTTCTTCTTTGCCGCATTCNTTTTTTATGGCCAGGCGCTTCTGCATCGCTTTGGCCTTGGCCGCTCCTTGTTTGCCCTGCGCCTGAGTATTGCCGTTCTGGCTCAAGCCGTTGTCACTTATCTTATCGTCGAAAAGCATGATCTTAGGAGCGAGCTAATTTCGAGCGATATGGCATGCGCGCTTCTACTANTTTTGCCGCTCTTGCAGGTCCGGGATCAAATCAGAAGGCCGATCGACCGACTGCTTGCCGGAATGGTCGGGCTGGTTGTTGCGGAAACTATCGTGCGGTTTTCCTCGCTTTTGCTGTCCACGTTCGGCGACGGCTATGTCTCACTCGACCAATTCCTGTCGTCCGACTACGCTTTCGTTATGCAGGTTGGGGCAAGTGTGCTGGGCTTCCTGCTGGCGCTCACTGTGCTTGGCACAATGATGCTGGATGTAATCGGCCAACATCGCCACGCGGCGGAATACGATCCGCTGACCGATCTTCTCAACCGTCGCGGTTTCGAGCGGGCTGTCCCAGATTTTCGGAAGGGCAGCTTTCCGTCAGGCGCAGTGCTGGNTTGCGACATTGACCTCTTCAAGCAGGTCAATGATGGATTCGGCCATGCGGCCGGTGATGCGGTCATCGTCGGTCTCGCCAAGGTGCTGACCGAACTTCTGCCGTCGGGCGCGGTGGTCACTAGGTTCGGCGGCGAAGAGTTCGTAGCTTTTATACCGGGCGTGTCGCTTGCCGATGCGGGGATTATGGCAAATATCGTGAGAGTCTCGTTTGCCGAAAAGGGTTGGGACGAGACGGGAATCTTGAGCCAGACCACAGCAAGTTTCGGTGTTTCTTCCACGGGGCCTAACGATCATTCGGTGCATGATGCGATTTGTCGCGCCGATGTCTGCCTCTATGCGGCAAAGGCGGGCGGGCGTAATCAGGTCGTTCTGGAAGGCCAGTTGGCGCCGACAAGGCCGCCGCAGCTGCGCGTCGTATCGGTTGCATGATCAGCCTCACTGGCCGCATCAGGTCATTGTCCACCCGTATGTATGAACTTCGACTCGAGACAGGCTAGGTCCTGTTGACAAAGTATGGCGGCCATANTTTTGCGGCGACCAGGGCGAGGAAGCCATCGAAAGATTTTCGGGTCTTGTCGTATCGGGTAGCAACACGACGGAACTGTTTGATCCGATTGAACATCCGCTCGATGCGGTTTCGATCCTTGTAGGTTCTGAAGTCGCATACGGGCGGGGCGTTCCGGTTTGTCTTCAGCGGGATGACCGGCCTGATCCCTTGGAATGGGCGGCGACAATCACGCCGACATCTTCTTCGAAATGGGGCTCATGTATGCGACCGGTCGTGGCTGCGCCGTTGATTTCATCGCCGCCCACAAGTGGCTGAACATCGCCGCCATCAAGGGCTCCGACCGGGCTGCAGCACTGCGCGGTGACCTTGCCCCGGCGATAAGGCCGAACTCGCCGCTGCACTACGCGCCGCCCGCGAATGGATGACGATGCACTGATGAGTGATACAAGCTCGGACGCAATTAGAGCTGTGGGCTGTCCTGTTTTACCAGCCACGTTTCGATCACAGACGGATTGACGACGTATTCAGGCACCCGCCACTCTGCCACCGCGAGAAGGTTCTCGCAAAATGCCTCCCGCAGGCGCATCTGAGAGTCGATTGTATGTCCCACCATGTGTGGGGTGAGGATGGCGTTCGGAAGGTCGCGCAGCGGACTATCCTCTTTCAACGGCTCCGGGTCGAACACATCGAGGGCAAGGCGCATAGCCGGTCGCTCTGCGGCGAGCGAGGCGAGTGTATCGTCGGGGATGATGCCGCCCCGCGTGATGTTGACAAACACCACGTCCGGTTTCATTCGGCGCAACGCGTCAAGATCCAGCATTCCCCGTGATTCAGGAGTGAGTGCAGCCGCCATGATAACGACATCGCTTGTCGCGGGCACTTTATCGAGGCTCTGGGAGGTGACGTAGGCGGGCATCGATCGCGTCGTGCGCACCGAAGCGACGAGCCTCACGCCCCATACAGACAGCCGTTCCGCGATAGCCTGTCCAATTTTGCCAAACCCTATCAGGCCAACTGTCTTTCCCATGAGCATGCGCGCACGGACCTGCGAGGGACGCGGCAGGTTTTCGCGAAGGTAGCGCTCCGTGCCATGAAGGTCATAGAGCGAAGCCAGGGTGAAGAGAACTGCGGCCTCGGCCATGCTGACGGTGTTTTCCGCAATCTGGCCATTCGCCACGAGGATGCCGTTTTCCGTCGCGGCCGAAACATCGAACCCTTCGACCCCTGTGAACGGAGAAACCAGTGCGCGCAGACGCGGCATCCTGGCAAACAGCTCCCGGTCGGCTGCAAAGCTTGAGGTCGCGCCAAGGATTTCCAAAGACTGCAGTGCATCAACGGCGGCAAGCAGTTCCTCGCGCGTGACGAACCGTGCCACACCATGGCCGCGCCGTTGCAACGCGTCATGGGCTGGATTGAAGAACCGATCAAAGGACGACGTTCCCACCAAAGCAACAGTCAAGATTTTAGCCTCCAAATGAACTACCCGAACAAACCTGGGTCTTGTTGACAACAGTATGGCAACCATATTTTTGCGGCGGCCAGGGCGAGGAAGCCCTCGAAAGATTTTCGGGTCTTGTCGTATCGGGTAGCAACACGACGGAACTGCTTGATCCGATTGAACATCTGCTCGATGCGGTTTCGATCCTTGTAGGCTCTAAAGTCGCAGGCGGGCGGGGCTTTCCGGTTGGCCTTCGGCGGGATGACCGGCCTGGTCCCTTGGAGCAGCAACTCCTCGCGTAGAAAGTCAGCGTCATATCCTTTGTCGGCAAGAAACCGCCTCGGCTTGCCAACCGGCATCGCCAGCAGGTCAGAAACAGCATTGTAGTCGGAAGCCTCTCCGCCTGTCAGGATGAAGCCGAGAGGGCTTCCCTGATCGTCTGCGCAGGCGTGGANTTTCGTCGAAAAGCCGCCACGTGATCGACCAAAAGCCTCCTTATAAGTCCCCCTTTAGCGCCCGCAGCCTGAGAGTGGCCGTGAACTGTGGTGCTGTCGATCATGTGCTGCCGGTCATCGGCCAGCCCCAACTCGACCAGCGTTTCAAGCAGTGCAGCCCACACCCCTTGTTCCGCCCAGCGGCGGAAGCGCACATAGACGGAATTCCACTTTCCGTAGCGCTCATGCATGTCGCGCCANGGGCAGCCGACCCGCAGAACATGTAGCATGCCGTTCAGATACCGTCGATTGTCATGCGCGGGCCGGGACTTTCTACCGCGCTCCGAGGGCAAAAGCCCTTCGATGATCCGCCATTCCATATCCGTCAGGTCGCCGTGCCAAAACCGCCTCCTAAAAAGCAGTCTTGAATCATGCTTCCACCGATTCGGGAATCCACTTTGTCAACAGGACCTAGCTTATTGAGTAATCAGAGTCACTCGGGCGAACGAATGGTCGCGCAGGAAACGTTGTTATACGGGTTCAACATCGAGCGGCACGTCCTCTTAAAACCTTAGAAGAAGTGAATCAGAACTGCGCACCGACAGCAACGCCGACTCTCAACGGTATCGGCGCAAGGCTGGCTCGGCATCACTGAGATTTAACGGGTTTGTTCTCAAAGCGAATTCTAAAGTTGCGACGTTGGAAATCTTCTCTGAAACAGACGAAAATCAGTTCGAGATCTTGCTCAGCGTCTTTCCGTCCGAGGAGACTTAACGAAGCTACGATGACGCCGTTATAGCCGCGTGAGATACGAAACGCTGCATTGCGCATCACGATGGCATCAGGATCTCCACGATCCTCTCGACGGTCATAGACAACCCAAAACCGGGCTGCTTTCCACGTCAATTCCAGCATTTCTCTCACTTTCGCAAGAAATTCTTCACCGCTCATTGATGGCCCCCATGGCAGAGGCGTCTCGCCATCATCGTCCGCGATACTGAAATAGCCGTCGTATTCCTGACCGGTGTTCAGCGCCTCCTCGATTTTTGAAAATGCCTTGTCTTCCGTGATCGTCGTTTTGAACAAGATTGTCATTTAGTAAGTTCCGAGCCTCTCAATTACAGCAATCTTGCCGCTCGACCGCTGCGCCGCGTGGCATTGTTATAGTAGCTGGATGCTTGTTGAACAGACCTATGACGCGACTGCTCCATAGCCTCGGGAAGGGGAATGCCGCGATTGGCAGCCTCGGTCAGATAACCAGATCTCAGCCCATGGGCGGAAAACTNCCCCGCCTCCAACCCAGCCATCTCCGCCCGCTGCTTCAAAATCGCATTGACCGACTGCGGATCGATAGCTCGCTTCGACACCGTCCCCCATCGCCCGATCCCCCTGAAGACACTGCCCTTGTCGATCTCCGCCGCCGCCATCCATGCATAGAGAGCCTCGACCGGCAGGCCGGTGAGATAGACGGTATCGTCCTGCTCACCGGACGTTGNTTTAGTCCGACCGAGATGAATGGCAAGAGAGGGGAGGGGAGGGCCGTCCGGCATCTCGATCGGCGTCTCGATGGTCAATTGCTCCACCCGAAGTCCGGCGATCTCGCTGCGCCGACGGCCACCGGAGGCAAAGGCGACCATCAGGATCGCCCGATCACGCAGATCGCGTAGGCCGTCCCCCGCGCAGGTGGCCAGCAGTTTTGCCAACACGTCGCCCGTAACCGCCTTGGCACTCTTACGGCGTCGCGTCCGAGGGACGGCCCGCACGGCGTGGCGAATGGCCGATTTGAGGGCAGGGGAGGTGAAGGCACCATCGAGGCCGCGCCACTTTGTCAGCGTCGACCAGTTGGCCAGACGCCGACGCACGGTGGCTGGCGCGTGCGGGCCGACGGATTTGAGAAACCCCTGCCTTCGGAGATTGTCATCCGCCGCGGCTGGCATGCCATGATCTGGATCGGTCGNTTTTTTCTCAGGGTCCCACAGGTGATGCGCGACGAATTTGAGCAAAAGGGCTTCGGGTGCCGGCCAGGGCAGCGATCGTCCGGTGGCTGCCAGGCCCCAGGCTTCGAGATAGGCGAGATCCGATGTCAACGCCCGGAGTGTGTTGGCACCCATTCCGGCGTTGACGAGGTGGCGCAGCGTTTCGATGTCCTGGTCGGTCAAAAGCTCGGCAAGTTCGTCGCGCCGTTCGAGCGGCAGAACGGACGCAATCGTGTCGAGCTCTTCGGCGCGCCGCTCGACGGATGTCTGTGATTTTGTCGGTCTGGCCACGTTGGCTCCAGAATCGCGGGTTTCGGCGGCCGCTAGGACCGTGATTTGCCCCGATTCTCCTCGATTTGAGCCACGAAATCAACAACCATCGATAAGAGGTACTTATCGATGGTTAGAAGTTCAACCCCCAACCATAGCATGTTAGGAACCGTAATAATCGGATAGTGTTCCTTTAAGAAATCATTTACCATGATTTCAATGGCTTACGATCTCGCGAAAATCAGCATGAAACCCTTGATGCGGCCGGCTTTCGACGCCGGTATCGCCCTTACGCGTCTGGACGAGCGTATCGCCCGTTCATCGGTCGGCCAGGGCTTTATAGAACGCAGCCAGTTCTCTGACGCCTGCGCCTCGCTGTGGATCGACGGCGAACTCGTCCACCTCGAAGACCTCGTCCTGCATGACGCCACCCGTGACATCCGCACCCCCACCCACGAACTCACCATCGCCCGCGACGTCCTTCGCACCCGCCGACGCATTGCCGCGCAGTTGCCCAACTGGGCACTATCGCAGGAAGGCATTCGGACGCTGCGGNAAACCGCGGAGATCACACCGGTCNGCGCCGAGGAGAGAGAGGTGGCGGGCGGCATTCGGCGCGCTGGCTTGAATGATCTNAAAGGGGAGGGGGAGGACATCGACGAAGCCGGAGGGCTTCCCGGCGTCGACTATGCCGCCATCGATGCGGTTCTCGCCCGATCGGAGGCCGCGATCGAAAACGCAACGCGGCCCGGGCGTGGCGGCGACCCAGACAAAGATCCGATGATCTATGATCTCGACTGGGACGAGGATTCCAGACTCGACGAATGGCGCGGCGTATTGCGGGAAGTGCAAGACCTGCCGGCGGTGCTGCAGGCGATCGCTGCCCTCGATGCCTGGAACGAGCTCTCCGTCCTTCAGCATGCGCCCTGGCTCGGCCGGCTGTTTTGCGCCTCGATCCTGCGTCAGGCGGGGATTACCACCGGCGCCCATCTGGCCGCCATCAACCTTGGCCTGNAAACCATCCCCGTCGATCGACGCCGGCATCGCGATAGGGAAACGCGGCTGCTTGCCGTTGCTCACGGCCTGATCGCGGCCGCCGAGCTCGGTCTGAAAGAGCATGACCGGTTGATGCTGGCGNAAACGATGATGGACCGAAAGCTGGACGGGCGCCGGACGTCTTCAAAACTGCCGGAACTGGTCGAGCTGGTGATGGCGAAACCGCTCGTGTCGGCCGGGATGGTGGCCAAGACGCTGGACGTCACGCCGCAGGCGGCGCGGCGGATTGTTTTGGAGCTGGGGCTCAGGGAGATGACGGGGAGGGGGAGGTTTCGGGCGTNGGGGGTACAATAAGCAGTCGAGCTGACCTATCGCCGCCACTTCATGTAGGCTCGCCCTGTGTTTTCGTTGAAGCGCAGCGTTTTTGTATCGAAACTTGACGATCGACGGCGACTACTGTGCAAATGTGCACNTTTTTGCTAAGGTCTGAGTTCGGCACCCGTGAGGTCAAAATGTACGTTAGACGTCTNAAAATCCGTGATCTTCGGGTCTTTCGAACGGCGGAAGTGGATCTTCTTTATCCTGGCCGCGAGCAGAACGAATCTTTTGAGGACGTTTCGCGTTGGCCACCTCGGCTGGACAACGTGAACGTGTTTCTGGGCAACAACGGGTCGGGGAAAAGTACTCTTTTGAGTGCGGTAGCGCTGTCCCTGATGTCTCCTATCGCCCCATCATCGGGCTATCGACCGCGCTCGCTTATCCGTAGATCTGCACGCGGGCAGGTGAAAAGCGCGGAGGTATCGACGGAAGTAGTCCTGCATCAGCAAGACGGAGGGCGGGATGGTAATGCTTCGACTTTCGCCGCGCAGATCCTACGTCGTGGAGATATTGAGTTTCTGCAGCCTTCGACAGATGTCGTCGATGAGCAGTTCTTTGAAGATGACAATAGCGCTTTCTTTTTCGTTGGCTACGGGGCCACAAGGCGGACCGAGGTGTTGTCTGCGAATGATCTGGCGAGCCGACGTAAGGCGCGCGCAGTGCGATACGAACGAGTTGCATCACTATTCGAAGAGCATTTCGCACTAACACCAATCAGCGCATGGCTCCCAAGATGGCGTGATGAGAACCCAGGGCGTTACAAGCAAGTTGCCAATCTGCTCAAACGTCTGATGCCTCCGTCGATTTCTTTCACTGAAGAGCTCGAAGGTGGCGAGTACCTTTTCGGTTATAGAACGCTAAGGCTGCCGTACTCCGCGCTGTCCGACGGCTATCGTTTGTATATCGGCTGGATTGGAGACCTGCTCTACCACCTTTGCATGGGTGCACCGTCTGGCTTTAAGCTAGTAGAGAGCCGTGGTGTGGTAATGGTCGACGAAGTCGACTTGCATATTCATCCTGCCTGGCAGCGGACACTCATCCCAACTCTGTCGCGCACGTTGAAGAATATTCAGTTCATCTTCACGACGCATAGTCCACTACTGGTAAGCACATTGGAGCGCTCCAATATCTACAACGTGATGCTGGGCAGCGGGCCCACGCCCGAGGTGCGAAGGCCAGAGGAAGAAACGTTCGGACTGAGCGCCGATCAACTGCTGCGTTCCGAGGTCTTCGGTTTGGATTCGTCTAGAGATCCGGAATTTGCTGACAAATTGCGCGATCTTTCGCAGGCAGCTGAGCGCGGCGAGAGAGGTGCAGCGTTGGCCTTTCTTAGAGGCGCATCGGCTGGCGGCGGCGAGGACCCTCCAGAGGCAGGGGATGCGCCAGAATGGTTGAAGAGTTTTGGCGAGCGGAGCAAAGCATTGTGATCCGATATGCGGTTCTGTCGAAGGCTGAATTGGAAGCCCGCGTTGATGCCGTCGATGCCGGTTGGCGCACGCGGGCTGCGACGAGGCGCAATGCGTTTATCGCAGCCGGAAAATTCCAAGAAGACGCTTCTATCTGGAGCGATGTCNAAACGGTCTTTATGGACCTGCAGCACGATAAGTGTGTTTTTTGTGAGCGTGTCCTCGGCGGAAAACTCACCGGCAAGTCAGAACATGATGTGGAGCATTTTCGCCCAAAGGGGAGGGTGACGAACTGGCCCTATCCCAAACGAACGCCAAAATTAACGTACGCATTTGGAACCGGCGTACCGAGCAACACGGGTTATTATTGGCTGGCTTATGATGTTGAGAATTATGCTTGCGCCTGCAAGGGCTGCAATTCTGATCGAAAGCGAGACTATTTTCCCATCCTCGGACCTCGAGGGGTGGCGACGACGGACATTGCTACGCTGAACGCCTCAGAGACTCCCTTACTGCNTTTCCCTCACGGGTCACTCGGCGACAATCCAGAGCTGTTCATCACGTTTGAAGGCGTCATTGCNAAACCTATTCACGCCACTGGGCTTGAAAAGATCAGGGCCCAGGTTACGATTGATTTTTTCAGCTTGAATGATCGCGAAGAGCTTCTAGCAGATCGTGCTCGAGTAATCCGAGAGCTCTTCNAAACAATCCGATTGACTAGTGATCAAGATCCGGCCGTTCAATCGGCCGCGTATCGTGATATCGATACGATTACTTCAAATCTTTCGCCACAAGCGGCATGTGCGCGGGCGTATTTAGCGCTGGCAAAGACGACGCCGCAAAAGGCCTGGGAAATTTACCTGGATGTGGACCGATACCTCAAGCCAGCCAGATAGATCGCCGAATATTGTCGTCAGATTGAACATAATATTACGGGAGGACTGGTCGGNAAAGTAAAAGTCCCTAGCAATTCAAAATTAGAAGTTGTTTCAATGGCACAGGTTCAGTGATTCGATTCCACGATTTTGTTGTTCGCGATGAGGTTTAGCCTGTCTGAAATCAATGCCGACGATCTGGTAAACATTCTCGCTGGTGACCCAGAGGAGCTTGGCGTTCATTTGCAGCTGGTTGAGCGCGATGTGGTCATCGATGGACACAATGTAAAAATCCACTGCCACTGTCTTACAGTCGACGGCAATGGCCGAGTCCGCCCGAAAAGGCTCGCCGAGTTTATGCGAAATGCGGTCGCAGACTACGCAATTCCCCGATCCAAACTTCAACAGGCGAGAGAGCGGGATTTCAAATATCGATCAAGCAGTGCGGTCGCCGAGATCCATCGGCAGGCGTGTACGGTCTTTACCGATCTTGAGNAAACAGGCGAAGGCGGCGAGTTGCTTCTTTTTCTTCTTGCCGAGAGGTTTCTCAAGATCCCGCAGATCTTATGCNAAATGGATCTCAAGACTGACACCCGCATGCACTACCATGGAGCAGATGGTGTTTATGCTGGTGTTACCGCTGAAGGGCTTTTAAAGCTCTATTGGGGTGAGTCAAAGGTCTATGGAGATGCCACTACCGCGATCCGTGACTGCCTTGCATCACTTGCACCGTTCCTGGCAGAGGAGGATCATGAAGGTGCAGAGCGCGAAAGAGATCTTGTCTTGCTGAGCGATAAAGCGGATTTGAGCGATAAGTCGCTAACAGAGGCATTCAAACTATATTTCAATCGACAGTCTCCGCTCTCTAACCGAGTGCAATACTGCGGGTTGGCGTTGATAGGATTTGATGCGGACATCTATCCTGCTGATGGAAGTAAAATTGTATCAGAAGAATTGGTCGTAGCCGCAAAGAAGGAATTGATACGGTGGTCGACTAACGTTGGCAATCGTCTAAAGCTTGAAAAGCTTGACCAGTTTGAAATCGAGTTCTTCTGCGTTCCCATACCATCGGCAGATGAATTTCGCGCAAATTTCCTTGAGGCGCTNGGGGGAACTCGATGAGCCAAGAAGATTTGCAGCAATGGTTGCTTGAGGAGGGGGTGAAAGAAGAGCTAGCCGTTCTGACGAAGCTTACGGTAGTCGCTGAAATCGATAACCTAATTGCGGAAGAGAATATTGCTGAAAATGCGCAGATTATAGACTGGGAGAGGATGCTGCTCGCAGGGAGTATCCTTGCACGTTCAAAATCTCGGGCATGCCAAGAAGCCGTTTTGCGCATTGCGACAGCTGCATTGACGCTCGAGACCAGTTCTGTGGTGCGTGACGCCGGGGCGATATTGCTGGACAAACTCTCTAATCAACGAACAATTGATCTCGCCCTAGGTCGCGAGCGCTTGGTGCCGGATCTGGAGGGGCGCCTAGGGGTATCGCAACGCCTAGAATTGCAGCGCCGTAAAATCGCGAATTCTGTCCTTCTTGAGGCAACTGGAGCAAGACTGTCCGTCAATGAATTCCAGCACAGCTTTTGGTCCGGAGCCACCGGTGAAAAGTCTTGGATGTCGGCGTCCGCCCCTACCGCTTCTGGTAAAACATTTCTGGTCCTCCAATGGCTCATCGACCGCATTCGCGTGAATGAAGCAAACATTGTTGTTTATCTCGCACCAACGCGTGCACTCGTAACTGAGATTGAAGAAAGTCTCAAAAGTGTTCTGAAGGGCATGGGACTGGATAACATTGATGTCTCGTCCTTGCCGATTAGACAAAAGTATTTAGACGCCGTTGCTAAAAAGAATGGCTTGGTCCTAGTGTTCACTCAGGAACGCTTGCACCTGCTCGCCAATCTATTGGGCGATGAAATTTTGGTTGATTTGCTGGTTGTCGATGAGGCTCACAAAATCGGAGATCATCAACGCGGTGTTGTATTGCAGGATGCTATCGAGAGGGTTTCTCGTGCTAACGTTTCGATGCGCGTCGTCTTTATAAGTCCGGCAACTCAGAATCCTGGCGAGCTACTGGACGACGCACCTATCGGAATTCCGACCCTTGCTGTTGACAGTGATGTCCCGACCGTCCTCCAGAATCTTGTTACAGCCACACACGTCCCAAGACGCCCTAAAGAATGGCATCTTCATTTACGACAAGGGCTTGAGCATCGCAGTCTCGGCATTCTCAGGCTTCCCAACAAGCCAGATGGGTTAAGGAAGCGCCTCGCGTTTATCGCTGCGGCAGCTGGCGCGCGAGGTGGTACCCTCGTTTACACCAACGGTGCTGCTGAAGCGGAAGAAGTTGCCTTTCTTATCAGTCAGCTCGTTGAGCAGACTGATACCGTTGACGTCGAACTCTCCGCGCTTGCAGATTTGGCACGAAAAGGCGTTCATCGTAGCTACGGTCTCGCTGCACTCGTAGAGAAGCGTGTAGCGTTTCACTACGGTAACATGCCCTCGCTCATCAGGATGGAGGTGGAGCGTCTTTTCAGAGAAGGTAAACTCCGCTTCCTAGTCTGCACTTCAACACTGATCGAAGGCGTCAACCTTTCATGCCGAACCATCGTAGTCAGAGGGCCGCGCAAGGGGAAAGGCAAGCCGATGGAACCTCATGATTTTTGGAACCTGGCCGGNCGAGCTGGCCGCTGGGGAGATGAATTTCAGGGGAACATTATCTGTATTGATCCTGACGACACTGACGCTTGGCCAACTGGAGTTCCGAGCCGTGCGCGATACCCGATAAAGAGGGAAACTGACGCTGTCTTGAGCGCCGGTGGTCGGATGGTTGACTTTCTGTCTAACCGTGCGATGGCAACCGAGCGCGAACTTTTGGACCACCCACAGCTGGAGCAAGTTGGAGCTTATCTTCTCACCACTTATCTGCGGCTAGGTTCGATTGCAGAGGCGGACTTTGCGAAGCGGCAAAATCCTGACGATCTGACCAACATCAACGCGCAGTTAGGTATCTTGGCGGCGGAGATTTCGATCCCTGCGGATATCGCGATACGGCATCCANGGGTTAGCGCTGTAGGGATGCAAGCCCTTCTGGCCGCCTTCCGTGCCTACTCAGGAGATGTTCAGAATCTGCTGATCTCCCCGCCGGGAAGCGCGGATGATTACGATAGTGTGGTCGATGCATTTACACTCGTGAATGAGCATCTTTATCCGGCTTTCCAGCCGCCTGGTCTCCTCAAGCTGCATGCTCTGATTGTTATTGAGTGGCTTAAAGGGCTCTCTCTTTCAGCAATCATTAGGAAGCGCATCGAATGGCATCAACGAAACGGTGTTGAATATAAGCTGCCAAAGCTTATTCGCGACACAATGGATCTCGTTGAGCAAACGGCGCGCTTTCGTGCTCCCAAATACTTAGCAGCATATCTTGATATTCTCCAACTCTTTTTGAATGAGGTGGGCCGAAGTGACCTGATCGACAATGACCTCGATATTGGTGTAGCGCTGGAGTTTGGGGTCTCCAGTAAGACTCNTTTGTCTTTGATGGAACTCGGCCTCTCTAGAATGAGTGCTGTTGCATTATACGAGAAAATTGTTCGAGACGACTTTGACAAGTCTGGATGTTTGGAGTGGGTACAAACCCACAACCGGGAGCTAGATGGTATGGACATTCCTGTCATTATACTGCGAGAAGTCAGGGAGAAAATGTTGGGAATGGGAACTACCTAAGTCCGTCCGCAGCATTGCGCTTAACGTTCTGGGAGGAAAACATGGCGAAGGGTGTGGAGTTATCGAATGGCAAGTCTTGGAAAACCCAATTGGCGGCTAAACAGCATTTCAAGGAGATGCTTGCCCGTTACGATGATGGAGAGACCATCACCGATCCCGAGGATCACTTCGATTTAGGTGCTCTCTTGGAGCGATATGACCTTTTGCTCTCAGAAGGCCCATCGAAAACTGGGAAGGGTATCGATCGGTTTGNAAAAAGNAAATCATTTGTGAACGGCTATCCAACGCGAGGTTTTTGGGTCTACCGCGTTGATGGCACGGATACCGATTTCTCGTACATTAGTGCGATCACGGGTAGTGCGAAACCGAAAATGCAGGAGTTCTATGACGCTTGCCACAATGCCGTGAGCAAAGATCTGCGACGAGCAAAGGAAAAGCAGTTCGACAGCTTTTCTGACGAAAATGGGTGTATAGTTTGTGAAATAAGCGGGGAACTGGTTTCATTCATGAACGCCCGCCTAAACCATGCCTATCCTGCATTCATTACGATTGTGAACGACTACAAGGAGTTGCGGGGGTGGTCTGATGTGGTTCCTGAGGGACTACTTACTGTTTCTGCGGACAGACAAATATCGACAAGTTTTGCTAAGATCGAAGACGCCGAGGCCTTCCGCACCTTCCACAATTCCGTTGCTGTGTTGCGGATCGTGGCGGCCGGACCTCAAGCAGGAACGGTCGATAGTCCGAACGAAATTCAGCGGCCAATACGCCTTCGCTAGGACCAACTTTAATGCCCCCTTAATTGTGCTTTCTAGAGGGCACCGTCCGCTTCGTTACCATTACTACTCAGGCCGACTCGGGCGCAAGTTGCACTGGTTGATTCACCGCCTCTGCTTTTTCTAAACTTACTTTGCTGGCCACGTATTCCTCTAGTTCGGCAGCGTGATTTTCACATCCTTTCGCCTGCTTCCGGAGAAGCGATATATGATTAGAGAGTTCTAGCGGCGTGCAGAGGCTTAGGGGCACAAGAGCACGTTCACCATTTCTAAGAACCGGGTAGGATTTGACTAAACGCCTATGGCCCGGAAAGGCCATTTGCGGAGATGCGGGGTCATCGCTCATGCCGATGCGCTTGAGCATCTGGGTAACGACACTGACCAATTGCTTCTTAGCGAAAGCTTTGTAAAAATCTGAATGGTAGCCACTAAGCGGTTTGCCTTTAAAAACATCGTCTACAATCTGACCTGGCTGCGCAATCACCCCGGAATCTATCCGTTGTCCGATCAACTTATGCAGTTCAGAAAGTAATGCTGCATCTTTGGCCATGNTTTATCCTATTGGATTTGCAAAGTAGATCGGCTATGTGCGCCGTAACTTGCAGTAATCCATGNTTTTTTGCCGCTGTCAAAGCCGATGTTCTGAATTTGTTCAGGTATAAGTTCTTGAGTGTCATCTCACTATGCGAACGTCATCGCTATTGATCACCTGGTGCGCCATGTGCGTACCACAGGAGTCCGGCCGCCTTCGGCCCAGGACAATCGGCAGGTAACGGCTGTTGATTGATTTCAGTTTGATAGCTTTCTTTAGTTATAGGTCAAGGGATCGGTCCAATAAGTGCAATCCACCGTCATTTGCCTCTTACGACGATGGCAACTTCGCGCTCTCCTTTCGGTCACTCATCTCGTCATTGCGCGAACTGCCAAGCCTGATGTAAAGCTCAACGGGCCGAAGTCTGTCTGCGTAGGAGTAAATGAACTACCCCTGGTGGACCAAGTTTTCGTCCTCACCCCAACCGGCTCAGTTCCGTATGGAAACCAACAAGACTTGTGGGACCTGCGGAGACCCAGCTTGCCATTGAGGTCCATGGTTAATCGATATGATCGTGGTAACGTAGAAGCGCGATGTCGTCTTCGGTTAAGGCCTGATAGGAAACAAACTCGTCCGCCGTAATAGGCCCTAGTTTGAAGCGTTCGATCAATTCACGATCTTTCGAGCCCCATAGGATTGCTATGTTTTTCGGACCCAGTATGTCGCGGGCACCGCCATTTTTTCTAAGCCGTTTCATGTAGTCGTGCTGCTGCGCTATGGCCTGCACCTGGCTTCGCGAGATCGGTTGACGTTGGATCCGTTCGAACAGAGTTGCAAGCCGCCACTTCCCTGAGCCAGCCGCCATTATCGCGTTGCGGTCCGTCAAAGGTAGCACTTCCCAAAAGTTCTTTGGATAGGGCTCACGATACAGCATCCACCAGATATTGACGTAATGGGCCGCGGCAATCTGGCCCTTCTTGTCCTGATTGTTACTGCTTCTCAGATATCCCGGACGGCAGATGATCAAACCGACATCGCAAAGAGCCCGCTTTTCGTCAGCTTTCAAGAGAATAGCAGGTCGGCCGATGCTCTCGCGTGGGATCATCCAATCACGAGCGGTGGTCATTTTGATATCGACCTCCACACCGTTCACGCACACATCAAGTATGCTTCCTTTAGGCAATTTCAAATAATTGCGCAGAAGAATTTCCACCTTTGTGCCAATGTAGGNTTTCTCGGTCTTTTCGATCTCGGCCAAAGTGAATCGGTTGGTGCGCGGAGCGTCGATGACTTCATCAAACGCCTGCCGGAAAAGGACCGTCACCATTTCGGAAAACTCGCGGACGNCGCCGGCACAACCAATCAGCGTCTGCTCGATATCGNAAAGGACGGGGTAATCTTCATGAGACGAATCAAGGGGTGCGCTGGACATGCACGATGTTCGCCATCCCAGGTTATCAGAGCGTTAACGCGCGACTGACAAAACCGGATAGATGGTACGCGTTTCGATGGCCTGCTTAAGCTTGATCGCAACGGCTCTTGCAACAGGCGGTGGAAACGCATTACCGATCTGGCGATAGGCGGCCGTCTTTCGTCCGTGGAACAACCATGCGTCATCAAAGCCCTGGATACGAGCGGCCATTCGCACAGTCAGGCGCGGCATTCCGACAAAATCCCTTTCCGGAGCTTCTTCCGCGATCGATTTTCCGTTGACACCTAGTGTAGCCCATGCTGCCTTCGCCCGGGTAGGTCCAAGATCAGGACCTCCGTGCTTCTTGGAGCCGCCGACCAAGGTTGGTGCGACGTCGTTGGCGCGTTTTGCCCAAGCCTTTGCGCCCTTCCATTTGTTTGCAGCCATCAGATCAATCAGTGTGTCGCCGACAGTGGGTGCATCGACCGGGGAGGGAGCAGGCCATTCGAACACATCCTTAATGTCGTCACGCAACGCGATTATCACGACGCGTGGACGGAGCTGGGGGACACCATAGTCGGACGCGTTGAAAAGCCGCCAGTGAGCCTCGTATCCAAGCTTTTTCAACTCCGAGCGAATGAAGCCGCGATAGTCCTCAAACACCGCCGAAAGAAACCCGCGAACGTTTTCGATCATGATCGCCTTGGGGCGTGTCTCGTCCACTAACCTTATGGCTGCGGGAAAGAGATTTCGCTCGTCGTTTTCCCCGAGCTGCTTCCCTGCGATCGAGAAANGGGGGCATGGCAGCCCGCCCGCAAGGAGATCGATACCATTGTAGCGACGGCCATCGAAAAGGCTGAGGTCTTCCTCATGAACGGTCCAGTCCTTGCGATTCAATCTCAATGTTGCACAGCAATCCTTGTCAATTTCAACGACACCGGAATGACCAAAACCGGCGAGCTCGAGTCCTCGAGCCTGGCCCCCAGCACCCGCGCACATCTCAAGAGATGATAACAACATCGCGACCTCACAAATAGAACAAATAAAGAACAAATAACCGATACCATCGGGTCTGTGCAAACGCAATGTGTAGCTCTAACCTGTCGTCGGGCTTGCCGGGGAGATAGTTGCGGAAATCCACAGGATAACTCACTCGGGAAGCCATTCGCGATATTGGAAAGGAATGTTGCTCATCGTGGACACGGTTCTCACGCAATTTATTAGTCAGAGCGATGAGAGGTCAGCCGATCAGTAAAGACAGACTCAAGAGATATGCCAAATCAAAGATTGATGATTTAGTTTATTGTTTTCAGTTGTTTGAGCTAATTTTGCAGGGTGTCTCTGGTTCACATCCGTTCAAACGCATGGAAACATGCTCCTGCTTCCCCCAGGTCTGCTAGGAAGTGTCCCCATAAACGGGGTTCATCTTATTGACGGTGTGTGATTCAATCTCCTTGAAAGGAGATTGCCATGCGCCGTCACGAATTGAGCGACGAGGAATGGGCGGTCATCGAGCCGCTTTTGCCGAACAACAGCCGTGGAATTAAACGCGTTGTCGATCGTCGAGTGATCCACGGCATCTTGTGGCGTTTCAGAACGGGTTCGTCCTGGCGAGATGTGCCGGAACGCTATGGTCCGCGCACGACGCTTTACAATCGGTTCTCGCGTTGGCGCAAGGCTGGCGTCTGGGACGCCTTCTTGATGCGGTTTCAAAGCGTTACGATGGAGACATCGTGATGATAGATTCCTCCTGCGTTCGCGTTCACCAGCATGGTGCCAACCGATCCTTGCATGGGACGTTCGCGTGGCGGCCTGACAACCAAAATCCACGCGCTTGTTGATGCCGGTGGCCGACCGGTTCGGCTGGAACTCACCGCTGGCCAAGCCGCCGATGCACCGATGGCTGAAAAGCTGTTGAGCGACCTGCGGCCCGGCGCGACGATCCTCGCCGACAAGGCGTATGACACCGACGCAATTCGTAACTTTGCCAAGCAACGCAAGTGCTGGGCGAATATCCCTGCAAAGGCCAATCGAAAGCAGACATTCAGCTTCAGCCGCTGGGTCTACCGTCAGCGCAATCTCGTGGAACGGTTCTTCAACCGTATCAAGCAGATGCGAGGCCTCGCGACGAGATACGACCGGCGTGCCGACAACTATCTCGCTGCCCTCAAGCTTGCCGCGACGAGGATATGGATCGCCTCAACTAATGAGTCCGTGGCCTAGCTGAGCCTATAACAACCCTTCAGCCATCTTGACCAAGTGAGCGACCGAGGTGGCCTTCATCNTTTGCATCATATGGCCTCGATGGAGTTTGACGGTTGGCTCGGCGAGCTGCAACTCGGCTGCGATTTGTTTATTAAGCTTCCCGGTTACGACGAGAGCCATGATTTGCCGTTCGCGGTCTGTCAGTGACAGATATGCAGATTGCGTGATAGCTTTTGAGGTTTTCTCTTTACGGCGAGTTGCATCGTTAGCAATCGCGCGGTTCACCGCCTCGAGCAGATCCTGCTCACGGACTGGTTTAGTCAGTACGTCGATGGCACCCGCCTTCATAGCTCGCACTGCCATTGGGACATCAACGTGAGCGCTTATCAAAACGACGGACCTAGGAATGTCACTTTGGGCCNAAACTTCATGGAACTCGAGGCCGCTTTGCCCGGGTAGGCGGATGTCGAGCACAATGCAGCCCGCCTTCTCGGGATCGTCCGCGACCATGAATTCTTTGACGGAGCCATGTGTTTCGGCGATTAGCCCTACGGATTCAAAGAGTCCCTTCAGCGCGTCGCGCACGCTTTGGTCATCATCAATGATTATAACGGTTGGTCGTCTGTTCCTTTTATCATCTATCAACAGTTTTGCCCTCGAACTTGGTGAGTGTGAACCAAAACGAGGAGCCTCGCGGATGGTTGGTCGCGGCCCAAATGCGGCCGCCGTGGGCCTCAACAATGGAACGGCAAATCGAAAGCCCCATTCCTATGCCATCTAGCTTTGTGGTGTAGAAAGCTTCGAAGATGCGATCGAAGTTTTCCTGTGGTATTCCCGGCCCCGTATCGGAAATGCAGATTTCAACGTCGCCGTCCTTTCCATCGATGCATCTAACACTGATGATTGCAGCGTTGTCAGGCTGCATGGCCTCAGCGCTATTTAAAATCAGGTTCAGAAGAACCTGCTGGAGCTGGGTACGGTCGCCTAGCACATAGAGTGGCTCGGATGCGAGACCTGTTGTGACTTGTACTCCGCTCGATTGCAACTGTTCCCTCAAGAGGAACAACACGTCGCGAAGCGCCTTATTGAAGTCNGTCTTCTCGAGCCGGACCGGAGTTCTCTGCGCCATTGCGCGTATGCCGGCGACAATCTCGCCAGCGCGGTGGCCGTCGTGCACAATGCGTTCTGCGGCCAGTCGCGCTTGCTCAAAATCCGTGTGCCCGTCCTTGAGCCAACGCAGGCAGGTGCCGGCGTTTGTCACGATAGCCATCAGCGGTTGATTGATCTCGTGTGCTATTGACACCGCCAATTCGCCGATTGTGGTCAGGCGCGTAACGTGTGCCAGATCCGCCTGGCTTTGACGAAGGGATTCTTCTGCGCGTCTGCGATCTTCGATATCAACGACCACACCATACCAACGCAAAACGTTTCCGTCCGAATCGACAAGTGGATTTTGTCGTAGGTTGAACCACCTGTATTCTCCGTCGAACCGTCTGATGCGAGCATCTACTGGATGAGGCCGTTTGGTGGCGACGATTTCTTCCCAACTTTTGCGCATACGCTCAACATCGTCAGGGTGAAACACCTGATAGAAACCGAAGCCTTCGAGGTCCTTGATTGGCAAGCCGACAAAATCTATGAAGATCTTGTTCCAGTATTCAAGTTGTCCATCCGGCGTGCATGACCACGCCATAGCAGGTATCGTATTTATGACGAGGTTGAGCTTCTGCTCGCTCTCCCTAAGCGCTGTCTCGCTGTAGCGAAGGGCGTTTTCTGCGCACTGTAGGTTCTCAATGTCGATATTTACCCCGAACCAACGCACAACTCCGTTGGCATCGGTAAGCTTCCGGCCCGAGAAATAGAACCATCGATATTCGCCATCCGCGCCGCGAATGCGCCCTTTCAGCTNGGTATGGTCAGAATGCTCGAGGTCTCTCTTCCAGATCTCGACCATCTCAGGGATGTCATCAGGGTGGTAGAGGTCCAGAAAGNCCCAGTCGAGAATCCGGTCAGCAGACAGTCCGGCGTAATCCAACCAGCTCTTGTTGACGAAGTCCGCACTGCCATCGGGTCGGGCCGACCAGACGAGGACAGGAAGCGAGTCGATTATGAGTCGAAGGTTCTCCTCGCTCGCTGCGAGCGCGGCCTTGGTTTCCCTGAGCGCATCTTCAGCACGTTTGCGGTCCTCAATGTCGAGAACCACACCGTACCATCTGACAACGTTGCCGTCTGAATCAAAGCGCGGCTTTTGCCGCAAACTACACCAGCGAAACTCTCCGTCTGCGCGCCGAAGTCGACCCTCGACTTCTTTTGCTATCTTGGAAGTCATGATCTTGAGCCATTCCGTACCCAGATGATGGATGTCATCGAGATGGNAAAGGCGGTAAAAGTTTTCTCCGGCAATGTCTGCGAGTGGCAGACCGACGTATTCGAGGAAGTGCTGGTTGGCGAAATCCAGCATTCCATCCGATGTTGTCGACCAAGCCATTGCCGGGATCATGTCGATGATCTCGTCAGCGTGTGTTTTGTATTCCAAGTTGACCCCCGGCTGCTTGCAATGCTGGCCCGGGACTGAAACTACGCTTTTCCGCCGCGCTGCGTTAGCTAAGATTGATAGACCTTTGTCTANTTTTGCAGTCCCTTCGTCTAGTCGAAAATGACCATGGTCTCAATTGAGAGTTGGCCTCATCAGCCCTACACATACATTCAAGCGAGTGAGGCACGCCTGCGTACTCAGGGCAAAATCACTCATTGACGGCAAACCTACTGCCACCCAAAGGCCCGACGCTGTTGAGCTTTCGGCGAAAGATCTGTCAGATGATGTTACTCAGGAGTTCGCCCAATGGCCCTAGATTCTTCTGCCCCCCTATCCAGAACCGCTTCAGTAGTGCTTGTGCACGGCGCGTTCGTGGATGCCTCCGGTTGGCGAAGGGTTTATGACACCTTGTTGCAGGAAGGCTATGAGGTTCTTGTTGTTCAGAACTCTGCCGTAACCTTCGAGCAGGATGTAGAGCGCACCAAAAGCGTTATCGCCGAGGCGAAACATCCAGTCGTGCTCGTGGGACATTCGTATGGTGGCGCCGTGATTACAGAAGCCGGGAGCGAAGAAAAGGTACTCGGTCTCGTTTATCTGGCAGCCTTCGTTCCCGACGTTGGGGAATCCGTCTTCGACCTTGCTTCGCAAGAGGTTCCTGGTGCAGAGAAAGCCCCACTCCTTCCGCCGAAGGATGGCTTCATCAAACTCGATCCGCAGAAGTTTGCGGCCGCATTCTCGGCCGACATAGACCCCGCAGAAGCGCAGTTCATGGGTGCCGCCCAGAGGCCTTGGGGCCTTGAAGCCGTCCAGAGCAAGATCACCTCTGCGGCATGGAAATCCAAGCCATCCTTCTACCTGCTCGCAACGGAAGATCGAATGATACCCGCTCAAGCGCAGGCAGCGATGGCCGCGCGCGCAGGAGCCACGGTCGTAAAGGTCAGCAGCAGCCATGCAGTAATGCTGTCCCAGCCTGAAGAAGTCGCAGCGCTCATCAGAACCGCAGCTAAGCCAAACCAGCCTAACTGATGCTGAGCGTCAGCGGCTGCGCACATCAATCACCACTGGGGGAATATCATGCGCAACTTTTTTAATCTTACACGCTCACAGACATCGCAAATATCACTGACTGAACTCGAGGAGAATGGCATGCCTCAGCTGTCACGCCGCGCTTTCGCGAGCGCTCTGCCTCTTGGTCTCGTTGGAGGAACCCTTTTCGGCGAAAGTCTGCTAGGCGACTTGACTGCCCAGGCCGCAACACCCAAAGCTATCGGAAAACCGGTCGTAACAACGCCGTTTGCACAGATACATATCGGCCGTTTCACGGTAACTGCGCTGACGGATGGATATGCTGATATGCCCTACACCTACTTCCCGGGACGCTCGGCCCCCGAAGTGGAAAAGGCCGCAAACGCCCAGTTTACGGGCAGATCCGGCGGGGTTCGTTTTCTGTTCAATCAATACCTCGTTGAAGACGGTAAGCAACGCATCCTGATCGATGCCGGTGCTGCAGGTTCTATCGGGGAAACCGGACATCTCCCGCAGGCGCTGGCCACGCTCGGTCTGAAGCCGAGCGATATCGATGCGGTTATCGTGACGCATATGCACCAGGACCATATGGGCGGTCTGGTTCTCGGCGGTAAGAACAATTATCCGAATGCCGAGGTCTATGTAGACCGTCGCGACGTCAAGCACTGGACTGACCGGGCTAAGCGAAATAGCGCGCCTGACTTTCTGCAGCCCAGCTTCAAGATGGCGGAAGAGGTGGTCCGCCTCTATCCGAAGCTACAAGCCATCGACGGAGAGCGTGAAATCGTTCCTGGCGTCTCGATTGTCGACCTAACCGGCCATACGCCTGGCCATATCGGAGTCCGAATCGAGGACGGCGGCAAGAGCCTGATCATGGTATCCGACATGATTTTCCCGGTCGTCCATCCTGCTGCAACGGACGTCTTCTTCCTGTTCGAACAGGATCAGGCTGCTGCGAAAGCGATGCGCGATCGCTTCCTCCCACAAGCTGCCTCGGAAGGCGCCCTGATTGCTGCGACACACATGCCGTTCCCAGGTCTTGGTCGTGTGGTCTCAGATCGTGGTCAGATGCGCTGGGAAGTCGCCGACTGGGCTTTGCAAGACTGATGCTGTAGCCNGGGATTTAGGTAGCTGAGATAGATCAAGGCCCGCATTGTTCGCTGATGCGGGCCTACTCAAGTATGGAGACGAGGTATGCCGTACCACTTTCTGGAAGTCGCCGTCACGCCAAGCGTCCGAGCCGCGCAGGCGGATATGGGGGTGGACCAGATATGGCTGGGCGAGAACGATCGGCCATCGGATACTTTGACGGAGAATGAGATCGCTTTCATCGCCACGCGCGACAGCTTCTATATCGCATCTGTGTCAGAGACGGGTTGGCCATATGTTCAACATCGCGGAGGGAAAGCCGGTTTCCTCAAGGTCGTTGATCCCCAAACAATGGCATTTGCCGACTATCGCGGAAACCGCCAATACATCAGCGCAGGGAATTTCGCAGCCAACGACCGCGCCTGTCTGTTTCTCATGGACTATGTCCGACGGACCCGGCTCAAAGTCTATGCCCACGTCGAGCGGCTGACGCTCGACGCCGATCCATCGCTAACGGACCTCGTATCCGATCCGACGTATAGGGGCCGTGCAGAGCGGATATTCAAGCTTCGGCTCGAAGCATACGACTGGAACTGCCCCCAGCACATCATNCCCCGCTACACCGAACAGCAAGTTGAGCAAGCAGTCGCACCACTACGTCAGAAGCTGCAACAGCTCGAAGCTGAAAATGCAGCGTTGCGGGCAAGATTAGAAGGTAAATCCGAATGACCAACGCTCAAAGACCGCCTCTACCGCCGTTTACATCAGAGACTGCTGCCGACAAGGTGCGGCTTGCCGAAGATGGCTGGAATAGCAGGGACCCGGGCAGGGTTGCGTTGGCGTACACGGCTGATAGTCAGTGGCGTAACCGCGCCGAGTTCGTTAGTGGCAGGGAGGCTATCATCGCTTTCCTTTCAGGAAAGTGGCGTCGGGAGCTCGACTACCGTCTGATCAAGGAGCTGTGGACGTTCGGCGGCGACAGGATTGCCGTCAGGTTTGCATATGAGTGGCATGACGACAGCGGCAATTGGTTCCGATCTTTCGGCAACGAGAACTGGGAGTTCAATGATAGTGGCCTGATGCGCAAGAGATACGCCTGCATCAACGACCTGCCAATCCGCGTTGAAGACCGTCGCTTTCACTGGCCCCTCGGTCGTCGGCCCGACGATCACCCGGGGCTCAGCGAGCTTGGTTTCTGATCGCGTAGTTTCCATTTCCATCAGTCGAAGACAGCCACATGGTCATTTTGAATTCGCATTTTTCACAACGTTCATCTCCGCCAGAAGAAGAGGCTATCGAGGTCAAAGCCTTCCTCGATCTTTACAATGTCTCACCGTCAACGCTCAAATCCGAAGAGCATTTTGAATGCCTTCCCATCAACGGTGGATGCGCAATATCGCTGCCAAGCGCGCCAGCCATCGGTCTGAACCGTGTACTCGGGCTAAACTCCGTGAATGATCTTGAGGAAGCCTATGGGTGGATGAATGGGAGGAGCGGAAACCGGTTTCTTCAGATAAATATGGACCGCGCTCCAGCCGGAACTAAAGACTGGATCCTCGCCAAGGGTCTGCTTGAACATGGTGTCGGTTGGGCGAAACTTGTCTACGACGGCTCATCAGCGAACCTTTCGGAGGCCAACTCGATCCGAACGCGACTCGTTCATGTTGAGGAAGCCGCGCTCTTTGGATCGATGGTGTGCAAAGGCTTTAACTTTCCATCGACCCTGACGAGGTTGTGGTCAGCAATCGTCGGAAAGGTAGGCTGGTCGTGTTTTTTCGCCTTGGATGGTGACAATCCAGTCGGTACTGCCACCATGTACCAGTCTGGAACCTACGCATGGCTAGGCGGCGGCACCACACTTCCGGAATTTCGAAATCGCGGTATTCAAAAGGCGCTCATTAAAAGTCGTATCGAACATGGGCTCGGCAACAACGTGTCGACATTTGCCGTCGAGACATTGGCACCTGCAGTCGGAGAACCCAATATTTCCTTCGATAACCTTAGGAAAGTAGGCTTCCGGCACGCATATCACCGCAAGAGCTTTAAGTTGTGAGATAGCGATCTGNCCCCCGGGCAGCACTGGCGGAAGGACGTACGGTGCCTCCTCGCTGAGTCACTCCTCGAAATTTCTGTACGATCTGAAGAAGGGAAAGTACGAATGAATACGGAAGCCCGCAAAGAAATGGCCGCCCGGCTGACTTCAGCATCGGGAATGATTGCAGCACTAGATCAAAGTGGAGGGTCCACCCGATCGTGTCCCGCAGCGTGGTGTAGCTTATGACATCCACGGCGTATTCCGGGCTTGGCCGGATGATTGTCAGCGTG
>NZ_PGEL01000017.1 GCF_002896715.1 Agrobacterium bohemicum
ACATAAGCCTGTCCTCAAGCCTGTGCTTGAGCCTTTCTGCTTATGCCGACTGTCCGGTCGAAATGGGGTGCAGTTCACTCTGTCGGCGTTGAACTTTAACCTGCCACTTTCGTTGTTATCCTGTCACCGTACAGAGATGAAAGGATAGTGGAATGAACGATACCGCATCGCCCGTAGAGATCGNAAGCGCCATTCGCACCATACAAACCGATCTTCCGGTCAATGCCACGTTCCACGTCTGGCTCAAGGCNAAAAAAGACGACGAGCCGGGTTCGGTGTCCTTTTCGAACCACAACGGCAAATTCGGCGAAGTCTCCAGCACCAATCTGGATGAGTATAANTTTCGTATCTATCAGGTTTTCGGCGGCGGTCGCGTCGAGTTGAGCTATGATACGGTCACGACTGCCGTTTCGGTCATGTACTGGTTCATCGCCTCGGACGTCTTGGAAACCGGCATCACCGTGGTCCATACCAAGCCTGACAATGCCGCTCCCGACCTGCCGGAGAGCTACCANTTCCGCCCGCCCTTTGGCTGGATGAACGACCCCAACGGCTTTGGCCGTTTCGAGGGACGCCCGCATCTGTTTTATCAGCATTATTCCCACGGGTTGCGCTGGAACACCATGCATTGGGGCCATGCGGTCTCTTCGGATTATCTGCGCTGGCGGCATCTGCCGATTTTCCTCTTCCCGTCCGAAGACCTGACGACACGGCCGGACAAGCGCGGTGGTGCCTATTCCGGCTCCACCATTCCACTGGTGGAAGGTACGGGGATTCGTGTGTTCTTTACCGAGCAGGTGCAGGACCGGGTCCCGGAACAGCAGATTCAACTGACCGCAACTTCGTCGGATCTCATCATGGCAGGTCAAGCTGAGGTGATCCTCGGCAACCGCCCCGATGGACAGGGACTGACGACGGACTTCCGCGATCCTTATGTGGTGCGCGGCCCGGATGGCCTATGGAAGATGCTGTTGGGAAGCCAGAGCGATGGCGGCGGCGTCATTTTGCTCTACGAAACACAGGACCCGACGGCTGCATCCGGCTGGACATATGTTGGCAAGCTTTGGGTAGAAACGCGTTATAAGACCACGGCCATCGAATGCCCCTGCCTGCTGCCCCTTGATGGCCCCGCCAATGCGCGCTCCACGCGCTGGGTGCTGACCTATGGCCTCATGCATTCGGAAGATGCCGCGACGGGCCGCAAGAACCTGACGATGGCAGATGTCGGCTGGTTCGATGGCAAGACATTCGTCAAGGAATTCGGCCAGGAACTGGATTTCGGCACGGACAATTACGCCTTCCAGGCGTTTCTGGATGGAGACACCATCGTCGGCATCGGCTGGCTGGCCAACTGGGCGGATGCAACGCCGGAAATCGATTTNCCCACGGCAATGACGCTGCCCCGCCGCATGCATTTTTCCCACGGCGCGCTTTTGACGCCACCCATCGGGGCGGCGGAAAGCCTTCGTCACCGCATTCTGGACAGAACCCGCCTGGCGGCGGGAGAGCGGGTGGAGTTCTCCACCGGGGCTGTTGAACTGCTGTTCGAACTGACCAAACCTGGCCTTCCCTTCGAACTGGAACTGGACCACCCCAGCGCCAAACTCGGCGTCGTCTGCGATGACACCGGCCTGTGGATTCGTCACGAAGATGGCCGAGGCAGCCCGTCACCACGCTATATTTCAGAAGGCGCCCGCCCCTTCCGACTGCGAANTTTCCTCGATTACGGCTCCATCGAGGTCTTCGCAGACCATGGCCGTTACGTCGGAACCAAGCGCATAGAGAGCTTCGAGCCGGTGCGCGCCGCTCACCTGAAAAGCATTGATGGAGCGGTGGCACATGCCACCATCTGGGCGCTNAAACAGTAATCGCGCAGGAACATTCCTCCCGCTGGCCAGTTCTCTGGATAACAGAAATATCCAGAGGAGAGCTCCGTGCCCAAAACTCAGGAAACCGATCCCGTTCTATTTCCGTCTGAGGCAAACGAAAACAAAGTTCAAAAAAAGCGCGCCGGACGCGGCATCATCCTCGTGATCGCAGGTGTCGGCATCATGGCCTTCGTCATCTATCTGGCGATGGTCGTGGTGATGACGACCCAGTCATAAAGCCGACAAACGCCGACACGCTTCCACAAACCCGATAGGAAACCACCATGGACCCGCGCAAGCCCCTGACAGNAAACGAAGATGCACTCGATCAGGAACTCGTAGACCTGGACGTCAGCGACCTACCCGAAGAAGGCGAACTCCCGCAGCAGGTCGAGCAGGAACTGCGAGACGAAGAAGCCGAAACCGATGACGACCCCTATCAGGAAAGCGACGACGCCTTGCCCGATGACCTCGAAGAAAAAGTCATCGACCGCAACCCGTCCCGCGAAGGCGGAACGTTCGACGAGGTATGATCGTCAAAAAGGGTGATCCCAGATCACCTTTTTCTTTACCCCACCCGTTCCGGGCTATACCCCACCTCGCGCATCGCTTCCTCCGCGGTCGAAGCGTCGCCGGAAACACTTACATGGTGGGTGCTTAGATCGACGCTTACATCCGCGCCGGGAAGCACATCCGCCAGCGCGCCGCGAATGGTTTTCTCGCAGTGTGCGCAGGTCATGTCGGGTACTGCGAAGGTTGTGGTCATTTCGATTTCCTTCTTATTTTCAACAGGCTGAGGCGTTTCATTTTCCCGCAACCGACGCGTCGATACCTGCCAGATCGTCCAGAATGGGGCAGTCGGGCCGGTGGTCGCCGCCGCAGCAATGGGCGAGATGGGACAGCGTTTTCACCATGCNTTTCATGTCTGCGATCTTGCGTTCCAGATCGGCGATGTGAGCCAGCGCGATGTCCTTGACGGCTGCGCTTTCGCGGGTTTTGTCCTGCCAGAGTTTCAGCAGGGTTTCTGTCTCTTCCAGCGAAAAACCCAGCGTGCGGGACCGCTTGATGAAGCGCAGATTGTGCACGTCATCATCGCCATAGGTACGGTAGTTGTTGCCCGTCCGGGCCGGTGGCGTGATGAGGCCGATCTGCTCGTAATAACGGATCATCTTGGCCGATACGCCCGATGCCTGCGAGGCTTCCCCGATATTCATCAAGCCACCCTTATCGTTTTGAGTCTCAGCGCGTTGCCGAGAACGAAGACCGAGGACACTGCCATGGCCCCTGCCCCGATCATCGGAGACAGCATGATGCCGAAAGCNGGGTAGAGCGCGCCAGCCGCGACGGGAATGAGCGCCGCGTTGTACCCGAAAGCCCAGAACAGGTTCTGGCGTATGTTGCGCATTGTGGCGCGGCTCATTTCTATCGCATGGACCACGCCCATGAGATCACCACCCACCAGCACCACATCGGCACTTTCGATGGCAACATCGGTGCCAGTCCCTACAGCGATGCCGACATCGGCTTCCGCCAACGCTGGCGCATCGTTGATGCCATCCCCCACGAAGACCAGCCTTTTGCCGCCTTCACGCAGATCACGGATCGCCTGCACCTTGCCTTCCGGCAATACCTCTGCCACCACCGTTTCAATGCCCACCTGTAGCGCGATGGCCCTTGCTGTGCGGGCATTGTCGCCCGTTACCATTGCCACACCGATGCCCATGGCTTTCAGCGCTCTGATAGCTTCGATGCTCGACGGTTTCAGCGGGTCTGAAACGGCAATCACCGCCGCCAATTTGCCATCGATGGCGGCGTAAAGCGGCGTCTTGCCCTCATCGCCCAGCCGCTCGGCGGCTTGTGCGAACGGTGCGACGGAAAGACCGAGCTTTTCCATGAAGCGGTCTGCGCCGACGTCTATCCTGCGATCATCGACGGTGGCAGAGATGCCGTAGCCGGTGACGCTTTCGAAGTTGGTGATGGAATATTCAAGCCCTGTAGAGGGCGTCATGTGTTTAGCAGCGGCCGCCCGCACAATGGCCTCAGCAATCGGATGCTCCGACCTACTCTCAACCACTGCCACCAGCCTCAAAACTTCGCTTTCATCAAAACCCTCAGCCACGACCAGATCGGTCAGTTCCGGCCTACCCTTGGTGACCGTTCCAGTCTTGTCCATCACCACGATCTCCGCGGAACGCAGCGCCTGCAAAGCCTCACCCTTACGGAAGAGAACACCGAGCTCCGCAGCCCTGCCCGTGCCGACCATGATCGATGTCGGCGTGGCCAGTCCCATGGCGCAGGGGCAGGCTATGATAAGCACGGCGACTGCACTGATCAGCGCGTAGGTATAAGCGGGCTCAGGCCCGAATACCGACCAGACTGCAAAGGTCAGCAGGGCAATGGCGATAACGACAGGCACGAACAGGGCCGTAACCCGGTCCACCAGCAATTGAATGGGCAGCTTTGCGCCTTGGGCCTGCTCCACCAGAGCGATGATCTGCGCCAGCATGGTATCGGTCCCGACCTTGGTGGCGCGGAATTTCAGCGTGCCATTCTTGTTGATGGTGCCGCCCGTGACATGGCTGCCCGTCGTCTTTTCCACCGGCACCGGCTCGCCTGATATCATCGATTCATCGATATAGGATGCGCCCTCCACCATCTCGCCGTCTACGGGCAAGCGTTCCCCAGGGCGAATGATGACGATATCGCCCGTGGCAACCTCGTCAGCTGCGATATCCAGCACCTGCCCGCTCCGCTCCACCCGGGCCGTCTTGGCCTGAAGGCTTGCCAGCTTGCGAATGGCATCGCCTGNTTTGCCACTGGCGCGAGCCTCCAGCAACCGCCCGGTCAGGATGAGCGTGACGATGACGGCGGCGGCCTCATAATAGACATGCCGGGCATTGTCAAGCAGCAGACCGGGCGCAAAGGTCGTGACCAGCGAATAGAGATAGGCCGCACTTACCCCAAGCGCCACCAGCGAATTCATCTCCGGCGCACCCTGCGCCAATGCCGGAAAACCCGATTTCAGAAAGCGCCATCCCGGCCCAAAAATCACCACCGTCGCCAGTGCGAAATAGACGTAATAAAGCGTCTGCGTCTCGATGACGCTCATCAGCCAATGGTGCATCGGCTCGTAAACATGGCCGCCCATTTCCAATATGAAAAGCGGCGCGGTAAAGATGGCGGCGAGCATTACATCGCGTTTCAGCGTCGTTTCGGCACCGGCATGGTGCATGTGTTCATGGCTGTGTGCCGCGTGATCGTGGGCAGAGGATGTAGGGGCGTTCAACGTAAAACCGGCAAGCCTTGCCGTTTCCACCAGCACTTCACGCTGACGACCGCCACCGATGTTTTCGATGATCACGGCACCGCTTTCTGCGTTCACCTCAGCGCCAACAGTCGTCGCAACAGCCTCCAGCACGCCCTTCAGCCGTGCGGCATCATCTGCACCTCTAAGGCCATGCGCTGCCAGTTCGATGATCTGCGGCGTGACCTCATAACCGATCTTCTTCACCGCTGCGGCAAGCGTTTTCGCGGAAAAGCCTTCAGTTCGGTCAACCGTCAGCTTCTTCGTCGCAAAATTTACCGAACTCGTCACCACCCCCGGCACCTTGGCCGCGGCGGTCTCAACGCGACGCACGCAGGACGCGCAGGTCATGCCTTCCACGGACACCGAAATCGGCTCGGCTACGGGTATTGTCTTGACTGTCTCGTTCATGGGATTTCCCCTTTCGAGACTTTATGTAATGCTTCCCATGATGGGAAGGTCAAGGGAGACATATTATTTATCTGAGACTTGGGTCAGGTGAATGTTTTACTCGCCAGCTTTTGCCGTCACGCCACTCGCCTTTACCGATGCACCGAAAACTTCGGGATGTCCCTCAAAAACTCCTCGCGCACCACCTGCCCCATGGGCTTGTCCGATGGTTTGTCCGCCACGCGGAAGCGCACGAAAACGATGTGTTGACCTTCACGTTCTGCCCAGCCCACGAACCAGCCATAGGGGCGGTTGGGGTCTGCTTTGCCGTCATCGCCTTTGAGCGTACCGGTGCCTGTGATGCCGTGGGCGCTCCAGGCCTCGGCGCCGTCATAGACGGGAATGATGGCCTTGGTCTTGTTTTGCGCATCGCGGGAGAAGGGTAGATTGTTGGCCAGCAATCGGCGCATGAAGCCGATCTGCTCCACCGGGGAAATGGCAAGCGACGTGTCAACCCAGGCGTCCGTCAGACCATTATCCTTGCCAGCCTCGCCCGCCACATCCGCGTTACCNAAACCCAGACGCTTAACATAGGCGGCAAATTTTTCCTGGCCGAGACGGCTGGTGATTTCACGCGAATACCAACGGATGGATTCTTTCTGCCACGTTGTCGGGTCAACCTTCTTGCGCTCCTGCGGCTGTGCCTCCATGCCTTTTTGCCACTCCCAGACGGGATTGAACTCATCGAGCAGAATACCGGAATCATAACCAATCAGCGCCAGTGGCACCTTGAAGGTGGCGGACGGAGATACGCGCTTGTCGCAGGTGCCCTGCTGGGTGATGACGGCACCGGTTTCCACCGATGTCACGAAGGTGCATTCATAAGGCTGTGTTGCGGCATGAGCCCAAACGGGCGACAGGCCGAAAGCGGCTAGGCACAGAGCTTTAAGAACGGCGCAGCGGGGCAGCATGCATTTTCCTTGAATGTATCACCGCGATGACAGCGGGCAGCGGACGTCTGAGATGGATTATCCGTTTTAATAACGGGCAGATGGGGCAGGAATAGGACGACACCCACTCCGACGACCTCACCTCTGCTGCGCCTTCGGTTGCTCCCCCACCGTCAGCGGCCAGTCCACCACATAATTTTCAAAGTCATCCACATCGACCTGCTTTTCATTCACTGTCCGTCCGCGTGCGGAGATGCCTGCGATATGCACCGTCTCAGGGTCGCCCGAGATGAGATGATGCCACCAGTAGAGGTCTTCGCCATCACGCACCAGCGCATAGGCGCAGGTCGGTGGCAGCCAGCCGATTTCATTGACCAGCTTGAGGTTGAGCTGAATACAGTCAGGCACCGTATCGAACCGGTTGGGGTAATCCGAACACTGGCAGCTGTCGCCATCCAGCAACTGGCAGGCAACGGAGGTGAAGACCACGTCGCCGGTGTCCCAGTCTTCCAGCTTGTTGAGACAACACAGGCCGCAGCCATCGCACAGGCTTTCCCATTCGGTGTTACTCATTTGCGCCAGCGATTTCGTTTTCCAGAATGGCGCGTCACTCATCGTTAACATTTCCGTTCCANTTTGCATCATCGGGCGGCAACATGGCCCGGCCCGTTTTGTCGTGTCGCAATCTTCCAGATTATAAGATAATCCTTAAATCTGGCGGAGTAGTGTTGAGGGAATGACCCGCGCAAGGTTGCCGCGTCAAGCAGACGCTCGAAATATCGAACAGGAATTCGTTTTACGTGCAGGAAGATAAGAACAAGAAACAGGCGCGCCGTAAACGCCATATTCTGCTGCGCATCGATTCATGGATCGATTCCGGCCTTTGGACCTCTGCATCCCGCTTTTTCGACTTCTGGGAAGACGTCACCGTCGCGTCCCGCAAGCTGCACGTGCGCGGCTGGAAGAAATTTCTCATCAACATCGCCGATGACGCCCTGACGGTGGGGACCGCCGGTACGGTGCTGATGCTGGCGCTGGCACTTCCCGCCTTCGAGGAAACCAAGAAGGACTGGCGTTATCGCGGTGATTTCGCCGTCACGTTTCTGGATCGCTATGGCAACACCATCGGCCATCGTGGCATTATCCACGAAGATTCCGTGCCGATCGACCAGATGCCGGATCATTTCATCAAGGCCGTTCTGGCGACCGAAGACCGTCGTTTCTTCGACCATTTCGGCATCGATTTCATCGGCCTTGCCCGCGCCATGAGCGAAAACGCCCGCGCAGGCGGCGTCGTGCAGGGCGGCTCGACGCTGACGCAGCAATTGGCAAAGAACCTGTTTCTGACCAATGAACGTTCGCTGGAACGCAAGATCAAGGAAGCCTTTCTGGCGCTGTGGCTGGAAGCCAACATGTCCAAGAAGGAAATCCTCAGCCTTTACCTCGACCGCGCCTATATGGGCGGTGGCACCTTTGGTGCAGCGGCAGCGGCGCAGTTTTATTTCGGCAAGAACCTGACGGATGTGACGCTGGCGGAATCCGCCATTCTCGCCGGCCTGTTCAAGGCGCCCGCNAAATATGCACCGCACGTCAACCTTCCTGCCGCGCGCGCGCGCGCCAACACCGTGCTCTCAAACCTCGTGCAAGGCGGGTTGATGACGGAGGGTCAAGTCGTCGGCGCACGCCGCAACCCGGCCACCGTCATCGACCGCGAAGACGTGAAAGCGCCGGACTATTTCCTCGACTGGGCCTTTGACGAGGTGCAGAAGCTGGCCAAGGACGGCAAGATCAAGGACCACACGGTGGTCGTTCGCACTACCATCGACAGCGGCCTTCAACAGGCGGCTGAACAGGCCATGGAAGGCAGTCTTCGCGAGTTCGGCGAAGGCTACAAGGTGAAGCAGGGCGCGATGGTGATGATCGAAAATGGTGGCGGCATCCGCGCCATGGTCGGTGGTCGCGACTATGGTGAAAGCCAGTTCAACCGCGCAACCGCTGCCCTTCGCCAGCCCGGCTCTTCGTTCAAGGTCTACACCTACTCCGCCGCCATGGAGAAGGGTTACAAGCCGGAAACGCTGATTTCAGATGCGCCCGTAACATGGCGCGGCTGGTCGCCGCAAAACTATGGCCGCTCCTATGCGGGCAAGGTGACATTGCAGACCGCACTTGCCAAATCCTACAACACCGTGCCGGTGCGCCTTGCCAAGGATGTGCTGGGCACGCAGGTGATTGCCGATACGGCGAAGGCCATGGGCGTTGCCACACCGCTGCGCACCGACAAGACCATTCCGCTCGGCACCTCCGAAGTCACCGTGCTGGATCAGGCCACGGGCTACGCCGTGTTCCCGGCCGACGGCATGCAATCGCGCCGCCACGGTATCGCGCAGGTGCTGGATTACGAAGGCAAGGTTCTCTACGATTTCGACCGTGACGAACCGCCCGCCCAGCGCGTGCTGTCCGAAGAAGCCAATTCCAAGATGAACCGCATGCTGGTGACCATCCCCGTCGAGGGAACGGCGCGGCGCGGCGCACTGGATAACGGCATCGTCTCCGGTGGCAAGACCGGCACGTCGCAATCCTACCGCGACGCCTGGTATGTCGGCTTTACCGGCAACTACACAACTGCCGTCTGGTTCGGAAACGACGACTTCACCTCTATGAACAACATGACCGGCGGCGCGCTGCCCGCCATGACGTTCAAGCGGCTGATGGACTACGCCCACCAGGGCATGGAACTGCGCCCCATCCCCGGCATCCAGAACCCGCTGCCATCAGGCTCCCGCCCTCGTCCCGCCACAGGCGCCGAAGTAGCCTCCACAGACGCCAACGCCCTACCAGCCCTCACCCGCCCCCGGTCTCTATCCGCAGAGGCAACGCGGGTTATCCGTTCGATTGGCAAGAAGTTGAGGGACGCCTCCGCGCCTTCTTTGACGGTGCAGAAAGTGGCCGAGGTTGGTGGAGATGGCGGCGTAAAGCGGTAGTTTTACTGCCTTTCGCCAGCCTGCGCTCCCAGCCTACACTACTTCTCGACACTAACGTGTCAGCCGCGCATCGCGCCACGCAAATTCCACATTCTGTACCTCTGCCCTTTCAAGCGCTTTCTTCATCGAGAAGTTGGACGCCTCTGTCTTTCAATGCTTTCAGAAGCTTGGGGCCTGACTTGCTGTTTTCCAAACCGCTTAAGCGTTTCAAGTTTGGTAAAAGGGCGAGGTCATCAATTGCCTTGTTGGTAATTTTTATGACTTCATCGCCAGCACCAGGGTCCCAGAAGGGGAACAAGTTATCGAGAAAACGCGAACCACCATCGATGCCGCTTGATTGATGTAAGGTTTCGACTTGGTACAGAAGGTCGTCGGGAATCGCGAGGTTCTGGAAATATGTCTTTGCCTCCGGAATGATTTCATATCCATCCGACTCTATGTCGATTTCACGCTTTTCGTACTCNTTTGCAAACTCGTGAATGTCGAACACAGGCGTCAGTATTTTCCGCCGATACATCAACTCCTCTATGACGAGAAGCTTGAGGCCAAAGTCCCTGAACCTGTTGTCCGCGGCCTTTGGCATTGGAAATGTCTTTGGCTTANTTTTGTAGTCCAAGGCGTCGCGTAGCAACGCCACTANTTTTTCGCTGCTGCCCAAAGGCAGTTGCTGGCTTGAAACTTTAAGCGCCTTGCGTGTCACGGCTGAAACTGCGACCCGGCGTACGGCTTGTTTCCATCGCTGCTCATTCCAGCTTTCAAAATCGCTTTCTATCAGCGCTAACTCTTTACGGTANTTTTCCAGAAACTCGATATCGTGCTTTTTCACATCTTCCGCAGATGCCCAGCGTTCACTTTTGTANTTTTTCGATGCTATGCGCTGTTCAGCATTAGCAACCTGATCTCGCGCGCGCGCGATTTCGGTGGCTTGCGTGGTTGTTTGCACGGCAAGAGGCGTGAGGATAAGCTTCTCCACAAACGCAGCCACTGTTTCCGGCGGCCAGGACTTTGAGTCCCGAAGCGTCAGGACCAGAATATCTGCAGANTTTACGTAGAGAAAATCTGTTTTCCAAGCATGGTGACCCAGCATGTTCGAGGCAATGTGGGGTATTGGGCCCTCTCCCAAATTGCGTCGCTCCAATGCATAAAAACGTAGGAGATCACTCACGAGGACTGCTCCCTCAGAATTATTCATAAGCATCTCACCGAGAACCAAACTTTTCTGGGCTGGAAATGCTCGGAATAGCCTCAACACCATTGGATGAAGCTCTGCCTCGATCTCTGGCGTCTGCACATTGTGAGGCCGATGCCAGCAGTATAATTCCAACATCGCTGTCGGGATGTCACCTAAATTGCCGGTATCCATGTGGCTATGGACTGTGCTTACCAGTCGATCAGCCGATGTCAGCGCTACCTCTAGCAGCGCTTTGTGCTCCTGATGCCGTTCGATAAGCACCCGGAAAGNCCCTTCACGCGCTCTGCCTGGCATAGATGTTGATGGAGACGAAAACAGCATTATGAATTTGTAGGCGTGCGTCTCTTCAATATTTTCGTCGGCTTCATGTGTCAGCGCAATTCGCAGGCAGTGAAAATAAACATCATATAACGCTTTGATAAGCGAAGGATCATCATCCATAAGCGTATGAAATTTGGCTCGGATGTCAGACAACGCTTCATAATCATCAGCACTTGCCAACTTTATCTCTTGGNAAACGAGTCTGACTTTTTCAGGCATTTCCAGAATCATCGACGCCTCCTGATCACTTTTCTTCAACCACGGCGTGTTTTATAATTACGGCGATTTTGGTTCGCTATCGCTCNAAAGAGTAGACGGCCACACGGTCTGCAACCAATACTCGGTCCATCCGTTTGGTTATTGTATTAAATTTCCAAAAACCACACTTCCACCTTTCCATACCCCCGGCTGGAGCCATCCATGAGTGACGAGCCTCGCAGAGATGCCTCTGCCTATCCCTTTCAATCCCTCTTCGTCCCGTTTCCTTTCGTGTGCTTTTCACTGGCGCTGGGGACGGATATTGCGTTTTGGCAGACGGCGGAGGTGATGTGGCAGAATTTTTCGGCTTGGTTGCTGTTTGCCGGGCTGGTGTTTGGCGGTTTGGCGGTGCTGGCGGGGTTGATCGATCTGTTGCGGGTCCGCACGCGGCCGATGCGGCCTTCGTTTTTCGCGATCATTCTGNTTCTGGTGATGCTGGTTCTGGCGTTTACCAACAGTCTTGTCCACGCAGGTGATGGATGGACGGCGGTTGTGCCTTATGGGCTGCTGCTATCGCTCGTTACCTTTGTTGTTTCGCTGATGACGGTTGCTGCTTCTACCCGCAAATATGCAAGACTGGCTTGGAGAGTATGATGGTCGCGACACGCTTTTTCCGTACTGCCGTTCTTCTGGGCAGCGTTGCCATTATCCTGCCCGCATGCAGCGATCAGAACGATAATTTCGACCTTTCGCAGCAGATCGGCGCAGACCCCGTATTGCCGGAACCATCAACCAGCTTTCTGCCCGATCTGAAGGTGGCGGAGGTGGTTGGCTGGAAGGATGGCGAGATGCCGACCGTGCCGGAAGGATTGAAAATTACCGCCTATCAGAAGGATCTGGTCAATCCGAGAACCGTGCATACGCTGCCGAACGGTGACGTGCTGGTGGTGCAGTCGCGCGGCCCGAAGGGACAGGCGCCGACACGGCCCAAGGATATCATTCGCGGCTGGATCATGGCCATCTCCCACGGTGAAACCGGCGAGGTCAAGGAAAGCAACATCATCACGCTTCTGCGCGATACCAACCGCGATGGAACGGTCGATGAACGACATGATCTGCTGACAAAACTGGATTCGCCCTTCGGCCTCGCCTTTGCCGACAACACGCTCTATGTGGCAACATCGAACCAAATCCTCGCATACCCCTACCAACTCGGACAGAACGAGATTACGGCGCCGCCACGGGTTTTGACCCAGCTTCCCGGCGGGCCGATCAACCACCACTGGACCAAGGATCTGGCGCTGAGCCCGGATGGCAAGTTCCTGTATGCATCGGTTGGCTCCAATTCCAATATCGTCGAAAACGGGTTGGAAGCGGAAAAGAACCGCGCCGCGANTTTGCAGGTGGACCGGCAGACAGGGGCATTCAAGCTGTTCGCATCCGGCCTTAGAAACCCCAACGGTCTGGCCTTCAATCCTGAGAGCAAGGAGCTTTGGGCCGTCATCAACGAGCGTGATGAGCTTGGGCCGAACCTCGTTCCCGACTATATGACATCCGTCAAGGAAGATGGCTTTTATGGCTGGCCTTGGAGTTATTATGGCAACCATGTCGATGCCCGTGTGCACCCGCCGCGCCCTGATATGGTGGCCAAGGCGACCAAGCCGGATTATGCGCTGTCCAGCCATGTCGCAGCGCTCGGCCTGACATTTACGTTGAACTCCGCCATGCCAACCGCCTATGCCAACGGCGCTTTCATCGGCGAACACGGAAGCTGGAACCGCAATGCCTTCAATGGATACCGCGTGACCTACGTGCCGTTCGAAAACGGCAAACCATCCGGCAAGACGCAGGATGTGGTGACCGGGTTCATTCAGGGCGACAAAGCGAGAGGCCGTCCCGTGGGAGTCGGCATCGATGGTACCGGGGCTTTGCTGGTGGCTGATGATGCCGGGAATACGGTCTGGCGTGTGGCCGCAGCGGATGGCAAGATGACACCAGCACCTGTTGCGACTGACGATGTGTCTGGCGTAGCGGCGGCAGTACCGGCCGCGCCATCCGCACCGGCCACAACGCAACCTGTTCAATGACGGGTGGTAGTGGGGGCTCGCCCCCAAGCCGCCTTGGGGTCATCAAGCCGACACCGTCCAAGCGTGTTTGCGATGTGTGAACGCTAATTCAGCACATCGTCAGCAAAGGTCGTGGAGATTTATGCAAAGCCCGCCTCGGCGTCGTTCTGCCCATTTCCCCGAAACGGAATCAATGCTAACGCTCACCTGTTCCAAAACGGGNAAACAGCGTGTTCCGAGTTCCATTCCTTGTTGCCATTTCGCTCATCATCGCCTTTGGCGGCGGAATATTATCCACGCTTGCGGCTCTGGAGGCGACCGATGGTTTTGGTTCGATCAAGATCGGTGCGTGGGATGCTTTTCCCGAAGCGCAGACGACCGAGGCGGACCCTTATGCNAAATCGCACCGGGCAGATGCCGGTAAGCTGCTGTACGGAACAGCCGAAGGCCTGAGTTTTACCGCCGCGAACGACAGCAGCGGGCAGCGTCTGACGGGTGAGTGCCGATACAGGCTGACCGGCTCGGTACCCCCTTCCCGCTTCTGGACGCTCTATGCTGCTGACCAGCAGGGAAATCTGCTGGATGATGGGTCTGGTCGCCCCATGGCGCTGAATTCCCGCACGCTTCTGCACGGCCCCGATGGCGGCATGGACATCAGCGTTGCAGCGGTAGCGCAGACCTATAATTGGCTTGCCGTGCCAGCAGGGGCCAATTTCAAACTGGTGCTGACACTGTTGGATACGCCGGTTGCCGGCAGCACGGGCCTGATCGACATCAAGATGCCGGACATCCAGAAGACAGGGTGCGGAAATGCTTAAGCTCGTCTTTGCAGTCTTCGTCGGTTTGGTCGGTGCCGCTGTTCTGCATCTGATCATTCTGCTGTCGACGCCGCATTTTTCCAACCGCGACGCCTATACGCGTTCCCTGGCGCAAGGCGCGCCGAACCTCTTTCATCTGCTGAACGAGAACCGTGAAAAGACTAGCCTGAGCAGCGGTGATCCCTTCATGCGGGTTGCCGTCTGCACGTTTGATGTGGCTGAGAAACCGACGCGGCTGGCGGCTTTCGGCGTGGTGCCGTTCTGGTCGGTGTCGGTTTTCGACAGCGCGTCCAACGAAATCTTCAGCATGAATGATCGCACGTCTGCGGGCGGCGAAATGGATATTCTGGTTGCCAATCAGGTGCAGCTCGCCGCACTTCGCAAGGCGCAACCGGAAGGTCTTTCCAAGTCCATTCTGGTGGAGGCAGGGCAGAGCAAGGGTTATGCCGTGTTGCGAACCATGGTGCCGCAGCCAAGCTTCTCGGAGGAAGCGACACGGTTTCTCAGCGAAGCAAAATGCGAGCAGACGCAGTGGCCTTAGGCGGCATCGTTTTCGATCGGATCAGGAACCGACGGCAGCGTCCGCGGTAGCAATGACCTTGCGCTTGCGTGGCTTCTTCTGCGCTTCAATCTGTATGTCGACCGCGGCCCGCTCGTAGCGAACGCCGGTAAAAAACAGAAGCTGCGCAGGGCCGCCTGTCGGTCTTGGCGTGTCTGCTGGTTTGCCGAGGCGGCGGGACGCCGCATAAAACGAAATCACTTCCGTCATAGTCTTCTCCTCTCAGGGGGCATGACGCTTAGTTGTTGAATCAATCGCGCGAATGCGTTGAAAGCGCGCGGGAATGCCATTCACCACAACATTGTGCAGTTCCAGTCCACAGACTGGCATGGGAGGCAAGAAGCCGTTGCAAGCATATTACTTGCTGCAGTATTCGCTACATTTCAATTCTGNAAACTAGTACCGAATCTGCAGACTGCCTATCGCATTACAAACATGTATTGGTTAATCATTCGTTAATACTAATATTCTTCCATCGACACATATGCCATTAAAATTGTCTCTACGAAATCAGTGTTTCGTAAAGCCCAGGCTCACACTTGTGTGAACTGTTTAATGACCGTTTCGGCAAAGCCGTTGTATTTAATAACCAATTCCAGACATCCAGAAAATCGAGGGTTAAACTTTCGACCCTTAGATGTTTGACGGTTGTCGTTTTCGTAATGTCTAAGGGCAATCAGCCGCCATGATAGCGGTCAGGGGCTCGTCTTTCCATGTCATCGGCAAGGCGGGCGAGTCCCCGCTAGCGCTTCAGGCGCGTGAACCACTGTCAGGTTCACCTTCGCCCCCAAATCCAAGTCTTAAAATTTGCTGTGCATAGAGGCNAAAAACCGCTTTGCGTCCGCGCTGGTTAACAGGGCGTCAACACGTTTGTTATAACTTGAACGGATCGTTTTGTTTTGCGTCACATTGGGTATTGCGTTGACCGACCGGTTTCGAGAGCTAGAAAGGCCAAGCGCCGACAGAAAGAAGGACGTGGTGCTCATGGCCACCGTATCGAGTTTTGAGGGGCTATCTCATCCGTCCAAATCTGAGCTTCGCCAGTTTGCAGAACTGTTCATGCCGCTGTTTTCGGCATGTACGGCAGAAGCGAAACGGGAAGCCGTGGCAGCCCTGTCGCAAAATCCCAACATCCCCTCGGCGGTCGCCTTTTTCATCGCAAGCCAGCCAATCGGCCTCGCTGCACCGTTCCTCGTCTCCTCCAAATGCCTGGATGACGATACGTTGATTGCTGTTGCACGCACCCAGGGCGGTGCGCATGCGCGGGCTATCGTTCGTCGTGAAGACCTTTCACCAACCGTCATCGATGCCTTGGTGGGTCTGCGGCATTCACACCAGACGCCCAAACACTCGACTGACGAGCGGCAGGCCAATGCCGCCAACGTGTCACGCACCATGGAGCGGACGATTGCAGAACGCGAGGAAGACCTGCGTCGCCAGCTCCGCACCATGGCACGTCAGCTCCAACGTCCTGTCAGCGACAATCTGGGTGCGCGCCGCCTTACGGATGTGCAGGAAGCCCTACTGGTGCGCTTTGCGCGTGAACGCAATGCGCGGCAGTTCTCCATGGCGCTTTCGGATTCCCTTTCGGCAAGCCACTGGCTGTCGGAACGGGTGATGCTGGATATTTCCGGCCAGCAACTGGCCACCACCATGATCGGCCTCGGCATGGACTTCGCCGATGCCGCTTTCGTGCTGGAATGTTTCTATCCGCACCTCAAGGTGCGCGATGGCGACATGACACGCGCCGAAACCATGCTCGACACGCTGAACCCCGGCCAGTGCGAGGACCGCATCGAAAGCTGGCGCCGTGCCGACCGCTATACGGTTGATCCGGCTCGTGAGGGTTCGGTTGTCCGGGAAGACGAACGGGAGCAGATGGTGGTGAGGCGATAGGCGGAGCGTCTGAACGGGCCTATCCGGCGCGTGCTCTTAATCAGAGACGACAGTAAACAGCCCTTCCACCGTCTCGGTCTCCAGCTCCACCACCCATAGATCGCTATCGAACCGGCTCTCTTTATCCAGAAGCGCCTCCGCCTCCCCCGCATCTGCCTGTCTTAGACGCAGCTCGAAACGGCGTTCCGCCCTCACCTCTTCGTCATCGGAAAAGCTTTGCGGTGCCGGGCCATAAAGGTTTTCCAGGCCGTTGCGCAAGCGTTGACGGATGAAAATTGCGCCAGCGGCGTCCGCGCCCTTGCGCTCGATGGCAGCGAAATCGCCTGCGGAGAACACGCGACGAACGAGGGCTGAAACGAAAATCTCGGATTTAAGACGCATATTAGAGCCTTTCCAGGCCAGATTAAAACGTGATGGCGGGCATATTTCCGTCAGGCTCAACGGCGATTGTCTCGATCGTACCTTGGAGTACGCTCTTCGCCAATCACCGTTGCCCTGACGAAAACCTGCTCCACCCTAACGCTTCAATCTAACCTGGAAAGGCTCTGTGGATATCACAAAGCGCCGATGGATTTCAGCTTTTTCAGCACCGCTTCATTGGGTTCGCCGGTTTCCGGCAGGCGGTAGTGCTTCTCGAAGTTGCGGATGGCGGTGCGCGTCTGTTCGCCCGGCACACCATCCACCTTCACCGAGGCATAGGCGATGTTGACGAGACCCTGCTGAATTTTTGCTACAAGGTCCTTTTCGGCAGGCTTGGCCGATGGTCCTGATGTCAGCGACACCGGCTGCGCCTTGGGCGGATTGGTCTCTGCATTGCGAATGGCAGCCGCCACGGGATCGATCGCCACGCCACCGGAATTGGCCGCAGCAGGACGGTCTTTCGGCAGAGCCTTGGGAATTGCGGCAACCGTGGTAGCGCTGTCTATTTTCAGCGCAGAGAGAATGCGGCTCGTGGGCTCGCCGGTCTGTTCCATGCCAACCGTTTCTTCAAAGAACAGCACGGCAGCCGTGGTGCGGGGTCCGGGCATGCCATCTGCCACGCCTTCGTAAAGGCCACGGCGGGCAAGCTCCCGCTGGATCTCGGCAACCAGTTCCGAAGGTTGGTGCACGGCTGGATCAGAGGGAGCAACACTCGCGGCAGGCTGCATAGCAGGCTGGGCCGGAGCCGGGGCGTTCACTGGCGTATCGGTCTGGCGCTCTATGCGGAAGGTGGTGACGTTGCCGTGTTCTCCCAGCCCCGAGGCCAGGCGATATCCGGGAATGCCGTTGGGATTTTCCTCATCCCGGGTGCGCAGGAATGGCGACGGGTGATGGCCTGGCTGATACCACAACGCATTGGCGGCAACGAAGCCGAACACGACCATGAAGGCGGTGCAGCCGCCGACGAGTTTTGGATGACGCAGAAGCTGGTTTCCCATGGCGAGAGCGGCCACGGAAAAGAACCCCGGCTCCTTGCGAACCGATGTTTTCCTAGGCGATTTTCGCTTTGGCGCGGCCATCCGCAACATCCCCCTTCGTCGTTTCGANCACAGGTGTCTGTGGCTTGAGACGCGGTGGAAACTCCACCGGCTCTCTCGTATCTTCCCGATCCATGCCTGTCTGGCCGGAGCCATCTGCCGGCATCAGGATCGTAACCATCGTGCCTTCGCCGGGGCGGCTGGTAATAGTGACAGTGCCACCGTGCAACTCTACCAGTCCCTTGACCAGAGCAAGGCCGAGGCCCGTGCCCTCGTAGCGGCGGGTATATTCGTTCTGGACCTGCATGAAAGGCTGGCCAAGAAGCGCGATCTTGTCTGCGGCGATACCAATGCCGGTATCGCTGACGGTCAGCTTCAGCATGCCGCCTTCCAGCGCTGCATCCATGGAGACCACACCACCCGATTCGGTAAACTTGATGGCATTGCCGGCAAGATTGATGAGAATCTGCTGAATGGCGCGTTGATCTGCGACGACTTCGCCCATGTCACGCTGGATGCGGCTGGTCAGGGTCAGACCCTTCTGCTTGGCCTGAAGGCCCAGCATGCCTTCGCAGGTGTTGATGGCATCGGAAATGCGGAACGGCTCCATCATCAACTCGTAATGGCCCGCTTCCAGCTTGCTCATATCCAGCATGGTGTTGACCACCGACAGAAGATGCGCGCCGGACTGGCGTATCAACGAGACATATTCGCGCTGGCGGTCGTTTTCTAGCTTGCCGAAATACTCACCCGCCAGAATATCCGAAAAACCGAGAACGGCATTCAGCGGCGTGCGCAATTCATGGCTGACGGCAGCAAGGAAGCGCGACTTGGCATCATTTGCCGACTCGGCTTCCGCTACCTTGCGGGCAACTTCCTTGCGCAGGATTTCCNTTTCGGTGATATCGCGCAGTTGCCCGACGACGGCAACCAACCTGCCGAAGCGATCGCGCTCGGCGGTGATGTCCATACGGCCATGAATGAACTGGGTCTGGCGGGCCGCAGTGCCGTTTTCAAAGCGCAGATCGGCAATGGCATTGTCCTCGCCCTGCCGCAGCGCATCAAAGGCCTGCATAAGCCCAATACGATCCGAGACATGCACCAGTTCCGCAAAGAAATGGCCAGTGCAATTCTGAAAACGCGCCGGGAATTGCTTGAGATCGCGACCGGACACACTTTTGACGACGCCGTGCTCATCAAACACCACCAGCAGGCCGGGTACCTGCGTTGCCAGCACCATATTCTGTGTGATCGCGGGAGCGGCGACCTCCGACTTTACCGGTTTGCGCAGGGCCAGGAGCGATACGGCGGCGGCAAGAAACACGGCAAAAACGGTCGCAACGCCCAGAGGCAGCGCGACGGAGACAGGAACGATGAGGCNAAAAACTGCTGGGACGACAAAAAATGCAGCGAGGCCGAATGCCACGAGACGACGCAAGGCCTGAACCGTTGCGGTTCGCGCGCTTTCGTCTTCTTCCATGCGCGACAGCCACATGCTCGTGGCATGATCGATCAACGCAACCGCTTTTTCCGTTATATTACGCAATACTTGAACACCGAATCCATATGGGCCGGACAGCCCTTAACCATGCCTGACAATAGGAGCCACCGGCTTAAGGAAAGGCTAAAAGCGATGACGCCAAAGGCCGTTAAAACCCTTCAGAGTCTCATTTCGAAGCATTTGGGCCAGACTTTGCATTTCATGGTTAATGACGGGTAAGCAAAGGATTTTGTTATATTTTTCTGTTTGCGTTAATCTTTGTGGCAGTCTGCACCGGCGCTATCCCCTGCATTTGTTGGGGACCGCCGCAATTATGCTTAACATCAACAGTTAAAACTCTAACGAAATACGATCTTCGATCCTGCGACGGAACAAATAGCTACAATTTGAATTAAATTCTGCCGGTTTTTGCAAATCGCTGTTGGTCTGTTGGGGATAGGGTGATGCCAAGCCCGGAGAACAGGGCAAACACGGATGACCCGAAAAGGGCGACGGTTAAACAGGGTAGTTTCACAATGTGGTTTTTGATCAAGTCATCGATCTTCTTTTCGCTGGTTCTGGTGGCGCTGTCCTACTTCGGTAGTTCGAGCGACAGCAATTCGCAGACATCGCAGATGAACGTCGCCGGCGCCGTTTCGGCAGCCAGCGAAGCCTATCGTTACGTCAGTGCCATCTGCGTGGNAAAACCGGATGTCTGCGTCAAGGGCGCGGAAACATTTCATGCCCTGGGTGAAAGAGCCCGTGAAGGCGCAAAGGTTGCCTATCAACTGATAGACGCGCAACTGGCTGGCAGCGAAGAGCCTGCAAAGCTTGCGGATGCCGCAGCACCCGCCGTTACCATCCCCGCAGCCACTGTGGATGTTGCGCAGGAGAGCGATGACATCAAGACCGGCACCATCAAATCCCAGCCCTACGTCCCCCTGCCACAGCGCCGCCCCGCGCTCTGAAGATTTCCTTTTTTCACAACTTGCGGCTCATCACTGAGCCGCCTGACTGCCCGACTCTCAAAGCCCTGCATGAACAACGTTCGTCGCAGGGCNTTTTTTCGTCAGCATGGCGGTTCAATTCGGGGATGGTTTGGCCTATATCGAGGTTAAAGCGACGGTAGGTCTCACTCACCTCATCCTGTGCCTGTCATAGGAATGAGGAAGCAAGCATGCAGCCTGAAACGAACGGATAACGGATAAATGGCCTCTCTCGACAAGATCATGGACGACTTTGCCTTTCTTGATGACTGGGAGGATCGCTATCGCTATGTGATCGAACTCGGCAAAGAGCTGCCGGATTTGGCCGCCGAAAAGAAGATCGCTGNAAACAAGGTGCAGGGCTGCGCGAGCCAGGTCTGGGTTGTCAGCCATAGCGATAACGACAGTGATCCTGTTCTGACCTTCGAAGGCGATTCCGACGCCCACATCGTGCGCGGCCTCGTCGCCATCGTGCTGGCCGTCTATTCCGGCNAAAAAGCCTCCGACATCGCCGCCCTCGATGCCATCGACGTGTTCAGCAAGATCGGTCTCGTCGAACACCTGTCCTCCCAACGCGCCAACGGCCTTCGCTCCATGGTCAACCGTATCAGGGCCGAAGCACAAGTGCTGGCTGCTTGATATGTTACAGACGGCGGCTACACCACCGGCCGATATCCCTCCGCGCCCCAATGATGCGTTTCGCGTTTGCGGGTGGTGGGTGGCGGTGGTGAGTAGTGTCTGGCCAGAGCCAGAAGTGCGGTGCGCAGCATGAGTTTGGCCGAGCGGACAGGCCATTGACGTTCGCGCTCCACCAGTTCCAGACCCTTTTCGAAACAGCAGACGTCGATGGCGACACCTGCCAGTTCCGGGCCCATCGCCTCTGCTGCCGTGGAAAACCGCATGCGGGCGGACATCGCGGTATCGCTTATGTCCTGCGCGCCATTCGACTGCCCCTTGCCTCGCTTCGCAAGACGCGGCTCCCAGGATGCGGTGATGCGGGGGCTGAGGTGGCCGCGGTGGAAGTCGCTGGCCAGCCGTTCACCTGCCTCAAGCGCATCGGCGGNAAAGAAGCCTTGGCCATCGCGGTCTTTCAATCGTGAAAGTGCAAGCATTGGTGATGACAATTCGTTGCGCTTTGCATTGTAACGCTCACCTTCAATTTCCACGGAGACGACTTCGCACAGGCGATGCTGTTCCTGAAAGATTTCGTCCCGTTCCTTGACCATCGCGCGTTTGATGAAGGCTCTTGCGGTGTCCTGAACGTAAAGCGTGTTCCCTTCCTTCCGCAATAAACCGGTAGAAATCGCTTGTTTCATTGCGATTTTTCCGACTTTCCGAGATGCTGCTGCGCCCTCAATGGTGATTTCGAAGTCATCGCCGACATCCCTGACCTGCGCANGTCCGTTCCCGATGAAACGCAGCAGGCGCACGAGCCCGCGTTCTCCATTCTCTGTCATTCTGCACCTGCCTGAAGTGTTTCGAGAACGGGCTGTACCGCCTGCTCGACGGCTGTGACGAAAGCGTCGAAACCGGGATCATCACGGCGGTCTTCCACCCGCTGGCAGGTGATGCTGGCAGTGGAACGATCCCGACCGAAGCAGATTGCCACCTCCCACAAAGGCAGGGACAAAGCGACATGGCTGACATAGAGCGCGATCTGGCGGATGTGGGACATGGCATGGCGCCGGTCGCGGCGGACCATCTCACGATCGACGATGTCCGCGAAGACCGTGCAGGTTATCTGGCGCACCTGCTGGCACGCCATACGATGCGACGCGGGTACTGATGATGACGGAACGGCGTGGCAGGCGAAAAAACGATGACCGACGGTCGATATCGGTCCTGATGGCTGGAGACTCACGGGCATGAACATCACTCCTCATNAAATAGGAATTAATTCATATATCACGATGAAGTCGTACGCAATCCAGCCAGAGATGTAAAAATATACGGATGAATACTGGACTAACTTCCTAAAATCCGGGAGGGGCGAATATAACTCTCCGGGTAGCCATNAAAAAAGCCGGTCACAGGGACCGGCTTTTGACATTTACCAATGAGGCGAATTCAGCGTGCAGCTTTGCGGCGCTGGCCAAGGCCCATTTCCTTTGCGAGGCGCGAACGCGCTTCTGCATAGGCGGGGGCGACCATCGGGTAATCCACCGGCAGGTCCCACTTCTCGCGATACTCTTCCGGTGTGATGCTGTGATGCGTCGTAAGGTGACGCTTGAGCGACTTGAAAGAGCCGCCGCATTCCAGGCAGATGATCTGGTCATCCTGAACCGATTTACGGACAGACACCGCAGGCTTCTGCTTTTCAACATTCACGGCGGGCACGACGGGCGTGGAGGTGCCGCTGAGCGCTGTATGAACATCCGAAATAAGGCCGGGAAGCTCCGTGACCGGAACGACGTGGTGGCTAACATAGGCAGCAACGATATCCGCAGTCAGCTCGACCAGCAGATCCTGAGCGCCGCCGTATGTAGTTTCAGTCATATAAGTGTCTCCTAATCATGTCTTCCCTGGCATCGGCGCGGGCCGCCTGCCAGTAAACTGAAGTTAACCCCAAGCCCACTGATCTGCATTCGCTAAAAGCAAAGCTACTTCTGCGATCTACACAGAGAGAGCCGAGACTTCTTGCAGCAACTGCGTCAAACGGAAAAGATATCCAGACACTCTCCGAAAGAGATAGTTTAGCCATCAGTAAAATGGTCGACCGGATTATCAATCACGCAGAACGCAAATCAACGTTAGCTTCTTTACCTGTTGTGGATAGCACCAAACCNAAAAAAGTCCAATTATTATTATTACTATTTCAGAGCAAGAAATGGATATTCTATCTATAAGAAATCACAGGTAACAAAATAAGGATGTATGTCTGAACGGCAACGAAGTTAACCGCAGAGCAACATGTCAATTCAACTTACGGTCTGCTTTAAACTCATCGATATCCGTCGTTGCTGATAAGCGATATCCCATCTGGTAAGCAGCTTTGGCAAGCAAATGTGCGGATACTGGGGCAGTCAACACAACAAAACAGAATGCAGCCAGAGAGCGCGCCAGAATAGAAACTTCAAGTGAATTGATACCGACCGCGAGAAGAAGAAGACCCGAACCAACAGTTCCAGCCTTCGACGCAGCATGCATGCGAGTATAAAGGTCGGGAAAGCGGTTTATTCCCACGGCCGCAGCCAATGAGAACAACGATCCGCCGAGCAATAAAACGACAACGGGTAAAGCAACGAACCAACTCANTTTCTCTGTCTCCTGCCTGTCGTCTTGGCGGACTTTTTCCGTCGGGACTTGGCAGTTGCCGGCAACCCCTCGGTGCCATCAAGTCCACCTGCGCCGTATGTCCCTGGCGTTGCCTTGCGCGAAAGCACGAACCGCGCAAATGCAACCGTTGCAAGAAAGCCGACGAGGCACAGGGACAGAGCAATATCGACATAGAGATCAAAGCCGGTGCGGATAGCGATGACGGCGATAAAGCCCGTGGCGATGCCGACGAGCATATCCAGCGCGATAACCCTGTCCGGTAGCGTTGGGCCAATGATGACGCGGTACACAGTCAACAGGAAGGCCACGGAAAGAATAAGGGAGGCGGCGATGGTCGCCATCGAGACCAGTGATTCCGGTGTCATTTGCGAAACGCCTCCATGATCTTCCTCTCGAAACCTTGGGCGATCGACCGCTTGGTGGCGGCAATATCGCTACAATCCAGGGCGTGGACGTAGAGAATGGCACGATCTTCGGAGACATCTACGGAGAGTGTGCCGGGTGTCAGCGTGATGAGGTTGGCCAACAGGGTGATCTCGAAATCGCTGGTGAGCCTCAGGGGATAGGCGAATATTCCGGGCTTGAGCATGATCTTCGGCTTGATGACCAGCAAGGCCACCGTCCATGCCGACAGCGCAAGCTCCTTGAAGAACAGCAAGGCTAGAGCCAGAATGGCGGGAACGCGTCTCCAATAGGTTTGGGTGTCTTTCAACTGGCCGCGGACAAGGGCGAGCGACAGGGCGGCGACCAGCACCCCCAGCAGCATATTNGGGATGGTAAAACTGCCGGAAATAGCGAGCCAAACGACGACGAACAGCGCACCAAGAGGATATCGGCTCATCTGGCAGTCCCTTCTGGGAAGACGGAACGGATATAGGCTGATGGATCGGACAGGCCATCCGCCGCCTGCTGGCTGAGCTTCATGATCTGTTCGGGAAACAGCCCAACCCCGATGATAACAAGTGTCAGCGCCACCACCGGCGCGAAGCTTGGCGGATTGGTATCAGCTACCACGGCCTTCATGCCCGCAGGCGATGGACGCCAGAAGCACAGCAGAAAGATGCGGGCGAAAGCGATGGTGCAGAGGAAGCCGGAAATGAGGATCGAGGCCGCCAGCCACCAGGCGCCGATGTCGATGGCGGATTTCGTCAGCATGGCCTTTGGCCAGAAGCCGGAAAATGGCGGCAGGCCGGAGCCTGCGAAAAACAACGCGAGAGCCAGCCCTGAAAACCACGGTGCCCTGGCGTATAGGCCACTGAGGTCGGACAATGTCCATGCCCCGCCGAGGCGCGCGGCGTGACCGATGACAAGGTAGAGCGCCGTCATGACCACCACGGAATTCAGCGCATAGAAGACGACGCCCCCGATGGCNGATGGTGAGCCGATGGCGACACCTGCCAGCAGGGTGCCGATGCCGGAAATGACGACATAGCCCAGCATACGCCTGATGTCGTTCTGCGCCAACGCGCCCATGGCACCGAGGATCATGGTGAGTGCCGCCACGATGGCGATGACAAAGCTCAGTTCTTCACGCTGCACCGGAAACAACATGATCATGACGCGCAGCAGCGCGTAGATTCCGACCTTCGTCAAGAGACCACCGAACAGAGCGGACACGACGATTTTAGGCGTATGATAAGAAGCAGGCAGCCAGAAATTAACCGGAAACGCCGCTGCCTTCATGGCAAATGCCAGCGTGAAGAGGGCAGCCAGCGTCATCAGCGGCGCTTCACTATCCACCGTTGTCACGCGCCTGCTGATATCGGCCATGTTGAGGGTGCTGAAGATGGCATAGAGATAACCGACGGTGATGAGAAACAGCGTGGTGCCGATGAGATTGAGAACGGCATATTTCAACGCGCCATCGATCTGCTCTTTCGTCGAGCCCAGAACGATGAGGCCGAAGGACGAAATCAGCAACACTTCGAACCAGACGTAGAGATTGAAGATATCGCCGGTCAGAAACGCGCCGCTCACACCTGCCATCAGCAGCATCAGAAACGGGTAGAAGCCGTAGCGCTGACCGACGTCATCGATATCGCTGATAGCATAGATGGCACAGGCAAGGGCCGCGATGGCGCCTGCCAGCGCCAAAGCCGCGCCGGTCAAATCCGCCGTGAAAGCGATGCCGAAGGGTGGTAACCAACGGCCCATGACCATGGTGAAGGGGCCATGGATCGCCACCTTCCACAACAGGACCGCGTCTATGACAACCAACAGGAACAGTCCGAGGATGGCGATTGCCGCGTGAAGGCGGGTGGAGTGCCTGACCATTACCAGGACCGCGCCGACGCTGATGCAGAGCGCCACGGGCAACACGATCAACCAGTCGGCAAACGCCGTCGGCTGCATGACGAGCGCAGCGGAAAGATCGAGTGTGGGAGAAGCGGAAGCGGCCATATGTGTCTTATCCGTTTCTCAATATCCAAGCGGCGGAAGCGGCTCGCGCTGCGGTTCTGCGGCGCGCATTTCGTTGGTGTCGTCTGTTTTCAGCTCTCGAAATGCCCGCCACACCAGCACCAGCAGAAAGCAGAAAAAGCAGAAGGAGATGACGATGGCCGTTAGAATGAGCGCTTGAGGCAACGGGTTGGCGGCGCTCGGTGCCAGCACATCCTCGTTAGCACTGATGATGGGCGGCACTGCGCGTGTCAGCCTGCCTGCCGCAAACAGCAGCAGATTAACGGCATTGCCAAGAATGGCGACGCCGAGCAGCACGCGCACGCTGTGGCGCGACAGCATGAGATAGATCGCCACGGAAAAGAACACGCCGACGAGAACGGAAAACACGGCTTCCATCAGTTATCGTCCCTTTCTTCCAGTGCCAGAGCAATAGACGAGAAGCCGCCGACCACGACGAGATAGACGCCGATATCGAAGGACATCACTGTTGCCAGCGGCACCTCGAAACCCGCCAGGCTTGGAGTGACCCACAGACCTGTCATGAATGGCACGCCTGTAAACACTGAGGCCATGCCTGACAGCGTGGCGAGCAGAAGGCCGAAGCCTGCGATGGACAGCGGATGGAAGACAATGGCGCGGCGCACCGCGGCAACGCCGTAAGCCACGGCAAAGATTGCCAGTGCCGAAACCGCAATCAACCCGCCGATGAAACCGCCGCCGGGCTCATTGTGTCCGCGCAGCAGAATGAAGATTGNAAACAGCACCATGAGGCTGACGATGACAGGTGCGACGGTGCGGAAGATCAGCGTATTCATGCCCTGCCCTCATCCTTTGGTTTCGAGCCGCTGCGGACGCGGATGAGCGCCAGAATGGCAAGGCCCGTGATCATGACAACGGCGATTTCGCCCAGCGTATCGGTGCCACGGAAATCCACGATGATGACGTTGACCACGTTGTTTCCATGGGCGATGAGCTTGGAATAGGCGCTGAAGAACTGCGTGAGGTTGGTATCGAAGGATTGTTCGGTGGATTTCAGCAGCATCAGCGCAAAGCCCGTACCGCAGGACAGTGCAATGGTGCCATCCAGCAGTTTCTGACCTCGCTTGCGGTGATCAGACGGCGAAAGGCGCAACCGCGTCATGACCAGCGTGAGAATGACCACCGACAGCGTTTCGACCATGAACTGCGTGAACGACAGATCAGGCGCTCCGAACAGCAGGAACAGCATCGCGACCGCAAAACCCTGAATGCCAAGTGCGACGATGGCGGTCAGACGGCTTGCCGCCGTCAGCACCGCGACGAGCCCGATAATGGCGATGATGATGAAGGTGAGTTCATGCAGTTGCATATCCGCTGGCCAGAGCGGCAAGGCGGGCAACTCGCCATAGGCAAAGAGCGGCACCAGCAGCACCAGCGCGATAATGGCGAAGGTGACTGTTACATAAAATTNCAACCTGCCCGGTTGGATCATGCGGGTTATGTGAAACGACAGTTTCACCAGCGTTGAGATGATACCATCGAACGCCCTGTCCGGNCCCGGTCCGGCAGCATCCAGCATGCGGGTCATGAATTGGCGCGCCTTGCACAGATTCGTATAGACCAATACGCCGAGCGCCACGGTAAAGAGTGACAGCACCAAGGGCATGCCGATATGGGGCACAAGCGACATGTCAACGAGGCGGCCCTCTCCGGCAATTGCGGTAGCCATGGGTGTCGAGATGCGGGCATGAAATGCGTCAGAAAACAGCGCTGCAAGCAGACCGCCAAACGCCAGAACGGCGGGGCCGAGCCAAAGCAGGACCGGGCCTTCGTGGGCGTGTTTCGGTGTCTTCACCTGCTTTCCGATGAAGGGTTTCAGCGCTACTGCAAACGCAATTGCCAGCATCAGGGCGTTGCCTGTTATGGCGATGCCGGTGAAGAGAATGGCACGGGGATTGGCGTGGGCGAGCGCATAATAGATTTCTTCCTTCGCCAGAAAGCCGAGGAAGGGTGGCAGGCCTGCCATGGACAGCGCAGCAGCCATCGCCACCGCGAAAGTGACAGGCATGGCCTTGCGCAGACCGCCGAGCTTCGTCACATCCCGCGTTCCCGCCTCGTGATCAATGATGCCCGCGACCATGAACAGCGCACCCTTGAACAGCGAATGCGCCACGAGATACAGCACCGCCGCCTCGATGGCATGCTCCGTGCCAAAGCCCGTTAGCATGACCAGCAGGCCAAGCGACGAGACCGTGGTATAGGCCAGCATCAGTTTCAGATCGGTCTGGCGAATGGCGAGAAACGCGCCAGTCAGCATGGTCAGCCCGCCGAAGAAGGGCAGCAGGATTTCCCATGCCGCCGTGTCGCCCATGACAGGGTTGAGCCGCATCAACAGATAGACACCCGCCTTCACCATGGTTGCGGAGTGGAGATAGGCCGACACCGGCGTCGGCGCTTCCATGGCGTTGGGCAGCCAGAAGTGAAACGGAAACTGCGCCGATTTGGTAAAGGCTGCCCCTAGAACCAGAAGCAGAGTGGCGAAGTAAAACGGGCTCTGGCGCAGCACGTCATCGCCGTGAACGAGCATGGAAAGCTGCGTGGTGCCGCTGATGTTCCAGATGAAGATGATGCCTGCCAACAGTGCCAGACCGCCACCGCCCGTGACCACCAGTGCTTGCAAGGCGGCGCGGCGGGCGGCCTCTTTCCTGTGGTCAAAGCCAATCAGCAGGAAGGAGGTGATCGAGGTAAGCTCCCAATAGACAAACAGCATCATGAGGCTGTCCGACACCACGACGCCCAGCATCGCACCCATGAACAGCAGTAGAAAAGCCAGAAAACGGCCCTGCTGCGGATGGCCTTTCATGTAACCGCCCGCATAAAGGACGATCAGCGTGCCGATGCCGGTGATGAGAAGTGCAAAGGTCAGCGACAGGCCATCGATGAACCACGAAAAGCTGAGATTGAAGCTGGGCACCCAGGCATAACCACCGGTGACGATCTCGCCCGCTGCGATTTCGGGAATGAAGCCAAGGAAGTGGACGAAGGCCAATGCGGGCGCAAGCGCAAGCAACCAGGCGGCGTTATGGCCCAGCCTGCCGACCGCCAAGGGCGCGCACAAAGCTGCTACAAAGGGCAAAAACAGCACTATGAATGTCAGCAGCGTGACATTTCCTATCATTTTGTCTCCCAGCCCTGCCGATTTTTACGGCCTCGTTTTGTTATCTCTCAATTAGGGCATGGAGACATGCGCCTCAACTCTTTTCGATTGCATCCGAGGTCACAACGTCTTTATCCCCCGCTAAAGCGGCATCCTCTTTTAACCGTGCGGTCGAAGCACTATCTTGGGGACAAACGAAAGGATCTCGTCATGAGCGATCTCAAATCACCCAAAATCACCAAGTCCGATGCGCAATGGCGCGAGGAGCTGACGGCGGATCAATACCGTATTCTGCGCGAACACGGCACGGAACGCCCGTTTACCGGCCCCTACTGGAACAGCACTGAAAAGGGCTTGTACCGTTGCGCCGCCTGCGATGAGCCTCTGTTCATCTCCGACACGAAATTCGATGCCGGTTGTGGCTGGCCGAGCTATTTCGAACCGGTCAAACCGGATGCGGTCATCGAACTGCGCGACACGGCTCACGGCATGGTTCGTACGGAAATTCGCTGCGCCACCTGTGATGGACATCTGGGCCACGTCTTCCCGGACGGCCCACCGCCAACCGGTTTGCGTTACTGCATCAACGGCCACTCGATGGTGTTCGAACCACAGGATTGAGTTTGCTTGTATCTGCATAACAGGCCACGCCGCCCACCGGGTGGCGTGGCCNTTTTTATTGTGACCGCACGTCTTTACAGGTCTGAGTAGCACTCCCACAATCTACAAAGCTATTCTGNTTTCAANTTTTATAGATAAAATTCGTTTATCAATGAATTTTATCGCCTTGACTCATCATCATCCANTTTCATAAGCTTATTGTATCGCCAAATTATCTATAATTTAAGGATCGCAGATGAGTTTTTCAGCCTCGAAGCAGGATGCCTCTNAAAGCATCGCACTCTCCCGGACATTTTTGACGGTCATAACAGGCGTAGCCTTGATGACGCTTGCGGCAAAAGTTCAGATACCATTCTGGCCCGTTCCGATGACGCTGCACAGCATGGCCGCCTTGGGATTTGCGGTCGTGCTGGGGCCGCGCATGGCCACCGCCATTTTCGTTGGATATCTGGCTGCGGGTGCAGCAGGGCTCCCGGNTTTTTCAGGCACGCCGGAACGGGGCATCGGCATTGCCTATATGATGGGGCCGACCGGCGGTTATCTCGCGGGATATCTCGTTGCCTGCGGACTGACGGGATGGCTGGCGGCTGGCAAAGGCGTCATCGGCCGCTTCGGCGCAATGCTCGCAGGTCTCGGTGTTGTCTATGCGCTTGGGATTGCCTGGCTTGCGCTCTATGTACCCGCAGACAAGCTGCTCGCCGCGGGCGTGCTTCCCTTCCTCATGGGCGATCTCGTCAAGATCGGCATCGTTGCACTCGGTTCTCTCATGCTGAGCAAACACGAACGCGTGGACAGCAACACATGACGGCGCAGGACGGCATCATCCGCCACGACTGGAGCATTGGTGAGATTGCGGCAATATACGAATTGCCGCTGCTGGAACTGGTCGGGCGCGCCAATGCGGTGCACCGACAGTTCCACGACCCCAACCATGTGCNAAAGGCAAGCCTGCTATCCATCAAGACCGGTGGCTGTCCTGAAAATTGCGCCTATTGCCCGCAATCGGCGCATCACCGGGAAGTGGACCTCACTCGCGACATGCTTATGGAGCCCAAGACGGTGATCGCCATGGCCGCCACCGCCAAGGCGGCGGGTGCCGAGCGTTTCTGCATGGGGGCGGCATGGCGACAGGTGCGGGATGGCAAGGAATTCGATGCCGTCATAGAGATGGTGGCAGGCGTGCGCGGCCTTGGCATGGAGGCCTGCGTTACCTTGGGAATGCTCAAACCGCACCAGGCGGAACGTCTGGCGAAGGCCGGATTGACCGCTTATAACCACAATCTCGATACCAGCCCGGAATTTTACAGCCGTATCATTACCACCCGTACTTATCACGACCGGCTGGAAACACTTTCTACCGTGCGGGCGGCGGGCATCGAGCTTTGCTGCGGCGGCATTATCGGCATGGGTGAAAGCGTTGAAGACCGCGCGGCCATGCTTCAGGTGCTGGCGGGCTTTGCACCGCACCCCGAGAGTGTGCCGATCAATGCGCTGGTACCGGTGGAAGGCACACCGCTGGCCAAGCGCCCCCGCATCGATCCGCTAGAACTGGTCCGCATGGTGGCAACTGCTCGCATCGTCATGCCGCACTCCACTGTGCGCCTGTCCGCAGGTCGCTCTAGCCTGAACCGCGAGGCACAAATCCTGTGTCTGATGGCTGGCGCGAACTCCATCTTCTACGGTGATACGCTGCTGACGACACCGAATGCTGGGATTGGCGAGGATGCGGAATTGCTGGCGGCCATCGGTCCGCTGCAACGGCAGCAAAGTGCTGCTTCGGCCGCTTGACATGCGAGGAGCGGCGTTGCGCCGTTCCTCGCCCGTTCTTTGCTCACGCCGCCTGACTGGACGCAAATTCGAATCCTTCATCCTCCCACCCGGTGATCCCGCCGATCATGANTTTGACAGGGCGGCCCAAGCGGGCGAGGTTCAGCGCGGCACGGTCGGCGCCGTTGCAATGGGGGCCAGCGCAATAGACCACGAACAGGGTGTCATGCGGCCACTGCGCCATGCGTTCGCGCGTCATGTCCACATGCCGCAAGTGAGTGGCACCGGGAATGTGCCTGGAGGCAAACATATCAGCAGAACCGACGACGTGCAGGAGAACGAAATCCTGATCTCCGTTTCTCAAAGATGCGGAAACATCTGCACAATCCGTTTCAAGCGAAAGCCGCTGTGAAAAATGGTCAATGGCGGTCTGTGACGGTGCGGCGGGAATGTCTGTGACGTAGCTCATGGGGCGTCTCCTTTACCTCTGTTGAAAGGATCTTACGCCCGCAGGNAAAAAACTGGCAGATGGCACGATTGCCATATATCGTAAAGATCATGCCAAAACACGACACACCGCCCTCACCCAACCGCCTCGTCGTCGCGCTCGCCTATGACGGCCTTTGCACATTCGAATTTGGCGTGGCCGTTGAAGTTTTCGGGCTGGCGCGGCCGGAGATGGGTGAGGACTGGTATCGCTTCGCAGTGGCCGCTGTCGATGAAGGCGAGATGCGAGCAACCGGCGGCGTGCGCTTTACTGCCGATGGTGGGCTCGACCTGATCGCGCAGGCTGGAACGATCATCGTGCCGGGCTGGCGCGGCATCGATGCACCGGTGCCAGAAGATTTATGCGCCGCCTTGCGCCAAGCCCATGAGAACGGCGCACGGCTTTTGTCCATATGCTCANGGGTCTTCGTGCTGGCGGCGTCGGGACTTCTCAATGGTCGACAAGCCACCACCCACTGGCGCTACACCGATGCCCTGAAGGCTCGGTTCGGCGAGATCGAGGTGCTGCCGGACGTGCTGTATGTTGATAGCGACACGGTATTGACGTCTGCCGGAAGCGCAGCGGGCATCGACCTTTGCCTGCACCTGATCCGCCGGGATTTTGGCGCGAAAGCCGCCAATATGGTGGCGCGCCGACTGGTGGTGCCGCCGCACCGCGATGGCGGGCAGGCACAGTTCATCAACAAGGCGGTTCCCGAAGCGCATGAAAAGGCGCGGCTTGGCCCCGTGCTGGACAGGATGCAGGCGACACTGACGGAAGACTATACCGTGGCGCGGCTGGCAAACATGGCGGGTATGAGCAGCCGCACCTTTCTGCGCCGGTTCGAGGCCGCAACCGGCACGACGCCCGCCAAATGGCTGCTGCTGCAACGCCTATCCAAGGCAAAGGATTTGTTGGAAACATCGAAGCTGGGCATGGAAGCCATCGCCGAAACAAGCGGTCTCGGCAGTGCCGCCAATCTGCGGCACCATTTTCGGCAGCAGNTTTCCACGACGCCCGCTGCGTACCGCGAACGTTTCGGCGCGNAAACCGTCATGCCACGGGAAGCTTGAGTTCCATGCAGGTCAGGTCCAGCCAGCGACCGAACTTGGTGCCAACCTCGGAAAAGCGGCCCACGACACGAAAGCCGAGCGCTTCGTGAAGACGGATAGACGCTGTATTTTCTGCTTCGATGGCACCGATGAGGACGTGAACGTCATTGTTGGCGGCGTGGTCGATCAGCGCCTGCATCAACAGCTTGCCGATGCCTGAGCCGCGTGCATCTTTCTGGACGTAGATGGAATGTTCGCGGGTGTGGCGGTAGCCATCGAAGGCGCGCCAATCGCCATAAGATGCATAACCGGCAACGGCTCCGTCCTTGACGGCAACGATGACAGGGAAACCGCGATCCTTGCGGAGCTTGAACCACTCCTTGCGGTTTTCGATATCGACCAGAATATCGTTCCAGATCGCGGTCGTGTTCAAGACCGCATCGTTATAGATGTCCATGATGCCGGGAAGGTCTTCGGCGGTGGCGTCGCGTAGTTCGATTGTCATGCTTTATGTCCGCTGCAAATCAATGTCCGGCAACCATAAAGCATGTCGCNAAACTGTGCAGCGATTTTACGCGGTGACGGGCGCCATGCTGAAACTGGTCATGACCGCGGTATAATGCACGGCAGCGGCAACCACGACGAAGCCATGCCAGATGGCATTCTGGAACCGAAGACGTTCCCATACATGGAAGATGACGCCCATGGAATAAATGATGCCGCCGATGACGATCAGCCACAGGCTGAGGGGTGGCAGGTGATACGACAGGCGATCTGCCACCATGACGCCGCTCCAGCCCATGCAGAGATAAAGCAGGATCGTCAGACGATCGAACCGGCCCGGGAAAAAACATTTCAGCATGATGCCGGACAGTGCCGCCAGCCATATGCCCGCGAGTGTTACGGCGATCAGAGGATCTTCGATGCCTCGCTGCAGGATAGGCGTGTAGGTTGCGGCAATGAGAATGAAGATGCCCGAGTGATCCAGCCTGCGCAGGTACCANTTCACATTGGAATGCGGCCAGATGTTATAGGTAAAGGAGATGGAGAGGCACAGGACGAGCCCGAGCGCATAGATCCAGACGGCAGCGATAGCGCTGATGCTATCCCAGAGCGTGACGTAAAAGATAAGGGCCGTCGCGCCAATCAGCGCGAAGACGATTCCGACACCATGCACGATGCCGTCTGCCACGATTTCATGAAGGTCATACCGGCGTCCGAAGCGCCAAAGCTCGCTCATAATCTGTTCCCGCGTAATAGTTCGCAGATCATGCAGGCAATATGAGACGGGAACAAGACCAGCGGCGACAAAGATGATCACTTTGCGTTCGCCTGTGTTGCAAAAGTCGAACGTGCTTCAACCTATCGTCAGACGACCACTAACGATCCACCAGAACCGAGCACTTGGCGTGGCGCACCACCCTGTCGGCTGTGGCACCGATGAAATAGTTGGTGATATCAGGTGTGTGCGAGGCGATGATAATAAGGTCGACGCCCAGGTCTTCCGCCGCAGCCAGAATTTCACGGGCGGGCGCACCGCTGCGAATTTCAGCGGAAGCAATACGCGCCGATGTCTGCTGCAACGCGGCCAGCTTTTGCCGTGCGTCGTCTATCGCANTTTTGATCAGGTCTGCCGGCATGTCGATGGCGAGATAACCCGGCAAATCCTCGACAACGTTCAGCAGCACGATCTGGCCGCCTTCATCCAGAAGCGCCTCGGCTTTCTTCAGTATCGTTTCGGATTTGTGAATGGCACTCAGATCGACCGGAACGAGGANTTTGCTATACATCAGTCTCTCCCACATCCTACTCTTGCTTTCGATGCGGCTATATTTGCACGAAGTGCGCCCGGAGGGAATTGATCCGCATCAAGCTGCAACCACTTTATTGTCAACAAATATTGCACAGTGAATCGCCTAACCAGCATCTTTTCTGAACGATGGATCGCGCGCATATTGGNTTTCAATAGCCGCATGTGGCACGGAAATCGGAGTAGAGCGAATGAGTGATGACAAGCAGTTTGCGCTGACAAGGCCCGCCTATGTTGGCCAGGCCCATCTCGTCGTGCGGGATCTGGACCGGGTATCCGATTTCTACCAGAAGATCATCGGTCTCTCGGTGATCGAGAAATCCCCGAATGGGCAGGTGTTGGGCGTCAGCGGTAAGCCGCTTCTGACGCTGACGACATCGCAGAACGCAGCGCGAGCGCCCAGCGGCGCGGCTGGTCTTTTCCACACCGCTTTCCTGATGCCGAGCCGCAGCGACCTGGCCTTGTGGCTGACACATGTGGCGCACAACAATGTGCAGCTTCAGGGCGCTTCCGACCATCTGGTCAGCGAAGCGATCTATCTGGCCGATCCTGAGAACAACGGTATCGAGGTCTACCGCGACCGATTGCCGGAAGAATGGGCCTACCAGCCAGATGGCACCGTTGCCATGGCCACCGAACGACTGGACCTGCAGGCGCTTTACGACAGCGCCCCGAAGGCAACCTTTGCAAAGGCTGCGGACGGCACAGCCATTGGCCACATCCATTTGCAGGTGGGCGACATTCCAAAGGCCGATGCATTTTATCAGGACGTGCTGGGACTGAAGATCATGGCGCGGTACCCCGGTGCCAGCTTCTTCGGCTCCGGTGCTTACCACCACCATGTCGCGGCCAACATATGGAACAGCCGTGGCGCGCAGGCCCGGACCGAGAATATGACGGGACTTTCCGGCTACTCGCTCAAGTTCAATGAGCGCGCCGAATTCGACAAGGCTTTGGCTGCGATCGACNAAATGGAAATCAACACCGAACGGCAGAGCGACGGCGTCGTGCTGAAAGACCCCTGGGGAATTGGCCTGAAGCTGTCGGCGTGAGGTTGCACGGCGAACGTTCTACACACGTAAATCTTTCGCCCCTTGGAACCGCGATATCTATCGAGCGTTATGTGGTCTAATGGGGGACTGCTGGATGAATGAACAAGCGGTGACGAACCGNAAACACAGTGCTGGAACCATAACGGCCGACGTGATCATGCGTGGGGCGCTCGGCTCAGCACAGGACGACGAAAGAAGCCAGCAACCGCTGGGGCGTGAAGCGCTGGATGTGGCGGTGGCGTGGTCCATCGTCGGCATCTTCTTTATCATATTGATGGGCGTCATACACTCACTGTCGATCATTCTGATCCCGGTTGTGATGGCCATCGTTGTGGGCATGATCCTCGGTGTTGCCGCGAGCAAGCTCAACTCCTACGGCATTCCCGGATTTGCGGTGGCGGTCATTTTGTCGTCAGCGGTTGCTTTCGTGCTGTTCCTCGTGATCAACTCCTTGATCGATCCGCTGTCCACTTTGGCATCGGAAGGTCCGGGCATTGTCGAAAAAGCCATTGATCGCTTCGTGCCCTATTTGCAAAGCCTGCGATGGCTGAATTTTTCGGCGGCGACCTTCAGCTTGAGTTCGATCTCGCTGGAATCCGTCATATCGCGAAGCGGTGACATCATTTCGGTCATCGGATCGAACCTGACCCCCGCCATCATTCAGGGCCTGATCTTCTTCGCCGCTTTGCTTCTGTTCCTCTACAGCCGCATCAGACTGCGCAAAGCCATGATCATGGCCTTTCCACAAAGACACCAGCGTCTGCGCACCATCCGCACCATCGCCTCCATCGAACATGTGCTGAGTTCCTANTTTGCAACCGCCTCGCTGATGTATGCCGGGCTGGGCGTCATCATGGTCATCATCGCCTATGCGGGCGGCCTCGCCATGCCGTTTTTGTGGGGATTGTTCGCATTCCTGTCCAGCTTCGTGCCTTTCCTGGGCATCACCGCCATGACGCTATCGCTGGCAATCGCAGGCATTCTGACGCATGACAGCATGCTGTTTGCGCTTTTGCCCTCGCTCGTCTTCTTCACCATTCACCTGCTGATGGAAAATCTGGCGTTCCCGGCTGTGGTGGGAAAGAACATGGAAATCAATCCGTTCCTGGNTTTCGTCGCCATTANTTTCTGGACATGGATGTGGGGTGCCGCAGGTGCAATGCTCGCCCTGCCGCTCTCGCTCATCGGCATGACCATAGCCCGCGAGCTCTTTCCTTCCCGCCGCGTGGTGCCGAACCTGCCGGCTTGATCAGTTGGAGGGCGCGTTGAAGGCCGGGTCATCAAGGCGGGTGAAAATAACGCCGCGCGCTTTCAGCGCCATCAGTCCGCGCACGACGCCCTCACCTGCTTCATGGGTGGGTTGGTTGATGTGAGAGATGATGACATCGCCGTCTTTGGCGGAGGCGATGTGCTTGGCCGTCATACCAGCGCCCAGCAGCGAGCCGCCGTCGCCGTTGATCGAAAAGCCTGCGACGCGCTCTCCCAACTGGTTGATGGTGGCCATGGAAGAGTTGGTGTATTTGGCGGTCGCACCGCGAAACCATTGCGGCTGATGGCCGGTGGCGTTAGCGACGGCGAGCCTGCCGCCTTCGACTTCCTGCGCCACCGCTGCTGTCGAGCCTGCCGCTGCAATACCGTAGATGGAGACGGGCTTGTCGACAGCCGGAATGTGATTTTCACCGTGGTTTTCCAGCTCGAACAGATCCGGATGCGACATCATGATCGCAAGCGCTTCGGGGTTGTGCTTCAGCCAACGGGCGGTGACGAAAATGGTGGCCGGTATTTTCTCGTTGACGAGCGTATCGAGAATGCGAAAATCCGTCTTGCCCATGCAGGCATCGAGCGTGATAGCCACGCGTGTTGCATGGGCCTTGCTCGGCTGCATTTTCAGCGTCGGCTCAAGCAGGCCGTTGCCTGCNAAAACGGGGGACGCGCACGCGGCCGTCAATACGGCAAAAGCAATTGTCTTCAGCATATCGGATGCCTTGTTTGATCTGGAGCCCAAGGCCAATCTGCCCGCAAGACGCCGGAATTATGGCGTGGCGGCGGGAAGGCCATCGAGTTCTGAGAGCTTTGCCAGCGCTTCTTCCACGCGTGCGCAATCGCTGAGGCTGAGCGGCATGATCGGCAAGGGCGGCTGGCGGTGGGTGAGCGACAACAGGTTTGCCGCCGCATAGACGACGCGGTAGCTGCCGAATTCCTGAAACAGCGACCAGAGCGGCTGGAAATATGCCTCAATCCGCTGCACCTCCGCCGTGTCACCCGCTTGCGCTGCGCGCAGCAGGCGAAGGCTCGGAACCGGCAACAGCCCACCTATGACACTATACCAGCAATCCGCACCCTGAAGCACAGCCTGCGACGCGCCCCAGTCTCCGCTGTAGCCTATCGCAAAGCCCTCACCCAGCCTTGGGCGTAAGCGTTCCAGTTCGTCTTTGAATGTCGTGTCTGATGGCAGCGGCATTTTGACGGCGCGGATGTGCGGAATATAGGCAAGCCGAACCAGCAACTCGTCACCAAAGGCAAACTTCGTGGTCGACGGATTGTTGTAGATGCAGAGCGGCAGGCTGGTTGAACCGGCGACGGCTGCGAAGTGATGATAGGCTTCTTCCTGCGTCAGCGGCACGTAGGAAACCGGGGCCAGCAGCAGCGCATCGGCACCGGCAGCTTCCGCATCCTTTGCCAGCGCAACGGATTCGCTGGTGCGAAGGGCTCCGACGCCGACAATGAGCGGCCTCTTGCCCTTCACGCATTCCGCTGCGGCTTTGATGGCACGAAGGCGTTCGCTGCGGGAAAGATAGGCATAGCTTCCAGTGCTGCCCAGAAGGCCGATCGTATCGACCTCAGCCGCATCCAGACGCTCGATCAGCCGCGACAAAGCCTCGACATCGACGACACCGTCTTCATCTGCCGGTGTCAGCGGAAACGCCGAAAGCCCGTGNAAACCCACATCCATAGACCTATCCCCAAAACCCTCTGAGAAAAGGATTAAGCGGCAAATCAGCAGGCGGCAATATCAATAAGAAATCAGTTAGATATCGTTGCGGATTGGCAACGGGCAGGCTGTGCGCCCTCATTTCTGTCCTTGTGACAGGGATGAGGGCAGCGGCGCCTCAATCATACAGATAATGTTTGGCCCATTGTGCTTCAGGCACCTTTTCTCCGACCTTATAATCGAAGTCCTTGATGCCAAGCGTCGAGGGTGTGATCTGGCATTTGTAACGCAGGCGGAACCACTCACCGGAACTTCTGAAAACCGCACCGCCAGCCTTGATGCTATCGGAGGTCACATCGGGATCGCCGAAGGCATAGGCGATGACCTTGTCAGGCTTCATGCCCTTCTGTTCCTTGGCGATGCGTTCCATGGCTTCGATATCGCAACGCTGCTCAAGGCGTTCTTCTGGTGCCAGAACGTTCAACTGACGCAGGACGTTGGCGTCTATCGCCATGGCAGGCATGGCNGATGGTAGGGCGAGAAGGGCTGCGAGAAGGGCAACGGGCGTAAGCTTGTGCATGGTTTCCTGTCGGCTTTTCGTTTGTTCTTTTTTGATTCGCAGCGCAAATCCATTGCNTTTTGGTCATCCGTACGGATGTGTCAGATGTGCGATCTAGTCTCAAATTGTGATCGAAAACGGGCCAAATTGTGCTGGACGCTTCTTTTGAGCGGGACCATTTCCAGCTTGAACGACCATCAGTGGCACTCTACATCTTCTTCACACGCAGACCGATTTCCCATGAAAGCGAGTATATCTTGTCCATTTTCAAAAACCTGCCCCCGGCACCCGTTGCGGAAAAGAAGCCGATTACCGACACGCATCACGGCGTGACCCGTACCGATGATTATGCGTGGTTTCGGGCGGACAACTGGCAGGCCATGTTCAAGGACCCTACCCTGCTCGACCCCGCCATTCGCACCCATCTGGAGGCCGAAAACGCCTATATGGAAGCGGCGATGGCCGACACAAAGCCGCTTCAGGAGAAGCTGTTCGAAGAAATGAAGGGCCGCATCAAGCAGGATGATTCGTCCGTCCCGGTCAATGATGGTCCCTATGCCTATGGCACGCTGTTTGTGACGGGTGGCGAGCAGCCGCATTATTTCCGCACACCTCGCGGTGGCGGCGAAAAGCATGTGCTGCTCGATGGTGACAAGGAAGCCGAAGGCAAGGATTATTTCCGCCTCGCCGGTCTCGACCAGACCAGCGATCACAGTCGCGGCATTTGGGGTTATGACGACAAGGGTTCGGAATATTACACGCTGCGCATCCGCGAGCTGGAAAGCGGTCAAGACTTGGCCGATGTGATCGAGAACACCGCTGGCGGCGGCGCATGGGCGCCGGATGGCAATAGTTTCTTCTATTCGCTTCAGAACGAAAACCACCGCCCCTCCAAGGTCTTCCACCATATCATCGGCGAGCCGCAATCCTCCGACCGCCTGGTTTATGAGGAAAAAGACCCCGGCTTCTTCATGGGTGTGGGCGCTTCCGTGCTGGATGATTTCATCTTCATCGACATTCACGACCACGAAACCAGCGAATACCGCCTTCTCTCCACCAAGGATTTGACCGCCGAGCCGCAGGTGGTGGCGGAGCGTGAGGAAGGCATCGAATATTCGCTGTGCGAGGGCGGCGACGTTTTCTACATTCTGACCAATGATGGCGACGCAAAGGATTTCCGCATCTGCCAGACGCCGGTGACGGCTCCGAGCAAGGACAACTGGACGGAAGTCGTGCCGCACGAGCCGGGCCGCCTCATTCTCGATATCGACGCCTATGCCCGCCATCTGATCTGGCTGGAGCGCCGCGACGGCCTGCCACGCATCGTCATCCGCGACCGCGTGAGCGGCGAGGAGCACAGCGTTGCCTTTGACGAAGAGGCCTATTCGCTGGGTCTGCATGGCGCTGCCGAATATGACACCAATGTCATCCGCTTCAGCTACTCCTCCATGACCACGCCGAGCCAGCTGTTCGATTACGACATGGTGACGCGTGAACGCACTTTGCTGAAAACCCAGGAAGTGCCATCCGGCCACGACCCTGACGACTACGTGACCCGCCGCATCGTGGCGACCTCGCATGACGGCGCGCTGGTGCCGGTCTCCCTGCTCTACCGGAAAGATACGCCGCTGGATGGTTCCGCGCCCTGCCTTCTCTACGGTTACGGCGCTTACGGTATTTCCATTCCGGCTGCCTTCAACACCAACAACCTGTCACTAGCCGATCGCGGCTTTATCTATGTCGTAGCCCATATTCGTGGTGGCAAGGACAAGGGTTTCGAATGGTATGAAACCGGCAAGATGGAGCAAAAGCAGAACACGTTCAAGGACTTCATCGCCGCGGCTGACCATCTGGTGAAGGATGGCTTCACCTCCTACAAAGGCATCATTGCCGAAGGCGGTTCTGCCGGTGGCATGCTGATGGGCGCTGTTGCCAACATGGCACCGGAAAAGTTCGCGGGCATCATCGCTGCCGTTCCCTTCGTGGATGTGCTGACCACCATGCTGGACGACACCTTGCCGCTGACGCCGCCGGAATGGCCCGAATGGGGCAACCCGCTGGAGTCGGAGGAGGAATACCAGTGGATCGCCGCCTATTCGCCTTACGACAATGTGGCCGCGAAGCCCTATCCGCCGCTTCTCGCCATCTCCGGCCTGACCGACCCGCGCGTGACCTATTGGGAGCCGACAAAGTGGGTGGCGAAACTGCGTGAGTATACGACGGGCGAAGCGCCGATCCTGCTGAAGACCAATATGGCGGCGGGGCATGGCGGTAAGTCGGGACGCTTCCAGAGGTTGGAGGAGATTGCCTTCGAATATGCGTTTGCGCTGAAGGTGGCTGGCAAGGCATCTGTCTGACGCTAAAACGTGTGGATCGTCATGCTCGGGCTTGTCCCGAGGATGACGACATGGGATTTATTGGAGAAAAATACTTCCCGAAATGANTTTTTCGATGNTTTTTTCCACNAAAAATCGAAACCACTGGTTATTTGAATATATATTTAAAGTTAATTGCATTTTAATTTTTTATTCAGTTAAACACTGAATTTCATCAGTAAAAATACGACATCCAACAGTATTGCGAATTATGCGAAATGGTTCCGCCACCCCGCGCATGGCTGCGATGCGGCATTTTGCGTTGCAATATCATCTTCTCGCCGTATTATAGAAAGCGTTGACATATTTATGCGCTTTTTCGCCGCTGTGACTGCGGCTCTCTTCGTCGCTTCGTAGCGGCTTTTCTTTGACGGGTTCTCGTTCGTCTTTCCGCGCGTGTCATTCGACATGGAGCTTTCGCTGCACCTAGCGAAATCCACGCTCCATGGCTTTAGCTCTGCGTTCTGGCTGCGGATACGATTTCGCGCCGGCGCTTTGGCAGGCCGGGCTTTGCAGTGCCCCGGTATGCCTCACATGAACACTGCATTAGACTTGGGGGTCTTACAATGAAGAAACTCCTCGCCTCGACCATTCTTGTCACAGGCTTCACACTCGCCGCTGCTGCTGCAAGTACCGCCAACGCCGCAGAAGATTGCGGCAACATCTCCATCGCTGAAATGAACTGGGCATCCGCAGGCGTTGCCGCTTNCGTCGACAAGTTCATCATGGNAAACGGTTACGACTGCACAGTCGATATCGTGACCGGCGACACTACACCGACCTTCACCTCCATGAATGAAAAAGGCCAGCCTGACATGGCGCCTGAAATGTGGGTGAACACTCTGGGCGCACCTTACGAGGAGGCCGTCAAATCCGGCAACCTCATTCAGGACGTAAAAATCCTGAGCGACGGTGGTGTCGAGGGATGGTGGATTCCGAAATACCTCGCCGATGCACACCCTGATATCAAGACAGTTGAAGATGCGTTGAAGCACCCCGAACTGTTCCCGGCACCTGAGGATGCCAGCAAAGGTGCGGTCTACGGCTGCCCTCCCGGCTNGGGCTGCCAGCCAACGACAGCAAATCTTTTCAAGGCGCGCAAGGCCGATGAAAAGGGCTTCACGCTAGTCGATACCGGCTCGGCTGCGGGCCTCGATGGTTCCATTTCCAACGCCTATGAAAAGAAGCAGGGTTGGCTCGGTTATTACTGGGCACCAACGGCCATCATGGGCAAATACGACATGGTGAAGCTGGATGACGGCGTGCCGCTGGACCGCGAAGCCTACGACACCTGCATCGCCAAGGCCGATTGCGCCGACCCCAAGCCCAACGCCTATCCCGTCGCTGACGTCTACACCGTCGTGACCAAGGAGTTTGCCGAAAAGGCTGGCCCATCCGCTGAATACGTCAAGAAACGCCAGTGGGGCAACGATACGTTGGCCAAGANTTTGGCATGGATGGACGAAAACCAGGGCACCAACGAAGACGGTGCGGCGTATTTCCTCGAGAATAACGAGGACATCTGGACGAAGTGGGTTTCGCCTGAGGTGGCTGAGAAGATCAAGGCTTCGATGTGATGTGAGGAGGCAGCCATGATCCCTAGTGGTCTTGGCTCACCCCCCTCTGCCCTGCCGGGCATCTNCCCCTCAANGGGGGAGATCGACCCGTGGTGACCTCTCGATCAACTCAAACGTCGCAACTTTGGCGATCTCTGAGCGTCTTGCCGATCTNCCCCCTTGAGGGGGAGATGTCCGGCAGGACAGANGGGGGTGAGCCACACCCACAAGCCCCTCCACNAAAAACTAAGGGNAAAAAACAATAATGGCCCTCTGTAATCTTCTGCCGGATATGCTTTGCAAGTTTCCGGCCATTGGCAACAGCACCATGCGCGTGGCGCGCAAGTCTATCGATGACGGGTTTCGCGATATCGTTCGCAGTTACGGCGATGTCATCGATACGGTCACGCACCCGTTGCAGTTATTCTTGAATTCATCCGAACGCTTTTTCACGCAGACGCCGTGGATCATCATCTTTCTCGGTCTGCTGGCCATGGTCCATCTGGCCGGGCGCAGCTTTCGCATCACGCTTGGCACTGCCGTTTCATTGTGTCTGATCGGCGCGGTCGGCCTGTGGCGCGATGCGATGACGACGCTGTCCATCGTGGCGATTGCGACCCTGATCGCGGTTGCCATCGGCCTGCCGCTGGGCATTCTCATGGCGCGGTCCGAGCGGTTGCAGCGTTTCATCAATCCGGGTCTGGATGTGATGCAGACGATGCCGAGCTTCGTGTACCTCATCCCCGTTGTCGTCATCTTCGGCATAGGCAAGGTGCCGGGCCTGATTGCGGTCGTCATCTACGCGATACCGCCGATGATCCGCCTGACCAATCTGGGCATTCGCATGGTGGACCGGGAAACGCTGGAGGCGGCCGATGCCTTCGGCTCCTCCAACACCCAGAAGCTGTTCAATGTGCAACTGCCATTGGCGCTGCCCACCATCATGACCGGCATCAACCAGACCATCATGATGTCGCTTGCCATGGTCGTTGTCGCCTCAATGGTCGGCGTCGGCGGTCTGGGCAAGAACGTGCTTCAGGCGATCAACAACCAGTTCTTCACAATCGGCTTTCTGAACGGCTTTGCACTGGTGGCCATTGCCATCATGTTCGACCGTGCCAGCCAGGCCTTCGGCAAGCGTTTGCNAAAATATCGCGAGGTGCAACATGGCTAAGGACATCGAAATCCGCCAACTTTACAAGATCTTCGGCAAGCACCCTGAGAGACATCTTGCGGCCGTTAAAAACGGTTTGAGCAAGACCGAACTGAACGACAAGCACAACCACGTTCTCGGTCTCAACAACATCAACATCACCATGCCAGGCGGTAAGATTACCGTGGTCATGGGGCTGTCGGGCTCCGGCAAGTCGACGCTCATCCGCCACATCAACCGGCTGATTGAGCCCAGCGCGGGTGAAGTGCTCTATGACGGGCAGGATATCTGCTCCATGAACGGTTCCAGCCTGCGTGATTTCCGTCGCCACAAGACGGCCATGGTGTTCCAGAAGTTCGGTCTGCTGCCGCACCGCACTGTGCTGGNAAACAGCGTCTATGGCCTCGATATCCAAGGCGTCGCGCGGAAGGACAGCATCGAGAAGGGCCGTTACTGGCTGAAACGGGTCGGCCTCGACGGTTACGAGGACAACTACCCCAACCAGTTGTCTGGTGGCATGCAGCAGCGTGTGGGTCTGGCCCGCGCGCTGACCAATGATGCGGACATTCTGTTGATGGACGAGGCCTATTCGGCGCTAGACCCGCTCATCCGTGTCGATATGCAGACCATGCTGCTCGACCTTCAGCAGGAGTTGCAGAAGACGGTCGTCTTCATCACGCACGATCTGGACGAGGCCTTGCGGCTTGGCGACCATATCGCAATCCTGAAGGACGGCGAGATGGTGCAGCAGGGTGATGGCCAGAGCATCATCCAGCACCCGGCCAATGAATATGTCAGCGACTTCGTGCGGGATGTAAACCGTGGCCGCGTGTTGCAGGCAACGACGGTCATGGAGCCAGCAACCGCCGCACCGGAGAACCTATCGGTTCTGGAAACCGACACGCTGGAAAATATTGCCCGCGACATGACCGACGCCAACGAAACCACCGCGCATGTGGTGGACGAGGATGGCAAGACTGTCGGCAGCATCGGCATCGAAACGCTGATGGCGGCCATGGTGACGCCCGCCACGCANGATGATGAACCGCCTGCCGACGTAACCCCACCGCCAGCGGTGGTCACAGAACCGGAAAAGCGCATCGCGTGATTCTCCCAGCCCTTCGCGACTCACGTTGCGAAGGGCGTTTTACGTTGGGGAATCGGCAGAACTGAGCCATTTCCTGTTTTGCAAGCCCCTAAAATGCAAAAACGAAGCACTACTTTCACGCCTGTCAAGCGGTGAACACCTCCTCAACCGCGACGACGCAAGCTTCGCGCAAGCTTCGACCGTTAATACTTCATTAACGGGTCAGAGAAAGGGCTTGCGATGAATATCGATAATAATATTGGAGGCTCTGCACAGCACAGCAGATCTCAGCATATCGAAAAGCGCCAGACGGAAACCGTGACGCCGGAACAGCAAGAGACGACGCTGAGCGGCGGCAAGATTTCGTTTGTGAACGCTCTGCAATCCACGTCGCTTGCCAATGTTTTGTGGACGGTCAACAACGACGTTTCCGCCGAGAGCGCCACGACGCAAAGCATTGGTGGAACCAGCATGCAGTTGGAAGCTGAGTGGCTTCGGCAGGCCTACACCGAACACTGACATACATTGTCTCTCGACGATTCACGACGCGTTCAACAACCATATTTATGATTGATATCTGATTAATTTTCAGAAAAAGCCGCGCAAAGGCGGCTCTATAGTTTCAAACTCTGCACGAGCAGATGCTTTCATCACACCACGCTCAGACCAGCTCCGCAGCGTCGATTTCGACGGTGATATGTGACAGCTCATGGATAGCGGCCAGCTTATGTCGATAAAAAGCCGGAGCCTGCGGTGATGGCGATTTGATCGCGACAATAGCGGCGTGGTGCCCCGGCCCCACCTGCCAGACATGCAGATCGGTGATACGCTCTTCCTCGGTTTCAACGGCACGGCGGATTTTACCCGCCAAAGCGTCGCCCTGCGGAACAGCGTCCACCAGCACAGCCCCAGCAGAGCGCAACAGCCCCCATGACCAGCGGGCAATGACAATGCCGCCGACGATGCCCATGGCAGGATCAAGGAACGTCCAACCATTCCATTTGCCCAACAGCAAAGCGACAATCGCCAGAACGGATGTCAGCGCATCCGCAAGGACGTGCAGATAGGCGGCGCGCAGATTATTGTCCTTACCCCCATGGCTTCCATGATGAGCATGCGTGCCATGATGGGCATGATCGCCGTGGTGAGCGTGGCCGCCATGTGAGTGACCAGGGTCATGCCCGTGATGATGGTCGTCCTTCAGCAGCCACGCGCTGACGAGATTGACGACGAGGCCGATCATCGCCACCGCGATGGCCTGGTTGAAATCGATCTGCACGGGCGCAAAGAAGCGCAGCAGGCTTTCCCAGGCAATCATCACCGCGGCAACGCCCAGCACCACAGCGCTGGCAAAACCGGCCAGATCGCCAAATTTTCCCGTTCCGAACGTAAAGCGGGCATTGTTGGCCTGCCTGCGAGCGTAGAGATAAGCGAGCGCAGAAATCAGCATCGCGCCGGCATGGGTGGCCATGTGCCAGCCATCCGCGGTCAGCGCCATAGAGCCGAACCAGCTCCCGGCCGTGATTTCCGCCACCATCATTGCAGCCGTCAACGCAATCACCGTCCATACGCGGCGCTCATTGCGCTCGTGATCCCGCCCCAGAAAGACGTGGCTGTGGGTGCCGCGGGCGTCAGGATGCTCGGTTGTCGTCGTCATGCCGCACCTTTATCGAATGTAAGNTTTCAAGACCTGCGCCAGCTCTTCCGTGGCGCGGGCACGCTCTTCGTCGTTTTCCGCATGAAGCACATGCTCATGCAGATGATCCTGCATCACCTCACCGGTCAGCCCGGACAGCGCACCGCGCACGGATGCCAGCAATTGCAGCACCTCCCCGCACGGCTTGCCGCTTTCCAGCGCACGCTCAACGGCTTCCATCTGCCCTTTAAGGCGACGAATGCGGGCCAGAAGCTTGTCCTTGTTCTCGATAGTGTGTGACATGGTACTTTCTCAATATAGTATAGGGGGGTATATTATAGGGAGGCGCAGAACTTCGCAAGCTCCGCCCGACACGGCTTGTCACCCGATCAGCCGATCGCTATATCTCTAGAAACTAGAGATATGAGGCGCGACCATGTATTCCATCGGCGATCTTTCCCGAAACACCGGCGTCAAAGTGCCGACCATTCGCTATTACGAGCAGATGGGTCTGTTGCGTGCGGCGGAACGGTCCGAAGGCAATCAGCGCCGCTATGAAAAATCTGATCTGGAACGCCTCGCTTTCGTGCGCCACGCCCGCGACCTCGGCCTAAACATAGATGCCATCCGCGAACTGATTGCGCTCAGTCAGCACCGGGAAATGCCCTGCGCCGGCGCCGACCGCATCGCCGCCGACCATCTTACGACCGTCCGCGAAAAGATCGCCAAGCTGAAGAAGCTGGAACACGAGCTGGAGCGCATCGTTTCCCATTGCGACGGCCATTCGATCGAGGATTGTTATGTCATCCGGGCGCTGTCGAACCATGATCTGTGTGAGCATGAGCATTGAGGGAAGAGTTCGTGGGTGGGGAGCCAGCCTGTTAAGCAGCGGGCTCCGGCAGACTTTCTAATAGTCCACCCGCATCATCGCGACGGTTCCCGGTTGCGAACGATCAGACGGGCGGGATAGGTGGTTAATCGGGGAGGCTACTGAGCCCCATCAATGGCAGGCGGTTGCATGAACTCGATCGTAATATGGTCGGGGCCTGAAACATAGGCTGTCATCGTTCCCTTTCTCGGACCGCCTGGGATGGCCTGTGGACTTCCCTTTACCTTCCATCCTGCAGCTTCAACGTGAGCAATGGCGGCATGGATGTCGCGGACGGTCAGCGCGAGATGAGCGGCACCGATCGCGCCTGCGCTATTTGCCACGGTTCCGTTCTGCTGGCCCTTGGAATACTGTAATAATTCGACCACGAAGCCGCCCTCCGATCTCACGATCGCCGTCCGCACATTCGGATCATCGACACCTGTTACCTGATGTAGGAAGTCTCCCCCCATCTCAGACTGCCGTTCAAGCGTGAACCCAAGCGCGTCTGTCCAGAACCGAATGGATTCATCCAACGAGGATACAACGAACCCTGCGTGATCTACGGCGATTACGTTGGCGGTATTTTTCATCACTAGATACTCACTCCGATAAGCTTGCAAAGCAAACGAATCTACAATGCCGCGACTGGCACCAGCAATATGGTCGTCATCATTTTTGTGGCACTTCAGTGCTCGGCAAAGCAATGATCGTCTTGCAAGGATGCTTCATGGTCAGACCGTTTTAGTCGGAGGTGAAATGCTCCTCGCATCATTATAAAAAGACCACCCCAATTATCCTATCGAACGTGCCGCATAGACCAGCTGAAACCGCGTTGAAAAAGGCCTACTCGAAAACAACGCTGGCAAATATTGCAGAGGCAGCAATCGCGACGAAGTCGCTTCGTATGACAGCTTCTGCATAAACCAGAAATCTGGCCTTGACACAATTACGATTCGAGCGCATTGAACCTCGCATGATCAACGCACGCGCACCCATTTCCTGCACGTATTTTTGGGCCTTCCTTTAAGGGCGGCTCGACAGATCACTTTGTCAACAAGCCGCCGTCAGGCGGCTTTGTTGTTTTCAAATGTCCTGACGGCTAAACCAGAACCCGAAGGACGAGAAAATGACCGAAGACAGCCTTCTGACCCTACCGAGACCACCCGTTGTCACCATTCGCGGTGCGCGCAAGGCCGATTTGCCTGAGCTTAACGAGATGATCACGTTGCTTGCCGCCCACCATGGCGATGCGGCAGCGATTACGGCTGAAAAGCTGGAGCGCGACCTGTTTGGCCAGGTGCCGTGGATTACGGCGCTGGTTGCCGAAGCCGATGGCGAGTTGATCGGATACGCCATTCTCTTGCCGCTCTACCGTGCGCAGGAAGGCCGTCGCGGCATGGAACTGCACCATCTTTTCGTGCGTGATGGCCACCGTGGCCATGGCACCGGCCAGCATCTGGTGGGGCGCGCTCGTGATGTTGCCAAGCGTTGTGGCTGCGACTTCCTTTCGGTGGGTGCCGCAACCGGCAATTTCGCTGCGCACAAATTCTACGAAAACATGGATTTCATACCACGCCCCGTGACCGGCATGCGTTTCATGCAGGCGTTAGCTTAGTGCGATAGACACAACGGAACCGACCGTGCCGGTCAGGCTTTTGGCATGGTCTTGTTTCGGTTTAGTGTTTCAACGTGGTTGATTGCAGGAGAAGAGAATGCCTCGTATTGCGCTGGCCCTAACCGAGGATTTTGCCGATTGGGAACCCGCATTGTTGACTGCGGCGGCACGTGGGTATCTGGGCGTCGACATCTTGACCGCAACGCCTGATGGTTCGCCCGTCGTTTCCATGGGCGGCCTGAAAGTCACCCCTGATATGGCCTATGATGCGTTGGACCCTGATATGATCCATGCGCTGGTCATTCCCGGTGGGCTGATCTGGGAAAAGGGTGTGGCACCGGATTTTACCGACCTCGTCCACCGCTTTCGCGCGCAGGACCGCGTAGTGGCAGGCATCTGTGCGGCGGCGAGTGCGCTCGCGGGAACCGGCGTGCTGAACCACGTGGCCCATACCGGCAATTCGGTGAGTTCACATAGCAGATACGAGAGCTATCAAGGCGCGGAACACTACCGCGACCAGCCGCAAGCCGTCAGCGACAAGGGCATCATTACCGCACCTGGCAGCGCGCCGGTGACATTTGCAGCAGAGGTGTTGAAAGCACTCGACCTCTGGGGACCGGAGGCGGAGGCCGAAATCACCGTGNTTTCGGCGGAACATCGGTAGACTCAGCTTCGATCAAGAATGCGGCAGGCACGTGCTGGTCCTTGCGTGTCATCGGACGTCATTGCGCGGCGCNAATCCCGACTGTTAAGGTGCAGGCTGCGGTCGACTGGCAAAGCAAGACGGGCGATCTTGGCTGCGGCGGCCGTCAAGAAGGCCGGGCTATTACTCTCGNAAAACTGTAGGCACGCTGCCTTTTCAGGCTCTTGCCGCAGCAGCGCTTTGAAAGCGAGGCGGTGCATGGCGCAAGGCGCGCCATGACCGGGGACGGAAAAACGCAGCGCATCGAGTTCATCGCTCCACTCGACTGCATTTTTCATCTTATCGGGCAGCGTCGAAACGCTTGAAGAAAAGCCCGCTCAGCGAACCAAGAATGATCCAGAACACAAAACTGGTAACGGTTGCCAGCACCATGAACCGGCGCTCGAGTGGCAGAGGTGCCAAAGCGTGTTCGCCCTCCGGCGGCAGCGGCGCGCCAATGACGTGTGGTGCGGCGATGAGCATGACGGCCAGAACCGCAGCCCATGGCTCACCCCGTCTGAAGACGAGCAGCGCCAAACCACCCGCCGTTGCGGCGACCGTCGCGATCCACCACATCTGACGTGCGCCGAGAGCGGCGGCGGGCGTGCCCGGCAATTCCGGTGGCAGACCGATCATGGGTGCCAGCATGACGGCGGCAAAACCCGCAAGACCCCAGAAGATGCCTTCGCGCCAGCCGCCTTCTGAGCCGCGTAGCGAAATCAACGCCGTCAGGACCAGCGCGTAGCCGATGGCGGTCAGCACATTGGCGGCGATGGTGTAGGCGTTGCGTTCGAAACCATCGGCAGGCGTCCAGGCTTCGGCATCATGATGATGGTCGGCCGGTGTTGCGGCATCGTGGGCGTGAGCGGGAGCAGCCTCGCCGCCGGCATTTTCAAAGGTTTCCGCCTGAAGGATGAGAGGCGTGGTGCCGACAGCCTGCATGACGCTGACGGCGAGACCGGCAATCAGCCCCACCAGAACGGCGGTAAAAACGATATTACGGAAAAATGGCATCTCTGTTTCCCTCAATGGCAAGGGAAGGCATTGGCATGACGCGTATCATGGGCGGCATTGTGCACCGCTTCGACATGCGAAAAGCCCACGAAACCGACGATGAACAGGCCAAGTGCGGCGGCTGTCAACGACTGCGCAATCTTCGATGTTTTGGTTGATACGGCTGATGTGGCCGTATTCTGCTGGATAGACATGGTGATCCCTTCCTGAGCGGGTGGGCGCATTGCTGATCAAAAGCCGCACGACCGCATTCAACATTCACCACGGGGAAAGAGACACAAGGTCTTGAAGGCCGGAGAACCGACCTGCCAACCGTGCTGTTCCGGACACCCCGCCGGTATTGACGACACTCACGTGATGGCAGGTCTCCTGGCTCGCGGGTCGTAACCTTGAAAACACCTTCCCGAACTTTGCAGTCAGTGGCTTTTCGTTTTCAGGCTATCCGCTCACAGTTGCGGGGGCAGCCACGAATCAAAGCTCGCGCTTCTATCGTGTTCCCNTTTCACTTTCCGGGCGAACCCGAAAAGACCATCACACAACCGTTATCCGGCGGAAGCTGATCCGAGTCAATGGCTGATCACGGAGACGGCAATGCCTTCAGGTAGGCCGCAATCGCGTTGCGATCTTCGGCGGGAAGGCGGGCCATGTTCTGCTGCACCTTGACCATGGAACCGCCGGCGCTATCGAAATCCGGTGTAAAGCCGGTCTCGAGATAATTGGCGATATCAGCTTGCGACCATGAACCGATGGGTTGGGACTCAGGCCGGATATCGGGAATACGCCCCTCACCTTCCGGGTTGGGTCCACCGGCTAGCCATTGGTTCTTCAGGAACCCACCCAGTGCATCGCGCGGGGTGTGGCATTCACCGCAGTGGCCGAGGCCTTCCACGAGATATTGCCCGCGAAGGACTTCCGCATCGGCATTGGCAAGCTGCACGCGCGGCTTGCCCTTGTCGAAATACAGGAATTTCCAGCCACCCAGAGCAAGACGAATATTGAAGGGAAATGGCAGATCATGGCCCGGCGCATCATTGGTGCTGGCCGGCAGTGTTTTCAAATAGGCGAAAAGATCGTTCACATCCTGCGGCGTCATCCGCGCATAGGAGTTGTAAGGGAATGACGGGTAGAGATGCTCGCCGTCTTTGCCGACGCCGCGCGTCATCGCATCGCCGAATTGCCCCACTGTCCACGCGCCGATGCCGTGCTGCGGATCAGAAGAAATGTTGGGCATGTGGAAGGTGCCGAACGGGCTTGGCAAGGCCTGCCCGCCGGACAGCGTCTTCAGTGCGTCGCCCGTGGCATTCGGCGCGGCATGGCAGCTTGCGCAGCCGCCCGCCCAGAACAGCGTTTCACCATTGGCAAGGTTCGGCTCACCCAGATTGGCCCAATGGCTTGGTGGCTGGCGTTGCGGCGCGGTTACCCACATGAAAACGCCAAGGCCGACGGCACCCGCAATAACAGCACCGCCCGCCAGCTTCGCCCAGATGGAAGCCATCGCCTTCTCCGATTCGTCCGAATTTACAATGCGAAAAGGTCCGCCGGTATGGTGGCGGACCTTGGCTGGTACCGACTACTTCTTGAGACGGTAGGTCTGGTGGCAACTGCTGCAATCTGCGCCGAGGGTCTTCATGGCAGCACCAACGCTGGCCTGATCCGTCGGCAATTGCGCCAGAACCGCATCGGCATCAGAACCGAGCTTTTCGGACTTGGACTTGAAGTCCACGAAGTTCTGCCAGATGGCAGGAGCCGCAGCGCCGCCCTCGGAACCAGCCGGGAACTGGTCCGGAAAGGCCTTGGCATTGGTGCTGATGGTGGTAACAGCGGTTTTGACGGTAGCCGCATCGTAAGGCTTTTCACCCTTGGCAATGGCGCCAAGCGCACCCATGGCGCCGCCGATACCCTTCATCAAGCCTTCGCGCTTCTCAACCTCGCCAGCTGCGGAAACCGCACCGGCGCAAAGACAGCCTATCATTATGGAAGCGGCAATGGTTCTAAGCTTCATCGTTTCTCTCTCCTGAAACCNGCGCGCCGGAGGGGTGTCTGCTCTGTGTTCTCGCATGTCGTCATCGCAAAACAGCGTCCCACCCGCCCGACATGCTGGAGCGAGCGTGGACGAAGATGCCTGCTTCACATGGCNAAAAGAAGTCACATTCCGGTGATTTGTAAAGCGAAATCAGGTATATAAAGTTGCCTTTGGCCGTCGGCTTTTATCACCGCGCCACCGCGACCTGCTGCCGGTCTGTCAAGGCTGACAGTAGCAACGTCCGGCTATCTTCGCGGCCGAAGCCACGAATTTCAATGCGATCTTCAAAGATATCTGCAATGGCAAAAGTGTTTTCGTCCAAGGTATCGACCATGCCTTTGAAATTCATGAAATGCGTGCTGCTCACCTGCCCGTAATTGCCAACGTGATTATGCCCGCAGAACCACGCCTTCACGCATCGTCGTGTACTGAGTAATTCCAGGGTTTGAGGCGCGTCCCACATATTGTGGGCATTATCAGGATAGAGCGGATAGTGGCAGAAGATGATGACGGTTTCGCCCGCCTTTTCAGCCGCGTCCAGCGTATCGGAAAGCCATGCCACCTGCTCCGGACTGAAAGAACCATTCCAGTTCTGGGCATTGATGGCACCGGCCTGTTTCAGCACGTCAAGCCTTTGCGCAGCCAGTTCACGACGCGGATCACCCTGTGGGGGCGCAAACAGGCTGACATCGCTGCCATCCAGCACCACAAAACGAACATGGCCGACCGTGAAATCATACCATGGTGATGGCATCGACAGGCGTTCATGGACTGTGCCGAGATGCTGCGGCGCGACCGNAAAATCATGATTACCCGGCAGCATCACGCTACGGTGGCGCAGCTTGTCGTAACAGTTGAGAATGATGTCGAAANTTTCCCAGCCGTGATCGATGATATCACCCAGCGTGACGACAAAGGCGAGGTCTTGGCTGTTGAAAGCGGCGATGGCCTCATCCAGCTTCTGAGGGCTCTGCGCGTAGTAGCGGCCCATATCCGGGCGCGGCGCGACATCGGCGTATTGTGGATCGGCGACAATGCCGAAGGAGAAAAGCGGTGCAGNTTTTTCTGTCATGATGCCTCCGCATAGGACGGGGCAATGACAGCCATATGACNAAATGAAAACACCCGGCGCTGAGGCCGGGTGTTGATATCAATGAAAGCGTAAAACCTTACTTGGCAGCAGCTTCGTAGCGCTCCAGAACGTAATCCCAGTTGATGAGATTATCGACGAAAGCTTCGAGGTACTTCGGACGCAGGTTCTTGTAATCCACGTAGTAGGAGTGTTCCCATACGTCGACGCCGAGGATCGGCTCTGCGCCGTGAACCAGCGGGTTTTCACCGTTCGGAGTCTTGGAAATCTCGAGCTTTCCGTCCTTGACAGACAGCCATGCCCAGCCGGAACCAAACTGTGTCGTGCCAGCAGCGATGAAATCAGCCTTGAACTTGTCGTAGCCGCCGAGATCAGACGCGAATGCCTGCTCCAGCTTGCCCGGAAGCTTGTTGCCGCCGCCGTCCTTCTTCATCCACTTCCAGAAGTGGACGTGGTTGTAGTGCTGGGCGGCATTGTTGAAAAGGCCAGCATGTGTGCCGAACGACTTCTTGACGACTTCTTCCAGCGAAAGGTCTGCGAGACCGGCTTCGGCGGCAAGCTTGTTGCCGTTGTCCACATAGGCCTTGTGGTGCTTGTCGTGGTGCAGCTCAAGCGTTTCGCGAGACATGTAAGGCGCAAGTGCATCGTAATCGTAAGGCAGTGCGGGAAGTTCGAAGGCCATGGTGTTTACTCCTTGTTGCAGCGGCAGGGCCGCTCCTTGAAACCTGTGCCCGGACCATAAGAGCGGACGTCATGAGAGGCAACCTGCTAAATGTTAAAATGTTCCAGCAAAAGAGAAAATTCTTCCCGGCGCCCTTGGAAAAACACTTTTCATGCCAAGCTTGCGTACCGATTCAAGAAAATCCGTTCGCTTTCGCCAGCGACGATACAGGAAGGATATTGCCGTGAAACGACAGTTTCTAGCTGCTTGCATCGCAAGCCTCATCGCCCTGCCCGCCGCAGCGTCTTCCGGCGATGCCTGGAAGGAATTTTCAGCGGAGGTTCAGGCCCGTTGCCTGGGCGCAATCGAGGGCGTTATGGAAAAGCCGAAGATCGTCGTCGATCCCTTCGGCAGCCAGAGCTACGGCCTTGCCATCATCACCGGCAAGGCGAAGGGTACGAAGACGGAGATCAGCCAGATCTGCGTTTTCGACAAGAAAAACAAGACCGTCGAAATTGGCGGCGAGTTGCCCCGAGACGCCGTAAAGATTGACATTCCCGGCGCGGCCGCGCGCTGACCCCTATGGTTCCGATTAGAAGCGGGGTGTCGTATCAGCCTCGCCCAGCGGGCGCTGCATCAGCACGATATCAAGCCAGCGCCCGTGCTTCCAGCCAATGGATTTCAGTGTGCCGACCATCTCGAAACCGGCGGCGCGATGAACGCCTATGGACGCCGCATTGTCGGCGTCTCCGACGACGGCAACCATCTGGCGGAAGCCCCGTACGGTCGCCTCATCGATCAGCGATAGAAGCAGGGTCTTGCCGATACCCAAGCCCTTGCGCTCAGGATCGACATAGATGGAATCTTCAACAGTCGCGCCATAGGCGGGGCGTGCCCGATGCGCTCCCGCATAGGCATAACCCGCGACAGTCCCCTCCACCTCTGCCACCACATAGGGAAAGCCGCCTGCAATCAAAGCCTGCCTGCGCTCGATCATGGTGTCTGCGGAAGGCGGCTCGATTTCAAAACTGGCCGTACCGTGCAGCACCGCGTGGCGATAGATTTCCGTAATTGCGGCAATATCGCCTTCTTCACAGGGGCGGATGGTGACAACGGTTTTTGGCTGGGAATGCATTTCAATATCCTGAATATTTACAGAGACAATGTGCACGGTCCCTGCTCCATTTCAAACCTAAATTCAACGCTCACCCACCGGTCAACAACTTGATGGCGATCAGCCACATGGTAAGCGCGATGACGCCTTCCAGCACGCGCCAGCTTCGCGGATTGGCGAAGATGGGACGTAACCAGCGGGCGCCGTAACCGAGGCAGAAAAAGAACAGGAAGGACGAGGTAACGGCACCCGCCCAGAAGGCCNTTTTCAGCGCCTGGAAACTGGGTGGAGATCGTGCCGAGCAGAACGACCGTGTCGAGATAGACGTGCGGGTTGAGCCATGTCAGCGCGAGACAAGTGGCGAGTGTCGACCCGAGCGAGGTCACGGTGCCGGATGCGGCGGCGAGAACATTCGAAGCACCAAGCGCCGACTGCAGGCTTTTCGCGCCATACCAGAATAGAAATGCCGCGCCCGCATAGCGCATGGCAGGCTCCAGGGCGGGCAGGACGGCGGCAATCTGGCGGAAGGCCGTTACCCCGATAGTGATCAGGATCGCATCCGACAATGCACAGGCAAACACCACGGCGAAGACGTGCTCTCCGCGCAAACCCTGCCGCAGCACGAAAGCGTTTTGCGCACCAATGGCGACGATCAGTGTCAGACCCATCGTCACGCCCGTCATATAGGTCGAAAAATTCATGCCCCTGCCCTTCATTTAAGGCCCTGAATAGGTAGCGCGTGTACATTAATCCAGTTAATGTTTCTAATTCCGATTAAGGCAGGCTAATTTCCATGTTGGATTATGCAGCGCTCCGCGCAGTGATGATGGTGGTGCAGACGGGCAGCTTCGAGAGGGCGGCGCTTGCCCTGCATGTCACGCCCTCTGCGATCTCGCAGCGGGTCAAGCAGTTGGAAGAACGGCTCGGAGCCGTATTGATCCTGCGCGGCAACCCGTGCACAGCAACCGAAAAGGGCGAATGGGTCTGCCGTCATATGGAGCATGTCGGCATGCTGGAAACGGAGCTTTTTGGTCAATTGCCAGCCCTTCTTGCGCCGGACCAACCGGGCGAGAAGGTGACGCTACACATAGCCACCAACGCCGACAGCCTTGGCACATGGTTCCTGAAAGCGATTTCCGGCTTTTCCACCGGCTCAAACTATCTGATGAATATCGCGGTGGACGATCAGGACCACACCGCTGACTGGCTACAGCGCGGCCGGGTTCTGGCGGCAGTTACCAGCCTTGAAAAGCCGGTGCAGGGTTGCCGGGTCACGCCACTCGGCTCCCTGCGCTACCGCGCCACTGCCAGCCCCGATTTCATCGCCCGACATTTTGCCGCTGGCGTGACCGAGGCGCGTCTTTCGCAGGCACCAGCCTTGACCTTCAACCAGAAAGACCGGCTGCAACACCAATGGTTGTCAAGTGTTTTCGGTGCGCCAGTCGTCCACCCCACCCACTGGTTGCCCTCCACGCAAAGCTTCGTAGACGCAGCGCTCTTGGGTATGGGCTGGGGCATGAACCCTGAAATGCTGGTCCGTGATCATCTGGCATCGGGAAAACTCGTGGAACTGGTAGCGGAAACGGCGCTGGACATTCCGCTGTACTGGCAGGTGAACAAGCTGGCTGCGGAGAGGTTGAAACCGATGACGCAGGCAGTGGTGGATGTGGCGCGGGGTGTGTTGGTGCAGGGGTGAGCAAGAAGCCCCCTCTGCCTGTCGGCATCTNCCCCACAANGGGGAGACAGATTGTGGCTCANTTTTTGCCAATATCATAAGCTCGAAACAGCACGAGGTTGTGCTTCCAGCCTTCTCCCCCCTTGTGGGGGAGATGCCGGCAGGCAGAGGGGGTCTTTCCCTAAAAGGCTAAACCCTCACTCCTCAGAAACCAAATCCGTAGCCCACTCCATATACAAATCCAGCGCCTTGCGCGCCACGGGACCGGCCTGCAATTCGCGGTCATCCAGCTTGGTCACCGGCGACACCTTGGAATAATTGCCGGAGCAGAAAATCTCGTCGGCCTCGCGGAAATCCTGAACGGAAAGCGTCGCTTCGCGCACGTCGAACCCGGCCTGACGCAAAAGGCCCATGACGCGGGAGCGCGTGATACCAGCGAGGAAGGTGCGGTTGGGAACGGGCGTGAAGACGACGCCGTCCTTGACCATGAAGACGTTGGCCGAAGACGTCTCCGCGACATTGCCATTCATATCCAGCATCAGAGCGCCGCTGAAGCCGCGGGCGCGGGCTTCCAGAATAGCGCGGCCGCTATTGGGGTAAAGGCTACCGGCCTTGGCATCCGTCATGGCCGTTTCCGGCGATGGGCGGCGAAGGGACGAGACGGTGAGCGTTACGGATGCGCCCGCATCCATCGGTGCTTCGAACAGGCACAGCGCAAAGCGGGTGGATGCGGCATCCGGGGCAACGATGCTGCCGGGCATGCCATGTTCGGCCCAATACATCGGCTTGATGTAGATGGCCACGTTGCCGTCAAATTTCGTCACGCCTTCCAGCGCAAGCTGTTCGATTTCCTCCGGCGTCATGGTCGGCTTCATGCCCATGCTGATGGCAGAGCGATTGACGCGCTTGCAGTGCAGGTCGAGATCCGGTGCCAGACCGTTAAACCAACGCGCGCCATCGAACACCGTGGATGCCAGCCACATGGCGTGGGAGGTCGGCCCGATCAGCGGCGGGTTGCCGGGAAGCCATTGACCATCGACATAGGTCCAGGTGGGGGAACGGGGTGCTGTATCGACGGACATGGCATTCTCCTTATGCATATGCCGGGAATGAATGCCTCCGCACCTTTTGCGTCAAGACCAAATTCCACCAATATCGGAAATTGATGGAAAGTTACGGAAAACTGGCTCGGATCATGGATTTATTGCGCGATCTCNAAACCACTATCGATAGACCCATCACGNTTTTTGATGAGTGAGCCTCTGGCCCGCTGGATGCCGCCATGCGATGTTTCGTGTCTTTAGAGGAGTGCATCATGGCATGGTCCGCGCAGCAATATCTGAAATTTGAAACCGAGCGCACCCGCCCCGCCAGCGACCTGTTGGCGCAAGTGCCGCTGGAACGGCTGACCGCGGGCTACGATCTGGGCTGCGGCCCAGGCAACTCGACCGAGCTGCTGGCCGAACGCTACGGCGTCAATGTCATAACCGGCGTCGACAGCGATGCGGATATGCTGGAAAAAGCGCGGCTTAGACTACCGAATACCGAGTTCCAAAAGGCTGATCTCGCCACATGGCGGCCGAAGCAGAAGGCGGATCTGTTTTACGCCAATGCCGTTTTTCAGTGGTTGCCTGATCACCTCGACATTCTCGTGTCGCTGATGGATCACCTCAAGCCCGGTGGCGTTCTGGCCGTGCAGATGCCGGATAATATGGGTGAACCGACGCATGTTGCGATGCAGGAAACCGGGGCCGCAGGGCCATGGAAAGCGGCCTTCGAGGGCAACAGGCTACGCAGACCGAATTTGCCCTCTCCGCTTACCTATTTCGAGCGGCTATCTCCAAAGTCCGCGCGCGTGGATATCTGGCACACGATCTATAACCATCCGATGCGAAATGCAGAAGCTATCGTCGAGTGGGTCAAGGGCACCGGCCTTCGCCCTTATCTGGAGGCGGCAGGCGAAGAAAACCGTGCCGCCTTTCTGGCGGATTATCTGCAGCGCATCGACGCCGCATACCCGCCCACGGCGGACGGGCAGCGGTTGCTGCGTTTTCCTCGCCTGTTCGTCGTTGCGGTCAAAGCCTAGTCGTGGACGGCGTAAACCCGCAGGCGGTGACCATCGGGATCGGCGGCAACGAAGGTGTAACCGAAATCCATCTCGGTCGGTTCTTGCTGGATGGCTAGCCCTTTTGCCTTCCAGTCGCGGTGCCACGCATCCACGTCTCCGTCCTTTTCCACCTGAAAGACGATTTCCGCACCGCCGCCTGTAAACGTAACGGGCGGTTGCGCTGTGTGACGTGACCAGAGGCCGAATTTCAGGCCATTTTGCAGAATGAACTGCCCGAAGGTCTCGGACGCCTCGACCGGCTTGATACCGAAGAGATCCTGATAAAATTCGGCGCTTTTCGTGACGTTATCGACGAACAGGATCGTGAAGTTGGGTTGGGTCATCGCTTGTCTCCTTTTTGATGATGAAGCGAACCTAGACCCCGCTGCTGTCAGTTTTTGTCAGCAGTCNTTTTCTGCAGCGCGCGCCATTCCTTGAGAAGCGATTGCCGATTGCGCGGATATCTCGTGGCGAGGGCATGAAAAGCCATGACGCGGTCTGCACGAAAGCTGCGAAAATCCTGCCGCAGCTCGCACCATGCCACAATGACCCGCACCTGATCGAAAAATGCCAGCGCGAAGGGCCAGATCGTACGCTTAGAACTGCGCCCGGCTTCATCGCCGTAATCGATCTGCGCTTTCGACTGGCTGCGGATGGCNGTGCGCACCGAGCCAAGATCGACATTGTTCATGTCCAGCACTTTGCCGGGCCCAATCAGCAATGTGGAANTTTCCAGCTCTTCACCCAGTTCATCGGGAACCACGGCGGATATCTTTGCAAGCGCTGCCCGTGCCGCATCCGCCATTGGGCCGTCCGCCCTGCCCGCGACCCAGCGAGACCCCAGCACCAGCGCCTCGATTTCGGCTTCGGTAAACATCAGTGGTGGCAGCAGATAACCGGGCCGCAAGACATATCCAACGCCCGCCTCACCCTCTATATTGGCGCCCTGCGATTGCAACGTAGCGATATCCCGGTAAAGCGTGCGCAGACTGACCGCCGTGGCGCGTGCCAGCTCCGCGCCGCTGACAGGTCTGCGGTGGGTACGCAAAATCTGTAAAAGGTCGAGCAGGCGTTGAGAGCGGGACAAAGGCTTTTCCTCGTGGACGGCGTTGCTTGGGTTTTGCTCGATTACCTATGATATCAGTAGATTGATATAATATATTCATCAGACGTTAGTTATCTCGGGAAACGAGTTCTCAATCCTGCTTGTCTATGCTTCGCGGCATATTAACGCGAGAGGGTGGAACGTGCGAAATTTCTGGCACGATAAGGCAGGTAACTTCGGTATTCTTACAGCGCTTATGGTTGTACCTATTTTCGGCACAGCCGGTGTAGCGCTCGATATCAGCCAGGCTATGGCCGTGAAGGCCGATCTGCAGCAAGCGGCGGATGCAGCCGTGCTGTCTTCTGTGGCGAAGATGTCCGCCTATGTCGAAGCGGCCCGAAAAATGTCGGCCGATGGCTCCATCGAACTTCCCAATGGTGAAGCGATGGACTTCTTCAACAAAGATGCCGTGGGCCGTGACGATTTCGATGTCGACTCCGTCAAGCTGTCGGTTGAAAAGGTCGGAAACGTGGTTCAGGCCGCTGTCACCTTTAAGGCAACGGTCAACACATCGCTGACACGCATACTCGGCAAAGAGTTCGTTACCGTGTCCGGCAAAGCCACGGCGAAGTACGAAACGGAAATGTACAGCGATTTCTACCTGCTGCTCGACAATACGCCTTCGATGGGCGTTGGCGCGACACCCAACGACGTTGCCAAGCTTGTTGCCAACACCAGCGACAAATGTGCGTTTGCCTGTCACATCGTCAAGGATGGCGTGGCCGACCAGAACAGCTACTATTTCAAAGCGAAACAACTGGGCGTGACAACGCGCATCAACGTGGTCGCGACAGCAACCGCGAGCCTTATGGACACCGCCGTCGCCACCAGAAAGAACGTCAACCAGTATAGAATGGCCGTTTACACCTTTGGTGAAAAGGCAGAGGACACCAAACTTCTGGAAGTCTCCCCGTTGAGCGCCGATCTCGCCACCGCCAAAAAGAAGGCGAGCGCCATCGACCTCATGTCCATTCCGTACCAGAGCTACAATAACGACCAGATGACCGACTTCGACCGGGCGATGACGCAAATCAGCGACAAGATCGGCACCCCCGGTAACGGCACCAGTTCTGCCAGCCCGGACAAGGTCATATTCTTCGTATCTGATGGCGTCGGCGACAGCTACAAGCCCTCCGGCTGCACCAAGAAGCTGACGGGTGGCCGCTGTCAGGAGCCAATCGACACGAAACTTTGCGTGGCTTTGAAAGACAAGGGCTACAGGATTGCGGTGCTTTACACCACCTATCTGCCACTGCCAACCAATGACTGGTACAAGACCTGGATCAGCCCTTTCCAGTCGCAGATCAGCACCAAAATGCAGGAATGCGCATCGCCCGGCCTGTTCTTCGAAGTGAGCCCTACGGAAGGCATAACGGACGCCATGTCCGCTCTGTTCAAGCGGGTCATTACGTCGCCACGCCTGACGAGCTAACACGCCAGACAAAGAAACGATCGCTAAAAATGCGGATGCGGGCCTGATGCCCGCATCTTGCGTTTGGCCTTGTCGTGCCAGCTTGGACTCCAAGATTGAAAGCAGCGCGACGGTCTGTCATTTGGCTAATGTTGCGTAGGCGGCTTGAACAAAACCGCAGCCAACACACTTATCCCTGTGACATTCCTGCCCCGCCACCATGCGGGGCCAACTCCCACAACGGAGNAAAACCATGCACACAGTGAACGCCAATGGCGCAAATATTCCGGCTCTCGGCTTCGGAACGTTCCGTATGCCAGATGACGATGTCCACCGCATCCTCCCCCAAGCTTTGAAGCTCGGCTTTCGCCATGTCGACACGGCACAGATCTACAAGAACGAGGCGTCGGTGGGCGATGTCATCGCAAATTCAGGCATTGCGCGCGGCGATATTTTCCTGACAACGAAGGTTTGGGTCGATCAATACAAACACGCAGATTTCATCAAATCCGTAGATGAGAGCCTTAAGAAGCTGAAGACCGATTATGTCGACCTTCTGCTGCTGCACTGGCCAAAAAGCGATGTCCCGCTGGCAGAGCGTATCGGCGCGTTGAACGAGGTCCATAAGGCCGGAAAGGTCCGCAACATCGGCATTTCCAACTTCAACGTCGCGTTGATGGACGAGGCCGTGAAGCTTTCCGACGCGCCTGTTGCCAACAACCAGATCGAATACCACCCTTACCTCGACCAGACGAAAGTCATCGAAGCAGCCCGCAAGAACGGCATTTCTGTCACCGCCTATTACCTGATGGCGGACGGCAAGGTGCCAGGCGATGCGGTGCTGAAGGACATCGGCGCAAAACACGGCAAGACCGCAGCTCAAGTCGCCCTGCGCTGGGCCGTGCAGCAGCCGGATGTCATCGCGCTTTCCAAGACAGCGACGGAAAGCCGACTGAAGGAAAACTACGACATTTTTGACTTTGAATTGTCGAGCGAAGAGATGCAGGCGATTTTCGCGCTGGCCAAGGCAGATGGTCGGATCGTCAATCCGGGTCATCTCGCACCGGAATGGGATAAGTAGGTCTGAGGTAAAGCAAAGATTACACCCATAAAGGAAGTGGCCTATGCGGCCACTCCCACTTCCTCAAGAATGTGACCCATTCACCATCGCAAACACCTGATCGAAATTGCCGTTTTTCTCTGCGAAACGCAGCGGCTTGCAGCGCTCCACCACCACTTCGGTCGCGTCTGGCTGGTTGGTCAGAATGTCCATGACTTCCGAAATATAGGCGTCGAGCGGCATGGCGCGCTCGTCGGTGGCCTGATGGTCACCTTGCAACGTCGTCTGGACGTAAGGTGGCGCAATTTCGATAACATCGACCGACGTGCCTTTGAGTTGCTCGCGGATAGCCATCGAATAACCATGGATGGCGAATTTTGTGGCACTGTAGGTTGGTGTCGCCACCATGGGCACGAAAGCGAGACCGGATGAGACGGTCAGCACCGCCGCTTTCGGCTTCTTGAGAAAATGCGGCAGCAGTGCTGCCGTCAGCCGGATGGGAGCCAGCAGATTGGTGGTGATGGTTTCTTCGGCGGTTACCAGATAGTCAGGCGCAGCCTTGATATCCTCATTCTTCATGATGCCGGCATTGTTGATGACCACGTTGATATCAGGGTGGTCGGCGATGAGCTTACCGGCAAAGGCGCTGATGCCCTCGGCATCCGCCGCATCCATCGTGGCCCATGCCATGCCTGGATTTGCGGTCGCGACCTCTTTCAAGACCGCCTCGCGGCGACCTGAGATGATGACCTTGTTGCCGAGCGCGTGGAACGCTTCCGCCAGCGCCCTGCCAATGCCAGTGCCGCCGCCGGTGATGAGGATCGTGTTGCCTGTGACGTTCATGGGAATGCCTTTCCTTGTTGTCTGAATAAAATCTAGGTAGATTGCTCTCCAGAGGGTAGTAGGCACCCAAAAGATTTATACTTACCCGAAGGAGAGTGTCGGCATGAAAAGGCATCTGGCCGATGAGATCATTGAAGAAAAGCGCAAATTGCCGCCGCCGGAAGAAACCGATCCCGTGATCGAGGCGCTGGTACGCGATATCATCGCCAAGGTGGCGGACAAGTGGACGATGCTGATTCTGGAGGTTCTGGAAGAGAACGGCACCTTGCGCTTCACGCAAATCGGCCACCATGTCAGCGGCATCAGCCAAAAAATGCTGACGAAAACGTTGCGGCAGATGGAATGCGACGGGCTGGTGAAACGCGTCATCCACCCGGTCATTCCGCCGCATGTGGACTACAGTCTCACAGCACTTGGAAAAAGTCTCGGCAGCGCTTTCTGTGGCGTCTGGATATGGGCCGAAACCCACCATGCGGATATAGAAAAGGCGCGGAAACTGTTCAACGAACACCCTCCACGCCCGGCAGTCTAAACTAACATATCAGGCGAACTGGCTAAGGCCCGGAACGGATGCGATGACCTGATCTACGGTCTCGTCGCCTGCGTGCTGGCGAGCGATCGCGATGGTTTCCTTGGCCAGCGCGGAAATTTCGCTCATGCCGAGGCCCTGGCTCATCAGCTGCTGACCAAGACCCATGATACCACCACCACCGATGGCGCTCATAAGGCCACCGAGCAGACCGCCGCCGCCCTGGCCTTCGCCGTTGAAGCGCGCAACGAGATCAGGGCCGCCGGGGATGGATTCGATCATCTTCGCAACAGGCGCATCATCCGCCTCGCGCTGAAGGAAACCCAGCATCATGCCTAAAGCTTTTTCGGCCTTGTCGTGTTCAATACCAACCTTTTCGGCTACCTGGGTGACGATATCGCTCATAGTTTTTCCTCCGAACAAATAAATGACGTTAACGTCAACGTAAAACAACTGAAGTTTGGACACAAGGTGGGAAATTGCGACGCAACTAAAGTTTACAGCCAGCGCTTTGGCAGCCTTATCAAACAGTTGTTGAGCCTTCCAACAGTTCCTATAAGTATATTGCAAAGATTGGATAAAGGGCAGCCACTGCCCGCTATACCGGAGGAAATCGCCAGATGCTGCAGGACGGAAAGCTCTATATCGGCACGAGCCGCAACGCCGACGACAGCCTGAACAAGGGCGAATATCTCGATCTCAAATTCGGCAACCGCCACGGGCTCATCACCGGGGCGACCGGCACCGGCAAGACTGTCTCGCTTCAGGTGCTGGCAGAAGGTTTTGCCAAGGCGGGCGTGCCGGTTTTCTGCGCCGATGTGAAGGGCGACTTGTCCGGCATTGCAGCCAAGGGCGAAGCGAAAGACTGGGTCACGAAGCGCGCCGAGCAGATCGGCTTCACAGACCTTGCCTTCGAGCAGTTTCCGGTGATTTTCTGGGATCTCTACGGCGAAAAAGGCCACCGCGTTCGCGCCACCATTGCGGAGATGGGGCCTTTGCTGCTGGCGCGTCTGATGGATGCGTCGGAAGCGCAGGAAGGCGTGCTGAACATCGCCTTCAAGATAGCCGATCAGGGCGGTTTGCCGCTTCTGGACCTGAAGGATTTACAGGCGCTGCTCAACTATATGGGCGAACATGCGTCGGAACTTTCCAACCAATACGGCCTGATTTCCAAGTCCTCGGTCGGCTCGCTACAGCGCGGTTTGCTGGTGCTGGAACAGCAGGGCGCCGAACATTTCTTTGGCGAACCGGCGCTTAAGATTTCCGATATCATGCGCACCACATCTGACGGACGCGGCACGATTTCGGTTCTGGCTGCCGACAAGCTGATGATGAACCCGCGCCTGTATGGCACCTTCCTGCTGTGGATGTTGTCGGAACTGTTCGAAGAACTGCCGGAAGTGGGTGATCCGACCAAACCAAAGCTCGTCTTCTTCTTCGATGAAGCCCACCTTCTGTTCAACGATGCGCCGAGGGTGCTGACGGAGCGCGTGGAACAGGTTGTCCGCCTCATTCGCTCCAAGGGTGTCGGCGTTTATTTCGTGACGCAAAACCCATTGGACGTGCCGGAAACCGTGCTGGCCCAGCTNGGCAACCGGGTGCAACACGCGCTGCGCGCCTACACGCCGCGTGAACAGAAGGCCGTCAAAACCGCTGCCGATACATTCCGCCAGAACCCCGCTTTCAGCACGGCAGATGCCATTACCACGCTTGGCACCGGCGAAGCGCTGGTTTCGACACTTGGCGACAAGGGTGCGCCATCCATCGTGGAGCGTACGCTGGTGCGCCCACCATCCGGCCNGGTCGGCCCTGTCAGCGACGATGAACGCAAAAGCATCATGGCTTCAAGCCCGGTTGCGGGTATTTACGACGTGGATCTGGACCGCGAATCGGCCTTCGAACTGCTGGCCGCTCGTGCGCAGAAAGCAGCGGATGCGGAAGCGGCCAAACGTGCCGCCGAAGAACAGGACAATCAGCCAGCCGACAGCGCCGCGAGCCGCTGGAAACTGCCGGGCTTTGGCGATGAAGAGCCGACACAGGCTTCCACCACCGGGACAAAACGCAAGGCTGGGGGCTATCAGCGCGAAACGGTGATCGAGGCGGCGATGAAGAGTGCAGCCCGGACTGTTGCGAGTTCAGTCGGGCGGGCGCTGGTGCGGGGTATTCTGGGAAGTTTGCGGCGGTAGGGTGTCCTCCACTTCCGTCATCCCGTCCTTGATACGGGATGACGATAGGGTGGCCTTCACCTCTCCCGATNAAAAATCATTTCGCCGTGATATAGCACATCGTCCACAAACTCCCCATCGGCGGTAAAACCCGTATCGTCCCAATAGTCGATATGATCGCCCTTGACCTCATAGCGCCCCTGATAGGCGCTTTTTCGGTTGCCACGCGCTTCGTCATATCGTCCATTCGGCAACAGCTCCTGGCGGATTTGACCGTCTCCCGTCACCCACATGCCGAGATAGGGGTGACTTTGGTTTTGGGATGTTGAGTTCGTCATCTGTACCTCCCGGGTGGAATTGGTCGTGGGTGAAATGCCATCAAGGGCGGCGGTTGCCAGTGCGATGGCAACCGATGTCGAGACCATGTTCATGGGTTGCTTCCTTCAGGCAGAGGTCGGACGAACGACGATTTCGTTGACATCAACATTATCCGGCTGCTCGATGGCGTAGCGCACGGCGCGGCCAATGGCATCGGGTTTTAGCGCGATGGCTCGGTAGCCCTTCATCAACTCGGCAGCGGCGGGGTCTGTAATCGTTCCGGCCAATTCGCTTTCCACCACGCCGGGATGGATGCAGGTCACGCGAATGTCCTTGNTTTCCTGGCGCAAACCATCTGAAATGGCACGCACCGCAAACTTTGTAGCGCAATAGACCGCCGCTGTGGGCGATACCGCCAGCGCCCCGATAGAGGCAATGTTGATGATCTGGCCGGATTTGCGGCTGGTCATCTCCGGCAACACGGCGGCGATGCCGTACAGCACACCCTTGATGTTGACGTCGATCATGCGGTCCCACTCATCGACTTTCAGCGATGACATCAGCGACAACGGCATGATGCCGGCATTGTTGACGATGACATCGATGGGGCCGAAAGCCTTACGCCCCGCTTCCGCGAAGGCTGCAACGCTGTCCCTGTCCGTCACGTTCAACGGATGGGCGATGACCTCTGCGCCGGTCTGACGCAGCTCTTCGGCCAGCGCTTCCAGACGATCCATGCGGCGAGCACCGATAACGAGTTTTGCGCCCGCTGTTGCGAGTTCACGCGCAATGCCTTCGCCAATACCGCTCGATGCACCCGTGATGAGAACGACTTTGTTCAATGCCATGACTTGATCTCCTTGGATGTTGCGACCTGCCATGTTTTGTCGGGCAGCGCCGTTGCAACAGAGATAAAGCTTTGACATTGTCGTGATAAGCGCCTCAATCATTACCTCAATGGGTAGAAAATCTAACCAATGAACATCGACCTCAACGCACTCTCCATATTCTGCATGGTGGCAGACGAGCGCAATTTTCGAGCCGCAGCCGACCGTCTGGGCGTTACGCGATCAGCCGTCAGCCAGACCATCCGCAAGCTTGAGGAGACCATGGGCATCGCGCTGGTTCAGCGCACCACCCGCAGTGTCAGCCTGACCGAAGCGGGGCAGCAGCTTTACGCGGATGTGTCCCCATCCATTGCCAACCTGGCTCAAGCAGCCCTCGCGGCATCGTCGCTGTCAGGCACCGTGCGCGGGCAATTGCGGTTGGCGGTCTCCTCCATCGCTGAACGCTTCCTCTCCGGCCCGTTGCTTGCCGGTTTTGCCGAGGGCTATCCGGAAGTTCAGCTGGATATTGTCGTGACCGATGAGGAATTCGATATCGTCGCCGAGCAATATGATGCGGGCGTGCGGTTGGGCGAGTTGATTGCGCAGGACATGATCGCGGTGCCGGTCTCCGTCGAGCAGCGACAACTTCCGGTGTGTTCCACGGCCTACATGGATCGGCGCGGCCTGCCCTCGCACCCAGCGGAATTGATTGGCCACAGCTGCATCGGCTGGCGTCCCCGCCCCGGCGTTGCGCCGTACAGGTGGGAATTCATGGAAGATGGCCGTGAATTCGCCGTCGCCGTTCAACCGGAATTCACCACCAACGATATGCAATTGATGATCAAACTGGCCTGCGCCGGTGCGGGCATTACTTTTGGAATGGAAGAAACATTCCGTCCCTACATAGAACGGGGTCAACTCGTTCCGATGCTGGAGGAGTACTGCCACCACTTTGCAGGCTTCTATCTCTATTACCCCAGCCGCCGCAATCTGGCGCCCAAGTTGCGGGCATTCATCGATCATGTACGATTGTCGANGGGAAACTGACCTGCCGATCCGGCAGGCCAGTATTTGGCAGGCCCGCTACTTCCGCTGCGACACCAGCGAAAAATACGCACCCTGCGGGTCCTGGCAATTGACGATCCATGTGTTGCCGGGAACTTCCATAGGGCCGTTGACGACCTTGCCGCCGCCGACGCTGACACGGGTGATGGCGTCCTCCAGGCCATCGACATTGNAATAATAACCCCAATGGCAGACCGGGACTTGTGGCGAGCGTTTCATGATGCCGCCGATGGTTTTGCCGTTATGCGCAAACATCCGGTATGGCCCCATGTCGCCCATGTCGAAATCATGATCCTTGGTCCAGCCGAAGACATCGCCATAGAAGGCCATGGCGCTATCGACATCATCGGTGNAAAGCTCATTCCAGCCGACATGGCCGTTGAGTGCGTCGGCGTCTTCCGGAAAGCCGCTAATGTCCATCGGCAAAGGCTTCATGATGCATAGGACAGCTCCTGATGGGTCCGTCACCACGGCGAAGCGGCCGACTTCCGGAATATCGCTTGGCGGGCGCATGATTGTGCCGCCTTTTTCCTCAAACCGCTTTGCCGTAATATCCACATCATCGACCGCGACATAGCGTGTCCAGTTGGGGTGAATGCCCTCGCCTTTGTGCTCTTCGGTCAGCTCCATCATGCCACCGACGCCATCTCCGTTGGCCTCGAATATTTTATAGTCCATCTCCGGTGAACCGAAGTCCTTGATATCCCAGCCGACGACATGGCCGTAAAAACGGCCCGCGGCATCCTTGTCCGGCGTCATCAATTCGACCCAGATGAATTTTCCATGCGAAGTGGACATTGGTTCGCTCCCGTTATTGCTTGCGGCGGAATTCCGACGACATGAACTGTTTGAAGCTTCCATCCGGCTGCAGCACGCTGCCGGAGAAAGTGCGGTTATTATCGTCGTGCAATGTAAGAACATCATGATAGGTGGCGCTCTCGCCGCTGCCGTCGAACTTCGGACCCTGCGCCTCCAGCACCAGCGTCTTGCCGTCCGGCTCCAGCCAACCTTTGTAGACCCAGAGTGTCGTCATCATGGAGCCGATCCACGAACCGACGTAATGGCCCTTGGCCGCGTCGAAACCCAGCGTGATAATCGCTTCCATCGGCGAACCATCCGGCATCTTGCCCTTGCCATCGCTGACGACCCAGAGACCGCCAACGGAGCGGATGGTTTCAGTNAAACGCTGCTCGGCATCATCAGGGTCGTATCCCTCATCGGACGTGCTAGAGATCATCACCCATTCGCCAACGAGGCGCTCAAGAAACGCGTGTTCCTTTTGTGGTTTTGCACTTTCCATTGGTGTCTCCTCCCTCGAAACTTTAGTGGCAGCAACTCGCGGTCTTGGGCGCATCCTCGTACTGGTCGTGGCGGCGCACCCAGTTCATGGTGCCCTCCTCGTTGCGACCCTTCGGCACCAGATCGAGCAGCATCAGTGTCGTCAGTGTTTGTTCGGCACCACGGGCATAGGTGGAGTAGGTGTGGTAAATCCTGCCATCCTCACCTTTCGCNAAAACACTGGTGCCATGCAGATCCTTCAGATCGCCCATGGCAGGCATCTCTGTGTAATTGTAGTGGATGGTGCCGGACGCGACGTCTTCATCACGGAACGAGGCCTGATAATCGTAATTGAAATCACTGTCGCCAGCGGAAACCCAGGGGAATTTCCAGCCCATGCGGGCCTTGTAAGCCTCGATCTTGTCCAGCGGCGCGCGGGAAGCAGCCACGAAGGCGGCATCGCCTGCCTTCAGATGCGCGATTGCGCCATCGACGTGATCGGCGAGAAACGAGCAGCCGACGCAGCCCTCTTCCCAATCCGGCGCCAGCATGAAGTGATAGACGATGAGCTGGCTGCAATCCCCGAACAACTCGCTGAGCGATTTCGCCCCGGACNGGNNTTCGAAACTATACTCCTTCGTCACCGGCTCCCAAGGCAGCGCGCGGCGCGCTTCGTTCAGCCTGTCACGGGCGCGGGTCAATTCCTTTTCCTTTGCCAGAAGCTCCTTGCGGGCCTCCAGCCACTCCTCTCTGGAAACGACAGCATGCGGCATGATCTGATCCTCCTCGATCTATCATCTGCNAAAAACGCTCGGTACGCGGCCTCGGTTTGATTGGCGTGTAAAATGGCCCAGGCACCGAAAACGAATTTTCTTGACTATTTACGTTGATATCAACATATATTAGCCATGTCAAATCCAACGGCGATTCCTTTTTCAACCACACTTCTGGTCCGCGATACGTGCCTTTGCCTGCACGCACAGCGGGCCGCACGCGCTTTGGCACGCCGTTTCGACATGGCCTTGAAGCCGGTGGGCCTGACGAACGGGCAATTTTCCCTGTTGATGTCGCTCAATCGGCCAGAGCCACCGCCCATGGGGCCAGTGGCGAACCTGTTGGCCATGGACCGCACGACGCTGACGGCGGCGTTGAAGCCGCTGCAAAAGCGCGGTCTGCTCTCCATCGAACCTGACCCGAAAGACAAGCGCGGCAAGCGACTGAAACTGACCGACGAAGGCATGGCGGTACTGGCATCCGCCGTTCCCATCTGGATTCAAACGCATGGCGAGGTAGAGGCGCAGATCGACAGCGGCGACGCAGACCGGCTGCGGCAGGATTTGGTCAGCCTGGGTTAAACGCTCAACAGTTTCGCAATGCGCGGGTCTCCCGCAAAATCCTCCACCGCAAACCCAATGCGCCGCATGGGGAAGTCGCACAGCGCCTGTATTCCGGTTTTCGCCAGCCGAATGCGCCAGCTGACACGCTCCACCGGTTGTTTCCGGGCAAAGGCCAGTGGAGTGAGAAGTGCGATATTCAGTCCGCTATCGGGATCGCGCACGGATTGGTNAAGGATGGCCTCGATATCCGCCGCCCGCGCCACGTCTGCAAGGGCCTGACACGGTTCGTAGTCGGTTGGATGCGTCCAAACGGCTTGATCCTTAGACAGGCTTGGCTTCGTTAGATCGATCGCGAAGGATGTGGCGATCTCGGCCGAAAAGGCGGTGTACTCAGCCGCGTTGGCGGGCAGCGGTGTGGTGGGGGATTCCGCGTAGAACAACAGGCGATAGAAGGCCATTTCGGCCAGTGCCGTTTCTACGCTCGCGGCAGCATAATAGACCCCCTTGCTCCACCCTGCCCGGCGAAAGCGCGAGCCGTGTGGATAAGCCGAGTCATAGCGGAACGGTGTCGCCAGTAGATAATCGAGGCCAGCGCATTCCGGCGGGAAACGTCGCTTGCTGCCTTCCAGAATATCTTCCAGCAGGGATTGCTCGGCTACGGTATCGACGAGCTTCATGGTGGAAACCTGATGTTGCGCTTCCACAAGCCGCCACCAAGGGCCTGATATGTCGCGCTTTTCAGATTGGAGCGCGTCTTGCGTCCAGATAGGTGAGGACATCGAGCAATCCGGTGATCGTTGTGAGTTTTTCTGCGGGTATGGCCGCCAGCGCATCATTGTGATTGCGCAGCCATGTGCGGGCCACCGTTTCATNCCCGCCGACGATAGCATCGAGCGAGCGAAAGACGCGGATCAACAACACGGAAAGCTCGAAGGCTTTGCTGCCGGGCTCCAGAATGAAATCAAGCCTCTTCATACGCGAAACGGTCGGCGCCGAAACACCGAGAATATCGGCGATGCGCGCCGCATTCAGGCCGAGACGCTCTGCGGCTGAGACAACCGCCTTGGTGACGACCCTCCCGTATTCAGCGGGATCGGCAACGGGTTTGATCTGGATATTCATGTGCATATCCNTTCCATGGAAAGAATATAGTCGTTTTATTTCTGAAAGCAACAAGGGCTGGCAATATGCCAGCCCTTGTTGTGTCGAAAGCGCCGGGGATCAGCTTAAGCGACGGAAACCGGAACCTCGGTGGAGGTGCGCAGTGCGTGGGAGTAAGGGCAAACGATATGCGCCTTCTTGACCAGATCCTCTGCTGTTGCCTTGTCGAGGCCGGGAATGTTGACCTTTAGCGATACGTCGATGCCGAAACCGGTGCCGTCATCACGCGGGCCAACACCAACGCTTGCTGTCACAGTCGTGTCTTCGGGGATCTTTACCTTCTCCTTGCCAGCGACGTTCTTCAACGCGCCGAGGAAGCAGGCAGAGTAACCAGCTGCGAAAAGCTGCTCAGGGTTGGTGCCGGTTGCGCCATCGCCGCCGAGTTCCTTTGGAACGGTCAGGGTGACGTCCAGAACGCCGTCTACGGACTTGGCGTTGCCTGCACGGCCGCCGGTTGCACTTGCCTGGGTGGTGTAGAGAATAGCCATGTCATTCACTTCCTTCGGTTGATGTTGAGTTTCATATAGCCCACAATTGAATTGTGCGCAATATAATTTTGCACATTGAGATANTTTTCAATGTCTGACATAACAATTTTGAAGATTGCGTTGCCTTTTGCATGTGGCAGGAACCGAGTGACGGGATAGATTGTTCCCTCTCCAGCCGCATATTTGGAGCCCACACAATGGATGACGGAACGATGGAAGGCCTTTTGAGGCTCGACCTGCAAATATGTTTTGCGCTTTACGGCGCAGCGCACGCCTTCAACCGCGCCTATAAGCCGCTGCTCGACCCTCTAGGTCTGACCTATNCCCAATACCTCGNTTTGATGGCGCTATGGGAAAAGGAAACGGCAACGGTGAAAGTGTTGGGTGAAATGCTCGGCCTCGATTCCGGCACGCTCTCCCCGCTTCTCAAGCGTTTGGAACAAGCGGGCATGATTACCCGCAAACGCGGCACTGTGGATGAGCGTCAGGTGCTGATCGCGCTGACGCCAGAAGGTGCCGACATGAAGAAAAAAGCCGCCAACGTCATGCGCTCGATTGGTGAAGCGACGGGGTGCAGTTTAGAGGAGCTTGGGCAGTTGCGAGATCGGTTGAATGCCCTGAAGGAGAATTTGGTGAAAGACTAGGTTTGAAACATGGCGTAACCGCGATAATGTCACGCGCACGGCCAATCAAGCCTCATGGAATTGACCAAATGTTTGCGCAATTTACGAGGACAATATTATTCGCAATCATGAGCTTCCTTGCACTCGACAGGGCGGAGGCTGGAGAGAACACGAGTTGCGGTGACCGTGCTGAAGTTATAGTCCACAACACCTACCCTGATGCCACAAAGAGTGACGACGAAACATTCCAGGTTGGCGCATCGACAATCTCGATCAACAACAGTGAAACCGGTATCGACGCACCGCACATGATGACATGCCGCGTCTGGCCAGCAAATCCGCACCTCACGCTGGTCGCCGTGCCGTTGATCAAGTCCGCAAACGAAGACGGGACTGTAGGCGATCTGGAACTTCTGGTGGTTGATACCAGCAGTCTCGCGGTAAAACAGCGCCTGCTTCTTGCCAACAGAATGAATGACGATGCCATCGCTATCAGGTCACTCGAATTCGACACTGCGCGCTACAAACTGACNAAAGAGCAGGCTGCCTTTGGTCTGCGCATATCGGCAAGCAACAACTCTAGGGCAAACCCCTATAATGGAGTGAGCCTATGGCTTTATGTCCTTGAAGGCAGTTCGATACGTCCGGTCGTTGACGGGATGGTCGTTTCGGAAACGACGGGCGAATCGGATACAAATTGCGCTACTGAGTTTAAGGCGAGGCAGACCACGCTTTCGATGGCGCCCACCACCAACCATGGNTTTGCGGATATCTCGGCGGTGGAGACCAACACCACAACAACCAATTTTGTTGGAAAAGACAGGGCTTGTGACGAAACAAGCATAACGGATAAGCCGCAGAAACTGCGTCTGATCTATGATGGCAGACAATATCCAATCCCGGAAGAACGACGCGCTGTGACCGAGTAAGACCGGTTTAAATCCATTTGAAATATGATGGNAAACAAAACCGCAGACGATGTTTGATCGCCTGCGGCTCTATGTCGTCAAAATAACNAAACCGNTTTACTGCCAGACAACCACCCGCGCCTTGTTCGGCACGCGTTCGTAGAGGTCGATGATGTCCTGGTTCATCAGTCGCACGCAGCCGGAAGAGACGGCCTTGCCGATGGAGTTCCATTCCGGCGAACCGTGGAGACGGTACAGCGTGTCCTTGCCGTTCTGGAAGATGTAGAGCGCGCGCGCGCCGAGCGGGTTCTTCAGGCCTGGTGGCATGCCACCGTTCCTAGAGGAGAACTTGACCAGTTCTGGCTGGCGGGCCACCATTTCGTCTGGTGGTGTCCACTTTGGCCACTTCTGACGCCATTGGATGACACCCTCGCCCGACCATGCGAAACCTTCGCGGCCGATGCCGACGCCGTAGCGCATGGCGGAACCACCGGGTTCGACCACGTAAAGGAAACGCGAGCGCGTATCCACGACGATGGTGCCTGCTGGCTCGCCGGTCGGATCGACAACGCGCTGGCGATAATAGCGACGATCGATCTTCTGGTAGGGAATCGCGGGAATGACATAGCCGCCATCCTCGACGGTACCGTACATGACGGCAAGCTCTGCATCGGAAATGCCGCCAGCGAACATCGAGCGGAAATCGCCCGCAAAGTTACTGGCAAGGCTGCCCGGCTCAACGCTGTTGAAGGGTCTGACGCCGGAAGAGGCGCAGCCCGCCAGAAGCGATGCAGAGGAGAGGCCAAGAAGGGAAAGGAAGGTACGTCTGGAAAAGTCAGTGTCGGTGCTCATCATAAGGCCGTTTTTCTCACATCGAAGCGACTGGGGCGGATGTTACGCGGGTTTGCAGAACCATCCATCAATCTCGCTGTACGTCGTTTGTTCCGCGACAGATCAAGTATTGGTATAGTGGTTAATACATACCTAAAGGCCAGTTGCGCGTCTGCAACATAGCCCTATTTGTCGACCATTCTTCGGGCGCGTGATCAAATAACCACAATCGGCGCGCCCTGCGGCACGCGATCATAGAGATCGATGACATCCTGATTGAGCATGCGCACGCAGCCGGATGACGTTGCCTTTCCGACAGACTGCCAGTCCGGCGTGCCGTGGACACGATAAAGCGTATCCTTGCCGTCCTTGAAAATGTAAAGCGCCCGGGCACCGAGCGGATTGTTGAGGCCGGGGATCATGCCGCCATTGGCAGCGGAAATCGAAGCCAGCTCCGGTTGCCGCTGAACCATCTCATCCGGCGGCGTCCAGCGCGGCCATTTCGTTTTCCATTGTATCTTGCCGCGACCGGCCCAGGCGTAACCATCTCGACCAAGACCGACACCGTAACGAACGGCGGTGCCGCCCGACTGCACGAGATAAAGGAAATGCTGCTTGGTATCGACCACGATCGTGCCGGGCGCTTCGGCTGTCTGGTAGCTGACTTCCTGGCGCAGAAAGCGTGGATCGACGCGAGCATAGGGAATGGCAGGCAGCGTGTGACCTTCATCGCTGACCTGACCATATATGGCGCGATGCAACGGATTGGAAACCGGCAGGCCATAACCGACCGTGTTACCGCTATAGGCAGGAGACAGACCGGAACCCGTTGGCCGTGCGGTGGACGGAGGACCGTAAAGCTGCTGGAATTGCGAACGGAAAAGATCCGGCGGACGGCTGTTAATCGAACCGGGTGTCGGCGGCAACGGCGGGCGCGGAATGGAGCCGACATTGTTGTAATTGAACACAGGCGCGGTTTCGCGCACGAACACATCCGGGTTCATCCGGCTCGTGTCGGTCACGAAAAGGCAGCCGCCCAGAAGCGGAAGAAGCGCCAGCACAGCAAAAGACGCAAGGCGACGGCAGTTTTTAAGGGATAGAACTGTCATTGAACCGCTTCACAGGGAGTCATCGTTGGCGCAACAATGACGTGCCCGGCTGGCGCGAAGCTGGAGGAATGGTCAGTTCGGGTTGCTATCAGGCAAACTGGTTGAAGAAACGAATGCTCTCCACCACCGCACCCGGCACAACACCATTGTGATTGCCCGGCAAAAGCTTGTGGTCGATCTGCATTCCTGCCGAGCGGACGCGCTCCATCAAAAGCTTATGGTCGGCATCGAAGGGGCGTTCCTCAGTGCCACGCAACAGCAAGGTCGGGCATTTCAGGCTGGGTCCGAAACAGACCGACGAGCGCATGATGAACTCTTGCGGGTTGCCATCATCGAAGCAAAGCTCGTCAGAATAACGATTAAAATAGCGCCAGGAATTGACGCCCGCCGACATTGGCACGGCAGCGCGAAACTTGCGTGTCATAGAGGCCAGCAGCGTGAGGGTGCCGCCGTTGGAATGGCCCGCGAGGAACAGGCGGTCCTGATCGATCCCCGGAAGATTTTCGAGATAGGACGCCGCCGCCAGCGCATCGGATGTCTCATCGTAAAAGCCGGAATAATTGCCTTTCTGGCCATTCTCACCCCGGAAAGACGGCAGCAGCACGACGAAGCCCGCCTCCCAATAGGGCTTCATCAACGCCCAGTGACCGTCACCCGTCGCGTTGCCGCCATGAAGAAAAAGGACTGCGGGTTTCAGCGTTTTGGACGGCGTATAATTCGACAGCCACGCGACAAGCTCGATGGAGCCGTTCGGCCCTCCGGGATACGTCACGCGCACACCATTCTGGGGCGTGCCGAGCGGCGAGGATTTCTCCGGCGCGGAAATCTTGCGCAAGAGGTGCGTACGGAACCGCCTGCGTGCGGCCGCGTAATCAATATCTTCCAGCGGCATTGTAGCAGGCATCGTCAGGCTGGCATGGGCCTGCGGAACGAGAAATGCCGAGGCCGAAAATCCTGCTGCACCCGCCAGAAGCGTGCGGCGCGTGATGGGTCTGGAAACGACATCGGAAGAGAGAGAGCATTTATCTGGCATATGCGATGACCCGGAACAACGTTGCGCACATTTCAATTTCACCATCGACCTATTCAGTTGTCCACTCCCTGTTTCGAGNAAATGGACGACAATCTATCCGGATTTCTCATCAATCATCGCCATAAGTGTGGCGAGCCTGTCAGCTTCGGACGGTAATTTGTCGGCCCTCAGCCTTGCAATGCGGGGAAACCGCATGGCGACACCGGATTTGTGGCGATTGGAGCGGTTGATGCCTTCAAAGGCCACTTCAAGTACGAAGCCGAATTCCGGGGTAGCGCGAACGGCACGAACGGGGCCGAAGCGCTCGACCGTGTTGTCGCGCACGAACTTGTCGAGCACTTCCAGTTCCGCATCGGTAAAGCCGAAATAGGCTTTGCCAACAGGCACCAGTTGCTCGCCTCCATCATTGTCTGCCCAGACGCCGAAGGTGAAATCCGAGTAATAGCTGGAACGTTTGCCGTGCCCGCGCTGCGCATACATCATCACGGCATCGATATTGAAGGGATCGCGCTTCCATTTGAACCAAGGTCCCTTGGCACGACCAGCCTGATAGACGCTGTCCTTGCGCTTGATCATGACGCCCTCGATGACGGGATCGGGCGGGGCTTTCCGCAGGGTTTCCAGCTCATCCCAGCTGGAAAAGGGCACCAGCGGCGACAGGTCGAATCGGTCATGCNGGGCATTTTCGATGATGTGTTCGAGCTTCTGGCGACGCTTAAGAAAGGTCTGTGCGCGGATGTCTTCTTCGCCCTCGAACAAAAGGTCATAGGCGCGGATAAAGGCGGGATATTCCTCCAGCATGCGACCCGTGACCGTTTTGCGGTTCAATCGCTGCTGGAGATCGGAAAATGTGCGCGTGGCGATGTTGGAACGTGCCGTGCCACCGATCAGCAACTCGCCATCCATCACGCCTTCGAAATTGATGCGTTCCAGCACATCGGGGAACGTGCCCGAAATATCGTCGCCGGAGCGGGAGTAGAGTTTCCTCGTTTCGCCGGAACGGGACAGCTGAACACGGATGCCATCCCACTTCCATTCGGCAACGAAGTCCTGTGGATCGAGANTTTGCAGGTCGTTATCGCCAACCGGCGTGGACAACATAACGGAGTGGAAAATGGCAGGTGTGGCCAGAACGGGGCGCTCTGCCTCGCCTTCCAGCCAGGCAAATAGAGGTTCATANGGGGGCGTCAGGCCATGCCACAAGGTTTCGATCTCGGTGATATCCCTGCCCCCGAAATCCGCCAGCGCCTGGCGGGCCAGACGAGCGGATACGCCGATACGTAAACCACCCGTGACGAGCTTGAGAAAAGCAAACCGAGAGGATGTTTCCAGCCTGTCCAGTAAATCGCGCACGGCAGAGCGAACCTCGGTTCGGCCCAGCGAGTTCATCAGGTCAACGATCTCACCAAGGCCGGGATCATCCGCCTGCGGTACGTCGGCATTCTGGCTGGTGTCCCAGACCAGCGCGATGGTTTCGGCCAGATCGCCCACGTAATCGTAGGAATAACGAAACAGCACATCGTCCATGCGCTCCAGCACCAGCTCGCGCAGCATGGCGGGCTTGACGCTCTTGAGGTCGAGCGTGCCTGCAATGGCGGCAAGACCGTAACCGCGGTCGGGGTCTGGCGTGTCGCGGAAGTAGTCCGTCAGCAACTTGAGTTTGCCGTTTCGGGATGGGGTAAGGACGAGGCGGTCGAGGAGGGTTGCGAAGGGTTTCATGGGAGGTGGCGCTCCCCGACGTTGGGAACTGTGGGTGGGATACCCCCCTCTGTCCTGCCGGACATCTCCCCCACAGGTGGGGAGATCGACTCGTTGAAACCTTTCGCCCATCTTGAAGGCTGCGAATTAAGTGCGGAGCATACGATTGGCTGATCTCCCTCCTTGTAGGGGAGATGTCCGGCAGGACAGANGGGGGTAAGCCGCAAATTCTGCACCATCAATCCCCCTCATCCTCATAGCCCACCAGATGCAGAGGCCGTGCCGGAATGCCCTGCAACTCGCACCAACGCACCAAAGCCTCCTCGCGGCCATGCGTGACCCAGACTTGAGACGGCGCAACTTCCTTGATGGTTTCCAGCAGTTCGGGCCAGTCACAATGGTCAGAGATGACGAGCGGCAACTCTACCCCGCCTTGCTTGGCGCGCTGGCGCACCATCATCCAGCCTGACGCAAAGGAAATCAGCGGCTCGTTGAAGCGGCGGGCCCACTTCTCCTGNAAAGCGGACGGTGGGCCGACGACGATGGCACCTTTGAACTGGGCCGGATTGCTCNTTTCCAGCGTGGCGGGACGCAGATCTCCGAGGTCGATGCCTTGGGAAACATAATAGTCACACAGCTTGGCGAGCGCGCCGTGAATATAAACCGGCTCGGAATATCTGTTATCTCGCAACAGCCGCAGCACCCGTTGCGCCTTGCCGAGCGAGTAAGCACCGACGAGATGGGTGCGTTCCGGGAACTGCTTGATCGATGTCAGAAGCTTGGCCATCTCGCGCCCGGGTTTGGGATGATGGNAAACCGGTAGTCCGAATGTCGCTTCGGTAATGAAGACATCGCACGGCACCGGCTCAAATGGCGCGCAGGTGGGGTCGATACCGCGCTTGTAATCACCGGATGCAACGATACGCATGCCGTCATGTTCGATGGAAATCTGCGCCGAACCAAGAACGTGGCCGGCGGGGTGAAAGCCAACCGTGACGCCGTTGATCTCTACCGTCTCGCCAAAGCCGATGGCCTGCTCGCTGCAGGTGAAGTCGTCGCCGTAGCGGATGCGCATGATATCCAGCGTCTGGCGCGTCGCCAGAACCTTTTCATGACCGGCTCGGGCGTGGTCGGAATGACCGTGGGTGATGAGCGCCCGTGGCACGGGCCGCACAGGATCAACATAGAAATCGCCGACAGGGCAGTAGAGCCCTTTTGGCGTCGGGCTGAGAAGTTTCTCTGGCTTCATATGCGCAATCATTCACGGCTTTGGACGAGGAAACGCTTGCCGCAGCGACACGTTCCTCGCCCCGTAAGATTTTCAGCGCTTGCCGTTACTCAACCGCGGCAGCAGGCTTTTCGACGGCTGCCGCTGGCAGTTTGACGTTTTTCAAGGCCAACGCCGCGATCAGCCCGATGGCCGCTGTCGCTGCTGCTGCGTAAAATAGCGGCGTGAAGGCGCCCGCATAAAGACTTGCAACGGCGCTTTGTGAGGCTGCGCGAAGTTCGGACAGCATCTTCGGCGTCAATTCCTGAATCTTGCCCACGCCCGGAATATCGACACCACCGCCCTTGAGGTTGGAGGAAATGATGGCACCATAGACGGAGATTGCAATTGCAGCACCGCCCATGCGTGTCAACGCCACCGCCCCGCTTGCCGCACCGATGTCGGCTTTCGGAGCCGAATTCTGAACCGCAATGATCGGAGCCTGCTGTCCTAAACCCACGCCAAGTCCCTGCGCAAACAGAATGATCGCTATGATGTAGAGCGGTGTGCCGGCGTGCATCTGCGAAAGAGACAGCATTGCGACAACCCCTATGNAAAGACTGATGACCGAGAATATCTTGTAACTGCCCGTGATCGAAATCAGGCGGCCCGCCGTCAGCGAGCCCATGACGATGCCGCCGGTGATGGCGATGAAGAAAAGCCCGGCAGATGATGGCGAAAGGCCGGTCGTCGTTTGCAAGAACAGCGCGTAATAATTGACCATGCCGATGCCAAGCCCGCCGCTTATCAACGAGATGATCATGAACAGCGGAAATGTGCTGTCCTTGAACAACCGTAACGGCACCACGGGTTCCAGCGCACGACGCTCCACCTGCACCCACAGATAGGCGGTGACAACGGCAAAGGCGACGATGCAGAGGCTCTCCCAGGCGAATATCGAACCGAAGAGCTGCGAACTATCTGCCCACAGAACGACACTGGAAATCGTCAGAGCCAACAGAACCGCGCCGAGATAATCGATCTTGGGCTGACGTTCCGGGCGACGATAGGGCAGCATCAGCGCAAGACCGATCAGAGCCGCAATGCCGATGGGTAGATTGATGAGGAAAATAGAGCGCCAGCCGAAGAGATCGCTCATCGTACCGCCGAGGATGGGGCCAACGCTGCCCGATGCCATGATGACGAGGCTAGAATAGCTCTGGTAACGCGCCCTCTCGCGCGCCTCGAACAGGTCTGCGTTGACGGAAAAGATCGACACCATGATGCCACCGCCACCAAGCCCTTGCAGCACACGGGCGGCAATCAGCGAGTCCATCGACCATGCCAATCCGCAGGCCAGTGAGCCCAGCGTGAAGATGACGATAGCGGACATCATGACGTATTTGCGCCCGAACAGGTCACCCAGTTTTCCGTAAACGGGCATGACGGCGCTGGTGGCGAGAAGATAGGCGGAGCCGATCCAGCCGAACCGTTCCAGCGCGCCGAATTCACCGACGATCGTCGGTAGCGCCGTCGACACGATCTGGTTATCGAGCGTCGCCATGAACATGGCCAACATGAGGAAAGAAAACACAACGAGCCTGCGGCGGCGATCCGGAACCAGAGGCGCCACAGGCGTAACGGCCATATTCATGGGAAGGTCTCACACTTGATGAGAAATTTATGTGCCTTTCGCACATATGTGTCAATGGCATATTTCTCAATCTGTGATATTCTCTCGCAAACTCTCCAGGGGAATTGCAGAAATGAATGCGCTGACATCGCTTTCGAAACAGGAACCGACTGACCGTGACGAGGTTCTGACGATCAGTCAGACCATGGGCCGCATGCGCCTGATGATCGGTCGTCGCGTCATTGGACGCATGGCCATTGCCAAGCTGGCGCCAGAGCTGGAGCTGTCGCATATCGATGTTCTGGATATCGTCCACCGTGCGGGCGGGGTGGTGACGGTGGGCGCAATAGCCGAAGCGATGCGGCTGGACCCGTCTCGCGGCAGCCGTGTGGTGGCCGAAATGGTGGGACGCGGCCTGATCNAAAGAGAGGCTTCTCAGGAAGACGGACGACGCAGCGTCATCGATATCACACCACTTGGCCAAAGCATTCTGGAGGAGATGCGCAACGCAAAGATCAGTATTATCCGCGAAGTGGTCAGCGACTGGCCAAGCGAGGATGTTGCGGAATTTGCCAGATTGTTCGATCGCTTTATCGAGAAGTTCGAAAAGCGCCTTGCTCCCGATGTCATGGCGTTGATGGCCGCAGCAAAACCCGACAATCTACGCTAAGCCGCAGTTTTTGTTCCTTGTCAGATACCTGCCCCGAAACACTGTTCGAAGACGCGCACTGTGTTGCGGCCGTTCTTCTTGGCTTCGTACATGGCCGCGTCGGCCTTTGCCAGCAGGGCTTCCGGCGTCTCGCCATCACCTGGATAGAAAGCAGTACCGGATGAACAGGTGACGGTGATGGAGCTGTTCTCCAGTGCAATCGGCTCAGCCGCACGTTCACGGATGCTTTCGAGCCTCCGCATTATGCCGTGCTCGTCATGTCTGGGATTGCTGAATATGATCGCAAATTCGTCACCACCCAGCCTCACGGCAATATCGGACGCCCTGATACAACCGGTGATGCGCGCAGCCAGATTGCGTAGAACCTCGTCTCCGGCAGCGTGCCCATAAAGGTCGTTGATCTGCTTAAAATTATCGAGATCGATATAGGTGATGGCCACCAGCCTGNTTTCGCGCTTCGCCTCATGAATGGCGCGACGAAATTGCGTCCAGAACACGTTTCTGTTGGAAAGCCCCGTCAGCGGGTCGTGATGCGCCATGTAATGGACGCGCTCTTCGATGCGACGACGGTCTATCGCAATGCCAGCGATATTGGTTGCCATCTCGATGATTTCNTTTTCGATCGCGGACGGCTCCCGCACCATGCCGGAGTAAAGCGCGAATGTGCCCAGCAACACGCCGTTGTTCCCCATGATTGGCGTTGACCAGCACGAACGAAGTCCGTGGCGCATGGCGATTTCAACGAAATCCTTCCAAAGCGGATCCTGAAACGTATCGCTGACATAGACGGCGTCGCGGCGCCATGCCGCTGTCCCGCACGAACCGACCATGGGGCCAATCTCCAAACCGTCGATCACCGATGTGTAGCTTTGCGGAAGAGATTGTGCAGCGCCGGTTCGCAGCCGATCCTGCTCTACAAGTAGAATGGAGCCCGTAAGATTATCCAGCAGGTTTTCTACCGTCGTAACGATGGCTTCCAGTATGTTTGGCAATGGCTCACCATGCACGATCATTTCCAGAAGTGCAGCGTGGCTGCGGCGCAGGGTTTCCTGCCATTTTGCGGCGGTAATATCGCGTGAAATGCCCGCCAGGCCGATAACATCGCCTCTGTCATTGCGGATGGGGATACGAGTTCCCGAGTACCAGCGAACGTGCCCGTCCTTGGCGACGCGCTCTTCGGCATCGTAAAGCCCTTGACCCGTTGCCATGATTTGGCTGTCCATCGCGTCGATACGACGCGCGACATCCGGCGGGGCCATATCGAATATGGTCAGTTGTCGGCCTTGGATGAAGTCCACCTCGTGGCCAAGACAAGCAAATGCAGCCGCATTCATGTAGCTGTAACGGCCTTCAATATCTTTAATGAAAACCATCTCGGGTATGTTGTCGAGCAGGTATGATAATCTCGAATCGGACAGGCCAGTCTTGAGCAAATCCGTCGCCAATGTTTGCACGTTCAGTGAACGAGCGCCATTTTCTTCACGCATTGCGCAACGACCCCCACCAACGCTACTCTTCCCCANTTTTCATTGCTCCGATCGGCAGTAAACCATAGTTCACAGACATCGATCAGCCATGACGACAATAGAGCAAACGTACTTATGCTCGATTAAAATAAGCCGTAACACTGTCCGCATTTGGAAGTAGATTTATACCTGAACAACATGGGTGCAATATAACCGCAAATAACTCTATTTTACTTCAAATGCAATCNAAAGATGCATCAAGTAATCAGNAAAAATCACACGAGGCCGTGATATTCCAGCTTCCGTTTTGCAAATCGCAGCAATAGGTTACCCTCAGAAACAAGAGGAAATTGCGAATGTTGACGATCTATGGCGTTTATCGCTCCCGTGCCACCCGCACGCTGTGGCTGGCTGGAGAACTCGGGCTTGAGTTCAAGCATATGCCGGTCATTCAGGCCAGACGCCTCAGCGATCCGCTCGCCACGGATGCACCGGTCAACACGCTGACGCCGTCCTATCTTGCCATCAACCCCATGGGCACCATTCCCTGCATAGACGATGACGGGATGGTTCTCTACGAGTCAATGGCGATCAACCTGTATCTGGCGCGCAAGTATAGCACACCGCTTGCCCCGGCAGATTTGGTCGAGGACGCGCAAATGATGCAGTGGTCCTTCTTCTCAGCAACCGAAATCGAGACGAACGCCCTGAAGATTTCTTCCACGGTTGCGGAAGGACTGGCAAACAGCGAAGCCGGCCAGACCGTGATCGAAGTGGCAGCGCGCATGTTGCGCCGACCGTTCAAGGTTCTCGAGCAGCATCTTTCCAGCACAGACTATCTGGTCGGCAACCGGTTCAGCGTCGCCGATATCAATGCCGCCGAGGTCGTGCGCTACGCGCAGGGGCATCCTGCCCTGTTCGATGCCAACCCATCGGTCAAGGCCTGGCTGGAACGCTGCCAGTCCCGCCCCGCCTTCAGGGCCATGTGGGACGCTCGCAACATCGAAGCAGCCTGACCCCGTCTACAGGCGGGTGGTCACTCTGATGTCGCCGACATGGATGCCGTTCCAGTTTTTCATGGAACGGTTTGCCATGCTCAACAGCGCCTGCTGTTCCGAGCTGTCCNTTTCAAAGTAACGCGCCAGCAAAGCCGCAATCATGGCTTCTGCCGCGCGCGTCGTACCGTCCTCGCATTTGACCACCATCGCGATGCCCTGCTGCGGCAGGGCGGCAACGAACACGCCCTCAGCACCGGTTTTGGCGAAGATTTGACCCGGAGCAATTTCCATCAGCTTCGTGCAGGTCCGACCCGTTCCAGCCACGTAAAAGGGTTGGGCCATGCAAGCGTCGATCAACCGGCGTGAGGCTTTTGCGCGCGCCTGTTCCAGCCCCTGCCCCGTCACCATCTTGGCAAAGCCATGTGCCAGACCTTTCAGCGGAATGGCGTAGGTCGGAATAGAGCAGCCATCGACCCCGCAATTGTCATGACCGATAGCGGCGCCCGTCAGGCTTTCCATCGTCGAGCGTATTTCGGCCTGCANGGGATGGTCGTAATCGACATAGCCCTTCGTTTCCATGCCTGTGTGGGCACAGGTGCAGATGAAGCCGGAATGCTTGCCCGAGCAATTGTTGTGAAGTGCCGATGGTTTTTCCAGCGTGCGGGCCTGGTGGATGATTGTCTTCTGATCGGAAGACCAATGCGCGCCGCACTCCAGCGTCTCCACGTCCTTACCCGCCTTTGCCAACATACTTGCCGCAAGCTGCACATGGGCATCTTCACCCGAATGGGACGCGCAGGCGAACGCCAGTTCTCTATCCCCGAAGCCATAGGCATCCGCCGCGCCGCTTTCTACCAGAGGAAGCGCCTGCATCGCCTTGCAGGCAGAGCGTGGAAACACGCCGCCATCCACGTCACCTGCCGAGAACACGACATCGCCTGCGCCATCCATCACCACGGCCATGCCGCGATGGCGGCTTTCAACGAGATTTCCTCTGAGGACTTCGACGGTAACGGGGTTGTGCATGGCTTCGGCCTCAAAAAATACGAAATTGAAATCGCTGTTTAGATGAATCGCCGCACCGATGCACGAGGTTGCCTCATTGAAATTCGCCAAACGCTTTTTAATTGCTGTTTTCGTCATCTACCTCCTGCCCGCGCTGGCCTCGGCCGGGCTTTGGGCCATGAAGGAGCACCCGACTGGCTATCGCAACGCGCGCTGGTCATCTGCGGGTATTCTCCCGGAAGCGCCAGCGGACAAACCGGCTGCGATCTACGTCTATTCGGCAATGACCGGCGGCCTTAAGGGCTCGCTTGCCAGCCATGCCTGGATCGTGGTGNAAAAAGAAGGGGCATCCAGCTACGAGCGCTACGACAAGGTTGGATGGGGCACGCCGATACGCCGCAACGCTTATGCGCCCGATGCATACTGGTATTCCAACATGCCGCGGCGTGTCCTGGAATTACACGGCGATGAAGCCGAACGGCTGATCCCGAAAGTCGAGCAGGCCATCGCCGATTACCCCTATGGAAAGCCAGGCGGCTACCGCATTTATCCGGGTCCAAACTCAAACACCTTCGTGGCGCATGTGTTGCGCCAAGTGCCGGAACTGGGCGTCGTGCTGCCGCCCGATGCCGTCGGGCGCGATTATCTGCCCAATGGAGAATTTATCCACGTCGCGGACGACTGGAAAGACGTCAGCATTTCGCTTGGCGGTTTCTTCGGCGTCTCCGCAGGTGCCAGAAGCGGCCTTGAGGTGAATTTCCTTGGCCTCGTCGCAGGGATCGACATCGTAAACCCCGGCATCAAAATACCGGGGCTGGGCTACTTCGGCACGGGTTCTCAGCTGGGTGTGTGATCTTCTGCCGCGCGGTGCGCGCGCTTGGCACGGATGCCCTGTGCGATNAAAATGCGTGACAGGCCGTGATAAAGTGGCTCTGCTGAGATCATCCGCGATGTCAAATACCCCAGCATCGATGCCGCCATGATCGGGATGACGGCCTCATGATTGCCGGTCATTTCAAGAATAATGACAAAAGCCGTCATCGGTGCCTGTACGACGCCGGCGAAATATCCGGCCATGCCGAGGATCGCTCCTAGCCCGACACTGGTGCCGAGAACGGACGCGACCGTGCTGCCGAAACCTGCCCCAACGGATAGCGAGGGCGCGAAAATACCGCCGGGAATGCCCGACATCATGGCCAGAAACGTAGAAGCCAGCTTTTCGAGGAAGAAGAAAGTTGGAGCGCCCTGCCCCTCGATTGCGGCACGCGCCTGCTCGTATCCGGTGCCGAAGGTCGCACCACCCGTTGCCACGCCGATGATGGCGGAGCCAAGGCCACAACCGGCGGCAACGATCAACATCCGCTTCAGCGGCACGCTATGGCTCCAGCGACGAACCCGTTGTGATGCTTTCAGCGCACCGGCGCTGAACAGCGCGCCGAACACACCGCCACCGATGCCGCAGACCAGCACCAGCCCCCAATCCGCCGCCGTCTGGGCTACAACGGTGCTTGTGCCGAAATAGGTGTAGGTGCCGACCAGACCCAGCGACGCCAAGCCGGACAGGATGACGGCGGTCAGGACCAGACCGTTGGAGCGCGCCTCATAGGTCCGGCTCATTTCCTCGATGGCGAAAACGATACCAGCCAAGGGCGTGTTGAACGCGGCGGCGATGCCCGCAGCGGAACCGGCGAGGATCAATCCCCGCGCCTGCGCCATGCCGCCGATGCGTGCCGCCTGAAGCATGATCGATGCGCCCACCTGCACGGTTGGCCCCTCACGCCCAATGGATGCGCCAGAGAGAAGCCCGGCAATCGTCAGCACGANTTTGCCAACGGCGAGTTTCAGAGACAGCAGTCGTGACCGGTCCTCGTCATCATGAAAGTGCCGCGCCGCAATCGCCTGCGGAATGCCGCTGCCGCCGGAGTTTGGAAACACTGTGATCGCAAGCCACGCACAGAGTGCAAAGCCGAGCGGCGTGATGATCAGCGGTAGAAGAAAGGCCCACTCTCCCGACGAGGTGACGGAAAAGAACAGATGCTGCGCCCAATCCGCCATCTTCGCGAAAGCGACGCTGATGACACCGACGGCCAGAGCGCCGGTCCAGAACACAGCACGCGGTTTCCACACACGCCACGAACCCCACATGACGCGGGAGCGGCGAAACATTTTCATTTTCTTGTATTTGGAAGGCATGGCAACTTTTCTGTCGTCCGGGGAGAGGGCTCACTTATCGGACTGACAGACCACGATTGCAACCTCGTCTTTGACAATCGCCCGGGAATAGCGCAGGATCACGCATCGCAATTGCAATGCATGGAGCCAGCTATGAAAAGCTCAACGATACCGTCACTGAGGGTAACCTCGGATTTTCGCGAAGCAGCCGAAAGCGTTTTGAAGGAGGGTGAAACGCTCTCGTCGTTCGTGGAGGATTCGGTACGACGTCAGGTCGAAATACGGAAATCTCAGGCTGAGTTCATCGCGCGCGGGCTTGCGTCATTGGAAGAGGCCGAACGAACAGGCGTTTATTATTCAGCAGATGAAGTTCATGCGGAGTTGCGGGCAATGCTTGCAGCTAAAAAGGCAGAGCTTGGCCGTTGAGTTTCAATCTTCGATACACGATCTCCGCCAGAGACGACATCACGCGGCTCTATCAATTTCTTCTGGAAAAAGATTTCTCCACAGCGGAAAAAGCCCTCGATAAAATAATCAGCACCATAGAAAGCCTCAAGGAATTTCCTTTCGCGACACGAAAAACTATTGGCGACAACGGGCGGCGTCGAGAGCTTTTGATACCCTTTGGTTCATCAGGCTATATTGCCCTTATCGAAATCGAGGACACAGAAACCGTCTCCATCCTTACCATTCGCCACCAGCGCGAAGACGATTACTACTAAGTCCTACCGGTCGCTCACCGCCGCACGCGGATTAACCCACGGCTCCTGATTGGAGCGCGGCAGCGGCTGTCTCCCCAAAATATGGTCCGCTGCTTTCTCACCGGTCATGATCGAAGGGCCGTTGAGGTTGCCATAGGTGACATGCGGGAAAATCGAGCTGTCTGCTACTCGAAGGCCATCCACGCCGATGACCCGGCATTCGGGATCGACCACAGCCATCGGATCGTTGCGGTCGCCCATCCTGCAGGTGCCACAAGGGTGATAGGCACTTTCCAAATGTTCTCGCAGAAAAGCGTCGATGTCTTCATCGGACTGCACAGCTTCTCCCGGTTGGATCTCTGGTCCGCGATAATCATCGAACGCCTTCTGGCTAAAGATATCCCGTGTCAGGCGCACGCAATGGCGGAATTTTTCCCAGTCTTCGGCGTGGCTCATATAGTTGAAGCGGATGATTGGATCATCTTTCGGATCGGACGAACGCAGCGTGACATCGCCGCGTGATTTCGACAGGTTGAAGCCGACATGCACCTGAAAACCATGGCTTTTCGCGGCCGCCTTGCCATCATAGGAGATGGCGACGGGCAGGAAGTGGAACTGGATATCTGGCTGTTTCAAACCCGGTTCGGAGCGCAGAAAGGCGCAGGCCTCGAACTGGTTGGAAGCGCCCAGCCCACCCTTCGTCACCAGCCATTGCGCACCTGCAACGCCCTGCCAGAACCATGGCAACCAAGAATAGAGCGACACTGGCTTGGTGGAGACCTGCTGGAAATAAAACTCCATATGGTCCTGAAGATTTGCCCCTACGCCGGGGCGATCCGCCTTCACTTCGATGCCCATATCCCGCAAATGTTGCGCCGGGCCGATGCCCGAGAGCATCAGCAGCTTGGGTGAGTTGAAGGATGAGGCAGAAACGATGGCCTCACGGTTCGCGCGTATCGTTTCCACCACGCCTCGGCGCTCGATCTCGACACCGGTGGCACGACCANTTTCGATGACCACCTTGCGCGCAAAGCCACGCACCAGCGTAACATTGCCGCGTTTCAGTGCGGGCCGCAGATAGGCGTTGGCGGCAGACCAGCGGCGACCATTGTGGATGGTCTGCTCCATCAGGCCAAAGCCCTCCTGCTTGGAGCCGTTATAATCTTCCGTCAGTTCAAAACCGGCCTGCGCCCCTGCTTGTACGAAGGCATGAAATAGCGGGTTCGTAACTGGCCCGCGCTGCACATGAAGCGGTCCATCCGTGCCACGCCAGCCCTCTTCGCCGCCATGGCTGTGTTCCATGCGTTTGAAGTATGGCAACACATCCGCATAGGACCAGCCGTGGGCGCCAAGCTCTTCCCACCGGTTAAAATCCTCCGCGTGGCCGCGAACATAGACAAGACCGTTGATGGAAGACGACCCACCGATGACCTTGCCACGCGGCGCGGTGATGCGGCGGTTGTTGAGGTTCGGCTCCGGCTCCGAGTAATAACCCCAATTGTAGCGTTTCATGCTCATCGGCCATGCAAGGGCTGCTGGCATCTGAATAAACGGTCCGAAATCTGAACCGCCCGCCTCAATGACGATGACCGAATATTTGCCGTCTTCTGACAGGCGATAGGCTAACGCAGAGCCTGCGGAACCGGAACCGACGATAACGAAATCTGCGTTTTGCATTTCAAGTTCTTTCCACAATCGAAGGTCTGCGCAAGCTCACCCCCTCCAACAACCAAATCAATACGGCGCATCCACCTTGCCCGTCGCCACGTAAACCGTCTTCAATTCACTATAATGACTAAGCGCTGCCGCAGAATTTTCACGTCCGAACCCTGATTGCTTGGACCCGCCAAAAGGCATCTCAACGGGGCAGAGATTGTAGGTATTGATCCACAACGTGCCCGCCTCCAGTTGATCGACAACGCGGTGGGCGCGGGTGATGTCGGCGGTGAAAACGCCCCCGGCCAGGCCGAACTCGGTGGCGTTGGCGCGGGCTATGACCTCGTCTTCATCATCGAAATCCAGAACGCACATGACCGGCCCGAAGATTTCCTCGCGGGCGATGGTCATGTCGTCGGTCACATCGGCNAAGACCGTGGGCTGCACATAGGCACCCTCACCCGCAACATTGTTGGGAATGCCACCACCGGTGATGAGCGTGGCACCCTCTGCCTTGCCCTTTTCCATATAGGCCAGCACCTTTTCCTGCTGCGCCTTGGATACCAGCGGGCCGATTTGTGTTGCCTCATCCATGGGATCGCCGATCACCATCACGTCGGTGCGGCNTTTGAGGTTTTCGAGAAAGCGCTGCTTTGCGCCCCGCTGTACGAAAACGCGGGTACCGTTGGAGCAGACCTGGCCGGACGAATAGAAATTGCCCAGCATCGCCCCGCCGACGGCGCTTTCGATATCGGCATCATCGAACACAATCAGCGGAGACTTACCGCCGAGTTCCATCGTGACGTGCTTCAGATGTCCGGCAGCCGCAGCGGCCACTTTGCGGCCCGTGGGAACTGAACCGGTCAGCGACACCTTGGCGACATCCGGGTGATTGACCAGCAGAGGGCCGGTGTCCCTGTCGCCCTGAATGACGTTGAACAGACCCTTGGGCAAACCGGCTTCCACCAGAATTTCAGCGATTTTCAGCGCACCAAGCGGCGTGTTTTCCGAAGGCTTGAACACCATGGCGTTGCCGGCAACCAGCGCAGGCGCCGCCTTCCAGCAGGCGATCTGCTGCGGGTAGTTCCATGCACCGATACCAACGCAAACGCCCAGCGGCACGCGCTTTGTATAGGCGAAATCGCCGCCCAAAGGAATGTAATCGCCGTTCAGTGCCGAGGGCGCGATGCCGCCGNAAAACTCGAAACAATCTGCGCCGGAGGTCGAATCCGCGACGATTGTTTCCTGAATGGGCTTGCCGGTATCCAGCGTTTCAAGCTCAGACAGCGCGCGGTTACGCTCACGGATGATATCGGCGGCCCGGCGCAGGATGCGGCCGCGCGCGGTGGGGCTCATGGCTGCCCATTCCTTCTGCGCGCGCTTGGCGGAAGCGATGGCGCGCTCCACGATGGCGGGAGTGGCTGCGTGCAGCCTTGCGATGACCTCACCTGTCGCAGGATAGAGACTGTCGAAAACCGCACCATTGCCATCTTCGACATAATCTCCATCGATGAAATGCGATGCTTTCGGCTGGGCTCTCAATGTCATGATAGGATCCTTACNAAATGCGAATGGACGGCTTGGCGTCAACGAAAGGTTTGAGCTGCGTGTCGAAGTAATTCTCCACCAGCGCAGGTGCGGCGGAAATACCAAGTGGCGCAGCTTGAAGGCTGTGTCGAATATAGAGGCCGTCGATCAGGGCTGCGGCTCCCTCTGCAATGCGGGCAGCATCATCAGGTGGGCAGAGTCGGTTAAGACTATCCACAATGTTGGACCGCAAACGTCTGTTATAGATGACAAGCAGGCGGCGCATCTGGTGGGAGCGTTGCGCCTCCACGTAGAAGGCCAACCAGGCCGCGACCGTTTCATTGGTGAACTGATTGCTTTGGAATGACACGCGCACGATGGCGCTCAACCGTGCGCGTGGCCCCGAGGACTGGCCGAGCGCGGCAACGGCATCGTGGTGAAGAGCGCGCAGCAGACTGCGGATGGTTTCGAGCAAAAGCTGTTGCTTGCTGCCAAAATAGTGATGTGCGAGTGCCGCAGATACCCCCGCCTCGCGTGCGATGTCCGACATTGTCACATTCAATGAACCCTGCTGCCCGATGGTGCGTAATGCTGCATCCATCAGGGCCTTCTTGCGCAAAGGCTCCATTCCAAGTTTCGGCATCACCACTCTCCTTTGGTGGCAATTTATTATTGATTGACTGATCAATCAATAATAAATGCGACACGCAAATGTGTTCTTTGCGCCATTTCATTGTCTCCTTGAAACTTGCCCGATACTGCAAATGTGTTAGTCTGCGATCACTGGCNAATGATAGGTCGCAAGCATGATCCTTGGCATTCGCTCGATATTCGGTGACACCAGCGCACGCCCTTTGGTCACACGGCGGTTTTTTCCGTATTTTTTACTTTCGCAAAACGAACATTCATCTGGAACCTAAAACGGAGATGGGCGTTCCTTCGGGTGCACCACACATCTGTGCTAATATACAAACAATAAAGCCCGTTCACGACTGGCCAGTGACGAGCATTTAAGATGGCCATGATGGATTTGCCTCGGACATGATTGCCGGGCGATAACTGTCAAACAGGGAGAAACACGATGCCGATGGTAACTGTATCCATTTCCCCAGAGCAGGCAGCGAAGATGCGCGACGCGGTCGATAGCGGGGAGTATGCTTCCGGAAGTGAAGTCGTTCGTGCAGCCCTTCGCCTTTGGGTGGAGACTGCGGTCAGAAGCGACGTTTCAAAGCGCCAGGACCATTCCTCGCCAATGAGCGAGCATCTGAACGTTGCAGAACTTTACGCCGCACACAGCGCAAAAAGACGACACGGCTGACACCCCGAAGCACCTTTGCGATGGCTGTTTTAGCACTTCGCGTTCGCGTCATAAAAATTTCNAAAAAGCTTCATCAACAATAAAGTGTTTGTTGATGACTATTCGCCATTGTCCCACCCAAAAGCGCCTGCCAAATCACAGAAATGGGCGCGTCGGTGGAGAAGATTATCATGTCGACGGCGATCGACCCAGATGTCATACGGCGGTTTGCCAGCGGGCAAATGGCATCCATGGCGAAGCTCGTGCTGGAAACCGCATTTCAACCCATTGTCGAGGCAACAACCGGAACCGTATTTGGTTACGAGTCTCTCATGCGCGGGTTTGACCGCATCGGCTTTTCCAGCCCTCTCGACCTTCTGGACCATATAGAAGCCGATGGGCAATTGCTGACGGTGGAGCAGATGCTGGTCGGGCGGGCGCTGGCAAAATTCTCGACATTGCCGGAATTTGCATCGGCCACCCTCTTTCTCAATCTCGACGTCAGGCTCATCCCGCACGGCAATACCATTCTCGACAAGCTGCTGGAACATCTGGCCAAAGCGTCTATTCCACCATCATCCATCTGCTTCGAGCTTTCCGAACGTTTCGACAATACCAGCGTGCCGGAGTTCAACGCGTTGATTGCCCGCATGCGCAAGGAGGGCTTCAAGCTGGCCATCGACGACTTCGGTGTCGGCCACGGCGAGATGAAGCTTCTATGTGACTTCCCGGTCGATTATCTGAAGATCGATCGCTACTTTATTTCAGGTGTGGACCGCAATCCGCGCAAGCGCCACCTGGTGAAGAACATCGTCAACATCGCCCATGTTCTGGGCGTTCGGGTGATTGCAGAAGGCATCGAGACCGAGGCCGAGTTTCTGGCGTGCCGTGAACACGGTGTCGATCTGGTGCAGGGCTGGTTCATTTCGCGACCAACGACCTTCGTTAGCGAATTGCAGACTGGCTTTCCACATCTCCAGCATCTTGGTGAGACCCGCCGCAGCAGCCAGACGCTGGATGAAATTCTCATCCGCCGTCAGATCGAGCGTCTGCCGACGGTTTACGAAAACGACAGCATCGACAGCGTGTTCGAGCTGTTTCGTCGTAACCCGGCGCAGGCGTTTTTTCCGGTTCTCAACGCCAATGGCGAGCCGCGCGGTGTCATCAACGAGCATCATCTTAAGGAATATATCTACCAGCCCTTCGGTCGCGACCTGCTGNAAAACAAAGTCTATGAGCGAACGATTTCCCATTTCGTGGATGGAGCGCCCATCGTCGGGCTGGATGCGGACGCGGACCAGTTGATGAATGTGTTTGCCAATACGGGCGGCAGTGCCTGCGTTATTCTGACCGAAAACATGCGCTATATCGGCGTTGTCTCCGCTGCATCGCTGATCAAGGTCATCAACGAAAAGCAATTGAAGCTAGCGCAAGAACAAAACCCGCTGACGGCCCTGCCCGGCAACCGCGCCATCAGCAGCTTTATCGAAGACAGTTGCAGCGATAGCGACGACAACCGCTTTTTCTGCTATTGCGATTTCGACAATTTCAAACCCTTCAACGATAAATACGGCTTCCATGTCGGTGACCACGCCATCACGCTGTTTTCAGCATTGATGAAGCGCTATTTCTTCTCAGGCGATTGCTTCCTCGGCCATATCGGCGGCGATGACTTCTTCATTGGCGTGCGTGGCTGGACGATGGACGAGGTCACGGAAATTCTAGGAAGGCTGCTCAGCGATTTCCATGATGATGTCGTCGGGCTTTATTCGGAAGAAGACCGTGCCGCAGGACAGATCAAAGGCCACGACCGGTTTGGCAATGAGCGGGACTTTGCGCTGATGCGCTGCTCCATCGGCGTTCTTCAACTTTCCAAGGGCTTGATTATTGGCGACCCGGAGCGGATCGGCGGCGAAATTGCTACGATCAAAAAGGCTGCCAAGGAAAGCGACTTAGGCCTCGTCCTGCGGACCTATGGCGACACTATTTGATATCAGCGACAATGCGCCTTCTTTTAAGTGCGACAGAGGTGACCTAAGTTCAGGGCAATGAAAACCCGACGGAGGCCCACATGACTTTGCCAGAAACAATGAAATTCGTTGACCTGCCAACCTTCGGCGCAGCTGACGTCATGACCTTCGCGACCGGGCCTTTACCCACGCCAAAGGCTGGCGAAATCCTCGTCAAGGTGCAGGCAGCGGGCATCAATCGTCCAGACGTGGCACAACGCCAAGGCGCCTATCCAGCGCCCAAGGATGCGAGCCCTGTGCTGGGCCTGGAGATTGCCGGGGAAGTGGTGGCACTGGGCGAAGGGGTCAGTGAATTCGAAATTGGGAACCATATCTGTGCTCTGGCGAATGGTGGCGGTTACGCGGAATATTGCGTTGTGCCTGCGGGACAAGCCCTGCCCTTTCCAAACGGATATGACGCGGTCAAAGCGGCGGCCTTGCCGGAAACCTTCTTCACTGTCTGGGCCAATCTGTTCCAGATGGCGGGACTGACGGAAGGCGAAAGTGTGCTGATACACGGCGGTAGCAGTGGTATCGGCACAACGGCCATTCAGCTTGCAAAGGCGTTCGGCGCCGAGGTCTACACCACAGCAGGGTCCAAGGAAAAATGCGAGGCATGCGAAAAGCTTGGCGCCNAAAGAGCTATCAATTACCGTGAGGAAGANTTTGCCGACGTCATAAAGGCAGAGACCGGCGGCAAGGGCGTCGATGTCATCCTCGACATGATCGGTGCCTCCTATTTCGAGAAAAACCTGTCCTTGCTTGCCAAGGACGGCTGCCTCTCGATGATCGCTTTTCTTGGCGGCAACATCGCCGACAAGGTTGATCTGCGCCCCATCATGGTCAAGCGCCTGACAGTGACCGGCTCCACCATGCGCCCCCGCACCGCCGACGAAAAGCGCGCCATCCGCGATGAGCTGGTAGCGGAGGTGTGGCCGCTGCTGGAAGCGGGCGAAATCGGGCCGGTCATTCACGATATCATCGATTTCGACCAAGTCGCAGATGGCCACAGGCTGATGGAATCGAGCAGCCATATCGGCAAGATTGTGATGCGGGTTTCGTAAGCGTAATGGCTTGCAGCGAACTCTGCAGTCCACCCCTTGCAATCTCGCCGAATCGTATTACCTTCTTCTCATGTTCAACGTAGTGAAAGGAAGGTGATCCAATGTCTAATGAGATTTCGGTCTTCGTAGCAGGCAATGGAAAGGATTTGATTTCGACGAGGCAGCCCTCGGCTTGATCCGCCTTCCAGCGGGACGTTGCTAAACGTTTCCAGGTCTGAAACGAGACCAAACTCATGGAAGGGCCGCCACAAGCGGCCCTTTTCCTATTCTCGGTCTTACTTACGGAAGACTTTCCAGCGTGTAGGGCGAAAGCGGACTTCGTTGCCAACAGCAACGGTGGCATCCAGCGGAACTTCGATTTCCAGGTGATGCGGTTCGTGGCCGTTGTTGGCAATGTCGAGTTCGGCAATGCGCGTCCCGGCCAGACGGCGGCAGATGGTGACCTTGCCGTAGAGCGCATCGCGGTCATCGGTCAGGACAACGTCTTCCGGGCGGAAGAACAGATCGCCGTCACCCTCGCAGGCATCGCGGATGCCGATGNTTTCTCCCTGAAACAGCATATGCCCATCGCGGATCGTCACCGGCAGGTTCGATGATTCTCCGATGAAGGAGAAGACGAAGGGCGAGTTGGGGGTATCGTAGACATCATCGGCGGTGCCGACCTGTTCGATCTTGCCCTGGCTCATGACCACCACACGGTCTGCCAGTTCCAGCGCCTCTTCCTGATCATGGGTGACGAACACCGTGGTGTGGCCGGTACGGTCGTGGAACTCGCGCAGCCAGCGGCGCAGTTCCTTGCGGACCTTCGCATCCAGAGCGCCGAAGGGCTCATCCAGCAGCAGAACCCTGGGCTCGATGGCAACGGCGCGAGCAAGCGCCACGCGCTGACGCTGACCGCCTGAGAGTTGGTTGGGATAGCGGCTTTCAAGACCGGAGAGGTGCACCATATCCAGCAGATCGGAGACGCGCTTGCGGATTTCGGATTTCGCCGGGCGGCTTGAAGATGGACGGACTTTCAGACCGAAGCCGATATTATCGGCCACCGTCATATGGCGAAACAGCGCATAGTGTTGAAACACGAAGCCGACATTGCGCTCCTGCACAGAGCGATGCGAAGCGTCTTCATCGCCGAAGAAAATCTGGCCACCTGTGGGCTGTTCCAAACCTGCGATCAAGCGCAGAAGTGTCGTCTTGCCGGAGCCGGACGGCCCGAGCAACGCGATCAACTCACCCGAACGAATATCTAGCGAGACATTGTCCAAGGCGGGAAAGCGATCGAACTGCTTGGTGATGTTGGTGACTTTGACGTCCATGGACATGCCCTTCAATGCTTGCCGGCGGCGTTGCCCGCGCCAAAGCGTATTTCAAGAATGGTTTTGAGAACGAGCGTTACCAGCGCCAATCCGGCAAGCAATGTTGCCACCGCGAAGGCCGCACCGATATTGTATTCGTTGTAGAGGATCTCGACATGCAGCGGCATGGTGTTGGTTTCGCCGCGGATATGGCCTGAGACCACCGATACCGCGCCGAACTCGCCCATGGCGCGGGCGTTGCACAGCAGAACGCCGTAAAGCAGCCCCCATTTGATGTTGGGCAGGGTGACGAACCAGAAGGTCTGCCAGCCGGATGCGCCAAGCGAAATCGCCGCCTCCTCATCGCCCGTTCCCTGATCCTGCATCAGCGGGATCAATTCACGCGCGACGAAAGGGAAGGTCACGAAGATGGTGGCGAGCACGATGCCCGGCACGGCGAAGAGAATTTCGATGCCGTAGCTTTTCAGGAACGGTCCGAGCACGCTGTGGGACGAAAACAGGATAACATAGACGAGGCCAGAGATAACCGGCGAGATGGAGAATGGCAGGTCGATCAGGGTGATCAGAAACGCCTTGCCCTTGAACTCGAACTTCGCGATGGCCCATGCGGCAGCAACGCCGAAGACGACGTTGAGCGGCACGGATATGGCGGCGACGAGAAGTGTGAGGCGGATGGCGGAGAGCGCATCAGGCTCGATGATCGCTTCCCAAAAGGATTCAGCGCCCTTGCGGAAAGCCTCCACAAAGACCGCGACCAGCGGCAGGACAAGAAACAGCGCCAGAAACAGGAATGCAAGGCCGATCAGCACCAGCTTGGCTGGCAGCGTTTCGCTCGCGGGATCACGAAAGGGTCTGGATGATATGGTGCGCGCGTTATCAGGCATAACCGTACCTCTTGCGGCTCCAGGCCTGAATGAGATTGATGATGAACAGCATGGCAAAGGAGATGATCAGCATGATGGTGGCAATGCCGGTGGCGGCTGGGTAGTTGAACTCTTCCAGCCGAATGACGATCAAAAGCGGTGCGATTTCAGAGACGTAGGGAATGTTGCCAGCAATGAAGATGACGGAACCATATTCGCCGACGCCGCGCGCAAAGGCCAGCGCGAAGCCGGTGAGGATAGCGGGCGTGAGGCCGGGCAGCAGAATGCGGGTGATGGTTTGGAATCTGTTGGCGCCGAGCGTCGCGGCGACTTCCTCGACCTGACGGTCGATCTCTTCCATGACCGGCTGAACGGTACGCACGACGAAGGGTAGACCGATAAAGATCAGCGCGATGACGATGCCGGACGGTGTGAAGGCGATCTTGATGCCGAAGGGCTCGAAAAACTGCCCGACCCAGCCACGGTTGGAATAGAGCGCCGTCAGCGCAATACCGGCAACGGCCGTTGGCAGCGCAAAGGGCAAGTCCACGATGGCATCCACGAACCGTCGACCGGGAAAGCGGTAGCGCACCAGCACCCAGGCGATGAGAACGCCAAAGACGGCATTGACCAAAGCGGCGAGGAACGCTGTTCCGAAGCTGACCCGCAGTGCATTGAGCGTTCTGCTATCCATCGCGATNGCGNAAAAATCCGCAAAACCGAGTTTTGCAGTGGACCACACAAGACCGGCCAGCGGGATGAGAATGATAAGNAAAAGGTAGGTGATGGTGTAGCCGAGCGTCAGGCCGAATCCCGGCAGGACGCTGGATTGACGCCACTTCCACTTGGTTGGCGATGGGGTATTGCTCATCAAGGCTCCGGGTAAAACGGGGGCCATCGTCAGCCGCCCTCTTATGCGCCATCGACCGGCTCGTGGCCGGTCGATCTTGTCTCCAATCCAAACAGAACGCGATGCTGCGGCCTGTTTGGCGTGTTACATCATCCACTTACTTGGCCGGCTTGTAAATCTGATCAAAGATGCCGCCATCACCGAAATGTTCCGGTTGCGCTTTTGCCCAACCGCCGAACTGGGGATCATCAATGGTGACGAGCTTGATATCAGGCAGTTGCTTCAGCAAGTCCTTGGAGACGACCGAAGGGTTGGACGGACGGTAGAAGTGCTTGGCTGCAATGTTCTGACCCTCGTCGGAATAGAGATATTGCAGATAGGCTTCGGCAGCCTTGCGCGTGCCCTTCTCATCGACGTTCTTGTCGACGACGGCGACAGGTGGTTCTGCGAGGATGGAGATTGGCGGAACGACGATCTCGAACTCGTCCTTGCCGAATTCCTCGCCAGCCAGATAGGCCTCGNTTTCCCAGGCCAGCAGCACATCACCAATCTGGCGCTGTGCAAATGTCACAGTCGAGCCACGTGCACCGGTATCGAGCACTGGAGCACGTTTGTAGAGTTCGCCGACATAGGCCTTAATCTTGGCCTGATCGCCCTTGTACTCCTCGTTTGCCCATGCCCAGGCTGCGAGGTAGTTCCAGCGTGCGCCGCCTGATGTCTTGGGGTTCGGTGTGACGATCTGGATATCACCCTTCACGAGATCACCCCAGTTATGGATGCCCTTCGGATTACCCTTGCGCACCAGAAAGACGATGGTGGACGTGTAAGGCGCGGAGTTGTTCGGAAGGCGCGTGCGCCAATCGGCATTGATCTTGCCACTATTCTTGACGATGGCGTCGATATCGCTCTGAAGTGCCAGCGTGACGACATCGGCTTCAAGACCATCGATGACCGAGCGGGCCTGTTTACCGGAACCGCCATGCGACTGCTGGATGGTGACATCCTCGCCCGTATCGGCTTTCCATTTTTTCGCGAAGGCTTCGTTGACGTCCTTATAAAGCTCGCGGGTCGGATCATAGGACACGTTCAGCAGTTTCGTATCTGCCGTGGCCGTTCCGACAGCACCCAGAGTGACAGAAAGACTAAGCGCGACAGCGCTGAGGCTGGAAAGAAGTTTCGACATCGGTATCCCTCCTAGATGCAGTGCGCTTAACACTACTTGGAACCGCCCGTGGGTCAATCAGGCGCAATCCAATCGCAAAAGTGTTTCCATTGCGGCTGTCTGAACAGCAACAAACACGCCGCAAGTCACTCAGAACACGCAACAGGACGCGTGGAAAACCGGCGTTAAACGCAAAACCAGTTCGTATTTTTACCATATTTCAGCCACGGAGACGCAGATTTTTTGAATGACCGGAATGTTTTTCTTAACAGGCGGCACTCTACACCCTCCGTCAATCACCCTTCCGTCCATGGAAAATAGAAATCTACAAAATTTAGCGAATATATCGCAAATTGTTCTTGCTTTTTGACGTCGAACCGATTTTATGTCGGTACGACGATGCGTCATTACCGCGTCTGTGGGTGTCTTTTGCGCATATTGTGCGTCAACGAGAGATATTTGCTCTCTGACGATCCACACAAGCATAGCCATTCCTGTAAAATAGCGCTGATTTCAGGGATATTCCGAATATAGGAATTCGGAACCCATGGAATGACCCTCAATACCCCCTCGCATGTCCTTTCCAGCCACGATGTTTCATCGCTAGACGATACGCTGGCCAGTCTCGATCTGGCGGGGCGTCTGGCATTTGTCGCAGGTTTGGGCGGGCGGGCGGTGTTCACGACGAGCCTTGGTATCGAAGATCAGGTCATTACGGCCGCTATCGGTACACATCGTCTTCCCGTCGAAGTCGCCACGTTAGAGACCGGACGTCTGTTTGCGGAGACGGTCAATCTCATCCACGAGACAGAAGAACGCTACGACATCGCTATCAAGCGTTTCTACCCTGCTCAGGACGATATCGACGCCTATGCCGAAAAATTCGGCCTCAACGGCTTTTACGATAGCGTCGAAGCGCGCCACGCCTGCTGTCATGTGCGCAAGCTGGTGCCGCTGGCCAAGGCGCTGGATGGCGCAAGTTTCTGGATCACCGGTCTTCGCCGTGGCCAGTCCGGCAACCGGGCAACGACGCCCTTTGCCGAGTTTGATGCTGAGCGCAATCTGATCAAGATCAATGCTATCGCGGATTGGGATATCGATGTGATCAAGGCGCATGTTCTAGCGGNAAACATTCCCGTCAATCCCCTCCACGCCCGCGGGTATCCCTCCATCGGCTGCGAGCCGTGTACCCGCGCCATCAAGCCCGGCGAACCAGAACGCGCCGGTCGATGGTGGTGGGAAAATGACGAGAAGCGCGAATGCGGCCTGCACGTGGCCGAGGCAGCGCAAGCATCTCCCCTACCAGCCGCCTCACAACGATAATTGNAAATCCATAGATTGCCGGAGTTTACAATGTCCAATGCAGTTCCGGAAACGGAAAGCACAAGTGTCAGCACACCAAAGCAGCCGCTTGATCCTCATCTGAAAGCCCTCGAAAACGAAGCCATCCATATTTTCCGTGAAGTTGCGGCGGAATTCGAAAATCCGGTGATGCTGTATTCCATCGGCAAGGACTCATCCGTGCTGTTGCACCTGGCGCGCAAGGCATTCTTCCCCGGTCGCATCCCCTTCCCGCTTCTCCACGTCAACACTGGCTGGAAGTTCAAGGAGATGATCGCGTTCCGCGACAATATCGTCAAGGAATACGATCTCGACCTTATTTCCTACACCAACCCGCGCGGAGCGACGGAAAACGTGACGCCGTTCACGCATGGTTCGGCGCTCTATACCGACATCATGAAGACGGAAGCGTTGCGCCAGGCACTGGACGCGGGCAAGTTCGATGCTGCCTTCGGTGGTGCGCGCCGCGATGAGGAAGCCAGCCGCGCCAAGGAACGCATTTATTCCTTCCGCACGCCAGATCATAAATGGGACCCGCGCAACCAGCGCCCGGAACTGTGGAACATCTATAACGGCATGGTTCGTCAGGGTGAGAGCGTTCGCGCTTTCCCGATGTCCAACTGGACCGAGGTCGATGTCTGGCGTTACATTCAGGCCGAAAACATTCCGCTCGTGCCGCTCTATTACGCCGCAGAGCGCACCTATGTCGAACGCGACGGTATGATGATTCTGGCTGAAGACGATCGGCTGGAGTTGCTGCCCGGCGAAGAGATCCAGCATGGCATGATCCGCTTCCGCACGCTGGGCTGCTTCCCGCTGACCGGCGCGATCACCTCGCAGGCGACGACGCTGGACGAGGTGATTTCGGAGCTTGAAATTGCAACTGTTTCCGAACGTCAGGGCCGCGCTATCGACCGCGACCAGTCCGGCTCCATGGAAAAGNAAAAGCGTGAGGGCTATTTCTGATGACCCAGAACACGACAGCTCAATCCGCCACCATTCTGCCTTTCGTTGAGCCGACAAAGTTCGTTCGAGACACCCGCCCGCTGCGACTGATCACCTGCGGCAGTGTCGATGACGGNAAATCCACACTGATCGGCCGACTGCTATGGGATACCAAGGCGGTCAAGGAAGATCAGGCAGCCACGTTGCACCGCGACAGCGGCAAGCAGAACGATCTCGGCCTGCCCGACTTCGCGCTGTTGCTGGATGGTCTTCAGGCCGAGCGCGAACAGGGCATCACCATCGATGTCGCCTATCGCTATTTCGCCACCGACAAGCGCGCCTTCATCGTTGCCGACACGCCCGGCCATGAGCAATATACCCGCAACATGGCGACCGGCGCCTCCACTGCCGACCTCGCCGTGCTGCTGGTGGATGCCCGCACCGGCATTCTCGAACAGACCCGCCGCCACGCAACGATTGCGGCCCTGATGGGCATTCGCCAGTTCGTGCTGGCCGTCAACAAGATCGATCTGACCAACTACGACAAGGCCGGTTTCGAGCTGATTGCCCACGACTTCCGCGAGTTTGCGCAGTCGCTCGGCATCAAACAGATTACCGCCATCCCCATGTCCGCCCTGAAGGGTGAAAACGTCGTTCTCTCGGGCAAGTCTTCCATGCCGTGGTATGAAGGACAAACGCTGGCTGAAACGCTGGAGCTGGCAACCGCGCGCTCGACGCAGACTGGCGGCTTCCGTCTACCGGTGCAGCGCGTATCACGCCCCGGCGAAAGCTTCCGCGGCTATCAGGGCACAGTCGCCGGTGGCGCTGTTAAACCCGGTGATTCCGTTGTTATCCTGCCATCGGGCATGGTTGCCAACGTCAAGCAGATCGTCACCTTCGATCTGGTCCGAAATGCCGCCGTTTCCGGCGATGCCATCACGCTGGTTCTCGACCGTCAGGTGGATGTGTCGCGCGGCGACATGATCGTGTCGATCGAGGCGCAACCGCAGACGGGCCACGCCTTCGACGCGCAACTCGTGGCGCTTCAACCGGGGGGTATCGAGTCGGGCAAGCGCTACTGGTTGAAAAGCGGCAGCCGCCGCCAGCGCGTCAGCGTTCAGCCAACGACACAGCTCGACCTGNAAAATGGTCAGTGGCTGGCCCATGCAGACACGCTTCCGATGAACGCCATCGGCAAGGTTCGCCTGTCCTTCGACGAACTGGCGATCTTTGATCCCTATGAGCNAAACCGTTCCACCGGCTCCTTCATTCTGATTGACCCCGATACCAACAATACCGTTGCGGGCGGCATGATCCTTGGCAAGCGCGCAGATACCGGCAAGATTTCAAGCGGCGAACGGGTGCTGATCTCGCTTCCAGCGGATCTGGCCGAAGCGCTTCTGGCCAGCGAACAGCTTTCCAGCCGAAGAGACGAAATCGAAATCCGCCGCACAAGTGCCGCGACGGCATCGAGATTGCTGGATGGGCTGGATTAAAATGTCGACCACATGAATATGAAAGGCACCGGTCAGCACCGGTGCCTTTTTGCTTTTGGCGAAGCGCTGCAAAGCGAAGGCCGTTGTGACAAGGCTCGAAACAGCTTCAACGATTAAGCAGAAAGAAGATTACATCNTTTTGAGAGTCGGCCAGAATGCAATCCGTCGAAGCCCTGATATTCATGACTGGCCGAAACTGCGCCCAGTACACCGCCCGCGCTGTGCAAAGCATTGCAAAGCAGACACTGAAAGACGTTCACATCCTCTTCGTGGATGACATGTCCGATGACGAAACCGGCAATACAGCGCATCAGGCTCTGGAAGAACANTTTCCCGGNAAATATACTCTCGTTACCAACGACACGCGCTTTGGCAAGGCTCGCAATGCCTGGGAGCATCTCCGCCCCTTGAGCGCGAATGCCAAGTTCATCGGCGTGGTCGATGCCGACGACCAGTTGATAGAGCCGCGCGTTCTCGAAGCCTTGCTGGCATTCTACAATGCCGGCAAGGATGTCGTCTGGACAAANTTTGCCATGGACAATGGTCACGTCGGCTGCAACGCGGCGCTTGACCCCAATATTTCGCCGCGCCAACAGGGTTGGAAAACAAGCCATTTCTTCAGCTTCCGCGCCGAACTATTCGGAAATGTACCGGAAGAGTATTTTCAGGATAGCGAGGGTGCTTGGCTGCAGGCGGCCTGCGATATTGCAATCGCCATGCCGATCCTCGATCAGACGCGGCGCTACCAGTTTCTATCCGCCAATGCGTATCTCTACACGGCAACCAACCCGCAATCGCACCATAATCTCGATAGCCAGTCGGTTGGGCTGAATTCCACCATCCAACAAAAATCGGCACAAGACGTGATGCGCAAAACGCCGCTACCTCTGACACGTCCGTTGGTGGAAACGCCATCCAAGCAACCGGAACCGGCTGCCGCAAAGCCAAAAGCCAATATTCCAAATGGGCCATCATCCATGACAACACCAAACTCTGCGCAGACCTGGAGTGACATCACCGGCAATCTCGTCGTTGCGGACACTCCTGGCATTATCAACGCCATGGCATATTGCGGTCCGACACGCCTGACACCTGAACAGGTCTGGGCGCTGCGTGGCATCATTTCCACCCGGCAGGAGGCCGCGAATGTCCTGCACGTGGGCAGCACGCGTTCCGCCTTGGCACTGGCATGCCTGATGTCGGGTAGTGCACGCCAACTGACATGCCTATGCGCGTCCAGTTCCGAAGCGGATGAGCTTGATCTGCGGCTGAGGCTTTGCGGAACGCGCGACGAGGTGACGATTACGATTGCCGAGCCGGTCAATATAAATTTCGATCAGGTCAATGGCAGCTTCCCGGATACGCGTGAACTGGATGCCGACACCAAATTCGATATGGTCGTTGTCGANTTTTCCAAGTCCGTTCCTCACACCAGCGCCATCGTTTCGCTTTCTGCGCTCGCGCCGAACCTCGAACCGCGTGGTTTTGCGCTTTGCCTCCTGGCTGCGGACNAAAACACGGAAGCACTTGCCGCAACGAAATGGGGCGCTATCGGAAGCGGATTGCGCTTTTGCGTGAACGCCATCGGCGGCTCGGGCTTGCTGGTTGTGGGCGGACAATAGGTTCGTCGCGTTGGCAGCATGTCTAACCATAAGAGNAAATGAGGCAGAGACCGTGAACCAGATATTTTCGATGCCAGTTCGTTTCGACAGCCAGAATGACGTTGAAGACCATGGAGACGGACACCGCGAGAGTTTTCTCAATGCCGTGCTTCGCGACAATTACAGCCATGACGCCCAGATGTCGCATATCCAGATCGAGGCTGTTTCGGCAGCCATCCGGTCACGCGGACCCAAATGCAACATGCTGGTCTTTGGCCTTGGAAATGACAGCCCGCTTTGGGCAAACCTGAACCACGATGGCTACACACTTTTCTTCGAAAATGCTCCGCAATGGATTGCGAAGGTGAAAAGCCAGCATCCCGACCTCAATGTCGAGCATATGGATTATCCGACGACCGTGGCACAATCCATGGACGACCCGGCAGCGCTCGTGCGCAGCGCCGAACTTCCGGAAAGCGTCAAATCAAGATCATGGGATGTCATTCTGGTGGATGGACCGATGGGTTATCTGCCGAACCTCCCCGGTCGCGCCCTGCCGCTGGTGTGGACTGCCTTAGTTGCCACGAACGCGACGCATGNTTTCGTTGATGACTATGAACGCCATCTTGAGCAGAGCTATGCGGATTTTCTGTTTGGGGGTCGCGCCAAGAACAGGAGCGTGGTTCTGCCGCGTCCTGCGACGCCGAGGCTGAATGCCAGCACGATGCTGTGGCTTTTCGGCGTTTCGGACAGTCTCGTCAAAACCTGACCGCACTCTATAAATGCCTGTNGGGATGATCGATTGCGGTTCCACACCGTATCGACATCCCCACACGCGTATCAGACATTGTCTAACGGAACCCTCATCCGAATATCTCAGACTGGCTGCCTCTGTCTTTTNAAAAAAGAACATCCAGATCAGGACAACGACGACAAGAGGGACACCCATTGCCCATNAAACCACAGCTTTTAGCATAATTTTCTCCTTTTCACCTTGCTCACCTNACGCTGGCTTGTGGCAAAGGTTCCTTGAGGAAAATATCGTTCGAGGCTTTACGGGTCGGCGACCGCGAGTGGTGCTGAACTATCGGTCGAGGCGGAAACTTTGGACCGCCTTGTGGTCTGGCGTTCGACCAGTTCGAACCCCAAATCCAGATTGCGCTCCTTGATAACCCCGCCCTGNCCCAAGGTGATCAGAATATCTGCCGCCGTATAACCTATGTCGAAACGCGGGACGTGTATGGTGGTCAAGGGCGGTTCGGTCGTCATTGCATATTCCAGGTCATTGAAACCGCAGATACCAAAATCCTCGGGGACGCGAATGCCCAATCTCTGACATTCAAATATGACGCCGAGAGCCAGATCATCGCTGTGGCAAAACACTCCATCGATATCCGGCCTTTTTTCTAAAAGGCGGCGAATAAGTCGAGAACCCACATGAATACTGGGTGGCGCGTCCTGCCAGATAATCATGCTTTCATCCAACAGACCCGCCTGCTGCATCACTTCGCAATACCCTTCCTGACGAAGGCGCACCCTGATGTCATGGCCGCAACCCAATATGGCTATTCGGCGGTACCCTTGAGACAGCATATGACGTGTGGCGACCATCGCCGCTTTTTTATGATCGATAGCAACAGCAATCCCTCTCATTTGCAGGGTTGCGTCAATGGTCTGGACGACAGGGCAGCCCGCCTCGTTGACGATTGCCTCCAGGNTTTCCAGCCGTTCCGTGCCGGCAACGATGACGCCAGCCGGGCTGTGCGCCGTAAAGGCTCGCACCTGTTTGACCTCTGCCCCGGCGTCATAATGTGTATTCGAATATTGAATGCGGTAATCTGACCCTCTGATCCGCGCCTCGATACCGTTCAACACGGCGCTGAGAGCGGAATGTGACAGGGATGGCAGGAGAACGCCGATGAAGGTACTGGTACCGCTGGCCAAGGCTCTGGCGTTCAGGTCGGGGACGTAACCCATTTTGTCCACGACGCTTAAAATCTGGTCTCTCAAAGCATCTGATACCTTGTCCGGCTCTCGAAGAGCGCGGGAAACCGTGATTGCACTCACTCCTGTTTCCCTTGCAACATCCTGCAAAGTGACCTTTACGATAGATTTCCGTCTGCGTGTGTGCGGCATCCTGCACCTTGGCCTGTCGAACGGGGNAAAGGGATAGACTACAACGTTACAGCCTGCANTTTTTGAAGTGAACCGAGACCCGAGACACTATCAGTTTTGCTAATAAACTATAGCCTCTAAGCAACGTTCCCCCACGACTTTCGCGTTAAAAGTGATGGACTTTGCGCTTAAACCNAAAAAAGTCTCGTAAATCGCCCAAACAAACTGCGGGTTTTCAGCAAGAATATGCGTTTCGCAGAAATATTACAGCAGTATCTGCCGTGAAAAATGGGCGACGCCCGGGTTCTGACCGCTAAATTTAGTCAGCGTGGAGAAGATTCGCCCCTGCGACGACCCTTCCCATTCACGTAACGCCACGTTCAAAATACGCTGGATCGTTACNAAAAAGCAATTGTGGCAGAAAATATGCATTCCAGTGTCTGCCGCCCCTGCCGCTTTGCCACAAATCTGCTAGGGGAACATATCTCCCGCNAAAACACCGGAAACGGCACAACAAGGATATCTCGACATGCGATTTCGCAGCGTAACATTGGCAGGGCTGGCGATTGCCCTTTCCGCTTGCACCACCACGGCCCCTTCGCTTTCTCCCAAGAACGCAGTGGAAACCCGTTGGGTGGGTCAGTCTGCTGGCGTGTTCTTTGCCAAATACGGTCCGCCCTTGAGCGATGTCGATTCCGGCGGCACGACGACTTACAACTGGCGCGGTGGCTACAGAACCACGACTATCCCGGCGAAATATGACGAGACCAAGGATGGCAAGCGTGGCCGCCAGACGTCGTCTGCCCGCAAAGTATATCTCTCCTGCACCGTGCAGATTACCGTTGGCGGCGACTACAAGATACGCTCGATCCGCACCGTCTCCGACCGCCCGGGTGTAAACGGCCCGAGCTATTGCGCAGAGTTTCTTGGCGGCGAATAAGACCTGATATCGACAATGTTAAAAAGCCCGCCGAGATTCTCCCGGCGGGCTTTTTGTTGAGCACTGGTCTTCATTTGGCTGGCCAACACCCCAGCGCATGGCTCAATTCCAGCCCGCACATCTGTTATGCACTTCACGCATAACGGTGGATATAACCGATTAGATCGGCTTCAGNCCCTCGTGCCATTTCAGTATCGGCCACAGCGTACCGCGCGGAAAAATAAGGCAAAATGTCGCAGTTGGTGTTTTTCTGTGACCGGATTTGGGCGGGCGCCAGAGCGAGGTCCATACGGCTAAACTCTTTGCCGAGGCTGTTGAGCGCGTGCCGCAAGAGTTGTCTTACAGCTGTGCATACGTTATTGCGCCGCACAAATTTGAAAATCATCAAAGTTTAGGAAAAGACGTGATTAAAAACGACAAGGGCACTGGCCCAACCGACGGATTTTCGCACGATACCTTTACCATGAACCGACGCCAGGTGCTGGGCACGGCGCTCGCAGGCCTTGCCGCGGCTACCGTGCCGGGTGCGCCCGCGCTGGCGCAGACTGCCGATNAAAAAGTCGACGTCCTTCTGATCGGCGGCGGCATCATGAGTGCCACGCTTGGCGTCTGGCTGCATGAACTGGAACCGACATGGTCGATCGAAATGCTGGAGCGTCTGGATGCCGTAGCGCTGGAAAGCTCGAATGGCTGGAACAATGCCGGCACGGGCCACTCGGCGCTGGCGGAACTCAACTACACGCCTGAGACCGCCAATGGCGGCATCGACATTTCCAAAGCCATCGAAATCAACGAAGCGTTCCAGATTTCGCGCCAGTTCTGGGCGTGGCAGGTCCGCAACGGCGTGCTGAAGAACCCGCGCTCCTTCATCAACCACACGCCGCATATGAGCTTCGTGTGGGGCGATGAGAACATTTCCTATCTGGAAAAGCGCTACGAGGCGCTGAAAGCCAGCCCGCTGTTTGCCGGCATGGAATATTCCAGCGACCCGGAACAGATCAAAAAATGGGTTCCGTTGATGATGGAAGGCCGTGACCCGGGCCAGAAGATCGGCGCGACATGGTCTCCGCTTGGCACCGACATGGAGTTTGGCGAAATTACACGCCAGTTCGTGGCCCATCTGAAAAGCCAAGAGAACTTCAACCTTAAGGTTTCCAGTGAAGTCACTGCCATCGACCGTAATTCGGACGGCACATGGCGCGTCACCTACAGCAACCTCAAGGACGATTCGGAGCGCACGGTCGACGCCAAGTTCGTCTTCGTGGGTGCGGGCGGCGGTGCCATCCATCTGTTGCAAATGTCCGGCATTCCCGAAGGTGACGACTACGCGGGCTTCCCCGTCGGTGGTTCTTTCCTCGTCAACGAAAACCCCGATGTCACGATGCTGCATCTGGCNAAAGCCTACGGCAAGGCGTCTGTCGGCTCTCCACCCATGTCCGTCCCACATCTGGACACGCGCGTCATCGGCGGCAAACGTGTGGTGCTGTTTGGGCCGTTCGCGACCTTCTCTACCAAGTTCCTCAAGGAAGGTTCCTACTTCGACCTGCTGACCTCGACGACGATGAGCAATGCATGGCCGATGATGAGCGTTGGCATGGACGAATATCCACTGGTGGAATATCTGGCCGGTCAGCTGATGCTGTCTGATGACGACCGTTTCGCAGCCTTGCAGGAATACTTCCCCGGCGCCAAACAGAATGAATGGCGCTTGTGGCAGGCTGGCCAGCGCGTGCAGATCATCAAGCGCGACGCCGACAAGGGTGGCGTTCTGAAACTCGGCACGGAAATCGTCAGCGCCAAGGATGGCAGCATTGCAGCCCTGCTCGGTGCTTCGCCGGGCGCTTCCACGGCCGCACCTATCATGCTGCAGGTTCTGGAAAAGGTGTTTGCGGAAAAACTGGCAAGCCCGGAATGGCAGGCCAAGATCCACCAGATTGTTCCAAGCTACGGCACCAAGCTGAACGCCGATCCGCAAAAGGCACATGAAGAGTGGGTCTATACCAGCGAGTTGTTGCAGCTTCCCACACCGCCACAGATCGATATGGCGTCGCTTTCAAAAGCGGCGGCAGTGGCCGCCCCTGCGGCACCGGCTTCGGAGAATGCACCGGCAAAGCCGGTCGGCGATCTCGCACCTTAAGGCGACCGGACAACCTCAGCGCGAACAGAAAAGGCACGCTCAGGGCGTGCCTTTTTATTGAGACCAATGACGCCGGCGGCGGCCTGTCAAAACCGTTTTATCCAGCCGATCCGGTTTGCGGGGGCGGCGGGGCGGGGCGGCTGGCTGGAACCGGCACATCCACCGAATTGTCGCTGGGCCATGTGGTTATCACATGAATCTGGCCCTCGATCTGATCCTTCAGAAACGTTTCATGGCCCGGCAACCCCATCGGATAAAGCGCTTCGCGTTCCGCCTCATAGGCAACGCTTTTGTCGGTGCAGAGCTTGAGGCGCATATCCTGCGGCGCGACATCGGTGCGGNTTTGCACATTTTCGACAGCACCGGATGGGTTCAACTGCCCCTCGAACGCTTGCGTCAAATATTGCGCAGATCGCTCGTTACGCTCCCGCTCTGTCGTTGCGCCCAGTATCACCACCATCACGCGCTTGCCATCACGCGTGGCAAGGCCGACGTAATTGCGTCCAGATGCACATAGAAAGCCCGTCTTCATTCCAACCGTGCCGTTGAAACGGGTCAGCAACGTATTGTTGGATTTGATTTCTTTACCGTCGATTCTGACAGCCGATCCTTGAAAGAAGCGTTGATAGTCCGGAAACACCCGGTCGATTTCCATCCCGAGGATCGCAAGATCACGGGCGGTGGAATAATTGCTTTTGTTAAACAGGCCGTTGGGGCTGGCAAAATGCGTTCCTGTCATGCCAAGGCGCGCGGCCTCCGCATTCATTCGCTGCACGAACACGGCTTCATCGGATGTAACCGTTTCTGCAAGGGCAACGGCGACATCGTTTGCCGAGGCGGTAAGCGCAGCAAACAGCGCGTCCTCCAAGGTCATCGTTCGCCCGAAGGTCAGACCCGACTCGAGGAAAGCCTGTTTTGTCGCGTTGCGCGTCATCATGACGGGCGTCGTCAGCGTCACCTCACCCGCACGAAGCGCTTCGAAAACAACCAGCGCCGTCATGAGCTTGGTGGTGGACGCCGGATACCAAGGCACACCGGCATCTTCCTGATAGAGAATCTGATGATTTGCGGTATCGACAACCAGCACGGGCGTGGCGTTGGCAGGTGCCGAAAGGGATGCGGCCAATACCAGGGTTTTCGACAGCCNGCCGGCCAATATCGTTTTCATCATGCGTCAGTCTCCAAGCAATATTATCCTCTGACATAAGACGCCTTGCGGACACAAGCGTCTGCTAAGCGAGGACCTTGGCAAGTATAAGGTCGAAACAGACGGTTTGATCCTCGAGAGCGGACATCGACAGGCAATCCTGAGGTCACGACATCGTTTAAGCAAGGATCGAACGGATGCCTTCCTCCTTCGTTTAGCGTGTTCAAAGAGGAGAAACAGATGAGAGTGCTGATCCNTTCGCTCGTCGTCGCGCTAACGTCCATCAGTCAGGGTTTTGCAATGGAGAGTCTTTCACACTACGAATGGAAAAACCGCGTTGTTCTGGNTTTCGGTAAGGCCACAGACCGGAAAGTCGAGAGGCAGATCGACGCTCTGAAGGCGAAGCAAGCTGAACTCGCTGACCGGGCGTTGATCGTCATCCGCATTACCGGCAATGAAGCGCGTGCGGTTTATGGGACAGAAATCGCGCTGAATGCTGACAAACTGAGAACAGACGCAAAGATCGATGACAACGACTTCCAAGTCATTCTGGTGGGCAAGGACGGCGGCGTCAAATTCCGCAGCAAGGATATTGTCAGCGATGTCGAAATATTTGACCTGATTGACCGTATGCCAATGAGAAAGGCCGGTCAGGGCTAGGGATTTGTAGAGGCGGCGATTTCGCTGGCAGCGCTCATTGCTGTTCGCCAGCTTATATAAGGAACCGGAAATCAGTACGCGCGTTCACCGCGTCGCATGCGGCGATCATACGCTGACTGTACGTCACTTGGTCGACCTGCCCGCCAAAGCAATAGCATAACCGCTGATTCTCTTTGTCGCCTCGGTCCACAGAAGTGAAGCTGATGGGCATATGGCGGGAAACAACATGGAACTTCCAAAATCAATCGGCCCTGTGACGGCGCGGGCGAGCTATCCGAACCCGGATATCGCCTCGAACACCATGCTATCTGGACGAACGGTGCTCATCCTCATCGGCGTGGCATTTCTGCTTCGGGTGGGACAGGAAATATTCGTTCCGCTTGCGCTTGCGCTGCTACTGTCCTTCACGCTTGCCCCCATCGTATCCTTCCTTCGCAAGCGGTCGGTGCCGAAGATTCTGGCGGTGATCCTCGCCGTTATCTCCGCATTCTGCGCAATCGCGGTTTTCAGCTTCATCGTCGCCACCCAGGTTGCGAACCTGGCCGAGAACATACCCACCTATCAGCGAAACATCGTCAGTAAGGTCCAGGTTCTGGCCCAAGCAGGCTCTGGCAGTGGCGTGCTGGAACACCTGAGCAAGGTGGTGGAAAAGATGGGTGCCGAAATACAGACGAGAGCAACCGAAAGCCAGGATACGGCCGCGCCGGAAATCCCGACACGGGAGCCGATGCCTGTCGAAATTATCTCACGCACCAATCCGCTACAGACACTCGGTAACCTGATCTTACCCCTGATCAGCCCGTTTGCGACGGCGGGCCTCGTGATCGTTCTCGTTGTCTTCATGCTGCTGGAGCGTGAGGANCTGCGCGACAGGTTCATTCGCCTCGTCGGTCTCAGCGACCTGCATCGCACCACCGCAGCGCTTCAGGACGCTGGCAAGCGGGTCGGCAAATACCTGCTCATGCAACTGGTCGTGAATGCCCTCTATGCGCTGCCGATCACAATTGGCCTATGGGTTCTTGGCATCCCCAATGCAATCCTTTGGGGTTTGCTCACGCTGGTTCTGAGATTCGTACCCTATATCGGCCCTGTCATCGGCATGATCCTCCCGCTGTTTCTGGCGCTCGCGATTGCACCGGGATGGTCGCTCGTTGCCTGGGTGGCTGCGCTTTTCGTGACGACGGAACTCATCAGCAACAATGTTGTCGAGCCCTGGCTTTACGGATCGCATACGGGATTGTCTCCGCTGGCGATCATCGTTTCGGCAATTTTCTGGTCGTGGCTCTGGGGGCCAATCGGCCTCATGCTTTCCACGCCGCTCACCGTTTGCCTCGTCGTTCTGGGCCGCCACGTGCCGCAGTTTGGTTTCCTCGACGTTCTCCTAGGCAATGAGCCGGTTCTGGAACTGCACGAAAAGCTCTACCAAAGGCTGCTCGCTGGCGATCCGAACGAGGCGACCGACAATGCGGAGGAATATCTGAGGGAGGAGTACCTCGTTGATTATTATGACAAGGTCGGACTTCCGGCTCTCTTGCTGGGTGAAATGGACAGGCAGCGCGGGGTCATGTCGGAATCACAGATCGAACTTTTTTCGTCCAGTTCGCTGACGCTGGTCGATAATCTTTCCGATATTGCCGACGAAGAGGAAAACGAGGAAGAAACAGAGGCGACGGAAGCGCTCATTACATCTGTCGATGAGACAGATCTGCCGGATGGAAGAGGCCAATCGGTCTTATGTATGGGCGGGCGAGGCGTCATAGACGACGCCGCATCCGCAATGCTGGCGCAGATCATCGAAATTCAGGGGGCCACGGTTTCCTCGGCAAGTTATAGAGACCTGGCGGGAAGAGCATCGCAAAGAGTGAGTCTTGATGGCATCGATACCGCAGTGGTCTCGTTCCTCAACGGTAATTCCAAATCTCACGCACGTCAGATCATCCGTCGTTTAAAGCGTATCAAACCCGCGATGCGGGTCGGCATCCTCATTCCCACCGCGAACGGCCAGAATTACGCGCAAATAGACGCCGCGGATATCAGCGCCGATTTCATTACGACATCGCTGAACGAGGCTGTGAAGCTGGCTCTGACGCAAACCAAACCCCGTGAGCTGGTGGTGGTGGCGCGAAAAGTGGGCCGTCCGCGACTGCAAATGGCGCCGCCTGCCGTCGCATCCTAGACGTCATGGTAATGGTTGGGGCCACCGGATGAGCGCTTCCCGTCCGGCATCAGTGAGCCCATACACGCCTTTTTCCAGACGCTCGAACCAGCCATAGACGTTCGACAGCAGTATCTTTCCGGCGTCTGGAACGCCCGCCCTCACGTCGCGGACGCGCAAGGGCCCTGCGGACAGGAGTGCCGCGCAACCCAGCGCCTGCTGGCGGTAGGCCGTCATCATGGGCGTGCGTGTACTGCCCCCAAGCACGGGATCACCCCGCCTTTTCTGGTGTTCACGCACCAGCCTGGAGCGCCGCTTGGGGTTGGTTCGCGGCATGGGCGTTACGGAGGCCACGATAACGCTGACGTCGCCGCGATCCGAAATGCCGAGCATACCGATGCCCAGCCGACGGCAGAGATCACGATAGCGCTTGTCCGATTCCCGCCCCCTGCCCTTGGCAGAGACCTTCGCGGCAATCCAAACTTCGTCGGATATGGAAGCCCTGTCGACCGCCTGGAGGATCAGTTCGAGATTGAAGGTCAATTTCAGCTCGCACACGACCACGACGGGTGAATCATCGCCGTTAATGCCGACAAGATCGCACCCGCCGATCTCACCTTTAACCGAGTAACCAGCGGTCTCCAGAAAGGCTTTTACGGGAAGGTAGAGGGAGGTTTCCATGCAATCGACGATCAAAAATAGGGAATCATTGGGCTCCTCATTACCTTTAGACGGTTAGGAACCACTCCACCATGATTTAACGGCATCTCGCCCGTCTCCCCTCGTCTCGCAAAGCCGGAACAAACGACGACCTCGAAGGTTAGCTTGCCATATCAAAACCGGGAGATTTTCATGACATCGATGACGTTGGAAGACCTGTCCAAGCAGCTCAGAAAAATTGATTTCTGCATGCTGTGTACCAACACCGAATCCGGCCAGATTTCCACCCGGCCCATGAGCAACAACGGCGATGTCGAATATGATGGCGACTCGTGGTTCTTCACCTATGACAACACCCGAAAGATCAAAGAGATCGATCACGACGATCACGTCACGCTGACCTTCACCGCTGCGCCAAGCCTTTTGGGAAAGCCGGGTATCTTTATCTCGGTGGAGGGCAAGGCCTTACTGATCCGCGACAAGTCGCAGTTCGAAGCGCACTGGGTCAGCGATCTGGACCGCTGGTTTCCAGACGGTATAGAGACTCCCGACATCGTTCTCATCAAGGTTTCGGCGGCATCGATCGAGTATTGGGATGGCGAAGAGAACGGTCGCCTGACGCTGCCAGAGGCTGCGGCAACGGCTTAATACAGTCCGACACGTCCAAGCCACACGCTCATATCACTAACTTGCAAAGTGTGTGGCTGGGGCGCCAGGATTCGAACCTGGGATGCCGGTACCAAAAACCGGTGCCTTACCGCTTGGCGACGNCCCAACAGAGCAGATTGGCGAAACGCCACTGCCTGAACGGCGCCTGATTATCAAAGCAGAACGGCAGCGGCAATGATTAAGTTGCCGGATTTGCAATATTTATTGTGTGTCCGGCCATTGCTTCATGTTACGTCAGGAAACAGGCAGATTTTTAGGTCTTTTCCCGGTGACAGTACGATGAGCAAATATAGCGCACGCCCTCCTGCCATACCAACGACTTTGCTGGACGACGACGTGGTACGGATCATTCGCTGGGACTTCGAGCCGGGAGCCGATACCGGCCACCACACACACGGGCTGGGTTATGTCGTGGTGCCGATGACCGATTGCCAATTTCTCATTGAAGACGAGAGCGGTAGCCGCAGGGTGGATACGGCGCGCGGCATGCCTTACCGACGTGAGGCTGGGGTTTCGCACAATGTGGTCAATGCAGGTAACGAGCCGATGTCGTTCATTGAGATCGAATACAAGTGAGCGTTGACTGATCCGATGAAAGACCCGGAATTCAATCGCGANTTTCAGCCGACCTATGGCATTGCGGTGCCTGTGGCGCAAAACGTCCAGCGCATCACCGTCAACAACCCGTCAGCCTTTACCTTTCATGGCACCAACAGCTACATCGTGGGCGACACATCCGTTGCCATCATCGATCCAGGCCCTGAGGACGACATGCATTTTCAGGCGCTGATGGCGGCACTGGAAGGCCGCGAGGTCACGCATATCTTCGTCAGTCATACGCATCGCGATCACTCGCCACTGGCGACACGCCTGAAGCAGGCAACAGGTGCGCTGACCGTAGCCGAAGGGCCACATCGTGCTGCACGGCCTTTGCATGAAGGTGAGCGCAATCCATTTGCTGAAAGCTCTGATACCGGGTTCGTGCCTGACGTCATTCTTGGTGATGGGNAAAGCCTGTCCGGCGATGGCTGGACGCTGACCGCCCTTCACACACCCGGCCATACGGCCAACCACTCGGCCTTCGCCCTTGATGATAGCGGAATAGTCTTTTCGGCCGACCACGTCATGGCGTGGGCAACGACCATCGTTGCGCCGCCGGATGGTTCGATGAGCGATTATATGGCTTCGCTGTCAAAGCTTTTGCACCGAGATGACCGGCTGTTCCTTCCCGGCCACGGCGGCGGCGTGAACGACCCGCCCGCTTTCATGCGAGGGCTTCGCACCCATCGCCGCATGCGGGAAAAGGCGGTGCTGGCCCGCATCAAGGCTGGAGACCGGACGATCCCGGACATGGTGAAAATCATTTACAGAAGTACCGATCCGCGCCTGCACGGAGCGGCGGCTCTTTCCGTTCTCGCCCATATCGAAGACCTGATTGAGAAGGGTGAAGTACAGACGGACGGCCCGCCGTCGCTGGGTGGGCTCTATTTTCCTGCATAGGAACTGTTTCGATGCCTGCTGCCTACAGCTATAGAAACGACCCGTCTGTTCCCAATTTTCCAGATGACAGGCCGCTCATCGTATTTGATGGTGAATGCGGTTTCTGCTCTCGCGATATCGACTTCGTGTTGCGCCACGATGNAAAAAAGCTGTTTCGCTTCACACCCGCGCAATCTGAACTCGGAACGGCGCTGATGCGGCACTACGGCTACCGAACCGATAATTACGAAACCAGCCTGTTGATTGAAAACGGCATAGCCTATCCCCGTTCCAATGGGGTGTTGCGTGTGCTCCAGCTTCTGGGTGGCGCGGTAAGCATTGCGGCACTTTTACGCGTCGTACCGCGCAGTCTTCGGGACAGCGTCTACGATCTCGTGGCACGCAATCGCATGACGATTGCAGGACGGCATCAGGCGTGCCGCATGCCAACGCCCGAGGAACGCGAGCGCTTTATCGGGTAGCCGTCAATTGTCGTTGAGGCCCTGCATCTCAGCATCCAGCGCATCGAGATAGGCCTCTGCGATCTCAGCACCCATACCCAGATCATGCGGGCCGAAGCGGGAGGCGACGCGGACATCTACCAGCGTGGTTTCTGCGTCTTCGCGAAGACGGATGAGGATATCGTAACGCAGGCCCCATATGAGGGTGCGTGTCTCGCCTTGCAACATCACGATACTGCTGCCATCAAAAAAGGTCGGTGCGGGGGCGTCTGCCGGTCGTGCCAGTGGTACGGGCACATTCGCGGGAAGCTCTTCGATGGGCGTGTCGGTGACACCTTCGGTCTGGTCCTGGGGCGGCATGCCGGGCTGTATATCCGGTAGCGAACCGATGAGGCCTTGCGTATGGGCGATGCGAGTACGCTGTGCTGTAGCAACCTTGCGGGCCGCCGTATAAACGCGGTCGATTGCGCCTTCATAACGGTGACCTGCAAGGCTTGGATAGGCTGCCGCCTGCAGATCGCGGTCGGCTTTGGAAACGACAGCGGGGCGCGGCAGCCATTGCTGGTTGGCGGTGGGGATGGACAACCAGCTCGGCGCGTCGGCAACATCCGTGGAGACATCGTAAAGCTGTGGCNTTTGCCAGTAGAGAAACGCGCCGAACGCTACGGTTCCGAGCGGAACTGCGCAGNAAAGCAGTGCGGAAAGCGACCACACTCCGCCTCTCGCGCCCACGGACCAGAGGCGTTGCAAGCCAATGATGGCGAGCAGAAGCGACACGGTTGCGATGGCGGCGGAGAGAAGCGTCAGCGAAATGAAATCAGGGGTCGTCAGCGGGCCGAAGCGGTGCAATGGTGCTGCGATGACGAACAGTGCCAGGGCGGCAATCCCGAGATATCGGGAAAGATATGCCGCGTGTGATACGGGTCGAACGAAACGCACAGTCATGAAGCGGCACCCGGATGCTGTAGTTTTTGCAACGAAGACGTTTCGCCGATAGGTTCACGACAAGCGGGAATCGCTCATTACTGTGTCATAATGGGTTTCGGCGTCGAAGGGAATCTGTTCGAGAGAAATTGCGCGTGCCGTATGTGCAACCTTTGCCACAGAGCAGGCTTTTCCCTACAGCTAAACCGGCGTAATCAACACACGGCAAGATCAGTGCAAACTGGCATCATAGGGAGTTAACATCATGCGTGTTTCAATCGTTCTTGGCGCCGTTGCGACAATGCTGGCTCTTTCGTCCTGCCAGACACTTTCGCCGGAGGAGCGGCGCGCGCGGGACGAAACGACCTGCCGTGGTTATGGCTTCCGCCCCAACACGGACCAGATGGCCGGTTGCCTGCTGGATCTCGATCTCGACCGCCGCGCAGATGCCCGTGCCTGGCAAGCGCAGTCCAGCCGCGACATGTTCTATCGCCCCGTCGTGGTGGAACGCCGCATCATCGTCCAGAACCGCTAGAACTTCGCCGGGATCGCCCTGAGCGGAACGACCTTCGAAGTGGCAACCGTGTCGCGCTTTTCCGCCATAGCCAGTGTTGCCTGCGCCGCAGACAATCTGGCAATCGGCACACGGAACGGAGAGCAGGATACGTAATCCAGACCCGCATCTTCACAGAAATTAATGGAGGCCGGGTCGCCGCCATGTTCGCCGCAGATGCCGAGCTTGAGTTCCGGGCGCGTCTGACGGCCACGATCCGCCGCGATCCGGATCAACTCGCCAACGCCATCGAAATCCAGCGAGATGAACGGATCGCGCTCGATAATGCCTTTGCGCTGATAGGTTTCGATGAAGCGGGCGGCATCATCACGGGAGATGCCGAAGGTCGTCTGCGTCAGGTCGTTGGTTCCGAAGGAGAAAAACTCCGCAGCTTCGGCGATGACATGGGCGCGCAACGCCGCGCGCGGCAACTCGATCATGGTGCCCGTGAGATATTCGAGGGTAACGCCGGTCTCCTCCGCCACCGCTGCGGCGACCCTGTCGATGACAGCGCGCACGTAGTCCAGCTCTGAGCGCAGGCCGACCAGTGGCACCATGATTTCCGGTACCACGGGGGAGCCCGTCTGGCGGGCAGCCTCAACTGCGGCTTCNAAAATGGCACGGGCCTGCATTTCGGCAATTTCGGGATAGGAAATCGCCAGCCGACAGCCGCGATGACCGAGCATCGGGTTGAATTCATGCAAAGCATCCAGCCGATGCCGGAACAGCGTTTGCGACATCCCCATGGCAGCAGCAACTTCCACGATTTCACCATCGGTCTTGGGCAGGAACTCGTGCAACGGCGGGTCAAGCAGACGAATGGTGACGGGCAGACCATGCATGATGGAAAACAGCTTGGTGAAATCCTGCCGCTGCATGGGCAGCAACTGATCGAGTGCTGCGCGCCTTCCCTCCTCATGCTCGGCAAGGATCATTTCGCGCATCACCTGAATGCGGTCACCCTCGAAGAACATGTGTTCCGTGCGGCATAGCCCTATGCCCTCGGCGCCAAACGAACGGGCAGCGCGGGCATCTGCTGGCGTATCGGCGTTCGTGCGCACCTTCATTCGCCGCGTGCTATCGGCCCATTTCATCAGCTTGCCGAAATCGCCCGACAGAGCGGGCTGGGTCATGGGAACTTCGCCACGCATCACGCGCCCGGAGGAGCCGTCGATGGTGATGATATCACCCNTTTTCAACATGCAGCCCATGCCAACCAGAACGCCGCTGCGGATATCCACCCGCATGGAGCCTGCGCCGGAAACACAGGGGATGCCCATGCCTCGCGCCACGACCGCCGCATGGCTGGTCATGCCGCCGCGTGTCGTCAGAATGCCTTCGGCAGCGTGCATGCCGTGAATATCTTCCGGGCTGGTTTCCATCCTCACGAGAATAACGCGCCTGCCTTCGGCTTTCGCCGAGACGGCCTCTTCGGAGGTAAATACGATCTCACCGGATGCCGCCCCCGGTGAGGCTGGAAGGCCCGAGCCGATGATCGGGCGCTCAATGGAAGGGTCGATGGTCGGATGGAGGAGCTGATCGAGCGATGAAGGCTCGATCCGGCAGATTGCCTCATCGGTGGTGATAAGGCCTTCCTCCACCAGATCGACGGCAATTTTCATGGCCGCACGGGTTGTGCGCTTTCCTGAACGGGTCTGCAACATCCAGAGCTTGCCGCGCTCGATGGTGAATTCCATGTCCTGCATGTCGCGGTAGTGGGTTTCCAACTGACCGCAAATGCTGATGAACTCCGAAAACGCCTCCGGCATCAGTTTTTCCATCGACGGCTTGTCCGAGCCGGATGCGATGCGCGCCTCTTCGGTGATGGATTGCGGGGTGCGGATGCCCGCAACCACGTCCTCACCCTGAGCATTCACAAGAAACTCGCCGTACAGCTCTTTTTCGCCGGTGGAGGGATTGCGCGTAAACGCGACGCCCGTTGCCGAGGACGAGCCGAGATTGCCGAAGACCATGGCCTGCACATTCACAGCCGTGCCCCAGTCTCCGGGAATATTATGCAGATGGCGATAGGTAACGGCGCGCGGGTTCATCCAGCTTGCAAAGACGGCACCGATGGCGCCCCACAACTGAACCTGCGTGTCCTGGGGAAACGGGTCGCCAAGCTCCTCTTCGATCAGGCCTTTGTAGAGCGAGACGATGTGCTGCCATTCGCTGGCGGAAATCTCGGTATCATATTCGTGGCCCAGACGCCCCTTCTCGTCCTCGAGAATTTCCTCGAAGATTTCATGATCCAGCCCCATCACCACATCGGCATACATCTGGATGAAACGCCGATAGCTATCCCACGCNAAACGGGCATCACCAGAATTTTGCGCCAGTGCCTGCACGGTTTCGTCATTCAGGCCGAGATTGAGAACGGTATCCATCATACCCGGCATGGAGGCGCGGGCACCCGAGCGGACAGATAAAAGCAAAGGCTGAGAACCGGAACCAAACTTGCAGCCGGTAATGGCTTCCATGCCGGAAATGCCGCTGGTAACCTGCAATTTAAGGTCTTCCGGGAGGCACCGTCCACCCTGATGGTAACGTGCGCAGGCCTCGCTGATAATCGTCAGACCCGGCGGAACCGGCAGGCCAAGGCTTGCCATCTCGGCAAGATGTGCACCCTTGCCACCCAATGTGGCGATGTCGCTCGCACGCCCCTCGGCGGCTCCGTCACCGAACGTATAGACCCATTTTTTCATTCTACGCTCTCCACCCAGAAGCGTTCTATTTTTCAACCCTTTACAGCATTGTAACAGTGTTGGAAACGGCCACCGTTCCACCATGTCACCGCAGTGCAGCATAAATGCGGCGCAGGCCCGTCAAGCGGCAACAAAAAACCGCCCGCGACACGCGCAGGCGGTGTTACCGTTGAATGCTGAGGCAATATTGCGGCCCGACCGCGCGGGCTGGAGACTGTACCGGGCGCTCGGACTGCGTGGCGTGGCGGGACAAGTGATCGTAACCGGTGGCGGCGTTCCAGCGTGGCTATATTTTCTTCTGCNAAAAATCGCGTTTGACGGGTCAGACGGCCTCGATCAGCCGCTCTGCCATCTGCAAATCCACGGAAACGAGCTGCGACACGCCCTGCTCAGCCATGGTAACGCCAAACAGGCGGTCCATGCGGGCCATGGTTATAGGGTTATGGGTGATGATGACGAAGCGTGTTTCTGTGGAAGCAGCCATCTCATCCATCAAGTTGCAGTAACGCTCGACATTGTGGTCATCCAGTGGTGCGTCCACCTCATCCAGCACACAGATAGGTGCGGGGTTGGTAAGGAAGACGGCAAAGATCAGCGCCATGGCGGTCAAGGCCTGTTCGCCGCCCGATAACAGCGTCATGGTCTGCGGCTTCTTGCCCGGCGGACGGGCGAGAATTTCAAGGCCAGCCTCCAGCGGATCGTCGGATTCGATCAATTGCAGTTCCGCCGTGCCGCCACCGAAGAGGTGAGTAAACAGACGCTGAAACTGCGTATTGACGATATCGAAGGCGGCAACCAGACGCTCGCGTCCTTCGCGGTTGAGGTTATGGATGCCCGCGCGGAGCTTGCGAACTGCATCGATGATGTCGTCGCGTTCCTTGATCAGCGCCGCGAGCTTTTCAGAAAGCTCTGCCTGTTCTTCTTCGGCACGCAGATTGACTGCGCCCAACCGTTCACGCTCGACTTTCAGTCTGTCCAGATCACGCTCGACATCACGGATTTCAGGCATCGACGCTTCAGGGCCGAGACCCGTCAGCCTGAACGCCAGATGCGGCTCGACATTCAGCGCCTCACGGATGCGGTGTTCGCCTTCCTGGCGTTTTTCGCGGGCAGAAACTAGGCGCTCTTCGGCGCGTCCGCGCTTTTCACGGGCTTCTGCCAGTTCGGACAGTGCGATGGTGGCCGTACGGTCTGCCTCCCGTTGAAGGCTTTCCGCTTCGACCAGCTGGTCGGCGGCCAGACGCCGTGCTTCCTCGGTCTTTTGTAGTTGCGTCAGAAGATTGCGGCGCTTTTCATCGAATTCCTCCGGTGCGATATCGAGCTCGGCAAGCTCGTCGTGGGCCTCATCCTCGCGCTCACGCAGCGTGGCGATGTGGCCACTGGCGCTGGCTGCACGCGCCTGCCATGTGGTGCGTTCCTGTGCGATGGCATTGATACGGCGCTGGTGGGCTTCTGCTTCACGGTTCAAACCTTCGTGGCTGGCGCGGGCTTCGGCCAGCAGGCTGCGGTCGGTTGCGACCTCCAGCTGGCTTTCGCGCAGGTGCAGATCGAGATCGGCCAGATCAGCAGCGTCCTCCAACTCGATGCGGGCGCTTTCTTCCTGAACGGCGATGTCTTCGATCTGCCCGCTGATCTGGTTGATCGCTTCGGACACGATATCGCGACGGCGCAGAAGATCACCCGAAGCGCGTTCGGCCATGGCGAGCGCATCACGGGCTTCGACCAGATGGCGTGATGCAAGGCGGCTTCGCTCTCGCGCATCGGCAAGGCGGCTTTCCACAAGGCGGATTTCATCGGTGCTGGCGGCAAGATGCTCTTCAGCTTCCTCCAAGGCGTAACGTGCCTCATCCACCTCGCCTTCCAGTTCAGCAAGGCGGTTCTTCTGGGCAAGCCGCAGGGCGGCGTTGCCGGGGGCATCTGCGCTGGTGATATGGCCATCCCAGCGGAAAAGCGCGCCGTCCCTGGTGACGAGGCGTTGGCCAGGTTTCAACGCCGACATCAGGTGTTTGGCTTCATCGACGTTAGCAACGATACCGGTCTGACGCAGTGTGCGTTTCAGCGCTTCTGGCCCGACGACATGCGTAAGCAAGGATGCAACGCCTTCCGGCAGAGCCGGGTCAGCGGCACCATCGCCATTGGCTATCCAGTAGGCCGGGGCAGCAGGGTCGAGCGGGCTTTCGAGATCGTCACCCAAGGCAGCGCCAAGAGCCGCTTCAAAGCCGCGATCCACCCTCAACTCTTCTGCAACCGGCGTGAACGAACCGGAGACGGCACCGGCAGCAAGCATTTTGGAGATGGTGCGCGCTTCGGTTTCCAGCGCATTGAGGCGACCTCGCGCAGCATCAACCGGGCCGCGCGCCAAAGCTTCAGCGGAACGCGCATCGGCCACCGCCGATTCCGCTTCCTCCACCAAGATCAACGCGTCTTCGACGGAGATTTCGGCGGCTTCCACGCTTTCGCGCTTTTCAGAAGGGTCCGGCAGGCCGGAAAGCTTTTCGTCGATGTTTTCAATTTCGGCAGCGGCGTCCGATGCCTGACGATCCAGCCGCGCCTTCCGATCCGCCAGATCGCGGATGGTGCGTTCCAGCTGGGTACGGTTGGCGGAAGCCTCGGCGCGCTCAGCGGTTAGGGCTGCAAAACCGCGCTCACTCTCCGCAAGCTTGGCGGCAGCTTCTTCGAAAGCCTCACGGGTTTCTTCCGAGTAGCGGCCCGAGTCGGCAAGAATTTCGAGGATTTCGGCTTCTTCCGCATCGAGACGCGCGAGGATTTCGGCATTGTCGGAGACCATGCGCTCTTCGCGTTCGATGTCCTCACCCAATTGCGTCAGACGACGGGCAAGCTCATCGCGGCGGCGAAGAATGCGGTTGGTCTCTTCATCCAATTGTGTGCGGGCAATTTGCAGGCGTTGTAGGGCAGCGGCGACCTTGGCCTCGTTTTCACGCAGTTCCGGCAGCTTGAAGCTGGCGATGCCTTGCGCCTTGGCAGCCTCCATCTGGCGCTGCGCCTTTTCGGCCACGACATTTGTCGCCTGATTAAGCGCGCTTTCCGCCTCACCTTCGGCCTGCTTGGCCTCCACCCAGCGAATGTGCAGCAACGTCGCCTCGCGGGCGCGGATATCCGCCGACAGCATCTTGAAGCGGCTGGCCTGTCTCGCCTGTCTCTTCAGGCTTTCAATCTGGCTTTCCAGCTGTGCCGTAACATCTTCCAGACGTTCCAGATTTGCTTCTGCGGCGCGCAGACGAAGTTCCGCTTCGTGCCGGCGAGAATGCAGGCCGGAAATGCCGGCCGCCTCTTCCAGCAACTGACGACGCGCCTGCGGTTTGGCGTTGATCAACTCACCGATCCGCCCCTGCCCGACCATGGACGGCGAGCGTGCGCCGGTGGAGGCATCGGCAAACAGCAACTGCACGTCCTTGGCGCGGGCTTCCTTCCCATTGATGCGATAGACAGAGCCATTCTCGCGCTCAATGCGGCGCGTGACCTGAATTTCATCGGCGTCGTTGAAGGCAGCGGGCGCCGTGCGATCGGAATTGTCGAGGTAGAGGCCGACTTCGGCGGTGTTTCTGGCGGGCCGATTGCCGGAGCCGGAGAAGATCACGTCATCCATGCCGGATGCGCGCATGTTCTTGTAGGAGTTCTCACCCATCACCCAGCGAAGCGCTTCGACAAGGTTGGACTTGCCGCAGCCATTGGGCCCGACCACGCCTGTCAGCCCCGGCTCGATGAGGAATTCGGATGGCTCGACGAAAGATTTGAAGCCGAGCAGCCGCAGCTTGTTGAACTTCATGCTGCGGCCCTGCGGTCATAAAAAACGGGCGCACGAAAAAATTCGTCGCCCGTTTTGATCCGGTAACGTCTTTTAGAGAAGGCTGTCGACAAGAGCCGACATGNTTTCAACAGACATATCTCCAGTGTAGCGCTTTCCGTTGATGAGGAACGTCGGGGTCGAGTTGACGCCGAATTCCGTCGCACCGCGTTGCATCGTTGCGTTCACATCATNCAGAAGCTTCTGGTTCGTCAAGCAGGCCTCGAATGTCTCCTGTGAAAAACCAGCCATTTTCGACATTTGCAGCAGGGCGGCACGTGCGTCCTGCGCCGTTGCCCAGCTCTGCTGCTGTTTGAACAGCATGGAAACAAATGGATAGTACTGCTGTTCAGGCGCACAACGGGCCAGCATGAAGGCGGCGGCAGCGCGCGGATCGAACGGGAATTCGCGGATCACGAAATAGACCTTGCCCGTATCAATGTACTTCTTCTTGATCTCGTCAAAGGTCGTGTTGTGGAAATGCGCGCAGTGCGGGCATGTCATCGACATGTATTCGACGATCTTCACCGGTGCATTAACGTCTCCAAGGCCACGGTCTGGAAGCGGGCCTGGCTTCATGACGGCTGCCATATCGACGTCACCGGAAGATTCCGGCAAGCCCTGCGCAAAGGCGACGCCCGGCGTCAATGCAAATGGCAAGGCCACGGCAACGGCTGCAAGGGCGACACCACCAAGAAGATTGCGGCGGGTAATATTAAATTCGGGAAAATGCATCAAGCACCTGTTTGTGAAAGACTGGAATCGTCTGCAATTGCGATATAGCGGCCAAGTGTTCAGAACAAGCGGCCATTCCTTTTCTTCTTGTCAAAGAATTGTGACCAGTCAAGGACAGTGTGCGTCTTTAAGCTGCATCAAATCGTGCCGCGACGCGTACGCTTCTGTAAAACAGCGGTCCCCAGGCGTTCGACTGCCTTGCGCAAGGCTTCGCTTTCAATGCCGTCCATCATGCCTTCGAGGCGNTTTGCGGCATCACCGCGTAAAGGCTGCGGCTTGGGGCGACGATTGGGCGTTTGCGACACAGGTTTTTGCACAATCCTGATCTGTCGCACTGCAGGNAAACCGAAAAAGCCGTTGATGCGGGCAATCAATTCGCCCTGCGCATGGGTTAGAAACAGGGCGCGCGCGCCTTCGCAGGCAATTGTCAAAACGCCAGCCTGATATCCGCCACGGTCCGGTCCCTCGTCACGGCGCGGCCATGTGATCTTTTCCGGGCGCGTACAATCTGCGAAATCGCTACCCGCAATTTCATCCCAGGACCCGAGCAAAGCAGTGCTGATACCGGCCCTCTTGGCCAGAACCGGATCGATGATGCCGTTTGCAATTTCGGCAATCTGGATAACGCCTTTGCGGGGCTTTTTCATTGTCTACTCGTGAACTCTTTTTTGCGCGGAAGTGATGGGCTTGATCGACGCCAGCGGATGAACCAAGTATAGGCGCAATACGAGGACCACAGCAAACCATGCTTCATAAAATCGAAAACCCGCCTTATGCGGACATGCTGCTGACATGGTACGACCGGCACCACCGCGACCTGCCGTGGCGCACCTCACCGCCGATGACAGCAAAGGGTTTACGGGCCAATCCGTATCACGTCTGGCTATCGGAAGTGATGCTGCAACAGACCACTGTCCAGGCGGTGAAGCCCTACTTTGCCAAGTTTCTGGCGCTGTGGCCAAGGGTCGAGGATCTGGCCGCCGCACCCAGCGATGAGATGATGGCTGCATGGGCAGGGCTTGGTTATTATGCGCGCGCCCGCAACCTGAAGAAATGCGCTGAAGCCGTTGCCAATGAACACGAAGGTGTGTTTCCCGATACAGAAGAAGGCCTGAAGAAGCTCCCCGGTATTGGCGATTATACGGCGGCAGCCATTGCGGCCATTGCATTCAACCGCCAAGCTGCGGTGCTGGATGGCAATGTCGAGCGGGTGATTTCCCGCCTGTTTTGCATCGACGCTCCCCTGCCCGGCTCTAAGGGTGTGATGCGGGCAAAGGTGGCCGAGATCACACCTGCCGACCGTCCTGGTGATTTTGCGCAGGCGATGATGGATCTAGGCGCCACGATCTGCACGCCGAAACGTCCGGCCTGCGCACTCTGTCCTTACAACAGCCACTGTCTGGCGCTAGCTCAAGATGAGCCGGAGCGCTTTCCGGTGAAGGCTGCCAAGAAGGAGAAGCCCGTGCGTGTAGGAGCGGCCTTCGTTGTGGTGAATAACAAGGGCGAAATCCTGCTGCGCCGCCGTATCGAAACAGGGCTCCTCGGTGGCATGACCGAGGTGCCGACCACGGCATGGACGGCGCGGATCGATGGCGGCACCGGCACCGACCATGCGCCTTTCGATGCGGATTGGGAGCCAGCAGGCTCAATCGTCCATGTCTTCACGCATTTCGAGCTTCGTCTTTCCATTTTCCGGGCCAGAATTTCCGGCAGCGTGCAACCCGGCGCCAATGACGAATGGTGGGAGCCGGTCACAAATCTTGATGCTCAAGCTCTGCCAACGGTGATGNAAAAAGCCATATCTCAGGCTATTCCTTTGGCCTTCGATNAAAGCAGGAATACTTGATGACCAAGATCAATCACATCGTTTTCGACATCGGCAAGGTTTTGATCCACTACGACCCGAACCTTCCCTATAGCCGCCTGATCCCCGATGCTGAAGAGCGGGCATGGTTCTTCGAAAACGTCTGCACCCATGAATGGAACCTGGAGCAGGACCGGGGCCGCACATGGGAGGAAGCCGAAGCCCTGCTTTTGCAAGACCATCCAGACCACGAAAAGACGATCCGCGCTTTTCGCCTGCACTGGCACGAAATGGTGTCGCATTCCTATGACGATTCGGTTGCCATTCTGAACGGCCTGATCGCCTCAGGTTATGACGTTACGATGCTGACCAATTTCGCCTCCGACACCTTCCGCGAAGCTCNAAAGATGTATCCATTCCTCACCTTGTCACGCGGCGTGACCGTGTCCGGTGATGTCGGCCTGATCAAGCCCGATGTAGCAATTTACGAGTTGCATGCCCAGACTTTTGACCTCGATCCTGCCAGCAGTATTTTCATTGATGATTCATTGCCGAATGTAGAAGGCGCAAAAGCTGCCGGATGGCAGGCGGTGCATTTTACGGGTGCTGAGAAATTGAAAGCCGATCTTGCCGCACACGGCATCGAGATCTGAGGCGAGAATGTCTGGTGCAGGCGAAAATGGCGGTCTTCTACCTGCACCAGTCCGGCCGCGAACGGCCAGATTTGTAAATCTCACAATCGGGAAATTGCCGTCTTTGTTATTTTCGGATCGTCCTTTGCGGCATATCATTTCTGACACCCCGGCAGACCCGTTGGCGGCTTGTTAGTGGCTCCCTTGGACGCACTAGCTACAGAGCCATACTTGCTCGAAGCTTGCCATGCAATTGATATATTTAAGAAAATTCTGTTATGATTAATAACGGATACACAGACGNCCGACGTTCAGGGAACGCCGGGCGTCTGTTACTCTTCACCCGGGACTGAAGGTACTNAAACCGGATGAAGTATGCAGGGCGGTCAGACCGCCTTTCGTGGCAAGGGCAAAGCGGTGGATCGCTTTTATCCCGCCTTTGCCATTTCATTACGGATCAGTGTTCTCAGATCATCGATAGGCTTCAAAGCCTCTCCGTCTTCGAAGTGCCAGAACGTCCAGCCGTTGCACGCATCCAGNCCCTGTACTTTGGCGCCAAGACGGTGAATGGAACCGGCGGTGCCACCGGAAGCTACGGTCCCATCGGCACGAATGATGGCACTATAGCGGCGTTTTGCATCGGTCAGAACCTGGCCGGGGCGAACGAGGCCGCTTTCGAGAAGCACGTTGAATGCAACACGCGGCTCTGCCNTTTTGCCGGTCATGACGGTGAGTTCCGCCTTGCCCAGAGGCTCGACAGCAGCGATGCGCGCAGAGGCCGCATCGATATAATCCTGCTCACGCTCGATACCGACGAAATGACGGCCGAGACGTTTCGCCACCGCGCCCGTGGTGCCGGAGCCGAAGAACGGGTCAAGCACGACATCACCGGGCTTGGTGGACGCCATGATGATGCGCGCCAGCAGGGCTTCCGGCTTCTGGGTCGGATGGACTTTCTTGCCGTCATCGCCCTTCAGGCGCTCTCCGCCGCTGCAAATGGGAAACAGCCAGTCGGAGCGCATCTGAACATCATCGTTGGATGCCTTCAGCGCTTCATAATTGAAGGTGTAGCNTTTTGCCTTGGCATCTCGGCTGGCCCAGATCATGGTTTCATGCGCGTTCTGGAACCGGCGACCCTTGAAGTTCGGCATAGGGTTGGTCTTGCGCCAGACGATGTCGTTCAAAATCCAGAAATTCATGTCCTGAAGAATGGAGCCGACGCGGTAGATATTGTGATAGGAGCCGATGACCCAGATCGTGCCATTGGGCTTGAGCACGCGGCGGCAGGCCAGAAGCCAGGCGCGGGTAAAGGCATCGTAAGCTTCGAAGGATGCAAACTGGTCCCAATCATTGTCGACGGCGTCCACCAGCGACTGGTCCGGGCGGTGAAGAGTGCCACCAAGCTGCAGGTTATATGGCGGATCGGCAAAAATCGCATCGACGGACTGGCTTGGCAGCGCTTCGAGCGCGGCCACGCAATCGCCCTTTATGATACTGTCTTTCCAGGCATCGCTTTCACCTGCAAGATCAAAACCGGCGCGCCGAAAATCGGCCAGCGGAAACACTGATGCCATGGGTACTCGCTCCATACGCTTACTCGACTGAACTGACCCTTATGGTTACCGAAGTTGGTTATCAAACACTGAACGAGTGATGCTAAATCGCGCTAAGTACGTNAAAAAATACGCGAACTGGGGNAAAGGGGGAAATTATCGCGGTTAAGCAATCCGGGNTTTAAGATCGCTACGCGTCGTTGGGGCGATAACGCCGATCGAACCTTTCGGGCACATTTGCCACCTCACCCATAATCAATGGTGCGCAATGGAACCAGATTTCACTTTAAACGTTGTGATTTCGGAATTTTGCGCGCCATCTAGATGGATGGGCCAAAGGGTATGGGTTGCAGGGGTATATTTAGAATGCGCGTTTCTCTCATTGTCGTTTCCACACTTCTCGCTAGCACTGCCTTTGCGCAGAACGCCAAGCCACCTGCTCCCGCACCGCAGATCAACGTCAAAACGGACGCGGTTCTGGTCAAGGGTGGACCTTCGTTGGGCAACAGCGACAAGGTACGCTGGGACTTCTACAAGGCTGACAGCACGGGCGGGCGGAGCGACGAGAATGTTGGCGGCGCTTACGATGCCACGTTCGAGGAGAAAATTCCGGTTGGAAAATACGTGGCGGTGGCTGCTCTTGGCAATATCAGCCATGAAATCCCCGTCGAGATAAAAGATGGTTCGGTTGCTGAAGTGAAGGCCGATTTCGATGCCGCGCAATTGACCATCGTTCCCAAGCGCAGCCAGGACAGCAAGGAAGCCGAGCCACTGGCCCGCGTCGAGGTAACGCAGGGATCAAACTTCACCGACAGTATTTATGGATCGAAGCAGATTTTCGTTCCCGCTGGTGAGTTGAAGCTGGCGGGCCGCATCGGCCCGGCGCATGCAGAAGCAACGATCAGCGTGAAGGCGGGCGAAATCGTCAGCCATGATCTCATCATTCCAAGCGGTGTTGTGGTTACAGGCGCGGTCTACAAGGAAGGTGGGCGTGCGGTTGAGACCGACAACATCCGCTTCGAGACCGTCTCTCCGGACCAGACACTGGATGGAACCCGCGAGACGCTGACCGGTACCTATGGCGTCGGCAAGCTGATGCAGATGCCCGCTGGCAACTTCATCATGCGGGCGCGCCTTGGCCAGGTCAGCGTGGAGACACCATTCACAGTGACCGCAGGCCAGCGCACGAACCTGACAGTCAATCTCGACGCTGGCGTTCTGGCCGTTTCGGCACCAGACGCACAGCGCATCGATATTCTCGAAACGACCAAGGATCTTCAGGGCACGCAGAAGGAGATTTCAGGGCGTTACGACACGAAGCACCAGGAAACCCTGCGTCCGGGAAATTATTCGGTCAAAATTACGTACGACGATAAAACCAAGCGCGAGCCCAAGGAAGTCAATGCGACGGTGACTGCGGCCGAGCGCACGGAACTGAATATCACAGACTGATATTCCGCAAAAAGCCGATGTAGCCTATCGCTGGTTTAGCCGACGATGGCGAATGCATCGCGCGTTGTGCCCATCGGCGTGCGGATCGCGGTGCGGCCGATCCATTGTACGTGACCGGTCAGGATGCGAATTGCCTCGTCGTGACGGTTTTCCCTGATTGCTTCGATGATGGCGCGGTGGTCGGTATCCGTGCGTCGCTCCCACCCTGCCCGCCACGCCGAAAACAGAAAACGCGCGCTCGCCGCATGAAGTCCGTCGATGGCCTCCATCAGTCGTGGCATGGCGCATGGTGCGGTGATGAGCCGGTGAAAGCGACGGTTCGCCTCTTCCCACTGGCGCACATCCATAGCCCTGTCACCCGCCAGCGTTGCCGCTTCCGCCTCGTCCAGAATGGCCGCGGTCATGTTGGGAATGGCGTGACGCAGCGCCAGCACTTCCAGCGCCGCACGCATTTCCGCCACTTCCTGCACATCCGAGAGGCCGAAGTCAGCCACCCGCACGCCACGGCGTGGGATGCTGACGGCAAGCCCCTGCGCCTCCAGACGACGAAATGCCTCGCGCACCGGCACATGCGACGCACCAAACTCCTCGGCGACATGGTCCTGACGGAGGCGAGCGCCGGGCGCAAGTTCACCACGCACGATACGCTCCGCCAGCATGCGGCTGATTTTCGAGGCGATGGTATCTTCAGGTTTGGTTTTCGGAGTCTTGGCCATGGCATGACATAAAGCGCTGCGTAAACATTGTCGAGCAAGGCCGCCTGTTGCAGGGCTCGTTTGCAGTGCCACTGGTTGAGCTTGCGGTTCACATGGTCTAAAAGCGCACAACTCTTCCAATATCAACCGTTCCTCCCATACCCAATTGTCAAGGAGAGCCCATGAGTGGCTTCGACCTCATTATTTTCGACTGCGACGGCGTTCTGGTCGATTCCGAAATCATCGCCGCACAGGTCGAGTCCCGCCTGTTGACGGATGCCGGATATCCGATCTCGACCGAAGAAATGGGCGAGCGCTTCTCGGGCATGACCTGGAAAAACATCCTGCTGGAAGTCGAGCGCGAAGCGAGCATCCCTTTGTCCGCATCGTTGCTGGAAAAGTCAGAGAAGCTTCTGGATGCCCGGCTTGAGCGGGACGTAAAGGTCATAGAAGGCGTCAAACTTGCGCTATCGCGCCTGACGACGCCGCGCTGCATCTGCTCCAACTCATCCAGCGCCCGTCTGGAAATGATGCTGACCAAGGTCGGTCTGAAGCCCTATTTCGAAGGCCATGTCTATTCCGCCAAGGATCTGGGTGCAGACCGCGTCAAGCCGAAGCCGGATATCTTCCTGCATGGCGCAAAACAGTTCAACGTCTCGCCGGACCGCGCCGTCGTCATTGAAGATTCCGTGCACGGCATCAGAGGCGCACGCGCCGCAGGCATGCGCGTTATCGGCTTTACCGGCGCGTCACACACGTACCCCAGCCACGCAGACCGCCTGACGGATGCCGGTGCGGAAACGGTTATTTCCCGAATGCAGGACTTGCCCGCGACAATTGAAGCGCTGTCGGAATGGGCTGGCGTGGCGTGACACACAGAGAAGGCTGGCAAAGCTGTCTAGGGGAAGCCCTGCGCAAAGCCGCAGGGCTTTAAGTTCAACGGTTTTCTCTCGAAGACCAGCCCTACCCGCGCCGACCCCTCTTCGTGCCAGCCTTCGCGCCGCCCTCATCAAACGAGATAAAGACATTTGTCTGCCGTGATGCGCCGCCTGGTGCGTTGGGAATGGCGACGTTGGGGTTGTTGNAAATAAATTGCGTTCCCGCATCGCCTGCTGGAACATCGACAGCAAAATTCGTAACCTGAGAGAAGATTTCGCCGTCGCCGTCCTTCACCGTCACGCGGATCGGAAGGTTGACGCGGCCGGGCTTTGACAGCGGGCCTGGGACGAGACGACCCTGCGCCAGAACATTCACGGTCAGCGTATCGTTGCTCATGCTGCAGGAGCGCGTCGTGTCGGACAATGACGCCTGATAAACCAGTTTCGCAGGATCATTGCCACCACCGGCATAAACGCGGTGGACGGCGTTGGCGTCGAGAATGGTAATCCCCGGGCAATTTGCCTGAACGACCGGGGACACCGCCTCGGCGGTCGGCGCATTCACGGCCATCGAGTCCGATGGATTGGAAGAGTTGCAACCGCTCAGCACAGCCAGAAGCGATATGGCGGCGGACAAACGCAAAATATTCCCTGTCACTCTGTTCAACCCTTCAAAAACTATACCGATGCAGGACCATAGAACCCGTTTATTGGCCTTTCATGCCCGTCGGCGATGGTCTATAGCAGCGGCGCTGGAAAAAATCGATTGGTTGTGTTCGGATTTGCTTTAAATTTACAAAATCCTTCGCCACCGCGCCAAACTAAAGTTTTCAGGCAGACGCCGCTGACGATAAGGGACTATCTCGTGGAATATGTATCGACCAGGGGCAGCGCCCCATCTCTTGGTTTCTCCGACGCGCTTCTGGCGGGTTTGGCGCGTGACGGCGGGCTGTACGTTCCCCGCAAATGGCCGACCATGTCGAAGAAGGAAATTCGCGCGCTTCGCGGNAAATCCTATCAGGAAGTCGCCTTCGAGGTTCTGTACCGNTTTACCGGCGGCGAGATTCCGGCCGATGCATTCCGCGCGATGATTGATGACGCTTACGCCACGTTCCGCCACCCGGCGGTCGTTCCCTTGGTACAAACTGGCCCTAATTCGTTCATTCTGGAGCTTTTTCACGGCACGACGCTCGCCTTCAAGGACGTGGCGATGCAGCTTATCGCCCGCCTGATGGATTACACGCTGACGGAGCGTAACGAACGCGCCACCATTGTCGGTGCGACATCGGGTGATACCGGTGGCGCAGCCATCGACGCCTTTGCGGGCCGCGAACGCACCGATATTTTCATTCTGTTCCCACATGGGAAGGTTTCACCGGTGCAGCAGCGCCAGATGACCAGCTCCACGGCATCCAACGTGCATGCGATTGCCGTTCACGGCAATTTCGATGATTGCCAGACCCTTGTCAAAGACATGTTCAATGACGGCAAGTTCCGCGACAGCGTCAAACTGTCGGGCGTGAACTCCATCAACTGGGCGCGCATTATGGCGCAGGTTGTCTATTACTTTACCGCAGCGCTTTCGCTGGGTGGCCCAGACCGCAAGGTGTCGTTCACGGTTCCGACAGGCAATTTTGGCGATATTTTTGCGGGTTACGTTGCCAAGCAGATGGGCCTGCCTATCGACAAGCTGGTGATTGCCACAAATGACAACGACATTCTGGCGCGTACCCTGAAGACCGGTCGTTACGAAATGCGCGGTGTGCACGCCACGACGTCGCCGTCCATGGATATTCAGATTTCGTCCAACTTCGAGCGGCTTCTGTTTGAAGCCTATGATCGCGATGCCGGGGCCGTAAAACGCTCCATGGATGGCCTGAAACAATCCGGTGCTTTCGATATTTCCGACAAGGCGATGAAGTTCATCAAGCGTGATTTCCGTGCGGGTCGCGCCACCGAAAAACAGGTTGCTGCGACTATTCGCGATACTTTTTCGGAAAGTGGTTACCTGCTTGATCCGCACACGGCTTCTGCTGTTTTCGTGGCGAAAAAGCACGAAAAATCAAACACTCCGATGGTAACTTTGGCCACCGCACATCCAGCGAAATTTCCTGCAGCTGTAAAATCCGCTTGCGAAATTGATCCGGCGCTTCCAGTATGGCTTGCTGATCTGATGAACCGGGAGGAGCGTTTCGACATTCTGGATGCTGAGCTGGACGCCGTAGAAAAATTCATCGGCAAACATGCTCGCGCCAAGAGTGAGTGACGCGGAAAGACTTGATATGAGTGTGAATGTAACCCGGCTTTCTTCCGGGTTGACGGTTGTTACCGAAAGAATGCCTCACCTTGAAAGCGTCGCTCTCNGGGTCTGGATAAAATCCGGTTCGCGCGACGAGACCGATGACGAGCATGGCATCGCGCATCTCCTCGAACATATGGCCTTCAAGGGCACTGGCCGCCGCACAGCGCGGCAGATTGCCGAGCAAATCGAGAATGTCGGCGGCGAAGTCAACGCCGCGACATCCACCGAAACCACCTCCTATTATGCTCGCGTCCTGAAAGACCACGTGCCGTTGGCCGTCGATATCCTTGCCGATATTCTGACGGAGAGCGCCTTCGACGAGGCGGAACTGGAGCGTGAGAAGAACGTCATTCTGCAGGAAATCGGTGCTGCGACCGACATGCCTGATGACGTGCTCTTCGATAATTTTTCCGGCGTTGCCTATCGCGATCAGACCATTGGTCGTCCAATTCTGGGCACGCCTGACACGGTGCAGTCCTTCTCGACGGGTCAAATTCGCCACTATCTGGCACGCAACTACACCACTGACCGCATGTTTGTCGTGGCGGCGGGTGCGGTAGACCACGAGAGCTTCGTCAAACAGGTTGAAGAGCGTTTCGCCGGTCTGCCACAGCTTCCGATCGCGACACCCGTCATGGAAAAAGCCATCTATACCGGTGGCGAAATCCGCGAGACGCGTGATCTGATGGATGCGCAGGTGCTGCTGGGTTTCGAAGGCAAGGCCTATCACGCCCGGGATTTTTACTGTTCACAAATCCTCGCCAACATCCTCGGCGGCGGCATGTCTTCGCGGCTGTTTCAGGAAGTGCGTGAATTTCGTGGCCTTTGCTACTCGGTCTATGCGTTTCATTGGGGCTTTTCCGATACCGGCATCTTTGGCATTCATGCTGCGACTGGTAGCAACGATCTGGCAGAACTGGTTCCCGTCATTCTCGATGAGCTCCGCAAATCGTCGCAAGCGATCCATCAGGAAGAAATCGACCGCGCCCGCGCGCAAATCCGCGCCCAGCTTTTGATGGGTCAGGAGAGCCCTGCGGCGCGTGCCGGACAGATCGCCCGGCAGATGATGCTCTATGGCCGCCCTATTCCCAATGACGAGATGATGCAGCGTCTGGGCGATATCACGACCGAACGTCTGACCGATCTTGCAGGTCGCTTGTTTTTCGATACAGTTCCAACATTATCCGCCATCGGCCCGCTGGAAAACCTGCTGCCGCTTTCGGACATCACGGCGGAGCTTTCGGCAACGCCATCCACCNAAATACAGGCTAACGGCTGACGGCAAGGCATATGTCCGCGGCAAGTGGGGATGAGGTCTGACCTTACATGCTGCGTTTTCTTTCCCGCAACAGCGATACACCGGAACTTCGTAACGCTGAGTATCTGTTGAGGTTGCCGCGCTATTCAGATTACCAGCAGTGGTACAAGCTGCGGTCTGAAAGCAGGCAGTTTCTGCAGCCGTGGGAGCCGACATGGCGGGCCGACGAGTTGACGGAAAGTTCGTTTCGCGTGCGTGTCACCCGCAACGGCCAGGAATTCTCTTCGGGCATGGCCATATCGCTGCTGCTCTTTACTCAGGATGCAACGCTTCTGGGCGGCATCACCATTGGTTATATCAGACGCGGCGCCGCGCAAAGTTGCATGATCGGTTATTGGATAGGCGAGGCTTATGCGGCCCAAGGCCATATGTCTGCCGCATTAAAGCTGGTAATACCCTACATCTTCAATGGACTGCAGTTGCACCGTATTGAGGCAGCCTGTATTCCAGAAAACTTCAAAAGCATACGGCTGCTTGAAAACGCCGGATTTCAGCGGGAAGGTCTCTTGCGGGAATATCTGAAAATAAACGGCGTTTGGCGGGACCACGTTATGTTCTCCCTGATTGCCGATAAGCAAAATACCGCCGGGACGCAGTAGGATAGATGAAATATATTAGCCTTGCGTCGCGCGTCGTTGGACGTCTTGTGACTGTCGCGCGCTTTACACCCTTGCTGTTTTTATATGTGCTGTTTGCCGCACAGGCGCATGCCTTTGAGCCGGTCAAGATTTCCCGTGACGATACCGCGCTGGATTTGACCGCAACAACGGATATCTACGCCAATCAGGGCGAAGCTTTTCAGGTTTCGACCGCGCCCGGACCTGACGGCATACGCCGTCGTATCGAGGTGCGGGCTTCCTCCCCCGCGCATCAAGGCGACTGGGCGGTGTTTGCGCTGGCCAACGTCTCCGAAGAACAGTTGGAGCGCGTGATCGTCGCGCCGCATTTCCGTCTGGTAAACTCGAAGCTGTTCTGGCCGGACCTTGGTTCGCAGCGCATCATTGCCATCACGCCCAGTGAAGGCTTTGCGCTGGACCGGCAACCGAGCGCCGACGCGGATGTGTTCCGTATCACACTCAATCCGGGTGCGGTGATTACCTTTGTGGCAGAACTATCCACGCCGCAACTGCCGCAAATCTATCTTTGGGAGCCCGAGGCCTACAAGGACACGATCAACGCTTTCACGCTTTATCGCGGTATCGTTCTGGGCATTGCGGGTCTGCTGGCGGTCCTTTTGACCATTCTCTTCGTCGTCAAAGGCACGTCCGTGCTGCCCGCGTCCGCAGCATTATCGTGGGCGGTTCTGGCCTATATCTGCGTCGACTTTGGCTTTCTGGNAAAGCTGATCACCGTCACCTCCAGCGACGAGCGAATATGGCGCGCGGGTGCCGAAGTGGCGCTCGCTTCCAGTTTCGTTGTCTTCCTGTTCACCTATCTCAATCTGAACAGATGGCACGCACATCTAGGTTACGCGACATTTGCGTGGATTATCGGGCTTGGCGCGCTTTTTGGCGTTGCGATCTATGATCCGTCAATCGCATCGGGCATTGCCCGCCTTTCCTTTGCGTTGACGGCGACCGCTGGAATCGTGCTGATCATCTATCTCGGCTTTAACCGTTACGACCGCGCCATACTCCTGGTCCCATCATGGGCACTGATCATCGTATGGCTGTTTGGAAGCTGGCTGACGGTGACAGGCCAACTGGACAACGACATCGTACAGCCGGCCCTCGGGGGCGGCCTTGTTCTGATCGTGCTGCTGATCGGCTTTACGGTCATTCAGCATGCGTTCGCAGGTAGCGCTTACCAGCAAGGGCTGTTCTCCGATCTGGAGCGGCAATCGCTGGCTCTGACAGGCAGCGGTGATACCGTGTGGGACTGGGATGTGACACGCGACCGCATCGTCACCACCCCTGACGTTTCGGTCAAACTCGGGTTAAATCCCGGCACGATGCATGGCGCTGCGCGAAACTGGATTCCGCGTCTGCATCCCGATGATCGTGATCGCTTCAAGGCGACGCTGGACGTTCTACTCGATCACCGCAAAGGGCGTCTCAATCACGAATTCCGTATTCGCGCCGAGGACGGCCATTTTCACTGGCTGCAAATTCGGGCGCGGCCGGTGCTTGGCTCGAACGGTGAAATCATTCGCTGCGTCGGCACGATTACTGATATTACCGAACAGAAAAATTCCATCGAACGGCTGTTGCAGGATGCGCTGAGCGACAATCTGACCGGTCTTCCCAACCGCCAAGTCTTCCTTGACCGTCTGCAATCGGTCCTCAACCTAGCACCCGAGGGTGAGACGGTGCGCCCGACCGTAATGGCCATCGATATCGACCGTTACAAGCTGGTCAACGATACGCTCGGCATTGCCGCCGGTGACAACATCCTGATTGCGCTCACGCGCCGCTTGCGTCGTTTGTTGAAGCCGCAGGACACGCTGGCCCGCCTTTCAGGCGATGAATTCGGTCTTATCCTGGTGTCGGAACGTGACCCACAGCGCGTGGCAGATTTCGCCGAGGCCGTGAACAAAGCCATCATGGTGCCGATCAATTTCGCCAATCGCGAAATCATTCTGACGGCGTCCATCGGGCTCGTGTCATGGATCGATCAGCAAGAAAACGCGGCTGGTCTGCTCAGCGATGCCGAGCTTGCCATGTACCGCGCCAAGCGCGCTGGCGGCAACCGCGTCGAGCCGTTCCGCCCGGCCTTCCGCACTTCCGGCACCGACCGTCTGCAAATGGAAAGCGATCTGCGCCGCGCGATCGAGCGCAAGGAACTGTCGCTTGCCTATCAGCCCATCATNAAGCTTGATAATGGCGATCTGGCAGGCTTCGAAGCGCTGATGCGGTGGGAACACCCCAAACGCGGCACCATTCCTCCAAGTGAGTTTATTCCGGTGGCAGAAGCGTCCGGCCTGATCGAACCTTTGGGAATGTTCGCTCTCGAGCGTGCGGCGACGGACCTGATGGACTGGCAGCACGCCATCGACAAGCTGCCGATCTTCATCTCTGTCAATATTTCCAGCGCACAGCTTCTCAACAACGAGCTTTACACGGATGTGCGCAGCATGTTGCAGCGGACCCGCTGTAACCCGAAGCAATTGAAGCTGGAACTGACCGAATCCGTCGTCATGGAAAATCCGGAACAGGCCCGGCTTGTTCTGGCCAAGCTCAAGGAAACCGGCCTGAGCCTTGCGCTCGATGANTTTGGAACGGGTTATTCCTCGCTTGCCTATCTGACGCGGTTCCCGTTCGACACGATCAAGCTGGACAAGGCGCTTGTCGCCAACACCAGTGACAAGCGCAACGTGCTGCTGCGCTCCATTATTGCCATGGCGCGTGCGCTCGAAATGCAGGTTGTTGCCGAAGGTATCGAAACGCCGGAGGATGCTGCTGAGCTTGCCCGCATGAATTGTCATTACGGGCAAAGCTTCCTGTTCGGCACGCCCGATACACCCGATGCTGCTCTAAAACTGCTTCGGGAGCGTTTTCAGGTGGTCAAAAGAGCCTGATTCTGGTGCGCCTGCTGCTGAAAACCCTGCTGCCAACCGGTCTGCTGGTTCGCTGGAATTTTATCGTGCAGTAGCTTGTGCATGAATTCCAGCNTTTCCACCACTGCTGGGGCCAGCACGAAGGGATAGAGATCCGCCTCGCCCATGCTGCGTTGCATGGAGTTGAGCGCGACAGTCAAGGGTATCCACGCATCCACGAGTTGTTGCGCGCTTCTTGCGCTGTAGGGCTCAAAGGCGACATCTGTCTCCAGTTCTTGGTGGCCTTCGGGCTCGATGGCGATGCCGAATGCATGCGCGGTTTCCAGCGTATCCACGATATGCAGATAATGCGCAAAGCACTCCGCGAAATCCTCCCATGGATGGACCGAGGCATAGGAACTGATGAATGTTTCCTGCCAGCCGGGGCGTGGTCCCTGCTCATAATTGCGCTTCAGCGCTTCGCCGTAATCCTCGCGCTCGTCGCCAAACACGGCGCGGCAAGCCTCCAACCGGTCCGCGTCACGCACCAACTTGTTCCAGATGAAGTGACCGACTTCATGGCGGAAGTGACCGAGCATGGTGCGGTAAGGCTCGTTCATGTTGCTCTTGATCTGCTCGCGCGTAGCATCGTCAGACTCGGCAGCGCGGATGGCGATGAGGCCTTCATCATGGCCCGTCATGGCGGGAATGATGGAACCGTCAGGTGCCACCTCATCCACAAGGAAGTCGAAGACGAGGCCGCCTTGGGGATCAACGTCGCGATTGGGATGCGGCAGCTTCAAACGCAGCATTGAATAGAAAAGGTGGCGTTGCGCCTGGCTAAGCCTGCGCCATTGTTCAACGCCCTCTTCGGTGGCGGCGTCTGGCACGAGCCTGTTATGGCTGCAAGCCGGACAAAAATTGCTGTTGCTTTCTGCTGGCACAGACCAATTGCAGATGTCGTTCACCTCGTTGGCGCAGAAGCGGACCTGACGCTCCGGGTGCGCCACCAGCGACCAGTTCGGATCACCGGCAGGCTCTATCGCCTCCATGGAAAGCGTCTGTGGCACGAAGACCAAGCGGTGACCGCATTTGACACATGATCGATTGTCGAAATGGACGGGCTGACCGCAGGCAGCGCATGAGAATAGGCGCATGTATCGCTCCTGGAAACGAACCGTAAAATCGGCTCTGAGCTGAGAGGAATAAGAGATTACAGATAAAAAAGCGCATGTGTTTCAAGAACACATGCGCTTTATTTGGACTGCTGTCAGCAAGCTTGCTGACGTGCAGGCAGATTAGGCCCGGTCTACCGCGTCCTTGACTGCGTCCTTGGCTTTACCCGTTGTGGACTGAATCTTGCCTTTGGTTTCCTGTGCGGCACCTTCGGCGCGCAGGCTGTCGTTGTCCGTTGCTTTGCCTACGCCCTGCTTGACCTTGCCTGCAATTTCGTTGGCCTTGCCAGCGACTTTATCGGATGTGCTACCCATGATATTTCTCCCTAGTTTTTTAACCAGACGTGGCGCTGGCGACCGAGGTAAAAACGTCAGGATCAAATTTTAGTTCCGCTAAAATTTAAGTCTCTCAAGCATGACCCGCCTGCGCCGACAACATTCTAGGATCCACACCCATCAAACCCAGAGCACGTTCGTATTTGNTTTCCAGAGTGCGGTCGAAGATCAGATCTTCCGATGCCGGGCAATTGAGCCACCCGTTGTTGACCATCTCGNTTTCAAGCTGTCCCGGCCCCCAGCCAGCATAGCCCAGCAGCATGGTTGCCTTGTCCGGCCCCCGCCCACCGGAAATGGCACGCACGATATCAAGCGTCGACGTCAGGGAAATATCGTCGCTGACAGGGATACTGGACTCGCTGCTATAGTCGTCCGAATGCAGCACGAAGCCCCGCCCGGACTCGACGGGCCCGCCACACTGGATAGGAAATTGACGGGTGCGGTCGGGCAGCATGATGGCATCGTTCTGGTCCATCATCTTCAGGTGCAGAAGCACATCGGTAAAGGTAATCTGCTGGGCCCGGTTGATGATGAAGCCTATGGCTCCCGCATCGGAATGGGCGCAGATATAGACGACCGAACGCTCGAACGCACCACCTTCCAGTCCCGGCATGGCGATGAGAAAATGGCCATCCAGAAAGCCACGCTCTTTCTTGTCCATCAGGGTCGAAAAGGTCACGGCTGCCTCCGGTCTGCTCTATTCTCGTGGGAAGAGGTACGGCATGAGGGTTGGTTCAAGCGAAGGATGCGACATAGAGGCCGATCAATCAACCGNAAATGATGATGGGGTGNAAATCGTAACTGGNCCCCTGATAGATGTTAGGCTAGACCGAAGACATGAACGCTACGCTCTTTCTTTTCTTACGCGCATCCCTGCCATTGTTTGCTCTCACGCTCGCATTGGCATCTCCCCCAAAGTTCGCACAGGCAGATGTAACGACGTGGGAAACGAGTGAAGGCGGGCGCATGCGCATCGTCAGCAAGCCTGCCGATGCCACGGGCCGCATCGATGCAGTTTTGCAGATTGATCTCAAACCCGGTTGGATAACCTACTGGCGCGAGCCGGGAGAAGCCGGCATTCCGCCAAAAATAATGCTTGATCCCGCAGGTGGCGCAGCCCTGACTTCGCTGGCGTTCCCGGTGCCCAAACTCATCGAAAACGGCGAGATCAGCGATATCGGTTACGACGCTCCGGTCAGCCTGCCTTTCACGTTGCAGTCTCAGTCTGGTTCCGATGAAGACAAGGCGCGGCTGACGGCTTTCATCGGTGTCTGTCTCAATATCTGCATTCCATTCGAAGCCAATTTCGACATCCGCAAGGATCACGGAAAAGCGGCCACGGAAGAAGAAACGCAGGCCGTGGAAACCGCAAATATGGCCCTGCCGGAACCGGCCAACGACGATTTCCGGGTGCAGAGTTTCCACATCACGCCCGACAAGACCTTGCTGGGTGTTGATTTGCGACTGCCGGAGGATGCGCCGAAGGAAACGGAAATCTTCGTTGCCGGCCCATCCGGCTATGCCTATTTCGAGCCGCAGAACATGGTGCGCGACAAGCGCAAGCTGTCTTTCTACATGAACATAAAAGGACTTCCGAAGTCCTATAATCCCAAGGGTCAGCGCTGGACCATTCTGGTAAAATCCGGTCAGAAAGTGATGGAAGCTCCGCTTGATTTTCCGCAGTGAGTTGCGCTGAATTCGCTGGCGACTTTTCGAAATCATCCTCTATAGTCGCGCCGGATCATTGCCACAGGAGCGACATCATGACCATCAAGATCGGCGACAAACTTCCATCCGCGACCTTCAAGGAAAAGACGGCTGACGGCCCGATTGAAACAACGACAGATGCTCNTTTCAGCGGCAAGAAGGTCGTCGTTTTCGCCGTTCCAGGCGCGTTTACCCCCACCTGTTCACTGAACCACCTTCCCGGTTATCTCGAAAACCGCGACACCATTCTTGCGCGCGGCGTTGACGATATCGCCGTCATTTCCGTCAATGACTGGCATGTCATGGGCGCTTGGGCGCAGTCATCTGGCGGACAGGGCAAAATCCACTTTCTCGCAGATTGGGACGCTTCCTTCACCAAGGCGCTCGGCCTCGATGCCGACCTTTCCGCTGGCAGCCTCGGCGTCCGATCCAAGCGTTATTCCATGCTGGTTGAAGATGGCGTGGTTAAGTCGTTGAATGTTGAAGAAAATCCCGGTCAGGCAACGGTTTCGTCCGCGGCGACAATGATCGAACAACTTTAATCTGCTGTTCGGCGTGATCTTGGACCATTAGTCCGGGATTACGCCGGTATTTCCCGCTCGTAGACCGCCACGCGCATTGCTCGATGCCGCCACCCACGGCCGGACCCTTTGTCCCCCCGTTGCATGTTCTCACGTCATTCTTCCGCCGCAATTGTTATACTATCACAGTAATTATATAACATTATTGTGAGCATCCAAATGCTGCATTCCTTTTCTTTTCGGCGCCTCCTGCAACAATCCATATCCACACGCCTTTTCATCGTGCTCGGTATTCTTGTCCCGCTTTGGCTCGCCATCTTCTGGGCTGTGGTGTTGTCATGAGCGATGCTGCGGTGTTGACAATTGACAATCTGACGGTGGCGTACGACCGCCACCCGGCGGTGCACCACATCTCTGGCAGTTTTGCCAAGGGAAGCCTGACGGCCATCGCAGGCCCAAACGGTGCGGGCAAATCGACGCTGCTGAAGGCGATCATCGGCGATATCAAGGCCTCACAGGGCTCTGTCGATCACGCGCTCAAGCGCGCGGAGTTCGGTTACCTCCCGCAAGCGACGGATATCAACCGCCGTTTTCCGATTTCTGTTCTGGAGACGGTGATATTGGGCGCATGGAAGACCGCAGGCGCCTTTGGAAGTGTTACCCNAAAAGATGAAAAGCGGGCTGAAGAAGCCTTGGCAACGGTTGGCCTTTCGGGTTTCGAAAAAAGGGCTATAGGGGCGCTGTCTGCCGGGCAGTTCCAGCGTGTTCTTTTCGCCCGCCTGCTGATGCAGGATGCCAGCGTCATTCTGCTGGATGAGCCGTTTACCGCCATCGATGCGCGCACGACACGCGACCTTCTGGATATCGTCACACATTGGCATGGTGAGGGGCGCACTGTCGTTGCCGTTCTGCATGATTTCGAACAGGTGCGTGCTCACTTTCCTGACACCCTGCTGATCGCACGCGAACTGATCGCCTGGGGGCCGACACATCAGGTCATGTCGCCTGTCAATCTGTTACGCGCGCGTATCATGGCCGAACGCTGGGATGAGGCCAGCGATGTCTGCGAGCCCGCAGCATGACGGCCTATGACATTTTCCTTGCGCCGTTTCAGGACTACGGCTTCATGCGGCGCGCTCTGATTGCTTGCTTCTGCCTTGCAGCCGGTGCCAGCCCGATCGGTGTGTTTCTGATGTTGCGGCGCATGAGCCTGATGGGAGATGCGCTCAGCCACGCCATTCTGCCGGGCGCGGCCATCGGCTATCTCATCGCCGGTTCACTGTCACTGACCGCCATGGGCGTTGGCGGACTGGTCGCTGGCCTCTCCGTGGCGCTGCTCTCCGGTATCGTCAGTCGCATCACGCCGTTGCAGGAAGATGCGAGCTTTGCGAGTTTCTATCTTGCCTCGCTGGCGCTCGGAGTTCTGATCGTTTCGCTGCATGGGTCGAATGTCGATCTTCTGCATGTGCTGTTCGGAACGATACTCGCCATAGACGCGCCAGCGCTCTATCAGATCGGCGCCATCACCTCGCTGACACTCGTTGTCCTCGCCATCATCTATCGCCCTCTCGTGACCGAATGTTTCGATCCCGGNTTTTTGAGAGCCGTGGGCGGACGCGGTCCGGTGTATCACGTCATCTTTCTGGTGCTTGTCGTCATCAATCTGGTGGCAAGCTTTCAGGCCCTCGGCACGCTGATGGCGGTGGGGTTGATGATGCTACCCGCAGCCATCGCGCAACTATGGACCCGCAATCTTCCCTCCATGCTGGTGGTTGCAGCCGTGAGCGCTGCCATCTCCGGCTATGTCGGCCTTGTCGTTTCATACCATTTCGAACTGGCTTCAGGCCCAACCATCATCATGGCTGCAACCTGCCTCTACGGGCTGTCCATCATCGCAGCACCGGCAGGCCTTGCAGGACGCTATTTCACCCGCCCGCATCTAAAGGGCTAATCAGGAGACGTGCCAATGTTATCCCGCACTTTACTTTTCTCTACTGCCATCTCTGCACTTATCGCCTTCTCAGCTCCCGTATCCGCGGCAGAACTGAAGGCCGTCGCCTCCTTCACCGTGCTTGCCGATGTCGTCAAACAAGTGGGCGGCAAGCATGTGACCGTGACCAGCCTCGTCAAGCCGGATGGCGATCCACATGAATTCGAGCCATCGCCTGCCGATGCAAAAAGCCTGAAAGCGGCGGACGTCGTTTTCGTCAGCNGGCTTGGCCTCGAAGGATGGATGGACCGCCTGATTTCCGCCTCCGGCTACAAGGGCACACCCGTCACTGTCTCCGAGGGCATTCAGACGCGCAGCATGGAAGAGGACGGCAAGACGGTGACCGATCCGCATGTGTGGAACAGCCCAATCAATGTCAAAATCTGGGTCAAGAACATCGAAACGACGCTTTCCGCCGCAGACCCGGCTGACAAGGCAGATTTCAAGGCAAATGCAGAAGCCTATCTCAAGACGCTGGATGGTCTCGACGCCTTCGCGCATGCGAAGTTTGACACCATTCCGGAAGACCGCCGCAAGGTGCTCACGAGCCATGACGCATTCGGTTATTTTGGGCGCGAATACAAGGTGACGTTCCTGTCACCACTAGGGGTGTCCACCGAGACAGAAGCGTCTGCCGGAGATGTCGGCAAGCTGATCGAGCAGATCAAGGCCGAGCATGTGAAGACGTATTTCTTCGAAAACTCGAATGACCCGCGATTGGTGAAGCAGGTGGCAAAGGCCACCGGCGCAGAGCCGGGCGGCGAATTGTATGTCGAAGCGCTCTCCAAAGCCAAGGGCCCCGCATCGACCTACGAAAAGATGTTCCGCTACAACGTCGAACAGATAGCGGCTGCCATCAGCAAATCAAGCTGACAGATGCGACGACTGCGGCGGCTTACCGCCGCAGTCGTACCTTATACGGCCATATCGNAAACCAGAAGGCCCGCCGCGCCACCATCGGTCAATCCGATCAGGCGTTCGCCGACATCCACATGCTGGGGGTGGGCAAGATATTCGTCGCGTGCTTCCGGGCTTGCCAGTGTGACGATAAAGCCATCCAGAAAATTGCCGTTGAGGCCTTCGGACGAAATATTCTGTCCGCACTTCACGTCGATGATCCCGGGAATGACATCTTTCAGCGCGGTGATGGCCTCGTAGATCGCCTGTTTTTCCGCCGTCGCGGTCGCGGATTTGAAGCGTACGAAAACACAATGTAAGATCATGGGGTGTCCCTCTTCTGCTTTATGTTTTTTGGTGAAGATAGGCCGGGAAGTGCAATCCTCAAACCCCAGTAAAGCACCTGTCTGTTACCGCCGTTTGAAAGGCTCCATGCCTTTTCGTGCAAGCTCGTCGGCGCGTTCATTTTCCGGGTGGCCCGCATGGCCCTTGACCCAGTGCAGCGTCACCTTGTGTCGCTCTCGCGCCAACTCCAGCGCCTGCCACAGCTCCACATTCTTGACGGGCTTGTTGTCCGCGGTCTTCCAGCCTTTTTTCTTCCAGCCGAAAATCCACTTGGTAATCCCGTCCTTCACATAGGCGCTGTCGGTATAGAGATCGACTTCGCAGGGGGATTTCAGCGCATTGAGCGATGAGATGGCGGCCATCAGTTCCATGCGGTTGTTGGTCGTCTCCGCCTCACCACCACACAGTTCCTTCTCCGTTTCGCCATAGCGAAGAACAGCGCCCCAGCCGCCCGGCCCGGGGTTGCCGGAACAGGCACCATCGGTATAAATCTCGACGTGCTTCATCGTCCCACCAGTCCGTATTCGGCATAGTTTTCAATGCTGCGATGAAAGCGTAGCTTGCCGAGATACTCCAGCGGATCTTTCTTGACGACCAGCGCACCTTCCGGCGTCGTCAGCCAGTCATAGAGACGCGTGAGGAAGAAGCGTAGTGCCGAGCCGCGCGCCAGAAGCGGCAGCGCGTCAAGCTCGGCACCACTCATGGGCCGTACGGACTGGTAGCCTTCCAGAAGAGCTTTGCCCTTTGTGACGTTATAAGACCCATCCTTCTCAAAGCACCAGGCGTTAAGACAGATCGACACGTCATAGGCCAACAGATCATTGCAGGCGAAGTAGAAGTCGATCAGGCCAGACAGTTCATCGCCCAGGAAAAACACGTTGTCCTGAAACAGATCGGCATGGATGACGCCTGCGGGCAAATCCTTCGGCCAGTTGGCGGCGAGAAAATCGATATCGGCACGGATTTCCTGCTGCAAACCAGCCTCGACTTCATCAGCGCGGGCTTCGGATTTATCCCAAAGAACCTTCCAGCCCTCAACCGACAACGCATTGGGACGTTTCAGCTCGAACCCTTCACCGGCCAAATGCATGGCGGCGAGAGCCTTGCCCACTTCCCGGCAGTGTTTGGCTTCCGGCTTGCGCAGCCACATGCCTTCCAGAAACGAAATCAGGGCGGCAGGCCGCTGCGACAGTTCGCCCAGCAGTTCACCGTCGTGACGGGGAAGCGGCAACGGGCAGGACAGGCCATTAGCGAACAAATGCTGCTTCAAGCCTAAGAAAAATGGCAAGTCCGACTTCTCCACGCGCTTCTCATAGAGCGTCAGAATCAGCGGATCCTTGGTCGTGTGCAGCAGGAAATTAGTGTTTTCCACGCCCTCGGCAATGCCCTTATAGGACGTCAGCTCGCCAACATCATACTGCTCGAGGAAATGCTTCAGATCGTCTTCGCTGATATCCGTATAAACTGCCAATGTCTGATCTCTTGAAGAATGTGGGATTATTTGAAATCAAAAGCCCGACGCTGGCTTCGGCGGCAAAGCGTCACTTGCGGTGCCATTGACGAAGGCCATGTCCTGCGTGGTCAGTTCGATCTCGCGCAGTTCGCGGTTCACCAGAAAATGCTCGGTCTCTTCGACCGTGATGGCCAAATCCAGCGTGGTATCGAAACGCGCCTTGAAAGCCTGGATGATCTCGTCGACGATGACTTCCGGGGCGGAAGCGCCCGCGGAAAGACCCACAGTCTGGACGTCACCGATTTGATCCCAATCGATCTCGGCTGCGCGCTGAACCAGCACGGAACGCTTGGCACCTGCGCGTAAGGCAACCTCGACAAGACGCTTGGAATTGGATGAATTGGGTGCGCCGACGACGATGAACAGGTCACAACCGGGTGCCGCCTGCTTTACCGCATCCTGACGGTTGGTGGTGGCATAACAAATGCTGTCTGCGGCCGGCGCCTGCATGGCTGGAAAGCGCTCCTGAAGCTTGGCGATGACACCAGCCGTGTCATCCACCGACAAGGTCGTCTGCGTCACGAAGCCCAGATTTCGCGTATCGACGGGCTGATAACGCGCCGCATCCTCGACCGTCTCCACCAGCGATACCGCACCTTCGGGTAACTGACCCATGGTACCGATGACTTCCGGGTGGCCAGCATGGCCAATGAGGACGACGTGGCGACCGAGGCGCTGATGGCGCATGGCTTGTTTATGAACCTTCGACACCAGCGGGCATGTCGCATCGAGATNAAACAGGTTTCTGGCCTGCGCATCCTCCGGTACGGATTTCGGCACGCCATGGGCAGAAAATACCACCGGCTGCTGGCGATGCTCTGCGGGAATCTCGTTCAGTTCCTCAACGAAAATGGCGCCTTTGGCTTCGAGACCTTCGACCACATAACGGTTGTGGACGATCTCGTGGCGCACATAAACAGGAGCGCCATAGGCTTTCAACGCCAGCACGACGATCTGGATGGCACGATCAACACCGGCGCAGAAACCGCGCGGGCCGCAGAGCCTGATCGTCAGAGGCGGTTTGGAAACGGCGATATTCATTCCTTCTCCTTCAGCCTCCCGGTGCTTCATTCTCTGGAATTTCTTACGCCCCGGACATAGGCAAAACCTGCCACGATGACAAGGGCGGCGGCCAATCCGTACCATGTTATCGCATATTGAAGGTGATTATTCGGCAGATCGATCAGCGTCACACCGCCCTTCGGCCAACCGCCTGGATTGGGTGCGTCATTGGCATCAACGAAGAATGGCAGCACGTTGCCGGGCTCGATACCCGCGCTGTCGGTCATCGCGGCCAGGTCTTTCCAGTAGTAGATATTTTTCGCGCGGTCATTGTCTGGCAACAGGCTGGACGGCTTGGCCGCCAGACGAGCCCGCGCCAGTCCTTCGAGAGAAACGACACCGGATACTTCGCCCGCCGCCCGTTTTGCCTGCTCTTTCATATCGTAAGGCACGAAACCCCGGTTGACGAAAATCGTGCGGCCATCGCTAAGGCGCAGAGGTGTGTAGATGTAATATCCGCTCTGCCCCTGAAACGTCGCGAAAAAATGCTGTTCTTTCGTGTGGTCGAACGTGCCCGACAGCGCGACGGTGCGATACTCGATATCGCCACCCGACGCAGCGAGTGTCTCGATATCTGAAAGCGGAACGGGTGCTGCATGAATACGCTGCTGGATATCCGCCATCAGCGCTTCTTTCCAGTACAGGCGTTTCACCTGCCATGTACCGAGCGCCAGCAGGAGTACGAGAACCAGAAGGACGAAAGGCGCCGCAAACCAAAGGCTACGCTGAGTGGAGGTGGTGGTCTTCGTATCAGTCACGATCAAGGCTGCCTTCGCGTGCATTGTTGCGATATTGCAAGGCGATCATGATGCCCTTCATCTTCTTCAGCAAAATCAGCGAGATGATAATCGCAGCGGGTATCCAGATCAACGCATGCACCCAGACGGGCGGCGCAAAACGCGCATCGAGCCACAGCGCCATACCGATGATGAGAAACCCGACGATGAGCATGACGNAAACAGCAGGCCCCTCGCCCGCGTCGGCAAACGCATAATTTAGGCCGCAGGCGCTGCAACGCGGCTTCAGCTTCAGGAAACCATCGAAAAGCCGACCGTGGCCGCATCGGGGGCAACAGCCGCGCAGACCCACTTTCACGGGGTCTACAGGTGGATAGAGCATGTCATCATCTTGCATCGTCGTCTCGTTTCCACACTGCCCCGGGGTGTCAGAAAAGCAAAGGGCGGCACGCGCCGCCCTTTTCNAAACCTATGCGTCTGTCTCAACCCGCCAGAGGCGCGCCCCAGCCGCCCCATACGTAGATAGCGAAGAACAGGAACAGCCAGACCACGTCCACGAAATGCCAGTACCAGGCGGCGGCCTCGAAACCGAAATGATTCTTGGACGTGAAATCTCCTTTCATGGCGCGCAGCAGGCAGACCAGCAGGAACACGGTACCGACGAAAACGTGGAAGCCGTGGAAGCCTGTCGACATGAAGAACGTCGCGCCATAGATGGAATTCTTGAAGTCGAACGGCGCGTGCATGTACTCGTAGACCTGCACGAAGGAGAAGAACGCTCCAAGGGCCACCGTCAATGCCAGGCCGGAAATCAGGCCCTTCCGGTCATTGTGCAAGAGCGCATGGTGCGCCCATGTTACGCATGTGCCGGACAGCAACAAAATGACGGTATTGTAGAGCGGCAGATGCCAAGGGTCGAGAACTTCAATGCCCTTTGGTGGCCATTGCCCGCCGGTGAATTCCAGACGCGACGCCTGAATAGCCTCATGTGGATAGAGGCTGGCATCGAAATAGGCCCAGAACCATGCAACGAAGAACATGACTTCCGACGCGATGAACATGATCATGCCATAGCGCAAATGCAGCGCTACCACGCGGGTATGGTGGCCCTCATGCCCTTCCTTCACGGTATCTGCCCACCAAGCATACATCACGTAAAGAATGATGGCCAAGCCGACATAGAACAGCCAAGGGTTAGCCCATTCCAGACCGAACATCTTGAACGAGCCACCATTCAGGTAACGAATGTAACAGATGGCGCCAAAGGCAATGAAAAATGCACCGACCGAGGCCAAAAGCGGCCAGGGGCTGGGGTCTATGATGTGGTAGTCATGTTTTTTCTGATGTGTCTCTGCCATGTGAACGATCCCCGCAGGCTCTTCCCTAGTCACTCAATATAGTCGCATCCGTTAAGATGCCACTCATGCAGCACGACCAAAACCGGTCGTACCTCCCTCACTCAAAGCTTCGTTTCGTCACGTTCAGTCTTTACCGGCAAGGACGCAACCGGTTTTTCCGTCTTCGACGGATAAAATGTGTAGGACAGTGTCAATGTATGGATGTTCTTCGTTTCCCGAGCAGTGACGATCTCAGGGTCGATGAAGAATACGACCGGCATCTCAAGCGTTTCGCCCGCCTGCAAGGTCGTTTCCGTAAAACAGAAACATTGCACCTTGTTGAAATAGGCACCCGCCTCCATCGGCGTCACATTGAAGACCGCACTTCCGGTGGTAGCCACCGGTGAACGGTTCGTCGCCCTGAACATGACCTGTACGGTTTCACCGANTTTTGGTTCAACGGATTTGCTAACTGGCTGGAAATCCCAGTTCAAACCGTTGGAGGTATTCGAATCGAACGTCACTTTCATCGTCTTGTTGAGAATGACATCCGAATATTGTTCGACGCGCTGTGTCGTGCCGTTATAGCCGGTGACCTGGCAGAAAAGGCGATATAGCGGAACCGACGCATAGGCCATGCCCACCATGCCGCAGACAAAAACCAGACACAGCACTAGGATCGAGCTGTTGCTCGNTTTCTTTGCTGATGTTTGTGTTGCTGTCATATCCCTCCCCCTCGTGCCGTCCGGCGTTTAAAAGTCGCCGATTTTTATAATGGTGATGACGTAGAAAAGAACGACCAGTGCTGCCAGCACGACGCCAAGAGCGATGTTACGACCACGGCGCGATCGCTTCTGCGCATCGTTCAGCTTGATCGTTTCCATTATGCCACCCCTTGAATCAATGTCAGAAATGACGGCGCGAGATGATCGGCAAGAAGCCCCGAGAAAATCGCGAAGAGATAGAACACGGAATAGGCAAACATCTTTTTCGCCTGCAACATCCGCTCATCTCCGTCAGGCATGCGCCGGACCGAGATGGAACAGTAGATGAAGATGGCGCTGAGAACGGCTGCAAAGATACCGTAGCCGCCACCTGCCAGGCCCGTAAAGTAAGGTGCCACTGCGACGAAAGCTGTCAGAACTGCGTAAGCGATCATCTGGTTCTTGGTGGAGCGTTCACCGGCAACATTCGGCATCATGGGAATACCAACCGAGCCGTAATCGCGCATCTTGAAGAGTGCCAGAGCCCAGAAATGGGCTGGCGTCCAAAGAAAGATGATGAGGAACAGGATGGTGCTGTCCAGCGATACACCACCGGTGACGCAAGCCCAGCCGAGCATGGGTGGAAACGCGCCAGCTGCACCACCGATGACGATATTTTGCGGCGTCGAGCGCTTCAGCCACATCGTGTAAACCACGGCATAGAAGAAAATCGTGAAAGCCAGCAGGCCGGCGGCAAACCAGTTCACGGCCAGACCAAGAATGGCAACCGAAAACACGGACAGCGTCAGACCAAAGGCAAGCGCCTCACCCGGCTGGATGCGGCCGGAGGGTATCGGGCGCTTGGCGGTACGGCTCATGACCGCGTCGATATCGGCGTCATACCACATGTTCAATGCGCCGGACGCGCCAGCACCCACCGCGATGCAAAGGATGGCCACCACTGCCAATACGGGGTTGATGCTGCCAGGTGCCAGGACGAGGCCAGCAAAACCGGTGAACACCACCAGCGACATGACGCGGGGTTTCAGCAGTTCGAAATAATCGCGCGCGCCCGCCTCGGACAGCTTGAAGCTATCCATGTCCAGCGCGTCGTGATTGTCGATAACAGTCATTTTTCCTGCTTTCATAGGAAACGCCGCGCATATATGCGGCGCTCCNTTTACGTCTTTTGTCTGAGCGTGAAACTGACATCTATCATGTTCAGCCGGGACACACGCTCTGACAAAATGCCTCAGCGGATCCGGGGAAGCTGTTCCCACTGGTGATATGGCGGCGGCGAAGACAGCTGCCACTCCAGTGTTGTCGCACCTTCACCCCATGGGTTATCGCCAGCCACACGCTTCTTGGCAAACGCTTCCCACACACCGGCGAGGAAGATGAGGACGGCCACGGCGGAGATATAAGACCCGTAGGACGACACCGCATTCCAACCGGCATAGGCATCCGGATAGTCGATGTAACGACGTGGCATACCCGCCAATCCGAGGAAGTGCTGCGGGAAGAAAATCAAGTTGACGCCGACGAACATCACCCAGAAGTGCAGATTGCCGATCTTCTGGCTGTACATGTAGCCGGTGATTTTCGGGAACCAGTAATACCAGCCCGCAAAGATCGCAAACACCGCACCCAGCGACAGCACGTAATGGAAGTGCGCGACCACATAGTAGGTGTCATGCAGAGAACGGTCGAGANCGGCATTGGCCAACTGAACGCCCGTCACGCCACCGACGGTGAACAGGAAGATGAAGCCGATCGCCCAGATCATTGGCGTCGTGAAGGTCAGCGAACCGCCCCACATCGTTGCGATCCAGGAGAAAATCTTGATGCCTGTTGGCACAGCGATGACCATGGTCGCGAAGACGAAGTAACGCTGCGCTTCCAGCGACAGACCGACGGTATACATGTGGTGCGCCCACACAATGAAGCCGACCGCACCGATGGCGACCATGGCGTAAGCCATTCCGAGATAACCGAAGATCGGCTTTTTCGAGAAGGTCGAAATGATGTGGCTGATGATACCGAAACCGGGCAGGATCAGAATGTAGACTTCCGGGTGACCGAAGAACCAGAACAGGTGCTGATACAGGATCGGGTCACCGCCGCCTTCAGGCGCAAAGAAAGACGTCCCGAAGTTGCGGTCTGTCAGAAGCATGGTGATGCCGCCCGCCAGAACAGGCAGAGACAGGAGCAGAAGAAACGCTGTGACCAGCACCGACCACGCAAACAGCGGCATCTTGTGCAGGGTCATGCCCGGTGCGCGCATGTTCAAAATTGTGGTGATGAAGTTGATGGCACCGAGAATGGAAGACGCACCGGCAATATGGAGCGCGAAGATTGCGAGATCCACCGCGGGCCCTGGCATGCCGCTGGTTGAAAGCGGCGGATACATGGTCCAGCCACCGCCGACACCATAGGCACCGGCCGGTCCTTCAACGAAGAGCGACAGAAGCAGCAGGATGAAAGCCGGTACGATCAGCCAGAACGAAATATTGTTGAGGCGGGGGAACGCCATATCCGGCGCGCCGATCATGATCGGCACCATCCAGTTGGCGAAGCCGCCGATCATGGCTGGCATGACCATGAAGAAGATCATGATAAGCGCATGTGCAGTCGTGAACACATTATACATGTGCTTGCCGCCATCGATGGCAGCATCACCCTCAAAACCATAAACCATGGCAGCGAGGCCGTGGAAAATCTGAATGCCCGGCTCCTGAAGCTCCATACGCATGACAACCGAAAGGCCACCACCGATGATGCCTGCGATGATCGCAAAGATCAGGTAGAGCGTACCGATGTCTTTGTGGTTGGTCGAAAACAACCAACGCTGAGCGAAGCTCGGTGTGTGCGCGTGGTGCGCGTGATCATCATGATGCGCTTCGCGCTCGACAGAGTGATGATCGTCGTGTGTGGAATGTCCAGCCATTGTCCTCACTCCTTACGTTATTTGGTTTCGTTTTCGGCGACCTGAACGGTGCTTTGCGCACCATCCACCGAAGCCATGAGCGCCCGGTTCGCACCGCTCAAATCTGAGGCGGCAGCGGCGTACCAGGNTTTGTATTGCTCTTCGGAAACCACCCGTATGGCGATTGGCATGTAGGCGTGATCCTTGCCGCAAAGCTCGGAACATTGCCCATAATAAAGGCCTACTTTTTCGGGCTTGAACCATGTTTCGTTCAAACGACCAGGAACGGCATCGATCTTGACGCCGAAAGCTGGCATCGCAAACGCGTGAATGACATCTGTTGGTGCCGCTGTAACCAGGAGGCGAACAGTCTTGCCGACAGGAACGACCATTTCGTTATCGACGGCCAGAAGACGCGGATAGACAGCCTTATCGTCTTTGCCGGCTGCTGCGCGGTCAACATCCTTCAGCATGTAGCTGTCGAACGCCAGCGCTTCTACACCCTCGGCTGCCGTGTACTCGTAATTCCACTGCCACTGCGTTGCGGTCGCCTTCAGCGTCAAATCCGGANTTTCCGGCTGAGTCAGCTGTGCGTTGAGCAGGTTGAAGGAAGGGAATGCCAGGAACATCAGGATCAGAACCGGAGCGAGCGTCCAGACGATTTCGATGGCGGTGTTATGACTGGTCTTGGATGCAACCGGGCTTTTCGATGCGCGGAACTTTACCGCCACCACAATCAACAGGACAAGCACGAAAAGCGTGACCGGAACGATGAACCAAAGCGTATATTGTTCGAACCATCGAATTTCATGCATGATGGGCGTTGCCGCCTCCTGCAATCCCATCTGCCAATCTCTCGGCTGATCGGCACGAGCACCGACCGCCGTGAGTAGACAGATCATGCCCACCAAGCTTGCGTAAATTCTGTTAGTCACGGTACCTCTCCCTCACGCGTTTGATCATGATCACTCTCAAACGCAGAATCCATGCTTATATCAATGACTCAAATCATAGTTTGTCTTTCGCCGCAATATCGCCTTGGTTGGCAACGGTCTGATTTTTCAGCCTATCCCATCTTCCGGTCGGCCCTAGGCGGCCCTTGCGAGACAGCATTCGCGCAACGTCACATGCGCAAAGTCCTATTTTGGCCGCACTCCCTTGGAATTGAGGAGGATGGCTCTTTCATTTCCCGGTCGGGACGTCAAAATAGCCGCACTGATTCGAATCCTGAGGTATCCATGCGTCTGTCCCCGATTGCGCGCGCNTTTTTTATCGCCGCCGGTCTCTCCATTATCGTTCCAGCCGCAGGTTTTGCGCAGCAGCAACCGGCACCGGTTCAGCCGCAGCAGCCGGGAACGCCAAAATCGACGCATGGCGCGTGGTCCGTCATTTGTGACAAACCTGCCGGTGCCTCCGAAGAACAATGCGCTTTGATGCAGAACGTGATTGCAGACGACAGGCCCGAGGTCGGCCTTTCCGTCGTGATCTTGAAAACGGCGGATCGCAAATCCCGTATTCTGCGCATTCTCGCGCCACTTGGTGTTCTCCTCAAGGACGGCATGGAGCTCTATATCGACAATAACAATATCGGTCGTGCCTATTTCACACGCTGCTTTTCCGAGGGTTGCTACGTGGAAGTCGACATCGATGACGAGCTGCTGAAGGTTCTGCGCGCCGGTAAGAATGCCGTGTTTGCACTGCGCGAATCCGTCGATCAGGACCGCGTCGGCATTCCAATCGAATTGCGCGGCTTTGCCGAAGGCTACGACACGCTTCCCTGATCAATCTTGCGCCTTAGGTCTCCAGCACTTAAATGCGCTGTTAACAGCCACGACTGGAGCCCGCGATGACCCAAGACCTTTTGACCCTTTTCGATTGCGACGAAGGACGGTTGCGCGCCCAGATCGCCGATGCTCTCTCAGGTGCTGACGATGGCGAGTTGTTCGTTGAGCATGCACAGGCGGAATCGCTTACCTTTGACAATGGCCGCCTCAAGGGTGGAAGCTTCAATACCGACCAGGGCTTCGGGCTTCGTGCCGTCGCTGGTGAGACAGTGGGTTACGCGCATGCGGGCGAGCTATCGTTGGCGGCGCTGAGGCGCGCATCCGATGCTGTCGGCGCAGTCACAAAGGGCTATGCAGGCTCCTATGCGGCGGCCCCACAGCGCACCAACAAGAAGCTCTACGGTGATGAAAACCCGATCNGGGCGCCAAGTTTTGAGGAAAAAGTCAAGCTTCTGACCGAAATCGACACCTATCTGCGTGACAAGGACCCGAAGGTGCGTCAGGTCACGGCAAGCGTCGCGGCAAGCTGGCAGATCGTGGACATCCTTCGCGCCGATGGTCATCGTGTCAGCGATATCCGCCCCATGACCCGCATCAATATTTCCGTGATTGCGGGGGAAGGTGACCGGCAGGAAAGCGGTTCCTACGGCATTGGCGGACGCGTCGGTTTCGGCGATTTCATCACAACTGAAAACTGGCAGCGCGGAGCCGACGAGGCGTTGCGGCAAGCCTTGGTCAATCTCACGGCCATCGATGCGCCCGCTGGCACCATGGATGTGGTACTGGGTGCCGGTTGGCCGGGCGTCATGCTGCACGAAGCCGTCGGCCACGGGCTGGAAGGTGACTTCAACCGCAAGAAAACCTCTGCCTTCGCGGGACTTCTCGGTGAGATGGTCGCCGCTCCCGGCGTCACCGTAGTGGATGATGGCACAATCGACAACCGTCGTGGCTCACTGACGGTAGACGACGAAGGCACGCCTTCCGCCTATAATGTGCTAATCGAAAACGGCAAGCTTGTCGGTTATATGCAGGACCGGCAGAACGCCCGATTGATGGGCATGAAAGCCACCGGCAACGGACGTCGCCAAGGATATTCGCACGTGCCCATGCCACGCATGACCAATACCTACATGCTCGGTGGCGACAAGACGCCGGAAGAGATCATCGCTTCGGTCAAGAAGGGCATCTATGCCGTTTCGTTCGGCGGCGGCCAGGTGGATATTACCTCCGGCAAATTCGTCTTCGGCTGCACGGAAGCCTATCTCATCGAAAACGGCAAGATTGGCGCACCGGTCAAGGGTGCGATGCTGATTGGCAATGGACCGGATGCAATGAAGCGTGTGACGATGATCGGCAACGACATGAAGCTCGACACCGGCATCGGCAATTGCGGCAAGGCCGGCCAGTGGGTACCAGTCGGCGTGGGCCAACCGCACCTTCGCATGGATCAGATCACGGTGGGCGGGACGAAGGCCTGAAGGCAAGCATGGGAACACCAGTCAAGATCGTCCCCCACGATCCTTCTTGGTCTTCGATCTACGTCATGATCGAGGGCCGACTGAAAAACCTGCTGGGTTCAAAAATTGCCGAAATCCACCATATCGGCAGTACTGNCGTCCCGGGTCTGGATGCAAATCCTTTTATAGATGTCGATATTGTGCTCTCAGACATCATAGATATCGANCCCTGTCGTTTATTGCTAGAGCAAGCCGGTTACGAAGCGCGTGGCAGCAGGCACGGTGATGGTGTCTGGGCCTTCATGATCCGAAGCCCTCTTCCAGGCCAGCGTATCTATCTATGTCCGCCCAAAAACGAAACACACAGACAACGTTTGCNTTTTTGTGACATTTTACGTTTCCACGATGACATCAGGCAGGACTATGCAGCACTCAAAAAGATGCTGGCCGAACGCCACTCGCACGATGGTGACGCATACACAGTTGCGAAAACAGATTTTATACGCAACATATTGACCCGATATCAGAATATCCACGACGCTGGTACGTCCCGGCAAAACCCACCCAGGTAATTCCAAGGACGACATGACTTTTACAGCAAATGCTCTTGTTCCCGAACTGGCCGTCAGCGACTGGCCGAAGAGCCGCTCTTTTTATTGTGATCTCATTGGNTTTCATGTGGTTTACGAAAGACCGGAAGAAGGCTTCACCTATCTCGCGCTCGGCGATGCGCAACTGATGATCGACCAGATGGGTGCCGGGCGAACCTTCGAGGATGAAACCGTTCCCGTTACATACCCCTTCGGCCGCGGCATGAACCTGCAGCTTATTGTGCCATCATTGGAAAACATTCTCGAGCGCTTGCAACGTGCGGGCATCGAGTTGTTTTTGCCACTTGAGGAAAAATGGTATCGACGGGGCGAGACGGAAGTCGGCAACCGGCAGTTTATTGTAGCGGACCCTGATGGTTATCTCATCCGGCCCTTCGAAAGCCTGGGCGAGCGCCCNTTTCGATTCGGTTGATATGGAGAACGTTTTGCTCAGGCCGAAAGCCGTTATTTTCGATATGGACGGCCTTCTGATCGAAAGCGAGAAGCACTATCGGGACTCGTTTTTAGCCGCCTCCGATGAGGGTGGGCACGGCATGGCCGTCGATGTGTATCAGCGGGTTTGCGGCAGTCCGTGGGATGTCATCACGAAAACCATTCGCTCTGAATATGGCGAAGATTTTCCAATGGATAATTTTCGCGATGCGTGGCTTCGGCACCTGGCAATCCAGATGGCGGATGGTGTGGCGCTAAAAGACGGCGTCCTCGAAATCCTCGATCTGCTGGATGAACTGCACATACCACGGGCTATTGCCACCTCATCCGGCCATGAGTCCGTCAACCGCCACTTGGGGCCATTCGATCTGACCCGACGCTTCGATCATATACTGGCGCGTGGAGACTATGCCGAGCCGAAGCCGTCTCCCCATCCCTATCTCAGCGCCGCCAAACGCCTGGGGTTTTCGCCACAGGACTGTCTTTCGCTTGAAGATTCCTATCACGGCGTCCAGTCCGCATGGAGCGCCGGAACACAGACAATTATGGTTCCGGACGTCGCACCAGCAACGGATGCGATGCGGGAAAAATGCGTGGCGATCTGCGACAACCTCTTCGAGGTCGCGGGACTTCTGAAATCCGCGGAGGCTAAATAGCCGGTTCGAAGCGCCATTTTCGTTGGATGGATGCCTCCAGATCAAGCCCGCTATTATGGGCGAGAAGCAAGACGTGACCGAGAAGGTCTGCGGTTTCATCCGATAGATCCTGACGCATTTCCTCTGCGGTCTTGCCTTTACGGCGTCCACGTCCGCTCAGCCGGTTCCACGCTTGCGTCACCTCGCCGACCTCCTCCTGAAGCTTGAGAAGATACCAGTCGGGATCTCGCTCGATACCATTGGCGAGCGCATATTTTTGCGAGGCGAGTTCGAATTGCTGCATGAGTTGAGAAAGCATATGTTCTTCCTTTGTTCATGCGCAATGTTGATCATANTTTCGATGGGGTGTCGATACCGATAATGCGGCGCGGCGTTTCGGCCGCGTCGCATTATTTTGTGTGTTCAAGGGTACATCCGTACCTTGGACCACTCACCTTCCGGCGTTTCGCGGCGAAACTCGACGCGGTCGTGCAGGCGGAACTTGCCGTCCTGCCAGAACTCGATGGTCAAAGGCTGAATGCGGAAACCAGACCAGTGCNGGGGGCNGGGAATATCGCCTATCGCGTATTTTGCGGTGTAGGTCGCGACGGCTTTTTCCAGCGCGAATCGGCTTTCCAGAGGACGGGACTGCTTGGATGCCCAAGCGCCGATGCGGCTGCCGCGTGGACGCGATGTGTAATATTCATCTGCCTCCTCGTCGCTGACAACCGCGACGGAACCACGAACCCGCACCTGCCGGCGCAGGCTTTTCCAGTGAAAACACATGGCGCCCTTCTGTTGACCCAACAGTTCCAACCCCTTGCGGCTTTCAAAGTTCGTGTAGAAAACAAAACCCCGTTCATCGGCATGTTTCAGCAGAACCATGCGAACGCTCGGCATGCCTTCTTCGTCCACCGAGGCGAGCGCCACGGCGTTTGGATCGTTGATTTCAGAGGCTGTTGCATCCCGCAACCAATCCGCAAAAAGTGCAAAAGGTTCANTTTCCTCTGTAAAGTCACTGGATGTTAACCGACTTTCCGACATATTGAATAAAATGCTCCTGAGCTGATTTGCGTACCAGAAATGTATTCTGGCCTAGAGATGGTGATCGTCATAGCAAAGTCGAACAGTCGAACAAAGAGCTTCTTGTCTTCAGTCGTGGATGTTTCCGCCGCTGCTTGCATGCTCGTCATATTGACCGGTTGCGTCAGTCTGGATTTGTTTGGTGGCGAAAAGGTCGACAAATCCCTGTCCACCGCTTCCGTCCCCAACCAACAGACGACCCAGACACTTTCAGATGATGCGACCATCCGCAACGCCGTCACCTCTGCCGATCTTGCCAAGATTTCGGATTCTCCCCTTCCATGGGCCAACGCAGCAACGGGAAGTGCTGGCGTTGTAACCGCCATTCGCGAAGACAGAAACACCGGTTTCGTCTGCCGCAACTTCAATACCACACGCCATTCCTTTGAAGGTGTTGCCAGCTACAGCNGGCAAGCTTGCCTTTCCGAGACAGGCGAATGGTTGATGACCAGCTTCAGCCAGAAATAAAACATTTACCCTGTCTATCATTACAGGCCCGGCGACCGGCCAAGTCACGTCCCTGTAAAGGTCTGATTAGCAAGTTCTTGCGACAGTCAAATCCGATTTCAAACTGAACGATGCAACGCAAAGTCTGTGTGCACGTTCAAGACGGGTGGTCTTCATGTTGCAGGCTTTTCATGACGAAAAAATACGGCCTGCACCGGTTGGGGTGATTGGTGGTTCGGATGCGTGATCCTTACTCTATTCTGGGCGTTCAAAGAGATGCCGGATCAGATGAAATAAAAGCAGCCTGGCGCTCGCAAGCGAAAGCCGTGCATCCCGATCACAACCAGACAGATCCGGACGCAACCGCACGNTTTGCAGAAATCGGCCAAGCCTATGATCTCTTGAAGGACCCCCAAAAGCGCGGCCTGTACGATCAGGCCCGGCGCGTGGCAGAAACCAAAAAGCGCGACCAGACCATCATGCAGCAGCGCGCTGCCGCCAGAGAAGCCGCACAACGCGCCAAAGCTGCCGAAAAGCTGATGGAAGAGCTTGAGAAGGCGCAGGCTCGAACCAGCAAAGCAGACCCAAACACTGACAACGCGAAGCCGGAATCAGCCGAGGACATGCTGGAGCGTATTTTCGGCGCCGACGCAAAGGCGAAGGTAGCTTCCACNAAACCTGAGAGCAATTCCGAAGATCCGAACATGTCAACCGAAGAGCGTGCTGCTGCGCAAACCGAGAAGATGGAAGCACGTGCAGCGCAGGCCAGCAGCNTTTTTCAGCGCCCTTATGCGCCGCATTCGCGGCACCACTACAGTACCCGAAAAGGCGCCCGATATCACTGCCGAGGCCATCGTAACCGTTTCCGATCTCATCGAGCAGAAATGGGTGACGGTCGGCATGCCGGAAGATCGTGAAGTCCGCTTTCAGCTGGAACCCGGCATGACGGACGGTCATGTCGTTCGCCTGAAAGGGCAAGGCTTGAAACTACCCGAATCGGCACGCGGCGATCTGGTGGTAACGCTTTTGGCTTCGCGCAATGATACATTCTCGATCAGGAATTTCGACATCCACACAACGTTCCCGATCTCACTGGCGGACGCTGTTCTCGGTTGTGAAGCTACGGTTCAGTCTCCCCATGGCGAGCTGAAAGTGACCGTTCCGGCATGGTCTGGTTCTGATCGCGCGATCCACGTCGAAGGCAAAGGGTTGAAGGACGGATCAGGCGGCTACGGTGATTTCGTTGTAGAACTTCGCATCATTCTGCTGGAGTCGCCGGACGCAAAAGTCATGGATCTCATGCGCCATATGCGCGAAGGGCTCTATCTGTAGAGCGCATTCAGCGTTTTTTGACCTTGTTGCTCACGAAAGGCGTGAACAACGCACCCATTGTTACGTTCCCTAACATGAGATGATCCAGCCCTGCTTGAACAGGCGTTCTGCCTATGCCATAGGCAAGTTCGATTTAAGAATAGGGAGCACAGAATGGCTCAGACATCTGGCCTCATGGCTGGCAAGCGTGGCCTCATCATGGGCATCGCAAACAATCGTTCCATCGCATGGGGCATTGCAAAGGCCTGCGCCGATGCCGGTGCTGAACTCGCTTTCACCTGGCAGGGTGATGCGCTGAAGAAGCGTGTAGAGCCATTGGCCAAGGAACTTGGCGCGTTTATGGCTGGACATTGCGACGTGACTGACCTTGGAACGATCGATGGCGTTTTCACCAACATCGAAGCGCATTGGGGCAAGATCGATTTCGTCGTTCACGCCATCGCCTTTTCCGACAAGGATGAGTTGACCGGCCGTTACCTCGATACCAGCCGCGACAACTTCAATCGCACTATGGATATCTCGGTTTATTCTCTGGCTGCGGTTGCAAAACGCGCCGAACCGGTAATGAACGATGGCGGCGCACTTTTGACGCTGACCTATTACGGCGCTGAAAAAGTCATGCCGAACTACAATGTCATGGGTGTTGCAAAGGCTGCTCTGGAAGCCAGCGTACGCTACCTGGCCGTAGACCTCGGCAATCGTGGCATTCGCGTCAATGCTGTTTCGGCAGGCCCGATCAAAACGCTGGCTGCCTCAGGCATCGGTGATTTCCGCTATATTCTCAAGTGGAACGAATATAACGCACCGCTCAAGCGCACCGTTTCCATCGAAGAAGTCGGCAAGTCCGCCCTCTACCTGCTTTCCGATCTGTCAACGGGCGTTACGGGTGAAATTCACCACGTCGATTCCGGTTACCATACGATTGGCATGAAGGCGGTGGACGCCCCTGATATCTCCGTTGTAAAAGACTGAATGACAGATATCTCGCGCAAACGTGTACAGTCGTTTTGCGCGGGATATGCAATGNAAAGCGACATGCAGCGCTTCGGCGCATCGTCGAAAGACCAAGACAGGGGTTGAGTATTGCTGGTCTATGTTATCCGTCACGGACAGACAGACTGGAATGCAATCCGCAGACTGCAAGGTCAAAAGGATATTCCCCTCAACGACTTCGGTCGTTCGCAAGCCACTGAAAACGGCAAGACCCTTTCCCGCATCCTTGGCAAGACCGTCAACGATTTCGATTATGTCGCCAGTCCATTGGGCCGCACACGCGAAACGATGGAACTGCTGCGCGGGGCTATGGGACTGGACCCGACAGCCTACCGCACGGATGAGCGTCTTGTGGAGATTTCCTTCGGTGACTGGGAGGGCCAAACCCTTCCCGAACTGAAGATCACCGAACCCGAGAAAGTAAAAGCCCGCAAAGCCGCNAAATGGGATTTCATCCCGCCGGGGCAGGATGCTGAAAGCTACGAAATTCTCTCGTGGCGTATCGGTGCCTGGCTGTCTTCGGTTGATCGTCAGACGGTCTGCGTTTGCCATGGCGGCGTGATACGTTCGATGTTTCGCCTCGTATCCGGCATTGAGAAAGACATCGCCGCGGAAATTCCAATTCCACAGGACCGTATTTTAAAAGTGGAAACGGAACGGGGTATTGCCGAGTGGATCGACGCCGCTGCGTGATCGCTACTGGATGACCTCGAGGTCATCAACCACGCGCTTGCCATCGACTTCAGTGTAGAACACCACAACCTTCACACCCGCCTGCAAGCCATCGAAGTTGAATTCTTCCGGCACCTTGTAACTCTTGCCGTCCTCGAGCGTGATCGTCAGCCCTTTGACGTCAACCTTGCTGATCGTCGATTCCACATCCACGCTCTGCGCGAACGCATTGAAGGGAGCAAACAGACCGGCTGTGGCCAAAAGTGCGGCAATCATCAAACGCATCGCTATGGCTTTCTTAAAGGTGCTGAAAAACTTCATATGCGACAAGATTTGCCTCCCGAATGTGGCGGAATTCGCCCGCAAGCATGACANTTTCAATCCAATTGATGAACGGATTTTAACCTTTAATCAAGCCTTTAGAGAGCTCACCCCTTTTGATCGCCTCATCCGCATCAACGTTGCTTTAGAGTGATTTAAAATGAGAACTGTAGTCTTCGATTCAGATTATATTGTANTTTAGGCTGTATAGCAGAGAAAAATGCGATACTGCCAAAGGATAAATTGAGTGACTGCTTGGGCCGATATCGGGGGACGCCTTAACGAAATCGTCAGACGCAGGATCGTCGCCGCCCTGTTGGCGATGGCAATGGCTGGCATGATGCTTGGCGCGTTCAACCTCATCGACCACCGGGGCGCGGCGTCGCTTCGCGAAGACCTGGAAACGCACACCCGATATGCGCTCGATGTTCTGCACGACAGCCTTGTCATGCGTTTGAACAACGATGTCTCCACACTGACATCTCTTGGGCACTACGCGACACTGACCCCGGGCGAAACCTCGGCGGGACTGGACAAAATCGCCGACTACCAGTTGCAGCAATCCCATCATTTCATCGCCATCGGGTTCGCACGCGATTTTCACCTGGNAAAACTCTACACGTCGCAATCTGTACCCGATTTTCCCCGAGACCAGATAGGAACGATGCTGAGGGACCGGCTGGCAAAACTTGCAGCCCTTCCGCCACAGGATCGCCTGCCGGAAACGCAAGTCTTCGAGCCTGCTGCAGGCGGCACCATCATGGTGATCGTGACCGTTCCTCCAGCTTCGTCGGTCNGCGCCGAGAAAGACGATCTGGTCTTGGCCGTCGTCGATCGCAGAAAACTTTTCGAGACAATCGGCCACGACACCACGACGCCGCTCGATGCCAGTTCCGGCCAGATCAGGTTCGAAATCCGCGACACGCTGACGAATGAAGTGGTGGGCAGCGTGCTGGAACCATTGCACGAGGATCCCGTCATCAGGGCGGTGGATTTGCCCGGATCGCGGTGGGAAATAAGCGCCACACCTGTTTCTGGCTGGGATGCGGTCAAGCCCTATTACAAATCTCTGCGAACGACCCTTGCCATCGCAGCGATCTCCATGCTTCTGCCCATTCTCGTGGCGGGACTGCTTCTCTCCGAGAGAAATCGCAACATAAAAACACTTCGTCTACGCGAGACGAAACTTCTCGAGCTTTCCCAGCGCTTCAGGCTGGCGATGGACTCCTCCAGCATCGGCATCTGGGAAATAGNAAACGATACATCACGCTGCTACCTGGACGAACGCGCAGCCGGTCTGCATGGCTTCCCTATGTTGGAACGGCGTCTGCTCCTGACCGAGTGGTTGACGGCACTCGTGATCGAGGACCGCTCGAAAGCGGCAAGGTTTTTCTTCAACTGCTCATCCAATCAGCAGACCTCGTCAGAGGTCTACAGGGTTCCGCTCCCGGGCGGAGCCACTCGTTACCTGCGTTCTGCCGGCTCCAGCTACATCAAACCGGACGGATCATATCAGACGACCGGTATTTTGTGGGACGTCACATCAGACATGATCATGGCGCAAAAGCTGCGCGAAGCGAAAGATAACAGCGATATCAAGAACGCCGAACTCGAACTGGCTCTCCACGAGCTATCGAGCCGTGAACATGAGCTGGAGGAACTGTCGGGACGCCTAACGCTTGCGCTGGACTCCTACAATTGCGGCATTTGGGAAGCGACCCACGACTATTCCAACGCGATCTGGAACGAGCGTATGTGCGAGCTCCACGGCTTGCCACCCGAGGCGGGCAGGCATGTGACGAAGGACGACTATCTGGCCTGTCTCCACCCTGATGAACGATCCATGGNTTTCGGTGGCGTGTCCAAAGATAGCGAAAGTCCAGATCGCATCTCGACCAAACGCATCATATTGCCGGACGGCAGCCTTCGATATGTCAGGGCAGTCGGGCGGCTTAACAGCAGCCGCGACGGCACCAGAAAGGTCGTCGGCATCGCCTTCGATGTTACCGCAGACGTCCTGCTCTCGGAACAACTCAACTCCGCCAAAGACGAAGCGGAAGCCAGAAACGCAGAACTTGAACAGGCGAAAACCCGCATCGAGCATAATGCTCTCCATGACCCACTCACCGGGCTTGCGAACCGCCGCAAGCTTGACCAGCATCTGGATGCCCTGTCATCGCCCTCTTCCGGAGAGCGCAAACGCTTTGCCATTCTCCATCTGGATCTCGACCGCTTCAAGCAGATCAACGACACGCTCGGTCATGCCGCTGGCGATGCAGTTCTCATCCACGCGGCGAAAACACTGGTCCGCAACGTGCGCGAGGGCGATATCGTCGCGCGCATAGGCGGTGACGAGTTCGTGATCCTCCTCTCCCAGTTGGGCGAAAAGGACAACGTCAAATCGATAGCGACGAAAATTATCTCGGCCTTCAGCTACCCCTTCGATTTTGAAGGTTTTACCTGCCGCTGCGGCGTTTCGATCGGTATTGCATTTGCAGAATCCGGTTCTGCGGATGCGCGCCGCACGTTGATCAACGCCGATCTTGCACTCTACCGCGCCAAGGCAACCGGGCGAAACCGCTTCGAGTTCTTCACCCAGAACCTTCAGGCTGAAATCGTCAATCACAAACGAACGGCAGACGAAATTCTGGCTGGACTGGAGAGAGGCGAATTCGAAGCCTGGTACCAGCCGCAGTTTTGCGCCAACACACACGCACTGACCGGTGTGGAAGCGCTTGTCCGCTGGCGCCATCCCGCCAAAGGCATTCTGACCCCGGACAAGTTCCTGAAAATTGCAGAAGAGCTGAACGTCGTGTCCACGATAGATCAGATCGTTCTGCAACACGCCCTGCAAGACAAGGAAATCTGGCGTCTGAGGGGCATTGATGTACCTCGCATATCCGTCAATGTCTCGGTTCGCCGCCTGCATGACGACCACCTGATCGACAGTCTCAAGGAGCTTGCCATCAAACCCGGCGAGATCACATTCGAGCTGGTCGAGTCCANTTTCCTCGATGNAAACGAAGATATTGCAACGAGCAATATCGAGCGCATCAAAGCTCTGGGAATCGACATCGAAATCGATGACTTCGGCACGGGTCATACGTCGATCATCAGCCTGTTGCGCCTCAAGCCCAAGCGTCTGAAGATCGACAGGCAGCTGGTCATGCCCATCATCGCGTCCCCGCAGGAACGGTCACTCGTCCGCTCCATCGTCGATATTGCCCGCTCGCTGGGTGTCGAAACCATCGCGGAAGGTGTGGAAACGCACGATCACGCCGTTTTATTGCGACAGATGGGTTGCGATATGCTGCAAGGATACGCTTTCTCCAAGCCGCTTCCGCCGGAAGAGTTCTCGGCTTTCGCGACCGCCAAGGAATGGCGCATGGTTTCGTGAAACGCGCCATTTCATGTTTCAAGGGAACGGAAATGGCAAAAGAAAGCCTTTTGCCTTCTCTGTTTTTTACACTATGAAAAGTCCGCCTCNTTTTTAGAAATGCGTTCCGCATGCGGAATGCCACTGCCTCGGTCTGATCACATGTCGCATAATACCTTCGGTTATCTCTTCCGTGTTTCCACCTGGGGTGAAAGCCATGGTCCGGCGCTTGGTTGCGTCATCGACGGTTGCCCTCCCGGCATCCGCTTCACGCTCGCGGAAGTTCAGCAGTGGATGGACAAGCGCAAACCCGGCCAGAGCCGCTTTGTAACCCAGCGCCGCGAAGACGACATCGTCAAGGTTCTCTCCGGCGTGATGTTGGATGAAGACGGTGAGACGATGATCACCACCGGAACGCCGGTGTCGATGATGATCGAAAACACCGACCAGCGTTCCAAGGATTACGGCGAGATCGCCAAAAGTTTCCGGCCTGGCCACGCCGACTTCACCTATGATCTGAAATACGGAATTCGCGATTATCGTGGTGGCGGTCGCTCGTCTGCGCGTGAGACGGCAGCGCGTGTTGCAGCCGGTGCGCTGGCCCGCAAAGTGGTGCCGAGTCTCGATGTTCGCGGCGCGTTGGTGCAGATCGGCAAGCACAAGATCAACCGCGCCAACTGGGACTGGAACCAGGTCGATCAGAACCCCTTCTTTTGCCCGGATGCCGCAATGGTTCCTGTCTGGGAGGAGTATCTGGACGGCATCCGCAAGGCTGGCTCTTCGATCGGTGCTGTCGTTGAAGTTGTGGCCGAAGGCGTGCCTGCCGGTATTGGCGCACCCATCTATGCCAAACTCGATCAGGACATCGCCTCCAACCTCATGTCGATCAACGCCGTCAAAGGCGTGGAAATCGGTGAAGGTTTTGCCGCGGCCGAACTGACGGGCGAAGAAAACGCCGACGAAATGCGGATGGGCAATGACGGCAAGCCACTTTTCCTTTCCAATCATTCCGGCGGCATTCTGGGCGGTATCGCGACTGGCCAGCCCATTGTTGCGCGCTTTGCGATCAAGCCGACCTCGTCCATTCTGACGGAACGACAATCCATCGATACCGATGGCAATAATGTCGATGTCCGCACCAAGGGTCGCCACGACCCCTGCGTGGGCATCCGCGCCGTGCCGATTGGCGAGGCGATGGTGGCATGCACGGTTGCCGACCATTATCTGAGAGACCGCGGCCAGACCGGCCGCCTGAAATAGGAACATGAGCCACCATGACATATGATCAGAAGCGTGTCGTTGAAGCTATTCGTGCCTTCGAGGCCGGTGAGATTGTTGTCGTCATGGATGATGACGACCGCGAAAACGAGGGCGACCTCATCGTTGCCGCCGTGCATTGCACGCCTGAACAGATGGCCTTCATCGTGCGCCACACCTCCGGCATCGTTTGCGCCCCCATGCCGAAAGAAGAGGCGAAACGCCTCAACCTCAACGCCATGGTCGCGGAAAACGACAGCGCCCACACCACTGCCTTTACCGTTTCGGTAGACTTCAAACACGGCACAACGACTGGCATTTCCGCGAGCGACCGCAACGTGACGGTTCGCAATCTGGCCAATCCCAACGCGGGCGCTGCCGATTTTACCCGCCCCGGCCACATATTCCCGCTGGTCTCGCGCGAAGGCGGCGTGTTGATGCGCTCTGGACATACCGAAGCGGCTGTCGATTTGTGCAAGCTGGCTGGCCTGCCACCAATCGGCGTCATCAGCGAGTTGGTAAATGACGACGGCACCGTCATGCGCGGGCCGCAGGTTTCGGCCTTTGCCGAGACGCACGGCATGAAACAGGTTTCGGTGGCCGATCTCATCGCCTATCGACAGCGCAAGGAAACGCTGGTCGAGAAGGAAAGCGAGTTCACGCTCGATACGCCATTCGGACCTGCAAAGGCACAAACCTATTCCCTGCCCTGGGACCCGATGGAGCACATGGCGGTCATTTTCGGCGATATCCGTGATGGCGTCGATATTCCCGTGCGCTTGCACCCGGNAAACGTGGCCGACGACGTCTTCGGCAAAAAGCAGCCCGTGCAGCACTACATGGAAAAGATCGCCGCCGAAGGCCGAGGTGTCATCATCTATCTGCGTGAAGGTTCCGTCGGCGTCGGACAGGTCGCCGGACGCCGCAAGTCCCGTGACCCGGAAGAAGCGCATGCTCAAGCTCGCTCCCGCGATGACGAATGGCTGGAAATCGGCCTTGGCGCGCAGATCCTCAAGGAACTCGGCATCAGCTCGATCAAGCTTCTCACCACGCGCGAGCGCCACTATGTCGGCCTCGAAGGTTTTGGTATCAAGATCAGCTCGACCGATATTGGGTAATCGAACATTTGCGGCAGTCGGATTTCCTGATCCGGCTGCCGGTTCCCCTCTCGATCAGCCTTTCGCAGTTCGGACCAACCAGTCGCGCACGGTCTGTTCCTCTGCGTCGCTCAGGCCTTCCAGCATGTCATTCTCAATCGCATAAACCCGCTGCTTGGCGAGAGTGAGCACGGTCAGACCGTTCTCCGTCAACACGATGTGGCGAATACGGCCATGAACGGCATGATCCTGTCGCACCACCAATCCAGCCTTGAGTAGATTGGCGACAATGACACTCATGGTCTGCGGCGTCAGAAGAGCTAGACGAGCAAGATCGGCATTGGAGTGGCCAGGATAGCTGGCAAGCATGGTCAGCACTGAAAACTGTGGCAGTGTCAGAGCGACATCAGCTAGAGCCTGTTCGGCTTGAACACGATAGGCATGGGCCGCCTGCCGAAGAAGATAGCCTAGATAACCGTCGCTACCGCGCTTTCCATCGCCGGGCTGCGGCAAATCCGGTTGAAAGGTTTTTCGACTCATTGTAAGAACTCTTATATGTTATCAGCACTCTTACAATACAGACAATCGAGAGGAAATCCACCATGACCGCCCCGCGCCATTCCGCTCCGTTTAACTATGAAACATTTCAAAAAACCGCTCCAAGCGCCGTTGCAGCGCTCGCCGCGCTTGGGAAGGCTATTGATGATAGCGGACTGGAAAAAGAACTGACAGAACTGGTCAAGCTGCGCGTTTCCCAGATCAACGGCTGCGCTTTCTGCACCCAGCTTCATCTGAACGTAGCGCGAAAGATAGGTGTCGCCGCCAGCAAACTCGACCTGCTGGCCGTGTGGCGCGATGCCGGTCTGTTCTCGGTCCGTGAAAGAGCAGCGCTCGCTTGGGCCGAATATCTGGCGCGGATGGATGCNAAACCCATTCCACAGGACGCCTATGCCGAGCTTTGTACCGTCTTCAGCGACGCCGAAACGACCCATCTGACGGTCGCCATTGGTCAGATCAGCGCCTGGAACAGGATTGCCGGGGCCCTCCGTTTTGCGCCGCCGGTGCCCAAAGGCGGAAGCTGACCGATATCACTCCAACCAGCCATCCAGATACCGCACGCTCTCCACACCCGTAAACTTAGCCAGCCGGTTCAGCTCCGCGTCCAGCTTGGCAAGACGACCTGAAGACGGACGCACACCTTTTTCGAGCCAGAGGCGCCTTACATCCAGCGTTCCGCCTTTGCGCTCCGCTTTCATATCCATCCGACCGATCAACCTGTCCCCTTCGAGAAGCGGGAAGACGTAATAGCCGTATTGCCGTTTCGGCTCCGGCACGAAGACTTCTATGCGGTAGTAGAAACCGAACAGCCGCTCGGTTCGGGCGCGGTTGCGCAGCAGCGGATCGAACGGGCTGAGGACGCGGATGCGGTTGGGCGGCGCGATCTCTGCTTCGGCATCAACGGCAAATCCTTCGAAAGCATAGGATATGCGGTCTTTGCCGCCATCTGAGGACGCCAGAGAAACCTCGCACAATTCTTCACGATGGGTTGCGATCCATTGCCTCGCTTCCTGCGGCGAGATGATATCGAAGAAGGCTGAGATTTCTCCTGATGTCGCAAAGCCCAGCCGCGCCAGCGCTTGGCGGCAGGCCCAGTCCACGAACTCGTCATGGTGGACCTCTTTATCGTGATGTTCAGCCGGAATGACGCGTTCTGCGAGATCGTAGACCTTCTGAAAATTCACCCGGCCAGCCACGGCCAGTTTACCGGTATGCCAGAGATATTCGAGCGCGGTCTTGGACGGGTGCCAGTTCCACCAGCCACCGGATTGATGGCCCTCGGCTTTCATATCCCGTGACATGACAGGACCANTTTCAGCAATGCGGCGATAGGTTTCCTCGAAGGCCGCATCGAANCCCTCCCCTTGCCACCTGCGCCAGCGTTCCAGAATAACTGGCTCCCGACGGCGGAAGCGATGTTTCCAGTAGGGGTAGAAGGCCGAAGGCAGGATAGAGGCATCATGCGTCCAGTGTTCGAACAGCGCCCTATCCTTCTCCAACAGGTCTGTAAGATGCTGACGTTTGTAGGTCTGGTTGCGGGAAAAGATGATCTGGTGGTGCGCCCGCTCCACCGTTGCAATGCTGTCCAACTGCACGAAGCCGAGGTTCGTGATCAAGTTCAGCAGATCGGCTTTGCTCATGGCACAACTGGGCGATGCGGAAAGCCCCTGTCGCGCCAGAAAAATACGTCGTGCTGCTTCGTTGGAAATCAGAATCGCCATGGCNAAAGCCTAGGGTTGCGGGACTGAAAAATCAATGTTCNTTTTTTGTTCCTTATTTCGTTTACCCTNCCCTGCGTTTATAGAACGGTAAGCGCATTTTGGGGACCGGCAGTTGGATATTCGTTTTCACGAGGCAGGCGTGGCGTTTGAAGGCAGAGCGGCTGTCGAACCGCTGTCGCTTGTGCTGACCGAAAGTCGCATCGGCATCATCGGCCTCAACGGTTCAGGCAAAACTACATTTGCGCGGATGATCAACGGCCTGACCAAGCCCACCAGCGGCCATGTAACTGTCAATGGGCTGGATACGATCAAGGACGGGCCAGCCGTTCTCAAGGATGTCGGCTTCATTTTCCAGAACCCGCAGAACCAGATCATCTTGCCTATCATTCGCGATGACATCGCCTTTGGCCTGAAAAACAAGGGGCTGAACACGTCGGCCATCGATGCGGCGGTAGACGCCACCTTGCTGCGTTTCGATATCAAACATCTGGCAAAGCGCCGCGCACATGAGCTTTCCGGTGGGGAACTGCAGCTATCGGCCTTGGCCGCGCTGGCTATCACCAGCCCGAAAATCCTCATTATGGACGAGCCGACCAACCAGTTGGACCTGAAGAACCGCGCTTTGGTGGAGCGAACCATGGCCGCCCTAGAGGAGGATTTGATCGTCATTACCCACGATCTGCCGCTGCTGGAGAGTTTTGACCGCGTGCTTCTGTTCCATGGCAACAGGCTTCACGCCGATGCATCGCCCACTGACGCCATTCGTCTTTACCGCGAATTGGCGCTGACATGAAAAGCCTTCACGTCGAAGGAACAGGCAGGCTCTATCGGCTTTCGCCGCGCATCAAACTTGCGGGCCTTGCGCTCTTCAGCATCGCTCTATTCCTCACCCGCGATCCGCTCATCCTGTCAGCAGCCGTTGCCTTGGCGGGGCTTGTACTGTGGCAAGCGCATCTGGGCTTTGGCGAAGCTGTGGCGCGCCTGCGTCCTGNTTTGCTGACCATCGCCATCATCGCCGTTTTCAGTTTCCTGCTGATCTCGGCGCTGGATGCGACGATTGCCCTGTTTCGGTTGACGGCGCTAACGCTGCTAGCAACGGCTATAACGGCAAGCGTCAGCATTTCGCAGTTCATGGATGAGATCGCATTTGCGCTTCGCCCCCTGGNAAAAATGGGGCTCGCAAATGCTGCCGATGTTGGCCTCGCGGTTGGCCTCGTCGTTCGTTTTGTGCCAGAGGTCATCAATCGTTTCGAGACGTTGCAGGATGCGCATCGCGCTCGCGGGATGAGGGTACGGCCATATACTATTCTGGTGCCGCTCATCATTATGACGTTGAAGGATGCTGATGCCATTGCCGACGCCATTGACGCGCGCGGCTTCAGAGGCCAAACCTCGTCTCCGGATATTTAGAGGGAAACCATTGCATGAAGACCCGTGACCTCGTTCTGATTTCGCTGTTTTCAGCCATCATCATCGCGCTTGGCCTGTTGCCACCAATACCACTAGGTTTCATTCCCGTGCCGATCACAGCCCAATCGCTCGGCGTAATGTTGGCCGGTGTGGTGCTGGGCGCAAAGCGTGGCACGCTGGCAGTGCTGCTCACCATCCTTATCGCCGCTATCGGCCTGCCGGTGCTGTCGGGCGGTCGCGGTGGCCTTTCCATTTTTTACACTCCGACGACCGGCTTTCTGATCGGCTGGATCGCTGCGGCCTTCACCACCGGATATCTGTCTGAGCGTCTGGTCAACAGAGATCAATCCAGCCTCGTACAAGTCGGCAGCTTCTTTCTGGCCAGTGTTGCCGGTGGCGTAATCGTCCTTTACGCATTCGGCATCACCTATCTCGGTTTTGCAGCGGGTATCGGTTTCAACAAGGCCTTCCTTGGCTCCATGGCCTTCATTCCAGGTGACGTCGTCAAGGCCGTTCTTGCAGCATTGGCTGGCCGCGCTGTCATAGCCGGATATCCACTTTTGCCGCAACGCGCATAACGCTGCCAACTGCCCAAGTTCAGGAGTCACCGCCATGGCCACACGGCTTTACGAGCACCCGATATTCCTGGAACACATAACGCCTGCAGGGCACCCGGAGCGACCGGACCGGTTGCGCTCGCTCAACATCGCGCTGGAGCATCCGAATTTCGAGCGGCTGGAGCGGAAAGAAGCACCGCAGGCAAATGAAGATGCTGTGTTGCTGGCGCACCCGGAGAGTCATCTGATTTCGATCATGCGGCAAATTCCCGAGGACGACGGCGAGATCAACCGCATCGAAGCCGACACCTATGCCTCACCCAAAAGCCTGCAAGCGGCGCTGACCGGCATCGGCGCTGCCATGGCGGCGGTGGATGACGTGTTTTCCGGTGCGGCCGATAACGTCTTCGTCGCCAGCCGCCCGCCCGGCCATCATGCAGAGACCGAGAAGGCCATGGGTTTCTGCCTGTTCAACAATGCCGCCATCGCCGCACGCCATGCGCAGAAGGTGCATGGCGCAGAACGTGTCGCCATCGTTGATTGGGATGTCCACCACGGCAATGGTACGCAGGATATTTTCTGGAACGACACATCTGTTCTGTTCTGCTCCACCCACCAAATGCCGCTTTACCCGTGGAGTGGTGATNAAAAAGAGACCGGCATCAAAAACAATGTTGTCAACGCGCCGCTTTCGCCCAATACCGGTAGCGACCACTTTCGCGAAGCGTTCAAATCGCGCGTGCTGCCTGCGCTGTCAGATTTTTCCCCGGATATCATTATTATCTCCGCAGGCTTTGATGCGCACCACCGCGATCCACTGGCGCAGATCAATCTGGTGGGCGATGATTTCGATTGGGCAACGGGGCGAATTCTGGAGATGGCCGACAAATTCGCCGCGAACCGGGTCGTCAGCCTGCTTGAAGGTGGCTATGATCTGGAAGGGTTGGCGGAATCGGCAGCCATGCATANTTTGAGAATGATGAAGGGTTGAACATGACGGAAAATGCCAACACAGCCGATGTCAGCGGTTATTCTTTCGAAAAGGCTGTCGCCGAGCTGGAAAGCATTGTCGCCCGTCTGGAGCGCGGCGACGTAGCGCTGGACGAATCCATCGCCATTTACGAGCGCGGCGAAGCCCTGNAAAAACATTGCGAAACCCTGCTGACGGCTGCTGNAAAGCGCATCGAGAAAATTCGTCTGGACCGTGCGGGCAAGCCGGTGGGCGTGGAGCCACTGGACGGCGAGTAAGCTCGCTGGCCCCTGCCCTTCCATGTGGCTGCGGCACTAGAACAAACCGTTTATTATTGCTTCCTCACGAACGCTGCGGATCATGGTAATATGCGGGCTCATCGCAGGAGATTACCATGTCGNTTTTTCCCGGAAATGATCCCGCCGTAGGCGATGCCTTCGCCTGTGATGCCATCGAGAACCTTATCATCCCGCGTTCGAGCGATATTGGCGGTTTTGCGGTAAGACGAGCATTGCCCACACGAGACCGGCGACTTGTCGGTCCGTTCANTTTTTTCGACCGCATGGGCCCTGCCATTCTCAAGGCCGGGGAAGCACTGGATGTGAAACCGCATCCACATATCGGGCTGTCTACAGTCACTTATCTGTTCGATGGCGAAATCAAGCACCGCGACAGCCTCGGCACCGAACTTACCATCCGGCCNGGCGATATCAACCTGATGACAGCGGGGCGCGGCATCGTCCATTCGGAACGAACGCCGGAAAACCTGCGCGGTCATCCGCTTTCCATGTCGGGCCTGCAAACATGGCTTGCCTTGCCCGATAACAAGGAAGAGATCGCGCCGGANTTTTCACATACCGGGCGGGATGCCATGCCTGTCATCGATAAGACAGGTGCATCGGGCCGTGTCGTCATAGGCTCATTTGCGGGGATATCGTCTCCGGTCAAGACTCTTACCGATACACTCTATGTCGACCTGACGCTCGGTGCGGGCGTCAAATTTCCGTTCGCCGCCGATCATGAGGAACGGGCAATCTATATTCTCTCGGGTTGCCTTGAAGTGGCCGGCGATGTGTTTGCGGCTGATCAACTGATCGTGTTTCGCGCTGGTGACGATATAACCCTGAAAGGCGGCATAGCTGGCTGCCACATCATGATTTTTGGCGGCGCGGCACTCAATTCCAAGCGGTATATCTGGTGGAATTTCGTGTCGTCATCAAAAGAACGCATAGAAAAAGCCAAGGAAGAGTGGAGAACCGGACGCTTCGACATCGTCCCGGGGGATGAAGAGGAGTTTGTCCCTTTGCCGCAGGGTTGAAATTCGTTAAAACGAATTCAGTCTTGTCGAAGTCCAGCGTGCACACCATCTGGAGGCGCGGATCGAACATCAAAATACGAAGGCCGAACGATTGACCGGAATGCCAGAGACACCATTGCTTGACCGGGTGAAATTCCCATCCGATCTCAAGTCGATCGAGGATCGCGACCTGCCGCAGCTGGCAAGGGAATTGCGCGATGAGATGATCGACGCCGTGTCAACGACCGGCGGGCATCTGGGTGCAGGCCTCGGCGTGGTGGAACTGACGATTGCAATTCATAAGGTGTTCAACACACCCGAGGATCGGCTAATTTTCGATGTCGGTCATCAGTGCTATCCGCACAAGATCCTCACCGGTCGTCGCGATCGCATCCGCACTTTACGCCAAGAGGGTGGCCTTTCCGGCTTCACCCGCCGCGCGGAAAGCGAATATGACGATTTCGGTGCTGGTCACTCCTCCACCTCCATTTCCGCCGGTCTGGGCATGGCCGTGGCCGCCGAACTGGATGGCAGCGACCGCAAGGTGATTTCCGTCATCGGCGACGGCTCCATGTCGGCTGGCATGGCGTTCGAGGCGTTGAACAATGCCGGTGCGCTGGATGCGCGCCTGATCGTCATCCTCAACGATAACGACATGTCGATTGCGCCGCCGACGGGTGCCATGAGCGCCTATCTCGCGCGTCTGGCATCCGGTCGCACCTATATGGGCTTCCGCGATTTCGGCAAGAAGCTGACGGCCTATCTCGGCAAGACCATCGATCGTGCCATTACTCGCGCCGTGACCCATGCACGTGGCTATGTCACCGGTGGCACGCTGTTCGAGGAGCTTGGCTTTTATCATATTGGCCCCATAGACGGTCATTCGTTCGAGCATCTTTTGCCCGTGCTGCGCAATGTGCGCGACAACCAGAAAGGCCCGGTGCTGATCCATGTCGTGACGCAGAAGGGCAAGGGTTATGCGCCAGCCGAAGCCGCTGCCGACAAATATCATGGCGTCAACAAATTCGATGTGATCACCGGCGCGCAGGCGAAAGCCAAGCCGAATGCACCGAGCTATACCAGCGTCTTTGCCGAAGCGCTGATCCAGGAAGCGACGCTTGACGACAAGATTGTCGGCGTCAGCGCCGCCATGCCCAACGGCACGGGACTGGACAAGCTGGCAGAGCTTTTCCCCACACGCAGCTTCGATGTTGGAATTGCCGAACAGCATGCGGTGACCTTCGCGGCGGGCCTTGCTGCCGACGGCTACAAGCCGTTCTGCGCGCTCTATTCCACCTTTCTGCAACGCGGTTACGACCAGCTGGTGCATGATGTTGCCATTCAGAGCCTGCCTGTCCGCTTCCCGATAGATCGCGCCGGTTTCGTCGGCGCTGATGGACCCACCCATTCCGGCTCCTTCGACACGACCTTCCTTGCCACATTGCCGGGCATGGTGGTGATGGCCGCATCGGACGAAGCGGAGCTGAAACATATGGTGCGCACGGCAGCCACCTATGACGAAGGTCCCATTTCCTTTCGTTACCCACGCGGTGAAGGTGTCGGCATCGAAATGCCTGTGCGCGGCGAAATTCTGGAAATCGGCAAGGGTCGCATCGTCAAGGAGGGCACAAAAATCGCACTGCTGTCCTTTGGCACGCGCCTTGCGGAATGCTTGGCTGCTGCGGAAGATCTGGACGCGGCTGGACTTTCCACGACCGTTGCCGATGCGCGNTTTGCCAAGCCGCTGGACCTCGACCTCATTCGCCAGCTTGCCAGCCACCACGAGGTGCTCGTTACTATTGAAGAGGGCTCGGCGGGCGGTTTTGGCGCGCATGTGCTGCACTTCATGGCCAGTGCCGGTCTTCTCGATACCGGTCTGAAGGTCCGCACGCTTACGCTTCCCGACCAGTGGGTCGAGCAGGCCAAGCCTGAGATCATGTATGCCAACGCCGGGCTGGACCGGGCAGGCATCGTCTCCACCGTTTTCAATGCGCTGGGTCAGACGCAGGCTGGGCTTGGCGTGGCCGGTTAATTGTCTTTTTATGAAGTCTCTGGCTTCTTGCAAGACAACNAAAAACCCGCCGGAGCGATCCCGGCGGGTTTTGTCTGTCAGACTGTAACTGGTCTCAGAACTCTTCCCAATCCTGAGCAACCGGCTTGGCAGCGGCCTCGGTTTTTGGCGAAAAGGCTTTTGCCAGGCTCTGTCCAAGTGCACGCGCGGGTGACGAAACTGGACGCGCAGTGGGCTGCGCAATCTTTGCGGCCGGACGCGGTGCAGCAGAGTAGTTTGGCTTTGGTGCCGGTACGGACGCAGACCGCGGTACGCTATGCGGTGCGGGTCTGAATGCTGCGGCTGGGCGCGAACCATTGCCGAGATTGAACTGACCGATGAGTTCGTTCAGGCTTTCGGCTTCCCGTGCCAAGGCGTGGCTGGCGGCAGTCTGTTCTTCCACCATGGCGGCATTTTGCTGCGTGCCTTGGTCCATGGTGTTGACCGCCGTGTTGATTTCCTGCAGGCCGGTTGCCTGTTCGCGGGCAGCTGTGACGATGGTTGCGACGTGCGAGTTGATTTCCTCGACTTCGGTAATAATCGCCTGCAAGGCTTTGCCGGTTTCACCCACGAGGTTCACACCGTTTTCGACCTGCGTGCTGGATGCGCTGATCAACGCCTTGATTTCCTTGGCAGCATTGGCAGAGCGCTGTGCCAGTTCACGCACTTCCTGTGCCACAACTGCAAAGCCCTTGCCCGCTTCACCGGCGCGTGCCGCTTCAACGCCGGCATTCAGCGCCAGAAGGTTCGTCTGGAACGCGATGTCATCGATAACGCCGATGATATTGGTAATCTCACCGGACGACTTTTCGATTTCCTGCATGGCTGCCACAGCCTTGCGAACGACGATGCCAGAGTTTTCCGCGCCAGAGCGAGCGCGCTGAACCAGAGCGCTCGCCTCTTCAGCGCCCTTTGCACTGTCTCGGACAGTCGTCGTGACCTGCTCCAGCGCAGCGGCCGTCTCTTCGATGGATGCCGCCTGCTGTTCGGTGCGGCGGGAGAGATCGTCGGCGGATGACAGCATTTCGGAAGCACCAGCATTGATGGCAGATGCATTTTCACCCACGTTTCGAAGAGCCTCCTGAAGCTTGTCCAGCGAGGTGTTGAAGTTGATGCGCAAAGGCTCCATGGATTCTGCAAACGGCGTCTCGATGCGGTAGACCAGATTGCCATCGGCGAGAGACTGAAGGCCTTTCGCCAGTTCTTCACTGGCAAAAGTCTGCTCGGCGTCAGCCCGTGCCTTTTCCGTTTCGTTGCGGCGGCGGTCGGCTTCGGTCGAAGAACGCATGCGGTCGCTTTCATCTGCAAGGCGGGATTTTTCGATACTGGCTTCCTTGAAGACCAGAACGGCCTTGGCCATCTTGCCGACTTCATCGCCACGGTCGAGCGCAGGAACGTCCACAGTCGTATCGCCACCGGCAAGGCGGCCCATCGCATCCGTCATCCCGACGATCGGTGCCACGATGGCGCGCGACAAAGCCCAGATGAGCAGTACAGCGACAAGTCCAGCGGCAGCGCCGCCGCCCAGAAGTGCCAGTTCAAGATTACGGTGAGCGTTTTCCTGAATAGCAACCTGGACAGTTGAAGCCGCAGTCAACTGTTCCTTGATCTTTGCAGCGGCAGAACGAAAGCTGTCCAACTGACCCTTGGCCTGATTGCGACCAATTTCGATGATTTCCGAGATCGGTGCTTCTGTCGTCTTTCGGGCCGCCATTTGTGGCTGCCCGAGCTGTGTATAAAATACGGTTGCCGTCGCCTGCATGTCGTCGATGGATTTCAGGATTTCCGGCTGACCGACGGCCAGAGCGCGAGCCTCATCCAGNTTTTTCAGCATCAGCTCACGCTGGGCAAACACGTCATTATACGTGCTGTCACTGCGAAACAGCAGGTAGCCACGCTGATTGACCGCCTGCTCCAGCATCGCCGCCTTCGCGTCATCGACGTTCGAAATGATCTTAGCTGTGTTCGTCTGCTGCCCGGAAACTTTCTTGGCTTCTATCGTTTGCAGGAAAACAACCGCTGACGCCACCAGACATACCGCCATCAAGGCAACGAACGTGGCAACCAGCTTCAAGTTGATGGGTAGATTTTTCAAAGACATCGAGAGCTCTTTCGACACGCTTCAGGTGTGACCGATCGTNAAACGATCTGTGCTACCACTTACTGCATTGGGGAGGCCCGCCTTCATGGCGGCAATGTTGAGCCTTAACTCAGCTTTACGAGACCATGCCATCAAGCCGTTTATTTTCGCTTAAACGCGCGGAATGACCATAATGGATACACGTCGCTGAAATCACCGTTCATGCTCCACTCACGGGAGCAGCCTTACAAAACGCTTGCTTTCCGGGCTTTTGACAGTCATTGACACGGCCATGTCTAATTCATCTGNAAATCACCGGCTGGACCAGCTTCTGGTATCACGCGGCCTGTTCGCCAGCCGCTCCCGTGCGCGCGACGCTGTTGCGCGCGGCACCGTGCGCGTCAACGGCAAGGTCGTCACCAAACCCAGTCTGACATTTCCCGGAAATGTCGTCTTCGAGGTCAGCGATCCCGCGCAGGATTATGTCTCGCGCGCAGCCTTGAAGCTGGTTGCGGCGCTCGACCATTTTCAGGTTGACCCACGCAATCGCGAATGTCTGGACGTCGGCGCCTCGACGGGCGGCTTCACCGAAGTATTGCTGAAACGCGGCGCGTCCCACGTCACTTCCATTGATGTCGGCCATGGCCAGATTCACCCTCGCATCGAAAACGACAGGCGCGTCACCAGCATCGAAGGTTTCAACGCACGCTTTCTGACCAGCGACGATATCGACAATCGCCCGATCAGCTTCATCGTATCCGATGTGTCGTTCATCTCGCTCAAGCTGGCGCTGGCACCTGCCCTGCAACTGGCAGAGCCAAACGCACTGGCCGTATTGCTGGTAAAGCCACAATTCGAGGCTGGGCGGGACGCCATCAGCAAGGCAGGTCTCCTCAAGGAACCGGAAACTGCACCTGCGGTTGCCGCAGAGCTTGAGCGCTGGCTGGTGGAAGACATGGGCTGGATCAGCCTCGGCCTCATCCCCTCGCCGATCGCGGGCGGTGACGGAAACGAAGAGTTTCTTCTCGGAGGCCGGAAGCCATGACCGCCCAAACCGTCAAGATACAAAGCCTCGGGGCGCAGGGCGACGGCATCGTGCACTCTGCCGATGGTCCTGTCTTCGTGCCGTTCGCTTTGCCCGGAGAGACCGTGGCGATTGCCCGTGTCAAGGACCAGGGCACCATCATGTCGATTGCTGACCCGGCACCGGAGCGGCGCGCGCCAGCCTGCCGTCACTTCGGCCCGGATGGAAAGAACGGCACGTGCGGCAGTTGTTCGTTGCAGCACTTTGCCGATGAGCCCTATCACGTCTTTAAGCGCAGCCTTGTGGTTTCAGCACTAAAGTCCAAGGGACTGGATGTGGAAGTCGGCGCACTCGTGCAATGTCGTCCCGGCGAAAGACGCCGTGTCATCTTCACCGCCCGCAAGACCGAAAAAGGCCTGTTGCTGGGCTTCAGCCAGGCCAACAGCCATCACATCGTGGCTATCGAGGAATGTCCCGTCACGACCGATGGTATCGTATCCCGTCTGGATGCGATCCGCGCCATCGCTACGCCACTCGCCGCCAATGCCGAGCCGTTTCGTATCACCGTCATGGAGACGCTGTCCGGGCTTGATATTTCTTTCGAGGGCATAAAGTCTGCCGGTGACAAACAGAGACGGTCGGTTACGGAAATCGTGCTGTCGATGCGCGGTATCGCCCGCGTTTCACTCGCAGGTGAAATCCTGATCGAGCCGCAGAAACCTGTCATCGAATTTGACGGCGTCAATATCTCGCCGCCATCGGGCGGTTTTGCGCAGGCCACCAAGCAGGCCGAAGATGCCATGGCTGATCTGGTGCTGGGCCATGTTGGNAAATCAAAACGCATTGCGGACCTGTTCAGTGGGTCCGGGACATTTGCGCTGCGACTTGCACGCCTTGGTAAAGTGCATGCGGTGGAAACCGAAGAAAAAGCGCTGAAGGCGCTTGATCTGGCGGCCCGCAACACGCAGGGGCTCAAACCCGTCACCATTGAAAAGCGCGACCTTTTCCGCCACGCACTGACCGTCAAGGACCTCAAGAACTACGACGCCGTAGTCTTCGATCCGCCACGTGCGGGTGCCGAAGCCCAGTGCAAGGAGCTTGCTCGCAGCTCGGTCAAGAAGATCGTTGCCGTCAGCTGCAATCCGCTGTCACTGGCACGTGATCTCTCCATTCTGGTCGAGGGCGGCTACCGCATTACCAGTGTGACACCTATCGACCAGTTTTTATGGTCGCCGCATGTCGAAGCTGTCGCGACCTTGGAGAAGTAAGGCCTTACCAGGCCGTATCAATGTTGCCATTACCAACCACGCCGTTGCAGCGGCAGCGTCCGCCGACGCGGCCCTGCTGCACGGGGCAGACGTAAGGACGCGAGCGGTTGGCGCTTTCCGGCGGCGTTACCACGCAGACGAAGCGCGGGTGGCGACGGTCGGAATTGTTGTTTCGGTTCGACGGCCCAGCCTGGCTGTTGAAATTCTGCACCTCGATGACATCGCTTTGCGCTGGCTGCGACATCTGAGGCGGCTGGAAGCTTGCTGCTTCCGCGAAGCTAGCGAAAGACATGAGGGCAAGCGTTGTGAAAACGAGGTTGCGCATGGCGGCGGCTTTCTACGAGATGGACATTATTCGAGGGAATAACCGCCATCTCTTCCGGTTCCGTAAAGACTGCCAGTTTTCTTCAGCGACGCTTAACGGCGCATGAACGCCTCAAAGGCCGCCCTCGCCTCGGCACTTTGCAACTGCGCTGCAAAATGCACGATCTCCGCGTCGATCCGCGCCCGCACATCCGCACCGTCACCCCGCAGCAGATCACGGGCGATCTTCAGCGCTTGTGGCGGCTTTGCTGCCAGCGAAGCAGCAATCTTCAAGGTTTCCGCCTCGACGTCAGCTTCGGGAACCACCTTCCAGATCAGACCGGCCTGAAGCGCCTGTTCGGCAGAAAACCCTTCGCCCGCGGCCAGAAGCGCAAAGGCACGCTGGTGGCCCATAATGCGCGGCACGAGAAGGCTGGAGGCAGCTTCCGGCACCAGCGCCAGATCAACGAAGGGTGTCTTGAACAGACTGCGGCTCGACGCGACGGTCAAGTCGCAATGCAGGTTGAGTGTCGTGCCGATGCCAATGGCCAAGCCATCGACACCTGAGACGATGGGTTTGCCGACGCTGACCAGTGCGTGCAGGAAATCCCCCGCTGCCAACCGTCCCTTTCCACCGGACATGGCAAAAGCCATGAAATCGGCCATGTCGTTGCCCGCTGAAAAGCAGCCGTTGGAGCCAAGAAAGGCGACAACACGGATATCATCATCCGCATCTGCCGCTTGCAATGCCTCGATCATGGTGCGGTACATCGCATCCGTGATGGCGTTCTTCTTATCCGGGCGGTTGAATCGGATGACCTGCACGCCGGGTGCGGCTTGCGGACGTTCAACGAGAATATGGTCGGCAGACATGGGAACTCCTCAACCCAGCACGGCGCGGGCCGCTTCAAGGCTCGCAGCGCCGGAAATCACACGATCCTTCAGGGCAGAGGTTTCTGCTAGAAGGTTTTCGGCGGTAAAGCGGCATAGGGCCGTGCGGTTTGCCCCCTGCCCGTCGTCAACAGATGCCAGAGCACCCTTGGCGAGATAGGCACCCGTTAGCGCCAGTCCAAACAGTCGCTGGTACGGCGTAGCACCGGCAAGTGCTGCTGATGTTTCGCCCTTTGCCAGGGCATCCAGCAGCCATTCGGTTGCCTCTTCGAGATCGATGATGCTCCGGTCAAGATAGCGCGCNGTTTCGCCAAGCTCCGGTGTATTCGACGCTCTCACTGCCTCGGCCTGCTCTTTTAGCTCGGCAATGAAGCCGCGTACCTGCGCGCCCTCGGAGAGCGGCAGCTTGCGGGTGACGAGGTCGATGGCCTGAATGCCGTTCGTGCCTTCGTAGATCGGCGCGATACGGGCGTCGCGCAGGTAGCGAGCCGCACCGGTTTCCTCGATGAAGCCCATGCCGCCGTGAACCTGAATGCCAAGCGAGGCAACATCCACACCGGCATCAGTGGAAAAGGACTTGGCAATGGGAGTCAAAAGGGCCGCACGCTCCTGCCAGAACCTAGCCTTGGCGGGATCGCTTGTCGCGTGGCTCATGTCGATGGCATGGGCGCAAGAGAAGGAAATGGCGCGAGACCCCTGCGTCAGCGCCTTCATCGTCAAAAGCGTTCTGGCAATATCGGGATGCTCGATAATCGGGCTCATACCGGTCGCCTTGGCGCCCGGCGCCTTGCCCTGCGTGCGCTCCTTGGCATAGGCAATTGCCNTTTGCGTCGCCGCTTCGCAGATCGCGACACCCTGCATGCCAACGGCCAGACGCGCATTATTCATCATCGTGAACATGCAGGCGAGGCCTTTGTTTTCCTCGCCGACAATCCAGCCGATGGCACCCNTTTCGGCACCATAACGGCCATCTCCGNAAATCATCGTGCAGGTAGGAGATCCGTGGATGCCGAGCTTGTGCTCAAGCGCGTGGCAGAACAGATCGTTACGTTCACCGGGATTACCGGCCGCATCGGGCAAAAATTTCGGGACAAGAAACAGCGAGATGCCGCGTGTGCCGGCAGGCGCATCCGGCAGGCGTGCCAGCACCAGATGAATGATGTTTTCGGCCGCGTCGTGCTCGCCCCAGGTGATGTAAATCTTCTGGCCGAAAATCCGGTAGCTGCCATCACCGACGCGCTCGGCCCGTGACTTCAACGCGGCAAGGTCCGATCCAGCCTGCGGTTCGGTCAGGTTCATCGTGCCGGTCCAGACGCCGGACACCAGCTTTTCGAGATAGGCGGCCTTGAGGTTTCCGCTGCCATGAGCGGCTATGGCTTCTACCGCACCCATCGTCAGTGTCGGGCAGAGCGCAAAGGCCATGGAGCCGGAGTTCCACATTTCCAGTGCTGCGACATTCAACAGATGTGGCAGCGCCTGTCCGCCGAACTCTTCCGGTGCGGTCAGGCCGTTCCAGCCGCCTTCGGCCCAGCGGCGATAAAGGTCAGCCCAGCCATCGGGTGTGCGCACCGCGCCATCCACCATCTTGGAGCCTTGTTTGTCACCGATATCGCCCAGCGGTGCGACCTCATCGGTGGCNAAACGACCGGCTTCATGGAGAATGGCATCGACGGTGTCTTCATCAAGCTCACCAAACGCTCCCTGGTCGAGCGCGGATTTCAGACCCGCCACATGTTTCAGCGTNAAAGCAATATCGTCTACCGGTGCGATATACATCCTGCCTCCTCCCGAAGCGTCAGCTTGCAATGCGATTACCTTCGGGGCTAATTGANTTTTACGTAAACGTCAATTTGNAAAATCCCGTGGCCGGATCAGCTGACTGTGATCAAACTGTCATAAAACTCTGGTCTGCATAGACTGTCGCATAAGCGGAGCCTTGCGCCGCTCCCCATCGCGATTGCCGTTTCAGGATCACGCCCATGGATATCCCNTTTCCCGCCATACCCGGTCTCGTCTGGGCCTATCGTTTCCGTCCAGCCACCGGGCCTTGCACCCGCCTATCCCCGGATGTGAAGCTTAGCGAGCTGGAGGCTGAAGACGGNTTTTTCTGGCTGCATCTCAATCTGGCAGACACGCGCGTCACAGGTTTTCTGGAGGCGATGCCGGGCCTTGACGAGAGTGTAAAGGCTAGCCTAACGACGCATGAAACCCACCCGTCCATCGTCGTGGATGATGGCGCGATCTATGGAACGCTGGTGGATTTCCAGCGCGAGTTCGATAAAGAGACACGTGATATTGGCTGGCTGCATTTTGCTCTCACCGAACGCTATATCATCACCACCCGGCTACAGCCGCTGCGCTCCGTGGACAGACTGCGGGCGGCGATCGACAAAAACCCCAAGCGGTTTTCCACGCCCTCTCACGTTTTCGAAGGCATGGTCGCCGAGTTTCAACGAAGCCTGATTGCACTCGTGATGGAAACCACCGAAGAACTCAACGCCATCGAAGATATCGTCTATGACAGCACCCCGCGCGACGAGCGCCGCAGGTTGGCGCCCGTACGGCGCACCGTCGTGCGCCTGCATCGGCATCTGCGCACGGTTTTGACATTGATGCGAAGGGTATCCGCAGCCGATGAAGAAGATATGCCAGCCGGTTTCGAAGACGTTGCAACGCGCCTGACGGGGCGGCTGGAAGCCGTCGATCACGACGTCTATGCACTTCAGGACCGCGCACGCCTGCTGCATGAGGAAGTCGATTCCAAATTGTCTTCAGAGACGAACCGCCACCTCTACATTTTGTCGCTGATGACGGCGTTTCTGTTGCCGCCAACGCTGGTCACGGGCTTTTTCGGAATGAACACCGGAGCCCTTCCCTTCACCGAAGGCACGAGCGGTACGACCTATGCGGCTAGCTTCATCGTCGCATCAATCCNTTTTGCATGGGTCGTGTTGCGCCGCGCCGGTATTCTCTAGACGCAAAAACGCCGCCCGGATGGAGCCGGACGGCGTTTGTCGTTTCAACCTGTCAATCGATCAGCCGTAAGGCGAATAGCAAGTCTGACGTGGGCCATTATAAGGCTGGAACGTGTTGCTATAGGCATCGTAAGAGCGATAACGACCGAAGCACCAGTTGACGTGGCTCTGGCTCACGCCGACGCGTGGCGCTGCACGATAGACCGGACGTGGACGATATTCCGGCACCGGACGGTAGACTTCACGCGGCTGAGACAGCGCTCCGCCGATGATGGCGCCAGCACCGAATGCTGCGAGCGGGAACCAGTAACCATTGTGGTGGCGATAGCCAGGGCGGTAGTCGCGATAGCCACGATGGCCTCTGTAGTAACCGCCGCCGTAATCTCGCCTATAACCGCGATCACGCCAGTACTGAACATTCACGACACCACTATCAGCCTTGTCGACAACAGGCGGAGCGACATTGATCGGCATTGCCTGTGCTGGCACGAACGAGCCCGCAGCGATCAACGCCGAGAAGCCTGCAGCCCAAACGGTCTTTACATAANTTTGCATCTGATTTCCTCCATCCACGACCGGTTACTCTGCCGGCGCATTGTGAATAACGATGTTCTTCTTTCGGTATTCCAACCCACGAAATGCGAGCNTTTTATATATTACTCAGATTATAAATTGTTAGCTGAACCCAGCATTAACAGTACGTTCACAGTCACTTGATGGGCTCTCAATAAATAAAACAGGNAAAGCCCGACACTCGCCGGGCTCTTCTGAAATCACTGATTAGTTGGTAATGCACTGTCTGCGCGGACCATTGTTTGGCTGATATGTGTTGTCAGACGCGCGGTACGAACGGTAACGGCTTGCACATGCCTGCTGATGACTGCTGCCGTAAGCCGGACGGCCCTGCGACATTGCACCGCCGATAATTGCACCGGTCGCAAAAGCTGCGAGCGGGAACCACATGCCATTGTGCTGGCGATAGCCGGGGCGACGGTCACGGTAGCCGCGGTGACCATTGTAATAGCCCTGACGGTACGATGGGCGGCGGAAATCACGGTCGCGGTTGCGGAAATTGCGATCGCGGTAGATACGACGCTGCCCGTCGTACTGCACCTGCACGACATTATCCGTTGTCGTCGTTGTTGACTGAATAGGCTTTACCATAGGAACTGGGGCCTGGAATGCCTGAGACGGCGTAAAGCTCGTCNAAAGCATGATAAAGGCTGTCGCAACACTGGTCTTGCGCAAATTCAACATGGATTTCCTCCGTTATGATACTACGCGTCGAGACCGCGCTTTGATGGTCAACTAACGAGNAAACTCGATATTGGTTCCATTGTAGCGTCCCATGCCNTTTTTGACGTACNAAAGACACCTCAACGGTTAGAATCTGCGAAATGGAGCCAAGTATAATCAGGCTTCTACTTGCACGTCTGTCAAAGGTCGCGAGCAGCAGGCGAGGATGTAACCTTCCTCGATATCTTCATCGAGAATGCCGCCATTGTGGTTCATTTCCACTTCGCCGGATATTTTCAGCACGCGGCATGTTCCGCATATGCCAGATTCGCAAGCAGCACCGATACGAACGCCTGCGGCACGAGCCGTCATCAGGATCGTTTGTCCCGGCTGACATGGCACATCCTTGCCTGACAGTGTAAAGCCGATTTTTGCCAATACTTCGCCGTCGTCAGGCAAATCGCTTTCGCCAACCACTACTGGCGCTGCCGGAGAAAAACTCTCCTGATGGTAGCGGTCCATATCGAAGCCAGAGGCTTCCAGCATTGATTGGATCGCGGCCATAAACGGCCCCGGCCCGCAACAAAAAACGGTGCGATCCATGAAGTCATGCGACAGCAGCGCGATCTTGGCTTTGTCCACCATGCCCTTCAGCCCAGACCAGAGATCGGTACGGCCGCAATTCTCGACGATGAAACCGAGCGACAGGTTGGGCATGAAGCGGGCGAGATATTCCAGCTCGTGCCGGAAGACGATATCGGAGGGCGAACGCGAGCAGTTGATGAAAGAAATATCGCTCTGCGGTGCGCGGTCGCTCATATCACGCACCATCGACATCATTGGCGTAACGCCGGAACCCGCCGAGATGAACAGATATTTGTCGCCGGGATGACGCACATAGGAGAAATCTCCAAGCGGTCCCAGCGCCCGGATTTTCATGCCCGGCTTGAGGTTATCGAACATCCAGCGTGTACCGACGCTTGTGGCCTGCGCCTTCACAGTCACCGCCACCGCATAGGGACGCGACGGAGTGGATGACAGCGTGTAGGTGCGAAACAACGGCTCCGGCCCCACCGGCAATTCCAGCGTCACAAACTGGCCCGGCAGATAGCGAAACCAGTTGGTGCCTTCCGAGCGAAACAGGAATGTCATCACGTCAGGCGTTTCGGGCGTGACTGAAATGCATTCCAGCATGTGAAGCTTGTCGCTCCACGGCTTCATCTCATCGATATGCTTGTATGTCGTCTTCATGTTCATTGCCGTCATGCGACAGCCGAGAGTTTTTGCTTGTCGCCTGAGAGACGGCCGATCATGAAATCGGAATACCAGTTCACGAACTGCATGACACCACCCTCGTCTTCCATCGAATAGGGGCCGGGCTCATAGGCAGGCGAGCGGATACCGAAGGCATTTTCCTCGACAATCCGTCGATCCTGATCATTGGTCTCGTTCCAGACATGGGTCAGGTCTTCGAGATTGTAATCGACGCCCTCCACCGCATCCTTGTGCACCAACCATTTCGTCGTGACCTGCGTTTCCTGCGGCCCAAGTGGCAGCACCCGGAAGGAAATGAGGTGGTCGCCGAGGAAGTGGTTCCAGGTCGTGGGGTAATGGAACAGAAGTAGCGCACCGATGTGGTCGATGGCCACATCATCGGAGAGTGGACGACGCACGGCACGCTTGCCTGACATCGTATAGCTTTCGGCCTCTCCAATCAGCGGCATGCGTGCCACTCGGAACTGACCCATTGGATCGATCTTGAAACGGCTGGGTAGACCCGCCGCTTCACAGCGCGCCCAATGACCACCGATTTCAGGATCACTAGCCCCGCCATCGGTACCCGTCACGCTGGGGNTTTCAGGATAGGTGCGGCAGAGCTCCGGGTGGTTGGCGGCGCAGTGATAGCATTCGCGGTTGNTTTCCCAGACGAGCTTCCAGTTACCCNTTTCGATAATTGTGCTTTCGTGGGCGACCTTGGCCTCCCATATGCGGTGCGGTGCCATATAGGCTTCGACTTCGGCGCGCATCGGCGCGAAATCCAGCGGCTGTTCTGCAAGACAAATAAAGACGTAACCGGCCACGGATTCGCAAGCGATTGGCTTCAGACTGAAATTGGCCTTGTCGAAATCATCGCCCATGTGGCGGGCGAACAGAAGCTTGCCATCCAGATCATAGGTCCACTGGTGATAAGGACAGACCAGGCGGGCCGACTGCCCCTTCTGGCTGTTGCAGACGCGCGACCCGCGATGACGGCAGGAGTTGTGAAACGCACGAATGGCGCCATCCTTGCCGCGAACGATGACGACAGCATAGTCGCCGATCTGCACGGTGAGATAATTGCCAGCCTTCGGAACTTCGCAATCATGGGCAACGAAAAGCCAGTCGCGATACCAGATANTTTCCATATCAAGCTGGAAATACTCCTGATCCACGTAGAAAGGCTGCTCCAAAGTGAAGCCTTCACGGCGGTTTTTCAGTTGGCGCAATACGGTTTCACGCAAATCCATGGCCATGTCCTCGAAAAGTCGCGGTCCGCCTTCAAGCATATGCCGCGTTACATTGAATTATCTAATCATTCGCGATGATCTTCAGCACCACATACAGCGACATCGGCTTCCGCATTGGCGACAAATTGCGACATGGCAATTAAATGCTAGAACAAGTAATTTCGTTTCGAAAACAGCAGCTTATTCGTCGTTTCCCGGGGAAATCCGTCGCAATATGACACAAACGCCGTCCTCGCAGTTGTTAACACTCACAACCATGCAACAAGAAAATCTTAACCCCCTTCCCGTAAAAATATGTGGACCGGCAAAAGGAGCTCTCCGATGGAGAAGGGAACGCAGATTCGTTACTTCGATGCGAATGCCCGTATCGCGGCGCCTTCACGCTCGAAAACTGCCCACTCCGATTTTCTGCGCACCGGTAAAATAGCGCGCTATGAAGAAAAGTGGGTTCCCCGAGAGCCACGCTATCTGACGCATGATCAAGTCGCGGAAATAACCGGTCGCAAGTTGCAAACCGCCGGTGAAATGACCCATTCGCGACTGAATTCGTTTCACAGCTCCATCCGTTTTCCACNAATGGTGTTTCACCGCACTATCGAAGCAAGCCCGCATCTGGGCTATTGCCACGTGACAGCGTCGCGCACCAGTTTCGACATGCAAAAGCAGGTCAACTGGTCGTTTTATTTCGCCAATTTCTTTTCGGAACTATGTGGCGACGAACAGTTCTTCGAAAACATTGATCCCCGCCATTCGCGCATGTATTTCGCCGTCGCCATGGATATGGCAGCCGACAAAACTGTGAAGATCGACAAGACCATGCACCGGGATGGCCTGCTTTTTCGTACGCATGATCCGAAGATTGCGCTCAAGAACGTCCTGATGCTGGGCACTCGCTCCAACGAAATGCGCAAGTTCATCAGCACCCTGTAAAGCCATACTGCAAACGGCTTTCCAATCGAGCTGAAAACCTCTAAAGCATGCCGCGCGAAAGGGTGACGCTTCAGGCGGCACGCCTGAAAGGCTCAAGCATCCATGGCGCGTCATATTCACATCGAACAAGACAGGGAAACGGCACTTCGCGAGGCCGTTCAGGTTCTGTCGTCCGGTTATCCCGTCGCCATTCCAACCGAGACGGTTTACGGCCTTGCCGCAGATGCGACCAACCCTTCTGCCATAACGCGTATTTATGAAACCAAGGGCCGCCCGCAGTTCAACCCGCTGATCTGCCATATGGCCAGCATCGTGATGGCGGAAGATCACGCGATCTTCGATCCTGTTTCGCGAAAGCTGGCGGAAACATTCTGGCCCGGACCGCTTACTCTCATTCTACCCCTGAAGCCCGACAGCCCGATCCATTCACTGGCAACGGCCGGTCTCGATACTGTCGGAATCCGTATTCCCGAAGGTTTCGCCAGCGATCTGATCGCCACCTTCGGCAAACCGTTGGCAGCGCCCAGCGCTAACAGTTCCGGCAAGATCAGCTCCACCAGTGCCGCCCATGTGGAGGCCGATCTGGGTGAGAAAATCGGCCTTATCCTGGATGGGGGCGCGGCACATGTCGGTGTGGAATCCACTATTATCAAGGTTGAAAAAGATGGCTCCGTCCGACTGTTGCGGCCGGGCGGCCTCGTTGCTGAAGATATAGAGCATGTGATCGGCATCAAACTTATTCGCCCGGAAAAGGCGTCCGCTACCATCGAGGCTCCCGGCATGATGGCGTCCCATTACGCGCCTGGTGCGGCGGTGCGACTGAACGCGGTCTCCGTCGAAAATGGCGAAGCGCTGATCCGCTTCGGAGGGCAACCCGTCGCCAATGAACACAATGCCGCAATCATTCTTGATCTCAGCGCCAGTGGCGATATGGCAGAAGCGGCAACCAATCNTTTCGATCACCTCAAGACTGCCGATGCCAGCGGTGCGGATAGCATCGCCATCACGCCCATTCCTAATACCGGGCTGGGCGAGGCCATCAACGACCGGCTCTCACGTGCTGCCGCACCGCGCAGCTGATAATATCATTACGAGGACTTCATGCCGATGACCANTTTGCCTGACGAATTGATCCAGCGTTTCGTGTCCATCGTCGGAGACAAGAACGCCGTGCGAGATCAGGCCGATTTAGCTCCTCATCTGGTGGAGAATCGCGGCCTTTATAAAGGTGCCTCGCCGCTTTTGTTGAAACCGGCCTCGACGGAAGAGGTCGCCGCCATCATGAAAATCGCCAGCGAAACCGGCACGGCCATCGTGCCGCAGACGGGCAACACCGGCCTTGTGGGCGGGCAGACGCCACGCAGCGATGCAAGCGATGTCATTCTGTCTCTGGAACGCATGAGCCGCGTTCGCGACATCGATCCCGTTGCCAATGTCATCGTTGTGGACGGTGGCTGCATTCTCGATACGGTCCATCAGGCGGCGGAGAAAGTGGAGCGAATGTTTCCGCTGTCGCTGGGATCGCAAGGCTCCTGCCGTATCGGCGGAAACCTCGCCACCAATGCTGGCGGCACAGCCGTTCTGGCCTACGGCAATATGCGTCAACTGTGCCTCGGGCTCGAGGTCGTTTTGCCAACGGGCGAAATCTGGAACGGCCTTCGCCGTCTCAAGAAAGACAATACGGGTTATGATCTGCGCGATCTGTTCATCGGTTCCGAAGGCACACTCGGTATCATCACCGGCGCAGTGCTAAAACTGTTTCCCAAGCCTAAAGGACATCAGGTTGCCTTTGCCGGGCTCAACTCGCCAGCAGACGCTTTGACGCTGTTCGACCGTGCCTCGACGCTCTGCGGCGCGGCGCTGACCGGCTTCGAGCTGATGCCGCGCATCGGCATAGAATTCACCGCAAAGCACATTCCCGGCGTCCGCGACCCCTTGGAAACACCACATCCGTGGTATGCGCTGATCGACATCTCCACATCCGACAAAGCAGAGACGGCGCAGACCATGATCGAGACCCTGCTGGAGCAAGGCTTCGAGGCTGGCATCGTGCAGGACGCGGTCATCGCATCCTCTGAAGCGCAGCGTCAGGCGCTATGGCACATGCGCGAAAGCATGTCGGATGCGCAAAAGCCGGAAGGCGGCTCCATCAAGCATGATGTGTCCGTGCCGGTTTCGAAAATCCCGGACTTCATGGCCGAAGCGGAGGCAGGCGTCCTGCAGGCCATCCCCGGTGCGCGCATCTGCGCCTTTGGTCATCTGGGCGATGGCAATATCCATTATAACATCTCCCAGCCGGTTGGTGCCGACAAGGCGGAGTTCATTGCCCGCTGGCGCGAGATCAACCACATCGTTCACGGCATCGTACTGTCGCATGGCGGCTCGATCTCCGCCGAGCACGGGATTGGTCAGTTAAAGCGTGACGAGCTTGCCGATATCCGCCCCGGTATCGAAATGGAACTGATGCGCCGAATCAAGACAGCCTTTGACCCCGCGGGCGTGATGAACCCGGGCAAGGTTGTTAAAATTTAGGGCGAGTTTATCGCTTCAGCCCCAGGAAAGAGCGCCCGGCATCACCTGCAGGCGCTCAAGTCGCTGTTCNTTTTTGGGCTACGCGCACGTCATCCCCATCCATTTTTGGCTTTCCCACCTTTGACGATTGTCGAAAGCGATTTTCTCTGTGCTAGCTGTTTTCAAGGCGATGCGCGTGGGGACGGCAAACACGCATTCTCCTGATGGCAGGAACCAAAAATCTTATGTCGGCACAAGGGCTTGCGAATAGGCTGCCGTGCCAATTCAGGAATTCGAAACCCTATCGGTCTGCGTTTTGCTAACCATTTGGGAATGCAAAGTTTTCTTAACCTCGATTTTTAAGCTGTCACGAAGATGCCGCCGCTATCTTCTCCCTATCAGAGGACGAAAAGTCCCGGACGAGGCCATGAAACGGCTCTCAGGTNAAACAAGGATAGCATGATGACCAACACTGTTCTGAAGCCCGAATGGGCAGGCGCGACACTCCGGCTCGACCCGACACGGTTCCCGCAGCAGATCACCTACGGCAAGGACAAGGGTTCAGCCGATGTGGCTATCACGCTCGACGAGCGCGGCGCGGTTCTTCGCAAGGTTCTTCATTCCAGCGGTCTTCCGCTGTCCTTTGCCCTTCCGGCCCGCGCCTTCAAGGGTGTTGCCGCCCGCGCCATCGACCATGGTGATGGACAGGTCACCGTGACGCTCGAACTTCACCACGACGATCCGGATCTCTGCATTCCGCTGCTGGTGGCGCACGACCTGTGCGACATCGCTGCCGATTGGCGCAGCTGGTCGGAAAAGTATCGCATTCCCATGCTGATGGTGGAAGCCGATGGCATCGCCCGTCCGCTGGAAGATCATCTTGGCCATATCAGCACAAAGGCCACCCGCCCGCGCCGCCGCCACTCCTATTTCGCAGACCGCCGCCCGCGTTTCCTCGTCCGCCGCAGCACCGGTTCGCTGGGCATGACGATGCGCATTCAGGGCAAGGAAATCATAGCCCGCAGCTGATCCACCATGCTGCGGATGAATGGAAAACCCGGCGCGTCGAAAGACGCAGCCGGGTTTTTCGTATCAGCGAATAAGCAAGGGCAATAGCAGGCCAGCGAAGATCAGCACGCCGACGCGATTGTTGGATTTGAACAGAGCAAGACACTGCTCGACATTGTTGATATCCAGCACCGTCACCTGCCGGAACAGCAAAAATGCCGCGATGGCGAGGCCGAGGTAGCCAGGCCAGTTAACGCCCGCCGTCAGGAATGCCAGAAAGATAAAGGCGAGCGCTGAGCTATAAAGCCCGCTCAGCCAGCCGTGTGTCTTATCGCCGAACAACAGCGCGGTCGAACCGATACCGGCCGCCGTGTCGTCTTCCCTGTCCTGATGGGCGTAGATTGTGTCATAACCGATCGTCCAGGTAATAGCGCCGACATAAAGCAACACCGGCGAAATCGACAGTGACCCGAATTGACCCGCCCAACCCATCAACGCGCCCCACGAAAAGGCGAGACCCAGAAAAAACTGCGGCCAGTTGGTGAAGCGCTTGGCGAAGGGATAGATCACCACGAAGATCAGCGATGACAGGCCAACGACAATGGCAAAACCGTTGAAACACAACAGCACCAGCAGCCCGACCAGCGCTTGAATGACGATGAAAATCTTCGCCTGTTTGCGACTGACGCGACCGGATGGCAGAGGACGCGAGCGAGTTCTTGCCACCGCCATGTCGATCTTGTGATCGACCAGATCATTATAGGTGCAGCCCGCGCCGCGCATGGCGACCGAACCGGCNAAAAACAGGAAGAGATGAAAGAGCAAGGTGCCCCAGGAGAATGTGCCGAGATGCATCGCTGCATTGGCTGCCATCGCCGCTGACCAGAAGCACGGCCACATCAGCAACTCCCAGCCGATGGGGCGATCCCAGCGGGCCAGTTGCGCATAGGGCCAAAGCGTCCTCGGCAAAATCCGATAGACCCAATTGTTGGATGGCGCGTCGGAAACGCGGCCGGAAAGATCGCCTTGGTCAACCATGCCAGCGTTCTACGCTCGGCGTTTACGAAGCGTCAAGCAAAACACCTCGGCACAGCACCCTACTCTCTCAAAACAGGACTTTTTCCAACGGTGGCCGTGTTTTTTCGAATTCCAGCAATCGTTCTTCGTTCCTTGCGATGTAGTCGCGATTATCCGGCACCACATCGGCGCGTTTTGCCAGCTGTATCTGNAAAATATAGAAGTTCTCATGCGTGAAAGCCATTTCCGAACCAGCGAGGTAAAACTCCCACATGCGGAAGAAACGCTCGTCGTAGATCGCAACGGCCTCTGCCTTGTTGGCGACGAAACGCTCTCGCCATTTACGCAGCGTATGGGCGTAATGCATCGGCAGTATCTCGATATCGCGCACCAGCAGGCCGGATTTCTCCACTGCGGGCAAAACCTCCGCGAGCGACGGAATGTACCCGCCAGGGAAAATATANTTTTCAATAAAAGGATTGGTGGCGAGCGCCGGATAAGGCTGGCCGATGGAATGCATCAACATCACGCCGTTATCGTCCAGCAACTCCGCCGCCTTGGTGAAATATTCGCGGTAATGCGTGGGGCCGACATGTTCGAACATGCCGACCGAAACGATGCGGTCATATTTGCTGGAAGCTGGCAGATAACGGTAATCCTGCAATTCGAAGCGCAGCTTGCCCGCCAGCCCGCGCTTCTCCGCCCGGTCACGCGAGACACGCAACTGCTCTTCGCTCAGCGTAATGCCTGTGACGTCAACATCCGAGCTTTCGGCCAGATACATGGCCATGCCGCCCCAGCCGGAGCCGATTTCAAGGATGCGCTGCCCTGGCTGCGGCATCAACTTCGCCGCGATGTGCCGCTTCTTCGCGACCTGCGCTTCGTAAAGGCTGATGCCCGGCGGATTGAAATAGGCGCAGGAATATTGCCAATCCTCGTCCAGAAACAGATCGAACAGCTTGGCACTCAGATCGTAATGGTGAGCGACATTATCCTTGTTGTGGTTGACCGGCAGATGCATTTTGATACGCGACGCAATGATGCGCGCCATGCCCCGCCAGACCATGCCGAAGGTCAAAGCTTCACTCAACGTATTGCTTTTGATCAGCGCCAGAAAGTCATAGATGTCGCCTTCAACGACAACCATGCGGCCTTCCATGAACATTTCCGCCAGCTTCAGCGCGGGATCGGCGGCAATCTCATCCATCGCCGCATCATCTGTGAAGTTTAGAGCGACCTTTTTACCGGTGCCGTCACCATAGACATGCAGCCCGCCCGGGCCGGTCACGACAAGATTGCCGGTTTTGACTANTTTTCCAAGAAGAGCATGCAAAGACGAGGCCATTTTACCCCCAACAAGCTAAGTCTCACTTATCAATCGGAGTAAAGCTACCGCTTTCAGTCAAAGTTTCAAGCGGCTCTACTTTCAAATAAATTGAACGACTTCATGCCGCAGCAGTGTCTCCCCTCAAGAGGGAGGCACTGCTTTCAATCTTGGATCAGCGTTTTTTCATGGCCTCTGCCAAAGCTGCCGCCAATGCACCGCCGGGTTGCGCTGTTTCGGTGCGCGTCTGGGGTTTGGCACTGGCGTGGCGCATGGCATTGGCGTTGCCCTTTTCGCGCATCGGCTNGGGGGCAACCTCGCCGCCATCCTTGCGCATGGTGAGGCCGATGCGTTTGCGCTTCACGTCGACTTCCACCACGCGCACCTTTACCACGTCACCGGCTTTGACCACCTCGTGCGGGTCCTTGATGAAGCGGTCTGCAAGCTGCGAGACGTGGACAAGGCCATCCTGATGCACGCCGATATCCACGAAAGCGCCGAAGGCGGCAACGTTGGTGACTGTGCCTTCCAGCAACATACCGGGTTTCAGGTCGGTGATTTCATCGACGCCATCGGCAAATGTCGCGGTCTTAAAGCTCGGGCGTGGGTCGCGGCCCGGCTTTTCCAGTTCGGCAATAATGTCTTTCACGGTCGGCAGGCCGAACTGCTCATCGATGAATTGTTTCGGGTCCAGCGATTTCAGCGCAGCACTATCGCCCATGACAGAGCGCAGATCGCGACCGCAGGCAGCGACGATCTTTTTGGCAACGCCGTAAGCTTCGGGATGAACAGAGGACGAATCCAGCGGCTCCTTACCGTTGGGAATGCGCAAAAAGCCTGCGCATTGTTCAAATGTGCGCTGCCCCAAGCGCGGCACTTTCAGCAGTTCCTTGCGGCTTGCGAACGGTCCAGTCTGGTCGCGATGCAGCACGATGGCGTCCGCAATCGATGCGCCAAGGCCGGAAACCCGCGACAGAAGCGGAGCGGATGCCGTGTTGAGATCGACACCCACCGCGTTCACCGCGTCTTCCACGACAGCATCCAGCGAGCGAGACAGCTTGCCCTGATCGACATCGTGCTGGTATTGGCCGACGCCGATGGACTTCGGCTCAATCTTCACCAGTTCCGCAAGCGGGTCTTGCAGACGACGGGCGATGGAAACCGCGCCACGCAAGGTTACGTCGAGATTGGGGAACTCTGCAGCAGCACTCGCTGAAGCGGAATAGATCGACGCTCCCGCTTCCGACACGATGACCTTCGTGGGCTTTGCGCCGGTCAGTTGCCCCAGCATGTCTGCCACCAGTCGTTCCGTTTCGCGGCTCCCGGTGCCGTTGCCGATGGAAATCAGCTCGACATTGTGTTTCTTGATGAGGCTTGCAAGCTCTGCCTGCGTGCCGCGAATGTCGTTTTTCGGCGGGAAGGGATAGACCGTGGTCGTTTCCAGCAATTTGCCGGTGCCATCGATGATCGCCACCTTGACGCCGGTGCGAATGCCGGGATCGAGACCCATGGTGGCGCGGGAACCGGCAGGTGCCGCCAACAGCAGATCCTTGAGGTTGCGAGCAAAGACGTGGATTGCCTCTTCTTCCGAACGCTCACGCAATTCGCGCATCAGATCGAGCGACAGCGACATGGAGAGCTTCACGCGCCACGTCCAGCCCGCGACTTCCATCAACCACGCATCCGCCGGACCGCCACTGCGGATATCGAAGGCGTTGGCGATGGTGCGCTGCGCCGGTTTGACCGGTGATGGATCATCCGCATCGACATCGATGGTCAGCGTCAGAACTTCCTCGTTCCAACCACGCAGCATGGCCAAGGCACGGTGGCCCGGCACCGTCGCCCANTTTTCGGAATGGTCGAAATAGTCGGAAAATTTTTCGCCCGCTGCCTGCTTTCCTTCCACCACCTTGGCGCGGAAGGTGGCGTTGCGGCGCATGTAATCGCGCAGACGGCCCAGCAGATCGGCATTCTCAGTCATGGTTTCGGCCACGATATCGCGCGCGCCCTCGAGTGCTGCCTTCACGTCTGCCACCTCGCCCTGCACATAGGACTGCGCCAGCGTCGTCGGATCAGCGCTGCGGTTGTCCCAGATAGCCTGCGCCAGCGGTCCAAGACCGCGCTCGCGGGCAATCTCGGCGCGGGTGCGGCGCTTGGGCTTGTATGGAAGATAGAGGTCTTCCAGTTCCGCTTTCGTCGTGGCCGAGACGATCTTGCGCAGCAGGTCATCGGTCATCTTGCCCTGACCGTTGATGGATTCGGTGATTGAAGCACGACGGGCATTGAGTTCGCGCAGATAGGACAGCCGCTCCGCCAGCGTGCGAAGCTGGGTGTCATCAAGACCACCGGTCACCTCCTTACGGTAGCGGGAGATGAAGGGGACGGTTGCGCCCTCATCCAGCAGCGCAATCGCCGCCGTCACCTGCTCGGCGCGGGCGTTGATTTCGGAAGCGATCAGGGGAGCAAGGCGGGCATTATCTGCGGACATATGGTTCTCTGGCTGTTTTCAAATCTGCCCGAACATAGATGCTGATTATGGCATGACAACAAGAAGCTTCCGCGATTCCACAGAAAAGCATGTGCTGAGCTTGACCTTTCCCGCCCCGGCCCTTAACGCCCCAACAACAAGGTAAACTGCGAGATGACAGGGGTATTGACCATGAAAGTTCTGTTGATCGGTTCCGGCGGGCGCGAACATGCGCTGGCGTGGAAAATCGCCCAGTCCCCTCGCCTCACCCAGCTTTTTGCCGCCCCCGGCAATCCCGGCATTGCAGACCACGCTACGCTTGTGACGCTTGATGTCGNAAACCACGATGCCGTCATTGCCTTCACGAAAGAAAACGCCATCGACTTCGTCATCGTCGGCCCGGAAGCACCGCTGGTGGCAGGTTTGGCGGATGACCTGCATGCAGCTGGCATCGCCACCTTCGGCCCTTCCAAGGCGGCAGCGCAGTTGGAGGGCTCCAAGGGTTTTACCAAGGACCTCTGCGCCCGTTATGACATTCCAACAGGGGCTTACCAACGCTTCAGGTCAGCAGAACCGGCCAAGGCTTATGTCCGCGAACAGGGCGCCCCCATCGTCATCAAGGCGGATGGTCTGGCAGCCGGTAAAGGCGTTACCGTCGCTATGACCGAAGCCGAAGCGCTGTCGGCCATCGACGATTGTTTCGATGGCGCTTTTGGCGCTGCGGGTGCGGAAGTCGTGGTGGAAGCGTTTCTCGATGGTGAGGAAGCGAGCTTCTTCTGCCTTTCCGATGGCAAAACCGCGTTAGCGCTGGCCACCGCGCAGGACCACAAGCGCGTGGGCGATGGCGACACCGGCCCCAACACCGGCGGCATGGGTGCTTACTCCCCTGNCCCGGTCATGACGCCTGATATGGTCGAACGGACGATGAAAGAGATCATCGAGCCGACGATCAAGGGCATGGCCAAGGACGGCAATCCGTTTTCCGGCGTGTTTTTCGCAGGCCTGATGATCACGAAAAAAGGCCCGGAGCTGATCGAATACAATGTCCGCTTCGGTGATCCCGAATGCCAGGTGCTGATGATGCGGCTGAAAAGCGACCTGCTGCCCATCCTCTATGCCACGGCCACCGGCACGCTGGATCAGGTGACGGCGGAGTGGCGTGACGATGCGGCGCTGACCGTCGTTCTGGCCTCCAAGGGCTATCCTGCTTCCTATGAGAAAAACACGCCGATTGCCCATATTCCCGATGCCCGTGAGGACGCCAAGGTGTTTCATGCCGGCACAGCGCTGAAAGACGGTAAGCTGGTCGCCACCGGCGGGCGTGTGCTGAACGTGACTGCCTTCGGCGCAACCGTGACGGAAGCGCAAAGCCGCGCCTATGCCATGGCTGCCGAGGTGAAGTGGGACAATGGCTTCAGCCGCAGCGATATTGGCTGGCAGGCCGTAGCACGCGAAAAAGCAAGGTAAACAAACTGCGGACTTCGCTCAATATTTACCAAAATTACTGACGCTATGGAAAGGAAGTCGCAGTAAAATCGCACCTGTATTCAAGCGACGGAACGGGTGTTTTCATGGGCAGGACTTTGCTGACAGTGGCGATTGTGCTCGCAAGTGGTTCCGCCATGGCCTCATCCATTGATGTTGTCCGAGGAAATCGCACCGGAAACGACAGTATCGTCCCGGTTTCCTGCGCGGCATGCCCGCCGCTTAAAGGAAAAGCAAAGCTGCAACAAACCACCCCATCTTTGGCTGCTGGTACGCAGGACATTTCCATTCGCGAGGTGAATGGGNAAAAACAAATCCAACGCACGGAAGCGTGGCTTGGCGGGTCGCCCGTTACGTTCGTGAGTTCAAACGCCGTATGGCTGCCTCAAGAACCATCGATCCCAAGCACGGCAGAAAACACATTGCCAGGCACTGATGCTGTTAAGACCTCCGCTGTGTCACCGGTAACGCCAAATTCTGATGGACCTCAGAACGAACCACAGCTTGCAGGGGTGCCTCTGCGACCAGCCCTGTGATGCANTTTTTCATTATATTCTTCAACTTTTAAGAGACGTACCGTTTTTTAATAAACACCTGCTAATTTTCCCGAGATGCGATCAAGCATTGGCGGAGCACCGCCTGCTGTCATGCGAGGCATTCCCGGGAGGATGTTGACAGCGGTTAGTTGATGCAGTTCGCAGGTCCTTTATGAAGCGTCTCAAGATTTCCACGCAGCTTGCCCTCCTCGTTGGAGGTCTTGTCCTTGCCTTTTCCATGGCCACATTTTTCCAGATCCGGTCATCGTCCGAAACGATTTATCAGCAGCGTTACGAGATGCTGCGCACCGAGACCGAAACAGCGATTTCCGTTCTGAAACTTTACGATGACAAGGCAAAAGCTGGTCAATTGACGATGGACGAAGCCCGCAAGCAGGCATTCGACCTGTTGGTTTCCCTGCGCTACGAGCCGGACGGCTACTTCTTCGCCTATGACCGCGACATCAACATGTTGTTCCACTACGACACCAAGCGTGTCGGTCAGAATTTCAAGGGCAAGCCAGACCCGACTGGCAATCTCTACCGCGAAAAGCTGGTCGATCTGGCAATGAAGGGCGGCGGACGCGTCGACTTCATGGCCAGCAAACCAGGTGCGGACAAGGACGCATTTTTCCGCAAGACCGCTTATGCGGCCGAGTATAAGCCCTGGGGCGTCATCATCAATACCGGCCTCTATATGGACGACCTTGAAGCCGAAGTGAACAACGCAATCTGGAAGGCGATCAGCATCGGCTTTGGCATTCTCATTTTCGCAATCGCAGCTGCTATCGTCATCATTCGCGGCATCACCAAACCGCTGAGCGAGATTCACAATGCACTCGGCGAAGTGGCCAACGAGAACGTTGCGATGGCTATTCCGCATACCGACATGAGAAACGAAGTCGGCCTGATGGCCAAGGCTACGGAAGCGCTTCAGCACAAGGTGCGCGAGCGCCACGACATGCAGCGCCGCCAGGAAGAGCAACAGAACCAGTTGGACGGCGAACGCCAGACCAATCTCGATATGCAGCGTGACGAGGCAGACCTTCAGGCCCGTGTCGTCGCCACGATCGGTGAAGCGCTGGAAAAGCTGGCGCAGGGCGACCTGACGGTGCGTTGCAGCGATCTTGGCACTCGCTACGCCGATCTGCGCGACAATTTCAACGAGGCGCTTGCGCATCTCGATGCCGCAATGGCCCGTGTCAATTCCAAGGGCATCGATATTGGTGGCTCCAAGGATGAAATCCGCAAGGCTTCCAGCGAGTTGTCGCAACGCACGGAGCGTCAGGCCGCCAATCTGGAAGAGACGTCTGCCGCGCTGGACGAGCTGACCGTTGCCGTACGCCAGACGGCGGACGGCGCTCTTGAGGCGGCAAAGCGCGTCAGTGCGGTCAGCACCGAAGCGACCCGCAGCGACCGTGTGGTGGAAGAAGCCATTGGCGCCATGACCGGCATCGAGCAGTCCTCTGCGGAAATTTCAAAGATCATCGGCGTCATCGATGAAATTGCCTTCCAGACCAACCTTCTGGCGCTGAATGCCGGTGTGGAGGCCGCACGCGCCGGGGAATCCGGCAAGGGCTTTGCCGTGGTGGCCCAGGAAGTACGCGAACTGGCTCAGCGGTCTGCCGCTGCCGCCAAGGAAATCAAGGACCAGATCGCCCGTTCTTCGGGTCAGGTGCAGAACGGGGTTCGTCTGGTTGGCGAGGCAGGCGAAGCGCTGAAGCGCATTTCCGGCCAGATCAAATCGGCAAACGACATCGTCGGCAAGATCGCCCATTCGGCGTCCGAGCAGGACACGACCTTGCGCTCCATCTCGTCGTCGCTGAACCAGCTGGATCTGGCGACACAGCACAATGCGGCGATGGCGGAAGAAACCACGGCATCGGCGGAATCGCTGTCCGTGGATACCGAAGAACTGCTCGACCTCATCCGCACATTCCGCGTCTCCGGCTCCCAGAATGGCAGCCTGCACGGCATGGCACAGCAGATGCGCCGGGCGAGCTAGGCTTCGCTCACATCATCATGGAGTTGAGAACGCCGGGGAGACATCTCCGGCGTTTTTTGTTTGAGGGTGTGTGCGACACCCCCTGTCACTTCATCCGCTGATCTTCGAGAAATCCGCAACCGTTCCCGTGGCTTCGCGGATGGCCTTGAGCAAGGCCAGACGGTTGGCGCGGATGGCGTTGTCTTCGTCATTGACGAGGACGTCTTCGAAGAACTTGTCAACGGGCGCACGAAGGGTGGAGAGCGCCTGCATGGCGGAGCGGAAGTCTTCCGCCTCGACCGCCTTGGCGGCATCGGCAGAGGCGGTCTTGATCGCGGCGTAAAGCGCCTTTTCGGCATCGAGCTTCAGCAGCTCTTCCGAAACGCTGTTCGCCACCACGGTACCCTTCTTTTCTTCCGCAGCCAGAAGCTGGGTGGCGCGCTTGGTGCCAGCCAAAAGGTTGATGCCATCCTGATCCGTCACGAAAGCCGTCAGCGCTTCGACGCGGCGAGCAACCATCAGGAGATCGTCGGATTCGGGCGTGAGCACGGCTTCGATGAGATCGTAGCGCGCGCCGAGATCGCGGAGGTAGACTTTGAGGCGGTCGTGGAAGAAGGAGAGGAGGTCTCGGCTGACAACGCTGCCATCAAGACGAGACAGGTAAGTTCTCTCTATTACTCGCTCTAAAGCCTCAGAATCGCCCGCCGCATCCAAACGTGAGGCCGCTTCAAAATCTGCATCACTTTCGGCATCGCGCATATGGTCTTCAACACGAGTTAGTGCAAACAAAACGATTTCGCGCAGCGAAGCCCGAACATTCCGCTCCAAAATCATCCGCACAACACCCAATGCCGCGCGGCGAAGCGCAAACGGGTCTTTCGAACCTGTCGGCTTTTCGTCGATGGCCCAGAAGCACACTAGGGTGTCGAGCTTGTCGGCGAGTGCGACGGTCAGACCAACCTTATCTTGCGGCAGACGGTCGGAGGGGCCATTGGGCTTCCAATGGTCTTCGATGGCAGCGGCTACGCTTTCGTTTTCGCCTTGAAGTGCCGCATATTTGCGGCCCATCAGGCCCTGCAGTTCGGGGAATTCACCGACGGCCTCGGTGCGCAGATCGGCCTTGGCGAGAACCACGGCGCGGTCCACCAGCGCGACATCGGCACCCGTGACCTGGGCGATCTCGGTAGCCAATGCACGGATGCGCTCCACGCGTTCGCCTTGCGTGCCGAGCTTGGCGTGGAAGGTCACGTTCAGCGCATCGAGCTTGGCCATGCGCTGGTCCAGCGGNTTTTTCAGGTCGAGGTCGAATTTCGCAGCGGAGTCCTTGAGTGTATCAAGGTCCGGCAGATCACCCTGGTCGCGGGTCCAGAAGTGCTTGGCGTCCGACAGGCGGGCGCGTACGACCTTGCCGTTGCCGTGCATGATTTCCTTGCCGCCATCCTTGGCTTCAATGTTGGAAACCAGAATGAAACGGTTCGACAGGCCTTCGGTCGCGCCTTGCGGGCGGGTGACGAAACACTTCTGGTTGGTCTTGATGGTGAGGCGGATGATTTCGGCTGGGATTTCGAGGTAATCTTCCTCGAAGGTGCCGATCAGCACCTGCGGCCATTCCACGAGGCCGCAGACCTCTTCCAGCAGGCCTTCATCTTCGACAAGGTCCAGACCGTTTGCGAAAGCCAGATCCTTGGCGTCATGCAGGATGATGTCCTTGCGGCGCTCGGCATCCAGAATGACCTTGGCCTTTTCCAGATTGGCGGAATAATCCTCGAACCGGCGCACGGTGATGGCCTCTGGCGCGTGGAAGCGGTGGCCATAGGTGATGTTTCCGGCCACAATGCCGTCGATCTCGAAGGGGATGACTTTCGTTTCATCATGTTCGGGACCGAACAGGCAGACGATGGATTGCAGCGGGCGCACCCAGCGCAGGCTTTCAGACCCCTTGCCCTCGATGCCGCCATAGCTCGAACCTTTCGGCATGGAAGCCGGGCCGGAGCGCATGGATTTAGGCCATGCGAAGCCCCTGATGATTCCGGGCATCACCTCTGCAATAATGTCTTCCGCCGCACGACCGGGCTTGTTGACGATGGCGATGTAGAAATCGCCCTTCTTCGGGTCGGAGACGATCTGTGCCTGCGAAATATCGCTGAGGCCTGCGCCGCGCAAAAAGCCTTCGATGGCCTTTTCGTTGGCATCGGTACGTGGGCCTTTCTTCTCTTCGCGCACATCGGCAGAGCGCGCATTGAGGCCGCGAATATCCAAGGTCAGACGGCGCGGCGTCCAGTATTCGCGCGCGCCCTCATAGGTCAGCCCTCGTTCCACCAGCGCATCGGTGACGAGTTTCTTCAGATCACCAGCCGCTTTCCGCTGCATGCGCGCGGGAATTTCTTCGGAGCGGAGTTCAAGCAGAAGATCAGGCATATCTANTTTCCGGTGTCATGGANTTTCGGTTGGCCTCTGCTAGCAAAATTTGAGGCGGATGCACAATGTTAATATCGGTCATAGGGGTGGCTTCCTTGCACGCACGCTTCGCCGTTCACGCGGCAGCGCCTGCCCGTGGCTTGATCTGTTCTCAGTGCCCATAACCATTTGCGGC